>JAJTJC010000030.1 GCA_021295155.1 Flavobacteriaceae bacterium D16 | reverse complement strand
AGGTCCGGTAAGATCAGCAGTGGTATAACTGGTTCCATCAGTAAAGTTCAGGGTGAAAGTACCATTACCATTATCTACAGTAGAAGCAATTCCGTTTCCATCAGCCCCGTCAGCACCATCCGCACCGTTAACACCATCAGCACCATCCGCACCAGCAGGTCCGGTAAGATCAGCAGTGGTATAGCTGGTTCCATCAGTAAAGTTCAGGGTGAAAGTACCATTACCATTATCTACAGTAGAAGCAATTCCGTTTCCGTCAGCTCCATCAGCACCATCCGCACCGTTAGCCCCGTCAGCACCATTCGCGCCAGCAGGTCCGACTGGTCCAGTAAGATCCGCAGTAGTATAGCTGGTTCCATCAGTAAAATTCAGGGTGAAAGTACCATTACCATTATCTACAGTAGAAGCAATTCCGTTTCCATCAGCACCATCAGCACCGTTAGCACCATCAGCACCATTCGCACCAGCAGGTCCGGTAAGATCAGCAGTGGTATAGCTGGTTCCATCAGTAAAATTCAGGGTAAAAGTACCATTACCATTATCTACAGTAGAAGCAATTCCGTTTCCATCAGCCCCATCAGCCCCGTCAGCACCATCAGCCCCATTCGCACCAGCAGGTCCTACAGGTCCAGTAAGATCAGCAGTAGTATAGCTGGTTCCATCAGTAAAGTTCAGGGTAAAAGTACCATTACCATTATCTACAGTAGAAGCAATTCCGTTTCCGTCAGCCCCATCAGCCCCGTCAGCACCATCAGTTCCGTTAGCCCCATCAGCACCATTCGCGCCAGCAGGTCCTACAGGTCCGGTAAGATCAGCAGTGGTATAGCTGGTTCCATCAGTAAAATTCAGGGTAAAAGTACCATTACCATTATCTACAGTAGAAGCAATTCCGTTTCCATCAGCCCCATCCGCACCGTTAGCACCGTCAGCACCATTCGCACCGTTAGCACCATCCGCGCCAGCAGGTCCGGTAAGATCCGCAGTGGTATAGCTGGTCCCATCAGTAAAATTCAGGGTAAAAGTACCATTACCATTATCTACAGTAGAAGCAATTCCGTTTCCGTCAGCCCCGTCAGCACCATCCGCACCGTTAACACCATCAGCACCATTCGCGCCAGCAGGTCCTACAGGTCCGGTAAGATCAGCAGTGGTATAGCTGGTCCCATCAGTAAAATTCAGGGTAAAAGTACCATTACCATTATCTACAGTAGAAGCAATTCCGTTTCCATCAGCCCCATCCGCACCATCCGCACCGTTAACACCATCAGCACCATCCGCACCAGCAGGTCCGGTCAGATCAGCAGTGGTATAGCTGGTTCCATCAGTAAAGTTCAGGGTGAAAGTACCATTACCATTATCTACAGTAGAAGCAATTCCATTTCCGTCAGCCCCATCAGCCCCGTCAGCCCCG
>JAJTJC010000028.1 GCA_021295155.1 Flavobacteriaceae bacterium D16 | reverse complement strand
AGAGCGATATTAACTAAGTTCATTGAAATTTTGGCAGAAGCAAGCGTTTTTATGTTGGCTATTTTCGGATAGTTGATATAGAGAAGTTTAATAAGAATTATTTCCAAAACAATGAGGAAACAAGGGGCAGGATCTGATATTTTTATTGTTATAGTGATGTTATTTACGATCTAACAATGAAGAGTTTGATCCTGGCTCAGGATGAACGCTAGCGGCAGGCTTAACACATGCAAGTCGAGGGGTAACAGGGTTTGCTTGCAAACCGCTGACGACCGGCGCACGGGTGCGTAACGCGTATAGAACCTACCCTTTACAGGGAGATAGCCCGGAGAAATCCGGATTAATATCCCATAGTACTATTATTTGGCATCATATGATAGTTAAAGTTTTAACGGTAAAGGATGGCTATGCGTCTTATTAGCTAGTAGGTAAGGTAACGGCTTACCTAGGCTACGATAAGTAGGGGCCCTGAGAGGGGGATCCCCCACACTGGTACTGAGACACGGACCAGACTCCTACGGGAGGCAGCAGTGAGGAATATTGGACAATGGGCGCAAGCCTGATCCAGCCATGCCGCGTGCAGGAAGACGGCCCTACGGGTTGTAAACTGCTTTTATACAGGAAGAATAAGGGGTACGTGTACCCTGGTGACGGTACTGTAAGAATAAGGACCGGCTAACTCCGTGCCAGCAGCCGCGGTAATACGGAGGGTCCGAGCGTTATCCGGAATCATTGGGTTTAAAGGGTCCGCAGGCGGGCGATTAAGTCAGGGGTGAAATGCTGCAGCTCAACTGTAGCACTGCCCTTGATACTGGTTGTCTTGAGTCATAGTGGAGTGGCTGGAATATGTAGTGTAGCGGTGAAATGCATAGATATTACATAGAACACCAATCGCGAAGGCAGGTCACTAACTATCGACTGACGCTGATGGACGAAAGCGTGGGGAGCGAACGGGATTAGATACCCCGGTAGTCCACGCCGTAAACGATGGATACTAGCTGTTGGGTTTTCGGACTCGGTGGCCAAGCGAAAGTGATAAGTATCCCACCTGGGGAGTACGTTCGCAAGAATGAAACTCAAAGGAATTGACGGGGGCCCGCACAAGCGGTGGAGCATGTGGTTTAATTCGATGATACGCGAGGAACCTTACCAGGGCTTAAATGTAGTGGGACAGGCTTAGAGATAGGCTTTTCTTCGGACTCATTACAAGGTGCTGCATGGTTGTCGTCAGCTCGTGCCGTGAGGTGTCAGGTTAAGTCCTATAACGAGCGCAACCCCTGCCGTTAGTTGCCAGCAAGTAAAGTTGGGGACTCTAACGGGACTGCCGGTGCAAACCGTGAGGAAGGTGGGGATGACGTCAAATCATCACGGCCCTTACGTCCTGGGCTACACACGTGCTACAATGGCCGGTACAATGAGCAGCCACGTCGCAAGGCGGAGCGAATCTATAAAACCGGTCACAGTTCGGATCGGGGTCTGCAACTCGACCCCGTGAAGCTGGAATCGCTAGTAATCGGATATCAGCCATGATCCGGTGAATACGTTCCCGGGCCTTGTACACACCGCCCGTCAAGCCATGGAAGCCGGGGGTACCTGAAGTCTGTCACCGTAAGGAGCGGCCTAGGGTAAGACCGGTAACTAGGGCTAAGTCGTAACAAGGTAGCCGTACCGGAAGGTGCGGCTGGAACACCTCCTTTCTAGAGAAGTTACT
>JAJTJC010000031.1 GCA_021295155.1 Flavobacteriaceae bacterium D16 | reverse complement strand
TGTTCCTGATGTAGTGGATATTGATGATGATAATGATGGTATCCTGGATACTGTTGAAGATCCTAACCTGGATGGAGACGACGATCCGCTTACCGATCCTCAGGACAGCGACGGAGACGGCAAACCCGATCACCTGGACATTGACTCAGATGATGACGGTATTCCGGACAATGTAGAGGCACAGACCACGGCGGGTTATATCCCACCTACGGGAAATGACAGTGACAATGACGGACTGGATGACGCTTATGAAGGTTCAGGCGATGAAGGCCTTACTCCTGTAAACACAGATGGCACGGATGAGGTAGATTACCTGGACGGCGACACGGACAATGACCTGGTAGCTGATAACAATGAAGGCAACGACTTTAACTTCGACGGCATCCCGGATCAAACCTTCACGGGCACGGATACCGATGGCGACGGACTGGATGATGGCTATGAGGGCAGTGATGTAAACGACGGCTTTGATGTCAACGACGAGATCGATGACCCTGCCAACGACCTTCCCGATACGGACGGCACTGAAGATGTAAACTACCGCGACATTGACGATGACGGGGATGGTATCATAACTCCTGACGAAGATATAGACCAGGACGGCGATCCTACCAATGACGATACAGACGAGGATGGTACTCCTGATTACCTGGATCCAGACAATGGTCCGGATACGGATGATGATGGTGTTCCTGATGTAGTGGATATTGATGATGATAATGATGGTATCCTGGATACTGTTGAAGATCCTAACCTGGATGGAGACGACGATCCGCTTACCGATCCTCAGGACAGCGACGGAGACGGCAAACCCGATCACCTGGATATCGACTCAGATGATGACGGTATTCCGGACAATGTAGAGGCACAGACCACGGCGGGTTATATCCCACCTACGGGAAATGACAGTGACAATGACGGACTGGATGACGCCTATGAAGGCTCAGGCGATGAAGGCCTTACTCCTGTAAACACAGATGGCACGGATGAGGTAGATTACCTGGACGGCGACACAGACAATGACCTGGTAGCTGATAACAATGAAGGCAACGACTTTAACTTCGACGGCATCCCGGATCAAACCTTCACGGGCACGGATACCGATGGCGACGGACTGGATGATGGCTATGAGGGCAGTGATGTCAACGATGGCTTTGATGTCAACGACGAGATCGATGACCCTGCCAACGACCTTCCCGATACGGACGGCACTGAAGATGTAAACTACCGCGACATTGACGATGACGGGGATGGTATCATAACTCCTGACGAAGATATAGACCAGGACGGTGATCCCACCAATGACGATACAGACGAGGATGGCACCCCTGATTACCTGGATCCCTTTGTCCCGGCTCCAAACATAACGCTATTAAAAGTAGATGTGTTTAATGATGAGAATGGCGATATGGATTATCAGGTAGGGGAAACTATCAGCTATATCTTTACCGTTGCGAACACAGGAAATGTTGCCCTGGAGAATGTAACAGTAACCGATCCCCTGGTGACGGTTTCAGGAGGTCCTTTGGCAAGCCTCGGGCCTGGTGAATCTGACAGCACTACTTTTACAGCTGAATACACCATTACCCAGCAAGATCTGGATGCTGGTAATTTTACCAACAGCGCTACCGTAAGTGCAGATTTACCTGAAGGTGAGCCTATCAGTAGTTTGTCTGACGATCCCGATGATCCGACCGACCGTGATATTGACGGAGACGGTAACCCGGATGATCCTACCGTAACCAATTTTGGAACACCACCTGTAATGCCCAATGTAACGCTCCTGAAGATTGATACTTTCAATGATGAAAATGGAGATGGAGTAGTACAGGCAGGAGAAACTATTAGTTACACATTTGTAGTGACCAATACTGGCAATATAACGCTGGGGAATATCACAGTAACGGATCCCTTGGTAACTGTTTCTGGAGGGCCATTGGCCAGCTTGGAACCCGGCGAGAGCGACAGTACAACATTTACTGCGGTTTACACAGTGACTCAGGAGGACGTGCAGAATGGCAGTTTCGCCAATAGTGCAACTGTTAATGCAGATGTACCGGACGGAGAAGCTATTAGTAGTTTGTCTGACGACCCGGACGATCCAACAGACCGTGATATTGATGGGGATGGTAACCCGGATGATCCTACCGTTACCGATTTCGGTGATCCACCAATGGGTATAGCAGGAATAACGCTGCTAAAGATCGATACCTTTAATGATGAAAACGAGGACGGGATCTTCCAGGCAGGTGAAACCATCAGTTACACTTTTGTGTTAACCAATACCGGTACTATAACACTGGGTAACATTGAAGTAATGGACCCTCTTGTAGAGGTTAGTGGAGGTCCGCTGGCCACCCTGGAGCCCGGTCAGTCTGACGACACCACTTTTACTGCGGTTTACACACTAACGCAACAGGATATCGAAAATGGCAGTTTTAGCAATTCAGCTTTTGTCATGGCCGATGTACCAGATGGCGAACCAATCAGCAGTCTGTCTGACGATCCTGATGATTCGTCTGATATAGACTCCGACGGGGATGGAAATCCAGATGATCCAACGGTGACCCTGATCGAGCAGTTAGCTACCGTATCATTGCTTAAGGCTGCAGATAGTCCAACCTTCAGCGAAGCCGGAGAAATAGTAACCTATACCTTGACGGTAATCAATACCGGTAACCTTATCCTGCAAAACCTTGTGGTGACAGATCCTAATGCTGATATTACCTCAGGCTCGCCCATTTCTAGTTTGAATCCGGGAGAAACTGCAGTGGTAACGGCTGAACATCAAATTACGGCGGAAGATGTAGCCAATAGCGTATTCATCAACACGGCTACGGTTGATGGTGACAGTGCAGCCGGTCCGGTGACGGATGAGTCTGACGACCCGAATAATCCTACAGATTTTGATGCTAATAATGACGGGGAACCAGATGACCCTACTGTCATTAATCTGGATACTGAACCGTTGGAAATTGAGGTTAATCAAATGGTTACCCCTAATGGAGATGGAAGGAACGACTTCTTGTTTATCAGGGGGGTAGAGGCCGCACTGAACAATTCCCTACAGATATACAACCGCTGGGGAATAATAGTGTATGAAGGTAATAATTACAACAATCTGACCAATGTGTTTGACGGTAGATCAAGGGGTAGGTCAACGATTAGTGTCAATGAATATCTTCCTGCCGGCGTATATTTCTATATCTTTGAGTACGAAAAAGATCAGAAAAATATTACAGACAAGGGGTATCTGTACATAAGCAAATAACTTAGACCAGCATATGACCTTTAGAAATAAACTAGTTGCCCTAGTATTCGTAATCGCGTCCTGCTATACAGGATTACATGCACAGCAGGACGCACAGTACACCCAGTACATGTACAATACCATGAGTGTTAACCCGGCCTACGCTGGTTCTCGTGGCCAATTGAGTATAGCTGCGCTTTACCGCTCCCAGTGGGTAGGGCTGGATGGTGCACCTAAAACCCAAACCCTGAATTTGCATTCCCCCATCCGGAATAGCAAACTGGGTTATGGAATATCTATAGTTAACGATAATATTGGAGATGGTGTGGTGCAGGAAACCTATTTTGATGCTGTCATTTCCTATACCCTGGATGTTTCACAGGAGGGTAAACTTTCATTTGGTTTAAAGGCAGGGGGTAGTCTGTTGAACCTTGATTTTGAAGGCTTACGTAATTTTGATAGCGAACCCATACAGGGTGATAATATTGAAAATAACTTTTCCCCCAATGTAGGCCTCGGACTATATTACCATACCAATAGATTCTACGCTGGCCTCTCTGCTCCAAATTTATTGGAAGCGGATTATTTTGATAATTCGCAGCGGGATGCCAATTCTGTGCAGTTTTTGTCCACGGAGCGGATCAATTTCTACCTGATCACCGGCTATGTTTTTGACCTCAATAGCAATACCAAGTTTAAACCTGCGCTACTTACCAAAGTAGTAAGTGGAGCGCCAATTCAATTAGACCTTTCAGCCAGTTTTCTTTTTAATGAGAAATTTTCACTGGGAGCTGCATATCGCTGGGATGCCGCTGTAAGTGCTTTATTCGGGTTTCAGGTTAGCGAACAACTTATGATCGGTCTGGCCTATGACAGGGAAACTACTGAACTGGGTAGCACTGCATTCAATGATGGCTCTTTTGAGGTGTTTTTAAGATTTGAACTGATCAAATCCTTTCAACGCCTGGTTTCACCTAGATTCTTTTAATTCTTATTGGTTGTTATGATTAAAAAAATACTTCCTGTCCTATTCATCTTCTCCTGCCTGTTCACCGCAATCAGGGCACAGAAAGAGCCACTGACAGCACGAGATTCAGCACGACTTAAGAAATACATAAAGAAAGCGGATAGAAAATTCAAGGATAAATCCTATAGTATTTCCATTGATATTTATGAAGCTGTACTGGCCAAAAACGAAAACCAGTACATGACCCCCAATATGCTCAAGTTGGTGGGGGATTCCTATTATTTCAATTCCAACTATCAGAAAGCAGCGAAGAATTACGGAATGCTGCTGGATAATTACAAAGACAAGGCTGGTATAGTAGGTCCTGAGTATTACTTCAAGTATGCCCAGAGCCTGAAATCGCTCAAACAATATGAAAAATCAGATGCAATCATGCAGGAATTTGCCGACATGGTAGCAGAGGATGGGCGTGCTAAAAATTTTCTGAGTGGAAAGGATTATTTAGAGGACATCGCTGCAGCGAAAGGCAGATACGCTATGGCTGAAATGGATATGAAAATTAATTCTAAGTATTCGGATCTGGCACCTTCTTTCTATAAAGAGGGCTTGATTTTTTCTTCTGACCGGGATACCGGGAACCTGGCCCGATACCGCCACACCTGGAATGCCATGGATTTCCTGGATTTGTATAAGATTGATGTGGATAGTGTTTCCCGAAACAAGCCTGCCAAATTTGATTTAGATCCTGAATTTACTACCCGCGTACATGAATCATCTTCCATATTCACAAAGGATGGTCAGACGATGTATTTCACTGGTAATAATTACAAGAGTGGTAAGATAGTTGAGGATGAGCAGGGAATTGTAAGGCTTAAAATATACCGAGCGCAGTTGCAGGACGATACATGGGTAGTTGAGGATGATCTATCGATAAATTCAGATGATTTTTCTACAGCACATCCTGCCTTGAGCCCTGATGAACGCAGCCTTTATTTTGCCTCAGACAGGCATAATCCTTCGGTAGAATCCAACCTGTATGTGGTATCCATTAATGAAGATGGCAGTATTACAGAAGAACCCAAACCGCTACAGGGGAACATAAATACAGGAGCTCGGGAAACTTTTCCTTTTGTGAGCAGTGCAGGTATTTTATATTTTTCTTCAGATGGACATCCCGGACTGGGTGGTCTGGATATTTTTTCTACCAGGATTGAAGCAGACAGACCCCAGAGCGCTATTGAAAATTTGGGAGAACCAGTCAATAGTAATATGGACGACTTTAGTCTGGTGATCAATGAGGAAACAGGTATGGGATATTTTGCCTCCAACCGTGAAGGAGGTATGGGTTATGACGATATCTACTCTTTTACCAAGGCTCCTGAATGCATACAGACAGTAACCGGCACCGTTAGAGATAAGGTAACCAACGAATTACTGATCGGAGCCACTATCAAAGTAATCAATGAGGATAATGAGGAAATCCTCAGCACTTTCACTGATGAGAACGGGCAGTATAGCCTGAATCTGGATCGTTACCAGTTGAATTTTGTCAGGGCCCAGACTGAGGGATATATCCCGGCAGAGGAATTTCTGGAGCGAGGCAAATGTCGCCCGCCAAGGATTATTGATTTCTACCTGGAGCGCGACGAGTTAACCTGCGGGGATGATTTGTCCGTCCTTATTCCTGAATTGCGCAGCACCATTTATTTTGATTTTGACAAGGATATTATCCGGGACGATGCCAAGCCGCAGATTGAATTGGTTATTGCCATTATGGAGAAATACCCCAGTCTAAATATCAAACTCAAGGCCCATACGGATGCCCAGGGACCTGATGCCTACAATATGGATCTTTCAAAAAGAAGGGCACAGGCTACCGTAGACTATATTCTGGCAAATTCGGAAAATATCAATCCTGACAGATTGGAGGCGGAAGGCTACGGGGAAACACAACTGGCCAATAAGGATTGTCCAAACGGGGTCAGGTGTCCGGACAAAGAGCATGAAAAAAACAGGCGTACGGAATTTATCATTTGCGGAGAATAGGAAAAATCTTATTAATTCTTTCAATTTTGAATTTGCTTTTGGAGCTTTAGCATCGGGGATTGATCGATAAAATACATGCTTAAAGTAAATTTTTAACAAGTTTCTGGAGTCCTTCACCTTTACTATTTCGGTTTTTACCCGGATAAATAGCTGATACACAACAAATATTTAGCCTGCCTAAAGAGTCGGCTTACATTTGAATGAACTGAATAAGTGTCAGCTACATGTCAAGTAAGCTTTATATCAGCATATTCCTTTTGCTGGGTATCTTGTTTATGGCCTCTCCGGTCATGGGCCAGGTTACTTATTCCGATACCTTTAGTTCTGTTTCCTATTCCAACAATGACGGTACGCTCAATTTCTCAGGAGGCTGGGTAGAAACTAACGAAGGGACTGATCCCTCAGGTGGAAGGATACAGATAAACAGCAATCAATTGCGGTTTCAGAACCTGGATAACCGTTTCATAACCAGGAATCTGGATCTTTCGGCTGCAGTGAGTGCCACCTTGACCCTGGATTTTAACCGGACCAATGGTAACGAAAGCATATTGGTCCAATTATGGGATGGCAGCAGCTACAATACCGTGGCAACCCTTGCCGGCAGTGGATCTGTAAATTATAATCTCGCAGCCAATGAAATGTCGGCTGCTTCTTCGATTCGATTCATCACCGGAAGTGGAAACTGGGGTAATAGCGAAACCATCTTTGTGGATAATGTGCTATTTACCGCTGTAATTAATCCTGCAATTTCTATTGATAACGTTTCTGTGGATGAAGGGGCAGGGACCGCAACATTTACGGCCACCCATGTTGGACAGAATACCGCCGGCCCGTTTACGGTAAACTATCAGACAGCAGATATAACGGCTACTGCAGGTAGCGATTATACGGCCATTACAGGAGGTGTTTTAAGTTTTAACGGAACGGTCGGGGATACCGAACAAATTACGGTTTCTATTACCGATGATACACTTTTTGAATCAGATGAAACTTACCGTATAGAATTTACGGGCAGTTCCGATCCTTCAGTTAGCCTTGGCGCTACAGGGACGGGAACGATTACGGATAATGAGGTTATTTTTGGTAATACCCCCCTGGCTTTGTTCCGGGAATTTGATGGATATATGGATTACACCTCTACAGCGGGAACCCTGCGAACACAGCCGAATACGGGAAATCCCTGTGCAATTACCACTGCTTCCTCAAATACCCTGAGCGCCCCTATACCTGCGGGAGCTACGATTGAAGCAGCTTATTTATACTGGTCGCATTCCGGCGCTACTGCAGATTCCCAGGTGACTTTTGAGGGAAGTACCGTGGATGGTAGTGTGGGGTATACTTCCTCAATTTTGGGAATGTCCTTTTATGGATTTTTCAGCGATGTTACTTCCATTGTACAGTCAATTCCAAACCCCACGACCAATGTTTATGACTTTTCAGGATTAACCATTGATAATACAGGTAATTACTGCAGTTATAATGTGGTATTAGGCGGTTGGGCCCTGATGATTTTTTATTCAGACCCAAGTTTGCCAGCTTCGACAATTAATTTATACCAGGGCTTTGATGGAAACCAAAATTCTTCATCGACTTTCTCCTTGAGTGGCTTTTATGCTATTGGATCTGTAGGTTCCAAAACCAGTTCCCTGTCCTGGGAAGGAGATCAGACCTTGGCAAATAATGAATCCCTACAATTTACCACTCCACTATCAGGAACTAACCTGTTAACCGGAGATGGAGATAATAACGGAACAACGACCAATAATCCCTTTAACTCCACACATTTTGACAATACCGTAATTCCCAATGTAAATAATACCGCCTCGCACGGGGTGGATTTAGACACCTATGATGTCTCTGCCTTTATTTTACCCGGTGAAACTTCTGCCACTACGCAGGTCAATGTGGGACAGGATTATGTGATCATGAATGCGGTAGTACTTAAAGTGCCTTCTAACTTGATCACAGGTCGTGTATTTGAAGATGTAAATTATGGGGGAGGGGCCGGAAGGAATTATGCAACAGCCTCAGGGGTGCCCATATCAGGGGCGACAGTTGAATTATGGGACGCAGGGGGAAGTCTGGTGGATACGCAAACCACGGATGCCAGTGGTAATTATGTTTTTGCGGGTATGATCGATGGAACCTATAGCGTAAGAGTGGTAAATGAGACCGTAATTTCTTCCCGTCCGGGTGGAGGTGCCTGTGTAGATTGCATGCCCGTTCAGACCTTTAAAACAGAATATATTACCAGTACCATTGTGGAACGCACTAATGAGGTTGGGGGTGCAGATCCCACAGCTACCGACCCCTCTGCAGGAACTCTCACAGGTGCCCAGTCCGTAGCCGCAGTTACCATAGTATCGGAAGGTGTAGCCGGATTGGATTTTGGTTTTAATTTCAATACGATTGTAAACACCAATGAAGATGGGCAGGGTTCTCTGGAACTGTTTGTATTGAATTCCAATGGATTGGGAGAGACCGGCCTCGATATTGAAGCCAATGCCATTTTTGATCCGGCAGCAGGGGAAGATACCTCGGTCTTTATGATTCCACCAACGGGTGATGCCCTGGGGCGTTCGGCAGATCCTAACTATGCCAGTGGGATATTTGATATCACCTTATTTAATTCTGGCCCCTTAAGTGATATCACGGGTGATAATACGATCATAGACGGCAGAACGCAAACCGCCTATTCCGGGGACAGCAATTCGGGAACCATTGGAGCAGGGGGTACCAACGTAGGGATCTCGGCCATTGCTTTACCCAATTATGAATTACCAGAAATACAAATCCATAAAAACCAGGGAGATGTATTCAGAACTCAAGGAAATGGTGTTGTGATAAGAAATCTTGCCGTGTATGCGGATAACAATTCCGGTATACGGGTGGATGCTGGAAGCGCTACGATCAACAATAATTTGTTGGGGGTAAATGCAAGTGGGGCCAATGCGGGTACCATAGATAATGGCATTGAAGTTACTGCAGGAACTGTTAACATTACGGGGAACTATATTGCTACCAATACGGATTCAGGAATCCTGGTTGATGGGGGAACCACAACAGTTATTCAGGATAACCATATCACAACAAACGGGGATGGCCCCTGCGATGACAATATTCAAATCCTAAGTGGTACCGGTATTACCATTCAACGTAACCTGATAGAAGCTGCGGCAGGCCTGGGTATTGAAACTGATGGTTATTCGGGAGGTCTGGCAATAAGTGAAAATACAATCACCACTTCAGGTCAGGATGGAGGCACTTGCGGCGGAGATATCGAAAATGCGGGGATACGCCTGCATGGAGATAATTCATCAATTTCCAATAATGTCATTACCGCAAATGGAGGTGCAGGAATTGTAGTAGCGGGGGGTGACACTTCCGGGAACCTGATCTCCCAAAACTCTATCTACGCCAATGGAACTACAGCCGATGCTTTAGGGATCGACATTGACAATTCCAATGGAGTAGGGGACGGGGTAACCCTGAATGAGAATGGAGATATAGACAACGGACCTAATGGAAGTCTTAATTTTCCTATAATAACCGCTGCATATGTGGCAGGCAGCAACCTGGTAATTAAGGGATGGGCAAGACCTGGAGCTACCATTGAGGTATTCCTGACCGATATTAACGAAGGCACGGCTACAACTGGCGATAACCAGTTAGGGTTCAGCACAGACTACGGGGAAGGGCAGACCTATCTGGGGACCGTGGTGGAAGGAAGCGGTGCTGATTTAGACGCCGGCAGCTCTTCGTATACAGACGTAGATGGCAACACGGACAATACCAACCGCTTCCATTTCAGTTTTACCGCACCCCCTTCGGTAGCCTTAGGGGATATGGTTACCGCAACCGCCACCCTGGGGAACAGCACTTCGGAGTTTTCGCCCATGAGTATCCTCAAAGTGCAAACGGTGATTACCAACCGGAAAATTACCTACCGTGTAAATCAAGATTGACAGAAGATTTTCTGGTTATTCAAAGAAATTGAATTACTCCATTAATCCTGAAGGCATTACAACATGTTTTATGGGTTCCAAATCAGTATTCATGGGTTTTACAACAAATATTTTATTCCCTTGCTAGCATTGGGCATATTTACTTTGTATAAAATGCCCATTTTTTTAGAAAGCAAGATTGATTAAAAAATGAAGATTGGCAGGGCTTTATTTAGCAATACTTTTCAACCCTTATTCATGAGGGTATGCCTGTTTACGGCTATGTCACTAGGCTTATCAACATCGGTTCTCGGCCAGGTAGGCGTAGGGGCCAATTTCGGTGTAGAAGCTGATGCCTACTCCGGAGATGCAACCTCAGGTGTTAATACGGACGACTGGTTTTACAACGGGGTTTCCGGATCCGGGGTAATTGATGAAGCCACTGCAATAGCCATGGGTTATGCTGCGCAGCTGGCAGCCAATAATAATATAGCCTTTGATTTAAGGCAAAGCATACCCAATTACGCTACTAACAACGGTTACATCTGGTATAGTACCCGCTACGCCAGGGATTATACTAGCCTTACAACCAATGACCAGACTACATTTACAGGTGGAAAAAATGGTGATAATCCACAGTCTGCCTGGGGAATAGGTTCAGGAACGGTACCCAGTAAAACCGATATAGTGGATGCCGCTGTGCACATGCGCCGTGATGGGATCAACGTAACAGATGACCTTTGGGTTAACCTTATGATATCTACCCTGTCTTCATCCGGAAACCATTTTGTTGATTTTGAATTGTTTGTTTCCGAAATCGAAGCTTCCGGCTCAGGATTAATTAATTCGGGAACTCAGGAAGGCCATACGGCCTGGGAATTTGACGCTTTTGGTAATGTGACCCAGATCGGGGATATGGTGATTGGTTTCTCTTACAGTGGAGGCGGGGTATCCGGTGTTGAAGTTCGCCTTTGGGTTGATCGTGCTATTTTTAATCCCGGTTCTTCCCCAGGAGGTACTTCTACGTTTACCTGGGGATCCAATATTGATGGGGGAAGTACCTATGGTTATGGACAGATAGTAGTGCCTCCGGGCAGCCTTTTAAGTAATGTAAATCCATCGGCAACTCAGGCACCGCCTTGGGGAACTACCAATACCTCAGGTTATTCGGCTAATTTTAATAATGATTATTTTGCCGAAGTAGCTTTGAATTTTACCCAACTAGGATTTGACCCAAGAGCATTATTCGGATCCGGGGCAGCCTGCGAAGCCCCATTCAGTGCGCTGATGGCCAAATCACGAACTTCCTCATCATTTACTTCTTCACTTAAAGACTTTGTAGGACCAGTAGATTTTTTGGGAAGTGCAGAAGACACCCAGGTAAATACGACAATAGTTGACCCGGGACCTTTTGATTCCTGTGCAACAGGGCAAACACGTACGCTTCAGGCCGAATTTTACTCGGCCAGCGCTGAATACACCTGGTATTCCCTAACACCAGGAGTGGTATTCCCTGCGAATGGTCTCGATACCATTTCAGGCGTAGCTTTGGATGCTGTGGTGATCGATACACCGGGTGAATACCAGTTGGGCATTGCACCACTCCTGGGCTGTGACCCTGTGGTGGATAATTCGGATATCCTGGGCGTATGGAGTATTCCCTGTCCACAGAATGACGCCTATATTATGACGGCTAACAACACTCTGAATATTGCAGCTCCAGGAGTCCTAAGCAACGATACAGACAGTGACCCCGCTGATGTACTGACGGTAAATACTGCTCCCGTAGTAAATGTCTCCAATGGTGTTCTCACCTTAAATGCAGATGGTAGTTTTAGTTATACGCCTAATCCCGGATATATGGGATCTGATTCTTTTACCTACCAGGTATGTGATTCCCATGGCCTATGCGATACCGCAGTTGTGAATATTGTGGTTGGTTCAGGGACTATTATCACCAACCGAAGAATCACTTACAGAGTGAACGGAAATCAGCCCTAGTAATTCTTACTAAAAAAGCCAATATTTAGGTTTTTTCTTACAAAAACGATTTGTCATAGCCCGTAATTATTGAGCTGATCGACCAATGAAATTTCCAAATAAAATGAGATTTTTTCGATGAACACCTCAACTTTATTACCCTTGACCCTGCTCTAAGCCACTTACACAACAAATATTTCTCCGGGGTAGCCATAAAGCTAATTTTGTACGTTGTTATACTAGTGTTTACTCCATTTTGGAAGCGTATAACACTCAAATAATGAGCAATTTGTCCAATAAAGCGGAAAGTTCCGGACCTGAAGGGTCCTGGTATGCATTGAGATACCAGGGCTTAACCAGTATCTCTAAACAAAGGGATCTACCGATGCTTTCAGCGAAAGTTGGGTTGCTATTTGAAATAACTAACCAAAAAAGAATTACCGATGCGCCTCGTGATTTGAGGGGTATCCATACGACAAGTTAAGATAGTACCATGGATAAAAGAATCTTACTCTTATTATTTCTGCTATCTGGTTTCGCCTACTCGCAAACCACTGTGACCTTGCAGGACCAGTGTAATTGTGAAGTGCTCAGCGGAACAGCGGTGACCTCGGCAGGGGCTACCACACCCTCAGGGGCAGATACCGGCGATATCTATGTCAATACCAACACGGGAACTATCTATTTCTGGGATGGCGATTCCTGGGAGTTGACTTCCAGTGATAACCAGCAGCTGCAGAATTTTAGTTTCAACAATATTACCAATATACTTTCGCTTGATATTGAAGATGGAAATACGGTAACTGTTGATCTCTCCGCGTTAAGCAATACCGGTACGGATGATCAGGCACTGAGCCTTGCCGGCAATATCCTAACCCTTGAAGACGGGGGAACAGTTGATTTAAGTCCATATTTAGACAATACAGACGATCAGACCATAACCAATTTCAGCCTGGATGCCAGTAATATCCTGACCCTAACCCTAGAAGATGGAAACACGCAAACTGTTGATCTGTCAGCCTTATTGGGAACGGACGACCAGACCGCTGCTGAGGTAACTTACGATAATACAACAAGCGGACTTACGGCTATCAACGTACAGGATGCGATCGATGAGATCAACGCCCTTGCCGGAACGGTATCCCTGGTAGACAATACCGATGGCACCTATACTTTCACCGATGCAGGTGGAAACGTAACTACGATTTCAGATACGTCCATTTCTACTTTGGTAGACAATACAGACGGAACTTACACCTATACCGATGAGACGGGAGCCACCCAGACCATCGATACCAATGCCAGTGCGAACCCATACGACAATACCGCCAGCGGACTTACTGCTATCAACGTACAGGATGCGATTGATGAGATCAACGCCCTTGCCGGAACGGTATCCCTGGTAGACAATACCGATGGCACCTATACTTTCACTGATGCCGGTGGAAACGTAACGACCATATCAGATACATCCATCTCTACATTAGTAGATAATACCGATGGCACCTATACCTATACCGATGAGACGGGAGCCACCCAGACCATCGATACCAATGCCAGTGCGAACCCATACGACAATACGGCAAGCGGACTTACGGCTATCAACGTACAGGATGCGATCGATGAGATCAACGCCCTTGCCGGAACGGTTTCCCTGGTAGATAATACCGATGGGACTTATACTTTCACTGATGCCGGTGGAAACGTAACGACCATTACGGATACATCCATCTCTACATTAGTAGATAATACCGATGGAACCTATACCTATACCGATGAGACTGGAGCCACCCAGACCATCGATACCAACGCCAGTGCGAATCCTTATGATAATACCACCAGCGGACTTACGGCTATCAATGTACAGGATGCGATCGATGAGATCAATGCTCTTGCGGGAACAGTTTCATTAGTTGATAATACGGATGGGACCTACACTTTTACTGATGCCGCAGGAAACGTAACGACCATTACGGATACATCCATCTCTACACTGGTAGATAATACGGATGGAACTTATACCTATACCGATGAGACGGGAGCCACCCAGACCATCGATACCAATGCCAGTGCGAACCCTTATGACAATACGGCAAGTGGACTTACGGCTATCAATGTACAGGATGCGATCGATGAGATCAACGCGGCTGCAGGAACGGTGGCCCTGGTAGACAATACCGATGGGACCTATACTTTCACCGATGCCGGTGGAAACGTAACGACAATATCAGATACTTCTATCTCTACTATTACTGATAATGGAGATGGCACCTATACCTACACAGACGAAACAGGAGCCACCCAGACCATCGATACCAATGCAAGTGCGAACCCTTATGATAATACGGCAAGCGGACTTACTGCTATCAACGTACAGGATGCGATTGATGAGATCAACGCCCTTGCCGGAACGGTTTCCCTGGTAGATAATACCGATGGGACTTATACTTTCACTGATGCCGGTGGAAACGTAACGACCATTACGGATACATCCATCTCTACATTAGTAGATAATACCGATGGCACCTATACCTATACCGATGAAACGGGGGCAACCCAGACTATCGATACTAATGCCAGTGCGAACCCTTATGATAATACGGTAAGTGGACTTACGGCTATCAATGTACAGGATGCGATTGATGAGATCAACGCGGCTGCAGGAACGGTGGCCCTGGTAGACAATACCGATGGGACCTATACTTTCACCGATGCAGCAGGAAACGTAACGACGATTTCAGATACTTCTATCTCTACCATTACTGATAATGGAGACGGAACTTACACCTATACCGATGAGACTGGAGCCACCCAGACCATCGATACTAATGCCAGTGCGAACCCTTATGATAATACGGCAAGTGGACTTACTGCACTGAATGTACAGGATGCGATCGATGAGATCAACGCCCTTGCCGGAACGGTATCCCTGGTAGACAATACCGATGGGACCTATACTTTTACTGATGCTGGAGGAAATGTCACTACCATATCAGATACATCCATCTCTACATTAGTAGATAATACTGATGGCACCTATACCTATACCGATGAGACGGGAGCCACCCAGACCATCGATACCAATGCCAGTGCCAACCCATATGACAATACCGCCAGCGGACTTACTGCGATCAACGTACAGGATGCGATTGATGAGATCAACGCCGCTGCGGGTACTGTGGCCCTGGTCGATAATGGGGACGGCACTTATGATTTTACAGATGCTGCTGGAAACACGACTACAATCAGCGATACTTCGATCTCCACTTTAGTTGATAATGGGGATGGGAGCTTCACCTACACCTCGGAAGATGGTACGTTAACTATTTTTACGGAAACCTTAACCACACTGGTTGACAATGCCGATGGTACTTTTACCTATACCAATGAAGACGGAATAGCGCAGACAATTAGTCGGTCTGATATCATAGATAATTTTGACGGCACCTATTCCTTCAACAACTTTGATGGAACACCGGTAACTCTGGATACCCGTGCAATTGCGAACCCGTATGACAATACAACAAGCGGACTTACCGCCATCAATGTACAGGATGCAATTGATGAGATCAACGCAGCAGCAGGAACGGTTTCCCTGGTAGACAACACCGATGGGACTTACACTTTCACTGATGCCGGTGGAAATGTAACGACGATTTCAGATACTTCTATTTCTACTATCGCCGATAATGGAGATGGCACCTATACCTATACCGATGAAACGGGGGCAACCCAGACTATCGATACTAATGCCAGTGCGAATCCGTATGATAATACCACCAGCGGACTTACGGCTATCAACGTACAGGATGCGATCGATGAGATCAATGCAGCAGCAGGAACGGTTTCCCTGGTAGACAACACCGATGGGACTTACACTTTCACCGATGCAGCAGGAAATGTAACGACCATATCCGATACTTCTATTTCTACTATCGCCGATAATGGAGATGGTACCTATACCTATACCGATGAAACGGGGGCAACCCAGACTATCGATACTAATGCCAGTGCGAATCCGTATGATAATACCACCAGCGGACTTACGGCTATCAACGTACAGGATGCGATCGATGAGATCAACGCCCTTGCCGGAACGGTATCCCTGGTAGACAATACCGATGGGACTTATACTTTCACTGATGCCGGTGGAAACGTAACGACCATTACGGATACATCCATCTCTACATTAGTAGATAATACCGATGGAACCTATACCTATACCGATGAGACTGGAGCCACCCAGACCATCGATACCAACGCCAGTGCGAATCCTTATGATAATACAACTTCAGGACTTTTGGCGACAGATGTTCAGGCAGCGATTGACGAACTAAATACCCTTGCCGGAACCGTTGCTCTGGCTGATAATGGGGATGGTACCTATACATTTACTGATGCTGCTGGCACTACAACCTTGATCAGTGATACCTCCATTTCTACCTTAGTAAATAACGGTAATGCAACATTTACCTATACCGACGAGACTGGAACACCGGTGACTATTAATTTGATCAGTGGAGATCCTAATAATGACATTGTTGCTGGAACTGATGGAGGACTTTATTTGAATGTAGCCTCCGTGACAATTGCAGAGACCATTACTACTCTGGTTGATAATGGGGATGGAACATTTACGTATACCAGTGAAAATGGTACCGTTACTACTTTCGATGCCAAAATTGCAGGTGTAGTAGACAACACCGATGGCACCTATACCATCACAGACGACTTTGGCACCTCGGTTACTATCGACACCAACAATACAGTCACCACATTGGTGGATAACGGAAATGGCAGCTTTACCTATACCTCAGAGGATGGAACGGTAACCACCTTTAACGAAACCACTTCTACTCTGGTAGACAATGGCAACGGTACCTTCACTTACACCAATGAGGATGGAGTAGCCACTACTTTTGATTCAAAGATCGCCACGGTAGTAGACAACACCGATGGTACCTATACCATCACAGACGACTTTGGTACATCAGTTACTATCGACACCAACAATACAGTCACCACATTGGTGGATAACGGAAATGGCAGCTTTACCTATACCTCAGAGGATGGAACGATAACCACCTTTACGGAGACTACCTCTACTTTGGTAGACAATGGTAATGGCACCTTCACTTACACCAATGAAGATGGAGTAGCCACTACCTTTGATTCAAAGATCGCTACGGTAGTAGACAACACCGATGGTACCTATACCATTACAGACGACTTTGGTACCTCGGTTACTATCGACACCAACAATACAGTAACCACCCTGGTAGACAACGGAGATGGCAGCTTTACCTATACCTCAGAGGATGGAACGGTAACTACCTTTACTGAAACCCTGTCCACTTTAGTAGATAACGGTAACGGTACCTTCACCTACACCAATGAGGATGGGGTAGCCACTACCTTTGATTCGAAGATCGCAACGGTGGTAGACAACACCGATGGTACCTATACCATTACAGACGACTTTGGCACCTCGGTAACTATCGACACCAACAATACAGTCACCACATTGGTGGATAACGGAAATGGCAGCTTTACCTATACCTCAGAGGATGGTACGATAACCACCTTTACGGAGACTACTTCTACTCTGGTAGATAATGGTAACGGTACCTTCACTTACACCAATGAGGATGGAGTAGCCACTACCTTTGATTCAAAGATCGCTACGGTAGTAGACAACACCGATGGTACCTATACCATTACAGACGACTTTGGTACATCAGTTACTATCGACACCAACAATACAGTCACTACATTGGTAGACAATGGAGATGGTACGTATACCTATACCAACGAGACAGGAGCTACTCAGACTATCGATACCAGTGCTAGCTCAAACCCCTATGACAATACCACATCTGGTCTTACTGCAACAGATGTGCAGTCGGCCATAGACGAATTAAACACCCTTGCTGGAACCGTTGCTCTGGCTGATAATGGGGATGGTACCTATACGTTTACAGATGCTGCTGGAGCTACTACGACTCTTAGTGACACATCCATTTCCACTCTGGTAAACAATGGCAATGCAACATTTACCTATACCGATGAGACCGGTACTCCGGTAACCATCAACCTGATCAGTGCCGATGCTAATAACGATATCACTGCAGGTACTGATGGTGGACTTTATTTGAATGTGGCCTCCGTTACTATCTCAGAGACCATTACAACTTTAGTGGATAATGGTAATGGAACATTTACCTATACTAGTGAGAACGGCACTGCAACTACTTTTGATTCCAAAATAGCAAATGTAGTAGACAACACCGATGGTACCTATACCATCACAGACGACTTTGGTACTTCGGTAACTATCGACACTAACAATACAGTTACCACATTGGTGGATAACGGAAATGGCAGCTTTACCTATACCTCAGAGGATGGAACGGTAACCACCTTTACGGAGACTACCTCTACTTTGGTAGATAATACGGATGGTACGTATACCTATACTGACGAGACAGGAGCTACTCAGAATATCGATACCAATGCTTCAAGTAACCCCTACGACAATAGTACATCAGGACTCACAGCGACAGATGTAAATGCCGCTATCGATGAATTAAACACCCTTGCTGGAACAGTTGCTCTGGCTGATAATGGGGATGGTACCTATACGTTTACAGATGCTGCTGGAGCTACTACGACTATTAGCGACACATCCATTTCCACTCTGGTAAACAATGGTAATGCAACATTTACCTATACCGATGAGACCGGTACTCCGGTAACCATCAACCTGATCAGTGCCGATGCTAATAACGATATCACTGCAGGTACTGATGGTGGACTTTATTTGAATGTGGCCTCCGTTACTATCTCAGAGACCATTACAACTTTAGTGGATAATGGTAATGGAACATTTACCTATACTAGTGAGAACGGCACTGCAACTACTTTTGATTCCAAAATAGCAAATGTAGTAGACAACACCGATGGTACCTATACCATCACAGACGACTTTGGTACTTCGGTAACTATCGACACTAACAATACAGTTACCACATTGGTGGATAACGGAAATGGCAGCTTTACCTATACGTCAGAGGATGGAACGGTAACCACCTTTACCGAAACCCTGTCCACTTTAGTAGATAACGGTAACGGTACCTTCACCTACACCAATGAGGATGGGGTAGCCACTACCTTTGATTCGAAGATCGCTACGGTAGTAGACAACACCGATGGTACCTATACCATCACAGACGACTTTGGTACTTCGGTAACTATCGACACTAACAATACAGTTACCACATTGGTGGATAACGGAAATGGCAGCTTTACCTATACCTCAGAGGATGGTACGATAACCACCTTTAACGAAACCACTTCTACCCTGGTAGACAATGGTAACGGCACCTTCACTTACACCAATGAGGATGGAGTAGCCACTACCTTTGATTCAAAGATCGCCACGGTAGTAGACAACACCGATGGTACCTATACCATCACAGACGACTTTGGTACATCGGTAACTATCGACACCAACAATACAGTCACCACATTGGTGGATAACGGAAATGGCAGCTTTACCTATACCTCAGAGGATGGTACGATAACCACCTTTACGGAGACTACCTCTACTTTGGTAGACAATGGTAACGGT
>JAJTJC010000032.1 GCA_021295155.1 Flavobacteriaceae bacterium D16 | reverse complement strand
AGCAGGTCCTACAGGTCCAGTAAGATCAGCAGTAGTATAACTGGTTCCATCAGTAAAATTCAGGGTGAAAGTACCATTACCATTATCTACAGTAGAAGCAATTCCGTTTCCGTCAGCCCCGTCAGCACCATCCGCACCGTTAGCACCGTCAGCACCATCGGCACCGGCAGGTCCGGCTGGTCCGGTAAGATCAGCAGTGGTATAGCTGGTTCCATCAGTAAAATTCAGGGTAAAAGTACCATTACCATTATCTACAGTAGAAGCAATTCCGTTTCCATCAGCTCCGTTAGCCCCATCAGCACCATCAGCCCCATTCGCACCAGCAGGTCCTACAGGTCCGGTAAGATCAGCAGTGGTATAGCTGGTCCCATCAGTAAAGTTCAGGGTGAAAGTACCATTACCATTATCTACAGTAGAAGCAATTCCGTTTCCGTCAGCCCCGTCAGCACCATCAGCCCCGTCAGCTCCGTCAGCACCATTCGCACCATCCGCGCCAGCAGGTCCTACAGGTCCGGTAAGGTCAGCAGTAGTATAGCTGGTCCCATCAGTAAAGTTCAGGGTGAAAGTACCATTACCATTATCTACAGTAGAAGCAATTCCGTTTCCATCAGCCCCATCCGCACCGTTAGCCCCATCAGCCCCGTTAGCACCGTCAGCACCATTCGCGCCAGCAGGTCCTACAGGTCCGATAGGTCCTTGTGGCCCAACTGCACCATCAACACCATCTGCACCGGCGGGTCCAACAGGTCCGATAGGTCCTTGTGGCCCAATAGCGCCATCAATACCGTCTGCACCGGCAGGTCCAACAGGTCCGATAGGTCCTTGTGGCCCAACAGCGCCATCAATACCATCAACACCGGCGGGTCCAACAGGTCCGGCTGGTCCAACAGGCCCTTGTATTCCCTGAGGTCCAGCATCACCCTGGTCACCTTTTTCACCTTGAATACCTTGTGGTCCGACCGGCCCTTGTGGCCCTTGTGGCCCAACGGCGCCATCAACGCCATCAACACCATCAACACCGGCGGGTCCGATAGGTCCAGCGGGTCCGGTTAAATCTCTTGAAGTAAAACTGGTACCATCCGAATAGAAAATTGTGAACGTACCATTCCCATTATCCTGAAAGCTAAATGTGCCTCCTCCTGAGCCGTTGCCAAGTGAAAGCCATTGCGAACCGTTATAGTAATGGACGTTTTGGGTGTCGGTATTAAACACCAAAGCCCCGTTAAGGGGTTGAATACTCTGCATTTGTGCATCGGTTACCCGGGTTAGCACAAATGCCTTGGTGGTACTCTCGAGCTCAATTATGGAGGCCGCATCGATACGGCTGGGATTAGCCCCGATTTTTACCTGGCCGATTGCTAGATTAAGGGAGAAAAACAGGATAACTGCTGCTATTCTGTGTAATTTCATAGTTCGAGGATTTGGGCAAATGCAATTTATCAACGATAAAAGTACTGCGCACACTACGTTTCTGCCCGAAATTGTTGTGAACTAGGGATAATCTGTTGTGAAATGTAAATTGGATTGCGATAATCCGAAAAACAGGCTTTTTATCGGAGTAGACTTCCTTTTTGCCTATCGTTCCAGGTATAGATATCCCTGATAACTGAGACCCAAATCATAGAGTTCTGCCGTATAGTAGTAAATCCCGGTAGGCAGTCCCTGATCCGGGTTGATAATCCAATTGTCTGTGTTGGCAAAACCACTGAACTCGTTACGGTAATTTTCCTGCTGGAATACTGGTATCCCGTTGCGGTCAAATATTTGAAGCAGATTACTCGGACTAAGTTCTAATTCAGGAATGATCAAAACATCGTTTATGCCGTCATTGTTAGGACTTAGCCAGTAGTTGTCAAGGACCAGAATTTCCGTTGCTTCAGCCAAACTTCCAAAAGTAAGGGCGGCGTAATCGTCTGGCACAAAAGCCGCTGAGGTCATAGTTCCGGCATTCAAATCACCGCTTACCGCGGTATTGCCCAGAGAGGTCCACTGCCTTTGGGAAATATTCCAACCCACCAGTGTAACAAAATTCAGATCCGGGGCTATTGCTCCCATATTGCTTCGGAGGTTCCAGCTTAGCGTGACGCTTCCCAAAGTGCTGCCCTCTAACCTCCACAATTCCAGTGTGCTAATATTCGCCAGGATTTCAGTGCGGATTGCAGTGTTTAAGCCTTCATTATTGGGATCTTCAAAAAAATAGGCACATTTGGAAACATCTGCGTTTCCAGTAGCATTGAGCCGTAAGCTGCGCAACTGTGTAGCATCACCAACTGGAAATGTGAAGTTGGAAATTCCTTCAATAGCGGCAAAACCATCTACCTTGGAGGCATCGTTTTCTCCCGAATAAAAACTATTGGGCTCAAAATTCAGGAAGGCATCAGAATTGACCCGCGAAGTTTGGAAATCACCATCCACAAAATTCGCATTGTTTGCTATGGAAACAGCAGTATTCAGGAATACTCCTTGAGGATTTACGATTTCAACATCAAAAAAGATCGGTACAAATGCCCCGGAAACCTGGAGGTTTTCATCTCCATAAAAACCGACAAGTCCGAGATTATCTGAAAAAGAAGAATCGTTAATCAGGTTGGTATGAAATCCGAGGTTGCCGCCATCATGGATTTGAATGTTTCCTGCGTTATACAAAGCAGTTTGCGCCATACACAGTTGGGTAGCTAACAGCATGGAAATAAACAGGAATCTCATATTAAAAATCAAAAATGGTGAAATACCAAACAGCGTCTGCCGGTAAACCAGAAGGATTAACGATTTCGACAAGAAATGAGTCGTTCAACTGACTGGCAACATATATCCGATTGTCTCCAAAAACAGTTAGCTGTATGATGTAGTCTGCCGAAGGTCTGGGCGTGTTTAATGAGACATTGTATGTCCCAGTGCCCAATGGAGTAATTGAGGCTCCTTGAGCACGTATGGCGATTCCTCCGTTGGCCTTTCCCATTCCCAAGATATTGGGATTGGCCCAAACAGCGTCTGTGCCAGCTGCATTTGTTCTTAGGAACTGATTTGGTAAGCCTGCCTGGATTTTAATAGGAGTAATAGACTGATTTTGAATAATATTTCCCCCTACTGAACCCAATTGATAATCCTCCCGTGTGATCGTACCGTCCGCAATGTTCAAGCCCGTAATTTCATCTACCTCAATATTAATTTGATTTCCTACGGGTGTTAAGACTATTGTGGTGTCTGGATTAACAATGGCGTCGTTAGTCAGTTCAAATGCCGAGGTCTCACACAGGTTTATCCAGACAGAACCGTCGTAATAATAGATGCATTCCGTATCGATGTTGTAGATCAATGCTCCCGCTAGTGGGGTCAGGTTATCCATCTCCACAGTGGTTAGCCTGGTAATAACCAAAGCCCGGTTGCTGCTCTCCAACTCCAAAACAGATCCTGCATCGAGATTTTGCGGATTGTCCCCAATTTTGATCTGCCCAGATAATAGCTGGGTCAGGCATAAGGCCGTCAAGGTCAGGAACATTTTCAATTTCATAGTGATCTCTCTTAAGTCAGTCGAAATTAATGAGAAACAAAAATAGAATTATATGTGTGTCATAGGAATTTTCTGCCCCGAAATACATCATTTTCAAGGTGAATGGGATATATCTGAACCCATTAGCAGCCTATAGCTAGTTGAGGTAGACTGTATTGTCATAATTGTCAAGATTTGCGATAAAGTGGGAATTAACATAAGTTTAATTTGATTAAATTTTTTTATCACGCTCAGTTGTTCTTATTTTAGAGCCTATTGCGTAAACACAGCCAATGTTCCGGATCTTTATTTCATTATTTTTCATTTTAGGTCTATTCACCAATCAGGGCCTCGCCCAGGAAGACGACCGCCGTATCCTAAGAGGAAATGTGTTGTACCGTAACAGCAATGTAGTAAATGAAAATGTAATAAATACGACTTCCGAAAAAGCGACTATCACAAATCAAAGGGGAGAATTTGCCATCCGTGTGAAGGAAGGAGATGAACTGGTTTTTTCTTCCATTAACTATCAGATAATGATAGTGACAGTTACTAAGGAAATACTGGAAAATAACCGTTTGGTTGTAGAAGTTAATGAGAAGGTAACCGAATTGGATGAAGTAACGGTTAGTCCGGAGAATCAAAAACGTTTTCTTGAACTTCGCAATGAGGAATTTAAGGGCTATGAATACGAGATCGATCCCACAACCAAGGTGGTAAATATCGCAGAAGATCCTACGGTCAGGGGAATGCAGGATGGTCTTAATTTTGTCAATATTTTTAAAGCGCTCTTCATGTCCAAGCAAAACGCCACAGATGAAAGTAGTACGCTGAAAGTTAGTGAGGTATTACGACAGATATACGATGACCAGTTTTTCGTTATGGATCTACAACTGCCTCAGGATAAAATTGATGACTTCCTGCTCTATTGCGATAACAAACTACCTTCCCAGTCGCTTTTAAAGCGAAGTAACGAGTTTGAACTGATTGAATTTCTGGTCAAGCAAAGCAAAATGTATCTCGATCAAATGAATGCCGAGGATTAGTTTACCGACCATATTGTTTTTCTTTTTTTGTTCATTATCCCTCTGGTCTCAGGATTTTTTTTCTGGACCGATCAATGGAAAGGTGGTACAGGGTACCCGCGGTATTCCGGATGTTCATGTCATGAATATCAGCGCAAGTACGGCTACCATAACCAATGCCCTGGGAAGTTTTTCAATTACAGCCAGTATTGGAGATTCCCTGGTATTCTCTGCCATCCAGTTAGAAAGTAAGACTATTGTAGTAAGCACTGAAATAATGGAAAGCCAGTCGCTTGTTGTATACATGGAAGATCGTGTCAACCTTTTAGATGAAGTTATTCTAAGGCCTTATAATCTATCGGGAGAATTAGCCCGGGATATGCAGAATGCCCCAAAAGAAAAGGTTTATGTAGCTTCCACCCTTGGATTGCCAAACGCGTATGTAAAACCCAAAACCCTGGCAGAACGCAGGCTTTTTGAAGCAGTTACGGGAGGTGGACTGGTTCCGTTAAATCCGGTGATAAATGCAATTACCGGGCGCACAAAGTATTTGAAAAAAGTGCTTGAAACTGAAAATAAATACGCCCGAACGGAACGGGTCATGGCCTTTTATCCTGATTCACTCTATGTTAGTGAATTGCATATTCCGAGCAACCGCATCTCTGATTTCATGTATTTCTGTGAAGTGGATGCGGAATTCAACTCCATAGTGGACAGCAGGGATAAGTTAAAAATATGGGAATTTTTGAAAGTGAAGAGCGCCGCATACCGTGCCAATAATGATTTGGATTAAGCGTTTTTTGGTATGGTAATTGACAAGTTTTAGATGATGAGAAAGAAATTGATTTACCTTTTTTTGCTGACCTTACCTTTATTGAGTTTTACCAAGCACAAATTTTATGTAAGCGTCACCCATGTCAATTATGTGGAAAAGCAGGATGCTTTCCAAATCACTACACGAATTTTTATTGATGATCTTGAGGCACTCCTCTTGGAGCGCTACGATATAAAAGCCGGTCTGGCAACCCCGGAGGAATTATCAGCCGCTGATGATTATATTGAAAAATACTTAAGAACCAAACTGCTTTTCAGGTTCAATGGGGAAATACAGAAGTATGCGTTCCTTGGAAAAAGGTATGATAATGATGTTATAATATGTTATCTGGAAATTACACAAGTAAATCTCCCAGAGTTGCAATCACTGGAAGTGCAAAACGAAATCCTTACTGATTTGTTTGAAGAACAACAAAATCTGGTACACCTAAATATCAGTGGAAAAAAGAAGAGTTTTGTCCTTATCAAAGAAAATAATAAAGGAATGTTAAACTTATAGGGATTCCTCGATATTATTCTATTTTCGTCCATTAAAAATTGATTTTCTATGCGTTTTTTCAGGTATTTTCTGGCCTTTTTTGTGATGTTTTCAGCTAGTGCCTTATGGGCACAGCAAACGGAAGAAAAAGAAAAAGAGCCCGGTCACTACAACCAGAGTAAATTCAGGCAGATGTATGAGGAGTTCGCCACGCCAAATACCTACCGATCTGCATCAGGAGCCCCGGGACCTGACTACTACCAGCAACAAGCGGATTATGAAATGGATATCATCCTGGATGACAAAAATGCACGCCTGTACGGGGAAGAAACCATAACATACCACAATAATTCTCCTGATGTCCTTGAATTTCTTTGGATTCAGCTAGATCAAAACGTTAGAGCTAGGGATTCCAAAGCACCCTTACGTAATAGCAACGGGGTTTCTCTAGCTTACCGCCCGGGGCAGTTTACGGGAACATATATGGAAGAAGATTTTGATGGTGGCTTTAAAATAGAATATGTAAGGGATAATAATGGAAGGGCATTGCCATACACCATCAACCAAACTATGATGCGGGTTGATCTGGATAAGCCCTTAAGAAGCGGTGAACAATATTCCTTTAACATAAAATGGTGGTATAACATACCTGATCATACGGTTGACAGGGCAAGATCGGGTTATGAATATTTTCCAAAAGATGGTAACCGTGCTTATGTTATTGCGCAATTTTTTCCACGAATGGCGGTCTACAGCGATGTAGAAGGGTGGCAAAACCATCAATTCTGGGGTAGGGGAGAGTTTGCGCTGCCTTTTGGTGATTACCAGGTGAATATAACGGTCCCGGCAGACCATGTCCTGGATGCTACTGGAGAACTTCAGAATCGAAAGGAAGTTTTCAACAGGGACATGATGAAAAGGTACGAACAAGCCAAAAATTCGTATGACAAGCCGGTGATCATCGTAACCCAGGAAGAGGTTGAAGAGCTGGAAAAAGGCTTTTCTGATAAAACCAAAACCTGGAAGTTTACAGCTAAAAATGTTCGGGATTATGCCTTTGCTTCTTCCCGTAAGTTTATTTGGGATATGCAGGCCGTAAAAATCGGAAACAAAGATGTAATGGCTGTATCCCTCTACCCAAAGGAAGGAAATCCGCTATGGGAGGAATATTCGACAAAAGCTGTAGCCAGTACGATTAAATCATATTCTGCTCACACTTTTGATTATCCGTACAGTAAGGCTATTTCGGTTCATGCACGAAATCAGGGGATGGAATATCCTATGATTTGCTGGAACTATGGCAGGCCTAATGAAGACGGGTCTTATTCGGACCGGGTCAAATACGGTATGATCAGCGTAATTATACATGAAGTAGGGCACAACTTCTTCCCAATGATCGTCAATTCTGATGAACGTCAATGGGGATGGATGGACGAAGGTCTCGATACTTTCATGCAATACATTGCCGAGCAGGAATTTGGGGAAGAGTTTCCGGAAGCTATCAGTCCAAATGATAAGTATCCGTCAAGAAGGGGGGACCCATCAAAAATAGTTCCTTATATGAGTGGTGATCAGAGTACTATATCTCCAATCATGTCAAATCCTGAAAACGTTTTTCAGCTAGGTCCAAATGCCTATGCCAAGCCGGCCACTGCACTAAATATCTTAAGGGAAACGGTAATGGGACGTGAGTTGTTCGACCATGCATTCAAGACGTATGCCCAGCGCTGGATGTTCAAACACCCTACACCTGAAGACTTCTTCAGGACAATGGAAGATGCCTCTGCCGTTGATCTGGATTGGTACTGGAGAAGCTGGTTTTACACCACAGATTACGTGGATATAGGCGTCAAGGGGGTAAAAAAGTACTATGTCAGCAACAAGCCGGGTAAAAAGATGAAGGAATATATGGCGGCGCGAAATATCTCTGAAACCGACCTGCCTCCGCTGGTTTATCTGGCTGAGGAGGGAAGTGAAGATTTTGACCCCGACTTAATAGGCAAAGATCCTTTGGAAACTTCCCAGTCCCTTAAAGAATTCATGATGGATAATATGACTTCTGAAGAGCGCAAAATTGCGAAAAATCCTAAGTATTTTTACGAAGTAACTTTTGACAAACCTGGAGGAATACCAATGCCCTTGATCGTGGAGTATACCTATGCGGATGGCAGTAGGGAAAACGTTACCTATCCACCTGAGATCTGGAGAAAAAACGATAAGGAATTTAAACGGGTAATTGCCTCTGAGAAGGAAATAACGGGTATTGTTGTGGATCCGAAAGCTGAAACAGCAGATATTGATGTAACCAATAACTCCTGGCCAAACGAAGAACAACAATCCGATTTTGACAAGTTCAAAAAGTCGATTAAAGGAAAATAAATTACTGACATTAAAAATAAAGTCCTGCCCGCAGAAAAGGTAGGACTTTTTATTTAGCTTGCAATTCTACGTATATTTGTAGTCATGATGTCCATAGCTTTATTCATCAGTGGGGCCGAAATCTTCTTTATCCTGTTTATAGTGGTCATGGTATTTGGTGCCGACAAACTTCCAGGAATTGCGAGAGGTTTGGGTAAAGGCATGCGTCAGTTAAAGGATGCCACCGAGGACATCAAACAGGAAATTCAAAAAAGCGCCGAGAAACAGGGGATTGATACGAGCTTTACCGAGGATATCAAAAAAGAAATTGAAGAAGTAAAGCGCAACGTCAGTGATGTGAGTGGAACGATTAAGAGGAAATAATCGGCAACATGCTAGAAGTTTTACTGGATTGGGATCGGAGAAGCCTCATTTTCTTGAATGGGCTGGGTTGTGAGACCTATGATGCATTTTGGTCTCTCGCAACGGATATCGCTACCTGGACTCCCCTTTTTGTTCTTTTTTTTGTTCTTATTATGATGCAATACCGCAGGAAAGAAGGCCTGCTGATTGCATTAAGCGTAGTGATTTTGCTGCTCATAACCCACTTGTTAACGGAGTTTTCCAAGGATATATTTGAGCGCCTTCGGCCCAATAACGATGATCAGATTAAGGACCTTATCCGCATATTAAAGTACCCCCAGGGGTTTAGTTTCTTTTCAGGGCATGCCTCCACTTCATTTGCTGTAACTACATTGGTCTTTCTTTTTTTGCGCCGAAATAAGGGCTGGTTGAGTCTATTGTTTCTCTGGCCACTACTTTTTTCTTTTAGTCGGATTTATGTTGGTGTCCACTTCCCAACCGATATCCTGACAGGGGCTCTCGTAGGAACCATACTGGCTTTTGTAGCCTACTGGTTCCTCAAAAGACTTATCGTACCCGGCTCAGGGTAAGGCCATCTCGTACAGGAAGGATAACAGTTTCTACTCTGGGATCCTGCATGAGCTTTTTATTATAGGCCTGTAGCGCTTTTGTAGCTTTATCTGAAGGGGAAGCGGTAGTTGCAACCTTACCAGACCAGAGCACGTTATCCGAAAGGATAATACCTCCGGGCTTCATTTTTTTAAGACTGTTTTCAAAATGGGTATCGTAATCTGTCTTGCCGGCATCAATGAATACTAAATCAAAATCCAAATCCATTTTGGGAACCAGACTGAGCGCATCCCCTATATAGGAAATAATTTGTGTAGCATAAGGACTTTGATCAAAATATCTTCTTTGTATATCCTCTAATTCTTCATTGATTTCAATAGTATGTAACTGCCCTTCCGGGGGGAGACCTTCTGCAAGGCAAAGGGCAGAGTAACCTGTATAGGTTCCAATCTCAAGAATGTTATTGGGTCTGATAAGTTTTGAAAGCATGCTGAGTACCCGTCCCTGGTAATGTCCGGTAATCATTCTGGGCTGGATTACTTTCAGATGTGTCTCCCGAGTTAGGTTCCGCAAAAGTTCCGGTTCAGCTTCGGAATGATCAGTAATATAGTTTTCCAGGGTCTCAGACAGGAAATGCATGTTTGGTTTTTTTGCAAAAATAGAGATTTAAATACTACCTTGGGAGTAAGTCAAATTGCATGGATATTAGTGATGTAATAGTACGTGAAGCATCTCTGGATGACCTGCAGGATCTGTTGAGATTTGAACAGGAACTTATACAGGCTGAGCGCCCGTTTGATCCTACCATTCGGCCTTCTCCTTTGTTATACTACGATTTGGAAAAGCTGATTCAGGATAAGAAAGTTGGTGTATATGTTGCTGAATATAAGGGAAAATTGATCAGTTCGGGTTATGGAATGGCCAGGAAAGCACGGCATTACCTTGATCATAAGGAATACGCCTATCTGGGATTTATGTATACAGATCCCAATTACCGGGGTCAAGGGGTGAATAGTAAGGTTTTAAGCGTCCTGAAAGAATGGGCGAATAAGCGGGGATTAATGGAACTGCGCCTCACCGTTTATGATGAAAATATTGCGGCAATAAATGCCTATGAAAAAGCAGGGTTCCAAAAACACATCATTGAAATGCGTTTGAGGGAGAAATAGTTACTTTTGTGGCTCAAACGAGCAGTTATACTTTCCTTTAATCAAGATTCAATTTGAACGCAACAGATATTAATTTCGAAAATTCTTTGTCTTTTGCCCGGCAGCTTGATGCAGCTGACCCTCTTCGTGCCTATCGAGAGGAATTTTATTTTCCAAAGGTCCAGGATAAACAGGTGATATACTTCACAGGAAATTCTCTGGGATTACAACCCAAAAGAACGCAGCAGTTTGTAGATGATATTATGCAAGACTGGCGTGAATTGGCTGTAGAAGGGCACTTCTATTCAAACAAGCCCTGGTGGGACTATCATGAGCGCCTGGCCCAACCCCTTGCCAAAGTGGTAGGTGCACAAGCCAGGGAGATAACTGTGATGAATACTTTGACCGTAAACCTGCATTTGCTCATGGTCAGTTTTTACAGGCCGGATCAAAAACGTTACAAGATCTTATGTGAAGAAAAGGCATTTCCTTCTGACCAGTATATGTTTCAAAGCCAGTTAAGGTTTCATGGGTTGGACCCTGATGAGGCCCTTGTTGAGGTAAAAAAAAGGGAAGGGGAGCATTATTGGCGGACAGAAGATGTAATCTCCAAAATAGAGGAATTAGGAGATTCCCTTGCCCTGGTGTTGATTGGGGGAGTTAATTACTACAACGGACAGGTGTTTGAGATGGAAGCGATTACCGCAGCCGGTAAAAAAGCAGGCGCATTTGTGGGATGGGACCTGGCCCATGCTGTGGGTAATGTGGATTTGCGTTTACATGACTGGGGAGCAGATTTTGCCTCCTGGTGTAGTTATAAATACATGAATAGTGGTCCTGGAAATGCTTCCGGGATATATGTTAACGAACAGTACCTGGACCGGAAAGATATACCCCGTTTTGAAGGTTGGTGGGGTACAAAAAAGGAGTCCCGTTTTTTAATGAAACCAACTTTTGAACCAATGGCTACTGCAGATGCCTGGCAAATAAGTAATGCCCCGGTTTTAGCTCTTGCCCCATATCTGGCCTCATTGGAAATATTTGAAGAAGTAGGTATGAAGGCAATCATTGAGAAAAGAAACAAGATCGTTGCCTATTTGGAATATATCCTTCATGAGATTGACAAACAGGTAGCAAGTCGTTTTGAAATAATTACTCCGGAAGCCAGGGGGTGCCAGTTATCAGTTTTTCTTCACGGGGAGGGCCGTCCTCTTTTCGACTACCTGATGAAGGCAGGCGTTATTGTAGACTGGAGAGAACCTAATGTTATCCGACTGGCTCCTGCACCATTATATTGTAGTTACGAGGACATGTTTCAATTTGGCCAAATACTCAAAGCTGGTATAGAGCGGAATTCCTGAACATTTTGCAGAACTAATCAAGCGGTATGAAATCCCTTTGGCTAATCCTTTCCAATCCACGTTATTTTGCGCCGGCATGGGTATTTGCAAGCCTGAATATCCTTTTTGGGACATGGGCTATTTACATCCCCACAGTAAAAGAGTCGCTGCAAATAGACAAAGCTACGCTGGGGATCGCCATTTTCTTTCTTTCTTTGGGAGTATTTACCATTTTTCCTTTAGCCTCCAGGATCATAAACAGACTTGGGGTTGGCAGAGCCACCTGGATAGGGGTATTGCTTATTTGCGCTACTGCTATACTGCCCATGCTGGCGCCGAGCTTTATTACACTCGCAATAGCCCTTTTTGTCTTTGGTGCCACCAATGGTTTCACAGATATCTCAATGAATACCCTGGTTACAGAAATTGAAAAGGAGGACCAACAAAATTTTATGTCGGCTTCCCATGGTTTTTTTAGTTTGGGAGGAGTGTTGGCGGGTTTAGGAAGTTTTCTGATCCCTGTGTTGGAAGATCGTGTGATTCATATGATGCTTGCCATATTCCTCGTTTTGATTGTCAACCTTGTTTTCCATGGAAAATATAAAAAGATAGTTGCTGCCCCAATTGAAAAGGAACCTTTTAGCTTTAAGAATTTTAAACCATTATTATTACTTGGACTAGTCTCTTTTGTGATTATGGGTAGCGAGGGAGCAATAGTAGATTGGAGTGGTTTATTCCTGAAAGAAGTAAGCCTGGCACCCGAAGCTATATGGGGGGCTGGCTTCCTGGGCTTTCAGCTTATGATGACGCTGGGACGCTTTCTGGGCGATGCTATAAGTGCTCGGATCGGATCGGTTAAAATAGTCGCACTGGGCTCAGCAATGGCCCTTGTTGGCTTTATATTGGTTCTCACTACAGATATGGTGCTGGCCATATCCGGCTTTGCCCTGACAGGCTTGGGCTTTTCTGTTATAGTACCGGAATTGTTTCGTATCGGAGGCAATGTCAAAGGCGTAGAATCTTCCCAGGGAGTAGCTTTCATAGCTGGTACCGGCTATTCTGGTTTTTTGGTAGGTCCGGTGATCCTCGGATTCGTCGCTGAAGCGTTCAGCTTGAACTGGACTTTCTTTACCTTACTTTTGTCTACCCTTTTGGTATTACTGGCCTCCTTTGCTTTGAGAAAGAAGAGGAATTAAATCAATTTTTATCTCCTGGTCGCTTCCAAACCTGTAAAAGATATGCTAAAGGTCCCTTCAGGGTTCTTGTGCATGGATGCAATTTTCAGACCTTCTATGTCCTGGTAATCTTCCCAGGTAGTAACAATATTAGGTTCTGCCTGGTTAGATTTGCGGAATGCCCATTCCCGTATCAGGTAATCGTCCCCAAAATAAAAATCGTAGGCATCTCCCGGGGTATAGCCGCCCTCAGAGCCGTACACGATGGTAAGCTTTTGTAAGGATTCTTTGCTAATGGGAGCTACTGCTAAGGAATCCAGTTGGTATGTAAAATTATTCTGGTCCCAGATAAGGTTAAAGGGAGCGAGCATCCAGTACTTATCATTAATAAATGCGGCATCGACCTTTGCTGTTGTGCTGTCTATTGCGGCGCGGTTATAGGTAACAGAATCCCCGAAAGACATACCAGTAACTTCATTAGCTGCGATATTCCAAATCCATTTTCTTTCACTATGTATGGTATCCCTGTCTACATTAAAAGTAAATTTCAGTGAAGCAATAGTTTTCCAATTCTCATAGCCGCTGGCATAGGCCAACTTTTCAAGTACAGTTTGTTCTGCTGCCATAGTAGCCGGCTCTGTTTTTTTTTCGGTTTTACAAGCTGAAAAAAACAGCGCGATAATTGCTGAGGTAAGTACGATATGTTTCATTTTCATTTTTTTCAAAGATACGCGGAATTCCTCATCCAAAGCTGCTCAAACTGGATCGAATATTGATCACTTATCCCGATAAAATCATTACTTTTGAACTTTAATTTTTACATCGAATGAAATCAAAGAAAGGGAAAGTACAAGAACTCATAGATGAGAAGTTATTGTCTGAGCGCAAAGTATTCCTTTGGGGTATGGTAGACGATGATTCTGCCAAACATGTTATTGATCGTCTCCTTTATCTGGACATGCAGAATGATGAAGAAATTCAGCTCTATATCAACAGTCCGGGAGGGTACGTAACATCTGGCTTTGCAATTTATGATACCATAAAATCTCTCAAAAGCCCGGTTTCCACAATTTGCACTGGATTGGCCGCTTCCATGGGATCTATTTTATTGTCTGTAGGTAAAAAAGGCAGGCGTTTTATTCAACCTAACGCAAAGGTGATGATTCACCAACCCAGCGGAGGTGCAAGAGGTCAGGCTTCCAATATTGAGATACAAGCCAGGGAGATTATCAAGACCAAAGAAATAGGGGCACGTATTCTTGCTGAAAATTGCGGACAAACCTTTGAAAAAATCATGAAAGATTTTAACCGGGATTACTGGATGAGTGCAGAGGAATCTTTAGAATATGGAATTGTTGACGGCATTCAGGAATAGCTGGTAACCATCTAAAAAAGCAAAAGTCCTTTACATTCAGGTAAAGGACTTTTTTGATATATATAGGCGCCGAAGCGGATGATACTTTATAACATATACTCATCTTCAGCAGTCATGGATGAGATTAAGGTGTTAAACTTTAATTAAAATTGATCCGGATCCTGCAGTATTTCCTGTGCCCGTGCTTTAAGCGCCCCGAGTTCCTCAGGAGACTTCTTGTTTAGGAGGTTCAGCATCATGGCCATACGCCGGTTATTCTTAAAGTAAGACTGCTTTTCTTCGAGAAAGTTCCAGTAAAGCGCATTGAAGGGGCAGGCATTCTCTCCCGTTTTTTCCTTGTAATTATAATGGCATCCTGAACAGTAATTACCCATTTTATTGATGTAGTTGGCACTGCTTATATACGGTTTGGTGGCAACAATACCACCATCGGCAAACTGACTCATTCCCCGGGTATTGGGCATTTCAACCCATTCAATCGCGTCAATATAAACTCCCAGGTACCATGCATCTACGAAAGTTGGGTCTACTTGTAAAAGCAAAGCCATGTTTCCAATTATCATCAACCTCTGGATATGGTGCGCATAGGCTTCTTGCAGGCTTTGTTCAATAGAAGCTTTAACACAATTCATTTTGGTTTTCCCTGTCCAGAAGAACTCAGGAAGCGGATTCCGGTTGTCCAGGGCATTCTTATGTGCATAGGCGGGCATTTCCTTCCAATAAATACCACGCATATATTCTCGCCAACCAAGAATCTGCCGCACAAATCCTTCTACCTGTGAAATATCCAGTGCATTCGTATCTTCATAGTACTTCTCTATTACAGCTTCAATTACCTCCCGGGGGGATAACATTTTACTGTTCATGGCAAAAGAGAGACGCGAATGAAACAGGAATTTTTCTTCGGTATGCATGGCATCCTGGTAGTCCCCAAAATAAGGTAAAAGGGAATTGCAGAAGTAGGAAAGCAGACTCAGGCTTTCCTCCCGGCTGCACGGCCAGTGAAATTCCTCAGGGTTTATTTCACCAAACGTCCTCGCCCCTGAGTTTTTAATCTCCAATAAAATACCCTTTACCTTATGTTTGTACCTTTTTTCCGGGGGTATAGGGGGCTCTCCTTTCCATTTCTTTCGATTGCTTTGATCGTAATTCCATTTCCCTCCTTCTGGTTGTCCACCCTCCATTAAGACAGAATGTTTTTTGCGCATCATGCGGTAAAAACTTTCCATTATCAATTGCTTTTTCCCCTTGAAAAATAGTTCTAATTCATTTCGGGTAGTAAAGAAGTGTTCCGTATCAAACGATTCTGAGGGTAAGGGTAAATGTTCTGTTATTTTGACCAGTTGCTGGTCAAGACGGTATTCATCCGGAAGCAGGTATTCAAATTTATCAGCCCCTATTTTTTCGATTGTTTGGGTAATAAGTTGACCTAATTCGTGGGGATTTGCCTGGTCACCGATTGTATAGTAGAGAACCTCATGTCCTTCTTTTTTCAATTGCCCGGCGAAATTGCGCATGGACATGAAAAAGGCCACTACCTTCTGGATGTGGTGTTTTACATAGTCGGTTTCCTGGCGCATTTCGGCCATGAGATATACCACGTCTGTATTCACCTCCTTAAACCAACTATGGTTACTGTTTAATTGATCGCCCAGTAAAAGTCTTAGTTTTTTAACAGCCATAAGGTTTTTAAAAAAGAGTTTCTTGTAACCACAGCCGTTGAAATTTGCCATCGCGATCGTAGCGATCTGCCTGCAGTTTTATATTAAATTTCCGGTCGCGGGGGTCATTTCCAACACCACTATTGTACATCCAGTTTCCCCAGTTACTGTGCACATCGTAATCCAAAAGCATGGATTCAAAATATGCTGCCCCGATACGCCAGTCTTGTTTTAATTCCTTAGCCCAGTAACTGGCAACATTCTGTCTGCCCCGGTTACTCATCCAGCCTGTAGCGGCCAGTTCTTTCATATTGGCATTTACAAAGGGTTCCTGTGTAGTACCATTGATCCAGGATTCCTTTACATCCACATTGTGATGCCAATGGTAGTTGTTTTCCAGGATTCCCTGAAGCTGGAAGATACGATTCCCGTGTTTGAGCGATACATATTTAAAATAATCCCGCCATATCAGTTCAAATATCAACCAATAGGTATCCTGATTCCTGACCACTTCTTTTTCATATTTTTTCACTTCCCAGTAGATGTATCGGGGCGAAATGCTGCCATTGGCCAGCCAGGGAGAAAGTTTGGAACTGTAATTTTCACCAAGGAGGCCGTTTCGGGTATGCTTGTAATAAGAAAGCTTTCTGGTATCCCAAAAATAGTCCTGAATCCGCTGCTTAGCCGCTCCTTCACCTCCTGAAAATGGAAATGCTGTTCTGGGATCCGGGTCAAAGGACTTAAAGCCCAGGTCTTCCAGTGTTGGAATTGCAGTTTCTTGTTCCAATATTAATGCACGAGATAACGGTTTGGGTGCGGGCATGCAGGGCCTGACAGTGCTGTATTTCTCACATTTTTTCCTGAATTGGGTGAAAACATTCGGGATGCTTTGGAAATCGGTATAGGGGATATCCTCAGGATCAAATAAAAACTGATCGTAAGATTCTACAAAAGTGATTTTAGGTTCAACTGCCTTGATTACCGCGTCCCGGATGTTTGTTTCCTCCTCTGTCCATTCCCTTTGTAAGTATACGGTTCCTACCTCATATTTTTGGGTGATTTCTCCCAGGATGGCTTCCGGCTTTCCCTGAAATACCAACAAAGGAATTCCCAGCGCTTTCAGGTTTTTACGTAATTCGGCAATAGTTTCCAATTGAAATCGAGCCCTGTATTTTCCTGTTTTTACAAAGCCAAATTGGTCTTTTTGAAACTGTCTGGGATCGAAAAAATATACGGCAATTACCGTATTATGTTTAATGGCCTTGGTTAAGGAAATATTGTCCTCTATACGTAGGTCATTACGGTACCACACCAGAGCGGTCTCTGAATAATTTGGGCTCATTGATTCCATTATTTGTTTCTCCTGCATCGTTCACTGCAATAAAGTACACTTTCCCAATGCTTCTCCCACTTTTTCCTCCAGCTGAAAGGCCGCTGACAAACTGGACAAATCTTTGTTGGGAGATTATTTTTTTTGTGTGCCATGGTTCATAGAGTTGGGTTTATGACCGGGTTGGGCATATTCCAGACGATCCATGATTTCGGGTAGGGCGTATCCGTCTAAACCCACCGTGGCTATCACTTGTTCCTTGTCTAAAGCAAGGCTGCCATCTGTCCTTAACAAACTGTCATTGATTTCCACTATTTCAATTGCACCAAGCATCAGTATAGTGCCATTTTCTTTAATGGGATATTCACTCTGATAGCTGCAGCCAATTTTAATTGGACTTTCTTCCACAAAAGGGGCGGGGAAATTACCAATGTAGCTTGCTGTCAAACCGGTTTTTTCAAATTCTGATTCTTCTTCCTCAAATTTCGCTGCAGTATGATGTGCTTCCTTATATATAGAAAGGCTAACGGCGTTTACCGTGAAATATCCATTTGCCTTGATATTTGCATAGGTATCCCGTCTTACGGTGAGGGGCCGGAACAGTAATCCCAATAGGGGTGGCTGACTGCCCATATGAATAAGGGAGTTGAATATAGCCAGGTTGGTGACTCCGCTTTCTGAAAAACTACCGATCAGATTGGCCGGTTTGTATCCGGATAGGGTGTTCATTAACCCCGCCCGATATCGAGAAGGCATTTTATCCAGATCAGAACGTGTAATTTTCATAATACAATATTGTTTAACAAAAATAGTAAATTATTAAACAAAAGTATTAAAGGTAGGCTGGTCAATTGTATGCAGGGTCTTCACTGAGGTCAAATGCTCTGATAAGAATTCCTTACTTTTAAGACTTATAGCCAGTAGTAGCTCGTTTTATGGTTCAAAAGAAGAAAGATATAGCAGTAGTGGGTTCTGGTTTGGTTGGCTCCTTGCTGGCCATTTACCTGAAGCGTTTGGGACATAAGGTTACGGTTTTCGACCGCCGTCCGGATATTAGGTTAGTGTCCTTTTCGGGAAGATCCATCAATCTGGCGATGAGTAACCGGGGATGGAAAGCGCTGCGCGAAGTAGGCATTGAAAAACAAATCAAGGAAATAGCGATTCCGCTGTATCGAAGAGCCCTTCACGTCAAGGATAAACCCATGTACTATCAGGATTATGGCAAGGAAGGAGAGGCGATATGGTCTATTTCCCGCGGGGTCCTGAATCGTAAAATGATCGATCTTGCTGAAGCTGAGGGGGTATCCTTCCGATTCGATGAAAAGGTCTGGGATGTAGATCTTCCCGGGGCTCGCTTATTTACCGGAGAATCGGAGAAGAGTGAATGGACTACTTATGATTTTGATCTGATCTTTGGTTGCGATGGGGCTTTTTCCCGTATCCGTCATAAAATGCAACGGCGCAGTCGGTTTGACTATTCCCAGGATTTTATTGATGTGGGTTACAAAGAATTGACTATACCGCCAACTAAAGAAGGCACCCATAAGCTGGATAAGAATTCGTTCCATATCTGGCCAAGGGGTAACTTTATGTTTATTGCCATGCCCAATTTGGATGGAAGCTTTACCTGTACCCTGTTTTTACCCTTTGAAGGAGAAGTATCTTTCGAAAACATAAAGACCAGAAAACAGGCACAACGCTTTTTTGAAACATATTTTCCCAGTGTAATTGGAGATATTGAGAACCTGGCCGAAGATTTTTTTGAGAATCCAACAAGTGCCCTGGTAACCATGAAGTGTTACCCATGGACCTATTGGGATAAGGTTGCCCTTGTAGGAGATGCTGCGCACGCAGTTGTTCCTTTTTTTGGTCAAGGCATGAATGCAGGATTTGAGGATATTTTCGTACTCAATCAATTTATGCGTAAATATGGTGATGACTGGGAGGCAATTTTCAAGAGTTACCAGGAATCCCGAAAGCCCAATGCCGATGCCATAGCCGAACTCAGTTATCGAAACTTTCTCGAAATGAGCAGTAAAACAGCAGACCCGGAGTTTCTTCTTCAAAAGAAGATTGAAAAGTGGTTTGCTGATAAGCACCCTGAACTATGGGTACCCGCTTATTCCCGGGTTACTTTTTCAGATCAACCCTATTCAGAAGCCCTGGCTATTGGGGATATGCAGGAACGAATTATGAAAGAAGTAATGCAATTTCAGGATATTGAACACAACTGGAACAGTAAAAAGGTTGAAACGTTTATCCTGCAGCAATTAGCTGAAGTGAAAGGACATTCATTTATTTCCTGAATTTCGAATCTCCGCCTTTCTCATGGGCATACGGTCTATGGTCTCAAATATTGTTTTGGGGTTTACCAAGAAAGACTTTTTCAGTTTTATGCCCCCATCTTTACCGATCAATAAAACACCCTGAAAATCTTCGTCAATATTATCGGTAAGTATGAATGAAGTAGGTTTTAAATTCTGATCGAGCAAAGACTTTCCATCATAACATAATAGAATTAGATCTCTCTCCCTTATTTCCTCCCCCATATCGTTAAATTGTCTGAGCTGTTCTTTGCAGATGCCGTGATTTCCCTCAGAATCCATTAGGATTATAATACGGTTTTTCCACTTTAGGGTATTTATAGACTGGGCTTTGGAAGAATGAGAAAACACCACAATTAATAATATTGACCAAATTACATGTTGCACCAGACAAGAACTTTACTAGTTGAATATAAAAAAACCACCTGTTTTCAGGTGGTCTTATTTGCTAAAAAGATGTTTCAAACTAAAGTTTAGCAAATAGTTTTTCCATTTTTCCCTGCTCTTCTTCAGCCAACGCAGGATCTACCAGGATCCTACCGCTATGTTCATCTGTAATGATCTTTTTACGCGCAGCTATTTCTACCTGCACCTGCGGTGGAATAGTGAAAAAAGATCCACCGGAAGCTCCTCTTTCAATAGGAACCACGGCAAGGCCATTTTTTACGTTTTTCCTGATACGATTATAGGCTTTAACCAGACGCTCTTCAATTTGCTTTTGATAGCTTTCTGATTTCGCCAAAAGTGCTTTTTCTTCTTTCTCGGTTTCAGCAAGAATTGCGTCCAGTTCTCCTTTTTTGTGTTTCAGGTGACTTTCCCGCTCAGATAAACGCTCCTTGGTATCGGCAATTACTTCTTTCTTTTGTTCGATCTGAACCTTGAACTCCTTGATGTTCTTTTCCGCCAGTTGAATTTCAAGTTCCTGGTACTCTACTTCTTTGGCCAGGGAATTAAATTCCCTACTGTTACGAACATTTTTCTGTTGTTCGCTATATTTTTTGATTAGCGTCTTGGCCTCTTCAATCAGGTTCTTCTTTGCACTGATCTCATAATTGATGGTCTCAACATCGGTCTTAAGCTTGTCCAGGCGGGTTTTTAAACCCTGAACCTCGTCCTCAAGATCTTGAACCTCCAGGGGAAGCTCTCCTCTAACGTTTCTGATTTCATCTATTCTGGAATCGATGAGTTGCAGGTCATACAGGGCTCTTAACTTGTCCTCGACCGTGATTTCCGTCTTTGTTGCCATAAACTATAAATACTTGATGGGATTGGTACTGATTTCCGATAAACGGACTGCAAAATTAGGGATTTTTTTCGTAAGATATTGAGCCATTAGGTTTTTTGTATACTGCTCACTTTCATAGTGTCCAATATCTGCCACCACCAGCCTACCTTCGGCCTGATAAAATTGATGGTATTTTATATCTCCTGTGAGGAAAAAATCGGCTTTTGATGCTTTAGCAGCATCAATGGCGAAGGCCCCGCTTCCCCCGAGGACTGCTACCTTCCTAACCTTCTTCCCAAGAAGCTCTGAATGCCTGATACATCCACAATTCATCCGTTCTTTTACAAATTCAAGGAATTCTTTCTCGTCCATTGGAGTGGCCAAATCCCCTACCATACCCATACCAATTTGCTGGTAAGTATTATCCAGGGTTAACACTTCAAAAGCTATTTCCTCATATGGATGTGCTTTAAATAGGGCCTGAAGCACCTTTTTTTCAAGGTCCCGGGTAAAGGTAATGTGCAATTGTATTTCCTCTTCCTGATGAAGTTGTCCGCGTTTCCCCAGGGTAGGGTTAGATTCTGATTCGCCTTTAAAACTACCCGTCCCAAAGGATGAAAAGCTGCAATGACTATAGTTTCCAACATTTCCTGCACCTGCATCAAAAAGCGCCTTCTTAAGCGCCTCTGCCTGTTTTACCGGAACGTATGTAGTTAATTTCTTTAGCGTCCCCTTTTTAGGAAGGAGTATTTGTCTGTTTTGAAGGCCCAACACTTCGCTTATGCCAGCGTTTACGCCATTAAAATGATTGTCAAGTGCCGTGTGTAAACAATAGATTGCAATACCATGCTGGATGGCCTTGATCACTACACGTTCCACATAATTCTTCCCAGTCAGCTTTTTGAGTCCGTTAAAAATTATGGGATGGAAACTTACAATTAAATTACAATTATGAGTAATTGCTTCCTCCACAACACTTTCAAGGGTGTCTAGTGTAATCAGTACTCCGGTCAATTGGCTATTGGGATCTCCAACGAGTAGGCCTACATTGTCAAAATCTTCGGCGTATTCGAGGGGAGCATAGGACTCGAGAATTTCTGTAATTTCCTTAATGATCATTTCCTGATATAGTGAGGTTACCAAAGATAAAATATTATATTTTCGTTGCGATGCAACTCCTTAGAAAATTAGCTTTTCCGTTTTCCTTGCTTTATGGCCTTGTGGTATACATCAGGAACAGGTGTTATGATAAGGGTTGGTTTTCTTCTCAGGCCTTTGACACACCAGTACTATGCGTAGGGAATCTCAGTGTTGGGGGTACAGGTAAAACCCCGATGATAGAATGGCTTGTCAGGCAGCTATCTGACTCAAGTAAAATAGCTGTTTTAAGCAGGGGTTATCGTAGAAAGACTAACGGATTTCGATTGGTAAACCTTGATGATAGTGCAATTGATACTGGTGATGAGCCACTGCAAATCGCCAGAAAATTTCCTGAAATAACGGTGGCAGTTGATGCAAACCGTGTGAGAGGAATAGTACAGCTGGAAAAGGAAATTATTCCGCAGCTGATCTTACTTGATGACGGTTTTCAACACCGTAAGGTAACGCCTCAGTACTCCATTCTTCTTACTACCTATGGTAAGCTGTATGCAAATGATTGGTATTTGCCCACGGGAAATTTACGCGATAATAAAAAAGAAGCCTCCAGGGCAGACGTGATAGTGGTTACCAAATGCCCACCTGATCTCGAGGACGCTGAAAAGAGCCTCATTATTGCCCAATTAAAACCCAGGCGCGGGCAAATGGTACTATTTTCCTGCCTTAGGTATAACCCTATTCTTTATGGAGTTGACCAGCAGATGGCACTCAGCGAGCTCTCCAGTAAGCCGTTTACATTGGTTACCGGTATTGCAGACCCGCGTCCCTTGCTAGATTATCTTAGGGAATTGACGGAAGATTTTGATCATCTGGCTTTTCCTGATCACCATAACTTTACAAAAGAAGAAATTGCTAAACTGAATACCTGTGATCTGGTAGTTACTACGGAAAAGGATTATGTGCGCTTAAAAGGAAATGTTGGGAATATGTATTATCTGGATGTTGCCCATCAATTCCTGGGTTCAGACGACTCCAGATTGCTGGGGTCCTTACGGAATCTATAATACAGACTTGTCCGCTTTTTCCCTTTCTTCAAGAATATTCTCTCCGATTTTCTGGTAGAATACCTCAGGTTTGAATGGTTTGGTAACCACATCGTTACAACCGGCGGCGAAGAAAGCCTCCAGACTGTCATCCAGTGAAATGGCAGTTAGTGCAATGATTGGTGTATCCGGATCAAATTTCCGGATTTCAATAGTAGCTTCCACACCGCTAATCCCCGGCATGTGGATATCCATAAGGATACCGTCATAGGAGTTTTCTCTTGCCAGGTCTACAGCCTTATTTCCATTATCTGCAATATCACAGCTAATGTCTTTTTTGGCTAACATTTTTTTCGTGATCACCTGATTGATTTTGTTATCCTCTACCAACAGCAGATGCAAGCCTTCGAACTGGTAGTCTTTTTGAGTGGGTTCAAATGGGATTTCATCAACCACTCCATCTTTACATCTAAGGTTCAATTCAAAGAAGAAGGAACTTCCTTCGCCTTCTTCGCTTTGCAGCTGTATATCGCTTCCAAATAGACCAAGGAGGCTCTTTACAATTGTTAGGCCAAGGCCTGTTCCACCGTATTCCCTGTTGATCTGGATAGAGCCCTGCTCGAAACTGTCGAAAATAGTTTGCTGCTGCTCTTTGGAAATGCCAATCCCAGTATCTTTGACTTCAAAGTAAAGCGTAACATCCTCTTCGATTTTCTTAACGAGCTTCGCGATAACATACACTTCCCCCTTCTTGGTGAACTTAAGCCCATTTCCTACCAGGTTCATAAAGATCTGGGAAAGCTTTAAGGGGTCACTCATCAGATGATTTGGGATATTCTCGTCGTAATCCAGTATAATTTGTGTCTTGTTCTCTTTAGCGCTTTGCTGCAGGGAATTGATTACATCCGTTAATACCTTCTTCAGATTGATTTCGACACTCATGGGTTCGAGCTTATCGGCATCGATCTTATTGATTTGCAAAATATCATTGATAAAGTTCAACAGGTAATCTCCTGAGAATTTAAGTGCTTTTAGGTGTTCCAGCTGACTTTTACTAGGGTTTTCTTCGAGCAATAAATGCGTAAGACCGGTTACTGCGTACAATGGTGTCCTGAGTTCGTGACTAACCGTTGACAGGAAATTGGTTTTAGCTTCCATGGCCTGTACAGCTGCATCCCGTGCATTCTGTAGTTCCCTGTTTTTCGTTTGCAACAGGTCGTTGGTTTTAAGTTTGATCTGGTTATTTCGATATAAGGACACTGCCAATAATGAGATAATCGTTAAAAATGCAGAGGTGAGGATCGCGGTTAGCTCTGATCGGTTTCGGGATTCATTGAGCTGATCGATCTGTTCTGTCTGCCTGTTGATTTCCTCACTCATGTATTCAAGTTGCAGGCGGTTGCTTATTTTGGCCTCTTCGACAGACTTGGCAAGGGTAAATACGGAATCCTTTAGTTTGAGTAAGTTTCTGCTATATACCAGAGAGCGATCATATTCACCCAATTGTTCATAACCTTTTTCAAGCAGTTGGTTTGCCTCCAGGTATAACTTGGCAAAACTGTTGGCCTCAGCTATGACCAATGCGCTTTCTCCATTTTTTACGCTCTCGTCATACAACTCCTGCTTTTCAAAAAGCTTAGCCAGTCCCAAATATGCTCTTGCCTGGAGATATTCTTTCTCGTAAATATCTTCATTTACTAAGAGGGAATTGAAATTAATGGAAGCTGTTTCCGCCTTGTCGAGGCTGCTGTAGATTTCCGCCTTGAGCAAGACAATATTATAAAGGAAGTTCCGGTCGTTCGATTCTTTCTTTGCCTCATCGAGCATATAATCAGCCCGGTAAGGATAATTCTGTGCAAAAAGTAATTTCGCCTCTACGTATTTCTGAAAGGCCTCCCCAGGGGGGTACGCAAGCTGGCTCAGCATTACCTTAGCCTTGTTTTCGAGATAAAAGATGGCGTCGTCAATCCTTCCCATATCGAGATAGAGCAGGGCAAATCGATGATAGCACTCAATGAGCCTTTTTTCGTCCTCCAATTTCTCTGCCAGCTCGGCAGCGACATCCAATGATTTCAGGGCCTGATCTAACTGGTCCTCATGGTGGTACTGCCTGTATTCCTCAAAATAGGCGGTTATCCCTGGATTGGTTGATTCCATATCCTGGGGAAAAACAGAGAGGCTAAAGCAGAGAATGATCAACAATGCCCCTAATTTTTTATGTAACCAACTTAATATCAAATAACAGTCGTGTTAGCGAACTCTTCGCATGCGTTTTGTGCGGCCTAAATCAATCCTGTTTCAGACAATGGCTGATACCCTATGAATATTAGGCAGTTTGTATAGAAAGAAACGTATGGGAATCGCAACTATTGTTCAACAATAGTAAATCGATAAGATAAATCGTACAAAAGCATGTTTTAAGTTCAAAGTTTGGTGATTCTTCCAAATGTATTATTTATTTCCGAATCTTCGAACTTTTTTCGATGTAATACCTTAAGAATGAATAAGGTAAAACCTTTAAACATGGCGGTTTTACGTTAAAGGATATGTTTGTGCGCCTTGTAGGAAGACCTAACCAAAGCCCCGCTTTCAACGTGTCTAAAGCCCATATCCAGACCAATTTCCTGATATTTTTCAAATTGCTCAGGAAGTATAAATTCTTTTACTGGAAGATGTCTTTTTGAGGGTTGCAGGTATTGGCCTATGGTAAGCACGTCTACCCGAGCTTCCCGAAGATCGTGCATGGTTTGTATCACTTCTTCTTCTAATTCTCCCAAGCCTAGCATTATTCCGGATTTTGTACGGTTTACGCCTTCTTGCTTGAGGTAGCGTAAAACTTCCAAACTACGCTCGTATTTAGCCTGAATCCTAACTTCTCTGGTAAGTCGTTTTACGGTCTCCATATTGTGGGAGACCACTTCGGGAGCTACCGCCACAATTCGATCTAAATGAGTGTTTATCCCTTGAAAATCAGGTATTAAAGTTTCCAGAGTGGTTTCGGGATTCATACGTCGGATGGCCTTTACCGTTTCCGCCCAGATTATGGAACCCATATCCTTTAAATCGTCACGATCAACTGAAGTAATTACTGCGTGTTTGATCCCCATAATTTTGATGGATCGGGCAACCTTTTCGGGTTCTGACCAGTCTACCTGCTCAGGCCGTCCCGTCATTACCCCGCAAAAACCACAGGATCTGGTGCATATGTTACCCAGAATCATAAAGGTGGCAGTGCCTTCTCCCCAGCATTCTCCCATATTGGGACAGCTACCGGAAGTACATATGGTATTCAGGTTGTATTTGTCAACCAGTCCTCTGAGTTGTGTGTATTTTTTTCCCGTCGGCAATTTTACCCTCAGCCATTTCGGCTTGCCTTTAGGGGGCTGTACGGAAGTCAGGGTTTCTGTACTCATAGCAAAATTTTAGGCAAATATACGAACAATTCGTTGGTCTTCGGAGGTATAAAATCTCAAGTATGGCAGTTGAAATTAACGAAAATATCCTATTTTGAATTGTCCTTGATCCGGTCTGCAAGGAGCTTTTTTGCTCGTAAAAGTTTAACTTTTACATTATTGATGGGTTCGCCGAGTTCCCGAGCGATGGCAGCATAGGATAACTCATTGAAATACCGCAGATTGATCACCTTCTGATAGTGGGGTTTTAGCTGTTTGATATGGTCCAGGAGGGTAGCCAGGTTTTGCTCTGTAATAAGGCGGTCTTCCGCTGTAGGAGCAGCATCAAGTACTTTCCTGAGAACTTCCGAGTTACCGGATTCTGATTGTTCCAGTACATTCCGTTTACGTTTACGGAGCAAATCTACATGCAGGTTTTTGGAAATAGTGATCAGCCAGGTTTTGAACTCATAAGACTCATCAAAGGAGTCTATTTTGTCGAAAGCTCGGGAGAAAGTACGGATGGTAATATCTTCTGCATCATTTTCATTCTGCGTTCGAACCAACTGAAACCCATAAACGTCGTTCCAGAAAGTGTCCAACAAAGTACTGAATGCAATCTGGTTGCCTTCCTTTGCTTTATTGATAATTGACTGTAAGGATTCCTCTGAGGTGTCCAATCCGGCAGATTTACATAAAGATAAACCGGAAGTGCTTAGTAGCTAGGTGTGCAATTCTTTTTTGCAATCCTGCTCACTTGGCAGTTTTCCACAATATCCACAAGTTTCTCCTTCTTTATTCAGGAATGGGCTTTGACTGGCACAGGTGCCTGCAAATTTCCCATCTTTTTTTGACCATATTTTAATAGCAATCCCGGCAAATGCGAGACATAACAAGCCTATGGTGAGCAATAGTAATTTCATGGATAATCTTTGTGCAAAGATACAAAATAAATGCCCCGAAAAAGGGGCATTTATAATTCGCTAAAGAATGGGTTATCAGAAATTTATGTTTGCTACAATGTTCTGTACCGTAGGGGTGTTGTTTCCTCCCTTGGGTTCAATGGTTATGTAACTTACAGCTTTTTCCGCGTAGGGCAAAGCCATTAACCTATCCTTGTCCTGAATATCCTTGATAACTCCCAGGTTGACCATTTCACCGTTGACTTCAGCCCACATTTGGTAGCATTGGTCTTCTGGTAAATTCGGGAGATTTCTTACGTTTATATAGGACAGTTTTTTTACTGGATTAATATAGGCCACAGCCTTGAGCTCCCTGGCTTTCTTGTTGCCATTTACAATGAACTTCCTCGTAGATGGATTGTTCAGTACAATAAACTGATTGCGTACATCTTCTAACTGTGAACGCATATCGGCTTCGAGTGTTTTTATCTTGTTGTTGACAATGGTGTTCTCCTGCTGCAGGTTTTGATTCTGGTTATAGAAGAAATAGGACGATCCTGCAAAAAGAAGGGCCGCAATAGTTGCTGCTACGGCAAACCGTTGGAATCTTCGGCGCCCTGTCTGTTGTGCCCGGATGCGCTCAAGGATCCTGTTCTTTAATCCTTCAGGGGTCTTCAGGGAGTGCATTTTAGCAAATGTCTCCAGGTTTTCCTGTAACTCATTGTAAGTCTGTCGAACTTCCGGATACATGGCGATATAACGCTCTACCTGATGAGATTCCTCCATAGTTGTTGTACCAAGAAGGTATTTTTCTAGCAGGTCCGTATCCAGGAATATGCGTATTTTTTCTTTCATAATATATTAATTATCATCGGTAGCAAAAGCACACCATTACCGTAAATCTTTCTGAGTTCCCTTAGTCCAATTTTTAGCCTTGATTTGATGGTGCCTAGCGGAATATCCAGCTCATCGCTGGCCTCTTGCTGTGTCATCCCCTGAAAAAACAGGGCATCAAGGACAATTTGGTATTTGGGCTCAATTTTACTCAGGTTCTGCCTGACATCCATTATTTCAGGCCGTATGCTTTCCACACCTAGATTATATACGTCAGAAACGTCAATTTGGATTTCTTTATTGGATTTGGTGCCGAGACTACGAAGCTTGTCAATCGCCGTATTGCGGGTGATGCGGAATAACCAGGTAAAAAGTTTAGCCTTGGTGGAATCATAGGAATTTCCCTTTTTCCAAATTTTCACAAAACTTTCCTGCAGCACATCCTGGGCAAGTTCTTCATTCTTAACTACTTTGAACGCCACTCCATATAATGTATCCCCATAGTGCTCATAAAGCAGAGAAATAGCTTTCTCGTTTTGTTCCTGCAGCAGTTCAACAATATGTCTTTCAAGTAGTGTGCTCATAGGGGTCGCAAGATGTAGACTGCCTCGTGGTTGGCATCCAGATGCCTGTTATTTCTCGTATATAGAGTAAACGCTAAATTATGAAATTGATTGCAATATGCGCGATCAGTCTAGTAATTCGATAAGTGTGCAAATGGTTATTGCACATTTAGTTTTTGGTTAGTTTGGTTTGGTATAACCCCTGGTAACTTCCGGGGGTTATCCTATTTAAGGTAATTTTACCTTATAAGCAAATGAACCAGGCGTTCTCTTTTTCTGTTGCAGGCTATTTCTCAACTGATAATGTTGACCTCCGGTTCGAGCAAAACGCCAAATTTTTCCTTTACCTGCGATTGAACCAGCCTTGCCAGGTTCAGGATGTCTTCCCCGCTGGCTAATCCGTAGTTGACTAATACCAATGCCTGATTTTTATGAACACCGGCATCTCCGAAGCGCTTCCCTTTTAATCCACACTGGTCAATTAGCCAGGCTGCGGGTATTTTATGGGTCTGGTTTCCCAGGGCATAGGAGGGAAGTTCCGGGTGTGCCTTTTTGAGTTTCTTAAAATCATCCTCGGGAATAACCGGGTTTTTAAAAAAGCTACCACTATTCCCCAATTCTTTGGGGTCGGGTAATTTTCTGCTCCTTATAGCTATTACCGCCTGCGCGATATCCGAGATATCAGGCGTATTGATGCCCTGCTGCAATAATTCTTCCTTCAGGGGGGCATATCCCATATTGATCTTATGTTCTTTTTTACTTAACAGCAGGTCTACCGAAGTAATAATATATTTTCCTTTTCCCTCCTTTTTGAAAAAGGAATCCCTGTACCCAAAATGGCACTCCTCTTTTGTAAAGTAACTTGTTTTGGATGTTTGGATTTCCATAGCCTCACAACCAGCAAAGATATCCTTGAGTTCCACTCCATAAGCCCCGATATTTTGAATGGGGGCAGTACCCGTATTGCCGGGGATTAGGGCCATATTTTGTAATCCACCATACCCTTTTTCCAGTGTCCATAAAACCAAATCGTGCCAATTTTCCCCGGCCATTACCCGTAACACAATCTCCTTATCATTTTCCTCAACAAGCGCTTTTCCTTTAAGATTAATGAAAAGGACAAGCCGATTTAAATCCTGGGTAAGCAGCATATTGCTTCCTCCACTGAGTATAAAGAGTTCAGGATATCCCTTTAATTTAAGAGCCTCTTTTAAGTCTTCTATACTGGAAATTTCAATAAAATACCTGGCTTTAGCCTCAATACCAAAGGTGTTGTAGTCTTTTAGGGAGATGTTTTCCTGGATATTCACCGTTTGTTGTATTGCTTTAGGCCTTCCTTTAAAATGGAAACGGCCTTTATTAAACTGTCTTTTTCCAGCACATACGCTATCCGGATCTGATTTTTCCCTAGGCCCGGTGAGGCGTAGAATCCTGCGGCCGGGGCCACCATTACCGTTTCGCCCATATGGTTAAACGATTCCAGCAACCATTGAGCAAAAACATCCGCGTCTTCCACAGGCAGCTCGGCGATACAGTAAAAGGCGCCCTGAGGCCTTGCTACCTTCACCCCTTCGATCTGCTCCAATTCTCTAATGATCAGATCTCGTCTGTCCACGTATTCTCGTTTCACCTCAGTAAAATAGGACTGGGGGGTATCCAGAGCAGCTTCACTGGCAATCTGTGCATAGGTAGGAGGGGAAAGCCTGGCCTGGGCAAACTTTAAAGCAGTCTGAATCACTTCTTTATTGCGGGAAATAAGGCAGCCAATTCGCGCGCCGCACATGCTGTAACGCTTTGATACCGAATCTACAACCAATGCCTGATCCTTGATTTCAGGATAATGGAGTATGGAATGATGTGTTTTCCCGTCGTAGGTAAATTCACGATATACCTCATCTGCTATCAGGAAAATATCATGTTTCCGTACCAGCTTTGCCAGTTTTGTTATTTCCTCTTCACTGTAGAGGTAACCCGTAGGATTTCCGGGGTTGCAGATCAATATAGCCCGCGTTTTTGGACTGATCAGCTTTTCAAATTCTTCAATGGGAGGAAGGGCAAAATTTTCTTCAATCCGGGAAACAATAGGAACCACAGTTACCCCCATGGCTGTGGCAAAACCATTATAGTTGGCGTAAAAAGGTTCCGGGATGATTATTTCGTCACCAAAATCAGCAATAGAACCCATGGCAAAAGAAAGTGCCTCAGATCCTCCTGTAGTTACCAGGATTTCCGCAGGATTCAATTCAATGCCCAGCTTAGCGTAATATCCGGCGATTTTCCTTCTGTAGTCTTCCGAACCTTCAGTGCGGCTATAGGCAAGTACTTCAATGCTATTGTTCTTCACTGCATCCAGAGCTATCTGGGGTGTTTTGATATCCGGTTGCCCTATATTCAGGTGGTATACATGGACCCCTCTGGACTTAGCTGCCTCCGCATAAGGGACCAGTTTGCGGATCGGAGATTCTGGCATTTTTTGCCCTTTTTTTGAAATAGATGGCATAAATCAATGAATTATATCACAAAAATGAGAAAACAAGTCGGACTCTACAATTTAATCTCCAGTGGTTTGAAGACTAAGGGAATGTTAAAAAGTGGCTATTCAGCAAACTTTTCCTTAAATTTAAGAGACAATTGGTTAATAATTAAGGTTTTGCGTATAATATATGTTTTTCTTCTTCTCCTATTTGGAATACTTCCATACCATGGAAGTGCCCAGATTTTTAAACTACCTGCAGGTCAGAAGATAGAAAAGGTGCGTTTTGAACTGATCAATAATCTGGTGATCATTCCTTTGGAAATCAATGGGGCCGAGTTAACCTTTATTCTGGACTCGGGGGTTGGTAAGCCTATTTTGTTCAACTTGCATGATCAGGATTCCCTCCAACTCAATAATGTAGCCGAAATAACTATTAATGGATTAGGTGAGGGTGAACCTATAAATGCCCTAAGCTCACATGGAAATTCTTTCCGTGTAAAGGGTATACAGAACAACAATCAGGAAGTTTATGTTGTCATAGATAAGGAGATGAATTTTTCACCTGTTCTGGGGATCCCGGTTCACGGTATAATTGGCTATGATCTCTTCAAGGATTTTGTAGTGGATATTAATTATAACGCTAAGGTTATTAAATTCATAGATCCGGCACATTATACCCCTAAAAAGGGCAGTAAATACGAAACAATACCTTTATGGCTTCATGGTAACAAAGCCTATGTCAAAGGTGAAGTTCAATTTGAAGACAACCCCAATGTTCCGGTAAAATTGCTGGTCGATACAGGGAGTAGTGATGCTGTTTGGTTGTTTGAGGATGATGAGAAGGGGCTGGGCATACCAGATAATAATTATGAGGATTACCTTGGTAAAGGACTCAACGGGCAGATTTTTGGCCGGCGAACAAAAGTTAATCGCCTTAAAATAGGAAGCTTTATATTATCCAATGCCAAAGCAGCATTTCCAAATATGGAATCCTTTGGTGATGTACACGTTCTTGGTGATAGGAACGGCAGTGTAGGAGGGGAGGTATTAAGGAGGTTTAATATTGTTTTCAATTATCCCGGAAGGGAAGTCACCTTGCGTAAAAATTCAAACTTTAAACTTCCATTTCAATACAATCTGAGTGGACTGGAATTACAACACAATGGAATGCGGTATATCGCAGAACGTATTGCCAATGCAAATGGTGTGGTCCGTAAGGAATCCAACAGTTTCGGTACCGTGCAGATCCTCATGCAGAATACCACCAGATTAAGCCTTGTGCCAGAAATAGTTGTTTCAGGTATCAGGGCTGGTAGCCCGGCTGCTCAGGCGGGATTAAGAGAGGGAGATGTAGTTCTCGCGGTTAACGGCAAGAGTATACATAGCTATAAACTCCAGGAAGTATTGAAAATGATCAATAAAAAAGAAGGAAAAAGGGTCAAATTACTGATAGAGCGTTTAAACAATGACCTGCTATTCAGTTTTGTGCTTAGAGATGTATTTGAATAAAAAAACCCGGCCTAAGCCAGGTTTTTATCCATTTTCTTTCCTTGTATTACTTTCCACTAATAGTTTTTACCTCACCTTTGATTTTTAATACTTTAGTGGGTGTGCTAGCATTGGAAATAACCGTGATGGCCTTTCGGATAGGTCCAGGACGATTGGTGTCATATTTCACCTGAATTTCACCAGTTTCACCAGGTAAAATTGGTTTTTCCGGTTTTTTAGGGATTGTACAGCCACAGCTGGAACTTACCTTGCTAATAATCAAGGGAGCATCTCCCGTATTGGTAAATTCGAATACACGTACACCGTCACTGCCTTTTTCAATCACGCCATAATCCAAGGTTTCTGCCTTGAACTCAATTTTTGCAGTCTTTTCCTGCGCATAAACACCTAGTGAAAGCAGGCCTACAAACAGTACAATAATTACATTTTTCATTGTTATTCAGTTTTGGGTGAATCTCAAATGTAGAAGATTTGCTATCAACATCCAAAATTCTTTTGTTATGTTCTAACGTTACTTATTTTTGTTTCGTATTAAGTGACAGTCAAAAATCACAGATTATCGCATATGTACTTTTTTTTGCGTTAGTCTTTTTTTCTGCCTAACCATTCTAGTCAAAAACTGTACCACAAATGGACATCCCTTCAAAATATGAACCGCAAAGTGTTGAAAACCAATGGTATGACTATTGGATGGAAAACAAGTATTTTCATTCAGTTCCGGATGACAGGGAGCCCTACACCATAGTTATCCCACCGCCAAACGTTACAGGGGTTTTGCATATGGGCCATATGTTAAACAACACATTACAGGATATTTTGATAAGAAGGGCGCGTTTGCAGGGTAAAAATGCCTGCTGGGTACCCGGCATGGATCATGCTTCCATAGCCACAGAAGCCAAGGTTGTGGCCAAACTTAAGGAAGAAGGGATTGATAAGGCTACGATAAGCCGTGAAGACTTCCTGGAACACGCATGGGACTGGACGCACAAGTACGGGGGTGTAATCCTGGAACAATTAAAAAAGCTAGGCTGTTCTTGCGATTGGGATAGGACTAAATTTACCATGGATGATGATATGTCGGCATCTGTGATTAAGGTGTTCGTCGACTTGTACAAGAAGGGTCTTATTTACCGGGGATATCGCATGGTTAATTGGGACCCGCTTGCTAAAACAACCCTTTCTGATGAGGAGGTTATCTATGAAGAACAGCAGGGAAAGCTCTATTATCTGGCCTATCCCGTTGAAGGAAGTGAGGAACGGGTAATAATTGCCACCACACGCCCCGAAACCATATTGGGAGACACTGCTATATGTGTTAACCCGGAGGATACACGTTATTCGCATCTGAAAGGTAATAATGCGATTGTACCCCTTTGTGATCGTCCCATACCAATTATTGAGGATAATTATGTGGATATGGAATTTGGAACAGGATGCCTTAAGGTAACTCCTGCCCACGATGAGAACGATAAGATGCTGGGGGAAAAATACGATCTGGAAACCATAGATATTTTTAATGATGATGCCACCCTCAATTCAAATGGGCTTCATTACAAGGGGAAAGATCGTTTTGTAGTTCGTAAGGAGATTGTCAAAGAACTTCATGAAAAAGGTTTTTTGATAAAAACCGAGGACTACACAAATAAGGTGGGTACCTCAGAAAGAACGAAAGTTGTTATAGAACCACGCTTGTCCGAACAATGGTTTCTTAAGATGGAGGACCTGGTAAAGCCTGCTATGAAGGCCGTAATGGAGACCCAGGAGGTGAAGTTCTATCCTAAAAAATTTGAAAACACCTACAAACACTGGATGCAAAATATCCGTGACTGGAACATTTCGAGACAACTTTGGTGGGGTCAACGCATACCCGCATATTATTACGGTGATGGTAGCAGTGATTTAGTCGTAGCAGAAAGTCCTGAAGCTGCATTGGAACTAGCACGCAAGCAATCCGGAAATCCTGCCCTGAGCATGGAAGATCTTAGGCAGGAAGAGGATGTCCTGGACACCTGGTTTTCTTCCTGGTTATGGCCTATTAGCGTTTTTGGCGGTATCCTGGAACCTGATAATAAGGAAGTACAGTATTACTACCCTACCAGTGATTTGGTAACAGCTCCGGATATCATTTTCTTCTGGGTTTCCCGAATGATCATTGCCGGATATGAATTTCGTGGAGAAAAGCCCTTTAACAATGTTTATTTCACCGGTCTGGTCCGGGATAAACAAAGACGTAAAATGTCGAAATCCCTGGGTAATTCTCCGGATGCGTTAAAACTTATAGAGAATTATGGAGCCGATGGGGTAAGGGTTGGCCTGATGCTGAGTTCAGCAGCGGGTAACGACCTTCTCTTTGATGAATCCCTCTGTCAGCAAGGAAAGAACTTTGCCAATAAAATTTGGAATGCCTTCCGCCTGGTAAAGAGCTGGGAAATTAGTGATACAGAACAGCCCACGGCTTCGGCAATGGGTATTGCCTGGTATCAGTCCCGTTTTAATGCTGCTTTAGCGCTAATCGAAGATCATTTTTCCAAATACAGAATCTCGGATGCCTTAATGGTCATATACAAACTCATCTGGGATGATTTCTGCTCCTGGTTGTTGGAAATTGTCAAACCACCATATCAGCAACCTATTGACGCCACTACCTATAAGGCGGTTATCAGTCTTTTTGAGGCCAATCTTAAAATACTGCATCCTTTTATGCCATTTTTGTCCGAAGCGATTTGGCAGCACATGGAAAAACGCTGTCCTGAAGAAGCACTGATAATTTCTAGCTGGCCTCAGGAAGGACCTGTAGGCAATGATTTGATCGAAGGCTTCCGTATAGCGCGTGAGGTTATTTCCGGGATCAGAACTATCCGTAAGGAGAAGAATATTCCAATGAAAGAGCCCCTGGATTTGTTTGTTTTGGATGCTGAAAAGGCCGGAGAATCCTGGGATACGGTAATACGAAAGCTTACAAATGTTAGTGCTATTACCGCTGTTCAGCAAAAAGTAGATGGGGCACTGTCCTTCCGGGTCAAAAGCAACGAGTATTTCATCCCTATCACAGGCCATGTAGATATTTCCGAAGAGATTAATAAGCTTCAGGAGGAATTGAATTATACCAAGGGATTTCTCGCCAGTGTAGAGAAGAAACTATCCAATGAAAGGTTTGTAAATAACGCGCCGGAGCAAGTGGTAGCGCTGGAAAAAAAGAAAGCTGCCGATGCCCAAGCCAAGATTCAAACACTTGAAAAAAGTCTGGCGGGTCTGGAATAATATAATTACTATATCTTTGCGGGCCGAAAGCAACTACCTAACCAGTAATTTGTTAATTAAATCTTATTGCTATGAAAAGAGGTTTCTATCTCATTCTTTCACTTATGCTGGTATGGACTTCATGCTCCACAGACGCCGATTCTTCAAATGAACAAGACAATATGCCTGTATTTGCCATGACAGCCATACCGGATGCTAATTTTGAGCAGGCACTGGTAGACTTGAATATTGATGATGAATTAGACGGGTTTGTAAGAACCGATGAAATTAAGGATGTCCAAAACATTGATATTGAAAATAAAGGAATTACTGACCTTACCGGGATTGAAGATTTTACTGCTCTGATTGGCTTATGGGTAAGTAACAATGAAATTACCCAACTGGATCTGAGGCAAAACGCGAACCTAAAATTTGCTTTTGCATCAAACAACTCGCTAACATCGATACAGCTGGCCGGACTAACGGATCTTGAAAAGGTAGAGTTGGAGAATAATACTATTTCCAGTTTAAATATTGCTGATAATCTAGCACTTCAGGAGTTAAGTCTGGCGAATAACAGGCTTAATGCTATTGACATTTCTGCCTTGCCTACTGTGATTCAGCTTAATGCTTTTACAATAGAAGATAATCCTTTGGAATGCATAAAGGTAAATGAGGATCAATTAGCAGCCATTCCCTCTCAGTGGACCAAAGATCCTGAGGATGTTTATGCATTGGACTGTAATTAATTCTTGACAGAACTGAGTCCAGTTTTCTTATTTGAGAAAGTGTTTTGTGATCCTTATCTTTAAGGAAAACCAGAAGACATGAAAAGTTTCCTACTGATTTTACTTTCAGCAATGAGCCTGGGTCTATACACCATCTACGGCCAGGCACTTCCTGCGGATGTACAAATAAAAACCGCTGTGCTACCCTTGCCCGAGGCGGACAGGGATGGAGCCATGGTATATGGTTATGATAACGAAGGGCAATTAATATTACTTAGGGAAGGAACCAACAATATGGTCTGTCTGGGGGATGATCCTGAAAAGGAAGGAATTAGTGTAAGTTGCTATTCTCGCAAACTGGAACCCTTTATGGCCAGGGGTAGGGCACTTAGCGCAGAAGGAAAGGATTTTAAGGAAAAAAGAGAAATACGCGGGAAAGAAATTGCTGAAGGGAGTTTAAAAATACCGAGGGAACCCAGTATGATGTATGTATACTATGGTAAACAGGAAAACTACAATTCGGAGACCGGGGAACTCAAAGATGGAAAATTCCGTTACGTGATCTATATTCCTTTTGCAACAACAGAATCTACCGGCTTGCCAGATAAGCCGCATGCTCCGGGAATGCCCTGGCTTATGGATCCCGGAACTCACAGGGCCCATATCATGGTAGGTCCTTTTAATTAAATATTTGAGACCAATTTCAGTTTACTTCTATGGAAGCCTACGCTCAAGCACTCCTGTACGCTATTCCGTTTTTTGTTATCCTGCTCCTGATTGAAATCCTCTATGGATATTTTGTCAGAAGGCAGAAGCATACAATTATGGATACAGTTAGCAGCCTGAGCTCCGGACTGACAAATATTGTCAAGGATTCCCTTGGTTTGGGGGTTATTCTTGTTAGCTATCCATACCTTGTTGAGCATTTTGCAGTTGTGGAGATTGAAGCTACCTGGTGGGTTTGGTTGGTTGCATTTATTGCCATGGATTTTGCAGGCTACTGGAACCATCGCCTAAGTCACCATATCAACATCTTCTGGAACCAGCATGTGATCCATCACAGCAGTGAAGAATTCAACCTGGCATGCGCCTTAAGGCAGTCTATATCCAACCTTATAGGTTATTTTCCAATAATGCTACTTCCCGCTGCACTGCTTGGAGTGCCACATCAGGTAATCGCTATTCTGGCCCCAATACATCTTTTCGGACAATTCTGGTACCATACCCAGCATATAGGTAAAATGGGTATCCTGGAATATGTGATCGTAACGCCCTCTCAACATCGTGTGCACCATGCTATAAATCCCGAATATATCGACAAGAACCTGGGACAAATACTGTGTATATGGGATCGAATGTTTGGAACTTTCCAGGAAGAGCTTGATGAGGTGCCTCCTCAATATGGAGTATTGAAACCGGCCAGAACCTGGAATCCGATCGTCATCAATTTTCAGCATCTGTGGTGTCTGATTCAGGATGCCTGGAGAACGAATAATTTCTGGGACAAACTTCGAATTTGGTTTATGCCTACCGGATGGCGCCCGGAGGATGTTGCCCGGAAATACCCCAGAGAGATCATTGAGGACGTATTTCATTTCGAGCGTTATAAAACCCCGGCCAGCAGTAGCTTAAAAACCTATGCCATTTTTCAAATGCTATTTACGCTAATGCTGCTGTTATTTATGTTTTACAATTACAGCGCAATAGGTTTTGATGGGCTTATGCTTTTCGGATTGTATGTTTTTGTAGGGATATATGGTTATACCGCACTTATGGATAGAAGCAAAACTGCGGTTTGGATAGAAACAATTCGGGGAATAGCTGGTGTTGCACTGATTTGGTATACAGGCGACTGGTTTGGCCTGAATACATGGCTGCCCTGGGGAAGTATTGTCGTTGTCGTATATTTTATAGTTACCATATTGGGGGCACATTATTTCACCTTTATTGACCGTCCATTAAAGCACCTAACTCTTTCATGATGACTGAAATAAGACCCTATATCCTTGCAGAGAATAACTGGAAACACTTAAAAGAGTTTCGTTATGAACTGGCAGTGCTTCCATGGGGAGCTACAGAAGCACATAATTATCACCTCCCTTATGGCACGGATAATTATGAAGCGGAGGCTTTGGCAGCTGAGGCGGCCCGATTAGCATGGGAGTCCGGCGGCAGATTGGTGGTACTTCCTGTTGTGCCCTTTGGCGTTAATACTGGTCAGTCCGATATCTACCTGGATATGAACCTTAACCCTTCCACACAGCTGGCGGTTTTATCAGATATAACAGACACTCTTAGTCGGCATGGAATAAAGAAATTGCTTATTTTCAACAGTCATGGCGGCAATAATTTCAAACCCCTGGTTCGCGAGTTGGGAATGAAATATCCAGATATGTGGGTTTCATTTTCTAACTGGTTTCATGCCTTAGACAGAACAGTCTTTTTTGAGGAATCCGGTGATCATGCTGACGAATTAGAAACCAGCCTGATGTTACACCTTAAACCGGAATTGATCTTGCCCAGGGAGGAATGGGGTGATGGGGCATCCAAACAACATAAAATTGGCGCTTTCCGAGAAGGTTGGGCCTGGGCCGAACGCAAGTGGTCAGCCATCAGTGAAGATACCGGTGTTGGCAACCCCAGAAAGGCTAGTAAGGAAAAAGGGCTGAAGTATTCTGAAGCACTGACCCAAAAACTAGGTGCCTTCATGCTGGAACTTTGCCAGGCAGACCTGAAAGACCTCTACCAGTAATACCTTATACTGTCTTGAATTTTTCTACCAGCTCAATATAATGCTGCATGGCTTGTTCTGGACTGGTATTATTGGCCTGAATAAGAGCATTGGCCTTAAAGGCATTGATCAGTGGGGTTTTGCTTCCCGGATTTTCAAAATTCTGATTGGCGATTTTGTAGTAGGCATACAACTTTAGCAGCAGATCTGCAGGGATAGGATCTGTGTAGCTGTTAATATAGTTAACAGCTTCCCGAAATTCGATATGCAGCGTCTCATTCTTCATCTTTGTCCCTTGCCGTGGCTATACAGGTCTTGGCGCCTACAACCTTTTGATTAAGCTTTACCGTTATAATACTGTCCAGCGGTAGCAGAAGGTCTACCCTTGATCCAAATTTAATAAAACCTGCATCTTCACCTTGTTGTACATTTTCTCCTACTTCAGCATAGTTGACTATCCTTCGGGCTACAGCACCTGCAATTTGACGGTATAATATGTCCCCGAATTTGGGAGTATTGATCACCACTGTGGTGCGCTCATTTTTTTCACTTGATTTAGGATGCCAGGCAACCAGATATTTTCCAGGGTGGTATTTGGAATATTTAATTACACCACTGGCCGCATAGCGCGTTACATGCACATTTAAGGGCGACATAAAGATAGATACCTGAATCCGTTTGTCTTTAAAGTATTCTTTTTCTTCAACTTCTTCAATTATGACCACTTTACCATCTACAGGAGCCAGAATTTCATCAAAACTCTTTATGGCTATCCTTTTGGGATTCCTGAAAAATTGAAGGATGAGGATAAGTAATACCAATGCTCCTATCTGCAGGGTGTACCTTAGCCATGACAGGTCTACTAAGAAGTCAGCTGCCAGAATTATTGCAGCTACAATAAAGAAAGTGGTTATTACTATGCGTTGTCCTTCCTTATGAAACATAAGAAAAAATATTGAGTGTTAAATAAGCAAATGGTGCTGCAAATATAAGACTATCCAATCGGTCTAGCATACCTCCATGTCCAGGTAAAATGGCACCACTATCCTTAACTCCCGCCTGACGTTTTAGTTTGGACTCCAATAAATCCCCCAGGCTTCCCGTCAATACGATTACTGCAGCAAGTACCATCCATTGAATAAGATCCAATATAGGTTCGTATCGTGCCATGAAGTAAGCGGCAATTAAGGTGAATACAAATCCGCCCAGGGATCCTTCTATTGTTTTTTTTGGCGAAATGGAAGGGTATAGTTTGTGCCGACCCAGGGTTTTTCCCACCAGATAGGCAAAGGAATCGTTCACCCATATCAGGATAAAAATACCCATGATCAGTAGTTTGGCAAATTCTTTTTCATTGTACGGGATCATGGTAAGGAAAATACACCCGCCACCGATGTAAAATAGCCCGGTGATAAACTTTTGGTAATTGTAATAAAGCCTTCTTTTGCGGGAGAATAAATAAAGCAATAAAGTTATATTGACAGCAAGGGTTAGAAACATGAGCACATTAATGAGCACTCTGTCCTGTATCAGGTAGATGTAGGCCCACCACAGGCCTAAATAGGCGATAAAGATGTAGTACCCCCGCAGATGAACCAATCGCTTGTATTCATAAAGGCAGGCCAGGCCAAATACCATAAAAAGAAAATCGAAGGCGTCCGAACTAAGGAAAATGGCTGAGAGTAAGATGACCACATATAATACCCCAGTGAGGAGTCTTCTTAACAATTCTCTCATACTAAAGGTCTTCCAGTAACAAGAGATACAAATGCTTGGAGCTGCTACCGTAGGTTAGAAAATCATCCTCGTTTTCTTCGGTAGCCTGAAAATGCTTGATTGTAGTGATGTTGCCCGGAAAACCATCTTTGTATTTACGTTTGATGGTTTTTAAACCTTCACCAATAGATTCGACTAGCTGACTGGTTGTGGCGAAAACAATTAAGTTTTCAGGAACCTCATTGATTTTCTTTTCCTTGAGCTGATTGGAAGAAACCAGTATGGATCCATTTTGGGCCACTAAATGTTCACAGGTAGTAAAGAATACTTCACTTTCCGAAGCCTTGCTGGTAAAGGTCAGGTTTTCTTTTGCAAATCGTTCTTCCAGCCGGGGATTTAAAGTGAAGAAAGGATGGTCGTGCCACCCATTTTCATCGAGTATGTTTTTAAGGGCTTCGGATATTTCATCAAAGGAGTCGCAGTACAAAAATTTACCGCCATTCTTTTTAAAGTGGATGGTAAATTTTTCATCGACAGGAATCTGGAGGTCGGGCATATGAACCCCTCTGGTTTCTGCAGTTTCCTTGGAGACTTTTTTTTTGCCTCCCCCGAAAAATATGTCCCAAAGACCCATTCGCGTAATATCAATTCACGTAGCGTCCTTCCTATTAAAGGAAACGCTAAAGGAACTTATTTATTTTCTTCAGTAGTTTCCTCGGGAGTCAGGGTGTCCGAGGGTATTTCCTGCCCTTTCTGATCAAATTGCTTTTCAAAGGGTCTCCTACCAAAGATTTTTTCTAAATCTTCCTTAAAGATAACCTCTTTTTCCAATAATCGTTCCGCCAGCTCAGTAAGTTTGTCTTTATGTTCATTTAGAACTGCTATAGCCCGATGGTACTGTTCTTCAACGATTTTAGAAATTTCCTCATCAATTTTTTGAGCGGTTTGTTCGCTGTAGGGCTTGGTGAACCCATATTCATTTTGGCCTGATGAGTCATAATAGGTAAGGTTGCCAATCTCATCATTCATACCGTAGATGGTCACCATGGCCCGAGCCTGTTTGGTCACTTTTTCCAGGTCACTTAAGGCCCCGGTAGAAATTTTATTAAAGATAACCTTCTCGGCAGCTCTGCCTCCCAATGTAGCACACATTTCGTCCTGCATTTGTTCCGGACGAACAATTAGCCGTTCTTCAGGTAAATACCATGCAGAACCAAGGGACTGTCCACGAGGAACTATGGTTACTTTTACAAGAGGGGCAGCGTGTTCCAGCATCCAACTCACGGTAGCATGACCTGCCTCGTGATAGGCAATGGTCCGCTTCTCTTCAGGAGTAATGATTTTATTTTTCTTTTCCAGACCTCCTACAATTCTGTCCACGGCGTCCAGGAAGTCTTGTTTGTTTACTGCCTTTTTTTCCTTACGTGCAGCAATTAAAGCGGCTTCATTACAGACGTTGGCAATATCGGCCCCTGAGAATCCCGGGGTTTGCCTTGCTAGGAAGTCCAGATCAAGGGTTTCTGAGGTTTTAATAGGCCTCAGGTGTACTTCAAATATCTCTTTACGCTCCCGAATATCAGGCAGGTCTACATAGATTTGACGGTCAAACCTTCCCGCCCGCATGAGGGCTTTATCCAGTACGTCTGCCCGGTTTGTAGCCGCCAGTACGATTACATTGGTATTTGTACCAAAACCATCCATCTCAGTTAGCAGCTGATTAAGGGTATTCTCACGCTCGTCATTAGATCCGGTAATATTATTTTTACCTCGCGCTCGTCCAATGGCATCTATCTCATCAATAAAGATTATGGATGGGGATTTGTCTTTGGCCTGTTTAAACAGGTCCCTTACCCTGGAGGCTCCCACACCGACAAACATTTCCACGAAGTCTGAACCTGACAGCGAGAAGAAAGGCACTTTGGCCTCACCGGCCACTGCTTTGGCCAATAAGGTTTTACCCGTACCCGGAGGTCCAACAAGCAAGGCTCCTTTAGGGATTTTACCCCCAAGGGAGGTGTATTTATCCGGATGTTTTAGAAACTCGACGATCTCTTCTACTTCTTCCTTGGCGCCTTCTAATCCTGCGACATCCTGGAAAGACGTACGGGTATCTGTCTTTTCGTCAAATAGTTTAGCCTTGGACTTGCCAATGTTAAATATCTGCCCGCCGGCACCGCCACCTGCTCCTCCTGACATCCTTCTCATCAGATAGATCCAGATACCGATTATCAGGACAAAGGGCAAAATAGTTAACAGTAGCTCCATGAAAACATTGGACTCTTTGTCAAATTCAACAATAGTGTCCAGGCTGTTTTCTTTCTTTATTTCAGATATATCACTTTGGAAGAGCTGAAGATCACCATAATCCAAAACATACTGCGGGAGTGTACTCGTAGTAGGGAATAGCGGTTTTTCAGACACATCCTTGTGTACGTCTTTTTGCAATGCCTCCTCTGTAAGGTATACCTTGGCCTGATTGGTATTGGTAATTATGATGATCTTCTGAATATCACCATTCCTAAGGTATTCCTGTAATTCTGAGGTTGTAGTCTTTTTTGTTGTTGAAAGCCCTTCTCCTCCAATAAACTGAAACCCAATAAGCAATACGGCGATTAAGCCATATATCCACCAGGCACTGAATCTTGGTTTTTTTTGCGGGGTCTTATTATCTTTTGCCATTATTTTTCTTTACTGATTTACACTTCGTTCCACTACTGTCATCTTCGCATCTCCCCAAAGGCCTTCTATGTCATAGAATTCACGAGCCTGTGGCTGGAATACATGGACTACGATGTTGATGTAATCCAGGAGTACCCATTCACCGTTTTCCCTGCCTTCTACATGCCAGGGTTTGTCTTTACTAGCCTTGCTGACGGATTTTTGTACGGAATTGACTATAGCGTTAACATGAGTATTGGAAGTGCCATTGCAAATGATAAAATAGTCACAAACGGTATTCTCAATTTCCCTTAAGTCAAGTAGGTTTATATCCAGTCCTTTTACTTCTTCTATTCCGTGTAAGATTAGGGCAATTAGCTCATCTGCACTAGCTTTCCTTTTCTGCATTAAGTGTTTTTAGTTTGTACAAAGTTATTATTTTTTTGTTTTGCCAGACATTGTTTTTAACATAACATTGCAGTGGTAAAACATCGCCACAGCATGCTTTTGATCAAACTTGATGCCACGGATTCCACTAATGCATACCTTAAAGAACTTTTGGTATCGCAAAATCCGCCTGATGGAACGGTCGTACAAACAAACTGGCAAAAAAAAGGCCGGGGACAACTTGGCCGGCAATGGCTTTCTGATCCTGATAAAAACCTGACAATTAGTATTTTAAAGAAATTTGAAGGTCTAAAGGTCTCTGACCAATTTGTGCTAAGCATAATTACCTCCCTGGCTATTGCAACTGTCCTGAATAAATATGGTGTGCCTAATGTTAAGGTCAAATGGCCAAACGACATTCTGTCAGGTAGACATAAACTATGCGGGATTTTAGTGGAAAATACTGTTAAAGGAACCTTGTTAAAGTCTGCCATCATCGGAATTGGACTCAATGTGAACCAGGAAATATTTGGTTCCGGGCTTAATGCTACCTCTATAAGACTGCTGACAGGTAATGAAATACCACTGGAATTAATCTTGAAGGACCTGCTGGATGAGTTTCAACTTGCCATGGATCAATACCTCTTCAAACCAATGGAGCCAGCTCAAAAGGCTTATGAAGAATTGCTATATGGAAGGGGAGGGGAGATGTCTTTTAGTACACCAGAGGGTGAAACCTTTCTGGCAACTATACTGGGGATAGATTCCAGCGGCAGGCTCAGGGTGAAAAGAGCTTCCGGGGTCACTAAGGCTTACGGCTTAAATGAAATCCGAATGGTTTTAAAGGGGTAATAGCGATTTTATGGAGCTAGCCGATACGGCTCATGTTCTCGGAAAGCGTCCCTATGAAATTAGTGATCGGGGTTTTGATCATCATCGCCATCATGGCATTGAATTCTCCCTCAAAGCTCAGATAAACTTCACATTTTTCTTCAGCTATTTCACTAATGTGTGCGGTTAAGGTAAAAGGGAGTTTGTCACTTGCTGCACCCAAAACAACCTTGGAATGGGGGAGTTCTTCTTTTTTTCTTAAAGCAATTTCCGGCATGCCTTTTAAAGCAAAAAGGAAAGTGTCCTGGTTTACAACTTCAAACTTATCTACATTATCAGGCATTAAGGTTTCAAAATTTTTGGGCTCCGTAAGGAATTCAAATACTTCTTTACCGCTTTTTCCTATTGTATTCTTTGGGCTTTCTAAATGCATCTTATTGGGGGTTCCAGCCTGCAGGATTTTGTCGCCAGTCCATCAGGGTATTCAGTTGTTCTTCTTTGATATAATTTGTCTCTATAGCCTGCTGTATCAGGTGGTCATAATCACAAAGGGTATGTAAATCCAGTCCTTTTTCCGAGAAATTTTTTTGTGCTATATCGAATCCATAGGTGAATATAGCCACCATTCCCTTAACCACAGCGTTTTGTTCCTCCAATGCCGCTACCGCATTTAAGCTACTTTTTCCTGTGCTGATCAAATCTTCAATAACCACTACTTTTTGATCGGCTTCCAGGTATCCTTCGATCTGATTTTGCCTGCCATGTGACTTAGGTTCAGGTCTTACATAGATAAAGGGCAGTCCCAGATATTCTGCCACCAGCATGCCTATTCCGATGGCACCTGTGGCCACACCGGCAATCACATCGGGTTTGCCATATAAATCCTCCACACGCTTACCCATTTTTTCACGGATATAGTTTCGTATGGCCGGATAAGACAGAATAATTCTGTTATCACAATATATGGGTGATTTCCATCCCGAAGCCCATGTGAAGGGATTTTCCGGTCTCAACTTAATTGCATTAATTTGCAATAGAAGTTCTGCTGTTTTCGCCGCGGTATCTTTGTTCAAAACCATGTCGCAAATGTATAAAGTTTTTGTTAAAAACGCTCCGCTGATTTTAACGAATAAACTCTCCGAAACTAACAACGGTGAATACTTTTTGCTGAACAGTGAAGCCATTCAGAAAGCCATTGATTCTCTGGTAAGCAAGAAGCTTGAAACGGCCTTCATTTATCATCCGAACAATGAGGAAATACTAAAGAAATTCACTAAGAAGATACCCCTGGAAATTGCCGCCGGGGGAGTGGTAACCAATAAGGAAGGTAAAGTGCTGTTTATTTATCGCAATAATAAGTGGGACCTTCCCAAAGGAAAATTAGATAAGGGTGAAACCATTAAAGAATGCGCACTGAGAGAGGTGGAGGAGGAGACCGGTGTGCAAAATCTAAAGATTGAAAATTTTCTAACAACCACTTACCATATTTTCAAAAGTAGCGGTAAATACCGACTAAAAGAAGTGCATTGGTTTGCCATGAAAACCAATTATAAGGGGCCTTTGAAAGGTCAAAAAAGTGAAGGGATAGAAAAAGTGAAATGGAAAGGTCCCAAGAAAATTCAGAAGGCTCTTGAGAATTCGTATACGAACATCAAGACGTTGTTCGGGCACTAACACCTCATTTTTTCCCTGTTATTCGCAATACTGGATATCTTTTAAATTCTTTTTCTGCAAAAGGAGACCGTTCATATAGCCAGTAAAGTTGTCGATAGGCATTCTGGCCAAACGTTTCATCTGTTTCCTTTTTATCCAGGAATGCTCGGTTAAGGGTGTCGTTCTCTTTAAGCATTTGCTCCATGAGGTCTTCAAAAACATAGGGAGAAAACCCCTCCTTACGTTGTAATATGGCATCAAAAAAATTCCAGTTAAAAAAAGAATCCGTAGCCGATGGCTCTAGTGTTTCTAACAGGTAACGAACCCCTTCCTGATCTGTTGGGATCCAGTAACTGCCTTCCTTTACAATCACGGTATCCCGGGAAGTATGGACCTTGGTGTTGTAATGGGGGTAGTGGCCTTCATAGGCCTGTGATCTGGTTCGGTAATTCCCTATATAGTAAATCTCCGCTACCAAGCTGGTATCCCGATCGATTCGCGTATATTGAATGTCATTTCTGTCTAAATAGGGCAGTAAATAATTCCATCCTATGGGGATAATATAGGCTTCGGGAATACTAACGGAGTCGGATGGGATAAAGGTGTTGTAATAGGCTACTTCCTTTTCAAAAGGCCTGTTTTGATCGTAACGCAGTCTTGGGTGCCCGGTAAGCTTGCTTATTAAGGTGTCTGCATGATACCCTTTGAAAGACAGCCGGCTAACTTTGGTGGAATCGATTCTCCATCGGGTAGGGTAGAAGTCCCCTTTCTTATAGCGGGTAGAAGCCATCATCCTCTGGTTTTGGATATCTTCCTTATACTCCTCTGTAATCTGTATTACCGAATTCAAAAGGGCGTAGGTCCCTGATACACGATTGGAATAGGGTTTGAGCATATGGGTTTCCACCATCAGCCCCAAGGTATTCCAAAGTGTGGTATAGCCTGTGGAATATCTCGGGTAGTCCATAAACTGACTGAAGCCCGTTTCAGGCACCCGGTTAAATACATTGACATAGGGAGTAATGTCCCATCCCTCTTTGGCCAGGGCACTTTCCAGCGAGGGCTGCCAGGTTTCATTTAGAAACTGCCCAATATTGCCCCCCATTTTATTGTGCTGGGTAAAAAGGTGGGTGAGGGTATATTGATAATCTGCTCCATTGCTAACATGAGTGTCCACGAAGACATCGGGTTTAAGTAGATGGTAAATCTGAGCAAAACTGGCCGCATTTTTGGTGTCTGCTTTGATAAAATCACGATTGAGGTCATAGTTCCTGGCGTTTCCCCTAAACCCATGGTTTAAGGGCCCATTCTGGTTAACCCTGCTTGTGCTATTCCGATTCAGGGCTCCCCCAATGTTATAGATGGGTATGGTAGCAATTACGGTATTTTCAGGTGCTGGCCGTTTACCTGTAGCAAGATCCCGGAATAATATCAGGCTGGCATCTATACCGTCGCTTTCCCCGGGATGGATCCCGTTATTGATCAGGATGATGGCCTTGTTTTCGCGAATCTTTGCAAAATTAAAGTCGCCATCAGGATTGAAGGTTACTACATGCAGCGGTAAACCGATATCGGTTTCTCCCACAGACTGAATGTTGATTTCCGGAAAGTCCTTGGCGAGGCGAATATAGAAATCAAGGATTTGATCGTAGGTTGGGGTCTCATTTCCAGAACCCAATTCAAAAGGTGTTTTATAGTTAAGAACTTCATTTTCCACCCTTGTGTCGCAGGACCATATAAGGCCTGACAAAAACAAAACAATAAATACCTTTAGCCGCATATTACCAAATCGTAGATGACCAGGAATAAAAATAAGGAATTTAAGAAGATTGTTAGTGGTTTCAGGCTACCCTGGTGATCTCCAGGATGTCTGATCTGCGGATGGGTTTATTCTTGTAATCCAGAAGATGATGGGTTTTTTCTTTGTAGCGTTCCCAATTCTGTTTGTCTGCGGGATCAATGGAGGAGGTAACGATATTGATCCTTATGCGTTCTTTTAAAGGAAGTGTGATAAATTCTTCCAGAAACTGCCATCCGTCCATTATGGGCATATTAATATCCAGGAAAATTACCTCAGGAACACCGGATCCGTTCTCCAGCGACAGCCTGATTCCATCTATGGCCTCCTTTCCATTAGGATAGGTAACGATATGGTCACTGACTTCTATGGAACTCAACATCTTCTTTATTCCAAAAACAGTGATGGGGTCGTCATCAATGATACTTATTGCCCTAATTTTTTTCATTAAAATGAATATTAAATGTAGATCCCTTACCCGGGTCGCTGTTTACCGTAATCTTGCCATTCATGGCTTCAACCTGGTTTTTGGTTATGTACAGTCCGATACCCCGGGCATCCGGATTATCGTGAAAGGTCTTGTACATCCCGTAGAGCTTTTCTCCGTACTTCTCCAGATCAATACCCAGGCCATTATCCGTTATGCTTAATACCGTATAATCATCACACTGATCCAGGGTTAGTTTAACTAAAGGGTCTCTTTGCGGATCTCTGTATTTTACAGAATTAGTAATGAAGTTCATTAAAATACTATCCAGGTAGGCAGGTACCACACTGACTTTAGTGTCGTGGGGGATTTCATTTATAATTTGGGCATTATTTTTCTTGAGGAATGCTGACAGATTCTGTTCTACAGCATTTATCTTTTTTACCAGGTTTACCGGTTTCTTTTCCAGATTGACATTGGTGCTTATTGCCACAACCTCGTTGAGGTTATCCAGGGTCTCCAGCAGGTTATCTGAGGCAACCGTAAGCATTTTCACCAAATTCTCTTTTTCCCCTTCGTCAGTTTCATTGACCAGGAATTCCAGCAGCATGGAGAAGTTTGCAGAGTGCGATCTCAAATTATGAGAAACAATATGGGCAAAATTGATCAGCTGTTTGTTCTGAACAGAAGTTACACTAATAAGGTCCTGCAATTCCTTTTCCTTGTGCTTTAAATCGGATATGTCCATACTAATACCGATGAGGCCTTTGGCTTTACCATCCTCACCGATTAGCGGTATTTTAGAAGTCAGGAAGGTTGTGAGCTGTCCATCTTTCTTTATGTTGATCGTTTCTTTACCCAGTATTGGGGTTAGGGTATTCATTACCTGAAGGTCCTCCTCGCGGGATATTTTTACAGAAGTATCATCGTAAAAATGAGAATCGCTCTTACCGATTATATCGGCATGCTGCTTGATTCCGCAGTAATCCATTTCAGCCTTGTTAACCAATACTTTTCTGGAATCCAGGTCTTTTATGTAAACATTTAACGGAAGGTTGTCGATAAGAGTCCTTAGCAAATGCCGCTCCTCGTTGATCTGCTTTTCTTTCTTCTTAACCTCGGTGAGGTCCTGAGTAGCAGTCCAGAGCAGTCGCTTTCCTTTTTTGGTCTCTACCAGCGATCCACTTAAACTGGCTTTGAAACAAGAACCATCTTTGCGGATCAACTCATGTTCCAACGGTCCAAAAGTACCTTCCTTCTCGAGGATTTCTTTAATTTGATTGAGTTTGAGTTTTTTGGTATTGGGTACGAGACTGCTGTAATTCAATGCTGCAATTTCGTTATTGTCAAAGCCTAAAGCCTCTGTGAAGGCACTGTTGATTTCCAGGATTTCTCCGGTATCGTAATCACTAAGGTTGATGGCAATAGGAGACAGTTCAAAAAGCGCACGGAATTTCTTTTCACTTACTTTTAGTTTTTCCCGTGCCACTACCATTTCCTTGATCATCCTACCTTCTGCAAGTAGGGAAGTGACCTTTTTCTTTTTGTCAAAAATGGGCTTTAAACTGAAATCGACAGGGACTTTTACCTGATTCTTATCCTGCACCACTATTTCACTACGCATGATCTCACCGCCAGCTGCGGCCTTTACCACAGTTTTAAGACCGTCTTTGATCATATCCGGTACGGGCCACCAGTAGGCGTCCCAGAACTTTTTGCCAACGACTTCCTTTTCTTTCAGATCTGCAAATTCCAAGGCAGTTTCATTTATCTGCAGAAAGGTACCATCCAGGTCAAGAATCCCCGTAAACTGGTAAGAAGAATTAAAAATGCTTTGGAAAAGCCGCTCCTGTTCTTCATTCTTTCGCTGACTTATAATATCGTTCGTTATATCCTGAAAGGTACCTATCAGACCCAGGAATTTGTCGTCTTTAAAGATTGGTTTTCCAGCAGCAATTACCCAAATTTCATTTCCTTTAGCCGTAACGAGTTGTAGTTTTTCGTTCCAGGGTTTGCCTTCTACCATTGCCTGATCTACTGCCATGGCAATGGTATTTCTGCTATACCCTTCTTTATAAAAACTAATAGCTGTTTCAATATTCGGCTTATAATCTGCAGGGACATCATGGATTTCCCTGGTGATATCGCACCACATCAATTCCTTTTTTACAGCATCGAATTGCCAGCTTCCGATCCTGGAAATTTCAGATTTGTCGTTAAGCAGAATTTCCAGCTTCTCAAGCTTGGCACTGTCAAATATTTCATTGGTGATATCTTCCGTCTGTATAATTACTCCGATGATCTCGCTATTTTGATCATACCAGGGAGAATTGGTCCAGTTGAACCAGTGTTCTTCTCCATCTTGATTCATAATGCACTCAATACCTGATGTCTTAGCACCCCCTTGAAGTACTTTTTTAAGATCTTTTTTCCAGGAATTGCGTATATCCGGAAACACTTGCCTCAAGGTCTGACCGATAACTTTTTTGTTCCCTAAATCGAAATCGGAAATCCAGCGGTCAGAGGCATGTACCAATTCCATGTCAGAATTAATGAATGCCGTTGCATATGGCAACTGTTTTATTAAGTTGTTATCTATAGAATCCTGAGTACCCCTCAACATTAAGTCGAATTTTCCTACTAATGTATATGGATTTTCTATCAAAGTTCAATCAATGTTGTGAAGTCCTCAATTCCCGTTGTGTGTCCTATATTTCGTATAGGGTATACGTAAATTATGATTAAAAATACAGAAAATTCTTACTAAAAATCAAATGTCCATTTAAATAAAGGTGGCCTTGGAAAGAAATATTATAAGGAAAAGTATCCTTAAATATCTTTTAATCAGCTAATTCTGACCGTATGAGGAACTAAGACAGTATAATCACCCCCATGCCGAATTACGTCTCGGACAATAGAAGAACTGATATACGATTTTCCGGAAGAGGTTAGGAGGAAAACTGTTTCTATGTGAGAGAGTTTTCGGTTGGTGTGTGCGATGGCTTTTTCGAATTCAAAATCTGCAGGATTACGGAGGCCTCTCAGGATATAATCCGCTTTTATCTTTTTACAGAAGTCGATGGTAAGTCCCTCGTAGGTCTCCACCTTTACCTTTGGTTCATGGGCAAAAGCCTCAGAAATGAAGCGGGTTCGCTCTTCCAGTGAGAACATATACTTTTTTTCAGCATTGATCCCAATGGCAATTACAAGTTCATCAAATAAAAGGATTCCTCTCTGAATAATATCATAATGACCCAGGGTGATGGGGTCAAAGGATCCGGGAAAGATTGCGCGCTTCATCTTAAATGGGTTAGTGCAGCCTAAGTTAATACTTCTGATTCAAAGCTTCTGCCACAGCACTTTCAAAAAGCCTTCGTAGTGAAATTCCTGCAGCCAATGCTTGCTGGGGTAATATGCTTTCCTCTGTAAGGCCAGGGGTAGCATTCATCTCCAGCATATGTGGTTCATCTCCAATAAAAATAAATTCACTTCTGGAGTAGCCTTTCATTTTCAAAACCTTGTAAACCGTGGCTGCCACTTCTGAAACTTTCCTGGCCTGTTTAGGACTGATCCTCGCTGGTGTTATTTCAGTAGACTTACCTTCATACTTGGCCTGGTAGTCGAAAAAGTCGTTTTCACTTACAATCTCAGTGATCGGAAGTACTTTAATTTTTCCTTCATATTGGATAACCCCTACCGATACTTCCGTTCCTTCCAGGGCTGCTTCAATCAGGAGTTCATTGTCTTCTTCAAAAGCCTTTTCAATAGCATCAGCCAGTTCTCTCTCCTGATATACCTTAAACACCCCGAAACTGCTGCCCGCCCTGTTTGCTTTTACAAAGCAAGGGAGGCCAACCTTTTCCAGAATGGCCACAGAATTTAATTCGTCTCCTTTGTTTAGATGAAAGGAACGCGCACATTTTACCCCATAGGGCTGCAGTACACTTAATAAGTCACGCTTATTGAAGGTTAATGCCGCCTGATAGTGGTTGCATGAGGTGTGGGGGATGTGCAGTAATTCAAAGTATGCCTGCATATAACCATCCTCTCCCGGGGAACCGTGAATGGCGTTGAAAACACAGTCAAAGGTCACAGGTCCCTGCCCAAAGTCTACTGAAAAGTCATGCCTGTTTACGGGAAATTCATCTCCCGCTTCATTGAGTCCAACCCATTTGTCCTTCAGAATATGGATACGATAGGCATTATAGTTCTCATTGTTTAAATGGCTATAAACCACCTTGCCGCTTTTCAGGGAAATGCTGGCTTCATTGGAGTACCCTCCCATGATAATGGCAATATTCTTTTTCACGTAATTGGTTTAAGGCTATACACAAATATCATCTTTTCCCGTTAAAGAAAAAATAGACCAAACCAATTCTTAATGCGTATATAAGGAAGGGAACACAATTTGTAATGGCCTCAGGGCGAATAAAGAATTGGCATTTCCTATCTTTGACCGGTAAAGCAGAACCTTAGATGAAACAGTTTATTGCATTTTTGAGAAGCCGTGTGTTTTTAATCAATCTGGGACTGGCATTGCTTGCCGTAGTGCTCATTGTATATCTGAGCATGCAATGGCTAAAGGGTTCCACCAATCACGGGGAGTTTGTTGAAGTGCCCGACCTTGCAAAGCTGTCCGTTATGGAAATGAGGGAAACCCTGGAATCTGCCGGACTGCGTTATGAAGTGCTGGACTCGGCGAATTATGACCCTGCCTACCCCCGATTTTCCATTATCGAACAGGATCCTCCTGCTGGCAATAAGGTAAAGGCCAACAGAAAGATCTATGTTACCGTGAATCCATCGGGATATAAAAAAGTAACGATTCCTAAAATTATCCAGGTAACCCAAAGAAATGCCACTGCAATGCTACGGGCTGTTGGTTTAGACGTAGACCGGGTGACCTATATTGATGAACTCGGAAAGGATATGGTATATTACATCAAGCATAAGGGCAAGACCATAAGCCCCGGAGATAAGCTTCCCAAAACCTCCAGGCTGGAACTGATCTGCGGCAATGGCACCGTAACAGGAAGGGCCAGGGTAAAAGACAATTCCAATTAACATGTCTGTTGATTCAATTGACCCTCCGGGAGAAGATGATCTTTTTGAACATTATAAATTCAATGCCTCAAAGGGACAGGAACCCCTTCGTGTGGATAAATTCCTCATGAACTTCATTGAGAATGCTACCCGCAATAAAATCCAGCAGGCCGCAAAAGCCGGACATATATGGGTAAACGGAACCCCAGTTAAACAAAACTACCGCGTAAAAGCAGATGATGAGGTTAAGGTGCTCTTTGAACATCCCCCTTATGAATTTTTGCTTGTACCTGAAGACCTGCCACTGGATGTGGTTTACGAAGATGATGCCCTCCTGTTAGTCAATAAACCAGCAGGCATGGTAGTGCATCCCGGACATGGCAATTATTCAGGAACGCTGGTTAATGCCCTGGCTTACCATTTTGAAAAGTTACCGGTAAACAGCAACAACAGGCCCGGCCTGGTTCACCGCATAGACAAGGATACCTCGGGGCTTCTGGTAGTTGCCAAAACGGAGGAGGCCATGACCCACCTGGCTCAGCAATTTTTCGACAAAACAAGCGAGCGGGAATATATCGCTTTGGTTTGGGGTAGTGTTGCTGAAGATGAGGGTACGGTAGAAGGACACATTGGTCGCAATCCCAAAAACCGTCTGCAAATGCAGGTATTTCCGGAAGGAGAGCAGGGAAAGCCTGCCGTGACTCACTACAAAGTGCTGGAACGCTTGCATTACGTTACCCTGGTTTCCTGTAAGCTGGAGACAGGAAGGACGCACCAGATAAGGGCCCATATGAAATATATTGGCCATACGCTATTCAATGATGCACGATACGGAGGCGACAAAATTCTGAAAGGAACCACCTTTACCAAGTACAAGCAGTTTGTGGACAATGCATTTAAGCTGCTTCCCCGCCAGGCCCTTCATGCAAAATCGCTGGGTTTTATTCACCCGACTACTGGTAAATCCATGCATTTTGAGGCAGAAATACCGGAGGATATGGCCAGTTGTATTTCCAAATGGCGCCAGTACGCCACGCATCAGCAGTAGCAATAAATTTCTTCAATGCAGGTATTGAAAAGACTTTAGGATAGGCCTGAGGAAATCACAAAAATCATCGTTATTTTTGAAGTCAAATTAGTAGCTATGAAGATTGTTATTTCCCCGGCAAAATCACTTGACTTCGAGCGCCTGTTACCTACAGACAGGTTCTCCCAGCCGCAGTTCCTGAAAGAAGCCGCATCGCTTAACAAAGTTTTGGTAAAGAAAAAGCCGAAGGCACTCTCTGCCCTGATGGGAATTTCCAACAATCTGGCTGAGTTGAATTATGAAAGGAACCAGGAATTTAATCCACCTTTCACTCCGGAGAATGCCCGGCCTGCAGTGTATGCGTTTAGTGGGGATGTCTACCAGGGTCTCGATGCGTATTCTATCCCGGCAGATAAATTGGACAGATTGCAGGACAGCCTGCGTATTCTATCCGGCCTGTATGGCATACTAAAACCTCTGGACCTGATGCAGCCTTACCGGCTCGAAATGGGAACACAACTTAAGGTAGGCAGAAAGAAAAACCTATATGAGTTTTGGAAAAAGACCTTGACCGAGGCCATGAATAATGAATTGGAGGAAGGGGAACTTTTTGTGAATCTTGCCAGTAATGAATACTTCAGTGCGCTGGATGAGAAGAAAATGAAGGTGCCAGTGATCACGCCAATTTTCAAAGATTGGAAAAATGATAAGCTAAAAATAATCAGCTTTTTTGCCAAGAAGGCCAGAGGCGCTATGGTTCGCTACATTATCGATACTGATGCACAATCATTGGAAGACATCAAAGGCTTTAATTACGACGACTACCTGTTTAGCCCTGAACATACACTAAAAGAGAACCAGCCTGTTTTTATCCGATAGAATAAATCGGGTTTAGCACCGTTAATTGAGTAAAGGAAATTTTATGAAACGGTGTATTCTTTTAATGGTTTTTCTGGCAACCATAACCCTGTCCTGCACAGACCGAGATGACGATCTTGTTGCTGTAAACATCAGGATTAAAAATGCAAGTGAACTTGTGTTTGACTCTGTGCAAGTTGGAGAGGCTGAAGATCCGATTACTGCCCTGAACCCTGATGACTATTCCGACTATCAGGAGTTTGAAACGGCCTACACCTATGCCTTTATTCAGATTACTTCGGGTGAAGAAATATTTACCCTGCAACCCATAGACTTTGTTGGGGAGACACCCCTGCCGCTTGGGTTTTACACTTATGAACTGGACGTAACGGATACCGGGGAGGTACTCCTTACTTTTGTTATCGACTAGGTTTTACTTTTTACGCCTACCTTGTCTTCTACCGAGGTCTTTTTCTTTATTTTTCGTGGTCTTCTAACCCCGTAACTTTTGTTTGCAATCTTTCCTCGCTTCGATTTTTTGTCGCCTTTTCCCATATCTTCATCTTTCTTGTTCTTAAAGCTACGCATTTACCCGTTTTTTTCAAAGTGATTAGCGGTTGCAGAGTTATCTGTTTTGGATATCTTGTGTTTGATAAAAGAATAAAGAATGTTCTTGCACAAACATCCTTATGAACCCTTCCTTTTTGAAGGGGTCCAGAAACTGATCGTGGGAACCCTGCCTCCGCCTCGGTTTACAACCGGGGAACTGAAGCCCGGGGATGTTGATTTCTGCTACGGTAGTCGCGACGGTCAGTTGTGGCGTATTCTGGATCGGATCTTTGACCTGGACCTTATCTATGAAACTAGCCCTGTTGCTGTTACTCAACGCAAAGATTTTTTGAGAAGTCGCAAAATAGGGATTTGCGATATAGTGGATATAGCGAATCGGGAAAAGGTAGATGCTTCTGATTTGGGTATGAGAGATATCAGGTTGAGGGATTTATTGGGCTACCTGCAGGCCTATCCCACTATAGATACTTTGCTTTTTACAGGAGGAAATAGCAAAAATGGCCCGGAATACTTGTTCCGCAGGTTACTTCGCGAACAAGGATTGCAATTGATTGCTGTGTCTGAAGAAATTCCCAGGCAGTATCGCTTAGAACTCCCCTTGTCGGGAGGCCGAGTCAGGGAAGTACATACGGTTTCCTTAACCGCGCCCTCGGGTTCTGCTAACAGGGCTGTAGGCGGTATTTTGGAATACAAGGCACGAAAAGCTCAGGATCCTTCTTACACGGTTCTGGATTTTAGGATAGAGCAGTACCGGAAGTTTTTTTAGCTTAGTAGCCTATCAAGGAATAACGCATAGATGAAGAAAGTAGTAACCTTTGGAGAAATAATGCTCCGTTTGGCTCCACCCGGGTTTTTAAGATTTTCACAAGCAAATAGTTTTGATGTGGTTTACGGAGGGGGTGAAGCCAATGTGGCTGTCTCCCTTGCCAATTACGGAGTCCCGGTAGATTTTGTTACCAGGCTACCCGATAACGACATCGGGCATTGTGCGCTTATGGAAATGCGGAAAAGGGGTGTAGGCACCGACAAAATGATTTTTGGTGGTGACCGCCTGGGTATTTATTTTCTGGAAACAGGAGCGGTAAGCCGCGGGAGCAAGGTGGTTTATGACCGTGCCCATTCTGCCATGGCAGAAATTGAAAAAGGTATGGTAGACTGGGATGCTGTCTTTGAAGGCGCAGCATGGTTCCATTGGACAGGAATTACCCCGGCAATTTCCCAGGGAGCAGCAGATGCTTGTCTGGAGGCTGTCAAGGCGGCCAGTGCCAAAGGGATTACCATTTCGACCGATTTAAACTACCGGGCCAAGTTGTGGAAGTACGGAGGAGACCGGGAAGCTATTATGACCGAGTTAACCTCGTATTGCGACCTTGTTCTGGGCAATGAAGAAGATGCTGAAAAACACTTTGGGATAAAACCTGAAGGCCTCGATATCACAACCCAAGGCGAGCATGTGAAAGCTGAAGCCTTTTTATCGGTTTGTAAACAAATGATGAAAAAGTTCCCCAGGGCCAAAAAAGTTATTACCACCCTGAGAGGGTCCATATCTGCTTCTCACAACACCTGGGCAGGAGTGCTTTACGACGGTAAGACTATGTATAAATCTCCTGAATACCAGATCACCCATATTGTGGATCGTGTTGGAGGGGGTGATTCCTTTATGGGGGGATTGATCTATGGGCTATTGAAATATCCGGAAGATGATCAGAAGGCACTGAATTTTGCAGTGGCCGCCTCATGTCTGAAACATACCATTAAGGGTGATGCCAACCTGGTAACTGTTGCAGAAGTTGAAAAATTAATGGGGGGTGATGCTTCAGGAAGAGTGGCGAGATAATGTTAGATTATTATGGTAATTTAAATGGATGTAAGCGCTTAGTTAACTTATATCCCAAAATCCGAAAAAATGGCACAATATTCAAGGCTGGAAGTTATTGCAATGATGAAAGAAACGGGCATGGTGCCGCTATTCTATCATCCGGACCTCGAGTTGGGAAAAAAAGTTCTTAAGGCCTGTTATGATGGGGGTGCTCGCTTGCTGGAGTTTACAGCACGCGGTGATTATGCCTTTGAAGTCTTTGCTGAACTCAACAAATATGCCCTAAAGCAGCTTCCGGGGATGATCCTGGGTGTAGGTTCTATTACCGATGGACCTGCGGCCTCACTATTTATGCAAATTGGCGCTAATTTTATTGTTACTCCCTCGCTCCGTGAAGACATCGCCATAATCTGTAACCGGAGAAAAGTACTCTGGTCTCCGGGTTGCGGTTCCCTGACAGAAATCAACAGGGCTGAAGAACTTGGCTGTGAACTTGTAAAGCTATTTCCTGGGTCGACCTATGGCCCCGGTTTTGTAAAAGCCATAAAAGGACCACAACCCTGGACAAGTATAATGCCAACAGGAGGCGTGAGTACAGAAGAGGACAATCTTAAGGCATGGTTTGATGCCGGGGTTACCTGCGTGGGAATGGGCTCCAAATTGATCAGTAAAGATATCCTTGTCAACAAAGACTTTGAACTACTGGAGCAATTAGTAGGGAAAACACTGGAGACCATTAAAAGTATTCGGAATTAAATCGGAAGACTACAAGACAACAAACATTCAAGCGCTGGATTCTCTAAAATTTTGAGATAAAGGTAGATACTCAACATTGGGTCTGGATTATCCCGAACTAAGGATAATGCAATTATTTTCGGGCATATTGTTGGTTTTGTGCTGTGCTGACTGTATTTTGTTACAGTAGTGTAATGGAAAAAGCGATTCCCGTCAAAAAAGCATTAATTTACCTGCCGAAATTACACTGAAAAAGCACATCTAATTCCCTTAGCGATAATGAGCCAGATTGAACGACTTCAGGAATTTAAAAAATCAGTTCAGAAAAAGTTCAATATCTACAACACACTTTTTTTGAATATTCCCTACACGGATATGGAAAATATTGGGATGTTAGTCCCTTTGTTGTTCCAACAATGTGAGAAGGGCTTGAAAGCAGGAAAGAATCCTTCAGAAATTCTGGATGATTTCTTTACCAATTATGCCGATATTAAAACGGAAAAGGAACGCATTGATTTTATGTTTCGCATCATTCAATACGTAGAGCGCCAGGTAGTACTGTACGACAGTGTGGAAGATGCAGCCTTTCCAAAACTTCATGAGCACACCTTATCCCTGTCGATCCGGGATTACTTCCAATTGGCTAATAAGAATAAAAGGGGCGAAGAACTGGCCAATAAACTGGAAACTTTCAGCGCAAGGATAGTATTGACCGCACATCCAACACAGTTTTACACACCCGCAGTGCTGAGTATTATGAATCGTCTCAGAACCCTGATCCCGGAAAATGAAATTGACGACATAGACCTGATACTGCAGCAACTTGGACTTACTACCCTGGTCAATAGAAAGAAGCCAACACCGCTGGATGAAGCAAAGAATATTATTTTCACCTTACGTCATGTATACTATGATGCCGTGGGAGAAATGTATGCCTACATCAAACAGCATGTAGACGACAGGGATTTCTATAATCCCGACATCATCAAGCTGGGCTTCTGGCCCGGCGGAGATCGCGATGGCAATCCCTATGTCACTGCAGAAATCACCAATGCCGTTGCCGATGAAATGCGCATGACACTCATGAAGTGTTACTACCACGATCTCAAAGCTTTGCATAGGAAAATTTCATTTCGGGGCTTGCATGAGGCGATTTACAACCTTCGCTCGGAGTTATACCAGTCCATGTTTAATGCTGATAAAATACTGAGTTACAATTCCATTCTGCAGCAATTACAAGCCATCAGGACAGGTTTGATTGAAGATTACCATAGCCTCTACCTCAAAGAACTGGACCACTTTATTGATAAGGTGCACATTTTCCAAACCCATTTTGCCACTCTGGATATCAGACAGGACCATAGCGTACATAAAAGACTGGTGACTGAGGGATTAAAGCAAAAAGGATTTATAAAGCAGGATCTGGAGGAATTGGATAAGCAAGAGCTTATCAATTATTTACTCCGGGAGGACATACAGCTTAAACCCGAAGAATTTAAGGACCCCTTGCTAAAAGACACCTTATTGAACATAGGTCAGCTAAAGGCCATTCAACAGAAAAATGGGGAAGCCGGGTGTAACCGCTATATCATCAGTAACTCGGAAGATATTTTTTCGGTGTTGTTTGTCTTCGGGCTGTTCCGATGGTGTGGCTGGGATGTTGAGGCCATCACCTTTGATATTGTCCCGCTTTTTGAGACGATGAAAGGAATGGATGCTTCAGATACAGTTATGCAGCAACTCTTCGACCTTAAGAGTTACCGGACTCATCTGGAAAATCGAAACCTTACCCAAACCATGATGCTGGGCTTTTCGGATGGTACTAAGGACGGCGGCTATGTGAAGGCCAACTGGTCTATTCTTAAAACCAAGGAAAAATTATCGGGGGTATGTCTTGAAAATGGCATCAAAGCGATTTTCTTTGATGGTCGTGGTGGGCCTCCTGCACGCGGAGGGGGAAAAACACACCGCTTCTATGCCGCACAAACCAAAGATGTAGTTAATCACCAGATTCAATTAACCATACAGGGGCAGACGATTACCAGTACCTACGGGACCAAGGAACAATTCATGCACAACAGCGAACAACTTTTAACTGCTGGCCTTTCCAATACTATTTACGGAAAGGAAAATGTGATCACCGATGTGCAACGGGAGCTGATAGAGACCCTCTCTGAACTAAGCTTTGAAAAATATAATGATCTTAAGAATCACGAGGTCTTTATCCCCTATCTCGAAAACCGAAGTACCCTAAAATATTATCAGAAAGCCAATATTGGAAGCCGGCCAGGTAAGCGTGGCAATAAGGCGAAGCTGGAGTTAAGCGACCTTAGGGCAATTTCTTTTGTAGGATCCTGGAGTCAGCTTAAGCAGAATGTACCAGGCTATTTTGGTATTGGTACGGCTTTAAAAACCCTGGCAGACCAGGGGAAAATAGAATCCCTTAAAAGCCTTTACCAGGAAGTGCCCTTTTTTCAAGCCCTTATGAGTAATAGTATGATGTCACTGTCCAAATGTTATTTTGAACTGACACGTTATATGGAGGAGGATCCTAAGTACGGTTCTTTCTGGAAAATCCTGTATGATGAATACCTGCTATCCAAGAAAATGCTGCTGGAGATATCCGAGTCCAAAGTGCTTATGGAAGATGAAATGGTCTCAAGGGAGTCCATCAGGATACGGGAAAATATCGTACTACCTCTGTTGGTTATTCAGCAAAATGCCCTTCAGAAAATTGGACAGAATGATAAAAACCGGGAGGTTTATGAAAAGATTGTTACCCGATCCCTTTATGGTAATATTAATGCAAGTCGAAATTCGGCTTAGTACAATCAGTGCTGTCGGGGGTGGGTAGAATATTTTTCATTAATTTTGACTTATTCAAGCCCTAACCAAATGTTATATCAACTCACCTATCGTTCCGAGGCCAAACTTGGAATTACTGCGGAAGACATAATTAGCATTCTTCGGCAGTCAGAGACCAACAATCCCAAATATGAAATTACCGGCTGTCTTGTTTTTAATGAAGGGTATTTTGTGCAACTGCTGGAGGGAGAGAAGGAAATAGTGAAGGAACGGTTCGCCATAATTGAAGGTGATAAGCGACATGAAATGGTAGAAGTGCTTTCAGAAGGACAAACCCTGGAGCGCATGTTCGAAGATTGGAAAATGGCTTATATCAAATTACCTGATGACCCTGATTCGAAACTGGAAGGTCAGGTAAAGAAAGACCTAAAAACCCTGGAAGAGGCTACTGAACGTCCTAATTTTACTTCAAAGGTATTCTGGTATAATGTTTATTCACTGCTGGATGAAAAGGGCTTCTTTCGTCCGCAATAAACACTAAGATCATTTTAATGGATATCTCCTGGTGCTGTGCTTAAAAGGGTATAGAACACCTGGATCCCATAACCAATTTGACCGATCTTAAGATTTTCATCCGGACTGTGCTGGTTGTTATCAGGATTTACCAGGGGTAATATAAAAGCGGGTATTTGCAGCTCGTTGATAAATGGAGCAATAGGCACTGTGCCACCCATTATCCTGATTTGAACCACCTGCTCATTGAAGGTGTCCGATAAAAGCTGTACCAGATAATTACCAAAAGGATCCTTAAGACTGGTACGAAACGCATCAGTTACCCCGCTCTCAGATATACTGATTATCCGTGGGTGCTGCATGCGCATTTCCCTATCCGGGATGCTGTCTGTAATAAAATATCCCTGACGCTTTATATGCTCCCTGACCAGTTTTTTAAGTCGGCTTCCATCAGATTCCGGGACCAGCCGAAGATCGATTTCAGCTGTAGCTGAAGCAGGTATTATCGTTCGCGCTTCATCTCCTACCCAGCCGGAACTGAGACCGCGAACGTTCAGAGAGGGATATTGAAGGGATTCCTGGTAAAAATCACCCACTTTCTCCGGCTCTGCAATCTGCAGCAGTTCATGGATCCTATCCCTGTCGTCCGGAACACTTTGTAGAATTTTCCGTGTTTCCTCATCCAGGGAAATGCCGTCGTAATAGCCAGGAATAATGACCTTTCCATCCTGGTCTTTCATGCCAGACAACAAACGGGATAATTCAAGGGCCGGGTTTGGGGCGTAATTCCCATAGTGACCGCTGTGCTGAGGTTTTATTGGGCCATAAGCAGTCAGGGTAAGGCTGGTTATCCCTCTGCAGCCATAAATAACCGTAGGAAGGCCCGAAGTATGTACCGGGCCATCATTGATAATGAGGTAGTCCGCCTCAAGTAATTCCCGGTATTCACGGACGGCCTTCGCCAATGGATCACTTCCTTTTTCTTCCTCACCGTCCAGGATTACCTTCACATTGTAAGGTAGGGTGACTTCTTGTTTTTTCAAGAGGTCGATGGTGTTCAGGAACATGACAATAGGACCTTTGTCATCTGCAGTAGACCTTCCAAATAACCTCCAGTTAGCTGGAATACTGTCTTTAAGTTCGTCAAAATTACGGTCTTCCCAGCCAGATTCGGTTTGCGATCGTAAAACCACGTCAAAAGGATTTTTTTGACTCCATTTACCCGGGTCAACAGACTGTCCGTCAAAATGCATATAGATTAAGAGGGTAGGCTTATCATCAGACATGGGTAAGGCGGCAAAAAACAAAGGTCGACCGGTGGTGGGCAGTACAGTGGTATTAAAGCCCCTTTCGCTGAATTTTTTAGTTAACCAGGTAATATTGCGGTTAATGTTAGCCCCGTCTAGTGCATCATTAGGGATCTTCACAAAATCCCTAAGTTCGTCAATGCTGTGACGGATCTGGGTTTTCAGTTCCCCTTGCTCCTGCGCCCAAATACCGAGCATGATGAATTGCATGAAAAATACCAGATATTTCCTCATAATTTTTTCTATTTCAATGCGTAAATGTATGGAATTCTAGGCTTGCTTTTTTGGCCTCGCCTTAAGAATCAGTAAACGCAACAGGAGTATGAAGGGAGCGCCGTGCATGAGTACATCAAAATAGTCCATGGCCTGCATTCCCTTTGCCCCTCCGGCCAGCCAGCGGATCTTTCCCCAAAGGTGGGGTTCCGGAAAATACGGCGCCAGACCCAGGGTAAGGCAAAGTAAGACTATAAGCTTCCAGTCGTTTAGGAATTTCATACAGGGATTTTAATGGACTTGATAAATTGGTCTATATGTTCTTTTCCCTCCTTGGTGAGGAATTTGATAAATGCGGACCCGATGATGGCACCCTTTGCTTTTCGTGTAGCCTGCTCAAAAGTTTCCGCATTGCTTATTCCGAAGCCCACTATCTGTGGATGTTCCAGTTGCATACGGGCAATACGTTCGAAGTATTGCTGTTGTTCTGTTCCAAATCCTGTTTGAGCCCCGGTTGTGCTTGCGGAGCTTACCATATAAATAAAACCTTCTGAAGCCTCATCTATTTGCTGTATCCGCTCATCACTGGTTTGAGGAGTAATCAGGAACATGTTTTGCAAGCCGTATTTTTTGAATATGGCCTCATATTCCTCCTGGTAAACATCCAGGGGAAGATCGGGAAGTATAAGCCCGTCAATCCCAATATCTGCGCATCGGGAACAAAAGGCCTCAACTCCGTATTGCAGTACCGGATTGAAATAGCCCATGATGATCAAAGGGATCTTTACTGAATCCCTAATCCCTTCCAGCTGTTCAAAAAGCAGTTCGGTAGACATCCCTTTCCGAAGCGCTGCGGTAGAACTTTCCTGAATGGTAGGCCCATCTGCGAGAGGGTCACTAAAGGGCAGACCGATCTCGATCATATCCACACCATTTCTTTCCAGTGCCTTGATAATAGGAACGGTATCCTCTAATTCCGGATACCCTGCTGTAAAGTAAATGGACAGTAGTTTTCCGTCTTCCCTCAGTTTTTTTGTAATCCTGTTCATTGGGTTTCTACTATAGTTTAAAGTAATCGATATAGGTTTGCAGGTCTTTATCACCGCGCCCGGATAAATTGAACACTACAATATCGTCCGGTTTAAAAGAACGGTGGTCAAATATCGCGAAGGCATGTGAGGTTTCAATGGCCGGGATTATCCCCTCCAGTTTCGAAACCAACAAACCTGCTTCCATGGCCTCTTTATCCGTTATGGAGATAAACTCTCCCCTTCCAGAAGCATAGAGGTTGGCATGCATAGGACCAACTCCGGGATAGTCCAGCCCTGCCGAAATGGAATAAGGTTCGGTAATCTGTCCGTCTGGGGTTTGCATCAGCAAGGTTTTACTTCCATGGATGATACCTACTTTTCCGAGGGCCGAGGTGGCAGCACTTTCTCCTGTATGAATTCCTTTACCTGCCGCTTCCACCGCAATAATGCCCACTTCAGGATTATCCAGGTAGTGGTAATACAGGCCGGCTGCGTTACTTCCTCCTCCAACGCAGGCCACTACATAATCCGGGTTTGGGGTTCCTTCTTTTTCCAGTAATTGTTGCTGTACTTCTTCGGAGATCACCGACTGAAAACGAGCAACCATATCAGGGTAGGGATGTGGACCAACCACAGATCCGATAATATAATGCGTGTCTACCGGGTTATTTATCCAGTCCCTGATAGCCTCATTTGTGGCATCCTTGAGCGTTCGGCTTCCGGAGGTTGCCGGTTTGACTGTTGCTCCAAGCATTTTCATCCGGGCTACATTTGGTGCCTGTCTGGCAATATCTACCTCACCCATGTATACCACACATTCTATCCCCATCAGTGCACAAACAGTAGCTGTGGCTACCCCATGTTGCCCTGCTCCGGTTTCAGCGATTATCCTGTTTTTTCCAAGCCGCTTGGCCAGCAATATTTGTCCGATTGTGTTGTTCACCTTATGTGCACCGGTATGGCAGAGGTCTTCCCTTTTCAGATATATTTTGGTTTTAAAAGTCTCTGACAGACGTTCCGCAAAATACAGGGGGGTGGGCCTGCCCACATAGTCCCGCAGTAATTGCCTGAATTCCTGCTGGAAGTCAGCTGCTTCCATAATCTCAATATATTGCCGGCGCAGTTCGTCCGTATTGGGATAGAGCATCTCTGGTATAAATGCGCCACCGAACTGGCCGTAATATCCTTTTTCGTTTACGTTATAGCTCATCTTTTATTTGTCGAATATTAATTTCATAAAACGTTTTAATTCCGGTACATCTTTAGCTCCCGGTTTTAGTTCAAATTTGCTGTTTACATCCAATGCATGGCAGAAGGCAGCTTCAGGAGATTCTATAAATCGAATCAGTTGAGGTACTTCCTCCAGACCAATCCCACCACTTAAAAAGTAAGGTTTTTTGGAAGGATACTCCTTCAGCAATTCCCAGTTAAAAGCATATCCATTACCTCCGGGTAATTTTCCCTTGGTATCGAAAAGGAAATAATCGCAGATCTTTTCATAGGCAGATAGAACTGTAAAATCAAACTCATCATTTACGGAGAAGACCTTAATAAGTTTCACTTTTAAACTGTCATCTCCCTGGGATTTGGCCAGTTCTTTTTGAAGGGCAGTACAAAATTCAGGACTTTCTTTTCCGTGCAATTGAACGAGGGACAAACCAAAGACCTGTATTTGCCTCAGGATATCAGGGATTGACGCATCCACGAAGACCCCTACCCTTTGAATGTCTGAAGGCAAACCCTCCGGCGGATTCGAAATAAATCGTGGCGAAGGTTCCCAAAAGATAAAGCCCAGGTAATCTGGCTGCAGAGCCCTTACCGCTTCAGGATTTTCTTTTATGCCGCAAACCTTGAGTTTCATCCCTTAACCTTATTTATAAATTCTGATGCAGATCTCCCCGGATCTTCGTTCTTCATAAAATGTTCTCCTACCAGAAACCCCTGGTAACCAAAGCCCTGTAAATTGCGAATGGCCTCGGCATTGCTGATACCACTTTCCGATACTTTGACCATGCCCTCTGGAATATGTTCACATAGCGATCTGCTGGTATCCAGAGCTACTTCAAAAGTTTTGAGATTACGGTTATTTACTCCCAGCATCTCAATTCCCGGAATTATCGAGGCCTTGAGTTCATCCAGGTTATGAACCTCTAGGAGCACTTCCATGCCCAGACTGTTCGTCAGTTCACTAAATTGTTTGATCTCCCCCGGATCTAAAACAGCCGCAATAAGCAGTATCACATCTGCACCATAGGCTTTGGCCTCAATGATCTGGTACTCATCAATGGTAAAGTCCTTTCGCAATAAGGGAAAATCCACTACTGAGCGGGCCAGGATAAGGTCGTCCAAAGAACCTCCGAAATATTTACCATCTGTCAGTACTGACATGCCACAGGCTCCTGCTTTTTGATAGCCCTGTGCTACTTTATGGATATCCAGGCTGTTATTGATTACTGCCCGTGAAGGGGAGCGTCTTTTGTGTTCGGCTATAATACCTACTTCGGCTTTTTTGAGGGCTTCTGACAATGATGGGGATTCGCGGTCAAATAGCGGAAATTTCTCCAGCGCCTCAACGGAAATCAATTGCTTCTTCAGGGCTACTTCCTGCCTTTTGTCGGCTACTATTTTATCCAGGATATCCATTTATGTACTCAATTGTTGTAATTTCTTTAAAGTTTCCAGGGCCCTGCCGCTTTTCAGGGAATCCATGGCCTTTTCAAAGCCTTGCTTAGGATTTAAATTCTGGACGGTACTTATGGCTACACCGGCATTTGCACAGACTACATGGTTCTGGGCTTCGCTTCCCTTGCCCTGCAAAATATTCAAAAAGGTCTGGGCAGATTCGGCCACGGTACTTCCACCGGCAATCTCTTCAGGGCGCACCTGGGATACCCCAAAATCCGAAGGATGGAGGATGCTTTCACTGTTGTTGGATATGGTTTTTGTTGGCCCGGTAAGGGAAATTTCATCATACCCGTCCAGTGCATGTAATACGGTGAATTTCTTATCTGTATTCTGGTAAAGGTAGCCGTACATCCTGGCTAATTCCAGGTTAAAGACCCCTACCATTTGGTTCTTTGGAAATGCAGGGTTCACCATGGGACCGAGCATATTGAAAAACGTCTTTACTGCTAGAGCTTTTCGTATGGGCGCTACATGTTTCATGGCAGGGTGGAACAGGGGAGCGTGTAAAACACATATCCCGGTTTCATCAATGCATTTTTTAAGGAAGTCTGCATCACTACTGAATTGAATTCCCAGGAATTCCATGACATTACTACTTCCACAAGTGGAGGACACGCCATAGTTTCCGTGTTTGGTTACCTTGATTCCTGCACCGGCAGCCACAAAGGAGGCAAGGGTAGAGATGTTGAAGGTATCCTTGCCATCTCCACCGGTACCACACAGGTCTACCGGGTCAAACTCTGATAAATCCACAGCAAGGCACAGCTCGAGTAGCGCGTCGCGGAATCCTTCCAGTTCCTCAATGGTCACACTCCGCATCATATAGACCGTAAGGAATGCAGCTATTTGACTGGTATTGTAAGCTCCCTGGGCCATATTCACCAAGATTTGCTGTGCATCCTCCTTGGATAGTATTTCGTGATTGATCAGCCGGTTTAGCGTTTCTTTCATTATGCTTGGTTTAACCAGTTTTCTAATATTTGTTTTCCATGCGGTGTAAGTATGGATTCCGGATGGAACTGTACACCCTTTACATCGTATTCCCTATGTCTTAGAGACATGAGCTGACCCTGGGCGTCGAAGGAGGTAGCTTCCAGGCAGGCGGGTAACTCAGGATCCACTACCCATGAATGGTACCGACCTACAGGTATGTCGTTGGGAAGACCCTCGAAAATGGGATCTGCAACAATGATATGTGCCTCGGTGGCAATACCGTGGTAAACATCTTCCAGATTGATCAACTTACCTCCAAAGACCTCTGCTATGGCCTGTTGGCCAAGGCAAACACCAAAAATACTTTTTTCCTTTGCGTATGCGGCGATAATATCCTTGAGCAAACCCGCTTCATCGGGTATTCCCGGACCAGGAGACAGCACTATTTTTTCAAATGGAGCAATCTCAGAAAGTTCCAACTGGTCATTGCGTTTTACCACTACCTCGGCACCCAGTTCTTCCAGGTAATGCACCAGGTTATAGGTGAAACTATCGTAATTGTCTATGACAAGAACTCTTTTCATATTAAATCTGTTCAGCCATTTCCAGGGCCCGATTCAGGGCACCAAGTTTATTATAGGTTTCCTGCAATTCATTCTCTGAATCTGAAGCAGCTACCAGACCTGCTCCGGCCTGAAAATGCAGGAGGTGGTTTTTGCTCAGGAAGGTCCTGATCATAATTGCGTGATTAAAATCGCCGTCAAAGGCCATAAAACCAATGGCACCTCCATAGTAATCCCTGTTGTTTTTTTCATATTTCTCAATCAATTGCATGGCCATATGTTTTGGAGCACCACTAAGGGTCCCTGCAGGAAAGGTATCTGCAACGATCTTCATAGTAGGTACATCCGGCTTAATCTTCCCTGTGACCTTGGATACCAAATGAATTACATGGGAGAAGTACTGCACTTCCCTGTAGTTGTCTACGTGGACCATATTCCCATGACGACTCAGGTCGTTTCGGGCCAGGTCTACCAGCATAACATGTTCACTGTTTTCCTTATCGTCTTCGGTAAGGGCCTTAGCCAAACGGGCATCTTCCTCATCATTACCGGTACGTTTAAAAGTTCCGGCTATAGGGTGGATCTCTGCTTTCCCTTTGTGCACTACTAACTGGGCCTCCGGAGAACTTCCAAATATTTTGAAGTTGCCGTAGTCAAAATAAAAGAGGTAGGGTGAAGGGTTTATGGAGCGAAGGGCCCTGTATACGTTGAACTCATCTCCTTTGAATCCCTGGGAGAAACGTCGGGATAAAACCAGTTGAAATACATCTCCTCTTTTACAGTGAATCTTGGCCTGTTCCACGAGTTCCATATACTCCTCATCGCTGAGGTTAGACACTGCCTTGCCGTCTTTGGTAAAAGAATAAGAAGAGAAAGTACGTACACTTAATAGTTGCTCCAGATCTTCGAGGTTATTTTCACTATTGTAGCAGTGGGCAAACAGGTAGGCCTCGTTCTTGAAGTGGTTAATGGCAATGATGTTTTGATACACCGCATAATACACATCGGGGATACCCAATTCTCCCGGTTTTTTCTCCAGGTCAATGTCTTCGTAGTACCGAACAGCATCGTAGGCCATGTACCCAAAAAGGCCGTTGTTGATGAACTTAAACCCGTTTTTATCTACTTCAAATTTCTGACTGAATTGGTGGATGTGCTGAGGAACATCGGTTTCTTTGTCAACCGGGGTTTGTTTTTGACTACCGTCTGGAAAGAACTCCGTAATAATCTCATCCGAAATTTGTATCCCGGCAATGGGATTGCAGCAGATGTAGGAAAAAGTATTGTCATTGGCACGGTAATCACTACTCTCCAACAGGATGCTGTTGGGGAAACGATCCCTGATCTTCAGATAAACACTCACCGGGGTAAGCGTATCGGCCAAAATCTGTTTGTAATGGGTCTTTAATTTGTAACGCATGTTTGTATTGGATATAAAAATCAAAAAGGCTTGTCGTGGAAGACAAGCCTTTTTAAACAGCAATACAAGGGCCTACTCACGACATTATTCGATCGTTAGTCCACCACCAGTTATTTGCTGTATTTCTTTTCATCAGCTCAAAGATAGAAAGGAATTTCAGAATTCCAAATCAAAAGTAAAAACCCAACCTAAATTTTAACGGTTGGGTTTTATAAATTCTCTTTTTCTAGAATTGTAAATCTACTACAAGGTCAAACTCATCGTAAATGGTCTTGTCTCCCAGGTTGTCAAAAAAGCTTCCGGAACCGTAGCGCACGTCGTATTCTGAACGGTCTACCTTCATTGTTGCTGTAGCTTTGCTTCCATAAACAGATACATCAAAGGTAACGGCTTTGGTAATCCCTTTAATGGTCAGGTCGCCAGTAACTTCATAGGAATTTTTACCATTAGCTTTTACTTCAGTGAATACCAGGGTGGAGGTTGGGTGTTTTTCAACTCCGAAGAAATCATCTGATTTCAAGTGTCCTTCCAGTTTACCTTTGTATTCGCCTTCCAGATCTGTTGAAATGAGGCTGCTCATGTCTACAACAAATTCTCCACCAACGAGCTTATCGCCATCAAAAGAGAGGGAACCGCTGTTAAGATTGATGTTTCCATAGTGAGATCCTGTTACCTTATATCCCTTCCAGGTTACGGTGCTTTCAGTTGTCTTTACTTGTTTGGTTACAACTTCAATTGGTGTGGAAGCCGTTAATGACGTTCCAAATACTATGGCCAAGGCCAAACTTAATACATTCTGTTTCATGTTTCTGTTTTTAATAATTATCGATATGTGGTTTAAAATTTATCCAGTAATAAATTGAGTGCTTTCATTTGATCCTCGGTCAGCTCAGCTAATAAATCTGCTTCGGAAGCCGTAACAGCCTTATCCATCTCCCTTAATGCATCCATGCCTTTGTTCGTAATGTTTATTTCTACCTTGCGCCTGTTAGACTCACAGACTACCCGATCTACATATCCTTTCAGTAAAAGTTTGTCTACCAGCCTGGTGGTGTTACTCATTTTACGAACCATTCGCTCATTTAGTGTACTCATATGAGCAGGCTTCCCTTGCTGACCCCTCAGGATCCTCAGAACGTTAAATTGTTGCAGAGATACACCATAGGGTTTTAGCGCATTACCCAATTCCTCAGTAATCTTGTTAGTTACCAGGGTGAGATGAATAATCGTTCTCTGTGGCAGGGGGATAGCGGTTTTGGTTTTTATTACAGCCTCAACATTCATGTTACTACAACATTTGTATATACAAATATAGTAATATTGCCTATTGCTTAAATTACTACTGCGCTAAATTTTTGTTAATTCTGATTGAAGCCATTGTTTAGAAGGGGTTAAGCAAGCTGCAAAATATTTTGGAGTTTGTATATTCGCGCCGCAATAACCTTATTATACACAATATGGCAGATTTAAGTCAGCAGGATTGGACTGGAAAACTAAATGAAGACAAGCAGTCCTTTATACTTGATGTACGAACCCCAGAAGAATTTGAGGCCGGGTATATACCTGAGGCTGTCAATATCAATATATATGAAGGTCAGGGCTTTATTGATGAACTTGGCAAGCTGGATAAATCTAAAAACTACTACGTGTACTGTCGATCCGGTCATCGCAGTCGCCAGGCTTGCGCACTGATGAACAATATGGGCTTTAAACAGGCTTATAATCTTGAAGGTGGAATTCTGGACTGGCAGGGCCAAGTTATCCAGTAGAAACCTACCATGTTACTATAATTCCTGCTTAGTTGCTGCAGTGCCCTGCTACATCTTAGGGGTATGCGGGAAGTACTTTTACACGGTCTTTGGGAGCAACAAAAATTACCTTTTAGTGGTTTAAAACTAGCCTCGGGGGAAGAGTTGCAAATCTGGGACCCCGGAAAGCTCAATAAGAACGCCGGTCCTGATTTCCTTAACGCTCGGATAATAATCGGGGAAACCCTTTGGGCAGGTCATGTGGAATTGCATTTAAGGGCGTCCGATTGGAATGCTCACGAACACAGTGCTGATCCTAATTATCAGAACGTAATTTTACATGTTGTTTGGGAAGATGACAAAGAAATTACGGGTTTTCATGGAACTCCCTTGCCAACACTCCAACTGAGGGATTATGTGGACGAATCCGCGCTGGTCTCTGTGTTGCGAATACAAACCAAAGCAAAAGATTACCTGATCAATTGCCAACAGGATCATCTTGCCGTTCCTAATAAAATAAAGGAAGACTGGTGGTTGAGCATGTTTAAAGAACGTCTGATTCACAAATCAAATGAGATCAGGACCTGGTTACAAATCAGCCGGAATGACTGGGAGCAGGTATTGTTTATTAGCTTAATAAAGAGTTTCGGCTTGCACGTCAACGGGGAATCCTTTCTTAGCCTCGGCCTCAAGCTGGATTTTTCCATTGTTCAGAAACTACGTCAAGACCAGTTTCAGCTGGAGGCACTTTTTCTGGGAATGGCTGGTCTGCTTGGTAAGCAGAAAAAACCTGATCCCTACACCAAAGAATTGCATTTGGCCTTCCAATTCCTATGTACAAAGTTTCGATTAAATAGTATGGGCATACTACGTCCTGACTTTCTCAGATTAAGACCGGCTAACTTTCCCACAATCCGCTTGTCACAACTTGCTGTTTTAATAGCCACACAACCGCGGCTTTTTGGTCAACTGACGAGTACCTTTAAACGACCTGAATTCCATAAACTCTTATCGGTGGGTCCATCATCCTATTGGGAAACGCACTATACTTTTGGAAAGCAGTCCAAAAGAAAACGCAAAAGGCTTTCGCCAGCCTTTAAGGATTTGCTGATTATAAATACTGTGGTGCCTTTACAATTTACCCACGCCTGTGCTAAAGGTCTGGACAGCTGGCGGCGTTTGAGGTCTCTTCTTGAAACTTGTCCGCCAGAATATAATTATACCCTGAATAGTTTATCCGAAATAGGAATGCGCCCAACCAATGGCCTTCAGAGTCAGGCACTGCTGCAGAAGTACCATCATCATTGCCTCAAAAACCGTTGTTTGGAATGTGCTATTGGCGGGTATTTATTAAAAGGAATATAGTATTTTTAGTGCATGAATTTATTTTACCAGATTCTTTACTATTTCCAGAAACGCGGCTTTGAGGTTAGCAGAAGGATTGCTGAACGTCTCGGTATCCGGGCAAGGGTAGTGCGGACTACTTTCATATACCTCACTTTTGTTACCCTAGGGTTCGGGTTTGCCCTCTACCTTTTCCTGGCTTTCTGGTTAAAAATTAAGGACCTGGTATACACCAAAAGAACCTCCGTATTCGACCTTTAATAATGATAAGACTCTTCCGATCCAAAATATTACTGGCCCTGTTACTGATGCTTACCGTGCTGTTGGCCGGGGTAATAGGGTATAGATTTATATCGGATTACACATGGCTGGATGCCTTGTACATGACGATTATTACAGTCACTACGGTTGGCTTCATGGAAGTCCGCCCCCTGGATGCAGAATCCAAAATATTTACGGTCTTACTGATCACCAGTAGTGTCTTTATTTTTGCTTACGCCATATCGGTAATTACCGAATACATCCTCAGCAAGAATTCATTGCAAATCCTAAAGAAGAAAAAAGTGAAAAACAAGATCAACAGTCTTACAAACCATGTAATTGTATGTGGTTTTGGCAGGAACGGTATGCAGGCTGCAGAGCGCTTGCGAGCCTACAAAAGGCCTTTTGTAGTTATCGAAAATGATGAAAAGGTCATAGAAAAGTTTGAAGACGAAGTGCTTTTTGTTAATGGAGATGCCAATGAAGACGACGTATTGATAGAGGCTGGGGTAAAGGACGCCCAATACCTGATTGTTACCCTTCCCGATGATGCAGCGAACTTATTTGTAGTTTTGTCTGCTCGCCAGTTGAACCAGAATTTGTTTATCATAAGCAGGGCATCTCAGGTTACTTCACAGAAAAAATTAACCCTGGCCGGTGCCGATAAGGTAATTATGCCGGATAAAATTGGAGGAGACCATATGGCATCACTGGTGGTGATTCCGGACCTGATTACCTTTATGGATAAATTATCTGTGGAAGGAGAGCATACCACTAATCTGGAAGAAGTAGCTATTGAGGCTTTTGCAGGTCAGATAGACTGTACGTCATTGCGGGACCTTGACCTCAGGAGAAGGACGGGTTGCACCATTATAGGTTATATTGATCCGGATGGCAACTATATCATCAACCCCGAAGCTGATCTGGAATTGGAACCTCATAGTAAAGTGATTGTTTTGGGCCGACCTGAACAGATCAAGAAGCTCAACGAGATGTTTCACATCGGATAGTGGTATTTTCCCGAATATTTGATTGTTGAGGTATTTTTTAGGATATTGCCGCCCTACGATTCCGATTTAAACCAAAACAAATCAAAATGAAGGAGAAACTTCTCGTAATATCCGCACTCTTATTACCTTTTATAACCTTTGCTCAGGAAAGTTCCGAAATGGGAATTGATGAGCGAATTAATGCCTGGTTTGAGCCCATTACTGCGGTGTGGGAAGGGATCGTCTTCTGGGAAGTTCCCGGGACGGGGATACCACTAATCGTAATAATCCTGGTATTTGGGGCCACTTTTTTTACCCTGTATTTTGGTTTTGTAAATATCCGAAGATTTCCCCTGGCCATTAATGTGGTTAGAGGTAAATACGATGCCGTGGAAGGATCAGAAGGGCACGGTGTCGAAAAGGCAGAAGTCAATATCGTTGACGGGGATTTACCGGACACCATACGCGATGAAAGCAAAGAAGGAGAAGTTAGTCACTTCCAGGCATTGGCCACTGCTGTCTCAGGGACAGTTGGATTAGGTAATATAGCCGGTGTGGCTCTTGCAATAGCCATAGGGGGACCAGGTGCAACCTTTTGGATGATAGTTTGTGGATTGCTCAGTATGTCTACCAAATTTGTGGAATGTACATTGGGTGTGAAATACCGTGATGTGGATGAAAACGGGACCGTTTACGGAGGTCCGATGTACTATTTATCACGTGGACTTAAAGAACGCGGTTATGTGGGCCTTGGTAAAGCCTTGGCAGTGATATTCGCTATTCTTTGTGTAGGAGCTTCCTTCGGAGGAGGAAACGCTGTACAATCCAATCAGGCGGCTGAACAGCTAGCTGCCATGTTCAATATGCAGGGGGGCTCAACCGGATTCATAATAGGGGTAATCCTAGCTATTATTGTTGGAATTGTGATTATTGGGGGTATTAAGCGAATAGCTTCCGTAACGGAGAAAATTGTTCCTTTTATGGCTGTCATTTATGCCCTGGCCTGTATCATTGTTATTGTAGCTAACTATAGCTATGTGGATGATGCTTTTGTGCTTATTTTCGAAGGAGCCTTTACTCCTGAAGCGGGGTTAGGCGGACTGTTTGGTGTCCTTATCATAGGATTCAGGCGTGCAGTTTTCTCCAATGAAGCCGGTGCAGGTTCTGCTGCTATTGCTCACTCCGCAGTAAAAACAAAGTACCCTGCAAGTGAAGGTATTGTTGCACTGCTGGAACCTTTCATTGATACAGTCGTTATTTGTACCATGACAGCATTGGTTATCATTTTTTATAATAGTGGAGGTGTATTTGAATACGGTGGTGATGGTGTAGGGAATGTCCTGGTTAATGGAGAAACTGTTGGCGGGGTAAACCTAACTTCCATGGCCTTTGAATCCGTAATACCATGGTTCCCATATGTACTCACCCTGGCGGTAGTACTCTTTGCTATTTCAACCATGATCTCCTGGTCCTATTACGGGCTGCAGTCGTGGAAATACTTGTTTGGCAGGGGAAAAACTGCGGATCTGATATATAAACTACTATTTGTGGTGTTTGTAGTAATCGGAGCTTCGGCCTCCATGGGAGCGGTTTTTGCATTTTCAGATGCTATGATCCTGGCCCTGGTGTTCCCGAATATGATTGGATTGATGCTCCTCTTCCCGAAAGTTCGGGAGGAATTGACAAAATACCTGGAGGCGATTAAAAATACAGTTAAGTAAGACGTAATTACAGACATAGGGAATCCCACTGGCGTTTCAATAATCAGGAACGAAGTGGGATTTTCTTTTTACTGCTTCTTATTATACTGGCACAGGGAATACGCTATTTCCTGCTTAATACTCCCCCCAAAGCCCCTGCATTTGCTTTAGAGGAGAACCCCTCTGCCATGCGATGGCTAGATTCATTACAGACTGCAGCTAAAGTAGATCTTCCTGTTTACACCTATAATCCAAATTATTTGTCGGATTACCAGGGCTATATGCTGGGAATGACCCCACAGGAGATAGACCGCATTTTTACCCATCGGGCTCAGGGCAACTGGATAAATACAGAAGCAGAATTCTGGAGGGTTTCCCAGGTGACCGGTCTACGGAGAAGCAAAATTGCGGCACGACTGCGTTTTCAGAAGGAAAAGAGTTTCCGTGTAACTTCCGTAAAAAACCAAGTCAATGGGGAAAAGCAGGAACTAAAAGATATCAATAAGGTCAGTCTCAGTGAACTCAGAGAAGTTCGGGGTATCGGACCTGTATTGTCCGAACGTATTATAAAATTCCGCAACCGTCTTGGAGGCTTTCAAGTTAAGGAACAGTTGTACGATGTTTATGGATTGGAAAAGGAGGTAGTTGAGCGGGTATTCAAACGTTATGGTGTAATGGAAAAACCAGAACTGCAGCCCATCAATATCAACAAAGCTTCCGTAAAAGAAATAGCCTCCCTTATTTACCTGAGATGGGAAGTAGCACAAAGGATTGTAATGTTCCGAGAACAGCATGGACCCTTTGAAACCTTCGGAGAATTAACAAAAATTGAAGATTTTCCCTCGGATAAGATTAAGAGAATTAGCCTATATTTGTCGCTATAAAAAATTGCTACAATGATTACAGGCACAATGTCTTCCTTAGTTTTTGATTATTCGGAAACCCAGCGAATGGTAGCTGCTTCTGCGCGGGATTTTGCTGCTCAGTTTATACAGCCGCATGTAATGGAATGGGACGAGGCACAAACTTTTCCCGTAGAGTTGTTCAAGAAAGCTGGAAAAATGGGATTTATGGGAATCTTAGTTCCGGAATCCCTTGGCGGATCGGGACTGGGTTATCATGAATACATTGCCATTATTGAAGAAATATCCAAGGTAGATCCTTCCATAGGACTTTCTATTGCCGCCCACAATTCTCTTTGTACCAATCATATGTTGATGTTTGCCAGCGTGGAGCAAAAGGAGAGGTGGATTCCCAAATTAGCCACGGGAGAATGGATTGGTGCCTGGGGATTAACGGAGCACAATACAGGATCTGATGCGGGAGGAATGTCAACCACAGCTGTTCGCGATGGTCATGAATGGGTGATCAATGGAGCCAAGAATTTTATTACACACGGGATAAGCGGAGACGTAGCTGTGGTTATCGTCCGCACCGGAGAAAAGGGAGATAGCCGTGGGATGACAGCTTTTGCTATCGAGAAAGGTACACCTGGTTTCACTAGTGGAAAAAAGGAAGATAAATTGGGCATGCGCGCCAGCGAAACATCTGAGCTAATTTTCAATAACTGCCGGGTTCGCGATGCCAATCGAATTGGAGAAGTTGGTGAAGGGTTTATTCAGTCCATGAAAGTACTCGATGGGGGCAGGATATCTATTGCCGCACTCTCCCTGGGAGTAGCTAAAGGTGCCTATGAGGCAGCCCTTAAATATTCCAAGGAACGCGAGCAATTTGGTAAACCGATCAGCCAGTTCCAGGGAATATCCTTTAAACTGGCAGAAATGGCTACGGAGATTGAAGCTTCTGAACTGCTTATGCACAAAGCGGCCTATCTCAAAAATGAAAACAGGCCCATGAGTAAATTAAGTGCGATGTGCAAAATGTATGCTTCAGAGGTCTGTGTAAAGGTGGCTAATGAAGCAGTACAGATCCATGGAGGTTATGGATACACCAAAGATTTCCCGGTAGAGAAATTTTATAGAGACGCCAAGCTTTGTACAATCGGCGAAGGCACCACAGAAATTCAAAAGGTGGTAATTGCAAAGAATATTTTGAAATAAGTTGTAAAATTTCACTTATTCATTTTATATTTGCCACCGCAAAATGCTAAAAGAAAGGAGGTTGTAGCCTATGTTAGTGATACCAGTTAAAGAAGGAGAGAATATAGATAGAGCGCTGAAGCGTTTCAAGCGTAAGTTTACCAAGACCGGTAAAATGACGCAATTGCGTAATCGAAAGCAGTATACGAAGCCCTCTGTAGAACGGCGTCAGCAGATTCAGAAAGCACAGTATATTCAACGACTACGAGACTTAGAACAGATCTAGTCAGATATAGATTAAATTAAATCCCGCATTTTGCGGGATTTTTTTTGCCTTTATGTAAAACCTTGCTTTGCTACCTTTGTAATATGTCTGTCCAAGCATTTGTAGATTACCTGAACCTGGAAAAGAAGTATTCCGGGCATACCAGCAAGGCCTATCAAAAAGACATTCTGGAATTTGAGACTTTCTGCCGGGAGGAGTACGAATTGAAAGATCTGGCATCAGCGGATTATAGTTTAATACGAAGTTGGATTGTTGCCCTTTTGGCAAAGAAGGTAACCAACCGCACCGTTAACCGAAAAATAGCCTCCCTCAAAGCTTATTATAAATTCCTGACCAAGACCGGAAGCTTGCAACACAATCCCCTGTCTCGTCATAAAGCGTTAAAGACACCAAAAAAGGTGGAAGTACCTTTCTCGGAGACCGAGATGGACCTACTACTAAAAGAGATTGTTTTTGAGACTGGTTTTGAAGGGACCCGTGACAAGCTCATCATAGATTTATTTTACACCACTGGAGTAAGAAGATCCGAGCTTATCGAATTAAAACTATCGGATGTGGATCGGCATAGGAATACGATTAAGGTTCTTGGAAAGCGAAATAAAGAACGCATTATCCCGCTTTTGAATGCTACATGCGAATTATTAGAACTATACCTCCATGAGCGCAAGACCCTGGAAGTAATTCAAGACCCAAAGCATGTTTTCCTTACTTCTGCCGGTAAAAAGATATATGCCACGCTGGTATACCGTATCATTAATAGCTGTCTTAGTCAGGTTTCCACCAAAGTCAAGAAAAGCCCACATGTGTTAAGGCATACCTTTGCTACCCACCTCCTTAACAAGGGAGCAGACCTGAATTCAGTTAAGGAATTGCTTGGACATGCAAGCCTGGCATCAACCCAGGTATATACCCATAGCAGTATTGCTGAACTTCAGGAAATACATTCCCGTTCACACCCCCGTAACAAATAGGGATTAAGATTCCTCAGGAGGGGCAGCAAGTCCCAGGTAGAATTAGGATTATATACCTATATTGATAAATAGAATATAGACCTGTGCTATCTTTAAAGTATAAACCCACTTCGCGATTCCTGTCTATTGCTCTTTATACCCCCATTAAATTGGATATCTAAAACACATGCAAAGGTCTTAAAATATAGGGTTTGGGAGAGTTCCAAAAATTTTCCAAAATAGTTTTGATTAAAAAAATAATTATCTACATTTGCAGTCCGTTAGAAATGACGGGCTTTTTTATGCGTCAAATCGCTAAAAAAGCCGATGTAGCTCAGCTGGCTAGAGCAGCTGATTTGTAATCAGCAGGTCGTGGGTTCGAGTCCCTCCATCGGCTCGAATGTTCCTAGAAATACTAAGGAGGGGGAGATACTCAAGCGGCCAACGAGGACAGACTGTAAATCTGTTGGTTTTTACCTTCGCAGGTTCGAATCCTGCTCTCCCCACAAAGGTGAAATTCCAATGGCTAGAATCATGAATTTGATTTCGGGCGGCCCAGGCAGATTTGGAATTGATTTTGACATATTGAAATTGAATATTGCGGGAGTAGCTCAGTTGGTAGAGCGTCAGCCTTCCAAGCTGAATGTCGCCGGTTCGAACCCGGTCTCCCGCTCAACAAAATTGAGTTCAACTTTGCGGTTTCGGTAGTGGAGGTAAACTCCGGAAACTGAAAAGTTTGAACCCGTGAAACCCATTAAGCCGACGTAGCTCAGGGGTAGAGCGTTTCCTTGGTAAGGAAGAGGTCACGGGTTCAATTCCCGTCGTTGGCTCAAATTTTGAATAACAAGTACACTAATATAAACTAAGATTAAATTATTTAACCATGGCAAAGGAAACTTTTGATCGTTCCAAACCGCACTTGAATATTGGTACTATTGGACACGTAGATCACGGTAAAACCACATTGACTGCTGCTATTACAACAGTGTTGTCAAATGCAGGTTTGTCCGAAGTAAGGAGTTTCGATTCTATCGATAACGCTCCGGAAGAAAAAGAAAGAGGTATTACAATTAATACTTCACACGTAGAGTATCAAACAGCTAACCGTCACTACGCACACGTTGACTGTCCTGGTCACGCGGATTATGTAAAGAACATGGTTACTGGTGCTGCCCAGATGGATGGTGCTATCCTTGTAGTTGCTGCTACGGATGGTCCGATGCCACAAACTCGTGAGCACATCCTTCTTGGTCGTCAGGTTGGTATTCCACGAATTGTAGTTTTCCTTAATAAGGTAGACATGGTAGACGATGAAGAACTTCTTGAACTCGTTGAGATGGAAGTTCGTGAATTACTTTCTTTCTACGATTATGACGGTGACAATAGCCCGGTAATTTCTGGTTCTGCTCTTGGAGCATTGAACGGTGAGGAAAAATGGGTTAACACAGTTATGGAATTGATGGAGGCTGTAGATTCATGGATCGAATTACCTAAGCGTGACGTGGAGAAGGATTTCCTTATGCCTGTTGAAGACGTATTCACTATTACAGGACGTGGTACTGTAGCAACTGGTAGGATTGAAACCGGAGTGGCTAATACAGGTGATCCTGTTGACATCATCGGTATGGGAGCTGAGAAGCTTACGTCTACTATTACTGGTGTTGAGATGTTCCGTAAGATTCTTGACCGAGGTGAAGCTGGAGATAACGTAGGTATCCTGCTTAGGGGTATTGAAAAGTCTGATGTTAAGCGTGGAATGGTAATCTGTAAGCCAGGTTCCATTACACCGCACGCTAAATTTGAAGCAGAGGTTTATATCCTGAAAAAAGAAGAAGGAGGTCGTCACACACCTTTCCATAACAATTACCGTCCACAGTTCTATGTAAGGACTACAGACGTAACAGGTACCATCAACCTTCCTGACGGAGTTGAAATGGTAATGCCTGGAGATAACATCACCATTACGGTAGATTTGCTCCAACCTATTGCCCTTAACGTAGGATTGCGATTTGCGATTCGCGAAGGTGGCAGGACTGTAGGTGCCGGTCAGGTTACCAAAATTTTGGATTAAATAATTTGAACATAGTTACGGGAAAGGGTGTCCTGCTTCTGCAGGATACCTTTCCACGTAAATAGAAACGGGTGTAGCTCAGTTGGTAGAGCACTGGTCTCCAAAACCAGGTGTCGGGAGTTCGAGTCTCTCCTCCCGTGCCAAGGAAACTGCGGAAAAAAAAGGTTGGCTATTCTTTGTGAGAACACAAAATCTTCACAAATTCCGGGTTTAAACGAGCACAACAAAGGCTAAGATGCTTTTGAGAATATCAAACGGAAGAATACTATGATAACTTATATTAAGGAATCGATAGATGAATTGAAAAATAATGTCACCCTGCCATCCAGGGCTGAATCTTCAAACCTGATGGTTGTAGTTGCAGTATTCTCCATTTTGTTTGCATTAGCTACCTGGGGCGTGGACAGCGTATTCAGTGAGTTGATTACAATATACTTTAATCTGCTAATCGGTTAAAATAAGCCTATGTCTGAAGTGCTGGAAAAAAAATGGTATGTGGTCCGGGCCGTAAGTGGTCAGGAAAATAAGATCAAGGGCTATATTGAGAGCGAAGTAGAGCGTCACGGATTGGGCGATTACCTGGAAGAAGTTCTGGTACCCACTGAAAAAGTAATTCAGATCCGTAACGGAAAAAAGATTAATAAGGAACGTGTTTATTTTCCAGGCTATATCATGATAAAAGCCAGTCTGGTAGGTGAAATGGTACACGTTATAAAATCCATCACCAACGTAATTGGGTTCCTTGGAGAAACCAAAGGGGGTGATCCGGTACCTCTTCGAAAGGCTGAGGTAAATAGAATGCTAGGAAAGGTAGATGAACTGGCTGTAAGTACAGATTCTGTAGCCATCCCATTTATTTTGGGGGAAACAGTAAAAGTGATAGACGGGCCTTTCAACGGCTTCAATGGTACGGTTGAGAAGATCAATGAGGAAAAGCGAAAGCTGGAAGTAATGGTGAAGATCTTCGGAAGAAAAACACCTTTGGAGTTAAGTTATATGCAAGTTGAGAAAATTTAAATGTTACGCGATAAAAGCTGTGTTGCTTCCAAACTATAACACACTTTATTAGTATTTAATTAATAACAATGGCAAAAGAAATAAGTAAAGTAGTTAAACTACAAGTTAGGGGAGGTGCAGCGAATCCGTCGCCACCGGTTGGACCCGCTTTAGGTGCTGCCGGAGTTAACATTATGGAGTTCTGTAAGCAGTTTAATGCCAGGACTCAGGACAAGCAAGGTAAAGTCTTGCCTGTTGTTATCTCCGTGTATAAGGACAAGTCATTTGACTTTGTCGTTAAAACACCGCCAGCGGCAGTACAACTTTTGGAAGCGGCTAAGATTAAAAAAGGATCTGGCGAACCGAACCGAGCAAAAATTGGAAACGTTTCCTGGGACCAGGTTAGAGCTATTGCAGAAGACAAAATGGTGGATTTAAACGCCTTTACAGTAGAATCTGCAATGAGCATGGTAGCAGGAACGGCAAGATCAATGGGACTAAAGGTTTCGGGCAAGAGGCCTTTTTAAAATCTTAAAAGCAATTGTAACATGGCAAAGTTAACGAGAAAACAAAAGGAAGCCCGGGCTAAGATTGAAAAGGACAAGTTATACTCCCTGGAAGAGGCATCAGCACTTATCAAGGAGATAACTAAGACTAAGTTCGACGCATCCGTAGACCTGGCTGTTCGTCTGGGAGTTGATCCTAGAAAAGCGAATCAGATGGTACGTGGGGTGGTTACACTTCCACACGGAACAGGTAAGGACGTAAAAGTGCTTGCACTGGTAACTCCTGATAAAGAAGAAGAAGCACAAAACGCAGGTGCAGATTTTGTTGGTTTGGACGAATACCTTGAGAAAATCAAGGGGGGATGGACAGACGTAGACGTAATCATCACTATGCCTAGTGTAATGGGTAAATTGGGACCTTTAGGAAGAATCCTGGGACCAAGAGGCCTTATGCCTAACCCAAAGACAGGAACGGTTACCATGGACGTGGCAAAAGCGGTTTCTGATGTGAAAGCAGGTAAAATAGATTTTAAAGTAGATAAAGCAGGGATTGTACACGCCGCTATCGGTAAAGCATCTTTTTCTGCTGACAAGATCGCAGGTAATGCTAAAGAGTTGTTGGATACTTTAAATAAAATGAAGCCGGCTGCAGCAAAAGGGGTTTACATGAGGAGCATTTATATGTCTACTACCATGAGCCCCAGTGTGCAATTAGATCCAAAAACAGTTTAACGGTAATTGTGTAATCATGACAAGACAAGAAAAAGCAAACGTTATTGAGGATTTGACTGCACAGTTGGCTGAAAACGCCACGATTTATCTGGCAGACATTTCCGGCCTGGACGCATCTACCACCTCTGCTTTGAGGAGGGCTTGCTTTAAGGCTAATATTAAACTTTCTGTAGTAAAGAATACTTTGTTGGCCAAGGCCATGGAGGCTTCTGAAAAGGAATTCGGTGAGTTGCCGGATGTTCTTAAAGGAAATACCTCCCTGATGTTTTCCGAAACTGGAAACGCTCCGGCTAAACTGATAAAGAGTTTCAGGAAGAAATCTGAAAAGCCCTTGTTGAAAGGAGCTTTTGTAGAAGAGGCAGTATTTATCGGGGATGACAAATTGGAATCCCTTGTCAATATCAAGTCTAAGGAAGAGGTAATCGGAGATATTATCGCCTTGCTTCAATCACCGGCCAAGAATGTGATTTCTGGATTGAAATCCGGTGGTGGAAAACTGGCAGGAATCCTGAAAACCCTTTCAGAAAAATAATTTGTACGCACTTTAAACACAATAATTAAAAATTTTTATTAAACGATAGAAAAATGGCAGATTTAAAAGATTTCGCAGAACAATTGGTTAATTTGACCGTAAAAGAGGTTAACGAATTAGCCGATATACTTAAAGAAGAGTATGGTATTGAGCCCGCTGCCGCTGCAGTTGCAGTAGCTGGTGGAGGTGCAGCCGGAGGTGGTGAAGCCGAAGCAGCTGAGGAGCAAACAGAATTTGATGTAATCCTTAAAGCTCCAGGAGGTTCTAAATTGGCCGTAGTTAAGTTGGTTAAGGAATTGACCGGACTTGGGCTGAAAGACGCCAAAGATATCGTTGATAGTGCACCAAAAGCCGTTAAGGAAGGTGTAGCTAAAGACGAAGCTGAAGGTATCAAAAAATCACTGGAAGAAGCAGGAGCAGAAGTTGAGCTTAAATAAAAGCGTCGACCATATGGTTTTGGTTTAGGTCTTCCACCTTTTGGTGGCTAGGCCTAAACCCTTTTATATTGGGTATATGATGCGATATACCACCCGTTTGAGTATTCACGTTCAAAAACTTGTCCATAGATGTTCACCAAACAGATTGAGAGAATAAATTTTGCATCCGCTAAGAACATACCGGAATATCCGGATTTCTTGGACATTCAGATTAAATCATTTCAAGATTTCTTTCAACTTGAAACCAAGTCTGACGAGAGGGGCAATGAAGGTTTGTACAACACCTTCATGGAAAACTTTCCAATTACCGACACAAGGAACCAGTTTGTGCTGGAATTCCTGGATTATTTTATTGATCCACCCCGTTATTCTATTCAGGAATGTATAGAGCGGGGCCTTACATACAGTGTGCCCCTAAAGGCCAGGTTAAAACTGTATTGCACCGATCCGGAGCACGAGGATTTTGAAACCATCGTTCAGGATGTGTATTTGGGTACTATCCCATACATGACCCCTAGCGGTACTTTCGTAATTAATGGAGCAGAACGAGTGGTTGTCTCACAACTACACCGTTCTCCAGGCGTATTCTTTGGCCAGTCCTTCCATGCAAACGGAACCAAATTGTATTCGGCCAGGGTAATTCCATTTAAAGGATCCTGGATTGAATTTGCTACGGACATAAATAGCGTAATGTACGCTTACATCGACCGTAAAAAGAAATTACCAGTAACTACACTCTTCCGAGCCATTGGGTATGAGCGGGACAAGGATATCCTCGAGATATTTGACCTGTCTGAAGAGGTTAAGGTGACTAAAACCGGCCTTAAAAAGATACTGGGCAGAAAACTCGCTGCCCGTGTGCTGAACACATGGCACGAGGACTTTGTGGACGAAGATACCGGAGAAGTGGTATCTATTGAACGTAATGAGATTGTTCTGGACAGGGATACCGTCCTTGAAAAGGAGCATATTGATGTTATCCTGGAAACGGATGTTAAAACCATCCTGCTACACAAGGAAAACAATGCACAGAGTGATTATGCGATAATCCACAATACACTACAGAAAGATCCTACCAACTCGGAAAAGGAGGCTGTTGAACACATTTACAGGCAGTTGCGTAATGCAGAACCGCCGGATGAGGAAACCGCTCGTGGTATAATCGACAAGCTCTTCTTCTCAGACCAGAGATACAACCTGGGAGAAGTAGGACGATATCGGATGAATAAAAAGTTAGGCCTGGACATCGGAATGGACAAGCAGGTACTGACCAAAGACGATATCATTACCATAATCAAATACTTAATTGAGCTTATCAATTCCAAAGCGGAGATTGATGATATTGACCACCTTTCCAACAGAAGGGTGAGGACCGTTGGAGAGCAGCTGTCTTCTCAATTTGGTGTGGGACTGGCCCGTATGGCCCGTACTATCAGGGAACGTATGAATGTTAGGGATAATGAGGTATTTACCCCCATTGACCTTATTAATGCCAAGACGCTTTCTTCGGTAATTAATTCATTCTTCGGAACCAACCAGTTATCTCAGTTTATGGATCAGACAAATCCACTTGCTGAGATTACACACAAACGACGCCTTTCTGCCCTCGGGCCAGGAGGTCTTTCGAGGGAGCGTGCTGGGTTTGAGGTTCGGGATGTTCACTATACACACTACGGAAGGTTATGTCCGATTGAAACACCGGAAGGACCGAACATCGGATTGATCTCTTCCTTGTCGGTATTTGCGAAAGTAAATCCGCTGGGCTTCCTGGAAACACCTTATCGCAAGGTAGAGAAAGGAAAAGTAGATACTAAAGAATTTATATACCTGAGCGCAGAGGAAGAAGAAGGCATGAAGATTGCCCAGGCCAATATTCCGCTGAAAGATAACGGTGCTATTATAGATGATAAAGTAATTGCAAGGGAGGAAGGTGACTTCCCGGTAGTAGACCCAAAAGAGGTTAACTACACGGATGTTGCTCCAAACCAGATTGCATCTATTTCAGCATCCCTGATTCCATTCCTGGAGCATGATGATGCAAACAGGGCTTTGATGGGATCCAATATGATGCGTCAGGCAGTTCCATTGCTTCGTCCTCAATCCCCGATTGTTGGAACCGGACTGGAAATGCAGGTGGCTTCAGACTCCAGGGTACTTATCAACGCCGAAGGCGATGGTGTAGTAGAGTATGTAGATTCTGAGAAGATCGTGATCAAATACAAGCGTTCAGAAAAAGAACGACTGGTGAGTTTTGACGAGGATTCCAAAACCTATAAATTGGTGAAATTCCGGAAGACTAACCAGGGTACCTGTATCAACCTGAAACCTATTGTAAGGAATGGGGACAAGGTCAAAAAAGGCCAGGTCCTTTGTGAAGGATATGCTACACAAACCGGAGAACTTGCACTTGGACGTAACCTTAAAGTGGCCTTTATGCCATGGAAGGGATATAATTTCGAAGATGCGATCGTGATTTCTGAAAAAGTTGTCAGGGAAGACATCTTTACCTCTATCCATATAGATGAGTACTCTCTGGAAGTAAGGGATACCAAACTGGGAGCTGAGGAACTAACCAATGATATTCCCAATGTATCTGAGGAAGCAACTAAGGACCTTGATGAATACGGTATGATCCGTATCGGTGCCGAGGTAAAACCGGGTGATATACTGATCGGTAAGATTACTCCTAAAGGAGAATCTGACCCTACTCCTGAAGAGAAATTACTTCGAGCTATATTTGGCGACAAAGCCGGGGATGTAAAAGATGCATCTCTTAAAGCTTCTCCTTCATTACGGGGAGTAGTTATTGATAAGAAGCTTTTCTCCAGGTCTATCAAGGATAAAAGGAAACGCTCTGAAGATAAAGAAGCCATAAACAAACTTGAACTGGAATACGAAGTGAAATTCCAGGAACTCAAGAATGTTCTGGTTGAAAAACTCTTTAGTCTTGTTGGTGGTAAAACTTCCCAGGGGGTTCTGAACGACCTGGGTGAGGAAGTACTGCCCAAGGGTAAGAAGTATACTATCAAGATGCTGAATGCCGTGGACGATTTTGCGCATTTGGTAAGTGGAAGCTGGACAACTGATAAAGCCACCAATGATTTGGTAGCCGATTTGCTTCATAATTATAAGATCAAGCTCAACGACCTGCAAGGAAACCTGAGGCGTGATAAGTTTACCATCTCAGTTGGTGATGAACTACCTGCTGGTATCATGAAACTGGCTAAGGTATATATTGCCAAAAAGCGTAAACTGAAGGTTGGGGATAAAATGGCTGGACGCCACGGTAACAAAGGTATTGTAGCCAGGATTGTGCGTCAGGAAGATATGCCTTTCCTCGAAGATGGAACACCTGTGGATATTGTATTGAACCCACTTGGGGTGCCATCAAGGATGAATATCGGTCAGATTTACGAAACGGTGTTGGGTTGGGCCGGACAAAAATTGGATAAGAAATTTGCGACTCCAATTTTTGACGGAGCTACAATTGAACAAATTGATGGTCTGACAGAGGAAGCAGGTATTCCGCAATTCGGTCATACCTATTTATTTGATGGAGGTACCGGAGAACGCTTTGATCAGGCAGCAACTGTAGGAGTAATCTATATGTTGAAGCTGGGCCACATGGTAGATGATAAGATGCACGCCAGATCTATTGGTCCTTACTCGCTCATTACTCAACAACCTTTGGGTGGTAAAGCCCAGTTTGGTGGACAGCGATTCGGAGAAATGGAAGTTTGGGCACTTGAAGCCTATGGCGCTTCTTCTACACTCAGGGAAATCCTTACGGTGAAATCGGATGATGTCATCGGAAGGGCTAAGACCTATGAGTCTATTGTGAAGGGCGAATCTATGCCAGAACCTGGATTACCAGAATCTTTCAACGTATTGATGCACGAACTTAAAGGTTTGGGCTTGGATATCCGATTGGAAGAATAATATTAGTTCTTGATTTACACATAACACTATCACCATATTCTAATGGCTAGACTTAAAGATAACACAGCTATAAAGAGGTTTAACAAGATTTCCATCGGATTGTCTTCTCCGGAGGCCATATTGGCCGAATCCAGGGGAGAGGTTCTTAAGCCGGAAACCATAAACTACCGAACACACAAGCCCGAACGGGATGGTTTGTTCTGTGAGCGGATTTTCGGACCTGTTAAGGACTACGAATGTGCCTGTGGTAAATACAAGCGTATTCGCTATCGTGGGATTGTTTGTGACCGATGTGGAGTTGAGGTAACTGAGAAGAAAGTGAGACGTGATCGCGTGGGGCATATCAACCTGGTAGTTCCCGTGGCTCACATCTGGTACTTCCGTTCCCTGCCGAACAAAATAGGATACTTGCTTGGATTACCTTCCAAGAAGTTAGATATGATCATCTACTACGAAAGGTATGTGGTGATCCAACCCGGATTGGCAAAAGGTGCCGAAGGTGAAGAAATCCAGAAGATGGATTTCCTTACAGAAGAGGAGTACCTCAACATTCTGGATACCCTTCCACCTGAAAACCAGTATCTGGAAGATTCAGATCCTAACAAGTTTATTGCTAAAATGGGAGCAGAATGTCTTATTGACCTGCTTTCCAGAATAGACCTTAAAGAACTCTCTTACGAACTGCGCCACAAGGCAAATAATGAAACTTCCAAACAACGTAAGACCGAAGCCCTTAAAAGGCTGCAGGTTGTTGAGGCGTTGAGGGAGTCTCAGGATAATCGTGAGAACCATCCGGAATGGATGATCATGAAGGTAGTACCTGTTATTCCACCGGAACTGAGACCATTGGTTCCCCTGGATGGAGGGCGGTTTGCTACTTCTGACCTGAATGACCTGTACCGTAGGGTAATCATCAGGAATAACCGTTTGAAGCGTTTGATGGAAATTAAAGCCCCTGAGGTGATTCTCCGAAATGAAAAACGGATGCTTCAGGAATCTGTGGATTCTCTTTTCGATAATACGCGTAAAGCTTCAGCAGTTAAGACTGAATCTAACAGGCCCCTAAAATCACTTTCAGACTCACTGAAAGGGAAACAGGGTCGTTTCCGTCAGAATTTGCTTGGAAAAAGGGTAGATTATTCAGCCCGTTCAGTTATTGTTGTTGGGCCGGAGATGAACTTGTACGAGTGCGGTCTTCCCAAGGACATGGCAGCAGAACTTTACAAGCCTTTCGTAATCCGAAAATTGATTGAAAGAGGTATTGTAAAGACGGTTAAGTCGGCTAAAAAAATCATAGATAAAAAGGAGCCCGTAGTTTGGGATATCCTCGAAAACGTGCTTAAGGGTCACCCTGTATTATTGAACAGGGCTCCCACCTTGCACCGTTTAGGGATACAGGCATTCCAGCCTAAGTTGATAGAAGGTAAGGCAATTCGCCTCCACCCCCTTGTATGTACTGCATTTAACGCAGACTTTGACGGGGATCAGATGGCGGTTCACCTTCCCTTGGGACCTGAGGCCATTCTGGAAGCCCAGTTACTAATGCTGGCTTCACATAATATCCTTAACCCGGCTAATGGTTCTCCAATTACGGTACCTTCACAGGATATGGTTCTTGGGTTGTACTATATGACCAAGGAACGTAAATCTACTAAGGAATATACGGTAAAAGGAGAAGGGATCACTTTCTACTCAGATGAAGAGGTGGTTATAGCGTTCAACGAAGGACGCGTAGACCTTAATGCCGGTATCAAAGTACGTACCAAGGACTTCAATGAAGAAGGGGAACTGGTAAACCAAATAGTAGAAACTACCGTCGGTAGGGTACTGTTTAATATGGTGGTGCCGGAACAGGCAGGATTTGTAAATGCGGTACTTAACAAGAAATCCCTAAGGGATATTATTGGGAAAATACTTGCGGTTACGGATGTGCCAACAACGGCAGAATTCCTGGATAAGATCAAGACCATGGGTTACGAGTTTGCCTTCAAAGGGGGACTTTCCTTTAGTCTTGGGGATATTATCATTCCGGAAGAGAAGCAAAGCATGATCGACGATGCCAATGAACAGGTAGACGGAATCATGATGAACTATAATATGGGTCTAATCACCAATAATGAAAGGTATAATCAGGTGATTGATGTATGGACCTCTACCAATGCCATGCTTACCGAATTGGCCATGAAACGGATACGCGAAGACCAACAGGGCTTCAACTCTGTGTATATGATGCTGGATTCTGGAGCAAGGGGTTCTAAAGAGCAGATCAGACAGCTTACCGGAATGCGTGGTCTTATGGCAAAACCTAAGAAGTCTACTGCCGGAGGTGGGGAAATCATTGAAAACCCTATTCTGTCTAACTTTAAAGAAGGACTTTCCATTCTGGAGTACTTTATATCTACTCACGGTGCACGGAAAGGACTTGCTGATACCGCTTTAAAAACAGCCGATGCAGGATACCTGACTCGACGTTTGGTTGATGTTTCCCAGGATGTTATCGTAAACATTGATGATTGCGAGACCCTGAGAGGTATAGAGGTAGAAGCACTTAAGAAGAATGAGGAAGTGGTGGAGACCTTAGGAGAACGAATTCTCGGTAGGGTATCGCTGCATGATGTACATAACCCGCTTACGGAAGAACTCTTGATAGAGGCCGGGCAGCAAATCCTGGAAGCAGACGTGAGAAGGATAGAAGCCTCACCTATTGAAAGGGTTGAGGTACGTTCAGCATTGACTTGTGAAGCTCCCAAAGGTATTTGCGCCAAATGTTATGGCCGTAACCTGGCTACCAACAAAATGGTACAACGAGGAGAAGCAGTAGGTGTAGTAGCAGCCCAGTCCATTGGGGAACCTGGTACACAGCTTACCCTGCGTACCTTCCACGTGGGCGGTATTGCAGGAAACATTTCAGAGGACAACAAACTGGAAGCCAAATTTGATGGTGTTGCCGAAATTGAAGATCTCCGCATGGTAAAAGGAGAAAACAGCGAAGGCAAGGCTGTCGATATTGTTATTTCCCGAACTTCTGAAATCAAACTGGTTGATGCCAAAACAGGCATTACCCTAAGTACCAATAATATCCCATACGGATCTCAATTATTTATCAAGCCTGGTAAAAAGGTTAAAAAAGGAGATGTGATCTGTCAGTGGGATCCCTATAACGGTGTAATCGTTTCAGAATTTACCGGTAAGATCGCCTATGAGAATATCGAACAGGGTGTAACTTATCAGGTTGAGATCGATGAACAAACCGGATTCCAGGAAAAAGTAATCTCGGAGTCGCGGAATAAGAAGCTCATCCCAACACTTCTTATCAAGAATACTAAGGATGAGGTGCTAAGATCTTACAACCTGCCGGTTGGAGCCCACCTGATGGTAGATGATAACGAAAAGATCAAGGAAGGAAAGATCCTGGTTAAGATTCCAAGAAAATCAGCTAAAGCTGGGGATATTACAGGTGGTCTTCCAAGGGTTACAGAGCTTTTCGAAGCGCGAAACCCATCTAACCCTGCCGTGGTTTCTGAAATCGACGGGGTGGTTTCTTTTGGTAAGATCAAACGGGGTAACCGAGAGATCATCATCGAAGCCAAATCCGGAGAAATTAAAAAGTACCTGGTTAAACTTTCCAACCAGATTCTGGTTCAGGAGAATGACTATGTACGTGCGGGAATGCCACTTTCTGATGGATCTATTACTCCTGAAGATATTCTGGCAATCAAAGGACCTTCTGCCGTTCAGCAATACCTGGTGAACGAAGTTCAGGAAGTCTACCGCCTCCAGGGGGTTAAGATTAATGACAAGCACTTTGAGGTTGTAGTTAGACAAATGATGCGTAAGGTGCGGATTGAGGATTCAGGAGATACACATTTCCTTGAAAATCAATTGGTACATAAGGATGAGTTCATCAAGGAGAATGATGCCATCTATGGAATGAAGGTGATTGACGATGCGGGAGATTCCGAAAACCTGAAGCCAGGACAAATTCTTTCGGCAAGGGAATTGCGTGACGAGAATTCCATCCTTAAACGTGAAGACAAGAATCTGGTTTCAGCCCGTGATGCCGTAGCAGCTACTGCAACGCCTATCCTTCAGGGTATAACCAGAGCTTCTCTGCAAACCAAATCATTCATTTCGGCTGCTTCTTTCCAGGAAACTACCAAGGTGTTAAACGAAGCTGCGGTTAGCGGTAAAGTAGATCATCTTGAAGGCCTTAAGGAAAATGTGATCGTTGGTCACAGAATTCCTGCCGGTACTGGAATGCGTGATTATGAAAGTATCATTGTAGGCTCCAAAGAAGAATACGATGAGATTATGGCGCGGAAAGAAGAACTGAAATTCTAAGGATCCAATGGCTGAACAGGAACAAAAACAGAAACAAATCAATATTGAATTGGATGAGAAGATGGCCGAGGGAGTTTATTCCAACCTGGCTATCATCAATCATTCTGTTTCTGAATTTGTAGTCGATTTTATTACCATAATGCCCGGAGCTCCTAAGGCAAAAGTGAAAAGCAGGGTTATACTGACCCCGCAACACGCCAAGAAGTTCCTCAAGGCACTTAATGATAATGTAAATCGCTTTGAACAGGCCCATGGAACCATCAAGGATTATGAACAACCTCCGATCCCGATCAATTTCGGGCCTACCGGAGAGGCATAACAAAAAAGCCGCGCATTATTGCGCGGCTTTTTTGTTTATTCTCCTTAATTTAATAGTGTATTATACAGGTATAGCACTAAAACCGGTTTTCCAAAAATCCATGAAATCATGGGAAAATACAAGAAAAAGGCAAGCAACATCTGGATCAAACTAACCCAGCACCTTAAAAAGGATTGGTACAGGTACGTTTTTGATACCATAGTGGTGATTCTGGGAATACTTATAGCCTTCTCTTTGGATAACTGGAATGAGAGCTCTTCACGAAGGGCGTTAACCCGGGCTTATGCCACTTCGCTTATATCCGATTTACAGGATGATATTGAAGAAGTAGGGATCATCCAAGCCGAAATGCGCGAATATGTTTACCGGATTGATAGCCTGGCAAATTATGTAAGGAATACACCTGTGGAAGACTTGTCCAATCTTAACCTCTTTCCCTTACTCACCGGTGGAAATAGGCCTTATTCCTGGAACCGCGTAACTATTGATGACCTAAAACAGTCTGGGGTACTCAGAGACAAAGGCAATCAGGTATTGTCGCGAATGATCGCCGAATATGAAGCATTAACCATGCATATGAATGAGGATTACCAGGTAGATCTAAATAATAGAGAACGAGTCTCAGCACTGGCAGACGAAATAGTTAATTTGAACTACACGAATTTCAAACAACTCGCAGCAGGTTACTGGAACCCTAATGCATATCATATAACCACAGATAATTTTAGAGAAAGCGAGGCCTATATGGAGGCACAAAAAGATGGTTTGGATTTGTTCACTAATGATGAGGCACGTATCAATCAAATGGTCAATGGCTACCTTCGATTGGGTTGGTTCCTGAATATTCGTGCTAATATTGAGCTGCCGGAACTGATAGGGCAAGCCGAGGAGATTATTACGCTTCTGAATGAAAATTACCTGGATTAAGAAAAATCACCCATATACTTAATTAAATCTTATTGCTCATAAGTTTTGAGGCCGCGGGGGAAGCATAAAATAGATAGCCCGGATTTTAAATCCGGGCTATCTATTTTTGTACTATGGTCTAGTCGAACTCCGAAGTAAAATGCAGCTTAACGCTGGGATATTTCTGTTGGGTCATCTGCAAAGAGAATGCAGAATCTGCCAGAAATACCAGCTGCCCGCGTTTATCCTTGGCCAGGAATTTTTGTTTTACCCTTTTAAACTCCTTGAATTCTTCATTATTTGGATCTTCCGGATCTACCCAGCAAGCTTTATGAACGGGAAAGGGTTCATAGGTGCATTTTGCCCCGTATTCATGTTCCAGTCTGTATTGTATCACTTCATATTGCAAGGCACCCACCGTTCCAATCACCTTTCTGCCGTTCAACTCAAGCGTAAAGAGCTGGGCAACCCCCTCGTCCATCAACTGGTCTATTCCCTTGGCCAATTGCTTGGATTTCATAGGGTCTGCGTTGTTGATGTACCGGAAATGCTCTGGTGAGAAACTGGGTATTCCTTTATAGTGCAGGTTCTCCCCTTCGGTTAAGGTGTCCCCGATCTTGAAATTTCCGGTATCGTGCAGCCCTACGATATCCCCGGGGTAGGAGGTGTCTACAATTTCCTTCTTCTCGGCAAAAAAAGCGTTGGGGCTGGAGAACTTGAGCTTCTTGTTGTGCCGAACATGCAGGTAGGGCTTATTGCGCTCAAAGGTCCCGGAAACGATCTTTACAAAAGCCAGTCGGTCACGGTGTTTCGGATCCATATTCGCATGGATCTTAAAAACAAATCCAGTGAGTTTATCCTCATTGGCTTTAACCATGCGTTCTTCCGCCTTTTTATCCCTGGGGGGAGGTGCAATTTCAATAAAGCAATCCAGCAGTTCCCTAACCCCAAAATTATTGAGGGCAGAACCAAAAAATACCGGTTGCTGTGTACCTTCCAGATAAGCCGCTTTGTCGAACGCAGGATATACCCCTTCTACCAGTTCCAGATTTTCCCGAAGTGTTTCTGCTGCAGCTGAACCGATAATCTTTTCCAGTTCCGGACTCTGAATATCACTGAAGGATATGCTTTCTTCTATATGTTTTTTACTGTCCCCGCTAAAAAGGTTGATCCCTTTTTCGTAGATATTATAGATTCCCTTAAAATCGTATCCCATGCCGATAGGAAAACTCAGGGGGGTAACCTTAAGGCCCAGTTTTTGTTCCACCTCGTCCAGCAAATCAAAGGCATCTTTTCCTTCTCGGTCGAGCTTGTTGATAAAAACGATCATGGGAATGTTCCGCATACGGCAGACCTCTACTAGTTTTTCGGTCTGTTCCTCAACTCCCTTGGCCACATCAATGACCACAATAACACTGTCTACGGCAGTGAGTGTTCTGAAGGTATCCTCCGCAAAATCCTTGTGACCAGGGGTGTCCAGGATGTTGATCTTTTTTCCACGATAGAGAAAAGCAAGTACAGAGGTGGCTACCGAGATCCCTCTTTGCCGTTCTATTTCCATAAAATCACTGGTAGCAGATTTCTTGATCTTATTGCTTTTTACAGCACCGGCTTCCTGTATCGCACCTCCAAATAACAATAGTTTTTCCGTTAGGGTGGTTTTCCCTGCATCGGGGTGGGAAATGATTCCAAAAGTTCTCCGCTTCGCGATTTCTGCCTCAAAACTCATGCAAAAAATTTGTGCAAAAATACACCAATTAATGGGAAGATAGTTTTTGTAGTTGTCTCCATTTTTAACTTCTTTTTTGGGTAGTGGATTGATGTTTAACCAAATATTGTCAGATACAGCTGATCGATGTTTTTAAACTCCTTGTCGAAATCTCTGAATATTGGTACTAATCGAGGTTTCTCCCTTAGGCATTTAAAAATGGGTCAAATTCCCATTTCGTCGATGATAAATGTGTTTAGCAGAAGTTGTTAAAAGTTTGCCACTTAATCCATTTGATGCTAGCAATATTGTATCTATATTGCGATTCTCTAGTGAGTTTCCCCAAGCTCTTACAAAGAATATTCCTACAGGCCATGGTGATATGTTTATCAAAAACTATCATGTATGGAACAACCTTTACGCCGATATAATTTATGGGTAGCTATTCGGGGAATGATCACACTCGCTTGTGCTTTTTTCCTGTTACTGGGTACTCCCGCTATTTCTCTTGCCAACACCGCCTATAGCACTACTCTTTATACCGATTCAGATGGGGATGGTATTGACGACTACACAGATATAGACGATGATAACGATGGTATCATAGATACTGTCGAAGATCTTAACGAAGATGGCGACAATAAGCCGCATACCAATCCTACCGATACAGATGAGGATGGTATCCCGGATTATCTGGATATCGATTCGGATAATGATGGAATACTGGATAACGTGGAAGCACAACCTTCCAATGGATATATACCCCCAAGTGGCAATGACGAGGATTGTAATGGGTTAGACGACAATTACGAAGAAACACCTGGTAGTTGTGGTGGACTTACCCCTATTGATACTGATGGAGATCATATTCCGGATTATAGGGATATCGATTCTGATGATGATGGAATAATTGACAATGTAGAAGCGCAGAGCACCTCATTTTACGAGGCACCTTCTGGTGAAGATGCCAACAATAATGGCCTTGATGATGCATATGAAAGTAACGGCGACACCTGTGATTACAATGGTCCTGATACCAAATACAAGGGTAAAGACAAGGTAACCCTATGCCATAAGGAGGATAAAAGCCGCAATAATCCTAGGAATGGATTTCATGAAATAACCGTGGCGCCTGCTGCTGTTCAAGCCCACCTCGATCATGGTGATAAATTAGGTCCTTGTGGGGACTCTGATTTTCCGGATTTGGGACTGGTACCACTCGATACTGATGGGGATGGACATCCTGACTTTAGAGATATCGATTCGGATAATGACGGAATCCTGGATAATGTGGAAGCACAGGATACAGATAGTTTCCAGGAACCCTGTGGAATAGACAGTGATGGTAACGGATTGGACGACCATTATGAGGAACATCCCGGTTCTGGTGAGGGCTTAACACCTATAAATTCCGATGGAGATAGTTATCCGAATTTCCGTGATATCGACTCAGACGATGACGGTATTCCGGACAATGTGGAGGCTCAGACCACGGCGGGTTATATCCCACCTACGGGAAATGACAGTGACAATGACGGGCTGGATGACGCTTATGAAGGTTCAGGCGATGAAGGCCTTACTCCTGTAAACACAGACGGCACGGATGAGGTAGATTACCTGGACGGCGATACGGACAATGACCTGGTAGCTGATAACAATGAAGGCAACGACTTTAACTTCGACGGCATCCCTGATCAAACCTTCACGGGCACGGATACCGATGGCGACGGACTGGATGATGGCTATGAGGGCAGTGATGTCAATGATGGCTTTGATGTCAACGACGAGATCGATGACCCTGCCAACGACCTTCCCGATACGGACGGCACTGAAGATGTAAACTACCGCGACATTGACGACGACGGGGATGGTATAGACACCCCGGATGAAGATGTTGACCAGGATGGTGATCCTACCAATGACGATACAGACGAGGATGGCACCCCTGATTACCTGGATCCAGACAATGGTCCGGATACG
>JAJTJC010000033.1 GCA_021295155.1 Flavobacteriaceae bacterium D16 | reverse complement strand
CGTCGAAGAGCCCTTATTATTCGGTATTTGACAAAAACCCGGATTAAGTGCAAAAAATCCCCGATGAACGTATTGAAGCTTAAAAATGCTTATCGAAGAAAGGTGTCGTTAATCGGGAAAGATTGGGGATAACTCGTAAAGATTGTGGGTTATTTTCCGTATTTTATACGGAAAAGCCGGAAACATTAATCTCTAATCACACCCATGAAGTACTTGCCTACCATGGTTTGCGTTTTAACCTTATATGTCATGAATGCGCAGGATACGCATAAACAAGAACTACCCTATGCCGAAATCCCCGATTATCCGGAAGCCTATACACCGGGATCAGTTGTTTCTCGAATGATAGATGGACTTGGATTCAGATATTATTGGGCTACTGAAAAACTAAGGGAGAAAGATCTTGCCTACCGGCCGGGCAAGGATAGTAGATCTGTAGACGAGACGCTTGACCATATCCTGGGACTATCCAAAGTTATTTTGAATAGTGCTATGCAACGCCCAAATGATCGATCACAAGCAAACCAGGAAGCATTATCCTTACAGGAAAAAAGAAGTCAAACCTTACATAACCTGGAGCAAGCCAGTGTGGTCTTTCTTAAATCTGATAGCCTGGAAGATCATCCGCTTGTATTCAAGAATTCGGAGGGAACAACAAAATTCCCCTTTTGGAACCAAATCAACGGACCTATTGCAGATGCCTTGTGGCACTGTGGCCAGATTGTGTCTTACAGGCGTCAGTCAGGCAACCCATTTCCTGAGGGAGTCAATGTATTTACAGGCAATCAGAAAAAGCAATAATATCATGACTAAAATCATTACTAACCTTATCTAAGAGGTTTAATTTTGCCTTAAATTTGTAAAAAATAATGTTATGAGATTTTCAATAAAAACTTATCAAAAACCATTTATTCTGGCCTGTCTGAGTGTAATATTCAGCCTGGTTCTAAATATAGGAGTAGCCCATGCCTTTTTCCAGGACAACTCCATCCAGGACCAAACGAGTTATAAACAGTACCGGGGCGAGGTAATCGATAGTAAAAGTAGAAACCCTTTGGTTTTTGCCTCCTTGGTCCTGGAAGGCAGCAATATCAGTACAGTTACTAATACCGAAGGTTCATTCTTATTAAAAGTACCTAAATCAATTGAGGAAGGCAATGTGATTGTTTCTTTTCTTGGTTATCAGAATAAGTCCATCCCGTTGTCCCAACTTAGCGGGGATAACAACAAAATAGGCCTTAACGTCTCAATTACGGAGCTATCTGAGGTAAATATAAGTGTTCCTAAAAATGCCCTTGCATTGGTTCAGGAAACCCTTAGAAGGAGAGGCGAAAACTATTATAACGACCCAGCATTGATGACGGCCTTTTATCGGGAAACCATAAAAAAAAGAAGGAGAAATGTATCGCTGTCAGAGGCGGTGGTCAATATCTATAAATCGCCTTACACTTCTTCCAGAAATGATGCGGTTAAACTCTACAAGGCGCGTAAAAATACAGATTACAGCAAGCTGGACACTGTAGCCCTAAAACTACAAGGCGGTCCTTTTAATGCCCTCTTTGTGGACGTGATGAAATATCCCGATTTCATTTTTACCCCGGAGAGCCTTGAGGATTATAAATTCACTTACAGTCGTTCTACAACTATAAACAATCGGTTGATCTATGTAATTGAATTCAAGCAACGTGACAATATATTGGAGCCTATGTATGAAGGCAAACTCTTTATTGATGCTAACAAAAAAGTATTGACCAGTGCGGTATTTTCCCTGAATATCACCAATCGCAATATCGCCAGTCGCATGTTTGTGCGAAGGAAACCCAGAAATGCAAAAGTATATCCTACCGAAGTGGCCTATCGGGTAGACTATCGGGAGAAAGATGGGTTGTGGTATTACGGATACAGCAACGCCCTGCTGGAATTTAAGATCAATTGGGATAAAAAGCTTTTCAATTCCGTTTACAGTATGACTTGTGAAATGGCCGTAACGGATTGGGAGCAAAATGAGTTGGGTGATATACCCAAATCAAGAGAGCGCTTAAAAACCTCAATTATTCTGGCAGATGAGGCCATTGGTTTTTCTGATCCGGACTTCTGGGGGGAATATAACATTATTGAACCCGAAAAATCGATTGAAAGTGCGATCCGTAAGATCCAAAGGCAATTGAAGCGGGTAAAATCAGATGGCAGTGCTACGCCCTGATAATTATACTTAGACTGAATTCATTAAATCCGCACCTCAATAGGTGCGGATTTTATTTAAAATGAGTTTCTCTACCAAGTCGTAATGGTGAATTAATCCGCTTTACAAAGCATGTCAATTATGAACAATTGTTGATAAGTTCGGTTTATAAGTTGTTGATTTTTACTCCCTTAGAATTCTTGCAAAAAGGAGATGAATAAGCTATATTCGTTACATGGTTTGAAAGAAATACCTGTCCAGGGTGGCTCGGAAAAACCATTATAAAGTTGACGTTCTTTGTATTGTTGTTTAGTTTTTGCACAAAGGTAAAGGGACTTGTCCCTGGACTGGAGGAATAAAGCGAGCGATTGAGCCAGGAGCTGTAGTTCCAGGTTTGATTCGTGGGCGTGTCATGTAAAGTGATTTGCTTCGGCAAGGAACAGAGCAGACTACGTTAAAATGACAAAAAGAGGCATTCTAAGTTGCTTGGTTTAACAATTAAGGACAAAAGATGTTTCAAACGTTGATCTAGCCAGCAAATGCGATCAATGGTTGCGGTGGAGTACTTCGGTACAACACAAATTTGCGAGCTAGTTCTAGAAAGCCATATCAATGTACCCGTACAATGATATGGCTTTTGTCTTTTTACCGTGCCATTACTTCTTTCCATTATTCTTAAGTATCTCGTCTTTATACTGCTACCCGGACGCTTAAAATTGTATATTTGCTCCGCTAAATTTCATTCAATCCAATGCCTAACATTTACTACACAAAGACAGACGAAGCTCCAGCTTTGGCTACACAGTCGTTCTTGCCCATAATTAAAGCTTTTTCCAAAACCGCGGGAATATCCATACAAACCAAAGATATCTCCCTGGCCGCTCGGATCCTGGCTGCTTTTCCGGATTTTTTGACAACGGAACAAAGAAAATCCAACGACCTCGAAGCTTTGGGCACAATGGCAAAATCACCGGATGCCAACATTATCAAATTGCCCAACATCAGTGCGTCCATTCCTCAACTGAAAGAAGCAATTGAAGAGTTACAGAAAAAAGGATGTGGCATTCCTGACTACCCGGATGAACCGGAAAAAGAATCAGAACAGGAAATTAAATTACGCTACGATAAAATTAAGGGTAGTGCTGTAAATCCTGTATTGCGGGAAGGTAACTCGGATCGAAGGGCTCCCAGACCTGTAAAGAACTATGCAAAGAAGAATCCCCACAGCATGGGAGCTTGGGAAAAATCCTCAAGAACACACGTTGCAACAATGTCCTCAGGCGACTTCAGGGCTAACGAATGCTCAGTGACCCTATCCAAGCCTACCTCTGTTGATATCCGTTGGACCAATAATCAGGGAGATACTAAAATCCTTAAATCCGGGATTGCCCTTCAAGAAGGGGAAATAATAGACGGTACGGTGATGCGCAAAAAATCGCTTCTTGAGTTTTTGGCATCAGAGATCGAAGATGCCAGGAAAGAAGGCACTTTACTGTCTCTGCATCTCAAAGCCACCATGATGAAAGTTTCCGACCCCATAGTATTTGGTCATGCGGTAGAGACTTATTTCAGAAGTGTTTTTGACAAGTATCAGGATACTTTTGAAAGGATAGGGATTGATGCACGCGAAGGTTTAGAAGTACTTCTCAACAAATTGGAATCACTTCCTTCCAAAGAACGTCATGATATCCTATCTGACCTGCAGAAAGCCCAACAGCAAGGGCCCGGTCTTGCGATGGTAAACTCAGACAAGGGGATTACCAATCTGCACGTCCCCAGTGATATCATAATAGATGCTTCCATGCCTGCCATGATTCGCAATTCCGGAAAGATGTGGAATGCACAGGGAAACGCACAGGATACTAAAGCCGTTATCCCGGATAGCAGTTATGCCGGAATCTACCAGGCCACCATAGATTTCTGTAAAGCCAATGGTGCCTTTGATCCCCGGACCATGGGTACCGTCCCTAATGTAGGCCTTATGGCACAGAAAGCAGAGGAGTACGGTTCTCATGACAAAACCTTTGAAATAGAAGAATCGGGAGTAGTCGCAGTAGTGGACAACGCCAACGATGAGGTATTGATGGAACACCAGGTTCAACCCGGTGATATATGGCGCATGTGCCAGGTAAAAGATGCCCCAGTTAAAGATTGGGTAAAATTAGCCGTATCCCGCGCCAGGGCCACAAAATCACCAGCCATTTTCTGGCTGGATCAGAATCGGGCACACGATGCAGAACTGATCAAAAAAGTAAAGGTCTATTTGGCTGAACTGGATACAGCAGGACTGGACATACAAATTTACGATCCAATTGAAGCTACAAATCGCACCTTAAAAAGGCTTAAGGAAGGTAAAGACACTATATCCGTATCTGGTAATGTGTTGCGGGATTATTTAACAGACCTTTTTCCCATTCTGGAAGTGGGTACCAGTGCTAAAATGCTTTCCATAGTTCCGCTCATGAATGGCGGAGGATTATTCGAAACTGGAGCTGGAGGATCGGCCCCTAAGCACGTGGAACAGTTTCTGGAAGAGGGACATCTGAGATGGGATTCCCTGGGCGAATTTATGGCTCTGGCTGTTTCACTGGATTTCTTCGGTGAGAAATATCAAAACTCCAAGGCCAGTGTACTGGCGTCTGCCCTGGATGAAGCTACGGAGCAGTTCCTTGAAGAAGATCGCTCTCCATCCCGGGTCGTAGGAGAATTGGACACCCGCGGAAGCCATTTTTATCTTGCTCTTTACTGGGCAAAAGCCCTTGCAAGGCAGTCCGAAGAACCAGAACTGCAACAAAGATTCAGCGCTCTTTCAGAATCCCTTGAGAAGCATAAAGAAACTATTTTACATGAACTGCTGGATGCCCAGGGTAAATCCCAGGAGATAGGCGGGTATTACCTACCGGAACCAAATTTGGTTAGCAGCGCTATGAGGCCTAGTAAAAGCTTTAACGATATCCTGGCTAAATTATGAATCATTAACTCTGGGAGGCAAACAGATTGATGATTTAAATTCATGTTAATTGCCGAATGGCTTTTAGGATAATATATAGTTTTGGTTAAAACCAAAGGAATGGATCAAAGGATAAGGCACTTCTTGCTGATACTATTAATATGCTCCCTTGCCAACCTTTCTGCACAACAAAAATTCACCATAAGTGGTACGATCTCTGAAGCTGCAAGTAATGAAACCTTGATTGGGGTTTCTCTTGTGGTCCCTGAATTACGGACCGGGGTAACCACCAATGAATATGGCTTCTATTCCCTGACCTTGCCAAAAGGGAACTACGAAATCCAAATTTCCTACCTGGGTTTCAAAGATATCAGGCAAACCATTACCCTGGATAAGGATCTAAAGATCAATTTTCAGCTGGAAGAACAAGCCGAAGTACTTGAGGAAGTAACACTTACAGAAGACGTAGAGAAGCTGAATATTCGCAAGCCACAGATGAGTGTAAATGCGCTTGCTGCCCAGACAATCAAGCAGATTCCCGTGGTCCTGGGTGAAGCAGATGTGGTTAAATCCATTTTACTACTGCCGGGAGTTACCAATGCAGGTGAAAGTTCTTCAGGTTTCAATGTAAGGGGAGGCGCTGCAGACCAGAACCTGATCTTACTGGATGAGGCTACCATATTCAACTCATCCCACCTATTCGGTTTTTTCTCAGTTTTCAATCCGGATGCAATCAAGGATGTAAAACTCTTTAAAGGCGGTATCCCTTCACGTTATGGAGGTCGGGTTTCTTCTGTACTTGAAATCTTTCAAAAAGAAGGAAATAGCAAAGAATTTCAGGTTAACGGTGGGATTGGGGCTGTTGCCAGCAGATTATTGGCTCAGGGTCCTATTGTTAAAAATCGAGCCGCTTTCCTTGTTGGAGGAAGAGCTTCTTATGCGCATTTATTCCTGCCGCTGATCGACATAGATAATAAAGCTTATTTCTATGATCTGAACACCAAACTTAACTACAGGATCAATGAGCGTAATAATATTTACTTGTCTGGATACTTTGGACGGGATTTATTCAGTATAAGTGATAATTTTGTGAATGTATACGGAAATGCCGTACTCAATTTCCGCTGGAATCATCTATTTTCAAGCAGATTATTCTCTAATCTTTCACTGATCTATTCCGATTACTTTTACGGCCTGGAACTGGATTTTGTAGGTTTTGAATGGGATTCGGGAATACAGAATTTCAATATTAAATACGACCTCAAACACTATCTGAGTGAAAACCTACAGATTAATTATGGGCTAAATAATATTTATTATCGTTTCAATCCCGGGAAAATTGTTCCCAATAGTCCGGATTCGGGAATTCTGGAAGAGCAGTTGATCGAAAAATACGCAAATGAATTTGCCGCTTATGTAGATATTGAACACAATCTGTCTGATAAACTCAGCCTTCAGTATGGTTTGCGAATTAGCCATTTTCTTCGCCTGGGTCAGGACGAACTCAATGTTTATCTGAATAACAATCCAGTTATATTTGATCCCTTCACTCTAACCTACCGGGAAGCAGAGCCCATTGATGTGATAAATCCCGGAAGAGGTGCCAATCTCGCCAATTTCTTTAATCTGGAACCCCGGTTTGCTTTTTCGTATTCCTTTGATCAGGATAATTCAGTTAAGGGAAGCTATACCCGAATTGCCCAATACCTGCATCTGCTATCCAATACCAGTTCCCCTACTCCACTGGATGTCTGGACACCCAGCGGGCCCTTTGTAGAGCCACAGTTGTTGGACCAATATGCATTAGGTTATTTCAAGAATATTAAGGGTGGAGATTATACCCTGGAAACCGAAGTATATTACAAAGACATCCAGAATCGTATTGATTATATAGATGGTGCTAACCTAATCGCCAACAATGCCATTGAGCAAGTAATCCTGAACGGGGAAGCACGAGCCTACGGATGGGAAATCCTTTTCCGTAAGAACACAGGCCGTTTTAACGGCTGGCTTTCCTATACACTATCACGGTCTGAACAGCGAACACCTGGTCGGGAGCCCACTTCAGATAACGGAAGAACTAACCAGGAAACCGGGATTAACCGCGGGCAATGGTACAACACCCCATTTGACAAAACCCATGATATTACCCTGTTCGGTAATTTTGAACTAAATCAGAAATGGCGTTTTAATGCCAATTTCACCTACCAGACAGGACAACCCACAAATTATCCCATTGGACAGTTTGAATTTCAAGGGATTACCATTCCTTATTATGGATTAAGGAATCAGGAAAGGTTGCCCGATTATCATCGCCTGGACCTCTCTGCCACACTTACTCCAAAAAAGAACAAACAAAGGAAGTTACAGGGCGAATGGGTTTTTAGTATTTATAATGTTTATAACAGGAGAAACGCTGCTTCCATAAATTTTAGAAGGAACCAGGACACAGGAGTAAATGAGGCTGTGAGAACCTCTATTTTTGGAATTGTACCCGCTTTAACCTATAATTTTAAATTCTAGATGAGGAATTTGTTCATTTTCTTTATGGTATACGCTGGCATGATGACCAGCTGTGAAGACGTAATAGAAGTTGATCTGCCTACGGGGGATAGCCGACTGATAGTAGACGGTTTGATCCGTGTAGATACAACTAAAACCTATATTCCGGTATCCATTAAAGTTTCTGAATCCACTGGTTTTTTTGAGGAAATTCCCGCGGCCTCACTGGAAAATATCATTATCATTTACGAGCAAATCGAAGATGGCGTTGTCGTCTTTACAGGTTCATCAAGTTTGGCAGAGGTTGAACCAGGCAGTGGTATTTATGAGCCAGACCCGAATTTCGATTCTGACCAAAGAATTCCCACATCTGTTTTACTACGCGAGAACCTGAGGTTCAATTTAATTATCCGACATAAAGGCCGCCAATACATTGCCCAGACTTTCTATGTGCCTGGCGTTCCTATAGACAATCTGGAACAGGGCACTGGCACCCTATTTGACGGTGATGAAACTGAAGTGTTGGTTACCTTTACCGATAACCCGGACAGGGTTGATTTCTATTTATTTGATTTTGGCTTCGACGAGTTTCTGACCAGTGAAGATGAGTTTTACCAGGGTCAGCAATTCCAATTCTCCTATTTCTACGATCAGGAATTTGAACCCGGAACAGAACTTGAAATCAGTATTATGGGGTCAGATCAGCAGTTTTTTAACTACATGGACCTGATCCTGGAACAAACCCAACAGAGCGTTGGCTTTTTTGAAACCCCCAGGGCTACTATTCGCGGTAATGTAATTGACATTACCGACCTGGATAATATAAACGTTACAGACAACACCAACCAGCCCGATGTTTTTCCATTGGGTTATTTTGCTATTGTGCAGGAATTCAAAGAAACACTAGTCATCCAATAACTCCAACCCCGCTTTTTCCACCTATTTATTCTGAAAAAAATGATAAACAGCATTTTCCACCAATTCTGCAGCATGAGTCATATTATATTCAAGGGGCTTCTCCTTATCCCCAACTGCTATTATTTCATGTAATCCTGCTTGTTTCAATTGTTCCGGTGCAACCTCCAACTTACCGCACACCGCCACAACCGGGATTTGAAATGCACGTCCCAGTTCCATTACACCATTAATCCACTTTCCGCTTAAGGTCTGGGAATCAATTTTCCCTTCTCCAGTAATGATATAGTTGAATTTTCTGGTACGCATCAGCTCTGGTATTTTCGCCAAATCCAGCAAGAAAGTCGTACCACTTATAAATTCAGCGTTCAAAAAACACTTTAACCCATAAGCCGTTCCTCCAGCAGCACCTGCCCCCGGAATGCTGGCATTATCCAGTCCGAATTGTTGTTTTACGCGGAGATCCAGATTTTGCAATCCCCGGTCAAGAATCCTGATCTCTTCTTGATTGGCTCCTTTCTGTTCCGCATAAACCTGGGCAGCCCCCTGGAGACCAAAAAGTGGATTATTCACATCATTAACCGCGTAGATCTCCGTTTGACGTAGTTCTGGCAGTACTTCTTCTGCATTAATGGAATGTACACGTACCAGATTCGCCCCGATTGGATCCAAGGAATTTCCGTACTCGTCAAAAAATCGATAGCCCAATTCAAAAGCTATGCCCATACCGGCATCATTGGTGGCACTGCCTCCCAGACCAATATAAATCTTGTTTAACCCTTGTTGTATCGCGTTTCTGATTTGCATCCCAGTACCCCTGGTAGAAGTAACCATAGCGCTTTGTTCTTTTGGGTTCAGTAATACCAGTCCAGATGCTTTAGCCATTTCAATAAAGGCCTCTCCTGTTGATTTATTAGCAAGCATTGTAGTTTTCAGTTCACTTCCAAGGGGATCAACCACCGTTGTAGAAATTGTTGTTGTTTCCCTGTACTCGGCAACTGCATCAAGAAAACCGTCTCCCCCATCAGAGGCCACAACATGACGAAAATCGGCCTGGGGTAACGCCTTCAGTACTCCTTTTTTTATAGACGCTATCAACTGTTGGGCGGTGAGGGAACCCTTAAATTTATCCGGAAGAAGTAAAAAATTCATTGCTCAGAGGTCTTTTAGTCAGCGGTATGTGATTGAAGGAGGAGTTGAATTTAAAGTTCTAACCTAAACATTATCAAATAAAAATAGCCTTTATTTTCTACTTTTGCAGTCTATTTCCATGACTCATGAGGACTAATAAACAAGTGTTGATGAAAGGGGTTAAGAACCTGGTATATACCGTGGGACTAATGTTTCTGGCTCCTGTGGCACTCTATCAGGCTTTTAAAAATCAGGAACACCCACTATTCATTCCCGTTTTGGTTCTGGGGTTTATACTGGCTATTGCGGCTATTGGGATGGGCTTCTACAGTATCAAAATCCTAATGCGTGCCCTTTTTAACGATAGCGACTAAACCTGTTACCCCTCCTTTGGGGTGAAATAATATCATAACCGGATAATCCCGCTCAATTATTTAGAATTGAAGCCCCAACTTATTGCCTTGCTGGGGCCAAGACCCTATCTTTGTTCATTATTTGTGATGTAATACAACATGATTGAAATTACCCTGCCTGACGGCACTGTAAAAGAATTTCCAAAGGGATCAACACCAATTGATGTGGCCCGTTCCATTAGTGAAGGCCTTGCCCGAAATGTTATTTCGGCAAATTTTAATGGCACAACAGTGGAAACCGTTTCGCCTTTAAATGAGAATGGAAGCATGACTTTGCACACCTGGAGAGATAAAGAGGGTAAGAAGGCCTTCTGGCATTCTTCGTCGCATGTAGTAGCTCAAACGCTGGAGGAAATGTTTCCGGGGATCAAACTCACCATTGGTCCTGCAATCGATAATGGCTTCTATTATGATGTAGACTTCGGGGAGCATACCGTATCAGAAAAAGATTTCCCGGCAATAGAGAAACGTGCACTGGAAATAGCCAGAGGAAAGCACGAATTCAAAATGCGCGAGGTATCGAAAAAAGATGCCCTGGCATTTTATCAGTCTCAATCTAATGAATACAAAATTGAGCTCATCGAAAACCTGCAAGACGGAGACATAACCTTTTGTGACCATGACACCTTCACCGACCTTTGTCGCGGAGGCCATATCCCGAACACTGGATTTATTAAAGCCATCAAAATACTGAATGTAGCAGGTGCTTACTGGCGTGGAAATGAAAACAATCCGCAGTTAACACGGGTATACGGAATATCTTTCCCTAAACAGAAAGAACTTACCGAATACCTGGAATTAATTGAAGAGGCCAAAAAACGGGATCACAGGAAGTTGGGTAAAGAACTGGAGCTATTTACCTTCTCCCAGAAAGTTGGGCAGGGCTTGCCTTTGTGGCTGCCCAAAGGTGCAGCACTCCGTGAACGCCTGGAACAGTTTTTAAAGAAAGCTCAAAAAAAAGCCGGGTATGAAATGGTGATTTCACCTCATATCGGGCAGAAAGAACTGTATGTTACTTCCGGGCACTATGCCAAATATGGCGAAGACAGTTTTCAGCCGATACATACACCCAAAGAAGATGAGGAGTTTCTTTTAAAACCGATGAATTGCCCGCACCATTGTGAGATATACAACTCCAAACCTTATAGTTACAGGGAATTACCCAAGCGTTTTGCCGAATTCGGAACGGTATATCGTTATGAGCAAAGTGGTGAATTGCATGGTCTTACAAGGGTAAGAGGTTTTACACAAGACGATGCACATATTTTTTGTACTAATGACCAATTGGATCAGGAGTTCAAAAATGTAATTGATCTGTCCCTTTATGTACTCACTTCATTAGGTTTAAACAATTTTACCGCACAGGTTTCCGTAAGAGATCCTGAAAATCCTGAAAAATATATCGGTACCGTTGAGAATTGGGAAAAGGCCGAGCAGGCCATCATCAATGCCGCAAAGGAAAAAGACCTCGAATTTGTTATTGAAGAAGGGGAAGCAGCCTTCTATGGGCCAAAATTAGATTTCATGGTCAAGGATGCACTGGGCAGGAATTGGCAACTAGGGACTATACAGGTTGATTATACCCTCCCGGAACGCTTTGATCTCACTTACAAAGGAAGTGACAATGAGCTTCACAGGCCAGTGATGATCCACCGGGCACCATTCGGCAGTATGGAGCGTTTTGTAGCGCTATTACTTGAACATACAGGGGGTAATTTTCCGCTTTGGCTGATTCCCGATCAGGCTATCGTACTGCCCGTCAGCGAGAAACATGAAAAATATGCTGAAAAAGTTTTAAATTCCCTGGAAAATCACGAAATTCGCGCGCTCCTGGATAACAGGAACGAGACGGTAGGTAAGAAGATCCGGGAAGCCGAATTAAATAAAATCCCATATATGCTGATCGTTGGCGACAAGGAACAGGAAGAGGGAACAGTATCAGTAAGACGGCATGGAGGTCAGGACCATGGAAGCATAAGTTTAGAAGCTTTTAAAAACTTGATCGAAGAAGAAATAAATAGTACATTAAAACCGTTCGAAACCAAAGTATAATTAAAAAACATAAGTCATAGCAATACGAAGAAGATTTAAACCAAGACCACGACGGGAAAATAAAAACCCGCATAAAATCAATGCAGAAATTACCGCACCCGAGGTAAGGCTTGTAGGTGATAACGTGGAAATGGGAGTTTACCCAACTAAACAAGCCTTGGCCAAATCGGATGAATTAGGGCTGGATCTTGTCGAGATTTCACCTAAGGCAGCACCTCCGGTCTGCAAAATTATTGATTATAAGAAATTCCTTTACGAGCAAAAAAAGCGCGAAAAGGCAATGAAGGCGAAGGCAACGAAGGTAGTGGTAAAGGAAATCAGGTTCGGTCCCAATACGGACGACCATGACTATGAATTTAAAAAGAAACACGCTGAAAAATTTCTCTCGGATGGAGCGAAACTTAAAGCATATGTGTTTTTTAAAGGAAGGTCCATCGTTTACAAGGAGCAAGGTGAAATTTTGTTGTTGAGACTGGCGCAGGACCTTGAAGACCTGGGGAAAGTAGAACAAATGCCAAAGCTTGAAGGGAAGCGCATGATAATGTTCATTGCCCCAAAAGCAAGAAAGTAATAAAGCGAGATATAACGGATAAAGAGGATTACAATGCCTAAGATGAAGACTAAATCCAGTGCTAAAAAACGTTTTAAACTAACGGGTACTGGTAAAATCAAAAGAAAGCACGCTTTTAAGAGTCATATCCTGACGAAGAAAAGCAAAAAGCGAAAACTCAAGTTGACCCATTCGACGTTGGTACACGACGCGGATGAGGCTAACATCAGACAGCAATTGCGTCTGAAGTAAATTAATTAAGGTAGTATTAACCATGGAGTCAGGCTCAAAAAGATTTTAGATCCGGAAAACGGTGATAAAGCGCCTGCTACAAAAAACAAAAGAAAATGCCAAGATCAGTAAATTCAGTAGCCTCAAGGGCTCGTAGAAAAAAAGTAATGAAACAGGCCAAAGGATACTTTGGTCGAAGAAAGAATGTTTGGACTGTTGCCAAAAACGCGGTTGAAAAAGCCATGTTATATGCGTATCGCGACAGGAGAAACAAAAAACGTAGTTTCCGCGCACTGTGGATCACCAGGATCAATGCCGGTGCCAGAATGCATGGAATGTCTTATTCCCAGTTCATGGGTAAATTAAAGGCTAACAACATCAGCCTGAACCGCAAGGTTCTTGCAGACCTGGCCATGAACCACCCGGATGCCTTTAAGGCCATCGTGCAAAAAGTAAAGTAAACCCAGATTATCTCGCAATAGAAAATCCCGCTTTAAAGCGGGATTTTTCATTTTGTACTATTTCTATGCGAAGCATCAAACGGAACTACTCTTTCTTAGTCCCCATTTTTTCTTCGATTTCCTTTATTTTATCTGTCGCGCCCACGGAAGCGGGATAATGCATACGAGCCTTTTTATAGTAAGCTAGCGCGTTTTCCATATCACCTTCGTTAAAGTAATATTCCCCCATGGAATCATAGGCGTTATAACTGTCTGGTCGCAGCTCCATGTATTTTTCTAAATGGGCTTTAGCCTTATCCTTGTTTCCCTCGGCATACTGCATATAGCCTAGCATATTATGAACATGTCCATTGTTGCTGCCATCTTGCTCTAATATACCGGCTAATTTTTCCAACTCCATTATTTGATCCTTTACATCCTTACGAGACGCGGCATAACGAAAGTGTACAAATTTGCCGTCATAGGCCAATTCATACATCTTTGCCCATATAGCACTCCTTTTATCCGCTGCGTCTGATTCCTGCCAATCGATATCCAAAAGAGAAACGTACAATTTAGACACCTCGTTCTTCCCTTCAACATTTTTCTTGGCTTGCTCAACATGGTGTTTTCTTTTATCCCCCCAGGAGAAATTAGCTAACACAACATGAGGGGCAAATAAACTGGGATCCTGAGCAACCGCAGCTTCAAAAAAGGTATAGGCCTTTTCACGTTCAACATTCATTAAATGATCGATTCCCCGCCATACCATGGCATTGGCAATAGTGTCACTTCCCCTCCACTCAATATACTGGGATTCCGCTTTTTGGGAGAATACTCCTAAAGGGAGTAATAACATTGACAAGAATAGTGTAATCGTTGTTTTCATTTTGGTTGGTTTTTAAATAGTTATTCGCTTAAAGTACTGAATTTCAAACAGTAAAAAAATAAAACTTTGATTAATTTTCGTGACGCCCTTTTGTTTCAGAGCTTAGTATACTTTCATTGCTTAAATCCCCCAGACTGTAAGAACCAATTTCCTGCCGCTTGCACGGTCCCTATGTTCACATAGATATATGCCCTGCCAGGTTCCCAGGTTGAGGCGTCCATTGCTAATTGGAATTTGTACCTGTGTACCTAAAAGTGCACTTTTTATATGGGCTGGCATATCATCGGGCCCTTCATAGGTATGTACATAATAGGGTGCATCCTCTGGGACGAGCACATTGAAATGACTTTCAAAATCCTGACGCACAGTAGGGTCTGCATTCTCATTAAGACATAAGCTTGCCGAGGTATGCTTAATAAAAACCTGCAGCATTCCCTGCTCCATTTCTCGGATTTCTGGTATTTGAGTGCGTATTTTTTCCGTGATCAGGTGGAAACCCCTGGAATAGGAGTTAAGTTGTACCTCTTTTTGAAAGACTTTCATAATTAACTTTTTCAGGTATTAATCTCAATTAGCTATCCGAAATTTAATGATAAAAAATACCTTTGTGCATACTTAAAAACATAGTATGGATTTATCTGGGGTTAAACTAGTTGTTATGGATATGGATGGGACACTGCTGAACACAGACCACCAGGTAAGTTCCTATTTTTTTAAACTCTACGAAGCCTTAAAAGCCAAGGGTATCCGTTTTGCAGCTGCCAGTGGACGGCAGCACAATAGTATTGCTGATAAGCTGGCCCCAATTAAGGATGATATCTTTATCATAGCCGAAAATGGTGCGCTTGTCACAGACCGTGGTACCGAAATCCTGAGTATACCGCTTCAAAAGGAAATGACAAACAGGGTGCTGGACGTAGTGATTGACCTAGAAGGCGCCAAACCCGTGCTTTGTTCAAAAGACAATGCCTATGTGCTGGAAAGTCATTCCGAATTCCAGGTAAAGTTAAAGGAATACTACACCCATTTCGATTTACTTCCCGATCTAAAAGCTTTCGATGGAGTGGTCATGAAAATTGCAGTATTCCACTTCGATGGTTCCGAAACCCACCTTTACCCTTCGGTAAAGGAGTTTGAATCTGAGTTAAAAGTAAAGGTGTCAGGAGAAAACTGGCTGGATCTATCGCACCTCAACGCCCATAAAGGATTTGCCCTCTCACTCATTCAGGACACCTACAAAATTGCCAAGGAAGAGACTATGGTATTCGGCGATTACAACAATGATTTGGAAATGCTCAGTCAGGCAACATTCAGCTTTGCAATGGCCAACGCACATCCTAATATTCTGCGTTCGGCACGATATACTACCTTGAGCAACAATGAAATGGGTGTAGAACGCATTCTGGAACAGCTGCTTAAGCAGCTAAATTGATTATCAGGTTTTTTGTTTTTTCTTCCGAGCTGCGGGGAATAAAACGTTGTTCAGTATCAGGCGATAGCCGGGTGAATTCGGGTGAAGTTCGAGTTCGGTTTTAGGGTCTCCCACGCGGTGCTGATAGTCCTCCGGATCGTGACCACCATAGAAGGTAAAAAATCCTTTCCCCTTTATTCCATGAATATAACGGGCCTCACTGTTTAATTTATTTTCACCTAAGGTAATAACCGTGGGCTTGATCTGATTGGGGTTAAATGCAGTAGTTTGCCCCATAAAACCCTTAACCAACGCAGTATGGTTCTGGGTAAGCATAGCAGGGACAGGATCCCATTTAGCAGAGAACTCCATAAGGCTGAAATAATCAGATTCTTTAGGTACATTATCCCGTTTACGGGTCATGTCTATGGAAGAAAACTCATAACGCAGCGGACTGCGTTCCAAGGTAAAATTGGTAAAGGCGAAGGTTTTACTAAAATCGAGATTGTTCTGGTAGTTTGGATCTGAAGGATCTCCATCAAACATGGGTTCACAAATGTCAATACCTTCCGCTGCCAGAGCGATATCGAAACTATCCGTAGCAGAACACATGGCAAACATAAAACCACCTCCAATCACATAGTTGCGAATCTTCAAGGCTACTGCCAGCTTTTCTTCTGATACTTTGCTATAGCCCAATTGGGCCGCCAGGTCTTCAGCGTTTTTCTTACCCTCTATATACCAGGGAGTGGCTCTGTAGGCACTGTAAAACTTACCGTATTGCCCCGTAAAATCTTCATGGTGGAGGTGCAGCCAGTCATACAAAGCGAGTTTGTTATCCAGAACTTCTTCGTCATACAAGGTAACATAGGGAATCTCAGCATAAGTCAGCACCATGGTTACGGCGTCGTCCCAGGGCTGATTACCCTTTGGCGAATAGACGGCAATTTTTGGAGCTTTTTCCAGGATTACCGCATCCTGATTCTGGGAGGGACTGTTTATGTTGTCCAGTATACCCTGTGCCTGGCCATCGGTTAATATCTCAAAAGAAACTCCTCTTATCTGGCACTCCCTGCGTATTCGTTCTCCATCTGGTAACAGAAATGATCCTCCACGGTAATTGAGCAGCCACTGAACCTTTTGTTGCTGGTTCAATACCCAGAAGGTTATTCCATACGCTTTCAGATGGTTTTCCTGGCCGTCGGCATCCATTGGTATAAGGATAACCGAGGCACTGGCTTTACACATGATGCCTAGTGCCAGAATAAACAAGCTTTTTCTTAAAAATTGGGAAATTTTCCCCAGTAAGGGAATGCTTTTGAGTTTAGAAGGGGACGTCGTTATCATCTGAATCCAGGTCATCATCATTTATTGCACTACCAAAAGCTTCATCTGCTGATGGGAAACTTTTTGCTATAAATGGATTTTCACCGTCCGCATTCATCTTGGATTGGAATTCAAACGGAGAATCAAAGTCATCCAAGTTATCAAATTTACCCAGTTGGGCAATGAACTTTAACCGAATATTATCTAAACCTCCATTACGGTGTTTGGCAACAATGAATTCTGCCTGTCCCTGAGTAGGTGTTCGCTCTTCGTCATCCCACTCATCTATTTTGTAGTATTCCGGGCGATAGATAAAGGAAACAATATCTGCATCCTGCTCAATAGCACCAGACTCACGAAGGTCTGACAATATTGGTCTCTTGCTACCTCCCCTTGTTTCCACCGCCCTTGAAAGCTGAGACAGCGCAATAACCGGAACATCCAGTTCTTTGGCCAGTGCTTTCAGGTTTCTGGAGATAGTAGAAATTTCCTGTTCCCTATTGCCTCCTTTCTGACTTCCGCCTGCGGTCATTAGCTGTAAATAATCGAGAACAATCAGCCTGATCTTATGTTGCGAAACCAGGCGCCGGGCTTTGGCACGCAGGTCAAATATGGAAAGGGATGGTGTATCGTCTATAAATAAAGGTGCTTTCTCCAGGGTTTTGACCTTGACGTTAAGTTGTTCCCATTCATGCTTTTCCAACCGGCCTGTTCGCAGTTTTTCGGATGAAAGGCCCGTCTCGGAGGAAATTAGTCTGGTGATCAACTGTACAGAGGACATTTCAAGAGAAAAGAAGGCTACAGGAATATTAGCATTTACAGCTATGTTCCTAGCCATGGATAGCGTTAGTGCCGTTTTACCCATACCGGGCCTGGCCGCGATAATGATCAGGTCACTGGGCTGCCAGCCCGAAGTTAAACGGTCTACCTTATCAAATCCGGAAGGAATACCACTAAGGCCTTCCTTATTGGATATTTCTTCAATCTTCTTTTTGGCCATTATGACCAAATTCTGCGCTGTTTCGGCAGATCTCTTGAGGTTCCCCTGGGTTACTTCGTATAATTTGGCTTCGGCATTGTCCAAAAGATCAAAAACATCAGTGGCCTCGTCATAAGCGGTTTCAATTATCTCATTGGAGATCTTGATCAGGCTACGTTGTATATATTTTTGAAGAATTATTCTGGCGTGGAACTCAATATGTGCTGAAGAAGCCACTTTTTGGGTTAATTTGATCAGGTAAAAATCACCACCTACCTGATCCAAGCGCCCAGCCTTCTTTAATTGGGCAGAAACGGTTAATAAATCAACCGGTTCACTGCTTTCAAATAACATAAAGATCGCTTCGTAGATATATCGGTGGGCATCTTTATAGAAAACATCCGGGTGTAAAATATCGATTACTTCATCAACACCTTTTTTATCGATCATCATAGCCCCTAGCACAACCTCCTCTAAATCAACTGCTTGAGGTGGTATTTTCCCTTTTTCAAGAGAAATTACTGCGGTTTTGCCAATTTTATGGCCTAGTATAGGGCTTGCTTTATCCATCTTTGCGAAAGTAGGGATTTAACCTTAAGTTAACTTTAATATCCGAAGTCAGGATATTCACCGGTAGTTAACAATAACCGTGTTAATAAGTTACGAATTTATGTTCATAACCTAAAAAAAAGTAGTGAGTGACCTCTGTGAATTTACCAGGAAGGCTGAAAAACAGATTACTTAGCCATTGTATACCCCCATTTGGGCATACTTATCCATACGGGCCTGAATCAACTCCTCTGGTGATAACTTTTTAAGTTCCCCGTAGCGCTTAACAATTTTATTTTTGACAATATCAAATGTCTTTTCCCGATTGCGGTGTGCTCCTCCTACAGGTTCTTTGACAATCTCGTCAATAAGCTTAAGTCGTTTCATATCGGAGGCAGTTAATTTTAAAGCTTCTGCCGCCTGTTCCTTGTACTCCCAGCTTCTCCAGAGTATGGAAGAACAGGATTCGGGAGAGATCACCGAATACCAGGTATTTTCCAACATAAGTACTGAATCTCCCACGCCTATACCTAGGGCTCCACCTGAGGCACCTTCACCAATGATGACCACGATAATTGGAACCTTAAGACGAGTCATCTCGAGGATGTTTCTGGCAATGGCCTCTCCCTGACCGCGTTCCTCTGCTTCTATTCCGGGAAAAGCACCTGGAGTATCTATAAAAGAAATTACAGGAATCCCAAATTTCTCAGCCGATCGCATCAGTCTCAAGGCTTTACGATAGCCTTCCGGGTTTGCCATCCCGAAATTCCGATATTGTCTGGTTTTGGTATTGAATCCTTTTTGCTGACCAATAAACATAAAACTCTGGTCTCCTATTTTGCCCAAACCGCCTATCATCGCTTTGTCATCCCGTACAGTACGGTCTCCATGTAGCTCAAGAAAGGTATCTCCACAAATAGCTCTGATATAATCCAGGGTGTAGGGTCTATTGGGATGTCTGGAAAGCTGAACACGCTGCCAGGCAGTCAGGTTTTTGTAGATGTCCTTTCTTGTTTCAGCCAGCTTTTTCTCAATCTGCCGACAGGTTTCTGTTACATCAACTTCACTTTCCTCGCCAATAATCTGGCACTTCTCCAACTGTTCTTCCAGTTCCTTTATCGGTAGCTCAAATTCCAGATATTCCATGAGTATTTTTGATTAATCCGTCCAGCAGACAAATATAAACTTTTAATGCAAATCCTAAGAAGCTTCTTTAACTCCCTTGTTCTTCAATATGCCATTGATCACCACAGTGGCCAATATCACCAGGGCACCCAGGTAAAAGTAAATATTCATTTTTTCACTTTCACCAAATATGAAAAATGCCATCAGAATGCCATAAACCGGTTCCATATTAACGGTTAGCATCACCGTGTACGGACTCACAAAGCGCATAACCTTCACCGATGCAATAAAAGCAAACGCGGTACAAATCGAAGCCAGGATGAGCAGGTAAATCCAATCCATAGCAGTAATCGCAAAGAAATCAGCATTGAACTCTCCCTGAAATCCCAGAATCAGGCTTAAAAAAATAGCCCCGCTACTTAATTCATAGAATGAAATGGTAGCCGGTTTATGAATTTTGATCATTTGTCCGTTAATCAGGGTAAAAACTGCCCCCAGCAATGCAGAAACCAAAGCGAGCAAGATACCGAATGCATATTGGGTATTAACCTTGTAAATCATCAAAAGGCCCAGAATGACCAGAAAACCGAAAATCAGTTCGTAGAGTATTAATTTACGCCCATACCATAAAGGCTCTAGAAGGGCTGTGAATAGGGCTCCTGTAGACATCGTAGCCAGGGCAATGGAAACATTGGAAACCTTTATGGCCATGAAAAAGGTAACCCAATGCAAGGCAATAGTGATACCGGCTAACAGCAGGATGATGAAGCTTCTCCGGTTAACCTTCAGGTTAATTCTTTTGAACCGCATATACAGGTAAATGATAAGTGCAGCAAGACCCATTCGATACCAAACCAGCGGTAAGGCATCGATGGTAATTAGCTTACCTAGGATAGCAGTAAACCCCCAAATAAATACAATGAAATGGAGTAATAAATAACTCCTGAGATTATCTTTTGGCATTTCGCAGCAGATAAATACCCAGGATACCAAAGGCGAGGTTTGGAATAATCACGGCCAGTAAAGGTGAAAATCCAGATTGTTCCGCCAGGGTCCCGAAAACTTTGTCGAAAAAGATATATATAAAGGCCACCCCTATACCAAAGGCCAGGTTAACTCCCATCCCACCACGACGTTTGACTGAGGAAACTGCCACTCCAATAATAGTCAGGATAAATGCCGCCACGGGCAAGGCCCAACGTTTGTATTTAACCAGAATATAGGCATTGATGTTAGAAGCTCCTTTTTGTCTCTGGGTATCAATAAAGGAATTCAGTTCAAATAAGTTTTTGGTCTCAGCGATATAGGAAACCGGTGTTAAGTCTTCAATCTTAAAGGTAAAAAGGGTATCCAGGCGCCTTTTCGTCTCCATCACTTCCCGTGTTCCCCTTAAATCTCTTTTGCTGTAATTGGTAAGCCGGTACACACTGTCCTTGGGTACCCAGCGAATATTTGCCGCAGCTATCTTATAATCGAGCTCCTCCTGTTCATTGAAATGCTCGAAGGTGAAATTGTATCCTATTTTCCTGGCCGGGTCAAAACTGCTTACGTAAATAAAGTCATTTTCATTCAGTTGGTTGAAAATATTACTGGTAACCCGATCCTGCTTGCCTTTTTTGAGGTACTTGAATTTAAATTCATTAAACTCCATGCTGGCGTTGGGTACAATAAACATCCCCATAATGAACATCATTATTGCAATGATGCTAGCTCCAATCCAATAGGGACGAAGGAATCTTCTATAAGAAACCCCGGAACTAAGGATAGCTACTATTTCGGTGTTGCTTGCGAGTTTGGAAGTAAAAAATATGATGGATAAAAACAGAAATATAGGAAATAGCAGATGTCCTATATAGATGGTGAAATTGAGATAATAAATCAATATTTCATTAAGAGGGGCTTCATTGTCGATCATTTTCCCGATCTGCTCAGCCAGGTTGAGCATGATCCCAATGGGTATAAACAACAACAGCATCATGCCAAAGGTTGCCAAATATCGTTTCAATATGTATCGATCCAGTATGGTCACAACTACAGGCGTTTATCCATGTTCTTTACCATTTTTGACTTCCATTCGGCAAAATCACCTTCAATTATTCGTTTTCGGGCCTCCCGCACAAGCCAAAGATAAAAACCAAGGTTGTGAATTGTAGCGATTTGTTTACCAAGATATTCTTTAGCCACGAACAAGTGCCGGAGATATGCCTTACTGTATTCCTTATCCACAAAAGTAGTGCCCTGGGGGTCTATCATGGAAAAATCGGCCTCCCATTTTTTATTTTTAATATTAATAGTGCCCTCTGCGGTGAATAACATCCCGTTTCGGGCATTTCTGGTGGGCATAACACAATCGAACATGTCAATTCCTAGTGCTATGTTCTCCAGGATATTGATAGGCGTTCCCACACCCATCAGGTATCGCGGTTTATCCTCAGGTAAAACATCACAAACCGCCTCACTCATGGCATACATCTCTTCTGCCGGTTCTCCTACGGAAAGACCACCTATGGCATTACCGGGGGCTCCTGCTTCGGAAATATATTCTGCCGATTGTATCCTCAAATCCTTGTAAACGGAACCCTGAACAATGGGAAAAAAGGCTTGCTCATATCCATATTCAAAGGGAAGTTTTTTTAAATGCGCCATACACCTGTCTAACCAACGATGTGTTAAATGCATAGACCGTTTGGCATAGTCGTAATCACAGGGATAGGGTGTGCATTCATCAAAGGCCATGATTATGTCTGCTCCAATGACGCGCTGGATTTCCATTACATTCTCCGGGGTGAACATATGCAAGGACCCATCAATATGCGATTTGAATTTAACCCCCTCCTCCCTGATTTTTCGGTTAGCCGACAGGGAGTAAACCTGGTAACCGCCGCTGTCCGTTAGGATATTCCTATCCCACCCCATAAACTTATGCAAACCGCCTGCAGCCTTTAACACCTCAAGCTTTGGACGCAGGTAGAGATGATAGGTATTACCCAGGATAATGTCAGGGTCTATCTCTTCCCTAAGTTCTTTTTGATGAACACCTTTAACAGAAGCTACGGTACCTACCGGCATAAAAATGGGTGTTTTTATTTCCCCGTGATCCGTGATGAGCCTTCCGGCCCTTGCCTTGCTTTGTGGGTCTTTATGTTGTAATGTAAACTCCAATTCCCGATTTAAATGATCAAAGATAGTCATCCTACTCAAAGCTTTCCCTTAAGGTTTCAATAAAGTTTAGGGACAAAATGCCGTTAATAAATACTAATAACTCCTGTTGTAGAAGCCGACCTAAGAGCTTACTTTTGGCGACAATAAAATTGCATAAGTATGCCGGAAAAACACCCATTGCAAGACCTGGTAACCCAAACAAGACGGGACATTGTCAGGATGGTTCACAAAGTTAATTCCGGTCACCCGGGTGGCTCCCTGGGTTGTACCGAATTTTTCGTAGCCCTTTACCATGAGGTCCTTGAATTAAACCAGGGTTTCGATATGGACGGGATTGGTGAAGACCTGTTCTTTCTTTCCAACGGACACATTTCACCTGTCTATTACAGTACACTGGCGCGACGGGGATTTTTTCCAATAGAGGAACTCAACACCTTTAGATTGATCAACTCCCGACTGCAAGGCCATCCCACTACCCACGAAGGACTGCCCGGTGTGCGGATTGCATCAGGTTCTCTGGGTCAGGGCATGTCAGTTGCCATTGGTGCAGCACTTGCTAAAAAGCTTAATAAAGACCCGCATATGGTGTATAGCCTTCATGGAGACGGAGAGCTTCAGGAAGGGCAGAATTGGGAGGCCATTATGTTTGCGGCGGCAAAAAAGGTAGACAACCTTATAGCTACTGTAGACCTTAATGGACAACAAATAGACGGCCCCACTGAAGAAGTGATGTCCCTGGGCAATGTAAGGGCCAAATTTGAAGCCTTTGGATGGGATGTCCTGGAAATTAAGGAAGGTAATAATCTCGAATCTATTATCGAGGGCATGCAGGAAGCAAAGAAGCACACAGGAAAAGGCAAACCGGTTTGTGTTCTTCTGGAAACCGTAATGGGTAATGGGGTGGATTTTATGATGCACACTCACGCATGGCATGGCAAAGCACCAAATGACGAACAACTGGAGGTTGCTCTGGCACAAAATCCGGAAACCCTTGGGGACTACTAATTAGGAATTCAGTTTAGATGAAACAATATATAGATCAGGGGAAAAAAGATACCCGAAGCGGCTTTGGTGCCGGACTGACAGAACTAGGTCGTAAAAATGAAAAAGTAGTAGCCCTCTGTGCAGACCTTATTGGGTCATTGAAGATGGACACTTTTATGAAGGAAAACCCGGAACGTTTTTTCCAGGTAGGTATTGCAGAAGCCAATATGATGGGCATCGCTGCTGGTCTTACCATTGGAGGTTACATCCCTTTTACCGGGACCTTTGCCAATTTTTCCACAGGCCGGGTATATGACCAGGTACGCCAGTCTATCGCATACTCGCATAAAAACGTAAAAATTTGTGCTTCCCATGCAGGAATTACCCTGGGTGAAGATGGGGCAACGCATCAGATCCTGGAAGATATCGGCTTGATGAAGATGCTTCCTGGCATGACGGTTATTAATCCTTGTGATTACAACCAAACCAAAGCCGCCACCCTGGCGATAGCTGAGCATCACGGTCCGGTTTACCTGCGGTTTGGCAGACCCAAGGTTGCCAACTTCACACCGGAAAACCAGTCTTTTGAGATAGGTAAGGCACTTGTACTTCAGGAAGGAACAGATGTAAGCATTGCGGCAACCGGACATCTGGTCTGGGAAGCCCTTGTGGCAGCAGAAATCCTTAACAACCAGGGGATCAGTGCTGAAGTTCTGAATATACATACCATCAAACCTCTTGATGAGGAAGCTTTAATACGATCGGTTAACAAAACAGGCTGTATCGTTTCGGCGGAAGAGCATAACTATCTGGGAGGATTGGGAGAAAGTATCGCACGGACCTTGGCCAGACACAAGCCTACGCCACAGGAATTTGTTGCTACTCAGGACACCTTTGGAGAGAGCGGTACACCCGCACAACTGATGGAAAAATATGGGCTGAACAATAAAGCTATTGTGGAGGCCGTTCTACAGGTGTTAAAACGAAAGGCTTAATAAACGGCATCTTTTTTGATGCCCTTAAGTCAATTAAACGAACACCTTATGAAAAAAAAACTTCTACTAGTGGCCCTGGTTGGTATAACCACGGTTGCTCTGGGACAAAAAGGTCCCGGATTCGGAATCAAAGCTGGATTAAATTACAACGCGAACGGAGACTATATTGAAGCTGCACAAGCTGCTGCCGAAAATCCCGACCGCAATGTGGGCTATCACATCGGTATTTATGGCAAGTTGGGTAACCGATTATATCTCAGGCCTGAAATCTTATACACCAAGACCAAATCGGATTACAGCGGGAATGATTTTGATATGAGCAAGATCGATATCCCTGTCCTGGTTGGAGCAAAAGTACTTGGACCCTTGCATGTTTTTGGGGGACCGGCTTTCCAATATATTCTGAATACGGAATTTGACGGTATCTCTATCGATTCTATCGAGAACGATTTTACCGTTGGTTTGCATTTGGGAGTGGGTGTAAATCTTGGCGGTATCGGTATCGATCTTCGCTACGAGCGCGGCTTCAGTGCAAATGAGGCCCGATTTATCAACACCAATATCACTTCGGTGGAAGAGAGCCGACTGGATACCCGTCCAAGCCAGCTTATCCTTAGCCTGTCTATCAATCTAAATAAAAAGAACTCGTAAAAAGAAATCCCCTGCCAAATAAGCAGGGGATCTTTTTAGGGATTATCCCGATCCAGGTAATCCGGAATACCATCCCCATCCCCATCAGGGAAGGTGAGATTACCCAATGCGTCTATAATTATTTCTTCGCGAGTAGGGGTGCCATCCTGGTCATCGTCATCGTCCAGGTGGTTGGCCAAAAAGAGCAAACCTGAACTACGCTCCTGGTCCTCATCCGTATTGTCATTGGTAACGTCCCCATCTCCGTCAACATCTTCGAGTATGGAGGGAACACCATCATTGTCATAATCCGTGTCTTCAATATAAAGGCCTACTTCTATTTTAAATATCAGTGGTGAATATGGGGGAATCCCTTCGCGTGCAGAATTGAAATACCCCAGTCCAGAGGGCAGAAACATCACACCAGCACCGGCATTTGATATGGAGGTAGTTCCGTCTGGATTCACCACAACCTCATCACCGGTATTCAAACGAGATACCCCTTCTCTATAACCCCTTAAGGTAAAAGGAAGGTATTGCCAGACATGAGTAGAAGTAGCATCGAAGAGGCTACCATTTAGCAAACTTCCATCGTATCGTAAAAAAGTAGAATCTGCAACGGTTGGGGAACCCCCGGATCCTTCGCGGGCGGTAAGAAAATACATGGTGTGGTCCACAGTTTCTCCCCCATCCAGGTTAAAATCTTCCGAGTCTACTGAAAGTGTAATGGATTGTAGTTCAGGTCTGTCGATCAAGGCAGTTTTATCCGCATTCTCGTCGGCAATTGTATCGAGAACTATGCGATAATCAAAATCCGCTGGTGGGTTTTCAAAGTCCTCATAATTGTAGAAGTGTGTAGAAAGATATTCCTGAAGCGCAGCGGCGTCTTCTTCAACCACTTCGCTTAACAACCTTGGAGGGACTGAGGTGATTCCTCCGTTGTCATCATTACTACAAGAAAAAAGCAAGGCTACTAACCCTACCAAAATAAATCCTCTCAATACCTGCATTACAACTGCTTTTAAGAGCCGCAAGATACAATTTTCCCCTATTTTTGCGGAAGTCCTTAACAAACATTTTAGGTGGACATGCGAATAGACAAGTTCTTATGGTGTACGCGCTATTTCAAAACACGTAGTAAGGCGACTATTGCCTGCCAGAAAGGCCACGTTCGTATTAACGCCCAGGTGGTAAAACCTTCCCGAGAGGTTTACCCGACCGATAAAATAATTGTCCGTAAGAATCAGATCGACTATCAACTGGAAGTACTTGAGGTTCCCGAAAGTCGGGTTGGGGCCAAGTTGGTTAACTTATATCGAAAGGACACAACCCCCGAAGAATCCATGAAGCACAATGAATTGCTTCAGCATTCTAAGGATTACTATCGTAAAAAAGGTATGGGTCGTCCTACCAAGAAAGATCGAAGGGATATTGAAGACTACCTGGATGAAGCTTGACAAAACCTACTGGGAAGAACGTTATCAGGAAAACAGACAGGGATGGGATATCGGGCATATATCGACTCCCATCAAAGCTTATATTGACCAACTGGAAGACACCTCACTTAAAATTCTCATACCCGGAGCAGGCAGGGGGTACGAGGCGCAGTATTTACATCAAAAGGGATTTAACCAGACCTATGTTGCAGACATCGCCTCGCAACCGCTACAACATATCCGGGAAGTATGTCCGGGATTTCCGGTAGATCATTTGTTGGAGACAGATTTTTTTAAATTGAAAGAAGAGCGGTTCGATCTGATTCTGGAACAAACTTTTTTTTGTGCACTGGACCCTCAATTGAGACTGGGTTATGTAGAAAAAATGTACCATATGCTCAATCCAGGAGGAATACTTGCAGGCTTACTGTTTGATTTTCCCTTGACCGATTCAGGTCCGCCTTTCGGGGGAAGTATTAAAGAATACCAGAGCTTGTTTCAGGATAAATTTAAGATACATAAACTCGAACGGGCCTATAATTCCATCACTCCAAGACAAGGTAAAGAACTCTTTTTTATCTTTGAGAAATAAAGCAGCTATCATGGCAAACCGCATTTTGTCCCATCAGCAAATCCAACATAAGATCCGGCGTATCGCCTATCAAATCTATGAGACCAATGTGGATGAAGATAAAATCATCCTGGCAGGCATTGTGGGTGGAGGATTGGAATTCGCGAAAAAGATCCAGAGGGCACTTAAAAAAATTACGGAGGCAGAGATTATACTTTGTAAGGTTCAAATGGATAAAAAAAATCCCCTGGGCAGTGGGGTTACTACTTCATTGCCGGAAGAAGGCTATAAGAATGAGTCTGTGGTACTGGTGGATGATGTCCTGAATTCAGGAACCACCCTGATCTATGGGGTGCACCATTTTCTACAAACTCCACTTAAGAAACTGAAGACGGCCGTACTGGTAAACCGAAACCACAAGAAATATCCGGTTAAGGCAGACTTTAAAGGTATTTCCTTATCTACTTCGTTGCAGGAACATGTAGAAGTGACTTTTGAAAGCAAGAATGACGGGGTGTATTTAGACTAGTTCTTTGGATATTTCTTCGGCAATCTCCCAGGCCGATTTGTTATCGCTTTTTACAATATAGGGTGCTTTCATATAGAAAGGCTGCCTTTCAAAAAGGTGTTTACCGATGAATTCGGGCAGCTCCTCATCGGCGATATGGCTGATCAAAGGGCGATCCTGCTTTTCATTTATGAGGCGTTTTGTTAGTTGGGGAATCCCCATCTTCAGGTAGAATACCCGTTGGGTAGCTTGCAGGATAATATCCATATTCCGGCTGTAGCACGGTGTGCCACCTCCCAGTGCAAGGATAAATGAGTCCGGAGTTTCCAGAGTTTTCTCTAATACCTGATGCTCCAGCTTTCTGAAAAAAATCTCCCCTTTTTCTTGAAAAATCTCAGGAATGCGCTGATTGGCATAGGTTTCAATTAGCGTATCCAGATCCATGAGCCTTAATTGCAATCGCTCGGCTAATAGCTTGGCTACCGTAGTTTTACCACTGCCCATATATCCCAGAAGGACAATTTTCATTTGAAGGATTTTGACAAAAATGAATCAAAAAGGAGGGAAATCAAAGAAAAGCCGAATTTATGTTTTAATTAGGATTGTAAAATAAATTATAGATATTATATTTGCACCCTCAAAGCTGAGGCTATAAAAATCAGACCTGGTAGCTCAGTTGGTAGAGCATCTCCCTTTTAAGGAGAGGGTCCTGGGTTCGAGCCCCAGCCAGGTCACGAAGTGAGATGAAAATCCTGACAATTAGGTCAGGATTTTTTTATGAAATAAACCTGGGGCGAGAAGTCTATGCCGTAGTTGGCGCTTTAGCGCTATACTATGGTAAGCCCCTCGTCCGAACGGACTTGGCCGGGCGGGCAGCCGAGTCACGATCAAGTGCAAAACCCACTTAATAATATTTTGACAATTCCAGGTCATTACTGATGTATATCATAGGCAATAGGCTATTTGATTTTTACCTTTTTACATTGACCGCTAAAGAAGGTGAAAATGGAATCTTCAAAAAAACAATTGCCAGCTACCAAAACGGTTTTCAAAGAATGCGGTGCCTGCTCGCACACCTTTGCTCATATTTTAAATCGTGAATTTGGAAACCCAAATGAACTCACCGAGCTGGCGTTAAACCCCTTGGCTGGCGGAATTATGAATCAAAGCCAGCAATGCGGCATGATATGGGGAGCAGCATTAGCAGTGGGAGCAGAATCCTACAGACGACATAAAGATCAAGGACTTGCTACTGCAGTGGCCATTAGGGCCACAAAAGAACTTATAACTTCCTTTGAAAAACGATCAAAAACGGTGAATTGTGGGGAAATCCTTGGATACAGTTTAAGCAATATATTGGGCATTGCCAGACTAATGGTTAGTACCACCTTGAAAGGGATGGAAAACAGTAAGTGTTTTGATCTCGCTGAAGCATGGGCACCTGAGGCTATTCAATCCGCCAAAGAAGGCCTGGACCAAACGGATATTACCCTTACCGAAAAACCAGCGAGCTGTGCCTCTGAAGTGGTAAGAAAAATGGGAGGCAGTGAGGAAGAAATCCTTATGGTGGCGGGATTTGCAGGTGGTCTCGGCCTAAGTGGAAATGCCTGTGGTGCCCTTAGTGCCGCGATTTGGATGCAAACCTTTCAATGGTGCAGGAAAAACCCGGGTAAAATCCCCCCCTATTTCAAGAACAAACCAGCTAAGCGAATTCTGAAAACATTTAAAAAACTGACCGGGGCAGAGCTATTGTGCGAAAAGATCACCGGGCAAAAATTTGAAAACATCAATTCCCACGCTACCTACCTAAAAAACGGGGGGTGTGAAGAACTTATTGATGGATTGGCAGCTACAGCGTTAATGCCCGAAGGATCATAACAGTAAACACACTGTCATCTCCTTTTTCCTTATCCGCACACAGGTAGAATATTCACGTTAAATTATATTCAAAAAAGCCCGAAAACTTTTGTTCCCAGGCTTTTCTTACTTTAAGCTAAACGTCTTGGTTGCACCATTCAGAACTTTATGTTCTTTTTTTCTTTTAAGATTTTGGCTCTTTTTTGATGCCTTTCCATAATCCTTTTACCAAAAACCTCCTGTTGCTTTTGTACCAGCTGTTTGTCTGCTTTTTTAGCTTGCACCTCACAGGCCTTCGCACCAGCGATGTGATTTGCACCCGGATTCAGGTCGAGCACCTGGTTACAAACGTCAGTTCCTTCAGTAAACCTTTTCTCATTAATAAAGTTTTCCATGACAAAATCTTCTTCAAAAGGAGAACCATCAGCATTAAATTTCTGCAAGAAATCAAGTAATAACACGGCTCCAATGGATTCAGGATTCTCGGACCAGCCGGTTACTCCTGTCATGGTATAGTCATTATTGCTAAAATGATTGCCGTGATTTAAGGGATCTGGTGTGTCCAAGCCATCATTCTCATGCCAATTGATGGTAGTAACCAAGGTGGCAGCATTTTGGAAGGCAGGGAAAAATCCAGCCCAGGGACTGGGGTCTACACGTCCGAGTTTGTTGTTTTGGTAGTGATTATCGCTACCTCCCATCACCCATATTTGTGGGCTGTAGGTAGTTAGGCCGCTTAGGTCATTGTTGATAAACTTGTTATTGTGGCCATAGGGTTCTTTCAATAATCCGGAAAAACCTGCAGTACCAGTAAGGGTATTGTCCTTGACCAGGACATTATTTATCCCACTGGCCGAGGTGCCCACAATTATCCCGGCAGCATCCATACCTTCAACAGCAATGGTATTGCCAATTATTCTGACGGGTGGATTGTCCCCCCATTCCGGCCCTGTGGCTGAGGTGACCACCCATGAGCCAATAAACATACTTTCGAAACCACCGTCTAAAACGTGCATGTCATTGTTGATAATATCCAATTTATTATTGAACGTGAACATAAAAACACAATCATACCCAGCAACCATATCATTATTGGCTATTTCCGTGCTGCCTGTAGTTTCCGATGCATAAAAATTAAAGAAGGATTCTATGGTATTCTTGAGCACTTTAATACCCCCTGGAGTGGCTTTTGCTGCTACTCCGGCACCAAAAAGATTGGAACTTATAGTGTTACCTTCAATAATTACTGGCTTACCGTCTTTCTCTACGTTTATGAGGATACCATCGAAGTCACAGACAAATTCAATGTCATGTATCTGTACCCCTGGCGCGGTAATATTTATTGGAGTTCTCGCTTCACCGAGCTCAGGAATAAACTGAAACTTAACTCCGTTTAGGATAGTAGCCGGACCCTGTAGAACTACATTTTCACGGGTAATGTCTATGCCCCCTGTAGCCTCGTCCGAGCCAAAATCAAAGGTACCGCTCAGGGTAACATGATCATAATTATCCACGGCATTTTGTACGGCGGCCACATCCTGTGCAGGGTCTTGCGTACCTGTTACCGTAGTCGTTAATTTTTTTGCAGCCAGATCAACTTTGATAAGCTCCTCTCCTGCAAGTGTTGCGTCTATTTCCTGCGTTTCCGGCATGTCCTTATCACAGGAAACCAGGGCAAATAGCATGGCGATCAAATAATAAAAAATGTTTCTCATATCTAACGTTTTATCAGTTTCCTACTTATGTAAAAGGAGGCTAAGGAAGAGGGGGCGTAAACTTCGTAGTACCTGATCATAACCGAAGCCCTGAGCATCTTCTTTTATAACCATCTTGAAGTTCACGATTAAAGAAATATCCTACTAAACAACTATGATTCAAAAACGTATACTTTTGATTCATTGTTGAAACATAGTTGAAAGACTTTCAATTATGTTTCAGAAGGTTTAATGAAGCCCCCCGTCCGAACGGACTTGGCCGGGCGGGCAGCCGGGTCACGAACTGAGAGGATATCCTGAGTTTATAGTCAGGATTTTTTTGTTTACAAAAACTGGGGCGAGAAGTCTATACCGTAGTTGGCGCTTTGGCGCTATACTATGGTAAGCCCACGCAGGAACGAACTTGGCCGGTATGAGCTGTGACCATTTTTATATATTAAAATCCTAAGTTGTCCTCAAACCAACCCAGGGTATTCCGCATCGGTTTATTGTCATTAAATCGGTAACCCAGGTAAATATTAAAATTGGCAAAGTCCCGTGTAAATTGATTTTTTTGATTGTTGACATAATTATAATTTCTCCAATTATAAGCAGCTCCAAAAAACCATCGATAATCGTTGTAACCCACCGAAATTTCACTATCCAAAGCAAGAGTAGTACTGTGGAATGTTCTCGACCCCAAACTAGCACCGTCGAATTGGTTGACAGAGTAGTTATACCCAATACCAGGATGAAGCCCCAGGGTTACAATCCACTTCTGATCATACACCAAAGAGTATAAATAACCTATCTGGGCGCTTATATCCAGGCTGTTGATTTGCACTACTTTTTCCAGGTTAGGGAGGTTTTTAAAATTGGGTTCGAAGAAACTATAGGAGTAACGTAACCTGGGAATGAAGCTTCCCGCGCTCTTCAACTGGCGTTCTGTTTGTACGTAATGTGCACGAAACGAGTAATTCGGGTTTACAATAAAAAAAGTACTGCCTTGAATTGTTTTCAAACTGGTATCGTCCAAAACCACAGCTCCCAAATCGACTAATCTTTGAGGGCCAGCCCTGAAAAACCCTTTGTAATAACTATAACCCAGCTCCTGTACCCATCTGTCTGAATAGAAGAAATTGAAGTTTATGCCTAGTGATTCGCTGTTGTTGAGCTCCTCAATATTCTGGGTATTCAATAGAAATTTAGGTGTAAAACTGAATCCGATACCCAGCCATTTGTAGTGAAATGAAAATCCCAAATTATATTCGGCTGCGGGCCTAATGTTTAGTAATTCCTCTGCTCGCCCACTCAAAAATTGAAGTCGTGACGCATCTGAACTGAGTTCCATTCTCAAAATAATATGCTCAAAGTAGTTCCGACGATAAGTAATGTCATAGCCGTTTTCTTCGGCATGCCTACTCTGCATTTCCCGATAATAGCTTTCTTTTTCCTGAGCATTTATAGGGATCAGGGCCAAAAGACAAAGACAGAAACAAATTAAATACCTCATAATTAGTCCCTAAGTTTGAATCATAAATTTAAATCAGTAATTCACATCCCAGCCTGGCGGGTAGTAACTTGTAGGATTAAAACTAAGCGTTATAACCAAAAGAGAAAAAAAGAAGCACAATAAAAAACCTGTTCCTAAATAGTCGAAGGGTAAACTATATCGCGAGAAATATTCAATTTCGCATAATTTACTGTTGTAGAATGTTAGTCTGAAATACCCTTCTCCCACCATGACTGATTGCAAAAAATTTCCCAGTCCCATCCATGAATGTGACCGTATTATCAATGCTAATCTGTAGTGGTCTGTCTGAATTTACTCCCCCTTTTTTTCTTGTATAGCTAACCTGGGTATATGTTTTATTTTCAGCTGTTTACTAATTCAGTTGTTCAAAGATTTAGAATGCCGCTGCCCATTAACAATAGCTCGGTCTATTTATGGATGGATAATAATAATTTTAGTGTTTTTTTTTGTACTATTGTAGCCACACATACCTCTTTTGTCTAATAATTCATCCATTTCTAAATAAGGTCTTTCAGACTCCTTTATCGTATGAAAAATTGTTTGTTTCTACTGATTTTTAGCTTGTTGCTTGCTCCCTTACAAGCCCAACAAATAGAAGACGAGAAAATAAGAAATTCCGAAATAGGTATTACGGCTACAGACCTCATTAACGGAGCCTATTTATTTACTTATGAGCGCGCTTTTGGTAAGCACATCGGGGTGCGTTTAGCTGCCGGATACAAGGGCGAAGAGGGGTTGATTAAGCTTTCCGGAATCGACCGGCCTCAATTACAAACCAACGAATTAACCTATTCAGGGCTGAAAATCATTCCAGAAGTTCGATATTATCTCAACGAGAAAAAAAATGGAATGACCAGTGGCTTTTATTTTGGCGCCTATTTGAAATGGGTCAACTATAAATCTGACCTGATCGGTACTTTTATCAATAGCCAGGACGAATCCTTTGATGTATTCTATAAAGGTAAAATTAATGTAGCCTCCCTGGGATTAATGATCGGTTATAAATTGAAAGTTTCCAATCGCCTGGGTATTGATTTTTTAATTGCCGGTCCCGGGGCAGGGAACTATAACTTTAAATTGGACAATGTGATCCCCCCGCCGGATGAATTTTATGACGAATTAAACGAAGCCCTAAAAAGTTACAGCATCTTCGATTTGATCAATGCAGACTTTGAATTCAATGATAATAAACTAAGACAAAATACCGTCTTACCGGTTTTTAGATATGGCATAACCCTAACCTATTCTTTGTGATTTCATATGGCCCAAAAAGCCTAAATAATCAGAATGCAAACTCTACAGCTACCCAAGGGTGTTTCCAAACTCATATTCCCAGGAATTGCTAATTAAATTATTTCCCTAATATGACCTTATTTACCAAATCGATTTGTTGGCACTCATCAATTAAGATGTTCGTATTGGTTTGCTTTTTATTCATGGGTTCGTTCATGGCTTTTGCACAAAGTGCTTATGAGGGTGAAGGGGAGGATCGAATAAATGTGGCATGGGCCTATTATGGGAGGGGCAATGGGCTCTCGGTTTTGTATGATCACGGCTTCAGTAATTTGATATCAGCAGGAGCCGGTGTGGAGTTTTATTTTGAAGACAGTGAGCGGGAAACTTCCTTTTTTGGTCTCGTGGACCTTCATTTGAAAGAGGTTTTAGGGCTACCGGAAAGACTGGATCTGTATCCGGGTGCGGAAATAGGTAGTTTTGCCGGATCATTTGACATTTATCCGTATTTGGGTATTTCATTTGCTATCTCTGAAAAGTTTGGATTGTTTACTGAAATTGGTGAACGGGGTACTGTCGGGGTTTATTTCAATTTTTGATTTATGAATAAAATATTTCCTGTTCTGTTATTGGTTTTCCTGGCTGCTTGTAAGGAATCAAGTAAGGATGCAAAAGATTTAGATAATTCTCCCCAGATGTCCGTTCAAGAAAGTACGGACAGCATGGTAGACCATTCCAATTGTGAAAAAGCAAGTGGAAGGGCGGCTATATTGGCCAATAAGAATGGTGATTTGACGCCAGAACCAATCAGGCATGATGCAAACTCAAGTATTGAAGAAAGCAAAATGCCAGATAACGATATGGTATTAATCCCTGCCGGTACCTTTGAAATGGGAGCAAGCGATACCCAATGGGCACTACCAAGGGAGTTTCCAAAACACAAGGTTTATGTTGATGCGTTTTATATGGATACCCATGAGGTTACCAATGCACAATTCAGAGATTTTGTAGAGGCGACTGGATATGTGACAATCGCAGAACGACCGGTGGACTGGGAAGAACTCAAAAAACAAGTACCCCCTGGCACACCTAAACCCCCGGACGAAGCCCTTCAACCGGGATCAATGGTTTTTGTGCAACCAGAAGAAGTACAGAACCTTTTTGATTTTTCCCAATGGTGGCGGTGGGTAAACGGGGCCAATTGGAAACAACCCCAGGGCCCGGGAAGCACTATTGAAGGAAAGGATAACCACCCTGTGGTACATATTGCCTACTTTGACGCCCTGGAGTATGCCAAGTGGGCCGGAAAGCGACTGCCAACCGAAGCAGAATGGGAATGGGCTGCAAGGGGTGGCATTGAAGACGCTATTTACCCTTGGGGAATGGAATATGTGGAAACCGGAGACCCTAAATGTAATTACTGGACAGGTACGTTCCCCACAAAGAACAATGAGGAGGACGGCTATTATTATTCGGCCCCCGTAAAATCGTTTGAGCCCAACGGTTATGGACTTTACGATATGGCAGGCAATGTTTGGGAAATCTGTGCGGATTGGTTTGACGAATCCTATTACCAAAGCTTTGATCCGGAACAAATAGCCAAGAATCCCAAGGGGCCATCGGAAAGCAATTACAGCCGGAACCGTTATGACCCCAGACGAGTAGTTCGGGGCGGGTCATTTTTATGCAATGACAACTACTGTTCCAGTTACAGGGTTTCTGCAAGGATGCCTACTTCCCAGGACACCGGGATGCTACACACAGGTTTCCGATGTGTTAAAGACTATGTATCCAATTAGCATTTCTTGAAATTATTTTTATCTTCACGCCTAATATCAAAAAAAAAAATCATCCAAAAACAAAAATTCTTATGAAAAAAATCTTAACTCCATTCATGGTGGTACTCCTGTTTTTTACCTCTGCGATGGTACATGCACAGGACAAGCCAAATATCGTAGTTATTTGGGGAGATGATATCGGCTGGTTTAATCCGAGCTGTTACAACAGGGGCATGATGGGATATAAAACCCCAAACATTGACCGCATCGCCAATGAAGGCGCCTTATTTACAGATTGGTACGGCCAACAGAGTTGTACCGCTGGAAGGGCCGCTTTTATTACTGGCCAGAGCCCATTCAGAACAGGATTACTGAAGGTAGGATTACCAGGGGCCGAGGAAGGCCTTTCTGAAAAGGATCCTACCCTTGCAGAACTGCTGAAAAATCATGGCTACAAAACTGCCCAATATGGTAAAAACCACCTCGGCGACCTGGATGAACATTTGCCTACAAATCACGGTTTCGATGAATTTTTTGGCAACCTCTACCACCTCAATGCAGAAGAGGAGCCGGAACATCCGGATTACCCAAAATCTGCAGAATTCAAGAAAAACTTTGGTCCAAGGGGTGTAATCAGATCATCCTCCGATGGTAAAATTGAAGATACCGGCCCGCTTACAAAAAAACGTATGGAGACCGTGGATGATGAAGTCACCGCTGGCGCCATAGATTTTATGGAGCGTTCGGCCAAGGAGAAAAAACCTTTCTTCTTGTGGTACAACACTACCAGGATGCATGTTAATACCCATTTAAAGCCAGAATCTGACGGGGTAACAGGCCTGGGCATCTATGCTGATGGCATGGTGGAACATGACAAACATGTAGGGCAGATACTGGATAAACTGGAAGAACTTGGTTTAGACGAAAATACCATTGTAATGTATTCTTCGGATAACGGTGCCGAAGTCTTTTCCTGGCCTGATGGCGGTATGACCCCTTTCCGCAACGAAAAAAATTCTAACTGGGATGGTGGTTACAGGGTCCCTACGGTAATCAAGTGGCCCGGCGTTATAAAACCCGGAACTGTCTACAATGATGTGTTTTCGCATGAAGATATGGTTCCTACCCTGCTGGCAGCGGTGGGCGAGCCCAACATCAAGCAAAAACTCCTGAAAGGGCATTCGGCCAATGGACGCAATTTTAAAGTACACCTTGACGGTTATAACCTACTTCCCTACTTTAAGGGAGAGGTAAAAGAAGCTCCACGGAAGGAATTCTTTTACTGGACGGATGACGGACAACTGGCAAACCTCAGGTACAATCGTTGGAAGATGGTATTTATGGAGCAGCGGGCACATGGTTTTGAAGTATGGCAGGAACCTATGGTTACTTTGCGAGTACCGAAATTGTTTGATATGCGAGGTGATCCTTTTGAAAGAGCCGATCATGAGGCAGAAAGATACAATATGTGGCGTTTTGACAGGGTGTATTTAATTCTCCCTGCAGTTTCTTATGTTTCTCAACATTTAGCCACCTACCAGGAATTCCCACCCCGCCAGAAGCCGGGTAGTTTTAACCTGGAAAGAGTACTTGAGAAACTCCAGCAAAATCCAAATTAACCCAAAAGCAACAAGGCAGGCCAATATGGCCTGCCTTCTTTCTTTAATTACTATGAAAATGAGATCTAAAGTGATTTGGCTAATGGCTTTCTTGCTATTTGTGGCTTGTAACCAAACGAATACCAAAGAAGCTAAAACCAGTGATGACACGGCTCAGGCAGATCCCTTACCTTCCTGGGAAGAGGGGAAAACAAAAGCCGCCATATTGACCTTTGTCAAACAGTCTGCGGAAGAGGGTAGCCCTAATTTCATTCCCATCGAAGACCGGATCGCCACCTTTGACAATGATGGTACCCTGTGGTCTGAAAAACCGGCTTATTTTCAATTATTCTTTGCCATTGACCGTGTAAAGGCCCTGGCCCCTGAGCATCCTGAATGGAAAGATAATCAGCCTTTTAAAGCGGTTCTTGAAGATGACATGAAGACCCTAAGCTCTTATGGTGAACATGGTATATTGGAAATAGTAATGGCTACACATGCGGGTAATACCCTAGATGAGTTTGAACAAATAGTGAAAGACTGGCTGGCGACCGCAAAACACCCGCGATTCGACAGGCCCTATACCGATTTGGTATATCAACCCATGTTGGAACTACTCGATTATTTGAGAGCAAACGACTTTAAAACATTCATTGTTTCAGGCGGAGGTATCGATTTTATGCGGCCGTGGGTTGAAAATACTTATGGAATTCCAAAAGATCAGGTTGTAGGAAGCAGTATAAAAACTGAATTCACAATAGCAGATGGTCAAGCCGTAATTAAAAAGTTACCAGCTATCGATTTCATTGACGATAAAGCGGGAAAACCTATTGGAATTAATAAGTTTATTGGTAGAAAACCGGTTTTTGCAGCAGGAAATTCGGACGGGGATTTACAGATGCTGCAATGGACAGATTCCAGTAGTTACCCCTCCTTTCAACTGTATGTACACCATACGGACGCAGAAAGGGAGTGGGCCTATGACAGAGAATCCTCTGTGGGCCGCTTGGACAAAGGCCTTGAAGAAGCCGCTTCAAATGGTTGGACTGTGGCTAGCATGAAGGATGACTGGAAACTGGTTTATCCGTTTGAGTTAGAAATGGAATAAAGTAACTCGCGTTTGACCTTTTTTTAAAGTTCCCTTATATTTAACAATAGTTTATTCTTATGAAAAATATACTGATACTAGGCATCTTCATTTCCTTAATTGCCTGTAATCCTGGCAATAAGGTAACCCAGGCGAACCTTGAACTTATTGACAACTACGTTACCGCAGTTGAAAACATGGATTTCGACGCCATGGATACCTATCTGGCCGAAGACTATATAGGGATTGGACCCTCTTATGGCGATACTATAAATAAAACCGGAGCCATAAAGAACTGGAACAAAAATGTACAGGATCTCTATCAAAAAATCGAGTACAAGCGCTCTCAGATCTTACCTGCGAAGGTAGATGAGGGAGAAAATAAAGGTGATTGGGTTTCTAATTGGGCCGAAATGGAAATTACGTACAAGGACAATAAAGGTAAAGTGACCTTATGGGCCAATACGGTCTACAAGATTGCCAATGGTAAGATTGTAAAAAGCTATACCTTTTACAATGAAGCCGATGCCCTGGAACAACTAGGTTATATATTTATAAATCCCAATGATCTTTAAAAGATATCCTATGAAAAATATAGTTTTGCCCTTAATGTGTTTTTGCTTTCTTTCATCCATAACGGTAAGCCACGCACAATCAGATACTTCAATCGCCAAAAGTTTAGGCCTGTATGTGTTCCCATCAAATGACCAGGATAAGGACAAACAGGATGCAGATGAATTCGCCTGCTACAAATGGGCTAAGGAAGAATCGGGAGTAGATCCCATTAATCCACCCAAAGTGCAAGCAGAACAGGTAGACCGGTCTGCCGATGGTACTGCAGTGGTGGGCGCAGCTGGGGGTGCCGCTGCGGGCGCTGCCATAGGTGCCATTGCTGGAGATACGGGCAAAGGTGCTGCCATAGGTGCCGTTATGGGCGGTCTGCGTGGGCGACGTGCCAAAGTAGCGGGCGATGCACGACGGCAACAACAAAATAATCAGGCAGCGGCGGCTACAGAGAAGGCCCTTATGGATAACTTCAAAAAGGCGTTCAGCGCCTGCATGGAAGGTAAAGGTTATACAGTAAAATAACAAAGCCTAACTCTTTGAGACGATCAGCCTAAACAGCTCTGCTGAATCTGCGGACGATACCGTACAGAAATCATATATGAAAACCCAAAAGACCATTCCTGATCTTTTGATTCCTGTTGTGTTAACACACGCGATAAAAAAAAGCGCGTTTAAGCTTTTATTTGTTACCGCAATAACCCTTTTCTACGCTTCAAAAGCAAGTTCACAGGATAGCATTGTAGATCAGGATGTTAAGGTCAACCAGCAGGGCTGGGTAGATTATAACTTCAACAAAGCTCTCGGTGAAAATAAGTTTCTAAGTACCCAGATGGGATTTCGTAAGATCAGCCCTGAGGTTTACGACCGGTACCTGACGATTTCCACCTTGAATATACGAACAAAGAAAGGATTCAAGCTCTTCCAGACGGAAGGGGCTTTTATCAATTCATATCAATTAGGGGGAGGCGTTATCTACACGCGGAACTATGACGCAAATGACAATCTGGAGATAAGATTCTTGCAGGGACTGAAGTTTAACATCCCTACCATTAAGGGATTTAAATTATATAATTATTCCCGTTTGGAAGAGCGGTTTCAGACATCATTTGACGGTGGAGGTTTGAGGACGGGTTTTCGCCTTCGCCATAGGGTTTCAGCCGTAATTAGTTGGAAAAAACACTATCTCAATTTTACAGAAGGTCTATATTTTCCATTATCTGCAGAGATATTCTTCAACCTTAAAAGGGCAGAGCGCTTTAATGACCTGCTAAGGCTCTCCCCTGGAATAGGCTATAAATTGGAAAATGGATGGCGCTTTGAATTATTCACTATTTTCAATCGCACACGCAACATCACCGAAACCAATGATAAATCGAGTGATTTTATACTGCGATTACGGATTTATAGCGCTAATAAGGAAAAGAATATTCAACTCGCACCGGTTAATGAGTTTGAACCCGAAGAGAATCCTGACAACTAAGTCTAAAATTATCCCCGCAGTGCGGTTCAGAACATAAGAGCCCTAAATTCAATACATCAGATTTTAGGTTTTAAAACCATTCAAGTCCGGAAACATGTTCGGGCATCGAGGCAAAATTGGCCAACTAATTCCTCTTAGCTGGCACCTCAAGAACAGCGTATTCGCATCTCGCGGTTTATTGAAAACCCCTGGAAGAACTTAATTGATCAATAGCAACAAGGCGTAAAGACACATGAATTATCTTTGTATTTTTGTTTCTAAACAAGTATCGGTCAATGACAACAAATACCGCCATTCAGCAATTAAAAGAAGAGATGTCCAATTCCATTATCGGACAGGAAAAATTAATAGAACGCCTCATCCTGGTGCTATTGGCAAATGGGAATTTATTACTGGAAGGCCTTCCAGGCCTGGCCAAAACGAGGGCCATTAAAGCGCTGGCAAAAGAACTGGATTGCCAACTAAGCCGAATACAATTTACCCCGGACCTGCTGCCTTCAGATGTTACAGGAACTGAGATTTACCAACCAGAGAGCGAGGAAAAATTCTTGTTCCAAAAAGGCCCCATTTTCAGCAACCTGGTGCTTGCTGATGAAATTAATCGATCTCCTGCTAAAGTTCAATCGGCACTACTCGAGGCCATGGAGGAACGACAGGTTTCCGTAGCTGGCAAAACCTATTCAATGGAGCCTTTATTTATGGTTTTGGCTACCCAGAACCCTGTTGAACAGGAAGGCACCTATCCCCTGCCTGAAGCGCAAATGGACCGTTTCCTGATGCATGTGATGATCGATTATCCCGATGACAACTCCGAATTGAGCATAATGCGGCTGAATCGCGAAGAACAACATAAAAAAGCTGAGAAAAAAAAGAAGGTACTCTCCCCGAAAGTAATTTTTGACGCCAGGGACGAAATTGCCAAAGTTGGTATCTCGGAAAATATGGAGAAATACATCGTAGATATCATATCAGCAACTCGCTATCCTGAAAAATACGGGGAAGAGCTTCAAAAATGGATTGAATTTGGTGCGAGTCCACGTGGCAGTATCGCCATTGATCGCTCTGCCAGAACGCATGCCTGGATGTACGGGAAGGATTTTGTTTCTCCGGATAACATCAGAAGTGTTGTTCACGACTGTTTACGCCATAGACTCATCCTGAGTTATGAAGCAAATGCAGAGGGAATAACGCCAGACGAAGTAATCGATGAACTGCTGAAGCAGGTTGCTGTAGTAGGATAAATAAGCGCTTACATGAAGAATCCTAAGGAAAATACTTCAGGGGTTTTCGTAAATTTAAAAGACCTGTTAAACCTGGAAGGGATGGCCCATGGTTTCAGTTTTCTTGCGCGAAAGCAGAAAGTTAAAACCATACTCGGGGGAAAACATGCGTCTTCATTAAGGGGAAGGGGTCTCGACTTTGAAGAGGTTCGAAATTATGTGGCGGGAGACGATATAAGGAATATAGACTGGAAAGTAACTGCCAGGACCCAAAAGACCCATACAAAGGTATTTAGCGAGGAAAAGGAAAAACCTGCCCTGATCGTTGTGGACCAATCTAAGTCCATGTTTTTTGGATCACAAAAAAAGACTAAATCGGTAGTGGCAGCAGAACTTGCAGCCCTTGCCGCCTTCCGGATATTAAAAGAAGGGGATCGTGTTGGTGGAGTGGTATTTGCCGACGAGGGGATAGATATTGTGTTGCCGAAAAGAGATCGTAAAAACATCTACCGCTTCCTAAAGGAGATCGTAAAAAGAAATTTAGAATTGGAGTCCTCCTCCCCGGTAGACTTCGATGTGGCCCTGAATGAGGTTTTTGCAAAAATCCGCAATGTCGTTTCCCATGATTTTCTGATCATCATTATTAGTGATTTTCACCGCTACTCCCCAAAGGTGATGAAACATTTGGCCTATCTTTCGAGGCATAACGATGTTATCCTGGCCAAAGTATACGATCCTATGGAACGCAATATCCCAAATACAAAACTTATCGCCGGTGATGGGAAACAACAGATTTTAATTGAAGGAACCCGGAATAAGATTAAAGAGTATTTTTTAGAGGGTTTCGAAAGTGATTATGTGCGTTTTGAAGAGGAAATGAAAAAGTATCGTATCCCAATATTTCGTATCAATACAACCTCCGAAATAGAAGATCAATTAAAGGATATCCTTAAAAGGCCAAGAAAATGAATTTTTTAATGGATATCGTTGTATCCGGACTTCATTTAATGCTCCTGGTACAGGACAGCCTCCCTCCTGTTCCGGAAATGGAGCCCATTTTTGAACCCGAGTCTGTAGCCTTTAGCCCGGAAACACCAGCCTGGTATGTACTCGGAGGAGTTCTATTGACCATTCTTTCTTTGGGACTCTACAGAGTGGTAAAAAATTTCCACAAAAACGCATATAGACGTGAGGCACTCAAATCCCTCTCCCACCTGGAAAAACCTGGCACACAGGCTGATCCGGCCTCTGTAATCAATGAAATCCGTATTTTGATCAAACAGTGTGCTATAGCAGGATATGGAAGGTCCAGAGTAGCTCCTTTATACGGAGAGGAATGGTTGCAATTCCTTGAGACTACGGGTAAAAACACGCCATTTACCCATCATAAAGAGTTGATCGAAAAAGGAAATATGCATCCATTAATGGAGAGTAATTCGGATCTAGCATCCTTGGTGAAAATTGCTAAAAAATGGATAAGATCTCATGCCTGAAAATTTTGAAATAGCAAATATCTGGATCTTTTGGTTGTTACCACTGCCATTACTATTCTTTTGGCTGCTTCCTGCACTGCGCTTGAAAAGTGCCTCCCTAAACCTCCCCAACTTCCAAAAAAGTGCGGAGTATACCGGTGAAAAACCAAGAACTGCTGCCCTTGTTAAAAGAAGGAATTTCTTTAGCTGGTTGGGTATGTGGCTTATCTGGATTCTTACCTTGGCAGCCCTTGCTTCCCCCAGGCTTGTGGAAGATCCGGAACTTAAGATTAAAACATCTCGTAATTTCCTGATCCTGGCAGATATTTCCTTTAGTATGGCCGAAGAAGATTGGGAAATAGAGGGGCAAAAATCTAACCGCTGGCAAGCTGTAAAGCACGTGTTGCACGACTTTATCAGGCAAAGAAAAGGAGACCGCATGGGTCTGATTTTTTTTGGCAGTAGCGCCTATATACAGGCACCCTTTACCCCAGACCTCGAGACAGTTGAACAATTGCTGGAGGAGGCTGATGTTGGCATGGCCGGTCAGATGACAAATATTGGTAAGGCCATCGTAAAGGGCAATACCATGTTTCAGCAAGATACCATTAAAACCAAGGTAATGCTGCTGCTTACAGATGGGGTTGATTCCGGGACAAACATCCTCCCCCTGGATGCCGCCGATCTTGCAGTGAAAGATTCTATCCTGATTTATACCATTGGAATCGGGGACCCGAATAGTCGGGGTTCAGACCTGGACGAAAAAACCCTGAAGGAGATTTCGAATATGACCGGTGCCAGCTATTTCAGGGCTATAGATACCGAGCGTTTGAGTGAGATTTATGCCGAATTAGATACACTAGAACCCATTGAATACGAAGAGGAAGAATATAAACCCGTGATACTGCTTTATCAATACCCCTTGGGCCTTGCCGTATTGCTGGCCATTGTGCAACTCTTCATCGGCAGTACAATGGCAATAATAAAAATGCTTTTTAAGAATGGTCATTGAACGCTTGGCAAATATCAACTGGGAGGAATTTCACTTTCTCAGACCGCAATTCTTGTGGTTGATGCTGCCTCTTATCCTGATATTAGTCCTCGGTTTAATAGGTATCCGGGACCAGGTTAAGTGGAAAAAACACATAGCCCCTCATCTAAGGCCCTATGTGATCAGCAAGGGCAGTGAGGTTTTTAAACGATGGATGCAAATACTCACATTTCTGGTATTGACACTGGCTATTGTGGGTTTAAGCGGGCCTAGCTGGGAAAAGATAGACCTTCCCGATCAAATTTTAGAAACCCCCCTGGTAATCGCTTTGGATCTGTCGCAAAGCATGATGGCCGAAGACTTGCAGCCCAATAGGCTGGAACGTGCAAAGTTTAAAATAGCTGATTTGCTGGACAAAGATCCAAAAGTACGAATTGCTTTATTGGGTTTTTCAGGGACAGCCCATACCCTGGTACCCCTCACCAAAGACTACACCATTATCGAAAGCTATCTTAAAAGTATCAATACCGGTGTGCTTCCCTTTCCCGGAACAGACCTGGAAGCAGCCCTAAAATTGGCAGACAGTCTTGGTTCAGCGACCAAAGCACCCGGGACTTTATTGCTCGTTACCGATACTTTTGATGAACTTACTTTTACCCAACTGCAGGATTTTGTGATGGATGGCAAAACCAAGGTGGTGATACTCCCAGTGGGAACTGCGGCAGGGGCACAGGTACCATTGCCACGCTCTTCAAGACCTATGGTGAACGCACAGGGTAAGCCGGTAATTTCAGCTTTAGATGAGCAAATGATACAAAAGATAGGAGCAATAGACAATATTAGTATCTGTAAGATGACCCTGGATGACAGCGATATGGAATTACTGGCCACTACCCTGAGAAAAGAACTGGAATTCCGGGAAAAGGAAGAGGAAACAAAGGAAAATTGGAAAGATGAAGGTCTGATTTTCATAATACCCTTTGCCTTTTTTATGCTGTTTTGGTTTCGAAGAGGCTGGGTACTCTACTCCCTGGGATTAGTATTCTTTTTAGGTTCCTGCTCACCGAACAGTGAGTTTTCCGAATTATGGCTAACAACAGAATACCGTGCTCAGCAAAAGTATGATCAGGGTAAATTTGAAGAAGCAGCTATGTTATTTACCGACCCATTGAGAAAAGGTACGGCCTACTACCAGGCTGGAGATTACTCAAAAGCTATCGAGGCCCTAGCTAGAGATTCTACGTCACGGGGACAGTATAATCTGGGATTGGCTTACTTTAAAGCAGGGGAACTGGCAATGGCACAGATTGCCTTTGAACATGCTGCCTTGCTTGATCCTGAATGGCAGGCTGCATCTGTGAATCTGGAACGGACTACATCATATTTGGGAAAGAACCAGGATGTTTTTTTTGAAGCAGAAGAGGTGCCAACGGAAACTCAAGCCCAAAATATTGAAAACACAAGTCCTGAAGACCTTGGCGGAGGTGGGCAGGAGGCCACGGAAGAAGATATGGCCGTAGAGCGCCTGGAAGAAACGGTAGAAACAGATATCCGAACAGGCAAAGAATTGGAGGAAGTACCTGAAGATTTGTCAGCTGGCAGCGAGGACCTTTCACAAAATGTACTGATGCGCAAAGTAGATGATGATCCTTCCCTTTTTTTAAAACGCAAATTTGCACACCAAGTAAAAACCAAGAACATGAAACCTAAAAAAGACCTGAAAAAATGGTAAAAAGGTATGGTATTGCCTTATTGTTATTCTTCTCCTGTTCACATGTGCTCTGGGCGCAGCGTGCCTTTGCCGATATTAGTGCTAATAAAAGCACCGTTTATGTGGGTGAGGCAGTTGAACTGACCATTTCGGCGTATACCTCGACGTTTTTTACCAGGGGAGTTGATGTTGGCAATATTCAGATACCGGGAGCCTTTTCAACCTATTTCAGGGCAGTTAGTGTTTCAAAAAAAATTAATGGGACTACATATGCCGGGGTTCAATTGATCTATAACATTTTTCCATTTGAGGAATCAGATTTGGTGATTCCCGCATTGAACATTGAGGTAGAAACACCTCCGGAGGGAGGGTTTAAAGGGGTAAAAAGAATCTTAAAAACTCCTGAAAAAATCATAAAAATAAAGCCCAGGCCGTCTTCAGTTGATAAAAACCAATGGTTGGTTGCAACTAACGTGAGAGCTTCGGAAAAATGGACTGGCAACCCCAAGCAGGTAAAGGTGGGAGAAGTTTTAGAACGCAGCATTTCACGAAATGTTTATGGAACCGTGGCAGAGCTAATTCCTCCTGTGGTCTGGGATTCCATTCCAGGGGTAGGAAATTATCCAACGCGTTCTTCCGTGTTAACCAACAAAACAAAAACTGCCATTAGCGCTACAAGGACAGAAGGCATTCGTTATTTATTTGAAAAGGAAGGGGCAGTGGTCATTCCAGAGATGGAATTTGTATGGTGGCATCCAAGACAAAAACGATTTTTAAAACGAACCTTACCCTCTCAACAGATTGATGTACAGCCCAATCCAAATCTGGACCTATTGGCGAGTATTCGTGATTCCCTAAGTGTGGAGGTTGAAAGTGAAATGCCCGGAGAATCATTGAAAACCCCCACCCTTATTCTTGGTCTCACACCAAAACAGTTTGCTTTATTACTAATGGGAATCGGGTTAGCCGCTTACCTGCTCTTCAAACTGGTATTTTGGAGTAGAAAATATATCAAGGCAAGACTGAAGGAATATAGAAATTCCGAGGCTTATTCCTTCAAGCAGTTTCTCAGTGTGGTTGATGGAAAAAATGCAGGGCGTATCCTACCAAAGCTGTATACCTGGATTTCAAAATTACAGCCTTCTGATCCTACCCTCCAAAGCTTTGCGAGCGGTGCTAACTATGAACCCCTCTATGCGGAAATAGATCGTTTGGAGTCCCAGCTAAACGACCAGGCAAAAGGGCCGGTTGTCCTGAAAAAAGACATATGGAAAAAGTCGCGAAAGTTATTTTTAAAATCTACTAATGCCCCCGGAAAACTTCATTCCTGGATTAATCCCTGAACAGAAAAATTTGAAAGATGTTAGCTTCCCTGCACTTTTTTCAGTATTTAATTTCACCCTAACTATAACTGACAGACAAATATTATGTGTAGTTTTAAGTCTTCGTTTTTTAATTATTTTGATACCAAGTCAAACAGGAAGCAAATTCAGATGGGAAATAATACAGGTAAATGTTGGTTGTTGCCAGTATTTCTGATTTTGAGTACCCTGGTATGGGGTCAGGAATCCAAGGAAGTAGATTCTACATTTAATAAGGCCTCCAAGACCTTCCTTGTAGTTCCCCTGGTAAGTAACAGTCCGGTCATGGAAACTGGATTCGGAGGACTTGGTATGTATTTTTTCAAGATAGATAAGGAAGATGTTGAATCACCCCCTTCCCTGGTGTCCCTTTATGGTATCTATTCGACCAATAACAGCTATATTTTCACCCCTTTTGGAAGGTTTTTTTGGAACGAGGACAAGAACAGGGCTTCTGTTGGAATAGGTACCTTGCGGATCAATAATGATTTTACTTATAATGATCAGGGTAACGACCTTCGCCTGGTCTTTTCTGAAATAAGGAATTTTGTAACAGCCGAATACAGCCGGAAAATCTCTGGGGATTTTTATTTGGGAGTTTTATATCTGGGGACCAAAACATCCTATAAATTCGACCAGGGCAATGACGAGGAGAATGACTTTACCAGAAATTTCTTCGCTCGAAACGGCATTGAGGACAACTTTGTATCAAGCCTTGGACTTAACTTTTCGTTTGACAGCAGAGATTACCCGTACTATCCTACCAGAGGTTTCACTTTTAGTATTAGGCCCAAATTAAATGCCGATTGGCTGGGAAGTGATAATAATTATGTAGACACCGATTATAAATTTAGCTATTTTAAATCCTATGGGGATAATTTGATCCTTGCCTTGAATGTTTCCGGAGGTTTTGCCACCGGTGATGTCCCATTTGATGGGTATCAAAATTATGGGGTACGGAACAGCCTGAGGGGCTATGAAGCCGGCAAGTATAAAGGAAGAAACATGATAGCCTCCCAGGCAGAATTGCGCTGGCGTTTTTATAAGAAATGGGGTGCTGTAGTGTTTGGTGGCACCGGGAGTATTTGGGGTAATGAAAACAACGGAGAAGAGGAATTTGAAAGAAATTGGTTACCCAGTGCCGGTTTGGGATTGCGTTATATGGTTTCAAAAGAGAAAAAAATAAACGTCCGGTTGGATTATGCTACCGGGGTTGACGGGAACCAGGGTATTTATTTTGGGGTGATGGAGGCTTTCTAGAGAACCCCCTGAAATAGAACGAGAAAAATTTGATTCTTCGGCTACTGGTTTCCAAAGAAGATTTGATTTCCAAGTGACCATTTTCCCTGTCCTGTAGGCCATGTCTTGCCATGGTGTCATCCATGATTCAAAATCATTGAATTCCGGCAATTGGGATCTTTATCACAATTGGTGTTTTCCTGTAAATGGATTACTTTTATCCTCAATTAATCCTGGCAAATAAAAGGTCTTTAGGGTCTGTATTATGAAAATATCTTTTTACAAAATGAGAACTTTTTATATTGGTTTGCTATTCCTGCTCATCGGAATCAATTCGCAAGCCCAGGTGTATTCTGAGTTGGTAAAGGAACAACGAGACACGACATCCTATAAATACTTACTTCCAATTTTTGGTGAAAAAGTGCAACAGTTGGGGTTTGAATTGCCTTATTCGGCAGGAATCAGTGTTAACTACCTATGGCAAAAATCCGATATCTCCATCTCGAACGTAAGAGTTGGTTTCAACGACGGTCCGCTTACCGATGTTGACGAACTACTTGTTTTTAACAGCACTACGGCAGAATCCAATGGCGTTAATATTCGTCCGGATGTCTGGGTATTCCCCTTTCTCAATGTTTATGCAATTTTTGCGCAAGCTAATTCCGTGACCAATGTGGACGTAAGCATATTCATCCCAAGAATCAATGGAGCAGAAGAATTGTTTTCAATTCAAACCAATCCAGAATTCAATACCACCACCACAGGAATCGGAATAACACCTACCGCTGGTTTTTTCAGCGGCTGGATCGCCCTGGATATGAACTTTACCTGGACTGACGTTGACAAGCAAGAAAAACCGGTATTCGCCTTTGTCTTCGATCCAAGAATTGGAAAAACTTTTAATTTTAAGAAGCCGAACAGAAATATTTCTTTTTGGGTTGGCGGCTTTCGTTTAAAAGTTAATCGCGACACCCGGGGTACATTGGACCTGAATGAAGTCCTTCCGATTTCGGAATGGAATGAAAAGGTTACTGTAGGCCAGGAAAAGGTAGGAGAAGCGCAGATTGAACTCGATACCTGGTGGGAAAACTTAACTCCTGTTGAACAGCGCAACCCCGTAAATGCCCTGAGAAGGGAAGCAAATCAGAAAAAATTGGATCTGGCTTCCACCTTCCTGAACGGTGCAGAAAACGCGGTAGATATCGCTGATAATTCAACCCTGGATTATTCCCTGGATAAAAAGCAAAAAAGTATGTGGAATTTTGTAGTGGGAAGTCAGTTTCAGCTTAATAAGAGTTGGATGCTCAGGGCCGAATATGGCTATGCACGGGGAAGGGACCAATTGTTCATGGGGGTTCAATACCGCTTTGGACTTTAACCAAGTATTGGACCTAATTGCTTAATGGCAAAAGGCAGTTCGAAGAAAAAGTCAAAAAGGCACGTTTTTGTGTTAAAATAAGGGCAAATAGTTTAAAAAGTTGTAATTCCTCGGCCAAGGGTATATTTTTACCAAAAAAAGCGCAGGATGCTTTTATCTATATAACAAGCACTTCCCTCATAACCAGTCTTTTAAAAAGAACATGAGCAGAAATTATCTGTGAACACACATCAATAACTTTTTAACTATTTCAATAAAAAGATTTTACTATGAAAAAATTACGATTAGTTGCCCTTTTGTCAATTCCATTACTCCTTTTTTCATGTGGGGCAACCATGAAACACACCTGGTCCAAGGAGGGCTTTTCCGGTAAAAAATTTGAAAAAATTCTAGTCATCGGGGCATCGAGAAATTTAGCCTCCCGTACAACCTTTGAAAATACCACTGTGCAACGCCTCGCAGAGAACGGTATTAAGGCAGAGAACAGTCTATCCGTAATTCCCCCTGTTCAGGACCTCAATGAAATCTCCGAAGAACGTATCGTCAAGGCGGTTAAGGATGGTGGTTATGATGGGGTCATTGTTGCCAGCCTATTGGATATCAACACCAAGGATGTCGTTCAGAGTGGTACACCTGTATATGGTCCTATGTATGCTGGTCGGGGTTACTATGGATATGGCTATGGCAGATATGTATACCGCAGTTATAATTATATGTACACACCAGACTATTATCGGGAACAAAAAACCTTTGTTGTAGAGACCCGTTTATTCGACGCAAATGCAGAATCAGTCGAACAAGCGCTGGTATGGTCGGGACAATCAAATATTACCGACCCGAGCTCTTTTGAAACTGGAGCAGCAAGTTATGCCAAGACCCTGGTTAAGTCATTACTAAAATATAAGGTAGTCCTGTAATAACGGATCTAAGTGATTGCTTCCAAACAGACCCATTTAGAGCATCTGTCAATAGGTATTTGTGGAGCCTGAATTGTTAAGGATATTGTCCAATTGACCTATAGAATTGAAGATCGATTTGGCAGCCCTCATAATTTTGATCCGATAGTTCCTTTGGAGGAAGGAACCTTAAAACAAGGAGGACTTAGATAAGTAGATCAGGAATGTCTAGAATGTTCACGCTTAATAAAATATGACCAATGAATAAAAAGAAATATATCGCGTTTTTTGCATTGGCCTTCATGTTTTATAGCGGGCATTCTCAGGTTTTATTATCCATACTTTTTGGCGATAAGTTGAATTCTGAAGGATTGGAGTTTGGTCTGGAAGGTGCTTATAACTGGTCTGATATATCCGAATTGGAAGCTGGCAAAAGCTTATCTGCTTTGAACCTTGGTTTTTATTTTGATTTCAGAATAAAAAACCAATGGAATATCTATACTGGCGTACTGGTAAAGTCAAGACTGGGGACCAATGAATTAACCTCCGATGACCTTGCATTTTTGGAAATTACTCCAAACCAGGAAGAAGGTAGCTACAGCCAGGTCATCAACTATTTTATAGTGCCCGCTTTGCTTAAATACAACTTCAAGAATCGTATCTATCTGGAGGGGGGTCCTCAATTTGGACTTATGTACAAGTCCTGGGTAGAATTTCAATCTGATGTGGAAAATAGAGATATCCGAATAAGGGATTACAATAAAGATAAAATTAATACTTTGGATGCTGGAATAACATTCGGGACAGGATACAAATTGATTCCTGATACAGGAATGACCGTAGGGGTCAAATATTATTATGGATTAACTAACGTTTATAAAGGCCTTTCAGGGAGTAATAACAGTTCACTGTTTGTAAAACTGAATATTCCCATAGGTGCCAACAAGACCCCGGCAGCTGAATAGAGTCATTAAAGAACAATAGTTTTACCCAAACAGAAGATTTGAAAATTAATTGAAGATAATATGAAAATTTCAAATATTTTATGGTTGATCGTCTTATTTATGGCAACAAACACCGGCGTTTTTTCCCAGGACAGTGATACGCCAATCTGGCCAAAAGACATTGATAAAGGAGAGTATACCATAACCTTGTATCAACCTGAAAATGCCAGTTATATTGATAACCAGCTTAAATCGAATCTTGCTTTTTCGGTAAAAAAAGCTAACGATACACCGCAGTTCGGTATGCTTTGGACCACTTCCCTTTTGGATGTGGACCGTTCTAACCGGCAAGCTACATTGGTCTCGGTTAAAATCGATGAAGTTCGTTTATCAGAAGAGGTTTCCGAGGAGAACAAACAAGCACTTGAGAACCTGATCAATGACGAAATTCCCAAATGGAATATTGAATTTCCCTTGGACAATCTTCTGGAAAGCCTCGAGGAAGTGAGTGTTTATAAGGACGACTTTATTAATAAGCCTCCTAATATCCTTTTTGCCAAGGAACCTACAGCACTGATTCCCATAGACGGTGAGCCCAAATTCAAGTCAGTAGAAAAAAACTATGAGCTCCTGGAAAATACTGGAGCATTTATTCTGCATGATACCAAAAAGAATACCTACTACCTCAGGGGCGGAACATTTTGGTATCAGTCCAAATCAATAAATGGACCATGGGAAAATGTAAAAAAAGTTCCTTCAAAAGTTGCTAACATCGCCAAGAAGGCGGAAATGAAAACGGAGGAGCAAGAGGAATCAGAAGGAGATGATTCTGATAGCGACGGAAGCGCCCCAAAAATTTTAGTGGCAACAGAGCCTTCAGAATTGGTGGTTTTCCAGGGCGAACCTAAATACACGCCCTTGCAGAATACAAACCTGCTTTTTGTAGAGAATACAGAGAGTGATATCTTCATGAATGTGTCTGATCAGACTTATTTTCTTCTGATTTCCGGAAGGTGGTTTACCACCAAAGATATTCAGGGAAAATGGGATTATTTGCCATCTGAAGAGCTTCCGGAAGATTTTAAAAACATACCTGATGACAGTAAAAAGGCCGGAGTTTTATCCAATGTGCCCGGAACCCTTCAGGCAAAGAACGCAATATACGATGCTCAAATCCCGCAAACTGCTGCGGTAAATAGGGATACAAAAGCCACTGATGTAGTATATAATGGCACCCCTGAGTTTAAAAACATAAAGGGTCTAAAACTTCAATATGCTGTAAATACGGAAAGTGCTGTGTTTAAAGATAAAAACACCTATTTCCTATGCGACAATGCCGTTTGGTTTAAATCCAATACTCCCAATGGCCCCTGGGTTGTTGCTGACGAAAGACCAGAGGAGGTCAGCAAAATTCCCGCCGAGAATCCGAAATACAATACGAAGTACGTCTATATTTATGAGACCTCCCCACAAGTCGTTTATGTAGGATACACCCCTGGATATTATGGGAGCTATGTTTACGGCCCCACAGTGATTTATGGTACAGGGCACTATTACAATCCCTGGTATGGCGGTTTCTACTACCACCATCATTACACCTATGGTTTTTCAGTTCGCTATAACCCTTGGTATGGCTGGAGTTTTGGATTCGGATTCGGTTCACCATATGGCTGGTATGGACACGCCTATTGGGGCCGTGGATACCACCATTGGGGCCCTCCGTATTACAGGCCACCCTATTATCGTCGCGGATATTATCGCAGGCCTGCTCATCCAATATACAATGGGAGAAGAGGTATTAGCCATTACAACAGGCCTAGAACCAGGCCAGCAACACGTCAACCTTCAAGGCCCGCCACACGACCGGCAAGAAGGCCTTCAACACAGCCTGCCACACGGCCGGCAACTAGACCTTCAACACGGCCATCTACCCAACCTACAAGGAGACCTTCGACACAGCCTACGACACGGCCTGCCACCCAACCAACAAGGAGACCTTCGACACAGCCTGGATATCGGTCGCCATCACCTAATACCAGACCTTCTACCAGGCCTACACAGCCGGTTAGGAGGACTTCTGCAAGGCCTACTTCAAGGCCTACAGCGAGACCTTCGGGCACAATGGGTGCACGAAGATCGGGAAGGAATTAAAATAACTGTATCAAAGAAAAATAATGAAGTATCTTATTACGAAGATTATGCACTTTTATCCATCAATTACTATATGATGAATTCCCTTTAAACCTGATGTTATGAAAAACTATTTATCCCTCGCTTTGCTTCTTTTTGCCCTTTTATTGGTCCATGTTGATGGCAAAGCCCAAAATATTGAAATTAAACCCAGCTATGGTTATCAATTCGGTACCAAACTCAATTATGGAAGCAATTACCTCAAGGTGGCAGATAGTGATGAATTTGGTGTTTCTTTAGGTATCGAAATGGCTCCAAATTATTTCGCCGGGGTTTCTTATAAGCATCAGAGCACTGAATTGCTAATCAGAGACCGGGTTGTAAGTCCTGTTGAAGATAGGCTATCCGATTTGGCAGTAGACTGGATCCATTTGGAGGGAACCCGTTATTTTAAAAACGACAAGGTAAGTCCATTTGTCGGGGCCGGCCTGGGAATGGTAATCTTTAGCCCTTCCAATGAAAATTCCGATATTATATCTGGCGGTCTCAGTGCTACTACCCGTCTATCCTTCAGCTTAAAAGGAGGTATTAGGATCATGTTTACTGATCGTGTTGGCTTAAACTTACAAGGCGATCTATTAATCCCGGTACAATGGGGTGGTGTTTATATTGGTGCTGGAAGCGGTGGGGTTTCAAGTGGTGCTAGTTTTTCAAGCACAACCTTAATTGGCGGATTCAGCGGTGGTTTGGTTTTTTTACTTGGTAATTGAGAATGAATAAAACAAAATAAGCGGAAAGGCCTTCTGCCCAACTCTGCTTAATAGCTTTAATAGACCCCCATAAATTGTAACATAACAGCTATGTGGTTAGAGAAAATATTCGGATTGAAGTATGTGGGAATTCTAATCTCCACGATTTTAATGCTGGTAGGCTTAACAGGTATCGTTTTAGGTATTCGCTATGCGTATCATGGGGTTTTAGTTCTTATCGGACAGGAGGAGGGCAAAGTAGGTGTTCATCTTATCGAATCGATAGACACACTCCTTTTCTCTGTAGTGGTTCTTATACTCGCAGCAGGTATCTTTAAATTGTTCGCCGGCAATAAAGACACTTTTAAACGCAGCCAGGTCCTTTATAAGATAAAGGATTTTAAGGAGCTGAAGATTTTGCTCTGGGAAACATTACTTCTTACATTGACGGTTTGGTCCTCCCTAAGCTTTTTTCTTGATCCCATTAATCTGCGTTTGGAGCAATTGATCCTTCCCGGAAGTATACTTTTACTGGCACTATCGCTCTACATAATAAAAGGTAAAAACCAGAGCAGTAAATCGGATTGAGTTTTGGTTGTAGAGCACTTTCATAATCGGTTATACCCTTTAAATTCACAAAAAGGATTAAATCGATGACACTTCTATAATGGATTGAACAGTGGTGGCGGCACTATAAATAGCACAGCTCATATTTGTCTCAATCCCTTTAGCCTGTTTCCATATACCTGCAATAAATTTCCTTTAATATAAAAAACACCCTCCGGCAGGCCGCTTGGCGCGCAGAAAGGATTTGTCTTCTCAACTATTAAATTAAAAATTGGTCGGGTCCTGCACCAGACAGCGCCCCAGGCTGGGGTCCGCTGGTCTTTTTCCAATTAGCAGCGACCATGAGATATTACTACCCGTCATTATTCTTTATTGTGAAAGCAAATCCTGGATATAATATTCGTTATTTAGGAAGATTCCAACAGGAAGTACAACTGCTGTAAAAGGGTCTGTGCTTTGCCCTTGATGCGATCAGGAACCATATTCTGATTTTGATCTTGTAGTAAAACAAACGAAGCACCAATAATTCAGCATTCGCCATAAAGCCAACTTAAGTCCTAAAAAGCAAAAAGCGAAGCATTTCAAAGAAGTTTTAATAGGCCTAACCTTACGATTCGAAGATTAGTTAAGTGACATCCGTCATTGGCTTTTGCCAGAGTAACAAGTACATTGGCTATAAATCAAAATTACATCATGAAAACAAATGACTTTCATTCGTTATTTTTTGGCATTATCCTATTGTCCCTTTCCCTGGGTCATTCCCAAAACATTTTAACCAACGGAGACTTCAGCTTAACTACAGACATAATTTCCAATTATAACGGACCTCCCCCTGCAAATGTTTGGCTAACATGGCAAGGAACCAATGTAGACGCTAAGGCCTCTGTTGTAAATCAGCAATTACATTACCAGATAATTAACTCCGGTAATCAAACCTATGAAGTACAATTGTTACAGGCAGGATTCTCCTTGGTAGCCGGACACTCTTATAAACTTTCATTCGATGTTAAAGCAGATTCAGATCGTACTTTTGGTGTTTTTCTGGGCGAGAATGGTGGAAATTGGACAAGCCTTATAGGCAGCAATAACTACCAGCAAAATGCTACCGCAGAATGGAGCAATATCAGTGTTGAGTTTGATGTTTTTACCGTATTTCCAGATCATAAATTAAGTTTTGAGTTTGGAACGATAAATACTAATGTGTACTTAGATAATGTAACACTTATTGACCTGGGTGTTGGGAAAAAAGCTAATAGTTCTTACTCCAAGTCTTTAAATAAAAAAATAAACATTCCAGCTTTCAGACCAGATCCAGCGCCCGAAAAGGCATTTATAAATTCATATAAGGAATCTACAATCACAGTATACCCGACTATTGTCAGAAAAATTGATACTACCACCTGGTCAAAAGTCTTATCAGAAGTATTTGTTCAAAATTTGAAAAGGGATGAAAATTTGAATTTACGCTTAAGCGAAAACACCCTCGATCCTGGTGAAATAATGGGGAAAAGTCAGTTTCAATTCTTTATGTATGATATGGTAAGGCTTGGTAATGAGATTAAGATGAAAAAGAAAAATACAGATTATTGTGTCATTCCGGTAATTCTACTTGAACCGGAAAGACAGGGGACGTTGTTTGTATTTGGGATTCATATTTTTATTCTTGATAATGAGGGTGAAAATGTATTTTCTTTTTTACTCAATTCTCATCACGAGCTTTTTAATGAAGCAAAATTATATGCTTATAATCCCAATGAAAAAAATATGGAAGCCTTAAAACAAAGGTGTTTGGAAGTAGCAGCAAGAGCATTTGAACTTATGGTTGAGTAAATGAAAGCATAACACAACTAATTAATAATCTGTTAGTCAAATTAGAGGCATTGGCTTCTGCGGAAACAAAAATCCAGCACCTTTTGTATGGTTAAATTCCTCTTAAAAAGCAAAAAGCGAAGGATTTCTCCTTCGCTTTTTATTCATAAAGTTTTATATACTTATAAGCCCAGCATCAGTCCCAGATTTATGGTGTTCCAATTAAAATCACCATCCAAGCTAATTCCAGTATAAGAGAGGTTCAGCCCAAGTTTTTCGCTCAAAGAGTACCCAACCATCGGGCGGTAATAAAATCCGCCGTCATTTCCATCATTTACACCTAAAGCATATCCCAGATCAACTCCAGCACTAATCTCTTCAGACAAGTGAACACGACCGGCTGCGGCTATTGGTAGAAATTGTATATCGTCTATTTCTACTGATCCCAGCCCTGTGTCAATTTCTTTCCCAAAGGCATTGGAAAAACCTACAGCAGCTCCTGCATCAAATTTATCCGATACAGACCAGAGATAGGTAAAGTCAACTCCAATACTAAAGCCTGAAATATCACTGGCATCTCCAGTTGGAATTCCCAAGTTGATTCCAACGCTGGCACCTTCCTGAGCCTGAAGACTCAAACCTGCAACAAAAAATGCTGCAATTAAAATTACTTTTTTCATATGTTTTGATTTGTTTTGAGTGCCAAATATATGGGCGTAAACAGTTCAGTATAATTTTAAGTTGTAAAACCCCCTTTATAAGTGGCGTACTGCAATAAAAACGTGGTTTGGAAAAAAATGCTTGACATAAATCCCGTACCAGGCCTTATTTTTAAGGGATTATTTGTTAATTAATTCTTAATTTTACTCTTGCTAAAATCGCTCTTAATGAAACACTATTTTGTGCTTTTGCTTACCCTTTCCCTAATATTGGGTTGCAAACAAAAACAAGATCAAAACACCGAAGAAAACACTACAATATCCAAAGAACCCAGAGGGGTAGACAACCTGGCCTACCAATGGGGAAAAATGGCCCTTACGGCTACGGCCAATGACACAGAGCGATTCCAACCCAGACCAACGGTTACTTCCCGATATCTGGGCCTCATCTTTATTACCATTTTTGATGCCTGGTCACGATACGACAGCTCAGCCATTCCAGTGTACCTTGAAGATGTTGCCAGAAGGCCTGAACAGGAACACAACTTAAAAAACAAGGAGATTGCTATCAGTTATGCAGCCTACCGCGCCATGAGTGAATATTACTATTCGGATAAGGAACTCTTTGCCGACTTTATGCGGGAGCTGGGTCTGGACCCGGAAAACAAATCCCTGGACCCTTCTACCCCAGCGGGCATAGGTAACCTGGCAGCCCTGGCAGTCATTGAAGCCCGCAAAGGAGACGGATCCAATCAATATGGCGAAGAAGAAGGTTCCAACGGAGAGCCCTATTTCAATTATACCGGTTATGAGCCGGTAAACTCAGCTGACGAGAATGTGGACATAAACCGCTGGCAACCCAAGTATTTTTCAGATGGAAAAGGCGGTACATTTGCTCCAGGATGCCTAACTCCGTTCTGGGATAAGGTGACCCCTATTTCCTTGAAATCTGCCGATCAATTCCGGCCAGGGCCACCTCCTATGGTAGGGTCAGAACAACTGAAAGAGGAAGTACAGGAGGTAATCGATATGCAGGCCAATCTCACTGATTATGAAAAAGCCCTGGTTGAATTTATGCGAGACGGGCCCCAATCCGTGCAACAGGCTGGCCACTGGCTGAAGTTTGCCCAGGACGTTTCCCGAAGGGATAACCACACCCTGGATGAGGATGTAAAAATGTACTTTTTTAATCAGGTAGTAGCCATGGATGCGTTTATTGCTTCCTGGGATTCGAAAATGTTTTATGATTACGCCCGGCCGTATGCGCTGGTGCATGAATATTATCAGGACCAGGTGATCAAGGCCTGGGGAGGGGAAGGAAAAGGCATGATGGAAATGGATGGTACGCAATGGCGGCCCTATTCCCCTGAAACCTTCCTTTGTCCGCCTTTCCCAAGTTACGTATCCGGCCATAGTTGTGTAAGTGGTGCCTGTGGAGAGGCGCTAAAACTCTGGACGGGAAGCGATGAATTTGGGGAGGAGGTAGAACTGGTTGCAGGAGCCCTGACCGAGCCGGAACATCTGGGAGATACGGTGACAATCAAGTTCCCAACTTTTACAGAAACCGCGGATATGGCAGGTATTTCCAGGGTACTGGGAGGTTATCATATACAAGCTGATAATGTGGTTGGCCTTGAACTGGGACGCAACGTGGCCAGGGAAGCCTGGAAATTCTACAACAAACATATGGGCAAAGCAGAACCGATGGCCGTACAGCAGGATTAGTCGATTATTTGTTCCAAGTGAATTCCCTATTTATGTAGCATCTGCTTTTGAGGGGATTTCTTTTGTCCGGTTTTTTTCATAACCATTGTGTAGGGCCAGAATTAGCACACCAAATATTACGGCAGTGATGATCAGTATGTTGTTGATCAGCCCCTCTACACTGAAAGAAATACGGATAAGAATAGTGGAAATAATAAATCCCGAATTACGGATTACCTTGTTGAATTGGTCTGTATGGAAGAATGAAAAAAGAAGCAACAGCACATCGGCAAGGATCAACACCGTAAAAAACTCATTGAAAAAAATATCGTTAATGTCCCCAAAACTATCTACGCCTTCAGCATGCAGTACTAATGAAGAATAAATCCAATCTCCGAAACTATAAACCGCCAGGACGAGAAATACAGGAACGAGAAGCACGGCCAATGTCCGCTTCCTGTTAATAAAATTAGTCAGCGCATTACTCCTTTCCGCAACACTGGTTTTACCAGATCTGCGCTCGTTTAGCCGACTAAATATTAGTATCAAGCCAAAGAGAACAATGGTAGTAATAATATCAAAGGTCAGCTGCAAATCGTAGCTGTTCTCAAACCAGTCAGAAACCAGGTTCAATTTGGCCAAATCCTTAAAAATCCTCCTGATCACTACAAGGGTAATAATCTCGTACTGCTTGCTTATATACTGCGATATGGATTTGGGTAGATAATACACCAGTAAATACACCTCATATAGGAGAATAAAGGAAAAAGGTGTATAATGGGTGCTATAGGACTTTTTAGAAGTTCAGCATTAGGCCAAATATCAAATAAGTTCAATTCCTTGAAGCCGATAAGCAACAAATGCAACAAGAAACTAATGATGGCTATCGTAATAATTATCCGCTCGCTTTTCCTTTTCGTTTTTTCAGATAGCAGTTTCCGATAAAGGTAATTGATAAGCATACCGGTATTTTTAAATATTGAGCGCAGGCGGATCAGCAATATATTCGTAACGCTTGAGCATTTGCAGTGATACGTATTCCAACGCTTTCTTATGGGTAGCTTCTAATATGATAGAAGGCGCCACACCTGCATCAACAGCTTCTAACCAGCGACTGATGCACAAACACCATTTATCTCCTGGTTTGAGTCCTGGAAACTGCCATTGCGGAATTGGCGTACTAAGGTCGTTACCCTTACTTTTAGTATATGTCAGAAATTCTTCGGACACCAAAGCACATACTACATGCGTACCGGTGTCCATAGCCATGGTTCGACATAGGCCATCCCGGAAATATCCCGTAACGGGATCCATACAACAGGGGATGAGTTTTGTTCCGAGGACGTTTAGCTCCATAATAAATAAGGAGCTTCCGTTGTCCCAATAAAAATCAGATTTGATATAACCTAACTACTAAATTTAAGTCTGACCTTTATTTCATAGCAATTTCTTCCCATTAGGGGATTGGGCGTAACAGAAACTCCTTGTGTAAAGATAATTATTTTGTTTAATTATTTAATATTAATATTAAACATTAATAAATATTTACGATTTACAACACACCTTTCACTAGATAGGCATAAGAAAAAGCATAAAATATATTGCATTTGATAATATATATTTTTGTTTAAACTTTAACATTTTTATTTAAACATTTTCTTACTTTTATCTCTGTTGCATTTAGCGATCAGTAAAAGTTAATGTCAATTTGAAACAACTTACAATGAAAGAAGACAATTCCATGTGGGATACCTTAATAGACTCTAAGACCTTGTTGAACGGCCACAACCATGAAGACATGGGAGATGATCATTTCTTTACAGGTGGTTTGGAAACCCCAATGAAGAAAGATGCATTTGCCATGAGTGATGAAAAAAAGAAAGAGAACATCGCCTTATTATTTGCACAAATTATGGATGTGCTGGGCCTTGACCTTAATGATGATTCCCTGAAGGGGACACCTCAGCGCGTGGCAAAAATGTATATCGATGAGATATTCTCAGGGCTGGATCCAAAAAATAAACCCAAAGTAGCCCTTTTCGACAATAAGTATAAGTACAATCAAATGCTTGTGGAAAAGGACATCACATTTTACTCCAATTGTGAACACCATTTTGTGCCTATCATCGGCAAAGCACATGTAGCCTACATTTCTTCCGGAAAGGTAATTGGTCTATCCAAGCTGAACCGCATGGTACAATATTACGCCAGGCGTCCACAGGTGCAGGAGCGCCTTACCAATCAAATTGCCGTAGAATTGCAGCAATTACTGAATACAGAAGACGTTGCCGTAATAATAGACGCAAAACACCTCTGTGTTTCCTCAAGAGGTGTACAGGATGATAGTTCTGCTACCGTAACTTCCTTTTACGGTGGAAAATTTAATTCCCCTGAAAAGATTGCAGAACTGCAAAACTACCTCAAGAACTGATAACACGAACTTACCTACAATGCTGTTTCTCCTTATTGCATACCTTATTAAAAAAGCCTCCACAAAGATAGTGGAGGCTAATAAGGAGGAACATCTCGCTGGCTGATAACGATCAGCGACTTGTTGGTGGGGCATTATCTTCTTCTTTATGGAAGATCAGGTCCTGTTCCGTCATGGCCACAACTACCAGTTCCACATAATCATCTACGGTTCTCCTGATATTTTGGGGATCCGTTACATCTATGGCGCTTCTCCAGATCAGGCTGCGTTCCTTACCCACACAAATGCAATAGAGTGAAGTCTCTGCATGGTACACAGGGAATTCTTCATAATAATCCTTATTGTAATAGATATCCTGATGGGAAAGGTAATCATCCCGAAAACGTTCGTAATATCTATCTGTTTCAGACATACGCTGCCGGAATGACTGTCGGTTTTCGGAACCCAGGATCTTGGTAAATAAGATGGCGTCAAAGTCCTTAGCAAGGAGTTGTTCCTCTACGGCATCGAGTTCAGCTTCTGTTCTTGGCGTATTGGTAAATGCCACATCAAATAAATCGATACTGCGCATTGCCTCTACCCCACTCCGTTTAAACTCCCGGACCAATTTAGTTTCAAACAGTTCCCTACCCTCCTCATTCGGGGTCATTCCAACAACCAGAACCTTATACGCATCAAAAATGACAATATCAGGATTCTTCCAGTTGCTGACAATCTGTACCGAAGAGCATCCTAGTAGAAATATCGCAAAAAACAATAGCACTTTTTTCATGATTGCCTAATTAAGGAGTCGTTTTTGTTTTTCATTCTTAATGATTTTGCCAAGTAAGTCAAATAGCTGTTTCTTAAGGTAACGATAGCCTTCCAGATAGGTATCCATGCGATTCACCAGCTCTAAATGCGTATCCCGATAGGCTTTTTCCATCTTGGGTTGATCTACATCATCTATCATGATTTCCAATTGGTTTTCGTGCACCTGCACTTTCTTAAGCAAGCCTTTAAGTTCATTCTCAGCATCCAGAATAGCTCCTACAAGCTCTTTACTCTTATCATAAATATTCTTTTCAATAAGCTGAGAGGTATAGGACTTTACCAAACTGTTCAGAAACAGCTGTTCGTCCCTTACAAATTTCAGTTCAGAAATCCAGGAAAGAGTAGCCTTATGCATCTCTTCCGGACTGATCCATTCGATGTAACGAGGTGTTGTTTCCATATTATTCCTGTTTAAACAGTCATTATATTAAGCCTTATTACAAGTTAGGGTGATTTCATACCCTTTAAAATGATAATTATCAGCACTCCGGTCTCCGTTTTCTGAGTATTCCGCCAGCATAATTGAATATCTCCGATTTAAGTTGCTGAAAATCCTCGTGGAAAAGCAAAAACTCTACTTGCAATTCCCTATGCCCTTGCGAATAACTATCATCTTCTTTGTCCTGCAGGGATTCGAGCAAACCACTCAATTCATTCTCGTGATCAAGGAGCCATTTGGCCAAATCCTTTTTTCGGAGCTGGATATCTACCAGGCGCTCTTTGTAGTCCTGAAGGCGTTCAAATAAATTTGGGGTGTCTGGTTCGAAAACGTAGGAACATAGTAGATTTTCAATAAATCGCAATTCATCATCAATAAACTCCAGGCTTGAAATCCAATTTTTAGTGGCTGTATGGAACTCCTGAGTACTTGTAGTTTCCTTTTTTGTTTTGGTATTATGGCTCATAGCGTAAGGGTTTGGCCACAAAATACCTTTCCAGTACTAGTATTACAATGATTTTGATCAGCCTCATTTTAAACCCAAAGCGTAAAGGCTTCATTGAGCTTGGGAATTTTTGCCTGCCAACCCAGGGCTTCCAGGATCTTCAGTTGGAATCCTTCCAAAGCATCTGGCTCTCCATGGATAAGGAATAGGTCTTCAGGTATATTTTTTATACTGCCCAACCACTTCAAGAGGTCTGCCTGGTCTGCATGTGCAGACAAACTCTGCATATGATGGATCTTGGCATTTACCTTACGGTATTTACCGAAGATCTTAATTTCCGGCTCTCCCTCTAAAAGCCTTCGGCCCCGCGTGCCTTCAGCCTGATACCCCACAAGTAAAACCTGTGTTTCCGGCAAAGAAACCAGTTGTTTGAGATAAGTAAGTATCCTTCCGCCTGTAACCATGCCACTTCCCGCTATGACAATCTTGGGTCTTGGATCGTCGATAATTTCCCAGGTTTCCCTATACGAACTGACCAGATTCACATGGCTACACATAGCATGATACTCCTCCATAGGCAATTTGTGGCTTTTGGGAAAGCGTTCAAAAATTTCCAACACGTTTTGTCCCATTGGACTATCCACCACAATGGGGATATTGGGGATGCGATTTTGCCTGTATAGTCGCCACAGCATATAGATCAACGTCTGCAAACGTTCTACAGCAAAAGAGGGAATCAATAAATTGCCTCTAGTATGGATAACTTCCTGGATCAGTTTACTAAATTGTTGCTCCACTTCTTCATCGGGGTGCAGACTAGTTCCATAAGTACTTTCCACAAAAAGATAGTCGGCCCATTCTGGTTGTTTGGGTGGATCAAGCAGCAGGTCCTGATACCTGCCAAGGTCTCCAGAAAATACAAGGATCCTGTCGTTTATACTCAATTCGATATAAGTAGAACCAATGATATGGCCATTGTACCTGAATCGAAATTTAATATGATCTGATGCTGTTACCCACTGGTCTTCCTCAACGGAGCGGAAAAGCTTTAAGGTACGCTCCGCTTCCTCCGATGTATAAAAAGGCAGTGCAGGTTTATGTCGGCTATACCCTTCCTTGTTCGCTTTTTCTGCTTCTTCTTCGTGTATTCTGGCACTATCACGAAGGATGACCTCTGTGATAGCCAGCGTGGCCGGAGTACCTATAATTTCTCCCTTGAATCCCTCCCTGACCAGACGTGGCAGATAACCGGTATGGTCAAGGTGACCGTGGGTTAGCAAGACTAGGTCAATACCCTGAACATTAATAGGTAGGGGATGCCAATTCAGTTCACGCAAGGCTTTTATTCCCTGGAACATGCCACAGTCTACCATTAATTTGAGTTCCGGGGTATCCAGATAGAACTTGGACCCGGTTACCGTCCCGGCCGCACCCAGGAACTGCACATCTACCTGCATGGATCTGTTCCCCTTTAATTCTGACATAGTCCGGCAATTTCGCTGAGAATTCTTTTCTTCCTGTTTTCCGAAACCCCAAGATGATCCAGGAAGAAGGTGTCCTTCATTAACTGCCTGCATAGAACCACATCTCTGCTAAGCAGGAATTGTTTTTCCCGGGCACTCAATAAGGTAGATACGGTTATAGGATACAAGCCCAGACGATCTATTCGCTTTTTCAGGCTATCATTTTTAGGATAATCCCAGCTTAGCAAATAAAGTCCGGCGCATTTACCATAGGTCCTGGCATCCTTTGTAAAGCGGGTATTTGTGACTACCCATGCTTCGTCTGGCTGCCTTGTCTTGTTGTACCCATTGTCTGGAGAAGATTTAACGTCTTGATACCGGGAATGAATGTACAATGGGATCTTTACATTACAATTGCGCCCTTGCTCGCCATGGAACTTACATTCTACCAAAATAAATTTATCGTCCTTTTCGGCTAAAACGTCAATTTCATGATCTACACAGCGTCCTTTAAGGATCTTCCCTACTTCGGTTCGATATCCTGAATAATGAAGAATCTCATGGATAAACTTCTCGAAAGGAAAACCGGTAGGTCCCAGCTCATAAATGGCCTTTTTAAGTTTATAGCGGGATGCGGTTAAAGGTTTGGACTTTTTTAATATCGCATAGGCCCGGTTATAGAGTTCACGTGTGGTAATCCCTTCGTAGAGTTCTGACTTTACCTTCTCGAGTATAGTATTTACCAACTCCGTGTTGGCCCCACTACGCTTAAGGGATCGCCTTAGTTTTTCCTCCGAAAAGGGGACAGATTCCCCAGAGTATTTTACAATATGAATGGGTTTGTCAGGCATATGCCTTTCTTCTGAAATATTTGTACCAACTGTTTAAAGCGAACGATCCGGACTCATTCCAAAGGTATCACGCACCAATGCCTTTAGCTGATTTTGGGTCATGCTATCGGCTTTGTCGGCTATCTTAACCAGACTGGCTAAATCCCTCTGATTTTCCTCAAGCCATTTATTAAACTGGGCATAGGTATTTCCAGGTCCAAAAAGAGCCAGAGCCTGAGGGTTCTTTTTTTTCAGTTCCTGGTTGATGTTATCGAAATATGCTTTGAGCTGGTGTTTCTCGCGCTCCGTATACTTGCTATCCTGAACCACGTCCTGAGGTCCCCATCTTGATTTAGAGCGGGATCCGCCTTTAGGGTGATAAAATTCTAGTTCGGAATTAATGGTGTACAAGGATTCCTTTCCATTTTGCAACGTTACCAGATAAGCCTTTTCCTTATCGAGCCAAATACCAATATATTTCATAGAATAGAATTTATTTATGATCATTTAATGCCAGCAGGGGTATGCTGTAATGGTAACCTAATTCCTCCACCAATGGTCTGGAGAGTATTTTACCTAAAAAGGTGTGTTTCCTGTTTATAAAAGCTAACATATCACTTTCACGACTTTCCACAAATGCACCAATACCCTTATGTACTTTTATGTCTTCCAAAACATGAAAGCTATGGTCAAACCCCTTAAGTATGGCGGTTAGCAATTCCCGGTTGCTCTCCTGCTCCCTATTCAGTCTAGTTTCCTTTTTAATATGTAAGACACGAATAAATGCCTGATGTAATTTGGCAATCTCTAGCATATAATTGAGTTCCCTGCGCTTGTAGGTTGCCTTGTAATCCGTAGGAAATACTATTTCCCGGGGTGGAACAAAGCGGTAATCCTGTGGTACCGCCAGAACAGGGCATTCTGTTACCCCTTCCATTATGTTGATCGTGTTTGTCCCAAAAATAAGGCTCTCGGCACCTGTTATCCCTTTGGTACCCATAACCACCAGATCAATATCGTATTGGGCTATTGTTGTCTGTATAGCAAATAATAAAGAATTGTAAGTGGGTTTAATATGGTACTCATGTAAGGGATTGTCGTTATGCAGTTCCAGGAGTTCCAATAACTTATTAAGACCGGCCTCAGATTCCTCTTTGGCAGCCTCATAGGCAATATCTCCAGGTTCCGGGGGAGTCAGACTATCTATGCTGTAGCCACTAATCCGAAATGCATTTAAAAAATAGAAATCACAGGATACTTCACGGTAGAGGTCAACCGCATATCGCACAGCATTCAAGGCATTTTTGGAGAAATCGGTAGGTAACAAGATCCTTTTATTCATAACAGCGATTGAGATTGACTAAATAAATGTAAACGCCTTACTGCATTTTTCCCATGATAAAAATCAGTCGGTCTGAGGGATAATCAAAAAGGGCACCTCCACTTCAAAACTCATTCTTTTAATTACCCGTTCGCGCATAAGTTTGCCGAGAAAACCGTGACGGTAATAGATCATTGAGATCATACCGATTCCGAGTTCCTTCAAAAAGGTGTTGATCACTTCCGTTTTACTCGAGAAATCAGGCATCCAGTGAATGGTATGTTGATGGTCTCTGAGATATTCCCTGAGTGTGTTTAGATTGGACTTCTGACTTGTAGAAAGCCTGCCCTCTTCATTGATATGGATAATTCGAATTGCCGCATTGCAGATTTGAGCCATAAAGGCAAGTGGTTCCATGACCTGGGCATCGTAATTACGATTATAGTCGGTAGCAAAGGCTATCTCAAAGGGTACTTCGCATTCCTTTTCCCGTGGCACTGCCAATACGGGGCATTTTGGCATGTTCCGGACCACATTGATAACATTACTTCCCATAAAAACGGGAATAGCTGCAGTCTTGCCCGTATTACCCATAACAATCAGGTCTATATCCCTATCGGCCACTATTTCATGAACAATATCCGGAAGTTGACCCTCCCTGAATATGGTCTTCCTGAGGTGTTTTTTATTGGGAGCATCCAGGTTAATACGGTGAAAATCTTTATCAAGCCCTTCCCTGGCTTCCTCCTCCAGTTGTACAAGCAGGTTCCGGCTCATTCCTTTAATCCGGTTAGGACTTATTAGTGGGGTGCTTTCGGAAAAAACATTGAGCAGGTACATACGACATTCAATGTCCCGAAACAAATGAGCTGCATAGTAAAAGGCATTATATGCATTGTCCGAGAAATCCGTGAGAATCAGAATATTCTTCATGAGGATCAGGTGTTTGTTACATCCGGAATAACCATAAATGGAATGGTCACATGAAATCCGATCTTTTTGATAACCGGTTCAATAAAAAGTCTTTCCAGGAAGGTGTGTTTATTCTGAATCATGGTGAGCATTTGCACCTCTTCTGTTCTCTGGAAATGATTGATGCCTTCAATAATCTCCTCGTTGGCAACATTGTGGAACCGGGAAGTCCTCGAACCAATGAGCGACTTAAGTGTTTCCTTATTGGTTTGCTGTTTTGAGGTAAGTTCCAAGCCCGTGGCAATATGCAGAACCTCAAGTTGGGAACTGTGTAAATCTGCTATATTGAAGAGCGCAGCAAAATGATCCATGCTATACGATACCTCATAATCCGTGGGGAAGAGAATTTCTTTGGGTACCTGGTAGTTATATCCGGAAGGCACAGCAATGACAGGGCATTTAGCCTTTTTAATTACATGTACCGTATGTGTCCCCAGGAATATCTCCTTGGCACCTGTTGCTCCCTGAGTTCCCATAATAACTAAATCAGCATCCTCCTTTTCAACCATATCGAGAATCTCATCTACAAGGACATTAAATGCGGAATGTGTAACCAGGGTATGTTTCGGATTATTGAATTGTGCTTCTGCACGTTTTTTCATCTCCGCAAGGTGCTCATCGGAATCCAGTTGATAAAAATCTCCCAATCCAATCTGACCCGGGCTATGCAAAACATACTCCGTCTGATAAACCGAAGGTGTAAAAGTATGCATCAGGTAAAATGTGCAGGGTTCATCTTTGAACAGCTGTGCGGCATACGAAAAAGCATGATATGCATTTTCTGAAAAATCGGTAGGAATGATTATTTTTTTCATGGCAACAACATTTAATTAACGGGATAGATTCTGTAATACCAGGAATGGAATCTTAACATGTAATCCAAGCCAATCCAGTGTAGACTGATAGAGCATATGTTCCAGGTGAGAATGCCTCGAATTTACCATTACAAGAAGATCAATGTCATTATGTACAATATACTTGGCAATGGCCATGGTTTTATCCTTTTCCGGAGTAGTCTTAAATTTTATATGCGCCTTATGCAGACATCCTTCCAGGAATTGGCGATTATCTTCCTGTCGGAGAGAAGGCTGCTTCAGCGGGTCTATGTGGAGCATGTGAATGGTAGAGCGGAAGGATCCGGACATTTCACAGATCAATTTCAATTCCCTTCGCTTATAAGGCACCATATAATTGGTAGGGAATAGCAGTTCCTTGGGAGGATGGTATTCATAGTTTTCCGGGATAGCAAGTACCGGACATTGAACATATTTCAGAACCTGCAGGGTATTGCTTCCGAAGGTAATTTCCCGGTCGTTGGTTTCCCCCCGGGTACCCATCACCACAATGTCCATGTTTTCCTGGTTGACCAAATCGTTGATCTCATCGGTTAAGGTTCCGAATGCGGAAATAACACGGAACTTATGCCGCGGGTTAGGGGCATATTCCTGAATAGCAGCCAGGGTTTCCTTTAAAGATTCTTGTGATTTCTGATAGGTTACCTCTTTTAATTCTTCCAGGAAACTACGTTTCATGATTTGGTCCTGCTGATAAACCTCATCGGCATAAGCATGAAGGATGTAAATGTCACTCCGCTCATACTTAAAAATCTGGCAGGCATATTTCAATGCATTGAATGCATTTTCTGAAAAATCTGTGGGTACTACTATTTTCCTCATAACTAGCGCGGTGAAAAAGCTTGACAGTCATTAAAATTAGTCCAGGAACCCTTCTTAAACCATGATATAAATCAGTTCAGTTACTGGGGGTATTGGATATCTTAGCCCTGGAAATTATTAGAAAATGAAAAGTAGCTTTAAAAAATTGATTGCCACAGACACTCCGGTGCTTGTCGATTTTCACGCTTTATGGTGCGGCCCATGCAAAATGCTAGCCCCTGTGCTTAAGGAGGTAAAAGATGAACTTGGTGAAAAAGTAAAAATTATAAAGATCGATGTTGATCAGAATCAATCCCTGGCTAACCGGTTTCAGGTGCGTGGGGTTCCCACTATGATCCTTTTTAAGAAGGGTGAAATCATTTGGAGGCAATCCGGACTGGTTCCCAAAGAACAGATCCTTCAGGCTATAAAGGCAGCATAAGAAAAAAGCCCTGCTACGGGCCTTTTACTCTATTTACTCGTGAAGCACAAGGAAAGGGATTTCTATATGATAGCTAATCTCTTCCACCGCAGGCCTAAATAGTATACGTTGGAAAAAATTAAGGTTTTTAGCTACCATGGCTATCATGTCTATATCCCTGCTCTCCACAAAACACTGAACCGCCGTTTCTAGTTTGGAACCTGTTATGGTATGAAAAGTGTGACTTATTCCTCGCAGATAATCATGTAGAAAATCCTTGTTTTGCAGTTGCTCCCGAGTTAATTCTTCACCTCGTTTTGTGATGTGTAGCACCCTTAGACAGGCTTCATTCCTGTTTACCACGCTCGTTAGTGTATCCAGAACCTCCACGTCGTAATTGATGTAATAATCTGTTGGGAAGGCGATCTCCTTGGGGATTTTATACTTGGCATCCTCGGGAACAGCAAGCAACGGGCATTTAACCTTTGTGATCACATCACCTGTATTACTTCCCATGGACACTTTTTTTAGACCGGAGGCCCCTTTGGTTCCCATGATGATCAAATCGATATGCTTGTCCACAACTTCACGCTTGATACTGTCTACAAAGAAATCGTAGAGTGCGATGGTCATAAAGGTATGCTGCTCATTGGGTAAGGTTTCATTTATCTTATCCAACAACTTCTTGAGGTTCTTCTCGCTTTCAGCAAGCATGGTTTCGCGCAACATTTGGGTACTAGCCTTAATGGAACTGCCCGCACCTGAATAGGGTGGTAAAGGATTTACATGAAGTAAATAGATGGTACAACGTTCTTTGCGAAATAAATCTAAACCGTAAATGAGGGCATTCCAGGCGTTTTTTGAAAAATCGGTAGGGATGAGTATACGTAACATGCCAATAGGTATTGATCGGCATAAAAGTAGTGCCACTAGTGCATTCCTAAAATGATACAGATCATGTGCAGGCCTGTTTCAGTTTGCTAATTCATGTTGCGCAAACCTTCCACATCCAGGACCCTGATATCCCTGTCGCAGATGTCTATCAAACCTTCCTTCTTAAAACTGGAAAGAGTGCGAATTAAGGTCTCCGTAGCCATTCCCGCTACCCCTGCAAGGTCACTCCTTAAAATGTGGATAGGCCCTTTGTAATTCGACTGCAGTTTATCGGCAAACCTCAAAAGGGTATTGGCGGTCTTCTTGCGGACAGAACCATAAGCCATTTGAAGCAATTGTTCCCGGGCTTCTGTTAAACTTTCAGACATGAGTTGCATCAACTCCATTACGAGGTCAGGGTTGTGCTGCAGTACTTCTTTAAGGATGGTTTTATTCACTCCAGCGCAGCGGGTATCCTCCATTGCTGTTGCGTATTCCGGATAGGGTATATTACGGGTGAAATTGGTAAGTCCAAAAAAATCATCGGGCCGGTGAATACCCGTAATAAGTTCCTTTCCCTGCTCATCCAGTTTATGGGTTTTAACTACTCCCGTAAGTACCAGGTATACCGTATTGGAATTATCACCCTCCCGGTAAATCGCATCACCTAAAGCGTATTCAAAATCCATCCCATTATCATAGATGAAGTTTTTCAGTTCATTCAGGTTGCTTACTTGCTCTTTTCCAGGGGCATCGGTTTTTGATTCCTCATCCAAATCTCGGAGGATAGCCATTTTAGCAATACGGCTTTCTATGGCTCCGATTAATTCAATCTCTTCAAATGGTTTTGTCAGGTAATCATCGGCCCCTAATTCCATACCTTTTCGCACATCCTGTCGCTCTGTTTTTGCAGATAGAAAAATAAAAGGAATGGTTCGGGTGACTTCATTCTGGGAAAGGGCCTCAAGAACGGCATAACCGTCCATCTCGGGCATCATGATATCACAAACAACAACATCCGGCTGTTGTTCCAGGGCAAGCTGAACTCCTCTTTTACCATTGGGTGCTGTAAAAACTTGATAATCAGATAATTCTAGTAATTCAGCTGTATTTTCCCGTAAAATGGTATCATCCTCTATCAACAACACTTTCTTCATGCAAGATCCTTTAACACAAGAGTAATACTAAGATACAAATAAAAGATCCCTTTCTTTTCAGGTACAGGCATTATTGTCAACCGGTAGCACAGCAGTAAAAGTTGTGCCTTTATTCTCCACGCTTTCAAAACTTATGGACCCTCCAAGAGATTCAATATGGGTTTTGACAATGTTAAGCCCAATCCCGGTACCCTGGGTAAGCAAGACATTCTCAGCACGAAAATAGCGGTCAAATATAAATTTCTGGTCCTTTTCCGGGATGCCTATTCCCTCATCACTCACTTTAAGGATCAAGGAGTCACTGGTAAGGGTTACCTGCAAATCAATGAGGGTATCTTCGGGGGAGTATTTAATAGCGTTATATAACAGGTTGATCAGGACCAGGGAAATAATTTTCTCATCCTGACAAATAACCAGCTCGTCCACGCCCTTCGGATAGCCAATACGCTGTCCGCTTTTTAATATCATATTGGCATTATAGATCACCTCGTCAATAACCTTACTGAGTGAAAAGTTGGTCAGGTTATAGATTTCCTTGCCTTTTTCAAACTTTTCTATCGATAGGAAATCATTCAGGATATTGTTGAGATGTTTTACTTCCCTGGTAATGGTTTGAAGGTGCTTTTCACGTTTCTCCTGATTATGCGATTCCCCGTATTTACCAACCAGAGTAGCTGATGTAAGGATAGCACTCAATGGTGTTTTAAACTCATGAGACACCATGGAGAGGAATTTAGTCTTTAGTTCATTCAATTCTATTTCGCGGGATAAAGCCTCTTTCAAGCGCCGGGTTCGTTCCTCCACGGTAGCCTCAAGACGGTTTGTATAGTTTCGCTTCTCTGTTACGTCCAGTACTATGCAAATAATTACCCTGCGGTCTTCCTTGGTAGAAGATTGCATATGCACCTCTACAGGGTAATCGGTGCCGTCCTTGCGTTTCAGATTGGTTTCCAGTGTGATTTTTGCGTGGCTTCTCCTAAAGATCGGTTCCAGTAGTTTGCGAAACTCGGAAATACTGTATTCGGATAACAGATCGAGCACCGTCATATCCCGCAATTCCCCCAGCGAAAAACCTGAATTCTTGCAAGCCCCAAAATTCGCATGCCTGAATTTCAGACTATCCGCTTCTATAACAAATATTTCATTGAGGGACTCATTAAATATGCGGACCAGGTGGTTTACCTCTTCTTCAGTTTTTATCCGATCGGTGATATCGTTTTGTATGCCTATAAAATGAGTAACAATGCCATCCTCATTTTTTATGGGATTGATAGACACTTCATTCCAAAACAGGGTACCATCCTTTTTATAGTTCCGAACCTCCACCTGACAACTTTTCCCAGCTTTAATACAGTTACGGATCATACGCACACCTTCCTGCTCCCGGTCACCGCTTTGAAGGAAACGGCAATTCCGGTTGAGGGCTTCCGACCTGTCGTAGCCGGTAATATTTTCAAAGGCCTGGTTTACATATATGATGGGGTTGTCCGGTAAAAGAGCGTCGGTAATAACAATCCCATTGTGAGCAGAATCCATAGCCTCCGTCTGCAGATCAATGTTGCGCTGAATCTCTATTTCTTCGGTCAAATCCCGAATCACGGCCAGCGCATAATTTCTCTCGTATAAATCAAAGGGATGTAAACTGATATTAACGGGAAAATCTTCCCCGGACTTTCGCCTGCCAAACAGGCACTTGTCCTCCACCATTGCCCCTATTTTCGAGGTTTTAAAGTAGTTTGTTGTGTGTTCCTTATGGACCTGCTGAAAGCGGTCCGGGACCAGGATCTGCATGGGTTTTTCCAGTAATTCCTCCTGTGTATATCCGAAAAAATCCAGCGCATGTCGGTTGATGGACACAATTTCATGTTCCTGATTTACCACAACAACACCATCGGAAATTGCCTCCGAAAGCAGGTGAAAAATACTGCTATTTTTTTCAAAGACATGCATAACACAAAGGTAGGGGTTTTACCGTGATTTAGACCTTTCAATCCCTGCTATACCGGGAAATTATAGTTAAGAAATCATAACTGAAGCAGCTCCTTGACGCATTTCCGGAAATGCCTATTACAAAACATGATTTCTATCATAGGAAAAGTCTTCCAGCAACTTTAAGTTCATGGATATCACAAAATCTTACAGCATGGAAGCTTGTGTTCGCCTAATCAATCTGACAAATCTCACGGACAGTAAACTTATAGAACGGAATCTTCACCGGATTCTTGACGTAAGCCTGATCAGCTTTGATCTGGATAACCATGCCTTACGATTTCATTATGACGACCCTGGGGTATACGATGAAGTTATCCGGGAATTGAAGCGATTGGGATATCCTGTTGACAAATGTCTCTACCAGGGCAAAGATCTTCCACTACAAACCTCATGACTATGGAAAGCACCGAAATCAACACCGAACTGTTTGAAAATCTGGGAAAACTCTTTTATGCAGTAGCTGCTGCCGACCGCAACCTTCATGAAGATGAAACCTTACGCCTGAAGCGGGAAATTGAAAAATTCTGGAAACCCAAATTTCCAGAAGCCCCCTACTCCATGGCCTATTACATCTGGCATGCTTTTGAACTAGCCAGAAGATCAGACACTACTGCAGAGCAGGCCTATGAAGATTTCGTTGTATACTTTAAGCAATCAACTGAGCAATTTCCAGAAGAAGTTAAAAATCTAATCCAGGATACCGCCAATGCCATCGCCAAAGCCTATGCAGACAAAAATAAATCGGAATTGATCCTGCTAGCCAAATTGCAGCTGTTGTTTAATAATTAGCGTTTTAAACCTTAAAGGTAATTACGGGAATATCCGCCCTGTTGGCCACATCCTCTCCAATGCTTCCCTTAAAAAAGTGGGCCATACCTTTGCGGCCATGGGTAGGCATGGCAATCAGGTCTGCGCCAATTGTGGAAGCAAAGTAAAAAATACCTCCCTCTATGGAATAATCACTTACCACATGGGTACTGACCTCAGCAGGTTTCTGTCCGTTGTGGGCAACTTTAAAAAACATCTCACGTGCGCGTTTTATCTCTTCTGAGCTTTTGAAATGCTCTGTAGGTAAATTGACAAACACCAAATGTACTTCAGCTTGCCATTGCTTAGATAACTCGAGGGCCTTTGTATAGGCACTCAAGTCTTCCACCTTATAATCGCAGGCATACACCACCTTATGCGGTTTATAACCAGGACGTTGTTTCTTTACCACCAGCACGGGAACTTTAGCGGTACGGACCACCTTCTCCGTATTGGAACCTACAAAAATACTGCTCAATCCACTGGTCCCGTGAGAGCCCATCACAATGAGCTCTGCCTGTACCTCAAGGGCAACCTCATTGATCTCGCTAAAGATCTTGTAATTCTGCACCATTTCCTGGACCTTAATCCCCTGCAAAAAATCTTTATCAAGGAATTCCTGGAAACGCTTTCGTGTGAGTTTCATGTAATAATGCGCCTCTGCGGCCTCCTGAGAGGCGTCTTTGGTCAATATGGCTTCAGACAAGCCCATCATGTGAAGCAGAACAATTTCAGAATCTGATTGCCTTGCCAACGAGGCGGCCACTTCAAGGGCATAGGCTGAATGCTCCGAAAAGTCTACCGGTACTAATATTTTTCCCATGGATTATGAATTGGGTAGGGAGTCAGTGTTTATTAAATACCTCCTTACGCTTTTTTAACTGACTTTCAAGCTCTTTTATTGTGGAAGCTGCAGCTTTTTCAAAATTGTCCTCAGCGGTTTTTGCGAATAATCTGGGGCCAGGTGCGCTCAACTGTATTTCACAAATCTTGCCTTTACCTCTAGGATCGTTCTCCAATTTAAAAAACACATCTGCACTAATGATCCATTCAAACTTCTTTTCCAGTTTCCTGAGCTTGTTAGTAACAATTGTGCTCATGGATTCACTACTTGGCATTTGAACATACTGAATATTGATAGTCATACGTAAAAGAATTTATATCGTAATTAAAAATAGTAGCTGTATGAATATTATAACATGACTTTTATCAGCCATATTGCCCTAGAGCGATAAACAACATTAACTCGCGGTATCAGATAGCTGATTATCGGTCAATTAACAGCCTTTTTTAAAGATAATATTTATTGTTGAATTTTCTTTTGTTTAATCAATATTACCAGAATACCGAGTATGATTAGTTTCTAACAATGTACTGCCCGATTAAGGTAAGGCCGAAAGGAGCTTTGGTAAAGACCGGTTAAGAAAGATGACAAATGTCATCCATCCCTAATTTTGATGGAATTACAAATAAACCTCAATATTTTGAAGGCCATTTTGTCGGAAAAAGATGACTATAATCATTTCATGCTCCATATATTGCAAATAGTTTTGTTAAGCATATTCAGAAAGGAATAGATGTTTCTTTCTTAAACTTTTTCAATTGAATGGTATGAAAAAGAACACACCCAAATTAGGTACCTTAATCTTAGATCCATCTCCAACGCACCGTATGCTACTTAGTCATGTTGTAAGCAAGCAACCGCAACTACATCTTTTGGGAGCTTACGATAATCCTACTGCCGCATACAAGAGAATAAGTGAGGTGAAAGTTGACCTTATTATCCTTGAAGTGGACCTTCCTCTTATTGACGGCTTTAATTTTATGGAAGCCCTGGATGAAAGTACCCAGGCCGTTATAATTACGGCGTCGCCACAACATGCCTTGAAAGCTTTTGACTACGGTGTTACAGACTATCTATTGAAACCACTTGATCCAAAGAGGTTTGTACGCTGTGTTCAAAAAACACTAAAAAAGTATAACGGCTTGCATCAACCCAAAAAAAAGGAGTCTATGACCATAAGATGCGACTTACAACAACGGGAGGTGGATGTTTCGGAACTACTTTGGGTGGAAGCCATGGGTGATTATGTAAAACTAATCACAACAAGCGAACGTGTTGTGGTACTATCTACCATGAAGGCTATGGCAGATAAGTTACCCCGGGATCGATTTCTTAGGATTCACCGATCATATATCGTAAATTTAGAGAAGGTGGATAATTTCACAAGTACGCGCGTCGAAATCAACGGAAACCTTTTACCGATGAGCAGAAGCAGGAAGCCCAGCCTGGAACGAAGGCTGGAACCCCTGGAATAATACCGTACCTGTCTACTTATCCCAAAACATACAGATTAATGAGACAGCCATTCAGGTATCACATCCTAGTTTGCGCAATATTTCTGGGTATTTGCCTTTCACGTTGTGGTACACAAAGTGACAAAATCCAACCCACACGCACCAAACTAACTGAATCTGTTTACTCTTCGGTAACCGTTCAGCCAGACAGTCTTTACCAGGTTTATGCGGCTGTCGGTGGAATCCTGGAGAAGAACCTTGTGGAGGAGGGCGATCTGATAAAAAAGGGAGACCCCATTGCCCAAATCGTCAATAATACCCCACTGCTGAATATGGAGAATACCAGGCTTAACCTGGAGCTTGCGCGTGAAAATTATAGCGGCAACAATGCTGTACTTTCTGGTATGCGTGATGAAATCACTGCGGCCAGACTGAGACTAAAAAACGATTCTGCCAATTATTACCGACAAAAGAAGCTCTGGGACCAAAAAATTGGCTCTGAGGTGGAGTATGACAGCCGAAAACTGACTTTCGAACTTGCTTCAAGTAATTTACAGGTGCTTGTTGGCAATTATGAGCGCATGAAGAATGAACTCAAAACTAAACTCATTCAAGCGGAAAACAATTATAAAACGGCCATGATCGCCACAGACGATTTTACCGTGACCAGCCAAATTAACGGAACTGTGTATGACTTATTTAAAAATCAGGGAGAACTGATCAGCAGCAGGGAACCCGTGGCGGCGGTAGGTAGTTCCGATAAATTCGTAATTGAAATGCTGGTGGACGAGGTGGACATTGTAAGGATCAGGGAAGGGCAAAAGGCATTGATCACTCTGGATGCCTATGATTCAAAGGTCTTTGAAGCCCGGATAAACAAAATCTACCCCCTTAAAGACGAGCGCTCTCAGACCTTTAAAATTGAAGCCCTCTTCAACAACCCACCCCAGGTATTATATCCCGGGCTCGCAGGCGAGGGTAACATAATTATCACAGAAAAGGAAGATGTGATTACCATTCCCAAGGATTATTTGTTCGATGGTAACAAAGTGAGGACCGAGGAGGGTATAATAGAAGTGCAGCCTGGAATTGAGAACCTGGATAGGGTTGAAATTATTTCAGGTCTTGATGAAGACACCTACATCTTAAGACCTGGAGAATGACTAACTGGAAAGTCATACTAGGGATAGCCAAAACCCATCTGCTCACCAAGATGAAATCTACAGTCACTGCCTCATTGGGAGTTACCTTTGGCATAGGTGCTTACATCACTTTGGTGAGCTTTATGACAGGCCTGAATAAAATGCTGGATGACCTGATTCTTAATCAAACCCCCCACATCCATCTTTACAATGAAATAGAGCCTTCTGAAAAACAACCGGTAGCCCTTTATGAAGAAATGCAGGATGCGGTAAATGTGGTGCGATCCATTAAGCCGAAACAGAGTCAGCTTAAAATTCACAATGCGCTTCCCATTCTGAATCATTTGCGCAATAACCCGGACGTAAAAGGGGCTTCCCCCCAATTACGGGCACAAATCTTTTACATCTCGGGCTCCATTGAGTTGGGTGGAAATTTGACTGGAATTGATATTATGGAAGAAGTACGGCTATCCAGTTTTGATGACTACCTGATTGCCGGCAGCGCGGAAGCTCTTGAAAACACGGACAATGGAATACTGTTGGGGGCCGGACTTGCAGAAACCATGTCCCTGGACATTGGAGACCGTGTACAAATAAGCACCATAAAAGGGGATATTTTCCCCCTCAAGATTGTAGGTATTTACCAGAGTGGTATTGCCGACATTGACAATATTCAAAGCTATGCCAACCTTAAAACCGTGCAACGTATAGAGGGTGAAGCGGAAAACTTCATTACGGATATCAATATAAAATTGCACGACCTCGAGAAGGCAGCTGCCATGTCCAAAATCCTGGAAAAGCAATTCGGTATTAAAGCCACTGATATCAAAGAGGCCAATGCGCAATTCGAAACAGGTTCAAACATCAGAAACACCATAACCTATGCTGTTTCCATTACCCTTCTGATCGTCGCAGGTTTTGGGATATATAACATCCTGAATATGCTTATCTATGAGAAGATGAAAGATATTGCCATCCTGAAGGCTACTGGATTTTCCGGTAAGGACGTGCAGTTGATCTTTATGAGCCAGGCACTGATCATAGGGGTCATTGGGGGTTTTTTGGGGTTGATAATTGGTTTTTTATTTTCCAGGCTCATCGATCAGGTTCCCTTTGAAACAGAAGCATTGCCTACAATAACCACCTTTCCTGTAAATTACCAGCCTGGTTATTATCTGATCGGGATTTCCTTTGCGCTGATATCGACCTTTATTGCAGGTTACCTCCCCTCTAACCGGGCCAGGAAAGTAGACCCCGTACAAATTATCAGAGGAACTTAAGTAGTCCGGTCATGAAGAAAGTCCTCCAAACAGTTGATATTAACAAGCATTTCCGAAAACCGGTCGATTTTCATGTGCTCAAAAATATCAGCTTTGAGGTAAAAAAAGGAGAGTTTGCGTCTATCATGGGTAAGTCTGGTTCAGGCAAATCAACCTTGTTGTATATCCTCTCTACCATGGATACGGATTATGAAGGTAAACTGTATCTGAATGAAGAACTGGTTACAGGGAAACCCCACCAGGAATTATCCCGCCTTCGAAATAAGCACATTGGTTTTGTATTTCAATTCCACTACCTGCTATCCGAATTTAGCGTTCTCGAAAATGTCATGCTCCCTGCGAGAAAACTTGCTGCTAGATCTGACGCAGAGATTGAACACGATGCCATGGAAAAATTAGAAATGCTCAATATTGCCAAACTGGCAAATAAACGAGCCTCCAGAATCTCCGGTGGAGAAAAGCAAAGGGTAGCCATTGCCAGGGCGCTGATCAATAACCCCTCCATTCTTATGGGTGACGAACCTACCGGAAACCTGGACAGTTATAATGCAGAAAACGTATTCCAGATATTCAAAAGGCTTAAAGAAGAACAGGGCCTATCCTTACTGGTAGTTACTCACGACCATGATTTTGCAGAACGGACAGATCGAATAATCGAAATGGAAGACGGAAGGATTAGCGGCAATCTTACAGACAGTGCTCGTTAATGCTCATAATTGGGATTTTACTTCGGGTTTCCATGGCTTTTACCTGATCACCATGCAGGAGTTTACCAAAGAATGACCGGCTGCTAGCCCTTTGAAGCATCACCAGGAGGTCTGCACGTACGTCCTCCGCATAGCTACCCAAACCCTCCTGCACACTTGCGGCAAAAATCATATGGAACCGGATATTTGGGTAGTCAACCTTCTGGTTCAATAATTCTTTAAACCACTCCATTTGTTCCATGCCGGAATATTCCTCCTTAGTGGGAATGTGCACCACCAATATCTCCGCTTCATAAGGTGCCGCAAGGGCCACCAGTTTCTTTATTGCCTCGATATCGCGTTCTTCAAAGTCTGTAGCATAGATCAGTGTCTTAAGTTTTCGGTAGCGGAACTGGTTAGGTGCCATAATTACCGGGCAGGGGCTTTCAGCAAGAATTGCATTGGCAATGTTTCCAGAGAAATACCCCCTCAGGGTATGCTCGTCTTTCATACCCAATATTAACAGATCTGGTTTTAAAGCATGGCAACGCTTTAGTATTCCATCTGCAATAGAAGGACTTTCTACTACATCAAGGACAATGTTCGAACTCATGCTGTCTTTGAGATAACGAGAACAATAATTATGAAGTACCATCATGTGCTCATCAGCAGCCATTTTAGATAAGTGCTTGGGTGACCTTATGGTAGCAACCAGGACAGGGGGCAGATCAAATACAGAGAGAATAATAAGCTTTGCATCCAGTTGTTCGCTCAGTTTGTATGCATACCGCAATGCTGGAGTTGCATGACGGGTACAGTCCGTTGCATAAAGAATGGTCTTCATATAGGTGCCAGTTATAGAAGCAAACTAAGAGTTCTCTTGTTCTAATAAAATGATTTTTATCATCATTGCAAAAACAAACCGAATTGCGCCATCCATTGTCGGCATAACTTTAAATGGTACATTAAATGCCAATGCCGATTATCTTTTATTCTGCTTCCGATTTAAACCAAAATACACCCCGGGTCAGGAATTGACTTTTCAGAATTTCCGTGTTTTCCGTATATATGGGTATATACCCTGATTGGACTGCGCCGGTTTGCAGTGCTACCTTTTTCAGAAGATAATCCCCATCCGGTAACTGAGTAACTTCAAGGGCATAGGTATCTTGTCCTTCCCGCAGAAAAGCCGCTTCCGGCAAGGCCGCTACTCGTTTTTCATCCAAGATAATCTGCGCCTGTATATAAGACCCAACAGGAAAACTTCTGACAAGGCTATCAGGGATGTGTCCATGTACGAGAACCGTTCGATTCTCGGCCTGTACCTGGTCACCAACTTTAAATACTTCTCCTTCAAAAAGTTCCCCTGGATTTTCTGGCTGATAAAATTGGAGTTTCTGCCTGGGTTGAACCTTTTGCGCATCCTGTTCATAAACACCCAGTTCAAGGTGCAGGTGATCCGTGTTTACAAGTTCGAGCAGGGGTTCGTTTGGAGGAGTATACATGCCGCGATTAACCATAACCCGCGTAATGCTTCCGGTTATTGGAGCATAAAGTTTAAGATAAGATCTGATGCTATCCGATTCAAGTTGATTAACATTGACCTTGAGCAATTCTAATTGAGCTTTCAGGCCGATGATCGCTGCTCGGTTTTTACGATAATCGCTTTCTGCCTTAAGGAGGTTTTTTCGGGAACTGACCCGTTCTTCAAATAAGGTTTTTTCACGTTCATACTCAGATTTCAGATATTCCTGCTGTGCAAGGGCCTCGAGGTAGGTCTGTTGAAGGGTAACGAACTCCGGGTTTTCCAAAGTGAGGAGTTGTTGACCCTTTTTTACCCGCTCCCCTACGATATAGGGTGCACTTTTTACAAACCCTGGCATTGGAGCGCTTACAAGTGCCCTGCCTTCTGGTGGCACATCTACATATCCCTGGGTAGTTACTACTTCCCTTACGGTTATGGTATCCAATTTGCCAATGGTCATGTTGCGGGAGTTCAACTGTTCTTTGCTAATCCGTATACCCTGAGAAGTCTGTTCTCCCGGGAAAACTTCCGATTTGGTTTCATTTGCTTCTTCCCTGCCTTTACAAAACACAAAGAGTCCAAAACAAAAGAACAGTACAACAATCTTATATACCCATTTCATATGCTCGTTATTTAAGGATTAGGTAGTTAATTTCAATGACCGTCTGATTATAGCGGTTGAGATGGTCTAAGTAGGAAAGACGCAGTGTACTCACCTGTTCCAGGCTTTGTATATATCGGAAAAGATCGATCTCTCCATTCTTGTATCCCAATTCTGCCATTTTTTGAATCTCCTGCGCAAGTTGCTGTCCTTCATTTTCGTAATATTCCAGGGCAACCTCATCCCTGGCAAGTTTATGTTTCAATTGCTCAAATGCCGATTCCAGTCGGATACGGTAATCCTGAACCTTTGAAAAACCAGCTTCTTCAGCAAGTCGCGAAGCGCGAATTCGGGACGTCTTGGCTGGAAACAAGAGTGGTATTTTAAAACCCATTTGATACCCATAAAGGTTCTGATTCAGTGTAGAATTAGTGCCCTGGAAATAAGTAAAGGAAATATCGGGTAGAAGGGACTGGCCTTCAAGCCGCCGTTTTTCGGTAAGATATTGACTTTCTTTTTCCATAAAACGCAATCCGGGATGCCCTGCGATTAGTGTATTTTGGGGAGTGAGCTTACCCAGGGGTTCATTCCTGATCCCAATTATTTCAGGAGCTTGCACCAATTGGTTAATTGCCTCTGCCTGCACCTGGTACTCTTCCCTAAGAGAGCGCAATACAGTTGCCGACTCCTGTTGTTTAGCCCTGGCAGATATCTTTTCCAGATAATTGGTGCCGCCTAGTTCATATCGCCTGCTAGCTGCTCTGGCCATCTCAGTAAAAAGGGAATCCAGGGCTTCATAGATTTTTATTTTAGCCGAAACATGTTGCAATTCGTAATAGGAAGAAGCAAGAGATCCTTCTAACATGCGCCTTTCAATCTGCAACCTGTTTTCAGCCTGTTCCCATACTGATTTACGCATTTTGCGATCAGTAAAATAAAGCAGGGGAAACTTAAAATCTTGTTGAACACCATATACCTCAAGGGGCTTTCCATTGATGGCGAGGTTATTCTGGTCGTAGCTGTAAAAGACTTGGGTTTTGTCAAAATCATAGGCTGCACCCATTAAGGATCTTTGTCTATCCCTTGACAGCGCAACAGCTTGTAAATGGGCATTGTTTTCCAGAGCCAGCATTCTGAGTTCTTCATATCCAAGTGGTTCACTTTGAGCCTCAATATTGTTGAAAGGTAAAACCATGCCCAGTAAAAGGAGCATTGTGGGTAGCTGTCCAGTTCTTTTCGCCTTTCGTTGCAGCTTACCGGCGAATAGTGTATAAAGTACCGGAAGTACAATCAGGGTGAGGAGTGTTGCGGTTACGAGTCCGCCAATCACTACCGTAGCTAAGGGTCGTTGCACCTCGGCGCCAACATTAGAGGATACCGCCATAGGCAAAAAACCAAGGGCTGCAGCCGAAGCAGTAAGCAAGACTGGTCTAAGCCGGTGGCGGGTGCCATTACGTACAAGCTCTTCAATTTTCATGCTACCTTCATCTTTTAGTTCCTTAAAATGTTCAATCAAAACAATTCCGTTGAGGACGGCTATCCCAAACAGCGCGATAAATCCTATCCCCGCTGAAATGCTGAAAGGCATATCCCGGAGCCAGAGCAGTAGTACTCCACCTACTGCAGCAAGTGGAATGGCCGTATATACCAGTAGCGCTTCGCGTACTGAACCAAATGCGAAGAACAACAGGATAAATATAAGTATCAGGGATATGGGCACGGCCACCAGCAGGCGGTTTCTGGCCATTTGAAGGTTTTCAAACTGCCCGCCATAAGAAACTGAATAACCGGCGGGAAGTATCAGATTTTCCTTAATTCTTTCCTGAATGTCTTCTACAACCGATTGGAGATCCCGGTTACGAACATTCACACCCACCACTATTCGCCTTCTGGTGTCATCCCGGGCTATTTTTGCAGCTCCTTCCGTATACGTTATTTCAGCAAGCTCCCGCAACGGTATCTTCTGCCCCCCAGGTGTATCTATATATAGTTTATTCAGTGATTCCAGATCCGTACGGTGTCGTTTATTTAACCGCAATGTGAGGTCAAATCGTTTTTCCCCCTCAAATACGGTACCCAGCTTAATGCCCGCGAATCCCATTTCTATGATACGGTTCAAGGTGTTGATCTGCAACCCGTACAAGGCCATTTTAGAACGATTATAACGCACATTGAGTTGGGGAAGGCCAACTATTTTCTCAACAGCGATATCTGCTGCCCCGGGAACGTCAGTTATCAGGCTCTTTATTTCATTCGCTTTTTCACTTAGGATTTGCAGGTCCTCTCCAAACACCTTAATAGCAATATCTGCCCTTACCCCTGTTATCAGTTCATTAAAACGCATCTCAATGGGCTGGGTAAATTCTACTTCCATTCCGGGAATAACTGCAAGGGCTTTTTTAAACTCTTCTGCAAGGGCATCCTTGGATTCCGCTGAAACCCATTCCTTTTTCGGTTTCAGCGTGATAATCACATCACTTTCTTCCATAGACATGGGGTCTGTTGGTACCTCTGCCGCCCCAATGCGCGTTACAACCTGGTCTACTTCTGGAAATTGATCCAGGAGTATTCTTTCGATTTCAGTAGTAATTTCGATGGTCTTTGTTAGGGAAGTGCCAGTGGGTAAGACAGGCTGAATAACAAAATCACCCTCATCCAGTGTGGGTACAAACTCAGCACCCATGGTGCTGAATAAGTAACCGGTTCCCAACAGTAGTGCCGTGGCAATACCTATGACCAGTTTCTTGCTATTTAGGGCCCATCGTATAGAAGGATCGTATATACGTTCCAGAAAACGAATAATACCTTTTGATATCCGGCTATTTTGGGCAAGGCCCGGCTTCAGAAAGTGAGCGGAAACTATCGGTATATAAGTCAGGCAAAGGATCATGGCCCCCAACAATGCAAAACTGAAGGTTAAGGCCATAGGGCGGAACATCTTCCCCTCTACTCCGCTAAGGGAGAGTACAGGGATAAACACAATGAGGATAATAAACTGACCGAATATGGCAGAATTCATCATCTTAGCGGCACCTCTTAAAGTAGTCTGATCAGCTACAGCCCTTAATTCTCCCCTGCTAATCGTACTATCCATCCGTGTAAAGCGAAAAGCTGTATACTCTACAATAATTACGGCACCATCTATGATTATCCCAAAATCAATAGCTCCAAGGCTCATTAAATTAGCATCAACCCCAAAAACATACATCAGGGAAATAGCAAACAATAAACTCAGGGGAATTACAGAGGCCACAATAAAACCTGAACGGTAATTACCCAATAGCAGGACGACCACAAATACCACAATAAGACATCCTAAAATCAGGTTCTCCACAACTGTGGTAGTTGTTTTTCCGATCAATTCACTCCGTTCCAGGAAATCATTTATATATACGCCTTCTGGGAGTGTTTCGGAAATTTCAGACACCCTGGCTTTTACGGCATCAATAACTTCTTTGGAGTTGGCATGCTTGAGCATCATTACCTGTCCCAGCACTTTTTCTCCCTGAGCATTACCGGTAATGGCCCCAAAGCGCGTGGCCTTTCCATATCCTACTTCTGCAATATCCCTAATAAGAACCGGACTTCCATTGCGGTTAGTAACAACCGTTTTCTCAATGTCTTCCAGCGAGGCAATAAGCCCCTCTCCACGAATGAAATAGGCATCGTTTAGTTTTTCAATATAACCACCCCCTGCTACACTATTATTATTTTCCAGGGCAATGAAAACCTGTGAAATAGCTATTTCCTTAGATTGCAGTTGCTCCGGATCTATGGCTATTTCGTATTGCTTTAATTCTCCTCCCCAGGTATTGACCTCAACCACACCGGGAATACCGGATAATTGCCGCTTTACAATCCAGTCCTGTATGGTTCTCAGGTCCATAGCCGAGTACTGCGATTCGTAACCCGGTCGGGTATCCAGGATATATTGGTAGATCTCACCCAGGCCTGTAGATATGGGGCCCATTTCGGGACTGCCAAATCCCTCCGGGATTTTTTCACTGGCAGACTTGATTTTCTCAGCGATTAACTGGCGAGGCAGATAGGTGCCCATGTCGTCCTCGAAGACGATAGTCACCACTGACAGTCCGAATTTCGATATTGAACGAATTTCCACTACTCCCGGAAGGTTCGCCATTTCAAGTTCTACAGGGTAGGTTACGAATTGTTCGATGTCCTGGGTAGACAGGTTCCTTGAAGTAGTAATTACCTGTACCTGGTTATTGGTAATATCAGGAACGGCACCAATGGAAATTTGTGTAAGTGCATACATGCCGAAAACGGCTACAATAGCTATAGATATGAGTACAAAAAGCTTATTGCGTAAACTAAATTGAATGATTTTTGATAACATAATCCAGTAATGTGCGGTGAAACTTGACCCTAGAGAAAGGGGGTTGTCATGCTCAAGATTATATCAATCGGGGTGGTTCAAAAATTTCAAAATCTGCTAAAGATGCGTAGTTTTCCAGGTAGTAGAAATTCTGAGGGGTATTTGTGTTCATTACAGCATTCGGGAGGGTAAATGTATTCCCAAGACGGGAAAGGTCTGCCACAACCAAAACGCAGGATTGGTTCTGGAAAGGCAAATTTTCATGTTCCGATTTCTCCTCCTGGTGTTGCTTATCATGTTCTTGTTGCAATTCTCCATAGTGCTTAGAAAGGAATACCACAAAATTATCCCCATATGCATCAGCATGAAATTTAGCATGCTCAATCAAAGCACCCATGCGAGAAACATCATCCAGGTTCCAGAAGGAACTCTGCAAAAGCACTAAAAGTGCAAGCAAGATGGAATGAATACGAATCATAATTTTATCGAAGTTATTAAAAATCTGACGCAATTATGTAACACTATTTACATAGGCTTCGTAAACGCAATTAATAGTGCTTCAGCTTGGATTCAAATCTAATGGTTTAGACCGTTAGAATTCATGACATAAATCAGCTCTTTGAGTTGCTGAAGATCTGAAAATACTTCCCTATATTTGTCGCGCTAATCCAGCTGCCCAGGTGCTGGAACTGGTAGACAGGCATGGTTGAGGGCCATGTGTCCGTTAGGGCGTATGGGTTCGACTCCCATTCTGGGCACTTAAGCCCCGAGGAGTATTCCCCGGGGCTTTTTTTATCTTGTATCGTATTATACATTATTGGATTGAAAAAAGTAATTGTCATAGGGGGCGGAATCGTAGGATTGAGCACAGCTTACTACTTGCATAAGGAGGGCCATGAGGTTATTGTCCTTGATAAGTCCGACCTAACGGGAGGAGCATCCTATGTGAATGCAGGGTATCTGACACCCAGTCATATCATTCCTCTTGCCTCACCCGGGATGATGGCAAAAGGGATAAAGTGGATGTTCAATAGCAGCAGCCCTTTTTATATGAAACCCCGGCTGGACCCTGATTTTCTGAGATGGGCCTGGTATTTTAACCGTTCCTCAACCAAAGCCAAGGTTGAGAAAGCTATCCCACTGATCAAAGACCTTAACCTGTTAAGTAAAGAATTGTTTACCGAATGGCAGCAACTAGGCGATTTAGGTAATTTCCAATTGGAAAAAAAGGGCTTGCTCATGCTTTTCAAATCACAAAAAGAAGAAGCCCATGAGCGCGAAGTGGCCAAAAGAGCATCAGATTTAGGCCTAGAAGTAAAAGAACTGTCTTCAAAAGAACTCAAAGACTTACAGCCAAACCTTAGTCCTGAAATCAGAGGAGCTGTTCATTACCTCTGTGACGCACATACCTCACCTCCGGAGATCATGGCAAATCTCAAAAACTACCTGGTAAAGCAGGGTGTAAAGCTGATAACCGGTGAAACGGTAACTTCCTTTGCATTTAATGCTCCTAAAGTATCTAAGGTCAATACCTCAGAAAATAGCTATTCCGCTGATGAAGTAGTGCTGGCTAGTGGCTCCTGGTCTCAGGAACTTGCCAGGAAATTAGGGATTCGATTGCCTATACAGCCTGGAAAAGGGTATCGGATAGATATAAACCGGGATACCGGTATTACTTTACCAGCAATACTTATGGAAACCAAGGTAGCCGTTACTCCCATGAAGGGATTTACCCGTTTTGCCGGGACCATGGAACTATCCGGCATTAACCATAAGATTAGACCTAAGCGCGTTAGGGCAATTGCCAGGGCGGCGGAAACCTATTATACACACCTGAACATAAGTGAGGGGGAACAAGCGCAAGCCCAATGCGGTTTACGACCCGTTTCTCCAGATGGCCTTCCTTACATTGGGGGCACTTCAAAATTTACTAACCTGTATATCGCTACAGGACATGCTATGATGGGCTGGAGCATGGGGCCTGCCACGGGAAAACTAATCGCCGAACTTATCTCAGGGAGAAAGACCTCAATGGCATTAAAAGGATTTGAACCAGAACGCCGTTTTTAATTAAAGACGCCTTACCCTTACATTGCGAAACCAAACTCCGGCACCGTGATCCTGCAATCCGAGGTGGCCGCTGTTTGCTTTTCCGTAATCAGGGAAATCATCCCACTTACCGCTATTGCGTCGTTTCTGCCAGTCCTCACTATACTTGTCAAATTCCAGGATCTTTTTTCCGTTAAGCCAGTGTTCTACTTTTCCTTTGTTGAAGATCACCTTGCTCGAGTTCCAGGAACCTACAGGATTAAGTGTTTTTTGGTCATTCGGGAGATGCATGGCATAATCTGCCCCTGTTTTCTGCCAGTCTTCAAGAGGATCAGGGAACCCTACATCATCCAGTATCTGGTATTCCGGACCGGTCTGGTATGGAGAATGATAGTCTTCGGATTCCACTACATGATAGAAGATTCCACTGTTTCCTGCCTCGCTTATCTTCCATTCGAGTTCCAATTCAAAATTGTCAAACTGTTCACGTGAAATAATATCGCCGCCCATGTCGCCCGCCTTGCCGTAGCATTCAATAATACCGTCTTTAATTGCCCAGTTATCTGGTAGTGCCTCTAAATTAAACCCCCGCCATGATTCCTTTGTCACCAAAGAAATCCACTCTACTTCCTGGCTAACGGTCTCCTGTGGCTCTTCCTTAATAATTGTTTCCTTTTTATCCCGACAGGATGAAGCAAGAACCAGCATCATTAACAAAATCGACAAATTCTTCATAATTATGATTTTATTACTTCTAAATATATCCATTTTACAGAATACAGCAGCAGGGGAATGAAGTTTACCTAAAATGAAGGGCTTGTAATCTCGAATACTGCTAAAATTTAACTTAATAATTAGAAACTTCATTTAAAAAGTAGTAACTTTGTTTAACTATATCATAGAAAAGATGAACAACGTAAAAAAGTCTTTTAGTATCCGGGACTTAGAAAACCTTACAGGAATAAAGGCACATACAATCAGGATATGGGAAAAAAGATACAAGTTGTTATCTCCGGAGCGTACAAGTACCAATATCAGAACGTACAGTCTGGGTAGTCTTCAGAAGCTACTTAATGTAACCCTGCTCTACAACAACGGCTATAAGATTTCCAAAATTGCTAAAATCCCAGAGGAAGAAATACCCGAAATTGTAAGGGAATTAGTAGCAAAAAATAGTGCAAAGAGCCATGCAATGAATGCCTTTAAACTGTCCATGATCAATTTTGATCTGGCCATGTTTCAACGTACCTACAACAGTTTGATGGTAGACCGCTCCTTTCGCGATGTGTTCTGGGAGGTATTTATTCCATTGCTCAACGAATTGGGACTTTTATGGCAAACCGATACCATAAGTCCTTCCCATGAGCATTTTATCACCAATCTGATTAAACAGAAGATTTATACGAGTACTGAAAAAATTCAGACCATAGAACCTACTAAAAAGGATAAGGTTTTTGTGCTTTTTCTACCTGAAAACGAAATCCATGAAATTGGTTTGTTATTTATCAATTACGAAATCATTCTGAAGGGTTATAAAACCGTTTATTTAGGTCAGACCATGCCCTTAGAAAACCTGCCGGATTTGAAGAAATACTACGAAAACGTTCATTTCCTTTCCTATTTCACGGTAGTTCCCACGAAAGATCATTTGCAGGAGTACATCAAAGACTTCAATGAGCAGGTAAACGAAGACGGCAAATCACACTTGTGGATTCTGGGAAGACAAACCCAACACCTCAAAGACGAAGCTCTACCTCCTCAAATAAGAACCTTTCAATCTGTTGAACAGTTGAGTACTTTGCTGTAACTTAGCTTTCCCATAGAACGGTAAACACTTATGAAAAAAAAAGTAGCGGTAATCGGGTCAGGCTTTTCAGCATTGTCGGCCGCCTGCTACCTGGCCAAACTTGGCTTTGAGGTATCCATTTACGAGAAAAATAGTACGGTAGGTGGCCGCGCCCGTCAACTTGTTGCCGAGGGTTTTACGTTTGACATAGGTCCAAGTTGGTATTGGATGCCCGATATTTTTGATCGTTTTTTCGCTGATTTTGGTAAAAAAACCTCCGATTATTACGAGCTCGAACGCCTGGATCCGGCTTATAAAATCTTTTTTTCAGACGATATAATCACCATTGGGGATAGTATGGAGAAAATCTCCCGGGAATTCGACCGTATTGAACCTGGTAGTTCTAAACCGCTAAAGAAATTTATTGCAAAAGCCCAACGGAACTATGAAATAGCCATCAACGAGATAGTTTACCGGCCTGGTCGCTCTCCTTTTGAACTGGTTACCAAAGATACCGTAACCAGGGTAGACCAGTTCTTCAAGAATATTAGTTACGAGGTTCGTAAGAACTTCAAAAACCCTAAACTGGTTTCTACCCTGGAATTTCCAGTGCTTTTCCTGGGGGCTAAACCCAGCAAAACACCTGCTTTCTATAGCTTTATGAACTTTGCAGACTTTGGCCTGGGAACCTGGCACCCGAAAGGGGGTATGTACAAGATCATACAAGGAATGGAAAGCCTTGCTCTCGAGTTAGGCGTAAGGATTCATACAGACTCACCCGTGGAAAAAATCAGGGTGAACAATGGTAAAGCGATTGGACTAACTGTCAAAGGAGTGGAAATTAATGCAGACTATGTGCTCAGCGGGGCAGATTACGTACATACCGAGACCCTTCTGGACCACAAATACCGGCAATATTCTGAAAGCTACTGGGAAAAGAAAACTTTTGCACCCTCCTCATTGTTATTTTATCTTGGTTTTGATAAGAAATTAGACGACCTGGAGCATCACAACCTTTTCTTTGATACAGATTTTGATTTGCATGCCGAAGAAATTTATGACAACCCCACCTGGCCAACCAATCCGCTTTTTTACGCAAACTTTCCCTCGGTTTCGGATAAATCTATGGCGCCAGCAGGTTGTGAAACCGGATTTTTCCTGGTTCCGATTGCACCTGGTTTAGAAGATACCCCGGAACTTCGTGAACAGTATTTTGACATAGTCATGAACAGATTTGAAGCAAGGATTGGACAAAGGGTGAAAAATAACATTATATTTAAAAAGACCTTCTGTGTGAACGATTTTAAGGAAGAGTATAATTCCTATAAGGGAAATGCATATGGAATGGCGAATACACTCTCTCAGACGGCATTCCTCCGGCCTGGATTAAAGAGTAAAAAAGTTGAATCTTTGTTTTTTACCGGACAGCTAACGGTTCCGGGACCAGGAGTACCCCCTTCCCTGATTTCAGGGAAATTGGTTTCCAACCTTATGGAAAAGTTAAACTGAAAGGCATACCATGAAGGCAATATTTGATCGAGTATCCTACGAATGCGCTAAGACAGTAACGGAATCTTACAGCACTTCCTTTGCTTTGGCTACCCGTATGCTTGCACCATCAATTCGTAAGGATATCTATAACATATATGGCTTTGTAAGATTTGCAGATGAAATTGTAGATACCTTTCATGAGTTCAATAAGGTTGAACTTTTCAAGGAATTCGAAAAAGATCTGGAAAAAGCATTGGTAAACCGCATTAGTCTTAATCCTATTTTGAATGCGTTCCAACACACGTATCATGAATATGGCATTCCCAAACACCTGGTTGATGCCTTTATGAAAAGTATGCGTATGGATCTTACCAAAAAGGATTACAGGACACAAGAGGAATACAAAGAATATATCTATGGTTCGGCCGATGTTGTTGGTTTAATGTGCCTGAGGGTTTTTGTAAAAGGAGATGACGAACAATATCAAAATTTAAAAGAATCGGCCATGGCTTTGGGTTCGGCTTTTCAAAAAGTTAATTTCCTGCGTGACCTGAAAGCCGATTATGAAGACCTGAGCCGTTCGTATTTTCCGAATACGAATTTGCTGGAACTGGATGAACAATCCAAGGCCCGTATTGTGCAGGAAATCAAGGAAGACTTTGCTCTGGGCTTTGAAGGAATCGTAAAATTGCCTCATGAGGCGAAATTTGGAGTATATACTGCTTATAAATACTATTTTAAGCTCTTACAAAAACTCCAGAAAACCCCGTCTCTTCAAATTAAGAACACGAGAATACGAGTACCCAACTATCAAAAATTTGGATTGTTGGCCAAATCGTACGTAAATTATAAACTCAATTTAGTTTGATATGGAATTAGCCATTTGGCTCCTAATTTTTATCGCTACATTTTGCATAATGGAATTCATGGCCTGGTTTACCCACAAATACATTATGCACGGATTTCTTTGGGTTCTGCACAAAGATCACCACAAAAAAGACCACGATTCGTGGTTTGAACGCAATGACGCTTTCTTTTTGTATTATGCCGCCATGAGCATGGCCTTTATTATAATTGCTTCAAACAGCTGGTTTTGGTATGGCTATCCTATTGGCTTCGGTATAATGGCCTATGGTGCAGCCTATTTTTTGGTACATGACATCTTTATACATCAACGCTTTAAGATGTTCCGTAAAGCCAATAACTGGTATGCCCGAGGGGTAAGGCGTGCTCATAAAATCCACCATAAACATCTGGGTAAGAAAGACGGAGAATGTTTTGGTATGCTGGTAGTACCCTTTAAATACTTCAAAAGATCATAGGGAATGCCCAAGGCACATATTATTGGTGCTGGTATAGGCGGATTGGCAACCGCGCTCAGATTACGTAAAAAAGGCTATGAGGTAAGCGTTTTTGAAGCCAACCCATACCCGGGGGGCAAGTTACACGCCATTGATCTAGGAGGGTATCGATTTGACCTGGGACCTTCCTTATTTACCATGCCCCACTTCATTGATGAATTGTTTCAACTATTTGACAAACCCCCTGAACAGCACTTTAAATATAAGAGAAAGGAGATCCTTTGTGAATATTTCTGGGATGATGCAACCCGATTCACGGCAAGGAAAAACACCAGGGATTTTGCACGTGATGCTGCAGTTACTTTTCATGAAAAGGAAGATGCCATACACAGCTATATCTCAAGAAATAAAAAGAAATACGATCTTACGGCCCCGCTTTTTCTGGAACAATCCCTTCATAAAGCCAGCACCTATACATCCGCTAAAACAATGAAAGCATTGTTAAGTACGCCCAGTCTTGATGTATTTGGCACACTTAACGCGGTTAATGAAAAGTACTTTGAGCATCCAAAACTGGTTCAACTCTTTAACCGTTATGCCACATACAATGGGAGTTCTCCATACCTAACGCCTGGGATAATGTCAATGATTCCCCACTTGGAGATGTTCTATGGCACCTTTTTTCCTGAAGGAGGCATGCACGAGATAGTCATGAGCTTGTATCGCCTGGCTGTTTCTGAAGGAGTACAATTCCAATTTGATTCCAAGGTTGAGGAAATTCTAGTTGATAATGGAAAAGCCACTGCCTTAAGAATTGGGGATGTTATTCATAATTCGGATCTGATTGTATCCAATATGGACATCTTTCCAACCTATCGAAACTTGCTTCCCAAACAACCCGCGCCGGAAAAAACACTGGCCCAGGAAAGGTCAAGTTCGGCGCTTATATTTTACTGGGGGATTACCAAAGAGTTTCCTCAACTAGATCTTCACAACATCTTCTTTAGCAATGATTACCAAGAGGAGTTCGACCATATTTTCAGCAAGAAGACTCTAGGCGATGATCCTACCATCTATATAAACATAACCAGCAAAGACTGGCCTTCCGACGCTCCTGAAGGATGTGAAAACTGGTTTGTGATGATCAATGCCCCAGGTGATCATGGCCAGGATTGGGAAGAAATGAAAGCGAGAGCTCGTAAAAATATTATCCAAAAGTTAAATCGTGTACTCCATACAGATCTAGAGCCTTTGATTGCCGTGGAGCATGTCCTTGATCCTCCCGGGATTCAGTCCAGTACCAGCTCATATCGTGGCGCTCTTTATGGCGCTGCCAGCAACTCGCGTTTTTCGGCATTTTTAAGACATCCCAATTTTAGTCGGAAGATTTCAAATCTATACTTTTGCGGGGGATCCGTACACCCCGGAGGCGGGATACCCTTATGCCTTTTGTCGGCTAAAATCATTTCCGATATGGTACCAAACGTAAAAACGGATGACTGAGCAGCGTAAATTCCTGACTTATTTTTCGATATTTCTTATTTGGCTTTTCAATCTGAGTGCCATTGCCGGCATCTACATAGGTCAGCAATCCTGGTTCATGAGTAAAACACCCCTGAACATGATGCTTATTCTGGGGTTGACTCTTCTGGTTTTTCCAATCGATTCTTTCAAAAAAGCACTGCTCTTCCTGGGTATTGGAATCGCAAGTATTTTTGCGGAATGGCTAGGGGTTAACTACGGTTTGATCTTCGGGGACTACCATTACGGAGCTAATTTTGGTCCAAAGATCGATGGAGTTCCTTATCTTATTGGGGTAAACTGGGGGTTTCTCACTTTTGCCACCGGAGCAATCGCCTCAAGCTGGTTGAAGCCATACTGGGCACGTGTTTTTAGCGGGGCTTTTTTAATGGTATTTCTGGACTTCTTCCTGGAAGAAAGTGCTCCACGCTTCGACTTCTGGTATTGGGAAGTTGGTTACGCTCCTTTACAGAATTTCGTTGGTTGGTTTGCCCTGGCTTTCGTCTTCCATACTATATACCAGGCATTGAAGATTAAGGGCAGTTCGTTGTTCTCCCATCACCTCTATATTTCGCAACTTGTGTTTTTTATTTTTTTCTATTTCTGGAAAGGTTAGGCTTAGCCTTTTAAGTCCAGGGCAGGCATACCGGACCAGAACCCTTCCGCTCTATACGGTTGGAAGCGCGCAAACAACTCTTCTTTATACCATTTCAGACTATGCGTAAGGGAGATGGCCTTTTTGTGCTCGGCAGCAGAATAAGCAAAAGCCTGTAGTGATTCTTTGTCTTTCCAGATACTGAAGGTGGCCATATTTCTTAAGGGTACCTCCCCTATTCCCTTGGTATATAATAAACCCTCATTTTCCAGTAGGCCTTTTTGAGATTTAGGTACATATTTCCAAAACCTAAACAGGAATTTGGTTTTTATGGTGGCCCTGGTAATCACCGCCAGGTAATTATTTTGAGGATCGAGGTTTTTGTTTTCGGGAAACGGATTTTTCTTCGCCCATTGGCCTTTTACCTTAGACGTTTTCATATAAAGTGTCAGGTGTTCCTGCACTTTCTGCCGGTAGCTGCTCATTAACGAGTGCTCCTTAAAGAAGTGATCCGCATCCTGAGGCGTATCCCATACCTGAACCAATGCGTAAACTGACCAGTCTGGCCAGGGATTAAATCCGGCTTTACCACTGCCCATTAGTTTGTAAAACCGAAGCCCCTCCACCTCTGCAAGACTGGGGTGAGCAAATTGCATCATACCAAAAGCCCAGATTTTGGACCAAATAGTCCTGTAACGGAAAAGGCTGATGGTGGTAATTGGTTCCATTTTAGTTAATCAATAACGAATCCAGCAATTTACGGGTATCTTCGGAATACCAGTCGGCAGCACCAACATGTCCTAACACTATCCGCCCGGATTTATCCAGAATATAGGTTGTAGGAAGCGAGTTATTATATAAGCCTTTAGGGGTTAGTCCCTTTTCAAAGTAAACAGGAAAGTCATAGTTATTTTTCTCCAGGTAAGAAACCACTCTGTCTTTTTGATCCCGGGCCACAAATAAAAAACGCACCTGATCCCCAAATTCCTGGTGCAGCTTGTCCAGAGAAGGCATTTCTGCTACGCAGGGAGGGCACCAGCTTGCCCAAAAGTTAATCAGGACTACCTTTCCCCTGAGCTCTTCACCACGAAAAGTTAAGCCGTTCATCCCCTTCAAACTCCAGCCATCAAGATCTGGGGCTTCCAGAATACGACTGGCGACGGGTTTAGGGTTGTGAGATAGCAATCGGTTAACATATACCTGAACATGAAATCCCAAGGGAGTAAAAAGATACAGAGCCATTACCCCCAATGCAAACAACCATACCAGGTTAACACGCTTTCTTTTCATGGGCTTTCAAGAAGTTGAGTAAAAAGTTCCCTGACACCAGGGTTATACCAATCAGTAATTCCTTTTTCAAAAACAACTACCTGACCATTCCGGTCAAGCACATACGAGGCCGGCGGATCCGGTATCTGAATAGGTGCAGGCTCTCCAATTATCAAATAAGTAACTGGAAAATCAAATCCCTGTTTCTCCATAAAGGCGGTAACGGGTTCCCTTTCCTCATCAGTTATAATATAAAAAACCACCCGGTCACCGAACTCTTCGTATAACCTCTGAATTTCCTGAAGTTCAGCCTCGCAAGGGAGTCTCCAGGAGGCCCAGAAATTAATGAAGACTACTTTCCCGCGGGCTTCTTCAAAGCTAAAAAAATTCCAGTCCTTGTCTTTTAAGGTCCAGGTGTAGTTTGGAATTTGAGTACGACTTGCGGCGGGGATTACCTCAGGGCCAAAAGCAAAAAGTCTATTCAGAAAAATCTTCCCATAATGCCCGAGTGGTGTTACGAAAAACGAAATCACCAAGGCGAACAATATCAGGTTGAGGAGGGTTTTTCTGCTAATCTTCATTTTGGGTATTGGTAAAAGAAAAACTCCTGAAAATATTCAGGAGTTTTACATTATCTGTCGCCTAAGCAGCATTTTCTTTTTTAATCACATTCAGAGCAGAACCTTCTCTGAACCACTCAATCTGTGATTCATTATAGGTGTGATTTGCCATAATGGTATCCTTACTGCCATCCGCATGTACCACTTCAATTGTGAGCGGTTTACCAGGAGCGAATTGATCGATATCCAACATATTAAAGGTATCGTCCTCCTGTATCAGGTCGTAATCCTGTTCATTCGCAAAAGTCAATGCCAACATTCCTTGTTTCTTAAGGTTGGTCTCATGGATCCTTGCGAAGGATTTAACCAGCACGGCAGCTACACCCAGGTGCCTTGGCTGCATAGCAGCGTGCTCCCGGGAAGATCCTTCTCCATAGTTATGATCACCAACAACAAAGGTTTTGATACCAGCTGCTTTGTATGCCCGCTGCGTATCAGGCACACCTCCGTATTCTCCGGTAAGCTGGTTCTTAATAAAGTTTGTTTTTTTATTAAAGGCATTCACTGCCCCTATCAAGGTGTTGTTGGCAATATTATCCAAATGGCCTCGGAACCTTAACCAGGGTCCCGCCATGGAAATATGATCTGTAGTACACTTTCCAAACGCCTTAATTAGCAGTTTCATTCCCTTTAAACTCTCATTCGTTATGGGAATAAATGGATCTAATAATTGAAGACGTTCCGATTCCGGCGAAACAACAACCTGCACAGAACTTCCGTCCTCTTTGGGTGCGATATATCCTGCATCTTCCACAGCAAATCCTTCCGGCGGCAATTCATACCCCCTTGGTTCGTCCAGTTTAACTTCTTCACCCTCCTCATTAATCAGCGTATCAGTCAAAGGATTGAAATCCAGCCTTCCTGCGATAGCTATTGCGGTTACCAATTCAGGAGAACCTACAAATGCCAGCGTATTGGGGTTTCCGTCTGCTCTTTTTGCGAAGTTCCGATTAAACGAATGCACAATAGTGTTTCTGGGGCCATCAGCCGCCTTGTCGCCATAACGGTCCCACATTCCAATGCAGGGTCCGCAGGCATTGGCAAAAACGGTAGCTCCTATATTATTGAAGGTATCGATAAATCCATCACGTTCAATAGTGTATCGAACCTGCTCCGAGCCCGGAGTAATGGTAAATTTTGATTTAGTCTTGAGGTGTTTGTCAGCGACCTGTTTGGCCAGTGATGCTGCCCTGGAGATATCTTCGTAGGAAGAGTTCGTACAGGAACCAATTAGTCCTACCTCCACATTAAGTGGCCAGTCGTTCTCCCGGGCTGCTTCGCTCATTTTAGATATGGGCGTTGCGAGGTCTGGCGTAAACGGACCATTGAGGTGAGGTTCGAGGGTAGCAAGGTCAATCTCGATCACCTGGTCAAAATAGGAATCCGGGTCGGCATAAACTTCTGGATCTGCAGTAAGGTAAGCAGCAACTTCATTAGCTGCCTCCGCCACATCTTCTCTTCCTGTAGCACGCAGATAACGATCCATGGATTCGTCGTAACCAAAAGTGGAAGTGGTAGCTCCTACCTCAGCCCCCATATTGCAGATAGTTCCTTTACCCGTACAGGACATGGCCGTAGCGCCTTCACCGAAGTATTCAACAATGGCGCCGGTACCTCCTTTTACGGTTAATATATCGGCAACTTTCAGGATAACGTCCTTTGGAGCTGTCCAACCGGAAAGTTTCCCGGTTAATTTAACACCAATCAATTTTGGAAATTTCAACTCCCAGGCCATTCCAGCCATCACATCAACAGCATCAGCACCTCCAACACCGATGGCTACCATTCCAAGTCCTCCGGCATTTACAGTGTGTGAATCTGTTCCTATCATCATTCCGCCAGGAAAAGCGTAGTTTTCCAGTACTACCTGGTGTATAATTCCGGCACCTGGTTTCCAAAAACCTATTCCGTATTTGTTGGATACCGATTCAAGAAAATTAAATACTTCATTACTGGTTTGATTTGCCATTTTAAGATCTGCCTCCGCACCTACCTTTGCCTGGATAAGGTGATCACAGTGCACCGTAGTGGGAACTGCTACTTTGGGTTTACCTGCATGCATAAACTGCAATAAGGCCATCTGGGCAGTGGCATCCTGACAAGCTACCCGGTCTGGAGCAAAATCGACATAATCTTTCCCCCTGGCAAATGCTTTTTGAGGAGTACCTCCCCATAAATGAGCATACAGGATTTTTTCTGAAAGGGTCAAAGGTTTGCCAACTATTTCCCGGGCTTTATCTACGCGTTCCGCGATATTGGCGTAGACCTTTTTAATCATATCAATATCAAATGCCATTTCGTATTTAATTTTCTGTTAGAGTGCTCCCAAAAGTACTAAAATAGCAGGGCAAATAAAAGACTTATTATTGCCCATTTAAGAGTTGGGATTGAAAAAGTAATCGCCTTAAATTGGGGTTGAAGTGACCTGGGTTAACTAAAGGTCAAAAAAAGAGACAACCTTACCTATAGCAGCTTGCCAATGAGGTCCTCTTCGGTAATTCCCTCAGCTTCTGCCTTATAATTTTTGATAATTCGATGGCGCAGTATACTCAGAGCAATAGCCTGGACATCTTCAATATCAGGCGAAAATTTACCATTAATTGCTGCATGTGCTTTGGCTCCCAGAATAAGATATTGGGAAGCCCTTGGACCAGCTCCCCAGTCCAGATATTGCTTTACTATTTCAGGAGCATCATCCATTCCCGGACGAGTTTTACCAACCAGTTTCACAGCGTAATCAACCACATTATCAGGTACGGGAATCCGGCGAACCAGATGCTGTATATCCAATATTTCCTGAGCGCTGTACAAGGCGTTTACCTGAGGGTTCTCATCGTTGGTAGTTGATTTAACCACCTGTTTTTCCTCCTCCCGACTAGGGTACTGCAGTTCTATGGCAAACATGAATCGGTCTAATTGCGCTTCGGGCAATGGATAGGTCCCCTCCTGCTCTATCGGATTTTGGGTAGCCAGAACAAAGTAAGGCAAAGAAAGCTCGTATCGTTTGCCCGTTATGGTTACTGCTCTTTCCTGCATAGCTTCCAGTAAGGCCGCCTGAGTTTTTGGCGGAGTCCGGTTGATTTCATCTGCAAGGATAATATTAGCAAAGACAGGTCCTTTAACAAATTGGAATTTTCGGTTCTGATCCAGTATCTCGCTTCCGAGAATATCGCTCGGCATGAGATCCGGTGTAAACTGTATCCGCTTGAAATCAAGGCCAAGTGCTTTGGCAATGGTATTGACCATCAAGGTTTTTGCCAGTCCGGGTACACCGATAAGAAGAGAATGACCTCCGGCGTAGATAGATAAAAGGATTTGGTTAATCACTTCTTCCTGGCCCACAATTACCTTGGCAATCTCCTTCTTTAGGGCTTGGTGCTTTACTACCAGGTTCTCAACAGCCGTTACATCAGACATACCTATTGCTCTTTAACCCAATCATTAGCGAAGTCACAGGAACGGTTAGACTCGCTCACACTAACATAAGTGTCCTCAATCTTTTCTCTCATCCATTCTTTGATTGCCTTAAATTGTTTCTCCTTTAAAGCCAAATCCTGAATTTTAAGGTAATCTCGTGCAAAATCGGCCTCATGTTCGTCGTAACGATTGGTTACTTTCAATATTTTAAATTTGGGAGGACCTCCTCTTGGATCGGGCTCCAGTATGGGTTGGGATATCTCATTATCCTTTAAGTTCCGTACCTGATTATAGAGAGCAGGGTCCATCTTGGTAAGTTCAAACTTACTATCGAAATTAATAGGATTCCTCAGTAAGCCCCCGTCAAATTTAGTTTCCTTTTCGTCGGAGAAATTAAGTGCCGCCTCTGCAAACGTATATTTACCCTCCTCAATTTGCTGCCGGATACTGTCCAGTTCTGTTCTGGCCTTATCAATTTCGGACTGCGGGATCTCTGGTTGAATCAGAATATGGCGTAAGTCTAATTCCTGTCCCCTGATCTTCTCAATATATATAATATGGTATCCAAAGGTAGTTTCGAAAGGCTCGGATATTTCACCTTCCTGCAGGCTGAAGGCAACATCTTTAAACTCTTTTACAAATGGAGTTTCGCGGGTCATACTGTAAAACCCTCCTTTGGATTTAGAGCCAGGATCCTGAGAATACAGGATGGCTTTTACACTAAAACTTGCGTCATTATCAACTACATCGGCTCTGATCTGCCTGAGCTTGTCGATCACTTTTTGCTTTTCCACCTCTGGGGTTTCCGGGATTTTTATGATTTGGGAAATCTCCAGCTCTGCACCAAAAACTGGTCGCTCATCCTCAGGAATCTTATTATAGAATTGCCTTACCTCTTCCGGTGTTATCTCCATTTCTCCTACAATGCTCTGCTGCATTTTTTGAGACAGCATCTGAAGTTTATTAATCTCATATAATTCCAAACGGAAATCTTCCACGGTTTCCTTTTTGTAGAAATCCAGTACTTTTTGCATAGAGCCCACCTGTTGGATCAATTGCTGAATTTGACGGTCGCTATTGGCATTTACTTCATCATCTGAGACCAGCAAACTATCCTGAACGGCCTGGTGCGCATACATCCGGTCTTCCATAAGCTTTCCGAGCAGGCTGCATTTAGTGACGTCTTCAGGCGATGCTCCCTGGTTTCTGAGATCGATTAATGTCTTTTCAATATCAGAATCCAGAATAACATAATCTCCAACCACGGCTGCTATTCCATCTACCTTGAGTCGCATTGTGGGCTCCTTTGGTGGTTCGGGTATGGAATCCTGCTCCTGCTCCTGCGCCATGGCGGCTGTCCCGATCAATAGCAGGGATCCAAAAATGGCAAAATTAGTCTTCCAATTCACTTTCATATACCTCAAATGTTTTGTCTTTAGTAGCTTCATCGATAAGTTCGGTTTCCAGATTACGAAGGTATTCTAACTTACGCCTGTTGAGTAGGATTTGCTTTATGGTGGGTTCTACAAAAGGTAGCGGGGCTATCTCATTTGGCTCCATCACGTCACTCACTATACCCAAATATACCGCCATAGAGTCCTCCAGTTCAAAAAATTGTGATTTTTTTAGGTATTGGTCCTCATTCTCGTAGTTCAGTGGTGGTATTTCCTCCATAATACGACCCAGTGGCACCCAAAGGGAGTCATTGAAGTTTAGTTTGCGAAACTGAACACCGATAGAATCGAGATAATAAAGGTCAGCATCATCAAATCTTTTAAGTCGCTCTGTTACCTCATCCTTATTCAGGAATTGTTTAGGCAATTCAACAAAACGCAGTTGAACCAGTTTTTCCTTCAGCTTAAAATTCTCCTTTTCCTTTTGATAAACCGTTCTTAACTGATTTTCTGTAACCGTTGTATCCAGTGCCTGTAAAACCAATGCCTCCCGATAGGCCCTGGTATAAAGGTCCATACGATAATCCGTTACCAGCTTTTCAAAATCCTGGAGCTGTTCTTCGGGCAAATTGATTTCAGCTTTGCTAAGTAAAAGTTGCTTGATCGCCCAATTGTTGACATAGTTTGTAACCAGGGCAGCGCTATCCTGAGGAGTAGTATTTTCCGGGAGTAATTTATTGATATCGTCGGCATACAGAAACACATTCCCTACACGGGCAACGGGTCGGTTTTCTATATCGTCCTTAATGAACTTACCACAGGAGACTACCATTAGTCCTATCAACAAGATGAGACTAAAGCAATTTATGTTTTGAGGCAACAAACGTAGATGGCGCATTCAGCAAAAATAAGAATTCGGGCTTGCCCTACAAGGAGGTATACTACCATTAACAGATTTTTGTAGACCCGGGATTAAATTTTTGTAATTTAGGAAGTATCAACAAACTGGAAAAATGAAATATACAAGTGAAATTATTGTGGATGTTCCCCGAACTGTTTTCATTGAAAAGTTTGATAATCCAGACAATATGGCCCACTGGCAACAGGGTCTTTTAGAATACAAAATGCTTGGCGGAACCCCCGGTGAAGAAGGTGCGCAAATGGAATTACACTACAAAATGGGAAAACGGGAGCTGGTTATGGTAGAAACAATCCTGAAACGAAACCTCCCGGACGAAATGCATACCACTTATGACGCCAAGGGAGTTCACAATATTCAGCATAATTATTTTGAGATAGTCTCCCCGACCCAAACCCGATGGAGATCTGAAAGTGAATTTCAATTCTCGGGCTTCTTTATGAAAGTTATGGGATTTCTTATGCCCGGGGCTTTCAAAAAGCAATCCATGAAATACCTGAAGGATTTCAAAGCCTTTGCCGAGGAAGGAAAAACAGTAAATGACTCATAAGCATACCAATTGGAAAGAAAGATCAAATTGATTTGGGATTTTCGTGGTCCCGATGCGGCAGCAATAGCCCGTCATCACGAAATTCACTTAATGGAATTCATTGAAAAGGAAAGCCTGAACCTCAATATTACCGGGCATCAGGACCTTGGCGACCTCCACAGTATCGCCTATCTGGTAGTAGAAGAATCGGGAATGATTCCTGTTCGGGATGCCCTGCTACCCCATCGTGGAGAATTATACATGGAATGATTGTTTAACTAATGCCAACTTACTTGAAAGTTAAGCTGCTTTTATGCGTATTCAGTGTTTTACTGCTAAAAACCTGTGCGGAAGACCCCGGGACACAGGACCCCCTAAAGCAAGTACTACTTAGCGAAGATCCATATATAAGGCAGGTCATGGACAAGGTTGAGGAACATGAACTGCAGATCATTTATACACGAATTGAACGGAGGGCAGACAGCTTGCTCTTTCATGACTACAATTTCCAGGTGGATAAGAAGGATTACTTCTATCCGGCCAGTACGGTAAAATTTCCTATTGCTGTTACGGCTTTGGAAAAACTAAATGAGTTGGATTCACTTGATCGCAATGTTCGTTACTATATAGAAGGAGATACAATTGAAAACACATTTGCCGAAGACATTATCAAGATATTTACAGTAAGTGATAACCATGCGAATAATCGACTGTTGGAATTCCTGGGTCAGGACGATATAAATAATAGACTCCTAACCAAAGGGATAAGCCCTGTGCGGATATCCCACAGACTTGGTGTTCATTCAGATGAAGTAACCACCAGGCCTCTGGTCCTGTATATGAATGACAGTACCACCGCCCTTAGTAAACCCATAGTAAACAAAGCTCCCGAACCGTTGCTATTAAATGGCATTAAAAAAGGACGTGGTTTCTATAAAGCGGATTCACTTTATGCAGAGCCATTTGATTTCAAACTCAAGAATTACTACCCGCTGTTTGCCCAGCACGAAGTGCTGAAACGTGTTGTCTACCCCGAGTATTACGCAAAGGAAGAGCAATTTAAAATCACTCAGGAACAACGAGCTTTTTTATTGGAGGCCATGCAAATGCTTCCGCGTGAAGCGGGATATGACGAAGAAGAATATTACGATGGATACTGTAAATTCTTTCTATACGGGGATACCCTGGAACGAATCCCTGACCACTTACAGATCTACAACAAAGTTGGTTTTGCTTATGGAACCCTTACGGATTGTGCCTATATCAGAGATGAGTTAAACAAAGTGGAATTTATGGTTAGTGCCACGCTTCTGGTAAATCAGGATGGCATTTTCAACGATGATGCCTATGAATACGATGAAGTAGGTATTCCTTTCCTCGCAGCTTTAGGACGAGCGCTTTATACATTTGAACGCAGCGGAAATTAAACTTCGAGTTAGCTCTATTTGTAAAAAAAAACACCGTCAGGAGACGGTGTTTCTTTACAACAATGTGTAATTCCTTATTTAGGCATTACCACATCTTCGATAATGTGAATTACACCGTTGGAAGCCATAACGTCTGTCTTGGCTATTTTGCTGTAATTTCCATTGGTATCCTTCAAGTAAATTCCACCATTTCTGCTTACTGCAGTTAAAGTAGCCCCATTTAAAGTGGTTAGGGTAGCTTCTCCATTTCCTTTTTTCAAAGCAGCAGCTACATCTGTAGCAGTTATTTTTCCAGCTACTACGTGATAGGTCAGTACAGCTGCAAGTTTTGCTTTATTTTGAGGCTGCAACAGGCTGTTTAATGCATTCGCGTCGATTTTGGCAAACCCGGAATTAACAGGAGCAAATACGGTAAATGGTCCTTCTCCCTGAAGTGCTGATACAAGATCTGCAGCTTTCAATGCTGTTACCAAAGTTGAAAAGTCATCTACGCTTACCGCGATGTCTACGATGTTTTTGTCATTGTTTTGTGCAGTAGCATTAGGTGCAAAAGCGAAGAATGCTAAAGTCGAAAATAAAAAGATTGCTTTTTTCATGATTTGTTTTTAAAGATTAATTTTTAGAAATAGCCAGTTGTGGCTCTCATCTTTAAGTACACCTCAATTATTCTGTCGGATGAGGAAAGCTGAAATTTATCATATCTTTAACACCATTCATGGCGAAGCTCGCGGAAGACATACCACATATAAAAAAGCTACAGGCGGGAGACAAAGGAGCCCTTTACGAGCTTTACACCAAGTACTCGGCTGCACTCTATGGGGTGATCATTCGCATGTGCAGAGAAGAAAATCTGGCACAGGAAGTTCTTCAGGATACTTTTTTAAAGATTTGGAAACAGATACACACTTATGACCCTGAAAAAGGAAGGTTTTATACCTGGGCGTACCGGATTGCTCGGAATACTACCCTAAATGCCCTTAGGAAAAACAACGACCTCATCCAAAAGGAGGATTTAAGTGTATATAAGGATATGGAGGCGGAGGAAGAGGAACGTGATTATTCTCAAATCAATGGAATGTTGCGAAACCTGGAACCTCACCATCAAAAGGCCATTGACCTGGTATATTTTAAGGGGATGACGCACCGGGAAGCCCATGAGGAAATGGGTGTTCCCCTGGGAACATTCAAATCTTATGTACAGCAGGCCTTAAGACAATTGAGAACAGCATACGGGAAAGAGATATTTATGCTACTTTTTTTTATTAAACTTTGGTTTGGTAATGGATAGGCAAAGAATTTTAGACGACGGATTATTGACTTCCTATTTACTGGGCACCCTTAGTGCAGAACAACACAATGAGGTATCCAGGATTTTGGGAGAGGACAAAGAACTTCAGGAGCAATACCAGCTGCTGGAAGCCGACTTTGAGCGGCTGGCTATGGAAAATGCCATTGCACCGCCGCCGGCTGCCCTTTCTGGTTTGAAAAATCAACTGGAATCTGAATCAGGAAGCCCGGTAATCCCCATATCCTCTGCAAATAAAAACTTCACAATACTGCGTTCCAGACTTCTGGTAGCAGCCTCCCTCGCCGCTTTGTTCGCGCTTGGTACTTTCTGGTTCTACTCACGTTGGCAAAATACGCTCGGGGACCTGGAAGAGCTCCGATTACAGACTGCCAATTTACAGAATCAAATGAACTCCCTGGAAGGGAATCTGACGCTAACCACACAACAATTCCAGAAACTGACCAATCCTGATGTGATACCGATGGTTTTGGAAGGAAATGATCTTTTACCAAATTCAAGAGCAGTAGCCTACATAAATCCGGTTTCAAAGGAAGTTGTGGTCAACCCAATTGGCCTTCCTCCACTAGGACCGGATCAGACTTACCAGATGTGGGCAGATGTAGAAGGCGTTATGATCAATATGGGATTGGTTCCCACAGATGAAGCTTTTGTAGAATTAACCTTTATTGACCATGCGGAGTCCCTTAATATCACCATTGAACCCGCAGGAGGTAATGATCATCCAACAGTTGAAAATCTGATCTCCTCAGTACTGCTCTAGTTGGTCAATGGTTCACCGTAAAGGTCAAAATCTGCTGCTTCAACAATCTTTACATCCGTAAAGTCCCCGATTTTTAAATAAAACCGACTGGCATCGATCAGGACTTCATTGTCTACATCTGGTGAATCATATTCTGTTCTTCCCACAAAATAATTGCCCTCTTTACGGTCAATGAGACAACGGAATTCTTTTCCAATTTTTTGTTGATTGAGTTCCCAGGAAATCTGCGATTGCAATTCCATGATCTCATTGGCGCGTTGCTGTTTAGTTTCCTCGGGCACATCATCTTCCAGGGAATAGGCATGTGTATTCTCTTCGTGGCTATAGGTAAAACATCCCAGACGTTCAAAGCGCATATCCTGAACCCAACTTTTCAAGGTATTAAAATCCTGCTCTGTTTCACCGGGATAACCAACAATCAAAGTAGTCCTGATAGCCATGTCAGAGACAATCTCCCTGAATTCCCTGAGCAACTTATTAGTCTTCTGCATGGTAGTACCCCTTCTCATACTTTTCAATATGGGGTCTGAAATATGTTGCAGCGGTATATCTATATAATTGCAAACCTTAGGCTGAGTTTTAATCACTTCCAGTACGTCCAGGGGAAATCCTGTAGGAAAGGCATAGTGCAGTCGTATCCATTCAATCCCCTCAACCTTGCAAAGCGCCAGTAAAAGGCGGGCCAGTTCTCGCTTTTTGTAAAGATCCAATCCGTAATAGGTAAGATCCTGAGCGATAAGAATTAGTTCCTTAACCCCGTTTTTAGCCAGCTTCCGGGCTTCTATCGTTAATTCCTCAATAGGTTTGCTAAGGTGTTTCCCACGCATCAGCGGGATAGCGCAAAAGGAACAGGGTCGGTCACAACCCTCCGCGATTTTGAGATAGGCGTAATTTTTAGGAGTTGTAGTTATTCGCTCCCCGATCAGTTCATGCTTGTAATCGGCTCCCAGGGCCTTTAGCAGGTTTGGAAGGTCAGTAGTGCCAAAATAGCGATCTACATCAGGTATTTCCTTTTCAAGATCCGGTTTATACCGTTCACTCAGGCATCCTGTAACAAATACCTTATCTATTTCACCAGCTTCCTTTTTCTGAACGTATTCCAATATGGTATTGACACTTTCCTCCTTGGCATTATCTATAAAACCACAGGTGTTGATCACGGCAATATTCCCTTCCCCTTCATGTACCACCTCCTTGTTATTGGCCTTTAGTTGCCCCATAAGGACCTCTGAATCATACAGGTTCTTGGAGCAACCCAGTGTCACTACGTTTATGCGATTCTTCTTTGTCGTTTTGGTCCTCATAGCTAAAAATGAAGTGCAAAAATACGATTTGATGCCCAGAAAGGCCTCGAAGGAACACGAAATTAGCCTTATATCCGTTATCCTAGTGGTTTTGTTATCCTTTTTTAATCCGGAAAAACAACATGAAACGAACTCTTTTCTACCTAACTGCCTTTTTTATTGGACTTGTTATTTGGGGGTGTTCCAAATCTGATCCTTCACCTGTAGAGAACCCTTCAGATACTGTCCAACAGCTATACTTCCCCCCCTTATCTTCTGCTGCCTGGGAAACGGTAAGTCCGACGGAACTGGAGTGGAACCTTAACGCGGAAACCCCACTGCAGGATTTGCTTGAAGAGCGGGGCACTAAGGCCTTCTTAATGCTTAAAGACGGAAAGATTGCTGTAGAATGGTATTTTGATAGTTTTACAAAAGACAGTATTTGGTATTGGGCATCGGCGGGGAAAACGCTCACTGCCTTTACGGTGGGTCTTGCACAAGAACAGGGCTTTTTGAATCTGTCTGATCGGAGTAGTCAATACCTTGGTGAGGGCTGGACCTCTGCCCCCCTGGAAAAAGAAAATCTGATCACGGTTCGGGATCAGCTTACCATGAGCAGCGGTCTTAATGAACTATTCTTCGATTGCGTAAGCCCAGACTGCCTAAGGTACCTGGCTGATTCAGGCAGTAGATGGGCCTACCACAACGGGCCCTATACCTTGCTTCAACAGGTGGTTGCTAATGCCACGCAACTCCCCTATTCATCCTATTTTAATACAGAACTCCGAAACAAAGTCGGGATGGATGGCTTCTGGCTTAGCACCAACGGACAGAATAACGTGTATTTCAGCACTGCCAGAAGCATGGCGCGTTTCGGATTGCTTAGTTTAAACTCTGGAACATGGGAAGAAGAAGTTATTATGTCCGATACGGCATATGCGAATGAAATGAAAAACAGCTCCCAGGATCTAAACCTTTCCTATGGTTATCTCTGGTGGCTTGCGGGTAAGGAGAGTTTTCGGGCGCCAGGATCCCAAGAACTGTTCCAGGGAAGTCTTATTCCCAATGCACCTGGTGACCTATATGCGGGTCTGGGAAAAAATGACCAGAAATTATATGTAATCCCAAGTCAGAATCTCGTTATTGTACGTATGGGGGAAGATGCCGGGGAAGACCTTGCAGGACCCTCCAGTTTTGATAACCAACTGTGGGACAGGATCAACGCCTTCATAAACTAGTCCCATTTCAAATTCGACGGCTACGGCAGCAGTTCGGGCATTTTCCGGGCCAATGTGGCACGCTCAAACGCATACCCCAGTTGCAAGAGCCTATCCTCTTCAAATGGTTTAGCAATAAAGGTGAGGCTTACCGGTTCTCCCGTTTCACGGTATCCCATGGGAACTGTTAGTGCAGGATACTTGGCAACCGCTGCATATCCGGCATGGTAGTTATTGATAGAGAGTATCGCATCCAACTGGTATTCCTCCATAGCCTGATTAAAGAAAAGACGTCCATTTTTTTCAAGATTCGCCTTGATTACCTCCAGTTCTTCAAGAGTGGTGGAATCACTGAGAATACCCTCTAAACGAGCCTGTCCATAAGGCATCCGCAACAGTGTGTCTTGCTTGTTAAAAGAAACTACATCAGCTACATTCCTGACCATTACGGCATTAGTATCCTTGACCTGACCTTGTATATAGGCAGGTAAATCGTACTTCATGTCAATATTCAGCAGGGTACTGAAACCGTCCATTTTCACTTCAGGAGGACTAAAACTAAAAACTTCGGCCCCAAGTTCCTTTAATTTTTCAACCGTGCTTGCATATATAGAATCTGATTCCATAAGGGCTTTAAGAACACCGAGGCGTTTTCCGCGCAAAACGGTGCCTTCCAATATCCCGCTAAAGTAATCTGCGTTTGCCGATACAGATTTAGAATCCGCCGGATCTTTTCCTGTCAATGCTCCTAACAAAATGGCATTGTCTACTACATTCCTGGTCATTGGGCCTGGGGTATCCAGGGTACTGGAAATGGGCACAATTCCGGTTCTACTCAACAAGCCAATAGTAGGTTTTAAACCAACTACCGAATTTTGACTGGAAGGAGACAAAATAGACCCTGAGGTTTCTGTGCCTATGGCTGCTACCGCATAATTAGCCGCCATTGAGGTTCCGCTGCCGGAACTGGATCCACCAGTTTCAAACACCCTCCGCCCATAAGGATTAAGCGTTTGCCCGCCAATGGCGCTATACCCTACCGGACAGCCACCACAAAAGAAATAGGCCCATTCACTCAGGTTCACCTTACCCAGGATAAGTGCCCCATTCTTCCTCAGTTGACGCACGATAAAGGCATCATCTGTATTCTTATTATTTTCCAACGCTATTGCCCCGGCCGTGGTGCGCATCCCGGCAGTATTGATATTATCCTTTAGCAGTATAGGCATTCCGAAAAGCGGATTTTGCAATTGGTCCGGATCTTCCTCAATAGCACGATCCTTCTCGCGGGCTTCTTCCAGTACAGATTCGTTTAAGGCAATTACCGTATTTAGAGTAGTAGCATTGTCCAACTCGTATTTGTAGATACGGTAGAGATAGAATAAAACTAATTTTTCATAGCTGAGTTTCCCTGAGGCAACATGCAATTGAATAGTAGGAATGTCCTGTTCCAGGATCAATGGTTTTAAAGCTTCATATTCTGCTTCGGAAAACTGAGAAACTTCCGGATAAAGCGGAAGAAACACTTCGTTTTTATCCAGCACCCTAGATTGGATGAGCTTATACCGCATACGCGACTTTTCATGATCCTGATTGGCAGCAACCTCGACGGAATCATTATAGGGTTCCCATAGCACTACCCCATCCAGATTGGATTTCGGATCGTTTTTACAGGCTAATGCCAACAGTATGAAGAAAATGAAATAGCGTTTTTTCATAGCTAAGTTTATTTGAGTTGCTTTTTCCAGCATGTGATTTTTTAGTTGAATTATGTTCGTGAGGCTATTTGAAATTCCTTTCTAATCAGGAATCCGTATTAAAAAAGGAATCTACAAACTCAAATTTATTGAACACCTGCAGGTCTTCGAGGCCTTCCCCTACACCAATGTATTTCACGGGGATCTGGAATTGATCAGAAATACCTATCACTACCCCTCCCTTGGCCGTGCCATCTAACTTGGTTACTGCCAGGGAAGTCACCTCAGTAGCTTTGGTAAATTGCTTGGCCTGCTCAAAAGCATTCTGCCCTGTTGATCCGTCGAGAACCAGCAACACATCGTGAGGTGCATCTGTAACTACTTTTTGCATTACCCTTTTAACCTTGCCAAGCTCATTCATAAGGTTAACTTTATTGTGAAGTCTTCCTGCGGTATCGATAAGGACTATATCAACATCCTGGCTTAATGCAGCGCTCAGGGTATCGTAAGCCACTGATGCGGGATCACTTCCCATTTTCTGTTTAATAATTGGGACATCCACGCGTTCTGCCCATACCTGCAGCTGGTCAATTGCCGCAGCACGGAAGGTATCTGCAGCTCCCAGCATAACCTTAAGGCCTTGTTTCTTGAACTGATAGGCAAGTTTCCCTATGGTTGTAGTCTTCCCTACCCCATTAACGCCAACAACCATAATGACATAAGGCTTTTGCGAAGTGTCTATCTGAAAATCAGTTTCTTCGCCATGATGGGTTTCAGAAAGCAAGCCGGCAATTTCTTCCCTTAAGATCAGGTTCAGTTCTTCAGTACCCAGATATTTGTCGCGTGCTACCCGTTCTTCAATTCGCTCAATGATCTTCAGGGTTGTATTCACCCCTACATCCGAGGTTACCAGGACCTCCTCCAGATTATCAAGTACATCATCATCAACCTTGGATTTCCCCGCAACAGCCTTGCTGAGTTTACCTAAAAAACTGGTTTTGGATTTTTCTAGTCCCTTGTCCAGGGTCTCCTTTTTTTGAGAAGAAAATATCTTTTTGAATAAGCTCATATCCTTAGTTGAAATATCCGATAAATATAGGAAATAAAAAAAGCCGCTTTGCTAACAAAACGGCTTTCCTGTAGTACTTTGATCTATTCTTTATTTCTTCGCCAACCAGTCATTTACATATTCTGGGGGCATAATACCTTCCACAAAAGTATAAGCTCCTGACTTTGGAGATTTAACCATTTTGATCGCTTTGGTCAGCCTTTTGGAAGAGGATTGTAATGTTGCTACTGTTTTCTTAGCCATAACGCCTTATTTTATCTCTTTGTGAACGGTCATTTTCTTCAGGATAGGATTGAATTTTTTGATTTCCATCCTGTCCGGAGTATTCTTTTTGTTTTTTGTCGTGATGTAGCGGGACGTACCAGGCATTCCTGAGCTTTTATGCTCGGTGCACTCCAAAATTACCTGTACCCTATTTCCTTTCTTTGCCATCGCTTGCTATTATTTTGGATTACTTGATTAATCCTTGTTGCCTAGCTTCCTTTAAAACTGCAGAAATTCCCTTTTTGTTGATCGATTTAAGAGCACGGGCAGAAACCTTCAATGTAATCCATCGATCCTCTTCAGGAATATAAAAACGCTTTTTGGATAGGTTTACATCAAACCTTCTCCTGGTCTTATTGATGGAGAAAGAAACGTTGTTTCCAAACATCGCACGCTTTCCCGTAATTTCACAGACTTTTGACATCGCGTTACTTTTTTACTTTATTCAAAACAGGCTGCAAATGTACATCATTTTTAGTGTACCTACAAAAATCTCCTTCAGATTTTTAAAATTTCTTTCTTCAGCAACTCAAATGCCTTGTGGACAGACTTTTGCACGATTCTTACCCGGTGATTTCCCATGGAAAATTGTTCCGCAAAAACAGTATTCGGAGTGGCAATCCCGATGAAAACTGTACCGATCTCAACATCCGAGTCTCCTTTGGTTGGACCAGCATTACCAGTGGTTGAAATTGCAAAATCTGCCTTAAAAAGTTTCCGTGCCTGTAAAGCCATGGACTTAGCTACTTCCTCACTAACCACAGTATGTTTTTTAATGAGATCTTCAGGGACTCCCAACACCTCTTTTTTGACCTCTGTGGCATACCCCACAACACTTCCCTTAAAATAAGCAGATGCTCCCGGGATGGAAGTAAGTTGTTGAGCAATTTTGCCCCCGGTAAAACTCTCGGCCGTAGCCAGAGAGAGCCCTTTTTTGGTCATTATTTTCGCAATGCCAGACTCCAGGCTTCCTGCTTCCTCTTCCCCATAGATAATGTCTCCGATTATGCCATACAAAGCCTGAATAGCGGTATCCACAGCTTCCGTGATTTTTTCCTTATCACTTCCCTTGGCTGTTAAACGCAATCGTACTTTTCCCAGGTTTGGTAAATAGGCCAGTTTGATAAATTGGGGAAGTGCGTTTTCCCAGTCCTCTATGCGCTCTACTATTGCACTCTCCCCCAAACCATAGGTCATTATGGTCCTGTGCAAAATAAAAGGCCGGTGGAATTGCTCTTGTATGCGGGGTAACACCTCATGCTGCATCAGGTTTTTCATTTCAAATGGTACTCCCGGCATGGAAACAAGTACCTGCTTTCCGCGGTGCATCCACATACCCGGTGCGGTACCGTATTTATTGGGCAAAATGGTAGCTCGGGAGGGAACAAAAGCCTGCTGTCGGTTCATCTCGGAAATCGGGGTGGTAATATACTTTTCAAAAAGGTATTCCACATGAGAAAGCACCTCCTTATTCAATACCAGGGTATCCTGCAGGAATTCACAAAGCGTGTGTTTGGTAATGTCATCCTTGGTTGGACCTAGTCCGCCTGTAATAAGGATCAAGTCTGCCCGGGAACAAGCCTCTTCAAGAGCTTGTAGAATATGTTCCCGATGGTCCTGAACAGAGGAGATCTGATACACAGAGATTCCTATTTTGTTCAGTTCTTGCGCTATATAGGCCGAATTGGTATCCACAATCTGGCCGATGAGAATCTCATCGCCAATAGTGATGATTTCTGCAAACATCAGAAATTGAAATCATTTCTAAGTTCGGCAACTACCTGAAGTACGTCTTTTTTGAGAAGGGGAAATTTTTGCTCAATTACGGGTCCATTGTTTCCCGGAGTTTTCCCAAGTGTCTCAATTTCCAATGCAACCGCCCTGGTGTTTTCCATCCCCAATAAATCAACATTAGGCTTAATCTTGTGTGCAAGTTTATAAACCTTTTCGTAGTCCTTGCTTTCGATGGCAGCCTCCAGGTTTTCCAAATCTTGAGGCACCTCATCCAGGAAAACAGCAATAACGGATTCTATGAAGTCAGTATCTCCTTCTGCCATTTCATTAATCTTATCCAAACTGTAAATCATCACTGTATATTTATAGAGAACATTTCTACGCCTTCAAGCGTACCCGAAAGGTAATCATTTGGCTTTACTCTACCAACCCCGGCAGGGGTTCCTGTAAAAAGGATATCGCCTTTTTTTAACATAAAAAATGCAGACACATAACTGATCAATTCGTCCACCTTCCACAACATATTGGCCGTGTGCCCCTTTTGAACTGTTTCCCCGTTCTTAATTAAAGAAAAATGGAGATTATCTACATGGGGAAGGGAGGTCTTGGGCATCCATTTTCCAATGACTGCAGCCCCGTCGAAACCCTTTGCTTTTTCCCATGGCAATCCCTTTTCCTTGAGGTTTTTTTGCAAATCCCTGGCTGTAAAATCTATGCCCAGTCCTATTTCATCATAATATTTGTGAGCAAAACGCGACTGTATGTGCTTGCCTACCTTTTTAATTTTAACCAGCAGTTCCACCTCGTAATGGATATCGTTGGAAAACTCAGGGATATAAAAATCCTGTTCCTTTGGAAGAACTGCCGAATCTGGTTTTATGAATACTACAGGTTCAGAGGGGCGTTCGTTGGAAAGTTCCTCGATGTGTTCCGTATAGTTACGCCCTATGCAGATTATTTTCATAACTCTGAAAACCTAAAAATTTAGCCTAATTTGTTGTTAAGGCGACTCAGTTTGATCTGTGTGAGCACTTTTTTGGTATAGCGCGGGAAGTCTGCATTGAGAATCCATCCAAAGTATCCCGGTTCCGTTTCCAGAACATCGAGTACTTTCCGACCCTTGTGCTTGCCAAACGAAAAAGCCTCATCCCCATCCTCGTCCAGAATAATGAAGCCGGCTAAATCCACGGCATTTTTCCGGTGTGAAAACTCCGAGAGATTCTTTACGTCATTTTCCAATTCCGGATATTTTTCAATCTGGGCAAGCAGCACTTCATAAGTAGCGTTGGTGTCAGCCTCGGCACTATGGGCGTCATTCAAATCCTTATCGCAATAAAAACGATATGCAGCAGACAGTGTCCGCTGTTCCATCTTGTGAAAAATGGCCTGTACATCAACGGTAGTCCTGTTTTTTAAGTCGAACTCAATTCCCACCCTTAGCATTTCTTCTGCTAGCAATGGTATGTCGAAACGATCTGAGTTGAATCCTGCCAAATCACTGTCCTTGATCATATTCCAGACAGAATGGGAAAGTTCTTTAAAAGTGGGCTCAGCGGCAACTCTTTCATCGGTAATTCCATGAATAGCCGAAGCCTCATGGGGTATTTTCATTTCCGGATTCACCAGCCAGGTTTTGCTCTCCTTATTTCCATTCGGGTAAATCTTGAGAATGGCAATTTCAACAATCCGGTCGCTGACCACATTGGTCCCAGTGGTTTCCAGATCGAAAAAACAAAGGGGTTTGTTGAGCTTTAATTCCATGTACTTGGTTTAGTCAAAAATAAGTTTTTACCTGCATTCCGAAGGCAGATTGGGTCCTTAGATTTCCCGGTCCATATCCCAGGATTCCAGGTAGTCTGCAACTGCTTTTATGAATGATCCGCCCAGGGCACCATTAACCACCCTGTGATCGTAACTATGAGACAGAAACATCTTACTTCGAATGCCGATAAAGTCGCCTTCAGGGGTTTCGATCACCGAAGGAACCTTGCGAATAGCACCAAGGGCGAGTATACCCACCTGGGGTTGATTGATAATAGGCGTGCCAAATACACTGCCAAAAGTACCTACATTGGTTACCGTATAGGTCCCGCCCTGAATCTCATCAGGTTTTAATTCGTTATTCCGTGCACGGGCTGCAAGATCATTTACCACCTTGGCCATACCTACCAGATTTAGCTGGTCTGCATTTTTAATTACCGGCACTATCAGATTGCCATCAGCAAGAGCTGCTGCCATTCCTATATTGATATTTTTCTTTTTAATTACCGTATCTCCCTGTACCGAAATGTTCAACATGGGATAATTCTTGAGCGCCTTGGCAACCGCTTCCATGAAAATGGGTGTAAAAGTAAGTTTCTCCCCCTCCCTTTGCTGGAAAGTTCCCTTCATCTTGTTTCTCCACTCCACAAGGTTGGTTACGTCCACTTCAATAAAGCTTTGCACATGAGCCGAAGTGGAAACACTCTCTGTCATATGCTGGGCGATTAGTTTACCCATTCGTGTCATGGGGATTACCTCATCCTCAGCACTTGCTTTTACGGGAGCCGCTGTTTGAGGTGCAGGGGTGGTAGTAACTTTGGGTTCAGGAACGGGAGCCGTTACGGGCTCCTCCGACTGTTGAACCACAGCCGGTCCTTTTCTAGCAGCTATATAATCTAAAATATCGTTTTTAGTAACCCGGCCTTCCAGCCCACTTCCTGAAATAGCATCCAGCTCATCGAGGCTTATACCCTCTTTACTGGCAATATTTTTCACCAGGGGTGAGTAGAACCGCTCAGACTGGCTGAAATCAGCCACCGGAGCCGCCACAGTTTCCTGTACTGACTGTACTTCATGCTCAATGGTAGTTACCGCTTCCGGAACAGGTTCTGGTTCCATGGTTTCAACGGATGCGGGCGCTTCCTCTACCGGAGCTTCGCCGTCCAGTTGAATTACCGCCACGATTTCACCCACCTTGATTACATCATCAACATCAAACCTTTTCTCAACCAATACCCCTTCTACCTCACTGGGGACTTCAGAATCTACCTTATCCGTGGCAATTTCAAAAACCGCCTCATCCAGTTCAATAGTATCACCAACTTCCTTCAACCAGGAGGTTAAGGTTGCTTCCGCAACACTTTCTCCCATTTGTGGCAACTTCAGCTCAAATTTTGACATATTGATATTTTTATGGCCTCCTTATTGGTTCGGGTTGCAAAATTAATAAAAAATCATCTTTTTTATTACACTTATTGTAAATCTGCTGTTACGAAATCCTTAGGGATCCTTCAAAAGGAATCCGATTGATAATACTCCTGCCAAGGGTAACCTCGTCTGCATATTCCAGTTCATCGCCTACTGGAATTCCCCTAGCTATGGTAGAAGTTTTAACTTCTGTTCCCCGCAACTGTTTGAAGATATAGAAGTTGGTGGTATCACCCTCCATAGTTGCACTTAGCGCAAATATGAGTTCCTTTACCTTCCCCGCTTTTACCTTCGTCACCAATTGTGATATGGTCAGGTCCTGTGGCCCTACCCCTTCCATTGGAGATATTTTACCCCCCAACACATGGTAATGACCAGTGAATTGCCCCGTATTTTCGATTGCCATTACGTCGCGAATGTCTTCCACTACGCAAATTGTGGTATCATCTCGCTTGGGATTGGCACAGATCTCACAAAGTTCCCTATCAGAAATATTATGGCAACTGGCACAAAAACAGATGTCTTCGCGGAGGTCCGTTAGTGCCTTGCTCAGTTGGGTGGTTTGGGTCTCCGGCTGTTTGAGCAGGTGCAATACCAGTCGCAGCGCCGTCCTTTTGCCAATACCGGGTAGCTGAGACATTTCATACACGGCGTTTTCAAGGAGTTTAGACGAAAATTCCATATTGGCAAAATTACGTAATGTTTTAAGTTTTTGTACTTTGGCAAGGAAATTTCTTTCTATGACAGGCTCGCATATTCTGCTGCTTATTGGCGGCTATTTTGTATTGCTCTTGCTGATCTCTTACTTCACTGGAAAGAATGATTCCAACACTGACTTTTTTAAGGCAGGAAAGCAGTCTCCCTGGTATCTGGTGGCATTTGGAATGATTGGTGCGTCGCTCTCCGGGGTAACCTTTATTTCCGTACCGGGTTGGGTTGAAAGCTCTGAGTTCAGCTATATGCAGGTAGTTTTTGGCTATCTGGCCGGATATTTTGTGATCGCCTTTATTCTCCTGCCTCTTTACTACAGACTGAATGTTACTTCCATATATGAATACTTGCTGGGCCGATTTGGGCAGGTGAGCTATAAAATTGGTGCACTCTCCTTTTTTGTCTCCCGGGTTTTAGGAGCGTCATTTCGTTTATTCCTGGTTGCCATTGTCTTACAGCAGTTTGTTTTTGATTCCTGGAATATACCATTTGAATTAACCGTTGTTTTATCCATACTCCTCATTTGGGTGTACACCTTCCGGGGTGGTATAAAGACAATTGTGTGGACAGACACCCTGCAAACCCTTTTTATGCTCTTGTCCGTGTGTTTGTCTATCTACTTCATCAATCAGGAGCTAAACTGGAGCTTTTCTGAATTTTTGCAGTCAGAAGAACTCCAAGCCTACAATCAGATTTTATTTACCGATGATTTCTTTACCAAAAATCATTTTTTTAAGTCATTTCTAGGGGGGATGTTCATTACCATATGCATGACAGGGCTGGATCAGGATATGATGCAAAAAAACCTTACTTGTCGTAACCTGAAGGAGGCACAAACCAATATGGTGTCCTTTAGTGTAGTCCTGATAGTGGTTAATTTCATTTTTCTCCTGCTGGGAGCTCTCCTCTTTATTTATGCCAATAAATTCAACATTGCCACACCCCTAATGGACGGGGCGCCCAAGTCCGATTTGTTATTTCCAGAGATTGCTCTTAACAGTGGACTGGGTCTAACCGTTGGAATTACTTTTGTTCTGGGCCTTATTGCAGCTGCTTACAGTAGTGCAGACAGTGCCCTGACCTCTTTGACCACTTCTTTTTGTATTGATTTCCTAAACATCGGTAAGAAACCCGAAGCCTCTCAAAAAAGGATCCGAAAACGCACACATATCTGGATGAGCGGCCTGCTGATAGTGGTTGTTATTATCTTCAAATATATCCTGGACCGAAATGTGATTGATGGCTTGCTTACCGTGGCCACCTATACCTATGGTCCCTTGCTAGGCCTGTTCTCGTTTGGTATTTTCACCAGGTATCAGGTAAAGGACAACTATGTCTGGGCGGTGGCATTGGTATCCGTGTTGAGTATTATTGCCCTTGCAAACCTGCCGGCAGATTACCTTGGAGGCTATATGGTAGGGTACGAACTTCTTCCCATAAATGGCTTGATCACCTTTATTGGCCTTTATCTGATTCGTAAACCGAAAGACAAGACTAATACTGATTTGTAGCCAGTAACACAAGAGTACAGGAATTTTCAGCGGCGACACCTTTAGCTTCGAGCATCCGGGCAAATTCACTATTCTCCGTACCGGGATTGAAGATTACGCGTTGAGGTTTAAGGGCCAGAATAGCTTTGTAATACTCCTGCTGCCTTGAAGGGTTCAGGTAAAGTGTAACCGTATGGATACCTTCTAATCCGTCCAGTGTATTGTTAACCTGAACACCGGAGACCTGTCCCTCCCTGATACCAAAAGCCCGGGTTTCAATGCCACTGGCAACAAGACGCTCAATGGCGTAATAGCTATAACGATTGGGTTTAAGCGAAGCCCCAAATACCAAAGTTCTTTTCACAATTGTATGTTGGCTGTTAAAGATTGTTAATTACTGTAACGAATCCTTTTGTTAACCGTCTATTGATAATATACAAAGGTACTTATTGTCATTGATAGGGCTGTAATTTTATAGTTAATGGTTAGTGTTTAGTATAGCTTATCAATGAGTAACCCCGGCTTTTACGCCGGGGTTTTCTTTTCTATTCTCAATTCCATCTCCTGCCTTATTTTTTGGTGCTTCAATTGACTTTTTACAAATAAACTGTCATAGAAATATACGTGTTAGTTGTAACATATATTGAGGTTCGTCGTCAATTAGATATCATCAATCATCATCATCAAAAAACGATCAACCATGAAAAAACTATTGGGCCTGTTAGCCCTACTCACTCAATTTTCCCTTTTAGCAAATACAGATTCACTAACAACTGATATCAAAATTGGATCCATTTCCGGTAAGGTTATCGACAAGAGTCTTAAGACTCCCGTAGCTTATGCTGCTATTGTTATCAAATCTACCAAAGATCAGAGTACGGTAACAGGAGGGATCACTACTGACGACGGTAACTTTGAAATTACAAAGTTACCAGAAGGTGAATTTAACGTTGAAGTCCAGTTTATCGGATATAAAACGCACAAGTCTACAATCACCATTACCAAAACCAACCGCAAGCTTTCCCTGGGAACCATAATATTGGAGGAGGAGGCCGAGGAACTCAGCGGTGTGGAAGTAGTTGCGGAACGCACCACAATTGAACAGCGAATTGACAGAAAGGTGGTCAATGTGGGAAAGGACCTTACCACTGCCGGGGCAACAGCATCGGACATTATGAACAACATACCATCGGTTAACCTGGATCAGCAGAGCGGGCAGCTTACGCTACGTGGCAATTCCAATGTACGGGTAATGGTAGATGGCAAACTGTCTAATGTTCCTGTAGCGCAATTATTAAGACAGATTCCTTCCACCTCAATAAAGTCCATAGAATTGATCACCAATCCTTCGGCAAAATACAACCCGGAAGGAATGAGCGGGATTATTAATATTGTCTTACATAAAAATGCCAATATTGGCTTTAACGGGAACTTCAATACCGGATTAACCGTTGGGATTGAAGCTAAGTTCAACAGCTCCCTGGACCTGAATTACCGAAATGGAAAATTCAACTTTTACGGGAATTACGGCAACAATGTTGGAAAATATGTCAATGACGGAAATATCTTCAGGGTAGATGAGAATTCTGAGCAATTCTTTGACATCCTGGACAACAATAAATCTCACCTAATAAAGGCGGGTGTTGATTTTTACCTCAATGACCAAAACACTATCTCCTTCTTTACCAATCAGAATTACTACGATGGGAAGGCAAACGCAATAACCGATGTGTTCTATTATGATGACCCGGCAAGAAATAACAGCCAGACCTTTATCAGTGATTCTGGAAATCACAGTGAGCAATATAACTTCGACTACAAGCTGGATTTTAAAAAGGAAGGGCATAACCTGGAACTCGAAATTGACCACAATCGCTTTGAAGGTGATGAGGTAGCCGATTTCAGGATTACTGGTGCTACTTTGTTCCCGAGTTATACAGATTTTGTCGATACAGAGCGAAAACAAACCTTTATCAATCTGGATTATGTAAACCCCATTGATTCGATTTCAAAAATCGAGGCTGGACTGGAATCAAGAACCTTTGATACGGCAGTGGATTATAACTCTACTGGCTTATCATATAACAGCAGCGGACAACTGGTTCCTACGCCAAGGACCAAATTCGATTATGGCATGGATATCTACTCGGCCTACGTGAGTTTCGGGCAGAAACGAAACAAGTGGGCCTATCAAATTGGGATACGTGTAGAAGACGTTACAGTAAAGGCAGACACCAATGCCGTACGGTCTTTTACAGATGAGTATACCCAGGTATATCCCTCGGCATTCCTTACCTATACCCCCAGTGAAAAAAATCAATTCCAGGTAAGTGTGAGCAGGCGCGTAGATCGACCCGGTCTTACCCAGGTAAATCCGATTCGCGAATGGTCTACTCCTTTGATTTCCTCCTTTGGGAATCCAAGCCTGGTACCTCAGTTCACTAATTCCATTGAGACGAATTATACACATAGATTCAAAAAAGGAAGCCTGACGGCAGGTGTATTCTATCGTTCAATTAAGGACGAAATTAACCGGGCTGTTTATATAGACCGTCTGGACCTGAATAAAATCATCCTGACCTTTGATAATTTCGATAGTACCAATGCCTATGGAGTAGAAATCTCCACGAATTATCGTCCAACAAAATGGTGGAGCATCAACGGGAGTTTCGATATGTTTTCGCAAACACAGCGCGGCCTCACGGAAAGCCTTACTACCACCGATCCAAACCCAACGGACGACGATATTGTTACCCAGAGCTTAGAGGTGGACAATACGGCCTGGAACCTCAGAGTAAACAACATGTTTACGGTTAACAAAAAACTAACCTTTCAAGCATTTGGATTTTACAGGGGAGCCAACAAAACCATACAGTTCGATATGGAACCCATGTATTTTATAAACCTCGGAGCCCGCTACAGTTTTGCAGAGGGTAAGGGAACATTTTCTCTGAATTTCAACGATGTATTCAATACCATGCGCTTTGCCTTTGACGGCAGCCAACCTTATCCTCAAACTGGCCAATTCAACTGGGAAAGTCAGAATGTTTTTGCGGGGATCTCGTATCGATTTGGAAGTGGAAAAAACCGGGCAATGAAGAGAAAAAGAAGAGATAGTAACACCAAACAAGGAGGTGGAGGAATTCTGTAATACGGATTGACAGATACCGGAAGGTGGGTTGGTTGACTTCTGTGTTTCTGTTCAATTCATAAACCCTGACATCGAAAGACTGTCAGGGTTTTTATTTCTTGGTTTCAAATATGCCAGTTTCATGGCCGTCAAGACTTGTCTGGTTCTTATTTTTCAAATATTCCTGCAGTCCTGATTCCCCTTTATTTTTAGCCCAATCTACCAATAGTGTGCGGTCTTCTCGAAATTGCATAAGCGGCACGGCCATACCGCAGGAGGTTTGAACCAACTCGATCTCCATTTCAATAATCTGTCTGCTTCCTGGAGTTTCAGGGAAATGGGAAAGGTATTGTTGGTATTCCTCATCTCTGGGATGGAACACTTTGGCCTTACCGTATAACCTTAATATCACAGGTTTACCCTCAAAAGCGCAGAACATAATGGTCATTCTGGGGGTATGCTGCAAATGCGTAGCCGTTTCATTGCCACTACCGGTAAGGTTGAGCCAGATTATTTTAGCAGGATCTATCACACGAAAAGCGTCCATTCCCTTGGGCGACAAATTGATTGTGCCTTCTGCCATGGCGGTTGCAACAAAAAACAGGTGCTGATCCTCTATAAAATCTATAAGAGATGGGGTAAGGCTTTGGTATTTTTTTCCCATGAACTAATGTTTAAGACCATCGGATTATTACGCTTCCCCAGGTAAAACCACTTCCAAAGGCAGCCAATACCACTAAATCTCCCGACTTGACCTTGCCTTGCTCCCAGGCTTCTGTAAGGGCAATAGGAATAGATGCCGCGGTGGTATTTCCATATTTCATAATATTATTAAAGACCTGATCGTCAGATAGCCTGAATTTTCTCTGGACAAACTGCGATATACGGAGATTGGCCTGATGAGGGATTAACAAATCGATGTCGGTTGGTTGCAGGTTGTTCTTTTGCAATCCTTCCATAATCACCTCACTGAAACGAACCACTGCATTTTTAAATACAAATTGGCCGTTCATATAGGGATAATAAGAGGTTTCTTCAGGGTCGTTGTCTTTGATAATATCCAAAATCCAGCGTTTTCCCATCCCCGGTGCGATTAGGGAAAGTTCTTCGGCATGCTCTCCCTCTGAGTGTAAGTGCGTGGAGAGGATACCTTTCTCAGGATCTTCCTCCCGGCTCAGGACGGCTGCTCCTGCCCCATCGCCAAAAATTACGGAAACTCCACGACCTCTGGTTGTAAAATCCAATCCTGTGGAATGCACCTCCGATCCAATGACCAGCACATTCTTGTACATTCCGCTTTTTATGTACTGATCGGCTAGTGATATCCCGTAGACAAATCCGGAACACTGGTTGCGAATATCAATCGCCCCCACTGTTTTTATGCCGAGGTCCCGCTGAACCATAACCCCTGGTCCCGGGAAGTAATAATCAGGGCTCAGGGTAGCAAAAACGATGAAGTCAATATCATTCTTATCAATACCTGCCCGTTCAATGGCCATTTTGGCTGCTTTTAGCCCTAAACTAGCGGTGGTATCCTCCCCTTTTATCACATGGCGCCTCTCCTTGATTCCGGTTCGCTCCTGTATCCACTCGTCACTGGTATCCATAATCTTGGACAGGTCATCATTGGTCACCACGTTGTCCGGGACATAATACCCCAAACCGATAATTTTTGAGTTGTACATATTTCGCTTTGTTAGTTAGTTAAAAACGGTTCTTAACAGCTCCATAGGTGACGAAAAGAACGAAAAACTAAAATACCGATAAATGGAAATATAGCCTAGAAAATTGGTTAAAGATTCCATAAAATAGGAGTTACTTCAGGACATTCGGCAATAAATTAATTAAATTGCCTAGATGGCAAAATATGGTTATTTCTGCCAATACTCATCAAGTACTTAACTAAAACACACGACCATGAAAAACGTATTTACCTGTCTCTTGCTCTTCATTGCTTTAATCGCAAGTGGTCAGGAGAAACTGAATTATCAAAAACCCGCACCAGAAATACTTGAACTGGTGGATGTTCCAATGGCTCCTGCTGTACAGATCACGGAGACCACTGACTATATGGTTATGCTATATCGGGACAGCTACAAGACCATAGCTGAACTTTCAGAACCGGAACTGCGCCTGGGTGGCTTGCGTATCAACCCGGATACCAATATTGGCAGTCGAACAACTTACTACAACAATGTTAAAGTAAAAAAAACAGGAGAAAAAGAACCCAGACAGGTGAATGGACTGCCGGATAATCCAAGACTGGCCAATTTTTCCATCTCACCAGATGAATCCATGATAGCCCTTACTAATACCACAGCTCAAGGGGTTGAGCTCTGGGTATTGGATATGGCCAAGGCAGAAGTTCGCCGATTAACTGGACCAGGACTAAACGCCAATTTAAGGGATGTCATCAATTGGTTTAAGGACGGAAAGTCTGTATTGGTAAAAATGGTTCCTGAAGACCAGGCTGAATTATTAGATGCCGCGGTAATGGTTCCCTCCGGGCCAACTATTTCCAGTAATGAAGGTAAAAGGGCACAAAATAGAACTTATCAGGACTTGTTGAAGAACCCTGATGACGAATTCAACTTCGAACAATTGGCCAGATCTGCATTGTATCAGGTAACACTTGATGGAAAGATGAACTTGTGGAAAGAATCAGACATGTATCGTTCTGTAAACTTTTCTCCTGATGGGGAATACGTTATGGTAGTTACCCTTGACAAGCCCTTTTCCTATCTGGTACCTTATTATCGGTTCCCTTCCAAAACTAATGTTTATTCCAAAGATGGTACTTTCGTTAAGACGCTGCTCGAAACCCCATTGGTTGAAGATCTGCCCAAAGGACGAATGGCCGTATGGTCAGGAATGCGGAATATAAGTTGGCGAGCCGACAAACCCGCTTCTCTTATCTATGTAAAAGCACTTGATGGTGGCGATCCCGCAGTTAAGGTAGATTACAGGGATGAAGTTTTTGAATGGGAAGCCCCTTTTCAGGGAGAAGGGCAAAGCATGCTGAAAACCAGGAATCGTTTTGCAGGTATTCAGTGGGGATCAGACCAGCTTGCTGTGGCTTATGACCGCTGGTGGAATAACCGAAATACCAAAACCTATCTGTTCAATCCTTCTGATGCGTCAGAGAGTGCAGTTATCATTTCAGATAGGAATTATCAGGATGTATACAGCGATCCCGGGGATTTTGCCACCCAAAGGAATAAATACGGCTGGAGCAGTCTGGCCATGGACAGAAAAGGTAATGCCTACCTTATGGGAGATGGATTTACCGAAAAAGGGCAATTTCCTTTTGTGGACCGGATTAATCTTAAATCGCTTAAAAAAACGCGTTTATATAGCTCGAATATCCCTGGCAAAAAAGAGACGCTAATAGATTATGATATCAATGAGGACCAATTGCTTGTCCGCATTGAATCAAAAAGTGAGTATCCCAACTACTACTATAAAAGCCTTATAAAAAGAAAAGGTCCGGAGCAACTCACCTATTTTGACAACCCCTTCCAGAGCCTGGCGGATGTTCACAAAGAAGTGATCACCTATACCCGCGAAGATGGACTGGAACTTTCAGGAACTCTGTATTTACCTGTGGGGTATAACAAAGATGAGAAAAAGAAGATGCCAATGATTCTCTGGGCATATCCGCGTGAGTACAAGGATAAGAACAGTGCTTCTCAAAGCACGCAGAATCCCAATCAATTTACATACCCTTCATCGGGGTCTCCGATCTTTTGGGTAGCCAGGGGATATGTAGTATTGGCCAATGCAGCTTTTCCCATTATCGGGGAGAAGGAAGAAGAGCCTAATGACAGTTTTAGATCTCAGTTAGTTGCCAATGCAAAAGCTGCGATAGATGCTGTTGATAATTTAGGGTATATAGACCGCGAGCGAGTGGCCGTTGGAGGTCATAGTTATGGCGCCTTTATGGTAGCCAACCTGCTTTCTCATTCAGATCTATTTGCTGCCGGGATTGCGCGAAGCGGAGCCTATAACCGTACACTTACTCCTTTTGGATTCCAAAGCGAGGAACGCAATTACTGGGAGGCCCCTGAGGTATACTACACCATGTCGCCCTTTATGCATGCAGACAAGATGAAAACACCGCTGTTACTTTTACATGGTAAGGCAGACAATAATTCAGGTACATACCCGATGCAAAGTGAACGTTACTTCAATGCGCTTAAAGGACTGGGCGCTACAGTTAGGCTGGTAATGCTACCAAAAGAAAGTCATGGTTACCGTGCCAAGGAAAGTATTCTCCATATGTTATGGGAACAGGACCAATGGCTTGAAAAATATGTCAAGAATAAGGATACGAATACCGAACAGAATATGAAATAAAAACGTATTCCTAAAGATACTTTCTGAAGGCATTTACCTCAACCCTGGCTTTGAGATCATGGAGCAGGTTGTAAAGGCCAAAGAAAGTTCGGTTGATATACAGAAAATGACGGGAGCCTCGGTTCCCGTTCATTTTTCTTATATGTTCGTCTTTGGCGTAACGCTGGCTTAGTTCGGCAATTCTTCCCCAGAAATCATGAGAACTAAAATCAAAAGTCTCGGATTGGAACGGTTCTGTAAACAGGGTAAGCATTTCCCTGAACAGCTCGGTAAAGAATATGCGTTCCTGAGGCGTATCATCCGGGGTCAGGATTTCCAATTCAACGAGTTTCTCAATAAAAACTGTTTCATTTTCGATATTATCTTTCTGAGCCAATTCGAAATAGGGCACATAAAACTCATCCGGGACTTCCTTCACACAGCCAAAATCGATAGCGATTAGATTGCCCTGTTCGCTTACCAGGAAATTACCGGGATGAGGATCGGCGTGAACTTTCCGCAATCCGTGCATCTGATACATATAAAAGTCCCAAAGGGTCTGACCCAGGCTGTTGCCCAATTCTTCATCGAAGGGTTTCCGTGTAAAATCACTTAGGTGCATCCCTTCCATCCAGTCCATAGTAAGAATACGCTCACTGGAAAGCTCCTGATAGTATTTCGGAAACTCAATATTTGGAATCATGGAACACGCTTCCGTAAGTTCTTTACTCTGCTGAAACTCCATCAGATAATTGGTTTCCTCCAGCAGTTTATGTTCTACCTCTTTAAAATACTTTTCAGAATCCTTACCCTTTAGGTTGAACATGCGAATGGCTATGGGCTTAACTAGGGCCAAATCGCTGCTGATACTGTCGGCAACCCCTGGATACTGTATTTTTACAGCCAGGGATTTTCCACCCTTGGTAGCCCGATGCACCTGCCCAATACTGGCCGCATTGATGCTGTCTTTTTCAAAACTATCAAATAAGGTTTCAGGATATTGACCGAAATATTTTCGGAACGTTTTGCGCACCAGAGGTGCAGATAGTGGAGGAACCGAAAACTGCGACAGGGAAAATTTATCTACATAGGCCCTGGGTAGCAAATTTTTTTCCATGCTCAACATTTGAGCAACCTTCAAGGCGCTACCCTTGAGGCTTTTCAGGCCATCGTAAATGTCCTGAGCATTGTCCTCATTTAACTTTTCCTTGCTGAGTTCCGGATTGACCAGTTTTTTTCCGTAGTATTTTACGTAATTGCCCCCGACTTTAACACCGGTTTTAACCAGTTTACCAGCTCGTTCTACTTTAGAAGTTGGGATTTTATCAAGGGTTTTCAATGGCAGTGGTTTTTAAGCAAAGTTTTCTTTAAAGAGGAATTTGCCAAAATCAATGATACTTTCCAGCGGAGTATTGTCAAAAACGTCAAATATGGTATTCACTGATTTTTCAATGGCCATATCTGTTTTTTCAAAACCTGCAGAGTCGTCCTCCATCCAGAATTTTAATAAAAACAGGGTTTGTAACCAGGCTCCTTCAGAAAAAACCTTGGGATTATGCTGGGTGATACGCAATTGTTTATCCGCATTTCCATCATCAATAAGTTCTACGGCAAAATCCAGCATGTGTTTGCGTAAGCCCTTAAGCTGGTCTAAACCCTTCAGCATATTACTCTGTTCACTAAGCGTAAACAACACATAACTCCTGTTGAGTGCCAGTAGTTCGAAAAAGGTGAAGAAGAAAGAAAGCATCTTTTCCCGATTCCCATATTCTAAAAACTCATCATTCTTTTGCAGAAGATGCATCGTATTTTCGAAAAATGCATTCCACACCCCTATCTGTATACCCTTTAATGATCCAAAGTGCTGATAAAAGTCAGATTCATCGATTTTAATAGCCTTTGTAAATGCGTAAACAGAACTCGGAACATGCCCTTCTTCCAGCACATATTCCATGTACTTTTTTACTATAGTGTCTTTTCCAGGTTTTGTTGCTTTCTTCTTTGCTGGCATATTAAATGTTTAATATTTAAAGTAATCTTTTAAACTGAGTTTTGCTTTTACATAATCGATTAGAATCTAAGAAAAAGCGCACTTTCGGGGGAAAGCACGCTTTTCAAACAACCTAACCAATTAATAAACAAACTGATTACAAAAATCAAGAACTTTTTCATAGCAACCATGTTCCTGTAATCATACAACAAATATATATATTGTTTAATTATAAATCATATTTATTAAACAAAATATTTGTTAAAGTTTTGAGGGTTTTAAAAAATCAATTAAAGCTATGTCAGTTTGTCACCCATGAGCAGTATGGTACTTTTTTTGACTCTATGGTGAGGTATTAACTTTAAATGACAAAAGAGTATGGCTACTGGAAAAATCAATGTTTCTGTTGAAAATATTTTCCCTCTTATTAAAAAGTTCCTTTACAGCGATCATGAGATCTTTTTGAGGGAATTGGTATCTAATGCCACGGACGCTACCTTAAAGCTAAGGCACCTGGTATCTATTGGAGAGGCAAAAGTAGAATATGGCGATCCCATCATTGAGATCAAGATCGATAAGAAAGGCAAGAAACTCCATATAATTGACCAGGGTCTGGGTATGACCGAAGAAGAGGTTAAGAAATATATTAATGAGGTGGCTTTCTCCGGTGCGGAGGAATTCCTCGGCAAATACAAGGAAGCGGAAAAAGATACCGGGATCATTGGACATTTCGGTCTTGGTTTTTACTCTTCCTTTATGGTAGCCGAAAAGGTAGAGATCATCACTAAAAGTTTTCAGGATGCACCAGCTGTACATTGGAGCTGTGATGGCTCTCCAAATTTCTCAATAAAGAAAGCGAAAAAAGAAACCCATGGAACGGAAATAATCCTGCACATTGGAGAGAACGACACCGAATTTCTGGAAGAATCCCGTATCTCGGAGCTGTTGAGGAAGTATAACAAATTCATGCCTATCCCTATTAAATTTGGCACCAGGACAGAAACACTTCCCAAGCCCGAAGACGCCAAACCAGAAGATCCGGCTCCTACCGAAGAAGTAGACAATATTATAAACAACCCCAATCCGGCCTGGACCAAGAAACCGGCTGATTTGGAAAACGAGGATTACAAGTCCTTTTACCGGGAATTATACCCCACTCAGTTTGAAGAACCTTTATTCCATATTCACCTGAATGTGGACTATCCTTTTAACCTGACTGGAATTCTTTATTTCCCAAAGCTCACGACTGACTTGAGCATACAGAAAGATCGTATCCAACTGTATCAGAATCAGGTTTTTGTTACGGATAATGTTGAAGGCATTGTACCGGAATTCCTCACTATGCTTAAGGGGGTTATTGACTCACCCGATATCCCACTAAATGTTTCACGTTCCTACCTGCAGGCAGATAGTGCGGTAAAGAAAATATCGTCCTACATTACCCGTAAAGTGGCCGATAAATTGAATTCCCTGTTTAAAAATAACCGGGAAGATTTTGAAAATAAGTGGAACGATATCAAAATCGTTATTGAATATGGAATGCTTTCAGAGGAGAAATTCTTTGAGAAGGCCGACAAATTTGCACTATACCCTAGTGTGGACGGCAACTTCTATACCCTTGAAGAACTAAAGGAGAAAATCAAGGACCTTCAAACAGATAAGGATGACAAACTTGTTGTTCTCTACGCCTCAGACAAAGAAGCTCAGCACAGCTACATTGAGGCGGCGAAGTCCAAAGGCTATGAAGTGCTCCTTATGGACTCACCCATCGTAGGTCACCTTATGCAAAAGATGGAAACCAGTAATGAAAACCTGAGTTTTGCAAGGGTAGATGCAGACCACCTGGATAACCTTATCAAAAAGGAGGATACACAGATCAGCAAATTAACGGACGAGGAAAAGGAGAAACTAAAAACTAATATCGAGGAAGTTATTGCAGATAAAGGGTTTACTGTACAAATGGAGGCCCTTGATAGCGAGGCTGCACCCTTCATCATAACCGAACCCGAATTCATGCGCAGAATGAAGGAAATGCAACAAACAGGTGGCGGTATGTTTGGTATGGGTAATATGCCAGACATGTACAATCTTGTGGTAAATGCCAATAATCCATTGGTTAGCGAAATCCTCAATACACGAACTGCCAAGAAGCGGGAACGACTTATTAGTCAATCTTTGGATTTAGCGCGATTATCCAAGGGGTTGCTTAAAGGAGAGGAATTGACCAAATTTATTCAGCGTAGCTATGAAATGGTCAAATAAATCCCGAATATTCTAAATTAAAAGGCTGCTTTACTAAGCAGCCTTTTTTTATCTTTAAACATGAATTATCCCTGGCACTATTACTTGATGGCGGTCTTCTATATTGTAGCAGGTATAGGGCACTTTGTCAAGCCCAAATGGTATCTGCGGGTAATGCCTCCTTTTCTTCCAAGCCACAGGACGCTCGTTAGTCTAAGTGGCGTAGTAGAGATTCTCCTGGGGATTGGACTCTTCTTCCCCCTAGTCAAGGATTCGGCGCTTATATTGATCATTGCCATGCTAGTGTTATTTTTAACAGTCCATGTATATATGCTAAGCGGGAAAGAAGCTTCAGCTGGAATACCCTTATGGATATTGATCTTGCGGTTGCCGCTGCAATTTTTATTAATGTACTGGGCCTATGCTTACCTCAATCTATAATCCCGAAAACACATGAAAACCATACTTGTAGACGCCTGGAATACGCTGATAACTAAAAATGGTGTAGATTCCGCTATGAAGGAGCTTCTGGACCAGTTTCCCAACCCTAAAATAATTGTTACCAATGCCAATGAGGAAGAACAGCAGGCTTTTGGCATGGTCAATTTACCCTACCCACTGTATTCGATGAACCATCATCCGGATAAAACGGATCCCTATTATTTTGAATGCCTGCTGAAAGCCTTCGATCTCAACGCCCAGGATACGCTCTACTTTGAACACAATGCGGATGCAGTGGCCAGTTCCGCTTCTACTGGGATACAGGCCTATTGGTTTGATAAAAATACTCGTGATCTGGATAAATTGAAGGAGTTCCTGGAATCATCCCTCTAGTCCGAAACGGCGATCGAATAAACGCTTCATATAAACCAATTGCAGGAGTACAAAGAGGGCAAAAAGTCCAATACTGTATAGGGAAGTATACTCCAGGGCAGGTAGTGTCAACTCCTCGAAAAGACTGCCAATATCAAGATATGTACTCAATCTCGAAGTCCAGCCCCATTGTAACGATGTGCTGCCTAAAGAGCTCCACACCAATACTCCGGCAAAAACAACTCCAAGCACCAGCCAGGTCATTCTCGATATTGGTGCCTTATAACCACTGACCAAGGGAGCATTCTCAATGGCATCCAGAGCACCCAATACATTTTCTGTGAAATCACCGGTTAGCTTTTCAGGCTCTGCTTCCTGCATTACCTTATCTATAAATCGTTCCCATGATTTGTCATCACTTGCTTGCATAGCTCGAAATTGTTTGTTTGTCCATCATTTTTTCCAGAAGAGCAGCCAAACGCTTTCTGCTTCTGTGTAATTTAACCTTCACGGAATTTACCGAGATATTTAACACCCCGGATATCTCTTTCAGGGATAAGCTTTCAAAATAAAAGAGGCTCAATATCACCCCGTCTTCTCCGGGCAGTTTTCCCAGGGCCCGACGGATGACCTGTCTTTTTTCCATGGCTTCCATATGGTCCCATACTTTTTCTGCCATTTGGATATTAGATACCTCCTCCCATTCCAGAGTTGTCGTCTGAGGCTTCCGCTTATTCTTTTTTATGTAATCCAGACTCCTGTGATAAGCAATTCTGTAAAGCCAGGTAGAAAGCTTCGAATCTCCTTTAAAACCTTCAATCGACTGATATGCTTTAATGAAGGTATCCTGTGAAACCTCCTCAGCATCTTCCTCATTGTGTACAATACGCAGGGCCAGCGTATATACCATATGCTTGTATAGCTCAATCAGGGATCTTAACGCTTGTTTATCTCCCTCTTTAAGCCTCTGGGTTAAGTGTTGGTCTGAATGTTGGCCCATTTGCCTTATATGACGCGTAATACGCTATTAAGGTTACACCTTTTGAAAAAAAATATAGCTAACTGTAACCTTTTTGAAAAAGTGGCGGTCTTATGTAATGAAAACCAATGTATAATTTAAAAGAAAAACTAACATGGGAGGAGAAATAATTGTTGTAGCATTAATATTTGGAGCCATTTTTGGTGTTTTTTACCTGTACTTTTCAACCAGGAATAAAGAAAGGCTGGCGCTCATTGAGAAGGGTGCAGATGCCAGTATCTTCTTTTCGGCCAAGAACCGTAGGAGCGCTCCTTTTTGGAAGATCCTAATCCTGAATGTTGCTTTATTGCTCATTAGTATTGGGATAGGGGTATTTGTGGCTTCACTGCTGACACAGTTTGGTGTTGACGAAGACACTGCCTATCCGGGAACTATTTTCCTGATGGCCGGACTGGGGTTATTTGCAGGTTTTACAATGACCAAAAAGCTGGAAAAGGAGGAATAAACCAATCTGAATTGCCAGAAAGGAAAAACCGTTATCATTTTAGGTAGCGGTTTTTTATTTTTATAGTATGAAAGTATTGGCAACAAACATCGCTCAACCCAGGAAGATCAGCTGGAAAGGCAAAACGGAATATACGGGGATCTACAAAGTACCTGTAAAGAAACCCGTTTATTTGGGCAAAGAAGAGGTTCGAGGCGACACTATAGTATATGGAAAGCTCCACGGAGGAGTTGACAAGGCGTGTTACCTTTTTTCTACAGAGCAATATGAGTATTGGAAAAAAAAGTATCCGGATTTGGAATGGGACTGGGGTATGTTTGGTGAAAACCTCAGCATTTCTGGTCTCGATGAATCCCAGCTTCGGATCGGGGATGTCTTACAAATCGGGGAGGCGTTGGTGGAGGTTTCAGAACCTCGTGAGCCTTGCTATAAGCTGGGTTTGAAATTTGGAAACCAAAAGATAATCCAGGAATTTGTGGACCACGGCTTTCCCGGTACTTATGTGCGTATTCTGGAAGAAGGAATAGTTAGTACAGGCGATACGGTACACTTAATTCGTCAGTCCGATAATGATCTAACCGTAAAAGCATTCTTTGAACTGCGGTATATGGAGCTTAAAGATCCAGACATCCTTCAGCTGGCCCTGGACAATCCAGCGCTTTCCATGCGGCAGAAGGATAAACTCAAAAAATTCCTATAAAAAAAGGGGCTTATATAAGCCCCTTTAATTTGATTTATTAAACTTTACTTTACTTCCAGTTTTTCTCTGTAGGTACCCTCGCTGTCCTTTACAACCACGGTATAACTATCTTCAAAAGCCTTTTCGAAGTTAAAAGCCTTTTGGATTAACAGCTCTCCTTTTACTACTTCACTAAAAACAACACGGTTTTCGCTGTCAACAACCTTGATATTCACTTTTTCTAGGCCCAGGTTTAAAAGGTTCATGTAAAGCTTGTCACCCTTTTTCTTGAAAACGGGTCTTGTGATTTCTTTTTTGGTAAGTCGCTCAATTTCTGAAGCTTTTGTACCGTTTTTACTTTCGATAGCCGTAGCAGTTGCGGTTGCAAACATAAGGGCTAGTACAGTGGTGGTTTTAACAATTGTGTTCATAATATTTCGTTTTTTGAATTATTGATTTCTTTTTAGATTTAGATTAAAGGTTTAATAACATGATAGCAGCAACGAGCGCTATTGTTATTGAATTCAGGGTAACATATAGTATTAATCCCTGATTCTCCGGGGTTTGATTTTTGAATTGTTTAATCATAGCTTCTGTTTTTACGTTATTCATTCAAACAGTTAATTCTAAATTACAGTACAAACATACCCCCGGAATAACGCTTCCACTACATGCAGATTTTCCAATTTATGTCTTATTTTACCCATATTGAATGTTAAAAGTTTCTAAAATGGTAATATTGCACATATTCTTGTTAATTTTGCAAACGAATTCGAATTCAGGCTGGGGTAATTTTACCTAATCAATCAAAAACAAAATGAAACAGATTAAACCTGCGTTTGAGGCCATTGAGCCTAATTTTGGTCACTCCTACACCTATCAAAAGTTTGATTCGGCCAAAAACAACAAGGATAATTATTGGCATTACCACCCCGAAATAGAATTAGTGTACATCAACGGGGGAACTGGCAAGCGTCAAATAGGGAGCCATGTATCCTGCTATAACGGTGGAGACCTCATGCTCATTGGTAGCAATTTGCCGCATTGCGGCTTTACCGACAAGTTTACCGGAAACAAAAGCGAAACTGTCATCCAGATGAAAGCAGATTTCCTTGGGAATGATTTTTTCAGTATCCCGGAAATGAAGAAGATTAGTTCCTTGTTCGAGATTGCAAAAAGTGGAATTGCCTTTTATGGTAAGACTAAAGAAATAGTAGGTGAAAAAATGGAAGCCATGGAGGGAAAATCTGATTTTCGGGGCCTGCTATCCATCCTTAGTATTTTGAACGACCTCAGTAATTCCAGGGAAATGAAAATATTAAATGCCGAAGGATTCTCCATGGAGACAGAAATCAAGGATAATGACAGGATCAATCTCATATTCAATTATGTCAAAACCAATTTCAAAGAAGACATACCCCTAAAAACAATTGCTGACCTTTCAAGCATGACCGTGCCTTCTTTTTGCCGCTACTTTAAAAAGATCACCAACAAAACTTTTGTTCAGTTTGTCAATGAGTACAGGCTGGTGCACGCGTCAAAGTTACTTGCCGAACAACCTATGAGTATTACGGAAGTCTGTTTTGATAGTGGTTTCAATAACTTTTCCCATTTCAACAAGTCGTTTAAGGCCTTTACCGGTCAAAGCCCTTCTGAATATCGAAACCAACTAAAAAAGGTTTTGCAGTAGTGATTTCACGTATACCTGATAGAGTAGATCTGGGCCTAGCCGATAGTGATATATGGTACTATCCTGCATTTCTCGATAAAGAAGAGGCAAACAATTATTTTAAAATACTGAAACATGAAACGCCCTGGCAACAGGACGACATAAAGGTTTTTGGCAAGACTTATCCCCAACCGAGACTCACGGCCTTGTATGCCAATAATGAGAAACCATACCATTATTCAAACATTACCATGCATCCCCAGCGATTCACGCCGATCCTTGAACAACTCAAAGCAGCTATCGATAAAATATCCGGTATTTCCTTCAGTACCTGCTTATTGAATCTGTACCGGGATGGTCGCGACAGCAATGGCTGGCACGCCGATAATGAAAAAGAACTGGGTACTAACCCTGTAATTGCATCCCTCTCGCTTGGAGAAGCCAGAAGTTTTCATCTTAAGCACAAAGAAAACAAGCAATTAAAACACAAGATGATTCTGGAGCACGGCAGCCTTTTATTGATGAAGGGAGCTACTCAACACAATTGGTTACATCAAATACCTAAAACCAGACGGCAAATCGGGGAACGTATAAATCTAACCTTCCGTGTAATCCAATAAAAAATCGGTCTGAATTCAAACCGATTTTTTATTACCCTAAAACGTTCACCTAAACTACTGCCTTTAATGCCTGGGTATCGCATTAATCTCCACATAGTTTAGAATTAAATTAATTTGTATTTGAAAGAAATCCCAATATAATAGATTAAAAACCAGATCATTAGATAAACTGCCTGCTAATTACCGAAGGGACATTCCCAGATTATGCCTTATCTTTGCACCGCTATGATTAAAGAATTTACCGAAAAAGAGCTGGATCGTATCATTGAAATGGCCTGGGAAGACCGAACACCATTTGAAGCCATAACCTATCAGTTTGGTATCAGCGAGCAGGAGACTATTGCAATCATGAGAAAACACATGAAAGCCAGTAGTTTTAGAATGTGGAGAAAACGTGTTCAGGGACGTAAGACCAAACACTCTAAATTAAGGGAAAATGATATAGATCGTTTTAAATGCAGCCGGCAGCGTCAAATCACCGGAAATAAAATCTCGAAACGGTAAGATTAACTAAAAATAGCGTTAAGTACTGCAGCTAAGCGCACACCGCCTTTTAGTAATTGTTCTTCAACTATTTGCCAATTACCATAGCTGTACGAATACCCCAGTTTGTCGCCCACTTGAACCGATGCATAAATCTTATTGGCAATGTCCTGGGATTCTTCCACCCAACTGTAGACATCACCCTGCGCTAGTATTTTGCGTTCCTTGCGGCTAAGTTTATCCACTTTTTTACTGAGCTCGGTGTAACTCATACCGTAATCATTAATCATATTGGTATCCCAAAGGCGGTGTAAATTGCTGCCACGGCCAAACCACTGTATCTGGATATCGTTACCTCCGCGATTCTCCGCCCGGCCTGCATGCATGGGCTGGTGTAGATCCCCTACAAGATGAATCAACATCTTGAGATAAAAGACATGATCCTCTTCACTTCGGCCTTCGTCCTCCAGAATAGCCTTGCAACGGAGAATTCCCATAACCACATCACCTTCAGGGTTGGGTTCCACATTGCGATACTCCTGATCAGGTCCGAAATTCACATAATGCCAAGGCATAAATCTATCATAAGCACGGTCCGATTTAATGGCGTCTGCGTAATTGGCCACCTCAGCCAGGCTTGCTCCTTTTAGCAGTTTTGTTATTTGACGTTTTGCTTTGCCGGTTAAATATTTCTGTGCCACTTCACCAACGACACGATGGCCCGTTTTCCCCCAAAAATCTACATTGCTGTAGGCCATGGAAGTACTCAGAAAAATAAGGAACAAAATCCGTTTCATAACGTAAATATTAAAAATCAAAAATAGATAATTCATGGTGCCTCCAGGTTAAATTGAAATTAAATTTTTACTTTACAGCTACATACCCGTTAAGTATAAAATCCATGAAAATAGTCCGACTACTTTGTTGTCTTTTCCTATTACAAAGCAATGCACAGGAAGTAATTTCAGAAGAATTAGCAATATCCAATGGTGATATCATGCTGCCAGGGACATTGACATATCCAGATAGCCCGGATGGTCTGCCACTGGTTGTTTTTATCCAGGGATCGGGCAATGTAGACCGTGACGGTAATCAGGAGGGTACCGTTGTTCAGGCTAACTATATTAAAACGCTACGGGACAGTTTAAATAGCAAGGGGATTGGTTTTTACAGTTACGACAAGCGAACCGCGGTTGCGGCCAATATCAGTAAACTAAAAAATATCCTATTCGAAGACTTAGTAGCAGATGCCAAGCTCGCTATAAACCAATTTATTTCAGATGACCGATTCGGATCTGTTCATGTGGTTGGCCACAGTCAAGGTTCTTTAGTGGGTATGATGAGTTTATCTCCCAAGGTGAAAAGTTTTATATCCCTGGCTGGTCCGGGAGTTTCTATTGACAGGAAAATTGTGGAGCAGATCAGCAATCAAAGTACAGAGCTGGGCGACCTTGCCGCCGAACACTTTAAGGAGCTTCAGGAAACAGATACCATAGTCACCGTAAACCCTATGCTTTATCAGATCTTCGCACCTCAAAACCATCGTTTTTTAAAAGCCTATGCGGTGCTTGATCCCGCAGAGGAAATAAAAAAAGTAGCTATCCCCACCCTAATAATTAATGGAGAAGCAGATATTCAGGTGAGTTCAGATGATGCCAGGCTGCTCCATGAGGCTTTACCAGGGTCCCAGCTGGAGATCATTCCCAAGCTCAATCATGTACTAAAGGAGGTGAATTCCATGCTTGAAAATCAACAGGCCTATATGCAATCGGGTATTCCCCTCTCTCTTCCCCTGCTGCAAAGTATTACTAGCTTTATACTTAACAATAAATAAGACATAATTCCAGCTTAAAACTTTGGGATTTATTTAAGATAGTTAAGTGTTAATTTTGTCGCTGCTGACTAAGGAGGACAAAATGCTCAGAATTTTTTGCTGTCTGCTATTAGCTGTTGTTTCCTTCAACCTATACGGACAAGATAGCTACAAATCGTTTACTGTACGCTATATAGACGAAACCATAACCCCTGATGGAGTAATGGATGAACCTATCTGGTTTGCGGCAGAAAGCGCCCGTGATTTCTGGGAATACTTCCCTGTAGATTCTATTCAGGCAGTTAAACAAACCGATATAAAGATGTTGTATGACGACAAAAACCTCTATGTGGGGATTACAGTCTATACAGCAGGTCGTGACTATGCCGTTGAATCCCTGAAGCGGGATTTCAGGGCCGGTAACAGCGATAACATTACCTTACTTTTCGATACTTTTAATGATGGTAATAATGCTTTTCTTTTCGGGACCAATCCCTATGGTGTGAGACGAGAGGGGCTGGTTTCCGGAGGTGGACTCGGCAATGGTGACTTCACCATTTCCTGGGATGTGAAGTGGAAGGGAGATTCCAGGATTTATGATGACTACTACACCGCGGAAATGGTTATTCCTCTTACCTCTTTTAAATTCAGGGAGGGGGAAACTAAATGGCGCTTTAACAGCTACCGTTTTGACACCCAATCCAATGAAAATAGCACCTGGGTACGTATACCCCAGAACCAGAATATATTCGGGCTCACTTTTATGGGTGATATGATTTTTGAAAAACCCCTGGGGAGATCGCGAACGCCACTTGCTATTATACCCTATATCAACTACCTGAGTGCCACAGATTTCGAAAATGAATCTTCCCTTAACGATTTTAAATTTGGTGGAGATGCCAAGGTATCGATCGGAAACAGTATGAATCTGGACATCACGGTAAATCCGGATTTTTCCCAGGTAGAGGTAGATGATCAGGTGACCAACCTGACACGCTTTGAAATCGGACTTCCTGAAAAACGTCAGTTTTTTATTGATAATATTGACCTTTTCGCAAGCTTTGGAGATTCGAGGGACAGCAACCCTTTTTTCTCAAGACGTATTGGAATTGCACAGGACACTGCCGGAAATACTATAGAAAATAACATTATTGGTGGTGTTCGCCTAAGTGGCAAATTGAATAACCGGCTACGGCTTGGTTTTCTAAATCTGCAGACCGAGGCTGATGAGGCGAATGAAATAGCCTCCAACAACAATATGATGCTGGCCTTGCAACAACAGGTATTCTCCCGTTCTAACATTGGCTTTTTCTTTATCAATAGGCAGGCGACCCAAGACTATGATTTCCTTGCGGAGGAAGACCGGTATAACCGGGTCCTGGGTATTGACTACAACCTGATCTCTGAAGACAATGTTTGGAATGGCTCGTTTTTTCTGCATAAATCTTTTGAGCCTGGCGGCAGTTTAGAGGACCTTTCCTCAGGAATGCGACTCGAATATAATTCCAGGTACTGGAACTTCTTTAGTAAGGCCGTATTTGTTGGTGAAGATTACCAATCCGATCTTGGGTTTGTCCGTAGAACCGATATTTTTAAAAGTTTCGTTAGTGCGAGGAGGATCTTCTGGCCTAAAAAAGGAATAGTCCAAAATCATAGTATTCGACTCGTCCCGAGTTATACCTGGACCCCTGGTAATGATTTCCAGAACACAGATTATTCTACACGAGTTGACTGGGAAGTGAACTTTAACGATCAATCCGAGGCGAGGGCTTCATTCTCACATCGCTACACGTATTTATTGGAAGAGTTTGACCCTACCCGCAGTGATGATGCCATCCCCTTGCCAGGAGAGCAGGGTTATTATTACAATTCTGTGGATTTCCGGTATAGCTCTGACCGCAGAAGGATTTTTTCTTATTCTGTTAGCCCTACTGTAGGTAGGTTTTTCAATGGGGATCGCTTTTCCGTTGAGGGCAGGATGACATTGCGAATTCAGCCCAAGGCTTTTGTTACTATGTCCTTTAATTATGATCAGATCGAATTACCGGAACCTTATGGCAGTGCAAACATCTGGCTTATAAGCCCTAAGTTCGACCTCACCTTTAGTAAGTCCCTCTTCTGGTCGACTTTAATACAATACAGCAACCAAAGGGATAACCTGGGGATCAATTCCCGATTGCAGTGGCGTTTTGCTCCCTTATCCGACCTTTTCCTGGTCTACAACGATAACTACTTTGTCAATTCATTCATGCCCAAATTGAGGTCCATAAACCTCAAGCTTACCTACTGGCTGAATATTTAAGGGGTTAAATTGTGTTGATTTGCCTGTGGTAATTTGACTATATTTGGTTGCATAACCCACTAGTAAACCACTAATGAATCAACTTCCACTTACCGAAGATACGGTGATCTTCGGGCTCCTTTGTTTATGTCTCGGATTTGTCTTTTATACCTCCTCAATTAAAACCGGGTTCTGGGGGAAGTTCTACAAGATTATCCCCACGCTACTCATGTGTTATATGCTCCCGGCGGTGCTTACCAGTACGGGGCTGATTTCCGAAAAAGACTCCAACCTCTATTATATTGCCAGTCGATATTTACTCCCGGCTGCATTGGTGCTCATGACCATAAGCATTGATCTGCAGGCTATCCTGAACCTTGGGTCCAAGGCTTTGATTATGTTTCTCACCGGTACTGTAGGGATTATTATTGGTGGACCTATCGCCATACTTCTCGTATCTATTTTCTCCCCGGAAACGGTAGGCGGTAACGATTTTGATGCGGTTTGGAGAGGCCTTTCAACCATTGCCGGTAGTTGGATTGGTGGCGGGGCGAATCAGGCGGCCATGCTGGAGGTATTCTCCTACAACCCCAAGAAATTTGGGGATATGGTTTTGGTAGACATTGTAGTTGCCAACCTTTGGATGGCAATCATACTGCTTGGAATTGGCCGCTCCAAACAGATCGACAAATGGCTGAAATCAGACACCTCTGCCATAGAAACGCTCAAAGAAAAAGTTTCGGCCTATACGGCAAAAATTACCCGGGTAACCACCTTGAACGATTATATCATTATGCTTTGTCTGGCTTTCACAGCTGTAGGCATTGCCCATTTTGCCGGTAGTCATTTTGCGGAATTCCTGGAAGCTAACTTTGAAGTAATCCGCAACAAGCAGAAAGCCCTTTCCTCCCTGGGATCCAAGTTTCTCTGGATGGTTGTCTTTTCAACAGCCATAGGGATCATGCTGTCTTTTACCAAGGCCAAGAACTACGAAGGTGCCGGGGCAAGTAAGCTCGGTGGCCTATTTATTTACATCCTTGTGGCTACCATAGGTATGAAAATGGATCTGCGGACTTTTCTTGAAAACCCGGGACTTATTCTGGTTGGTCTGATCTGGATTTCCTTTCATGCGGGATTACTCATCCTGGTTGCCAAGCTAATTAAGGCCCCTTATTTTTTCCTTGCTGTTGGAAGCCAGGCGAACGTTGGAGGAGCAGCTTCAGCGCCTGTTGTGGCGGCAGAATTCCATCCTTCTCTTACCTCTGTAGGCATCTTACTTGCCGTACTGGGTTATGTTGTAGGTACAGCCGGGGCATATATTTGTGGACTGCTTATGGAAATTGCGTCAAATGTTTAGAATCTCGATCAGATTCAGCATATTTGCGCTGCTAAAGATTTGATCATGAAAAAATATTTGTGGATACTTTTGATAGTTAGCCTGGTTTTTGCCTGCAATCAGGAACCAGACCCAAATACCATGACGGTCAGCGGACAGGTTAAGGGGTTGAAGAAAGGAACCTTATATCTGCAACGCGTACAGGACACCCTATTAGTTACGCTGGACTCGATTCAGAAAAGAGGAGATGGCGAGTTTTCCTTTACTACCGTATTGGAAAGTCCAGAGATCTATTATCTGTATCTGGATAAAGAGGACAATAATGAAATCAATGATCGGATAACTTTTTTTGCAGAACCGGGCTCAATAGTCATCAATACCACCTGGAACGGTTTTGATTCCGATGCAGAAATTAGCGGTTCAGAATCTCAAAAAAAACTTGAGGAATACCGGAGTGTAATGTCGCGATTTAACTCAAAGAACCTGGAATTACTTCAGGCCTCAATTAATCCTGAGATACAGGAAGATCCAAAGGCCATGGATTCCCTTCAAAATGTAAATGACAGAAATGTGCAGCGGAGTTTTCTCTATGCCCTTAATTACGCCCTGAACAACAAGAACTCCTATGTAGCTCCTTATATAGCAGTCAGGGAAGTGCCGAATGCCGGAGCCGGTATACTGGATTCCATATATCATTCACTTAGTCCGGAAGTTGCGGCTTCCAAATATGGACAGGAATTGGTAGAATTACTGCAAAACAAGGAAAAAGGACAGTAAGCTTAGAGTTTGTTAAGCTTGTCTACAAGGGACCTGGCGTTCTTTTCCAAATCTTCCCGAACACCTTTAAAATGAGATTTCTGGTCTTCAACCCCTTTCTGGTTGACCTTTGCCATGAGTTCGTCAAAAGTAGAAATGGCTTTTTCGATAATAGCTGAACCCTCTTTAGAACCCTGCTTTTCGTTTGAGGCCTCTATAATATAGACCGCCTCAATGATATCACCCAATACGTAATTAATGTCTTTCTTTAAATCCCGGATATTGGCCATGAGTTTTTTTTCAAAAGTACGCCTTTTATATTGTGACTTCCAAAAGCCTTGCACTTTCACCTTCTAACAAGAGTAAATTGACGGCTGCAGGAATCAAACAAGTCTCCCCTTTTCTCAGCTTTAGACTACCACCTTCAGTTTGCAGATGTACAGATCCTTCTACCACTATCCAAATGCTAAATGCCCTACGCTGTGACAGGTCTTTATTCAAATGCCCATTTAGCGGAAGGTAGTTCGTTGTAAAATAGCGGGAATTTACCATGAGGTTACAGATATTTTCCTCCTGAGGGTAAGAGACCTTAAAATCGTGCTCAGCACTAAAATCAATGGCCTCCATCGCCTGTTCAGTATGTAACTCCCGTGTATTACCATCGGCATCTTTCCTGTTGTAGTCGTAAACCCTGTAAGTAAGATCGGAGGTTTGTTGTATTTCAGCAAGCATTACCCCCGACCCTATGGCATGGATTTTTCCGGCATTGATAAAGAAGGTATCGCCTTGCTTGACCTCCTCCTCATTCATGAGTTCCAAAAGTGTATTATCGTCCAGATGTTGCTGGTATTCCTCCGGGCTAAGAGCATGCTTGAAATCGACCAGCAAGCGTGCGCCTGGATCCGCATGCATTACGTGCCACATTTCAGTTTTACCAAAAGAATCATGCCTTTTCCTGGCAAGTTTATCATTCGGATGAACCTGGATAGAAAGGTCGTCTGCAGCATCGATAAATTTGATAAGGATAGGGAAATCAGAGCCAAAGCGTTTTACTATGTTACTTCCCAGAATTTCATCGGGGTAACGCTCTATAAGGTCCTTGAGAGAATCACCCTTATAGGTTCCATTTGAAACAATGGAAATATCTCCAGGAACGGCGGACACTTCCCAGCTTTCACCAATATTAGGTGCCTGGGTTGATTTACCTAATTCATTCCGGAGCTTGGATCCTCCCCAGATACGTTCCTTCAGGATAGGCTTAAACTTAAGTGGATAAAGTTGCATCTTACTCTTGTTTTTTTAGAGCATTCAACGCTTTTTTCATATGATGGCTAGCACTGACACTGTTGAAAACCATCACAACTGTACCTGTTTTATCGACCAGGTAAGTTTCCCTGCCGGGCAAGAGGTTGAATACTTTACCCTCCACCTTAAAAAGTTTTCTCACCTTATTTTGCTGATCCGCCAGTAAGGTGAAGGGTAACTTATATTTTGATGCAAATTTACGATGCGAGTTTTCAGAATCCCCACTAATACCGATGACCATCGCGCCTCTTTCGGTGAATTCCTCATAACTGTCTCTGAATGAACAAACCTCCATAGTACATCCGGGGGTGTTGTCCTTGGGATAAAAGAAAATTACCAGGTGCTTCTTGCCAATATGGTCGCTGATATCAAAAGGGGTTCCGTCCTGGTCATTCAGTGTGAAATGGGGGACCTTATCTCCTACCTTTAATCCCATAATTATCCGTTGTAAGTGACGAAATTTCTGGGTGTTTCATAAAGCACCACTTCCAATTCCTGTTCACTGGCAATATGTGGCCGCAATTTGTTCCAAATTACCACGGCAATGTTTTCTGCTGTGGGGTTTAGCGATTTAAATTCTGGAACTTCCACATTAAGGTTTTTATGATCCAAAGCCTCTTCCACTTCCATCTTAATCAGGTCCTTGAGTTCCTTCATGTCTATTACCATTCCGGTCTCGGGATCAATCTCACCGGTAACGCTTACGATCAACTCATAATTATGCCCGTGGAAATTAGGGTTGTTACATTTGCCAAAAACAGATTCATTCTTAGCATCATCCCATTCTGGTAAAAACAACCTGTGTGCGGCGTTGAAGTGGGCTTTACGACTTACTTTAACTTTCATCTTCTTGATTTTTAACGAATAAGTGATCGAAGAATTTATTAAAAATAATTTTGAACCAGGCCGTATAATTGTCCGGGTTTAGGGCGATATCGTTTTTTATATCCTGTGGTAACATCCATTTCCATCCGGAAACCTCAGATGGATTGATTTCAGGAGCTTCATTGTAATAACCCAGCATCACATGGTCCAATTCATGCTCAGTGAGCCCATTGTCAAACTCAGCTTTATAAACAAAGGAAAATAGTTCTTTTAATTCCGTTACAAAACCCATTTCTTCCTCAAGCCTTCGCACTCCGGCTTCAATGTTGGATTCACCTTCTCGCTGATGACTGCAGCAGGTGTTGGTCCACAGGGAAGGCGAGTGATATTTATGCGATGCACGTTGCTGCAACATGATCTCCCCTGCCCTATTCATTACAAATACCGAAAAAGCTCTGTGAAGCACCCCTTTTTCATGGGCCTCCATCTTGGGCATAGTACCCAATTGCTCGTCTGCCTGGTTTACCAGGATTACCATTTCCTCTTTCACACCGCAAAAATAGCAGGTTTACCCAAGAATAGGGTTAAGAGCATCTTAAAACTAAATAAGGAAGTCCATAAAATCCTTTCTCAAAAGAAACGCGGGGATTTCAAATTACCCTGAACACGTATAAAATCGTAGCGAAGGATCACCTCAAAGGAGCCATCATTGAATGCGGCATTGCCCAGATCTGTAATCTCACGGTCATAGGCGATCCCAAGAAGGAAAGAAGGGGAAATCTGAAACCCTGCCATACCACTAAAAGCTGCATCCCAACGATAGGCAGCTCCGAGTATAAACTTATCGTTATACATGAAATTGGCAGAGAGATCGAGTTGCAGTGGTGCTCCCCTAACCACCTTGGTCAGCAAGGCTGGTTTAAATTTCCAAAAAGCACTCATTTCCATTACATAACCGGTAATGAAGTAAAAATTCAACTCTTCACTGGCTGTAGAAAGGGAAGATTCATCAAAATGTGTGGTTTCCAGAATGCGCGGTACGGACAAGCCGGCGTAAAAGCGCTGGGTATGATAGTAAACTCCCGCTCCGATATTAGGAGAAAAACGATTCTGAATATCTTGTTGTAAGGTTGGGTCCGGTCCTCCTGGATTAGATAGGTCCTGGTTAAGTTCGGAAAATCTTATGTCCAGTAAATGAGCAGATCCCTTGATACCAAAACTAAGTCGGGCATCCTGGGACGTTTGAATGGTATAAGAAAGATCCAGGTCAAAATAAGTCTCCGAAGTAGGCCCAATCTGATCATTTACAACAGATATCCCAATACCTGACCCTTTATATCCCATAGGGGTATGCAGGTTAAAGGTTTGTGTTTTAGGTGCACCATCCAGACCCACCCATTGCGCCCGGTATAAGGCAGCAATACTCATATGACCCCTTGATCCAGCATACCCTGGATTTACACTTACCGTGTTGTACATATACTGGGTATACTGGGCGTCCTGTTGGGCATCCATATGGGTAATCCCCAAAAAGATGGGTATAATTCCCCAGAGGAGTTTGTGAATGATATTATTTTTAGAATTGTTCATTTTTTCCTTGGTTGCTAGCGGTTGAGATAGAGGTATCCAGAAAGGGTCTTCATATTGCCATTATCATCCTCGAAATCAAGGATATAGAAATAAGTCCCCACAGGCAATTTATTGTCGACATCCACAGTAACCCTGCCCTCGGATGAACCATCAAAGACGTTCCCCTGGGTATTGTATGCTTTGGTCATATAAACCTGAACGCCCCAACGATTGTAAATTTTTATGGTGTTGTTCGGGAAGTTTTCGATGCCCCGGATAGTCAGCACATCATGTACTCCATCGCCATTAGGTGTTACTACATTGAAGACTTCAATATCGGCCTCACTGAAGTTCGGTTCCAGATAATCAGGTATTCCATCCGAATCCACATCGTCATTGCTGTAAATACCATCGGTATTCAGGTCTTCATTAATGGTCGGGATGTTATCATCGTCGTCATCCGTATCACGATAATCTGATTCCCCGTCCCCATCGGTATTAGGCAGATTATCAAAAGGATCATCTATTTCATCATTCACATCCAGGTCTATCTGGGTATAGCCTTCATAGCCATCATCCAGTCCGTCATTATCCTTATCAGAACCGATAAAGGTAACATCCGGGATTCCATCCTGATCGTGGTCATGGGCTTCAATATTATCCGGTACGTTGTCATTATCACTATCGGTATCCACGTAATCCGGTATGCCGTCTCCATCAGTATCAACTGGTATAATACCCAAATTACCACCGGTCTCGTAAACATCGTCAAGGCCGTTATTGTTTAAATCCTCCCCACTTGGAGCCTGATAATCCACAGTTGTTTGGGCTTCCACATTATCCGGGATACCATCATCATCACTGTCGATATCAAGGTAATCCGGGATACCGTCTCCATCTGTGTCTGTTGGGTTGGTTGACGGATCATTATCCCCATCCAGATTCAAGTCTTCAAAACTGTCGACAATACCATCATCATCAGCATCCAGGTCAACTCCCAGCGGGTTTGTCAGGACCGTTACAGTAGCTGTACTGCAATTTCCAAGCGAATCACAAAGAGTATACAAGAACGTGTCTGTACCCGTATAACCAGGATCTGGAGTATAGGTTACTATATCATCAGAAGGATCCCCTGGTGTTCCTCCATCGTTGATTGTTACTGTACCATTAGCCGGACTGGTTGTAGTCAGTGTACCTGTCGTAGGAAGGTCGTTATCATTAGCTAGAATATCAATGGTAATCGGGGTATCTTCTAAAGTTGCTATGGAATCATCAATAGCATCTACAATAGGCGTTACCGTAATATTGACTGTAGCGGTGCTGCAATCTCCCATATTATTGCAGACGGTATAGTCAAACGTATCCGGGCCGTTGTAATCAGGATCCGGAGTATAGGTGATAACATCATCCGTAGGATCATTCGGTGTACCCCCATCGTTTATGGACACCGTACCATTGGCCGGGTTGGTAGTTGTGAGTGTCCCCAATGTGGGTAAATTGGAATCGTTGGCATAAACATCTATTACTATAGAAGTATCTTCATCGAGGGTAGCAACATCATCAACCAGGGTTGCAGCCTGTTGCAGGCAAACCACCGTAAATCCTGGCAAATCCATCGCATTTCCGGCTTTGGTAAGGGTTGCCACATAGCGAACAACCGAAGTAGTGGAAGTGACCACCGGACGTAGCTGATCTCCGGATACGGCCGGGTTCCAACTCACCGTAGCACTACCCGAAACATTAGCCGATATGTCCAGGGTAACCTGGTTATCCGGGTTGGTACAGTCCGTCAAAATAAAATATCCCGTGGCATTGGAACCACAAAGGGTACCGTCGTAAGTGGCATAATACACCCCGGGTGTTGAAGTCTCATAGAAGAAGTCCGTAGCCAATACAGTCGCAGGATCAGAAGCTTCATACCAGCGGTAATTGCTTTCGTCTCCTGTATTAGGAGCCTGCAATAAAAACTGCGCATTAGATGCAGTAAACCCCAGCAGGGTAAATACCATACTGAGGATCAAAAACTGATATCGTTGTTTACTTCTCAAACCTATCCGGATAATGTCATCTGTATTATTTCACAACGAATACCACGTTGATTAGGGAGTTATAGTCTGATGGCTGTCCGACAATATCATAGGTCAGCACCCCATTTGCATCAATACTCATATTAGCAAAGACAGCAGGATCGGCATAGGTTACATAATAATATAAATCTGTAGCCGCATAGGTAGGCACTGCAGCAGGTGCACCGGAACTCGCTACTGTTGGCGTACCAAATTGTGCTATATACTGCGCATGTAAATCCACGGTGAATCCTGTACCATTTGTTGATGCGTCAATAGCAATGGACGGAGGATAAAATACCCTTGCCGCTTTGGATGTTATGGGTGCAATTGCCTGAATTACTTCCTCCACATTAGTTTCATTGGTAGGTGACCCTACTCCACCTTCATCGACATCAATAGGTGTTCTTAGTGGAACTTCATCATCGTATTGATCATCCGAACTGGCTGCTACTACTTCATCGATAGCGGCATTTACATCTGTAGCCGTGAGTCCTGATGTACTATTGTCGTAAGGGTTACTTGAAGCATTGGTATCGATATTCTGAGTAGCTCCTGTCTCGTCAGTATAGGTATACGTACCATCCGTATTATCTACCAAAGTAGAAGTAGTCTCCGTAAAGGTGGTTACCGTTCCATCCTCTGAGGTATAGGTAAAGCTGCCATTTCCGTTATCCACCAATGTGGTGACTGTATTGTTGGTGTCGATAGTAACTGATGTACCAAAGTCATCTGTGATGGTATAGGTACCATCGGTGTTGTCTACTACCGTGGCGATCTTTGAATCAAAGGTAGTGGCTACTCCATCCTCATTGGTGTAAGTGAAGGTACCGTTACCATTGTCTACCAGGGTAGAAGTGGTTTCGTTAAAGGTGGTTATCGTACCATCCTCTGAGGTATAGGTAAAGCTGCCATTTCCGTTATCCACCAATGTGGTGACTGTATTGTTGGTGTCGATAGTTACCGAGGTGCCAAAGTCGTCTGTAATGGTATAGGTACCATCGGTGTTGTCTACTACCGTGGCGATCTTTGAATCAAAGGTAGTGGCTACTCCATCCTCATTGGTGTAAGTGAAGGTACCGTTACCATTGTCTACCAAAGTAGAGGTAGTCTCCGTAAAGGTGGTTATCGTACCATCC
>JAJTJC010000034.1 GCA_021295155.1 Flavobacteriaceae bacterium D16 | reverse complement strand
CCTCATTGTTTTGGAAATAATTCTTATTAAACTTCTCTATATCAACTATCCGAAAATAGCCAACATAAAAACGCTTGCTTCTGCCAAAATTTCAATGAACTTAGTTAATATCGCTCTACTCCTTCTTCCTTTCTCCTATCTACATCCCTCGTAAAGCGGGTGCAAATATAGAGGACTTTTTTTAATTAAAAATAAAATATCAGGTATTTTTAATAATTTTTTATGCCCCGAAAAAGTAACCTTCTCTAAACGTGAATATTGCTAAAAAAAGCAACAAAAAAAGGCTAATAAATATAATTGATTTCCAAGACTCCTGCAACTATTTTTTTTCCTTGCTGCTCTTGGCCCATTTATTGGTAAGTGAGGCGTAATCATAATCCAGTACGCTCTCCTGTCGCTCTAACCGATTCGCCGCAAAAGCACGTTGCAGAATATCTTCTATAAGGTAATCCTCTTCTACCAGCTCCGGATGGAACTCCTCCTTAATATTGATTTTAAACATTTTGGCTGTGGTATTATACCAAAACGCCCGCCATCCGCTCCTTAGCTCTTTAACTAAATCAAAAGCGGTAGTCCCGGTCTGCCTATAGATTAGCTTGACCAGAATCTGACCCTCCGTACGCGTTAGCTTTTTTAACTCATCTGAAAATTCCCCTTCAATATATTTCTGAACCCGCCTCGTATATTTCTTGCGCTTTCGTTTAGACTTGATAGATTCCAGTCGCTCATTCAGGCTCACTAACCTTTCTGAAGCCAGCTTAGCATATGGATACACCTTTAAGGTTTTACGTCTAAGAATATAGTACCGTAATTTTTCTTTATAGCTGCCAAATTCCAATTTACCAAACAAATAAACCTCTTCAAGCGCAATGGAGCTGCGAAAAATAGAATCGCCCTCCACAATAATCAATCGTTCAGTAACAGAATCCATAGGTTGTTCCGGCACCTGACTTACTAGTAAGAAAGGAACAAAAAGAATTACCGTAAAAACCCATTGTTTAGCCATTATCATCGGCTTGCTTATAACCCTTCAAAATTACATATAAAGCTCCAAAGCCTTTATTAAATAAAAGTGAATCTTCTTAAGTTTGTAACTAAACAAAAAACGTATGAGCAATAAGAATATTATTACAGATAAATCCCTGGCTTTCTTTGAACGCTATCTCAACAACGCCTCCCCTACAGGATATGAATGGGAAGGACAAAAAATCTGGATGGACTATCTCAAACCCTATGTAGATACTTTCATTACGGATACCTATGGAACCGCGGTGGGAGTCATCAACCCCGAAGCTGAGTACAAGGTGGTTATTGAAGGGCATTCTGATGAAATCTCCTGGTATGTAAATTACATCACGGATGAAGGAATTATCTACGTGATCCGAAATGGTGGAAGTGACCACCAGATCGCACCGTCCAAATGGGTGAATATTCACACCAAAAAAGGTATCGTAAAAGGTATTTTCGGTTGGCCGGCCATCCATACCCGTATCCGTGGGAAAGAAGAGCCTCCTAAACTGGATAATATTTTTATTGATGTTGGAGCCAAGGATAAAAAAGAAGTTGAAGCTCTGGGTGTTCATGTAGGTTGTGTGATCACCTATCCCGACGAGTTTCAGGTACTAAACAAAAACAAATTTGTATGCAGGGCCATCGATAACCGAGCTGGTGGCTTTATGATAGCCGAGGTGGCCCGACTTTTATACGAGAATAATGTGAAACTGCCATTCGGATTATACATCACCAATTCTGTGCAGGAAGAAATAGGTCTCCGTGGTGCTGAAATGATCACCCAACGCATCAAGCCCGATGCTGCAATAATTACGGATGTTTGTCACGATACAACCACGCCCATGATCGACAAGAAAAAACAAGGGCATACCGAAATTGGGGCCGGGCCGGTTGTTTCTTATGCTCCGGCAGTACAAAACAAATTAAGGGAACGTATTCTGGAGACCGCTGAAGCCAATGAGATTCCATTCCAAAGACTGGCCGCATCGCGTGCCACAGGAACGGATACAGATGCCTTTGCCTATAGCAACGGAGGCGTTGCGTCTGCCCTGATCTCTCTCCCCCTGCGCTATATGCATACCACTGTAGAAATGGTACACCGGGACGATGTAGAGAATGTCATACGACTTATATATGAAACGCTGTTAACCATAAAAGCAGGAGAGACGTTTAGTTATTTCGATTAATCGATCAGTCCTCCCAAAGCAAAGGGAATGGAGGAATATGTAGATGTTTTGGATGCCGAGGGAAGGTACACAGGCGATGTCGTCCTAAAATCGGAAGCCCATGGCAAAGGCCTGTACCACCCTACGGTCCATATCTGGTTCTATACCAGAGACGGAAGGGTATTACTGCAGCAAAGAGGTCGTGATAAATCTACTTTCCCTATGCTTTGGGATGTATCTGTGGCTGGTCATGTTGCGTCCGGGGAAGCCATAGAAGATGCCGCTATCCGTGAAATTGAAGAAGAGATCGGTTTAGAGATTGACAAAGCCAAGCTTGAAAAACTAGGCGTATTTAAATCGGAGCAACATCATCATAATTCCCTTATCGATAAGGAATTCCATCACACCTTTCTATGCCAACTAAACACACCACTCTCTTCTCTTCGAAAACAGGATAGTGAGGTAGAGGCTCTGGAATTAATGCCCCTCTTTACTTTTGCTGAGGAGGTTTGGGGCCTTGCAAGACCTCAGCGGTATGTTCCACATGAATCGTCTTATTACAAGGAGGTCATCAAAGCAATAAAAGAGCGCTATAATTCTGAAAGGAATACGTCAGGATCCTGGAGCTGATACGTTTTTTGGGTACCTTTTTGCATGTCCTTTACCACAAATATGCCCTGGTTTAACTCCTGCTCCCCAATGATAATTACATAGGGAACCCCGCGATTATTGGCATACTTCATCTGCTTCTGCATCTTGGTATTCTGAGGATACAGATCGGCCTTAATCCCGTTTTCCCTTAATTTCTTAATCAATTTCAGGGATTGCATGGCTTCCTCCTCCCCAAAATTGATGCACAGTACATCCAGGGTCTGGTCAATCGCTTCGGGAAACAAGCCTAATTCTTCTAGCACCAGGTATATCCGATCCAAACCAAAAGAAATGCCAACTCCGCTCACTCCCTTAAGTCCGAAAATTCCGGTGAGGTCATCATAGCGTCCACCGCCTCCAATAGACCCCATCTTTACCCCTTCCGGTGCCGCTACCTCCATAATGGTACCCGTATAGTAATTAAGTCCCCTGGCGAGGGTTACATCTATTTCCAAATGGAGTCCGGGAGCACCTAAAGTGTCCAGGCTGTTAAATATGAAGTAAAGCTCTTCCACCCCTTCCAATCCGATTTCGCTATCAGACAGGAAGTCTTTTATTTTATTAAGCTTTTCTGCCGGATTTCCGGTCAGGGAAAAAAGTGGCCTGGCCTTTTCTATGGCTTCGGGCGTAATCCCTTTTTCCTGCATTTCCTTTATCACTGCCTCCCTGCCAATCTTATCCAGTTTATCCAGGGCTACTGTAAAATTAACCAGGTGATTTTTTGCGCCAATAACCTCCGCAATACCGGAAAGTACTTTCCGGTTATTGAGTTTGAGTTGAACACCCTGCAGATTCAAATCACTAAAAACAGCACCGTAGAGTTGTATAAACTCTACTTCCTGCCACATGGATTTGGGCCCTACTACATCGGCATCACATTGATAAAACTCTCTGAAACGGCCTTTTTGAGGACGGTCTGCACGCCATACGGGTTGGATCTGATAGCGCTTAAATGGGAAATCAATCTCATTTTGATGCATTACCACGTAGCGGGCAAAAGGTACGGTCAAATCATAGCGCAGTGCCTTTTCCGAAATTTTTGGGGTCAGTGATTTTGAACTCTTGGAGCTATAGGTCACATCATCTACCTTGCTAATGAAATCCCCGGAATTAAGGATTTTAAAAATCAGCCTGTCTCCCTCTTCGCCATACTTACCCATCAGGGTATCCATGTTCTCCATTGCCGGAGTTTCAATAGGCAAAAAGCCGTAGATCTTGAAATACTTCCGTATGGTTTCAATGATGTAATTGCGCCGGGCTACTTCGCGCGGACTAAAATCGCGGGTGCCTTTGGGAATAGCTGGTTTCTGTGGCATGGAATCTAAATCTTTTGCAAAGATAAAAGAATGCGGCTTCTCTGGCTATAGCTGTTGCTTATTCACCTATAATCTCATCAAACCAACGAAACAAATCCCCTTTGGTGATAACCGCCCCCTGCTTAATCAGATCAAATTTATCCTGGTTCTGATCCTTGGAATACGCCTTAGAGGCGGTTAGGTAATCTATATAATCGGATTGCCAGTTCTTCTTGAACCAGCCAAAACCAACTGAGGTGGTCAGGTCTATCTCAGGGTTTCTCACTTTTACTGAAATGAGCTTCATTTCTTTTTCAGTCAGCCAAAACAAGTGCATATTTTGAGCTGAGATATTTTCAAGGTATTCCACCCGGTTAAGCACACCTTCCCAGATCAAATCGCTAAAGATATCCAGTTCCTGTTCGGCCACTTCCGGCTTTTCTGCCTTTAAGGCTTCCCATTCTGAAGCTGTAATAGACTGGGTGGCCAGAAAATTGATGAATTCCTGGTTTAATTCTGTAAACTGCTCCTTTGTGAGTCTCGTATATTTCATGTCACAAAAATAAAAAGGCCGCACCAATTGGCCGGGCTATTCACAAAAAAAGAGCTATGTTCCCATAGCTCTTTCATTAATCTGTGTAAATAGTTATTAACTTTTTTCCGCCACTACTTCGAAGGCGAAATCCACGATTACCTCGCGATGTAATCTTATCTGAGCCTCATAGGGACCGGTTCTTTTGATTGAACCTCCTTTGATGCTAATATATTTACGGTCAATTTCATGGCCTTCTTTTTCCAGGGCAGCTGCCAGATCGATATTGGTAACCGATCCAAACAACTTATCACCAGCTCCTGCCTTAGCAGGTATTTTGATTTCAAGCTCCTTCAGGGCTTCGGCCGTTTTATTGGCTGCATCCACCAATTCCTTTTCCTTATGGGCTTTTTGCCTGATATTTTCGGCCAATACCTTTTTCGCCGAAGGGGTAGCCAAAACAGCCAAACCTTTTGGGATCAGGTAGTTTCTTCCGTATCCGTTTTTTACTTCAACCAGGTCATCCTTGAAACCCAGGTTCTGTACGTCTTCTCTTAATATAAGTTCCATGATCCTTTGCTTTTACTTTAACAAGTCTCCTACGTAAGGCATTAAAGCCAGGTGACGTGCTCGTTTTACCGCTTGGGCTACTTTTCTTTGATATTTCAAGGAAGTACCTGTAAGTCTGCGGGGAAGTAATTTCCCTTGCTCATTAACAAGTTTCATCAGGAAATCCGGATCTTTATAGTCGATATACTTGATACCAGACTTTTTAAACCTGCAGTATTTCTTCTGCTTGGAGGTCTCGATATTCAGTGGTGTCAGATAGCGAATCTCACCATCTTTTTTACCTTTTGCTTGTTGTTGTAATGTTGCCATCTGTACTACGCTTTAATGTTTAATCTGTCCCTGCGTTTCTCCGCCCAGGCTATAGCGTGCTTGTCTAACTTAACAGTAAGAAAACGCATAACGCGTTCATCTCTCCTGAATTCCTGCTCAAAGGGACCAATAGCCTCTCCTGAAACGGTGAATTCAAACAAATGGTAAAAACCACTCTTTTTGTTCTGGATGGGATACGCCAGCTTCTTCAGCCCCCAATTTTCTTTGGCAACCATTTTGGCGCCTTGCTTCTTCAAGAAATCCTCGAATTTCTTTACTGTTTCCTCTATCTGCGTATCAGATAGAACGGGATTTAAAATGAAAACAGTTTCGTAATTGTTCATAATATGTTATTGAATTTTAGGAGCGCAAAAGTAATAAAATTTAACTGCAAGGGCAAGAAAACCAAAAAATCTTCGTTAATGCATATAAATCTTTAAATCTGAACTTAACCGAATACGCAAAAAAGTATGGTCATCACAATCTTCACAACGGTTTAAACATTGTTCACAACTTTAGTTGCTAAAACAGTAGTTTTTTCAGTATTTTGTCGATGATTTAACCCCACAAATCAACCATTTATGAAACTTAGAAGTATCGTTGTTGATGATTCCTCTATGCAACGTATGGCAGTTGCAAAACTCGTAAACAACCATCCTAACTTAACCTTGGTCGCTGACTACAGTAATGCTATTGAGGCTAAAAACGGGATTAAGAACAATGAAATTGATCTTATATTCCTGGATGTTGAAATGCCCATAATCAGCGGTTTCGACCTGCTGGAGTCCCTGGAAAACAGGCCTCAGGTCATCCTGATCACCGGAAAGCCTGATTATGCCTTGAAAGCATTTGATTACGACGTAACCGATTACCTGCATAAGCCCATTACCATGGCGCGGTTTGACGCTTCCGTCAAAAGAGCGGTTACCAAGTACGAACAGTTGCACAAAGTGAATGAGGATGAAGAGCATATCTTCGTTAAGAGCAATCTGAAAAAACGTAAGGTAATCCTGAATGATATTAAATGGATTGAAGCCCTCGGAGATTATATCAAATTGGTAACCGATGAGGCTAATATCGTGATCCTTTCTACTATGAAGGCCTTCGAAAAACAATTACCGGCCGAAAAGTTCCTGAGGATCCATAAATCCTACATTGTAAATCTGGAAAAGATCGAAAAATTCAACAGCAAGAATGTGGAGGTTAGCGGTCGCTCTATTCCGTTAAGCCGGAATAAGAAAACAGAACTTGCTGAGGCGTTGAGTAACTTCTAGAAGAAGTCTACATTATAAATAATACGTACCCCGCGGTACGAGGCGATGGCATTAAAGGACTGTTCAAGTCTTTTAATGCCATTTTTCGTTTTAGTAAGGGAATAGGCAGGTGGAATTTTAATCAGAATATTTTTCAAATACTGATTGCGTATCCTTGCCACCGGTGGAAATTCTGGTCCCAGCACAGGATACTGAAAAGTGGTTCGTAAGCCCTGAGCCAACCATGCTGAGGCCTCACTGAGCTTATTGAAATCTTTATGCTTCAAGGTAATTTTGACCACCCTGTAAGTTGGCGGGTACTGAAATTGTTCCCGCTCATACAACTGCTCCTTGTACATGCCTTCATAATCTCCTGTAGATACCTGCTTCAATATCTGGTGGTATGGGTTGTAGGATTGTATTATTACTTTCCCCCTTTTTTCTGTGCGTCCTGCCCTGCCCGCAACCTGAGTTAGCATTTGAAAACTGCGCTCATGGGCGCGGAAATCTGGAAAGTTAAGTAATGCATCAGCATTCATGATCCCAACCAACTTAACATGCCTGAAATCAAGCCCTTTGGTAACCATCTGGGTGCCAACCAATATATCTATCTCCTGTTCCTCAAAAGCCGTTATAATGTTTCGGTAAGCGTGTTTGCCTCGTGTAGTGTCCAAATCCATCCGCCCTATTGAAGCCTCAGGAAAGAGGTCCTTTAGCTCCTGCTCTACCTGCTCCGTTCCAAATCCCTTGGTGTCCAGGGTATAGCTGCCGCAGGCCTCGCATATCTTATGTAAAGGGGTGTTATGGCCGCAATAATGGCAGCGTAACTGATTTCTACCGCGGTGATACGTTAGACTTACATCACAGTTGGGACATTGAGGACAATGACCGCAAGTCTTGCACTCCAAAACGGGAGCGTAACCCCGACGGTTTTGGAAAATGATAACCTGTTCCTTGTCCTTTAATGCCTCCTCAATTTCCAGCACCAAACGGTCAGAAAAATGCCCTTGCATCCTTTTTCTTCTGATCTTATCCTTGATGTCCACCAACTCGATCTCCGGCATTTGCACGTTACCATAACGCCTTGTTATTCGGGCATAGCCATATTTACCGGTTTCTGCATTGTGATAACTTTCCAGGCTTGGGGTAGCCGAACCCAGGAGTATATTGCTGTTGTGAAACTTCCCAAGTACAATGGCCGCATCACGGGCGTGATATCTTGGTGCAGGGTCAAATTGCTTGTAAGAGGTCTCATGCTCTTCATCTACGATAATCAAGCCAAGGTCCCGGAACGGCAAAAACAAAGCCGAACGCGCTCCTACCACCAATTGCGCTTTGTGATGTTTGTGTAGCACATTATTCCACACCTCTACCCTTTCCTGGGCATTATACCGCGAATGATAAACCGAAAGTTGTTCTCCAAAATATTGCTGTAACCTGACAATCAATTGCGTAGTTAAGGCAATTTCAGGAAGCAGGTAAAGCACTTGCCTGCCCTTCCTGAGCTCTTCCTGTACCAGGTTTACATAGATTTCCGTTTTGCCCGAGGAGGTAACACCATGCAAAAGCACTACTTTCTCTTGCTGAAATTGTCCCTTAATTGTGTTCAAGGCCTCTATTTGAAATTCATTTAAGGGTTTGGGAGGCTGTGGTTTTTCTCCCTTATAACTTACACGGTCTCTTCGCAACCAATTTTCTACCAGCACTCCTTTATTTACAAGTGCCTTTAGAATGCTGGAGGAAGCGCCACTCTCTCGTTGAAGTTCTTTTGATTTCAAAAGTTTATCAGACCCTGCTTTTAGCTGAAATAATTTTAAAACAACCTGATATTGTTTTGGTGCCCGGGACAGGGAGTCAAGCAATGCTGAAAGGGTTTCCTCTGAGTTATAATCCTGATGCAGGTCTACATAACAGATCATTTTAGGCTTATACTGTTCATCCAGGATTTCCTTTTGCAGGATGACCCCTTTTTTCATCAGAGAGTGAACTATAGGCAGAATTGTTTTTCTCCCGGTTATATCCATCAGGTCCTTTATCCTTAGGGTTTCCTGATGAAGCAATGCCTCATAAATTAAAAACTCATTATCTGTAAGGTCCTGTTCTGCTACCTCAGTTTCCTTATTTCGCAATACCAGTGTTTCACTTTCCAGGAGGAAGGGCCCCGGAAGTGCAGCGCGAAAAACTTCTCCCAGCGAACACATATAATAGGAAGCCAGCCACTCCCAGTGTTGTAATTGCAAGCTATTGACCACAGGGGTTTCGTCCAGGATCTGGTGCAGGGGCTTGGCTTCGTAGGCTACCGGAGCGGTCTGATGAACCCTGTATACCAAAGCTGTATAGATCTTATTTTTTCCAAAAGGAACTGCCACACGTTTCCCTACCGCTATGCTTCCGACCTCCTGATCGTCAAGCGAATAAGTAAAGGCACGTTCCAATGGAATCGGAAGAATTACGTCTATGTAGTAAGCATTGTCCATCAGTTGTTAATCATCAAGTCACTTTCCATCCGGACAATTGCTTGGGCCCGGCAGCGTCTTTCCAGAAACACACCTCATCGCTTCCGGATATTCTTGTGCAGGTAATTCAGGGTAGCGTTGAGCTCAAAACCAAGGAGGAGAATAATCGAATTCAACCATATATAAACCATGAGGATCAACAATCCTCCAAGTGCCCCGTATAATTCATTATATCGGGCAATTCGTTCCACGTAAACTCCAAAAAGATAGGAGGTCAAAAGGAAAAGCAAGGTTGTCATAAGGGCGCCATAGGAAAAGAACTTGGCCTGCCTGCCTTCTCTGGTTCCAAAAAAGTAGAGGGTGGCTGTAGTGAAATAAGAAAGAACCGTAAAGAAAACGAATTTACCCACCCTGGCTCCCAGTATGTGATTTTCTGTAAGATCATAGCCCCTGGTTTTTGCCGCCCATTGACTCAGATATTCCAGGATATACAGGTCTACGTATACATAAGCCACTGCCCCCAGGATTATTAATATCGACAAAATCAACCCAACCATCAGGGCATAGACGTACTGCTTAAAAAAGTTCCGTGTGAGTTCAATATGGTAGGAGGTTTCGAAACCACCAAATATGGCATTGACGCCATTGGCCATCAGGAAAATGGATAATAGAAAGGTAGACGACAGCAGCCCGCCTCGTTTCTGATCCTTGATTTGCTGATAGATGTCCCCAAAATAATCACTGGTTGCTGAAGGCAGGAAGGATTCCAGGAACAACAGGAACTGTGCGTCAAAATTTTCATTCCCAATACTCAGAAAGGGAATAATAAAAGGTATCAGGGTAATGAGAAAAATCAAAAGGGGAAAAAGGGCCAGGAACAGACTGAAGGCAATAGAACTAGCCCTGGCTGACAAGGTTCCCTGAATTATCCCTATGATGTACATTTCCATGATATCATAGAGCGAAAGTCCTTCCAATGCCGAAAAACGAATGGATTTCAAAAAGCGGACAAGGGCATTTACCACAGGTATTTTATTGAGGCGCTGTTCTATTTCTACGGACATTTATACGGCTTTTAGGCTAAGATCCATATTGTACACCGAATGTGTCAGAGCTCCTGAAGAAATATAATCTACACCGCAGTCGGCGTATTTAGCAATGGTATTTTCATTGATACCTCCGGATGATTCGGTCTGGCATTTGCCTGCGATTATTCTAACGGCTTTACGTGTATCTTCATAGGAGAAATTGTCGAGTAGAATCCTGTAGACTCCTTCTTCTGCTAAAATCTGTTTTACTTCATCCAGGTTTCTGGCCTCAACAATTATTTTAAGGTCTCTCTTCTTTTCGTCAAGATATAAACCTGTTTTCCTTATTGCTTCCCGAATACCTCCGGCAAAATCAATATGGTTATCCTTCAACATGATCATGTCATAAAGGGCAAATCGATGGTTTTCACCACCTCCTATCTTTACAGCCCATTTCTCCAGCGCACGTATACCCGGGGTAGTCTTACGCGTATCGAGGATCTGCGTTCCTGTGCCCTCCAGTAAGTCGGCAAAATATCTTGTCTTGGTCGCAATTGCGCTCATGCGCTGCATGGCATTCAAAACCAGCCTTTCCGCAAGCAAAATACTTCGGGATCTGCCACTAACATAAAAAACGATGTCCCCGAAATTTACTTTTTCACCATCGACTATGCGAACTTCCATTTCCAATTCCTTATCCACATAAGCAAACACTTGCCTCGCCAGCTCCACCCCGGCAATGATACCGGTATCTTTGACCAATAATTTGGCCTTACCACTGGCATTTTCCGGGATACAGGCTAAAGAACTGTGATCTCCGTCACCCACGTCTTCGCGAATGGCATTAGTTATTATTAAGTCTATTTCTTTTTGGAATTGTTCCTTAGATATCATGAAGCTGTAGTACTATTATGCTAATTTACTAAAAACCTTAGCCATGGGAATACCCTGAAGCCGGTATTATTTTACCTTTGAACTATGAAGATTAAACTCCTGGTTGTAGGAAAAACCCAAAGTAGAGAACTCGCGGGGCTGATTGATAACTACTCCAAACGAATAAACCGTTATCTCCCTTTCGGGATTGAAGTTATTGCCGACCTTAAGAAGGGCAAAAATCTGCCCGAGAACACCTTGAAACAAAAGGAAGGACAGCAAATTCTGGATCGCCTAAGGGCTAGTGATACAGTTTTCCTGTTAGATGAAAAAGGAAGGCAGTTTGACTCTGTTGAATTCTCAAATTTCCTTCAGGAGCAAATGAACCGTGGGGGCAAACAATTAGTATTCATTGTCGGTGGGGCCTATGGATTCGATATGGCGGTTCATCAAAGGGCTCAGGGGAAAATAAGCCTGTCCAAAATGACTTTCTCCCATCAGATGGTAAGGCTCTTTTTTGTGGAACAGCTCTATCGGGGGTTCAGTATACTCAGAAACGAACCTTACCACCATCAGTAAAAATTCTCCTAATAAAGGACACGGAACTTGATGGTATGCTCTATACGCTTCAGTTCCTTGATCACGTCTTTGTTGTAATCCTTGTCAAGGTCTGTGATCACGTACCCCACATCACTGTCAGTTGAAAGATATTGCCCGGTAATGTTCATCTCATACTGAGCAAGCACCTCGTTGATCCTGGCCATGATACCCGGCACATTCTCATGAATATGCAGAAATCTGTGGGCATTAATTTGTTTCGGCAGTCTGATATTGGGGAAATTAATTGCATCCACGGTATTGCCGGAATTGATATAGGCCATAATCTTGTTAGGCACAAAATCTGCAATATTTCGTTGTGCCTCTTCGGTACTTCCTCCGATATGGGGAGTGAGAATTACATTGTCCAGTTGCTGTAATTCGTTTTCAAAAGGCCCGTTTTTCCTGGGCTCCGTAGGATAAACGTCAAAAGCAGCTCCAGCCAGCTTTTTGTTTTTTAAAGCTTCAACCAATTGTGGAATATCTACCACAAAGCCGCGAGACAAATTGATCAGGAAGGAACCTGTCCGCATTTGTGCAAGTTCCCTTTCGCCAATAAAGTTCTTGTTAGCAGGGTTGTCGTCAATATGCAGGGATACCACATCCGATACATTGAGTAAGTCTTCCAGGGTATCGCATTTTACCGCATTACCAAGGGCAAGTCGATCTTCAATATCGTAGTAATAAACTCGCATGCCCATGGCCTCTGCCAGTACAGACAATTGTTTGCCAATATTTCCATAACCTACTATTCCCAGGTTCTTTCCCCTTACTTCATGGGAATTGATAGCTGTCTTGTTCCAGACTCCAGAATGCAGTTCTTTATTTCTGGGAAAAACAAAACGCATGAGCATTATTATTTGTCCAACCGCAAGTTCAACCACCGATCGCGTATTGCTATAGGGTGCGTTGAATACCACTATTCCATGTCTCTTACATGAATCCAGATCAATCTGGGTTGTCCCAATACAAAATGCCCCGATCACCAGGAGTTTGTTGGCAGCATCCAGTACCCTTGGTGTTATTTGGGTCTTGGAGCGAATACCCAGTACATGAACCCCTTTAATCTTTTCAATCAGCTCTTCTTCAGACAAACTTCTGTCAACCAGCTCTACTGAAAAGCCGTCTTCGGAAAGGTTGTCAAAGGCAACGGGATGCACATTTTCTAGCAAAAGGATCTTGATGCGATTCTTGGGATATGAAAGGTTCCTGGGCAGATCGTTCACGAATAAAAACTCGTCCAGGTTAGGGGCCACATGGTCTGCATTACTGGCAGCCTTTTCGCGATGTACGTTCTCGGTGTAGGCAAAAAATTTATGGGCAATTCCCGCTTCCCTCATTACGTAATCGCTGTATCCGTCTCCAATTACCTGTACTTCACCCTGGAGATCAAGCATTTTCAGGCACTCTATTTTACCGTTGTGGGTTGCGAGCACATTGGTCTCATCAAAACCTACAATGTTGCCTTCTTCATCGAACTTAAAGGTGTTGGCGTATACACGATCCGAGGGAATATCATATTCGGCCACAATAGGATCAATAAACTCCTTGAATCCACAGGAAATAACATAGATGTCATCGGAAAACTTCTGAAAAAATTCTTTGTTAGACGCAATGGATTTGGAGATTTTCTGCCTTAAATCGGATACCAGGGGCTTAAGGTGGTCCTTATGCGCCTTGAGCAATTTGATCCTGCTTTCCAATGACTCGGTAAACGATATATCCCCGTCAATGCCGAGGTTGGTAATTTCCTGTATTTGTGAAATAACTTCTTCCCTGTCGATTCTTCCCTGCAGGGTCATTTCAGCGAGCACATCAAGTGCCTCCACCTGTGTCAGGGTGCTGTCAAAATCGAATACGTATTTTCTTCCCACCTTAGTTTTAATCTATCATGAAGGTGTAAAATTATGAATTTAATCTGTCCTACTGAATGATGTCGACAGAATCCGCCACAGAAATAATTACCTCATAATTTAATGGGGTGATTTATGCGAATCCACTAAAGCAAATAGGGGCTATTGGCTATCTTTATAGGTAAATTCTAAACACATAATATCGCCATGAAAAAGCTTCTTAGGTTCCTCAAGTATTTGTTTTTTGGTCTTATTGTCCTTTTAGTTGTGGGTTATTTGATCATCTATTTGCTTGCCAATAGGGCTTCCAATAAAAATATGGATTTACTGGGGCCTGAAGCGCCCACATTAACACAAAACGGCAAAACCTACAGGGATCTCAACAAGAATGGAGTTCTGGACACCTACGAAGATCCTGAAGCTGCCCTGGAGTCAAGGGTTGAAGACCTGCTGTCTCAGATGAGCCTTGAGGAAAAAGCGGGTACGCTGTTTATAAACATGATCGGCACAACCTCAAAAGGGGAACCCATGGAAAAACCCATACTCACTACCGATATAGTTGAATTGGCCGCCTCCATGGTATTCCCTTCCAATTCTGAAATGATCGCAAGAAAAAAGATGAATAGTTTTAATATTCTGGCATCCCTGGATGCCGATCTTATGGCGAAATACAACAACACCATACAGAAGATGGCAGAACGGACACGACTGGGAATACCCATCACGGTAGCAACAGATCCCAGGCATGGTACAGATACCAATCCCGGGGCTGGTTTGTACACGCCGGCATTTTCCCAATGGCCCACTTCCCTTGGGCTGGCTGCCAGTCATGACACCAACCTGGTGCGTCAGTTTGGGGATATAGCGCGACAGGAATACCGGGCTATAGGGATCAGCCTGGCTCTGCATCCCATGGCCGACCTGGCCACAGAACCCCGCTGGGGACGCATTAATGGCACCTTTGGAGAAGATGCTTGGCTGAGTGCACAGATGACTAAAGCTTACGTGCTCGGCTTCCAAGGAGATTCCCTTGATGATAATGGAGTGGCTTGCATGACCAAGCACTTTTCGGGAGGAGGGCCGCAAAAAAACGGGGAAGATGCCCATTTTCCCTATGGGAAAGATCAGGTATATCCCGGAAATAATTTTGATTACCATGTCATTCCTTTTATAGAAGGCGCATTTCCCGCCAAAACAGCCCAAATAATGCCTTACTACGGGATTCCCATAGGTCAAACCTCCGAAGATGTGGCTTTTGCCTATAACAAGGACATCATAACCGGATTGCTACGGGATTCATTAAATTTTGATGGTGTTGTATGTACGGATTGGGCTATTATTTCGGATTCACGTTTAAACGAAGGACGCGCCTGGGGTCTTGAACACCTTACCTACAAGGAAAGGGTAAAAAGAGTATTTGATGCAGGCTGCGACCAGTTCGGGGGTGAAGCAATCCCTGAACTAATCGTAGAACTGGTGGAAGAGGGACAACTAATAGAGCAGCGTTTGGATGTTTCCGTTAAAAGAGTGTTACGGGATAAGTTTCGACTGGGATTATTTGACAATCCCTATGTGGATGTCAAAAAAGCCATGGCACTCGTTGGAAATCAAAAATTTCGGAAAGCTGGAAAGCACGCACAGGCAAAATCTACCGTGTTGCTAAAAAACAAACAGCTCTTACCTCTGAAACATGGTGCGAAAATTTTTGCTTTCGGTATGCAGGAACCTGAAAGGCTGGAAAAGTTTGGTCAAGTTGTAAACCGACCCGAAGATGCCGATGTAATCGTTATCCGTATTAAAACGCCCTATGATGAACGGGACGAGTATTTCTTAGAGCAGTTTTTTCACCAGGGCAGGTTGTTCTACACAGAATCAGAATTGCAGGAAATCCTTGAGCTTATTTCCCAGAAACCCAGTGTTGTGGTTGTTAATCTGGAAAGACCCGCTATTCTGACAGCCATTGATGCCGAAGCCGAAGCTATGCTCGCTGAATTCGGAACCAGTGATGAAGTATTGGCCGACTTGCTTTTTGGGGAAAAACGACCTGAAGGTCAAATGCCTTTTGAGTTGCCCTCTTCCTGGGAAGCGGTTCAAAAACAGCTTGAGGATGTGCCCTATGATTCCGAAAACCCCCTGTACCCTTATGGTCATGGACTTCGTTATGGTCCATCTGACCACAGCAATTAGAACCAGCGGCGAACCTGGGTAAAATATTGCTTGTAGGTGCTTCCAAAAATCTTTTGGAGATGTTGTTCCTCGGGCTTTATCTGAAAGGTATTCATATAGTACACAAATCCCGCAGCTGTAAGGGTGTTGAAGGCATTCCCCAGCCAAACCCCCAGGGCCAACAGCAGCATTAATAAGGCTAGGTACATCGGGTTCCTCGAAAACCGGTAGATTCCGGATGTGACCAGTTTGCTGCTCTTTTCAGGGTGCAGGGGATCTACAGAAGTTCGGGATGAAAAAAACTGAATTAAGGCAATGCCGGCAACCAATATGGCCAATATCACTAATATCCCTACAAGCCACAGCCTGCCAAAAAAATCAAAATCACCAACAGCTAAAATAGTGTCCAGGACCCACATGAGTCCACTGAATACTAAAAATACAAGGGCAGGTGGAATTCGTAACTCCATTCGTTTCTTTTTCAGGTTCAAAAGTACCGATTTTACAATCAGCTATTGTATCTTCCGGTTAAACATCTTGAATTATGGAGCTTGTTTTTGCTACACATAACCTGGGGAAACTGCAGGAGGTACAGCGGCTGATTCCAAAAAATATTCGATTGCTTTCTCTTGACGATATTGGTTGTAACGAGGAAATCCCGGAAAACGGGTTAACCCTGAAAGAAAATGCACTGGCCAAGGCGCAATTTGTAAAAGACACCTATGGAAAGGACTGTTTTGCGGATGATACAGGTTTGTTGGTGGATGCACTGGGTGGTGCCCCGGGAGTATGGTCAGCACGTTACGCGGGACCAGAAAAAGATCCGGTCCAGAACTTGCATAAATTGCTAATTGAACTGAAGGGAGAATCAAAGAGAACGGCACGATTTAAAACAACAATTGCCTTAATACTCCATGGAGAGACCCACTTTTTCTCAGGGGTTGCAGAGGGCACTATTGTGAAAACACCAATGGGAAGTGCAGGGTTTGGATATGATCCGGTGTTTCAACCAGCCGGTGAATCCCGAACTTTTGCCCAGATGACCCTTGAAGAAAAAAATATCATAAGTCACCGTGGCAAGGCCTTAGAAAAGCTTAGCAGGCACCTCCTTGAGGCTGTTCAGACTGGGCTTAAGTAAAAAGAAATCAATAAGATAAGGCTGATTCCGGCAATTAAAAGGTATCTTTGCCGCCATTTGAGACCCCTGGCCAGATCAAAACGTGGCTACCTAGGGATCAACCTAAAGGGCTCTTCACATTATTTTATCCATGAACGAATTTCAAAATTTAGGGTTGGATGAACCCATTCTGCAGGCTGTTAATGACCTGGGATTTACAAAACCATCCGAAGTACAGGCCAAGTGTATTCCTGTGTTACTGGAATCTGAAACCGATCTGGTTGCCCTGGCCCAAACCGGGACCGGAAAAACAGCTGCCTTTGGCTTTCCGTTGATTCAAAAAATCTCAGAGGAAAGCAGAACCACTCAGGCAGTTATACTATCCCCTACCCGTGAATTATGTTTGCAGATTACCAACGAGATGAAGGCTTACTCCAAATATGTAAAAGGCCTTAACATTGTTGCCGTTTACGGCGGGGCAAGCATAACGGAACAGTCCCGACAATTAAAAAAGGGAGCCCAGATCGTTGTGGCTACCCCCGGGCGTATTAAGGACATGATTAGTCGGAGACTTGTAGATATTACCCGAGTAGACTACTGCATACTGGACGAGGCGGATGAAATGCTCAATATGGGCTTCTATGAAGACATCAAAGACATCCTTTCCGGGACTCCTAAAGAAAAATCTACCTGGCTCTTTTCTGCGACCATGCCCAAAACCGTGGCTCAGATCGCAAAGAAATTTATGCATCAGCCTGTTGAAATTACGGTAGGACAGCGGAATATCGGTGCAACAACGGTTATGCATGAATACTACACCGTCTCCGGACGCGACCGGTATCCTGCCTTGAAGCGGCTAGCCGATGCCAATCCGGATATTTTTTCGGTAGTTTTTTGTAGGACAAAGCGCGATACCCAACGTGTGGCCGAAAAGCTGATTGAAGACGGTTACAATGCAGGAGCATTGCATGGCGATTTAAGTCAAAATCAACGAGACCTGGTAATGGGAGCATTCCGAAAAAATCAGATCCAGATGCTGGTGGCTACCGATGTAGCAGCCAGGGGTATTGACGTAGATGACATCACCCATGTTATCAATTACCAGCTGCCTGATGAAATTGAAACCTACACCCACCGTAGCGGTCGTACGGGAAGGGCCGGAAAATCAGGAGTATCTATGGTAATCCTGACCCGAAGTGAGTTACGCAGGGTCTCGGCCATAGAAAAGAAAATTGGACAAAAATTTGTTGCCAAAAAACTCCCGGATGGGATGGAGATCTGTGAAATTCAGCTCTATCATTTGGCCAGTAAAATTAAAAGCACCGAGATTGATGAGGCCATAAGTCCTTACCTGCCTGCTATCTATGATGTACTGCAGGGATTGGACAGGGAAACTATTATTCAAAAAATGGTTGCTGTAGAATTTTCCCGTTTTCATGCCTATTACAGCAAATCAAAAGATCTCAATACTACCGGAGAAGCTCCTAACGGCGATAAGAACAGCGCCCGTTTTTTCATCAATATCGGAGAGCGTGATGGCTACGACTGGAAATCGCTCAAGGACTTTTTGAAAGAGGCTCTGGACCTGGATCGTGATGCCATCTTTAGAGTGGATGTAAAGGACAGTTTTTCCTTCTTTAATACCGATGATTCGCTCAAGGAAAAAGTCACTGAAGTATTTAGCAACTATAAATCCGGGGGACGGACCATTAATGCCGAAATTGCTTCAAGCCCTGATTCTTCAGGCCGACGAAAAAAGCGAAGCAAGGGAGGTAAAACGAAATCTGATCCACATAAAAAAAGAGGGGCTTCGTCACGTTCCAAAAAAGGAAAGGGGCACCGTGGCAAACGCAGGTCGGGCTACTTTTAGTTAATTGTATACTAATGATATGCTTAATCGGATAAATTTTCTTTTTCTTAGTAGCTTTACAGCGCATTTATCCCTTATGAAGCACTACTTACTACTATTGTTTCTGGCCCTTTTGGTCCAGCCAGTACTGGCCCAGGATGAAACCCCTGAAATGCAGGAAGGGGAGATTAAAGCGGTGGTCATTAACGCTCAGACGAGTGGTCCGCTAGAGAGTGTGCATGTCATAAACCTCAACCGTGTAGTAGGTACCATTACCAATAAAAAAGGAGAGTTTGCAATAAGTGCTGCGGTAAATGACACCTTGTATTTTTCCTATTTAGGTTTTAAATCACAGAAGGTCCGGGTTACCAATGACATGTTCCGGTTCCAGGATACCAAAATAGCGCTAACGGAGCTGGCATACGCCCTGGAAGAGGTAATCATTACCCCTTATCAGCTGACTGGCTACCTCGAAATAGATGTTCGCAACCTACCTATCAATACAGCTTATCAGTACAGTATATCTGGTCTTCCAACCAGCTATGAAGCTGGTAATAAAAATCCCAGTGCGGTTACCAAGGTACTCGGTGCTATTATGAATCCTGCAGATCTATTGCGGAATTTGTTTGGCAAAAGGCCCAGGCAGATGCGTAAACTAAGACAGATGAAAGAGGACGACGACATCAGAGATCTCCTGGCCAGTAAATTTGACAGGGAAACCCTTCAGGCCTTATTACAGCTGGAAAAAGTTGATATAGACGATATTCTTTCTAATTGCAACTATTCCAAGTCGTTTATTACTACGGCAAACGACCTCCAAATACTCGATGCCATTAGCAGTTGCTATGAAGAATATCGCATTCTTAATCGCGGAAACTAGTATTAAGTTTAGGAAAAAGCAGCTTCCAATTCGCTTATTTCACTTTAAAAGTAGCCTCTTAGAAGAGGCCGGAATATTATTTTAGATTTCCACTATCATTTTATAGCTTTATCCAAAACAATGAATATGAAAAACCTGCTCATTGCTTTAGCAATTTGCACTCTTTTTCTGAACTGCAAAACGGATCAGTCAAAACCACAGGTCGAAACGGCAAAAGCCAAAGACAGCCTGTTAGTAGCAAAGAAAGAAGTACCTTTCGTTTGGGAAGGGGCCAACGTATATTTCCTGCTCACTGATCGATTCAATAATGGAAATCCAGCAAATGATCTGAACTATGATCGCTCCAATCCAACGGGAACCTTAAGGGGTTTTATGGGCGGAGACCTTGAAGGAATAACCAAAAAAATACAGGAAGGCTACTTCACGGATTTAGGGGTAAATGCCATTTGGTTTACCCCCGTAGTGGAACAAATACATGGAGACACGGACGAGGGCACGGGAAATACCTACGCTTATCATGGATATTGGGCCAAAGACTGGACTGCGCTTGATCCAAACTTCGGAACCAGGAAGGACCTGGAAATATTGGTAAATACGGCCCATAAAGCCGGTATCCGCGTTTTAATGGACGTGGTAATGAACCATACCGGACCTGTTACTGATCAAGATCCCGTTTGGCCTGAGGATTGGGTACGCACCAGTCCAACCTGTGATTTCACCAACTATGAAAATACGACCAGCTGTACGTTGGTAAAAAATTTACCGGACATCTACACCGAAAAGAACGACAATGTAGAACTTCCCGATGCCCTCCTGGCGAAATGGAAAGAAGAAGGAAGGCTTAGTAATGAGCTGGATGAATTACAGTTATTTTTTGAACGTACCGGTTATCCCAGAGCTCCTAGATTCTACATTATCAAATGGTTAACTGATTATGTCAATGATCTGGGGATAGACGGGTTTCGGGTAGATACTGTAAAACATGCGGATGAAAATGCCTGGGCAGAATTGTATAAAGAAGCTTCCTATGCTTTTGAAAACTGGAAGAGAAAACATCCATCAAAAGTATTGGATAGCACAGGCTTTTTTATGGTTGGAGAGGTCTACAATTATGGTATATCCCAGGGTAGGGAATTCGATTTTGGGGATAAAAAAGTGGATTACTTCAATTATGGGTTTCAAAGCCTTATCAATTTTGATCTCAAAACTGATGCGGATAAAGGATATGAAGCGGTCTACAAGAAATACAGTCGGCTATTGCGCACAAAAATGAAAGGCTTAGGTGTGCTCAATTACCTTACTTCCCATGATGATGGTGCTCCTTATGATAAGGAACGTAAAAATGGATACTACGCAGCTAACATCCTCTTACTTACACCTGGTGCCTCTCAGATATACTATGGCGACGAATCCGCAAGAAATCTTACTATAGAAGGGGCTGAAGGAGATGCTACACTTCGTTCTTTCATGAACTGGCAGGAAATTGACAGTCTTCCAAAGACCAAAGAATTGCTGTCTCATTGGCAAAAATTAGGGCAATTCAGGCGCAATCATCCGGCCGTTGGCGCAGGACGACATAAACGTCTGTCAAAAGCTCCCTACGTATTCAGCAGATCCTATATAGATGGTGATTACCGCGACAAGGTGGTTGTTGGACTGGACCTTCCAAAAGGCAAGAAAACCCTTTTGGTTAAAGGTTTCTTTGGAAATGGCACCAAACTTTACGATGCCTATTCAGATTCGGAGGTGGAAGTAGTTAATGGACTGGTAACCCTGGAGAGCAATTATGACACTGCACTTTTGGAACTGGCCGATTAATTCCAATTATCAGGTTTAGGTTATCAGGATTGTGAATGCAGGCCAATACGGTTTCCTTCAGAATCTTTAATCAGGGCCATATATCCATGCCCTCCACCTATGGCCGTTTTTGTCCTTAATACCTCACCTCCTGCCCCAGCTACGCGAGCCGCCTCTTTGGCAACATCTTTACAGCTAAAGTATATAAGTGCCCCTGCCTGGTCACTGGGTTGGTACATTTCATGCTTTACTAGGGAACCGGAGATACCTTTTACCCCTTCTTCGTAAGGGAACCAGCCCATTATAAGCCCACCAAGATCATGCACGGATATAGCAATCTCAAAAACCGTTTCATAAAATATTTTGGCCCGGTCCATATCTGTAACGGGAATTTCAACCCAGCCTACCATATTGTGTTCCATTATCCTTCCAATTTTGTTTTTAAACTTGCGAGGCCTTCTTCAAAATCTTTTCCTACCATCTTGTCCATACTCATAAAAAGCATCATAATACTCATTGGGAATTTATTCCTGCCACTGAACCCCCAGGTTACCTCCGTATGACCCTCAGATGTCTCATCTACCTCCAGGTAACAATCGGATTGGGATTTCCAGGGTTTAAAAAAGCGTAATTCGCCCTCTATTCGCTTTCCCTCTTCAATTTTGGTAATCTCCTGCTCCCCTTCTCCTACATCTTTATTTCCTTTCCAATAACTAATGGCACCAACAGTACCATCCTCCCCTGTAAACTTATGCTCCATATTAGGATCCCTCTTTTCCCATGGAGACCACTCCCGCTGTTTTTCAAGATATTTGAGGTACTCGAAAACATCCGCTTTGGGTTTTGCAATTTCTATAGAACGGAAAACATTATAGGTTTTTGGTGCAATCATTGCAAGGAAAATAACAAGGACTACTACCCCTAACAGTATGTAGAGAAATGTTTCCATTTTGTTTAATTAGTTGGTTCTCTTAAAGATACAAAAATTATGAGCTCTCCTTGAAGCGTTCAATAATTTCAGTAACGTGCTTAATCGATTTCTTGGTCCAGTCCAATCGTTTCTCAAATTTCTCTTCTTCACTGAGCTGCCATGGCAGGTTTGAATTGCGCAGTTTAGCACTCAGGTTTTGCAAAATAATTGCAGCGGCAACCGAGATATTTAGACTTTCTGTAAAGCCCACCATCGGTATTTTAATCGCCTCGTCTGCCTCATCCAAAACTGTCTGGCTTAATCCTTCTTTCTCAGTCCCAAAGAACAGAGCTATCGGGGCACGAACTTCATAATCCTCCAACAGGCAGGATTCACAATGAGGTGTTGTGGCCACGATACGATATCCCTTTTCGCGAAGCCCTTGTATACATTGGAGGCTGTCTGAATAGGTAAACGTATCTACCCATTGCTCCGCTCCCAGTGCGATATTCTTGTCCAGTCGGTTTCCAAAACGCGCTTCTATAAGATGGCTGTCCTGTATACCAAAGACCTCACAACTGCGTATTACCGCACTGGAATTATGCATCTGAAAAACATCCTCAACAGCAACTGTGATGAACCGGGTGCGTAATTCCAGGACATCGATAAACCGTTGCCTCCTTTGCGGGGTAATTAAGGTTTCCAGGTATTTCAGAAGCTCTACATCTGACATATATCGAAGATAATAAAAACGTATCTTTAAGCTAGAACGGCTAATTATGGCTAAAAAAATTGTGGTTCTAACCGGGGCTGGAATGAGCGCCGACAGTGGATTAAAAACCTTCAGGGATGAGGATGGCCTCTGGGAAGGTCACGACGTTATGGAAGTAGCTTCCCCGCATGGTTTTGCGCGCAATCCTGATCTGGTCCTGGAATTCTACAACCAACGCAGGAGACAGCTCCTTTCTGCATTGCCCAATGAAGGACATAAAGCCCTCGCACTCCTGCAAGCACATTATGATGTAACTATCGTAACGCAAAATGTGGATGATCTCCATGAGCGCGCAGGCAGCAGTCAAGTTCTCCACCTGCATGGAGAATTATTCAAAGTACGTAGTACCGGAAATCCCAATTTGATCCTGGACTGGAAAACAGATATCACCGTTGGATCCAAATGCCCTGAAGGATATCAACTCAGGCCACATATAGTATGGTTTGGAGAAGAGGTGCCCTTACTTCCTAAAGCTGCCCATATTACCCAAAGTGCGGATATTCTTGTTATTATCGGAACCAGCCTTCAGGTATACCCCGCAGCTGGGCTGATTCATTATGCACCTCAGGGAGTGCCCATGTATTTGGTGGATCCCAAGCCAACTTTAGGTAGCGGTGATTTTTCAAATCTCAAGGTGATAGCCGAAACGGCTGCTGTTGGTGTCCCTACTCTGGTCGCTGATTTAATTTGTAAAGCAGTCTAGTATTTTCTGCCCACTCTATAAGCGCCTTCCGCTGCGCTTCAGTTAATCTGGCCTCTGCATGAGTCCAGGAATATTCCTCCAATGGCATTTCATTACCCTCTATGACCTCAACTACTTCTTCCAACTTATGGTCCTTTTTCTTCACTGAATAAGCGGCCCAGTCGCTAAAGTTCAAATCGCCCTTACCGTGGTCAACATGATCGGCCAACCAATAAGACACAGGGGCAATATTATTATACCATGGATAAACGGTATTGTTACTGTGACAATCATAACAGGCTTGTTTTAGGACCATTCGCACTTGTTCAGGAGGATTTGTCTCGGTTAGGAATACCTCAAGGTGATTGTTGTTGTCTATATTCTTCTCAGGTTGATAAAATTGCATCCCGATAAACACTACCAGCAAGGCGAAGGCTATTTTTTTTACTATTTTCATGGTTGATTGTTTGTTTGAGAAAAATACAATTTTGTGTCGAATTCACCTCTTGCAGAATCTTTAAAAATCATCAATACTTCCAGGGAATCCCGGATAAATATGGCTTCCGGATTTATCCAGCACCCAGAGCAATTACCTGAATTGCTTCATATTGTGTTTCTGGATGAAAATCCTGTTTCAAGTAAGGCCGCCTGGGTACTTGATATGGTGTTGAGGGAGAAACTGGAACTGCTCCTACCCCACCTGGACTATTTTTGTCGGCATTTGGCAAGGGTAAAACTGGATGGGGTGGTCAGGCCTATGGCTAAGATATGTGAAATGCTTGTACTGGCCTGCCTGAATTCAAAAGACCCCAGCCAATTTCAAAGAATAAGTGTTATGAATCTTGAAGCCATAGCTACGGCCTGTTTTGACTGGCTTATCAGTGAGCAAAAAGTGGCACCTCAGGCTTATGCCATGACCAGTCTTTATTATTTGGGCCAACGATTTCCCTGGATACACGAGGAACTTAAGCAGGTTCTTGAGCAAAACTACGCGGATGGTAGTGCTGGATATCAGGCTAGAGCGAGAAAAGTGCTGCAGAAGTTGAATGGATAACTTCCTGTTTTAGTATATCTATACCCCTGTAAAAGCTAACGGAAATAAGTATCTTTGCCTTTTCATTTTAAGAACCTAATAACGGATTCTATGTCACTGTCCAAACTGAATGCTATTTCCCCTGTTGACGGCCGCTATCGCGGTAAGACCGAAGCTCTGGCACCTTTTTTTTCAGAAGCTGCCCTGATCAAATATCGCATTCTCGTAGAGGTGGAATATTTCATTGCACTTTGTGAAATTCCATTGCCACAACTTTCAGGTTTTGATCCTAAAAACTTCCATCAACTCAGGGAACTCTATCTGGATTTTGGACAGGAAGATGCGCAGGCCATAAAAGAAATAGAAAGGATCACCAATCATGATGTAAAAGCCGTTGAATATTTCATAAAGGAAAAAATGGATGAAATGGGTCTTCAGGACTATAAGGAATTTGTCCATTTTGGTCTGACCTCCCAGGATATCAACAACACGGCTATCCCCTACTCCCTGAAAGCAGGTATGAATGAAGTTTATGTGCCTGTATACAACCAACTGTTAGAAAAGCTCGAAGAGTTAAGTAATGCCTGGGAAGAGATTCCCATGTTGGCCAGAACCCATGGACAGCCAGCCTCTCCTACACGACTTGGTAAGGAAATACGAGTATTTGCAGTGAGACTTAAAGAGCAATTCAACCTGCTGAATGATATCCCAAGTGCAGCTAAATTCGGGGGTGCCACGGGGAATTACAACGCACATCAGGTAGCCTATCCCGAAGTGGACTGGAAGGCTTTTGGAAAGCAATTTGTGCAGGAAAAGCTTGGCTTACATCATTCCTTTCCCACAACACAGATTGAGCATTATGATCATATGGCCGCACTTTTTGACAATTTAAAGCGGATCAATACCATTATCATTGATATGGATCGTGATTTCTGGACCTATATCTCCATGGAGTATTTTAAGCAGAAGATAAAAGAAGGAGAAGTAGGATCCTCTGCTATGCCGCATAAGGTAAATCCGATTGACTTTGAGAATTCTGAAGGTAACCTCGGAATGGCCAATGCCCTTTACGAACACCTTTCCGCCAAATTGCCCGTATCACGCTTACAACGGGACCTTACTGACAGTACGGTAATGCGGAATATAGGCGTTCCTTTTGCTCATACCTTAATTGGAATGAAAGCAACACTGGCCGGCCTGAATAAATTGCTGCTGAACGAGGATAAGTTCAGGGCAGACCTGGATCAGAACTGGGCAGTTGTAGCCGAAGCTTTGCAAACAATTCTCAGACGCGAAGGCTATCCCAACCCATACGAAGCGTTAAAAGGCCTTACACGAAAAAATACCCAGATAACCAAAGATACCATGGCAGAATTCATCAATTCACTGGAAATTGATGAAGCCGTGAAAAATGAAATGCTGGCTATTAGTCCACAAAACTACACGGGCATCTAATACTCTCAACTAAGTATGGATATCATGCCTGATAGCAATCCTTACACTGTTTTCCTTATCTCTACCTGATGTGGGTAAGGGATTTCTATTCCGGCCTTATCGAGGGCCATTTTACTTCCTTCCACAGTGGCAAAATACACATCCCAGTAATGCTCCGGCTTGCAAAAGGGCCTGACAGCAAAATTCACTGAACTATCTGCCAGCTCAAGTACGTTGACTGAAGGAGCCGGATCTTTGAGCACTTTATCATTACTGGTAAGGACCTCAAGTAATACATCCTTTGCCTGCCTTATGTCCTCATCATAGCTTATCCCGACAACAGTATCTACCCTGATTCTTCCTTCTGCAGTATAATTCGTAATATTTCCGTTAGCCATGGCGCCATTTGGAATTATGGTCAATTTGTTCTGGGGGGTAATTACTTTTGTCGTAAAAATATCAATCTCCTTCACTACCCCTAATTCGCCCTGCGCCTCTATAAGATCGCCTATGCGATAGGGCTTGAATATCATTAACAAAACCCCACCGGCGAAATTGGACAAGGAACCCTGTAATGCCAGTCCAACTGCGAGTCCAGCCGCAGCTATCACAGCGGCAAAAGTGGTAACGTCCACCCCGAGGGTAGAAACTACCAGGATCACCAATAAGATCTTTAGCGCCCACGAACTCAGGTTGAGCAAAAATCGCTGTAAGGATTCATCATAGTTGCTCCTGGACATCACTCGTTCTGACACCCCTATGATTTTTTTAATAATCCAGCTACCGATAAGAAATAAAAGAAGGGCTCCTATAATTTTGGGCCCGTAACTAACTGCAAAGTCAATTCCTTTATCAATCCAGATTTGTGCGTTTTCCATAATTAGTTGGTTTCAAGATTTATAATGAACCACAAAATACCAAACTTTTTGAATAAATACACCTTCCCAACAATTAACTGAAAATGACCAATAAAAAATCCCACTACCTAAAGGAAAGTGGGATTTTTTTGGTGGTTTTGATTGATGGTTAACCTTTTAGGAACTTGCCAATTTCTCCAAGGGCTTCTTCATCGTAATCTGCCTTTTGAATAGCCTGCATCAACTGCATAATATGAGCAGGGTTCATATCGTCTCCGAGAACCCGTATCAGGGCAAATCCTTTATCATCACTGCTGCCGTAAATCACCACCTCATCGATGGCGTCGTCTTCCCCTAAATACTTTATTACACCTTTTCCGTATTCGGAATTGAGCTTCATCAGCTCTTTATAATCCTTGTCTTTGAGTATAGCGGATACTTTAGCCTTCTCTGCAGTATATTCCGCGGCATTGTCTGTGGTCTTTTTGAAAGCCAATAAATTCAATTTTCTCAGCGACTGATAGGCCTTAAGTTGAGTTTCATCAAGATCGGACTCCTGCAGGTTGAGAATACTGGTAGGCACATCCAGGGATATGAAGTTTGGGTTTTCCGAATTATCGATATAGTACTCCTGTAGACTTTGGGTAGAATTACAACCCGTTACCAGCACTATTCCAAATAATACCAGAGTGGCAACAACTAATTTTTTCATCTTCTGTTGGTTTATGGATGAGTTATTCCCATGGCGAAGGTATTTGTTACCATTGCCATGGGAAACTTCTGATTAATTTTAGTTTTTCTTTTCTGCCTTGTTCAGTTCTTCGGGCAGATTCATTTTCTTGGTCAAAGACCCAATTTTAGTAAGGTCAATATCTCCTGTAAGGGTCAACAGAACGGTTTCAATCTTACGGTCGTTAATTTCCATGTCTACATTGCTGATTCCCGTTATGAACATAAGCAGTTCACTTACGTGATCTTCATCCTTTCCATTTTTCACATAGAACTTAACGTTGGCATCCTTGTCTTTGACACGCATCAATTCTTCCAGCGAATTGTTTCTCAGGTATTTGTCTACTGTTGATTTCATGTCGGCGGAGATTGCACTATCTTCGGTAACAAATACCTTAAGACCACTAAGACTTTGTGCAATGTCCATGAATTCCCGGGCTTCGGGGTCATCTACATCAACATCCATCTTAACCAACAGGTTAAACATGTTTTTGTTGATGACAACCGAAGTCACTTCATCCAGGTCTTCGAATTTATCGAAGATGGATTGCGAAAATCCGGTTAATGGGAGTACGGCCAAAACGGCAATTATTAAATACTTTTTCATCACTGATCGCTTTTTAATTGTTTTTGTAAATTTTTTGTTTTGCTTCTTCAAATTCATTTAAATAGGCTACTTTTTGGGTTCCACGGTCCAAATTTTCAGCCAGCAGGGTCAATGCCTTCCGGGTTTCCAGATAGGCAAATTCTGCTTCTTTTTGTTCCTGGTAGTCTCTACCGAAGAACACGCCCAAGGCAATAACGGCTACTGCGGCAACAGAAATCCACTGATAGATGTATCTTCTGGTTTTTAGGGATACCTGCCGGGTGAAACGCTCTTCCTTGGCTAGGGAGAAATAAGAGAACATAGGTGCATATTGTTCCAGGTGAGGAGCTATGTCCCCTTGGGTAAAATACTCCTTTAACTGCTTCTCTTCGGCCGCCGTGGTCGTGGCCTCAAAATATTTCTCCAGTAATTTTTCTATGTTAACCGATTCCATAACGATGCTTTTCTAATAATTTTTCTCTAACTGTTTTTCTGGCTCTGGATAAGGTCACCCGCACTGCTGTGGGTTTCATTTCCAATAATTCTGCAATCTCATCATAGTCATATTCCTCAACATCACGTAATTGCAGTACCATTTTTTGTTGTTCGGGTAGTTCTTCCATAATTTTTTCTACCCAGCTTACACTGTCCCTGGCTTCAACTTGCTTTTGCAACGAGGGATTGCCATCATCATAATTGCTGTGGACCAGTTTTAAATTGCTGGACTGTTTAGACTTCAATCGGTCCAGGCAAAAGTTTTTGGTCATGGTCATGGCAAACGCCTCTACATTCCTGTACTTCCCTATGGATTTACTATTACTCCATAGTTTCATCAAAATCTCCTGTGTGGCATCTTCTGCTTCTTCCGAGGATACCAGCAGTCTTTTTGCCAGGCGGTACAATTTGTCCTTAAAGGGCATGACCACATTTAGAAATTCCGATTGCGTCATTGTTGGTTGTTGTATTGCTGCTGTAACCATTTACTGGTGTATTACATAAGGAAGACGAAGTACACCGAATTTTGTTACAAAAAATTTTTTTTTCTTGTGGTTGTAAGTATTTTAGGTCGATCTTAACGCTATATATACTGTCAATTCCAGATATTTAGCCTTTAAAATAAAGGTAATGAAATCGGTAGTGATTTTGGAACCTGAGTTGTTATAGTAGAGAGAACTAAAAAAATTGATTGAATGAAAAAGTACATTTTCCCCCTCTTAACCCTTGGACTACTGGTTTTTGGATGCAGTAAAAACGATGACGATGGCGGCTTTACCGGGCCAGGGAGCCTGGATCCCCAAAACTTTATGTGGCAAAGTCTGAACCTCTGGTATTTCTGGCAGAACGAAGTCCCCAACCTGGCTGATGATCGCTTTAGCTCGGACCAGGAATACACGGATTTCCTGGGTTCAGAAAGTGACCCTGCCGCATTTTTTGAAAACCAACTTCGCTTTGCTGGGGATCGATTTACGTTCTACAGAGAAGACTACAAGGACCTTGTACAGGGCTTAGCAGGAATATCGCGAAGTAACGGGTTGGAGTTTAGCTTAACATATAAAGACCTCAATCAAAATCTCGAACCCGACGCGGATGAACCTATTTATTGCGTAGTTCAATATATTGTGACTGGTTCTAACGCTGATAACGCCGATTTATCGAGAGGTGAGGTTTTTAACGGAGTAGACGATCAGGTGCTCAACGTTGGTAATTATAGATCCCTATTATTCGGAGAAAATGCTACCTACACGCTCAATATGGCCGATTTGGAAAATGGGGTGCTTACACCTAATGGCAAGGAAGTTACCCTGACCAAAGAAGAGGGACTGGTCGAAAACCCGGTTCATGTAGTTACCGCACTGGATGTGATGGGTGCAAAGATTGGGTATCTTATGTATAATGGCTTCACAAATGAGTTTGACGAAGAGCTCAATGATGCCTTTGGCTTTTTAAGTGGTCAGGGTGTTACAGAACTTGTACTTGACCTTAGATATAATCCCGGTGGTTCGGTAAGGACTGCACAGCGATTATCCAGCATGATCTATGGCACTAACACGAATGAAGTGCTGTGGAGGTCCCGTTATAATCCAAAATTAATGGCGATCTATGATCCGGAAACGCTCGATGATACTTTTTTAGATGAGACAGCTTCAGGTACCGCTCTCAATACACTAAACCTGAATAGGGTTTATATTCTGACTACCCGATCCAGTGCTTCTGCGAGCGAACTGGTTATAAATGGACTAGACCCCTATATGGACGTAGTACAAATTGGTGCTACTACAAGAGGAAAGATAGAATCCTCCATAACCCTGGTTGACGACCGGGATCGTCAAGGCGCCCCTTATGTCTATACTGCGACAAGAGAAAATCAAATTAACCCTAACAATCGCTGGGGTATGCAGGCAATAGTCGCCGTGACCGAGAATTCACAGGGATTCAGTTCTCCTGACGGGCTTCCGGCAGATATTGAACTTGCTGAAGATGCAGAGAATATGGGTATTCTGGGAGATGTCAATGAGCCATTACTAGCCAGGGCTATTCAGGAGATAACAGGAATGAGCGGACGTCGAGATTTTACAGTGCAGACACCTATTAGAGAAATCACGAATTCGAAGATGTTTACGCCTATGAAAGACAATATGTATATAGACGTACCCATCAACCTGAATGTTATTCCGGAATAAATATAAGAAACGGCCCCTGCAAAGGGGCTTTTTTTATAGGGACAACTGGAACCCGAAGGCCAGGTTTCGTCCCCTGGTAGAAAATCCAACCACTTCCTCAAAATGAGCATTTGACAGATTTTCCCCTTCCAAATATATCTTTAAACGATTGGGGATCAATTTATAGGATACATATAGGCCATAAAGCGAGAAGCTTTCCAGGGTTAAATCTGTGAAGGTATTGAAGTCCGTATCCCTGCGATCTCCGGTAAACGAATAAGTAATGCTTGTAAAAAGCCTTGTGTTTATTTGATACCCAAGATTTAAATTCCATTTATGCCGTGGTATGCGGATAGCATTGTCTCCTCTACGCTCTGTAAAGGTGTAGTTGGTATTGAGTTCAATACCTTCCATTGCCATCCATTTGACCTCAACTTCTACCCCGGAGACATCAATGGCTGAGTCTGCATTGAAATACTGGAAGTTGCTATTATTGAAAATAACTGCGTTTTCTTCCTTTCGGTCAAAATACAACAGGCTGCCCCTGAATTTCCCTTGTGAAGAAATTTCCATCCCCAACTCAAAAGTCCTGTTGGTTTCGGGTTCTAAATTGGGGTTGGCACCAAACTCCCCGAATAATTGGGTAAGGGAGGGTGTTAAAAAAGAAGTGCTGTAGGAGGAGAACCCTTTTAGGTATCCTTTATCTATACGATAGACATAGGAGGGGTTAAAGCTATAAACCCATTGGTTTCCATATTCGGAATGTGAATTTAGTCGGGTACCGGCATTCAGGTTAAAACCGCTCTTAGAAACAAAGACCACATTCAAATAGGGATCTGCCTGGGTAAATACTGACTTGTTGGCAAGATGCGTCCTGTCCTTACTGTAATTCAGGCCCAAAACCGTATATATCTGTTTTCCAAAGGAATAGCGATTATAAATATCGGCAATCAGGTTATCCCCTTTGAATACCGAAGGAAAGGCACTGATATTCTCAGAATCGTATTCTGTAAAAGCCGCATTGAGCTGCAGGCTCCCGGATTTATATTGAAAATCGCTCATCAGACCAACTCTTTGCTGACGGCTTTCAAAGCGATAGGGTGCATCTGTAAACCCGAAAGACTCATCATAATCATTACGCAAACGGCTTTCCTGACCATACACTTGAAGAGAAAGTGCTTCCTCGATTTGATACCCAAGTCTCATTTGGGTAACCGTCCTGGAAAATGGATCCTCCTCATTAGTCGCAGTTGATAGCGAAGAAAGTCCATCGGCATAATCGTGTGTAACCCCAACAGCATAGGTCAATTTATTAAGGGTACCACTGGCCCTCGCAGAATGAGTAAAACTGCCCAGCTGGTAATTCTGATCTTTGGATGATTGATTAGTCCCTATCCTGGAGAGAAACTCCCCTGACAGCTCCTCCGTGGCGCTTTTTTTAGACTTAATGTTGATTACGGCTGTAACTGCATTGGTTCCGTACAAGGTACTGGAGGCCCCTTTGATGACCTCAATAGATTCTATATTAAGCGTAGATAAAAAGCGTAGATCGTATTCCTGTGAAAAAGACGAAGGATCGGAGATACGAACTCCATTCAGCAATACCAGGACCTGTCGTCCACGGCCTCCTCGTGAATATACCCCCAGGACCTCTCCCTGCCTGCTCCTGCTTCCGCCAATTTCAATTCCACTAAGCTGGTTAAGCAAAACGGCTAGGGGTACGCCCTGATAACGTTCCAAAACTTCAGGACCCAGGCTGATAACTGTCTTACCGGAGAAGGAGCGCTTAAGCTTAAATCGCGAATCGCTAACTACTACTTCCTCTAATTGCTGCATATCAAGGCTGTCCGTATCTTGCTGAGCTTGAGCAAATACAGTGGCTACAATACATGCCAATATTCCCAGGTACCTGGAACGCATATTGAATATGGGTTAGGGTGTGATCATAAGTTGGCATTCCCTTCCTTATCCCGAGAAAAAGATTCCAAAAACAACGGCAGGTCTCCTGACTTGCGTCTTGCCGGCGCCCTTCCCGTTCCAAAGAACAGTGGTTAGAAGATGCCGCAAGCATCACAGCAATTGTGACTTAGCTAACAGTTGCGGGTACAGTTTCAGCTTTTGAATCCAGGGAGCAGGTTTGGCCCCCTTAACAGCACTGAATTCCCATTTTAAGCCCTAAACCCTAACATATGGCAGAGGGCACCGTAATTCCAATAACAAAGTAATGAAATTTAAATACTCCGCTCGTTGAAAAATTGGAGTATTTTTGAAGCCACCCAACAGTAAACATTTTGAAATCCTTCCCATTAATCGCCCTGCTGCTCGTCCTATCTTGTAAAGAACAGCGGAACAATACATCCCAAATTGAGATTAACAACACTCTTGAGATTAGCTATGCCAATGGCTTTTCAATAGAGAAATCCGGCTCAGGGATTACACTTTTAAGAGTAAGATCACCATGGCCTGATGCCAGTGAGGATTTGGTATATGCCCTAGTTCCCCGCGAATTATTACCTTCTGTAAGCCTGAATAAGGATGCCTATGATGCCATTATCCCGGTTCCCTTAAAAACCCTTGTAGCCACTTCCACCACCCACATCCCGGCCTTGGAATCCCTGGGTGTTGCTGATCGTTTGGTAGGATTTCCGGATACGCAATATATCTCATCACCCTATACCCGAAAACGCATTGACAGCGGCCAGATTATAGATATTGGTCGGAATGAAGCTATCAATACTGAAATTACGTTGGCGCTTCAACCTGAAGTTATTTTTGGCTTCAGTATCAATGGGGAGAATACTACTTACCAAACGCTTAAGCAGGCTGGGATTCCCACTGTTTATATCGGTGATTGGACCGAAGATACGCCCCTGGGTAAGGCTGAGTGGATTAAATTCTACGCTCCGTTCTTTGGAAGGGAAGATAAGGCAAATGAAGAATTTGCTGCAGTTGAAACCGCGTACCTGGAAGCCCGTAATTTGATCAAAAAGGCAAAGCAGAGACCCTCTGCAATTAGTGGAGCACTCTACAAAGATGTCTGGTATCTCCCTGCCGGTGACAGTTGGGCAGCTCAATTCCTTGAAGATGCTGGTGCCAACTACCTTTGGAAAGACAGTCCGGGCACAGGCAGTCTCTCCCTGAGTCTGGAAGCTGTACTGGAAAAAGGAAGAGATGCAATCGTATGGGTATCTCCATCTCAATACACCAGTTATGGGGAGATGGCCGAGGCAAGCCGGCACTATGCGCAATTTCGGGCATTCAGAGAAAAAAGGGTGTATACCTTTGCTCGAACAAAAGGACTAAGCGGAGGACTGCTGTATTACGAATTGGCTCCTGCGAATCCCCATGAGGTACTGTTAGACTTAATCGCTATATTTCATCCTGAGTTACTTCCGGAAAGGGAGCTCTACTTTTTTAAGCCTTTAGAATAAGTGTACCCTAGCAAAACCTACATCACCGGATTTCTCTATTTGGGATTGTTACTAGTTTTGAGCCTTGGCCTGAATATCAGCCTGGGGTCTGTAAATATCCCTTTTGGAGAAACGATGTCTGTTATTCTGGGAGGTACTGCAGCGGAATCCTCCTGGGAGTACATTATTTGGGAATACAGGATTCCCAAAGCGTTAACCGCAATATTAGCCGGAGCTAGCCTATCCTTAAGTGGTTTGTTGATGCAAACGTTGTTTAGAAATCCACTAGCAGGTCCTTTTGTACTGGGAATCAGTTCGGGAGCAAGCCTGGGAGCGGCTATGCTCATTATGGGAGTGTCCCTGTTTGGAGGGGTTGCCATCCTGGGGTTTACTCAAGACATTTCCCTTATAGTGGCATCCAGTCTTGGGAGTTTTCTTGTATTGCTGGTTGTTGTGGTAGTTGCGACCAGAATCAAAGACACCATGGCTTTATTGATCATCGGCCTTATGTTTGGCAGCATCACAGCTGCACTGGTTTCCATCTTATCATACTTTACTGAAGCCGAGCAACTCCGACAGTATATTTACTGGTCGTTTGGAAGTGTTGGCAACCTCTCCTGGTCCCAGCTTCTCCTGTTAAGCCTGGTTGTCCTAATTGGTATACTACTCAGCATACTTTCCATAAAATCCCTGAATGCCTTGTTACTGGGAGAAAATTATGCCCGTAGCATTGGTATAGCCATTCGAAAATCGCGTTACCTGATCATTGTTGCCACAGGCTTGTTGGCAGGTTCTGTTACCGCTTTTGCGGGACCTATCGCCTTTGTGGGGCTGGCGGTACCCCATCTTACCCGTCAGATATTTAACACCACAGACCATAAGGTATTGGTTCCGGCGGTCTTGCTTTATGGCGCCATTCTGCTTTTGTTGTGCGATACCCTTGCCCAGATGCCATCCTCCTCTTATGTGCTGCCTATCAATGCTATTACTTCGGTGATTGGTGCCCCAATTGTGATTTGGTTATTACTGCGGAAAAAAAAGATGATCTTCTGAGTTTTTGACGTAATTTTCACTCTCAATATCGTGTCAATTTAAAAAATACAACCATTAACCTGCAAGTAGAAAAGCTAGCCATAGGATACCGGTCAAGAAAGAAGACCACGGTAATAGCCGATAACCTGAACTTTACAATTAAGGCCGGAGAGCTTGCTGCCATAGTGGGTGTTAACGGCATAGGGAAATCTACTTTGCTTAGAACCCTCGGGCGAATCCAGCCAGAACTCAAAGGCAAAATCACCTTGGATGAAAAACCCTTGGACGAATATGCAGTAAAACAACTCTCCAGAAAAATAGGGGTGGTACTTACAGAACCCTTAAGCACCCGAAATATCACGGTTTCGGAACTCATCGCCCTGGGCAGACAACCCTATACCAACTGGATAGGCAGCTTATCAACAACGGACAGGGAACACATTAAGGAGGTTATTATGCTAATGGGGTTGGATTCACTTAAAGACAAAAAGTGTTTTGAACTCAGTGACGGTCAGTTGCAAAAAGCACTTATTGCAAGGGCGTTAGCCCAGGACACGGATCTATTGCTTTTGGATGAGCCCACTACACATCTGGACCTGTACCATAAAGTACAGATCCTGAAGACTTTGCAACAGGTTGCTCATAAAACACGAAAGATCATCATTTTTACAACCCATGAACTTGACCTGGCGATTCAATTGTGCGATCGTATGCTGATCATTGGTCCCAACAGCCAGTATTTTGGTGAACCCTGCGAGTTGATTGCCCAGAAGAATTTTGACACACTTTTCCCCTCGGACCTTGTCCGTTTTGATGCCAGCACAGGAACATTTAAAATACAATAGTAAATTCTGGAAAATCAGCTAAATTACCTGCAAACCCCTATCTTTATGCTAGTGAATTAAGGCAACTATGGACGGTATTCTCCCCTATTTTTTAACTGGACTGATCACACTAGCAATTGGCTTTGGAGTAGGACGTTATATTCAATTGCTGCGGACCAGATCAAGGCATAGTGCCCTGGAAGAGCGCGAGAAGCAATTGAATCAGCACATTTCGGGATTGGAGCAGCGCCTTGAGCAGGTGGCCAATGAAAAACAGGAACTGGGTCAAAAGAAAGAAGAGCTTGGCTATCAGTTGGTGCGTTATGAGGCCGATATGGACAACCTCCGACAAAAAAATCAGGAACAGAAAGAAGAAGTAGAAAAGCTCCAGGAAAAATTCACCAAGGAATTTGAGAACCTGGCCAATAAAATTCTTGAGGAGAAAAGCAGCAAATTCGCCAGGCAGAATAAGGAGAGCCTGGAAAATATCCTGAATCCACTCAAAGAAAAGATCAAAACCTTTGAAGACAAAGTAGAAAAAACGCATAAGGAAAGTATTGATTACCATGCTGCACTTAGACAGCAGATCTATGGATTAAAGGAACTCAACGAACAAATGACCCGGGAGGCCACCAACCTCACAAAAGCTTTAAAAGGGGATAGTAAAATGCAAGGGAATTGGGGAGAATTGGTCCTGGAACGTGTTTTGGAGAAATCAGGCCTGGAAAAAGACCGGGAATATCTTGTACAAAAAAGTTTTACTCGCGAAGACGGGAGCCGGGTTATGCCCGATGTGATCATTAACCTTCCGGATGGTAAAAAAATGATCGTGGATTCCAAGGTTTCACTGACCGATTACGAGCGGTTTGTAAACGCCGAAGACGACCTCAGGCCTAAATTCCTGCAAGACCATGTGAACTCCCTTAAGAAACATGTCAATGAATTGTCTTCCAAGAAATATGAGGAGTTATATGAAATGGAGAGCCCTGATTTTGTACTCATGTTTGTCCCCATTGAACCGGCATTTGCACTGGCTATTAATCATGACAATAATCTATATAACCAGGCATTTGAAAAGAATATTGTAATCGTTACCCCTTCTACCCTGCTGGCTACACTCAGAACCATAGACAGTATGTGGAATAACGAGAAGCAGCAGCGTAATGCCATTGAAATTGCCAGACAGGCGGGAGCCTTGTACGATAAATTTGAAGGTTTTGTGACTGACCTAACTAAAGTTGGACGTAAAATGGATGAAGCCAAAAGGGAATACCAGGGGGCTATGAGCAAACTGGTAGAAGGGCGCGGCAACATCATTACCAGTATAGAAAAATTGAAAAAAATGGGGGCAAAAGCCAAAAAGTCCCTTCCAGAAACCATTCTTCAAAGAGCCCAGGAAGACGAAGTAGATGAGGAGCCCAAACTCAACCTATAGGATGGACATACAAAAACGAATAGCCCTTTCATAAACTCCTGTAATTGAAAATCATGAATGAACCTTACGATTTTGGATTGATAGGACTTGGAGTAATGGGCCGGAATTTTATCCTTAATGTGGCAGACAAGGGATTTTCGGCTCTTGGTCACGATTTGGATAGTGAAAAAGTGAGCGCACTAAAGGAAGAAGGCGGAAATCCTGAAAAGGTAGATGCTACCACTGAAATAAAAGACTTTGTAGCTGGTTTAAGCAAGCCGAGGAAAATAATGTTGCTGGTACCTGCCGGGAAGGCTGTTGATGCCGTAATTAGCAGTATAAGACCTTACCTGGAAAACGGGGACCTGCTTATTGACGGTGGAAATTCATTTTTCTCCGATACCGACCGAAGAACCACTGAACTTGCCGATAAAGGAATTCACTTTTTTGGTGCCGGGGTTTCAGGGGGAGCGAAAGGCGCACGACTAGGGCCAAGTATCATGCCCGGTGGCTCTAAGGAGGCATATGAGCATATCCGGCCTGTTTTTGAAGCTGTTGCCGCCAAGTACGAAGGGGAACCCTGTGTAGCCTATCTGGGTCCGAAATCGGCAGGGAATTATGTAAAAATGGTACATAACGGTATTGAGTACGGCTTGATGCAGCTTACCTCAGAAGTGTACGATTTCTTAAAAAGAGTTGGGAATCTGGACAATTTGGCCCTGCAAAAGGTATTTTCCGATTGGAATAAGGGGCGACTTCAGTCGTATCTCGTTGAAATCACTGCAAACATTCTTGGCACAAGGGACAAACTAGGTGATGGGTTTTTGGTAGACCAGATACTAGATAAGGCAAAACAAAAAGGGACCGGGAAGTGGACTTCACAAAACGCAATGGATTTGGGAATACCTGTTCCTACTATAGATATTGCGGTGAGTATGCGACAAATCTCCGCCCTCAAGGAATTGAGGCAAACAGCAGATGGGAACTATGATCACCCCGGCCTGGAATCGGAAGATCCTGCAGCCCTTATCCGCCTGGCCGAGGCAGCGCTGTACTTTTCCTTTATTATTGCATATTCTCAGGGCTTACATCAGTTGAGAGAAGCTTCAGAGGAATACGGTTATGAACTCCAACTCTCAACGATTGCAAAAATATGGCGAGCCGGTTGTATTATCCGCGCCGGACTATTGCAAGACATCTCTCATGCTTTTTCTAAGAATGCCGATTTAGAACATTTACTCTTAGCTCCAGATATGATCCCTCTGATAAGAGAAGCAGTACCATCTGTGAGAACACTCTTAAAAAAGGCGATTGATAATGGAGTACCAATGCCAGGACTTTCCTCTGCTTTGGTCTACTTTGATGCTTTTACTTCAGGAAGGCTGTCCTTGAACCTCATCCAGGCGCAACGCGATTACTTTGGAGCCCATACATACGAACGCGTTGACCGAGAAGGTACGTTCCACACGGAGTGGTATAAGGATTGAGTTGTAAATCCGCCTAAAAATTGAACACTCGGCTTATATTAAAGCCAAAATAAATATCCCCTTCGCCCCAATCACCAGTGGCATTACCCAGAAATCCGCTCTCGAAGGTAGGCTGGGCATTGGTGAAATGCAATTGAAACACATGCCCTCCCGTTTCTATATCCACTCCAATGGATAAAGGATTCACAAATGGGGATCCAGAAGCCCGGTTAAGGTGCCAACCGTAATCAACATTAAGGCTCAACCTTTTGCTTAATTTATATCGCCCCCCAAACCCCAAAGCATATTGCGTATTTTCCTGGGGATCGTATGCGGTGTATCCTTCGTGAAAAATGGTAGGCATCAGCTGTAGGGATAAGCGATCATTTACCTTACGAGATATTAAAATTTGTTGGGTCACAGAAACTCTGTCGCTAAAATCAACCGGCCGCAGGATCAGCGCTTCTTCCAAAAGGGTGTTGATAGCGAATTGGCTATACCCCACAACAGTAAAGGGAAATGACTCATTCTGGGATACAAAACGGTATTTACCTGAGAAATCATACGTCTTATTGAAGGAGTTTCGGGAAATTGCAATATTTATGTCGTCTGTAATCCCATAAAGCAGGTGAATTCGGGTGTTGGCAAAATCCAATCCAAAAAAATCGTCAAAGCCATTTTTAATACTCCCGAACCGGTGTGCAACAACAAAATAAAATTCCCGTTTGTAGAGCAATTTGGTAGACTCAAAATTGACAATTTTCAAGCCTTTAAAAGCCGCTGTAGCAGCGATAGCATTATCGTCCTTGTCAATTGCATCAAGCATATCCTGCTGTGCATGGGCCATAAACCCAAACAGCACTATGCAGATTAAAACTACTATTCTATTCATGTCCTGTAATCTTATTTTATGGTGACACCCCGGAATAAACTTACAAAGAATCCCTTAAAGCCTGTAAATTATATGCGCTTTATAAAGATGGGGCAATATTCAGCAATTAATTACGTACTAACTCTATATTAGAGCGCCTATGCTTCGTTACCGATTTGTAATACTACTAGTCTTTTCCCTAATAATAGGGAATTCATTTGCCATAGGTCAAAGCGATTTCAAAACAACTTCTGGCCAGGTAGAATTTAATGCTTCTACCCCACTGGAAGATATCCGGGCAATAAATAAGGATGTCAATGCGCTTTTTAAAGACACCGGAGAATTGGCAATTGTATTATTGATTCGCGAGTTTGATTTTCGACGTAAACTCATGCAGGAACATTTCAACGAAAACTACCTGGAATCCGATCGCTATCCCAAAAGTTATTTTCTGGGTAAAATCCAGGGTGCAGACATCAAGTCACTAGACGCGCGACCCCTCGAAGTAACCCTGGTTGGTAAACTTAATTTGCATGGGGTGACCAAAAATATTACCGTTACAGGCAATCTCAGTAAAAAGGGGAGAGAAATGCTGCTTAATAGTACTTTTATTATCCGTCCCGAAGACTATGGGGTCGAAATCCCTACCCTGATGTTTAAAAAAATTGCCCGGGAGGTGGAAGTCAATTTTACATTTCAAATGACTCCCCAATAAAGTCGGTATTGTTATGCCCTATTTACTCAGGTACATTTTCCTTCTGGTATACAGGTCGTAAAATTCATCATCCTTTAAACTATCAATGAAAAGGATGCTCTCGCCTGTACTCTTCATTTCGGGTCCGAGGTTTTTGTTCACGTTCGGGAATTTATTAAACGAGAATACCGGTTGTTTGATAGCAAAGCCTTCCAGTTTTGGATTGAATTCGAAATCACTGATCTTATTATGGCCTAACATAACCTTGGTCGCATAGTTAACGTAAGGCTCGCCATAGGCCTTGGCAATAAACGGTACGGTACGCGAGGCCCTCGGATTTGCTTCAATGATATAAACCATATCATCCTTGATGGCGAATTGGATATTGATAAGTCCAACTGTGTTTAAAGCCAATGCGATCTTCTTGGTGTGATCCTTGATTTGCTGCATCACAAATTCTCCCAGATTAAACGGAGGCAAAGTAGCATTGGAGTCACCCGAATGAATTCCACAAGGTTCTATATGTTCCATGATCCCGATGATCTGTACATGTTCACCATCACAAATAGCATCGGCTTCCGCCTCAATAGCACCGTCCAGATAGTGATCCAGCAGTAGTTTGTTGTTTGGTATCTTCCTGAGCAATCCTACTACATGTTCCTCCAGTTCTTCCTTGTTGATCACAATCTTCATACCCTGTCCACCAAGCACATAAGAGGGCCGAACCAGTAAGGGGAAATTCAATTCATCGGCTAGGGCCAGAGCCTCATCTGCAGTTTCGGCAACTCCAAATTGTGGGTATGGGATGTCATTCTCTTTAAGTAATTGAGAAAAACTTCCGCGATCTTCGGCAAGGTCAAGGGATTCAAAACTGGTTCCGATAATATTGATCCCATATCGATCCAGCTTTTCCGCCAGTTTTAGTGCTGTCTGGCCACCTAATTGCACAATCACCCCTTCCGGTTTTTCATGCCGGATTATATCATAAATATGCTCCCAGAAAACGGGCTCAAAATATAGCTTGTCTGCGGTGTCAAAATCCGTAGATACCGTCTCGGGGTTACAGTTGATCATTATAGTTTCGTAGCCACATTCAGCTGCAGCCAGCACCCCATGAACACAACAATAATCAAATTCTATGCCCTGTCCGATACGATTCGGTCCGGAACCCAGTACTACGATTTTCTTTCGGTCTGTAACTTCACTGTCATTGGCCACATAGCGCTTCCCATCTGGTGTTTCCACCTCTTCTTCAAAAGTGGAATAGTAATAAGGAGTCATCGCCTTAAACTCAGCCGCGCAGGTATCTACCAGCTTGTAAACCCGATTAATCCCGAAATTGGTGCGCTTAGTATGCACCTCACTTTCATAACAATCCAGCATATAGGCAATTTGCCTGTCCGCAAAACCCTTTTGCTTGGCCTCCAGCAATAATTCTTTGGTAACCGTCTCTACAGAATACTTGGTAATCTCCTGTTCCAGGTAATGCAATTCCTCATATTGCTTAAGGAACCACATATCGATTTTGGTAATCTCGTGAATCCGACTTAATGGAATTCCAAGTTGGATCGCATCATAAATCACAAATACCCGGTCCCAGCTGGCATAGGTAAGTTTGTTGATGATGGTATCATAATCCGAATATCCTTTCCCGTCTGCTCCCAGGCCATTGCGTTTGATTTCAAGTGACTGGGTGGCCTTGTGCAGGGCTTCCTGGAAGGAACGTCCAATACCCATTACCTCGCCAACAGATTTCATTTGTAATCCGAGCGTCCTATCAGATCCTTCAAACTTGTCGAAATTCCATCTTGGTATTTTTACGATTACATAATCGAGGGTAGGTTCAAATAGGGCCGATGTAGACTTGGTTATCTGGTTCTCAAGTTCATCCAGGGAATAACCTATCGCCAGCTTGGAGGCAACTTTTGCGATGGGATATCCCGTGGCTTTTGAAGCAAGAGCAGAAGAACGGGATACCCTGGGGTTGATTTCAATGGCAATAATATCTTCATTCTCATCCGGGCTAACGGCAAACTGCACATTACAACCACCGGCAAATTCCCCTATACTCCTCATCATATGAATAGCCATATCCCGCATGCGCTGGAAGGTGGTATCAGATAGGGTCATGGCAGGGGCCACCGTAATAGAATCACCGGTGTGGATTCCCATCGGATCCATATTCTCAATGGTACAAATAATGACCACATTGTCATTCTTATCCCGTAGTAACTCTAGCTCATACTCCTTCCACCCCATGAGGGCTTTGTCTATCATAACCTCGTGGATTGGGGATACTTCCAGTCCACGGCTTAGTAATTCATCAAAATCCTTCGGATCGTGCACAATAGATGCCCCGGCACCACCAAGTGTATAAGAAGCCCGTATAACCAACGGGAAACCAAATTCCTGGGCGATCTCCTTCCCTTTAAGAAAAGAAGTAGCTGAAGCCTGTGGAGGCATGCCGATACCAATTTTTAGCATCAGTTCTCGAAACTTTTCCCTATCCTCAGTAATATTGATGGCATCTATATCAACTCCAATAATTTCTACACCAAAATCTTCCCAAATACCTTTTTCATCCGCCTCAATGCAAAGGTTTAAGGCCGTCTGTCCGCCCATTGTAGGAAGCACGGCATCTATATTTGGGTGCTTTTTTAGGATTTTTATTATCGACTTGGTATTAAGTGGCAATAAGTAAATATGATCTGCCATGGAAGGATCGGTCATGATCGTAGCTGGATTGCTGTTGATCAGAATCGTTTCAATCCCATCTTCCCTGAGGGAGCGCAGGGCCTGGGATCCCGAGTAATCAAATTCGCATGCTTGTCCGATAATAATTGGGCCTGATCCGATGATCAGGATAGAATTCAGGTCTTTTCTTTTTGGCATCTTTTTTAGGCGGTATTAGGTATATATAAAAAAAAGGTGTTACTGTTGAAAAGTAACACCTTTATCAATATTCTGGAATATGATCATTATTTTTTGTGTCTCGGCTCTGAGGAAACGCTTAATTTTTTCCTTCCCTTAGCCCTTCTCCTGGCCAACACTTTCCTTCCGTTTGCAGAAGACATTCGCTCTCTGAAACCGTGCTTGTTTTTTCTCTTCCTTTTGGAAGGTTGAAATGTTCTTTTCATAATTGAAGATTAATACCGGATGTTCAAAACACCCTAATTGACCATGCAAAATTCTGGGCGCAAATATACAAAGAGTTTTTGCTTTGCCAAATCGAATCCTAAAATTATTCGGGATAGATTTACTACTTTTGCAGATAATTCGAAACCCCCCACGTAGTAATGAAAAGTGTATTGATTTTTGTCTCCTTTCTACTGCTCTCCACAGCGGTGGTTTCACAGACAAATTTACAGTATAACCTCAGGGAAGGTGAGGTGTACAAGATTAGGCAGCAGGCCCGGCAGATGATATTCCAGGAAATGGATGGTGCTGTGCATGAATTGACTAATGAGATATCCGGATTACTGGAATTTCATGTAATCAAAGAACGGGATAGCACTTTTGAAGTTGACTTGTTTTTCAGGGACTTAAACCTGGTGATGACTTCGAGTATACAGGGTGAACTGATGAATGTTAACGCCAGGGAGGTTAAGGAAGGGGACCTACAATCGAAGGTGTTTAATAGCCTGCTCAACGAACCCGTGCATATGATTCTTAGTAAAAATGGCGACATACTTGAGGTTACCGGTGGTGATAGCCTGGTAGCCAAGATGTCTGGGGCATCTGGGATTTCCGATGAGTTTACTCTTAATATGATGAAGAAATCCCTGGAACAGGAATTTGGTTCTGAAGCCTTATCAAACAGCTATGAGCAAATGACATTTATCTATCCCAGCAAACCGGTTAGTGTGGGTGAGATTTGGAAAAACGAATATCAGGGAAAACTATCGGCAAGGAATTCCTGGTTGCTGGAAGCCGTTTCTGACAGCTCTGCAACCATCAAGGGAGAAGCAGAAATTAGTATGGATATATCCGAACCGGTTTCCACCATGAAATTAGATGGTTCACAATCTACCTGGATAGAAACAGATTTGCTTTCCGGATTTATTGTTTCTATGAAAGTTGAAGGCTCTTCACAAGGAGTCACTATTATGGCACAATTGGGAAATGCAGAAATTCCAACAAAAATTCAATCGGTTACCACTTACGAATTAATTCAATAAACTACCTATGTTTAACAAAAATATAAAGCTGGTTATCACCTTTCTTATAATTGCTTATGCTGGCTATCAATTCTATGAAGGTTTTATTGGCAATGGAATAGTCCTGATTTTGTTGTCTTTAGTCTTCATTTTCTTCTATTTCAGAAATGAAATTATTTTGTTGGCATTCCTAAGAATGCGCAAGCAAGATCTGGAAGGTACTGAAAGGTGGTTAACTAGAATCAAAAATCCTGAAGCAGCCCTAACCCCTAAGCAGCAAGGGTACTACAACTACCTGCACGGTATAATATACTCACAGAAAAACCTTACCCAGGCAGAAAAATACTTCAAGAAAGCATTGAAATTGGGGCTGAATATGGACTATGATGTAGCCATGGCCAAACTAAGCCTTGCAGGAATTGCCCTTCAGAAAAGAAGAAAAAGAGAGGCAACCACTTTATTGCAGGAAGCCAAGAAGCTCGACAAAAACAACATGCTTACGGAGCAAATCAAAATGATGCAACAACAAATGAAGCGCATCTGAGGTTACTAACTGAGATTACTTGCTCATTCTGTAAAATCCCTTGTTGGGAATTTCAATAGAATACTTCTTGCGCGAAGCATTGTTCAGGTGTGGCTGGCGCAACCATGGATTATGCCTTTTCAGAATTTTATAGTTAATCCCATAGTCTCCGGCAAAGTCGGCAAAATTGGTTACCGCAGTATCTACTTCAACATTAAAGGTGGGGATTCCCTCATAAAGGTCTTCTTCTTCCAGTACGTATCCGTATTTCTCCGGGTTTGAAAGGATTTCCTTAATGGCAAGGATGCGGAATACATATCGGCCGGTTTCCTGGCCCAGTAGCAAATCGTAATAATCACCTACCTGTTGAATATTCATGTATTTTTTGATAGCGGCGGGTCCGGCGTTGTATGAAGCTGCTGCCAGCGTCCAGCTGCCATAAGCTTCCTTGGATTTTTTCAGGTAACGGCAGGCTACCTCTGTAGATTTAGTCAGGTGATAGCGCTCGTCAACGTTTGAATTAACTTCAAGTCCATATTCTCTGCCTGTGGCCTTCATGATTTGCCAGAAACCACTAGCCCCGGCGGGAGAAACTACATTTTGCAAACCACTCTCCGCAACTGCCAGGTATTTGAAATCATCCGGGACGCCATTCTTTTCAAGTATGGGTTCAATTATTGGGAAGTACTTGTGGGCGCGCTTCATCAAAAGTACCGCATTGGATTGCCAATAGGTATTTACCAGAAACTCCCGGTCTATCCGCTCCATTATCTCAGGATCATCCTGTGGAACAGCCTCACCTGCAAAATTCAAATTCTGCGGAATATCGATCGCAGAGATCGTATATTCTTCGGCCACATTCTTTGCCTCTTCATTTTCCCCTGACTGGGGACCACTCATAGATGCTACCTCATTTTGCTGTACAGCAAATACCAGGGAAGAAATGACAAATACCACCCCCAATAGCATCAAAATCTGCTTTATAACTCTCATGACATACGGTTTACCCTGTTAAAGGTATATAATACAACCTCTTTATTCCAAAATAATTGTGGGCAATCGTTCATTAAACCATTTAAATCGATGCAGGATCATGGTATGGGTACCTCCTTTGACAGGAATGTAGTCAGAAATTGGACCCACGGGAAAGACAGCATCCTTGTCTCCGTGTATATGAACAAGATCCGGATGATAGGTATTTTGCTCCCAATGGACAATCTTATCTATGGACCAATCCAAATAGTATTTATCGCGCAAAGACAGATATTGTTCGTATAAAGAGAGTCGCTTGTTAACCGTTTCTCCAAATGCATACTTGGCAAGCAATTCCACATTATTTACCAAACCCGTGGGAAGTAGCCGATGGACTTTTGTGTACTTGGCAAACAAAAGCCGTTTCGGCAATTCCGACTTTTGTTTTATGCTGGAGATGATAATTATTTTGCGGGGAGAAATAAATTTGGCCATTTCCTGCACCAGCATGCCGCCAAATGAAACCCCAATCAAAACGGACTTGTCATGTTCTATCTGTGCAACCATCTTTCTGGCATAGGCCTCAAAAGACATCCCGTGGTCAGGGAGAAACCACTCCAGATAATGAATCTCAAAAGTTTCAGATGGAAGTTCAATAAATTCAAAGATCCTGGAGCTTGCCGCGAGTCCCGGCATGAAATAAACGTGAATCCTGCTTGAAGGCATTTGGCCTAAAGTGATTTAAAACTAGGAAATTAGCATTTTTTTGGTTAGTTTTGTGCTATAAATGTAAAGAATCCCCATCTCCTTTTAAATTTAACCTTAGGCTAACAATTTGGGAAATTACGATAGAACGAGATCGTAATTTTTTTGTCTAAAAACCAAATTAAATCAAACTATATGAGTGAAGTAGCAATTAAAGACAATAGTTTCCTGCGTCAGTTTGAAACTAAGGTCGACGGTCATCTGGCCAAGATTGAATACTCTTCCCAAGAACGTAAGATTTTCTTAACTAAACTGGTTATTCCTGAGGAAATTCAAAACAACGGTTTTAAAGAGGATTTTATTAAGTCCGTCCTGCACCACATACAGGAACAAAACTTGAGAGTGGTTCCGACCAGTCCTCAAATTGCAGGGTTCTTGAGAAAAAACAGGCAGTATAAAGAAATGCTTCCTGTTGGAATTCGGATTTAAGACAATAAGACTACAGAATACTAGCCTCTCATTTTGAGAGGTTTTTTTATGTCAATACGGTTTCCTGAATAAATTCCAACCGCACCATACCTTCTTCATCAATCTCCTTTAAGCGAACCTCATGAAGCGTGTTTACCAAGGCTGGTTTCCAGGGCACCCGGACCTTTACATAATTCTCTGTAAATCCATGGATGTAGCCCGCTTTGTTCTCACCTTCGAACAAGACCGTATGAATAGTCCCCAGCTGGGTTTCATAAAAAGCACGCCGCTTCTTAACGGATAAGGCGCGTAACATTTTGCTTCGCTTTTGCCTAACCTTAAGTGGAATAGCCTCCTCCATAGAGGCTGCAAGTGTATTGTCGCGTTCGGAGTAAGTAAACACATGCAGGTAGGAAATATCCAGTTCATTAAGATAATGGTAGGTCTCCAGGAAATCCTCATCGGTTTCACCAGGAAAGCCCACGATAACATCCACCCCTATACAAGCCTGTGGCATCAGCGATTTAATCTGGGCTACCCTGTTTGTGTAAAGTTCGCGCTTATAGCGTCGCTTCATTGCCCTCAGTATTTTGTCACTGCCACTTTGAAGCGGGATATGAAAATGAGGTACAAAGGTTTTGCTGCCTGCTACAAAATCTATGGTTTCATCCTTTAACAAATTCGGCTCTATGGATGATATTCGAAGCCGGTGAATACCAGGCACTTCATCCAGGGCCTTTACAAGGTCGAGGAATGTATGTTCATGACGTTTATTACCAAACTCCCCTTTGCCATAATCACCAATATTTACACCGGTGAGTACAATTTCCTTAATGCCCTGCTCAGATATCTCACGGGCATTATGCAATACGTTTTCAAGGGTATCACTTCGTGAAATACCCCTGGCAAGGGGAATAGTACAGTAGGTACATTTATAATCGCACCCATCCTGAACTTTAAGGAAAGCCCGGGTTCTGTCTCCTATGGCATAGCTGCCTACATAGAAGTCAGCTTCGGAGATTTCACAGGAATGTACCTCCCCAAAATCGTTCTTTGAAAGGTCATTCAGGTAGTCCGTCAGTTTGAATTTCTCAGTAGCTCCCAAAACTAAATCCACTCCGTCTACATTGGCAAGTTGCTCTGGTTTTAGCTGAGCATAGCAACCAATGGCTGCAACAAATGCCTTTGGATTGGCCTTTTGGGCCTGGCGGACAATGGTCTTGAATCGTTTGTCTGCATTCTCTGTAACCGAACAGGTGTTGATCACATAAAGGTCTGCCTTCTCGTTGAAAGCAACACGTTCAAAACCCTCTCCCTCTACATGTCTGGCAATTGTGGAGGTCTCGGAGAAATTGAGCTTGCAGCCCAAGGTGTAAAAAGCCACTTTTTTCCTCATGGATGGTACCCTAATTACTGGGTTTGCAAAGATATGAAAATCAATACGTATCCGGCCCTTCGGTTAATACTTGCGGTACTTTCTGGTAATTTCGAAGACATGTTTGAGCATATTCATATCTGCCTCAGTAAACGCTACATCACGGCGGGCCATCATAACTTTGGCCGCTTCAAAAGCCTTCTCCGGCAGATAAGCCTTGAAACCTGATGCTCCTCCCCAGCTAAAACTGGGGACAAAGTTCCGGGGGAATCCCGGTACGTAAATATTGGCATTTACGCCAATAACGGTCCCCGTATTGAACATAGTATTGATGGCAGTTTTACTGTGATCTCCCATCATCAGCCCGCAGAATTGAAGTCCTGTCTGGTCGAATCGTTCCGAGGCATAGTTCCAAAGCCTTACTTTGGCATAATTGTTCTTTAGGTTGGAATTGTTTGAATCTGCCCCGATATTACACCACTCGCCAAGTACAGAATTTCCGAGATATCCATCATGCCCCTTACTGGAGTAACCAAAAATAACAGAGTTACTCACTTCCCCGCATACCTTCCCATAGGGACCTACAGTGGTAGGGCCATAGATCTTGGCTCCCATTTTTATGACGGCATTGTGGCAGAGGGCTAACCCGCCCCTGATCATATTGCCCTCCATGACCTCGGCATCTTTACCAATATATATGGGGCCCGAACTGGCATTTAGGATGCTGTATTCCACCTTGGCGCCTTCTTCCAGGAAAATGCGCTCCGGGTTGATTACGCTATTGGTGTCTGAAATTGGAGCGCTCCGTCTGCCCTTGGTAAGCAACTCAAAATCGGCTTCCAGAGCCTCACCATTACGCGAAAAAATTTCCCATGTATGGCGCAGGGAAAGAAGTTCCCCTTCATATTCTCGTGCATCATATTCCTCCGGCGCTGTTAGTTGCAAGGACGTACCTGTAGCACAGGCAATCAGCTCACCCGACTTGAGCAGGGCTTCCCCTTTTTTAAGGCCCATAATATTTTTGACAAGTTCAGGATCCGGCAAACAGGCACCATTGATAAATACATTGTTGCCCCCAGCAACCAAAGGAAATTTTTCGGAAAGGTAATCCTCAGTTTTGGAACTGGTTGATTGCCCCAAATAGCGTTCCCATTTTTCCCGGATCGTTAAAATACCAAAGCGGATATCGGCAACCGGACGGGTGAAGGTAAAAGGCTTTAGGGATTCACGTACAGTGCTATCGAAGAGGATATAATTCATGTTCCCGAGTTTTACACAAAATTAAATAAAAAACGCCCCTGAATTTAATTCAGAGGCGAGGATATCGTTGAACTCCAGTTTATCTAGACTACTTACCTTCTTCCTCAGAAGATTCTTTCTTCGCAGGCTTTTTAAACTTTTCGTACTTGCTTTTGAATTTGTCAATCCTTCCAGCGGTATCCACAAGTTTGGCCTTCCCTGTGTAGAAAGGATGGGAAGTCCTGGAAATCTCTAGTTTTACCAAAGGATATTCCACACCTTCAACCTCTAAAGTCTCTTTAGTCTCTGCTGTAGATTTTGCCAGAAATACGTCGTCATTGGACATGTCCTTGAATGCCACTATTCTGTAATTATCCGGATGTATGCCTTTTTTCATCGTATTGTTTTTATGCGCTCCCTTTTTTCAGGCTGCAAATATATATTTTTTTCAAGGAAACTACAATTTAATCATTTAAAAAAGACCATACAAAATTGTATCTTTAACTGTAACAAATTGCGCAAACAAACAACTAACGGATAAATAATCAACATAAATAGTATAAAATGGAAGATCAACAACCTAAAATTGGCAAATTCTCATTGAATTACGGATTAATCCTGGGAGGACTGGGGGTAGCCTTCGGTCTCATGTTATTTAGCATGGATGCCCATACCAACAGGGACTCAACAAGTTCTATCATAGGCATTGTTTTATTATTAGTTGTAATATTTTTGGGTATTTTTAATTTTCGAAAAGCAAATGCCGGGAATTTAACCATAGGTCAGGGCCTAAAATTAGGGGCCGGAATCGCCGTAGTTGCAGCTGTTATTTCAGTGATCTACACCTATCTTATGGCCAATGTTCTGGATCCGGAATTTGCAGTGAAAATTGCGGAAGCAACCAAAACGGCTTTAGAAGAACGAGGTGATCTTAGCCAAGACATAATTCAACAACAATATCAGAATACCATAGATTATTTTTGGGTCTCCTACCCCTTTATTTTGATCGGAAACGTAATTTTCGGACTCATTATCGGATTGGTTGGTGGACTTATCTTTAAAAAATCTAAGGCCTAATATTAATTGTGAATATTGTACTTTTGGAAGGAATTAGGCCCATAGCCCTATGAAGTTATCCATAGTAATTCCTCTACTTAACGAAGAAGAGTCTCTTACCGAATTACATGATTGGATTGCAGGTGTAATGCAATCCAATCATTTTTTATACGAGCTAATCTTCATCGATGACGGAAGTACAGACAATTCCTGGAAAGTCATCGAAACCCTTGCCGCAAAAAATACGATGGTAAAGGGAATTCGCTTTCGTAAAAACTTCGGCAAATCACAGGCCCTTCATGCTGGTTTTAAAAAGGCCGAAGGAGATGTGATCATTACCATGGATGCGGACCTGCAGGACAATCCCGAAGAAATACCACGCATGATCGCTCTGATGGAAGAAAAAGAGTTAGATCTTATAGCAGGATGGAAGAAGAAACGGTATGATTCCGTTATCATGAAAAACATTCCGTCCAAAATTTTCAACTGGGCCGCTCGTAAAACTTCCGGAGTGAAATTGCACGATTTTAATTGTGGTTTGAAAGCCTTTCGCAGGGAAGTGATTAAAACTATTGAGGTCAGGGGGGAAATGCACCGTTACATACCGGTTCTGGCCAAAAATGCGGGCTTCATGAAAATTGGTGAAAAGGTTGTGCAACACCAGGCCCGGAAATATGGGAAGACGAAATTTGGAGCCGACCGTTTTATTAAAGGCCTTCTGGATTTAATCACCATTTGGTTTGTTTCAAAATTTGCCAAAAGGCCCATGCACCTTTTTGGCGCCTTGGGATTCCTAATGTTCCTGATAGGAACTGGTTTCGCTCTATTCCTGGGAATCGATAAGCTATTTTTTCATCCGCAAGGCAGGCTTATTACAGATCGACCAGAGTTTTTCATTGCCCTGACCGCAATGATAATAGGAACACAACTTTTCCTGGCTGGCTTCCTTGGAGAACTTGTGGTGCGATCGCGTAAAGGCAAACCACGCTATTTCATAGCAGAAGATTTAAACCTCTAATCCCTTTTAATTTGATAATCTTCGTAATTTTGGAGGGAACCATTACCTACGACAGATAAAATGGAGCAAATCCTGGAAAGAGCCAATTCCTGGCTAAGTGACTTTTTCGACCCTGAGGTGCGAAATGAAGTTAAACACCTGATCACCCATGATGAAGAAGAACTGAAAGATCGTTTCTATCGCGATCTGGAATTTGGAACAGGAGGCATGCGCGGAGTTATGGGAGTGGGTACGAATCGAATTAATAAGTATACCCTTGGAAAGAGTACCCAGGGACTTAGCAACTATCTAAAGAAAGTGTATGCAGGTGAAACTCTTAAAGTGGTCATCGCATACGACTGCCGCCACAATAGCGATACCCTTTCCCGCTTAGTGGCAGAAGTGTTTTCTGCCAATGGGATTCAGGTATACCTGTTTTCGGCCCTGAGGACTACCCCGGAACTATCCTTTGCAGTGCGCTATCTAAACTGCCATGCGGGCGTGGTTTTAACTGCTTCCCATAACCCTCCGGAATACAATGGTTATAAAGTTTACTGGACAGACGGCGGACAAATTGTCCCTCCTCAGGATGGCGAAATAATCGCAGAGATCAATGCGATTTCTTTTGAAGATATCCTGTTCAAGCCCAATGAAGACCTCATTAAGCTCATTGACGAGGATGTGGATGAGGCCTTTATTTCAGCTTCGGTAAAAAATGGCAGTTTCGGAGCTGAAGGAAAAGAGGATTTCAAGATCGTTTTCACATCACTGCATGGGACCTCAATAACAGCCATACCGGAAGTACTGAAAAGAGCCGGATATTCTCAAGTTACCATTATTGAAGAACAACGGGTGCCGGACGGGGATTTCCCCACGGTAAAATCGCCCAATCCGGAAGAACCGGAGGCGCTTAGCCTGGCGATGAAAAAGGCAGAAGAAATTGGGGCCGATATGGTTGTAGGTACAGATCCTGACAGTGACCGACTGGGTATTGCCGTGAGGAACAGGGAAGGAAACCTGCAAATTCTGAACGGTAACCAAACCATGATCCTGATGACACGCTTCCTGCTGGAGCAGGCCAAAAAACAAGGTTTTAAAGGCAATGAATTTGTAGCCTCCACTATCGTTTCCACACCCATGATGTCCAGTATGGCTGAAACCTATGGGGTTGAGTGCAAAATTTCACTCACCGGATTTAAATGGATTGCCAAGATGATCAAGGATTTCCCGGAACAGCATTTCCTGGGTGGTGGCGAAGAGAGTTTTGGTTTTATGGTAGGCGATTTTGTGCGTGATAAGGATGCTGTAACCGCAACCCTGCTGGCTTGCGAAATAGCAGCACAGGCGAAAGCAGATGGAAGCTCGTTTTTTGAGGAGCTGGTGGGTTGTTACCAGGCCTATGGCTTTTACAAAGAAAAACTTATATCACTCACCAAAAAGGGTATGAAAGGAGCTGAGGAAATTGCCCAAATGATGGTCGATTTCAGGGAAAATCCGATTAGTACTATAGACGGATCTGAAGTAGTTGTAATTGATGACTACGGAACCTCTATTTCACGTAACCTTAAAACCGGAGAAAACAAGGCTATCGACATTCCAAAATCCAATGTTTTGATCTATAAAACGGCGGATGGCACTCAAATGGCAGCCCGTCCAAGTGGAACCGAACCCAAGATCAAGTTTTACTTCAGTATAAATACTACTCTTAAGAACAAAGAAGATTTTGAACAAACCGAAGCAGAGTTGGATCTCAAAATTGAACGTATTCTCAAAGAATTGAATCTGAGTTAATGGGATATTTCCGTAAAATTCTGGCCTACGCCCTGCCCTACCGGAAATATGGCTTTCTAAACATTTTCTTTAATGTCCTTTACGCGCTGTTTAGTGCACTCTCCTTTGCGGCCCTCATTCCCATGCTGGATGTTTTATTTGACCAGTCGGAAAAAGTGTATATCAAGCCGGTGTATGAAGGTATGGGACAGATCAAATCTTTTTTAAAGGACTATATCAACTATCAAATTACTCACTACGCAGGAGAAGATGAGATGAAGGCACTGGTGCTGGTAATAGGCTTGGTACTGGCCTTATTCCTGTTTAAAAATGTGTTCAACTACCTGGCCATGTACTTCATTACCTTCCTCAGAAATGGTGTACTTAAAGATATACGAAACAAGATGTACGAAAAGGTGGTGGAATTACCTATCTCGTATTACACAGAAAAAAAGAAAGGGGATGTCATTGCGCGTATCACATCGGATGTTCTGGAAATCCAGCACTCATTCCTATCAATACTGGAACTCATTGTCCGAGAACCGCTCACCATACTCTTCACCATCCTGATCATGTTCTTTATAAGTGTAAAGCTTACATTATTTGTGTTCATTTTCATTCCACTGGCCGGAATGATCATAAGCAGGATAGGTAAATCCCTCAAGAAAAAATCTTTGAGGGTCCAGAAAGAACAGGGCGAATTCCTGTCCATAGTGGAAGAAACCCTCGGTGGCCTCAGGGTAATTAAAGCTTTCAATTCCGAATCGCGCTTTGCAGAAACTTTCAAAAACTCTACCCAACGTTTTTACAACTTTTCCAACCGACTGCTCAACAGACAAAACCTGGCATCCCCAACCGGCGAATTCCTGGGGATTCTGGTAATTGGCGTTTTACTCTGGTTTGGAGGTAAGATGGTCCTTGTAGATAACACCCTGGATGCCTCCTCCTTTATTTCCTATATGGGTCTTGCCTATAATATATTGACACCTGCCAAGGCAATTAGTAAGGCCTCCTATGGCGTTCGTAAAGGGAATGCTGCTGCAGAACGGGTAATGGAGGTAATAGAAGCAGAAAACCCGATAAGAGAACCGGAAAACCCAGTAAAAAAGGAAGATTTCCAGCACGAGATCGTTCTGGATCAGTTATCCTTCCAGTACGAGAAAGAACCTGTATTCACGAAATTCAATCTTTCCATACCCAAAGGGAGTACAGTTGCGTTGGTAGGACAATCTGGCAGCGGAAAAAGTACGCTGGCAAACCTGGTTACACGGTTTTACGACGTAACCGGCGGGGCTATTACCATAGATGGTATTGATATACGGGATATTAGTAAGAAGGATCTTAGGAACCTGATGGGGCTGGTTACACAGGAGTCCATATTATTCAATGATTCTGTGGAAAACAACATCCGCATGGGTAAGGCTGATGCCACTGAAGCGGAAATTATCGAAGCAGCCAGGATTGCCAATGCACATGATTTTATTTCGGAACTACCAGAAGGATATCAGACCAATATCGGTGATGGAGGCAGCAAATTAAGTGGTGGACAGCGCCAAAGGTTGTCCATTGCCCGGGCCGTACTTAAAAACCCGCCAATTATGATCCTGGATGAAGCCACATCTGCACTGGATACCGAGAGTGAACGCCTGGTTCAGGATGCACTTGAAAAAATGATGGCCAACCGAACCTCTATTGTTATAGCACACCGCCTTTCTACCATTCAAAAGGCCAGCAATATTGTTGTCCTTGAAAAAGGTAAATTAGTAGAACAGGGGACGCATAAGGCACTTATAAAATCCAACGGAGTGTACAAAAAACTCGTTGAAATGCAGTCGTTGGGATAAATTACAATTAAACTATTGCCATCAGCTATAGTCTAAGGATCACAAGAAGCTTGCTTTGATTGCAGAAGAAACCTTAGTAGCACAATTAAAGGACAAGGAAAGTCAGGCCCGGGCTTTTGAAGTCCTGGTCAACACCTATAAGGAGCGTCTGTATTGGCACATACGGAGAATTGTAATGAATCATGACGATGCCGACGATGTACTGCAGAATACCTTTATTAAAGTGTTTCGCAATATTGAAAAATTCAAGGGAGACAGTAAACTGTATTCCTGGATGTACAGAATCGCCACAAACGAAGCATTGAGTTTTCTAAAGATTAAATCCCGTAAGTTAGGGCAAAGTAGCGAAGCGCTGCAGGAATCTATGGTCAATCAGCTGGAGTCCGATGTCTATTTTGAAGGTGATGAGATCCAGCTGAAATTGCAGAAAGCTATTGCCAGCTTACCGGAAAAACAGAAATTGATTTTTAATATGAGGTACTTCCAGGAACTGAAATACGATGAGATATCGGAGATACTGGATACCTCGGTTGGTGGGTTAAAAGCCTCCTACCATTTGGCAGCAAAGAAAATTCAGAGCTACCTGAAGGAGGATTAAACCAATAAACAAAAAGAATGTCAAACCTAAACGATGGACAAAAAATATAAAAAAGAAGGATTCAAGGTTCCGGATGGCTATTTTGAGGGGCTTAACAAGCGCCTTATGGACCGTCTTGATCAGGAGAACCTGGATTTGCCCGGCGATGATGGGTTTGCCGTCCCGGAGGGTTATTTTGACAGCCTCCAGGATAAGCTGAGTTCCCGGATAGGGGCATCTCAAGAGAATAAGGTTATCAGACTTAACCCCTGGAAAAAGTATTATTTGGTTGCAGCATCAATTGCAGCCTTGGTTGTAATTGTTATTGGGTTCCGATTAGGACAGACCGAAGAATTTACCTTCAGCGATTTGGCTAGTGCCGAATTGGAAACTTATCTCGAAGAAAACGATCTGGGGTTAACCTCCTATGAAATTGCTGAAGTATTACCGATTGAAGAAATTGAAGTAAATGACATACTGGATAACGAGTTAAATGAGGAGAACATCATAGATTATCTGGATGAGAATGTAGAAGATCTGTATGAATTAAATATTGAATACAATGAATAAGTTAAGCAAAATAGGGGCGCTGATACTTTTTTTGTTGGCATTGGCCAGTGGATATAGTCAGGGAAGACCAGCACGGGAACGAATAAAGACTTTAAAAGTGGCCTTTATAACGGAACGACTGAGTCTTTCGAGCAGCGAGGCGCAGGCATTCTGGCCCATTTATAATGCGCATGAAGAAAACCTGGAGTCCCTTAAAAGGAAAGAGCGCAGAGAGATCAGGAGTAAGCTGATTGATTTTGAAAACCTTTCTGAAAGGGAAGCAGATGCCTTGCTACAGCAATCTATGACCCTGGAGAAAGAGAAGCACCGCTTGAATATGATTTTTATGGGCGATATACAAGAGGTACTCTCGGCTAAGAAAACCTTTCTACTGATTAAAGCAGAGGAAGATTTTAAAAAACGCCTGTTACGTGAAATCCAACAGCGTCGCAGAGGCAATTAAACATAACTTTCGATTAAATGCACAAAAGGGAGCCCATCGGCTTCCTTTTTTATTAAACCTATTGAGAATCCTGCGGTCTTAGTATTAGAAATCTTAAAAAAACAAGTTATGAAAAGTCTCAAATCTTTACTTATTATCACCGCATTAATGGGAGGCTTCGCCATCGGCCAGGCCAACACCAATCTTACTCCTCAAATTAAGATAGGGGTCGTGGTAACCACGGTTCACAATCCAAAAGTATATGTACATAAAGGGGTGCGGTTTCATTACTCCAAAGGCATCTGGTACCGGACCTCAGGCAGACGTTATGTTGTTGCTGCCGCACCTGCAGGGGTAGTTGTCAGAACTTTGCCAAGAGGTAGAAAGGTTGTTAGGATAAAAGGAAGGAAATACTACCGATACAATGGTGTCTACTACCAGAAAAGAAGTCGTGGCTATATCGTAGTCAGAATATAAAGAATTAGGATGATTGTTGTTTGTATACGTGTTGATAGAAACGGGCGGGGTTAACCTTCCCGTTTTTATTTAAACGATAATCGGGCTAACCTGTTTTTTCCTGCCGCAAAAGCGGTGGAATCATTAAGAAAGCGCAGGGTGTAGAATGGTTCCCTGGATAGGTCGGTCCATTGGTTTCCTGAATCGGAAGAATAGGAGATCCCTGTATATCCCACTGCAACCAGTCCCCTTCCTTTAGAATTGGGAAGATACTGCACACAACTTTTATAACCGGGAGTCTCCCCTTCTGCAACCAGCTGCCAGCTCTTACCACCATCCTGGCTCAATGCTTTGTTAGCACGCTTAATCTCTGGCTTCGTATAATCCCCTCCGATAGCAAAGCCGGTATCCGCATTATAAAAAGCAATACTGAATATGCCCTGGGCTTCTGCTAGTGATTCCATCGGGGTTTGAACCACATCCCAGCTCCTACCCCGATCTGCTGTTCGCAATACCCTGCCCTGTGTAGTAGCTACCCAGGCTGTATCGCCGATTATGGCAATATTGGAGTTACTGGCTGCGAAGGCCCCCTCTCCTTCAACAGACGTGGGGAGCTGATCACAAGCAAGCTTAGACCAGTTTTGTCCGCCATCCCTGGTGATAATTACAGAAAGACAACCGTCCATGCTATCCCCAATTGCCATACCTTCCAGGTCATTCCAGAAAGCCATTGCATTGTAAAAAACACCTGCTCCCATCTCAGAATACACCAACTCCATTCTACCTGTCTCTCCGGTTTTGTACAACAATGCAGGGTTGCCTGCTGAGAGCATGAAAAAATCTGTCGAAGTATGCGCAATAGCCCGGAATTCTGGCAAAATACTGTCATAAGACTGTACAGCTGTCCGCACCTTACCTGAGCTTAAATCAATGTTCCCAAAGACCCCTTTGTTCGCTGCGAAAGCAAGACTTCCATCCATAATCTCAATGGCCCGAATACTAATAGAATCCCGATAGAGAATATCCACTTCTACTGAGGTAAATTCTCTCATCGGATCGGGGGCATCTGCACATGAGCAGATAAGCAACACCAGTAAAATAGTCGCAATACGCATTATATGAAGTTTATCAAATTTACTCGTTCTGAAGGAAAGCAATACCTTTGTCCGATAATTTTCCACTATGCGCCTACACCGAAATCTGGTCCTTGCTGTAATAGATGCCCTGAGCATGATCTTCAATGAGGAGGAATATGCGGATAAGGTGGTGCAGAAAATACTGAAACGCGACAAGCGCTGGGGCTCCCGTGACAGGGGGTTTATAGCAGAAACTACCTACGAAATAGTCCGTTACAAGCGACTTTACCAGGAAATCGCCGAAGTGAAATCACCATGGACACGGGCCGATCTCTTTCGGGTATTCGCCGTATGGGCTACCCTTCGGGGAATTCCATTACCAGATTGGGATCAATTTAAAAACACCCCTACCAGGCGTATCAAAGGTAAATTTGATGAACTCGCCAAAATTCGAAAATACCGGGAGGCTGTGCCGGACTGGCTGGATGAAGTGGGCGAACAGGCTTTAGGCGGAGACAGATGGTCAAAAGAGTTGGCCGCCCTTAATCAGCAGGCATCCGTGGTTCTCCGGGTAAACCGACTCAAAACGAATCCTGCTGCGCTGCAAAAGGAATTATCGACATTGGGAATAGAAACAGTAAAATTAAAAACCTATCCCGATGCATTGCTGCTTAAACAAAGACAGGACGTATTTAAGACACCCTATTTCAAAAAGGGATGGTTTGAAGTACAGGATGCTTCTTCGCAATTGGTTGCTCCTTTTCTGCAGGTAAAACCGGGGCAATTGGTAGTAGATGCTTGTGCCGGAGCGGGAGGAAAAAGCCTGCATCTTGCGGCCCTTATGGAAAACAAAGGCCATTTGTTAGCACTGGATATCTATGACTATAAACTTAAGCAGTTAAAGCTTCGTGCCAGACGAAATGGGGTGCACAACCTGGAACCAAGACTGATCCAGAGCACCAAGGTCATAAAACGCTTGCATAACCGTGCAGATCGGGTATTGATCGATGCCCCATGTACCGGTTTGGGAGTTCTCAGGCGTAATCCTGATGCGAAATGGAAACTGAATCCGGACTTCCTAGAACGAGTGACAAACACTCAGAGTCAGCTTCTGGCCGACTATTCCCGTATGGTAAAACCAGGAGGTAAATTGGTATATGCCACCTGCTCTATCCTGCCCCAGGAAAATGAGCAACAGCTGCAGAAATTTTTGCAAAAAGAGTGCGGCAGTAATTTTGTTTTGGAAGAAGAAAAGCACTGTTCCCCGGCTGATGATGGTTTTGACGGCTTTTACATGGCCAGACTCAGTCGAAAGTAATCAACAATCACAGGGGATAATTGTTTAAAACCCGCTGTCCGATATCCCCTATAAAAATGTAAATTTGTGCTTTCTTCATAAAATACCTTTTAAGGCCCATGATTCACTTCTTTGGAGATATTGCCAGAAAAGTTTACGCCGTGCAAGCCCAGGGGGATCTTTCACAGCAGGATACTGAAAAATTAAACTGGTTATTCGGGAACGAACCCAGACTCGAATTGGCGTCACTGGACGCCTTTTTTGTTGGTCCGAGAGCGGCCATGGTTACTCCCTGGAGTACTAATGCCACAGAGATTACCCAAAATATGGGGGTGAGCGGTATCATACGTATCGAGTCGTTTCAGGCAGTTAGCGCAGATTTTGAAGATTTTGATCCCATGCTGTTCCAGAAATACAATACGCTGGACCAGGACCTTTATGATATCCATATTACTCCACAACCCATTATTGAAGTGGATGATATTGCTGCCTACAACCAACAGGAAGGATTGGCGCTAAACGCAGAAGAAATATCTTACCTGGAAGAGCTTTCAAACCGGTTGGGCAGGAAATTAACCGACTCGGAAGTATTTGGTTTTAGTCAGGTTAACTCCGAGCACTGCAGACATAAAATCTTCAACGGGACATTCGTCATTGACGGAGAGGAAAAACCCGTTTCCCTCTTCAAGCTGATCAAAAAAACCTCGGAAAAACATCCCAATCATATTGTCTCTGCCTACAAGGACAATGTAGCTTTTATCTCCGGACCGGAAGTAGTTCAGTTTGCTCCCAAATCACCGGACAAACCGGATTATTACGAGGAAAAGCCCTTTCAATCCGTAATCTCCCTAAAGGCCGAAACTCACAATTTCCCTACCACGGTAGAACCGTTCAATGGGGCGGCTACAGGATCCGGGGGAGAAATCCGCGATAGGCTTGCAGGAGGAAAAGGATCACTCCCCCTGGCTGGAACAGCCGTATACATAACGTCATACAGCAGGCTGGATAAGGACAGACCGTGGGAAAAGGGCGTACCCGAAAGGAAATGGTTGTATCAAACTCCCATGGATATACTCATCAAGGCATCTAACGGGGCCTCCGATTTTGGAAATAAATTCGGGCAGCCGCTAATCTCGGGATCGGTGTTGACTTTTGAGCATGAAGAGCATCAAAGGAGACTGGGATATGATAAAGTCATCATGCTAGCAGGAGGAATTGGTTATGGTAAAGCCAATCAGGCGCTCAAAGACACCCCTAAAAAAGGAGATAAAATAGTAATCCTTGGTGGGGATAATTATCGCATAGGTATGGGAGGTGCTGCGGTCTCCAGCGCAGATACGGGTGCATTTAGTGCGGCTATTGAACTCAATGCAGTGCAGCGATCCAATCCGGAAATGCAAAAACGAGCAGCAAATGCTATCAGAGGCCTTGTTGAACTGGACCACAACCCTGTAGTATCTATACACGACCACGGGGCCGGAGGACATTTGAACTGTCTCTCGGAACTGGTAGAAGAAACCGGAGGGCATATTGACATGGACCAGTTGCCCATTGGCGATCCTACCCTTTCAGCCAAGGAGATCATTGGAAATGAATCCCAGGAAAGGATGGGGTTGGTAATGGGGGACGCTGATATGGATCTTTTGAAGAGGGTTGCCGCCAGGGAGCGTTCACCACTCTATGAAGTTGGTGAAGTTACCGGGGACCATCGCTTTACTTTCGAATCTGTAAAAAAAGCGGAAAAACCCATGGACCTGGAATTGAGCGATATGTTTGGTAGTTCTCCCAAAACAATAATGAACGACAAGCAGATAGACCGGATTTACCAGGATGCTAATTATCAGATAATTGATTTTAAAGAATACCTGAAACAGGTACTGCAACTGGAAGCCGTTGCCTGCAAAGACTGGTTGACCAACAAAGTTGATCGCTGTGTAGGTGGCCGTGTAGCTACCCAGCAATGTGCCGGACCTTTACAGCTTCCGCTGAACAATTGTGGGGTAATGGCCCTGGATTTCAAAGGAAAAGACGGGATAGCAACTTCTATTGGGCATTCTCCTGTTTCTGGTTTGATCGATCCTGTGTCCGGAAGCAGAAATAGCATTGCTGAGGCCTTGACCAATATTGTCTGGGCGCCACTCCAGGGCGGGTTAAGTGCCGTTTCCTTATCGGCTAACTGGATGTGGCCCTGCAAAAACCCGGGAGAAGATGCACGCCTATATGAAGCAGTAAAGGCTGTATCTGAATTTGCGATAGACCTGGGGATCAATGTGCCCACAGGGAAGGATTCCCTGAGTATGAAACAAAAATATCCTGATGGAGAAGTGATTGCACCGGGTACAGTAATCATTACGGCTGCAGGGCACTGCGAAGATCTGTCTAAAACAGTAGAGCCTGTCCTGCAAAAGGATGACGGACCTATCTACTACCTCAACTGCTCACAAGACGATTATAAATTAGGCGGCTCCTCCTTTAACCAGGTACTGAATAAAGTGGGAAGTGAAGCCCCTTCAGTGAAAAACCCTGATTATCTCCGTAATGCCTTCAATACACTTCAAGAACTGATCACCAAAGACCTCATCCTTGCCGGGCATGATGTAGCTTCGGGAGGGCTCATTACCACCCTACTTGAGATGTGTTTCGCCGATCTGAATCTCGGAGCGCAGATAGACCTGAGTGCCTTGAGGGAAAAGGATACCACAAAACTGCTCTTTGCGGAAAACGCAGGGCTTGTTTTTCAGGCAAAGGACAGCTCGGTAGAAGCCCATTTAGAAAAGGCGGGGCTATCGTATTTTAAAATCGGAAACGTACTTGAAGAGGCGAAACTAGCCCTCAAGAATCACCAGGATTCCTTCAGTTTAAATATCCCTGAACTAAGACAATACTGGTACAAGACCTCCTATTTGCTGGATGAACAACAAACAGCAAACGGACTTGCCAAAGACCGCTATGAGAACTATGCCCAACAACCATTACAGTTTGTTTTTCCAGCAAATTTCAACGGGCAGTGGACAGCCTGGGATACTACCGCAAAACCAAAAGCAGCTATCCTGAGAGAAAAAGGGAGCAATTCAGAAAGGGAAATGGCCCATGCCTTATTTCTGGCCGGTTTTGAAGTGAAAGACGTACACATGACTGATCTTATTTCAGGCAGGGAGACCCTGGAAGACATACAGTTCATAGGTGCAGTGGGCGGGTTTTCCAATTCTGATGTACTGGGAAGTGCAAAAGGTTGGGCAGGCGCATTTAAATACAACGAAAAAGCCCGTACAGCTTTAAAGAAATTTTTTGAAAAAGAAGACACCCTTAGTGTGGGTATCTGCAATGGCTGTCAGCTTTTCATGGAATTAGATCTCATCAATCCCGATCATCCCGAACATGGCAGAATGACTTTTAATGATTCTCACAAACACGAAAGCAGTTTTACTTCGGTAACCATTCAACCGAATAATTCCGTTATGCTATCCAGTCTCGAAGGTGCTAAGCTCGGAGTATGGATATCCCATGGAGAAGGAAAATTCAGTCTTCCGCTCGGAGAAGAAAATTATGATATTGTGGGTAAATATGGCTATGAGGCTTATCCTGCGAATCCTAATGGCAGTGACTACAATACAGCTATGCTCTGTGATCCTACGGGTCGCCACCTGGTAACCATGCCCCATATTGAACGTTCTGTTTTTCCCTGGAACTGGGCGCATTATCCTAAAGACAGGAACGACCAGATCTCCCCCTGGATCCAGGCTTTCATAAATGCCCGAAATTGGATAAATAATCATAAAAGAGGCGAGAATTAGGACTGCGAAAAAAAAGGGTGTCCCGCCTCTTTAGATAATGCTTGCTGAAGATAAACTGCGTTTCCCCGAATCCCTTAAGGGAATGAAACTTCATTTATAAGTCAGAAGCACTCCGTTTATTAAATCTTAAGATGCCGGATATTTTAAAATCAGCCAGTCTTTTCCTATTTTGCAATAATTGTTCAGATTCAATTTATGGAGAATATTACCCGTTTATTCGACTTCGCATATTATCAACTTGAAAACTACAATCTCGAAAAGGCCCTGATTACCAAATACGATGGAAAATGGGTTGCCACATCCAGCAAGGAATTCCTGGATAAAGCCAATACCGTTAGTCGGGCCCTGTTACGCATGGGTGTTCAGGCGAACAATAAAATTGGGGTGATCTCCATGACCAACCGCACCGAATGGAACATCATGGATATAGGCGTATTGCAGCTTGGTGCACAGAATGTGCCTATTTACCCTACTATTTCTGAGGAGGATTATGCCTACATCCTGAACCATTCAGAGGCCAAATATGTTTTTGTATCCTGTGCTGAAGTTTACGAAAAGGTAAAAGCCATCAAGGATCAGGTTCCCTCTGTTATCGAAGTCTATTCTTTTGATCAACTGAGTGATTGTAAACACTGGGGGGAACTACTGGAACTGGGGCAAGATACCAGTAATCAGGAAGAGGTGGAAAAACGAAAAGATGCGGTAAAGCCTGAAGATCTGGCCACGCTCATTTATACTTCCGGGACTACCGGAAAACCCAAGGGGGTAATGCTCTCGCACTGGAATATCGTTTCCAATACCCTGGCGAGTAAAAAAAGGGTCCCTTTCGAATACGGAGCTACTGCGCTCAGCTTTTTGCCTATTTGCCACATTTTTGAGCGTATCATTTTATATATCTACATCTACTGTGGTATATCAGTTTATTTTGCTGAAGGCCTCGATAAAATTGGTGACAATCTCAAAGAGGTTAATCCCAATGTAATGACGGTTGTACCCCGATTGCTGGAAAAACTTTACGATAAGATCATAGCCAAAGGTGCTGATTTGACCGGAATTAAAAAGAGTCTGTTCTTTTGGGCTGTAAAATTGGGATTGAAATTTGAACCCTACCAGGCCAATGGATGGTGGTACGAAAAGAAACTAAGCCTTGCTCGTAAACTTATTTTTGTCAAATGGAAGGAAGCCCTGGGTGGCAATATGGAAGTAATGGTCTCTGGTAGCGCAGCCCTGCAACCTCGACTGGCGCGCGTATTTGGTGCTGCAGGTATGCCTGTAATGGAGGGATACGGACTAACGGAAACCTCCCCGGTTATTTCCGTCAATGACCAGCGCAACGCGGGCTGGAAAATCGGTTATGTTGGTCGGGTTATCGAGGATGTGGAAGTCAAAATAGCCAATGATGGGGAGATCCTTTGTAAAGGACCCAACGTGATGATGGGCTACTATAAAGATCCAGAAAAAACTGCCGAAGTAATTAAGGACGGCTATTTCCACACAGGCGATATTGGTGAAATTGATGCAGAAGGATTCCTGAAAATCACCGATCGTAAAAAGGAAATGTTTAAAACCTCAGGGGGGAAATACGTGGCCCCTCAATTATTGGAAAACCGTTTTAAGCAATCCCGTTTTATTGAACAGATTATGGTTGTTGGAGAAGGTGAAAAAATGCCTGCTGCAATTATTCAGCCTAATTATGAGTTCCTTTATGAATGGGCAAACCGACACAATATTACCCTTGGAGAAAACTCAGATATCGTTTTGAATAAGAAAGTGCTGGAACGGTATCAAAAGGAAGTGGACCAAGCCAATGAAAGCTTTGCTAAGTGGGAAAAAGTCAAGCAATTCAGGCTAACTCCGGACAGCTGGACGGTAGATGACGGTCACCTTACCCCTACCATGAAACTGAGGAGAAAGATCATTAAGGAAAAATATATCGACCTCTACAACGATATTTACGGTCACTAAAATCTGCTGAACGATTCTTTCCAATTTCATTAAATTTATTATGCATGCATAATAAATTTTTGTTATCTTTGAGGACCTAACTGTTCTCCATGAAGGATATCACCATTGATTATGCTCTACGTGCTACCTGGCAGGCCGTTACCCGAATGTATAATGAAGAAGCAAAGAAATTCGGGGCAACCATGGCAGTTGGGTTTACCCTGCTGAGTATTGATCCAAAGACAGGAACCCCATCTACCTCTCTTGGTCCTAAAATGGGCATGGAAGCAACCAGTCTCTCCAGGATACTTAAAAGCATGGAAGAGAAAGGGCTGATTGAAAGGCGGCCCAATCCCAAAGACGGCCGCGGTGTTTTGATCCACCTCACTCCTTTTGGCCTTGAAAAAAGAGAAGATTCCAAGGCAGTGGTCCTTCAGTTCAACAATACGGTAAAATCCAATATCAGTCAGGAAAAACTGGATCATTTTTTTGATGTAATGGAAATTATCAATCGTTTGATATCAGAAAAGAAAATTTATCTGCAGAACAGCCCGAAATAAAAGCGCTAAGCAATACCATATATGAAAAAACACATCAAAAAAGTAGCTGTAATAGGCTCCGGAATTATGGGGAGTGGCATCGCCTGCCACTTTGCAAATATCGGTGTGGAAGTACTCCTGCTCGATATCGTACCCCGAGAGCTGAATGATAAAGAGGTTAAAAAGGGATTGTCTCTAGAAGATAAGGTTGTGCGAAACCGCCTGGTAAATGAGGCTTTGGCAAAATCCTTAAAATCCAAACCCTCCCCTATCTACCACGCCAAATTTGCACATAGGATCTCTACAGGCAACCTGGAAGACGACCTCGCCAAAATTACCGATGTAGACTGGATCATTGAAGTGGTGGTGGAACGCCTGGATATTAAGAAAAAAGTTTTTGAACAGATTGAAAAATATCGCAAACCCGGTACTCTGATCACCTCCAATACCTCAGGTATTCCCATTGCATTTATGAGTGAAGGGCGTAGTGAGGATTTTCAGGAGCATTTTTGTGGGACACACTTTTTTAATCCCCCAAGGTACCTCAAGCTGTTTGAAATTATTCCCGGACCGAAGACGAATCCGGATGTACTTACTTTCCTGAATACCTACGGAGAAAAATTCCTGGGAAAAACTGCAGTGGTAGCGAAAGATACCCCGGCATTTATCGGGAACAGAATCGGAATCTTTAGTATTATGAGTCTTTTCCATGCCGTAAAGGAGATGGGGCTAACCGTAGAGGAAGTAGACAAACTAACCGGACCTGTAATCGGCCGACCCAAATCTGCAACATTCCGGACCGTTGATGTAGTTGGTCTGGACACCCTGATCCACGTAGCAAACGGGATTGGTGAAAATTGTCCTAAGGATGAACGACATGAGTTGTTCCAACTACCGGATTTCATCAAAACCATGTCGGATAACAACTGGCTTGGAAGCAAAACAGGTCAGGGGTTTTACAAGAAAGTAAAAGGTGATAAAGGGAAAAGCGAAATCCTGAGTCTTGATCTGGACACCATGGATTACCGTTCAAAAAAACGCGCAAATTTTGCTACCCTGGAACTCACTAAACCCATCGATAAGGTTATAGAGCGCTTTCCTGTCTTAATTGGCGGCAAGGACAAAGCTGGCGAGTTTTACCGAAAAAGTTTTGGTGCCTTGTTTGCCTACGTATCGCACCGTATTCCCGAGATCACGGATGAACTCTACAAAATTGACGATGCGATGAAAGCCGGCTTTGGCTGGGAACACGGTCCATTTCAAATATGGGATGCTATTGGACTGGAAAAAGGATTACAACTAATCGAAGAAGCCGGACAAGAGCCTGCTGCCTGGATAAGCGACTTTGCAGCGGCCGGGATGTCTTCCTTCTATACCGTTAAAGATGGAGCTACCTTCTATTATGATATTCCAAGCAAGGAACAGCTTAAAAAACCAGGACAGGATGCCTTTATCATTCTAGACAATATTCGTAGGTCTAATGAAGTATTTAAAAACAGTGGAGTTGTTATTGAAGACCTTGGTGATGGAATCCTGAACTGTGAATTTCAGTCGAAGATGAATACCATAGGTGGTGATGTAATTGCTGGTTTGAATAAAGCCATTGACCTGGCTGAAAAGGATTTCCAGGGGTTAGTAATTGGGAACCAGGCTGCTAATTTTTCAGTAGGCGCCAATATTGGCATGATTTTCATGCTGGCCGTTGAGCAGGAATATGATGAACTCAATATGGCCATCAAGATGTTCCAGGATACCATGATGCGCTTGCGTTATTCCGCTATTCCTACCATAGCAGCCCCACACGGGATGTGCCTGGGAGGAGGTTGCGAATTATCCTTGCATGCCGATAAGGTAGTCGCTGCAGCAGAAACATATATAGGTCTTGTAGAATTTGGTGTAGGGGTAATCCCTGGTGGAGGCGGTTCCAAAGAAATGGCCCTGCGTGCATCAGACAGTTTCCGTAAAAACGACGTTGAACTCAATGTGCTACAGGAGTACTTCCTCACCATTGGAATGGCCAAAGTGGCAACCTCGGCCTATGAGGCTTTTGATATGGGTATCCTCCAAAAAGGAAAAGATACCGTAGTGGTAAACAAAGACCGGCAAATAGCTACAGCGAAGGCCTATGCCAAACTGCTGGCAGAATCCGGCTATACACAGCCTGTCCGAAGGAAAGACGTAAAAGTACTGGGGAAACAGGCCCTGGGCATGTTCCTGGTGGGAACAGACTCCATGGAAGCTGCCCATTACATTTCTGAACACGACAAGAAGATTGCAGACAAACTGGCCTATGTAATGGCCGGAGGAGACCTCTCTGAATCCTCCTTTGTGAGCGAACAATACCTCCTGGACCTGGAACGTGAGGCGTTCCTTTCCCTTTGTACGGAGCGAAAAACACTCGAACGTATCCAGCACATGCTAAAAACTGGTAAACCCTTAAGAAATTAATCATGAAAACAGCCTATATCGTAAAAGCTTACAGAACAGCCGTAGGTAAGGCCCCAAAGGGCTTGTTCCGGTTTAAAAGACCAGACGAACTGGCCGCAGAAACCATTGCACACATGATGCAGGAAGTCCCACAACTGGATAAAAAGCGGATAGACGACGTTATCGTGGGTAATGCCATGCCGGAAGCGGAACAGGGGCTCAATATGGCCCGATTAATATCTCTTATGGGACTGGAGGTTGAAGATGTTCCCGGAGTAACGGTTAACCGATACTGCGCCTCTGGACTGGAAACCATAGGCATTGCCACTGCTAAAATACAATCCGGAATGGCCGATTGCATTATTGCAGGTGGTGCCGAAAGTATGAGTTATATCCCCATGGGGGGGTATAAACCTACCCCGGATTACCAGACTGCCAAAGAAGGACATGAAGACTATTACTGGGGAATGGGCCTTACCGCAGAAGCCGTGGCTGAACAATTCAAGGTCTCGAGAGAAGACCAGGATGAGTTTGCCTTTAACTCCCATATGAAAGCCCTGAATGCACAGAAGGAAAACCGTTTTAAGGAGCAAATCGTACCTATAGCGGTAGAACACACATTTGTCAACGCTAACAGTAAGAAAGAAACCAAAACCTATACGGTTGATACGGACGAGGGTCCGAGAGCAGATACGTCATTAGAGGTTTTAGGACGATTAAGGCCTGTTTTTGCGGCAAACGGAAGCGTTACCGCAGGTAATTCCTCACAGATGAGTGACGGTGCCGCATTTGTTCTTGTAATGAGCGAAGCACTTGTCAAGGAATTAAAGCTTGAACCTATAGCGCGCCTGGTCAGTTATGCGGCTGCAGGAGTTGAACCCAGGATAATGGGTATAGGTCCTGTTAAAGCAGTTCCTAAAGCCCTTGATCAATCTGGGCTTAAGCAAAATCAGGTAGAATTAATTGAGCTGAATGAAGCCTTCGCCTCCCAGTCGCTAGCCGTGATCAGGGAATTACAGCTAAATCCGGAAATCGTCAATGTTAACGGTGGGGCCATTGCTCTTGGCCACCCACTGGGTTGTACGGGAGCCAAACTGTCGGTTCAGCTATTTGATGAAATGCGAAAGCGAAATATGCAGGGAAAATATGGCATGGTGACCATGTGCGTGGGAACCGGTCAGGGAGCTGCAGGGATTTATGAATTTTTAAATTAATCGATCAAAAAATAAACAATGAGTACAGAAGTAATAAACAAGGAGATTCTCAGGGGAGGTCAGTTTCTGGTTAAGGAAACACAGTGTAATGATGTATTTACGCTGGAAGACCTCAATGAAGAACAAAAGATGATGCGCGAAAGCACCAAGGAATTCGTAGATCGGGAACTTTGGGGCCATTGGGAGCGTTTTGAAAATAAAGACTACGCCTATACCGAGTCCTGCATGCGGAAAGCCGGAGAATTGGGATTCCTGAGTATTGCCGTCCCTGAAGCATACGGGGGTATGGGAATGGGATTTGTGGATACTATGCTGGTATGCGATTATATTTCAGGAGCTACGGGATCTTTCAGCACTGCCTTCGGAGCACATACAGGGATAGGTACTATGCCGATCACCTTGTACGGAACCGATGAGCAAAAAACGAAATACGTACCTAAACTTGCCTCAGGAGAATGGTTCGGGGCCTACTGCCTGACCGAACCCGGAGCGGGCTCTGATGCCAATTCCGGAAAGACAAAAGCTGTACTCTCTGAAGATGGTAAGCACTATAGCATCACTGGCCAGAAAATGTGGATTTCCAATGCTGGATTCTGCAATCTGTTTATCGTGTTTGCCCGTATTGAGGATGACAAATACATCACAGGATTTATCGTGGAGAACGACCCTGAAAACGGGATCACTCTGGGAGATGAAGAAAAGAAACTAGGCATACACTCCTCCTCCACCCGACAGGTTTTCTTCAATGAAACCAAGGTTCCTGTAGAAAATATGCTGTCAGATCGCGGAAATGGTTTTAAAATTGCCATGAATGCGCTCAACGTAGGACGGATCAAATTGGCAGCAGCCTGTCTGGAAGCGCAGCGCAGGGTAACCCATGAGGCCGTTCGTTATGCAAATGAACGTGTTCAATTCAAAACACCTATTATAAATTTTGGGGCTATCAAGGCCAAAATAGCACTTATGGCAACCAATGCCTATGCCGGTGAATCTGCCTGTTACCGTGCTGCCAAGAACATTGAAGACCGAATTGCCATACGCGTTGCAGAAGGCAATCCACATCAGGAAGCCGAACTAAAAGGAGTAGAAGAATACGCTATTGAATGTTCAATCTTAAAGGTTGCTGTGTCCGAGGACGTTCAGCAAACCACAGATGAAGGCATACAGGTGTTCGGAGGGATGGGCTTTAGTGCAGACACCCCTATGGAATCGGCCTGGAGGGATGCGCGTATTGCAAGGATATATGAAGGCACCAATGAGATAAACCGTATGCTCGCCGTGGGTATGCTGGTTAAAAAAGCGATGAAAGGTCATGTTGACCTGCTGGGGCCGGCAACTGCCGTAGGTGAGGAATTAATGGGTATTCCATCATTTGAAACACCTGACTTTTCTGCTCTTTTTGCAGAGGAAAAGGATCTGATTGCGCGATTGAAAAAAGTGTTCCTCATGGTGGCAGGAAGTGCTGTGCAGAAATTCGGGCCAGATCTGGAAAAACACCAACAGCTTTTATTGGCTGCTGCAGACATCCTGATTGAGATATATATGGCTGAATCTACACTGCTTCGGACCGAGAAAAATGCAAAGCGTTTCGGAGAAGATGCCCAAAAAGCACAAATAGCTATGGCACAATTGTACCTTTACAACGCGGTGGACATCACTATTCAAAGGGCTAAAGAGGCTATTGTCTCCTTTTCCGAAGGTGATGAGCAGCGTATGATGCTAATGGGCTTAAAACGATTTACCAAATACCTTAATCAGCCCAATGTGGTAGAATTAAGAACCATCATTGCAGATAGAGTAGCTGCAGATAACGCGTACAAATTTGACTAATCAGTTTACTGATGTTTTTTCCTTCGGGAAAACAAAAAACCGCCCAAATGGGCGGTTTTTTTCATTTATCAGTTACGATATTTACTCTGAAGACAGGTGGCTGTAGCGCTTAGCGTACTCCAGCATCTGGGCTTCAAAACTTTCGGGCTGTGTTAGGATAACATCTGTGATTTCTCCGGCATCGTTCATTACCGGCTCCAATACGGGATTGACAAATCCGCTATAAGGCGCAGCTGTAAACTGTGCGTTCCTTTCCAAAACCTCTGCATGTAAGGCCTGATCTACCTTAACCCCATAGCCTTCTACCAGATCCTGTGCGGCCTGGAAATCTCCTTCAGATTTGATGCGTTGGGTTTCACGAAGCAATTGTCCGAAAAGCTCCCTTAATTTGCCGTAGTCATTGATGTTGTAATAGGTCTTTCCATCACGAACAACTTTATCAATAACCTTATCCGCTGCTCCTTTTTCAAAGGCCCATGCGGAAACCCATTGCCGGTTCACCATATGATCTTCCTCAATATCATCTCCCAGCTCGATCCGGATCAATTGAGAAATCAGACCATTACGGATATAGCCATCGTATGCTGCTTTCCCGAGTTTCTCATAATCGTCCACCAGCCCCAGTTCCTGAATTTTAGGATCCATCAGATAATAGAGGGCAACAAGATCAGCACGACCTTCTTCAAGTGTGGAACGGTAATTTTTAAGGGTTTCCTTAGGCTGGCCCACACCAGGATTGATTTGTCCTGAGGCGTGTCCTACAACTTCATGAAGAGCAGTATGTAGTTTGTCACCTATCTCTCCATAAGCCATTTCCAGGGCAACCTCCTCTTCATCATGGGCAAACTCCCTTAATCTCCCAGAACCTCCTGCATTATTGTATGCGTCGATAATATTCCCGAGGGAAACAGATTTACTGCCATGCTTCACCCGGATCCAGTTGTTGTTGGGTAAATTTACTCCGATAGGGGTGCTTGGTGAAGCATCTCCTGCTTCCCCTGCTACAATTACCGTTTTATAAGATACCCCAACCACATTGTTCTTTTTGTGTTCCTCCATCAAGGGGGAATTATCTTCAAACCACTGGGCATTTTCAGATAAGACAGCCATCTGGCGTGACATTTCAAAATCTTTCAGCTGAATAATGCTTTCATAAGAACCTTTGTAGCCTTTCGGATCATTATAAACTTCTACAAAGCCCTGTATCCAATCGATGTTTCCTTCGGTAGAATTCACCCAGGAAATAGCATATTCATCCCAGGTATCCAGGCTTCCCGTTTGATAATAGGATATCAGTAATTTCAGGGTATTGGCCTGCTGTTCATTTTCGGCAACTTCAACTGCTTTTTCCAGCCATTTTATAATTTCAGAAATAGCTTCTCCGTACATCCCGTCGGCCTTATAAACCTTCTCCACCAATTTTCCATTTTCCCGCACCAGTTTGGTGTTTAGACCTACTTCTATGGGTTCTTCTTCGCTGCCTTTATCCACTTTCGCATAAAAAGCTTCCACTTCCGCATCAGTAATATCTGGGTCGTAGAAATTGATTGCAGAAGAGGCAATATTATCCACCCCCTTCTTCTTATTAACTTTTTTGATATCGGCGTCATTAAAGATAACATCAAAGGCATCTCCCGATAATTCAGTATCTGTTTCCTTAAGCAGGTAAGTCAGGTATTCTGAAGTAAATCCCGGCTTCAATTTATCATTGGAATAATGGTGGTGGATCCCGTTGGAAAACCAAACCCGTTTGAGATAAATTTCAAATTCCTTCCAATCCAAGACAGACTTGTCTCCCTTATAAGAGGAATACACATTTTCAAGGGCTTCCCGTATTTCCAGATTGTGCCGGTAATTTTGTGCCCACATGATGTCCCGGCCAGCAAGACCAGCCTGTGTGAGGTAATACACCAGCTTTTTTTCCTTAATACTGAGCTCATCAAACCCAGGTATCTGGTACCTTAAAATCCGTAGATCTGCAAATTGATCTACCACATATTCAAAACCTTGTTCCTTAGCGACCACGGGCTTATCCGCCTCGGTCTCATTTTTACAAGACAAAGCCAGGGTAAGGGCCAACGCCACCCCCAAAAATTGACTGATTCTCATTATAAATTTGGATTTTTGTTCGTCCTACAAAGGTAGTCAAACCCCCTCAAATTTGCACCTTGAAAGCCCATAGTATTTGTAAGGTTAAGCTGGTTTGATGAGTATACAAACGAGTCATGAAATGAATCCTCAATATGGAAAAGCATTTGGGTTTAATTCCCCAGAAAAGTGCCCAGTTCTTAGTAGACCGATTCCCTTACCTTTTCTACAGAGGCCTTGTTGGAAAAGTTCACGGCACATTCAATAAGTGCTAAATGAGAATAGGCCTGAGGGAAATTACCAAGCAGTCTTTTGGTTTTAAAATCAATATCCTCGCTGAACAATCCGAGGTGATTGCTATAGCTCAGGACCTTCTCAAACCATTTCTGTGCCTTTTCCTCCTCCCCAATCTTAAATAAGGCATTGATAAACCAGAAGGTACAAATGGTAAAGGAAGATGAAGGCAGCCCAAAGTCGTCTTCGTTCTTATAGCGATACAACAGGCCGTCGTGACTTAATTCTTTCTCTATCGCCTTAACAGTACTTACATAGCGAGGGTCTTTAGCGTGTATAAAACCGTATTGTTCCATCAGTAAAACAGAAGCGTCCAGGTCGCTGGAACCATAAGATTGAACGAAGGCATTGACCTCATCATTCCATGCATTTTCATGAATATCGTTCTTGATAGTCTGTTCCAGTACGTTCCATTTCTCCAGCTTCCTGGTTTTCTTGAGGATCCTGGCCACTTTAATAGCCCGGTCAACAGCCACCCAGCACAGCACCTTGGAAAAAGTAAAATGCCTGTCCTCTGTGCGAAACTCCCAGATACCCTTGTCTTTTTCGTGCCAGTGTTTTTCAACAATCCAAACGATGCCCTTGGTGATCCCCCAGAGTTCCTCACCATTTTCAATATTGGTACTAAAGCGGGCAAGTTGCTGGTGTAATACATCCATAAGGATACCATAAATATCATTCTGGGTCTGCCTGTATGCGGCGTTTCCTATTCGCACCGGGCTCGAATCTTTATAACCACTTAAATGGCCCAGGGTGTGTTCTGTAAGGCGCTTTTGTTTGTTGATGCCATACATGATCTGCAGTTTCTCATCCTTTTCGGGAATCAAGTCGATAATAAACTGCAAATAGCGCCTGGAAACATTAGCATGGCCCAGGTTGGCCATTACTTTAATCACCATGGAAGCATCCCGTATCCAACAGAATCGATAATCCCAGTTGCGAACCTCACCAATGGTTTCGGGAAGGGAGGTAGTGGCAGCAGCCAAAACCGCTCCTGTCTTGTCGTAACTCAGCAACTTTAAGGTAAGGGCACTACGATTAATTACCGAATTATATTGTTGGTATCTGGGTGTTTTAGTGCTCCAATTGAGCCAGTATACCTTGGTGCGTTCCTGCTCCAGGTAAGCCGATTTGGTAGTAGGCAGGAAAATCTTCTCATTGTAGGCTACCAGAAAGAAACCATCCTTGACCACTTCCAGTTCGCGACCCTCAACCACAGCATTCTTGTTGAAAGAAGTATATAAAAAAACCGTATCAAATTTAATAGCGTGAGTAAGGCTGGATACAAACTGGCTTTTTACATAGGTATGCGTTTCCCCCACAGCGTAGCCTAGCCTGGGATCGTACTTCACCCTGAATTTAGGCCTTCCGGAAATATGGCGGATATAGCGGATAATCTCTGGTGGACTGTGGTACTTTGTCGCACTCTTATGGTACCGTGGCATAAAATCCCGGACTTCAAAAACATCCTCTCCCCTGCTGAATCGCGTGATCAATAAGGCAGTCCCTTTTTTATATCGCTGGGTGATCGTATAATCATCATCTACCAGTATTTCAAAACTACCGCCTATTTTATTGTCGAGAAGCTTAGCAAAAACCGAAGAAGAATCAAATTCAGGCAAACAACACCAGTCCAGCGAACCTGTTTTTGAAATCAGGGCTGCGCTCCTGCAATTGCCAATTATACCGTAATCCAGATTATCCATACTTTAAGGAATCGCTAAAAAAGTTTTTAGAATTGTTTATGCGCTTCAATTTGACGAAATTTAGAGAAATTTAATCCAAAAGACGACAAAACAGCTCAATTCATGGCTAAAACTATCATAATCTCAAATAGACTCCCCGTACAATTGCAAATTGGCAACGAAGGTATTACTGCAGTGCCAAGTGTGGGCGGCCTGGCTACAGGAATGAAATCTGTGCATTCAGGCGGGGATAGCCTCTGGATAGGATGGAGTGGGCTAACCGAAGAAGAAATACCGGAAGGAATGGGGCCACAAATAGACAAGGCCCTGGCTAAACACGCTGCTTTGCAGGTTCCCTTGACTGAGGATGAGGTTGATGGATTTTATTTTGGATTCAGCAATAGAACCATATGGCCTCTATTCCACTATTTCCTACAGTATTCAGAATTTGAGTTAACGAACTGGGAGGTTTACCGGGATGTTAACCAAAAATTTGCCGATGTAGTCCTGGAACATGCGCAGGATGGGGATATCATTTGGATTCACGATTATCAATTAATGCTTTTACCTGAGATGATCCGTGAAAAAAGGCCCGAGGTAATTATTGGTTTTTTTCTGCATATCCCGTTCCCATCCTTTGAAATTTTCAGGACCCTGCCCTGGCGTAAGGAAATCCTGATGGGCCTCCTAGGATCTGACCTGATTGGCTTCCATACCTATGATTATGAACGGCACTTTCTGAGTTCAGTGCGCAGGTTAACGGGAATTGATGTAAGCTATAATGAAATCTACACGGATAACAGGATTGTCCGGGTTGACTCTTTTCCCATGGGAATTGATTACCAGAAATGGCACGAGGCCGCTTTACATCAGGCTGGCTCCGAGGACAGTGAACAGTCAGACCTGCAAAATCGCCTGGACATCCATAGGAAACATAGTCCGGATGGTAAACTAATTCTTTCCATTGATCGTCTGGACTACACCAAGGGAATTGCGAAACGTCTGCATGCCTTTAAATATTTCCTCGATAAATATCCCGAGTATAAAGAAAAGGTGAGGTTGATCATCCTTGCAGTCCCCTCCCGGGCCAATGTGCCACAATACCAATTGCTTAAAAGTGAAGTAGACGAACTGGTTGGCCGGATAAACGGAGAATTTGCTACGGTAAGCTGGACACCTATCTGGTATTTCTACCGTTCTGTTCCTTTTGAGAACCTGATCGACCTCTATACCTCCAGTGATATTGCCTGGTTAACGCCTATTAGAGACGGAATGAACCTGGTAGCTAAAGAGTACATCGCTTCCAGAACAGATCAGACCGGTGTGTTGATCCTCAGTGAAATGGCCGGTGCCGCAAACGAAATGAATGAAGCCCTTTTGATTAACCCCAATAATTTTGAGGAAATAGCGGACACGCTTTATCAGGCCATCAACATGCCTGTAGAAGAACAGCAGGCACGAAATAGTCTTTTACAAAAAAGGCTTGAGCGCTATAATGTGGAAAAATGGGCAAATGACTTTATGACTTCCCTTAAAACGGTACCCAACAAGGGAACAGCAACCATTACCCTACTCCTAAAAGGGCAGGTTTGGGATAATGTTATGTCTAACTATCAGATTTCACAGAAAAGGTTGTTTTTTCTGGATTATGATGGAACGCTTACCGGTTTTAAAAACGATCCACAGCGAGCCGAACCAGACGGACACTTACTGGAGTTATTGGATCGCCTGAATGAACCTCCGGAAAATACCGTATACCTGGTAAGCGGACGGGATAAGGGAACCTTCCAGAAATGGTTCGGGAACAAGAAATACAATATGATCGTTGAACACGGGGTCTGGATTTCGGAAAACGGAGAGGAATTTAGAATGTTGGAACAGATGAAAAAAGACTGGATGGACAAAATACGACCAGTTCTCGAATCTTTCGTAGACCGCACCCCCGGTACTTTTATCGAGGAAAAGAACTACTCCCTGGCATGGCATTACAGGCAAACCGATCCTGATTTTGGAAACAAGCGGGCCACAGAGCTAATAACTGTGCTTACCAGTCTTATCGGAACGGATAATATCAGCATACTTTCCGGAAATAAAGTTGTGGAAATAAAGAGTGGCAATGTAAACAAAGGTCGCGCCTGCACCCAAGTATTGGCCAGAGGCGAGTACGACTTTGTCTTTGCTATAGGTGATGATACCACCGATGAATTCATGTTTCAGGAGTTACCTGATAATTCCTTTACAGTAAAAGTTGGTCGTGAAAAAACCAATGCACGCTTCTTTGTAGAGAATAACCGAAAGGTCAGGGATTTATTGGCGGGTTTTGTTAATGTTTAACACAACAAATATGACCACAATCACAGACTCATTCAGGCCCAAATGGTTATGGGCTTTAACACTACTATACTCCGGACTATTTGCGCAAACCAATACCGAGGTTTTTCTAATTTCTCTTGATGTCAAAGGGGAAAAGAAGGAGGTGGGAATCGCCCGGAATATATCGAATAACCCGGGTTATGATAACCAACCCGCTTTCTACAATGACAATGTAGTCTTATTCTCTTCAATGAGGGCCGGGCAGACGGATATTGCGAGTTACCACCTGAATAAACAGATAAAAACCTGGATTACTGACACCCCTGATGCCAGTGAGTATTCCCCATTAAAGATCCCTGGAAAAAAGAAGATTTCTTCCATACGTTTACAAAATGATGGTTTGCAACGCCTCTATTCCTATCCCTTTGAAAAAGGCAAAGCCAAAGAACTGATCGCTGACCTGAAAGTTGGTTATCATGTCTGGTATTCTGAGGATATTATTGTTTGTACTGTTTTGGTTGAAAACCGTATGGACCTTGTAGTGGCCGACCTAAAAACGAATACACGGTATACCGTTTATAAGAATGTGGGGCGTTCCCTGCATAAAATCCCCGATAGTAAACTGCTAAGTTTTATAAGTCGGGAGGGAGATCGCTATACCGTAAAATCCCTGGATCCTGTATCCGGAGCCTCGCAAAAAATTGCTGAACTCCCGGATGGTGTACAGGATTATTGCTGGCTCCTTAATGGGACCATGATCGCCGGACAGGGCAATCGGCTCCTTGAATTCCAGCCCCGAAACTCTAATGAGTGGCAACAATTCCACCAATTCATCAGACCTGATATCGGCAGCATAAGTCGAATTGCGGTAAACAACCTGAGTACGCAAATAGCACTCGTGGCAGAAGCCTCTTCTGAAGTGCCTGTTCAGGCGCAATTGGATGCGTATAATGCACGGGATATCGAAAAGTTTCTGGAACCCTATGCAGAAGATGTTCAGGTATATGATTATCCGGACAAATTCCTTTATCAGGGTAAAGAAATGATGCGAAACAGGTATAGCGGTTTTTTTAAAACCACTCCGGACCTCAATTGCGAGTTAAAAAGCAGGATAGTAATTGGAGATAAAGTTATAGATGAGGAAGCTGTAACTGCTAATGGTATGCTATTCCATGCGGTGGCCATTTATGAGGTAAAGGACGGTATAATTACCAAAGTAACCTTTATACGATGAAATTCCTGCACGATAGCAAGCGCGTAGAAGCTTTTAGTGATGGGGTTTTTGCCTTCGCAGCCACACTAATGGTCGTATCCCTGGACCTCAACGAAAGTTTTGTTTTGATGGAGTCCAAGTCAGTTAGCTTTATCAGTTTCGGAGTAAGCTTCTTTGTTTTGGTTGCGCTCTGGAAGGTACACTATAACTTTTTCAGGCGAACGGCATATATGGACGATTGGATCATAGCCTTCAATGCCATATTGCTTTTTGTAGTCCTCTACTATGTATTTCCCCTCAAATCCCTGGTAAATTCATTTCTTGGGAAAGAACCCGTAACAATGGATGGCCTCGCCAGCCTCTTTGAGCTATACAGCGCTGGGTTTTTAATGATCTTTCTATGCCTCGCGCTGATGTATTATCGCGCTTACAGAAAAACCAAATCTGTGGACAGGTCACTTTATCTCCTATTCTATGCCCGGCATTTTGGCATCTACGTTGGGGTTGCATTGATTTCTATCGCTTTGTCTGGTTTTAAAATTGGCATTATCTTTGGGTTTCCGGGTATTGTCTATGCGCTCTTAGGCCCCTTGTGTTATTGGCATGCCAATTGGTTTGAAAAAAAATTTAGATTCCCTCTTTCATGAAAAAGCTTTTACTACTATTTCTATCGCTTACCACTTATTTCGCAACTGCACAGGAATCCTCAGATCTGTATCGCATTATTGAAGCTGTATCTGCAGAACGGCTACAACAGGACATCACTACCCTGGCGAATTTCGGAACTCGACACACCCTAAGTGATACCCTTTCCGAAACTCGGGGTATTGGGGCAGCTCGACGTTGGATCAAAAATGAATTTGAAACTATTTCCCGTGATTGTGAGGGATGCCTTGAGGTGTTTTATCAGAAAGATTTCGTCAAAAAAGGAGACAACCAACGCATCGTTAAAGATGTTTGGGTTGTAAACGTTGTGGCCATTCAGTGGGGTAGTAAAAACCCCAATAGCTTTATCATAATGAGCGGGGATATTGATTCCCGGGTAAGCAGTCCCACTGATTATACCTCCGATTCCCCTGGTGCCAATGATAATGCCAGTGGAATGGCCGGTGCAATTGAAGCTGCACGGGTGCTTAGTAAATACAAATTCGATAATAGCATCATCTATGTAGGCCTCTCAGGAGAAGAGCAGGGATTATATGGCGGTAAAGGATTGGCTGCCTATGCCAAAGAGCGTGAATGGGATATCATTGGTATTATGAACAATGATATGATTGGTAACACCCGTGGGGTGGATGGAGTGGAGAGTAATCGTGATTTCCGGATCTTTTCTGAGCCAGTACCGCCAACAGAAACAGAACGCCAACGCAGAAGCAGAAGATTTTATGGGGGGGAGGTAGATGGTATTTCCAGACAACTGGCGCGCTATGTACATAAGACCACGCAACAATACATGCCGGAAATGAACCCTATGATGATCTACCGCCTGGATCGATTTGGTAGAGGCGGGCATCATCGTCCTTTTAATGATGCGGGATTTGCAGGTATTCGTATTATGGAAGCACATGAGAATTATACGCAACAGCATCAGGATATCCGGACTGAGAATGGTATCGATTACGGAGATAAACTGGAATACGTTAATTTTGATTATGCCAAAAAACTTACTGCAGTAAATGCGATTAACCTGGCTTCTATTGCCTGGGCACCTTTGAGTCCGAGGGAAGTAAAAATAGGCGGCATTGTGGAACCTTCAGCAAAATTGATGTGGAACCCGGTCCCCGGCGCCAAAGGTTATAAAATATATTGGAGGGACACCACTTCTCCTACCTGGGATTATAGCCGTTATGTTGGTGATACCACAGAGCACACCCTGGAAGGCATTGTTATAGACAATTACTTTTTTGGAGTATCTGCTGTGGGTGAAAACGGCTTTGAAAGTCCTGTCGTATTCCCGGGAGCAATATTCCGAAATTAAAAAGAAAAGCAGATGAGACCAGCTATCCTGGGACTGGCCTTGCTTTTAATTAGTCTTGGCGCTTGTAACAATAAAAAGGAGGTAAGAACATACCACCTGCCCGATATGATCAGCCTTTTTGAAATGGGCGAAAATGATAGATCCCCGGAAACCTTAAAGGCATTTGGAGATACCTTAATTACTGCCAACCGAGATCTTAAGGCCAGCCAACTTTACATAGAAGCAGCTACCCAATACCACAAATCAGGGGATGGAACAAAAATGATCAAGGCTTTAAACCTGGCCATTGATCAGGGTATGGCCAATCCGAAGGTTCTGGATCGATTTACAGGACATGAGTCCGCCCTGGCAACTCCTGAAGGCCAAAAATTATTGAAACGCCTGGATTCCATTCAAAAACAGTTAGCAGAAGTGTCCCATTACGATCTGGAAATGCGCTCCATGGAACAATTCTGGCCCTACTTTGAAAGAGCAATTGCAGACACCAGCAAAGCGCGGGTTGAACTGAAAAAATTCCTGTTTGAAGGTCCGCCAGAAATCAGAGATTTCTATTCTGTTCGCTATGGAAATCTGGATATGATGTTTGGTCAGATGATAAATGCCTCACCGGACTATTACCAGCATTTAAAGTCCCAGGTTCGCCCCGATAGCTTGCAGGCGGTTCAGGAGACCACAAAAAAATGGATGCAGCGTTTTAAAGAGTTGTACCCCCAGGCCATATTTCCAAAAGTTTATGTAGTTCCAGGTATCCTGAACTCAGGGGGGACGGTAACCGAAATGGGCATGTTTATTGGGGGAGACATGTATGGACGGTCAAAGAATATGCCTACAGGGGGCTTGAGCGACTGGCAGAAAAACTCCATAATGAGTTTTGAACAATTGCCTGGCCTCACCATACACGAGCTAATGCACTTTCAGCAAAATTATACGGATACGGTAAACATTGAATATGTTAAAGGCGCCATTATCAGTGAAGGCGTATGTGATTTTTTAGTGGAACTAAGCTCGGGAAAACCCCTGGAAAATGCGAACCTCAGCTATCTGGACGATCCTGAAAACATGGTATTTATTTTGGAAGACCTGAAGAATGACCTGAATAACACGGATAATTCAAAATGGTTGTATAATGGAGGATCTATAGAAGACAGGCCACATGATCTGGGCTATACGCTGGGATACCTTATTTCTAAATCGTATTATGAAAATCATCCGGATAAAAAACAGGCTATTTTCGAACTCCTGAATACCGATAATTTTGAAACCATATACAACGGGAGTGCATATGGTTACCTCCTTGAAACGGATACTACAAAAGTTTTTTGATCATGCGCACATTGGCCGTTGTATTAGTATTTCTAACTGTTTCCCTGGCAAAATCTCAGGAACACAGCTTTACAGAACAAGATACCCTTAGGGGTAGTATAACTCCGGAACGGGCATGGTGGGACCTCACCTACTATCACCTAGACATTTCTGTGGACCCGGACCGCAAGTATATTAGTGGCAGCAATACAATACAATATAACGTATTGGAACCCAACAGTCGACTTCAAGTTGATCTGCAACCTCCCCTTAAGATTGATAAAATCACTCAGGGTGGGAAGGAATTAGCATGGGAATCCAGGGGTAATGCCCATTTTGTGCTGCTAGAGGAGTCACAGCCGGCAAACACATCTCAGGAATTGATTGTTTATTATTCCGGAAAACCTGTGGAAGCCAGAATGCCCCCCTGGGATGGTGGATTTACCTGGAGAAAGGATACAAACGGAAATCACTTCGTGGCTACTTCCTGTCAGGGGATCGGAGCCAGTATCTGGTGGCCCAACAAAGACCATATGTACGATGAAGTAGATAGTATGGCAATAAGTATTACCGTGCCTAAAGACCTTGTGGGTGTAGCCAATGGCAGGCTCAGGTCAGTAGAAAAGACTAAAAAAACGGACACCTATCACTGGTTTGTAAGTAATCCAATAAACAACTACGGCGTCAATGTTAACATTGGGGATTACGTGCATTTCGGTGAGGTATTTGAAGGGGAAAAAGGGCCTTTGAATATGGACTATTATGTGCTTCGGGATAATTTGGAAAAGGCTAAATCACAATTTACCCAGGCTCCGATGACTATAGAAGCTTTTGAATATTGGTTCGGGCCATACCCCTTCTATGAAGACAGCTATAAGCTGGTAGAGGTACCCTACCTGGGTATGGAACACCAGAGTTCGGTTACCTATGGCAATGGGTATCAGAACGGATACCTTGGCCGGGACCTGTCTGGTTCAGGAGGTGGTCAACTTTTTGATTTTATTATTGTACACGAATCAGGCCATGAATGGTTCGCCAACAACATTACCTACAAAGATGCCGCCGATATGTGGATACATGAAGGCTTCACAGCCTATTCCGAAAACCTTTATTTGGAATATCTCATAGGTATAGGCGATTTTATTGAAGGACAGGTAAATCGAGAATTGGGGAAACAGGTGGGTGCTAAATACGTTTTGGGTACCCGCAAAAATATCAGGAATGATCGTCCTGTTATAGGGCAGTACAATGTGAATAACCCAGGTTCCGGAGATATGTATTACAAAGGGTCTAATATGCTTCATACCCTAAGGCAACTGCTGGAAGATGATGATCTCTGGCGGAGTATATTGCGGGGACTTAATGCCGATTTCTACCACCAAACCGTAACCACCGAACAGATCGAAAATTACCTCAGCGAAAAAACCGGAAAAGATCTCAGTGCATTCTTTGATCAATACCTGAGAACCACCAAGATCCCTGTTCTGGAATATAAATTGGAGGATCAGCAGTTTTCCTTTCGGTATACCAATGTGGTTGAAGGGTTTGATATGCCGCTTCGTATATATATTGATGGACAGGAACAATGGATCTTCCCCTCAACCAACTGGAAGACAGAAAAAATTAGCCGTGAAGCCATTCCGGAATTCGATTCCAATTTCTACGTGGAAACCAGGGTAATCACCAATGGCTGAAAAAGAAGAAATCTACTTTAAAACTGCCGCGAAATGGCGGGAATGGCTTCATGAAAACCACGGGAACTGCAGTGGGGCATACCTGATATTTTATCAGGTAAAACACCAGGCAGAAAGCATGCGATGGGAAGATGCGGTAAAAGTGGCCCTGTGTTACGGCTGGATAGACAGTACTGTAAAAAGTTTAGGGAATGGAAAACGCAGGCAGTATTTCTGCCGGCGTAAACCGAAAAGCACCTGGAGCAAAATCAATAAAAATTACATCAAAGAACTGCAAAAGGAAGGACTACTTCACGAAAGCGGTAAAAAGTCCATTGCAATTGCGAAGGAGAACGGTTCCTGGACAGCATTGGACGATGTGGAAAACGGCGTAGTCCCCAAAGACTTACAGCGAGCTTTTGATAAACTGCCAAAAGCTTTTGAGAACTATCAGAGTTTTAGCTGGACCTATCGCAAAAGATACCTGTACTGGCTCAATCAGGCCAAACGACGGGAAACCCGAGCGAAACGGATCGCTGAAATCGTACAGTTGTGTGCTGCTAATAAAAAAAGCAGGGAAGTATAAGTTAAGGTTAACTGATTGTAAATTTAACCTTACTTTTATAGTCCCGTCCAATGAAGATACCTGCTAATTAACCATATGGTATCACGGGGTACTACCTTATGCCCAAATTGCCGATTCAATATCAGTTTCTTGATCTTTCCGATTACGGCAGACCGCTAGCAATCCGAATTGCTCAGGCCCTTCTTAATACTTCCCTCACCCCCATCCATGTCACCCTTGGATTTGTACTATCAGGGCTTCTTGCTATCTACTGTATTCTAAACCAGTTTTATGTAGGGGCCGTGTTTTTTCTAGTCCTCAAATCCATTCTTGATGCTGCGGATGGCGAGCTTGCACGACTAAAAAACAAACCCTCTTATACCGGTCGCTTTCTCGATTCGGTATCAGATATTATTCTCAACCTGCTTATTGTAATGAGTATTTGGTACGTTACCAACGGTTCGGTATGGTTGGCCATACTAGCCTTCCTGGGCCTGGAGCTTCAGGGTACACTCTATAATTACTATTATGCCATATTGCGAAACCTGCACCAGGGAGATACCACAAGTCGGATTTTTGAGACCAAAACTCCAAAGGCCTATTCGGGCGAGGAACAAAAGCATGTAAACCTGCTTTTTAGGTTGTATCAGATCTTTTATGGTGGTTTTGACAGGATAATTTATGCTCTGGACCGTAACGCCTCTACAGCCAAGAACATCCCTAAATGGTTGATGACCGCCGTATCTACTTTCGGACTGGGTTTTCAGCTCTTGTTGATTGGCTTAATGCTGGTAGTTGGATTAGACGTCTATATTCTGCCTTTTTTCCTGGGTTACTCGATCTTCATTCTTGTTTTTATCGGTTTAAGGCGACTCATTAATCAGGAAAACTCACTACCTTAAAGTCCCTATCCAGGACAGTTTGTAATTAACCTTAAACATCACTGATTCGATGAAGAAAATACTTGTATTCCTATTTTCATTAAGCTTACTTGCTTGCAACCAGGCACAAGAAAAAGTAAATAAAACAGCCACCCACATCACCAATGTGCATATCGTAGATGTACGCAACGGTAAAATTTTAGAGAACCATCAGATTCTTGTGGATTCCGGAAAAATCATCCAAATGGGACCCTCGATAGCAGGAAAATATGCCAATACCATCGATGGGAATGGGGCCTTTGCTGTACCAGGCCTTGCCGAGATGCACGCCCATATACCCTCGCCCCCTACTTCTGAGGAGCGGATAAAGGAAACACTATTTCTGTACTTATCTAATGGCATCACAACTATCCGAGGTATGCTGGGGCATCCCAGGCACCTGGAGCTCCGAGAGGAGGCAGAATCAGGATCACTGTTGAGCCCACGCATCTTTACTTCGAGCCCATCATTGAATGGAAACTCTGTGAAGACCCCGGAAGAAGCACGCTCAAAGGTCACAACTTATAAGGAAGCCGGATACGATTTTCTAAAGATCCATCCTGGAATACTACGAGCCGTTTTTGATACCCTGGTAAAAACGGCCAATGAGGTGGGTATTCCGTTCGCGGGTCATGTCCCGGTGGATGTTGGTATTCGTCATGCCCTTAAGAGCCAATTCGCCTCTATTGACCATGTTGATGGCTACCTGGAAGGGCTCGTTCCCAAATCAGCAGCGGTAGAGGCTAATCAGAATGGTTTCTTTGGCTATAATTTTACTCCCATTGCAGACAGCAGCCTTATTCAGGAACTGGTGGCAGAATCGAAAAAACAGGGGGTCTGGGTAGTCCCCACACAAAGTCTTTTTGAACGCTGGTTTGCTCCCGCTGAATCCGATCAAATGCTTTCCGAACCGGAAATGCAGTATATGCCTGCTTCCACCCTTGAAAACTGGAAAAGACGCAAAGAGCAGTCAACCGGTGAAGGTTCCGGCTTCTCTGCTGACCAATGGGAAGACTTTATCAGCATAAGAAGACAACTTATTAAGGCTTTACAGCAGGGCGGACAAGGTTTGTTACTGGGTTCTGATGCCCCACAGTTGTTTAATGTGCCCGGGTTTTCCATCCACCACGAGATGGCGGGGATGTCAAGAGCCGGATTAAGTCCAATGGAAATATTGAAAAGTGGTACTATCAACCCTGCTGTCTATTTTGATATGGAAGATCAATTCGGAGAAATCAAAGCGGGCTTGTCCGCAGATTTATTTCTAGTAAATGGTAATCCACTGGAAGACCTGAACAACCTCAGAAATGTTGAGGGGGTAATGGTAAGGGGTACCTGGATCAGCAAAACGGATATTGATAAAAAACTCAAGGAAATAGCGACTAATGCTGCAAAACAATAGGCAATGAAAAACCTTATTTTAACCTTTTTCCTGATTATAAGTTTGTGTCAGCAGGCAACTGCACAGCTTTTGCTGAAGCCAGACCGGGTATTTGATGGGAAGGAAATGCATGATGACTGGGTAGTATTGATAGAAGGTGCATTAATCACTTACGCCGGACCTGCTTCGGGACTTCGAATACCAAAAGGCACCCAAAACAAGGATCTCTCAGGGATGACCCTGATGCCGGGTTTAATAGAGGGACATTCCCATCTGCTGCTTCATCCCTATAATGAAACTCCCTGGAACGACCAGGTACTGAAAGAATCCCCCGTAGAACGATCCCTAAGAGGGGCTAACCATGCCAAGGCTTCCCTTATGGCCGGGGTAACTACCATGCGCGACCTCGGCTCGGAAGGAGCTGGCTATGCCGATGTATACCTCAAACAAAGTATTGAAAAAGGAATTATTCCTGGGCCCAGGCTTTTAGTAGCCGGTCCGGCAATTGTAGCCACCGGGGCATATGGGCCTAAAGGATTTCACGACGGAGTTGAAGTTCCGCTAGGAGCAGAACCTACCAGCGGGATAAACGGGGTTATTGAAACCGCGAGGAGACAGCTGGGTAATGGGGCCGATTTTATCAAGGTCTATGCCGATTACCGCTGGCAAACAGGAGCACCCTCTCAACCCACCTTTTTGCTGGAAGAACTTGAGGCTATGGTTGCAACAGCTACCTCTGCCGGGAGTTATGTGGTAGCCCACGCCAGTACTCCGGAAGGGATGAAAAGGGCTGTCCTGGCCGGTGTGGAAACCATTGAACACGGTGATGGTGGCACGCTGGAAGTATTTCAGCTGATGAAAGAAAAGGGAGTGGTTTTCTACCCTACCCTTGCCGCTGGTGATGCTATTGAACAGTATCAGGGATGGCAAAAAGGAAAAGAAGCGGACACAGAACGGATACAAAAGAAAAAAGCCTCCTTTAAACTGGCCCTGCAATCCGGGGTAACTATAGGCTTTGGAGGCGACGTTGGGGTGTATACCCATGGTGAAAATTATCGGGAGTTAGAATTGATGGTCGATTATGGCATGTCGCCCATTGAAGTACTGCAAGCTGCAACTGCTGTAAATGCCAAGACCTTCCACCTGTACAATCTAGGGGAGATCAAAAAGGGTTTTACAGCCGATTTGATTGCTGTTTCCGGGGATCCCAGCAGGGATATTAAAATTTTACGCAGCGTCAAACTGGTTTGGCAGGGAGGTGAACTTGCAAAAGAGTAAACAGACCTGGTATCAATTGCTAAAGGAGGAGTGCAGTTCCAGAGAATATCCACTACCCTGGCTAAGGGCAAAAGAATGGGCAAAATGGCCAGCGCTGCCTATAGTATCTGATATGAGAACAAATCCATAAACTCTGTATTACCCTACTGTTTTGCCAACTTAAGCCCCTTCACCCATAAAATATCGGAATCAAAAAATACCAGCATTACCGGCTTGGTTTTCCCGTTGCTGTTGAGGATTGAGGGTTTTTGAATCCGGGCTCTTGTTCTTGAAAAATCCAGGGTGCGTTCCGTATCAAAATCCTTGTCCTTATCTACTGTAAAGAAAACCTGATCCCTGTTGACACGCCACTTACCACTGCCGTAATCGCTCTTTATCTCCAGCATTTTCCCATCCCTGTCTTTAGGAGAAAAGAAAGCACTGAATAGAAAGCTGCCTTCTTCATCAAGGACCATTTTATGCTGGGTAACCCCATTGTCTGCCTCCTTTTTAAGGATATAGATACCAACAAATTCATCGCTTTGAGCTTGAATGGTAGTTAGGGAAACCAGATAAACCAGCAATAACAAATTTTTCATAAAGACGAGGTCTGACAGAATTTGCTACTCTAAATTAAGGCATTTACACTAAATAGGAATTGGTAATGTTGCCTCCATTCAGTTTAGGAAATAACTTTAGTAAAAATTTGGTTGAAAAATTTTCATTATACCAAAAATTTTAGTACTATTATGATATCAAAATGATACTACTATGGAAAAAGTAATAAAAGCGAGTAGCGGCTATACCATGCTGCTGGTACTGTTGATCTTGATTGTGGGAACAATATTAGGTGTTATTTTCACCAAGAACCCCCTATTCTTACTATTGGTGCCTGTAATAATCCTTGTGCTTATAGGTTTCTTTATCGTAAATCCAAACAGCTCCAAGGTAATGGTGTTGTTCGGGGCGTATAAGGGAACCGTCAAGGAAAATGGGTTCTTTTGGGCCAATCCCTTTTATCGTAAAATTAAGATCTCCCTGCGAGCCCGGAATTTTGACAGTGAACGGGTCAAGGTAAATGATAAGATAGGAAACCCTATCCTTATCAACGTTATCCTTGTATGGCAGGTGAAGGATACTTATAAGTCGGCCTTTGACGTCGACAACTATGTGGAGTTTGTGCGGGTGCAAACCGATGCCGCGGTCCGGAAACTGGCGGGCTCCTACCCTTATGACAATTTCGATGACGAACAGGCAGAATTGACCCTGCGTTCTGGCATGGATGAAGTAAATGAAGCCCTGGAAACCGAAATCACAGAACGGCTTGCCATTGCAGGGATCAAGGTAATGGAGGCACGTATCGGTTATCTGGCCTATGCCCCTGAAATTGCCAGTGCCATGCTGAAAAGGCAGCAGGCTGTTGCAATCGTTGCTGCCCGTAAAAAAATCGTGGAAGGCGCTGTGGGTATGGTTGAGGATGCGCTCACACAACTCGCTGAAGATGGCATTATTGATTTTGACGATGATAAAAAAGCTTCCATGGTTAGCAACTTAATGGTAGTACTTTGCGGCGATAAGGAGGCTATCCCTGTCGTAAATGCAGGCACTCTAAATGGCTAGTTCGTGAGCAAGCGAAAATCTTTTGTGCTTAGGATTGACCCCGTTGTATTCAAACAAATTGAAAAATGGGCAGACGATGAATTCCGAAGTGTTAATGGCCAATTGGAGTGGATCATCAACAAGAGCCTTAAGGATGCTAAAAGGCTGCCTAAGGCGAAAGACAAGCCAAAAAACTAAACAACTACCTTATCCTGTTATATGGTTTTCATATCCGGTTCTTAGGTAAAGTAATAATGCACCCAGATGGACAGGTGGTTAAAGGAAGCCACCATTAAGGCTGCCTTAGATTGGGCCAGAATCCCAGTTACCCATCCACAGGTGGAGAAAATGGACTTCAGCTTACTTGTCATACGAAATAATTTGTTGGTATTCTATATTAAGAATTGGCCACTTAAGCTTTGGGCAACTTCTGCCGCTGTCCCATGGCGAAGTACAGTATAACACCAATAATGCCCAAAAAGATAACCACCAGTACCCAGACCAATTTATCATTTCCCTCGAATTGATTCCCCAGGATATCTACCAGGGCAACTATGGTGAGTACTAAGGTGAATAAGGCAAAGATTAAGATGAAAAAAAGGACCGCTGAACTAATGGCAAGTGGTAGTAGCATGTGTTGTTGATTATTAGTTGTTAATTATTGGTAATTCGTAACTCGTACTTCATAACTCGTACTTCGTAATTCGTACTTCTTAATTCGTAATTCGTAATTCGTACTTCGTAATTCGTACTTCTTTATTGGTTATAAAATTTAATCAGACTCAACTTGGATTTTTCTGGACGTGCCCGGTTGCAGCCCGTATTTCATCATTTCTAACTTAAAGAGTTCCAGGGATGCTTCATCCAAAAGGTGATTATTGACCTTCACTTTATGCTGTTCACTTTCCAGGATATAGTCCCCTGCAAAATATTTGAAATGGGTAACCTCATTAAGGTTAATGTATTTTCTCCTGGGATCATTCAATTTTAATACGCCGTTTTCCAGGGTTAAATAACCGTAACGCCTTTGGTAAAGGTATGTGCCCAGATACATAGCTGCAACTGCCAGATAGCCAAAATGGAACCATCGGATACCATCGTCAGTAAAAATAAATATCTGGAAAAATATTGCCCACATTAACCCGAAAATCAGGTTGGACCGCATATAGTTTTTTTTATATCCTATGTTCATAGCATGCCTTCAGGTATTAAATGTAGAAATTTTCCAATTTATGTCCCAAAGTATAAGGCAAAGAAAGATGCTGATACAGGTTTTTCGCCAAACAAAAAGGATTTCTAAGCAATACGACTCTTGATAAATTTAAACTGCCCGTTATGGTTGGATTCGTGTTCACACACATGGAACCATTTACAGTAGTTATTGGTGGGTCCCCAATACCAATCTTGATCCACAGCCATCAACCAGTCATCATCTCTTTTGGCAAATTCTTTAAGGGTATTCTCCCGGACCGTATCCAGTTTTTCCATGTAGAACTCAAGGGGGTTTCCTTTGATCGCTTCGCGGGCCTTATCGCCCAACTGCATGGCAAGTGCCCAGTTGTCCTTATCTGCCTGCTCCCAATCACCCCACTTGCGACCTTCAAAGGTGTGAATCTGGTAAAAACGCTCCGTGGAAGCCAGATGCCAGAGCATGGCCCCGATTGAGTTAGCCTTCTCATCCACCAGGTAATCCAGTTCTTTAACACTCATCCCGCGGACCGGGCTTAAAATAACCATGCGCATCCAGTTCATCATGGAAACCAGGGTCCCGATTTGCGGACTAAAACCTTCCTTGGGACCTACAATATTGATGTCGTCCTGGCTTGTTGCTGGCTGAGCATAGCCATTAAGCGGTACGGTAAGCAGTGCGCCGGACCCCATGGCCAGCAGGGACGATTTTTTCAAAAAGTTTCGCCGGTCTACCGGCTGGATATCTTTTTTCATTAGGTTTTGTTTTTGGCAATATTTAGATTGATAGTTTAGGATACTTCTTGATTTTTAATACTTCTCCCTTTTTTGGATTCTGTACCTTATTAATCACAAGATAGGTCAAAAACCCAATAAAAATAATTCCAATTATTAAAGTTCCTATTGTTCCAAGTACTTCTGCAATAGAAGAAACTATTTGTTTTAACCATGACTTATACCCTGATACGTTTATATTTCCTCCATTTTCCAATTCAAGTGCCGCCAAGTAAGTAGCAACAAAGAAAACTAAGGCAGCGCCCATAATGGTTAGCTCAGGAAGAATTTGCTTTAAAACCGAATAATTTCTTATTTCCGTTCCTTTTAAATTGTTTTTCAAATATGTGCTTATATCAGAATAAGTATTTCTGTCTAATTGAAATTCTTCATCGGTCATTTTGTCATCTACATAGTTAAATTCAATGGTTGAATCAGAATCCACAAAAACGATTTCTTTTAACTCTTCATATCTAATACTTTTTATTTTCCCAAGTTTCTTGGATTCTATAAGTTCAAGAATGTTTGTGTCTTTTTTTTGATCAGACAACCAAATAGCTTTCTCTTGAGCTATCATATAGGTGTCCATTGCTTCAGATTTTGAAATAACCCAATTTCTCATTTACAGTTAATTTTGATATAAGATTCTAAATATATAATAAACTCTTTTTTCCTCCGAATATTCCTACAAAACCTATCCACACTTATCAACACCCCCCTTAACATCCTTTTAAGATTCTTTCCCTCCCATTTGGGGTATCTTTAGACGGCTAACTAACAACCCTATTTTCATGAGGAAATTTCTACTCCCCCTGATGCTTTTAGCATCCTTTTCATTTTTTGCACAAGACTTTACGATGGACCTGGTTCAGGATCTTAAACCCCGAAATATAGGCCCTGGCGGAATGAGCGGTCGGGTAACCACCATTGATGTCGTCAACCAGAACCCCGATATCATGTATGTGGGTACCGCTTCTGGCGGACTCTGGAAATCGACCTCCGGGGGGATCAAATGGGACCCTATTTTCGACAAGGAATCGACGGGCTCTATCGGGGCCGTTGCCATACAACAATCCAACCCTTCCGTGATCTGGGTGGGTACCGGGGAAGGGAATCCCCGTAACTCCCTAAATGGCGGCTATGGCGTCTACCGCTCCCTGGACGGCGGCAAGAACTGGCAGCTGATGGGACTGGAAAAAACCCGTCATGTACACCGCATCATTATAGACCCCACAGATCCCAATACGGTATACGTGGGCGCCATCGGATCTCCCTGGGGGGAACACCCGGAACGGGGGGTCTTTAAAACCACGGATGGCGGACAATCCTGGCAAAAGATCCTGTTTGTAAACAATAAAACCGGGGTGGCCGATCTGGTCATGGACCCTACCAACCCAAATAAACTCATCGCTGCAATGTGGGAACATAAACGAGACCCCTGGTTCTTCAAATCAGGTGGTTCTGGAAGCGGACTTTATATGACCCATGACGGCGGAAAAAACTGGAAGAAACTTAGCGATGAAGACGGTCTTCCTAAAGGCAACCTTGGGCGAATCGGGATAGCCATCGCTCCCAATAAACCTAATGTGGTCTATGCCCTGGTGGAAGCCAAAAAGAATGCCCTTTACAAAAGTGTGGACGGGGGGTTTAAGTGGAAAAAGATCAACGACAAGAACGACATTGGTAACCGCCCCTTCTACTACTCAGACATCCATGTAGATCCCGAGAACGAAAACCGGGTATACTCGGTCTTTACCTATGTGAATGTATCCGAAGACGGTGGTAAAAACTTCAGTCAACTCATGCCGGCCTACAGGGCATCCAACGGGGTACACCCGGACCACCATGCATGGTGGATACATCCGGACAACGGACAATTCATGATTGACGGTAACGACGGGGGAATGAACATTACCAAAGATGGCGGAAAGACCTGGCGCTTTATTGGTAACCTGCCTGTGGCTCAGTTCTACCACATCAGTATAGATAATGAATACCCCTACAACTTATACGGCGGCATGCAGGACAACGGTTCCTGGAGGGGTCCGGCTTATGTTTGGCGCGACCAGGGCATCCGCAACAGCTACTGGCAGGAAATTGCTTTTGGCGACGGATTTGACGTAGTACCGGACCTGGACGATTCCCGTTACGGATATGCCATGAGCCAGCAGGGTTTTGTAAGCCGTTACGACTGGCAGACCGGGAACAACTATTCCGTTAGGCCTACTTCACCAGATGCCGAGACCAGACTTCGCTTTAACTGGAATGCCGGGATCGGGCAGGATCCGTTTGACAACAGCACCGTCTATTTCGGAAGCCAGTTTGTACACAAAAGCACAGACAAAGGCCTGACCTGGGAAGTGATCTCCCCGGACCTGACCACCAATGATCCCGAAAAACAAAAACAAAGCGAAAGCGGGGGCCTCACCATGGATGCCACCGGGGCAGAAAACCACTGTACCATCCTGGTTATCGAACCTTCTCCCGTGGAGAAAGATATGCTCTGGGTAGGGACAGATGACGGCAGGGTGCACTTTACTCAAAATGGTGGAAACAGCTGGACGGAAGTCACCAAAAACATTAAGGGATTGCCTGGCGGGAGCTGGATTCCACAGATCAAAGCCTCACAAAGCAATAAAGGAGAAGCCCTGTTGATTGCCAACGACTACAGGAGGTTTAACTATACCCCTTATGCCTATCGCACCCGGGATTACGGGAAGACCTGGGAACGCATTGTGGATGCTGAAGATGTAAAGAGCTATACGCTTTCTATTGTGGAAGACAAGGACAATCCCAAGCTGATGTTCCTGGGTACGGATGACGGCCTGTACATCTCTTTTGACGCCGCCGACAACTGGCAAAAATGGACGGAAGGATTTCCAACGGTATCTACCAAGGACCTGGTTATCCATCCACGCGAACAGGATCTGGTCATTGGGACCTTTGGCAGGGCCGCCTGGGTTTTGGATGATATCCGGCCACTAAGAGCGCTGGCAGCAGACAAAACCATAATGAATCAGGACATTAGTTTGTTTCCAAGTCCGGATGCCTACCTGGCCGCTTACCAGCAGCCCACAGGAAGCCGGTTTGGAGGAGATGCACTATACAATGCGGAAAACCGTAGAGGTGGTGCTATGATCACCTACTATCTGAAAGAGGGAAAAAAGGAGCGCAAGCCCATGGCCAAAAAGGATGGTGAAGAGAAAAAAGAAGAAGACGAAGTTGCTGGCAAGAAAAAGACCAAAGACACAGTCTTCTTTAAAATCTACGATGGAGATCGCCTGATTCGCACCCTTAAGTATAAGACCCCGGAAAAGAAAGGCTTCCACCGGGTATACTGGGGCCTCGATGAAAAAGGTCCGGATAGACCTTCACGCAGCATCAGGAAAAGCAATCGGGAACGCGGGGGTGTTACTGTTAAACCGGGAACATACAAGATAATGGTTGAATATGGTGAAAGCAAGGATGAGACTTCGGTAACCGTTAAAACAGATCCCAGGTTGAATGTTTCACTAGAAAGCCTCAATACAGTATATGAAACGTCCAAAAAACTGGAAACACATATGCAAACTGCTGCCGATGCAGTAAAACAACTGGTGGAAAGCAAAAATATCGCCAATAAATACGAGAAGGAACTCAAAACCCTGGACAAGAAAAAGTACAAAGAGCAGATCACAGCCTCCAGGGACATTGTCAAGGGTATTGATTCCGTGGTCGCCTTATACCTCGGTAAAGTGGATAAACGTCAGGGAATTACTCGTAACCCTGAGATAACCGTAATGCAGCGCATTGGCAATGCCTATCGCTATGTAGCGAGCAGGAAGGCTGGGATAACCGAAACAGAGGAGCGCCTGATCCGATTTGCCCGGGAAGACCTGAAGGCGGCCTTGCAGCAAACCAATGCTTTCTTCAATAACCGCTGGAAAGCTTATAAAGAAGAAATGGAGCAACTGGAACTATCGCCTTTTAAAGAAACTGAAACATTTACGCTGGAATAAGCGTCTAATGACCAATATCATCAACAATTAAAAACAAACACCAATGAAAAAAAGCATCTTACTTCTGGGGATCATCCTGATCTGGAGTTGCCAGGAGAAAAAAGAGCCCTCCATTGCAGAGACGCTCAAAAGCTACACCATCGAACAGATGATGGACAATGAAAATGTGGGAGGCGGTAGTTTTTCACCGGACAAATCCAAATTGCTTGTTAGCAGCAATCGTTCAGGGATTTATAATATGTATACGGTTTCCAGCTCCGGAGGGGAATTTATGCCTGTGACAGCATCGGACAGCTCCTCGGTTTTTGCTATCTCCTATTTCCCGGAAGACGAGCGTATGCTCTTCCGAATGGACAATAATGGAGACGAGATCTACCACATTTTCCTGCGGGATGAAGATGGAAGCCAAAAGGACCTGACCCCTTATGAAGGTGCACGAGCTTTATTCTATGGTTGGGCTAAAGACCAAAAGCATTTCTACTTCGCATCGAACAAGCGAGACCCCCAATACAATGATCTCTATAAAATGGACGTGACCACACTCACCCCCAGCCTGCTTTACGAAAACACCGATGGCTATAACGTGGAAGGGATTTCCTGGGACGAGCAGTATGTGGCCCTCAGCAAGTCAATTAATACCAATGACAGCGACCTCTTTCTGTACAGCAGGGAAGATGATGCCCTGATCAAGATTAACGAAAACCAGAGTGGCAACGGTATGCAGGATTTTTCCCTGGATAATTCTGCTTTATACTATAGCACGGATGACGGTGAGGAATTTAGCTATGTGATGAAGTATAACCTGGAAGATGGTAGTCGGGAAAAGGTAATGCAGCGCGACTGGGACATTATGGGTACCTACTTCACTGAAAATGGCAAATATCAGGTCACCTATATCAATGAAGATGCGAAGAACGTCATTGAGGTTAAAGATGTAGCCAGCGGTGAAAACATTGAACTACCGGAAATAGAAAATGCAAGCATCACCTCTGTAGGCTTCTCGAGGGATGAAAGTATGATGCGGTTTTATGCAGGTGGGTCTCACACCCCTTCTAACCTCTTCGTATATAACCTGGAAAGCCAGGAGCTAACAAAAATTTCCGATGTGCTGAATCCCGAGATCACTCCAGAGCATCTGGTAACCGCCGAGGTAGTCCGCTACCCATCCTTTGACGGATTGGAAATTCCGGCCATCTACTACAAACCTCACCAGGCTTCAGAAGACAACAAGGTACCTGCCTTGGTTTGGGTGCATGGTGGACCCGGAGGGCAAAGTCGACAAGGCTTCAGTTCCCTGATCCAGTACCTGGTGAACCATGGATATGCCGTTCTTGCGGTTAACAACCGCGGCAGTAGTGGGTATGGTAAAACCTTTTACCAGATGGATGACCTGAACCATGGTGACAAAGACCTGAGGGATTGCGTTGAAGGCAAGAACTGGCTCGCCCAGCAAGCCGATATTGACCCGGAGAAGATTGGGATCATTGGAGGGTCATATGGTGGTTATATGACCATGGCCGCCCTAACATATACTCCTGAAGAGTTTGCGGTTGGGGTTAACCTATTTGGTGTGACTAACTGGATACGCACCCTGAAAAGTATTCCACCATGGTGGGCTTCTTTCAAGGATGCGCTTTATAAGGAGCTCGGAGACCCTTATAGCGCCGATTCTATTCGTTTAAAACAAATTTCGCCGCTGTTCCATACCGATAAGGTGACCAAGCCGCTAATCGTCTTACAGGGTGCTCAGGACCCTCGTGTTCTTCAGGTAGAATCTGATGAGATCGTTGCCGGGGTGCGGAGTAACGGAGTCCCCGTAGAATACGTCTTGTTTGAGGACGAAGGTCATGGTTTTGTTAAAAAAGAAAACCAGATTGAGGCCTATAGCAAGGTGCTGGAATTCCTGGAGGTATACCTGAAGCAGGACCCCGGACAACCCATAGAGGATGGTCAGTCTACAGATCTGGATACTGGTAAGTAACAGGAAGCGTTATTTTAAAAAGCATAAGAAGGCTCCCTGTCCGGGGGCCTTTTTTATTTTTAGTTTGATTAAATTGCCGCGTAAAACAGAACGAACTGCACATGAGAAAAATTTGGATTTTGATCGCGCTCATTACCCTGACCGGAATGAATGCGCAGGAAACAGGGGAAGATACCTGGGGAAGCTGGTTTCAATATTTTGGAATGAACAAAATATCAGACAAATGGAGCATACATACGGAAGCACAGTTCCGTTATTATGAAACCACCAGTAATTTTAACCAAATGCTGCTGCGAACCGGTGCTAACTTCCACCTTGCGGACAACGCCATAGTAACCCTGGGATATGGCTATATCGATACGGACCCATCTTTTGAAGAACTCAATAGTATTAATGAAATTAGTGAACATAGGATTTTCCAGCAGTTCCTGTTATACAATAAAGTATGGGAGTTTAAAATAGAGCATCGCTACCGTCTGGAGCAGCGTTTTATTGATTATGGATCAATACGGGGTGAAGAAACCCAACATAGGGCACGTTATCGCCTGCAGCTAACCCTTCCCCTAACCGATACCTTCTTCCTGAATTTCTATGATGAGATTTTCATTAATTTCCAGGACAACCTGTTCGATCAGAACAGGGCCTATGCCGCCCTCGGGGTGCATCTGACTGAAAACAGCAGTATACAGATCGGTTACCTAAAAAACACCTTCAGCAATACCAGTTTTGATCGTTTGCAGTTTGCGATTTTTTACAACCCTGATTTAAGAAGTTTGTTTAAGAAGTAAGTCAAAGGCCATAATCCTACTGGGTTTTTCCTTATTTTACTAAGGTTTGTAATGTCAGGAATTAAGCTCCCTTCCGACCAGTTGTACAAATATGGAAAACATGAAGCCACAAAAAATCTTTTTCAAAAACAGTGAAGGCCAGGAATTAGTCGGTCGTCTGGAACTGCCAGCAGACCAGCACCCGCATAATTTTGCCCTGTTCGCCCACTGCTTCACCTGCAATAAAAACTTGTCTGCGGTCAGGAACATCAGCAAAGCCCTTACCCAAAAAGGATTTGGGGTGCTGCGCTTTGATTTTACCGGACTGGGGGAAAGTGATGGCGATTTTGCGGATACCAATTTTTCCGGTAACGTAGAAGACCTGATCGCCGCTTCTGATTACCTCAAAGAGCATTACATGCCTCCGGCGCTGCTGGTAGGTCACTCACTGGGGGGTGCTGCAGTAATCTTTGCCGGGGCACAGTTAAAAGCCGTTCAGGCCGTGGCCACCATCGGTGCTCCATCCAATCCCAAACATGTGGCCCACCTGCTCCGTAGTAAACTGGAAGAGATCCAGGCAGAAGGAAAGGCAAGTGTAACCATAGGGGGAAGGCCCTTCACCATAAAAAAACACTTCCTTGATGATTTGGAAGCCCATACCTTGCCCAAAGTAGCCAAAAAACTAAATAAAGCCCTCCTCATACTGCACTCTCCGCAAGACAGTACTGTAACGGTTAAAAATGCTGAAGAAATCTACCACGCCGCCAGACACCCCAAAAGTTTTGTAAGCCTCGATGGGGCAGACCATCTGCTTACCAACTCCAGGGACTCGCACTACACAGGTAGGGTAATTGCCGAATGGGCCAGCCGCTATGTTAGGCTACCGGAGGCCACAGAGTTGAGCAGTAAACACCAGGTGGTAGCCAGCCTGGACGGGGATGCGGGTTTTACAACGGATATGAAGATCGGAAACCACTATTTTACTGCGGATGAACCTGTGGATTTCGGAGGTAATGATTTTGGGCCCTCACCCTATGAATTCGTTTCTGCAGGCTTGTCGGCCTGTACGGTAATGACGATGCAGATGTATGCCAGGCGAAAAGGCTGGGACCTGCAGAATGTTGAAGTGCATACCTCATATAGCAAAACGCATGCAGAGGACTGTGCTCAGTGCGAATCGGACACTGCCAAAATCGATACTTTTCAGCGGGAGATCCAGCTAAACGGGGATCTTGATGAAAGGCAAACCAAACGCCTTTTGGAAATTGCAGATCGTTGCCCGGTACACCGTACCCTGCATAGCGAAACACAGTTAATCACTAAATTGATATCCCGATAGAAAGGCATTATTTGGAGCAAATATCCGAAGCGGGGTATTCGTGATCCCAGGCAACTGTTTCGTTCTTTTTGACCTATGGTTGCCTTCACCTACTTAAATTCCTATCTTTAGGCCTCAACAAAAAAACACATAATGAAGAAGATAAGTATTTTACTCTTGGGCATTAGTTGCATCGCTTTTTACAACTGCAAAGACGTAAAAAAGGGAACAGAAGATGCAAAGTCCGAAACTGAGGCTGTAGTTGAAGAAATGGAAGAAACTGTAGAGGTTAAGACCATTACTTTTACTATGGAACCTAAAAGCGAAAGCAATGTAAGTGGTACCGTGACCTTTACCGAGGAAAATGGTATGGTTAAGATGGTTGCTGTGCTCAGCGGTCTTTCTGAAGGGGAACACGCCATCCATATCCACGAGAAAGCAGACTGTTCATCAGATGACGGGAAGTCAAGCGGAGGCCATTGGAATCCTACCCGCGAGCAGCATGGTGCCTGGGGAGCCGAAGAGGGCTATCACAGGGGCGATATCGGAAACTTTACTGCCGATGCAGAAGGTAATGCCACAGTGGAATTCTCTACAGACCTATGGTGCCTGGGATGTGAAGACGAGACCAAAAACATACTTGGAAAGGCAGTTATTGTCCACCAGGGTAAAGACGACTTTGTCTCACAGCCAAGTGGTGCTGCAGGTGCGCGGGTAAGCTGTACAGGGATTATCGAATAGTCCGCTTAAGACTAGCTAATGAATTAAAAAAGGCCGCATTGAGCGGCCTTTTTTTCTGGACATTTTCAAACTATTCAAAAAACTACTTCTTAACGAAGCGTACTTTCATATAGGGCACTAAATAAGTTACGTAATTATTCTCCTCCTATCTTTCGTATTTTTTTAGAGAATAATGGGCTTTCACAATCTTGTATACCAGAAAAGACATGATCGCAAGCCATACAAAGAATATTAAGTATTCCATAATAGTCAGATTTGGGTTAGCTATTATTTCATTTCGAGCCAGGAAAAACCTCTAGATCCCCGAGGAAAAGAAGTTAACCTCCTGTAGTTCAACGTTAAAAATATACCTTTGGTCTGGGTTTTCCTATAGAAATGTTAAAATTTCGATGAACGGTAAAGCTGTAATTGCGGAAATAATGGAAAATACCCCTTTTGAGAAACAAGAAATGTTATTTTTAAAGTCCTGCAATAGTTCACCCTAAACTGCAAATTGCGTGCTCAGGTTGATTAAGGCAGCAAGTAAGAATAGTCTGTAAAACAACAGTATGAACCCATCAGCTTCCGGGTGGATTGACAAGTTTGGACATGAGGTAAGGGACCATCTGGATGCCTATGAGAACTTCCGTGATCTCTATGGAGGTATGAAAAAGACCGGGTTTGTATATGGTCTCAATGTCAAAGTCCCCCGTTTTATAGCCCCGGCACACACCTTGTCCGAAGACGAAAAAGCCAAAATCAACCTTATTACGGCCTTGTTCTTCACATTTAAAAGTGAAACCGGACAAACGGATTATGATGCTTTCCTGGACAGCATTTTTGGTTTTTACAAGGATCTGGAAATATTTAGTATTTCATTCCTGAACAAGCTATTCACCGGGAAGAAAACGGCCTCTCAGTTAGAACGATTAATGGATTCCCGTGTATACCTGGAGGATAACGTTATCTCTAAAACCTTCAACAGTGTTATTACCAACTCCCTGCTATTTATTGATGTACTTACGTATAAGGAATACCTTAATGGCAGGGGAAAGATCCGCAAGCACGCCATAAATCTCGAGCACATCCTAATTAATCTGGTGTTTCACGCCTTGAGTTCCAAGGAACGTAACAAAAAAGACGACCGTCTCGCACAGCTTTTTGAATCGTCCCTGACCTTTATTGATAGTAATAAAGAGAAATTTGACGGCAGGTATCGGGAAAAGTTAGCAAAATATGCCTCGAACTGGGAAAACCGTTACTTTCTTGATGTAGCCTGTATTACCGTTTGGGAAGACAAGGTTCTTGAACTTCATGAATCAGAATTCATTTTTGGGATTGGCACAGACCTGGGTTTTGAACGTAAACAGATCGCAAGAAGCCTGGAAGAAGTTACGGCATTCTTCGAAAAGAATGCACCCATTATCTCTTTCTTAAAGTCGAATAACCTGGCTGTTCAATTTTATGACAGCATGTCCAAAGTGGTCAATAAACTGATCTTGAGGAACAGTAAACGGCTTCAAAAAGAGCTGACCGATAGCAAGGAACTGGTTAGCCTTCTTTCTAAATCTACGGTCAAAGACCTTACGCCTGAAGAGAAGAAAAAGGTGCAAAACCAGCTACTCGATATCTTCAAAAGCATTCCTTCGCTGGCCATTTTTATGCTTCCTGGCGGGGCTGTTTTATTACCAATTTTTATTAAATTGATTCCGAAACTGCTGCCGTCTGCCTTTGATGATAACCGGGTGGAAAAACCCTCTAAATCAGGCTAAATTTCTAGTATAAGAAAAATCTATCGTAGGGGTTAATATATTGCTAATCAGGTTTAAAAGTAATATTACTCTAACCATAACTTAAAGTCCCTTACCCGCTCCCTGCTTACAATGATTTCCTGCTCATTAAAGCGGTTTAGCTTTACTTTTAAGCGCGAATTGGTGTATGCCACGATGTCCTGTATGTGACGAATATTTACATAGAATTTACGGCTTACCCGGAAGAAGGTTTCCGGTGCCAGCTCCTCCTCCAGATTTTCCAAAGTGGTGTCCAGTAAATAATTTCTTCCGTCATTGGTGAAAGCATAAGTCCCCTTGTTCTCACTGTAGAAACATTCGATTTCTTCCGCATTGAGAATTTTAATATGCTGCCCTACTTTGGCTGTAAATCTTTTTTTGTATTCCCGCTCAAGAGGATTAGTCAAAAGCTTTTTGATATCCTCAAAATCCAGGTTAACACTTCGACCTTTGTGATTGAGATTTTGGTACTGCTTCATAGCAGCACCCAGTTCTTCATCATCAATTGGTTTCAAGAGGTAATCAATACTGTTTAGTTTAAATGCCTGTAAAGCATATTCATCATAAGCCGTAGTAAAGATTATGGCGCTATCTACTTTAACTGCATCGAAAATCTCAAAGGATAAGCCATCTGATAGTTGGATATCCAAAAAAATCAGGTCCGGATGCGTATGATTTTGAAACCATTCAATAGATTCCTCCACCGAGTGAAGTAAGGTGGAAACCTCTATTCCCAGTTGGGCAAGCAATCGGGCCAGCCTTCTGGCAGCAGGCTTTTCATCTTCTATTATAATGACTTGCATGGAGGTAATTAGTTGTTGGTTGTTGGTTGTTGGTTGTTGGTTGTTGGTTGTTGGTTGTTGGTTGTTGGTTGTTGGTTGTTGGTATTAAAATATGTTTTTCCCTGTTATTTTCTATTAAGAGATTATTCTTCCTTCAGGAATTTTTGAAATTGCCGTTCTTCCCATTTTCTGAGGAAGGTAAAACGGAACTTGAAGGCAATCAATCCATGGATCACTAAAATAAGGGCCCAGATCCCCAATCCTACTAATATATTGAGCTCAATCCACTTCAGGATTTCTCCTTCAAAAACGTCCCAGATAAGGATAAATGGCTCTACCTTAAAAAGATAGAGAATTGCCAATATTACAAACACAGTTAAGAATGTACGGACGTGATTGAAAAACTCTTTTATAGCCTGTACCCTTCTTCGGGCATACTCAAGCCTTTGTTGATATTGATGTTCTGATTCCATTATTTATACTTATTGGCTTCTTGTTCGTCTTCTTCGATATACTTCTGTATCATCTTTTCCTCCCACTTCTTACCTAAAAAAGGTCTGGCATTAAAAGTATTCATGGCGTGGAATGCTAATCCGACACCCCAGAACAGCGGAGTAATAAAGGTTGGAAATGACCAGAAATCATTATCATTTCCAAAATTATTCAGGCCCATGTTTATTAAAATAAAGGTGTTTATTACCAAATAAATAGACAAATGGATATAGAACCCTTTTATTTCATCAACACGTTTCTTGGCGCGCAGGAGTTTCTCGTCCTGTTTGTTATTAGATAGTCCTTCCATTATCTCTTTACTATTCCCATCTCTTTGGAGACTGTTCATCTTCTTTCATAAATTCCTTGATCTTACGCTGCTCCCAGTCTTTTCCAAAGAAAGGATTCATGTTGAAGGTACGGATAGCATGAAAAAGAAGTCCTATCCCCCATCCGAACGCAGCCCAGAGGAACCACATATACCTCCAGCCATCTATCCAATAATTGAGGATTGCCAGTCCGGTGATCACTACTGCATAGGATGTTAGGTTGCCGTAAAACTTTTTAAGCTCTTCTACCCGCTCCTTGGCGCGTATGTATTTACTTTCTTTGTTAAAGTCTTCCATGGTATTTTTATTAATGGTTGTGTTGTATAATATTAAAATCGATCTTCTGACATGAATTCGTGTATCTTGCGTTCTTCCCAGTTTTTACCGAGTATGGGGTTATAGCCATAGGCCGACATCCCGTTCACGATTAATCCAAGTCCCCATCCCACGGCCGGAAAGATTACCCAGGGAAAGTCCGTGGTCATATAATTGAGCCAGGCCAGAAAGGGAATCACGATCAGATAGGCGATCAGGTTTCCGTAAAAACACTTCATTTCTTCAACTCGCTTTTTAGCGCGCAAGTAGCTGTTTTCCTTTTCAATATTTTCCATGACGTTCTGTTATTATATGATTACCGTACAAATCTCGATATTGAATGTTAAGCTTCTAAATCTTGTTTTCCCAATTGTAGTTTTTTTGGACTGAATTGTAGTTCCGCAGCTACCCTGGTTAAAAATCATCCCGCTCCATAAGCTCGCGTAGCTTTTTTTCCTCCCAGCGTTTTCCCCATAGTGGATTATACCCGTAAGCTTCCATTCCGTGTACAAGCAGGCCAAATCCCCAGCCTACAGCAGGGAAAATCACCCAGGGCCAGCTAGTGGTCCTGTAATTAAGATATGCCAGGACTGGGATCACAATACAATAGGCGATTAGGTTACCGTAGAAAGACTTGATGGCTTCTACGCGCTCCTTGGCCTTTTGATAACGCTTGTCTTCTATATATACTTCTTGTCTCTTTACCTCTGATTTCTGACGGGTAAGCATAGGAATACTAACCTGGAAGGTATCCCGTGATTTATTGATCATAACCTCACGGTCAGAGAGAATCTGATAGCGTTGTTGAATATTTCGCAACCCTACCCCACTGCTTTTCTTTACGACGGATTTCTCCTGCAGGTTATTACTGATTACAAGAAATCCATCCCTTTCAAATACGTTAATCCGCAGTGGTTTACTTGAGGTAACCACATTGTGTTTTACTGCATTTTCCAGGAGTAATTGCAGGGATAGCGGCACAATCTTGGCTTCAGGATTGCTGGACTCTTCAGGAATATCAAACACTATACTGTCTTCAAATCGCATTTTAAGCAGGCGCACATAGGTCCGGGCAAATTGCAGCTCTTCATTTACGGTAACCAGGTCCTTATTCTTTTGTTCCAGGACATATCGGTAGACTTTGGAAAGAGATGTGGTAAACTTTTGTGCCTGATCCGCATCCTCCTCAATTAAACTGGTCAAAACATTTAGGCTATTGAAAAGAAAGTGGGGATCCAGCTGGTTTTTTAGGGCATCGAATCGCGCGGATGCCGTACCGGCAATGATTTTTTGTTCTTTGACTTGCTTATCCCTGGATAGTTTGTAAAAGTGGACCGCATGAAAGAAAACCGTAACGACTAATGTAATCAGCAAAGCAATATAGTAGAATACCATCCGTTCACCTGACACAAATTCATTCCAGGATTCTCCTCCAACATACATCTCGAGAAAAATTCGGACCACCAGAATGCCCAGCATGGTAAGAACCACACCTCCTAAAGCCCCTATAAGGAGGCGATAGCGACCGTATTTATTCCACTTTACTTTATCATTGAGATAACCGAACCAGCTTGAATTAATAACAGTAAGCACAATAGAAAAAAGCAAATAAGTACCAATCTGCTCGAGGATCTTGTTTGTATTTGCCGGGTTCAGGTTCCCCGTCATTACCTGTATCCCTATAAAAACGAAGGAGATCGCAAAACCAACCACAAATCCGATGAGCAGTATTTTGATAAACTTTCTATACATCCTAATAGCGTATTTCAACTTTTACATCCAAGAATGAATTTTTGTGGCAAACTAACACAGGTATCCTTCGAATATTAAAATTAGTAAACTTCCCGGGAAGGGGTAATAATTGCATCCGCAAATATTTTTATTAGCAAAAATGCGGCTTCCTCCGGCTCAAGGACAAAAGGGATTACTCAATTGTCAAATTCCCATACTGAACTGTAGATTGATATTCCAAGGGAGCAACAAGCTCTGCTTAAACCTCTATTTTTGGCTATCTTTGGTAACACTCTTTATTTATGTACATCCCCCTGCAATACCAAAATAAAAACCTGCCGGAGGTAAAGGAATTTTTACGGAATAACACTTTTGCCACGCTCGTTAGCCAGGTAGAAAACCGACCCTGGGCCACACATCTTCCGCTCGAACTGGAAACAAATAGCTCCGGAAAAGATGTGCTGACAGGTCATATTGCGAAACGCAATCCTCAATGGAAGCACTTTAAAGAAGAAGAGCAGGTTCTGGCTATTTTCAATGGCCCTCACGCTTACATTTCTTCCTCCTGGTACCAGGATGAGGAAGTGCCCACCTGGAACTATGTAGCGGTACATATATACGGCACTCTGCACATTCTAAAGGAGGAGGAAGTGATGGCTTCTTTGCATAGGTTAGTAGATAAATACGAGGCGCAATCTGAAAACCCTGTTTCCCTGACCCAAATGTCTGATAAAACCCTGAGGCAGGTTAAGGGCGTTGTAGGGTTCCAAATCGAAATTGAAGAAGTACATGCCGCTTTTAAATTATCACAGGGAAGGGAGCAGGACCATGCCCGGATTGTGAAAGAACTGAATAAAAGAGATCAGATAGGGGATGCCGAAATAGTGAAACATATGGACAATAAAGAGTCCTGAAACTGGCTTTAGAGGGTATGCAGCCTGGACATAAGCTGTTCCTTGTATGATTTGCTGATCGGGATGGTCTTACGCGCAATTTCAAGGTGTCCCTCGGCAACAACATCCAATTTAGATAAATTAACCATAAAAGAGCGGTGAACCCTTACAAATTGGGATGTGTCTAATTCTCTTTCAATATTTTTAAGGGTGCACACTACCAAGTATTCCCCTGTAGTTGTCACCAATTTACAATAATTACGGTCGGCTTCAATGTACTGGATCTGTTCCAGTAGCAGTTTGATCATTTTACCGTTATGGCGAATAAATACACGGTCGTTCATCACCGCTACCTCCCCGTTTTGCGGTTTCTCACCATTTGTGTCCGAACCAATTTGTTCCGCAACCAAAGCAACCGTGCGCTGTAAATCCAGTTTATTAAAGGGTTTGGAAATAAAAGCTCTGGGGCCGGTCTCTTTTGCCCTGTTAAAAGTAGCCTCATCATTATTGGCAGTAAGGAAGATGATTGGGATGCGCTGATGTTCATGAATTTTCCTGGCCGTCTCCACACCATCCAGGTTTCCTTTCAGGTTGATATCCATCAACATAAGGTCTGGTGGGTTGACCTGGGCATGTAGAATTGCTTCTTCCCCCCTGGATTCAATACCGGTTATCTCGTACTCCAGCTGGCTCAACTGCAACGAAAGGTTAGCTGCAATGATCATGTCGTCTTCTACTATCAATATGCGTTTTTTTCGTTCCATATTAAGCCGCCTGATTAAGTGTGAATTCAAAACTAACTGAGGTCCCCCGCTCCACAGAAAGGTTCATTTTACCATCCAGCTGATCTGTTAATAGGGCGATAAGTTGGGTCCCAAAACCAGTCCCTTGCATTTTGGTTGCATCCTTACCGATCCCATCGTCGGATACTTTTAGATAGAGCTGCTTCCCATTTTGGGTAAGTCTAACCTGTACCATACCCTTTCTGCCAGGGGGGTAGGCGTATTTCATAGCATTTGTCACCAGCTCATTAACAATAAGGCCAATGGGGACAGCATGGTCCACATCCAATTCAAGAGCCGGCATGTCGCACTGCAATGACACCTCACCTTCTTTACCAAAAGTGTGGATAATGTAATTGCCCAGGTTTTCGAAATAATCCTTCATTTCTATTTGGGAAAGGCTTTTACCCTGATATAATTTCTGATGGATCATACTCATGCTGTGAATCCGCTGCTCACTTTTTTGCATAGCATCAGCTAAGGTACTGTCCTTTATTTGGGCCGATTGCAGGGCGAGCAGGCTTGAAACAATCTCCAGGTTGTTCTTTACCCTGTGGTGTATTTCCTTGAGCAGGTATTCTTTTTCTTTGTTTTGTTTTTCTAACAATTCCTTCTTCCGGCCATTACTTCTAAAGGTAGCATACAGCAGTACTAAGGCAACAACCAATAATGCTGTTATAACAATAATAAAAGTTTGAGTAGCTCTTTGCTGCCGGATTTTAGATTCCTGTTGCAGTATGGTACTGTCTTTCTCAGCGGAATCAAACTGGAACTCTAATTGTGAGATACGTTGATCGGCCTGTGCATTAAACAGTGTGTTTTTAAGTGCGTCGTATTTTTCAAAAGCCAGATAGGCTTCTTTGTAATTGTGACTTCCTGCATAGGCCTTACCCAGGTTTTCGTATGCCTGACTCAGGAAAAACGCATCACCGAAATCGGGAGTTGCAATGCGGATACTGCTTTCCAGGCTCTCTACTGCAGAGATAAACTTACCTTGCAGGTTTTGAAGTTTACCCAGTGAAAGCCAGGAACGCATCAGCATAAAATTATTATCGAGGAGCTCGGCATATTTAATAGCTTTCTCTGAAGCGGCACTGGCTTCCTCATATTGATTTTGTAAGGCCAGAAGGTCTACCAACGATATATATATGTCCGAGAGGTTATTGTAAAAACCATAGCGTTCACCAATAGCTATGGCATGATCAAAGTGTTTACGGGCCTCCTCATATTGATTGAGGGCTATATATTGATTTCCAACTACATACAGGGTAAAATCATAATCCAGGCTATTTAACCCGGTTTGTTCAAAAAGAGCTATGGATTTAAGCCCATATTCCAACCCCTTTTCATATTTCTCCTGTTTCCAGAATAAATTACTGAGGTCGCTGTTAGCTACAGCCATCCCGTAAGTATCCTGGTTGCTTTCCGCTATTGTAAGGGCCTCCATGGCATAATCAGCGGCATCATCAAGTGCGCCCCTGCGTTCGTAGACGTAACCCATTTGGGTAAGTAAAAACGGGAGGTCTTCGGGACCTATCCTGGTCCTGGCCTTTTTTAAGACGAATAAGGCAGAATCCAATTGTTCCATTCGAAGTAAAACAGCACCCAGGGTCGACTGGAACCGGCCAAGGGCGGTGGTATCTTTTAATTCCCCGGCCAACTGAATCCCTTTAACAGCAAGTTCCTTGGACTTTTTGAGATTTCGGGTATGCCAGTAATACGCCAGGTCATTTAAGATCTCCATCTTTACCTGATCGGAGGCAACTCTTTGCCAACCTTGTTCCAGGGAATCGAGGTAGGAAACCCCAAAATTATCCGAAGCCATAAAAACCTTGTTGTACGGGTTTTCCTGACGGGGATCAATTATTTGGGTATGAACAGGCACTAAGACCCCTAGGAACAGGGCTGTGGACAGGGCAGTCGCCAGGACATGTTTTTTCATTTCAGGTCGGTTGCCTCATTGAAAATGAGGATTTTAAATATACGTATTTTTTCCTGTGCTCTGACATTAGCTAAAAAAAATGGGGGGTTCGGACAATAAAACAGCCTATCCGTCCTTAATCGTTTTCTGATCTGGTATTAAAAGGATTAATTCAGGACTGCTGTTTAATGCTCACATGCAGTAATACACTACTATTTTTATGAAATCCTGGCCCCTGATTATATTAATTTTTCTGATTGCCGCTCAGGGCTGCAAATCAGAAAATCAGCAAGCAAACAGGGAAGATCAAACCCAATTCGCTCAGCAGGTAAGCATCTGGATAGACAGTTGTTGGAATCAAAGGAGTTTTAAAGCACTACAAGATCTTAGCTCAGCAAAATCCACACGTTATATGAACGGGGTTAAAGTAGCAGAGGGTCCTGCTGAAATGGAGGCCCATTTACAACTGTTTTTTACGGCATTCCCGGATTTGGTAATTACTGCAGATAATGCTCAGTACAAAGGCAACCTTGCATTTTTACAATGGAATGCCAAGGGCACCAATACAGGTGTTTTTGGAGAGGTAAGCCCCACAGGGAAACGTGTAAACATCAACGGACTGTCTCATCTGCGCTTCAGTGAAGAAGGTAAAATTATAGAAGAGATTGTCTACTATAATGAACTTGAGCTACTTCAGCAATTGGGATACACCCTGATACCACCTAATCTGGAATAATTAATTATCAATAAAAACAGTAACCTAAAATTAACAACAATGAGAACACTAAAAATCAAATCATTTATCCTTAGCCTCCTGTTTATGTTGCCTGCCCTGATTGTGGCACAGCAAGACAATAGCCCACAAGCCTTTTGGGTACACGAAGATGTGGTCAAACCTGGCATGGTTGAGGAGTATGAGGAAGTATGCAAAGAACTTTTGGGACATATGAAGACCCATAACATACAAAATGATGGTTGGATTGTAACCAACACCGCAGATTCCAGATACCTTTTTGTAGGTGCCATTGATAATATGGCAGATTTGGATAAATCTCCCTTTCCTGGCTTAGCCGAAAAAATGGGGGCCGACAAGATGGGAGCCCTTTTTGGAAGAATGGACAAGTGTTACGACACGGAGCAGGACTATGTTATTTACCTGGATAAAGAACTGTCCTATATGCCTGGAGGTATCACTCAGACACCAGAAGGACAGAATTACCGGAAGTTCCATTATCTGTATTTCACTCCCGGAAACCGGGCAATGGTAAAGGAAAAGATGAAAGCCATAAAAGATGTTTTTGCTGCCAAAGGATCTAAAATGGATTATCGTGTATATAAGAGTGGATTTGGAACCCGTGGTGAATTTTACATGGTGGCTGTTGCTGGTAAAGATCCCGTAGATTATGCCCAGAAAGGTGCCGCAAACCAGGAACTTCTTGGGGAAGACGGCCAAAAAGCAATGGGCGAATTGTGGGGAAGCCTTCTGAAATACGAGGAGATCGCAGGTCAAATGCGCCCTGATATGGCTTATTCACCATCTAACTAAATAACATAACCGGGAGCAAGACGTGTATTGTTCCTTTTATTTTTTTAAACTATTAAATCAAAAACAAAATGAAAAACACTTTTTATGCAGTCCTGGTCATTTTACTGATTGTAAGTTGTCAGCCACAAGGACCAGAACGTTACAGCACTACCGGTCCTGAAATAGACCTGGCCAAAGGCCTGGTTGCCGATTACGAACAGGGTAATTGGGAGTCCTGGATGACCAAATACGCAGATACCGCCAAAGCATACCACAACAACTGGGATAACCCCATTTCACCCAAAGAACTTCAGGAGGGCTTCCAACAAAACCTTGCCGCCTTCAGTAGTTACGAATTCAAGGACGACCCTGCATTTTATGAAATGGTCCTTGATAATGAGGGGAAAACCTGGGTAAACTTCTGGGGTGTTTGGACAGGTATTCCCAGAGGTAGCGATAAAGCACTGGATCTTCCTGTACACCTGTCTATTAATATAGAAGACGGGAAGATCATAGAGGAGTACGCCTTTTATGACAATTCGGTGATTAACAATGCCCTGGACCAAATGGCAGCGATGCAAAATGCACCCGAGGCCGAACAGGCCATCATGGCCACCCAAGCCAAGGTAGCTGAAGCGTGGAGCAATTACGATAAGGAGCTCTTTGCATCGGTTTCATCACCCAATGTAATACGCAATGCAAATGGGGTACGAATAGCTAGTAATCAGGAAGAATATGCCGGATTGATGGATGTGTTCCATACCGCTTTTCCGGATTTCAATGTGGTTGTCGACAGCTATGTAATACGCGACGGTAAATCCTATCTTACCTGGACCGTTACGGGTACAAATACAGGGGAATTCATGGGCAATGCTCCTACAGGAAAAGTTGTTGAAACCCACGGTATGAGTATCTGGACCTTTGATGCGGATGGCATGGCCACTCAGGAAGATGCCTATTTTGACAACATGGAATTGTACAACCAACTCGGTTATACGGTAAGTCCGCCAAGTGGCGAATAATAGTTGTGTGAGTTAGCAAATTAATCCATTACTATTTTCCAATAACCAATCAACAACCAACCAAAGACAGAACCCGGGATACACCCGGGTTTTGTTGTTATACAGGGGATTATTCCGTAACTTTAATGGATAACCACAACCTGATTCAACATGATACACAACAAATCCTGGCAGGCATTCTTTGCCCTCTCGCCCATCATCATTTTCTTTATCATTATGTTGGGCTATTTCGCCTTTCTTTTCTCGATTTTAAGCAATATTCCGGAACTCGAAAGATCTCATGACGGTCCACCTGAATTCATCTTCGGATGGCTGGGTATTTTTATGGTCGTCCTGTTCCTGGTGATCCTGCTCTCTATTGCAAGTTTGGTCTTTTACATCGTGCATGCCGTGCAGAATCCCAACCTGAAAAAAAACAACCTCTTATTGCTCTGGATTTTGCTTTTTGTATTTGTCAGTGGACTGGGACAGTTGATCTACTGGCTGGTAGAAATTGTGGCCAAACGTAACGAGCCTTCTCTGGAGTAGCTATGTCCAACCGCAGACATTTTATCAGAAACACAGCCCTTGGTATAGCGGCTGTATACAGTCCTATGGCCTTTTCCTGGCTGGATCCCAACAGAAGTATTGGCATTTCCAAACCAAGGATTTCCCTGGCTCAATGGTCCTTGAACCGCGCATTTTTCGCGGGCGACCTTAACCCTGAACATTTTGCGCGCATTGCCGCTGAAGACTATCAAATCCAGGCAGTAGAATACGTAAATGCCTTTTATACTGATAAGGGAAAGGACAACGCCTTCTGGAAAAAGATGCGTCAAAGTGCTGAGGATGCCGGGGTGCAAAGTTTGTTGATCATGGTAGATGACGAGGGAGAACTGGGAGCAAAAAATGATAGTAAAAGGGTGATTGCCGTCGAGAACCACTACAAATGGATTGAAGCTGTAAAAATCCTGGGAGGGCATTCCATTCGGGTAAACGCATTTGGAAAAGGAAACCGCAAGCAATTAAAAGGGGCTTTAACTGATGGCCTCGGGCGCCTTGCGGAGTTTGGCAAGTCCATGGAGGTCAGTGTTTTGGTGGAAAACCACGGTTTACACACCTCGGATGCCGAGTATATGGTTTCCATTATCAAAGAAGTAGACAATCCCTACCTGGGCACCTTACCCGATTTTGGGAACTGGTGCCTTTCTGCAGAATGGGGCAGTATCCAAAACCCCTGTGATGAACAATATGACCCTTATCGCGGGGTTAACGAAATGATGCGGTATGCCAAGGGAGTTAGTGCCAAATCCTATGAATTTGATGATCTGGGTGAGGAAACCCGGATCAATTACCAACAAATGTTAAGCATTGTCAAACGCGCCGGTTACCGGGGTTATGTTGGAATTGAGTATGAAGGAAAATACCTTTCAGAACCTGACGGGATAAGGGCTACAAAAAAATTGATAGAAAAGACCTGGGAAAAAGCCTAGAATAAGGGGAAATTAAGGAATAAACTTTTGCACTAAAACTGGCCCTCCAGGAAATCTGAATATGTCAACCGCCAAGAGAAATAAATGTATGGAATTCCCAGAAGGAAGTAGTTTTAGTGCTTATAAAGTTTTAGTAAGATTTGTCCTTCGAAGATAGGTTTTGAGGATAAACTGACAACTTTTTTCGACAAACTGCACTAAAATGACCCATTTTCATGGTAAAACTATTAAAAATTCACAGTTCGTCGATGATCAGAAAAGTTGAATTCAAGGGAATTACCTCCTTAGGTTTCACCTTCGTTTCGGATCACTAGTGTTTGATTCATCTTGTTTTCGCTAGAAATTCTTCTAGCAGGTAGCGGGATTATTGGTTTACTTTAAAAATCCTATTTTAGGGTCATTCATTAGTAAGTATACAACCAACTATACCATTATGACACAAATCTCCATCAGCTCGGTTAAACCGAAACTTTCCTTTTGGCAAATATGGAACATGAGTTTTGGTTTCCTGGGGATCCAATTCGGTTTCGCCTTGCAAAACGCCAATGTGAGCAGGATATTCGAAACACTGGGTGCTTCCAAAGACGAATTACCCATCCTATGGCTAGCCGCACCGGTTACCGGGCTGCTGGTTCAGCCCATTATAGGATATTACAGTGACCGTACCTGGCATAAGAAATGGGGACGAAGGCGTCCTTTTTTTGCGATTGGGGCCATACTGGCTACCATTGCGTTGTTTATGATGCCCAATTCCACGGCATTGTGGATGGCCGTTATCATGCTCTGGCTCATGGATGCTTCTATTAATATTAGTATGGAACCCTTCCGGGCCTTTGTCGGCGACATGCTGCCTAATGAACAACGCACAAGTGGCTTCGCCATGCAGAGCTTTTTCATTGGACTGGGAGCCATCATTGCCTCTGCCCTGCCCTATGCGATGACCAATTGGTTCGGAATAAGCAATGTGGCAGCAGACGGGGGTATACCAGATTCTGTTCGATTCTCCTTCTATCTCGGCGGTATTGCCTATTTCTGCGCCGTAATGTGGACAGTCTTAAAAACCAAAGAATATCCCCCTGATGATATCGAGGCACTTAAGGCTGAAAATGCAGAACGGGGAGTCTTCCAGGGCCTTGCAGAATCCTTTATGGGGATTTTTAAAATGCCGAAGACCATGGTACAACTGGCCTTTGTACAGTTCTTTTCCTGGTTTGCTTTGTTCGCCATGTGGATCTACACGACCTCTGCGGTTACCAGCCATGTCTATGGAACTTCAGACACTACTTCCGGGATATACAATGAAGGAGCAGATTGGGTAGGAATCTGTTTTGCGGTCTATAACGGAATTGCAGCGCTGGTGGCCTTCCTGCTCCCTGTTGTCGCCAAAAAGCTAAGTCGCAGAATAACGCACTTGCTCGCTCTGGTACTGGGCGGATTAGGGCTGATCTCGATCTATTTTATTTCCGATCCCAACTTACTCCTGATCTCCATGATTGGTGTGGGTATTGCCTGGGCGAGTATACTTTCCATGCCATACGCCATGCTATCGAGCATATTACCATCCCACCAAATGGGATATTATATGGGGGTATTCAACTTCTTTATCGTTATTCCGCAGATTGTCGCTGCGGGGATATTGGGCTTTATGCTAAAATCATTCTTTGGGAATGTATCCGTTTATGCCCTGATCGTGGGTGGAGTAAGCATGTTCCTTGCAGCTGCCCTGTGTTTAATTGTCCAGGACAATGAGGAAGGTAGCTCTTCAGATAAGGAATAGCGGTTAACAATTCAGGAGTAAATTTCTACAACTCAGCAAGACTTTCTTCTGATATCAGGTGAGGTGAGGCAACTTTGTGACTGTAACCACAAAATATACCACTATGAACAAGTACATGCTTACCTTATTTTTAGCTATTACCAGCTTAACATTAAGTGCACAGGAAAAATCCGGTGTCACCATCACCGTTGTCATTGAAAATGTTTTGAATGATAAAGGAAATATTTTAGCCGGACTATACACCGAAGAGAATTTTATGCGTGGAGCAGGTGTAGACGAATACGCCACCAAGGCACAAGCCGGGGAGCTCAGCTTTGAATTTACGGAAATTGCCCCAGGAGATTATGCAATTACCGTTATGCAGGATTTCAATGAAAATCAGCGCATGGATTTTGAAGCCAGTGGCATGCCGGTAGAACCATATGGTACCAGTGGCAGCGAGATGGCCATGGGACCACCCTCCTTTTACAATTCAAAATTTACGGTAGGAGATGAAGATCTGGAAATCCGGATTCGCTTTTAATGAATCGATTAATTGAAAAGGGCTGCCTTTAAAGCAGCCCTTTTTTATGCTATATATAATTCTTTACTACATTTCCTCAGCAAGCCAGGCCTTCATCATCCAGACCGTTTTCTCCTGTTGGGTAATAAAGTCGCTCATCATGGAATTGGTTCCTTCATCATTAGCTTCCTCTGAAGCATCTAGGATACGTCTTTCAATAATTAATAACTCTTTGAGAGAATCAACTATCAAACGAATGGATTCTTCATCATTCGATACGTTCTCACCAACGGGTACTGTGGAGTTTTTTGAGTAATCTTCAAATGTGTGTAAAGGAGTAACCCCAAGAGTCAGTACACGCTCTGCTATCTCGTCTACCTTCAGGTTAGCATCATCGTATAACTCCTCAAACTTGGTATGCAGATCAAAGAACCGTTTTCCTTTGATATTCCAGTGAATACCGCGGAGATTCTGATAGTAACGTTGAAAATTCGCCAGCAAAATATTTAGTTCTGCACCCAGTGCCTTGGACTTTTCCAGGTCCAATCCAATACTATTCAATGTCATAATTACAGTGTTTATTTTACTACAAAGTTAATAAGAATAACCTATCCTAACTTATATATCATATCAATATATTTTATACTTTTATCGTGCATAATTATTGAATATGACCATAACCCAACTGCAATACGTATTGGCCGTTGCCGAGTATCAAAACTTCACTTTGGCAGCGGAAAAATGCTTTGTAACACAGCCTACCCTGAGCATGCAGGTCCAGAAACTGGAAGAAGAATTGGACATTCTAATATTCGATCGTGGAAAGAAACCCATTTCGATTACCGAGGCTGGTAAAAAGATTGTTGCACAGGCTAAAAACATCGTTAACGAAGCGGAACGTATCAAGGATATTGTAGATCAGGAAAAGGGGTTTATCGGAGGGGAATATTCTTTGGGGATCATTCCTACCATTATGCCTACCCTCCTGCCCATGTTCCTGAAAACCTTCATCAACAAATATCCCAAGGTAAACCTCATCGTAAAGGAACAAAGTACGGAAAGCCTCATCAGGAACATTCAGGACGGTCATCTGGACGGCGGAATTGCCGCCACACCCCTGGAAATTGAATTTATTAAGGAACGTCCATTGTATTACGAACCTTTTGTTGGGTATGTACCGCCGCAGCATCGTTTAAGGGGTAATGAATTTTTAAAGCCGGATGAGTTGGACATCAGTGATATCCTTTTGTTGCAGGATGGACATTGTTTCCGGGACGGGGTGGTTAACCTCTGTAAATCGAGCAAGGAATACGGTGATGAACATTTTCAATTGCATAGCGGTAGTTTTGAAACCCTGGTCAATTTATCTGACGAAGGTTTGGGTATGACCTTACTGCCCTACCTGAATACCCTTGTTCTGGATAATAAGAAAAAAGGGAACCTGAAGCATTTTCAGAGCCCACCTCCGGCGAGGGAGGTAAGCCTGATTTACCATAAAAACGAGTTGAAAATCCAGATAACTGAGGCTATAAAAGATGTGATATCTGCGGTGGTCCGGGGTGCAATTACCTTTCAGGATGTTCAGATTATCAGCCCGATCAATAAATAAAAAAGGCCACTTTGAAGTGGCCTTTGGATTATGCTTTTAAATAAATTAAACTCGGTTGCAATTCTGGTTTGTCTGTCAAAAAGAGCTGCAACCAGTGCTTTAACTCTTCAATTTCATGGGGGAGTAGCCTTTTGATGGCTTTCTTAAGTTCCTTGCTAAACAACTTAACATCAAAACTTACCTTTTGGAGTACTAACTTGTAGTAATCCAACATTGCTCTGGCCATAAGATTAATTTGTTTTAATTAGATTGTACTCAAAGTTAACCAAAAAAAGGTAAATATCTTGTAGGAGATTTCGTTAAAAAATGGATAATGAGGTGTTAAATTCGATGAATTACCATATTTCTTTCTTTAAAATAACGGGGAAATTAACGGGAAAATTTGTCTTCTGTATTTTGATTATCAGCGTTTTGTATTCCTGTGCGTCTGCTGGAAAATCGTCGCTAAGGAAAATAAGTCGAGATACGCTGCCGAAATCCTTCTACCAAAACCAGTTCACCGGAATCCTGATCCTGGATCCGGAGAAACAAGATACCTTGCTAAGCAGGAACCATGATAAATATTTTACTCCGGCAAGCAATACCAAGCTCTTTACCTTTTACACCGCCCTGCAACTGCTACCAGAGCAGGTCCCTGTAGTTAACTACGCCTATCAGGGCGATACGCTTATCATATCCGGAACCGGAGATCCAACTCAATTCCACCCCTATTTTCAAGACAGCACCCTTTTCCATTTCATTAAAAAGCATAACGGACCAATAGCCATAAAACACCCTTCTTTTGAGGATAACCCCCTGGGAGCAGGCTGGGCCTGGGAAGACTTTGATCAATATTATTCTGCAGAGCGAAGCGCCCTTCCCTTGTATGGTAATGTGGTAAGACTGATTAAAGAGGATTCTCTTAGGGTAACTCCTTCACTATTTCGGGAGCAGGTAATCCCTGCCGCTTTTTCAAACCAACGTTCCCAGGGCGAGAATATCTTTTTTTATGACCCGGATAGGATAGACACACTGGAGATTCCCTTTAAGACAGACAGTACCCTTACGCGCAAGCTACTTGAAAGCGCCATCCGGCAACCATTACTGAACGCTTCAAAGCATCCCTTAGAGGATAGCAGGATCCTGCCCGGAATTCCCACAGATTCCGTTTTGAAAAGAATGATGCAGGAAAGCGATAACTTTCTGGCAGAGCAGCTGCTATTGATGGTATCCGCCAGCTTATCCGATACCCTGAGCACAAAAAAAGCCCGTGAATTTATTCTTAGCATGTCTCTTTCAGACCTGAGGCAGATGCCCCGGTGGGTAGATGGTTCGGGGCTCTCCCGATATAACCTGTTCACCCCGGAATCCATGGTACATGTGCTGACCAAATTGTACCGGCAAATCCCCAGACAAAGGTTATTTGCCCTGCTGGCTGCGGGGGGAGAATCCGGCACACTGGAAGATTGGTTTGCAGGAAATCCCAAACCCTACATATATGCCAAGAGCGGCACACTGGGAAATAATTATAACCTAAGCGGTTATCTGATTACCAGGAAAGGAAAGGTGCTGGTATTTAGTTTTATGAACAACCACTTCCGCAAACCCACTTCTGAAATCAAAACCCAGATGCAGGCCTTCCTGCAGGCGGTTCGGGACAACTACTGATATTTATATTACCCTATCCTTATTAGAGCAACTTATTAATTCGCGCGTATTGGAGCAGTAATATGCTCTTCGCATCAACGATTTCTCCAGTCCCGATCATTTCTAGTGCTTTTTCAAAAGCCACTTCAAGTACTTCAATATGCTCGGTTTCCTGTGCAGCTCCGCCGCCGGTGCTAACCTTCATTTCATCCCTGTATTCAGCCAGGAAAAAGTGGAGTTTCTCTGTAACGGCTCCCGGGGACATATAGGCCTCGAAAACCTTCTTAACCTTTTCAATCCTATAACCTGTCTCTTCTTCCACTTCCTTGACAATACAAGACTCAGGGTCGTCTCCGTCCAGTAAGCCGGCACAGACTTCCACCATCATACCGTCCGGGTTATTGTTTAAATAGGTAGGCATACGAAACTGACGGGTCAGGATAACGTTCGCCGTTTCGGGATTATAGAGCAAGATTGCCGCACCGTTACCCCGGTCATAGGCTTCGCGCTGCTGCGTCTCCCATTCCCCATCTTCCTTCTGGTAATCGAAGGTATACCGATCCAAGCGATACCAGGCTTCGGAAAGGACTTCCTTTTTGATGTTTCTGATATTTCCGTATTTCATAATTTCCCGGGAGGTTTAAACGGTAATGGCCTCATTTAAATAGCGTCGGAAGGGCAGCATTTCTTTATATACGGTGAGTACCAAATCTTTAAAATCCGAGGCCATAAGCTGTTCCCTGCTGATATTGCAGGCCACAGCAAAGGTTTTGTTCTTTAATAATTCCAGCTGCGGATGGGCAGGGTCAAAACCCCTGGGAGCCCTGGTTAGCCGGGTATCCTCGTAGAGTCCACCAAACCGCTTCCGAAAATCCGGATGGTTTAGAATTTTTACCAATTCATCCCCATTGTAATCTATGGCTTCCCGTATGCTTTTCAACTTTTTAGGGTCAGGCCTCCAGAGTCCGCCAGCGAGCATACACTCCCCCACCCCTATCTGGATATAGAAATCGCCGGTACCTGGTGCCTTGTCAAGACCCGCACCGAAATGATCTTTATAAACCGGTCGGTCAGGATGAAACAACAGGTTATTGTTGATCCGGTTAATCCCCTTTCTGCCCGGTGTGGGATAGTACAATGGGTCTATTTCCGCCAGGTCGTGGTCCAGCTCGTCCAGCCAATAAATAAAATCATCCCGTACTTCCAGATACCTTTTTCTATGAGCATCCATCCAGGTTTTATTGTTGTTATGCTGAAGATCTTCAAGAAAAGCCAAAAGCCTGGTGAAATCCATTGTGATGAAATTGCAGTTTATTGAAACAAGCCTAGAAGGGCTTATCTCCGTCCAATAAATCTCCTAGTCCTCCCAGGATGCTGCCTTCTCCTTTGTCTTTTCCCCCACCTCTTGGAGCAGCTGCCCAGACTCGTGCTGCCAGTCGACTAAAAGGTAGAGACTGTAAATAAACTACCCCGGGACCTCGGAGACTGGCAAAGAAAAGTCCTTCGCCTCCAAAAATCGTATTGCGGATGCCACCCACAAATTCAATATCGTAATCCACATCCTTAGAAAAACCAACAATGCAGCCCGTGTCTACCTTTAACACCTCACCAGGAGACAATTCCTTACGGGCCAGGGTACCTCCTGCATGTACAAAGGCCATACCATCGCCTTCCAGCTTTTGCATAATGAAACCCTCTCCTCCGAAAAGACCTCTCCCCAGTCTTTTGGAGAATTCAATCCCAACAGATACTCCCTTGGCTGCACATAGGAAAGCATCTTTCTGGCAAATAAATTTACCCTGTTTCTCGGAAAGATCAATGGCGACAATCTTCCCCGGATAAGGAGAGGCAAAGCTCACCTTCCTTTTCCCTTGCCCTTCGTTCAGAAAGGCGGTCATAAAAAGGCTTTCCCCGGTTAGTATACGTTTACCAGCTGAGAAGATCTTGCCCAAAACACTATTATCCTGATTGGAGCCATCCCCAAAGATGGTGCTCATTTTAATATTGCTGTCCATCATCATAAAGCTTCCCGCTTCGGCCACAACGGCTTCCTGTGGATCGAGTTCTATTTCTACGTATTGCATTTCCTCACCGTAGATATGGTAGTCTATTTCGTGTGCGTTCATTTCTATATTGTTTTATGTTCCTAATCTTAATATTCTTCTTGCTCCCTGAATGACTAAAATGAAAACTATTGTTCCGATAATCAAGTCCGGTTTATTTGAGTTTAGCCAATTAACCATTAATCCTGCTACAATTACACCTAAGTTAATAATTACATCATTTGAAGTAAAAATCATACTTGCTTTCATATGCGCTTCTTCCTTGCTTTTGGATTTTTGCAGCAAATAGAGGCAGATACCATTGGCAATTAAGGCGAAAGCAGATACTACGATCATGGTTGTAAAATTGGGCAATGCCTCCACCCCAAAAAAACGTCTTAAAACTTCAACGAAGCCAATTATTGCCAGAGTTATTTGAAAATAGCCCGCAAGCCTGGCAATTCGCTTCTTTCGGGATAATGTTCCTCCCACAGCAAATAAACTCAATCCATAAACAAATGAATCTGCCAGCATATCCAAACTGTCTGCCACCAGACCCATAGACTTTGAAATCAGTCCTGTGCTGATTTCGATAAGGAAAAAGACAAAATTGATGGCAAGAACCGTCCAAAGCAACTTTTTTTGATTTGTCTTTTCAGTAAATTCAGTTTGAGTGGTTAGTTCTGAGCTAATCCTTTTTCCTCCTAAATCCAGTTCCAGTATTGAGTTTTCAATAGCATCTTCTCTCCCGGTATGATAGACTGTAAGTTTCCTGTTCGGTATATCAAAGTCCAGATTTTTGATCTCAGGAATACCGTCCAATTTCATCCGAATCAGATTTTCCTCGGAAGGACAATCCATTTTCGCTATTTGAAATATGGTTTTGTTCATTTCAATGGCAACCTACTGATTAGTTGGACTGCTTATTCAAATGTTACATTCCGGGACAAAAGATGTTTTACAACTTCTTCTACCTGGGCGGGATGTTGGGTACCTATCATAAATTTCTTATCATTCTTCAGGGTGATCGCGAGCCCCTTATTTCCCTTAACATTGTAAACTGTTCCGTATTTTAAACTATATCGCAGGCCATATCCCGTAAAACCATAGGTAACTACTTCCGCGGAGGCGATATCCGAAATCTTAAAATCCTTATTGCTGAAAAAAGGCGGGAAAGATATCGTAATGCCCTCGGTATGGATCCAGGTTTTCAGCTGGATATTATAAAAAAAGTAAACGAAGGCCACCATGCCCAGGGCAAAAAGGATGAGCCCCCAATCGGGCATGGGTTTGCTTCCCCAGGGTTCCTTTAAGATCAATTGTTGCACAATTCCATAAAAGGGAAGGGTAAGTAAGCCGAAAAGCAAAATCCAGAGCCACCACTGAGTGAATCTCTGGCTCTCTTTGAAAAATACATCCCGCGGGTCTTTCACTGCTGTTTTTTTTATTTGGATGGTGATTTAAGTTTAACGGTCCATTCAAAAGCAAAAGAGGCGACTTCTACATTATCTTCATTTATGCCGGAAGCATGCAGCCAGCAGGTTTGCCCCTCACCCGTTTCAATAGCTTTGTTTATCAAATCCGTTACAAGCCCACCTTCTTCACAACTAAAAGTTATAGTCCCTGTAGCCTTTTTGGTAAAGCTGGCCTTGTTATTTGCTACCAGCATGGAGATCCTCTTCCCGCTTTTTCTTATCCCTTCCATCATCAGCACACCAGTACTCAGCTCGGCAGCCATCCCCTGCACTGCCCAGAACATAGACCTGAAAGGATTTTGGTTTATCCAGCGGTGCTTTACCTTAACCACAGCCCGCTTATCATCGAGATAGCGCAGCCGAACACCGCATAGCCATGCAGATGGGAGTTTAAAAAAGAGGAAGGTGTTTATATTCCTTGTTTTCTTGGGCATAGTCCGGATAATTTCATTAAAAATAGGGATTATTTCTGCGGTATAAAATGTTAATTATATGTTAATTTTTAGTACTATGTTTTGCATAATACCTGCTTTTAGATATATATTTGCATAAGAAACTAATATGCCATGACAGAATCCTTGACCAAACACGAACGAAATCTGGCGGCAGCGATACATGCTTCCACCCTCAGCAGGTTCTTTATTCCCTTTGGAAACTTCCTGATTCCACTGGTCCTTTGGCTGGCCAACCGAAAGGAGAACTCCTTTGTGGATTACAATGGAAAACAGGCCCTGAACTTTCAGATCAGTCTGTTATTGTACTCGGTTATCCTCGGTATTATTGCCGTTCCTTTCCTTGTGGGATTCCTTCCCAATATTTTTGAAGGCGGTATTCTTAATATCCGGGACTTTAACGAATTCAACGGTATCGATTTTCATTTCGACAACCACAACTTTCACTGGAGCCGATTTATATGGCCTGCAGGATTTGCCGGAATGGCGCACCTGGCATTATTCATTGTCAATATTGTCTACACCATCCTGGCGACTATAAGAACAAACGAAGGTCAGGTATTTAAGTACCCGATTACCATCAATTTTATTAAATAAATCAATCAAAAACCATAGCCAATGGAGTTTATTCATCAATCAACACCAATCAAGAAAAACGAACAGATAATCTAACAGAACAATGAGATCATGAACATAGAAAACACAAAAGCACAAATGCGTAAAGGGGTTCTGGAATATTGCATCTTGTCTATCCTGGAAGGGGAAGACAAGTATGCTTCTGAGATTCTGGGCGCTCTGAAAGACGCAAAAATGCTCGTAGTGGAGGGTACTATCTACCCTTTGCTTACCAGGTTAAAGAACGCGGGGTTGCTCAATTACCGTTGGGAGGAGTCAACCTCCGGACCGCCCAGGAAATATTATGGACTCACGGAAACAGGTAAAGTTTTTCTCAAAGAACTAAACACCACCTGGGATGAATTACGAAGTGCCGTGAATTTGGTAACCAAAGCAAAAGCTAAAAAAGCCTAACAATGAATAAAACAGTAAACATAAATCTAGCGAATATACTTTTTCACATTGATGAAAAGGCATTCAATAAACTGCAGCGGTATCTGGAAGCCATAAAGCGATCTTTCGCAGGTACAGCGGGCAGCGACGAAATCATTTCTGATATTGAGGCGCGTATTGCCGAACTCTTTCATGAAAAAATGGAGAGCGAGCGCCAGGTAATTACCATGAAAGAAGTAGACGAGGTAATCCAGATCATGGGACAGCCGGAAGACTACATGGTAGATGAAGATATCTTTGAAGACACCCCTGGTAGCAGCAGCTCTGCGTCCAAAGGCAGGATCAAAAAACTATATCGTGATATAGATAACAAATACATCGGAGGGGTTTGTGCCGGTTTGGAATACTACCTTGGCTTTGATGCCTTATGGATACGTATCATTTTCTTATTACTGGCTTTCTTTACCGGTTTCGGTTTTATCGCCTATATCCTGTTGTGGATCCTGGTTCCCGAGGCAGCAAGCACTGCACAGAAACTGGATATGACAGGTGAGCCTGTCAATATCAGTAACATCGGACGTAAAGTAAAAGAGGGGTTCGATGATGTTGCCGAAGGTGTCAAAAGCGTAGACTATGAAGAAGTTGGTAACAAAGTAAAACAAAGCGGAAAGTCTTTTTTTGATACCCTGGGCGACATTATAATGTTCTTCTTTAAGGTCATCGGAAAGTTTATTGGTATACTCCTGATCATAATTGGGGCAGCAACCCTGATCGGCCTGTTTATTGGCTTGTTCTCAGTAGGCATACTCGACATAATCCATATCCCGGGGGTGGATTTCTATGAAATGGTAAACTATACCGATGCGCCTGTTTGGCTGGTATCATTGCTCACCTTCTTTGCTGTGGGGATACCTTTCTTCTTCCTGCTCTATCTGGGACTGAAGATCCTGGTAAACAACCTGAAATCGATAGGGAATATTGCCAAATTTTCCTTACTCGGAATATGGTTATTGTCCATCATTGGATTGATGGTCCTTGGAATAAAGCAGGCGGCGGCCCATGCCTATAGTGGCAGCTCTACTGTAAAAGAAGAACTGTACCAGCCTATTGAAGGCGATACCCTGAATATTCGCATGCAACGAAACGAGCTATATGAAGAGGGCGAGCAATACGGCATAGCTGGTTTGTATGTTACTCGGGATGAGGAAGGTAATCGTTTGCTTTACTCAGATGATATCCGTTTTGATATCCGTAAATCAGAGGACAGCCTCGCTCATATACGTATTCGCAAAGACGCCAACGGTAATTCCTTTGAGGATGCCAGGGAACGTGCGGCAAATATTGATTACGATTATGTAATACAGGATGGCACCCTTGTTATGAACAATTTTCTGACCACAGCCTATGAGAATAAAATGCGTGATCAGGAAGTGCGTATTGCTGTATATCTGCCCGAGGGAACAGTTGTACAGTTGGACGAGAATACAAGGAGGCACCTTGGACGTATTACGCGCTATGACCGCGACCTTTACCGAAGTGACATTGTAACCTATACCTGGGAAATGCAATCCAATGGAGAACTAAAATGCATGGATTGCCCTGAGGATATGGATAGTTCCGATGAGCAGGATGGTGCAGGCCGCATTATCATCAATGAAGACGGTGTTGATATTAACATCAACGAGGATGGCGAATCTTTTGAAATGAAGATCGATGAAAATGGCGTCCGGATTAAAGCCGATGAAGGTTGATAAAATAACAACACAATTCAGTCATCAAAATCAACAATTGGGTAGTTAAAAATGGGGGATGCTACAGAGGTTTCTGAAATTTGATACCGAATTGAAATAACAGCAGAAAACAATCTAAAAACGACAAACATGACAACACTAGCAAAAATCACAATCGCAGTATTAATGGCCCTGTTCCTGTCTTCATGTGCCTTTGATATGAGCTGGGGAGAAGGAAAAAGAGGTAACGGTAATATTACCGACGAACGACGCGAAGTAACAAGTGAGTTCACCGCGGTAGTGGCAACTGAAGGCCTGGACGTTTACATAACTCAGGACCGGGATTTTGAAATCCTTGTGGAAGCCGATGAAAATGTAATCGATCTTATTGCCACCGATATCAAAAATGGTAAGCTTACTATCCACGCTGTTGAAAATATCGGCCGTGCTACAAAAAAAGTATACGTAACACTGCCTGTAATTACTTCGCTTAAAGCGAGCAGTGGTGCGGATCTTATTACCCGCGAAGGTATTGAAGCAGACGAGATCTACCTCGACACAAGCAGTGGTGCTGACCTTAAAGTGACCTTAAGCGCTGATATTGTCCACGCAGACTCCAGTAGTGGTGCGGACCTTCGTATTAGCGGTGTTGCTAACACCCTTTATGCAGACGCAAGCAGCGGAGCAGATATCAAGGCCAGTGAATTCAAGGTCAAAACCTGTGAAGCCGATGCCAGCAGTGGGGCAGACATTCGCTTAAATGTGTCTGAAAGGCTTGTAGCTGATGCCAGTAGTGGTGCAGATATCTCCTACACAGGCAAGGCTCAGGTGACAAAAAACAAATCCGTTTCAGGTAGCGTTAGAGAATACTAAGGGGGCAACTATCACGAATCCGGGTGAAACCAATAACGATGCTAATTTTCCATACCTGATTCGCAACCAATACCCCTGAATCCGGGCCTTTGTGCCCGGATTTTTTGTTTTACGAAACGCATATTTAGCTATATTCGTAAATAAACCCATTTCATGGAATTAGCACTAAGACCTTATACCCTGAGGTTAAAACACACCTTCGGTATTTCAAGGGAATCCTACGATACCCAGGACAGCCTGATTGTAGCCCTATCACTCAATGGAAAAACCGGATATGGAGAAGCGACCTCCAATCCCTATTACGGCATAAGCCTCTCCGGAATGACTGCTGAAATTGAAGGGATTCGGTCAGATATTGTCCATTACAATTTTGAGGAACCAGAAGCTTTCCACCAGTTTCTTGTTGATAGGGGGTTGAGCAATTTCAGTATTTGCGCATTGGATCTGGCCGCCCATGATCTTTATGGCAAACTAAAAGGAAAGCCACTCCATGAACTCTGGGGAACAGATACCAGTTACTATCCCATTAGCAATTACACTATTGGATTGGATGCTATTGAGGTTATGGTAAACAAGATCAGGGAAATGCCCTGGCCCATATACAAGATCAAACTAGGAACTGACCATGACCTGGAGATCGTTAGGGAACTCCGCAGGCACACGGATGCCACATTCCGAATAGACGCTAATTGCGCCTGGTCGGCAGAGGAAACCATTATCAATGCGTCACTGCTCAAAGAACTGGGCGTAGAATTCCTGGAGCAACCGCTAAAAGCAGATGATTGGGAAGGCATGGAGCAGCTGGCCCATAATAGTGTACTTCCCGTGATTGCTGATGAAAGCTGTATTGTAGAAAGCGATGTACAGGCCTGTGCCCTGCATTTTCACGGAATTAACATTAAACTTACCAAATGTGGTGGCCTTACCCCTGCACTACGGATGATCAGGCAGGCGAAATCCTTGGGAATGAAGGTGATGGTAGGGTGTATGACGGAATCTACCGTGGGTATTTCTGCTATTGCCCAATTATTGCCCCAGTTGGATTATGTAGATATGGATGGTGCGCTCTTACTTGCGGAAGATATTGCCACAGGGGTTCAGATTATGGAAGGGGCAAAAGTAATCTTTCCCAAAATTGGAGGAAGTGGTGTAAGCTTAATCGCATGACGAAACTGCTGGATCAATTTCCCGGACCCCGATTTAATTTGGAAGGCAAACCCCATTTGTACTTTGGGGGTACCGCGTACCTGGGACTGCAATCAGACCCTGAGTTCCAGAAATGCTTTATGAATAATATAAGCCGTTATGGCACGCATTACGGGGCTTCTCGTAACGCCAATGTGCAAATTGCAATTTACAGCGAAGCGGAGCAGCAACTTAAAGAAGCGGTAGGTGCGGAAGCCGCTTTAACCCTTTCTTCCGGCTATCTGGCCGGGCAATTGTTAGCCAACTATTTCAATCACCCGGATTATACACTCTTTTATACCCGGGAAAGCCATGCCGCTCTTTATCAAGGGAAAACTCCTGCCTTTTCTTCCTATAATAAACTAAAGGAAGATCTTAAAGAACACCTGTCTACTAAAAAAACAAAGCCGGTATTGTTCATCGATACCATGGAAAACAAGGAAGCAAGTTATCCCTGTTTTGAAGCCTTAAAGGATTTGCCCTTATCGCACTGCATCCTTATTGCCGATGATTCCCATGGTTTTGGTGTAATGGGTAGTGAAGGTAGAGGTGCCTTTTCTATTCTGGCCGGGCTTAAACCCAGGAACTTGCTCGTATGCTTTTCCCTGGGCAAGGCGATAGGGATTCCTGCCGGCGCCGTCGTTGGTTCCAAAGAAATGATAAACAAATTGGCTAAAACTGAGTTTTATGGGGCCGCTAGCCCTGCCAATCCTGCAGGTCTGGCCACCCTAATTCAGTCATGGGAATTAATTCAAAGTAGAAGCAGACAACTTCAGAATAGGGTAAACTTGTTTCTTTCTCTACTGGAAAATCCGGATGTATTTCACTTCATTCCCAGTCAACCGGCATTTGGTTATCGAAATCCGGGACTAACCGATTTTTTAAAGAAGCACAACATCCTGTTAACTCATTTCCATTATCCTAATGAAGACTCAGAACCTACAAGCAGGATTGTACTCACCGCTGCCCACAGCGAGAAAGAAATCAGGAGGCTTGCTCAACTCATTAACCTATATTTTCAAAGCCACTAACTCGAGGGCATACCTTATACTAGTATTTTAGAACAGCGTTCTATTATTAACAAAATTTTTGTAACTTTTATGAAATAATTAAGAGTAACCCTTAAAAACTATATGGCCATGAGAAAGCTGATTGGACTGGTTGCATTGCTGCTGATCCTGTTTATAGGTACGGCAATCACCACTACTACCCCACCTGCCATGCATACCATTGAAGGTACATGGGAGTTAGAAAGTTTCTACAATTATGACGGCCAGGAAGTCACAGATACGGTATATGCACCGGAAGGCTACCGCCAGGTTAAGATGTACTACAACGGCAAGATTATGTGGTCCAGAACCAACCCCAGTGACACAATTGGCCGGTTTGGTTTTGGTTCCTACCGGATTACCGCAGATGAACTTATTGAGACCATTGAATACGGAGACTACCAGATGATGCAGGCCCTGGATACACTCAGTGTTTTCACCTTTGAATTGAAGCTAACTGACAATAGCTACAGTCAGATTTCCAGTGACGAAGAAGGTAATCGTACTTTCTCCGAGAATTATAAACGTATAGACTAATCAGCCTTAAGCACAATAAAAAACCGCTGTTATCACAGCGGTTTTTTTGTTCTTATCAGGACACTTCCTCCGGTGTCTCTACAGTTGCCAGATAGCGCTCTGCATCAAGAGCTGCCATACATCCTGTTCCGGCAGCGGTTACCGCCTGTCTATACTCCTTGTCCTGGGCATCTCCTGAGGCAAAGACCCCGGGCTTGTTGGTTTTGGTAGACTTGCCCTTGGTAATAATATACCCTGTTTCATCCATATCTAACTGGCCTTTGAAGATTCCAGTATTCGGGGTATGCCCTATGGCAATAAATAGACCGGTTACCGGGATCTCTTCTTTCTCACCGGTTTTGTTATTTACAACCCGTAGTCCTTCCACTACCTGCTCTCCCAATACTTCATCCACTTCTGAATTGTAACGGATTTCAATATTTGGAAGGTTGTTTACACGGTGCTGCATTGCTTTTGAAGCCCGCATATAATCTTTACGGATCAACATGGTAACCTTATTACAAATATTGGCCAGGTATGAAGCTTCTTCCGCAGCAGTATCCCCTCCACCAACAATGGCTACATCCTGTCCTTTGTAGAAGAATCCATCGCAAACTGCACAGGCAGAAACACCGCCTCCTCGCAATCGTTGCTCACTTGGTATGTTGAGGTACTTGGCAGAAGCCCCAGTAGAGATAATTACTGTTTCGGCTTCAACAACCTTATCATTATCTATTGTAGCCTTGTGGATACCGCCTATTTCATCACTTAATTCAACAGCTGTAACCATCCCGATTCGGACATCCGTTCCAAAACGTTCAGCCTGTTGCTGTAATTGCACCATCATGGTAGGCCCGTCTATTCCCTCCGGATATCCGGGGAAATTATCCACTTCAGTTGTAGTGGTCAATTGTCCACCTGGTTCCATCCCGGTGTACACCACAGGTTTTAAATCGGCCCGTGCTGCATAAATAGCCGCTGTATAACCGGCAGGTCCGGAACCTATAATCAATGTCTTAATTCGTTCTACTTGCTCGCTCATATTTTATCAGATAATCGTCAATTAATACCGTGATAAAAGTAGGATTTTGACCAAAAAACTTACATTAAAAGTTATTAAAAGTTATCCTAAGGTCTTGAATTCCATAAATAAGCTAATAATCAACTAAATAAGGCTTTAATCCTTAATTCCGAGCTTGGTCAGAATATCTTCCATCAGGCACCATTTGGTAAAAGAAGACTGCAACAGGTTGAGCCCTACAAAACCCGTAAACCACAACCAATTCAGATTTACATAAACGGCCAGTATTAAACTGATCAGCACAAAAGAACCTGCTACAGCTCTTACAATTCTATTTTTCATATTACTGGTATTAAATATATTCTTCTATGGGTATAACGACAGCTCTTACGGGGTTATCCGTATCCAAATCTGAGTTGAACGCCTCGATCTCTTTAAATAACTTTCTAATCTTGTCAGCTTCCGTAAAAGAAAAGAACAGGCTTGATTCTACCCCGCCACCCTTTCCGGGAAACCAACTTGCGGCTTTTAGTAACGAAGCCTGGTTTCTATAACCATCTATTTCCGACCCACTGAACTGCTCTATCCCTGCATTTTTAAAAAGTTGTAATACTTCGGGCTCAAAGTCCTCGACAACGGTAACAATTACTAATTTCATTTTTGATGGTTTTTAGATTCAATCATGTAATATACAAGCGGTACAACCAACAAGGTCAATACCGTTGAGACGATGGTCCCTCCCATTAGTGAAATCGCCAGACCCTGGAAAATGGGATCAAACAGTATCACAAACGCACCAATCACCACCGTTCCTGCCGTGAGCAAGATGGGGGTTGTACGTATAGCTCCAGCTTCTATAACCGCCTGCTTCAGGGGAATGCCCTCAGACAATCGTAAATTAACAAAGTCGATCAGCAACACCGAATTCCGAACCATTATCCCGGCCAGGGCAATCATCCCTATAAAAGAGGTGGCCGTAAAATAGGCATCGAGCAGCCAGTGTCCCAGTACTATTCCAATCAGCGAAAGCGGAATTGCCACCATCATAACCACTGGTGCCTTAAAATTCTGGAACCAACCCACGATGAGGATATATATAATCACAATTACACCCAGGAAGGCTATTCCAAGATCCCGGAATACCTCCAGCGTAATTTGCCATTCCCCATCCCATTTTACCGTAAAGTCATCTTCAAACTCGGGCTGTTTGATATACAACTCCTCAAGGTTGTATCCCTCGGGAAGGTCTAATTGCATAAGCTTATCGGTCATTCCAAGTATGGCATAAACCGGGCTTTCCAGTTCACCTGCCATATCGGCGAGCACATAAACCACCCGTTTCTGATTTTTGCGGTAAATACTCTTGGGGCGAACCTTTTCTTCCATTTTAGTTATATCTCCAACAGCCACCAGGTGACCTGCCTTGGATTTGATCATAAGTTGCTTGAGATCATTGGTAGTGGAACGTTCCTTTTCGTCAATGGAGAGTATCAAAGGGACCTGTACTGCGGCATTTTCATCATATAAGTTGGTAATAGCCCTATCAGAGAGCGCCATATGGAGTGTATGGGTTATTTGTTCCGGGGCCACTCCATTAAGCATTGCTCGTTCCTTATCGACCACAAAAGCATACTGTTTCTGATCGGCTTCAACCATCCAGTCGATGTCTACCACATCGGCAGTGTTCTCCAACAGGCCAACAACCTGATCTGCCAAAGCAATTTGTGCATCGTAATCGGGACCATAAATTTCCCCAACAATTGTGGAAAGCACTGGCGGTCCCGGAGGCACCTCAACAATCTTTATATTGGCTCCGTAACGCTTTCCAATTTCCTGAATTGCAGTCCTAACCCCTTTGGCAATATCATGACTCTGTTCGCTTCTGTCGTGTTTATCGGTGAGGTTTACCTGTATATCGGCCATATTGCTGGCACCTCGCAAATCATAGTGCCGTACCAAACCGTTAAAGGTTATAGGTGCTGATGTGCCTACATAGCTTTGGTAATTGACAACATGGTCCTGCTCAGACAGATACCGCGCTACTTCCTGTGCCACAACAGCTGTCCGCTCCAGCGTAGTACCTTCCGGCATATCTATTACTACCTGGAATTCATTCTTATTATCGAAAGGCAGCATTTTGACAGCCACTGTTTTAGTGAAAAACAGTACCATGGAGCCAGCCAGCAAAAGGAACGTAATTCCCAGAAACGTCCAGCGCACCTTTTTATTCTCAATAAGGGGCTTTTCAAACCTTTCATACAGCCTGTAAATAAGAGTTTCCTGTGGCTTTTCTTCCTCTTCTGTGGGTTCGGGCTTCCCTTCTTTTTCCCGTAAAAACAGGTAACCCAAATACGGGGTTATGGTCAGTGCCACAAACAAGGATAAAATCATGGCAATAGAGGCTCCAATGGGCATTGGCGACATATAAGGACCCATCAGGCCTGAAACAAAGGCCATGGGTAAAACCGATGCTATTACCGTAAATGTGGCCAGAATAGTAGGGTTTCCTACTTCATTAATCGCATACAAAGCGGCCTGGCGAAAAGGAAGCCTTTTCATTTTGAAATGGCGGTGCATATTCTCGGCAATAATGATGGAATCATCTACCACTATACCGGTTACGAATACGAGGGCAAATAAAGTAATCCTGTTAAGGGTATAATCGAGCATATAATAGCTCAACAGTGTTAATGCAAAAGTGATCGGAACCGATAAAAAGACAACCAGACCTCCCCTCCAGCCCATAGCGAGCATAACCACAAAAGTAACAGCTATAATAGCCCCTATCAGGTGCAGCAGTAATTCCGAAACTTTCTGGGAGGCGGTCTTACCGTAATTCCGGGTTACCTCCACCTTCACCTCATCCGGAATAAGGTTGGTCCTTAAATGATCGACCTTGTCCAGGATACGGTCTGCTATTTTCATGGCATCCGCCCCTTTGCGTTTTGCTACAGAAAGTGTTACTGCGGGATACTCTGAGGGGTAATCGGCTGCCTTTGGACTCCCTGGTCCAAAACCTAAACTAACGTAGTTCTGGGGTGTCCCGGGGCCATCTGTTACTGAAGCAATTTGTTTGAGGTAAATTGGCCTGTTATCCTGAGTACCTACTACCAGGTTTTCAACATCTTCAAGGGAATTCAGGAATTGGCCTGTGGTCACCGCAAACTCCTTATCGTTTTGGTCAAAGGTGCCGCTATTGAGTTGTTGATTGCTTGCCCTGATCATTTCGGCAACAGAAAGCATGTCCAGACCACTGGCAGCTGTTTTCTCCTTATCGAGCAGCACTTTTAATTCATGTACCCGTCCCCCAATTTCCCGAGTAGCGGATACATCTTTTACCTTTTCTAACTCATGCTGTAATTCCTGGGCAATTTGCCGTAGTTGGTAATCATTGTACTCTTCACTCCATAAGGTCAATCCCAGAATAGGAACATCATCAATGGCACGGGTTTTCACCAGCGGAAAGGTTACCCCTCGCGGCATGATATCCATATGCTTATTGATCTCGTTATAGAGCTTTACAAAAGACCGTTCAATATCCTCTCCAACGTAAAACTGGACGATTACAAGGGCCTTTTCTTCCATCGCGGTGGAGTACACATACTCTACCCCTTTGATGTTGGAAATCAGTTTTTCCAGGGGTTTTATTACCCGGGATTCCACTTCAGTGGGACTTGCCCCGGGGTAGCCCACAAATATATCGGCCATAGGCACGTCTATCTGTGGTTCTTCCTCACGAGGGATCAGGAAGGAACTATAAACCCCGATAATCATGAAAACAATCATCAGCAAAACTGTTAGTTTTGATCCGATAAATGCCTTGGCAATTTTTCCTGCTATACCTTCTTTCATATTGCTTTTACTTCTTTTGTGAATACACCTTAACCTTTAACCACTACTGGGTGGAAATTTTGGCGCCATTGTATAACTTTCCCTCTGCAGATAGGATTACTTTTTCTCCCTGTTTTAGACCGGAAAGGACGGTAATACTATCCCCTATTTTTCTTCCTGTACGTATCCACCTCAACATGGCTCTACCACTATCTGACAAGGTGTAGACCCCTGTTAGCTGACCTTTATGCACCAGAATGGCAGAAGGGATCATCACTGTTTCCGATGCCTGCTCCTTTTCAAAGGGAAACTGTACTGTGGCATACATCCCTGTTTTGATCTGAGGGTGCGCCTCTTTGAATTTTACTTTAACCAGGTATTGACCCCCTGTATTTCTGGAAGAAGTGCTTACTTCACTTACAATTCCCTGAACCCACCGGTCCATAGATTTAAGGTGTACCTGTACGGTGCTGTTACTGCTAACCATATGAATATTGGATTCCGGAACCATAGCAACCACCTGAAATTGTTCCGGAGCTTCCAGCCCAAGGAGCGGTATTCCAGGATTGGCCATATCACCTTCCTTTATAAACGTATTGGTTACAACGCCATTAAAGGGAGCTCTGATCTGTGTGTAAGCCATTTGCGCCAGGACCTCTTGTTCCATTTGTTTAGCTGCTTCAAGACCAGCCTTGGTCATGCGATAACGGGCACTTATATCGTCCATTTCCTTTTGGGAAGCACTCTGAGATTCAAATAGTACTTTATAACGATTATAGTCTTTCTCTGCATTTACAAATGCCGCTTCCGCTGAAAGGATATTTGCTTTTGCCTGAGCCTTTTTTGCCGCCAGATCCGCATTATTGATTTCAATAAGCATTGCTCCTCTGCGTACCTTGTCTCCTGGTTTGACCATTAGTCGCTGTACATAACCCATCATCCTGGTACTAATAATGGCATTTTGAACGGCCTCCAGCGTTCCACTTGCGGAGAAAGAAGCGTCTGACCCATCGGAACCTACCACTGCAATCTCTACGGGTATGGCCTGATTATCTGCCACGTCCTTAACAGGATTTGAATCCCCACAGGCAACCATCAATCCCAGGGCGATAAACCCCATAATTCCTTTTCTTAGTTTCATTATATCCTTCATTTACTTTTTTTTTACAGTTAACTCCTGGTTAAAAATTGGAGATAGGCCCAGGAATAATTGAGTTGAAAAATGTTGACATAATATTCCAGTTCTTTTTGTGCATATTTAGACTCAGCTGCCAACAGGTCTGAGGTCTTTTCAAGTCCTTGTTTATATCGGTTCGTTCTGATACGAAGTGCTTCCCGGGATTGTTCCAGTGCCAGAGAGGTCAGCTCCAGGCTGTTTTGGGCATCCTGAAGCATACGTCTGGCTTTATTGAGCTCTACCTGACTATTCGCTCTGTATTCTGCTAATTCCAGTTTGGATTTTTCGTAATTGGCCTTACTGGCCTGAGCTTTGCCAAATCGCTTAGTTCCCTCCAGAACATCCCATTTCAATTCAGCCCCTACAAGATAACCACTTGCTGCGCCCTGGAATATCCCCTCATCGTGCATTTCATATACTCCGAAGGCATTAAGCCGGGGAAGAAAATTCATTTTATCTGCCTTATGCTGCTGTTCATAGGCCCTTGTAGCTGCTTCCATGGCCAGAATGTCCTTGCGATTTTCCAGAACTGGTTCCGCTGTTAAAGTAACCCCTGAGATCTTCAGGGAATCACTGGGTTTTAAGATTAGGAAACTAGGATCATTCATCAGCATAGAGAGGTAATTGGATGTTATGCCTAGCTGACTTCCAGCGCTTTGCAGCTGATTTTCAATTTCAATCGCTCTAACCTCTACGGCCAGGATATCCGATTTTTGGAGTAACCCCTGTTTAAACTGTTCTTGTGCCTGTTTCAGATTTTGCTGCACTGTTCGCCTGGCTTTTTCAAGAACCTCAATAGTTTTATAAGCCAATTGAAGTTCCATATACGCTTTCTCTACTTCCAGAACCATATACTCACGAGTCCTTTCCGAATTAAAACTGGCAGCCTCCCATTGGGCTTTGGCAGCCTTTCTTCGGGAAAATCCGTCAAGATTTAAAAGCGGTTGCCTTAGCTCTATACGGGTAGCAAAATCTTCAATGCGTTCGGGGTCATTCAGAAGGTCAGGATTAAAATCAGCCGTGGTGATCCGCTGCTGATTAAGGCGTGCCCCAAATGCCATCAATGGATTGGTTGTTGTTATCCCCGTGTGGGATACACTGACTGACGGCAGTAACAATCCGTTCGTCTGACGGTATTGTCCCCTGGCTGACCAAAGTTCCTGCTCTGATATCTTAATCTTAAGGTTTTGCTCTTCCACTTGTTCCAGGACGGCAGCCTTGGAAATTACCAGGGTATCCTGTGCAAACAGCTGAATGCTGAACAATAGTAGAAATGCGAGATGGAAATGCTTCATATCCGAATTTATTTCCACCAAAATTAGGGCGCTGAATTGCCGAATACCGTAACTATTGTTACCCAATGCCGGTAACTATTGTTACAGTATTAATCACGAAAAATGGCTAATTGAATATCTGGTAGCGGGGAAGTGCCCCCTACAATTTTACTCCAAAGGACAGGTCACCAGCATCGCCTAAACCCGGAATGATGTAACCTTTCGCAGTAAGTTCATCATCAATAGCTGCAATCCAGAGCTGGGTATTTTCCGGAAAAACGCTTGCTACATAATCTATACCTTCCCTGGACCCGATTACGGAAATAATATGAATGGCCTTTGGTTCCCCGTGGGTTTTGAGAGATTTAAGAACGTTTTCCAGAGTTTTCCCCGTTGCCAGCATGGGATCTGTGAGCACCAGGGTTTTACCACCCAGGGCAGGGGCAGCAAAATACTTAACGATGACTTCAAATTCATTTTTCCCATTGGGATGATGTCGATAAGCAGAAATAAAAGCATTTTCAGCACCATCAAAATAATTCAGCAGACCCTGATGCAGGGGTAAACCCGCACGGAGTACCGAACAAAGCACCAGATTATTGGTTGATAAAGACATGGGCTTATTACCAAAAGGGGTCTGCACGTTATTTATGCGGTATTCCAGGGTCTTACTCAATTCATAGCTCAGAATTTCTCCAATCCTTTCAATATTCCTCCTGAATCGCATGGAATCGCGCTGAATATTGACATCTCTCAACTCGGCTACAAACTGGTTCAAAAGAGAATTCGATTCTGAAAAATTGTGGATAACCATCAGGCTTAGGTTGTTTATTGATTTGCAGCTCCGTACTTAGTGAGGGATTCTTCCCATTCCGGATCCAGGATATATCGCATTAATTCCGTATTTACAGGATCATAGTCTTTATGTCCCCTTGGAAATATAAAGCAACGGTATCGATCATCAAAGTCTACTGCCAGTAACTGAACTTTATCCTCTAATTCGCTACTGCCAATCAGATAGTCCAGTGTGGCTTTATCATGTAAAAGTACATTAATATCCTTGTTGGCAAGGGCCCTCAAAGCCCTGCCAGGAGTTCTGTAGGTTTCATAGGGTTCCATTTCATTGCGAAAAAGGAAATCTGCACAGTCGGAAGCCCCGACAATCCCAATTTTCTCAACAGACTTTAGGTCAGACAATCTTTCGATCTTTCCTTCCAATGTATTCACGGTAAGTGTAGAGGCTATCGTAGCTGTAAAGCTCGATATAATAATCACCGCAGTAAACATCCAAATAATTGCAATAGCTCTTCCCGCCCCCGTTTTGGGGGCCTTGTCCCCATAACCAACAGTAGTCATAGTAACCGCAGCCCACCAGAGGCCATCTAAGAGCCCCATTATCCCGGGGCGGAACTGATACTTGTTATACCTCCGTTCCAGAAGCCACAATAAGGTGCCAAAAAAGAGTAAAATGGACAGCAACAGGAATACAATGTTGAGAAAGGCGCCAGAGAAGAAATTGTTGATGAAAATCTGGAATTGCGACTGGCTGGAGGAAGTGATGGCTACTCCAATATTTGAGATATAAAATGGCTGGGTTACCTCAAATTTTTCCATTCGTCCCGGAGTATTGATCAGCGGGTTAATGGATAAATCGATGTCTCCATAGTCCAGTGCACGTATAATCCCGATCTCGTCGCTAAAGGCTACAAAGCGGTAAGGCCTGTTCAATTTCTTATTGATCCCCATCCAGAGATCTACCGATAGTCCACGATAAGACCCGTCAAGGTCCTTTATCACGAAAGGCGGGTACTCGTGTATCCCGATTTGCAGGGTATCGGGTTCTTGCGTGTGAACAGGCAATATACCAGCCATGAAATACAGCAGGCATACAACTACTTTTATTCGGATTGGTCTGTTCATCATCTTAATTCATCAATTACATTCACAGAAAGAAAAGTAGCCAATATCTGCAAAACGGTCATATCTCTTTGAACAAAGCGGTTCTTTTCTTTTCCATATACGCAAAGAACTGCCTCGGCGCCGTTGACCTGTTTAAAGGGCACATAGATCCTGGAATGGAATCCTTTGTTATCCTGATGGTTAATATATTGCCCGGCTTCCCGGTCAATATTATGAATGAGAATAGGTTTCTTGTTAGTCAGGACATAACTGGTAAGGTCATCTTTTTCGTTAAATTCTTTTGCTCTTTTTTGTGGTGCTTTCTGGCCTTTTTTAAAGCCATAGTGTCGCATATCGTTGCCACTTTCGAAGGCTAATTCGAAAGCATCCATACCGGTGGGTAATTCTACAAGTTTGCATAAAACCGGAAGTACTTCTTTCCAGGTAGCCCTGGGTGGGATTTGTCTCATTAAACGGGAAAGAAGGTAAATAGTTACCCCCGCGCTTTTCAGTTCCTGGCGTTGTTCTTTTAAAGTTCCGATTTGAGTAGCAAGCTCTTGCTCTTTCTTGCTTAGTTCCCTTTCCTTGCGCAGCAGTGCCCTTTTAAGTTGTTTGGTTTTTCCTATTACCCACAACCTTAATCCATACCAGAAGAACAAGCCCGCGATTAGTACGATCCCCGCTATGCCCAGGGGTGTAACATACCAGCTTTTGCGAATTTCAAACGCAACAAGACCTGGCTCACTCCAGGAATACCCCCCTGGCTCTTGCGCGCGTACCTGTAGGGTATAATGCCCGGATTTCAAATCCTTTAGTCTTATTTCACCTGACCCCGCAACCAGTAACCACTCCAGGTCTTCAATCTCTTCTGATGTGAATCCTTCGGTGAAATATTTATATTGATATTTTATTTCTTCACCGGGGAAAGTGAGGGAAGTAAAACGAAACCTCAGCACATTGTTTTTACTAAATTTCAGTGAAGTAGTTTGTTTCTTTTTCGTTCCATCAACATACACAGACTTTAATATCGGGCTAACGGTAACCAAAGGTTTTGGGTTAGCGATTGATGAATGTACGGCACCTTCCGCTGTGCCGGCCCATAGTATATTCTGGTTGTCTACCAACAAACTTCTGTAGGCCGCAATTTTAGAAGGAGTGCCACTGGCCTCATCAAAAAGCACATAATTCAGATTCCGGTCAAGATGAAGTAAGCCGTCAGTATCGGTGGCTAACCACAGGGATCCATCCGGCATTGCACATACTGAGCGTACTTCGCTAGTTGTATATGGGCCTAAGGGTATCCGTTGAATACGCTCCGTGTCGTATCGGAGTAAGCCATCTGTGGTACCGATCCACACCAAACCCCGGTTGTCCACAGCCAGGTCGTGGACTTCAAAATTCCTACTTACCTCGAATGGAAAAGGAAGGCTAACGTTGGTAAAACCATCAACCTGCCTGTTGTAGGTATACAAGTAATTATTCTCCCCGATACCGCCAACATAGAGTTCCTCCCTACCTCCCTCATCGGCTACCAGGATTCTGCTTTGAAAGCCATCGGCTTCCCCATATTCACGGATACTTCCTTCTATTTTAATTTTAGCAAGCCCCTTGATGGGCTTATCCAGCGGGGCCTGACAAAACCAGATTTCTCCCTTATGATCTGCCTGCATATAAAAGATTCCCCCGCCACGATAACTCAGATCGTACTCACGTAATACTTTGTTGCCGTCATAGGCTTTAATAGTACCTTCAGAAGTAGCATACCACCGCCTGTTGCCAAATGTCGCCATGGCAGTGATCCTGTTTAGTCCAGGCAACTGATTATAGGTCATATCCTCTGTATTGACCTTATAAACATTTCCCTGGGATATCAGAACCTCATCTGGCCCCGACACAACCATACCCAGAATATTGTCATGGGCCATTCCTGATACACTTTTAAAATAGCTGGTATAAAGCAGTCCCAGGGTACTATCTGTGCCTACCCATAGCGTACCTCCAGATTGCATGGGGTCTGTTGAAAAATAAAGGTCATTAATGCCTGTATAGGGCAACTGTTCTACGCGATGCGGATCATTGGAACCATAAACTACTTTGATATGTTTCAAATCAGCATCCAGGGTAAAAATCCCGGATTCAGCAACCAGAAAGAACCTGCCTGATCCATTGTTACTAATGAGGGTAAAGGGCATATTGGAATTATAGGCACGGGTACTCTTTCGAATACGTCCCTGCTCATCTACAGAAATATCATATACACCCCTTCCCACAACAATAATTCGGTTTCCTTCAATCCAGAGATCCTCAGCTCCCTCATAGCCTTTTACTGCAATGAGCTTATCTTGTTGCTCGTCATAGCGATACAATCCCTTACCGGAAACTACTACCCAAATGTGGCCATACTGGTCTTCATCAAAAACCATATGCGGAGATTTATCCACAGCGGGAATATCCATTTGCGCTGACTTGTTTTCCAGAATTTCGTAGCGATACACGGAACCATTTAACTGACCTGCCCATAGACGCTGTTTTGAATCCCAAAAGATCTGGGTAGGGTACTCCATTCTACCTTCCAGGTCCTCACGAGTAATTAAGGGTAGTACGGCCACCTTATTATCCTGATAAAAGTGCTTGAAAATGCCGGAATCGTTTGAAAACAGTAAGGTATCACGGTCTTTTCGGGCAAAGGATTTAATGTATCTGCTCTCCAGTGTTGTATTGTAATCTTCAAAGGTTTGACCATCAAATCGAAATAGTCCCTGATCTGTGGCCAGCCAGATATAACCCTTATGATCCTCGGTAACCTCATTTACTTTTTGAAAGGGCACCTCATCACCCTGGTAGGTAATGTACTGGAATCGCTGCCCAACCACGCTTATGTGAAAGTAGAGCAGGACTATAAATAGCAGTAAAAGCCGATGCATACCGATCTGGTTATACTGGTTTCTTAAAGATACAAAAAGGGGGATTTCCCTACCCCTTGTTTAGCTCTAAATTTGATTGTGAAAACAAGAAAAGCGAGGGCAATGCCCCCGCTTTTCCGACCATAAATATGGTACTATTGAGTAGTTAGGTAGTTTTTAATCGGTTCCGCCTGAATTCAGCCATTTGTAGCTGAAACCAAACATTACCATATCCGTTGTCATATCGTAAGACACTTCACTTCCAGGAATGGCACCGTTAGGTGGAAACTGGGATATGAACTGCGGGTTAAGCAGTGGTCCACTTGTAGCCCCTCCGCTATCACCATGGTGATAGGTAGTATTCAATTGCAGCCTGTCACTTACTTCATAAGTAAGGCCAAACTGGAAGGCATTTTTAATGATCGCCGTTGCCGGAACACTGAAGAACGCAAGATCTTCGTTAATTGGGTTGGAACTATAGGTGTATCCTACCCGGATGGGAAGCTTATTGATCCCCTTATACTGAATACCAGCAGAAATAATGGAAATATTCTCCCAGCCAAAACCAGCTACTGAAGCAGTTGGCGTCCATCCTTTTGCGTCAAATCCTTCCGTATTTTCGTAATCTACCAATCGATAATCCAGTGCCAGGTCTACATTTCCCAGCGAATATCCAAGACCTACGGAATAAATAGCCGGGTAATTCATCTTGAAATCGTTCGTTGCGGTTGAACCGTCTAAATAGGTGTTTTCCAATTCGAAATCCCCGAAAGATTGTTTGGTTTTATAAGATAGTCCAGCCTTAAATCCAGATCCGGAATCAAAGAAAACTCCCAGTTGAGCTCCAAATCCCAGTGCAGTAGCTTTATCTGTCCCGGGATACCCGGAAGCATTTGGACTGGCAGTTGGGTTAGGAAGAAGTTCCAGGTTGGCATAATTGAAATTAGGCTGTATTCCAACAGAGAACTGATCGGAGAGCTCATAGGCATAAGTAAATCCAACCTGTAGAAGGATATATTCGGATTCTACTCTGCCAAAGCCACCAAATTCCTGTGGAGCGTTTATCGGGTTGGAAGCGTTTTCGGGGAAGGTTACCCCAAATCCACTGATCCCAAAGGCAGAAACCCCAAAGGTATGAGGACTTTCAGGTTGTCCCCATACATAAGCCAGTGCTGGTAAAGGAGACAAACCGCGATCGTCTTCGGTTGTTCCACTGAAAAAGTTACCGGTTGGTACTCCTGAAGTATCAAATTCAGGCACAGTTGAACTTAATTCAGGAGCAGAAAAGAATAGGCCTACATCAAAACGCAGTTCCTGTCCGTCGAATACAGAGATAGAAGCCGGGTTCCATTGCAGCGCTCCGGAAATATCGATAGGCTGAGCAGTGGCTGCGCCCCCCATCGACATATTAACTGAACCCACACCCTGCATGATGTGGCCGGCCTGACCGAAAGCAAAGGCCGCTGAAAACAATACCATTAGATTGAGCAGATAATTCCTCATAATTTCAAGGTTTAGTTACAAAAAAATATCCCGGAGCATCCCGATTATCGGGGTATCACGGTTAAATAATCATGCCAAAATTATGTTGTAAAGAATCTAATTTTCATGATAAAAGTCATATATCTCCCTAACGCCTAACCTTATTAATACAGCTGATAAAGAAAAATTTAAATTTCTGATTTTCAGTGCCTAAGTAACATTTGTTACATATCTCCCCCTCGGAACCTAATTATGATTTATGTCATATTTTCCACATGGGATCTCTACTACTTTTACCCCGTATTTAGACCAATTAAGCGTCTAGCCCAATTAAACAAATATCTAAAAATGAAAAACTTATTGATATTAGGAGCCGGAACTGCAGGAACTATGATGGCCAATCATTTGGTATCCAAACTTCCAAAAAGTGAATGGCAGATCACCATAGTAGACCAGCACAAAACGCATTACTACCAGCCAGGTTTTCTATTCCTGCCTTTTGACATTTACACTGAGGATCAGGTGAAAAAGGACGGCAAGAAGTATATTCCCAAAGGGGTGAACTATATACAGCAAGGAATTGAACTGATCCGGCCTGAGAATAATGCAGTAGATTTAGCAAATGGCGAGGAACTCCAGTACGACATATTAATCATTGCCACGGGAAGTAACATTGCTCCTGAAGAAGTGGAAGGTATGAATGGACCCAAGTGGCAGGAAAATATCTTTGACTTTTACACCTATGATGGTGCCGTGGCGTTGCGGAATAAACTCAGAGAATGGGAGGGCGGCAGATTGGTGGTGCATGTAACCGAAATGCCTATTAAATGTCCGGTTGCCCCATTGGAATTTGCCTTTTTGGCGGACACCTACTTCAAAAAGAAGGGGATGCGGGATAAGGTAGATATTACCTATGTAACCCCTTTGGGAGGTGCCTTTACAACACCTCGTGCCTCAAAGGCTTTCGACCATTTACTGGAAGAAAAAAACATTAAGGAAGTAACGGATTTCAACATCGAAAGAGTTGATTATGAAAATAACAAGATTATTGACTATGCCGAGGTAGAGGTCCCTTATGATCTCCTGGTAACCGTCCCAACCAATATGGGTAACGCTGTTATAGAACGCTCTGGTATGGGTGACGATTTGAATTTTGTGCCTACTCATAAGGCAACCTTACAATCCAAGGAACACGAGAACATATTCGCAATTGGTGATGCAACGAATGTCCCTACTTCAAAGGCGGGGTCAGTAGCCCATTTTGAAGCGGAGATCCTAACCGATAACATAGTGCGCTATGTTAAAGGAGAAGCACTAAAAGAAGAGTTTGACGGGCATGCCAATTGCTTTGTCGAAACCGGAAATGGCAAAGCGCTATTAATTGATTTCAATTATGAACACCAACCCGTGGAAGGTACTTTCCCATTACCGGGAATAGGCCCTATGAAATTACTAAGGGAGAGTCGCGCAAATCATTGGGGTAAAATGGCATTCAAATGGGTCTATTGGAATATGCTGCTAAAAGCAGTACCAATCCCCTTTGTATCGGCTACTATGAATGAAAAAGGTAAAAAATTAGAAGAAGTATCATAAACCAAAATAAATAATAATGAAAAAAGCTATTGCAAATAAAGAGATTGATGTAAACGAAGAGGGCTATTTACTTGATTTTAGCCAATGGAATAAAGAGGTAGGGGAATCCCTGGCTGAAGAAAATGGCATAAGCATGACTGACAAGCACTGGGAAGTTATTGCTTATCTGCAGGAAAAACACCATAAGGAAGAAGCTCTTTCGATACGCGGAATCAAAAAAAGTGGGGTAATCAATATTAAGGAGTTTTACGCATTATTCCCAGGTGGACCCTTGAAAAAATCGACATTGATTGCCGGTATCCCAAAACCTAAAAGTTGTATTTAAACCTAATACATTATAGGGCGATTGCCTTGTAATTCAATAAACAAACGTTATGAGCGAAACCAAAGTTAAAAAGATGCTTTTCATCCTCTCCAAGGGAACCCTGGAGAATGCCTATGCGGCATTTGTAATGGCCAACGGTGCCAGGATGGAAGGTATAGAAGCTGAGTTGTTCTTTACATTTTTCGGCCTTGAAGCCATTCAAAAGAAAAAACTGGAACATCTGCACGTGGCTACCGTGGGTAACCCGGCGATGCATATGCCTACCATGCTGGGCGGATTACCCGGGGTTGAAGCACTGGCCACGAAAATGATGAAAAAGGAAATGGAAAAACTGGATATGCCCCCAGTAAGTGAGTTTCTGGAAATCCTTTCTGATTCAGGTTGTAAATTATGGGGGTGCAAACTTGCCATAGACATGTTCCACCTGGAACGTGAAGATTTAATTGATGAACTGGATGGCATCCTTACTATTGGTGATTTTTATAATCGTGCTAATGAAGATGGCACCCATTTACTTTTTATCTAAAAGACTGTCATAAACGGCGAATAAAAAACGGGGACTTTGCGTCCCCGTTTTTATTAACAATCAATCAACTAATCACACATTTTTCCCTTTCATCATCTTATTCCAATACAAATAGGGAAGTCCGTATTTCTTTAACATCCAAAGCCTCCAATGTTCTTTACCGCTACTGAAGACCAGCATTCTTTTAAGTTTTGGGTCCGGAAGAAAATTATTTTTATAATCAAACTCTGCTAAGACCATTTTTCCATATCCGGTTACCAGGGGACAGGAGGAATAACCGTTATATGAAGTATTGTTGGCTTGCTTATGATCAATCAACATCAACAGGTTATCCACAACTACCGGCACTTGTTTACGTACTGCCGCCCCGGTTTTAGCAGTGGGTAGTGCAGCTACATCGCCCAGCCCAAAGATATTGGGGTATGTGTTGTGTTGCATGGAATGGTGGTCCACATCGAGCCAGCCGGCTTCATTTACCAAGGAGGATTCTTTAACAAATTTTGGTGCCGTCTGTGGAGGAGCCAAGTGCAGTAGGTCAAAAGGGATCTCAATTACGGCATCCCCCGTCATGATTTCTCCCAATTCGTTATCCGCATTTACAACACACTGGTTTTCATCTGGTGCAGTATGGTTAAAATAGACCACTTTTTTAACGGAGTCTATGCGGTAGGGGGCATAAAATGGTTTAAAGTGTATCCCGTACCGGTCTATCACATGCATCAGGGTGGTTCTGATTTCCTTAACTCCGAATATCACTGATCCCGGTGTTGCGAAAATTACATTGGCCTTATCTTTCAAACCATTATTACGGAAATAATCTGCCGCCAGGTAGGCAATTTTCTGGGGTGCCCCTCCACATTTGATTGGGGTAGTGGGCTGTGTAAATACGGCATTACCTCCCTTGAAGTTTTGGAGGGTTTCCCAGGTATGTTCGGGGTTTATGTAATTACTGCATGCTATTCCCTTTTCCAGCGCCTCTGGAAGCCCCTCAATCAAGCTAGGGTCCATAATTAATCCTGGTGCAACTACAAGGTAATCGTAGGTGATGTTACCAGAACCTTGAGTAGACACTGAATTATTCTCTGGATCAAATCCTGTGGCATAATCCTTTATCCAGTCTACCCCTTCGGGCATTACCTCAGACATGGGTTTGGCCGTTTTTTTAAAATCATAGGTGCCCGCCCCAACCAGGGTCCAGGCGGGTTGATAGTAATGCGTATCAGCAGGTTCAATTATCGCTATATCCAGTTTTGGATTTTTGGCCAATAATTGTGCCCCTGTCATGATACCCGCCGTTCCTCCGCCAATAATCAGGATTTGATATGAAGATTTCATTTTGTTTTATCAATTGGTTTCCTTCTCAATTTAGCATTCTCCAATGAGCACAATCGTAACATTTGTTACACAATTAACCTTATAATATTTAGTACCTTAGTGGTAAGTAGATTTACTTATTCCATGAATAGAAGAAAGTTCGTACAAAACTCTGTATTGGGCTCTATGGCCGCCTTTATCGGAGTCGAAATTGTTTATGGCCATACCATGCCAAAAGGCTATTCTCCCCTGGGTCTCCAGGACCCTGATCCCTTTAAGCTATTTGGGAAGGACGAGGGGATGGAAGTGCTGAATGACCGGCCCTGGAATATTGAAGCTAAGGCGCATTTGCTTGATGATGCCATCACCCCCAACAAGTTTATGTTCATTCGCAATAACGGGCTTATTCCCGAGAATATTGATGCTTCAAAATGGACACTAACCATAGATGGGGAAGCTGTATCGAAAAGCAAAACCTATACATTACAGGAATTACAGTCGAAATTTCCAAACTACACCTATCAGCTAACCCTGGAATGTGGGGGCAACGGACGTAGTGAATTTGATCCTCCTGCAAAAGGCAACCAGTGGTCCGTTGGCGCCGTTTCCTGTGCAACATGGACCGGGGTACGACTGCGAGATGTCTTAGAGGATGTGGGTATAAAAAGCAATGCAGTATATATTGGATACCATGCGGCGGATGTACACCTTAGTCGTGATCCAAGTAAAGAACCCATTTCAAGGGGTGCACCCATGGGTAAAGCAATGCAGGATGAAACACTCTTGGCATTCAAAATGAATGGGAAAGATATCCCCCTTGCACATGGCTATCCCCTGAGACTTGTAGCCGGAGGCTGGCCAGCCTCTGTTTCGGGTAAATGGGTGAACCGGATCAGTGTTCGGGATAAGGTTCACGACGGAACAAAAATGACCGGTACGGCTTATAGAGTACCCTGCAATCCCGTAGCTCCCGGTGAAAAGGTAAAGGATGAGGATATGTGTATCATCGAATCCATGCCTGTAAAATCCCTGATCACCTACCCTAAAACAGGTGCCATGATTAAGATGGGTAAAAAGCTCTCCATACGTGGACACGCCTGGGCAGGGGAACTGGAGGTATCTAAAATGGAATATTCAATAGATTTTGGATCTACCTGGCGGGAGTGCTCCATTCAGAAACCAGCAAATCGCCTGGCCTGGCAGCACTTTTCTGCAGAAGTTTCCTTTCCCAAAAAAGGTTATTATGAAGTTTGGGCACGGGCCACAGACGAAAAGGGCATCCGTCAGCCCATGTTGTTACCCGGATGGAATCCCAAAGGATACCTGAACAATGCCTGCCATAGGATTGCGGTAAAAGTTACCTGAGATGGAAGATAAAAATACCTTTCAGAAACAGGCGAAAGCCATTTACCGACTTATGCTTGGACTCTTTGGCATTTTTGGGTTGATGGTGGCCACAATATTATATATCATGGCCGATCCTGATTTTTCCTTTTTTCGGGGATCTTCAACGGATGCAACATATGTGGCAGTAGTAGAAGAAGATGATTACGATAAAATAGAGAACGGTATACATATGCGTACCGGACTTGTTGATGCCGAAGGCCTTATGACGGTAGTGAACAACTGCACCAATTGCCATTCGGCCCAATTGGTTATTCAAAACCGTATGAACGAAGAGCGCTGGATAGCTACTATTCGCTGGATGCAGGAAACCCAGAATTTATGGGATCTGGGAAAGAATGAGGAAATAATTGTGGACTACCTCGTAACCAATTATCCTCCCAAGAAAAAAGGCAGAAGGGAAGTTCTAACTGATATTGATTGGTATGTTCTGGAAGAATAAATCGTTAATAGTAGTTGGTTTGCTACTCTTATGGGGCTGCAATGAAATTCCGGCCAGGGAAACATCAGGAAACCCATTGATTGAGGTAGCGGAACTGACCCTTATTGATCATTCCAGAACACGGATAATTGATTTTCGAAAAGCTGAAGCGTATACCCAGGAACATATACCTGGCGCCCTCAACCTCTGGAGGGAGGCTATTGAAAACCCCAACTTTACCTACGGAGGTATGCTTGCCGAAAAAGGGCAAATCGAACAAATATTAAGTGAACTGGGTATTACCAATGAACATCAACTGGTGCTTTATGACGACCGGGGACTTCCCGAGGCTGCGCGATTCTGGTGGGCACTCAACCATTACGGTTTCTCCAATGTAAAGCTGCTTAACGGAGGCTTACATTCCTGGAAATCGCAGGATATGCCTGTGGAATCCGGACTAATCAGTCCCGAACCGTCCAATTTCAGCTTTCCTGATAGTGCCGGAGGCGTTAATGTCATTTCAAAAGAAGAGTTATTTGATCTGATCAGCTCTAACCAGGAATCCTATGTACTGGTAGACACAAGATCCAAGGAGGAATTTTTGGGAAACAAATTAAAGAACGGCGCTGCCAAAGCGGGTCGAATACCCAGCAGCGTTCACCTGGACTGGTCTGAAGCCATTCACTTTGATGGGAATAAAAAACTAAAATCGCTTGCAGATTTAGAGCGAATCTTTGGGCGCCTTGGTGCATCTAAAGAAGAAAAAATAATAGTGTATTGCCACTCCGGTGTACGGTCTTCACATACCTATTTTGTGCTCACCGAGATGCTCGGATACACCAACGTCTTGAATTATGATGGCTCCTGGACAGAATGGAGCCATACGAATTACCCTTATATAGATAAATTAAAAATGATTGTAAAAAATTGAATTATGGAAAAATATTTGAATGCCTTTGGAGACTCCTTTATGGGTAGTGTAGAATGGACATGGAAATCTATCATTTTTGACGTGCCCTGGTACACCAATTATTTCTGGGGACTAACCGCCATATCACTGCTGGTTTGGTTACTTGAAATTGGCTTTCCCTGGAGAAAACAACAATCTGTATTCCGAAAGGACTTTTGGCTGGATGCCTTTTATATGTACTTTAACTTCTTCCTGTTTGCTATTGCAATCAGTGGGTTCTATAAAGTTCTGGGCCTGGCGTTTAATGATCTGGGAATTGCAGCAGACAGTTTTACCGTTTTAAGCATTTCCAGTTATCCAATGTGGCTGCAATTGTTGGTTTTCTTCATTATTCTGGATTTTGTGCAGTGGTTTACCCACATCCTATTACACAAATACCCGGTGCTATGGAATTTCCACAAAGTGCACCACTCCGTAAAGGAAATGGGTTTTGCAGCGCATTTACGCTACCACTGGATGGAAAATATCCTTTATAAACCTCTCAAAACCCTTGGCGTAATGGTTCTTGGTGGCTTTGAACCAGAGCAGGCCTTTATTGTGCACTTTATTGCTATCAGTATAGGACACCTGAACCATGCCAATATAAAGCTTACCTACGGGCCTTTGAAGTATGTCTTTAACAATCCGGTGATGCATCTCTATCACCATGCACATGCCCTGCCGGAAGGATCTTTCGGGGTTAACTTTGGTATCAGCCTGAGCCTGTGGGATTATATCTTTAAAACCAATTATGTCCCCGAAGATAGTGGTACTATAGAACTGGGATTCCCTGGAGATGAAAACTTCCCTAAGGACTTTGTGCACCAAAACCTCTATGGGTTTGGTAAAACGAAAAAATGAAAAGCTAAACCTTAACTTTCCTACAAAATAACTAACTGCCCTGGCTATCCTAAGATGGAATAGTCAGGGCAGTTTACAATTAGAGCGACTCTTATAAATACTAAGGCTTTGGAGCCAGAATCACCTTCCATAAACCTCTGACTTCATTTGAATCGTAACCCAGGGCATTATCCCGGGGATAATACGTTTTTAAATTTTCCAGTGTAACATCGTGCACCTCTACCCCCGGTTTACCATGGCATTGCAAACACATGGCATTGGTTAGTATAGGAAAGTAATAGGCCTGGGCTGAGGAATCCGAACTTATTTGGGGTTGTAAGGTCTCTCCTTTTACAAGCGCTTTTTGGTACTCTTCAATCAATGACTCTTCAAACTCATTGGCTATGTTCATTGGATTTCGGGCCTTGTTGGTCACCCGTTTAATACTTGCATTCGAAACAACGGCCATACTGTCTGTAATTGGTAAAGCCTTAATATTACAAAAGGGGATGGCCTCCTGAGTGCCTCCCCTTTGTAATGCTGCCATTAAGTTTTTACCGAGTTGGGTCTGGGTAGCCATGGCAAATTCCCGGGCCTTTTCCAGATCAGTTTGATCTTGATCGCTTACTGACCCCCTTTTTTCTGGCCTTTTTTGTGGCCAGCTCCCATTCCTTTTCCGGATCCATGCATTTCCTTGTGATGCTGCTGATACCATTCCGGTTTTTCGATCTCGTTGTCGTACAAATATTCAGCAATACCGACGATAACGCTGTCGGGATAAACCTGGTGACTCATCAGACCAAACTTTTCAAGGGCATGAGGCATTTTGCTCTTTTCCTCACTTGGTCCTTTCATCCATGCCTGTAAATCCGCTACAAAGACCTCCTTGGTAGTACTATCTGAAATGTAATGCTTTTTAATCCCTATCATAGGCGGCGCCAGCATACTCTCCCTGTCTGTTTTGGGATTATGGCACTGATAACAGTAAGTGACCATCATTTGTTCCCTCTGTTCTGCGAGTGCTTCAGCACTCATTGTTAACGTTTCTTCTGCCTTTTTGGGTTGTTCCTTACAACTAATAACAAAAGTCAGAATGGCTAAGAAAAGTAAAGCTCTCATAATATTGATTGGTTTTAAGAAATTTCTATTTTACTCCCACTGCAAAATACCCCCTTTTAAGTCGTAAATCTTTTCGAACCCTAGTGCCAAAAGCTTGCGGGCCGCTTTTTGGCTCCTGTTACCGGAACGGCAATAAAGGTAAACAGGCTTTTCTTTGTCAAAATTTTCAAAGGCCCTGTCAAAGGCACCTCCTTTGAATAAATCAATATTAACCGCTTTACCAATATGCCCGGAACGGAATTCCCGTTGTGTCCTTACATCAACCAATTGAACATTTTTGCCCAAAACAGCCTCTTTATAGGCCTTGGTATCCAGGATTTCTATCTTGTCAGAATTAGCCGACTTAGACTTAAATATAGCACTTAGAAATGACATTATTTTAATTTTTTTATACGTGATTGATGATAAAGAAGGGAAACGACCCAATAATACGTGGCCGTTTCCCTAACAACCAACCAAAACAAATTTTATGGTTACTAAAGCAAGGTAGTCGGACAGATATAGTCCGTCTTCTCCACCTTAGTTTTTTTAATTATGTCAAAACCTTCATTGACATCTACAAAATTATCCCAGCCCCTTTGTTTCAGGATGGAAGCTGCAACCATGCTGCGATAGCCACCTGCACAATAGAGCACAAAAGGTTTATCTTTTGGAAACTGGGAAAGTTGAGCGTTGATATCGTTGAGTGGCACATTCAGGGCATCTACCACATGTTCAGAATCAAATTCACTCTTCTTCCTTACGTCGATAACCACAGGTTTCACTTGTCTATAGGTCTCTTCAAATTCCTTGGCGTCGATTCTTCCTACAGTATCATAGTCTTTACCAGACTTTTTCCATTCTTCAAAACCTCCTTCGAGAAAACCGATGGTATAATCGTATCCTACTCTGGACAGTCGGGTTATGGCTTCTTCTTCCTGCCCTGGATAGGTTATCAACAGAATTTGTTGCTTCACATCCGGTATCATCTCCCCTACCCACTGGGCAAAATTGCCCTTTAGACCTATATTGATACTATTTGGGATAAATCCCTGTGCAAAATCTGTTGCAGTCCGCGTATCGAGCATTAAGGCGTCTGTTTCGTTGGCAGCCGCTTCAAATGCTTCAGGAGATAGCGGTTTTTCTCCACGTTCCATTACAGTATCCAGACTTTCATATCCCTTTATATTCAAAAGCACATTCTGAGGGAAATATCCTGGCGGACGGGTTAAACCGGTAAGCAATTCCTTTATAAATTCTTCCCTGGTCATATCTGCCCTTAGCGCATAATTTACTTTCTTCTGGTGCCCGAGGGTATCTGTGGTTTCTTTACTCATCATCTTTCCGCAAGCCGAACCAGCGCCATGGTTTGGATATACAATAAGATGATCATCTAAGGGCATAATTTTATTCCTGAGAGAGTCGAACAAATGTCCGGCCAGCTTTTCCTCAGTTAATTCAGAGACTACATGCTGAGCCAGATCAGGTCGGCCAACATCTCCAATAAACAAGGTATCTCCTGTGATAATTCCATGTTCTTCTCCTTTATCATCAATAAGCAGATAAGTAGTGCTTTCCATGGTATGACCAGGCGTATGGATCACCTTCACCTTATAATCTCCCACTTCAAATATCTGGCCGTCTTCTGCTACAATTGCTTCATAGCCAGGCTTCGCTGTTGGACCAAAAATAATCTGTGCCCCTGTTTTCTTTTTCAGGTCCAGATGTCCACTCACAAAATCAGCATGAAAATGCGTTTCGAAAACAAACTTTATTTTAGCCTTGTCTTTTTTGGCCCTTGCGATATAAGGTCCTACCTCCCTCAGGGGGTCAAAAATCGCGGCTTCCCCCTTGCTTTCCAGATAATAGGCGGCATGTGCGAGGCAACCCGTGTAGATCTGTTCAACATGCATAATTCGTCAATTAAATGATTCTAGGTTAAAATTAACGGGTATCTGATTTAAAGGCCGTAACATTAGTTACAAAGGTCTGATAGAAACCATTAAAGAACACTGATATATATCAGTTTGTGTAAAAATTTATGTTCCTAATACCCCCTTCTGTAAAGTAATTTAGAACGTCAAAAATTCATTTCATGGGCTCTTTCGTCAGGCTCTGATCCATTCAAAAAAAACACCGCATGCAATGCGGTGTTTTTCTCACTTTCAGATCGAGAATATTATTTATTAATCAGATCTGCAGTCTCTTTTATATTGTCCTTGAGATCATCAGCTATATCCTGGTTGCCATCCCGGTCATTGGGGAAAATCTCAATGAGTCCGTCCTGATTTCCATCCACTGCCTGGTGCAAGTCTATAGTATTTAAGGAACTCAGGAACTGGGAAATATCAAATTCTACAGTAAAGTTCACTACTCCACCGGCAACTTCCACCCCGGTTGACCTGCCAACATCCAGATTTTCACTGGTATCATGCCAGAATACAAAAGGTGCGTCGTCAATGGTTCCTTCAATGTAAATGGAGCGGTCATACAGGACATCGGTTGCGGGCAAGTCTTCATCTTTGTGAAACTTAAAGCGCAATTCCTTGTAAAGCCCATCAGGAACAAAAGCATCCCCGATAGTCTGTGTTACAGCATCGCCACCAGCGAGTAGATCGATCTGGTATGGGCCTCTGAACCGGATTTCATCGGTGTCCAGGCTACTGTTGGGGTCATCGTCATTTTTGAAGACCACATCGCGAATGGAAATACGGAAGTCGGTAAAAACAATACCTTCATTATTCTTGCTCGTAAAAGAAGCAGATTTGCCACTAATTCCGGGAGCATTTACAGAGGCTACTTTCAATCTAATCCTGCTACCGTCGTTTTCATCACTGGAACAACTCACCAACAACATTGCCGACAATACAAGGGTAAGATAAAATGAATTTTTCATAACTTTAAAATAGGTTAAGTACTTAAGATTAAACATTTTACTAACTATTAGTAATCCTGATTATTGCCAGGAATTACATTAGTAAAACAATTGAATAGGGATAATTCCTGAAAATTCCAGGATTTTTATGATTCTTCCTTTTTAACGGCACAGGTAGAAATTCCAAAAGGAGCGTACAACGGGCAAAAACTTACTAGGCTGGTCAAAAGGAAAACCACTGCCAATATGAGTAGTACCAGTCCTAAAGTTCCCGCTATTATATCGGTAAAATAAAGGGCGCCAACTACTACGGCGATAATTGTTCTGATGATACGGTCTGCAGACCCCATGTTTTTTTTCATGATTTCAAATTTTAGTTAGATAATAGATCCACGAGCCAGACCATTCCGGTGATTACCGCTAAGCAAAGGATACACACGAAAAGAAGCTTTATGAATTTCCGGCTCGTGATTTCTTTTTATCAAAAGTAAATGGCCTAAATGGAGTATGCAGTGACTTAAGTCACAACTCAATTACATGTATGGTATTCCCAACCTGCCTTACAAGTCCTTCACCTTCCAATTTTTTCATAACACGACTAATCACTTCACGTACGGTGCCCAGCTCACTTGCAAGTTGCTGATGTGACATACGAAGTGGATTTTCACCCTTAACTCTGGCTTTGTCTTTCAAATGTTTATAAAGCCTGGTATCCATTTTAGAAAATAGCACATGGTGGATAGTGTCCAGCAATTCAGCATAGCGCGATTTATACTGCTGAAAAAAGAAACGATTGCCATTCGGGTTATCATTTACCAGTTCCTGTGCTTCTTTTATGGGGAGAAGTAGTGCTTCGGTATCTTCTTCTGTGACGGCAAAAACCTGACTCGGCTCGTTATTGATACCTGCCGAGAAGGACATAATACAGCTCTCATCAGGACGGATATAATACAATAATAATTCCCGGTCCTCATGCCGGGTGTACACCTTGATAAGTCCTTTTTGCACAATAGGGATAACCTTTACGAACTGCCCTTCGCGCAGGATCTCCGTTCCCTTGTCAATTTTTTGAAGCATCCCAACTTCTCTCATTTTTTCAAATAAGCGAGGGAAAGTCAATGCAGGGTTGTTAGTGGTGTCCATAGTAGAGAAGCTGGTTTGATATAGGACTAAATATAATAAAACCGCCCCGGACATCAGCCGGGGCAGTTCAAGAACCTTCCTTTTCACAGCGGGGCTTATTCCATTGATTACGAAAGGTCCCCTAGGTTATGTTCATTGGGGTGTCTTACTTTTCGAAGGTTAACAGGTCTGTTTCACCATCTCCGCCACTAACATCAATCAATTCAATCTTATTTGCGGAATAGGAGATGATATTCCAATCATCGGTCAATTCGGCAAAGTCTTCTGGTGCGGCAAAGAATATGTTGAAATCGATTTCACCAGAGGAGTTACCTGAGCCAAAATCACCCAGGGTACAATTGTTCCTGAAACGTAGCCTATCCTCACCATTTATCCTCAAATCCACATTAGACTCTCCCTGGTACAATTCGATCTCGTGGAGGGTCCAGGTGTCTTCAAAATCACCCAGATCAGTGACAGTTAGTACTACCTGGATATTATTTCCGCTTCCAGATGCTGACCATGTGCCAGCAAAACTGTCCATCCCACTGGTGACTATAAGGGAACCATCGGCCATAAAATTGAAAAGATACCCGGTGTAGTTTTCCTCTAAATTGTTGGTATTCCGTTCCAATTTTTCCACAAACCAGTCCGAACAGGCCGTTAGCACATCGGTAAGCTGTTCTGTGGTACAGGAATCACAATCGTGATCCTGACTACTTTCACCGGAGGAATCTGAATCATCATCACTGGTGTCATCATCAATGCTTATTGACCAGCTACCTGAAATGGTAGTACTACCATTGTCTGCGACCAGGCTGCCATCTGCATTGAAACTGAATCCATACCCGGCGAAATCCGAGGTTTCGTTTTTACCGGAGTCTACAAACTTTGTTATGGTCCACGAACCTGAAGTCGCTGTAGTGGTTATCTCCTCTACATCAGCCTGTAGTTGGACCAAATCGAAGTTTTCATCATTATTATCACTATCTGTGGTACAGGCTGTAAAGGATATTGCAGCCAGAAATAATCCGATATTTAAGATGCTCTTTTTCATAATTTAAATGGTTTATTGTTTTGTTAATATTAATGTATCTGTTGTGCCATCACCACCGCTAACGCTGATAAGGTCTACCTGGGTGTCAGTTGAAGTCACCACATCCCAGTCGTCGTTTAATTCTTCGAGGGTAATATCCGTTCCAAAATTCAGGATGAGCTTATTACTTGATTCAAGGAAGGACCAGGTTCCGGTCACGGGAATACCGTCATTAGCCTCCACAGTTCCACTGACATCAAAATTGAAGCTGTAATTTGTAAATGTAGCGGTCTCATCAATCCCGTCATCCAAATAAGAAGAAACTATCCAGCTTCCGTCTACCAGGATGTTTCCCAGGGTGGATTCACCGCCTCCATCACCTCCACCAGTGGTACAGCTACTCTCAAATTCCAGGCGGTCATCTCCCAGACGAAGGTCCACTTCAGTTTCACCACCCTCCTCAATCTCATGCAGGTTCCATACCGCATTAAAATCGCTTAGGTCTGTCATATCAATTTGAACCGATATGTTATTAGCAGATCCACTGGAAGTCCAGGTTCCGTTATAGGTATTGGCCCCTTCTGTCGCTATTACCGTTCCATCATTCTGGAAATTGAATCGGTAGGCCGTATACATATCCTCCAGGTTTTGATCGTTACGTTCCAATTTATCTACAATCCAGTCCGTACATCCTGTAAGAACATCCGAAAGTTGTTGCGTTGTGCAATTATCACAGTCGTCATCGTTGTAATCATAATCATCGTCTTCATCACAATCATCTTCCGCGTTGTCCAGAATGGTCTCCAGATCGTCCAGGTTTGATGCCTCCACTTCGGTACCATCAAACAAAATGACTGTAATGGGAAAATTAATGTTAACGATATCGGAATCTTCCAGTTCGTCAAGGAAGGCATATAAAGTAGCATCGTCGGTGATGGTAACCGTATCTATAACTTCATTTTGAGAGTTAAATACCGAAGCTGTAATGGGGTATTTTATATCTGCACATTCAATGTCATCATCAAATTCATTTTCTCCCGGACAACTGGCTACATAGGTGTTAAATTCCGATAGATCATTAACCACTATTTCTTCAAAATCATTTAAGATTATGGTAATAGGAAAAATAATTTCGAGGAGATCCTGATCATCTTCCAGGGCATCGAATATTTCTTCAATCGTCTCAAAATCATCTTCAGAGACCACGTTAATCTCGATTCCATTGGCAATTATTGTTACCGGCAGTTTTACTTTGAGGCAGCTGGCCCTGTCAATAATGTTATCTTCAGAACCATCATTCATGGAAGTTCTGGAAAGCAAGGTAGCCACATTGGAATTTGCTTTAAGTGTTTCCTCCGGTGGGGCTTCAATAAATTCTGACTCTTCCTGTCTACAGGATACATTGAGGAGTAAGATCCCGATAAAGAACAAACTGAGGTATTTCATAGCTTTTTTCATAGGTTGAGGTATTAAATTCATACTGTTTACTAATTAAACAACCATGTCCTGAAAATTCCTGAAAACTTTTTGAAGAAAATACTTTTTATACATTTGAACAGAGAAAATCCACATTCTTGGAAAAAGATCTGCATAAGGAAGTTTGCGAAGAACATATTTATTCCAGTCTCTATGAAAAACTAGCACAGGGACTACACGATTTTCTTTATTATAAGTATGGTCCGGGCCTGAATCCAAATGACAAAGTCCAGGAAGCCTTTATCAAACTTTGGGAAAACTGCAAGAAAGTGAGTTCGGCCAAGGCCAAGTCCTACCTGTATACTGTGGCCAATAATCTGATGTTAAACGAAATTAAACATCAGAAAGTAGTATTAAAATACCAAAATCAGAAACCCAGGAGTTACACCCAAGAATCTCCTGAGTTCCTTATGGAACAGGATGAGTATTATAAAAAGTACCAGGAAGTGCTCTCGAGATTAAATGAAGAACAGCGAACAGCTTTTATGCTGAATAAGGTGGAAGGTAAAAAACACGAAGAAATTGCGCAGATTTTAGGCGTAACCAGAAAAGTGGTGGAGTACCGGATTTATTCAGCTTTTAAGGTGCTAAGGAACGAACTGGAAGGATTCCGGATCAAATAATCAGGAGAAAAGGGAAGTTAGTTGTTATAATAGTAAAGGGAAGTAAAAATGAACAAGGAAGAACTTATACAAAAATGGTTATCCGACACCCTTTCCCCTGAGGAATCCGCTGCTTTCGAAAAACTTGAGGACGCAGCCTTTATGAAGGGTATTGTGGATAATGCTTCTGCGTTTAAGGCTTCCCAATTCGCTGCCCCCGGAGATTACCAGGAATTGAAAACTCGATTAAGTAAAACAGAGCCTCCCAAAGAAAAAATACATTGGATCAGGCCCTTGCTGCGGGTAGCCAGCGTGGTTTTGATTGGTTTTGTGCTCTCCTATTTTCTATGGCCGGGAAATACAACTAAATTTGAAACAAAATTCGGAGAACAGGCATCTGTGTCATTGCCTGATGAATCCATGGTTACTTTAAATGCTGTATCTGAGCTTGCGTTCAATGAAAAGAAATGGGATAAAAGCCGGAAAGTCCGGTTAATTGGTGAGGCCTTTTTTGATGTAGTCAAGGGAAGCAGATTCCAGGTAATTACACCGGAAGGGGAAATAACAGTTCTTGGCACTGAGTTCAATGTAAAACAAAGAGGGCAATTCTTCGAGGTAAGCTGTTATGAAGGACGCGTTCAGGTAATCTCCGGACAACGCGAGTTAATCCTTGAAGTGGGTGATAGCTTCAGGTCTTACGGGGGTGATTTCTCAACAGGAAAAAATAGCTATACTACTCCCCAGTGGACACAAAATACAAGCACTTTTGAAAGAGTGGCTATTGTGGAAGTTTTTGCAGAGGTCGAAAGACAATTTGGTGTGGTTATAACCTTAGAAAACGTGAAAGCTAACCAACTCTTTACCGGTGGGTTTTCACATGATAACCTAGATAATGCCCTGAAATCAATAACAGAACCACTTAATTTGGATTATAGCATATCGGAAACCAACAACGTCAGGGTAATACCAGGTGAGAAATAAGATAAAACTACTTTTGGGAGTCTTGTTTGTTCTCCATTGGACCTCACTTTCGGGACAGCAGACAGAACAGCCTGAACAATTGCTTGAAGTACTCAACAGGCTTCAGGAGCGTTTTCAGGTGCAGTTTAACTACGCATCTGAGATTGTGAATGAGGTCCGTGTTCCTGCACCGGATGATTCACTGGACTTATCTGCTTCCGTCGCTTTTCTCGAAGAAAGAACTGGCCTGGAGTTCAAATTTGTAACCAGTTCAATTATCTCGATAACAACAAAAAAACTAAAGTTATGTGGCTTTATTAAGGATAAGGATACTGGAGAACCCTTAGCCTATACCACCGTACAATCCGGTGGACGCGGTACGGTATCCAATGAAGCAGGTTATTTTGAGCTTCCAGTAATTGACCCTAGGTCGGTTGTACTATTGCGACATATTGGACATAAAAGCATAAGACGTGAGGCTCGTTTTTTTAATAGCACTGAATGTGCAATAATCTATCTGATACCGGACGAGCAACAATTACCAGAAATAGTCCTGTCTGATTACCTGATTCGCGGTCTGGATAAACTGGACGACGGATCTTTCCAGTTAGATTTTGACAAATTTTCCATATTACCAGGTCTTGTAGAGGAGGATGTATTGCAATCGGTACAGGCCTTACCCGGAATCCAGAGTGTAGATGAAACGGTATCCAACATAAACATCCGGGGTGGTAGTCACGATCAAAACCTGATTGTCTGGGACGATATAAAGATGTATCAATCCGGACATTTTTTTGGTTTGATTTCTATGTACAATCCTCAAATCACACAACGCGTTACATTGCAAAAAAATGGCACCTCTGCCGCATTAACCGATGGTGTGTCGGGAACAATTGCTATGGAAACCCGTAAAAACATCAACCCCTCCCTCAAGGGCAGCTTTGGGATTAATCTGATTGATGCCAATGGCTTTATAGATGCTCCCCTTGGAAAAAATGCCTCCATACAGGTTGCAGCCCGCAAAGCCATCAGCGACTTTGTTGAAACTCCCACCTACTCCCAATATTTTGATCGAATTGCACAAGACACGGAAATTGAAACTAATCAGACCTCGGTTACCAATTCTGATATTGAATTCGATTTTTACGACGCTTCCATGCGGCTGCTTTATCGCCTTACAGACAAGGATTTAATCAGGCTTAACTTCATTCACACAGCAGATGAAATAGTATTTAATGAAAGTGCTACTATCAATGATTCCGATGAAATTCGTGAGAGCAATTTAAATCAGCGTAGCATAGCAGGGGGGCTGTATTACATGCGTCAGTGGGGGCCTAAATTAACCACGGAATTAAGCCTGTATGAAACAGATTATAAACTAAGGGCAATCAATGCCAATGTCCTGGATAACCAGCGATTTTTACAAGAAAATGTGGTTTCAGAATCCGGCGCCAAACTATTGGGCTTATATCGACTAAATGAAAACCTGAACCTGAATACCGGATATCATTTTATGGAAACCAAGATCACGAATCTAGATGATGTTGACAATCCTATCTTCAGGCGTTTAGTTGGGGAAGTACTGAGGACTCATGCTGTTTTTACCGAGTTGAATTGGACCCTTCCTGATACGGGCACTTCTTTATATGCAGGAATCCGCTATAATTACCTGGATAAATTTAAAAAACAGCTTTGGGAACCCCGGCTGAGTTTTAATCAAAAGTTTGCGCAATGGTTTAATCTGGAGATCCTGGGAGAATTCAAGCACCAAAATACTTCTCAAATCATCAATTTTCAGAATGATTTTCTGGGTATAGAGAAAAGGCGCTGGCAACTTTCCAATGACCAGGACATCCCAATAATCCAAAGTAAACAGGGATCTATAGGGTTAAGCTTTAAAAAACAGGATTGGCTTATCAATGCCGTGGGTTTCCTGAAAGAGGTTAGTGGAATCACCACCCAAAGTCAGGGTTTCCTGGACCAGTATGAGTTTGTCAGATCATCAGGGAAGTATGAGGCTTATGGAGCAGAATTCTTAATCAGAAGACAATTGAATAGGTGGAATATGTGGATGAGCTATGGGTATCTGGATAGTCAATACCTCTTCGAAAATCTGCCTGAACCGGAATTTCGAAGTAATTTTGATATTACCCATTCAATTTCATCAGGAATTACTTTTTCCACCAATACACTACATATGGCCGTTGGATTGAACTGGAGAACGGGGAGACCTTATACAGAACCCGTTGCGGGAAATGAAGTAGTTGATGAAGCCATTAATTATAGTGAAGTAAACAGCGCAAACTTAAAGGATTACTTCCGGGTGGACATTTCCGCTATTTACAGGACCAAACTAAGTGGAAAAACCCGCTTACATACCGGTGTTTCGGTATGGAATTTACTGGATCGCCAAAATACCGTAAATGCATTTTACAGAATAGCCAACATTAGCAGCACCCAGCAAGTTGAACAAAATTCCCTGGGAGTAACACCAAATTTAATGTTGAAATTGTTGTTCGATTAATTAAGAACTTTTTCCACCTTTCCACAAGTAAGCATTTCATCCCCGTAATAAGGGTTCCTGATCTCTTTTTCAGAACTTAACCAAACAGCCCCCAGATTGTTGTTTGCCATGGGGCATTGCTGAATATAAAGTGTGCGTTCCAATGGCTTTACGCGGGAAGCAATGGCAACCATATGTACATTAAGTTCCACAAAGTGAGCGCGCTGACTGTCTAGTTCTTCCTTTTTTGAAATGCTTTGGAGCAATTTTATACTATCGTCAAGATGGCCCCTTCCCATGGTACCGAGACCTGTCAAATCCAGGTTTTTGGCCAGATCCAAAACGACCTTTGCTTCCCTGGCTGCCATAGCTGCATTACTCTCAACAAAGGCATCCTTCATTTTAATATAGGCAGGCAATACGTTTTTCATCCCGTTTTGAAAAGATTCCGGCAAATCCATTTCCATACCCTGATCCTGCTGCATTCCGGAATCATGTTCATGCCCGGTCGCCGAGCGGTCCCCTTCCGGGTTCATCATACTTGTTTTCCCCTGTAGCTGGGCAGCAGCATCTATTGTAAAAGCTCCATTGGTAACTACTTCTTCCCCTGCCATAAGTCCTGAGGAAACAGCATAGGATTCACCAATGCGATCCCCTAAGGTAACAGAGCGCATCTCAAAAACAGGTTGAGCCGCCTTTAGCTTTACATAAACCAGAGATCGCTTACCGGTCCACATTACGGCAGAAGCGGGTACATAAAGGTTTTTATCCACATTTGACGATACACTTTTCCTGACTTCCCCAATTACAAACATTCCAGGTTTAAAAAGCCCCGTTTTATTGTTCAGAATAGCTCGAACAGTAACCGTCCGGCTGGCATTGTCGAGGACAGGTGAAATAAACGAAATTTGGCCCTCATATTTTTGGTCCCGATAAGCGTTTGTTGTGATTACTATTTTCTGGCCTTCTTTAATTTGGGACAATTGGTTTTCGTAGGCGTCAAATTCGGCCCAGACCGAGTTTAAATTACTTACCCTGGCTATGGGTTGCCCCTGCTTAATATAATCTCCCTCTGCGCTCATTACTCCTGAAACCGTTCCGGAGACAGTGGCGTATACCGGGAAGAATTCATTTACTTTACCCGAGTTTTCAATACCTTCAATTTGATCATCTGTTAGCTTCCACAACTTGAGCTTATTGCGGACAGCCTGGTATAGTTGCGGTTGTGATTCTTTAAGGGAAGCAGCCGTGAGCAACTCCTGTTGTGCTGCCACCAGTTCCGGAGCATAAATGGCTGCCAAAAGCTGTCCTTTCTTTACTACCTGCCCTTCATAATTAACATATAGTTTTTCAAGCCTGCCATCAAAATAGCTGGCTTGTACGGCTGTGGCTTCTTCATCATTGGCTATCGTACCTGAAAGTATAAGTGTATTATCGGAATTGCCATCGACATTTCCAACAACCGTTGTTTCCACATTTGCCAAAGCCATAGCATTTTTGGTCATTACAATTTGATCCGGGCTCAAACCTTCCGAACCCATTTCTGCAGGAATGAGATCCATACCACATATGGGGCAATCCCCTGCTTCCGGCTGCATGATCTGTGGGTGCATAGAGCAAGTCCACATATGATCTCTAGCATCTGTATTGTGTTGATGTGGATCAACGTAAGATTCGCCTGATTCCGAATTCCCAAAAAACAGGTAACCCACCAGCAGACCTGACAGTGCCGCGGTAGCGATATAAATTATATTCTTTTTCATCACTTTAATTTTAGTCGTTTTTTAAGATTTTTAACCGATGGGGAGCTTATGTACCATAAGATAAATCCGCTGAGGACTGTTATCAGGCCCAGAAGGGAAAAAGCCCTCAAAACCGTAGTATTGAAGTTGTCCCTGCCTTCGTAATCCATCGTATGGGTCATCCACAGAAAATCGAATATCCGCCAGTTGCGATGCCTTACAGTCTGGAATTTCCCGTCTTTGGCCGATACATAAGCTTTCAGGTTTTCATTTCCTTTGTAGCTAATCACATAAGCAGGTAAAAGTTTCTCCCTATACTCGTGATGTTTCCCAACCTTCTCTATCAAATTTACGCTGGTTACTTCCAGGTCTTTTTTCATATTATTACCCGCCACGTAAAGGGCTTCTTCCTTATTGATGGCTCCCTTAGGGCTGCCATCCAGGGCATTGTAAAGTTGATCCCCGTTTACCCAGTAGTATGGTATTCCATTAATATCCCGGATTTCCAGAGACTGTATGCCATCTCCCACATTCAGGCCAGCCGGAGAAATCAAACCTGTGAAAACTTTGGGCTTTGACTGCAGGTTTTTAAAATGATCTCCATGGATTTCATCCAAATTCGTCCAACTGAAATACAAACCGCTGGTAGTCCAGAAAAGAAATTGCACCCCTAAAAAGATACCGAGGTATCTGTGGGATTTGCGAATCCATTTTGAAGTATTCCTGTTTGCCATATTGTTAAATTTTTGCAGATCTTAACCTTAGTGCATTTGCAATAACCGAAACCGAACTGAAGCTCATTGCCAAAGCTGCAATCATCGGGGATAACAGGAGACCGAAGAAGGGATATAGTACACCTGCAGCAATTGGGACACCCAGGGTATTGTATATCAGGGCAAAAAAGAGGTTTTGTTTAATATTCCTCATGACAGCCACACTGAGTTTCCTTGCCTTTACTATGCCAAGTAAATCTCCTTTGACTAAGGTGATAGCGGCACTTTCAATAGCTACATCGGTGCCTGTACCCATGGCTATACCCACATCGCTTTTTGCTAGTGCGGGTGAATCGTTGATCCCGTCCCCTGCCATGGCTACTACTTTACCCTGCGATTGCAGGAGCTCCACCTCATTCAATTTGTCTTCCGGTAACATTCCGGCTTTGAAATCGGCCAAATTGAGTTCCTGGGCCACTGATCTTGAAGTGTCGTAATTGTCTCCTGTGAGCATTACCACATCAATTCCTTTGGCCTGTAATTCATTAATCGCCCGGGCGCTGGTTTCTTTGATTTTATCGCCGATAACCATATAGCCCACTACCTTGCTATCAACGGACAAGTAAGAAACTGTCTTCCCTTGCTGTTGGAATTTCTTTGCTTCCACCTCCATGGCTTCTGTGACTGCTGCAAAGGCATAATGCATCATTCTAAGGTTACCCAAGGCCAGTTTTTTTGCTTCTACAATGGCTTCAACACCTTTTCCGGAAACCGCATTGAAGTTATCCGCTTTTGCAATTCTTATATTGTTCTCTTTTCCGTACGCAACTGAAGCTTCTGCAAGGGGATGTTCACTGTTGCTGTTCAGGGCGACAATCAGTTCCAGAATTTCAATTTCAGAATAACCGTTGCCAAATACACCTATTTGTTCCACGACAGGTTTTCCTTCTGTAATGGTCCCGGTCTTGTCTACTATTAAGGTATCTATTTTATACATCCTTTCCAGGGCTTCGGCATTCTTGATGAGCACTCCATTCTGAGCACCTTTTCCTACACCAACCATAACGGACATTGGAGTTGCCAGACCCAGGGCACAGGGGCAGGCTATTATCAAAACGGCAATCGCATTGACCAGGGCGTAAACATAGGCTGGTTCAGGACCCCAAATGGCCCAGATGGCGAAAGTCACCAGGGCAATTAGCACCACAATGGGAACGAAATAGGCCGAAACCCTATCCGCTAACTTTTGTATTGGGGCACGACTGCGACTGGCTTCGTTGACCATGGAAATAATCTGAGAAAGCAGGGTATCGCTACCTACTTTTTCGGCCTGCATCAAAAAAGTACGATTACCATTGATGGTTCCACTGCTCACCCGGTCCCCTGCATACTTGCTAACGGGTATGGGTTCTCCGGTAATCATGGATTCGTCAATAGCGCTATCACCTTCAGTAATCACCCCATCTACAGGAATCTTATCGCCTGGTTTTACCCTGAGGATATCACCAATTTCTATCGCATCAATACTTACCACTTCTTCTTCCCCATTGACCATCCTGGCTGCCTTATTGGGAGCCAGTTTAAGCAATTCCTTTATTGCAGAATTAGTCTTGCTGTGTGCCCTTGCTTCCAGAAGCTGCCCCAGAAGCACTAAGGTCAGGATAACCGTAGCCGCCTCAAAATAGACATGTACGGTTCCCGTTTCTGATTTAAACTGATCTGGAAATACATCCGGAAAAATCATTCCCACCATACTAAACAACCAGGCTACACCAGCACCAATTCCTATTAGGGTAAACATATTCAGGTTCCAGGTCCTGATACTGCGGTAAGCCCGCTCAAAGAACATCCAGGCGGCCCAGAACACTACTGGAATGGACAACACAAACTGCACCCAGTTCCAGGAGTATTGTCCCATCAATTCGAACAGGGGATTACTTTCCAGCATCTCGCTCATGGCGATTAGGAAAATCGGAAAGGTAAAAGCTACAGCCAACCAGAATTTCCTGAGTAGTTTCCGATAGGTCTTTTCTTCTGCCGAAATATCGGCTTTCAAAGGAACCAGATCCATACCACATATGGGGCAGCTTCCCGGTTCATCCTGAACTATTTCGGGATGCATGGGACAAGTCCACATTTCACCAGGGGTTGCCAGCAGGTTTTGCTCTTCTACAAGGTCCATTCCACATACAGGACAGTCCACTAGCTTGTCATAGGTCTTATCCCCCTCACAGTGCATGGGGCAATAAAAAACGCCTGTTCCCTGTCCATGGGGTTGAACTTTTGTTTCTTCTTTAACATGCTGTTGCCCTCCGGGGGGATGAATGCTATAACGCCCTCCCTCGCCTTGTAAAGCTTCTTGAAAGGTATCCAAAGCGATATGGCTATGCATCTCGATGATCGCTTCTTCCTTTTGCAAATCAACCGAAGCCGCGATTACCCCTTCTACTTTAGACAGGGTAGCCTCTACATGGCTTCTGCATCCATTGCAGGACATTCCGTGTATGTGGTAGGTATGCTTCATTTTTTGTATTACTAATGCGTGTGTCCGTCTTTGGAATGCTCTTCATTAGCTACATAAGCCATTCCGCATTTCGGGCAGTTGCCCTCCTCCTCACTCCCACTTCCTTTGCAATGCATGGGACATACGTAGGCCGAGGTATATTCTTTTCCCAGATCTTCCACAGCTTCCGTTTGATCGGTTACAGTTTCTGTCTTCTTTTCTGTTGTTCCCTTACATGCTGTTGCGAAAAACAGCGCCGTCATACAAAAAGCGGCTGCGATGGTTTTGAATTTCATGTTCATAGTTTTGAAAATTACATTTTAATTAAATAATTGATTATAGCAGATTGTATAAAATACTTCTGTACCGATTGTATTTGATTTATCTGAAACTTTAATTGTAGTTCCTGAACGTCCAGCACCTCCTGAAAATCAATCGTGCCAGTCTCATAATTCTTGATCAGGATTTGTTCCGCATCTTTGGCCTGTTTAATATTCTTTTCTTGGGTGTTAAAGGCAATACGCGCCTCATTTCTCTGGGATAGGGCATTTTCTAATGCAGCATCCAACAAATTGAGCCGTTCCAGTTTTTGATAATGTATTTCTTCTTTGCGTAGTTCAATCTGTTTGTTCCTGGAGGCATAACGCTTGTTAAAAACAGGAATTGACAGGGAAACCATGGGCATCACAATGTCTTTGCCATTGTCGCTGAACACCAAATCTGGCCTTTCCTGAACAGGAACGTAATCTAAGCCAAAACCAAGCATGGGAGCCTTTTCCTTCTGGTTAAGCAACTCTGATTGCACTACAGATTCATAAAGACGATCGTAGCGCAGCAATTCCGGGTTTAGCTGCAGACTATCCGCTGTAACAGGATCGGATTCCGGCACATACATCTCTACTGGTAATTGAACATCCGTACCGCTATTCGTGTTTAATAAAGCATTGAAAGCAGCCTGACCTGCTTTAAACTGTTCCAGCAATATGTTCTTTTGCTGAATTATTTCATTCTGCCTTATCTGTATCCTTAGTACATCAACGGCACTTGCCCTTCCCACTTCCACAGAGGTCAATGCAAGATTCTCATAACTTTGGAGGAGTTGTACATTTTCTTCCAGGACTTGCTGCCTGGTTCTTATGCTATAGAGTTTATAATAGGATTGTGCGACCTGTAAGGACAGCTTTCGACGGGCAATAATGTAATCCATATAATCCGCCGCTGCCATTGCGGATGCATAATCCTGTCGTGTTCCGACGGTACCAAACCAGGGCAACATTTGTCTGGCAGAAAAACGTGCCCGCTGGGCTCCGGTGCGGGTTTCCGGCTCACTTGCAAAATACCCGACACTAATTTCGGTATTAGGCAACCAGGCTGCTTCATTTACCTTTTCCTCCGCTATGTTGTAGCGCAGCTTATAAGCCTGGATATTGGGATTGTTGGCAAGCGCTTCGGCTATATATTCCTGCAATTGCTGGGCATTTCCGGCAACGACTGATAACAACAGTATAAAGGTTAATTGAAAAGTTTTCATTTGACAGCACGTTTTAGTTGAATTTCCTTTTTCCAGCCGTATAGCACCGGAACCACAAATAAGGTGATCAGTGCAATGAGCATCCCCCCGAAACTCGGAATAGCCATAGGGATCATGATATCACTTCCCCTTCCTGTAGAGGTGAGAATGGGGAGCAATGCCAGGATTGTGGTTGCTGTAGTCATCAAACAGGGTCGAATTCGCTTCTCACCAGCTTCAATCACAGATTCACGTACGGATTTAAGGTCTCCGGGCTGGTTTCTCTCAAAGGTCTGTGTCAGGTATGTAGCCATCACTACACCATCATCCGTGGCGATGCCGAAAAGTGCTATAAAGCCAACCCAGACGGCCACGCTCAGGTTAATGGTATGTATTTGAAACAAATCACGCATATTCGCACCAAAGAAGTGGAAATTCAGGAACCAGTCCTGCCCGTACAGCCAGATCATCAGGAACCCCCCGGCAAAGGCTACAGCGATGCCGGTAAATACCATTAGCGAAGTGGACACACTCCTAAACTGGAAATACAAGATCAGGAAGATTATCAACAGGGCCAGAGGGACTACCACTGAAAGCGTTTTTTCCGCTCTCAACTGATTTTCATAGGTGCCCGTAAATGTAAAGCTTACTCCTTTGGGAACTATTAATGCGCCACGGTCTATCAGTGACTGAATGGCTGCCTGAGCATTTTCCACAACGTCTACTTCTGCATAACCTTGTTCTTTATCGAACAGAACATAGCCTACTAAAAAGGTATCTTCACTCTTGATAACCTGGGGTCCCTTTTCATAGCGTATGCTAACCAACTCCCCCAAAGGAACCGGCTTCCCTCCTGATACAGGAACATATATTTTTTCCAGATCTTCAGGATTATCCCTGAGCTCCCTTGGATAGCGAACGCGAACCGAATACCGTTCCCTGCCTTCTACGGTCTGGGTCAGGGGCATACCCCCCACGGCAATGGAAAGTACTTCCTGAACGGATTCAATTGTAATACCGTACCTTGCCAGGCGTTGACGGTCTATATCGATAATCAGATAGGGCTTACCCACGATACGATCTGCAAAAACCGCTTGTGCCTTAACGCCCTCGGCAGCTTTTAAAATTTCTTCCAACCGCATCCCGAAAGCTTCTATTTGCCTTAAGTCCTGTCCTTTGACCTTTATGCCCATTGGAGCGCGCATCCCAGTCTGCAGCATTACCAATCGGGTTTCTATAGGTTGTAATTTTGGAGCGGAGGTTACGCCGGGTAGTTTGGTTACCTTAACAATCTCCTTCCAGATATCATCGGCAGACCTTATTTCAGGTCTCCAGTTACGAAAGTATTCTCCTCCTTCATCTTCGGTCAGCTGATTCCGGTCAATGCGATAAGGATCTGTAACTACTTTGCCCTCTAAATCCCCGTACTTATCAAACCCGGTATTTGGATTAGCAACCAGCATTCCATTTTTCAGCAAGAATAATCCGGCATCAGTAGTTTTATATCGCTGTGGTTCTCCATCCTTATTTAACTGGTACTCCGACCGGTACTGGATAACATTCTCATACATCGACATGGGTGCAGGGTCCAGCGCGGATTCGACTCTTCCTGCTTTACCTACGACGGTTTCAATTTCTGGAATATTCGCGACAGCCATATCAAGCTGCTGCAGAACCCTTTTGTTTTCTTCTACTCCGGAATGCGGCATGGAAGTAGGCATTAAAAGGAATGATCCTTCATTTAAAGAGGGCATGAATTCCTTTCCTGTATTGTTCATGATCAGGATACCACAAATTACGATAACCGCTGGCATTGAAATAAATAGCAATCGGTTTTGCATAGCCCATAGTAAAATACGGGTGTAGTACTTGCGGAACAACCAGAAAGTGCCTAGCAGGGCAAAACCAATAAAACCAACAAATAGGAAGTTGATAAGAACACTACGTTCAAAACCAAGGGGCCTCCAGTAAACCGAAAGTAAAATGAGGATCGCAAAGGCAGAAACCAGTAGATTCCCCAAATTATATTGTTTCATGGGGAGTTTTTCCCTCAATAACAACAAAGCAAGCGTACCGTAGGCGACCAGCAGCAATCCAAGCCAATACCCAAAATATACCCCGGTAATACCCAGAACAATCAGGGTTCCATTAATAAAATACCTCAAGGTAATCTTAAGGTTCCGTTTCCCGAAGAGATAAGCTGCAAAAGGCGGAATCAGGAAAAGGGAAATAATAATAGATGCCGTAAGGGCCATTGTTTTAGTAAAAGCAAGGGGCCTGAAGAGTTTACCTTCCGCGCCTATCATGGTAAAAACGGGCAGGAAACTAATGATGGTGGTCAGAACAGCAGTAAGAATGGCTCCGGAAACCTCAGCGGTGGCATTGTAAACTACGGCGTTTACCGGAAGCTGCTGTTCAGGTCCCAAAAGCTTGTTTTCATCCAGATGCCGGATAATATTTTCTGATAAGATGACCCCAACGTCAACCATGGTACCTATGGCAATTGCAATTCCTGACAGGGCTACTATATTGGCATCAACACCAAAAAGCTTCATTGATATAAAAACCATCAGTACAGCAACGGGCAAAAGACCGGAAATCAAAATAGAAGCACGAAGATTGAACACCATCACTATAATTACCAGGATGGTTATGAGAATTTCCAGGCTTAGCGCATCGTTCAGGGTTCCCAGGGTTTCCTGAATTAGTTCTGTCCGATCGTAAAATGGGACTATGGTTAACTGGGAAATCCTTCCATCTGATAATTTTTTAGATGGAAGACCCGGGGATACTTCATTTATTTTATCCTTTACATTATTGATGACCTCCATAGGGTTGGCCCCATATCGGGCTACCACTACACCCCCTACGACTTCGGCGCCCTCTTTATCCAGAATACCGCGACGTACCGCCGGTCCCAGATTAACCCGGGCTACATCCTTGATACGAATAGAGGTGAATTCGTTTGATGTTACTACGGCTTCCTCAATGTCTGCAATGGACTTGATATAGCCAAGTCCCCTTACCAGGTATTCTGCCTGATTGATCTCGAGGGTCTGTGCCCCGATATCCCTGTTAGACTGTTTGGCGGCATTAACAACTTGCTTAAGGCTTACATTGAACTGGCGCATCAACTCCGGGTTGACGTCTATTTGATATTCCTGAACAAACCCCCCAATAGACGACACTTCAGACACTCCACTGGCCGAAGAAAGTGCATATCTCACGTAGTAGTCCTGAACACTCCTCAGTTCGTGAAGGTCCCATCCACCAGTAACATTACCCTCTTCGTCCCGGCCTTCCAGGGTATACCAGAAAATCTGCCCCAGCGCAGTGGCATCAGGCCCCAAAGTTGGACTCGCGCCTTCTGGTAAGAGACCAGAGGGTAGTGAATTTAACTTTTCCAGGATTCGACTACGAGACCAGTAAAACTCTACATCCTCTTCAAAAATGAGGTAGATGCTTGAAAATCCAAACATGGATGAGCTCCTTACGGTTTTTACGCCTGGTATTCCCAAAAGTGAGCTGGTCAGGGGGTATGTAATCTGATCTTCTATGTCCTGTGGCGACCTTCCCTCCCACTTGGTAAAAACTATCTGCTGATTTTCGCCAATATCAGGTATGGCATCTACCGCGACAGGAGCTTTGGGTAAAAATGGAATATCCCACTGAAAAGGGGCATTTACAATTCCCCAAGCAATAAAAAGTAACAGTAATAAAACTGCTACCAGTTTATTTTCAATCAGAAATTTAATCGATTTGTTAAGCATATTATTTGATTATGGCATAATGAAAATTCGTGCTGATTACAACACTAAATGCCCATGTCCACCGAGGACCGGGACAACTACATTATCCAATAATCAAATAAGGAAAGTTTCGTACAATACCTGTATGTCCTGCACCAGGATAGGCGGGGGATAGCCATCAAAAGGAATTTTATTTTCCTCCACAGGTTGAAGAAGGTCTAAAAAGGTATTGGTGATTGCGGTGAGAAAAACCTGATGGTTTAGACTTAGCTGATCAAAACTTATCTTCAGTTCATCCTGACCTTCAAAAGTAATTTCCACGTCGGAGCAGCAGTTCATTTTCTGCATACTGGAACATCCATTGCTGTTTTCAGGCATTATGGATTTCATAAGGCAATTGTCTGCCTCATCTAGGCTAAAGTCAATCAGGGTATGGCCACAGTAATGCATATCCACCGTGAAAGAAAGGGTGGAGAATAATACCACAAGGGCCATAAAGAGGGCTCCAAATTTGTGTAATACCGCCTTCATACAGAAACAAAACTACAAAATATTCCTATTTATTGCTTTGGTTAACAAAAGATTGGCTGACAACACATACTCAGCAGCGGACCAAATTTCTTTTAAAATTGCTATCTCCCACCCATTGTAATTTAAATAAGGACTATGAAGTTTTCAAACAGAATCCCCACTTGTATAAGTCGGCATATCAGATGAAAGGTCCGTTTAATTTTATTTAAAACCGAACTCTGGAATGATATTATAATTGACTAATTTTAAAAAAGTGCCTTTGACTGGTTTATGAAAACGAACAAAGGAAAACAAATTACAATTCCCACCAACATAGTGATTCAAAGGGTATTGAAATATTAGAACAAGATGGCAGCTCGGAAAAATACTAAGGTTACACCTGTGATCAGGAGAAAGAGATTAAGCGCGAAGGCTACAATCGGACAGGTCCCCGGGGCTCCCGTTTATGTGGGTAGCAAAGCAGACAGCGATTTATATATTGAAGTTTTTGACTACGACAAGGAAAGCCTTCAAGAAAAAAGAATTAGTGAGATTGAAGACACCTACGGATTTATAGCTTCCGAGCCGATTACATGGATTAACATAAACGGCTTAAGTCATATTCATGAAATAGAGAAGATTGGCAAGCAATACAAGCTACACCCGCTGGTTATCGAGGATATCGTTAATACTCAACAAAGACCTAAGATGGAGGAATTTGAAAACTACTTATTTGTAGTTTTAAAAATGCTGCATATGGATAAGGATAAGGGGTTGATAATTGAGCATGTAAGTTTCATATTAGGTAAAAACTATGTTATTTCTTTCCAGGAAGCCGAAGGGGATGTTTTTGATTCCGTACGGAACAGACTCAGGACCAGTAAAGGAGTCATTCGTTCTATGACTGCAGACTATCTGCTGTATGCTCTTATGGATGGCATTGTAGATTATTATTTTTATCTCCTGGATGAATTTGGCAATCGAATTGAGGGCCTGGAGGACCAGTTGTTTGAAACCGAGGTCAACAATGATATTTCCGCAGAAATACAATCATTAAAAAGGGAGATCCTGAGAATACGCAGGGCTGTTTCACCACTGAGGGAAATCGTATCCCGGATTGAGAAAAGCGGGCATCCCAACCTGTCGGAAAAGATAACCCTGTACTTGAGTGACTTACAGGACCATATTATTCAGGTATCTGAAAGTATAGAGATTTATCGGGAGATGACCTGGAGTCTGATGGATATGTATATGACAACCATTAGTAACAAGATGAACACAATCATGAAGGTATTGACCATTATCGCGACTATTTTCATTCCCTTAACCTTTATTGCCGGGATTTACGGGATGAATTTTGAATATATCCCTGAACTGCAATACCAGAATGGATATTTTGTCTTACTGGGTGTTATGCTTGTAATTTTCCTGGTAATGCTTCTTTATTTCAGAAGCAAAAAGTGGTTGTAGTTGTGGGAAAAAAGCTCTTAGGCGGTGTAATTATTAGCGGGTTTATTGGGCCTTTGAAAGTTTGGGGTTCCTAACCCCCCACCCCTGAAGTGAAGTTATAGTTTTCTACTGCAAGAATAAACCAGAGTACAATTGTAAAACTTAATAATCGGTGAAATGACTGGTAATCTTCTTTTTACAGCTATCTTTCCGCCAGATTATCAGGCCACTATTCGCAGGCCTTTACCTCGCTGAAATTCGTTTCACGATACTTATGCAAAGTGTTAACAGGAAGACCGATCAAATACTTTTTTATATTAGTTACCGCAGTGGTCAGTTCTTCCATGCTCGGGCTTATTTATTTTCCATACTTAGTCCTGCGTATAATCTAAAGAATTGAAAAGGCTATTCGTTTTCCAGTCTGTTCAGGTACTCCTGCCTGAATTTGGCCTTTTTAATTTGTTCTCTCCTTTTCTTGGAGGGTTTAGTGTACTGTTTACGTTCCCGTATCTCATCCATCTGCTTAACGTTTCTAACCTTTCGCTTATAACGTTTTAGGGCCCTGTCTATATTTTCTCCAGGTTTCAAGTTAATTTTCAGCATAACTGTTTTTTGTCTTTTAAATTTATATAGGACTCTTCTAATTAAAGTGTCCTCTTAGTACCAGTATTTAACGAATTTCAATATAAATCTCATAAAAAGCTTAAAATACTCACACAAACAACCTGTCCTTGATCTACTGACTAAAATCAAGGCATACGAGGTATGCAATGGTCTTATTCTTTGCTGGATTCTAGCGCGTGGGAGGAATGATATTTTATGTTCGGGGTTTACCCGACAATGGAAAATGAAATCCGCACATTCTCCTTTGTGATATTATCTCCGTCGGCAAAAGTACGTAGGATACTGTCCAAAAACAACTTAAGCGAAGGGAATACCAAAATCCTTAACCATTAATCAGCATATATATCGTTTGATTCAGATCCTAATTGGCGTTTTATTGGAGAGATTGACCTCTTCCAACAGTTTGTCCGTATATCGAACATGTCCTGTTGTGGTTATTATTTTAAAACTCAAGGACTTCAATCTGGCCACAGTATCTAGTAATAACCATTTTGACTTCAATAATTTGGAGGCCTCTGTTTTCAGGCTGATATCAAAATAGTACTTATTCCCATTCTTAGTTGCTGAAATGTCCGGACTAACATTCAGGCCATTAGACTTTCTGATAAATGATTTTGGACTTTCATAACCCGGCAATTCTGCTTTAATATCGGTAAATCCTTTTGCCTTTAAATAGTCGACTGATTTCTCCAAAATTGTGCTGTTATTCTTCCTTTCTGTTGCTATCATAGCCTATAATATAGCAGAAAAAGGCCATATAGACAAATATGGTTTTTCCGAAGATTCGATCAATAGCATGATTTTTTGTGCCAGTGCGCTTTGTTAATTATTACGCAATATCTGGGTATTGACGACCTACTAGACTACTTTTGCCAGGAATACGGGGTTAGGGCCTTCTAGCTTACCTCCATAATACAACGCATTCATGAACATCGCCTTTTACTCCTATAAATCCTACGACAAAGAATGGTTCAATAAGCATGTTGAAGGAACCGGTTTTAAAATCAACTACTTCCGGGTAAAACTGGACAAGTCTACCGCTACTTACGCCCGGGGAGCAGATGTAATCTGCGCCTTTGTCAATGATGATTTGAGTAAAGAGGTTATTGACATATTGTCTGAAACAGGAGTGAAGATGATCGCCTTACGTTGTGCAGGTTTCAACAATGTAGATTTGGAAGCAGCAGCCGAAAAGGGAATCCCGGTCTATAGGGTTCCAGAGTACTCTCCTAATGCGGTTGCAGAGCATGCAGTTGCGCTCATTCTTACTTTAAACAGAAAAATTCACAAGGCGTATAATCGAATTAGAGATGGAAACTTCTCCTTATCTCGCCTCACTGGATTTAACCTACAAGGGAAAACTGTAGGTGTTTTGGGTACAGGAAAGATCGGTCGTGTATTTGCAGACCTTATGCACGGTTTTGGTTGTCGGATTTTGCTATATGACAAATTTCCCCACCCAAGTTTGGAGGAAAAAGGCTATAAATACGTGGACCTGAGTACCTTGTTAAAGGAATCTGATATTATATCACTCCATGTACCACTCCTTCCTGAGACCACTCATATCATCAATCGGGGTACCTTAAAATTGATGAAAGACAACGCAATGCTGATTAACACCAGTCGTGGTGCATTGATAAACACAGAGCACGCCATAGAAGCACTACGTAATAAAAAACTAGGGTACCTGGGCATTGATGTATACGAACAGGAAGAAGGGGTATTCTTTCATAACCTTCAGGAACAGATCATTGATGATGATACCCTGGGCTTGCTAACTTCCTTTCCCAATGTACTGGTTACAGCCCATCAGGCCTTTTTTACAAGGGAGGCATTGGATGAAATTACCAAAACCACACTTCAAAACATTACGGATTTTAAGGAGGGTAAGAGCAACGGAAATCTAATTCCAACTCCATAATTAAAGTCGGAATTAGTCTGGGGTTCCTAAACCCCACCCCAGTTAAAATTTAGGATATATTAGCGTAAACTGCAATCATTAAATATGCTTGAAACTATTCAGGCATACCTTGGTCTACCCAGTCTTTAATTTTCTGAATAATAGCCTCATCCATTCGACCGGCTGGAGGCATAACCCCCGCCTGTCCTGTCTGGAGGTCGATTCGTGCAATAAACACACCAATCTGATCTACGGTTTTCTGATAGGTGGAAATGTCATAACCTCCGGCTGGATTGTTCGGTCCATGACATAAAATACATTGATCTGCAATGATACCAGAAATATCTCCGGTGTAGGTATAGCTTCCGTTGGATCCACCTGAACCCTGATCATCCGGTGTTGCCTCCCCTTCTAATAAGCCATCAGTTTTCCAACTAATCAAGGTCTGTATGATGGCAGCATCCGCACGCCCGCTGGGCGGCATCAGATCATCTTCACCTGCTTCTTCCTGCATAGACTCTATAATATCATTGATTTGAGTTTTTGCGAGGTAATAAGTGGAAAGGTCTACCCCGTCTTCCTTGAGTGCCGAATTATGACAGGCAACGCAAAGCTGGTTTAAAATTGGTTTTACATCTGCCTGGTAAGTGATAAAACCGGCATTTGGATCAGTACCCGAGGTATTATCAGGGGTATTGTTACCACTATTCTCTGAATCTGGTAAATCTGGATTTGTGGTTGCGTCTTCATACGGTGTTTCTTCCAGTAAGCGATCTGAAGTACATGACAGGGCCAGGGCAATAGCCACAATGCCCATGAAAATAAGTGTGAGCTTTTTCATGTTATTGAATTTAGCTTTAAGCCCCGCAAGTGAAAATGGTAATAACTTATTTACAAAGCTAGGTGTCCTTAAGCAGCAGAAACATGATAAAGGTCATAAAATGTGATTGTAGATTGATTTGATCTGGGTTTTTCAGGTTAAACGGGAAATTGATAAACGAAGAAACCTCCAGTGATACCAAAGGTTTAAGAAAGTTAGGATGCTTTATGAAATAAAAAGCCCTCCTACGCATTAAGCTTCGGAGGGCTTAGTTGGGATGACAGGATCAAAATAGTCATCACAATAACTTGAATATCAATATTTTACACTGTTTTTCTGAACTGACTCACCATACTCTAAACTCGGTTCAAATCAGCACATTTAAGAGCAAAATTTATAGGCGTTTTTGCTTTATTAAAGTTAGGAAAATAAAATTGGTTTTAATAAGATTCAAGGATAGCAAATTGCTATTTATGTTCATTATTAAGCGAGCGAAATAGTATTTCGTGCTGCAAGCGTCCCAAAACTTACATAAACTAATACTACGCAATGCCCATGTACAAAATGCCTCCAATTTTAGTTCTTACTAATTTTTCACGGAATATTCTCCCTGTTTCTAAGGGCCCTCGGAGTTTTTCAAGGAATAATTACTAAAAAAGTACTTGGGCTCCAAACTTAAGTAGAAGAAAATCAATTATTTAAACAACATAACATCGCTTTAGCGTGTTATCCTCTTGCTTTTCAATTTAGTCTTCTTGGAATTCTAAATATGAAAACCAATAATCTGGTATTTAACAAAATGTAGAATGCGCCCTATCCGATTATTTCTTTACACTTATCTGCCCGAATACTAAAATAATCGGACAGGAACCATGCCCGCCCGTACCGAACGACACGTTCGGGCGTGGTGCAAAGTTTTAGGGTAAGATTTTGGGATTATCCTGGCATAGATAAATTTTATGGCAGAAAATTCCTTCAAAGGAATTGATGATTTACTATTTTAGATTTTAAATATCCCTTTTACGAAGTCATTTCATTTTATGAAAAACATCTTTACAGTATTTCTATTACTTATATCTACAATCGTTTGGTCCCAAAAGCAAGAAGAAGAAATCAACGTTTTGTTTATTGGTAATAGCCTGACCTACTTCCACGATATGCCACAAATGGTTCAGGAAATGGTTGCGGTAACCCATCCTAACATGGTTGTTGAGCAGAGTACTTTCCCCGGTATGTCCCTGTCCGCTCATTTAGATAACATTATCGAATCAAGAACGGAACACAGTATTAGTACTCGTAAAAAAGAAGAAGGTGAACTAACGGATACGGAGATGAAGATTGCGGAAAAAAAATGGGATGTGGTAATTCTCCAGACAGGCACGGTAGCTGTACTCATACCTGAGGCACGAGAATTAAAGGTGGAAAAGGCTATTTCCGAAATCAAAAGACGCATCAATAATCCAGATTGTAAATTCATCCTGTTCGAGACATGGCCCTCAAAAGAGGAATTTCCCAAAGAGTATTGCTATTCAAGTTGGTCAATTAATGGAACTTGGGGTGATGAACAATTCTGTTCTCCTATTATTGAAAACCTTGAGCTGGAAATAAAACTAATAAAGGAATCCTACAATTTGATTGCACAAAATCAAGGGCTTATTAAATCTAATAACGGCAGTATATTTTATGAAATACGGACAAAACATCCGGAAATAGAACTCCTTGAAGATACTATACATCCAAACAAAACAGGGGCTTTTCTAAATGCATGTATCTTTTATAAATTGCTTACTGGAAAAAAGCCTTCCGTATTAAAATACAACGGGGAGATTGAACCCAAAACGGTTAATTTAATAAAAACAATTGTAAATTATTAAACCATTTTTTATGAGACATACCATTTATTTTATCATCTGTTCCATAATGTTACTCGGATGTGCCAAAGAAAAGCAAACGCAGTACTCGTTAGATTCCGAAGAGGTCTTTCTGGTAATTACAGAAAATACAACCAAAGAGGAATTGAGTCAAATAACAGCTAAGTTTAAGGAAAAACGAAATATTGATATTGATTTTTCTAAATCTCAGTTTTCAAAAGAAGGTAGAATATTGAACCTCGATTTAAAAGTAGATTGTAATGACGGATTCAAAGGCACCACTGCCGGTTCTTTTAAATCATTTAGGTTTGGCAACTACGGTTTCTATAGGAATTATTCTTCAGAAAGTGAACGGGCATTCCATATTGGTTCAATGTAGGGTATTTTCGATTCCCGCTAAAACCTGATAGAAAGGCACTTTAATCTATGAATAGGATAATCTCGATATTGATTCTAATGTTTTCTTTGGCCGTATCCCACGGTCAGAATCTTGAAACCGAAAAAAAAATATTTCACTGTATTGATTCCATATTAACAAATGAAGGGTATGACATTAGGTCTATCATTAACAATCATGAAAAATTACTAATCAAAGAAAAGCTGCTCAAGGATGCCTCGGCAAAAAGCTACATGTTTTTGCTCGATAGTATCGTTGAGAATAAAGAGCTTACTCTAAAGAGCCATTTACTATTTTATGATTCTTCTCCTTTCCCTAAAATCCCAAGAAATTCAAAGGAAGCCATTATTGAATGTGATGATAACATAATGTTTACCTCACAGGGCAAAGCATCTAAATGGCAATATATTGGCACCAGATTCGAATCCGAAGAGGGTATCGAAGATTCAGCTTGGTTTTGTCAAGTATTATTGGAAGAGCTTTCTGCTAGTGATTATAAGTCTGACTTCTATAAGTTAAGAATTTTCATAGTAATGGATTTCGTAAATGAGGAATCGGGACCCCGTTTAATGTTACCACCTATTCCTGAAAAAAAGGACAAGCAAGAGGATAAACATTTACCCGAATAATTTTAATGGTTATAACTTTCAACTTAAAGTATTTTGTCCTCTTTTCTATAGGTTTCATAATTTTTACCGCGATAGGTACCGTTACTCATGAACTGGGTCATGTGGTTATAGCAGAGTCCCTCGGATATAACTCTACGCTCTATCACGATAGCATGAGCTACAATTCAATAGATGCGTCTAAAACTCACAGGTTCTTAGTAACCCTTGGCGGTCCATTGCAAACCATGATTACTGGAATATTGGGGTTAGCATTGATAAGAATCAGGCGAAATGAAAGGTTTCAAAATGGGCTTAAACTCTGGTATTGGTTAGCTATATTTTTATCTCTGTTCTGGCTTCGAGAGGTATTTAATTTAGTGATGTCAGTGGGCAATGAATTGGTTTATCCGGATGGGTTATATTTCGGTGGTGATGAAGCAGAAATGGCATGGCATTTGGGTCTTCCTTTGGGAACCTTTGCTTTTCTATTCGGTATCCTTGGTTTGCTCGTTGGATTGTACGTTGTGTTTAAAATTGTTCCCGATAATCTAAGATTAACTTTTATTACAGGAGGATTTTTCGGTGGCATATTAGGATTCATTATCTGGATGAATCATCTTGGTCCTATTTTACTTCCATAGTTAGCTTTATTGAGACGATGATATAATGATGTTTGTTTTACCTATCTAAGTTTATATCTATCCCAAAATCATACCATCACCAGTAGCATCCATCCCCTCCAGCACCACTACAATCCACCGCAAATCGTATATGGTGTAAATACCCACCGGAAGTAAAATCACGTACTAGGGACACTTGGTAGGATAAATCTTATATTAGGATGGATATAACGTGTTGGCAATAATTAAAAAGAACATTAATGAAAAGAATCATATTTGGATTAATAGTACTATTGACAATTTCATGTAACGAGAAGCCACAAGCTGAATTTTCATTAAGTGGAATGACAAACGGCATCCCAGATGGAACCGCTCTTTATTTGGATGCTGACAACACTGCAATTGACTCAACGATAATTGAGAATAATGAATTTATTTTCAATACTAAGTTATCTCAATCACCTTTACAGGTGATTTTAAGGACAAAAGACTTCTCACATTATAGATACTTATGGTTAGAAAGAAATGCTATGACTTTCGATGCTACTAATTCTGATTTTAGAAACGCTGTTGTAAAGGGCTCTTTAGAAGAAGATTTAAGCCAAAATTTGACCATAGAAACAAAGGCACTTCCAAGAAATGAACGCTTAAAAAGAAATGTGGAATTTGTTCGCAATAATCCAAATAGTTTACACAGTGCTTATATTCTATCGGTTTATGCAACAACTTGGGGAAAGGAAGAATCTAAAGAACTTTTCGACAAATTTTCTCGAAAGAATAAGAACTCTAGGTATGGGATAAGAATATCAAAATATATTGAACTGAATAAAAACCCAGAAATAGGAGATAAATATGTTGACTTTGAAATGACTGACATCAACGGTAAAACCAGACGTTTGTCAGAGTTTAATGGAAAGTTAGTTTTGTTAGAATTCTGGGCTTCAAATTGCGGACCTTGTAGAATAGAGAATCCAAACTTGGTCAAAACATATTATGAATTCAAAGACAAAGGATTTGAAATATTTGCCGTTTCTGAGGATATTGAAAGAGAGAATTGGATAAAAGCAATAGAGAAAGATAAATTACCTTGGCTGCAAGTAAGTGATTTAGATAAAAACAATAAAGCTTATTTGATATATGGAATAAGTGGAATTCCGGATAATTTTCTTATTGACCAAAACGGGATCATAATTGAACGGAATCTGCGTGGAGAAAAGCTAAATGAAAAACTCAAAGAATTATTAAACTAATGCCAGTTTCCAAGTATGCCATAATTCATTTTAGCTCACAGAGGGAACGGAGTTTATATCTACAAGTAAAAGTTAATTAATTTATAATCTACACTTTCCAAGGTTATAATCCTCTATATTTAGTAGGAAAAATCAACACTTATGAAATCTCTTCTCATCATTTTGGTTACCCTCATACCATTTTCTTTATTCTTTAGTGATAATACTTCAAATTCTAATATCACTCCGGCATCCCATGTCACCATAACTTCTGATTTCAATGGAGTCTGGGTAAATGAAGATGAACAAACAAGAGCAACTACCCAATGCAAAATTCGATATGAAAACAATCGTTTTATTGTACAAATGTGGGGCAAATGTCACCCAGAAGATTGCGATTGGGGAGAAAACGCCTCGAAAGAAGTTTATGAGGGAGTTGAGAAATTTGAACTTCTATGGGAGCATGGGTTTGCGGACGTTGATATAATTTATGAAATGGTTGATGGGAAACTTAAAATGACTAACAATACACATTATAAGGATAATTCTGGAAGAGAAGATTATACACTTGTTGAATATTTAATAAAGCAATAAGAGTACAAATCTCACAAAACCTATCCTGTAACTAATTAGGAACTATATAGCCCTTGAATTACAATTATAAAATTAAAGTGATGAAAAACATCTTAGTATCGGTAATTACCTTGATGACGTTTTGGAGCTTATATGGCCAAGAAATTCAACCGAAAAATGAACGCTTAACAGCTTCCTTTGAGAAAAAATGGAGTGCTCCTCTTGTTGCCACCCGATTTAATATACAAGAGGTTACCGAAGTTAGGCCCAATACGTATCAAAATCCCATAGATTCTTATGCTAAAGTGTTTCTTGACACCTCTGTCAAACGAAAAAAAGGCAAAAATCTACCTCTGAGACCGCCTTACGCAACTGCTTTTATTTTTGCCTATAAACCCAAGTAATCTACTCTGACTAAGTGAGACATCTATCCTATTCAAACTTATTTTACGGTTTGATTATTAAGCCCTTACACTTAGTGGATTTCTAATATTAAAAGAGAATATATCATTTCATGAAAAAATACGTCATCCTATTTCTCATAATATCATTAGGCTGTTCTCTTAGTTCAAACACTAATTTTTATTCTCAAAAAATTGAGAATCTTAAGTCATTTGCCAAAGTATATGGATATGTGAAATACTTTCACCCTAGCGATGAGGCTTCCAATATTGACTGGGTGAAATTCGCTGCATACGGGGTAATGAAAGTATTACCATGCAATTCTCAGGATGAATTAATTAAGGAGCTTGAAAATGTTTTTATCCCTATAGCACCTACTATTAAGTTTTCAAACTATAAAATGGATGAATACGCTATATCACAAATACAACCACCAAATTCTTCAGGGTATAAACTAACATATTGGCAACACAGGGGGGTGGGATTTGGCATGAAATCAGATTATCGCAGTCCCTATACAAGTGTCCGAGTTAATGGATTGGTTGCCAAAAAGGAGCCCGTGAATTATGGTTTATTGCTAAGCTCCTTAAAGGCAAAAGATTATAAGGGTAAAAAAATACGCTTGAGAGCTCGAGCGAAATTGGGAGATACCATAAACATCTCCGCTTACCTCAGATTGGCTTTGGTCAATTCAGATGGGACCTCTGAACTAGAAAAAGATATCATCAATAGTACGGAGTGGGCATCCTATGAAATTAAGGCCAACATTGGAGATTTAACTGAATTTATTGAGTTTGGAACTGCATTAAAGGGAAAAGCACAGTTGTTTATAGACAATGTGGAATTATCCTATTGGGATATTGATTCTTGGACCAACATTCCCTTGAAAAATGCAGATTTTGAAAATGTGAATAGAAGCAATAATCCCAATAAAAACAATTGGTATTTCAGAGGTGAAGGATATACATATGAAGTAACAGAATCAGATACTTATGAGGGGAAATTTTCCGCCGTTAGCTATCGGGATACTGCACAGAAAAGAGAGTACGGTAAAAAGATATTTGATAATAAGCCAAGGTTCGGGGAAATAATTAACGAGAGCGTTGGTAACGGTATCTATTGTCAGTTTCCTATTGTTCTATATTCGAATGAAAAAGGCACGTTTCCCCGTGCTAATAGTGCTGAATTTAGAAGACTTCAAAAGGAAGTCAACGCACTTGCTGACTCAGCTTCCATGTTGGAAATAAGACTTGGAAATATTATTAATTCCTACAACGTCTTTCAGCACTTCTATCCCTATTTCAAGGAGGCATCGGTAGATTGGGAAAAGGAACTAAGTGTAGCTCTAAGAAGAAGTTTTGAAGATAAAACAGCGGATGACCATTATGTGACTTTGGAGAAATTTACCGCTCCGCTCAAAGATGGCCATATGTATGTTGCCTATCCAAGAAATCCTAAAATTTATGCACCTAGAATCAAATGGGAGTGGATTGAAAATAAATTGGTAATAACAAAAGTCTTGGATAGTGATTTACCATTGGAAATCGGGGATATAGTAACCCACGTTAACGGGATGAGATCTGAAGATTATTTCCAAGAAATTTATTCTCGAATTTCCGCGGGTACCAATGGGTGGTTAGACTATAAAGCTAAAAGAAAGAGTCTTTTGGATGGTATAAGGGAGAAAATGGTTATTAGGGTGGATGGAAAAGACATCGCATTAGACCGTCCGGGAGCCGTATTTAATGAAGGTTCTCGCCAGTCAACTTATGAAAAAATCAACGAAGATGTTTATTATCTAAATTTGACAAGGATTGAAATGGATACGATTAAGGATTTACTTCCTGAATTAGTGAATTCCAAATCAATCATATGTGACCTAAGGGGGTATCCTAACAGAAATCACATGTTCCTTTCACATCTTCTCAAAAAGAAGGATACGTCTGCTTCTTGGATGCAAATACCTAAAATTTTATACCCAAATCAGAAAAACAGAGTTGGATTTGAAAAGTACAATTGGTTTTTACCGAGTATAAAACCGTATCTGGGAGATAAGCAGATTATATTCTTAACTGATGGTAGTGCTATTAGTTATGCGGAAAGCTATATGGGCTTTGTTGAGGGTTATGATTTGGCTACTATTATTGGTCAGCCCACAGCGGGCACTAATGGTAATATCAATTCTTTCACTCTAGCAGGAGGTTTCAGTATTACTTGGACGGGAATGAAAGTAGTTAAGCACGATGGTTCACAACACCATGCTATAGGAATTATTCCTGATATATTCTTAGAAAAAACTATAGAGGGTGTGAAGGAAGGAAGGGATGAGTTTTTGGAAAAGGCGATTGAATTGACTAGAAGCGATAAAGATTAGGTCTTTATCTATATACTAATCTTCATTATGAAAAAAATTAAAACTGGAATAGCTATTGGATTCGCCCTACTAATGTTTTCAAGTTGTGCAACTCTTTTTGGTGGACCGGTAACTGAACACCAAAAAAGAAAGCCAAAACCCGGTGAATCACAAAGGGATGTCAGAGTGGTTGCATTGATTGCAGATATTGTTTTGTTTGCACCTGCCCTAATTGTAGACTTTGCAACAGGTGCAATCTATAAACCAAAGTGAAGAAATTAGCCAAGATATATCTCCAAAAAATGAATCCGATAGTAAAGATGTATTTATTCTTAAAATTGTGTTTGGTTTTTCTATTTATTGGGGTTAGAGCTGAGGCGCAGTCAACAGCATCAACCGTTGCTGACAGTCTCTACGTTACAGGCAACTATACCCAAGCGATAAATGAATATGCAACAAATGGAACAGAACAAGCCAAGTTGCAAATTGCCAGGTCTTATAATGCAATTGGGAATTTTGGTAAAGCCATAATCCAATATGAGGACATAGTCCAAAAAAATGAGGATAATGCCTTGGCAAAATATGAACTGGGGAAACTATACTTTAAAGTAAACCAACCACAAAAATCTGCAGCTCTTTTTTTCGATTTAGTTACAAGTGGTGGTCAAAACCCAGAATATCACTATTACTTCGGACGCTCTCTTTTTGCCCTTAACAGTATAAGCGAGGGTGTTATGGCATATAAGTCTGCAATTGAGTTAGATAGTGTCCATATCAAAAGTATATTTCAATTGGCCAAATTCTATTTAATGACAGCTAAGAACGATTCGGTAATCAAATATGCCGATATGGGCTTGAAAGGGTATCAAGAGGATGTATCTATGCTTAACCTGAAGACTCAAGCTTATTTTAACAAGGAACAACACAAAATGGCCATTCGAATTTTTGAGCGATTATTAGAGTTGGGCGAGGATAAGCCGCACATTCATAAGAAAGTCGGATACAGTTATTTTAGGGAATTGGAGCTTGAAAAGGCGAAAAAATCCTACAGGAAACTTCTCGAAACTCCAAATGAAGAGGGGGATGCTTATTTTGGTTTGGGTGAGATATATCTTAAAGAAAAGGTTCTTGACAGTGCTGAAATATATTTTAAAAAGTCCATTGAAGCGAAAAGGGTGTATTTCGACCAGGAGTATGCCAACTTAGGAAGAACAGCGAGACTTCAAAATAAAACTAAAAAGGCATTGGATTACTACATCAAAGCCTGGGAGGAGAACAAGAGGAACCTGTTTTATTACTATCAGGTGTGTATTTTGGCAGATGAATACTACCAAGACCCAAAAACCAAACTAAATTATTATGAAAACCTTTTTGAATATCACGACAAGGTTATGCCCTTTATAGCGGAACGCGCTAAAAAAAGAATAAGGGAACTCAAAGAAGAAATCCATTTTAAAGACTGATTTATTATTTTTAAAAATCAGCAAATACTGTAGGTTAGAATAGAATAAATAAAACAGTTTTTATTGAGCAGGTCTATTTAAGTGGTCAGACCTTAGATTTAGTCATTTTAGCATTCTTATTTGATTCCAATTGCGCAATAAGACGCTGCATATCCTCCCCTATCTTTCGTTCCAATACCCTAGCATAAATCTGTGTGGTAGAAAGTTTGGAATGGCCTAACATCTTAGACACCGTTTCTATCGGGACGCCATTGGAAAGGGTTACTGTAGTAGCAAACGTATGCCTTGCTGTGTGGAAAGTAACATGCTTATGAATACCACAGGCCTTGGCTATAACCTTTAAGTATTTGTTTATTTTTTGATTGCTGAAAACAGGTAATAGCTTTCCAGATATATCTTGCTGAGAATGTTTGTACTTTTCGATAATTTCTTTTGCCTTCGGCAACAATGGAATCTTAACTGTTTCATTGGTCTTTTCTCTCTTGGTATGTATCCAATAGTTCCCATCGATAGCTAATACCAACTGGTGGGTTCTTAATTCCTTGACATCGATGTAGGAAAGTCCTGTATAACACGAAAACAGAAAGACATCTTTTACCTTTTCATAACCAGCTCCTTTAAAAGTTGTTTCCTCGATCAGACTGAGCTCCCTTGCGGTCAGATAGCTCCTTTCTGTTTTGTGAAATTTCAATTTGTAGTTACGAAACGGGTCTTTTTCCAGCCATTCCAATCTTACTGCAAGATTCACCATTTTCATCAGTCGTTCCAGATGTTTCATAGCCCCATTGTTGGAACAGGTTTTCCTTGCCTTCTCAGGTTGATAGGTTCTTAGATATTGTTCAAAGTCTACAATGAAACTATAGTCCAACTGTTTCAGAAATATGTCGGGGAGCTTCAATTTGTCGGCTAAAAACTTATGCAGATACCTTTCCGTGGAATAGTAATTCTTCATCGTACCTGGTCGGAGTACCAAGACCTGAGTTGTATTATGGTACTCTATGAGTTCTTTTAAGGACTTGTTTTGGTCGTCTTGCCCTAGAAAACGGGCCTTGATGGTTTGCGCGGTAATAACTTTTCCCTCAGATAATAGTTGCTTATGCGCGTCCATTATCTGTACATAGACCTCGTCCAGATAACTATTCAGTAACCTCGCTTTTTGAGTGAAACCAATGACCCTGCCTCGAATTTCGTCCCATTCATTCACCGAAACGTAACGCTTTAAACTGATTTCCGCTCGCTTTCTGTCGACGGTTATCCGTGCATAAATAGTAAGTCTTTCTGGATTGTTTGAGTGGTCCCTGGTAAAGATGAGCACCTTTAATGTACTGTTGTTCCGCATGTTACAGGTCTTTTAAATGAAACATTGTTTGTTTGCAAAGACGACCTTAAATAGCCTTTTATACTATCAAAATTATGCACAAGGAACGTACCAATTCATTCACCGAACTCTACACCTTTTATATGATTTCAGATGATATCAGATGAAAACAATAAAAATGAAAAGCACTGTCAATCAGTCAGTTGACAGTGCTTTGATATCCACTAAATAGTGGTTCGTCGGGATGACAGGATTTGAACCTGCGACCACACGGCCCCCAGCCGTGTGCGCTACCGGACTGCGCCACATCCCGAAATCGGATTGCAAATATAAAATATTAATTAATAAAATTAAGGAGTAATCATTCCCAATTCAATACCCAAATCCAAATACAAAATCGGCTGGCCTAAAGAGCGCTATTCGGCCCGTCTTCCAAGTCATTTAATTCCCCTAGTTGCTTAAGGAGACTGAATGTTTTTTGAGCTTCTTCCTCATCTACAATACCTATCGCGGCCCCTACATGAACCATTACATAATCATCTACCTTGGCTTCCGGTACCAGCGTAAGACTTACCTCTTTCAGTACACCATCAAAAGACACCTTACCCATTCTGAAAGTATCATCTAGCTGGGAAGTGACCTCAATTAATTTTCCTGGAATGGATAGACACATAATTCTTGAATATGTAATTAGTAAGATTTCACTTTAATGTTTTCCTTTAACCAGGAGTACCATGGCTCTATACCTTCCCCTTTGGTGGCTGAAACTTCAAAAAACTTTAGATCAGGATTTATCCGGAGTGCATTTTGTTTTAGTTCCTCGATATCAATCTCCAGGTAGGGCAACAAATCAACTTTATTGATGACGCAGATATCAGAAGTATGAAACATATCTGGATATTTCAAGGGTTTATCCACCCCCTCGGTAGTGCTGATAATAACAACGCGCTTGGCCTCGCCAAGATTAAACATAGAGGGACACACCAGGTTGCCAACGTTCTCGATCATCAAAACGGAGTTTTCCCCTGGATTGAGGTTTTTAACCGCCTCATAAACGGAATCACTCTCCAGGTGGCACCCTTTACCAGTGTTAATCTGAATTACCGGGATGTCTAAGGCTGCTATACGGTTAGCATCGTTTAAAGTCTGTTGGTCGCCCTCGATAACATAAAAAGGAATCTCCTCCTTTAAATCCTTAAGTGTCCGCTCAAGCAAGGCAGTCTTTCCGGCACCCGGTGAACTGACCAGATTGAGAGCAAAAATGTTTTTAGCTTCAAAGTACCCACGGTTTCTTGCCGCCATAATCTCATTTTGCTGCAGTACATCCTGTTCAACCTCCAGTACTGTTTTGCGGTGATGATCATGGGTATGATCATGATGATGGTGATGATGTCCATGATCGTGATCGTGATCGTGGTGGTGATCGTGATCATGATGATGGTCATGCTCATGATGATGACCATTTTTTTCTAATGGGCTCAAAATCCGAACTCCATCTTCTCCGCTTCCACATCCACAAGTACCGCACATAATTAATTCGATTAGATTACTAAATTTAGTATTTTTTCATCAAAAAATTTCAGAGCCCCCAAAAGGTTAGCTTTCGCTCCTTCTGACAAACCTAATTCCAATTCAAAATTGTAACCCGTTATTCCTAATATAAAAGCCTCAGGCTTATTATTATACAGGTCCTCTGCCAGGTATGCCACTGTTCCCGGTTCTAATTCGTGAGTGGTGAACCCATGAACAGCATTTGGTTTGCAAGAAGACAACCTAAATCCTTCCTCGTAAGATGCTATATCGGCATCAACAAAATATACCCTTGCATAGTGCCCTATCAACTCTGCGTCCTCAATTTGAAGTTGGTATCTGTACTCAAAGTCAAAACTTTCGGGTAATCTGTCTTTCACCTCATCGACAAAAGCCCAGCCCAGACCGTCGTCTGCCCGACCACTGTTGCCAATCCCTATGATCAATATTTTATTGTCGAATTCTCTCATCCACTATATTTCCATAAGCATCGTATAGGGTTAACTCTAATGGCATCTGACCGAGCGCATGGGTAGCACAGCTCAAACAGGGGTCATAGGCCCTTATCGCTACTTCTATCTGGTTCATCATCGCCTCTGTGACTTTAGGCTGGCCGCTGATTTCATTGGAAGCAACCCACCTCACAGCCCGATTCATAGCCTCATTGTTATGGGTTGTTGATACGATAAGGTTACAACGCGTGATACGGTCTTTATCGTCTACTTCATAATGATGAATCAAGGTGCCTCGTGGCGCTTCTATTATACCTATTCCCTCGCTTCGTCTTTCTCCTTTTCGCAATAGATCCGTAGATAAAATATCATCGTCCTCGAGCAATGCTTTCATCATTTCTGCACAATACAGTATTTCTATCAACCTCGCCCAATGGGTATGCATGGTCATGTTGTTGATCTTACCATTGGTAGTGGCTTTGAATTCCTGACGTTCTTTTTCAGCCAGAGGAGTTTCTATTCCATCACAAATGTTGACGCGCGCCAGGGGACCTACCCGGTTCCATCCGTCATCCCTTCCAATATGTTTGAGATATGGGAATTTGAGATAAGACCATTTCTCTACACCTTCATAGAAGTGACTGTTGTAGTCAACATCCCGAATGTCGTCTAATGTGATATTTCCATCTGCATCCGTAGCTCTTAAATTGCCATCATATAATTCCAAGAATCCGTTTTCCTTGTTCACCAATCCCAGATGTCCTGAAGGATATGCGGCAAATGTGTCCAAGAAAGCTTTGTTTGTTTGGTGGTACTCCTTGATGAAATCAATAATTTCCACAGACCAATCTATCATGGTATCTATAGAAGGTATCTCCTTCCCATCGAGGAAATAGTTACGCTCTTTGACAGAGATCTTTTTATGCACCCCTCCTGGAGTTGCTGAAATACCGTGGATTCGTTTACCGGCCACCATCTTGATAATTTCCTGACCAAATTTTCGCATCAGGATGCCTTTTTTAGCTAAAGAGGGATACTCCATGGCTACGCCTACCACATTGCGCTTTACAGGGTCCGCGTCATACCCAAAGAGAAGATCGGGAGAGGCCAAATAGAAAAAGTGCAAGGCGTGCGACTGGAATATTTGCCCAAAATGCAATAGTTTCCTGATTTTCTGCGCAGGTAAGGAAAGATCTTGCGGGTCCAATCCAACAATCTGATCAATAGCTTTGGCGGCAGCCAAATGATGGCTTACAGGACAAATTCCGCACAAACGTTGCACCAAAACAGGAGCTTCCCAATATGGGTGCCCCTGAATAAAGCGTTCAAATCCCCTAAATTCCACTACATGAAAGAAGGCGTCCTTTACCTTATTGTTATCATCCAAATGGACGGTTACCTTACCGTGACCTTCTACTCGGGTTACCGGATCAATTACCAGTTTTTGTGCCATTTTATATTATTTAGTTCCTTTTATTTAATTTCAATGTGATCATTTTCTGTTTCAATGATCTCAATAGCTTAACGGTTAATACCAACAGTACTAATCGTACTTGAATTCGTCATGTGCAATAGAAAATTCCTCGCCCAGCAATATACTTTTAACTACCTTCCAGATGTGCTGTGCACTTGGAGGACAGCCAGGTATGTAGTAATCTATCTTCACTACCTCGTTGCAGGGGTATACGTTGTTGAGCATTTTGGGAATATCCTCATGGCCAGGAACCACATCGGCTCCAATTTCCGTGGTTACCCCGTTGAGATAGGCTTCTTCCAGGCATTCCTCCAGGGGAACAAAGTTCCGCATCGCTGGGATACCGCCCATAATGGCGCATTCACCAAAGGCAACGAGAATATCACATTTTTTGCGGAATTCCTGCAGTACGTGGACATTTTCAGAATTTGAACATCCTCCTTCGATGAGACCAATATGACAACGCTTTGTAAAATTCTTGATATCCGTCAGCGGTGACTTGTTGAATTCAGCAATTTCAACAATATCCAGCAATTCTGTATCGATATCCAACAAGGACATATGGCAGCCAAAGCAACCTGCCAGCGAAGTAGTGGCTACTATAAATTTTTCATCAGGTCCTTTTTGTATGGCTTGGTTATGAACTACAGGTTTTATGTCTTTTCCCAATAAGTCGTATTTACGCTCACCGAAAGGTTGTTCCTGAATCATTCCTTTTACCAGTATAGCCCCAACCGGGCACAGGTTCATGGCCCTAATAGCCTCTGATTCACTCAGTTTTTCCTCCTGTTCATAGTCAATATGTACCCTGGTTTTCACACCCCTTTGCACAAAGGAAAATACGTCTTTCCCATCAGGGGTTTTTACTTCTTCCACACAGCGCTTGCACAAAATGCAGCGGTTAGATTCCATGATCATGCGCTTTGGGGTAAAATCCACTTTTTTATCGCTAAAGACGTGAGGATAGCGAGTCACAGTGATTCCCATATCATACCCCAGATTTTGCATATCGCAATTTCCACTCTTCTCACAGGAAGGACAGAAATGGTTGCCTTCGGCATAGAGCATTTCGATGATCGCTTTGCGATTATCCAGTAGTTCCGGAGTGTTTACTTCAATGTTCATTCCTTCCGCCACCTTGACGGTACAACCGGTAGTATCTCTACCATTGACATTTACCGTACAGATCCTGCACGTACCCAGAGGATGCAGGTTCCTGAAATAACAGAGGGTAGGGATATAAATACCGTGTTCCTTGGCAACAGTGACAAGGTTCCTTCCGGATTCAGCCTGGATGGATTTCCCATCAATTGTAAGGGTTACCATATTATTCATAGTCCGAGGTCATTTCGTTAATAATTCTATCGTAATCTGCCGTAGCCTCCTTGAGATTGAAAGCCTTATTGAAATCTGTATTCTCAGAAAGGTGCCTCTCAAAAACATCCGGGAACTTGAGAATGGCGTGGTTTAAAGCTGTAGAAGACATCTTACCCAGACCACACCTGCTGGTTACTTTTATAATGTTGCTCCATTGTTTTACATCCTCAAGGTCTTTTGTTTCTGCATGGCCCAGAAGGAGTTTATCAATCTTCTTGTTTAGCAAAAAGTTGCCCGTCCTGCAGGGAACGCAGATACCGCATGATTCCGCTACGAAAAAGTCGGCCACATTTTTTAGCACCTTGATCAGATCCCTTTCTTTATTGAATACCATAAATGCCCCGCCGCTCCGAAGTCCTATTCCGCTCATTTTGCGAGCGTATTCATTCGGGTCCGTGAATTCAAACTGCACGTGTTCAGCAAGCAGGTTTTCTGCAGATATTTCCCGCTCAAAATCGGCCTCAGACAGGCATTCGCCAGCAAACCCATTAAACAAAATGAACTGTGGGTCCTTAGCTCCGACGAGTTCTAAAAAATCCCTCAGTTTCATACCCCACTCTATTTCGTACATGCCGGGTTTTTCACAGTCCCCGGATACACTGAACAGCTTTGTTCCCGGAGTAGCAGGGGTACCCAGAGTTAAATACTTGTCGATCCCCATTTCCAGAATTCGTGGGACGGTAGCCAGAGTTTCTACATTGTTCACTATGGTTGGCTTTCCATTGAATCCCCGTTCTACGGGAAAATATTCCCGTGTGCCTGGTTCCCCTCTCTTTCCTTCCATGGAATGGATAAGCGCGGTTTCCTCGCCGCAGACGTATGCACCAGCACCTAACTGAATGTACATGTCAAAATTAAAAGGCGTCTTGGCTCTTATGTTTTTGCCCAGAAATCCTTTTGCTCGATATTCAGTCAGGAGTTCTTCCAGTCGGTCTTTCAAATAGGTGTACTCCGCCCTAAGATAAATTGCCCCTTTAGAGGCACCAACAGCATAGGCTGCGAAGATCATACCTTCAATTACTAATTCCGGATGCTCCTCCAATAAAACACGGTCTTTATAGGTGCCTGGTTCCCCTTCATCGGCGTTGCAAATAATATATTTGATGTCTGCTTCGTTATTCCTGCAGAATTCCCATTTTAATCCAGTGGGGAAGAAGGCACCTCCACGCCCGGTAAGTTTTGACTGCTTGACAAGGGTGATGATCTCTTCAGGACTGTGTGCATTTAAAGACGACAGCGAAGTAAACTGCTCATAGGGTTTAAAAAATACCGTCCTGTCCGGTGCAGGTGTATACTTAATTTTACTTTTGGGGGTGTCGCAGATTTCCCAGGGCTTTTTTCCAGATTTTAGACTGGAAACGATATCAAAAACCTTTTCACGGTTTAGGTTGGTAAATGGTCTAAAATTAATCAGGCAGGAAGGCTCCTGGTCGCTTAACCCGATACAAGGTGTCTTGAACAATCCAAAATTTTTATCTTCAGTAACCCGCCCGAGTTTAATTCCCAGAGCTTCCTCAAAAGCGTTAAGAACCTCTGGTCTGCCGGAATGCTCAGCAATGATAGAATCATTGAGGTAAATGGTGAATTTTCCACGGTGTTCCCTGGAGAAAAAGTGATAAAAAGTAATCACCCCTTCCAGTTCCATCCTGGACATGTTGAACTCCTGGGCAATCTTGCTAATATCGTCATGACTGATATACCTTTTTTTGCGCTGTATACCCCAAATGACATCCAATAATTTGCTTCGATCAATTGCAGTTACTGCTTCCATATATCCCTAATTTTTGTTGGCAAGAAAATTAGCATGGAAAAAGGGAAAAATCTATGATATCTGTCATAGTTTCAAGACTATTTTAACCAATTTATTTAGGAAAATCTTACATCGGAATCGGGGAGAATTATGCCTGGGAAAAAACCAGTAAAACTTGGTGGTAGAATGAGCGATCTATTCCAATTCCAGACTTTTCACCCGGAGTTCTTTTCCCTGCACAATATGCTTCAGGTAACTCCCGCAGGACGGACAATTATCATAGACAAATGAAAGGGTAAATTCTTGCCCGCAATCTGAACAATTTGCTTTTCCCGGAATTTTAATAATACGTTTTTCTGCCTTCTCCAAAACTGTCTTTTGCACAGCGGCCTCCCATACAAAATCAAGGGCATCAAATTCAATTCCGGCCAGGGTGCCTATCTCCAGATCAATGGCTGCGAATTGAGTAACCTTTGCTTTCCTGGCTTCCTCCTCGGCTATCTTGACAATGCTCAGGGCGATAGACATTTCGTGCATATTGTACTGATGGTTTAGACGGGGCTTGTCCTTTTATGATATACTCCGTAATGCTCCCCTATTTAAAACAATTTTAAATATTAAAATATGACATTTATCATAGCCTTCCTGCCTAATCTTTTTGACATTTAAGGGACCTTTTTTTAATCTGTTGAATTTCAGATATATACAATTAAACCTCTCCAACATAGCAAATCATTCATGGGAAAGCTAGTAAAAACCAATAGGGAAACTTATTACGAAAGTATTATCCGTCATGGATACAATAGACGGGACTTCATGAAATTTGCCGCCTTTATTTCTGCCTATATGGGATTAGAACATTCTATGATAGGCCAGGTAGCAAAATCATTAGAGACCAAGTATCGCTTGCCAATCATTTGGGAGCATTATCAGGAATGCACCTGTTGCAGCGAAAGTTTTATTCGCTCTGACCACCCAATCGTGGCAGACATCATCCTGGAAAACATTTCACTGGATTACACGGAAACACTAATGGCTGCCTCCGGACATCAGGCTGAAGCCGCCAAGCACGACACTATGGAAAAACACTATGGAAATTATATCCTCTGTGTTGAAGGTTCTGTGCCTATGGGAGCAGACGGTGTTTACTGCACCATAGCAGGTAGGACAGCCTTGGATCATCTCAAGGAAGCAGCGGCAGGTGCTAAGGCCATTATTGCCTGGGGAAGCTGTGCCTGCAACGGTTGTGTCCAGGGAGCCAAACCTAACCCAACTGATGCGACACCAATTCACAAAATAATTAAGGATAAGCCCATTGTGCAAATGCCCGGCTGTCCGCCTATAGGAGAAGCCATGGCTGCTTTGATTGTTCATTATGTAACCTTCGGCAGATTACCTGAACTGGATCGCAGTGGCAGGCCCAAGGCCTTTTATGGAAAACGGGTACACGATACCTGTTACAGACGACCTTACTTCGATGCCGGACTGTTTGCGGAGACTTTTGATGACGACAACGCCAAGGAAGGATATTGCCTGTACAAGGTTGGATGTAAAGGTCCAAGCACCTACAATGCATGCGGTAGTATGAGGTGGAATAATGGAGTAAGCTTCCCCATCCAATCCGGTCACGGATGTATCGGTTGCAGTGAAGCCAATTTCTGGGATAACGGGCCATTCTATGAACGACAGACCAACATCCCGGGATTCTCGATAGAAGGTACCGCCGATACCGTAGGTAAAGTTGCAGCTGGAGCCGTGGCCACGGGAATTACCGCTCATGCTATCGCTGCGAATATTGCGAAACGCAAAGAACTTAAAGACCGCTATAAAAGGGGTATTGTCAACGAGGAAAAACTCGAAAAAAATAATTGAAAATAACGAATCATGGCTAACAGAATAGTAGTTGACCCCGTTACCAGAATAGAAGGTCATTTAAGAATAGAAGCCGAAATCAAAGACGGTAAAATAGTGGATGCGTACAGTTCCAGTACCATGGTACGGGGAATTGAGAATATAGTAAAAGGCAGGGACCCAAGGGATGTCTGGGCCTTTGCTCAGCGAACCTGCGGGGTATGTACCACCGTACATGCCATAGCCTCAGTTCGAGCAGTGGAAGATGCTCTGGGTATTGCCATACCCCCAAATGCGGAAATGGTACGTAACATTATGGAAGGTACCTTGTATATGCATGATCATGCTGTACATTTCTATCACCTGCATGCCCTGGATTGGGTAGATGTGGTAAGTTCACTTAGCGCGGATCCTGCAGAAACCTCTCGTATCGCTCAAAGTATTTCCAACTGGCCTAAGAGTTCACCGGGTTATTTCAGCGACGTGCAAAAGCGACTCCAAAAGTTTGTCGATTCCGGACAACTTGGGATTTTCGCCAATGGCTATTGGGGACATCCCCAAATGAAATTACCAGCAGAGATCAACCTGCTAGGTGTAGCCCATTACCTGGAAGCGCTGGAATGGCAAAAGGAAATTGTTAAGGTGCATACTATTTTTGGTGGTAAAAACCCCCATCCCAACTACCTTGTAGGAGGAATGGCCTGTGCGATTAATGAAGATAGTATGGGTGGTCTCAATGCAGAACGACTGGCTCATGTGGGTAAATTACTGAAACAGGGCCGGGATTTCATCAACCAGGTCTATATTCCAGATGTACTGGCTGTAGCGCCCTATTACAAAGATTGGGGCTTTATCGGAAAAGGACATGGTAATTATATGTCTTATGGCGATTTCCCAACAAATGGTTACGGAGATCCTAGTAGTTTTAAATTCCAGCAAGGGGTTATCCTAAACAGGGATTTATCTAAAGTCTACGATGTGGATCACCGCAATGGTGACATTGAAGAATTTGTCAATAATTCCTGGTACGATAACTATGAAGAAGGTGAAACTACCGGAAGACATCCATGGGATGGTGAAACCAATATCAAATATTCCGGGCCTAAACCTCCGTTTGAGCATCTGGATGTTTCACAGAAATACAGCTTCGTTAAAACCCCAAGATGGCAGGGCAAACCCATGGAGGTAGGACCACTAGCTAGATTATTGGTGGGTTATGCCCGAGGAAATGAAGAAATTCAAAATGCAGTCAATGGAGTTTTGAGTCATTTAGATGTACCGGTTGAAGCACTGTTCTCTACACTTGGCCGTACAGCAGCCAGGGCGCTAGAAACACAATTGGTTGCAAACTGGACGTTAGAATTCTATGAGCAGTTGCTCACCAATATCAAAAATGGTGACAGAAGAATGGCCAATACGGATTTGTGGGAACCAGAAAAATGGCCCGCTGAAGCCAAGGGAATTGGTTTTACCGAAGCCCCGCGCGGAAGCCTGGCCCACTGGATCAAAATTAAGGATGGTAAAACTGAAAATTACCAGCAGGTAGTACCCACTACCTGGAACGCCTCCCCCAGAGGTCCGGAAGGACAGATGTCTGCCTATGAGGCCTGCCTGATGGACACCCCTGTGGAAGATCCTGAGCTACCTCTGGAAATTATCAGAACGGTGCACTCTTTCGATCCTTGCCTGGCTTGTGCCGTACACTTATATGATGAACACGGTAAGCATGTGTCCAGGGTAACCAATATGAATAGCTGTTAACAGGAATAGTATGGAAACTACAGCAAAAACCTATGATTTTAAGAGGGTACTGGTCTGGGAATTACCGGTCCGTTTTACCCATTGGATCAACGCCCTGTCCATATTTGTTCTGGCCGTAACCGGGTTTATTATAGCAGACCCGCCGGCCATTATGTCTCAGGCAGAAGCAAGTGACCTCTACTGGTTTGGAACCGTAAGGGCAATACATTTTATCACCGCATACGTATTCCTCCTCAGCACAATAGTGCGCATTTACTGGGCTTTTAAAGGAAATTATTACGCTAACTGGCGAAGGTTCTTTCCCTTCGACAAAAGAGCATGGGAGAATATTAAGCATGTTCTGAAAATTGATGTCCTTCTGCGTAATGAAGAGAAGGAGGTATTAAAGAACATTAGCGTGGGCCATAATTATTTGGCCTCCCTTTCTTATCTGGCCCTTTTCGTACTCATCATCATACAAATATTTACCGGCTTTGGATTGTATGCCGCAACCTCAGGATGGTGGTTACCTCAACTTTTTGCCTGGGTGCCTGAGTTCCTGGGAGGGGATATGCCTACCAGACAGATTCATCATATAGCAACCTGGTTGTTCATCCTGTTTACCCTGATACATGTGTATCTGGTAATGTATCACGACTGGCTGGAAGGCCGGGGTGAAACCTCAGCGATGGTAAGTGGTTATAAATTTGTCCGTAAAGAACGATTCGAGAGCGATGAGCAGATATAAAGACAGTAATCCCTCCCCCATTGCCATAAGCAGTGATTCGTTTTTCTTCGAGAAAGACAAATCAGAAAGTATCCTGGTTATGGGGGTGGGTAATTATCTGATGGGCGATGAAGGCATTGGCGTGCACATCATCCAGGAAATGGCCAAACTGGACCTGCCAGACAATGTTGATATCCTGGACGGTGGTACCGGTGGCTTCACCCTGCTGGGGTGTTTTGAATCCTATCCGACTATCGTCTTTGTAGACGCAACCATGGATGGAAAATCCCCGGGTACCCTAAGCCTTATAAAACCCCGATTTGCCTCGGATTTTCCCTCAGCACTCAGCGTTCATGATGTGGGCTTAAAAGATATGGTTGAGGCCGTTTATTTAATGGACCAGGTCCCGGATATACACCTGATGACCATTTCCATTGCCGAAATGAAACCCATGACACTGGAACTTTCAGAAGCTGTTAAAGCTTCAATACCGAAGGCCATAGATAAAATAATTCAACTGACACAAGAGCTTCATTCCTGATTTTCTTAAATTGACCTGCTTCCCATGCGGATTTTAAGATGATCAAATCGTATAAAGTAGTAATCACCGGGCAAGTACAGGGCGTTGGTTTCCGACCTCACGTGTACGTATTAGCTAAAAAATTGGGTCTGAACGGTACGGTATCCAATAATGAAGAAGGGGTAATTATCTATTTGACGGGCCAGGAGAAGCGTATCCGTGCCTTTATCCGACAGTTGATTGAACATCCACCCAAAGTCTCCCGAATAAACACTCATTTTGCACGGGAAATAGCGCTTCAGGATCATGAAGACTTCCAAATAATCCTTTCCCGGAAAGGAAGCAGGCTTAATCTGCAACTTACACCGGACTTTGCCATATGCCCCGATTGTGCTAATGAGATCAGGGATCCCGATAACCGTCGCTACTATTATCCCTTTACTACCTGCGTCAATTGTGGGCCGAGATGGGCCATTACCAACACTTTCCCTTTCGAACGGGACCATACCAGTATCGTTGAATTTGCCATGTGTGGCGATTGCCAGAGGGAATATACAGATCCGCTGGACAGAAGATTCCATTCCCAAACCAATTCCTGTGCTAAGTGTGGCATAAATATGCAACTCACTGATAATAAAGGATCAATACAGCCTTATACTCAAACGGATATTTTCGAAAAAATAGCGGACTTATTAAAAGATGGAGCCATCATTGCCCTTAAAAACACCAGTGGTTATCTATTGTGTTGCGATGCAACCAACAAAGCGGTTGTTCAAAAACTCAGGGACAAAAAAAACAGGCCCAACAAACCCTTCGCTATACTATACCCCAATTTTGAGCTTCTTAACAGTGAACTCAGTCTCTCTAAAAAACAGATTGAAACACTTTCATCCACCGAACGACCTATCCTAATTATACCCAAAGGAAATTACCGTGGAAACCTGGCCCTGGATACACTGGCTCCCAACTTGAACCAGTTGGGGATTATGATGCCCTACACAGGTATATTACAACTCCTGGCAGAGAACATTCCAATGCCCATAGTAGCTACCAGTGGTAATTTTCACGGCTCCCCTATTATCAGTGACAATGAGGAATGCTTTAGTACCCTTAAAAATGTTACCGATTATTTTGTCAATCACAATTTGCATATTCTTAACCCCCAGGATGATTCTGTAGTGAAATTCAGCAGTAAGTTTGAACAGCAGGTGATCTTCAGGCGGTCTCGTGGTTACGCCCCCAATTATTTTGGCAATGAACATTCCGGAAATAAAAAGATTCTGGCGATGGGGGGGCATTTAAAGAGTACTATTGGTTTTCTGCCAAACGATTATGTATACCTGAGCCAGTATCTGGGCAACCTGGATCACTATGACGTCTATAACAGGTTTACACAGACGGCCGAACGGTTTATGGAAATCTTTGAGCAAAAGCCGGATAACATCCTGGTGGATGCCCACCCCGAATACCAGAGCACCCAGTATGGTGTGGAATTAAGTAAAACGCTGGGCACCAACCTGGTGCATATACAGCACCATAAGGCGCATTTTGCTTCGGTCCTGGGAGAGCATGAATTATTTGATAGTGATAAAACCATTCTGGGGGTAATCTGGGACGGAACCGGTTATGGAGACGACGGCAATATTTGGGGAGGAGAATTTTTCAGCTACCAAAATGGGGTTATGGATCGCATTGGTCATCTGGAGTATTTCGATTGGCTGGCCGGGGATAAAATGTCCCGTGAACCCAGACTTTCCCTGCTTTCTTTAGCTGATGATACCATGCAGGAAATGCTAAACCAAAAATTCACAAAGCAGGAAAGGAAAGTTTACGAGTCAATAAGGAAAACGAATAAACTCAAAACTTCTTCTGTGGGCCGACTCTTCGATGCTGTGGCTTCACTGCTCGGGATTTGTGATTACAACACCTACGAAGGAGAAGCAGCCATCTTGCTGGAAAACTGGGTAGGGCAATACGATTTAAAGGCATGTAGGTCCTACGCCTCGCTTTCAGACTCCGATAAGATACCGACTAAAAAGCTGTTGCATAACTTGTATGCCGACTATAAAGATGGTGCGAAAAGGGAACGTATCATCTCCAATTTCCTGTATACCTTGGCCAGCCTTGTTTTTGAAATGGCCGACAAACACAACAGCAGAGTACTAGCCTTTAGTGGTGGGGTTTTCCAAAATACAACACTTATTGATATGCTTATTGAATTGGCTGGAAATAGCTATAAACTTTATTTTAATCGTAACTTGAGTCCGAATGACGAAAACATATCCTTCGGGCAGATAAACTACCATCTTTATTGCAGGGAGGAGTGAAAAAACCATGAAGTATTTAAACGAATACCGGGATTTCGAGGCTACTAAGGGTTACCTGAAACTTATTGAGGCAACGGCTAGCAGGCAATGGAACATCATGGAAATATGCGGGGGACAAACGCATGGTTTGGTTAAAAATGGTATTCTGGATTTGCTGCCGGAGCATGTTCAGATGATTCACGGACCGGGTTGCCCGGTATGTGTTACCCCAATGAACCTGATCGACAAGGCCGTTGAATTACTGGAGAACGGTATCATTGTTTGCTCCTTTGGCGATATGGTAAGGGTACCAGGAAGCAACAAAAGTTTGCTTGAAGCAAAAGCCAAAGGTGGAGATTTGCGCATCCTGTATTCCCCTTTGGAGGCAGTACAAATTGCACGCCAGAATCCTGACAAAGAAGTGGTATTCTTTGCCGTCGGATTTGAAACTACTGCCCCGGCCAATGCCTTATCTGTCCTTCACGCAAAAAAGGAAGGGCTTACCAATTATTCCATACTCGTATCGCATGTTTTGGTACCACCTGCTATGGAGGGCATTCTGGACGACGAACTATGTAATATTCAAGCATTCCTGGGAGCGGGACATGTCTGTGCTATAATGGGCTTAGAGGAATACTATCCCCTGGCGGAGAAATACAAAATACCCATTGTGGTTACCGGCTTTGAACCCCTGGACCTGGTACAGGGCATTTATATGGCGGTAAAGCAGCTTGAAGCAGGCACCCATACGGTAGAAAACCAGTATGCCCGGGTGGTGCGAAAAGAAGGTAATGTAGCTGCCAAAAAAGTGATCCAAAATGTATTTGAAGTGGGCGATCGCGAATGGAGGGGTATTGGGACTATCCCAAACAGCGGTTATATCCTAAAACACGAGTACAGAGCTTATGATGCAGAGTCCAAATTTGGCGTGGGGTCGATTAAAGCACCGGAACACCCGGATTGCATTGCCGGCGAAATATTGCGGGGCATCAAAAAACCGCATCAGTGCGGTCAGTTTGGAAAAACCTGTAATCCTTCAAATCCCCTTGGGGCACCAATGGTTTCTTCGGAAGGAGCCTGTGCGGCCTATTATCACTTTTCCAGTAATTTAATTTCTTAACTATAATAGTAATACATGGATATTTCCGACTTAGGATTTGATACTATCAATCTGGGACATGGTAGCGGCGGACTCATGACCCGCGAGCTTTTGGACCGAATCATTTTCAAAGTTTTTAGCAATCCCTATCTGGATCAGAAACACGATGGCTCACTGATTAACGTCGAGGGTCAAATAGCTATTTCCACCGACAGTTTTGTGGTATCTCCCATATTTTTCAAAGGGGGGAATATCGGGGAATTGGCTGTGCATGGTACGGTAAACGATGTGGCTATGTGTGGCGCCATGCCTAAATATATATCCCTGGCTTTTATTGTTGAAGAAGGACTTGCTATAGCCGAGTTCCTGAAGATTGTACACTCCATTAAAATGACCGCAGATGAATGTGGCGTTCAGATTATTACCGGAGATACCAAGGTGGTTGAACGGGGAAAAGGCGATAAGATCTTCATCAACACCACCGGCTTTGGACCTGTGCATCCCAAAGCGGATATTGCGGCGGAAAAAATCAGAAACGGGGATAAAATTATCATCAACGGCAACATTGCCCAGCACGGCATGGCCATTATGTCGCAAAGGGAGGGGCTGGAATTCGAATCCGATATAGTCAGTGATACTACCAACCTGAACTTCCTGGTCTGGGAACTGCTTGAAGCTTTTGGGGAAAAGATCCATTTGTTTCGGGACCCTACGCGGGGCGGCCTGGCCAGCGTCCTTTCGGAAATAGCCACGGACATCAAAAAGGGGGTTACCCTAAATGAACAAGTCCTGCCTGTGGAAAAGCAGGTTGCCGCTGCCTGTGAAATGTTGGGCCTGGATCCTTTGTATGTAGCCAACGAAGGGCTGTTTGTCACTATCGTAGACGCCACAATTGCCGATGAAGTTGTAGCCCTAATGAGAAAAACAAGTAAGGGTAAAAATGCCGTATGTATTGGAGAAATTACGGAAGAACACCCGTCGAAAGTAGTGCTGCATAGCGGTCTGGGAGGTAAACGCATCATCACGCCCATGATTGGCGAACAATTACCCAGGATATGCTAATCCATTCTAAAAGAACAATTGCATGTGCTTTTTACCAGGCGTTTGTTTTACCTATATATAAGGTATAGCACCAATTAATTAGCTGGTAAGGAACCAGTATACCCCTACGATAATAGCAAATAATCCCCCCGCGAGCCTGATCCCTTTAAAAAAGACCTCATTGTGACCGTTTCTGGCAATAGCAGCTATCTGCCCAACTACAATGGCATAGGCCAACATAGCGATGATAATCCCGAAACCAAACCCGGTGATATAGGTGATACTTTCAGTACGTGTTTCAAAGCCCAGAATAGGCAGGAATAACAAAAAATGGGCTATTCCGGCAAAGCCATGCAGCAGGCCTATAGAAAAGGATGCCGAATTGCTTTGTTTCAAGGTTTTGGGATGTACATGTCTATGGGTTCTTTCATGATTATGGTCGTGTTCGTGGCTATGTATAAGGGGTTCGTTTTCGCTGTGTACATGTAAGTGTTTGTGGTCTTTTTTTATTCGGAAAATCTTGTATATAGCCGCCACACCCACACCTACAAGAACAAGTCCTACCAGCTGTTCGCTGTATTCTGAGATGGCCTCAACCGGGATGATTTCCCCGAATGCAGTAATAAGTAATCCTATAGCCATCATTCCTGCAAGGTGGCCCATACTCCAGGAAAGGCCAATCTTCCAGGCTTTCTTTTTGGACTCAATTGCAAAAGGGGTCACCGCAGCCAGATGGTCTGGGCCCGCTATCACATGAAGCATGGACGTAATTAATCCGGCAGTAATAGGTAAAGTTGCCTCCATAGTTGAGCTTTGGTTTGGATGATCAGCAGACTAAATCTACGAATAAATTGAGATACACAAGTTCAAAAACAAAAGGGTAATTACAGAAACCTTTTCAGGCTGCCATGAGAGTGTATAATCGTTAACGAACATCCTGCATAAACTGGTTTATAAGAAGAGGTATTACTGTTTGCACTTCCCATAAACAAAACTTATAGCTATAATAAATTCTTTTAATAGAAAAATTCAATACGTATTACAAGACTATGACTTTTATCATCTTTTGGCGGAAGATTCTGTGGTATTTTTAACAGAATTTTAATAACTTAAAGCAACCTTAATCGATTTGGCATTGTTTGCCTTAAGTTAACAACCCAACAATTAAACAAGCACTTTATGAAACCAAGCAAGTTATTCGGACTGCTGATGATCATGGCATCGGCTTTTTTGTTTGTACAATGTACCAGTGAATTACCAGAACCCATACAAGGCCCTCCAGGTGTGGATGGCCAGGATGGAGTTGACGGACAGGACGGTATTAGCGGAACCGCTTCCTGTGTCTCCTGTCATAACAACACTCTGAGGGGTGAAATTGCAATGGCCTTCGACATCTCGGCACACGCTTCGGGATCAGTTGCTTTTGCTGAAGGACGAACAGATGGTAATTGTGCTTCTTGTCACGGTAATGACGGATTCATTGATTTTATTGAAACCGGCGCTGCGCCCGGCCCTTATAGTTTCCGTAGTCCTATTGAGTGTATGACCTGTCACAGCAGCCACCTTACGTTTGACTTTGAAAATGACGGTCCGGACTACGCACTCCGCAACCCGGATCCTACCGGGCTAGTTCTTGCTCCAAGCATTACCCTGGATTTCGGTGATGCCAGTAACAATTGTATTTCCTGCCACCAGCCTAGAAACAGTTATGAAATACCCGCCCTGAATGCGGATGGCACTGTTCAAATTAAAAGCACCAGATATGGTCCGCATCATAGCCCACAAGCTACCATGTTAGAAGGTATTCTGGGTGCAGAAATTCCCGGTGGTGAAAATTATCCTGCAAGGGGAACTGCAACCCACCGAACTGCTTCTTCCTGTGTGCAATGCCATATGGGAGAATCCAGTGATGCTGCAACAGGCGGACATACCTGGACCCCTATCGTTGAGAACTGTATCGAATGCCACCAGGCCGTTCCCGGCGAAGCTAACGGCTTCTCAAATGATATGAATACACTTCTTGGGCTTTTAATGGCTGTAGAAGGACAAGCTGTTGAATTAGACGCCGACGGAGATCCGGTTCTCGATGCCAATGGTGATCTTATTCCTGTGGCTGGAACTGTTACCGGTATCCTAATGGCCAATGGCAGATCTAACTACGGTATTTTCTCAGATGTTGCGGCAATAGCTGCATGGAATTACAAGACTGCATTGGAAGACCAAAGTCGTGGTATCCACAATCCAGATTATACCAAGGCGTTGCTGAAAAACTCCATAGAAGCCCTTCAAAACGAAAACTAAACCTGATTTTCCGGACCGGATACTGGCATACTATAAAACCCATGCTCCGGTCCGGGGTAACAGGACTTGGACTGCTAACCCCAATGTAAAGTCTTAAACCGTACGAAATGAAAAAAAACGCACTTCTGATTCTGGCAGTTAGTCTGCTGTTATTCAGCAACTCTTGCTATTACGACTCATTACCTCCCGAGGATGACATTGAGATTCCTCCGGATGCAACCATTTCCTTCGAGGAAGCAGTCCTGCCTATCATTGCCAAATACAATTGTGCAGGATGCCACGACGGAAGCCTCGACCCGGACCTGAGGGCTGCAAATGCCTATGATGCCCTGGTACCAGACTATGTGGTATCCGGGAATGCCGCTGCCAGCGTATTTTTCCAAAGACTACCTGGAAAAAATCATCCTCCCGTAGGGATCAGCCTTAGCAATAATGAAATTACCACCATAGAAGAATGGATTAACCGGGGTGCCCTGGAATAACCAATTAAAAGGAACTTTGATATGAGATTATTATATATTTTCTTGCTGTTATTGTGCTGTTCACCCCTGATCCTAGTAGCCCAGGAAGAGGAACAAAAACCGGTAGACAAGCCGCAACGGCCCGCCTTTGAAAGCAATTTCCTGATCGATAACCCGACAGACAAAATCTACCTTCCAAATTCCCTGGAAGTGGTCTTTCAACACCGCTTTGGGACTATCGGAGGTCAACCCGGTGTTGGGGACAATGATCTGGCCGGTATATGGGGAGCTGCGAACATCCGTGTAGGGGTTGCATACACCCCTTTCAAGTGGCTCCAATTGGGTTACGGGATAACCAAATTTGAACGTTTACAGGATTTTAACTGGAAAGTGGCCATACTGCGGCAGACCCGATCAGACCGCATTCCAGTGAATATAAGCTATTACGGGAATGGGGCTGTAAACATGAGAAAAAAGGAAAACTTTGCGCTCCGGCAGGACCGCTATTCCTTTTTCCACCAACTTATAATTTCCAGGAGATTCAATTCTAATTTCTCCATGCAGATCGCACCCAGTGTATCGCATTACAACCTGGTGCCGGAAGGCATGCCAAACGACATTTTTGCGGTAGCTTTCGGTGCACGCCATAAGATCAGCCCGGGGACAGCCATTACCATGGAGTACAGCCTGCCTATTACCAATTTTGAAGAGAATACCGCATCTACTAATGTCACAGATTTTGAAGCTGCCCTGAACCCTGTTCCTGGGTTCAGCCTGGGAATGGAATTTGTAACCTCCTCGCACGCATTTCAGGTCTACCTGTCGACCTATAACGGCATCGTGCCACAGGTGAATTATTTCAAGAACCAGAACAGTTTTCTGGATGGGTTCAATGATATCCTGATCGGGTTCACCATTACCAGAGTTTACAACTTTTAATCTGATTATAAGCAGCTTAATATGAAAGATGACAAGTCATCCAAAGGAAATCCGGACAGAAGAAAGTTTATGAAGCTCGGATTAATGACAGGTATAACCGGTCTTTCCGGCGCTACTTTGTTGTCTAATCTTGCTTCACAAGAAGAGTTGCAGGCATCTGGCAACAAAATCAAGCTGCTCACTCCAGACGGCAAAGTCGTAGAAGTAGATGCTGAAAACATAAATAAATATCCGGAAGCTCACATAACACCAGCCGAATCCAGGGAGGGGATCCCCAACCGCAAGTTTGTAATGGTGATTGATCTGGCAAAATGCAACAATGCCAGAAAATGTGTTGAAGGATGCCAGAGAGGACATCAACTGGATCCACATGAGGAGTTCATGAAAGTTCAACTCATCCGGGACAATGAAGAAGGAGCTCCGTATTGGTTTCCCAAACCCTGTTTCCATTGTGATGAACCGCCCTGTGTTACCGTTTGCCCTACAGGAGCTACCTTCAAACGGGATGACGGAATTGTTCTTGTAGATAATGACCGCTGTATAGGATGTAAATTTTGTATGACCAGCTGCCCCTATTCTGCACGCTCATTTAACTGGGGCCATAAAGATAAATTCGAAAATACAGATCAACCCTACTCGCCCGAAACCAGCGTTCCGGCATCTGAAGGCACTGTGATGAAATGCGATTTTTGCCCGGACTTGTTACGTCAGGGAGAATTACCCTATTGTGCTAAAGAATGTCCTATGGGAGTAATCTATTTCGGAGATAAGAATGAGGATTTGGTCACAAACGGCGTCGAAACATTACGCTTTTCTCAACTAATAAAAGATCGTGGTGGGTATCGCTATATGGAACACTTGGGGACAAAACCCAATGTTTACTATCTGCCACCCGTGAACAGACAATTCCCACTAGAACGAGGCTTTGATATCGATGAAGAGATCCTTGATCGCTATAAGGATGTTCCCGAGGTAAAGGAATATAAAGCTAAAGCAAAGAAATAACCGCAGAATTCTCTTATGGATATTGCAAAAAGAAAAAAGGAATTAGTAAAGGAGTTTGCTCCCAACATCATACATTTTGGAGCTTTATCCAAATTCTGGATCGGCCTTCTTTTGGCCCTTATACTAACCGGAATTGCAGCTTTCATTATTCAGGTGGTTAAGGGCCACGAAGTCACTGGTATGCGAGACAATGTGGTTTGGGGTATTTATATTATTAACTTTATTTTCTTTGTTTGTCTCAGTTATTCAGGCGCGTTCATTTCCGGAATACTTCACTTCCTTAAAACACCCCTGAAAAATTCGGTTATGCGGATCGTGGAAATCATTACGGTCTTGTCTTTAATTATTGGGCCGATCTTTATTCTGCTCTGTATTGGCAGGCTGGACCGCTTACATTATCTGTTTATCTACCCCAGAATTCAATCTCCCATTACCTGGGATATCATTGCTATTCTCACAGATCTGGTTGGTTGTTTCATCTATCTGTACATGACCTTTATTCCCGATTTTGCAATATTACGTGACAACGGACAAGACCAACCAATATGGAGGCAAAAACTCTACCGTTTCCTGGCAATGAATTATCAAGATACTCCGGAACAGCGCCAAAGGCTTAATAAATTAATTCGGACCATGTCCGTAATGATAATAGTCTTAGCCATCGTGGCTTATTCTGTCCTCGCATGGATCTTCAGTCTTACTTTGCAACCGGGATGGAATAGCACCATTTTTGCACCCTACTTTATTGTAGCTGGCCTCTATTCTGGTGTGGGAGTAATCATAATCGCTATGTTCCTGGTCCGCAAATACAGAAAATTAGACCATTATATCCGTAAGATACATTTTAATGTGGCAGGCCTTGTACTATTGATCATTTCCCTGCTATACGGCTATTTTACCTTCAGTGAATATTTCTCAAGATGGTTTAGCCATAAAGTCCACGATATTAACTTGTTGAATACCCTCTTCAGCAGATATTTCTGGGAATTCATCTTTGCAAATTATATAGGAGTTTTGGTCCCCTTCTTCATCATTTTTTTCAAAAGATTCAGGACAATAAAACTAATAACTTTCTCATCTGTTGTAGCAATTCTAGGACTATGGATGAACAGGTATTTGATTGTTGTTCCTACACTTGAAACACCCTACATTCCCATACAGGATACCCGGGCCGAATTCATTAATTATTCGGCAACTTGGATTGAGTGGGCGCTTAGCCTGGGGGGCATAGCTACCTTTGTATTGTTTTTTATGCTTATCGTAAAGCTGGTTCCGGTGGTACCTATGTCGGGCATTATTGATAACGAAAGGGAAAATAATAATCATAAGTCAGCAAACAAAATCAGATAAAATGAAACTGTTACTCAAAAAACATCTGGTTTTTCTTCTCGTATTGAGTGGATTATTGATCACTTCCTCCATAAAAGGACAGGAAGAAGCTGACATGAGCCAATACCGGGTTAGGTTTGGTTTTACAGTAACCAAGCAACCGGATAATTCGCGAGTATTTAAGGCAGAATTCTACGCTTCCAACAGGAAAAACAGGAGAGAAAGAACTCCGATATACGAAGCGGAAATACAATTTTTAAATATCCTGGAAGACCAGGAAATAGCCTTGGGTACTGCTAAAACAAATAAGGAAGGAATTGCAGAAGTGACCCTTCCAGGGAATTACAAATACCTTAAGGACGCAGAGGGCTTTATGAATTTCAGAGCCTACTTTGTGGGCACTGATGCATTAGATGAAGAATCTGAAGACTTACGAATACGGGATTTACAATTTCAATTAGACCTGGTCGAGGTAGACAGTGTGCAGACCATTACGGTTAGCGCTTATACCAAAGATAGTCTGGGCATAGATATACCGGTTAGCGATGCCTACGTAGTACTCTCTGTAGAAGGTATGCTCTCCCGAATGGTCATAGAAGAGGATCTGGTTGACGCTGGTGAGCTGCAAGTGGAATTCCCAAAAGGCCTTCCGGGTGACAAAGATGGAAACATAACGGTTTTTGCGCTCATTGAGGATGATGATACCTTCGGCAACGTAGTAGCAAAGCAAACAATAGACTGGGGCACTCCTCAGGCCCAAAGAATACCGGTAGAAAATATGCTATGGTCAGAAGTGGCACCATTTTGGATGTATGTTGTACTGACCATACTGCTGGTTGGTGTTTGGGCTAACTATGCATATACCATAGTCAATTTGCTAAAGATCAAGAAAGATGGCAAAAAAATGGCTATGGAATCTGATGATTAAGAATAACCATTAAAGCAAACATTTATAATTACTAAAACAAATAAAAATTGAGAAAAATGAAAACAACTCGAATTCTAATAGCGCTTTGTATTGCTTCCTTTGTACTGTTCGCTTTCAAATCTGACTTTCAGGACGAATGGATTGTGCCTGAGAAATATGTAAACATGAAGAACCCAACTGATCCGGCAGTGGACCTGAATATAGGTAAGGCTCTATATAAAAAGCATTGCCAATCCTGCCATGGTAGCGAAGGGTATGGTGATGGCACCAAAGCGGCAGGCCTGGAAGGTGACTTGGGTGATTTTTCTTCGGAAGAATACCATGCACAGACCGATGGAGAATTGTTTTACAAAAGCTATTTTGGAAGAGGCGACATGCCCAATTATGAAAAGAAAATCCCGGATGAGGAAGATATGTGGTTAATTGTTAACTACATGAGGACCCTAAAGGAATAAGCAGCCTAAAATCCATTTTTCAGGGTTTAATTACGCTATTAATAATTTAGCCAAACGTAGATTAATTATGCTGAAGGACAGCCATTTACGATTCGTAAGCATTTCACACAGGACCGCCCCGGTGGCTTGCCGTGAACGATTCTATGTTGCGGATGCCGACAAGGAAGCCCTATCCGTTTTGCTCCATGAGCAATACCCGGACCTCAATTCCTTTTTACTATTGGTAACCTGCAATCGAACGGAGATTTATTTTGAGTCGGAAGAAACTTCCTCAAAGCAGGTTCTAGATACTTTTCTTAAGTTCAAACTAGGTAAAAATAAACCTGAAGAACAGTGTTTGTTTACAACAGGGGATAAAACAGAAGGGACAGTTAGGCATTTGTTACGTGTAGCCGCAGGCTTAGAATCTACGGTGCTGGGCGATGCAGAAATACTGCATCAGGTTAAGAAAGCCTATCATTTTGCTCTGGAAAGGGGGCTTCAGGGGTCTTTGCTGGAGCGTGCCGTACAAACTGTTTTCCGTTCACACAAACGGGTGAGCAATGAAACGGCTTTCAGGGACGGTACTACTTCCACGGCATACAAAGCACTAAAATTGATAGGTGATCTGTTTCGAACACAGGCACATGATAAAAAAATACTAGTAGTAGGTGCCGGGGATATTGTAAAACAATTGCTGAAGTATAACGCGAAATTTGGTTATACCAATGTATGGTTAACCAATCGTACCGAATCCAGGGCAATACAGCTGGCCCAACAGCATAAGCTTAATTGTTTTGCATGGAATAGTCTGTTGCAGAAACAGATAAGTGAATTCGATGTAATCATCAGTGCAGTCAGCAATCAGTCGGCGCTGATATCTGGAGGACTGGATAGCGGGCGTAAGTTACTATTGATAGACCTTGCAGTTCCGGGCAATATTGACTCGCGATTAGCGCAACAACCCAATGTTGTTTTTTCAGATCTGGATAATATTACCACCCATCTTGAGGAAAACCGCGCTTCCAGGATCGAAGCTACAGCAAAAGTGGAACAGGTTATCAGGGAGGAATGGGAACTATTTACAGACTGGTATCGAAAACAGCCCCTTCGTGAAGTCCTGGCCCAAACCAAGAAGCAGACCCTGGAGATACTTAGAAAGCATTATGCTTCCAAACATTGCGAACCCGCGCAGCTTACAAAAACGGCAGATCAAATAGTTCGTAAACTGCTGAAGGACCCCGATTTACTTAATAACTCAAATGCAATTGAAGCGCTCATCGAACGTATGGCCCCACTTCAAACTGTTTAATCCCAATTACATCCATATATGACATCTTTTCGCTATTACGCTCAGCTATTTCTATGTCTTTTTCTTATCGGTTCGTTTAGTTCCTGCAGGCAAAGCCCTAAGGAATTGGGAACGTCTCCGGTTAAAGTGAGGACAGGAATCCAGGAAGACCATAAGAACATCATTATGGATGTTCATCAAATCAAAATCGAAGAAGCTTTCCCCACATCAAAGTATTTGTATCTGCGTGTAAAGGAAGGTGATCGCAGCTATTGGGTAGCTACCCGTAATTCAGAGGTAAAGGTAGGAGAGGTATACTACTATAACGAAGCCCTGGTTAAAACCGATTTTGAAAGCAAGGAAATGGAACGGGTCTTCGATACCTTGTACCTGGTTACCCAACTGGTATCAGAAGCGCATGGTGCAGCCATAAAACCCACAGATCAAATTGCTCCCCCTCCGAATTTAGCAGATTCCGATGCCAAAACAGAAGGACATCACACCAATGGTATGTATCGGGAGGCAACAGAGGTAGGCATAAGTGAATTGCTTTCAGATCCTGCTAAACTTGAGGGCAAGATGGTGGAGATTAAAGGGGTATGTACAAAAATAAATACCGGTATCCTGGGCAGAAACTGGATACATGTGCAGGACAGCGATGATAGTGATAAAAAGATCGTGGTAACTTCACAGTGGGAGGCATCTCCTGGTGATGAAATCACCGTTCGCGCTGTTGTGGCCCTTAACAAAGACTTCGGGGCTGGATATACCTACGATGTACTTTTGGAAAAGGGAATATTAATGAAGTGATACCGTTCTTTTCCTGAAGTAAAGTATTGCAGGTTTAATAGTTTATAAAACAAAAAGGGTTCTCATTTCGAGAACCCTTTTTTAGTTTTCCTGTTATAAACAGGAAACAGGTCGCTTTCTATTCTTTTTCCTGTTGCTCTTTAATAGTATCAGCACCCAGGCTAAAATCCCTGGTATTTTGATTTATTTTCCCAAAATTCGTGGGATTTGTTTTGGTCTTTGACCTTTCAAACTTCCTTTCCATAGCATTAATTTATTTCGATTAAAATTCAGTTAACTCAACCTGCTATTTATTTGCACCATGAAGTATACATCCAGTTCCGCTTTTCCAGGTCGGCAATGAATCGATTGAGCATCAATTCGGTTGCAGAATCTCCGGTATCCAGGGACACTTTCAGGGCTGCCAGCAGGTCATCGTGTATTATTTCATAATCCGATAGTATTTCCCTTACCATGGAAATACCCGACAGCTCTTTTTTAGTTTCTTTTATTTCAGACAATTCAATGCTGTCTTTCATATTCATCATGGGCTTTAATCCAAATACCCGAATACGTTCTGCAATTTCATCGGTCTTCTTCATCACATCATTGTAGTCTTTTTCAAATTCTTCGTGTAATTCGAAGAAATCCGGACCTTCTACATTCCAGTGATACTTTCTCAGCTTATGGTAATGTACCTGATAATTAGCCAGCACTTTTTTTAAGCGCACTACGATGTCTGCCGTATCCAGGTAAGTGAATCCTAACTTTTTATACGTCTTATCTTTAGTTATTTGTTTCTCTGTTTTCTTATTCAGTGTTTTTGTATTATCCAAAATGATATAATTTATTGATTAGCATTAATAGATTGAAAGCTATAGGCTTTACAATCACTTTTTCTTAAAAATTGGGTGAGAGGAAGGGCTAGCTTCCTGTTAGAAATTCAGGCCTTAGAAGGCCCTGTAATTGAAGAAGTGTTTCAAATTATTCATCATAACTTAATATAGTAAAAATTATGAATAATTCAAATTATTAACACTTTTTAACTACTTTGTTAAAATATATGTGGTTAATTTAAGATTATGTAAGATAATTGATAAATAATATGGCTACTGGCGAAAGCAAGTTATAGTTCTTGGATCAGATGTGCCTGTCAGGAAAAAATAAAAAGGGCTGCCCCCAAATTTGCAGCCCTTTTTGCCTAGCATAACATCGAATTATATCTTAACGGTAGAGGGTAAAATGACCCACATACTGTTGTTTTTCTTTATCATTGGCATTTACCACGTACCAGTAGTCTCCGGTAGGTACGGGTTTGCCATCGTAGTTACCATCCCATTTGGAAACCTGGTCTAGCCTGGCCACTACCCTTCCGTATCGGTCGTAAATAATTACCTCTATGTTGGGGAAAAAGTCCCGGTTGCGAGGATACCAGAAATCATTCATGTTATCCCCGTCCGGAGTAAAGAAATTAGGAATATCCAGCATTCCGGTAAAATCAAATGGGAAGGCCATTACGGCTTCACATCCTTGCGCATCCACAACACGCACCGTTACGGTTTCGTCCTGGTTGGCCGTGTATACATTATCGCTACCAAAAGAGACATTATTGAAGAAATACTCGTATCCTCCATATCCTCCTTCAGCCGTAGCTGTGATTTCATTGGCCGCAGTCTTTACCACATTCAAGGTCAATGGATCATAGGCATCTATGGTAAAATCAACCGAGGTGGTACAACCATTTTGGTGATAAATATATACGGTATGATCCCCGGCAACGAGGTCGCCCCACTCGCGTACGTCACTTGCCTGCGATGTGATAGCATCTGTAGGGTCTACAGGATCAAGAGCATAGAGCAGGAAGGGATACTGGCTGGTATCCTGAACCACCACTTCCACAGAATTATTCGGGAATATTCCCTCACATCCATAGGTCACCAACGCCTCCGGCATCAGGTCTACCCCAATTCCTACCGGAACAATAACGTTGGTCTCGCAACCCTGAGAATCTCTCACAAAAATGACATAGGTGTCTCCACCTACCAGGTTATCAAAGAACTGTGCAGGGTTTGGAGCAAAATCGGCCGGATCTGATGAATTCACTGCAAATTCATAAGGAGGCGTTCCTCCATTTACTTGTAAGGTCACCGTTCCGTCAGCATCACCCAAACAGGTTTCGGGAGTGGAATCTGCTATTCCTGCTACCAATTCTGTCGGTTCCGTTATGGTAATGGTCTGGGTAATCGTACAACCCAGATCATCCTGAATAATAACTTCATAGGTCCTCGGTGACAGGTCAGTAAATGTTTTCCTGTTCGGGAACATAGGGTCGTCTCCCTCAAAGAACTCACTCAGCTGGTCTGCAATAGAGTATCGTATTACACCAGTTCCGCCACTGGCTTCAATAATTAATTGTCCATCCGTATCACCAAAACAACTTACAGGTACTGCTTCCAGGTAATCCAACACAAGCGGTGGTGGATCCGTTATGGTTATGGGTGTAGAAATGGCCTCACAGCCGCCACTCTGGGCATACACCCAGTAGGTACCCGGTCCTAAATCACGGAAAATACCGGAGGCTTGCGCGCTTCGCACGGTGTTAGCAGCTGTAGGGTTAGGCGGACTGTCAGAATTCAACAGGGTGTAGAAATAGTTGCCAATACCACCAAAGGCCTCTGAACGGATAATTCCGGTTGCTTCTCCCGCGCAATTAATAGTAGCATTGGTAAGGTCTAAAGCAATAACAAGCGGAGCCGCAGGATCCAGCGAGATCTGATTGGATTTCTCAAAAGGACATCCATTGGAATTTTGCACATCGTATTGGAATGGTCCGGGATCTATGGTAATATCCTCGGTAATCTGTACCGAAGTAGCCAAAGGATCAAGCGTATCAAAAGGCAAAAACGGATCTGCCGTACCCGACCTTCTGTAGAAGTAGCTTACCCCTGGTTCCGGATTAGTCACCGTAAGTTCCATAATACCAAAGTCACCACAACCCGGCGGTTGCAATTCTACCAATTCGGCAAGCACCACTTCAGGGTCAGTAATGGTAATAGGAACAGTAGTAAAACTACAATCCCAACCATCAAAAACAGTGATGGTATAATCCCCGGAAGACAGATTTCCAAAGGTAGGACTGGTTTGTAATCCACTACTGCTACCATCAATCAAGCGGTTCAATTGGAACAGGTAGTTGCCTGCCCCCTGTCCACCGCTCATGTTAAAGGCTTCTATTTCCCCATCATTGTCATTATTACAACGCAATGGGTTGGTAATCTGGATATCGGCAAAAATAGGTGCTGGCAAGGCCAGATTAATGGTATTGGTACTTACACAGCCTTCAGCATCGCGAATATTAACGGTATAGGTTCCATCCGACAAACCACTAAACGTATCATTCGTATCTGGAAAGTCCTGTATAATTGTTATTCCATCAGGGGCGATAAGCTGGAATTCATAACTTCCCCAGCCACCGTCACCGGTTGCAAATACTTCGCCAAGCCCGGGTATCGCACAGGTAACCTCAGCGGTTTGTTGTAATGCCACAATCAGGGCACGGTCTGGTTGCCTTACCGTGGCTACATTACTGGAAGTATCACAGAATGGAGTATCCAGGGCTTCTACCCTAACCACAAGGTTACCCGCAGGCAAACCTCCGATTATACCTGGATTTTGACCTGGGACCGTTGTATCCAAAGATCCTGTTACCCCTGTGGTAGTTTCCACACCAGTGTTGTCTCTCGAGAATACCTCAAAATTATAGGCTCCTGTATAATTGTTTACCTGAATGCTGATTTCCCCGTCATTCCCACCAAAACAAGTCACCGGGCTTAGCTCGGCAATGAGGGCTTCAATAGTATTGTATTCGGGAACATTTACAATCTGCGTAAGGTAGGAACAGCCGCCATTACCAATATCGGTCACTGCAAAAATGTAATCCCCTGGCGTATCGATAGCCCAGCTTACGGTATCACTACCCCCGGAATTTTGAGGCGGTTGAGAGCCCAATGGTAAAATCTCCACATCGTAGTTTCCAGGTCCTTCATTAATAATAATATCTATGGTTCCTGAATTTACTCCAAAACCAGTAGCATCGCAGGTTATTGGGTTTACGTTAAAGCTAAACGTTAGGTCGGCAGGGGGATTAAGGGTAACATTATCTACAAGTTCACAACCATTCTGGTCACGTGCTGTAATGATAATATTCTGAACTGCCCCATTGTCAATCACCTCGAACACATTACTTGTCTGGAAATTAGTCCCATCAAAGGCAGGGGTTCCATCATTCATGCTGTAGGTATAGGGTCCTGTTCCTGTATTAACACCAGTACCATCGCCATTGGTGTCAGTATAAACGGTAATTGTAGCCGTGTTGAAACGGTTGCTGTTAGGATCACAGGTAAACGTGGTTGCCGCCGTGGCAATCTGCAAAGGAGTAGGCTCCAGGATGTCAATATCCCCTGAGCGGTCCGTACATCCGCGGTCTGAGATTACTTCAACCTGATAAGTGCCCGGTGGAAGGTTGTCGAATAAGGAAGATCCCTGCGCCGGTCTGACGATGGTAGCCGTACCTCCGTCATAGAGCACATAACTAAATGGGCTGTCCGTATCTGAACCTGGTAATAGTTCTACATCAATATAGCCGTCATTGGCCCCATTACAAGTAATGTCTCCTTTAGGTGTAGCAGCAATTACAGGGTTATTGACTACAGTAACGTCTACTACCGCAGTATCCGTACACAAGGGAACAGTATTGGAATCCAAATCGGTTACCAATATGGAATAATTCCCCGGAGGCAGATTGATGAATACCGGGTCGTTAATTTGAGTTACTACCGGATTAATCCCGTCATCCAGATCAAACTGGAAATTACCACTACCTCCTGTTGTGTTTATCGTAATTACACCATCACCCGCATTACAGGTAGGTTCTGAAGTAGCACTGGCTGTAATCGCAAAGAAATCAAAAACACGGGCCAATACTGTATTGGTACATCCATTTCCGTCTCTGACTACAATAGTGTAGTCTCCCGGATTAGGAACAATAAAATTAGGACTGGACTGGAATCCACCACCTATATTGTATTCAAAAGTTTCTTCAGGTAAGCCAGATCCTGTACTCAATGGAGCAGTAACAAAAATATCATAGTTAGCAACTGCTGTACATTGGTTAATAACGTTTACCGTAGGCAATGGTACGCCAGCGGCTTCTGTTACCGTTACCGTAGTAAAGCTGATACAGCCATTACTGTCCCGGACATAGAAGTCGTAATCTGCAGGATAAGGCCCTGCAATCTCAAATGTTGTTTGAGCACTGTAAGCAACGGGAGCAGGGTTCCCTGTAGGAACATAGGCAAATTCATAGGCAGGTGTTCCCCCATTACCCCTAACGGTCACAAAAGCACCGACATTACAGGTAGCCGGGATATTACTGTCTACCACAATGGCCGGAATGTCCTGAATAATATCTACAAGATCACTGGCTCGGCAGCTGGTGGCAATATCCTGAACTATAACCTGATAGTTCCCGGGAGCAAGTGCTGTGAACGAACCATTATAAGGAATGGTAACATTATTCAAGGTTGTAGGACCTACTACAATAGCTCCGGTGTTGGTATCCTCGAGTGAAACGATGATATCCGCAGGGGAACCAATTCCAGTTACCTGGTAATCGATCTGACCATTACCCCCGGGGGCACAGGAAGCGGTAGTAGCTGTTGTCGCAACCGCTAATGGATTAGGCCCAGCAATAGGATCAATTTGTTCAATATACCGGCATCCCAAGGCATCAATTACCTCAACAAAATAGGTAACTCCATAGGCAATTTGCCCGGTAAAGTCGTGGGTATCAACATCCACATTAGGCGGTCCAAGAGGACCTCCCAAAAGACCAATCTGATAGGGAGGGGTACCCCCAACAATATCTACGATATAGGTAAATGCAGAAGTACAATCCGGTGGTGTTGTGGTCGCCACAGGTATCAAATCAATCTGATTTTGTGAAATAGTAACCGTGTCCCGGTCTTCACAGCCTGAGGCATCCTGGGTCACTACCGTATAAGTTCCAGGTACAAGATTGGGGAAATTTGCTGTTGTGCTTGCGGTTGGTCCGGCAGTAGCAACGGGATTTCCATTGATATCCAGAACGGTATAGGTAAAATCAGCGGTGCCATTGGCTACGGCAGTAACATCAATAATACCCTCTACCGTACCGGCACCACAAACGGCATCAGTTACTGCAATAGTTGCATCAATAGGCGTACTGGCAACTATTGTGGCAGAAAGAAGCGGTGTAGTACAACCTCTGCTATCCCGAATCACAAAAGTACTGTAGGTACCAGGAGCAAATCCGGAGTAAATATTTTGTGTGGTAAAAGTGGCTCCGCTGTCAATACTAAACTCATATGGAGGTACCCCAAAGTTCGTATCCGGCACTAATTCGATAATTCCATTATCATCCCCACAGCTAGTGTTTGTTGGTACGGCTGCTCCTACAATAGCCTCAGGAGGAGAAATGGTAACCACATTCGTTTCAGTAGGACAACCCTCGCTGTCGTAAACTTCAAACTGGAATGTAGTATCGGCAATAATGGAACCATTATTCGGTATGGTATAAATAAAGAAGTTACCGGTAATATTAAAATTACTGCTAGTGTAGGGTGCTCCGTCAATACTTACTTCATAATAATCATAATCCCCGCCCGATGGATATCCATTGCTGATATTGACGCGAATTTCAGCATCAGGCCCACCACAGGTAAGTTCCTGAATAGTAGTTGCTGTAGCCGTGATTTCAGGTTCAATAGTGAGTGTGATATCGTCCCTGCAATCGTTGGCATCGACAACTTGTATGGTATACGTATCAGGAGTAAGTCCGGCAAAACTGTTGCTGCCACCCAGGAGGCCACCGTTAATACGATATTGATAAGGAGGCAATCCGCCTGCAGCATTGACCACAAGTGTAGCGGCATCTACGTTGTCATAACAGAAATCTGAGGCCGCTGAATCAAGGCTAATCGTGGGTGCCGACAAAGATATAAGGGTAAAGGTGTCCGTCACCGTACATCCATTATTATCAGTAACGATAACCTGGTAAAGCCCATCCTGAGATAGATTTGAAAAGGTATTTCCGTTTTTGGGACCCCGCGGGGTACCGTTTGGTTGAATTAATTCATAGCGGTTTCCGCCCCATCCTCCAACGGTATTTACAGTAACACTCCCAATGTTCCCATTCTGGCAACTCATAGGGGTTACATTAAGGCTACTGATTGCAAGGGCTACAGCAGGTTCCTCAATCACCAGGGTAGCGGTATCCGTACAATTGGTATCTTCATCAGTAACTGTAATTACATAACTGCCTGCCGCAAGTCCGGCCAGGGAGATTATTCCATTGGATTCCCCTGTATTTAATGGGCCTGCATCAACACTATAGCTATAGGTGGTATCAAAACCATCTATGAGGAAGCGGCCTTCCCCATCACTATCCCCGACACAACTAACCACTTTGGTTTGCTGCGCCTGTACAGAAATGGAACTAATATCAGTGATCGCATAACTTTCGTCATAGGAACATCCTTCGGTATCTGTAACCCTGAATGTATAAGTACCTAGTCCCAGGCTGGTAAATACATTGTTATTTCCATTATTAATAGCACTTGCCGCTGGGGCTATAATTTCATAGGTAAAGGGCGCTGTCCCGTCCGTAACAGCAACAGTAACGGTAGCTGTTGTGGTAATACAATCAATACTGGAAATGGTAAAATCCAGATCAGTTGGCTTATCAAGAGGATTGAATACAATAGGCGCCAGGGTCTGTACACAACCATTGGCATCGCGTATCTGTGGTGTATAGGTTCCTACCCCAAGATTAGTGAAAACAGATGTAGCGCTGAACCCTGCTCCGATACTGTAATCATAAGGAGCCGTACCTCCAGATACACCAGAAATGGTTATTTGACCACCTGTTTCATCCAAACAGCTAGGCACGCTATCCGCTGTTGCCGTTGCAGTAATGGTAGATGGTGTCCCTACCGTTGTACTGGAAGGCGAAGAAGTACAACTAAAGCTATCCTGCTGGTAGCTTACAACAACATCGTAGTTCCCGGGAGCCAGTCCGTTAAAAACGGTTCCTGTTTGATAATTAACCCCATTATCTATACTGAACTCCAGATTATATCCGAATCCGTTGGTAACATTAATGGTAATGCTACCATCATTGGCCCCTCCACAGTTTGCGTCAAGGGCTGTTACGGTAAAAGTAGGTGGCGGGAGGTCTTCCACATCCACATTAGCGGTTCGCGTACATCCGTTGGCATCTTCAACAAGAATATTGTAGGTGCCGGCAGAAGTGACTGTAAAAACATCAGTGCCGGCGTAAGGGGGACTAAAAGTAGTTCCTCCATCCAGGCTGTATCGATAAGGCGCAGTACCCCCAGTGGTCTCTATGGTTACATCTACGGAAGCGGCACCACATCCGAAACTGTCTGAGGCAGTGGCTGAAACAGCAAGCGGACTGATCCCATTTCCTATTTCGATAGGGACTCCGTTGGTGTCCAGGGTTATAAGTTCATTACATTTATTGGTCTCAACTCGTACCGTGTAGATCCCCGGACTCACATTGGCAAAGGTGTAATTATTGGCCGAATCCGGACCAAAGGTATCTACCGTTACTCCATTTTTTAGCAGTCTGTAGGTAAAAAATCCCGGGACTCCTGAGGCCGAAACATCAATACTTCCCAATTCTCCGCTACACAAGATATCATTGGCCGTTACATCTACGGAAATATCCAAATCCTGCACGGTAACGGTATTCGAAGGGAATAAACAGGCGCTACCGGATACATTTTGCAGACGCACATAAACAGTGTAATTCCCTGATGCGGTTACATCAAAGAAGGGATCATTCTGATAAGGACCAGCAGGGCTATTGAGGCTATACTCGTATCCGGCTGGAACATTGGTAATTTCTACACGCCCTGGATTACCACAGATAATATCTTCTTTGATCAACTGGGGGTCAAGGGGGTTTAAGGTGGCTTTAAAATAGTAATACTGCCCGCCATCTACCCGAACACGGAACTCTCCTGCAGAATCCAGGTTATAGGTTGCCCCTGTACCTACCGTATCATAACAGGTATTACCGGTATTTGCGCAGTCTTGAATTACGGAGGGGGCACATCGATTGGGATCGAGTTTTTGCCATTCATATGAGCTTCCGCCAATACTAAGCGAAATGGTGCGAATGTCGCTGGTACCACATAGGAAAAACTTGGCCAGCGTACTTCCGTCATTCGGACAAACCACTTCCTCATTGGCTCCCTGAATGATTGTCATAAACCATGGCGCCTGAGATATCAGCAAATCGCCTTCCGGGGATGCAGCATAAGAAGCAATCGATTCTGATTCTGTCTGCCCCATAGCAGAATCAGCGTTTGAAGATGCCCAAAAAATATCGTAAACATTCGTGTTTGCTATGGCAGAAGTTCCGACAATGGATAGCCCTAGCAAAAGCACGGCATACAGAATATGCCTGTTTTTTATTGGGAGCATAGGTTAATTCGAGTTATGGCAAGAATATGCTTGATTTGGGGTCAGGATATTCTTTAGCGTAATTATTTAGACTTATAAATTCTGATTATCTTTAGGCATTTCAACCTACTTTATTATTATTTCATCTAACGTTCAATTATGAAAAAAAGTATAGTCCTACTCGGTTTTTTCGTTGTAATTACGATATCATCATGTGGTCAGAAAACTGATAATGAGATCAATACTCCCCTGGAAACCAACTTTACTGCAGAATTAATAGTATCAGATTTGCAGATTCCCTGGGGAATGGAATTTCTGCCCGATGGAGGGATGCTTATAACAGAAAAATCAGGAGAACTTTTCCTCTTTAAGGATGACCAGAAAACCCTCATTGAAAATACCCCGGAAGTCTACTATCGCGGACAGGGAGGATTAATGGATATTCAACTTCATCCTGACTATTCCAATAATGGCTGGATCTACCTGTCATATGCATCTGAGGAAGGAGCGGATAAGGGTGGAAATACAGCTATTGCCCGCGCAAAACTATCTGGAAACAGCCTCACAGACCTGGAAGTACTCTATAAAGCTACACCCAATACAACGAAAGGACAGCACTTTGGTTCCAGGATCGAATTTGACACCAATGGCTACCTGTATTTCACTATAGGCGAACGAGGAGAAAGGGACATAAATCCCCAGGATATAACCCGAGATGGCGGTAAGGTCTATCGGCTACACGACGATGGCAGAATTCCGTCAGACAATCCCTTTGTAAATGAGTCAGGGGCTAAAGCAGCTATCTTCACTTATGGCAACAGGAACCCACAGGGTATGGTAAGACACCCCGAAACTGGTGCTATCTGGATCCATGAACACGGACCCAGAGGTGGTGATGAGATCAATATTGTTGAGTCAGGTGTTAATTATGGCTGGCCGGTTATCACCTACGGGATCAATTATAGTGGCACCACTATCACAGACAAAACTGAAATGGAAGGGATGGCACAGCCCATACATTATTGGGTTCCTTCCATTGCCCCAAGTGGTATGGAATTCGTTACTTCAGACCGTTACCCGGGCTGGAAGGGTAATCTGCTGGTAGGTTCACTTTCATTCCAGTATCTGGAACGCCTGGAACTTAACGGTAATTCAGTTACTTACCGGGAAAAACTTATGGAAGATATTGGTCGGGTGCGCAACGTTAAACAGGGACTCGACGGTTACCTTTATGTGGCGGTTGAAGGTAAAGGCATCTACCGGCTAATGCCTAATTCCTAACCCTATTTGTGAAAAATATAATCTGTAAATAGTCGTGAAATCCTTTGTGTTCGGATATTTGATATGTGTTGCCGCCCTTACCCTTAGTCTGCAGCAAGACAAGGAGTTAACTGAGAGTATTCAAAGAGGAAGTGCAATTTACTCGGATTTTTGCGTCACCTGCCACATGGAAAAAGGTGAGGGTGTTATGTACACCTTTCCTCCTCTGGCCAAATCTGATTATCTGGCCAATAACCGAGAAGCCAGTATTCGTGGAGTTAAATACGGACAACGTGGTGAAATCACGGTCAATGGGGTGGTTTACGACAATACCATGATGCCGCTTGGTTTGGAAGATCAGGAAATTGCCGACGTAATGAATTTCGTCATGAATAGCTGGGGTAATAGTCAGGAGAAACCTGTTACAACTGAAGAAGTAGCCCAAACAGGACGGCGTTAGTCTTTTTTTAGGGCGTCCAGGGCTTTCTTTACAGAACCGTATTCCTTCAAAACAGCCTGTGCCTCCTTGTAATCCAGCTGGAGCCCTTCCATTAAATATCGGGTACCGCGATCAACAAGTTTGTTGTTGCTGAGTTGCATGTTGACCATTTTATTCCCTTTTACCCGTCCAATACGCACCATCAGTGCTGTAGTGATCATATTCAAGGCTAATTTTTGGGATGTACCACTTTTCATGCGGGTACTACCTGTAACGAACTCAGGGCCCACTTTGATTTCAATGGGGATTTCTGCAGCCTGGGCAAGTGGTGATCCCGGGTTATTGGTAATACCTGCGGTCAACAATCCCTTTTCCCGGGCAGCCTCCACCCCGCCCAAGACGTAAGGAGTTGTCCCCGAGGCGGCTATACCAACCACTGTATCCAGGGTATTAATATCATATTCTTCCAAATCTTTCCAGGCCTGCTCTGTATTGTCTTCAGCAAATTCCACAGCCTTTCGAATAGCGCCATCACCTCCAGCAATAAGTCCGATTACCCGATCATGTGGCATTCCAAAAGTTGGGGGTATTTCCGAAGCATCCAAAATACCCAGCCGTCCACTGGTGCCCGCTCCTATGTAAAATAACCTACCCCCTTGATAGAATCGTTCTTCCAGCAAGTCTACCAGTCTTGTTATTTGGGGAATGACCTTTGACACGGCCTGTGCTACTTTCTGGTCTTCCTTGTTTATATGCTCCAACAGGGTTTGCGTATCTAATTGCTCCAGATGATCGTAGAGCGAAGGAGATTCAGTAATTTTTTTGAATTTCATATTAAAGAATGCGAATATCCTGGTTTCGGAAAAGGTTGAGAAGGTTGTTTTGAGGATCCAGTTCGGTGATCATGGTGTTAATAGCATTGATGTCGCAGGTCTTATACCGATGCTGGGAATTCAGTTTTTCAGAGATACACAAAAGTACCGTTTTTTTAGAAGCCTGTACTACAGCCTTTTTAACCTGTACGATATCCCAATCAAACTCAGTAAGCCCATGAAGGGAGTCCACATATCCCGTTCCTGTAAAACTATAATCGAAACGCACCTCAGCCAATTGGTGAATAACTCCGGCTCCTACAGCAATCTGTGCTTCCCGTGAAAGCTCGCCTCCCAGGAATATTACCCGAATATTGGGTTTGGAAAGCAGTAATACAGCTACAGGAAGGCTCAAGGTAAAACAGGTAAAAGATAGCTCATCTGGTATAGCCTTGGCTAGTTCCAGGCAGGTTGTACCGCCGTCGATGAATACAACCTGATTAGGTTTTAATAGTCTGATGGCCTTATCCGCAATTTGCTTTTTTTCTGGCTGAGCATACACCCTGTTATCCATATTGGCAAGCCCCGTAAAACCCATGGAAACAGCTCCTCCATGAACTTTCTTCAGCTTGTTTTCGGCATCCAGTTCTTTAACATCACGCCTGATCGTATCAACAGATACTTCCAGTTTGTCTGCAATATCTGTCAATTGCACCCGACTGTGCAGGTCAACCTCGTTCATAATGAGCCGCTGGCGCTCCTCTTTAAGCATATGATCCTGTTTTTCTGGGATTATGTACAAAGATAGAGATTTTTAATAAATGCTGTTTTTTACTGTTATTTATTAATTAATAGTAAATTAATTGCAATATTTTGCAGTTTTATTGTCCAATAACAGCATAATACAGAAATTAATTATTACTTTTGCCCTGAATTTAAAATCGGAATATAATGGCTGAAGTGCTGACCAAATCCAATATTTACAATTTTCCTGGTGACGAGGAGTCCAGGAAATTTGAAAAGATCAAAACCAACATTTACGACAATTCTGATGAGGCGTCTTTTTATGTGGCCAATGAGATTGCCGAACTCATCAGACAAAGACAAAGACAGGGTAAACATGTGGTACTAGGCCTTGCAACCGGATCGACCCCTACTAAGGTGTATGAATTTCTGGTAAAATTCCATCAGGAAGAAGGACTGAGCTTCAAGAATGTAATCACCTTTAATTTAGATGAATACTACCCTATGGAACCTGATTCCATACACAGCTATGTCCGATTTATGAAAGAACACCTCTTTGATCTTATCGATATCAAAGAAAAAAATGTACATATCCCGGACGGTACTCTTGATAAGGAAGATGTTCGCGACTTCTGTAATGCCTATGAAAAAAAGATTGAAGAGGCAGGAGGTATAGACATTCAGGTACTTGGGATAGGCCGGACAGGACATATTGGATTCAACGAACCAGGTTCTTCCCTTACGAGTAAAACCCGCCTGGTAAGACTTGATAGAGTAACCCGGCTGGATGCGGCCAGTGATTTCTTTGGGATGGAAAATGTGCCTATTAAAGCCATTACCATGGGTGTAGGTACTATCATGGCTGCCAAAAGAATTATCCTGATGGCCTGGGGTGAAGGGAAATCCGAGGTTATTCATCAATCGGTGGAAGGTCCAATCCGCGAATCCGTACCCGCCACCTTCCTTCAAAACCACGAGAACTGTGACTTTATAGTAGATCATGCAGCGGCTTCAAATCTGGTAAGGGTAAATACTCCCTGGCTGGTTTCAGAATGTGACTGGAATGAAAGGTTAATCAAAAAGGCTACCCTGTGGCTTTCCGAAAAACTGGATAAGGCCATCCTTAAACTTACCAATGAGGACTACAATGAATATGGTATGGGTAACCTTATTGCCGAAATTGGTTCTGCGGAACATATCAATCTGATGGTATTTAATCAACTACAGGCCACAATTACAGGATGGCCCGGAGGTAAGCCTAACGCGGACGATACCAGTCGTCCTGAAAGAAAAGATCCCTATCCAAAAAGATCCATCATATTCAGCCCCCATCCTGATGACGATGTAATTTCCATGGGAGGCACCTTGCTCAGGCTCGTCGACCAGGGGCATGAAGTTCATGTAGCCTATCAGACCTCAGGAAATATTGCTGTTTTCGATGACGAGGTGATACGTTTTCTGGACTTCGCCACTGAAGTTCAGAAGGATAATAAGGTGTTGCAGCAACAATTCCAGGAAGTACGCGAATTTTTAAATTCAAAAAAACCAGGGCAGGTAGACAGTGCGGAAATTCAGCATTTCAAAGGCCTTATCCGAAAAGGAGAGGCGTTGGCAGCCTGTCGCTATTGCGGTGTAGATGAAGCCAATGCGCACTTTCAAAACCTCCCCTTTTATGAAACTGGAACGGTAAAGAAAAAACCGCATTCGGAGGCTGATGTTGAAATTACCTATAATCTGCTAAAGGAAATAAAGCCCCACCAAATTTTTGCTGCGGGTGACCTGTCTGATCCACATGGGACTCACCGGGTATGTCTTCAAATTATTTACAGTGCACTGGACAGACTTGTAGCTGAAGGCGCTGAGTGGCTAAAGGATTGTTATGTCTGGTTATACAGGGGAGCCTGGCAGGAATGGGATATTGCTGATATGGAAATGGCAGTACCTATTGGACCAATGGACATGGAACGAAAAAAGAACGCTATCTTTAAACACCAGTCACAAAAAGACAGCGCTATGTTCCCCGGTAATGACGACAGGGAGTTTTGGCAACGTGCAGAACAAAGAAACACAGAGACTGCCATAAAATACAATGACCTGGGGATGGCAGAATATGAAGCCATGGAAGGATTTGTTCGCTACCATTTTATGTGATTGCGAAGAATGTCTAATATCTAGTCCTCTGGACCAATACTAAGGACAGGCAGCCTATGGGCCGATTTCTTATACTCTTACTTCTGCCTGTATTTTTAGCATGCAGCAGTCTAAAAACTCCTGTTCCTCAACCTCAAGAGGAATTCAGGGGGGTTTGGATAGCTACCGTTGCAAATATTGACTGGCCCGAACATCCTGCCGATTCCTGGAACAAAAAGCAGGAGGACTTTCTAAAGATCCTGAATTTTTACAATAAGTTGAGATTCAATGCTGTACTGGTTCAGGTAAGGACCGCAGGTGATGCCCTTTACCCCAGTAAACTGGCTCCCTGGTCGCGCTATCTAACGGCTAAAGAAGGAGATCCGGGAAATTTACCAGAAGACCCTCTGAAATGGATGATCGATGAGACCCATAAGCGGGGAATGGAATTCCACGCCTGGTTTAACCCCTACCGCTCCACATTTGACATGCAAACGGAGCTTTTAGCTCCGGATCATGACTTTTACCAATACCCGGAGTGGATGGTTCCCTATGGTAAAAAATATTATTACAATCCCGGTATTCCTGAGGTACGGGCGCATCTTGTCAGTGTAGTCAGTGAAGTTGTAGCACGCTACAACATAGACGGAGTTCACTTTGATGATTACTTCTATCCATATCGCATCCAGGGAGAAGTATTTCAGGACTCCACAACCTATGCCGTGTATGGGCAACCAAAACAGTCCCTGGAAGATTGGAGAAGGAGTAATATCAGCTTATTGGTTAAGGATACGCATACTGCTATTAAAGAACTAAAACCCTGGGTACAGTTTGGTATCAGTCCTTTTGGTGTATGGCGAAACGAGAGTCAGGACCCAAGGGGTTCGGATACCAGGGCCGGGCAAACAAACTATGATGATCTTTATGCCGATCCGCTTGAGTGGTCACAAAAAGGCTGGATAGACTATCTGGCCCCACAACTCTATTGGAGCCTGGATTACCCGCCTGCCGGGCACAGGAAACTAATCAAATGGTGGTCCGAAAAAGTACCTAATACGCCTTTATTGATTGGTAATGGTGCCTATAAAATTCGAAATAACACGGATGTCGCCTGGAAGGAAAAGACCGAATTACCTGAACAGCTTATTCTGAGTAGAAACACAAAAAATGTACAGGGAAATATCTTTTTCAGCGCCCGTTCGCTCATGCAAAAAAATGGAGATATTGCCCGTTTACTCCGCAATCAGGTTTATACCCAAACTGTTTTTCCACCGGCCATATCGGAGTCAGGAAGAGCACCCCTAAAACGCCCAGGTGTACAAATGAAAGAAACACGCGATTTCCTGTATTTCAGCTTAACCGATCCGGAATTAAAATTCCAGTTCGCAGAAATCCGTATCAGCCAGGAAAAGCAATCCAGGAAAAGGATTCGAAATGGAGGGAAAAAGATATATTTAGGAGAACTAAGTTCATTCCGTGTTCCAGTTAAAGAAATCAAGGGTAAAAAAGACCTGGAGTTAGTCTTCACCGACCGATTCCGACAAAAAACCAAACCGGTGAAAATCAAACGAGAATAATCTGACTTTTATGATTCAAAAAAACAAGTGGGCATGGGCATGGGTACCCATACTATATTTTACACAGGGACTTCCTTATGTAATGGTGGTTACGGTATCTGTGATTATGTACAAAAAACTTGGGATAAGCAATGCAGATATAGGCCTTTATACCAGTTGGCTTTACCTACCCTGGGTGATCAAACCACTTTGGAGTCCGTTTCTTGACCTATTAAGCACTAAGCGAAACTGGTTCCTGCTTATGCAGCTACTAGTATCCGTTTCTTTACTGGGTATTGGACTTACACTGCCCACCAATATTTTTTTCATTACCACACTGGCTTGTTTCTGGATGGCTGCCTTTGCCTCTGCAACCAACGATATTGCTTCGGATGGGTACTATATGATAGGGCTAACTCTGGAAAAGCAATCCTTCTTTGTTGGGGTACGAAGTACTTTTTACAAGCTGGCCAATGTTACCGGACAGGGATTATTAGTTATCCTGGCTGGATTTCTGGAAAACCATTATGGGGACAATACCAAAGCCTGGTCGGTAACCATGATCGTAGCAGCACTTTTGATGTTTACCCTGACCGCTGCAAATTTCTTCGCAACCCCCAAATACGAAAGTTCTTCAGATATTATCCTGGAGAAACCCAAAGGATTTCTGGAGGTATTTAGAACGTTTTTTAGTAAAAAAGGTATGGGTATGGCCCTTACTTTTATCCTCTTTTTCCGACTTGGAGAATCGCAGTTGGTTAAAATGGCATCTCCATTCCTGCTCGATGATCCTGAGGTAGGAGGTTTGGGGTATTCTACCGCTGAAGTGGGAACCATCTATGGCACCATTGGGGTTATCATGCTGACCGTTGGAGGCATTCTGGGCGGGATCCTGATCTCAAGACACGGATTAAAAAGGTGGATGTTCCCAATGGTTTTATCCCTGAATATCCCTAATGCCTTCTATGCATTCCTGGCCATAACCAATACCTCACATATTGCTGCGGTGGTTGCCACCGTGATCCTCGAACAGTTTGGCTATGGTTTTGCCATTGCAGGGTTCATGGTTTACCTTATTTACATTGCCGAAGGGGCCTCTAAAACCTCTCATTATGCACTGGCCACAGGATTTATGGCCCTTGGGATGATGCTGCCTGGCCTTATAAGCGGATATGTGCAGGAATGGTTAGGTTATGATGGATTTTTTATCTGGGTAGTTATTGCCGCACTGCCCTCCATTATTTTGCTAAGGTTTATTGAGTATCCTGCGGATTATGGCAAAAAACAAGTGGCCGATGAATAAATCATTTAATTTCTCTAAACAAAAAGCCAGGGAACTGAGCCTTGAAGAGAAGGTTGGGCAACTCTTTATGCCAGCTGCATTTATAAATGACAGCGAAGAGGAGATTCTCAAACTAGAATCCCTGATCCGAAATGCACATATTGGGGGTATTTGTTTTTTTCATAGTCGGGCAAGCGCTGCTACCAACTATGAAGGTAAAAAAGAAATACCCTTTAATGAGGATAGTTATGCTGCCCTCAAATCCCTTATTAAGCGCTATCAGCTCGCAGCTCAAATCCCGCTCCTAATTGCAATCGATGCTGAATGGGGTCTTGCTATGCGAATCGAAAATACGCCCTGTTATCCTTATGCCCTGACCCTGGGGGCTATGTCAGACGCGAAGGACCTGGTTTATGAAGTTGGTCGCAGGATCGGGGCAGATTGTCGTGCCGCAGGAATCCATTGGAATTTCGCTCCGGTAGCCGACATCAATAATAATCCTGATAATCCGGTTATCGGATACCGATCTTTTGGCAGCGACAAAAAACAGGTAGGAGATTATGCCTTAGCTTTTACCCTCGGGATGCAAAGCCAGGGGGTCTTAAGCAGTGCCAAACATTTTCCCGGCCATGGAGACACGGCCACGGATTCCCATTTAGGTATTCCTATTATTGATAAAACCCGGTCTCAGCTAAAAGAAAATGAACTACTCCCATTTCAGCAACTTATTAGTTCAGGAGTCGATTCCGTGATGATAGGACATTTGGCGATACCCTCCTTAAGTGGGGATTCAAGCACACCGGCAACTTTATCAGACAGTATTATAAAAGGCCTTTTAAGGGCTGAGATGGGTTTTGATGGAGTTGTTGTTTCAGATGCCCTGAACATGCATGCAGTATCCAAATTATTCCAGGAAAAAGGAGAACTGGAATATCAGGCATTTACAGCTGGGATTGATCTGTTCTGTTTCTCGGAAAATCCTCTGGAAGGCATTAGGAAAATCTGTGACAAGGGTAAACTGGAAGCCATAGAAGATAGTTTTCAGCGCATCTGGCAACTGAAATCCAAGAGTATCCCAAAAGATGCGTTGGTTAAGCCCGGTTTAAGTGATCCTCATACTATTAACCTGGAAATTGCCAAAAAAAGCCTCACTCGGATAGGGCCAATATCCAATCAATTTAAAGATACAGTAAACCAGATAACAGGGATTCAAATTGGCCCAGTTCCCCAAAACCTTTTCTTTGAACAACTCAGCCAAACGGGAAAACTCAATGAAATATCTGTGGACTATCAAACTGCAACTATACGGGCAGCTAAGATCACTGATAAGGACAAAATTTTGCTGGCCTTATTTCCACCTTCAGTAAAACCCACTGGAAATTTTGGTTTCTCTGAAAGCACAATACAATTCATCAATGATCTTCTGGCTCATGCTGAAGTAACTGTATGTTTATTTGGGAATCCCTATTTTTTAAATCTGTTGAACCTGCAGCCTCATCACTCTGCGTTAATTGCCTATCAGCAATTTGACGAATTCCAGACCATTGCGGCGGCCTACTTTCTAGGTCAATATGAGGCACCTGGCAAGCTTCCGGTACAACTCAAATGGCAAAGACATGAAAAAATATAAGGTGATCGCCCTAATGTCCGGCACTTCACTGGATGGACTGGACATGGCATATTGCCATTTCGTAAAGTCTGGTTCCGTATGGACATTTGAAATTAAAAGTACCCGTGAGATTCCTTATGATAAAAGGAGAAGGGAGGCGTTAAAACAAGCCATTACCTTGCCGGCTCTTGAACACACACGCCTGCATAATGAGTACGGAACCTGGTTGGGGCAACAGGTCAAAAATTTTGTTAGTATCGAAGGTTTGGTGGTCGATTTTGTCTCCAGTCATGGCCATACGTCACATCATCAGCCAGAGAAGGGTGTTACCTGCCAATTGGGTTCGGGACAACACCTGGCCAATGCCAGTGGACTTAAAACCGTTTGCGATTTCAGAGTAAATGATGTGGCACTCGGAGGTCAGGGTGCACCACTTGTTCCGATAGGAGACCGGGAACTTTTCGCGGACTATACTTTTTGCCTTAATCTGGGTGGTATCAGCAACATTTCATTTGAACATGAAGGAAAGCGGATCGCTTTTGATATTGGTGTGGCGAATATGTTACTTAATCACATTGCCAATAAATGGGGATTATTGTATGATGAAGGCGGCGCACTGGCTTCAAAGGGCAGTGTAAATACCCGATTACTGGACGCCCTTAATGGTGTAGCATACTACCGGCTTCCCTTTCCCAAATCTACTGGTTATGAATGGTTCCTGAACGATTTGGCACCATTGATAGTGCAATACCCCGATAATCTGGAAAACCTGTTGCGCACAGCTGTTGCTCACATAAGCGATCAGGTAGCGTTACAAGTAAAGAACTACCGCACTGCTGATAATAATAGTGTTTTGGTGACCGGTGGAGGAGCACACAATTCTTTTTTGATTAGCCAGCTGACTGAAAAGCTCTCAGGCCTGGCCAAAGTGGTTGTGCCAGACCAAACCATCGTAGATTACAAGGAAGCCCTTGTTTTTGGCCTTATGGGAGCAATGCGAGTTGAAAATGAAACCAATATACTGGCATCCGTAACTGGTGCTGAGAGGGACAGCTCTTCAGGTGTTATTTTTTATCCAGCTTAGGTTTAGCAGCAGATTGTGAATATTTCCGTACTATGACAACTGTCATAAAATACTACAGCTAATAGTCCCAATTTTGTACTGAAAATGTTACTGCCCATTGGGCATTTACTACAGTTGCAAGACATGACATCAAACCGAAAAGCAGCCCTTTTCTTATCCGGAATTTTACTAGGTATTGGTCAGTTGGTTACCGCGCAGGGCTTTCCCAATTACGATGGAGGATTCAAATTTAAACTCAACGAAGATGGTTCTAAATACCTGAGGATTATTTCCTGGGTACAGGGGCAAGCCATTTACAATAATGAGGAAACTTTTGATCTCAATGGAAATGAAAACAGCAATCTCAACTTTAATCTTCGAAGGGCTCGGATATTATTATACTCCCAGCTCAGTGAAGATTTCCTTATCCTGACGCACTTTGGTTTAAACAACTTAAACGGCACTACCATGAGCCCTACCGGAAAGGGTGATGGTTCTCAAATTTTCTTGCACGGTGCCTGGGCAGAATACAAATTGGGTAAAAATCACGCCATTGGCGGTGGTCTCCATTATTATAACGGTATATCCCGTCTGAACAGCCATAGCACACTGAATATGATGACCTTGGACAATCACCGACAGGCATGGGCCACCCTGGGGCTATCGGACCAATTTGGCAGACATGTAGGTGTTTTCGCGAAAGGTAAATTCGACAAGCTACAATACCGGGTATCTGTGAATGAAGCATCAGTCTCTTCCCTGGATGATCGCACACCCACTCCAGGTGGAGGTGCCACCTATAGCGGGAGATCCCTGCTGGGGTCAAAAAGCGCAGGTAAGACTTATGCCGGATATTTTGACTACCAGATCTTTGATGAGGAATCCAATCTATTACCCTATAAAGTGGGGACCTATCTGGGAGAAAAACGCATTTTTAATATAGGAGCTGGCTTTTTCCTTCACCCTAATGGAGCGGTTGTGGACAATGGCAGCCTGATAGCACCAGAAATTGCTGGACAGGATGTTTTTATATATGCCCTGGACGCCTTCTATGATGCCCCGTTAAGTGACGATGGAAGTGCCCTGACAGCCTATGCCATTTACCAGGTGGCCGATTACGGAGACAATTACCTCTTTAATGTTTATGGGACAGGTACGTTACTCTGTGCACATGCGGGTTATTTATTTAAAGGAGACGTGAACAAAACCAGATTCCAGCCTTATGCTAGTTATGGCATGCACACCTACGATGCTGTTGATGACAAACGGAAGTCCCTTGGAATTGGCATTGATATGTACATGAGCGGCCACCATTCAAAATTAACACTGGAATATAAGAATGAGGTCTTCGGGACCTTTAAATCAAATATGGTCGTCCTGCAGGCCATGATCTACCTCTAGGATAGATTAGAAAAAATGGTCGTATTTGCCTTTTACCCTTAGCCACAACCTCCAAACGACAAATACTCCGGTTAAGGCAATAACAGCAAAACCAACTGAAAAGTATACCCAAAACCAATCTATGGCAAAAGTAGACTGCTCCTCCGGTCGGATATCGAAATTCTGCCATCTTGGCATACGCGCCAGGACCAGGATCAATACCCGGACAGCATGCAGCATAACCGCCCAAACACCAAGCTTTAAAGCGGTACTGGCATATTGCCACTTGCTCAGTACAAACCAACGCGAGCCCGCTAGCAAACAACCTACAGTGAGCATAAATTCAAAGATCAGCAAGCTATAAACCCAGCCAACGAGAACTTCGAAATTTTGTTCTTCCATAGACATATGCCAGCTTCGAATAAGGAGAATGCCCGTAGCCGATATCAGCAATGAAGCATATAGCCGTTGTTTAGGGTCTTTAATCCGGCGCATTCGCCAGTAACGATATCTGGTTTTTACCTGCATAGTTTGCAAATAAATAGTTTAAATCGGGATACTCCATGATTACTATGTGCGCTCATGACATCCCCTAGAAGGCATATCTCAAAATGGAGAATACCGTATAGAAAGCAATTTCCGGTTTATTCTTTTCTCTGCTAGAGAGGAATATTACCGTGCTTCCTTTTTGGGGCCGCTACTTCTTTGTTTTCCAACATACTGAAGGCTTTAATAAGCTTCCTCCTTGTATTTTTGGGCAGGATCACCTCATCAATAAACCCTCTTTTTGCGGCGCTATATGGGTCAGCAAATTTCTTCGCGTACTGGGCTTCCTTCTCAGCCAGTTTTTTCACAGGATCTTCGGCGCTGGCAATTTCTTTTCGGAAGATGATTTCACTGGCGCCTTTAGCGCCCATTACGGCAATCTCAGCAGTTGGCCAGGCAAAATTGAAATCGGCCCCGATATGTTTGGAATTCATTACATCGTAAGCACCACCATATGCTTTTCGCGTTATTACAGTCACCCTGGGAACCGTAGCTTCGCAGAAGGCATACAATAGTTTGGAGCCATGTACAATGATCCCATTCCATTCCTGGTTTGTACCGGGCAGGAACCCGGGTACATCTTCCAGCACAAGCATGGGTATATTAAAACTATCGCAGAAACGTACAAAACGAGCCGCTTTTACTGAAGTCTGAGTACCCAGGACCCCTGCCAGGAACATTGGCTGGTTAGCAATGATTCCGATACTTCTTCCTCCTAATCGGGCGAAACCAACAATAATGTTCTCTGCATAGTCTTTATGGATCTCATAAAAAGAATCCTGGTCAATGATGCCATTGATAACATCATGCATGTCGTAAGGCTTGTTGGGGTTATCCGGTATAATCCCTGTAAGTTCGTCTCGAACTTCATCCTTCAACTCGTAGGGCAAATTTGCGGGCTTCTCTCGATTACTCTGAGGTAAGTAGCTCAATAATTTTTTTATATCCTCCATACAGGCCACATCATTGGCAGCGGTCCTGTGGGCCACACCTGATTTTACGGCATGGGTACTGGCTCCTCCAAGCTCTTCAGCGGTTACCTCCTCATTGGTCACCGTTTTAACAACATTGGGACCGGTAACAAACATATAACTGGTCTGTTCCACCATAATGATGAAATCTGTCATAGCCGGCGAGTAAACAGCACCTCCTGCACATGGCCCCATAATGGCCGAGATCTGGGGTACTACCCCGGAGGATAGTACATTTCGATAAAATATATCGGCGTAACCACCCAGGGATCTCACCCCTTCCTGAATTCGTGCACCTCCGGAATCATTTAAACCAATTACCGGAGCACCAACTTTCATAGCCAGATCCATAATCTTACATATCTTCTCTGCATGGGTTTCGGATAATGCCCCCCCAAAAACGGTAAAATCCTGGGCATAAACATAAACCAGTCTGCCGTTTATGGTACCATAACCAGTAACCACACCATCACCGTAATACACTTCTTTGTCCATACCAAAATCGGTAGTCCGGTGGGTCACCAGGATACCCATTTCTTCAAAAGATCCCTCATCCAAAAGAAATTGTATCCTTTCCCTTGCTGTAAGTTTTTGTTTGGCGTGTTGTTTTGCAATTCGCTCTTCACCACCACCGAGATGAGCCTGGGCGATGCGCTCATTAAGATTTTTAATTTTTGGATCCATGTTTTAGTTGTTTGGGATACGCAGTAACTTTTGGTCTTTCAGGTATTGTTTCAAAGCGATAACAGCCGCAATACGAGCTTCTTCCTCCGTATTCTTTTTAAGCATTTCAGGGGAATAGTAATTCTTGACAAAATGGGTATCAAAATTTCCAGACCTGAATGCTTCGTGTTCACATACAAAGCGTCCGAAAGGAAGTGTAGTCATTACTCCCTTTACCTCATACTTATCAATAGCCTCAATCATCAATTCAATAGCTTCCTCCCTGCTTTTTCCGTAGGTGATCAGTTTGGAGAGCATGGGATCATAATAAATGGGCACGTCCATTCCCTCTTCAAAACCATTATCTACACGAATACCTTCTCCAACCGGCAGTCTATACCTTTCCAGTTTACCTACACTGGGTAAAAAATCGTTCAGGGGGTCTTCGGCATATACCCGAAGTTCTACAGCATGACCGTTGATTTTTAAGTCGTCTTGCTTAATAGGCAATGCCTCACCCCTGGCTACCCGAATCTGAAGCTCAACCAAATCCACATCGGTTATGAGTTCTGTTACCGGGTGTTCTACCTGAAGACGCGTATTCATTTCAAGGAAGTAGTAATTAAGGTCGGCGTCCATAAGGAATTCAACCGTTCCTGCACCAAGGTAATCACAAGACTCAGCCACCTTGGTAGCTGCCACACCCATCTCTTTGCGAAGTTCTGGGCTCAGGATGGCCGAGGGAGCTTCCTCAACAACTTTCTGGTGCCGTCTTTGTACGCTGCATTCACGTTCAAAGAAATAAAGAATATTTCCATGGCTATCTGCCATTATCTGTATCTCAACATGACGGGGAGAAGTCACATACTTTTCAATAAATACCGATCCGTCACCAAATGCTGAAGTCGCCTCACTTATGGCTCGGTTCATCTGGGACTCCAGGTCTATCTCCTTTTCCACAATCCGCATCCCTTTACCACCGCCACCTGCGGAAGCTTTTATAAGAATGGGAAAACCAATTTTCCTGGCTATAATTTTGGCCTTAGCAACATCCGTAATGGCCTCGTCTATTCCGGGCACCATAGGAATGTTGTATTGCTTTACAGCTTCCTTGGCCGCTAGTTTACTGCCCATTACCCGAATAGCTTTAGACTTAGGTCCGATAAAAATGAGTCCGTTGCCTTCTACCTCCTCCGCAAAATCGGCGTTCTCGCTGAGAAATCCGTACCCAGGGTGGATTGCATCGGCATTAAGGGTTTTGGCTACTTCAATAATTTTATCTCCTCTTAGGTAGGATTGGTTGGAAGGCGCTTCTCCTATAAAAACAGCCTCATCTGCATATAGTACATGAGGGGCATTTCGGTCAGCCGCAGAATAAACCGCTACAGTTTTAATTCCCATCTTTTTGGCGGTTTTCATCACTCTTATGGCAATCTCACCGCGATTGGCTACTAAGATTTTTTTCATTGGTCTGTACGCTTATTCAAATTCGATTAGCAAATGATCTTTATCTACCGCATCCCCTTTGGAAACCTGAACGGACTTAATAACACCCTGCCTAGGCGAAGTGATTATATTTTCCATTTTCATGGCCTCAAGAATAAGCAGGGGATCATCCTCATTAACTTCTTGTCCTACCTCAACATTGATCTCCAGTATCAATCCTGGCATTGGTGCTTCGATAGAGCTGATGTCGCGGGACGATGAAAGCGCAAATCCCATTTTATCAATAAGAAGGTCCAGAGCATCCTCAATGGAAACGGAATAGCGGTTGTTATTAATCCTTACTTCGTAGCTCTTCCGATGGAAATCGGCCCGGAGAATTTGAGCGGTATAAGGCTTACTGTCGATCAGTACGTGGTAGGAATTAGCCGAAATGGCCAGAGCATCCAGTGACGAAAGGTCTCCCGAATTGAACTGATATTCCAGTTCTTCGTTAACCTTTACCTTAAATTGGTCTTGCATATGCAGTTTATTGAAAAATCTGGTTAAAAATAGGCTGGCATTACTTCTTTTGTATAAATATAAGGTTTATATCCACCGAATAAAACAGCCCAATAGGCTGCCTGAATCACTACCGGGATTACCCTGTCTTATTAGGGGCTTCTTTACCTCAAACTCCCAACAAATGTAGGGGGTCACGACAGTAGTAAATATGAAATTTATCATGTTTTTTTTCAATTCTCTGCCGTAATTATGCATCTGTATCAAAGGAATATTGGAAGCATGACTATTGCAGCAATTCCTTACTTTTGAAGTAAAACGAGCTTTATGCTAATCATTGGGATTGCCGGTGGTACAGGATGTGGAAAAACCACAGTTGTAAATCAGTTAATTGAGGAATTAACCCTGGATCATGTAGGCGTCATAACCCAGGACAGTTATTATAATGACCTTTCTCATTTAACTTATGAAGAAAGGGTGCAGGTAAATTTTGATCACCCCAAAGCTATTGATTTTGACCTGCTGGGTGAGCACTTATTACAACTGAAACAAGGGCTTCCTATCGAACAACCTGTTTACTCCTTTGCCGATCATAACAGGACAAGAGAAACATTGGTAACAGCACCCCGTAAAGTCATGATAGTGGAAGGGATATTGATCATGACCAACCCGCTGATCAGGGAAATGTTTGATATCAAAATCTATGTACATGCCGATTCGGATGAGCGACTGATTCGCCGCTTGAAAAGGGATATCAACGAAAGAGGGCGAGACATCGAAGAAGTCCTCAACCGCTACCAGTCGACCCTCAAGCCCATGCATGATCAATTTATTGAACCGACAAAGGAATACGCAGATATAATTATTCCGAATAACAAATACAATACTGTAGCCATCGATATAGTACGGACCATTATCAACGACAAAATACAGTAACTCCCATGGGCTGGAAAGACTTAAAAAAGAAAAGATGGTTTGGTATCCTAACCAACCTGTATATCCTTGTAATGACCGTATTCGTGATCTGGATGGTTTTTTTTGACACCAACTCCTTTTTAATCCATCTGGAGCTCAAAAAAGAAATAAACAAACTGGAAAAACAGAAGGAATTTCTCCGTACAGAAATCGATAGAGACAAGCAAATTCTGGATAAATTATCGGACCCTGAAGAATTGGAAAAATTTGCCCGTGAAGAATACTACCTGAAAAAAAAGGACGAAGAGATCTATCTCATCGAATACGAAGACAGCCTAAAATCCAAAAAGGATGAATAAAAAAACCCTGTTTACCGAATTTGATTCGGTACCCACCAAAGCCTGGAAACAAAAAATCCAGGTAGATTTAAAGGGGGCCGATTATAATGAGACCCTGGTTTGGGATAGTCCGGAAGGTCTTAAAATAAAGCCCTTCTATAATCGGGACGATTTAACCGCAATTTCCAAAGTACCATTTCCACCAAATCAGTGGTTTATAGGACAACGAATTCTTGTAACCGAAGCGTCCCAGGCAAATCAGAAGGCTCTTATTTTACTCACTAAAGGGGTGGAAAGCCTGATTTTTGAAATTCCGAATACCCAGGTTGCTCCCGAAATTCTTTTTCAAGCTATCGACCTGGAATCCGTACCGGTATATCTGCAGTTTGATGTGTTTTCTTTAGAACAGATCAGACCGTTTCTGGAATATAACAAAAACACAGGCAACCATTTACACCTCGGTTTAGACCCTTTGGGACAGCTGGCCAGAACCGGTAATTGGTATGCCGACGAAAATAAAGACCTGAAACAGTTGGGAGGCCTTCTGGAAACCTATCCGGGGCAACGTCTTTTGCAGGTGAATGCCGGTTTATACCAGAATGCCGGAGCCACGTCCGTACAGCAATTGGCATACGCCCTGGCTCAGGCTAATGAATACCTGATCCGTTTTCAGAAGTTTTTAAAACCAGCTTCACCAAATGGCACAGTAGTTACCTTCGAGCTAGCCGTAGGGGCCAATTATTTCAGTGAAATAGCCAAACTCAGGGCCTTAAGACTATTATGGAATACCCTTGCATCAGAATATGGTATTGCAGGTAAGTGTCATATCATAACAGAACCTTCGCGACGTAATAAAACCTTGTACGATTACAATGTAAACATGTTACGAACTACCACAGAATCGATGGCTGCTGTTATCGGAGGAGCCAATACCCTAGTTAATCTCCCCTATGATGCCCTTTACCATGAGGCCAATTCATTCGGTGACCGAATATCACGCAACCAGCTGCTAATCCTGAAAAAAGAGAGCTATTTCGACAAGGTGAGCAATGCAGCAGACGGCGCATACTATATTGAAAGCCTAACCCAACAGCTTGCCGAGGAGGCACTTCGCCTTTTCAAAAGCATAGAAAAAGGGGGAGGATGGCTATCGCAAATACAAAGCCACATCCTGCAACGTAAAATCAAGGAAAGTGCTGCCAAAGAACAGGAAGATTACAATTCCGGGAAACTGGTTCTGATAGGGAGTAACAAATATCCCAACCCGGATGACCGGATAATGGATAATCTTGAAAAATCACCGTTCCTCAAGAAAAAATCTCGCAAAACCGCAGTAGAGCCTATCCTGGCAAAACGACTGGCTGAAAAAGAAGAACAAAAAAGATTACGAGATGAACAGACCTAGCCTTGAGCATTTGCAATTGGATACTTCTGCACTCAGTGAAGTGACCTCATCAGAAAAACAAGGGGAATTCACCACCGCAGAAGACATTGGGGTAAAATCGTTTTATACCGAAAAGGATGTCGAAAAGTTAAATCATCTTGATTTTGCAGCAGGTATTCCTCCCTATCTCAGAGGGCCCTACTCTACTATGTATGTAAGACGACCCTGGACCATACGGCAGTATGCCGGTTTTTCTACCGCAGAGGAAAGCAATGCCTTTTACAGGAGAAATCTTGCAGCCGGACAGAAAGGGCTTTCCGTTGCCTTTGATCTCCCCACGCACCGCGGGTACGACAGTGATCACGAGCGAGTAGTTGGAGATGTGGGCAAAGCAGGTGTAGCCATCGATTCTGTAGAAGACATGAAGGTCCTTTTTGATGGTATTCCATTGGATAAAATGTCGGTTTCCATGACCATGAATGGAGCGGTACTCCCTATAATGGCATTTTATATCGTTGCGGCTGAAGCACAAGGTGTGAATCCCGAACAGCTTGCCGGCACCATACAGAACGATATCCTTAAGGAATTTATGGTTAGGAATACCTACATCTATCCGCCTAAACCTTCGATGCAGATTATTGCTGATATATTCGAATACACCAGTAAAAAAATGCCTCGTTTCAACAGCATCAGTATTTCAGGATATCATATGCAGGAAGCTGGTGCAACGGCTGACATCGAACTTGCCTATACCCTGGCTGACGGACTGGAATATATCCGAACAGGACTCAAGGCCGGGCTCGATATTGATCAGTTTGCACCCCGTTTATCCTTTTTCTGGGCAATTGGTATGAACCATTTTATGGAAATAGCCAAATTGAGGGCTGGAAGAATGCTCTGGGCAAAGTTGGTCAAGCAGTTCGATCCTAAAAACCCAAAGTCTCTGGCACTGAGAACCCATTGCCAAACCAGCGGTTGGAGTTTAACCGAACAGGATCCCTTTAACAATGTGGCACGCACCACCATAGAAGCTGCAGCAGCTGCTTTTGGAGGTACACAAAGCCTTCATACGAATGCCCTGGATGAGGCCATCGCATTGCCCACAGACTTTTCCGCCAGAATCGCCAGGAACACCCAATTGTACCTTCAGGAGGAAACACAGATTAACAGGACTGTGGATCCCTGGGCCGGTAGTTATTATGTGGAATACCTTACAGATCAATTAGCCCGGAAAGCCTGGGAACTACTGCAAGAAGTTGAAGAACACGGGGGTATGACCAAGGCCATAGAAGCTGGAATTCCTAAGATGCGTATCGAACAGGCGGCGGCTAAAAAACAGGCGAGGATAGACAGTGGACAGGATATTATTGTGGGTGTAAACCGCTATCAGCTAGATGAAGAAGAGGACTTACAGATACTGGAAGTAGATAATGCGGAGGTGAGAAGACAACAAATTGCCCAGATAGAGCAATTGAAAGCTGAAAGGAATAATGAGGCTGTGCAGAATGCTTTGCAAAGACTTACAGAGGCGGCAAAAGCGAAATCAGATCAAAAATCAGCTAAAAATGAACATGAAAATTTATTAGCTTTAGCGGTAGAGGCTGCAAGGACCAAAGCCACTTTAGGGGAGATTAGTGATGCCCTGGAGAAAGCCTTTGACCGATACAAGGCTAAAATTCAATCCTTTACCGGAGTGTACGCAAAAGAAATTAAAGACGATGAGAGTTTTAAAAAGGCCCGCGAACTAGCCGACCGGTTCGCGGAGCTGGAAGGTCGCAGACCCCGGATTATGATTGCTAAAATGGGCCAGGACGGTCATGACCGTGGAGCGAAAGTGGTTGCCACAGGTTATGCAGACCTTGGTTTTGATGTGGATATAGGACCATTATTCCAAACCCCTGCCGAAGCCGCCAAACAGGCAGTAGAAAATGATGTTCATATCCTGGGTGTATCTTCCCTGGCAGCTGGTCACAAGACTTTGGTCCCTCAGGTCCTGGAAGAACTTAAAAAAAATGAAAGGGAAGATATCATGGTAATCGTAGGAGGTGTGATCCCAAAACAGGACTATGATTTCCTCTTTAAGGCCGGGGCCACCGCCGTATTTGGACCGGGCACCAAAATAAGTGACGCTGCCATAGATATATTAAACATCCTGATGACTTCTTCAGACTGAAGGATCACAAAAATTTCTTTTACTGATCGATGTACGGAAGCATTAATCCTGGTGCTTCCGTTATCATTTACTCCCTGAGTACTGGTATCACTAAAACTTTAACACGGGAAGCTAAAGTTATTCACCTGCTGTTAACAAATTACATTTTCTCGCTAGCCAAATAATCGTATTTTTAAACCCTAACTTACTTTATACCATGGGCAAAATTATTGCTATTGCAAACCAGAAAGGTGGGGTTGGGAAAACCACCACAACTGTAAACCTGGCTGCCTCGCTGGGTGTTCTGGAAAAGAGCGTACTTGTAATCGATGCAGATCCTCAGGCCAATGCCACTTCTGGTCTGGGTATTGAAGTAGACGAGGTAGAGGTGGGCACCTACCAGGTGCTTGAACATACCGCAGAAGCGAGGGAGACCATTATTAAAACCTCATCTCCCAATGTAGACCTGATCCCTTCACATATTGATTTGGTAGCCATAGAAATTGAACTGGTAGACAAGGATGCCCGTGAGTATATGTTAAAGCAGGCCATTGGTGATTTGAGAGAGCAATATGATTATATTTTGATCGATTGTGCCCCTTCACTCGGATTATTGACACTTAATGCACTGACATCTGCAGATTCAGTCATAATACCCATCCAGTGTGAATATTTTGCCCTGGAAGGTCTTGGTAAATTGCTAAACACTATCAAAAGTATTCAACGCATCCACAATCCAGATCTGGATATTGAAGGAATGTTATTAACCATGTATGATTCCAGGCTGCGCCTTTCCAATCAGGTAGTAAGTGAGGTGAAAAAGCATTTTGGGGATATGGTCTTTGAGACCATTATACAACGTAATGTACGGCTGGGTGAAGCCCCCAGTTATGGAGAAAGTATTATCAAGTACGATGCCAGCAGCAAAGGGGCTTTGAATTACCTTAACATGGCGGATGAGTTACTTAAAAAGAACAGGGAAACAGTATAATGGCCAGGGCAACAAAAAAACAGGCATTGGGTAGAGGGCTCTCGGCACTTCTCAAAGATCCAGAAAACGACATTCGCTCCGCTGCAGATAAGAATGCTGAAAAGCTGGTCGGAAATATTGTGGAGCTGGATCTTGAGACTATAGAAGTAAACCCTTTCCAGCCCAGGTCTAATTTCAATGAGGAAAGCCTGGAAGAATTGGCTTCTTCCATTCGGGAATTAGGGTTAATACAACCCATTACCGTTCGCAAAATCGATTTTAATAAATTTCAGTTGGTATCCGGAGAAAGAAGATTCCGGGCATCGAAGCGAATAGGACTGGAGACCATCCCTGCCTATATACGCATAGCCAACGATCAGGAAACGCTGGAAATGGCCCTTGTAGAGAATATACAGCGTCAGGATCTGGATCCTATTGAAATTGCACTTTCCTACAAACGACTGATTGAAGAAATTGAACTTACGCAGGAAAAACTCAGTGAACGTGTTGGAAAAAAACGTTCTACGATCACAAATTACCTGCGATTACTACGATTGGATCCGATTATCCAGACCGGGATTCGGGATGGATTTATCAGCATGGGTCATGGCAGGGCTCTGGTTAATATTGAAGAGGCCGCCGACCAGATTGATTTATACGAAAAAATTGTTGGACAAAACTGGTCAGTAAGGGATACTGAAAAGGCTGTTCAGGAATATCACAAGCCAAAATCTGCTGGTAAATCATCGGCTTCAGGTTCCAAATCCTCACAAATTAGCTCAGATCAGGTTGAAGCGCTACAGAAGTACCTCTCTGTTAAAGTGGGGGTTTCCGCATCAAACTCCGGAAAAGGAAAGATTACCATTCCTTTTGAGTCTGAAACGGAATTCTTACGTTTGACGAAACTTATTACAGGTGATTAAAAACCTCCTTTCAGTAGTTTTCTTTACAATCCTTACCCTATCCTGTTTTTCCCAGGAAAAAACCGCTGCTGAACGTTCTTCAGATTCTCTGAAGACCGAAATGAAAAAAAGAGGCGTGGTAGTAGACGGGAAACTGGATAAACGGGTTATAAACCCACTTGCTCCCAGCAAGGCTGCTTTTTATTCGGCTGTGTTACCGGGACTGGGTCAGATATACAATCGCCGGTATTGGAAATTACCCATAGTGTACGGTGCCATTGGAACAGGCGTCTACGCATACATCTACAACGATGACCTCTATAACAGATTTCGGGATGCCTTTAAAAGACGTAGGGCAGGATTTACAGATGATGAATTTTACGATGTAAATGGAAGTGGTTTAGTCCCTGGTAGCCCGGATCTTTCAGATGAAGCTTTGCAGGATGCCCAGGAACGCTACCAAAGAGATCGCGATCTTGCCCTGTTGATTACCATTGCCTTATACGCTCTGAATATCATTGATGCCAACGTGGATGCACATTTAAGGCAGTTTAACGTAGACGACAACCTGACCCTGGACATTCAACCTTACCTGGAGTATCACCCTATAACTTCCGATCCCAATTACGGTTTATCCCTGAACATAAAATTCTAAGTCATGAGAATTGCATTATTTGGTTACGGAAAAATGGGCAAAATGATAGAAGGTATTGCCTTAAACAGGGGTCATGAAATATCGGCTAGAATTGATCTAGGCAAGGCAGAAGACATAGACTACAATAAGATCGACCTGGCAATTGATTTTAGTGTGCCGGAGGCTGCGGTCGCTAATATCGAAACTGCACTTGAAAACGGCATCCCCGTGGTGTCTGGTACAACGGGATGGCTGGATCATTATGATCATATCGTCCAACGCTGTGATGAATTAGGAGGTGCATTCCTCTACGCTTCTAATTTCAGCCTTGGGGTCAATATCTTTTTTGCCCTGAATGAATATCTGGCCCAAAAAATGAGTGCCCTGAAGCAATACGGGGTATCGATTGAGGAAATCCACCACACCCAAAAGCAGGATGCTCCCAGTGGTACTGCTATTACCCTGGCAGAGGGTGTACTGGCAAATACAGAATACAAAAACTGGAGACTAGGCGAGGCGGAGGATGGAGAAATACCTATAGTTTCCAAACGCATAGGCAATTATGCAGGTACACATACAGTTGACTATGATAGCAGCATAGATCAGATCAGGATTCAACACACTGCCCATTCCCGCAAGGGATTTGCAGAAGGAGCGGTGATTGCAGCCGAATGGCTATTGGGCAAAAAGGGTGTATTTTCGATGCAGGATGTGTTAAACCTGGGTTAAGCAGTAAATTTTTTTCATGTTTTTAATGTATTGTTACATAAGAAATAGCAGAACCATTAGTATGGTAAAGTGTCTAACAGCTAAAGAACAATGAACGGAACAGCTTGGTTAATTTTTATTTTGGTTGTACAGCTTATCCACTTCGGAGGAACCTGGAAGTTGTATAAGAAAGCAGGTAGAAAACCCTGGGAGGCCCTGGTACCTGTGTACAACGCAATTGTACTGATGCAAATTATCCGAAGACCCAAGTGGTGGGTAATCCTGTTATTTATACCTATTATCAACCTGCTGATGTTTCCCGTGGTATGGGTAGAAACCATACGCAGTTTTGGCAGAAATAGGCTTACGGAGACCTGGTTAGTCATCCTGACACTGGGATTCTATATCTACTATGTGAATTATGCCCTTGAAGTCGCCTACATAGAAGACAGAAGTCTGCACCCTAAAAGCAGTCTTGGGGAATGGGTGAGCTCCATTGTTTTTGCCGTTGTGGCAGCTACCCTGGTCCACACCTACTTTATACAGCCTTATGTTATCCCTACCGGATCCCTGGAAAGAACATTACGCATAGGTGATTTGCTATTTGTCAGCAAATTCCACTACGGAGCCCGAGCGCCAATGACCACAATCGCTGCTCCTATGGTTCACGATACCATTCCGGGACTGGGTATACGCTCTTATTTGAACAAACCACAGCTCCCGTATTTCCGACTACCTGGTTTTCAGCAAGTCAAGAAAAACGATATTGTGGTCTTTAGTTGGCCGGCAGATACGGTCCGCGTCTTTTTCAAAAAGGAAAAAGGGGTCAAAAAACCCACTGACAAGAAATCCAATTACGTTAAGCGCTGTGTAGGTACGCCTGGAGATTCCCTGCAAATAATTGACGGGTACGTACATATTAATGGTGAGAAGCTGCAGTTATCGGACCGTGCCAAACCCCAGTACGATTATACTGTTTATGCCCAAAAGGGTGTTTCTTCCAGGCTCTTGCTGGAGTTGGGGGTTTCTGAATTTACCAGAACCTATGTTTCTGCGCCAATGAGTCAGTCGCAACTCAATGCCCTTAATCCTTACCTGCTCGGGGGAGGACAAAATGCACGAGGGGAAATTGAATTATTTACCAATGCGAACGGTATTCCGATTAAAGTAATCCGCGCTGCAGGTCTATCCCTCAAAGAAGTTACTTCAAGGCAAAGAACTGTAACCCTGACAGATGAGATGCTGGTGCAATTGGAACAAAGTAAAAACATCGACTCTGTTGTTAAAATACTGGAACCAGCAGGAGCTAAAGGGTACAATATTTTTCCGCATAATCAGGCATACTCCTGGAACAATGATAATTTTGGCCCTATTTATATACCGGGTAAAGGAGATCAGGTGAAGCTGGACTTAACCTCCCTTCCCTTATACAAGAAAATTATTCGGGATTATGAGGATAATACCATTGGGGTGTCCGGCAATCAGATCCTTATTAACGGGGAGGTAGCCGATTCCTATACCTTCAAAAAAGATTATTACTGGATGATGGGCGACAACCGGGACCATTCTGAGGATTCCCGTACCTGGGGATATGTCCCTTCAGACCATATTGTTGGTAAACCCGTATTTATTTGGTTGAGCTTTGACAATTTCAATGATGGCATCAGAAACTGGAAACCCAGGTGGGATCGAATATTCACTACAGTTGGGGGCGATGGGGAACCCCGTTCCTACTTCCGCCATTTTCTGGTACTTCTAGGAGCCTGGCTGGTATTTGACTTTTTCAGGAAACGGAGGAAAAAGGCCAAAGAAAAGTTATAAGCCAAATGCCTGTTCTACTGCATCCGGCCTATTTCCCCAACATACATACTTTTGCAATCCTTGCCCAGAAAAAAGTAGTATGGGAAACCTGGGATAATTTTCAGAAGCAAACCTATAGAAACCGCTGTTATATCTGCACAGACCAGGGTAAGTTGATGCTCAATATCCCTATCCGTCATGTTGGTGGAAAGGAAGGCAGGCAATTATACCGCGATGTGCAAATAGATTATTCGGAGAATTGGCTCAGACAACATTGGAGAACATTGCAAACCGCCTACCGGACTTCTCCTTTTTTTGAATTCTATGAGGATGAACTCGCACCTCTTTTTGAAAGGAAAGAAAAGTACTTACTGGATTTCAATCTCAACACCATTGCCGTAACCTGCGAATGCTTGCAAATACCTATCCAGAATAATAGGACAGACTCCTTCGTGAAAACTCCGGAAAATATGCTGGACGCGCGTAAATTGGTGCATGCGAAAGGAGAAAAACCCATAGAACAGGAAGCTTATATACAGGTGTTTGGCGACCGGCATGGCTTCGTTGGCAATCTGAGCATCCTGGACTTGCTTTTTAACGAAGGTAGTCGGGCACGGGACTACATTCAGCATCAAAAACTGAATATTGATGTCTAGAGAATTAATTCATTATGGAATCCATTTCCTGCTTCCTGTGCTCATTGGAATCCTGGCCTTCCCCCAATTTCGTTGGAAAGCTGTCCTTATACTTCTGGGGGGCATATTGATAGATGTGGATCACTTATTGGCCAATCCGGTATTTGATCCTGACCGCTGTAGCATAGGCTTCCATCCCTTACATAGCTATTGGGCAATTGGAATCTATTGCTTACTGCTCTTGCCCTCCAAAACCCGTATATGGGGTCTGGCATTTATGCTTCACATACTTGCAGATACGGTGGATTGTCTACTCATCTGAAAGCAGTTTCAATCGAGCCATAACTGGAAGATGATCTGATTTCCTTATGTCAAAATTTTGATGATCCAGGACTTCAAAAGCCTGTTCATCGGCCAGGATAAAGTCTATCCGAGCAGAAATAATATTTCGTTTAAAAGTGGTTCCCCAGCCTTTACCCTGCTCCCGAAAAGTATCCTTCATACCTTGGGATAGTCGAGTAAAACTGGGCGAATAAGGCGGCTGGTTAAAATCGCCACAAAAAACAACCGGATAGGGAGAGGCCTCACGATGCCTCTCTACAATTGCTGCCTGCTCCCGGTGTTTGTCAGCCGTATGTTGCAAACGCTTAAGAAAATCCTTACCCCTATTCCGCTTAATGAGGGAACTAAAAGAATAAATCCAATACGATTGAAGATGGAGATTGTAAACTCTCAGGGTGTCTTTTGCATAAACCACATCGGCATAAATAGCACTATTAGCGCTATTGGGAAAGTCAAGGGAACCAATTCCTATTATAGGATATTTACTAAAAATGGCCTGGATTGTTTTATGGCTCCTGTAAGGTGTTTGATATCGATAAGGATACTGATTAAAACTCCTTGTCATTCCACGGCCGTATTCCTGAAAACAAAGTATATCAGGCCCTTGGGCAACTATAAAGTTATAAATTTCAGACTTGGTAAAGTCCGAAATTCCCTCCCTTCTGAATGAACGAAATCCCTGTACATTATAGCTTAAAATAGAAAAGTCACTTTCTGCCGAATTTTGATTAGAAAACTTAATTTGATAAATACTTCCAAAAATCAGGAAGCCAAGCAACAAAGCCACGAAAGGAATTGAAGCATACCTTTTTTGAGTAAAGATCCAAAAAATAAAGAAGAGGAAATTAATCAGAAACAAAGTAGGCACCAATACACCAATTACATCCAAAAAAGGTAAAGACTCAATTGGGAAATAGGCTATAAAGCATCCTCCCATTAGTATTAAAGCAGATAGAATAGTAAGTACGATTAGTAGGTTTCGAATAAAAGTTGCCCGTTTCATTGCTTACTCTTCCCTACCTGCCTTAAACAGAAAATCCTTCTCTTCCTTCGACAGGCTTTCATAACCGGACTTACTGATCTTATCCAGAATAGAATCAATTTTCCGTTGCCTGCTCTCCTTCTCGTAATCTGCGGGGTTTTTCTTGGCGCTTCCCTTTTTGCGGTAAACGGTTTTCATAGGGGCCTTTTTCTCGCCCTTTTTAAACATATTTGCCAGGCTATCGAGTAATGCAGAAAACCCTTTCCCAATATCTCTGCCTTGCAATAATTTTCTTGCGTAGTAGTATCCAAGTAAGGCTCCTCCCAAATGGGCAATCCTGCCTCCTGCATTTTGAGCAGCTGCAATCTGTACAAGATCCATAAGAACGACAAACGCGCCTATGTACCACAGTTTCACATTAAAAAAGAATAAACGCACCTCCTGATTGGGCATATAGGCACATATGAATATAAGTACCGCAGTAACGCCCGCTGAAGCACCAATCAGACTTGTACGTGACCCCATCAGGGCAGGGAATACATTAAAGCTCAGTAAAAAGAGTAAACCACCCAGAATGACCCCTAAAAAATAGACGTTGATAAATGTGCGATTGCCAAAGAGGTTTAGAAATATGCGGCCGGCATAGTACAGGATGAGCATGTTGAAGAATAAATGCCACAGGCCTCCATGAAAAAAGGAATAGGTAACCAGGGACCAGGGCTGAGTAAACATCTCAAAGAATTCGGCTGGGAGCTCGAACCATTGAACGATGGTGTTGCCATTTAACTTGAACAGGAAGGTAACCAACCCATTCATCACATAAACAGCAATATTGATTGCAATCAGCTTTTCAGCTATGTTCAGACGCGCAAATTGATATTTGAGATTTCCAGTACTCATTTAATCCCATCGATTTTTATTAAACTGGTTTTTTTTCCAGTACCACATCATTATAAACCCAAACAAGGCACCTCCCACGTGGGCAAAGTGTGCTATGCCACTACCAAATATGGATACTCCTGTTACCCCGGAGAACAAGTCCAGTCCGACAAGAACGGGAATAAAATACTTGGCCTTAATAGGTACCGGAAGAAAGATAAGGAACAATTCACTGTTAGGATACGACATCCCAAAAGCCACAAGAATGCCATAGATTGCACCCGAAGCCCCTACAGCCGGCGTGTTGAATGCCTCTAAAAATTTTGAAATTGTTTTCTCTGATGCTGCATTGTACCATTCAGGACTGTACTTTCCCTGTAAAATAATTTCCATAACCTGATTTTCCTGCCAGCCTGCCGCCAATAAGGCCTCCATACCAGCATTGAAGTTATAGTAGTTCACAGCAGTATGTATTATTGCGGCACCAAGTCCAGCCGAAAAATAGAAAAAGAGGAATTTATTCCTTCCCCACATGCGCTCCAGCGGGGATCCAAAGGCCCATAGTGCATACATATTGAACAGTATGTGCATAAATCCACCATGCATGAACATATGCGAAAGCACCTGCCAATATTCAAAATTGGAGTTTTCCGGAAACCAGAGTGAAAACCACTGATACATTTGTTCACCATAGAGGCTGGTAGCCACAAAGAATAAGATATTGACAAGCAATAGATGCTTTATGGCATCGGTAATTCTCCCCATCTAAATAAAATTTTTATCGATTTCACTTTCTGTCATGGTGATGTACGTTGGTTTTTGAAATGGACATAATTTCGGTTCCCTGCAGGCAAATAGGTCGTTTACCAATGATTGGCGGGAAGCTTCATTCAAGGGTGTACCGGTTTTAACTGCCAATGCCTTACTCATGGTACGGGAGAGCAGATCTGCAGGCGATGTATCGAGTTGGTCGCCGTGGGTCTGTGCCTCTGCAATCAATTGGTCCAAAACAATACCTACCTCACTTTCAGGTACCAGTGCAGGTATTCCGGCTATCCTAAGCTGCTCATCACCTGATTCTTCAAAAACAAATCCGAACATCTCCAACTGTTCCCTTAAACCAATAATTATGCCTATTTCTGATTTTGAAAAGGATAGCGCCATTGGAAAAAGCAACTGCTGACTAACGGCTTCTTTCAAAGTAGCCATTTTTAGAAACTTTTCGTAAAGCACGCGTTGATGGGCACGTCTCTGATGAATGATCAGCATTCCAGATTTGATAGAAGTTACTATATATTTCTTGCGTAACTGAAAACTGGCCAATTGCGACTCAGCTTCAAGGGCCAAAGGATCATGAGGAGAAGGTACATTGGCTTCAGATTCCAACTGGACACTACTGAATGAAGTGCCTTCGCTCATTTTGGATTCCAGTCCTATATAAAGCCCTTCCCATTCGGCAGATCCCTTTCTTTCTCTGCCTGTATGGCGAAAGTGTTGGGAAGAATCTTCCCTGAAAGGATTGTAACCAGTGTCTACCTGTATGCGGGGTTGAATAGCCGATTTATCTCGGTATGCATAAGGCGTATCCAGGTTGTGGTTTTGCTCAAAGTCCAATACTGGAGCGATGTTAAATTGTCCCAGACTATGCTTAACAGCTGATCTCAATATGGCGTAAATGGTATGTTCATCATCAAACTTGATCTCCGTCTTGGTTGGATGAATATTTACATCAATTGAAGCCGGGTCTACTTCCAGGTATAGAAAGTAGCCGGGATTCGTATCTGCTTTTAACAATCCTTCAAAGGCATTTACTACAGCATGGTGCAGATAAGGGCTTTTGATAAAACGATTGTTGACGAAAAAAAACTGTTCGCCCCTGCTTTTTTTAGCAAATTCAGGTTTGCATATAAATCCATTTATTTTCAATACCCTTGTTTCTTCGGTAACCGGCACCAACTTTTCTTTAGTCTTGCCACCAAAAACACCTACAATACGTTTTTTGAGAGATGCAGGTGGAAGATGGAAAAGTTCACTACCGTTGTGGTAGAAACGAAACTCTATATCGGGATGTGCCAAAGCTACCCTATGGAATTCATCCGTGATATGGCGTAATTCTACCTGCTGGGATTTCAGGAAATTCCTTCTGGCCGGTATATTGAAAAACAGGTGCTTTACAGAGACTGATGTACCTTGCGGTACAGCACTAAAGTCCTGGGAAGACACTTTACCGCCTTCAATTTTGATGGCAGTACCCAATTCTTCGTTCACTTCCCGGGTATTTAACTCAACATGGGCAATGGCAGCTATTGAAGCCAATGCCTCTCCCCGGAAACCTTTGGTCGCTATTTGAAATAAATCATCGGCGGAAGTAATCTTGGAAGTGGTGTGCCGTTCAAAACAAAACCTGGCATCTGTGTGGCTCATCCCTGTACCATTATCTATGATTTGAATAAGGGTTCGGCCACCATCTTTGACCACCAACTGAATAAGCGTAGCCTCAGCATCAATGGCATTTTCAAGCAATTCCTTGACCACAGATGCCGGACGCTGTACTACCTCTCCTGCAGCAATTTGATTTGCCACATGATCGGGCAATAACTGAATGATATCTGCCATTAATGATTAGAAAAATATTGATAGATCAAAATCGATTATGAAAAGGAATATCAACACCAATATCGCTATTATGATAAGCATCCTCAGCCGGAGATATGGATCCCCTTTTCGGCTTCGGTCTTCCATTGCACTTCGAAATTTTCCCTTAATTCCTCCTGCGGAATTGTATGTGGTTCTGAACTTGTCAAGTTTGCGTTCAATCTTAAAGGGATTCCCCTCCCCCTTATCGTAATAACGGGGGTTATAGTCAAACTTCTTGTTCTTTCTTAACCTTGAAAACCTTCCCATAATCTGAGCAAATCAAAGGTACTTAAAATCACAGGAAGTGACGAAGCATAGTTCCCAAAAATTGTTAAGTGTAAGCTGTTCCGGTATTTCGGGAATATCTCGGTTTATTTTTGCGACAAAGAAGCCATCTTTATAGCGGCTACGGCAGCTTCAGCTCCTTTGTTGCCGTGAGCTCCTCCACTTCTATCGATCGCCTGCTGTAAGGTATCGTCTGTAAGAACACAGAAAATGGTAGGCGTATTATATTTGATATTCAGGTCCTTTATTCCTTCAGCAGTCGCGCCAGCTACGAAATCGAAGTGTTTGGTTTCCCCTCTGATGACACTACCAATAGCAATAACGGCATCGGGATCCAAGACTTCAATCATTTTCTTACAGCCATAGGTAAGCTCAAAACTACCGGGGACATCCCAGCGGATAATATTTTCTTCAGCTACCCCGCAATCAACAAGTGTTTTGTAAGCACCCTTATAAAGGTTCTCTGTGATTTGATTGTTCCATTCAGACACCACCAAGCCTATCCTCATAATATTTGCCTGAGGAAGCCCGGATTTATCGTATTCCGAAAGGTTTTTTCCTGCAGTGGCCATTAACTGCCTCTTTTGGCCATACCAATAAGCGCATCTATAGAGCCGGCCTCACTTGAGGTGGGATAATCGTCCTTAATCCTCTGGAAGTATTGCAGCGCCTTGCTGTAATCCTCTAATTCCATGGCTGTTACTCCCGCCTTGTAGAGATAGCGGGGGGTAGTAAATTCATTATCATCCGAACCAAGGGCTTTTTCATAATACCCCAGAGCGTCTGAGGGTTGTCCCAATTGCATAAAAGCATCTCCAATACCACCAACAGCCAAAGCTCCGGTAATTTCTTCATCTGGAGAATACTGCTCCAGGAAGTCGATAGCCTTGTCGTATTGCTGCAAATTCAGGTAGGACATTCCCGCAGCATACGTGGCGATATTAGCCGCTTTGGTTCCTTTGTATTCATCAATTATATCCAGCAATCCATACTTTCCCTCACCACCATTGAGTGCTAACAGGAAGAGTGAATCCTTTATTTCCGGATTTTGCTGTGCCTGCTCAAAGTACTGCTGCGGGTAGTACAATTCATTGTTTGCTTCAACCGACTTAGGTTCCAATATAAATTGGTTGTATGCCAGATAACCCAGCACCACAACAGCAATGGCAGCAATGGTACCCAGGATATAGTTCTGGTTTTTGGAAACCCACTGTTCCGATTTGGATGCGCTTTCATCAAGGGTACTAAAAACCTCAGCCGTAGCGCTTCCCTTAATGTCCATTTCCTTCTCCTCGGCCTTATTCTTAGGTTTGTAACCCCTTTTCTTGTATGTTGCCATCTTATTCTGTTTGGTCGCGCAAAAATAAAGTTTTTATCCAAAATCTAAAGGGTAATTATTCCTTAATTTTGAATATTTTACTGCCTTGGCAGACTTCTAAATTAAAGAGCTACGGTGCATTTAAAGCAATTATCACTCGTTAATTACAAGAATTTTGAATCTCGAGAATTCGAATTTGACAATAAAATAAACTGTTTTGTTGGCAACAACGGTATTGGGAAGACCAATATCCTGGATGCTATTTACCACCTGGCACTCGGTAAAAGCTATTTTAATCCTATTGCTTCACAGAATATTACCCATGGGAAGGATTTTTTTCTCCTGGAAGGTTCTTTTGAAAAGAACGGAAGGGGAGAAAAAATTGTTTGTAGCTTAAAAAAGGGGGGTAAAAGAATGATCAAAAGGAATGGAAAGGTGTATGATCGCCTTTCTGATCATATCGGCCTTTTACCGTTGGTTATGATATCTCCCTCCGATCGGGACCTTATCCTCGAGGGAAGCGAAACCAGAAGGAAATTCATGGATGGGGTAATTTCTCAATCCAATCCCGAGTATTTAAGGAATCTCATTCGGTATAATAAGGTGCTGGCACAACGCAATTCCTTGCTCAAATTTTTTGCGCTTAACAATACTTTTGATTCAGATACACTGTCTGTATACGACGAACAACTTCAACTGCTGGGTACTTTAATATTCCAAGAACGTATACTTTTTCTGGAAGCCTTTGTTCCCCTTTTTCGTGAGCAATATCAGGCTATTTCCGGGGGAAATGAACTCGTAAACCTCCGATATCAGAGTACGCTGCAGGATGGAGAATTACTTGAGCAACTGCGCAGTAACATTAATCGCGACCGGGCTTTGCAGTACACCAGTGTTGGTATCCATAAGGACGATTTGCGCTTTGAGATTTCAGATCATCCGATAAAGAAATTTGGGAGCCAGGGACAACAGAAGTCATTCCTCATTTCCCTTAAATTTGCCCAGTTTCAACTGATCAAAAAACAGGAAAAAACCAACCCGATTTTATTGCTTGACGACATCTTTGATAAACTGGATGAAAATCGGGTAGCGCACATTATTACCCTGGTGGAAGATGAAAATTTTGGGCAGATCTTCCTTAGTGACACCCATCCGGAACGCACTGAAAATGTAGTCAGAGCCATTCACCAATCCTATAAAATTTTTAAATTGTAGTATGAAAGCTTTCTGCTCAGTGGTAGCCCTTTTATTGTTCGTGGGTTGTATTTCCAAGGTTGATCCCGCTTCGCTTCCCTTGCTTAATGGTTACTGGGAAATTGAAAAGGTGGTCTTTCCTGATGGAAACACCAAAACCTATGAAGTGAATACTTCAATCGATTTTATTGAGATCAATGGCAAAGAGGGCTTTCGGAAAAAGATGCAACCCCAATTTAACGGCACATATAACACCTCCAATGATGCAGAGCAGTTTACCATTTTATCGGGAAAAAATGCCCTGATAATAAAGTATTCCAATGCTGAAATTTCATGGGAAGAAACCCTGCTTAGCTTATCGGAGGAACGGTTTGAAGTCATAAGTGAAACTGGGGTCACTTATCATTACAAACGTTATAAACCCCTTGAACTGGACTGATCATGGCTAAACACAAGAACCAGCAATCAATAGAAGAAGCACTGCAGGAATTTATATCTACCAACAAACTCCAAAGCGGTATTGACGAAGTAAACGTCAGGGAAGCCTGGGAAAGGGTTTTGGGTAATGGGGTGAAGCAATATACAAAGGGAGTAAGCCTGCGTAAGCAGGTCTTATATGTAAATCTCACTTCTTCTGTACTGCGTGAAGAACTAAGTCTCGGGACTTCCAAAATCATTGAGATGCTCAATGAAGATCTGGGAAGAGAAGTAATCCTGAAGCTGATACTCCGATAAAAAGAATCGGCCCTGCAGGGCCGATATTATGTTTTAGTAAATTTCCCTGCCGGAAAAATGAAAGGCTCCTTCGATAGCTGCATTTTCATCGCTATCAGAACCATGAACGGCATTTTCCCCTATATCCTTTGCATATAGTTTTCTAATAGTACCTTCTGCGGCTTCCTGCGGATTGGTAGCACCAATCAGTGCCCTGAAATCCTCAACTGCATTTTCCTTCTCCAATATAGCTGATACTATTGGACCCCTGGTCATGAATGTAACCAACTCATTAAAGAAAGGGCGTTCTTTATGAATTGCATAGAATTCTCCAGCATCGCGCTTACTGAGCTGTGTATATTTCATAGCTACGATTTTAAACCCTGCTGAGGTGATCTTTTCCAGAATAGGACCGATGTATCCGTTTTCTACGGCATCGGGTTTAATCATCGTAAACGTTCTGTTTCCTGCCATTTTAAAAATTTTGGGCAAAAATACACTTTCTAACAGCAACCCACAACATTAATACGCCTGCTTTAATTCCTGGAAGATTTGCCCTTCATCACCCCTCATCTGCATAATAACTTCACCAGTTTCAAGGTCCAGGGTTAACCATCCAAAACTTTCGGTTGAAACAACTTCTCCTTCACGGTACCTATTAGGTTCCCCGTCAAATTTTCGGTAGGCATGCGTTAATCCACTACTGGTAAAGTCAATCAAAGGATAGGGAAGTCCGGATATGGTTTTTTTTGAGAATTCCGAGATATGTCGGTCTCCTGACAATACAATTACACCCTTGGCTCCCGAGTTTGCGATCAATTGCTCCATTCGGGATACTTCATTCGGGAAATTTGCCCAGCATTCAAATCCATGTTCCCCGGATATAAACTGGATGCTGCTAATAATAAGATTAAAATCGGCTTTGGAGGTTTCCAATTGATTGGCCAACCAAGTCCATTGCTGTTCTCCGAGTATTGTACCCTGACCGGAAAGATCTGGCCCATATCTTTTTTGAGAGTCAGCATCTTCTACCAGTGATGTTCTAAAATAACGGGTATCCAGAATCAGTATCCTCACACTTCCGCCTATTCCCTGATAATCGTAGACATGGTATACCCCTTTTTGCGATCTTCGTGAATCATCCTTTGAAACATCCAGGAAATCAAGAAATACCTGTTGGCTTTGGTCCTTGGCTTTAAATTCCACACCCCCATCATTCAAGCCGTAGTCATGATCATCCCATGTACCCAAAAGCTTAACTTTTTTCCTTAATTCCTTGTATCCCGGAACCTGATTCTGTTCCTCGTACATTGCCTGCATCTTAACCATATCATCGGTATCGGCATAAATATTATCCCCACCCCAAATCCATAAGTCCGGATTGAGATTGAGAATGTCGTCCCAAAAGAGGTTATCAAGGTTGTGTTTATTACAGGAACCAAAAGCAATTTTTAACTCCTTCTTAGGGGTAATTCCACTAGCAGGTGCTACTGTGGTTTTACAACTGATGACCATTGCCGCAAGCAACAGCATAATAAAAGTAATTCTCATAGTATCGGGTAATGTTCTCTACAAAAATACTGCATATAGTACTACCCCTATATTATTAAATTGTATCTTTGAGCGCATGAATTTGCCACAAGTTCGATCCGTTCAGCAGCTTCTTTCCAAGCCACAAAAAATAATTATAGTTCCTCATAAAAACCCCGATGGTGATGCTATTGGCTCTACCCTGGGGCTCTGCCATTATTTACGGTCGAAGGGACATGAAGCAAGGGTTATAGTCCCCAATGATTTCCCGAAATTCCTTAAGTGGATTCCTGGCACCCAGGATATCCTTATTTATGAATGGGACCAAGCTACCGCAGAAAAACTCATTCTGGAAGCTACTGCAGTTTTTACGCTTGATTTTAACGACCTCAGCAGAAGCGGAGCCGTGGCAAAATCGCTTTATAAAGTAACAGCTCCTATTGTGATGATTGACCATCATCAGGCGCCTCAGGATTACGCCAGTATCATGTATTCCGATGTGAGTATGAGCTCAACCGCAGAAATGGTGTATAACTTCATTGAGTCCCTGGGAGATAGTGAATCTATAACTGCAGATATAGCTAACTGCCTGTATGCTGGGATTTTGACGGATACCGGATCTTTCAAATTTGCTTCTACAACCAGCAGAACCCACCGGGTGGTTGCTGATCTTATTGACAAAGGGGCCAACAATAGTGAAATTCACAACAGGATATTTGATACTAATACTCCGGACCGATTACGCTTACTGGGTTGTGCCCTAAATAATTTGGTCATTATACAAGAATACAAGACGGCATACATTACTCTGACGCAGGATGAGTTAGACGCGAATCATTTCCGAAAGGGTGATACCGAAGGGTTTGTAAATTATGGCCTGACTTTGGAGAACATTCGTTTTGCGGTAATTTTTATAGAGAACCGGGATGAAGGAATCATTAAAATTTCGTTCCGATCTGAAGGGGAATTTTCTGTCAATAAGTTTGCAAGGACACATTTTCAGGGAGGAGGCCATACAAATGCCGCAGGAGGAAAAAGCGAACTGACCATGGAAGAGACTACCAAACGTTTTGTTGCGTTATTAGATCAATACAAATCTGAATTGGCAAAATGAAAAAGTGCTTTTTATTAATAGCCTTACTGGGTATGGCGGCTTGTGGAGAACCAGCACCCAGAAAGCCCGTAAAAGCCTCAGGCAATAGTTTTTTAAATGAATCTGCTGCGCGGAACAAAAAAATGTTGGCACAGGAAGAAGTCCTTATCCATACTATCATTGCAGCCGACTCTGCACATACTTATCTTGCTTCTGGCGAAGGATCCTGGTATTATTACCAAAACCGGAATGAGGCCGGGTCACTTGCTGAGCCCGATGATTTAGTAACCCTTACTTACGACATTATCAGCCTGGAAAACGACATCATATATTCACAGGAGGAAATTGGTGTTGTCCAGTACAAAGTTGATAAACAGGAGATGTTCCCTGGCCTGAGAAACAGCGTAAAATTGCTCAGGGAAAATGAAAAAGCAACCTTTCTGTTTACCTCCCCCATGGCATTTGGATACCTTGGGGACAATGATCGAATAGGGCCTAACCTCCCCATAAAATCTACCATAGAAATTCTTAAAGTAGAAAAACAATCAAAAAACAATAACGATTAAAAAAGCTCCTATGAAAACATTTAGTAATAGCCTTGGTTTGTTTACCCTGCTGTTAATCCTTATAGGATGCAAAAGCAGTCAGTATGCAGAATTAGGTGACGGTTTATTTGCAGATATTCAAACCAATATGGGCAATATTGTACTGAAACTGGAACATGAAAAAACGCCGGTAACAGTAGCAAACTTTGTTTCCCTGGCAGAAGGAAATAATCCTTTTGTAAGCGAAGAATACAAGGAAAAGAAGTTCTACGATGGCGTAACCTTTCACAGGGTTATGAGGGATTTTATGATACAGGGAGGTGATCCTACAGCTACTGGAAGAGGTAATCCCGGATACCGTTTTAGAAATGAAATAGTCGACTCTTTGCGTCACAGCGGCAAAGGAATTTTGTCCATGGCGAATTCCGGTGGAGATAAAACCAACGGTTGTCAGTTTTTTATAACCCATGCTGAAACCCCTTGGCTGGATGGAAAGCACACCGTGTTTGGAGAAGTTATACAGGGCATTGCGGTGGTAGATTCCATAGCCAATGTGGAAGTTGCTGATGGAAATAAACCCATAACGGAGGTGACCATGAACGCGGTAGTAATCGTGCGTAACGGAAAAGAAGCACGTAAGTTTGATGCAGTTAAAGTGATGACTGATTATTTCGCTGAAGAGGAAGCGCTCGAAGCGGCAATGAAAAAAAGCATAGAGGATTTTGTGTCCGAGGCAGTAGCACAAAAGGAAGCAGCTGAGGCTCTACCCTCCGGGTTGAAAATCCACGTGATCCAGGAAGGATCCGGAATAGAGCCCAAGGTAGGACAGCAAGTGTTGGTAAATTATTCGGGATGGTTGAGCGACGGTACTCTTTTCGATACCAGCAGTTCAGAAATTGCTAAACAATTTGGAAAATTCGATGAGATTGACCGTATGCATCGGGGTGACTTCTCTCCATCTCCAATGAATTATACTCCGGATTCCAGATTGATCGCTGGGTTCAAAGAAGGATTGCTGACCATGAAGGTGGGCGATAAAGTTCGCTTATTCATCCCCTCCTACCTGGGATATGGCCCGCAGGGTGGCGGACCTATACCTCCAAACGCAGATCTCATTTTTGATCTTGAGATTACTGAGCTCGTTGAATAATAAAAAAAGGCCGGGATTTTACCGGCCTTTTTTTTATGCCTTTTCAGGAATATGAAGCAGGATTTCCTGCAAAAACTTCCAAAATTTCTGTACCGAGGAAATACTCACGCGTTCATCTGGGGAATGTGCCCCCAGTATGGTAGGTCCAAAACTGATCATATCCATTTTTGGGTAGTGTTGCCCTAAAATTCCACATTCAAGCCCTGCATGGCAGGCAACTACTTTAGGTTCTGACTGAAAAAGTTCCTTATAACGTTCTTTCAGTACTTCAAGTATTTCGGAATCTGGATTTGGGCTCCAGCCTGGATAACTTCCACTAAAACTAACCGTATATCCTGCAAGCTGAAATACACTTTTCAGTGCCACTGCAAGATCCATTTTAGAGGACTCTACGGAAGAACGTGTTAGACAACCAATCTTCAACTTTCCATCCTTTACGGTAACATTCGCAATATTATTGGAAGTCTCCACAAGATCGGCTATGGCCGGACTCATTCGATAGACACCATTAGTTGCCGCGTATAAGGCCTGGACCAATTGCTCAAATGCTGCCTGTTCCATTACCTTCTCAGGTAGTCCTGTTTTTTTCAGGGAAATAGCGAGGCCAGGCTCTAAGAGTGCCAACTCTTTTTTAATTGTGTCAGTCCATCCCTCAAACTTTGCTGTCAATTCCTTATCGTGCTTTTCATCAACTGCAATAAGTGCTGTACTTTCCCGTGGAATTGCATTACGCAATCCACCACCACTGATTTCAGCTAAAGAAACGGCAAAGTGGTCCAAAGCATTGAAGAGCAGGCGGTTCATGATTTTATTTGCATTACCAAGCCCTTTATGTATATCCATACCGCTGTGGCCTCCGTTTAATCCCTTAACATCGATGCGATAGGCTGCCTGTCCATCTGGCAAGGATATTTCGGTGTATTCCCCCTGGGCTGTAATATCTATACCACCAGCACAGCCAATATCAATTTCATCATCCTCTTCGGTGTCCAGATTTAATAGGATTTCCCCCTTAAGAACTCCAGGCTGCAATCCCTGAGCACCCGTCATTCCGGTTTCCTCATCTATCGTAAATAGTGCCTCCAGAGACGGGTGAGCAATATCTTTCGCCTGCAGAAGGCTCATGATTGCGGCAACACCCATGCCGTTATCAGCTCCAAGAGTAGTGCCTTTGGCCTTTACCCAATCTCCAGAAACTTCCATGTCAATACCCTCAGTGTTAAAATCAAAATCGGTATCGGCATTTTTCTGGTGAACCATGTCTAAATGAGATTGTAAGGTTACCGTTTTATGGTTTTCCATTCCCTTGGTAGCCGGTTTTCTGATGATCACATTGCCAACCTCATCCTTGAAAGTTTCCAGACCTAATCCTTTTCCAAATTCCAGCATAAATCCAATGACCCGTTCTTCTTTCTTGGAAGGTCTAGGCACCGCATTAAGGTCTGCAAAATTGTTCCAAACGGTTGTGGGTGTGAGTTGTCTTATTGTTTCGTTCATAGTTTAGAATTTCATTCAAAAATAAGGTATGGGAGCCAACCACGCGAGAGTTTTCCCTAATTTTGACACTGATGAAAAACAGATGGAAAAATGGCATTGCCATCTCGCTTGTTCCGCAAATTCTTTTGATAAGACTTTTGGCCCTTTATCCCGAATGGGTAGAGCAGTATTACAGTCAGTCGCTATTTCCGCTAATCTCGGGCTTTTTCAGAACCTTAATGGGGTGGATTCCTTTCTCAGTAGGCGATATCCTGTACACATTGCTGTTTCTTCTTACAATACGGTACCTCTATCTCAAATGGAATGATTATAAGAGAAGGCCTGCTATCCTTCTCAGGGATATTGCAATGGTACTTGCAATCGCTCATTTTACGTTCTATTTTTCCTGGGGACTGAACTATTTCCGTATACCATTACATCAAAACCTGAGTCTGGAGAAAACCTATACAGAAAAAGGACTTTATGAGGTAACCCTTCAACTAATAGAAGCTACCAACTCGCTGCAGGAACAGCTGACTGGATCGGATAGCACCGCTGTATTATTTCCCTTTTCAAAAAGAGAGGTATTTGACATGACCCTGGCCGGTTATGAAGAACTTCAGAAGGAATATCCTGCTCTGGGTTATTCCCATCCCAGTGTAAAACGATCCTTATTGAGTACAGGACTCTCTTATATGGGATATGGGGGATATCTAAACCCCTTTACCCATGAGGCACAGGTAAATGGGAAGATTCCAAAATTCAGATACCCTGTGGTTACAGGACATGAAATTGGCCATCAGTTGGGCTATTCCGCAGAAAATGAAGTTAGTTTTATTGGTTATCTGGCCACCCTTAAAAACGACAACGAATATTTCCAGTATTCAGCCTACGCTTATGCAATGAGCTATTGCCTTCGTGATCTTCAATTAAAGGATAAGGAAGATTGGGAAATGCTCAGGTCGCAAATCAATCCGGGGGTTAAGGCAAATTACCAGGAAGTAACAGCCTTTTGGAAGCAATACGAAAACCCCCTGGAGCCGGTATTCAAATCAGCCTTCAATACTTTTTTGAAAGCCAACAAACAACGGAAAGGGATCAAAAGTTACAACCAGGTAGTTTCCCTTGTAGTTAATTATCACCTTAAGAATCCTATTCAGTCCAACTAAATCCTCTAAGGAGAATATGCCAAAAGTTTTAAAGGCATTAATGCAGGCTGCTGTATTTTGCTGATAAGACAGATATGGGCATAGGTAAAATGAATGCAAATGCATGAGGGATAATTTCAACTTTAATACGGACAGTAAAATGAATAAGGAATTCCTACTTTTGCCTTTATGCACCTGGGAAAACACATCTCCAGCCTTCAAAACCCATTAGTACGGCAAATCCTCCAACTTAAAGAAAAAAAGAGAGGAAGGGATAAAACCGGGCTCTTTGTTTTGGAAGGGCTAAGAGAAATGCAATTAGCCCTTAAAGGGGGTTACGAGATAACCAAAGTTTTTTACTGTACCGATATCATCCCAGTACAGGAATTAAAGGCATTATTTCCGAATAAAGATGCTGGTACGGAGGGAATCGAACTATCCCGTGAGGTGTATCGCCGGGTAGCCTACAGGGAGAAGACTGAGGGTGTTCTGGCCCTTGCCAAGGCTAAGTCTCATCAATTACAGGACTTGCAGTTTCACCGCGAACACCCCCTCATCCTCATTGCCCAATCACCTGAAAAACCAGGGAACCTCGGTGCCTTATTGCGTACTGCCGATGCTGCCAACCTGGATGCCGTTATTCTCGCGGATCCCAAAAGCGACCTGTACAACCCCAATATTATTAGATCCAGTGTGGGTTGTCTGTTCACAACAAATATTGGTGTGGGTAGTAGTGAAGAGGTATTTCAATTTTTAAAGGAAAACGAGATTAAACTCTACTCGGCGGCTTTATCTGCTAGTGAGGTTTATAGCCAACTGGATTACACAGGACCTGTAGCCATTGCAGTAGGCACTGAGGCCACTGGTTTATCAGAAAAGTGGATTACAGAATCGGATGCCAATATCATCATCCCGATGAAGGGGCAAATCGATTCTATGAACCTGTCAGTATCCGCTGCAATAATTATCTTTGAGGCCCTCAGGCAACGAAATTTTGACTAAATAAAAGGGGAAAGCTATAATCTCATATGGACATATCTGTACTTTTTTATGTAATCATCGGCATACTGCTTTTACAATTCACCATAGAAACAGTGCTGGACCTCCTTAACGCAAAAAAATTCCAAGATCCCGTACCAGAAGGGTTACAAGATGTTTTTGATAAGGATGCGTACCGAAAATCTCAGGATTATAAACAGGCTAATTTTAAATTTGGCTTAGTCTCCGGAATAGTATCCCTGGCTGTTACGCTGGGATTTCTGATTTTTGGTGGTTTTGACTGGATAGACACGCTTGCCCGTGGGGTTACCGAACATCCCATTGGAGTTGCTTTGTTATTTTTTGGTATGATCTTCGTCGGGAGCGATATACTGAGCACTCCTTTTGCATATTACCAGACTTTTGTTATTGAGGAAAAATTTGAATTCAATAAGACCACCAAAAAGCTGTTCTTTATTGACAAACTGAAAGGATGGGTGATGACTGCTTTCCTGGGTGGAGGCATATTAGCCCTGGTAATATGGTTTTTTATGGAAGTTGGATCCGATTTCTGGATGTATACCTGGGCCTTGATTACCGTATTCACCGTGTTTATCAACCTTTTTTACAGTCGTCTGATCGTACCGCTATTTAATAAGCAAACACCGCTGGAGGAGGGGTCCCTCAGAAATAAAATCCAATCCTATGCGCGAAAAGTGGGTTTTGAATTACAGCATATTTTTGTAATAGACGGATCCAAGAGGTCTACCAAGGCCAACGCATACTTTTCTGGCTTTGGAAAAACCAAACGAATAACCTTATACGATACGCTTATAGAAGATCTGGAGGAAGATGAAATTGTTTCCGTACTCGCCCATGAGGTAGGGCACTATAAAAAACAGCATGTGGTATACAACTTACTGGCCTCTGTGATGATTACCGGATTGACTTTGTTTATACTGTCTTTATTTATCAACAACCCCGAGGTTTCTACGGCTATTGGTGTGGAGACTCCCAGTTTTCATGCGGCCCTTATTGGTTTTGGGTTATTGTATAGCCCAATATCACAGATTACGGGGCTCATGATGAACGCCATATCCCGTAAATTTGAATTCCAGGCAGATAATTATGCCAAAAAAACCTTTGCTTCACAACCCCTGATCACCTCACTGAAAAAACTATCCGGAAAGAGCCTTAGTAATCTCACCCCCCACAGTGCCTATGTCTTCATGCACTACTCCCACCCTACTCTGAAAGACCGTATTGAGAACCTAAGGGCATGATTTTTGTTGGTAACTACAAAAGTTTGTGGTAATTTTAATTTATGCGGACGGAGACTCTAATAGAGAAGGAGAACAAGGAAATTGCCAAACAATATAAGGAACTACTGCGCATTAGCTACCAAGCGCTTAACGCGGAAGACAAGCGCCTTATTCGTTCGGCTTTTGATATTGCCGTGGATGCCCATAAGGACCAGCGAAGGCGCTCCGGGGAAGCTTATATTTTTCATCCCATAGCGGTCGCTAAGATTGTAGCTTCGGAAATTGGCCTGGATGCAATTTCCATTGCTTCCGCTCTCCTGCACGACGTAGTGGAAGACACTGAATATACCCTGGACGATATTGAAAGAATGTTCGGTGATACTGTTGCCCGCATAGTTGACGGACTTACCAAAATTGCCCATTTAAAGAAAGACCGGAACATTTCTCAACAGGCCGAAAATTTCCGGAAGATGCTATTAACCTTGCACGATGATGTCAGGGTAATTATCATCAAGATAGCCGATCGCTATCACAACATGCTGACCATGGACGCCATGCCTGAACACAAACAGGTTAAAATGGCCTCAGAGACCCTCTACATCTATGCTCCCCTGGCACACCGGATAGGTTTGTACAACATCAAGACCGAACTGGAAGACCTCAGCCTGAAATACACCGAGCCTGAGGTATATAATGATATTGCTGAGCGAATAGAACAAACCAAGGAAGAACAACAGAGGTACATTGACGACTTCTCCAAGGTAATTAAGAAATCGCTGGACAAAGAAGGATTGGGATATAATATAAAGGGGCGCATGAAGTCCATTTATTCCATCCGCAAGAAAATGATTGCCCAAAATGTAAGCTTTGATGAAATCTACGACAAGTTTGCTATCCGTATCATCTATCAATCGGATACTGAAAACGAGAAGTTTTTAGCATGGAAGATATACTCCATAGTAACAGACCACTTTACCCCTAACCCGGTTCGCTTAAGGGATTGGATCTCCTCCCCAAAATCTACTGGTTACGAAGCCCTCCATATCACCGTTATGGGACCTGAGGGTAAATGGGTGGAAGTTCAGATTCGCAGCGAACGCATGCATGAAATAGCTGAAAAAGGGTATGCCGCCCACTTCAAATATAAACACGGTGAACAAAAAGAATTGGGTATTGAAGAGTGGCTGAACCGCCTTCAGGAAGCACTGGAAAGCTCCAATGGCAATGCGGTTGATTTTGTAGAGGAATTTAAATTAAACCTTTACGCCAAGGAAATATTCGTATTTACTCCCAAGGGAGAGCTGAAATCCCTTCCCAAAGGGGCAACACCTCTGGATTTTTCTTTCCACATTCACACGGAAGTGGGCATGAAAACCCGGGGAGCTAAAGTTAATGGGAAGTTGGTTCCGCTAAATACAGTCCTCAAAAGTGGCGATCAGGTTGAAATAATCACCTCTGAAATCGCAAAACCCAATCAAAACTGGCTGGATTACGCCACTACGGCAAGGGCTATTTCCAAGATCCGTTCTTCATTGAAGGAGGAGAAAAAACTTATTGCCGAAGAAGGAAAAGAAATTCTTCGAAGGAAACTGAAATCCCAGAAGATTAGTCTGGGTGAAGACGTTGTCAATAAAATGGTGATGTATTTCAAACTTAAGACCAGCCTGGATTTATTCTACCGGGTTGGGATAGGCAGCATAGACAACCAGAAAATAAAGGATTTTGCTTCTTCTTATAATAATGCATTTATCAGTTTCTTCAAGAACAAAATCCGAAGGAAACCTGTTCCAGCAGATATTAACCGCGAGGAAATTACCGCTAAATATGATATGCTTGTATTTGGCAGGGATGAAGAGAAACTGAATTACAAACTTTCTAAATGCTGTAATCCTATCCCTGGAGATGATGTTTTTGGATTTATCAGTGTGAACGAAGGAATTAAAGTACATAAGAAAGACTGCCCGAATGCCATTTCACTTCAGTCGAACTACGCATACAGGATCATTTCTGCAAAATGGATTGATTCTTCACAGGAGGAATTCACTTCGGAAATAAAACTAACGGGTATTGATAACCTGGGATTGATGAACAAGATCACAGAGATCATTTCAGACAATATGCATGTAAACATGAGAAATCTGAACTTCAGTACGGATGGGGGGACCTTTACAGGAAAAATTACCCTGGTAGTAAAAAACAAGGCGATTCTCAAAAAACTCATTAATAATTTGAAACAGATTAGTGGGATCGAGAAAGTCGTTCGGATTTAATGCCTTAATTCTGTTCATAAGTAAGAACAGTAAGGCCATAGAATTTTATTTTTAGCCGTACCTTTGAGGTTTGGAGAGCAACATAGGGCTATGGACGCTAACAATGATCAGGAAATAGTAAAGCAGGTTTTTACGGCCTATCTCGAGGAGAATGGGCAACGCAAAACCCCGGAACGGTATGCCATTTTGCAGGAGATCTATGATAGTGATGATCATTTTGATATTGAATCGCTTTACATCAAAATGAAAAACAAAAACTATCGGGTAAGCCGGGCCACACTTTACAATACTATTGAACTTCTTTTAGAGTGTAAACTGGTTCGCAAACATCAGTTTGGAAAGAATCAGGCCCAGTATGAAAAATCCTATTTCGACAGACAGCATGACCATGTCATTCTTACTGATACCGGGGAGGTGGTTGAGTTTTGTGATCCCCGGATCCAATCCATCAAAAAAACCATAGAAGAAGTTTTTGACATTGAGATCAGTAATCACTCGCTCTACTTTTACGGTACCCGAAAAAAAGCAAATCAAGAACCGACTAACCAATAGAACCACATGGCAGTAGATCTACTGTTGGGCCTCCAATGGGGGGACGAAGGCAAAGGAAAGATTGTTGACGTACTAACCAATAACTACAATATTATAGCCCGGTTTCAGGGAGGACCAAACGCAGGACACACCCTTGAATTTGACGGAATTAAACACGTATTACACACCATCCCTTCTGGAATTTTTCACGATGATGCCATTAACGTGGTTGGGAACGGGGTAGTTATCGATCCGGTAATTTTTAAAAAAGAATTGGATAACCTGGCTCAATTTGATATCGATATTCAACCGCGACTGCTCATATCCAGAAAAGCACATCTTATACTTCCCACCCACCGATTGTTAGATGCGGCTTCGGAAGCCTCTAAGGGAAAAGCAAAAATAGGCTCTACTTTAAAAGGAATTGGCCCTACCTATATGGACAAAACTGGTAGAAATGGCCTTCGCGTAGGGGATTTGGAACTGGATAACTGGAAGTCTAAATATCGGGCACTGGCCAATAAGCACGAAGCTATGATCGGGTTCTACAATGTAGATATCCAATACGACCTTAATGAGTTGGAAACAGAGTTCTTCGATGCTATCAAAACCCTGAAGTCACTTAATTTCATCGATAGCGAAGAATACCTGCATAACGCCCAGCTGAGTGGAAAGAAGATCCTGGCGGAAGGTGCTCAAGGTTCCATGCTGGATATTGATTTTGGAACCTATCCCTATGTTACTTCCTCCAACACAACTGCAGCAGGCGCCTGTACCGGACTTGGTGTTGCTCCCGGCAGGATAGGTAGTGTCATTGGTATATTTAAGGCCTATGCCACACGAGTGGGCAGCGGCCCCTTCCCAACAGAATTGTTTGATGAAGACGGCGAAACCATGGCTAAAGTGGGTAATGAATTTGGAGCGACAACGGGTAGACCCAGACGATGCGGCTGGCTGGACCTCGTGGCACTTAAATACGCCGTACAAATTAACGGAGTAACGGAGTTGATGATGATGAAAGCAGATGTCCTCAGTGGCTTCAAAACAATAAAAGTATGTACCGCATACCAGTATCAGGGTAAAGAAATAGAACACCTTCCGTACAATATTGAGTCAGAGAATGTAAAACCGGTTTATACTACACTGCCTGGATGGAAGAAGGACCTTACTACGCTTACTTCGGCAAAGGAACTTCCTGAGTCCCTGAATGAGTACATAGCATTTCTTGAGAAAAAGCTGGAAGTACCCATAAAGATTGTCTCAGTTGGACCAGACCGCCTGCAGACCATTTATCGCTAGTTTACCATTCTTGAATTAGCATTGAAGGTGGCACGGGGTATTAAATCTATCTTAATGGACTGAACCCTCCTCCAAAAAATCCTATTTTTGGACAAATTATAACGGTTTGAAGCACTGTTTACTCATCTTACTGTTTCTATTTCCATTCGTTTATTCCTTTGGTCAGGATACTCCTGAAAAAGGCAGGGAGATCAACATTGTCTATGGGGCTAACTTCACCAAGGATGAAGCCAAATACCCCGGTGCATCTATATTCAGTAAGGATAACAGACAAGTACAGTTTGAACACGAGGGAGCCGACCTCTGGTGTGATGTGGCCATATTTTACCAAAAAGAAAACCGATTGAGGGCTATTGGCAACATCCGAATGAAACAGGGTGATTCCGTACAGATGCTGGCTAAAAAACTGGATTATGATGGCAATACCAAACTGGCTAAGGCTCGTGAAAATGTTGTGCTTAGAAATTCCCAGATGACCCTAACCACAGACACCCTGTATTTTAATCGTGAAGCCCAACAGGCCTATTACAATACCAGCGGCCGTGTGGTAGATTCTGCCAATACGCTTACCAGTAAGATTGGTCGGTATTTTATGGATATAAAAAAATACCAGTTCCAGGACAGTGTATTCATTCGCAATCCTGAATATACGGTGGAGTCTGAGCGACTGGATTATTATACCAATTCCAAGAATGCCTATATGTACGGGCCTTCTACAATAACTGGGGAAACCTACAAGCTCTATAGTGAACGCGGATATTACGATACTAAGATTGAACGGGGTTATGGCGTAAAAAACACCCGGATCGATTACAATAACCGAATTATAGAAGGGGATAGTGTATACTTTGACAAGGGGACCGAGTTTGCATCGGCCACTAACAATATTGTAGTTACGGACACACTTAATAAGGGCGTTATCCGGGCACATTATGCCGAAGTGTACAAAGCTAAGGACTCAGTTTTTGCAACCAAACGCCCGGTAGCAATCAACCTGGTAGAGCAGGATTCGGTATATATACATGGGGATACCCTAATGGTAACCGGAAAACCAGAAGCACGAATACTTAGAGCATTCCGCAATGCCAAGTTTTTTAAAACGGATCTGAGCGGTAAGTGCGATTCCATACACTATACCCAGACCAATGGAATTACCCAGCTTATTAAAAATCCGGTACTCTGGAATCTTGAAAATCAGATGACTGGAGACAGTATACACCTTATTTCCAATAAAGAAACCAACAAACTGGATTCCCTGAAAGTACTCAATAACGCCTTTGTGATCTCATTGGATAGCATCAGCAATGAAGGGTACAACCAGGCTAAAGGCAAAGATTTGTTTGGTAAATTCGAGGAGAATGCCCTGCGTACTGTAGATCTGGTCAAAAATACTGAGGTGATTTATTATATGTATAACGATGATCAGGAGCTTATAGGTATTAATAAGACCATTTGTAGTGCCATCAGGATGACACTTGCGGATAGTGACATTGAAGAGATCACTTTTTTCACCAATCCCGATGGAGATATTTTTCCTGAGGCAGACTTACCAGAAAACAGCCGAAAATTAAAAGGGTTTATCTGGAGAGGAGACGAACGGATCCGTACTAAAGATGACATCTTTGATGAAGACGACCGGAATCTCATCCTACCGGTTATCAGGGGAATAAAAAACCCTATCGATATAGAAAGTGAAGAAGAACTACCAGAGGATCCATCCAGGTCCTCAGAAGGGCCAGTAAAGGCAATTCCCATGCCGGACTCCAAGAATGAACGGGAGCAATGAAGGAGATGAAAGACGATTTCTATACCTACCAGGCACAAACCACACGGCATCCGCTCGGATTGGAAATAGCCCATGCTAAAGGCAGCTATATCTATGATACCCAAGGAGGTGCACATCTTGATTTTGTTGCTGGTGTTTCGGCCAATAGCCTGGGGCATTGCCATCCTAAAGTGGTCAAAGCTATCCAGAAGCAGGCCGAGACCTACCTGCATGTAATGGTTTACGGGGAATATATTGTTTCGCCGGCCGTTGAGCTTTGTAAATTATTGGCTAAACACCTGCCAGCACCTCTTGAAACCACCTATCTGGTTAACTCAGGCACCGAAGCCATGGAAGGTGCCCTTAAACTCGCGAGGAGAGTAACCGGACGATCTGAGCTTATTGCAGCACGTGATGCCTATCATGGCAATACTATGGGAAGCCTGAGCCTGATGGATTATGAAGAGCGAAAAGCCCCTTTCAGACCATTAATTCCTGATGTCAGGCATATTTCCTTCAACCAAGTTGAAGAGTTGGAAAAAATTACCGCTAAGACTGCAGCTGTAGTACTGGAAACCATTCAGGGAGGTGCCGGATTTATTCTTCCGAAAGGGTCTTACATGAAAAAGGTGCGGGAAAGGTGCAATGAGGTGGGAGCACTCCTTATTCTGGACGAAATACAACCAGGTTTTGGTCGTACAGGTACGTTATTTGCATTTGAACAATACGATTGTGTTCCGGATATTTTGGTTATGGGGAAAGGAATGGCCTCTGGTTTGCCTATCGGTGCTTTTAGTGCCTCCCAGGATAAGATGCGTTCCCTTAGTGAGCATCCCAAACTTGGCCATATTACCACCTTCGGGGGCAATCCTGTAATCGCTTCAGCGGCTCTGGCGACACTGGAAGAGATTACCTCTGGCAACCTGATTGAAGATACTTTAGAAAAAGAAAAGCAGATACGTGCACGCCTCAAACATCCACTGATCGGGGAAATTCGGGGTAAAGGTTTAATGCTGGCCCTCCTGTTGGCTGATGCTCATACGGCAAATAAACTTGTGCTGCGCTGTGCGGAAAAAGGCCTTATTCTATTCTGGTTACTTTTTGAGCCAAAAGCCGTTAGAATTAGTCCACCCCTTACCATTTCATCCGAAGAGATCGAAAAAGGATGTGATATTATCATGGAAACCCTGGACGAATTAGCCCCCTGAGTTGTTAACTAAATTGTTGATAATATAGGTAAGAATGAAAAAAAACATTGATGGCAAAAGACATATATTTAAATCCATAGTGTAACCAAGTCCGTATTCTATGGCGTTAGTCCCTGACGAAAGACCAAACTCATCCATAACAAAATTCGAATCAATGCTCAAGACCAATGACGTCTATTTCTTTGACGCAGAGGACTTTGAGGAGATTATACACCACTATCTCAACAACGGAAAAGTTACGCTTGCCAAGAAGGCCATAAAAATTGGATTGCAGCAACATCCGGGGGCAATTCACCTTAAACTCCTTTCTGTGGAGGTTTTGGTGTTCGAAAATCGCTTTCAGAAAGCAGAAATTATCCTGGATGAATTACAGCGATTGGATGGAGCCAACGAGGAAATTTATATTCAACGAGCTAATATTTACTCCAAAAAGGACAATCACGAGGCAGCTGTTGAATTGCTGCAAAAGGCACTTGTGCTCTCTGAGGGAAGTCTTGATGTGTATTCACTATTGGGGATGGAATATCTCTTTATGGACAATTATGAGAAGGCCCGTGAGAGTTTCATGATATGCGTAGAACATGACCCCTATGACTATGCTTCATTGTACAACGTAGTGTACTGTTTTGAGTTTTTGGAAGATTATGATGGAGCCATCAACTATCTGAACGACTACCTGGAGCGAAGCCCTTATTGTCAGGTTGCCTGGCATCAGCTTGGGAAGCAGTATTTTGAGAAGGCGATGTACAAAGAAGCTCTTGCAGCTTTTGATTTCGCCATTATTGCGGACGACAGCTTTATAGGAGCCTATTTTGAAAAGGGTAAAGTCCTGGAAAAATTGGGCGAATATGAAAAAGCCATTGAAAGCTATGAGACTACCATTTCTATAGAAGATCCTACTTCACACGCCTACCTGAGGATGGGGAAATGCCATGAACGTCTTAAGAATGATGATCTGGCCAAATACTACTATTATCAAACAGTTCATGAAGATCCATTGCTGGACAAGGGATGGCTGGCGATAACGGACTACTATTTCCGAAAAGGTGCGTATGAAAAAGCCCTGTTCTATATGAATAAGGCCATCAATATCGATGGTCAAAATCCACAGTACTGGAAAAAATGTGCCCGGATACATGCGGCCTTGCAAAAATATGACGAGGCTGATTATTCTTATCGCCAGGCAGTGGAATTAGGCAATTACGAATTGGATACCTGGTTGAATTGGTCAGAGGTGGTCACCCAAAACAACGATATCGAATCTGCCATTCAAATTCTGATACAAGGATTAGAATTTTATCCGAATATGGCCGAAATGTTATATAAGATGACCGGTCTCTATCTGATGGTTCAAGATCCGGTAAAAGCACAGTACCGCTTCGTTAAAGCCCTGAAGATGGATATTGACAAACTGCATTATTTTGAACTGGAATTCCCCAGTTATTACAATTCGGACTGGGCCCAGAATATCATATTGAATATAAAAAAGGCATCTCAATAAAAAAGGTACTTTTGTATTCTATTTTATATGAGAGACCGCAACCCTTTTCAGTACTTACTTCTTGCCCTTAAAGGTATGGCCATGGGAGCAGCCGATGTGGTTCCAGGTGTTTCGGGAGGTACTATTGCCTTTATATCCGGAATCTACGAGGAGCTAATATCATCACTGAGCAATATTGGCCCTGGCCTATTCCGAACACTTGCCAAAGAGGGTATTAAGTCAACCTGGAAAGAGCTGAACGGAAATTTTCTCCTTGCGGTTTTTACTGGAATTGCAATCAGTATTATTTCTCTGGCGAAACTGATCAGCTGGCTTCTGGTTAATGAACCGGTGCTCTTATGGTCTTTTTTCTTTGGCCTTGTATTAGCCAGTGTTTTTTTTGTTGCCAAAGGGATCAAACGCTGGAATATTGCCGTTATATTGATGTTTGCCATAGGTGCCGTCCTTGCTTATTTCATCACAAGCCTCCCCCCTTCTGAGAATACCGGAAGTTTACCCTATTTATTTCTTTCAGGAGCACTAGCGGTTTGTGCCATGATTTTGCCTGGAATATCAGGAGCGTTTATTCTGGTACTGCTGGGTAGCTATAAAACCGTGTTAGATGCCGTTCATGAAAGAGACCTGATCATTATTGCCACTGTTGGTACGGGAGCTGTTTTTGGTTTGCTGAGTTTTGCCAAGCTTCTTAAATGGATGTTCGGGCACTATAAAAATATTACCCTTGCCTTATTGACGGGGTTCATCTTAGGATCCCTAAATAAAATATGGCCCTGGAAAGAAGTGCTTTCCACCCGCGTATATGGTGATAAGGTTATTCCTGTACTTGAAAAAAATGTTTGGCCCTGGGTGTTTGATGGAAATAGCCAACTAGAATGGGCTGTTTTACTCAGCATCCTCGGTTTTTGCGTTATTTTTGTGTTGGAAAGATTAGCCTCAAGGTAATAACCGCTACCCCATGTATGAACCACGAACACTTCTGGACAAAATCTTTTTGGTTATCAAGGGACTTGGTATGGGTGCTGCTAACAAGGTTCCGGGTGTATCCGGGGGAATTGTAGCCTTTGTTGCGGGATTTTATGAAGAGTTTATCTACTCCCTTCAAAAAATTAACTGGAAGGCCTTTAAACTGCTTTTTAACGGGAGGTTCCGAAGCTTCTACCGCTATATAAACGGCTCTTTCCTATCCCTGCTTATTTTCGGGATGTTAGTGAGCTATTTCAGTATTTCCAAACTACTGGATTATTTCCTTGAAACTAAAGAACTATTTGTATGGTCCTCATTCTTCGGGATGATCATCGGTTCTATCTACTATATTGCAAAGGACTTTGAGCATTGGAACAAAAGAACTTTATTCATGGGCCTTTTGGGGCTGATTCTTGGGATATCCATTAGTTTTCTAAGTCCTGCCAGGGAAAATGACAACCTGTTGTTCATCTTTCTTTGCGGAGTTATCAGCGTCTCCGGAATGACCCTTCCCGGTTTATCCGGTTCGTTTATTCTTATACTTCTGGGTAATTATGTGTTATTATTGGTAGATTCTGTCAATGCACTTTACGATACCATGGCTGAAATCATACAGGGCGACTTTAGTTTTATTGATAATTCAGCGCGTTTAGACACCTTGCTGATATTGGCAGTTTTTACGGCAGGATCGGCAATCGGCCTGGTAAGCCTTTCTCATATTCTCGGCTATGTACTCAAACACTTCAAACATATCACTACGGCGGTAATCATTGGGTTTATCACGGGATCTCTTGGGGTTGTATGGCCATGGAAGAATGCTATTTACCTTCTGGATGAAGCCGGAAATGCAGCCCTGGACTCAAATGGAGATAAGATAATTATTAACTATGAACGATATTGGCCCAACACTACGGACACAGAAACCCTGTGGGCTATGGCTTTTGTACTCCTGGGAGTTCTAATCCTTATAGCACTGGAATGGTATGGAAAAAACAGAAAAGCAAAAGCGTAGGTTCGGACTAATAGGCAGGAATATTGCCTATTCGTTTTCGCGGGGATATTTTAAGGAGAAATTCCTGAAAATGGGGTTGGATCAGCATTATTACGAAAACTTCGACCTGGAAGATATCGCTCATTTTACCAAAGTAACTACGAAAAATAAAGATCTGGTGGGGCTTAACGTCACTATTCCCTACAAAGAAGCCATCATTCCTTACCTGAAAACACTGGATCCGGTAGCAAAGGCTATTGGAGCAGTAAACACCATCAAAATAACTCCTGAAGGGCTTTTGGGGTATAATACAGACGCTTATGGTTTTGAGCAGGCCTTGCTGCCATTTTTAAAACCTCACCACAAGCAAGCCCTGATTTTAGGTACTGGCGGAGCTTCCAAGGCAGTAGCTTATGTACTTAAAAAACGCCAAATAAAATACCGCTATGTTTCCAGAAAACCGGAATCCGGTTATCTGAATTACATGGATCTGGACCAGGAAACCATGACCTCACACCATCTGATCATCAATTGCACCCCTTTGGGAACCTGGCCGGACACCGAGTCTAAACCCGGAATTCCTTATTCCTTCCTGAGCGCCGAACATTTGTTGTTCGACCTTATTTACAACCCTGAGAAAACCAGCTTTTTGAAAGAAGGAGAAAAAAGAGGAGCCACAATTTCCAATGGTGCTAAAATGCTTGTGTTTCAGGCTGATAAATCCTGGGAGATCTGGAATAGCTAAACCAGGGATTTTAAGGACAAGCCCCCTGCTAACTTCGGTTCCTTTCTTACAAAAGAACCCAGAATAACTTTTGCGTTTCAAAGTGTTGTTCTTATCTTAGATAGTCAAGTGAATTATTGACCCCATCTTATGTTGGAAGAAAAGAAACAGGAACAGCAGGAAGAAACAACGGAAAAGACGAAGCCCGCAATTGCGGAAGAGGTAAGCAGTTCTGAGGAAGCTCCTGTGGCAGACCCCAAGTCTGCCGCCGAGGATTCGGCCGATACCGATCAAGGTGGCGCAAAGGAAGCTGTGGACGAAATTGAGGAATCTAATGCTGAAGATGCAGAGGATGAGGGGCACCAAAGAAGGCACCAAATTCCTATTTTGGACTACCATGGTATGTCTATGGAAAACCTGGTTGGTGAACTTCAGCGCCTTATTCGTACTGAGAAAATTCAGGCCATTAAACGACATGTAGATACCATAAAACAGGAGTTTGATGATAAATTTAAAGAGTTTCTGGAACAGAAAAAGCAGGAATTTATCAGTAATGGTGGGAATGAGATCGATTTTAAATACAGTTCTGTAACCAAACGGCAGTTTAATGAAGTTTTTAATGAGTATCGTGAAAAACGAAACCATTATTATCGGAACCTGGATGAAAACCTGAAAACTAACCTCGAAAAGCGACTGGCGCTGATAGAAGATCTTAAAAGCCTCGTAAATATTGAAGAGGATATCAACACTACCTATAAGAATTTTAAGCGTATACAGGAACAATGGCGAAGTGCAGGATCGGTGCCCAGAGCCAATTACAATGATGTTTGGCGTACTTACCACCACCATATGGAGATTTTCTATGATTTTCTCCACCTGAACAGGGAATTAAGAGATCTGGATTTCAAGCATAACCTTGAAGAAAAACTCAAAATAATCGAAAAAGCCGAAGCCCTGGCAGAATCCAGAGATATCGGCAAAGCATTTCGTGAACTTCAGACCCTGCATAAAATCTGGAAAGAAGACATTGGCCCTGTAGCCAAAGCAAATAGGGAAGAAATTTGGGAACGATTTAGTAAAGCAACAAAAGCTTTGCACCAGAAAAGGCAGGAATTCCTGAAGGATCAGGAAAAATACTATGAAGAAAACCTGAAAGTAAAGCAGGAAATCATATCCAAAATCAGAGAAGTAGTAGAAAATACAGCAGGCAGTCATAAGGATATACAGAAACAAATCAGGGAAATCGAACAATTACGTGAGGCCTTTTTTAAAGCTGGAAAGGTTCCCCAAAAGATCAATGAGCAAACCTGGTCTGAATTTAAATCTACTGTCAGAGACTTCAATCGTAAGAAAAACACCTTTTACAAAGGACTTAAGAAGGAACAACAACTCAATCTTGAAAGAAAGAGAGCTTTGTTGGACTTGGCTAATTCCTTGAAAGACAGTGAGGACTGGGATAGCACTACTGCAGAATTTAAACGAATTCAAAGAGAATGGAAGACTATTGGCCATGTCCCCAGAAAATTTTCTGATAAAATTTGGAACGAATTTAAAAATGCCTGTAATCATTACTTTCAAAGGCTTCATGCATTACAGGACAAAGCGAATGCAAAAGAATCGGAGAATTTTAAGAAAAAGATGGTAATCCTTGATGAGATTAAGGAATACAAACTAAGCGGCGACCAGGCTAAGGATCTGGAAAAACTAAAAAAATATATTGCCTCCTGGAAATCAATTGGTAATGTACCGCGCAACCGAAAGCATGTTAACACCAAATTCAATAAGATCCTGGATGTTTTGCTTAAAAAAGCGGGAGTTGATAAGCAGCAAGCCGAATTGTTGAAATACGGCAATAAAATACAAGAATTAGCTTCTGGGGAGGATGAACGGGCTATCCTCAGGGAAAGGGCCTTTATCCGAAAAAGAATAGACGAAAGCAAGGACGAAATACGTCAGTTGGAAAATAACCTGCAATTTTTCGCACATGTTCCTGAAGACAATCCGGTAGTAAAGGAGGTTATTCAAAATATTGATCGACACAAGGACTCTCTGGATACTTGGAAAGCAAAGCTTAAAAAATTGAATATAATGGAACATTCCCTGAGTCGGGAAGAGTCTGACCCTGAAACCTCAGCGGAAGAAGAATAGGATTAAGCCAATTTAGATTTGTTGCGCTTAGTAGTAAAAGACAAAGCCTTCTTTACTTTAGAATTGGCCCTTCTGTACAAACGAGCTACTTTCTCTTCCTTATTAACAGTAGTTGTAGAAGTAACGATACTCATTTCAATAGTCTCAACCTTAACCTCAGCAGTTTTATCCTGTGCCTGAGCT
>JAJTJC010000006.1 GCA_021295155.1 Flavobacteriaceae bacterium D16 | reverse complement strand
CGTATCCGGACCATTGTCTGGATCCAGGTAATCAGGGGTGCCATCCTCGTCTGTATCGTCATTGGTAGGATCACCATCCTGGTCAACATCTTCATCCGGGGTGTCTATACCATCCCCATCGTCGTCAATGTCGCGGTAGTTTACATCTTCAGTGCCGTCCGTATCGGGAAGGTCGTTGGCAGGGTCATCGATCTCGTCGTTGACATCAAAGCC
>JAJTJC010000015.1 GCA_021295155.1 Flavobacteriaceae bacterium D16 | reverse complement strand
TGGTAACGGTACCTTCACTTACACCAATGAGGATGGAGTAGCCACTACCTTTGATTCAAAGATCGCTACGGTAGTAGACAACACCGATGGTACCTATACCATCACAGATGACTTTGGCACCTCGGTAACTATCGACACTAATAATACAGTCACCACATTGGTGGATAACGGAAATGGCAGCTTTACCTATACCTCAGAGGATGGTACGATAACCACCTTTA
>JAJTJC010000012.1 GCA_021295155.1 Flavobacteriaceae bacterium D16 | reverse complement strand
TATCGACTCAGACGATGACGGTATTCCGGACAATGTGGAGGCTCAGACCACGGCGGGTTATATCCCACCTACGGGAAATGACAGTGACAATGACGGACTGGATGACGCTTACGAAGGCTCAGGCGATGAAGGCCTTACTCCTGTAAACACAGATGGCACGGATGAGGTAGATTACCTGGACGGCGACACAGACAATGACCTGGTAGCTGATAACAATGAAGGCAACGAC
>JAJTJC010000011.1 GCA_021295155.1 Flavobacteriaceae bacterium D16 | reverse complement strand
GTCGTTGCCTTCATTGTTATCAGCTACCAGGTCATTGTCCGTGTCGCCGTCCAGGTAATCTACCTCATCCGTGCCATCTGTGTTTACAGGAGTAAGGCCTTCATCGCCTGAACCTTCGTAAGCGTCATCCAGTCCGTCATTGTCACTGTCATTTCCCGTAGGTGGGATATAACCCGCCGTGGTCTGAGCCTCCACATTGTCCGGAATACCGTCATCGTCTGAGTCGATA
>JAJTJC010000010.1 GCA_021295155.1 Flavobacteriaceae bacterium D16 | reverse complement strand
CGAAACCACTTCTACTCTGGTAGACAATGGCAACGGTACCTTCACTTACACCAATGAGGATGGAGTAGCCACTACTTTTGATTCAAAGATCGCTACGGTAGTAGACAACACCGATGGCACCTATACCATCACAGATGACTTTGGCACCTCGGTAACTATCGACACCAACAATACAGTCACCACATTGGTGGATAACGGAAATGGCAGCTTTACCTATACCTCAGAGGATGGTACG
>JAJTJC010000014.1 GCA_021295155.1 Flavobacteriaceae bacterium D16 | reverse complement strand
CGTACCATCCTCTGAGGTATAGGTAAAGCTGCCATTTCCGTTATCCACCAATGTGGTGACTGTATTGTTGGTGTCGATAGTTACCGAGGTGCCAAAGTCATCTGTGATGGTATAGGTACCATCGGTGTTGTCTACTACCGTAGCGATCTTTGAATCAAAAGTAGTGGCTACTCCATCCTCATTGGTGTAAGTGAAGGTACCGTTGCCATTGTCTACCAGAGTAGAAGTGGTTTCG
>JAJTJC010000007.1 GCA_021295155.1 Flavobacteriaceae bacterium D16 | reverse complement strand
GATAGTAACCGAGGTACCAAAGTCATCTGTGATGGTATAGGTACCATCGGTGTTGTCTACTACCGTAGCGATCTTTGAATCAAAGGTAGTGGCTACTCCATCCTCATTGGTGTAAGTAAAGGTACCGTTACCATTGTCTACCAGGGTAGAAGTGGTTTCGTTAAAGGTGGTTATCGTACCATCCTCTGAGGTATAGGTAAAGCTGCCATTTCCGTTATCCACCAATGTGGTGACT
>JAJTJC010000035.1 GCA_021295155.1 Flavobacteriaceae bacterium D16 | reverse complement strand
AACTCAGGTGGCCATGGCGACGGGGTCCACCCCTTACCATTCCGAACAGGGAAGTTAAGCCCGTCAGCGCCGATGGTACTGCTACACCAAGTGGGAGAGTAGGTCGCCGCCTTCTTTTAAACCCTGACATCGTAAGATCGTCAGGGTTTTTTTTTGCCTTACTACTACCTCCTTCCCTCCCAAAACCTCACCCTAAACCACCTCCATTACCTACCGCGGGGCGCTATGCGCCTCCTCCCCACATAATCAAGATAACCCCGCTTACTGCCATTCGCAAGCAGATGTGAAATCAGCTCGGCCAACTAGAATGTCAATTTACTAGGCTTTTGGTTTCATAATTCTTATTACGTGCAGATGACTGGCATCATGGCAAGGATGATCCAAGTATAATACCTTTAATCCTATATGATTAACTACTAATTGTCCATGATACATACATTAACTTCAAGAGATTTACGAAAAGAAATTTCTGGACAGAAAATCGACTGGAATCAGATCAAGAACAGTGAACCCTCCAAACCACTTATAGGCCAGGAACGTGCCCTAAAAGCGTTGGAATTTGGAATTGGAAATAAAAGAGGGGGCTTTAATATCTATGTTTCGGGATATCCTGGAAGTGGTAAATCCAAGGCAGTGAATCATTTTCTTGAAGAAAAGGCAAAATTGGAAACAACCCCAGGAGACTGGTGCTATGTGAATAATTTTCAAGATTCCTTTTACCCAAAAAAACTCAAACTACCGAACGGAGATGGACAAACTTTTAAGGTTGAAATTCAGCAGTTGATCTCAGAAATACAAAAAATGCTGATCAATGCTTTTGAAAGCAAAGAGTATCACGATAAAAAAGAGCAAATCATTGAAGAGTTTAGACAAAAAGAAAAGGAGTTATTCCAAAAAATCCACAATAAGGCCCATGAAAATAATTTTACCGTAACCCGTACCCCAATAGAAATTTTGGTAATTCCAACCGATGCACAAGGGGCTCCTTTGAGCGATGAAAAATTTAACAAATTAAATAAGAAAGAACGCGACCAAATCCTTGCAAAGCAATCGGAACTAAAGGATGAACTGTTTCACCTTATTCAAAAAAATCGCGAAGTAGAACGGGAAAGTAATAAATCACTTTTCCTATTAGATGAAAGCATTGCTTCATATGCCATAGATACATTATTGAAGGAATTGCAGAACAAGTACAAGGATTTTGAAGATGTACTTTTGCATCTTTTTGAAATCAAAAAAGACATTATATCTAATTTGCATGATTTTTTAAAAGCTAGTATCCAGCAGGAAGGCCCTAGCTATAAACAGGAGATTAGTTTCCAGAAGTACGAAGTAAATGTAATTACGGACAATACCGAGCTGTCTGGTGCACCAATTGTATTAGAGCTTAATCCTACCTTAACTAATTTATTTGGCAAATTAGAACATGAATCCTACATGGGAACCCTGATCACTAATTTTACTTTGATTCGTGGTGGTTCATTACACAAGGCAAACGGTGGATATTTAATTATTCCTTTAAAAGACCTGTTGTTTTCATACTTCTCCTGGGATAGCTTGAAGAGGGCACTAAAAAATAATGAGATCGTTATTGAAGATGCAAGGGAACAATTTGGAATTATAAGTGCGAAAAGTTTGAAGCCTGAACCAATTCCACTGGATATTCAGGTTATTTTGATTGGTTCTCCCAGATGGTATTATCTGCTTTACGAACTTGACGAGGATTTTAAAGAGCTCTTTAAAGTTAAGGCCGAATTTGATACGGCGATGGATTATTCCCTCAAGAATATTCAGGATTTTGCCGGTGTTACCTATAAGATACAAAGAGAAAATGATTTATTTCCCATAAATGATCAGGCCATGGGCAGGCTTATTGAACATGCCTCACGAATGGCAGAAGATCGAGAAAAAATATCCATTAAATTCAGAGAAATCAGAGACATTCTTCACGAGGCTGATCACTATACGAGATTGAGCAAAATGAAAGAAATAGATGCAAGGCATATTGATCAGGCAATAGAAGCCCGCTATTTTAGATCTAACCTGATACAGGAAAAGATCAATGAACTAATAAAGAAAGGGCGATTGATGATTGACTTAAAAGAACCAAAAGTTGGGCAGATCAATGGGATATCAATTCTGGATCTCGGAGATATTAGCTTTGGGAAACCTAACAAGATAACAGCTAGTATTGCTTCTGGTAAAGTAGGATTAGTTGATATTGAGAGAGAGGCCAAGCTTTCGGGGCCCATCCATACCAAAGGAACACTAATTCTACAGGGGTATCTGCTTGAAAAGTATGGGCAGGATAATCCAGTAAGCTTATACGCAAGTTTGGTGTTTGAACAGAGCTATTCTGAAATAGATGGCGACAGTGCTTCATGTGCGGAATTATTTGCTTTATTATCCTGCTTGGCCGATTTGCCGATTAATCAGGGGATTGCAGTGACTGGATCCATCAACCAAAAAGGGGAATTACAACCAGTTGGGGCCATTAATCAGAAGATAGAGGGCTTTTTTGAAGTTTGTAATCAGAATGGTTTGAATGGAAACCAAGGGGTCATCATTCCCAAGCCAAATGTGGACAATCTGATGTTAAAAAAAGAAGTTGTACTTGCTGTTGAACAAGGATTATTTTCTATTTGGGCTATAGATACGGTAGATGATGGGTTAGAAATCATTACCGGTTTTCCTGCAGGTATAAGGCTTAAAGGCGGATCGTTCTCAATAAACTCCGTGCATTATCGTGTGGATGAAAGGATAAGAGAATTAAACGCCAATGTCATTCCTTCATCAGGACGTAACCAAAAAGAGGAATACCTCACTATTTAGCTATAGCAACATCCAATTATTTAGTGATACAGTGCCGTCTATAATTAGGTGGGGCGCTATGCGCCTCCTCCCCACTCAATCAAATTAAAGCTATAAGACGCAGTAAGCAATCATAAATACGGGTATGTGAAACAAATGCCGGATGGTGCTTAGTCAGCTATTGTAAATGTTTTAAGCATACCTTTCTCTGTTGTGTCGGGCACCTCAGCAATAAGAACATAATCACCAGGGAGGAGCTCTGCTTCAAAATAGTGAACGCTACCTTCGGGTGCATCATTGGTTCCTCCTAAGAATGTAAATCCGGCAGGAGCTGTAGAGCTCATAAGTCCATTCGGTGTAGCCCAGTTCATCCATGCTTCCAAAGCATCAAGGTCGGCCCCTGCTTCCATGCGAACAAGGTTCACGTCATGCCCTACAAAATTTTCGTGAGCAATCTGGTCTCCATAGGTTACCGAGAAAATAGTAGCTCCCTTTGCTAAATTCCCTGAATAGGTGATGCCGTCAGTACTGGAAATAGTAATACTTACACTGGCTTCAGGAGGCTTATTTCCACTGTCCTCATCCCGGATTATAAATTCTTTAGCCATACCCATGGAAGTGTGGAATCGACCATCTGGCATTTTAACATAGCATTCCATGATATAATATCCAGGAGCCAGGTGCAGGGTGCTAATAGCAGTCTCCTGTGGCGATATTAAACCGGTACCACCTGAAAACACCACCTGGGAAAACCATTCCGGCAGTGTGCCAAAGGCAGCTATCGCTTCCTCCATTTTACCTTCCATTATCATAGCCATTCCTTGCTCGAAGGCTGGAGCCACTTCTTTTATAGTATTATCGATGTTAAATCCTTCCGGATATTTGTCAAGCAAGATGAAATGAGGTTCTGTAGAAAGATTTTTGTAAACAAAGGTGTTCCACCCCGAATTGATAGTGTCTGGAGCAAAAAATTCCATGGATCGGGTTACCACTTCAATTACCTCACGCTTAGGTTCCGCTATTTCCGATTTAGAAACCGACTGCTTTTTTGGGTCCGATTTACATCCTGTAAAGAGTATTGACAACAAAAGCAGGCCCACACTAAGCGGCCTTAATGACAAGAATGTTTTCATAATAGGTTGGTTGTTAATGAGTTTCCTCAATTTAAGAAAAAAACAATTACCCAACAAAAAGGGGTCCAAGGCGCAATCAGGAGATCTTAAATCCTCGGTAAGTCACCCTCCCCCTTCAATGGGAGCTTTGAACTTCCCATTAAATAAATATCTACATGATGTGCCGCCTGCCGACCTTCGGAAATTGCCCAGACAATCAAAGACTGTCCCCTGCGCTGGTCTCCGGCTACAAAAACACCGGGAATATTGGTCTTATAGTTTGCGGCAGAGGCCTTGATATTCGTTCTGGGATCTGTTTCCAGCCCAAGTTGATCTGCTATAGTCATCTCCGAGCCTGTAAAACCCAGGGCAAGTAAGGCCATTTCGCATTTCCATTCTTTCTCCGTACCCGGTACTTCCTTAAGCACTGGCCTTTGTCCTGCTTGTTTCTCCCAGACTACTTCCACTGTTATTAAACCCTTCAGGTTGCCCGCTTCATCTCCTACGAATTCTTTGGTGGAAATACTAAATACCCTATCTGCCCCTTCTTTATGAGAAGAACTGGTTCTTAAACGCATGGGCCAAAAAGGCCAGGGCTGATTTTCAGGTCTCTCCGGAGTAGCTTTGGGTAATATTTCAAAATTTACAACCGATTTTGCCCCGTGCCTGAACGATGTCCCAATACAATCCGATCCAGTATCACCACCACCAATCACTATTACGTCTTTATCTTTCGCAATCAATTCCGTTTCAAATTGGGTATGCCCGGCCACTCGGCGATTATTCTGGGCAAGGAAGTCCATCGCCTGAACTACACCATTTAGTTCAGTACCCTTAATGGGTAAACTACGCCTTACAGTGGCACCACCGCAGAGTACTACGGCATCAAATTCCTGAACTAGTTTATCCGCAGAGATATCTTGTCCGATATGAACACCGCATCGAAATTCAATTCCTTCTGCTTTAAGCACTTCAAGACGCCGATCTATGATGTACTTTTCCATTTTAAAATCAGGAATCCCATAACGTAAGAGGCCTCCAGGATTTTCGTCGCGCTCAAATACAGTTACCTTATGCCCGGCACGATTAAGTTGTTGTGCGGCTGCCAAACCTGCCGGACCTGATCCTACTACGGCTATATTTTTCCCTGTCCGTATAGACGGCGGTTGTGGCTTTACCCAACCTTTTGTAAAGGCAGTTTCAACAATGTTCTTTTCAATATTCTCTATGGATACGGGATCTTCATTAATCCCTAAAACACAAGCTTCTTCACAGGGTGCCGGACATAATCTTCCTGTGAACTCTGGAAAGTTGTTTGTGGCATGTAATATGCTGGCTGCCTGTTCCCACTTACCCCTATAGACCGCATCGTTGAAATCGGGTATGAGGTTACCTAAGGGACAACCACTATGGCAAAAAGGAATACCACAATCCATGCAACGAGCCCCCTGCTCCTTCAACTCCTTTTCTTTTAGGGGAATAGTAAATTCCTTATAGTGCTTGGTGCGCTCGTCCACAGGTTGATATTTTTCAACCTTGCGGTCATATTCCATGAATCCAGTAATTTTTCCCATCCTGCAATTATATGGTTTGTGATTTTTCTCTTTCCAGTCGCAATAGTGCTTGTTTGTATTCCTCCGGGAAAATCTTGATAAATTTTGGCAGGCACTGCTCCCAGTTCTCAAGGATACGTTGCGCTAAAGGGCTTAAGGTCGTATTGTAATGGTTCTCAATTAGCTCCCTCAATTGTGAAATATCCTGTTCTTCATCTACCGGAAGTAAATTCAGGCTTTCCTTGTTGCACTTTCTCTCGAAAGTGTTGTTGGGGTCATACACAAATGCGATACCTCCACTCATGCCAGCTCCAAAGTTTCGGCCTACCTCGCCAAGTATAACGGCAACACCTCCGGTCATATATTCACAACCGTGATCTCCTATCCCTTCTACTACAGCTAGGGCACCCGAGTTACGGACACAGAACCGTTCCCCAGCCTTACCATTGATATAGGCCTCTCCCGAGGTTGCCCCATAGAGGGTTACATTACCAATGATGATGTTTTCTTCAGGTTTGATAGTGGAATTTTCAGGCACTTTGATTACCAGCCGCGCCCCGGATAATCCTTTACCCAGATAATCATTGGTATTGCCATTAACCACAAGTGTAAGTCCCTTGGTTGCAAAAGCACCGAAACTCTGACCGGCAGAACCGGTAAAATTTATTTTCAGGGTATTATCGGGAAGTCCTTCAGAACCGTAAATCTTCGAGATTTCATTACTCACAATGGCCCCTACAGCCCGATCTGTATTATGTATCGGAAAATCCAGCACCGTTTTTTCTTTTCGGAATAGGGCTGGGTGCCCTTGTTCAATGATCTCAAACTCTATGGATTTATGAACATCATGCTGCTGTTTCTTGGTATTGCGGAGTTTGGTCCCTTTGGGAACGTCAATAGTGTGCAAGATTGGCGTAAGATCAATTCCACTGGCCTTGAAATGTTCTATGGCAGCATTTCGATTCAGTTTCTGTACCTGCCCTACCATTTGATCTACAGTGCGAAATCCCAGTTTTGCCATGATTTCTCTTAACTCCTGGGCAACAAAATACATGTAGTTTACTACATGTTCCGGTTTGCCTTCAAACTTCTTACGCAAGTCCGGATTCTGGGTAGCTATTCCAACAGGACAGGTGTTCAAATGGCAAACACGCATCATAATACATCCGGAAGCTACAAGTGGGGCGGTGGCAAATCCAAATTCTTCAGCTCCCAGTAGGCAGGCAATGGCAACATCCCGACCGGTTTTAAGTTGACCGTCGCATTCCAGAACTACCCGGTTACGCAAATCGTTAAGTACAAGGGTTTGCTGAGCTTCGGCAATTCCAAGTTCCCAGGGCAGTCCGGCATGTTTCAGCGAGGTTAGGGGAGAAGCCCCTGTTCCGCCATCGTGTCCAGAGATGAGAATTACATCGGCCTTAGCCTTTGAAACTCCTGCAGCTACGGTGCCCACACCAACTTCCGAAACTAGTTTTACGTTGATTCGCGCTTCTCTATTGGCCGATTTCAAATCGTAAATTAACTGTGAAAGATCCTCAATAGAATAGATATCGTGATGGGGTGGAGGCGAAATCAGCCCTACATACGGGGTAGAATTCCTCGTTTTTGCTATGGCAGGATTCACCTTAGGTCCGGGTAATTGTCCTCCTTCTCCAGGTTTGGCACCCTGAGCCATCTTAATTTGTATTTCCTGGGCATTGGTCAGGTAATTGGAGGTAACTCCAAATCTTCCTGAAGCTACCTGTTTGATGGCACTATTCTTCCAGTCACCGGTCTGATTGCGGTAAAAACGTTCCGCATCTTCTCCACCTTCCCCGGAATTACTCTTGCCGCCAATCCTGTTCATGGCAATGGCGAGATTTTCATGAGCCTCTTTGCTGATGGAGCCATAAGACATTGCCCCAGTCTTAAAACGTTTGACTATCTCTGTCCAGGGTTCTACTTCTTCAATAGGAATAGGATCAAAATTGGCAAATTCAAAAAGTCCCCTAATGGTCATTAAATGTTTAGATTGTTTGTTGACCATGGAAGCATACTCCTTATAGGTTTCTGGTTCGTTGCTGCGAACCGCTTTCTGCAGTTTTGCTATACTAAGCGGATTAAACATATGTTTCTCCCCGTCTCTGCGCCAGCGATATTCTCCTCCGATCTCTAAGTCCAGATTAGCCGCAACTTCCTCTTTTTGAAAAGCCTTCTGATGCCTTTTGGCGATCTCTTTTTCAATTTCATACAGGCCTATTCCCTGTATACGGGTTGGGGTATTTGGAAAATACTTATCCACCACCTTGGTACCCACACCGATACATTCAAACAACTGTGAACCGCGGTAAGAATTAAGTGTAGAGATCCCGATTTTGTTCATGACTTTCAGGATGCCCTTTCCTACGGCTTTATTATAATTCTCTATGGCTTCTTCAAAGCTGTATTCCTTGATGTCCTGAGCTTCTATTTGTTCGCCAATAATTTCATTTACCAGGTACGGATTAATAGCACTGGCTCCAAAACCAAAAAGAAGTGCAAAATGATGGACTTCACGTGGCTCCCCGGATTCAATGATAATGCTGAGTTTAGAGCGCTTGCGTAAAGCCCTTAATCCACTATTTACATAGGAGCAGGCGAGCAATGCTGGAATGGGAGCATTTTCTTCGCTGAGATTTCGATCAGATAGAATGATTATGTTGGCTCCCTGGTCTATGGCATGCTCGGCTTGTTCAAGTATGGATTCCAGGCCGTCTTCAAGACCATTATGGCCCCGTTTTGCTTCATAAAGAATGGGTATTGAAACCACTTTATAATCCGGACTGGCATCATAGTTCTTTATTTTGTCCAGGTCTTCCTTAGAAATTACTGGATTCTGTATTTTAAGTTTCCTGCAATGGAGTTCAGTAAATTCAAACAAGTTTTGGTCGCTGCCCAGAGTAAGACTAATATCGGTAATCATTTCTTCTCTGATACCATCCAAAGGTGGATTGGTTACCTGCGCAAAAAGTTGTTTGAAATAATTATAAAGCAATTGTGGCCTTTCAGATAATACAGCTATCGGGGTGTCAGAGCCCATGGAGCCAATGGGTTCCTTGGCATTCTTACCCATGGGTAGAATAATGGAATTGATGTCTTCCAGGGTATATCCAAATGTGGCTTTTCTCTTTTCAAGGGGAGCTTCATCCAGAAATAGAGGACAATCGTTATAAGGGATATCCTTCAGGTGAACCAAGTTATTATCCAACCATTTCCTATAGGGGTGTCTACTGGCAATTTCACTCTTAATCTCCTCATCATTAATGATACGGCCCTCTTCCATATTCACCAGGAACATTTTACCTGGCTCAAGGCGCCCATGAAATTCAATATTAGAGGGTTCCAGTTCTACAACACCTGTTTCAGAGGACATGATTACATATCCGTCCTTGGTTACACTATAACGCGAAGGACGTAATCCATTGCGGTCAAGTACAGCACCTATATAATTGCCATCTGTAAATGGGATAGAGGCCGGTCCGTCCCAGGGTTCCATCAGGCAGGAATTAAATTCATAAAACGCCCTTTTATCTTCAGACATATCGGGATTCCTTTCCCAGGCCTCCGGTACAAGCATCATCATTACTTCTGGTAATGATCTCCTTGTCATGAGTAACAGCTCAACCACCATATCCATAGTTGCTGAGTCTGATTTACCAGGTAAAATAATGGGTAAAATCTCTTTGATTTCCGGACCAAACAAATCGCTTTTCAGTAATTCCTCTCTGGAACGCATTCGGGAAACATTACCTCTCAGGGTATTGATCTCACCGTTATGGCACATATAACGAAATGGTTGTGCCAAATCCCAGGTTGGAAAGGTATTGGTTGAAAACCGCTGGTGTACCAGGGCCAGACGGGTGATTACTCGAGGATCCATAAGATCCTTGTAATACAGCTTAATATCATGGGGCATTAAAAGCCCTTTAAAAATGATGATCCGGGTAGAAAGGCTGGGCACATAGAAGAAATGCCGGTCAGATAAACGCGAATTACCAATAGTATGTTCGGTTACTTTTCTGGCAATAAAGAGTTTCAGGTTAAAGTCAAAATCTTCCTGCTCCTCATGGGCCTTACCAATGAAAACTTGCTTGACAAAGGGCTCACTTTCCTTGGCTATTCTTCCTGGAATTGCAGGATTTACAGGCACATCCCGCCAACCGACCAGGTTTAGTCCTACCTTCTTTATTTGGGTCTCGAAGATTTCAATGCAATAATTACGTTGATTTTCTTTTTGTGGTAAAAACACATTACCCACGGCATAAGATCCGGAATCCGGAAGTTCAAAGGAACACACCTCCTCAAAGAAGGTGTGGGGAATATCAATTAATACTCCGGCTCCATCACCGGTTTTCCCATCGGCACTAACGGCTCCCCGGTGTTCCAGTTTATCCAGGATTTCCAGAGCCTTATGAATAATGTCGTTCGACTTCTTCCCCTCAAGGCTACAAATAAAACCTGCCCCGCAATTATCATGTTCAAATTCTGGCAGATATAACCCTTGTTTTCTATTCAGCATACATTACGATATTTAAGCTAAAATATCGTTTTACTTAGAAAAAATATACAATTTCATTGCATCCGATAGAATAAATTCATCTTTTACAATAAAACGTTAAAAAATATGCATTATGAAAAAAAAGCAGCATGAGAATTGATAAATCCTCATAAGATGTAGTCAAGAGGCTTTCTTCTACTCAGATAAAGGGGGTCTCAGGTTGCTATGTCTACTTGTATCTATGCCACCCCCTAAAAATGGAATGGGTAGAAAGTGATCTACTTACTTTGCTTCTTAGTCACCCTTAGATTTTTTTGTATTGGAATGTTAAAAAGGGCTAATTACTTAGTACACTTCGTGAAATAACGATCTTCTGGATTTCGGAAGTCCCTTCATAAATTTGAGTAATCTTGGCATCCCGCATCATTCGTTCCACATGGTACTCCTTTACATAGCCATTTCCACCATGAATCTGTACGGCTTCAACAGAAGCCCACATGGCCACTTCGGAGGCGTAGAGTTTCGCCATGGCACCGGATAGGTCATAATTGTTACCCTGATCCTTATCCCAGGCTGATTTGTATACCAGATGACGTGCAGCTTCAATACGTGTATGCATATCGGCCAATTTAAAGGCAATGGCCTGGTGTCTGCTGATTTCTTTACCAAAAGCCTTGCGTTCTTTCGAGTATTTCAGGGATAGTTCATAAGCTCCTGCAGCTATACCCAAGGCTTGTGCTGCAATACCAATACGGCCACCTGCAAGGGTCTTCATTGCAAATTTAAATCCGAAACCATCTTCACCAACCCGGTTTTCCTTGGGTACTTTTACATCGTTAAATTGCAGGGAGTGGGTGTCACTGCCCCGTATCCCCAATTTGTTTTCCTTTGGGCCTACCTCGAAACCGGGCATACCTTTTTCTACAATGAGGGCATTGATCCCTTTGTGCCCTTTTTCGACATCTGTCTGTGCCATTACTAGATATACATCTGCTGAATTACCATTCGTTATCCAGTTCTTGGTGCCATTAAGGATGTAGTGATCTCCTTTGTCAATTGCTGTTGTTTTCTGAGAAGTTGCATCACTTCCCGCTTCGGGTTCGGATAGGCAAAAAGCCCCAATAATTTCACCGGAAGCCAGTCGGGTAAGGTATTTCTGCTTTTGTTCTTCAGTGCCATAGGTTTCCAGACCCCAGCAAACGAGTGAATTGTTTACGGATACTACTACAGAAGCCGAGGCATCTATTTTGGATAGCTCCTCCATGACAAGCACATAAGACAGGGTGTCCATGCCGCTACCGCCATATTTAGGGTCTACCATCATCCCCATAAAGCCAAGCTCACCCATTTGGCGAATGGCTTCGGATGGGAAGCGTTGCTCGTCGTCTCTTTCAATTACACCAGGTAATAGTTCCTGCTGGGCAAAATCACGAGCAGCTTGTTGAATCATCAGATGCTCTTCGGTTAAAGTAAAATCCATATATATGATATTGACAAAAAAGGAGTACAAAGATAAGGCGTGGTTAGATATTTATCAATAATACCACCTCTTATTTGAGAATAATGAAACCTGTGATTTTTTTGTGAGGGAATAAGCTGTAATAATCTATTCCCGGGGGCTTTAAACCAATACCAAATTTTTATATTTGTCTATAGCACCTAATGTGCTTCTTATACACCTATAGATATGAGACAACACTAGCCCTTCGGGGCTTATTTTAACAAAAGAAACTTCAGAGCCAGATTATGGGCAAGTTTAAATTGTGTCAACAAATATTTATAGGCAAAAAGAAATGAAGGAACTACTAAAGAAATACGAGAATAAACCACCGGAAATTGTTTTCAACTGGAAAGATCCGGAGACAGAAGCAGAAGGGTGGACAGTCATAAATTCCCTTCGCGGTGGGGCCGCAGGAGGGGGAACCCGAATGAGGGAAGGGTTGGATATGAATGAGGTGCTCTCCCTTGCAAAAACCATGGAGGTAAAATTCACCGTTTCAGGACCTCCAATTGGCGGTGCTAAATCAGGTATAAATTTCAATCCACATGATCCCAGGAAAAAGGGTGTTTTGGAAAGATGGTACAATGCCGTTGCCCCTCTGCTCAAAAGCTACTACGGCACAGGAGGTGACCTGAATGTAGACGAAATCCATGAAGTAATCCCTATAACAGAGGAAGCAGGAGTCTGGCATCCACAGGAAGGGGTATTTAACGGTCATTTCAGACCAACGGAAGCGGATAAGATCAATCGTATAGGACAATTGCGGCTAGGGGTGAAAAAGGTGTTGGAAAACCCACAATATTCACCAGAAATAACAAAAAAATATACCGTGGCCGATATGATTACCGGTTTTGGGGTGGCTGAGGCCATAAGACATTATTACGACATATACGGCGGTACGGTTATAGGTAAAAAAGCAGTTGTTCAGGGATTTGGAAATGTTGGAGCCGCTGCAGCCTTTTACCTGGCGCAGATGGGAGCGAGAATAGTAGGGATCATAGACCGGGTAGGAGGTGTTATCAACGAGGATGGGTTCAGTTTTGAAGAGATTAAGCACTTTTTTCTTCACAAGAAGGGAAATTCACTACTTATCGCAGATGCCGATATATTGATCCCCTTTGATGAAATAAATGAACGTATCTGGACCTTACCCACGGAAATATTCGCTCCTTGTGCGGCTTCACGCCTAATCACACAGGAACAAATATCACAGATGATAGATACCGGACTGGAGGTCATTTCCTGCGGGGCTAATGTTCCTTTTGCAGATAAGGAAATCTTCTTTGGCTCTATAATGGAATATACGGATGAACGTATAAGCCTTATTCCTGATTTCATCTCTAATTGTGGTATGGCCCGGGTTTTTGCCTATTTTATGGAAGGCAGGGTATCTGTGGAAGACGAAAATATATTTAATGATACTTCGGATACGATTAGAAAAGCAATTTTGAATATCTTTAAGCAAAATGCAACGAAAAAAAACCTGAGTAAAACAGCGTTTGAAATCGCCTTAAAACAACTCGTCTAATAATAAACCAACCCATATGGAGACCATAATTATCATTGTTTTCTTAGTTGGCTATCTGGCCATTACCCTGGAGCATAACCTGAAGATAGATAAACTCATACCGGCGCTGGCTATGATGGCCATACTGTGGGCTATAATTGCCCTCGCTCATATGCCCGTATTTGAAGTTAATGCGGAATTAAAAGAGTTAGAGCCTTCTCATATCGATGAAATACTCTTACATCACCTTGGTAAAACAGCTGAAATACTGGTCTTTCTGCTGGGGGCTATGACCATTGTTGAAATCATTGATTATTTTGACGGCTTTGCTACTATTAAGGGATATATCAAGACTAAAAGCAAGAAAAAATTGCTCTGGTTGTTTTCTATCCTGGCCTTTATATTATCGGCAATAATTGATAACCTGACCGCAACTATTGTACTGGTAACCATCCTTCAGAAGGTTATACAGGACCGTCAAACACGATTGTGGTTTGCAGGGTTGATTATTATTAACGCTAATGCCGGAGGCGCCTGGTCTCCAATTGGGGATGTTACAACCACCATGTTGTGGATTGCCGATAAGGTATCTGCATCACAGCTTGTTATTTCGGTACTTGTGCCTTCTATCGTATGTATGGTGGTTCCTACTTTTATTGCACAAAATTTCAAAGCATTTAAAGGCGATATTAAGACAGAGATAGGGGATATTGAAAAATCGAAATCTCCCTACGGATCTACCATGCTCTATTTAGGCTTGGGGTCCATTGTATTTGTACCCTTTTTCAAGACTATTACCCATTTGCCACCTTATGTAGGTATGATGCTATCGCTGGCTTTGGTAGCCACTTTCGCTGAAATTTACAGCAACTCTAAGATCAGTATCACCACCGTAGATGGGGAGAGCGATGCGGCTTCGCACCACAGCCCCGTTCACAAGTCTTTGTCGAAAATAGAATTGCCCAGTATTCTTTTCTTCCTTGGGATCCTTTTAGCGGTGGCCGCGCTGGAATCATTGGGTTACCTCTTTCACTACGCGGAAAGCTTGAATCAGGCCATACCAGAAACCGATATTGTGGTAATGTTGTTGGGTATAGGATCGGCCATTATCGATAATGTTCCTTTGGTTGCAGCGAGTATGGGAATGTTCTCAGAACCTATGGATAGCCCGCTATGGCATTTTATTGCTTACTCGGCAGGAACAGGAGGTAGCATGCTCATAATCGGATCTGCTGCAGGAGTAGTAGCCATGGGTATGGAGAAGATCGATTTCTTCTGGTATCTTCGCAAAATATCCTTTCTTGCACTGGCGGGATTCTTAGCCGGAGCGTTAGTATTTATCTTAATGCGTGATTTTGTTCTATAGGGCATAATTTTATACACTTTATGCCGTTATAGGGGCAACTGTAAATGAGAAAAATTTATGTTTTTATTCCAAGATCTTGTGGACGAGACACAAGCCGGGGAAGTGATCTCTGAAGAAAAGACACTTTCTGTAATTGATCTTATCGTAAACGGAGGTGCAGGTAGTATCGTGATTATTTCGGTACTTTTTGCCATGCTAGCTGTAGCATTATACATCTATTTTGAGCGACTTCTGGCTGTTAAAGCCGCTTCCAATATTGATAAAAACTTCATGAACCAGATTCGCGACCATGTGATGAATGGTAAACTGGAAGCTGCCAAAATTTTATGTGCCCAGACAAATTCGCCTGTTGCACGACTCACCGAAAAAGGGGTTTCCCGAATAGGAAAACCGCTGGATGACATCAATACGGCAATCGAAAATGCGGGCACCCTTGAGGTTTATAAGCTTGAAAAGAATGTGAATATTCTGGCAACTATTGCCGGGGCTGCTCCTATGATCGGCTTTTTGGGTACCGTTATTGGTATGATCCTTGCCTTTCATCAAATGGCCAGTAGTGGCGGACAGGCGGAGATGGGTGCACTTGCCTCAGGGATATACACCGCCATGACCACTACGGTTGCAGGTTTGGTTGTCGGTATTATTGCCTATATGGGCTATAACCACCTTGTTAACCGGACCGACAAGGTAGTCCATAAGATGGAAGCCAATGCAGTAGAGTTCCTGGATTTGTTGAACGAACCGGTTTAATTTCAGATTATGAAACTGAAAGGTAGAAATAAGATCAATCCGCAGTTCAGCATGTCCTCAATGACGGATATTGTTTTTTTACTGCTGATTTTTTTCATGTTGACGGCCAATGCACCCAATGCATTGGATCTCTTATTGCCAAAAGCCAAAGGAAAGTCTACCAACACCCAAAACGTTTCGGTGACAATCAACAAAAACCTGGAGTATTATGTCAATAATGAAAGGATTAACGGAGAATACATTGAAATTGAATTAAAAAAGGCACTGAAAGACCAGGAGAAACCCACTATTATTTTACGGGCAGAAGAAAGTGTGGCCATCAAAGAAGCGGTTAATGTGATGGATATCGCAAATCGCAACAATTATAAGGTGATCCTGGCTGTGCGCCCCAACTAATGGCGTTACTGGATACGAGACACAAAAAGAAATCCTTCTGGCTCACTACCATTCTGCTGAGCCTGTTTCTCTTGTTGCTATTTTATATCGGTTTAACCTATATGGACCCCCCCATTGAAAACGGCATTACCGTTAATTTCGGTTATGTGGATTATGGCAAAGGTCCTGCACCCCCACGACCCCAAGCACAACCGCAGCCTGTTCAGGAGGAAGAATTGGAAGAGGAGGCCCCTGAGGAACAACTACCTGAACCTGCTGAGGAACAAGTAGAAGAAACGATAGAGGAAACGGAAAGCGAAAAGGTGCTTACCCAGGAATCCGAAGAATCTATAAAGATCAAACAACAGCAAGCGGAAAAACGCAAAGCAGAGGAAGCCGCAAAAAAGGCCAAAGCCGAAGCAGAACGTCTTGAAAGGGAAAGACTGGCGGCAGAAGAAAAAGCAAGGCAGGAACGGGCAGCCAAGAAGAAACAGCTTGATGAATTGATGGGCGGACTCAACAATGCCGAAGGAGCAGATGCAGAGGCTGAGGGAGACGACCAGGGCGTTGGAGATAAGGGCCAGCCCGATGGTGATCCCTATGCGAATACCTATTACGGTAGTCCGGGTTCCGGAAGCGGTACCGGGGGCTATGGCTTAAGTGGAAGATCTCTTTTAGGTAACAGCCCGGTAAAACAGACTTGTAATGAAGAAGGTCGTGTGGTTGTAGAAATAAGAGTTGACCGCAATGGTAAAGTTGTATCCGCCAGGCCTGGAGTGAAAGGTACAACCAATACAGATCCTTGCTTGTTAGGGCCCGCACGTAAAACGGCTTTATCCTATAAGTGGAATCCTGATTCCAAGGCACCCGATCAGCAAATTGGCTTTGTTGTAGTCAACTTCAAATTAGGAGAGTGACCTACCAAGAGACCCTGGACTGGTTGTTTGCACAGCTGCCCATGTACCAGCGTAAAGGGCAATCTGCTTACAGTGGTAAACTAGATGCTATTCGGGAATTATCTGCCCATTTGGGAAATCCTCACCATAAATTCAGAAGTATCCATGTAGCGGGAACCAATGGCAAAGGATCCAGCAGCCATATGCTGGCATCCATTCTTCAGGAAGCGGGTTATACCGTAGGGCTCTATACTTCACCACACCTTAAAGACTTTAGGGAACGCATTAAAATAAACGGCAGACCAGCAAGTAAACAATTTGTAATCGGATTTGTGCAGCGCCATTTCGAATACCTAAGCTCCCGAAAACTCTCTTTCTTTGAAATGACCGTGGGGATGGCGTTCGACTATTTTGCCAAGAAGAAGGTTGACATTGCCGTTATTGAAGTTGGATTGGGTGGTAGATTGGACTCAACCAATATCATATATCCTGAAGTATGCCTCATAACCAACATTGGGATGGATCACATGAACCTTCTGGGAAATACCCTTCCGGAAATAGCCATGGAAAAGGCCGGAATTATCAAGCGTGGTGTACCTGTGGTTATAGGAGAGCATCACTTAGAAACAGCTCCGGTTTTTGAAGAGGTTGCTTATGTCAAGGGAGCACCTTTGTACTTTGCCCAGGATAGTGTGCCACAAGCCAATTATAAGACAGATTTGCTGGGGGAATATCAGAAACTGAATATGAGAGGTGTTTTAGCTGTTTTGAAGCAGCTCAAAGGTTACAAAATTTCTGAATCCCATATTCAAAATGGCTTCAGCGCTGTAGTCAAAAACACCGGTTTACAGGGCCGCTGGCAGATTTTACAAGAGTCCCCCACAGTAATATGCGATGTTGGACACAACCGTGAAGGGCTTGGCCTTATTATGGAACAGTTATCCCGGCAAACCTATGAAAAGTTACATCTGGTCCTGGGCTTTGTTCAGGAAAAGGACCTTCAGACCGTGTTGCCACTGTTTCCTAAATCGGCCATATATTATTTTGCCCGTCCTGAAATACCCAGGGGTCTTAATGCCGAAGAATTGCAACAAGCAGCAGCAGATCACGGTTTAGCAGGTGAGGTCTATTCCTCAGTTCCTCAGGCATATAAAGCTGCTTTGATGCATTCAGGGAAAGAAGACCTCGTTTTTGTTGGAGGTAGTACTTTTACAGTTGCTGAGGTCCTGTGATTTTTTATAAAATTTTGTTTTTCGTACCAAAAAACTATCCTATATTTGCACCCGCCTGCGCTCTATTGGAGCTATGGTGGACAAACTCAGATTTAAAAGCGGGTCTATCGTTTTTAGAATAAGAGGGCTCTTAGCTCATTTGCCCGCCCGTCTTACGACGTTCGGACGGGGTTCAGAGCAAAAGAGAATAAAAGTGGGGCTCTTAGCTCAGTTGGTTCAGAGCACCTGCCTTACAAGCAGGGGGTCACTGGTTCGAATCCAGTAGGGCCCACATCAAGCACAAAACCCCGCAAATATTTTGCGGGGTTTTTACATTTCCAATCGGAAGACGGGCTTGCTCGAGCTTTCGGATAGAAATGTGAAAACCCCTATTCGCGATAGCGAATAGGGGTTTGTATTTGCAGCCGTGGTTTCCCATTCTGGATCACGAGCTTCTGCGAGTACTCCAGTGACTTTATTAGAAAACCAAATTCATTTGAGCTTTCGAATGGAATAAATAACCATAGCAGGCCTGCTAAGGTCTGCTGTTTTGTTATCCCTACGGTTAGTCGGGACAGGTTTGCAGACGTGGTTTCCCACTCTGGATCGTGAATGGCAACCATTACATTCCCGAGACTGGTATTAATTGTTCATATTAATCAAATAACCCAGTGATATACTGAAAAACCCTGTTGTGCTTAAGTCTGTCTCCGATGCAACTGCCCTGGGGAAATTGATATTATAAGCAATATCAATATTCCAGGATTTACTTACCAGAGAAAGCGGCAGGTTTAGTTGGGTGTTGAGTAATTCAAAGACATCGTAATTTACAACTTGCACTTCCTGCGCTTGACTGTTCAATTCTTCCAATGCTATTGTTTGCTGAGCTACAACGAAATTGAGTTGTGGCCTGAATCTTAATGAAAAGGTCTTTTCATTAAGTAAAGTGATTCTTCCATAAGGACTGAGTATGAGTTGCAGGGCTTGTTCGCTACCAAATAAATAAGATGCATACAATGTAGTACCCATGGTATTATTCTTGTTGCGAAGCCCTATGCTTAAATCTATAGAATTGGTAAAAACATCCGATCCATCGCTAAAAAAGTATCTGGTGTAACCCGTATTTAATGATAGCAGCTCTTTGCTGTCAATAGCTGTAAAATACCCTAGCGATAAACTGGTAAAATCCCACCTAGGCTCAAAATTTTCATAATAAATCCCAGCAAGGCTCAGGTTAAAACCTGAGGGGTGGTAATAGGAAACTTGTGGAAAAAAATTAATCTGATCAATACTTGATTCCCTACCTGAAAAATAAGTGTCACTATTCAGGGTAAAACTCGAGTATATAAAGTGCTTTCGACTTAGTGAGGCCAGAATGTCGTCGATTAATTGATCTTCACTAAAGAAAAGCTCTTCCAGGAGTATATCTACTTCTTCGTCTGTGCGAGGTTCCTGTGAATAGGAAGAAAAAGTGGTTGCTGCCATAAATAGCAGCAACCCTATTATCCTTATACGTTTGAGAGAACTATGGCTAGCGATTTTCATGGCATGGGGCTAAAAATTCCCTTTACCACCACTACCGTTGTTCTTGCCACGCTGACCATTGCCTTTAGAACGATTGCCAGTTCTCAATTCACCCTGGTCACCAGAATTTCTAACTCTTTGCTGTATACGCTCCTGAAGCATATGTCGTTGCTCCTGGGTAAGTGTATTTTGAAACTCCTGCCTCATTACCCTAAGGCGAGTTTGTTGCTGTTGCATGAGTTTTTGTTGTTCTTGGGTAAATGTATTTTTTAAACGGTTTCGTATTTGTTCTCTGTTAAGTGCGGGGTCCTGCAATATTCCCAACTGTTCTTCAGAGAGTGAAGCCCTGAACCTTTCACGGTTTTGCTTCATGATACGCCGTTCATTCTCCAGCATTTCCATTTGGTCCGGAGACAGGGATTCTTTTATGGATTCGTAATTAGCATTGCGAAATTGATTCTGAATCTGTTCCTGATTTTGGTTTTGGTTTCGGTTTTCATCCTGGGCACTTAGGAAACCACTGAAACTGAATATAGCCGCAAGGGTAAATACGCGAATTAAATTTTTGAATTTATCTGATTTCATGATTCGATATTTTACTGTTTTATATTTCTTTTTTGCAATCTATAATTGCCTGGGAATCGATTCTGTTTATTAGACCTGTTTAATTCCGGATAGTTTGGCGCAGGTCATAGAATGATATTGTCTATAAATTGATCATCAATGTAAGTGTCAATGAGAGAGTCTTTCACCAATAGCGAATTCATAAATAAATTCTCAAATTCCTGTTCTTTAAGTTCCGCTTTCACAAGCACCCCTTCTAACAGGTATTGATCCAGAAAAACGTCAACATCCTTATCCTTTACCAGCAGGAAATCAACAAACATATCTGTATCCTGTAGGTTGGCATATTCAATCTTTTCCAGGGTTTGGGTGGAGCCATTACTGTTGGTGTCTGAGGTAACTTTCAAAACAATTCCTAACCCTATTAGAAGTACAACGGCTGCAGCAGCGGCATAACGATAAACAGGTCTTATGTAAAAAATGCCCGAAGTGTGCTTTTTGGAAGCAGCCACTTTATCCATTATTCTTGATCTGGAATTGCTGAAGTAATTTTCAGGAACGTCCATGCCCAGTATTTCCTTATGGTGTCTGGATATTTGCGTTCCCTTTCTTTTATGTAATTCCTTGTTTTTCATAAATCCTTATCCTTTGTTATACTAAAAAGTTAATTCCTCACGCTTTATCTTTTCTTCAATAATCCTAACTGCATTATAATAAGATGACTTTAGCGTATTTTCATTTACATCCAATATTTCAGCAATTTTCTTAAAGCTCAGATCGTCAAAATATTTCATATTAAACACCATACGCTGTTTATTGCTGAGGTTTGATTCAATTATCTGATGTAGCCTGACTTTAGTTTTTTCTCCATCAAAGTATGAGTCCTGGGTAAGATCTTTTAAAAAAGATGGATTAATTTCCTCCAGGGATGCCAGTCGTGTTTTGTTTTGCTTCTCCAGCAAACGCAGTGATTCGTTGTGGGCAATCCTGAACATCCAGGTAGCCAGGGAACTCCTGCCTTCAAAAGATCGCAGACTTTTGAATACTCGTAAAAAAGTGTTTTGAAGAACATCATCGGCATTTTCATGCGTGATTACTATTTTTCTGATGTACCAGTAAATCCGCTCCTGATAAAGGTCCAGGAGGACTAGAAAAGCCTTCTCCCTGGTTTTAGGGTTCTTGAGATTCTTGACTAAGTTGGCTTCTGTACTCAAAATACTATATTCGAGAGTTAAGTCCTGATCAAACTAACTATTAGACCCACATTATTGGAAATAGTTTGCCGGTATTCGGCTGTTCTATTGGCCTAAGTCTTTTTGGTTGCTTTGGCTAATTCAATTGACGGTAGATGTTGCTTTGGTCCGGCAAGTGTAAAATTATTCCAAAGCCAGTACTCCTGCGATGATATTGATCAAGTTCAAAAGGAAAATATTGATGTCTTCCTGACCATGACTACTAGATAAGCGCAGGATATCTCTTTTGGTGTATTTGTACCGGTAGTATAAGCTAAGTTCCTGCACAATATCAGAATTATTCCTACATTTAAGCATGAGTTTATCGGCCAAGCTGTTTACTAAACTTTTCAGTTTCTTCAGATTAGGGTTTATTACCGGACTTTTTCTGATTCCCATCCTAAGTTTTGGGCAGGCTTCCCAACGGGACAGTTTAAATCAGCTCATAAGTCAACAACAGGATGATTCCCTTAAGGTAAATACGCTTTTGGAGCTTTCTCAAAACTACTTTTCCATTGATCAGGATTCAGCGATAATTAAAGCGAATGAGGCCATACGTCTGGCCAGAAAAATTGATTTTAAAAAGGGCGCGGGATATGGCTATAAGAACATTGGTTTGGCCTATTATTATATGGGCGACTATGATCAGGTACTTGAAAACTGGGAGAAATCGCTGGCCATTTTTGAGGAAATTGACTTTAAATCTGGCATCAGCAATATTCAAAGCAATATAGGTTCCGTATATCAAACTATAGGCAATGACCCTACCGCGCTGGAATACTTTATCAGTTCGCTGCAAAGTGCAGAAACAATACAGGACACCACCCGTATTGCTACAGCACTGCTCAATATTGGAACGGTGTACTCCAATGTGGCATCCACCTATGATCAGGCCTTGGAGGCTTATGATAAGGCGCTGCCTATGTTTCGTGGGCTCAAATATGATGATGGTGTTGCCATGGTATCCATGAACATCGGAGAGCTCTATCTTAAAAAAGACAAGCCTGCTGCAGCCATAGAGTATCTAAAGGAATCACTGGAACTTATTGATGAATCCAACTATGGCCATGCCTTTAGCTTATCCTTATTAGGGTGGGCGTATAGCAAATTAGGAGATTTATCCCTCGCTGAAGAGTATTATCGTCAAGCTTTATCGGTAGCGAATACTACCCAGTCTAAATTGGAGCAATCCAAAGCACAAATAGGACTGGCTGAGGTGCTTGGAAACCGTGGTGTTTATCGGGCAGCTATTTCCAATTATCTGGCCGGACTGGAATTGGCTAGGGAAACAGGTGTATTTTATGATCAGGCCACGGCCTATAAGGGGTTATCTGAAATGTATTCAGCAACAGGGGAATTTCGGAAAGCCCTTGAAGCCAATGAGGAATTCATTTCGCTTAAAGACACCATTAGGGACAATAATTATGAAAAAACATTGGGGCTACTGAGAGTTGAATTTGATCTGGCCAGTAAAGAAAAGGAGATCAATCTATTGAACGCCGAAAATGAATTAAATGAAGTCCAAATAGAAAAAGATGCCCGCGCCAAACAATCCCTGTACATCATACTAATCCTGTTTGTGGCTATCATGGCGGGACTGGTTTTTCAATTCTTCTATTTCCGGAAAACCAACAGAAGACTGGCCTTTGAGAGGAATCGTTCGGAACGCATCTTACTCAACATCCTTCCCAAGGAAACCGCAGAGGAGTTAAAGGAAAACGGCTTTATTAAAGCCAAGGAATTTCAGCAAATAACGGTATTGTTTACAGATTTCAAGCAGTTTTCGGTCATCGCTCAAAATATTTCCGCCGATAAATTGGTAAAAAGTGTGGACTATTACTTCAAGGCATTTGACGAGATCACCGAAAGGCATAATCTGGAAAAAATTAAAACTATAGGAGACGCTTATATGTGTGCCGGAGGCTTGCCCACTGAAAACAGTACCCATGCAGATGATGCTTACGATGCAGCTCAGGAAATTTTGCAGTTTGTAAAGGAAAATAAAATGTCACCTCCTGAAGGGATTTACCCTTTTGAAATACGAATAGGATTAAACTCCGGGCCGGTGGTTGCAGGAGTGGTGGGAACCAAAAAGTTTCAGTACGACATATGGGGAAGCACGGTAAATATTGCAGCACGTATGGAGTCAAATTCCATTCCAGGAAAGATAAATGTATCAGAAAATACCTATCAACTGCTCAAAGACAAGAAGGCTTTTACATACAGGGGTGAAATAGAAGTGAAGAATAAGCAGGTTCTGAAGATGTATTTTGCAGACGATACCGCCTCAATAGCGGTGTGAAATTTGATTGTATCACCTATGGTGCGGGAGAGGGGTTGGTCCCTGAAGTGAGTAATTGTTTGCTGCAATTACAAAAATATATTTAGTCTCTGGTTTTTAACCCAGCGCTATGAAATAGGAAGCAGGACAATAAAGCAAGCTAAATTGGTGTTTTAAGTAGTACGCGTACAGCGATTTAATTTAATATGGAGTTACTTAATAAAAGGGCATATCCTAAAGTTTGCTTCGAAATTCTGGAGGAACTTTCGGAGCAGCTCCCAGATTTCCTTACCTATCACAGTATTGATCATAGCATTGATGTGGCCAATGTTTGCAATAATTATATTGAATTCTACAAGATTGAAAAGTCTTTGGCAAAACTCATTAGAATTGCAGCTGTTTCCCATGATTACGGATATTTATTTTCCCCTAAAGATCACGAGGAAAGGAGTATAGTTGAAATTACCCCTAGGTTAGAGAAAAACTTGTCTCAAAAGGAAATTAGATTTATTGCCGGAATGATCCGCGCCACCAAGATCCCCCAAAATCCACAAAATTTTTATCAGGAAATTGTGGCAGATGCAGATTTGGATTATCTGGGTCGTGAGGATTACAATAAGTGGAGTGAGCGCCTTTATAAGGAGTTCCAGTATTTTGGCGTGGTAAAAACCCATCTGGAGTGGTTGGATGTGCAGATTAAATTCCTGGAAAACCACAGTTTTCATACAGACCTGGCCAAAGAAAACCGCTGTGGCCCCAAAAAGCGTAAACTACAGGAACTGATCAGACTTAAAAAATTATCTGATTCTTCCGTTTAAAAGCAACGTATTAGAGGAAATTCTCTATGACAATAGCGATAACACAGACCAAAAGCGGGATAAAACTGTAAACCAGATTTCGTACAGAATTATTCACGTCACTGAATTTTTTTGAAGCAATAAGTGAAATTACATAGATCTGCTCTCCTAACTGTCCGTAAAGCTTCTCTTCATCATCCAAAAGATCCATGAATTCTCCCGAGAAACGGGAAATGGGACCAAAATGCGTCACAACATCATGGAAAAAGAACATGTTTTTGTCAAATTTCGTCTCAATCTGAGGTAAAAAGCATTTAAAACTGAAGTAGATTGATCGGGATACGAAAAAAATGAAAATCAACAATACGATAAGAAGAAATACATTTAATTCCAGATTGGAATCAATCCCGGTGCCCAACTGAAAAACGACACCCAATAATAGTCCATAAAAGGAGATGATAAGTCCGGCTTTGATTTCAGAAGACCTATTCAGGCCGTTAATATAACCGATCGTTGCCCAGTAAACTTCTAACTTCTCTTCTGCAGCTAGTTTTATATTTTGCTTTTCCATGTTTAATTCGTGTTCACGGGAGGTGTAAAATACGGCATAAGCCGGAGTTTACCAATTATTTAAATAGTCCGCCCATCATTACTGGTTTAATTTGGCTAAGGTTCCATTTATTTTATTAAATTTAATATGTCTTTATCTGTATTAGATTAAGATTTTCAATTCGTTACAGCTAATTTATTATCTTGTAATGAAGATTCCCCCTGCTTACCCCATCAGCTTAGCCTTAACCAACCGGGATAGTGCTTGGCATTATCCACAACAACAATTAAAATGAATAAGCCTAGGACTAATATGCGTTCAGAGCAGGCATTTATCTCTCTAAAAATTCGATTTTTTATTTTGTTATCACTGATCCTTGCAGGTTTTCAAAGCCAGGTTTTTGCACAGGATTATACTACTACGGGAAACTCGACCGACTGGAATGATCCGGCTGCATGGGATTGTTCAGGCGGGGGTTGCAATAGAAATCCGTTTCCGGACAACAATGTGTCTAACTCCACCATTACGATCAACCACGATATAAATTATACCAATAATCCACCAATCAACCTGGGAAACAGAGCTACCCTGGTGGTTAACGGTGCAAATTTCAATAACAGCAGTAACCTGAATATCTTTTCCGGAAGTTCTCTACAGGCAACAGGAGCTATTATTAGCATTGGGCCTGGGGTAATGAATATAGACGGCACTGTAGAGCTTTCTAATTCCATTGTTGAAAAGGAAGGTAACGTTAACAATAACTTCCAAACAACGCTATCCGATGCATGCTTTGCTCTCACAACAGGTGTTTTCAATAACTATGGAACGCTGTTGGGGCTTGGAGGTGTCAAGGTCCTGAGCGGCAATCTTAACAATACGGGTACTTGGAGTCAGGACATTCTTTATTACTATTCTGGCAATGGTTCGGGCTTACCGGGCTCCATAAGCACGCTGGAAGAAGTTGATGCTAGCTGCGCCTGCGTGCTTAGCAATGTTGGTAAAACTGCGCCTGATTTGAATGCAGAGGCCCCTACTTCTTTTTGTGAAGGGGATCCTTTGCCTGTGCTGGATGCCACCTATATCACCTCGGCAATTCCGCTAGGAACCACACTGAAATGGAGCAGTAATCCGGATCCACTGGTTGCGGAAGATCACCTAACGGGCCCTGTACCCGGTCCCGGCACCTACTACGGTTTCTTTTTTGATGCCATAAACAATTGTGCGAGTCCTGCGGTGTCCCTTAATATTACTATTGATCCTTTACCAATAGTAACGCTTAGTAACGAAGCCGGTTGCGTGGGTGAGGATGTAACCTTTAATGCCAATATAACGAATAGTGATCCCGGTGCTACCTATAGCTATCAATGGTATTTGGGTGAAACGCTTCTCCAAGGGGAAACTTCAAGTGCCCTTACCATAGCAGCAGTTACCTCTGTCATGGACGGTAGTTCATATAAAGTGGTGGTAACCAATGACCTTACGCAGTGCATAAGTGAGGAGGTTTTCGCGGTACTGACGGTGAACTCCCTGCCGCAGGTTTCGGTAGCCGACCAGGAAGTTTGTGCCTTTGGTACAGGAGATAACTCGAATGGGAATGTGACCTTTACAGTAAATATAACTAATGGAGATCCCACGGGAACCTATAGCTACCAGTGGTATGAAAATGATATTGAGATCAGCGGGGCTACTTCCGAGACCTATACCCTAACCGGAGCCACCGCCGAGCAGAATACTTCGGTTTACAAGGCGGTAGTCACCAATGAAACTAGCGGATGCATCTCTGAAGGTTCAGGGACCCTTACCGTGAGCAATTGCGACATTGTTTGCGTCTATGATTGTGATTTCAAGACGGAGGATAAGTTGAGTCCGGCGCTGTTGGAGCTGTTCCAATCCTATCCCACCCTGCCGGAAGACTATACGCTTATCTATAGAATTGACCAGGAAGGTACTCCCGGGGATTTTACTGATGATACTGTGGTTGTGGAAATTGTGGTAAACACAGATAGTTATGGTCAATTTTTAACCGATTTGGCAGTTATCGGTATTGATCCTGCAGATTTCCTGTCGGTCTATAACCAGGGGGAAGGATTCCGTGTCGTTACTGTACCTGTTCTGATCTCCGACCTGGGTTATCTCAATGATGAAGAAGATTTATTGGCATTTAACCGTGTCTATGAGCCTGCAGTGATTACTAACAATAACATTATTAGCCAGGGTGATATCGCGCAGGGGTCCTTTTTCGCAAAGATTGGTTGGGAAATACCTACGGCTTTTGACCCTTCCACCGGAGAACCTGTTGCCACCAAGAAACTGGATGGTTCGGGATATGGCATTGCCGTCATATCAGATAGTTTTGATAATCTGGGTACGGCAAGTGTTGATTTTTCGGATGGGGAACTCCCCCCAATTCCTGCTGAAAATATAACAGATCTTCCCGGCAATATCGGTAGTGATGAGGGAAGGGCCATGTTACAGATCATACATGATGTGGCGCCGGGAGCAGAATTATTTTTCCGTACAGGATTTATCTCGGAATACGACTTTGCCGAAGGCATCATCGAACTCGCTGATAATCCTGACGTAGACATCCTGGTAGACGACTTGTCGTATCTGAAGGAGCCGTATTACAAAGACGGTATTGTGGCCCAGGCCATCGACTATGCGGTTAATACCAAGAATAAATATTACTTCAGCGCAGCCGGTAATTTTGGGGACAAATCATTTGAAGGTACGTTTAATGCCGTTGCAACGGCAGATCCAACAATTTTCCGGCACCAGTTTGATTCGGAAGACGGTCTTAAGGAAATGGCGGTAGACCCGGGATTATATGTATTGGGTCTGCAATGGAATGATAACTACTACTCCCTGGGTGAACTGCCGGGGGCCGGGTTCGACCTGGATATCTACCTGACGGATGCCGCCGGGAACAAACTGTTTGGCTACAACTGGAACAATCTGGGCGCCGATCCCCTCGAATTACTGTATTTCAGAGTGCTCAATCCAACGACCACCTATCTTATGATCGAACAGGAGGTTGGTCCGGGGGACACGCCATCGCTGCAGGACCTGGCAGTAGATTTTAAATTTGTTTTCTTCCGTTCGGGTGCCGATGGGGACTTTGGGCCCAATAATTCAGATATAGAGGGAGGCCTTGGATTTCCTACAGTTGTTGGGCATAACAATGCACCAGGCAATATAGCCGTAGGAGCCGTAGGTTGGGATGCCAGTCCAAATTATGGGCTGGACACTTTTGCAGCCAAAGGATCTTCTTCGGAAGGAGGCTTTAATCCATCAAGCCTGGAGGCTCGCAATCAGCCTGCTTTGATGGCACCCACTGGGGTAGAAACTTCTTTCTTTGGTTTTGAATATAGCCAGGGAGGAGAAACCTATCCGTTCAGTTTCTTTGGCACCTCAGCAGCCGCTCCCCATGCCGCGGCCGCAGCTGCCCTCCTTTTGGAAGGCGTTGAGGGGTACCTCAAAGACGATCAGGGAAATTATACCGTGTCAGACATCTCAAATTACAACCCTGACCAACTATTGATCAACAATACTATTCCCATGTCCGGTAATCCCGGATACGACACAAAAAATGGCAATGGGTTTATCTCCGTGGATGGTGCCCTGGGATCCTTTGCCAATCCCATACCGACCTTTTCTAAATTTAGTGATACTGCGGATGGCTCAACAGTTTACACAGGGAACGGTGGTGAAGCTTCGTATGTCTATCTTATTGGGGCCTACTTTACCGATGAATCCGTAGTCTATTACAGGGGCGATCCTCTTACGGCAAATTCAGATCTGGAAGACCCCAGCAGCCTGGGTAACCCAGTAGATGCTTCTACCTTAGGCCCTGGCGATGAAGACACCTTTTGGGTACTGGACGATACTACTATTGTGGTTTATCTTGGCCCCTATATTGGAAATCCGGTGTTTTATGTATTAACGCCGCCTAATGCCATTACCAACGGAACGGATGGGGGTACCTCTGTTTCCATACCCATCCTGAATCAACCCAGGAAGGATATTGTGATAATACCCGATGATGCCACCCGCCTGTTCGGTCAGCTTAATCCGGAATTTACTGGCTTTAAGGTATATGAAAAGAATGCGGATGGATCACTTGGCAGTATTTTGCTATCACCCGAAATCGATCTGTTCCTGGACACTACTAAGTTTCAGATAAGTTTCACATCAGAGGCAACATCTTCCACTCCCGCGGGAACATCGAGCCCCGTTGTGTTTGATGCCGCTGCTCCTGTTATAGTTAATCAGGCATTCTTTGAACTTTACAATATACAACAGACCGATACCGATGGGAATCCGGTATTCGATTCCAATGGGGATCCCGTGCTTGACACGAGCATATTTCAGCCCGGGCAGTTGGTCATTGAGGCCATGCCCGTTGTCTTAGAGCCATATCTGGAAGATACAGACGGTACGGAAATTACCAGCTGGGAATACGGAACGCATTTACCTCCCATTGCGTTTAAATATACCTATGGCGAGCCGGAAGGAGAAGTTCCACCGGATATCGATGAAACAGCATTGACAAATGCTCTGGATGCTACCCAGCTCAATGGTATTAGTTTTGTCAATGGCTTCAGCTTTGTCAACGGTTTCAGTTTTGTCAACGGCTTTAGTTTTGTAAATGGGGAGCCCACACTCAATGGATTTTCCATGGTCAACCGGGCCTTCTTTGCCTCCGAATCGACGGAAGAAAACGCAGAGACCGCCACAGCCAATGGATTTTCTTTCGTAAATGGAGATGGAACAGAGAGGTTAATTCCCCTTGATGTAAGCTTAATCAATCAGGTACAGGAGGACGAGACATCTAATACGGATATTGCATTCCCATTTCAATACGAACCCCTGGCCAATCCAAACGGCTTCAGCTTTGTAAACGGCTTCAGCATGGTCAATGGTTTTAATTTTGTAAACGGCTTCAGCTTTGTTAATGGGTTTAGCTTTGTCAACGGCTTTAGCTTTGTCAATGGTTTCAGTTTTGTCAATGGTTTTAGTTTTGTAAACGGCTTCAGCTTTGTTAATTCGGATCAACCTTATGGTTCGCAGACCCCGGAAACGGCTCTGGATAATGCGCTTATCCTGTTAACGAATCTGGATGCAGATAATAGCCAGGTTAACGTGCCTATTAACCTTAAAGCGGTAAATGTGCTTACTGGTCTCGAACCGGGTACGCAATGTATCGTTCCCGGAGTTATTGCTAACGATAATTTCAGGATCTATACGAGGCCATTCTGTTTTGAAGTGACCTATAACAATCCGTCAGTAAGCTGCAATGACCGGATCAAGGCAGTCGACCTTTGTAAACAACCCGTTTCGGATTATCCGAATCCGGCAATTACCACTAAATTGACGTTTACCTATGAGAACCGCCTGGATGTACCTATCTATGTCCAATTCACCGGAGATTCGCCCTCTGCAAACTTTTTTAAGGGAAATGCCTATTTCGAAGGGGCAGCACCTTCCTTCTTTGAACCTGGTATTCATACATTCGAGGTATACACGGATGGTGGAAACCTGCAGTGGCAAATAAAGAGTCCGGGCTGTAACAGTGCGTTCAAATCTGCCAATGGTTCCAATGCGGATCCCTGTTCCAACAACCTGGTTACCGAGTTGCAAATTTCCGACCTGGAAGCCTCCACTGATCAATTGAATGCTTCCATATTTTACCCCAACCCGGCAACTAATTTTGTTACCCTGGATATTGGTTCCGAACCCACAGCCTTCTCGATTCAAATTTATGATGAAGTAGGTAAACTTATGTTAAGCGAGAAATACCCGGAAAACACCTACTATGAGGTTCCTGTTGATATTTCTGCCCTAAAACCCGGAATACTCTATTTTGTCCTGGAACTAAATGGCAGGGAAAGGTCTGTTTTCAGGATCATCAAAAAATGATGAGGGTATTTCTACCCTATTTAATAAAAAACCCGGTTATAGCCGGGTTTTTTATATCCAGGATGAAAAGCTTTTCATCTGTGGAACGTATTAATTTTAGGGGCAACTTTTGGCCAGTAATTTTTTCACTTACCTAAGAATGCCACTAATGGGTAGTTCCAATGCCTCCTCCCAGGGGATCATCGCATTAACCAGCCTTATTTTGGAAAAGTCGGGAATGTCCTTTTCTGTTATTTCCGTTTCCTTAATGGTGTTGCTCCTGATCAACTGCTCCCGTTGTACTCCCCTAAGAAGCGGGGTATCGGAGGTATACCAGTCTTTACCATCAAAGAACATCAAATTGGTGTACGAGGCGTCAGTTATACGCCCATCTTTAATGATGATAATATCATCTGCATTCGAGCTGCCAAGAAGTTTATTGAGGTGATCCCTGTTGGCGTATTTATGCCGGTAGTCTATACTATCGTCCCGTACAATCCCAAGGGATCTTATTTTCCTTTTTTGATAGCGATCATAAGTTATATCCAGAATGCCATTCAAATCATAGGTAAGCCTGCATTTATAAACCTGCTCTTTTAAACCTACTCTTGGATCAATATGTTCTTCCAGGGTAATCCGTGAGGAGGCAGTATAGTCTTTCAGCGTTCGATTAACCCGTTCCTGATGTAGTTTTAGGTTTTCGATCTGTCCGTTGGCAATCCGGATGGATTCAATAAATCGGGACATATATCTTATCTATCAGTTCCTGATATTCTTCCTCCATTGAACTCAAATAGGTTATACCCCCTCCGCTCTTATAGGCAAAGTTTTGATCTATATAACGGATCAATATACAGCTATCCAGGTTTTTCCCATCAAAATAACCAGCAATTCCGGTATAATACCCACGCTCCATTCCTTCTACTTCTTGTATGATTTGAACAGTCTTTTTCTTTGGTGCTCCCGAAATGGACCCGGCAGGTAATAGCTCCCATATGATATCACCTATCACACTTTCAAAATTATCAGGGAGCGTACCGCAAATTTCTGAACTGACCTGTCCGAGGTTTTTGGAATTGGAGTTAATCACTTCATAATAGCGGTATTTATTGACCATGACCTTGGTGGCTACCTTGCTCAGATCATTCCGCAACAGATCTACAATTGTGGCATGTTCTGCCTGTTCTTTTTTGTCGGCCAGTATCCGGTTTTCGGCATCTTCAATATCCGCATTAATGGTGCCTTTCATGGGAAAGGTACAAATGCGGTTATTTTTAATCTGCACAAATGATTCAGGAGAGAAACAAACAAACTCATTTTGAAACCACACCTTATATTTGGATACCGAGTTATGAAATATTTCCTCCAGGCTTAAGTTGGTTTCCAGTTGGTTGGAAACGGTTAGGTTTACCAGATAGCTGTTTCCGTGATGAAGATGATCTTTTACCTTATCAAATTTTGATTGGTATTGGTCTTTGTCAATTATGGTTTTAGAGAAATTGAAGCTCTTTATACCGTTAAGCTTGTTCTTTACATTGGTTAGCCCGTTAAAGTTGTATTTAAAACTTTCCGGACATTCATCTATTGGCCAGGCTTTTGGTTTTTTCTGTTCAAAATCAATTAGAAAAACAAAAGGCCTGCCTTCTTTCCCCCATTTGTTTAACTGTTCTCTAAACATGGATTGGTAACAGTGCGACTAAGATGCGCGAAAATATTAAGAAAATTGCTTCAATGGAATATTCTTTTTGCTGTAGATCAATTATATATTCCAAAGGCTAGCGGGATCAGCCTGTGAAATAGGCTACTCCTCCTTTTTCATCAAAGGTTTGATCAGCCGGAATTTCTCGGAATCAAACTTGCTGAGGAAAATACCACTCTTTCGAGACAGACCGTTTTCCATCAGGTAGCTTAACGGAGCAGTGCGGTCGAACCCCCTTAGTATTTCCTTGGTGATAGCCAGGACAGGAAGTGCCAGGATCATACCAGGAATACCCCAAACAATTGCACCAATAAACAAGCCCATAATGATAAAGAGGGGATTGATTTTAATACTAGGCCCCATGACATTGGGTGAGATTAAGTTGCCTTCTATCTGCTGGATCAGAATGTAGAGCCCTACTACTGCAAACGGTTGCCATAAGGTATCTGAAATGATGAGCATATAGGAGAAGGGTAAGACCACCCCGATTGTAGTCCCAACATAGGGGATTATCTCCAGGAATCCTGCAAGGAAACCCCAGAAATAAGGATAGGGTACTCCAATTATCCAAAGTCCTGTACCTATTAATATACCGAGTATAAGGATAACTATTCCCTGACCCATGAGGTAGCGTTTGGTGAGGAACTGGATTTTAATAAAAAGTGCTTCCAGCTTATTGCGTTCATCAGGCCCTACCTGGGAAAGTAAAAAGTTTTTAAAACTAACCCGGTACAGTAGTAGGAAAAAGGTAAGTACAATTATAAGAACCAAATGGGCCATCACAGTGGTGGTAGAGGTCAGGCTTTCACGAACAAAATCGACCGGGACATCTACCATAGAATTGATGTTCTCATCAACCCATTGTGCGGTTGATTCTGCATCCAGTTTGAACTTCTCATCCACCCAGTCCATCAGTAGCGTCATTTTCTCCTTGAGTTTATCCCTGGAGGATGGCAAGCTTCCAAACAAGATTCTGGACTGGTTAAAAAAGAAGCCGATGATAAGCAGAAAAGGGATTACTGCCGTGATATACGATGCCAGTATCGACAGAATTTTATTCCGGATATACTTCTCGTAGAAATTAACAATAGGATTAAGGAAAAGGGCAAGCAAAATGCTGAACAAGACCGGGATCAGGACCACCCTGGCGGTAATAGTAATCCACACCACCAAGGTGCTGATTCCGAGGAAATAGAAAATATTCTTCAAGCTAATACCCGCATTCCTCATGATGGTTTTTAATAAAACTTAGTAGTTCTTCGTCATAAAATCGAAAAACTCCTTTTTAAGTTCATTATACATTTCTCGTTCCGTCTGCATTTGTTCCCTGAAATCCACATGGTAATCATACAATACACGGTCCATGGTATTTTCACCTGCTTCATAGTGCCTGGACATATTGAGTTCATGTGCCCGGATACGTTGCTTGAAAGCTTCGATTTTAGAATGGTGAATCCTGAATCGATTTTCAAAATGGTCCAGTTTTATCAGGAATTCCTTGTCCTCACTTTTGTGTAGGATTTCTGCAAGGCGGTTCTTGAAAATCTTGATCTCATCATCATAAAAATCGAGCTCTCTTTCCCATTGCTGGTGCTCAAAATGAATGTCCTCGTTAAAGATGGGTTTGGTTTGCATATTATTCATATTGTAAATCGTTAGATATACCGTAAATCTAGGGGGTTTGGGTGTCTTATAAAATGACATTGGTCATTCTTTGGGCATGATTTATGTCATTTTGACCCTGTATCTGATTCGGTACCTTTGAAAGTACCCAGCCACTATAATATACCCGGATGAATACGGCAAAACCCATATCCGTGGGGATGCGCCATTTCTTTGTGGAGATTGGTGAAATGTCCCTGTTTGCCGGTCGATTCTTTAAAGAAGCGGTCAAGCCTCCCTTTGAATTCAAGGAGCTGCTCCGGCAGTGCTATAATATGGGTAACCGTTCTTTATCCCTAGTATTGGTAACCGGTTTTATTATTGGCCTGGTCCTTACACTTCAGTCCAGACCCACCCTGGTAGAATTTGGTGCTGTATCCTGGATGCCGGACATGGTGGGGATTTCTATTGTACGCGAATTAGGCCCTGTTATTACTGCTTTGGTATGTGCGGGACGTATTGCTTCTGGTATTGGTGCTGAACTGGGATCTATGCGGGTTACAGAACAAATTGATGCCATGGAAGTATCCGGTACCAATCCCTTTAAGTATTTAGTGGTAACCAGGATTCTGGCCACAACACTGATGCTTCCCCTTTTGGTTATCCTCGGAGATGCAGTAGCCCTTTATGGTTCTGCCCTGGTTGAGAACTTTAAAGGTGGTGTGTCATTCCAGCTTTATTTCAATCGGGTTTTTGATGCACTTGAGTATGGTGATTTGGTTCCCGCTACTATAAAGTCTTTCTTTTTTGGTTTTGCAATTGGGTTGGTTGGTTGTTTTAAAGGGTATTACAGTAAAAAGGGGACTGCCGGGGTAGGCCTTGCCGCCAACACCGCAGTAGTTTTTACTTCCATGCTGCTATTTGTGATCGACTTCATCGCTGTTTTTATCTCCGATATTTTTTATGAATTATGAAAACTTCGTCTTCACATACGACTCTACTGAATAAAGAGGACTCTCAGGAGGTGATGATCCGGATAGAAGGCCTTTATAAAAGCTTTGGGGACAATCATGTGCTTAACGGCTTTAATATGAAGCTATTAAAAGGGGAAAACCTGGTAGTAATGGGGAAATCAGGTTCTGGTAAGTCTGTGATGATAAAATGCCTGGTTGGACTTATGAAACCAGATAAAGGGAGGATTTCCGTAATGGGCAATGAAATTACTAAGCTGGACAGGGAAGCACTGGATATACTCAGATCGGATATAGGCTTTCTCTTTCAGGGAAGTGCCCTTTATGATTCCATGACAGTACGGGAAAACCTGGAATTTCCTATGCGGAGGCACCGGGAGAAACTGGGGATGATTAACAATACCCTGCCTTTGGTACAGGAAGCATTGGAAAGTGTAGGATTGGCTCATACCATGGAACTGATGCCTGAGGAATTATCCGGTGGTATGAAAAGGCGGGTAGCATTGGCCAGGACCTTGATCCTGAGACCCAAGATTATATTATATGATGAACCTACTAGCGGTTTGGACCCGATAACAGCCAAGGAGATTATTGAACTGATGCGTAACATTCAGGAGCAATATGGAACCTCATCGCTTATAATCACCCACGATGTGGATTGCGCCAGGGTTATTTCGGAGCGTATGATTCTGCTGGTAGATGGGGTTAATTATGCCGAGGGGACTTATGAGGAACTTTTGCTTTCCAAAGACCCTAAGGTAGAAGCGTTTTTTAAGAAATAGGATATGGAAAAATCTACTGTTCAAAAATTCAGATTAGGTGTTTTTGTGATCCTCGGGACCGCATTACTTGTTCTTGCCTCTTATTTAATTGGCAACCGCCAAAACATGTTTGGTCAGAACTTTACCATAGAAACAGTCTTTAAAAATGTGAACGGCCTCCAGAAGGGTAATAATGTCCGTTATGCAGGTATTAATGTAGGTACCGTAAGGGATATTGACATGGTAAACGATACCCTGATTCGCGTTCTGATGCTGGTTCAGGAAAAAATGCAATCGCACATCAAGACTGATGCAATCGCGACAATTGGTTCTGACGGATTGGTAGGCAGTATGATTGTCAATATTGTTCCTGGAAACGGTATTGGACCTCTGGTACAGGATGGAGGCCGGATAACTTCCTACAGCCGAATTGGCGCTAAGGATATGATGAGTACACTTAATGTTACCAATGAGAATGCGGCCTTGCTGACTGCAGATCTTCTCAAGGTAACAACTTCTTTAAGGCAGGGCAAAGGTACTTTAGGCAGACTTCTTAATGATACTACCATGGCCCGGAATCTGGAACAAACGATATACCACCTGCGGAGAGCCAGTGGAGAGGCCGACATCATGTTCAGGGAACTCAACAGCCTGGCCAAGGGTATGAAGGGCAGGGAAAGCATAGCTAATGTTTTACTAACAGATACTTTAAGTGGAAGGCGCGTAAAGGAAATATTGGTTAATCTGGAAGCGTCCAGTAAAAATATGACTGAGGTAACCCGGGAGTTAGATACCCTGGTAAAAGGCTTGAGTGAAAGCAGCGGGGCTTTTAATTATCTTACTCAGGATACCACCCTGGTAAAGCGACTGTCTGTTACCATGAAAAACATTGAGGAGGGAACAGCCAAATTCAACGAGAATATGGAAGCCCTGAAACACAATTTCCTGACAAGAGGATATTTTAAGAAATTGGAAAGGGAAGAGCGAAAGGCTGCTAAAAACGAAGATAATTCTCCCTAAGGATCAATAAGGCTGTCGGATAATGGTTTTCCACTTTTCAGGTGCAGCCCGACGAATATCGGACAGATAGATCTCATGATGTTTGCCATTGGGAGCAAATCCCATTTCCTCAATATATTCATGAACCTTCCTTATCGTTGGGCCCTCTTCTGAAAAGGGCCCTATATGAAGTGTTTGTGCCACTCTACCTTCTTCAAAAGCTTCAAATCTAACTTTTTCAAGTGCCGGCAGCTCTTTCTTCTTTTTAAGGTTTTCCGTAGCTTCTGTTACAAGTTCCTGGCTAATCATTTCAGGTTGCATGATCATAGCCGTCCAAAACCAATCGTCCTTAGGGATATTTTCAAAATTCTCCATATCCTCAGCCCACCATAGGCCTTCCAGCGGCATTACCCCATAATCAATGCCCAAGAGCCCTTTTTTAACAATGAACTTCAGAGTGTAGGATAAGGAAAAAAGGGCCTCAACGGCTTGTTTGTATTCGATAGCCGTATTGGGATCTCCTTTTCCGTCGATCATAAGAAAACTAAATCTGGGAACATCAACGGTAACCACCTTGGATTGGCGGGGTTGATAAAAGGACTTAAGTTCTTTTTTTAGGTCTCTTTTACTCATTACTCTCTGACTTATTTGCCTTCCTTCTTGGGTCGCGTTTTGCCCAATAAATACCCTTTACTCCTTCAACCCATTTGTCGTACATAGTAATTAAGGTAATTTCTTCGATGGTTTCGATAACACCCAGGATGATCATGGTATAGAATAACCAATAAACCGGTCCAAAAAATAGTATCCAAAGCACAAAGGCTGCCTGCGTAATTGCGGATAATTTTGCAAGATAGGTGTGAAATGCAGTTGCCCTGCCGTATTTGTTTAAGGCGATAAGCATCTGGATAATGTAAGGGGTAAAGGCGATAAGGATCAGGATAAAATTCTCCCGCATGAAATCGTATTCAAAAATAAGCAGGCCAAATAAAGCAATGATCAGGGTAAGTTGGTCCCCATAGGAATCGAGCTGGGAACCGCGTGCACTGGTGATCTTCAATTTTCGGGCGAGGTAGCCATCAATAGCATCTGTAGAGTAGCTTATCAGCATAAACCAGGAGAACAATTCTCGTTCACCAAGCCAGATAAAAATAATAAGGATGGGGATCGCAAAAATGCGGTAGAAGGAAAACCAGTCCGCAATATTGAAGTCCTTGAAAAATCGCATAAATCCTTAATTCAGATTTTAATAATGTCCGATGGTGTTTCTACCAGTATAGTGATATTCCCTCTTATGGCAATGGGTTGTTTCATTATATCTGGATTGTTCTGGATCATTTTAATCCAATCTTCGGAAGAAAGATCTGCCTTATTGAACTTTGTGCTGTAGGTTGGATGATCCTGGTTAACCAATTCGGATACCTTAATACCCAATCTATCCGCTATTTCTATGATCTGGGTACCGGTAACCGGAGTTCTTAATACATCAATTTCCTGGATAGGTAGTCCTTCGGCTTTGGCATAGGCCAGTGTTTGTTTGGCACGACTGCTCTTTGAATTATAAAAGAGGGTAATTTGACGATCTGATGTGGCAATTTCTCCCATGGCGAAAATTTTAATACAAACCCGGTATTTCAAGGGGTACCGGATGTGGTTTTGTTAAAGTTAGCGCAACTCTCGAACTGTAAAAATGACCTTTGTCATGTAATATTGCCGCTAGCCTTGTGAAACTGATTACCGTCATTTCATTTGGAAGGCCTTTTTAATAGTTTGCATTGTAACCTAAAAGACGAGCAGATGAAATCCTTGTTGTATGCCACAGATTATTCCCCCAATTCGGTACCTGCCCTTAAGTTCGCCTGGAACCTCAGCCAAAAAATGGATGTCCCCCTATACGTAATCCATGTTTTTGATATTAATGCCACATTCATTAGTACGGTGAGTATCGCCTATGCAAGAATGGAGGAAGCTGCATTTTATAAACATGCAGAAAAACTTAGGGAATTCTGCCTGGCACACCTTTCAGTAGAACCAGATCAAAAGAAACTAATCACGGTAGTAGATGAGAATAGCATTGCTTCCGTGAGCATCCTCGAAAAAGCTGAGGAATACGAGGCGGGGATGATTTTGGCCGGGAAAAAAGGAAGTTCCCTGATGCGTGACCTCTTTATAGGGAGTACGGCTAGCGGATTGATTGAAAAATCTCATGTACCGGTTATGCTATTACCTCAGGGCCATGAATACGACAATATTGAAACCATTGTTTACGCAACTGCATTTGAACAGGCCGATATTTATGCCATTCATGCTATTACCCAATGGGCTATACTTTTTGATGCGGATATTAAGGTATTTCATGTTTCTACCAAGGATGAATACGCCGGAGAAGACCAGATGGAATGGTTTAAAGAAATGCTGGCACAAAAAGTGGATTATCCAAAGCTCCATTTTGAACTGCGATTTGCCGAGGATGTCTATACCTTTTTGATGGACTACTTATACGAAGTAAAAGCTGATATTCTCGCCATGCTGGAAAGGGAAGAACACCACTTACTTTCAAGTATCTGGCATAGGGACCTGGTTAAGAGGATGAAGGGCGAAAGTAATCTGCCACTGTTAAGTATCCCCAAAATCAAAAAGCACGCTACAGGATTCGCCTGATGAGCAAGAATAGGATGTGTCAAACGATATGATTAAGCTTTTAGGGATCATATTGATTTGCTCCCCCGTAGCATTGGCAGGTAGTGACATTATGGAAACTATTTTATATCCGCTACTGCAAATGCAAGACGACTGGTTCGGCAGGGGCAGTGCCTTTTGGGGCTATGGCCTTTGGCTTTTCAATCTTTTGGTGAATTTTTTAACCCTTTTGGTATTGCATCTTCTTTTAAGGAAAACGCTGATAAAAATGGTTACGCATACCTACGAAAGCAGGTTCAAGATACTGGCAACCGGATTAGGCTATCTTTTTGGGATTCCGGTAATCGCTGCTTTTTGTCTGGTCAGTATACTGGGTATTCCCTCCGGAGTATTATTATTGATGGTTTTTATCCTGAGTTTATGGTGTGGTAATTGTCTTGCAGCCTTACTTGTAACCCATTATCTCAACTCCCGAAATGTAGATTCCTGGAACTTCTGGACCATCATATTATTAAGCCTTGCCATGGTTACCATAATGGATCTTATCCTGTTATTTCCCTTACTCGGGGCAATTGGTTATGCCCTGGTTCTGATAGTTACTTATGGCATTACCGTATTATATGTTTGGGACAACAGGGAAAAAATTCTTGAATTAACTGAATAGCTATGGAAACAAAAGCAATACCCGTTACAATAAATTTGAAATCAGTAAGCCTTAAAGGAATCCTGGCCATACCCGATCATGCCCGTGGTATTGTGCTGTTTTCACATGGGAGTGGAAGTAGCAGATTGAGCTCCAGGAACAACTATGTAGCTTCCGTTTTACAGCAAGAGAGAATGGCTACTCTTTTGTTTGATTTACTGACTGAGTGGGAAGACCAGAGCTATGAAACCCGATTTGATATCCCTAAGCTTACCAGAAGATTAATTGCCGTAACCGCATGGATCAAAGCTAAAGAAGAGACCAAGAGGCTTCCCGTTGCTTATTTCGGTGCCAGTACGGGCGCCGCCTCTGCCTTGGGAGCTGCAGCTCATTTTGGTGAACAAATCGCTTCTATAGTTTCCAGGGGAGGGAGGCCGGATTTGGCTCTGGACGTTTTGGAATCGGTAAATGCACCTACCCTGCTCCTGGTAGGTGGGAGGGATGAGGTGGTGATTGGTCTCAATCAACAAGCCTATGACAAGCTGCCTGGAACAAAAAGTCTGGAAATAGTTGAAGGTGCCACCCATTTATTTGAAGAACCGGGTAAATTGGAAGAAGTTGCCCGCTTAGCAACTAAGTGGTTTAAAAAATACTTTACCTAAGATGGGTTATTTGTACGAAAATAGAACCGATGCCGGAAAACAACTGGCTAAACAGATGATAAGCTATCAGGGAAGGGATGTTGTAGTCCTTGCAATCCCCAGGGGCGGTCTGCCCATTGGGGCAGAAGTAGCCAGGATTCTGAAAGCTCCATTGGATGTTGCCCTATCCAAAAAGATCGGTCATCCTTATAACCGGGAATATGCTCTGGGTGCTGTTAGTTTAGAGAGTATGGTTATCAGTGATACGGAAACCATTCCTAAAGCTTATATAGAAGAGGAAACTGCCCGCATAAGGGAAACACTTCGAAAACGTCAGGATCAGTATTATAAGAACCGTAAACCTGTACCCTTGAGAGACAAACTCGTAATTGTGGTAGATGATGGGATTGCTACCGGCAATACGCTTATGGCCACCGTGCAATTAGTTGCTAAGCAGTCTCCTGCCAAAATCATAGTTGGTATACCTGTTGCCCCGAGACAGGCCGTTCGCATGCTGGATGCCCTGCCTGAAGTAGACAAAGTAATATGCCTGGCCACCCCATCTGACTTCCGAGCAGTGGGGCAGTTTTACCTGCATTTCTATCAGGTTTCAGATGAGGAAGCTATTCGAATTTTGGATGAGGTAAATAGTGCTATCCTTTAATTGACAATCCTTGTGTAGAATCGTACTCTATTTAGGACATATCCATGATACCAAAACACACTTTGGCATTTATGCGGTATTCTGTAATTTGATTTTCTGTTACCGTTACCTGCATCTCCTGAACATAAACCGAACGGATATCCCGAATGGTTTTTGAGGCCTCGGTTACTACATTCTTCAGGGCATCTTCAAAACTCACTGTGGAGTTTCCTAAAATCTCGACTACTTTTAAAACAGCCATAATATATATATTAAGGGTTAAACACTCGAAAGGTATGGGCTAAAGCGCTATTCGGAAATGACCTTGCTCAGGTTGATTGACAAATAGTGGTTTTTGATAATAATGCTTTAAAATTCTAAGAGCACGTAAAGTGTTCCATCGACTCGGTTTTCCAGGTTTTTCCATTTCAAAATGAAGGGCTCCAGGCAATTTGGCCTGAAGATTCCAGGTGCCGTCTTTGTTTCGTTTTCGGATTAGGACTTCCAATGCAGGTTGCATTCGTTCGTCCCAGGGAAAACTGGCATATTGAAAAAGGTCAAGGGCACTTACGATATCGTATTTCCATCTTCTGGGGAAACGTATTTTTAGAAATTCAGGATGTATAATTTCCCCTGTTCTGTCTGAAAGGAACAAGCGATGAATCAGCAAAAAAGATTTGGCCTCCAGTAAAGATTCTTTTATCGCTTCCTTTTTATAGGAATACCCATTTTTCAAATATTCTACATAACCTTCCATTACCGACAGGGTAGTATGCATGGAGCTATGTACGGCGCCGGAGCGGTTTGAGCAGCAGTTGTATCCCCCATCCTGCATTTTTTGGGTCAATAGAAAATCGATTACGGATTTCAGTTCTTTTTCCGATGTTTTGAAGTAGCTGGCATAGTTCAGGAACATGCCATTAACACAAACATCACTGTTGACTATACTTTCTGCAGGATTAATGCCTCCATCCTGACTTTTCCTGTTAGCTGCTATCAACCGAATGGATTTGTTGATCTCAGGAATATCAGGTGAAATGTTCAGGTTTTTAAGGTCAAGCAGGGTATAATGTGTGGAAGTCCACTTAGGTTGATAAAATTTCTTCCCCCAGTGCCCATTGGGTTTCCTTTTATCTAGAAATGCCTTGCCCCATCCTTTATGCGCAATATGCAATTGAAGGTCTTTATTATCCTCCCCCATTAAATCACGATGAGTCTGATACTGTATGGATATATCTCCAGCCAATAACCAGTTTATAATGGATTCCTTTGGCATAAGTAATGGGTGCTAGAACCTCAAAAGCGCATTTAATGGTCTTTTAGAATATGGCATATTCACTCTGTCCAGCGTATATACTTTGCCCCCCTTAAGGAAGGTGTCCCGGGCAACCTTATTAAAAAGGGAGATGTTCTTATTGGATTTTTCCGAATCCAGGATAAGACATTGTTTTTCGGTATAGCTGCCATATTGATCTCTTTCCTTTTCTATAAATAAGGTGTCCACTCGCCCGTCCTCGGCAGCTGGAATAATATCTGATAGCTGATTTGATGTAGTGGGCAGGTGTTCCTGGTTGAGGTACGCCTGCGTTTTGGAATCCAAAGTAGCACTGAAATAGGGCTTGATAAGTTCCCAGGATTCCTGGTGCAGGGTATTGATATCCTTAAATTCAGGATCTCCCAGAAGGGCTTCTCCATACAAATTTGGATATGAATTTGTTTCCCTGTATAGGGAGTGCCATCTTGAAACTCCTGCTACGATTAGCGGTGCACTACTGTCACCAAGCAGCTCCTTTACTCCCTTGTCGATTTCCTTGAAGAATTTGAGCAGTTCTAATTTTTCATCATCCTTACCTTCCCCATGGCCATGGAAGGATCCTTGCTTGTGTCCTGCCTGTCCGGTGCGGAATTGTAGGTTTTTTTGTGCGTAATCGTAACCCACTGCCTCCTCTAGTTGTTCCGGGGCATGGGCTTCCAGGGATAAATCCCTAAGACCAAATCGGTCTGCTTGATAAAGCTTTACATAGTCCCTGCTAAGTCCAAGGATGAAATATTCGCCGTTCTGATGGTATAAGGGGAATAATGGTAACATATTAAAGTGATCACTCAGGTAGCTTGTTTCACGGAAGGAAACGGGCAACAGGTAGTATTGAAGTCCGGATTCTTTATCCATAAAGATGGCCAGTCCGTCACTGGGATTACGCCACAATTCCCGGTCCTGAACCAGGGTGTAAAGTGGTTCCAGGTACTTTTTGATTTCCTGGTCTTTTAAACCGAGGGCAATTAACTCTTTTTCGAGCTTATTGATATGGACCTTCAATATTGCAGGACCCATATCCTGATTCTGCTCCTTGCCTTTTTTAAACATGGGCAAATAGATGCTGATGCAATAAGGATTGCGTTTTTCCAGAAGGTTTTTAAAAGTTTTTTGGGGTAGGGGGTTTGTATTTTTTGACCGCATTTCATTTACATTTTCAACCAAAGTAGCGAATGCCTTGCTAATGCAAAATGATATGCGTCAGGCCTGAGAAATGTACATAGCGGTTATTGGGCTAGCGTATTCTTAATCAACAAAAATTCACTGACATTGGTCATGTCAATTGCACCAACCAGGTTTTCCGAATGATCAATAACGGGGAAGAAGCGCTGGTTTTCACGTGCAGCCAACTCAAAAAATTCACTTAGGGGTCCTTCTTCCCGCATAATATGGTAGCGGGTATTCATAAAGTCACGGACCAGCAGATTCCGGTCTTTACTCCGGTTGATGATTTCTTTATGGATAAGGGTGCCCACTATACGTCCTTCCTCAACTACAACGAAATCTTTCTCTGTACTGGCCAGTAAAAGGTCAATAATCTGTGCCATTGTATTGGTTGGAGTTACGGTAGTAATTTGGGTAAGCATGGCATCCCTGACCAAATGTCCTTCAAGGAGCGTAGTCTGTTTAACCATCTGGTTCTCACCATAGGCTCCAATAAAAATAAACAAGGCTATCAGAACCAGGAATGGGTTAAAAAACAAACCGAGAATAAAAAAGACCACGGCTAGGGTTTGTCCAAGTGTAGCTGCTATTTCTGTTGCCTTAGCTCTACTCATCTTAAAAGCCAGCAAAGCACGTAATACCCTTCCACCATCCATGGGAAAAGCAGGAATCAGGTTAAATACTACCAACATGATATTGGCAATTAGCAGGTAAAAAAGCAGCGTGTTAAAATTAAGTGTGGTAAGCAGGGCTTCCAGGTTCTCTGCATCCATACTGAGATAGGTCCTGAGGGGAACCACAATCAGCAATAGCATTGCAATCACCACATTGACCGCTGGCCCCGCCAGGGCAACCAGTAATTCTTGTTGGGGTTTTTCAGGCATCTTCTCCAGAGAAGCTACTCCGCCAATGGGAAGTAGGGTTATTTTTTTGGTGCCTATATTGAACTTTCTGGCGGTTAGCGCGTGCCCAAGTTCGTGCAGTACAACGCAGAGAAATAAGAAGAGAATCAGTGCGATATTCATTAGGGCAGAGTTCAGGTCACCTCCCCGTCTGATATCCAGATAAACCACCCATATCAACAACAGGCTAAAGGTCCAGTGTACCTCAATTTTAATACCGGCTACCCTCCCCAAATGTAATACGCCTTTCATGTCTATAATTTACATGAAACTATGCAGATATACCAATATCAGCAATGATGAAGATCATTCCCTATATCTGTACCCTGATATAACTTTGAGAGATAATCGCATCCAGGAAGAAAATGGAAAGAATCAAGGAACAGAGACTCGCCCAACTCAATGTCAAACAATCCCTCTGGGATCAGGTATTTACCGTTGCCCCTTTGGTGATTGTGGGAACACGAGAAGGAGAAAAATACGACCTGGCCCCCAAGCACATGGTCACCCCTCTGGGCTTTGGTCCGTATTTTGGGTTTGTATGTACCCCAAGACACAATACTTTCCACAATATTGTGGCCACCGGAGAATTTACTGTGAGTTTTCCTAAACCGGACCAACTGGTTTTTACCTCCCTGAGTGCAACCCCACGGAATGACAGTTGTTCAAAATCGGACTTAGTGCTGGATGCGCTGCCTGTGGCAAAAGCACTTAATATGGATGTGCCGGTTATAGAAGGAGCATATTTATATCTGGAATGCCGGTCTATAAAGATATTGGATGGTTTTGACGATTATGCCATAATAACCGGAGAGGTTGTGGCTGCCTATGCCGATGAAGACTATGCCCTGGGATCTGAACGAGATGAACAGGAGCAGCTTCAAGAGAATCCTTTGTTAGTCTACGTAGCTCCCGGACGTTTCGCCAGGATTTCCCAGACGTTTAATTTCCCGTTTCCCAAAGACTTCAAACGATGAATAAGGTAAGCCACAGAGCAGCGGAAATACAAAATTTCCTGAAAGCACATGAGGATGAAATGCGACAGTTTCTTCAGGATTTAGTGACTATGGAGACCCCATCCCATAAAATAGAGGCCCAGCATATTATCCTTGAGGTTTTAAGGGAAAGGTTTGAGGCTCTTGGCTTCTATGCAGTCCATTTTCCTGGAAAGAAAACAGGAGGCTATTTGTATGCCCGGCCTACTGACCGGGACAAGAGCCTTCCAATACAGTTGTTAATTGGTCATTGCGATACTGTTTGGCCTGCGGGTACCCTGGAGGAAATGCCATTGTCTTATGAAAAGGGCAAAATAAAAGGTCCCGGGGTTTACGACATGAAAGCAGGGCTTACACAAATTTTCTATGCCCTGGCTGCCATCCGCAGCATGCCGCTTCCTGTTAGCGTAGAACCAGTGGTGGTAATCAACTCCGACGAAGAAATTGGAAGCTGGGAATCTACGGGTATAATAAAGCGATTATCAAGGATTGCCAACAGAGCCTTTATACTGGAGCCGCCCTTAGGCCTTGATGGTAAATTGAAAACAGCCAGAAAAGGAATCGGTCGCTTTACCATTACCGTTAAAGGGAAAGCGGCACATGCGGGACTGGATCCTACCAAAGGAATTAATGCCATTGTGGAATTATCACACCAGGTACAGGAGTTATTTGCCATGAACGACCATGAACGAGGAATAACGGTTAACGTGGGTACCATAGAAGGAGGTATTTCCCCTAATACTGTAGCCCCAATGAGCAAAGCTGTAGTGGATGTTCGGGTTTTAAGTGAAAAAGACGGGGATTTTATCACCGAAAAAATCCGAAATCTCAAACCCCAACTTGATGATGTTCAATTGAATGTTGAAGGTGGAATAGGTCGGCCCCCCATGGAGAAAACACCCAGAAATCAGGAATTGTGGCGGATTGCACGCTTTCAGGGAAAACAGCTTGGGCTGAACTTGGAGCAGGCCACCGCAGGTGGAGGATCAGATGCAAATACCACCAGCCTGTATACCGCTTCCCTGGATGGTTTGGGAACCCCGGGAGACGGAGCACATGCCCTTCATGAATTCATATTTGAGAAAAAACTGCTGGAACGCACGGCCTTACTGACACTATTATTATTGACGGAACCTACAAATGGAGCATGATGGATCATAAATATATATACACTTCCTTAACCCGGATTTCGGATCTGAATAGCAAAGATTTCGGATTAAAAAAAATAGATCGAACCCAATGGGATACTGGTGACTATGTTGTCTGTAAGATCCTTGACCCCGGGAGTAATAATATCCTGACTTTAGAGCTAACCACAGGTCGAATGCGAGGTGTCATTGGTGGTGAGTCCATTGTTGGTGCTTTGGGTGAACGCCACGCAACACTGGAAGCCACAGGTACCTGGCGGGAAGTAGGAGATGATTTGAGGATGCATGTTCTTACTGCAGCGGGCTTACTTGGGAAACTAACCTCCAAATCCGTGTTTATACCCAATATGATGGAGGTAGTTTATCTGGGTCATGTAATGCGCTATGGGAATAAGGTTCGTATGCAGGATTTTGTTGTCTCAATCCCTATGGTTCCCTTTAAAACACCCGTTGTTCTGTTTACGGGAACCTCGATGTCTGCAGGTAAAACCACTTCAGCCCGGATCGTAACTAATCTTTTTGTGCAGGCCAACTACAGGGTTGTAGGTGCCAAGCTTGCCGGTGCCGGAAGGTTTAAAGACATATTGGCCATAAAAGATGTGGGTGCGGAAGCTGTTATGGATTTTGTTGATGTTGGTCTTCCCTCATCCATTTTCCCAAGGATTCCTTACAAAGAGCGAATGAAATTGCTATTAAGCTATATTGAAAACCAACAGGCCGATATCGCCATAATTGAAATCGGAGCTTCTCCTCTCGAACCTTACAACGGGGATATTGCCATAAAACTGATTCGGGATCAAATCAAGTGTACCATCCTGAGTGCTTCGGATCCCTATGCCGTTTATGGACTTATGAAAGCCTTTGAAATTGTACCCGATATTGTGACGGGTATTGCTTCCAATACCATTGCCGGAAGGGCTATGGTTGAGGAGCTTTGTGGAGTAAAGGCCCTTAATTTGATCGATTTCAGTACTACCCCGGAATTGAAACAAATCCTCACGGAACGCACCGGTTTCTTGTTGTAGGTCTTCAAACCTGATAAGTATCATATTTACAGTGCTCTGAGTAGCTTATCTTGTTGTTAATCAAAAAAAACGTACTCAGTAATTAGCGTGATGAAAACCACCGAGATGAATGTTTGTAAGAGTTGTGGCATGCAGATAAGAAATGTGTCCGATTTCGGAACCTACCCGGATGGCAGTGTAAACACCGAGTATTGTTTCCATTGTTACGAGGAGGGTCATTTTACTGATCAGGATATCACAATTGAAGAAAAAATTGCACGAAATATTGCCCTGGCCCTGAAACTGGGAATATCCCGGAAGAAGGCGCTTAGAAAGGCTGTGGATACTTTACCTGGATTAGCCCGCTGGCGAAAGCCTGGCAAAAAGTTAACTTCCTGATTTATAGAGAAGGGGCAGAACAGGAATGATCAATTCCATAGGAATCGTCAGGTTCCGCAATACAAGATCGTATGTATTTAATACCCAAGGAGCCCCACCATAGTTATTTGCTGCTTCCCGTTTTGGGCATGGGTCTTTTTGTAATCCTGTATGTCTTATCAGCGTTGAATTATCCGGGCGGTACCTGGATTGATCCAACAACACCTGGCTTTAGTTTCTGGCATAATTACTTATGCGATTTGCTGGATTATAAGTCGCTTAATGGTGAAATAAACAGCGGAAGGTATTACGCTCGGGCCGCTCTGGGAGTCTTATGTATTAGTTTGATTTACCTCTGGGTATACCTCCCCCATCTTTTTCAAAAATGGAGCTGGAATACCAGGCTGATGTGGTTTTCAGGGATTATAGCGCTGATAACTACCATGTTGCTCTCATCGGGCACTCATGACCTTACTATTCGTATAGCCGGTGTTCTTGGAGCAATTGCCCTTTTAAGCGCATTTGCCGAGATGTGGAAAGCAGGTTACCCGGCGCTGGTGAAATTTGGTTTTGTCTGTTTATTCATTTTTCTGGGCAACTATTATATCTATGAAACCGGGGAAGGACTGTATAGCCTGCCGGTAATCCAAAAGGTTACATTTAGCGGATTCATTGCCTGGTTTATCTGGGTAGATCTGAAGTTGTACCGCATGCTTAAAAACAGAACAAAACAACAGCACATATCCCAGGACAGGTTAGCCTGATGAATACAAATTTGAATAAAAGTGGAGCTAATTGCTAGATGCAAATACTCTTATTTATTAACTCTAAATATTGAATCATGAACCCAACGTTTTATCTTCTTATTATGCTCGGCTTGTTCCTGCTGGCCGGGATTCGAGTAATCTATGAATACAAAAGAGCACTAAAATTCCGATTTGGTAAGTTTGTAAAAACACTGAATCCAGGCTTCCGGTGGATCATTCCTATTGTAGATACCATTCAAGTGGTAGACATCCGTGTAATCACGGTGAATATTGTTTCACAGGAAGTAATGACCGAAGATAATGTGCCTTGTAGTATAGACGGTGTGGTATTCTTCAAAATTTATGATCCTGAAAAGGCAGTTCTGGAAGTTGAGGAATTCTCTTTTGCAATTTCCCAATTATCCCAGGCAGCCTTGCGCGATGTTTGCGGTAAGGTAGAACTGGATACCATTCTTTCCAACCGGGAGGAGATGGGTAAAAACATCAAGTCCATTGTAGAGAAAGAAACCCATGAATGGGGTATTGAGATCATTGATGTCAAGATCAAGGATATTCAACTCCCGGAGAATATGAGGCGTATGATGGCCAATCAGGCGGAGGCCGAACGCTCCAGGAGGGCCCGGATCATCCTGGCTGAGGCAGAAGAGCAGGCAGCTAACAAATTATTGGAAGCCGGCTTGCAAATCGATAAATCGCCTTCGGCTATTAAACTGCGGTTATACCAAACCTTATCTAACATTGCTGCAGAGAAGAATTCCACCATTTTGTTCCCATTCCCGGAAGAGGTACTTCCAAGGGGTAAAAAGAAGGATGAATCTTAGTCAGTAAGACATATTCATAGTAAAACTTTGGATTGTTCAGGTATTCAGCTGTAATTCTTTGTTAAGAATATTCCTGAAACGCGTGGCGCTGAGGTAGTGATCCTCAAGGAGCTTTCCATCATGCAACAGACTAAAAACCCCAAAGCCGGAAGGAGCTTGTTGGGCATCCTCAGCTGACTTCAGGCAGGTGAGTTTCAGGTCAATCCCGAAGTCCTGGGCCGTGTTCCACATGGCTTCAACCGCTTTGTCGTGCCAGGGACATTGGTCGGCATATACCAGCTGCCATCCGGTATAGTGTTTTTGTTCCTTCTCCCAGTCCCTAAATTGAGGTACAGAAGCCTTTGTATTCCAGCTTTTACAAAGTAGATCGAAACGGCCTTTCTGTTCAATATTTTCAAAACCGAGTTTGAGGAAAAGATCAGCATCGGACATCCAGGCGCCTTTACTGCAGATGGTGCAAATGCCCGAGTAGCCAGCTTCTTTTGCCACCGCTTCAGCTTTCATTACCAATGCAGAACCAAAGCCCAGGTGTTTATACTTATTTGGGTAAACCAATAGACATTGCACAAACAGGTAGCCCTTAGCCTTAATGGGCCTCCAGGCTAATTCTCCCGGGACATATTCTATAAATCCGGCCATTTTCCCGGCGACATCCTTTAAGATATTTATGCGTAATCCTTCCTTATAACGCTGTGAGAACCAGGTTTTTTTACTCTTAAAGCCGTTGCTTTTTACATTCTTTAGACAAAACAAAGTCTCTTCCTGAACATTGGATGGTGTAATATCTACAATATTAAAGCTTGTCTTCATTGGTTGGGTTAATGACAGTCTGGCTTTATCAGGGAGATAAATAGGTCTTATAATTTTTCAGTCCATCATTGAGCATTGCCACCACCGCCGAACTGGTGATCGTTGCACCGGAAACTCCATCTATCCCGGCTATTCCTTTTATTACCAGCTTTCCATTTTGATTGAGTCCAAAGGAGTTCTCTTCAAATGAGATTTGTTTATTGCTAAACTGATCCCCGAAGGCCGAGCTAACAATCCCATTCCCATACCCTTCGCTCTCCATTTTATGGCCAAACCGGACCTTTATTGTTTTGCCTGTAGCCTTATCAATCAGCACTTTGGCCCACAGGGTTCCTATATAACCCTTGCCAGTGAAAATAACAAGGGTCATATCAGATCCAACTGCTTCAAAAATTGGAAGGGAAGCAGCTTTTCCGTTTTTCATGATAGCCTTATAGAAACTAAGGTTTTGTGTTGCATCAGAAGTGACAACTTCACCTTCCCCTATAAGCGCCTTAAAATCGAGAACCTCCTCAATTTGTGTACTGTCTGAAACCTCGAGGTCCATAAATGCTGCTATTTCTTTATAAAGCGGTGAGAGACTTTTGACGCTTTCTACTTGAGGTTCCTGGGCTTCTTTTTCTGGTTGAGGTTTGTCCTTACAGGAATTACCCATCAAAAGAATCAACAAGGACATGAGGTATAGTCTTTTTGAGAACATTTTTTTAGATTATAATTATGTATTTGATTGTATAGTAAAGGACCGGATCCAACAGTATTACCGAAGGTTCCAGCCCATTACTTTATGATATTTCTGTTTTAGCAAACATTGCTAGTCAAGGTCAAGTTTCATTAACTCCCAGTTTTCTCCTTTTTTAACGGCGGCCAGGGTTTTTGAAAGTAACTTGGCACGCAGTTCAGGCAGTTCATAGCGTCTTTTAGACATCTGGATATTATCTCGCTTGGCAAGCAGTCGCATGATATCCCCTTTTTGGTCTACAATTACTTCACTAAACTTGTAATCGTAGATATTAAGCTGAAAATTATTCTTACCCCGGAAGTTCTTGGTCATTAGTATGCCCACCGCATAGCCCTGATTGAATTCCGTTACATTGAGATACTCCGGTTTGATTTTCGTGGCACCAGTTTTGTCAATGAACCCGTAAACGTATATCTCCTCTTCTTCGAGCATTTCTCTGATTATACAAAGCCCGTCCTTAAAAAGGGGGTATCGGATACTTTCTATATCCAGCTTGTCTCTGTCAGCTAGTTTGTTCCAAACAAGGTCATCCCTAAAGTCGATTACCAGATCTCCCTGTTCATTGATGAAACCCCATTGGTTTCCTACTCTTACCGCAGCCAAACCTTCGCTAAAAGGAGCTACTTCGTCAATATCTTTCAATTCCTGTCCATGGCTGGTAAACGAAAGAAATGACAACAGAACAATTAAGGTCAAGCTTCTCATAATTATCTTATTTAGAGATTTATAATTAAGCTCAAAGGTATTGCTACATAGAGGCGTAAACTATGATTTTAATCAGGCAAATAAAGATATTTCACCCCGAAACACATTCGTATTAGAATAGGGGGTAATGCTCTGTATATTAAGCATATGGAGATAAGACTACTTGTCAGCCTTAGAACATAATATTGGAATAAATGAGGCTTTTCAATTCTTTAGGCAAACCGTCCCTGATATCTTCCATTTCTCCTAGGGAAACATATTTTCTGAGATAGATAAAGGTGGTATTGATATACTGCTCTGCTACCTCATCGCTATACTCAAAGTCGTTAATGGCAGCAGGACCGTCGTGTTTGCGTACCAGGTCAATAAATTCAGGTATCCTTCTTACCTTGGGTCGATCTCTCCTGATAGTCCACCCATTTACATACACCGCTTTGAGGAACATGGGTAATTGAGCTATAAATTGAAGGGATTCTTCAGTGGTAATGATATCTCTGAGAGCATGGAGAATGGCTGTCAGAATCCTTCCTGCCTTTTCCCGGTTATCTCCCAAGTTCATCTCCTTAGCATAATGTTTTAAGAAGGTGTTGCCTTCTGTTGCATACTGATTAAAATTAAGTGCCATGATCTGTGTTTTAAGTGTTCTAATAAAAACTCAATATGGCGAATTCATGATTTCCCTGAAATGATCATGATCAGTTGATGGTATAAAACTCTCGGTTTCCATAACCATCGTATGGATTGCCATTATCAATTCATTCAGACTGATCATAATCATAGCGTCTCCGTGAGGCTATCCGTAATTTTGAGTTAACTCAAAAAGCAAGTTTATGTTTAAAATTCTGCTGCCAACGGATTTTTCTGATAACGCCTGGAATGCCATAAGCTATGCCATGGAATTCTTTAAAGAGGAGCAAGCCACATTTTACCTGCTGCATACCTATACCCCGGCCTTCTATCGGATGGACTATATGATGGGCGGACCATCATTTAGCGCTATTCCGGATGTGGGCGTAGATATCTCGCAGGCAGGCCTTGAGAATACTTTGGAGCAGGTGCAGAAGACGTTTAATAATCCCAAACACACCCTGAAGACCATTTCGGCCTTTAATTTGCTTACCGATGAGATTAACGAGGTTTCCCAAGAAAAGGATATTGATTTGATCGTAATGGGCACCCAGGGCGCTACCGGAGCTGCGGAGATTTTTTTGGGCTCCAATACCGTATTTGTATTACGCAAAGCCATGGTCCCAGTGCTTGTTATCCCGGAAGGATATAGCTTTCGAAAAGTTGATAAAATGGTGTTCCCTACAGATTACTGGACCGCATATAAACAGGAAGATGTGGATACCATTAAAGGGTTTGCCGCTATTCACGGAATAGAGATCACCGTTCTGCATGTAAAGGAGGAATACGATCTTAAGGATACACAAATAGCCAATAAAGAGCACCTTGGACAATGTCTTAAAGGTGTGCCTCATCAGTTTGAAGAGAAGAAAGGAGCTCTGATGCCGGATGCTGTGATCGATTATATAACCGAGCACGACTATCAACTCCTTGCTATGATGAACCGAAAACACTCCTTTATGGAACGACTGCTCTGGAAACAGAATGTAGATCAGATAGGCTTCCATACCCCTGTTCCCTTCCTGGTTATACGAGATAACGCGAACATTGTAAAATAGTTTATCCCATGAAAAAAATCCTGATACTTACCGATTTTTCTGATCCCGCATGGAATGCGTTATTTACCGCTCTTAAATTGCATGAGGGGCGTCAATGCCAGTTCTTTTTACTACATACCTATGAGCCTGGTTTTGCCGGGGTATTGAGTAGTAAAGCGAAGCGAAGGGTAGGAGTACTTTACGATTCTCTGCAGGCACACACCCATGATGAATTGGATAAGATTGAGGATTATCTTGACGTTCACCATCATGAACCTCAACATCATTTCAGGACTCTTTCTATGGCAGAAGACCTCTTAGAAGGTATTCATAAAACCGTCAGGGAAGAGGAAATCGACTTGATTGTGATGGGAACTAAAGGAGCTACGGGCGCACGTGAAGTGTTTATGGGCAGCAATACGGTTAAGGTGATCAGGAAAGTCCGTAATTGTCCTATTCTGGTTGTTCCTGCGGAGCATGACTTCAAAACGCTGCAGGCTGTCATTTTCCCTACGGATTTTACACAGCATTATGACCCCTATGAATTGTCTCCCTTATTGGACCTTGTAAAGGCCTGGCAGGCTAAAATTATTGTCTTTCAGGTAGCTCAGGAATTTAAATTAAGCCCTGAGCAAATTAATAATAAGAAGCTTTTGGAGAAACGCCTGGAATCCACCGAGGTGGAATGGAAAAGAGGGAGCCTGAAAAGCACTGTTGAAGCCGCGATTATGGAATATATCGACACCTGTGATGCAGATATGATTGCCTTGATTCACTATCAGCATACTTTTATGGAACGACTGACCCACGAGCCGGTAATAAAAAAGATCGGTTTTCACACTCCGGTTCCCATGTTGGTATTGCCTGATTTGTAGACTTGAATTTCCTTAATCTTACAATAAACATGTCATGCGCATATTGCTTCCAACCGATTTTTCGAAGAATGCCTGGCAGGCTATTGAGTATGCCCTGTTCCTGTTTGAAAAAATTCCCTGTCAATTCTATGTTCTCCATGCACATCAGGTTAGTCCTTCAGGTTTGGTGAGTACCATTAACAAAGAACGGGATACGCGTTTATTTGAGATTACCCTGCTGGAAGCTCAGGAGAAACTAAACAAGATCATTAATCACCTTAATTCAATAAACAAAGTGCCAGGTCGACAATTTGTGGGATTACTGGAACCTGATTCGCTGCTCAATGCAATCGGCAGGCATATCATAGACCAGGACATTGACTATGTTTTTATGGGAACTCAGGGAGCCACAGGTATGAAGGAAGTTTTTCTCGGAAGTAATACAGTCAGGCTCATTCGCAACATTGAGAATTGTCCGGTTATGGTAGTCCCGGAACAATTTGAATTTGGCTCTTATAATGAGATCCTCTTTGCAACTGACTTTAAACACCACTATAAAAAGGTTGAAATCCAACCCTTGCTCGAAATCGCTAAAATAATCCGGTCAAGTATTATTATCACCCATATAGCCATGGAGGAGGCTTTAGATGAAGAACAAAAACAACTTCGCAAATTGTTAGGAAGACTACTCGAGGGTGTAGATATTAGATATGCAGACATTGCCTATTATCCTGATATTGCTTCGCGGATTCAGGAATGGTCCCGGGATGTCCAAGTGGGCATGATTACTATGATTAATTGCAAGCATGGATTTTTCAGCAGACTACTGAGAGAGCCGGTGGTTAAACGCATCGCATTCCATACAGAAGTCCCCTTTCTTGTATTACCTGAAATCCCTTAAATCTGAGCGTCTGCGAGGCCTGAATATTCTCATTAAAATTATTCTTACCCACCACTAACATTTAGTGGGTATATCCCATAAATTTGTGGCAGGAAAATCACACCTATGAGCAAAGCGGTTTATATTGCCACCTCTGAACCCAACAGTGGTAAATCTATCATAACCCTGGGGGTTATGCAGGTACTGACTGGTAGAGCCGCCCGTGTGGGCTATTTTAGACCAATAATCGATGATTATCCGGAGGGCACACGTGACAATCATATCAATACGGTAATTACTCATTTCAAACTGGACCAGACCTACGAGGAATCCTTTGCCTGTACCCGTAGTGAGGTAGTGCAAAAGAGCGGTGTTGACAAGGCGGATGAAATTCTGGACACCATATTTGAGAAATACAAGGCCATTGAAAGTAAGTCCGATCTGGTCCTGGTGGAAGGGACCGATTTCTCTCTTGAAAGTTCTGTAATTGAATGGGACTTTAATGTTCTAATCGCTCAGAATCTCGGTATTCCAGCTATATTACTGGCGGCTGGTTCAACTAAAACTGAAGAAGAAATAGTAGGCAACCTTTTCCTGGCCTATGATTCTTTTAAAAGTAAGGGAGTGGAGGTGCTGATGGTAATTGCCAATAAAGTACAGCCCGTTAATCTCAAAGCTGTACGGCGTGCATTGCGCAAAAAACTTCCACCCGAAGTGCTTATCGGGGCTATTCCCTTAAACCCTCTTCTGGGAAATCCTACACTACAAGAAATACTTGAAGAAATGGGCGGGGAGGTGCTCTTTGGAGAACAAAACCTTCATAACCAGGCTGGTAATTTTGCGGTAGGAGCCATGCAACTGAACAATTACCTAACCCATATGAAAGAGGATATGCTGGTGATTACACCAGGGGATCGTTCGGACATTATTCTGGGAGCTCTACAGGCTAATTTGTCACTTAATTACCCGGCAGTTTCCGGGATCATTCTCAGTGGGGGACTAATTCCGGCAGATTCCATTATTAAACTGATTCAAGGCCTATCAGAGGTGGTTCCCATAATATCTGTCCAGGGAGAGACCTATGTGGTAACCAATAAAATTGGCGCTATAAAACCAAGGATATATGCCGAGAATACGCCAAAAATTAATATTTCGATCAAGGATTTTCTTACCTATATCGAGGAGGATGAGTTGGCCAGTTTACTCGTCACATCCAGGAGTAAAGGAATGACTCCCAGAATGTTCCAGTATGACCTGCTCAAGAAAGCACAGTCCGATAAAAAACATATTGTTCTTCCAGAAGGTACCGATGAGCGAATTTTAATGGCAGCAGAGGAGTTGTTGAACGATAATGCCGTAAGCCTGACCTTATTAGGGGAGCCTGAACGGATCAGTAACAAGGTAAAGCAAATGGATCTGGACCTTGATCTGGACCAGGTTAACATCATTGACCCCGTAAATTCCCCCAATTTTGATGACTATGCGCAGACCTTGTACGAATTGCGGAAACATAAGAATGTTAATCTGGCTATGGCCAGGGACCTTATGGAAGATGTTTCGCATTACGGAACCATGATGGTTTACAAAGGCCATGCCGATGGTATGGTTTCCGGGGCTGCACACACTACGCAACATACTATTAGACCAGCGCTGCAGTTCATCAAAACCAAGCCGGAAGCATCCATTGTTTCCTCTATATTCTTCATGTGTCTGGAAGATAGGGTTACGGTATTCGGAGACTGTGCTATTAATCCGAATCCGACGGCAGAACAGCTTGCGGAAATTGCCATATCCTCTGCCGAAACTACCAAGATGTTTGGTATAGAGCCCCGAATCGCCATGTTGTCTTACTCTTCCGGTACTTCAGGTACTGGAGAAGACGTGGAACGCGTAAGAGAGGCTACTGCCCTGGTAAAAAAACAGCGGCCAGACCTTCTTATCGAAGGTCCAATCCAGTACGATGCTGCTGTAGATATTGACGTAGCAAAGAGCAAACTACCGGATTCCAAAGTAGCTGGGAAGGCGAGCGTATTTATTTTTCCGGATCTCAATACCGGAAATAACACCTACAAAGCAGTACAACGGGAAACAAAAGCACTGGCTATTGGCCCTGTCATCCAGGGATTAAATAAACCTGTTAACGATTTAAGCAGAGGATGTACTGTAGACGACATCATCAATACAGTAATCATAACGGCCATACAGGCACAGGAATAATTTGGATTAAGATATGCTGATTCTTGTACTGAATTCGGGAAGCTCCTCTATAAAATTCCAACTTTTGGATATGCCATCGGGCGAATTGAGGTGTTCTGGCCTGGTGGAGCGAATCGGAAGCCCCAATGCCCGTTTTTATCTTAAAACAAAAGACGCTGAGGTCGATATTAAAAAGGGCTTAGCTGATCATAAAAAGGGTCTTGCAGTAATCGCAGATTCTTTGATGGATCCCAAACTGGACCTGCTGCAAGCTGGTGAGCAGATCAGGGGAGTAGGACACAGGGTGGTGCATGGTGGAAAGGTTTATTCAGCAACCGTTCGGGTTAACAAGGCCGTAAAGGACAAGATCAAGGAACTGGCTTCCCTCGCCCCCTTGCATAACCCCAATAACCTTTTGGGCATAGTAGTGTCCGAAGAATTGTTCCCGGAAGCGACCCAGGTTGCAGTATTTGACACCGCTTTTCACCAATCAATACCCGAAAAAGCACATCGCTATGCGATTCCAAATTCATTCTATGATAAATATGGGGTTCGGGTATACGGTTTTCATGGAACCAGCCATAAATATGTCTCTGAACAGGTAGCGGAATACCTTGGAAAAATCCCATCCAGAATGATCACTATACATCTGGGAAACGGATGCAGTATTACTGCAGTCAAAGACGGTAAGAGTATTGATCACAGCTTGGGTTTTGGACCTTCTAACGGACTGATCATGGGTACGCGAAGCGGAGATATTGATCATTCCCTGATCTTCTATCTGATAGAGGAGCTGGGATACTCCGCTAAAGAAGTCAACCAGATTTTGGTCGGTGAAAGTGGAATGTACGGCCTTACCGGGTTTAAAGACCTGCGCGATATTCAGAAGGCCGCCGCTAAAGGAGACAGAAAAAGCCTACTGGCCCTGGATATGATGAATTACCGCATACAAAAATTCATTGGGGCTTACGCGGCAATTATGAATGGCCTGGATGTACTGGTGTTTACAGCTGGGATTGGAGAAAATTCAGCTCTGGTCAGGGAGGGTGTCTGCAGGAATATGGATTATCTGGGCATTAAGATCGATCCAGATCGCAACCAAAACCCTCAACGAGGTATTTGGGAACTGCAGTCTGACGATTCCCGCATAAAAATCCTGATCGTCCCCACCAATGAAGAACTGGAAATTGCCAGGCAGACATACCGTTTGCTACAATAAACAGTAGTTAAGGCCTGAAATGGGGAGGGTAGTTTATTCCTCAATTTTTCCAGACTCCATAAGCCCCGGGTGGAACCTTTTCAGAAAAATATTCCTTGAAGAATCCATTTTCCGCATAAAATCTTCCATTTGCTGATTATGCCTTTCCCAGTTTTTAAAGAAATAGTCTTCTTTAAAGAAATCCTGCATAAATAAGGAATCAGCTTCAGGGAAGTAAAAAAAGCGGTTCATAAAGGGATCCCGGGTATCTGTCTCAAAATGGCCCTGGAACAAGTCCATGATGCTGTCCAGATTTACCCTAATAGAATCTCCGGGAATATTGGAATAAGACCAGGAATAAGTCGAGTCATATCGTATCAGGTTTCCGAATTCGTCATACTCTTTTCTCACCTTCCAATTACCTAATGGGGTATCGACCTTCGTTTTGCTACTTTCTTCTACAGTTTGTTCTCCTTTCCGTTGCCCATTACATCCTGTAAGGCACAACACCAATAGCATGGCAATAATTGTTCTCATAGCGATATAATTAAGTTTAACAGTTCATCAGAATCATTCATTCCTGCGGTTTCTGGATCTGTCCAGGTTACTTCGGCCCCGATTAGCCTTGTTATTGTGATATTCTTCTATGCGATCGTCTCTATAATCCTTAACCCTTACATAGCGGGACTTCCTCAGGTTGTATTGTCGATAACGGGGAGGCAAAACATTCCTTCTTACCCATATACCTCCGTCGAGGTAGAGGTACATACTGGTATGGAGGTCATAGTAAATAGTTAACTCAGGGAAATAGACATATCGGACTACTTCCAGACGATTGGGATAAAACCAGGGAGGTGGGGGAGCAGTTGACCTGGAGGTGACAATTACTGGTCCGCAGCCCATTAGCAACCATATAAATCCACCAAGCAATAAGCGCTGAATAAGAATCAATACTTTCATCAGAATATGATTTTAGAGAGCTCTAAATAAAAACGGGAAATTAACTTTTGAAATGACCTAGGTCATTTCACAGGATAGGCCTAACCTGTACATTGGGGTATTAAATAATTAAAACGTTTATAGTCATGACAGATAACAGTGGAAATGTATTGTTAGCATTATTGACAGGTGCTGCAATAGGAGCGGGAATCGGTATCCTGTATGCTCCGGATGAAGGAATTAAAACCAGGAAAAAGATTAAAAAGAAAGCAATTGATGCTAAAGAAGATCTTACCGAAAGGATAGTACACGCCAAGGAAGAATTAACTAAGACTGCCAATGAGAAGAAAGAGGCATTTGAGCAAAAACTGGAAGATACCATATCTACCATGAGCTATAAGGCCGATGATATCATTGTAACCTTGGAGCGAAAATTAGAGGAACTCCGAGAAAAAAATGCTGAACTTCAGAAAACCTAATCCATGGCTTTTGAAGAATTGAAGCACGATTTTTCGGAGATCGATAAGGAAGTGTCTGCATATGTAGAGCACAGCCTGGAGTATGCCAAGCTCAAAAGTTTTAAGATCTCAATGGTATTGGTAACCTATTTTGCCAAAGTTGTTTTGGTGGGTGTCATTACCATACTGTCCTTGCTGTTTTTGAGCCTGGCTGCTTCTTATGTTTTAGGAGAAGCATTTAATAATCAATTATATGGATATTTGGTTGTTGGTTTGGTTTACCTGATACTGGCACTTATTGGTTTTGCCTTCAGGGAAAGGTTGAACAAACCTATTTTGAGGATGTTTTCAAAATATTATTTTGACGAGTCATGACAATGCGATTTAATTCTTTTGATGAAATAGATGAGCAACTTAAGATTCTTAGTCTTAAAAGAGAAATAGATAAGGAATGTGCGAAGCTCAGGATTTATGATATCAAAAACCATTTGTATCCTGTAAATCTGGTTCGAAGTATGGACGGTACCATAGCCCGAGTCATGATTCCGCTAATTATAAGCCGCGTAATGAAGAAAATTCAATCCCGTAAAAAAGAGGAAGTCTAGCCACAATTATTTGTGGCTTTTTTTATTTCCTTATATCCACCTCGGCTAAGACAGGCAACTTTTCTAAATTTGGCAGGTTCAATTAAAGCATTTAAAATATTGAATACTGGGATTATGGAAATAGGACTGGCTTTATCAGGAGGAGGTGCACGCGGAATAGCCCATCTTGGGGCACTGCAGGTATTAAGAGAGGAAGGTATTGAACCCAGTATAATTTCAGGTACAAGTGCTGGTGCCATCATTGCTGCCTTTTATGCCTCAGGAATGCAGCCTGAAGATATTTTTGAGTTTATCCAGAGCACGGAAATATTCAGTTTGAAGAAATATGCCAGGAATAAACCCGGATTTGTAGATACAGAGAAATTCTACGATCGTTTTAGGGAATGCTTTAGCTCCGATAATTTTGCAGCACTTTCAATCCCTGTGTTGGTTACCGCTACCAATTTGTTGTCAGGTTCGCCAGTTGTTTTTACTGAAGGTGAACTGGTACGTCCAATTCTAGCTTCGGCAGCTTTTCCAGGGGTGTTTGCCCCGGTACAAATAGGAGATAATTATTATATCGATGGAGGCGTATTGAACAATTTTCCGGTGGATCTTATTTCTGGTAAATGCAAGAAGATCATTGGGATTTATGTAAATCCTTTTGAAAAAAGGGCATACAAGGATTTTAAACGTTCTTTATCCATTCTGGAACGCGCCTATCAGATAAGGGCTGCTCATGATTCACTCTCCAAATTTGATGATTGTACGCTTGTTATATCACCAGAAGGACTAAAACGATTTAACACTTTTGATCTCAACGATTTAGAAGCTATTTATCAGTTGGGCTATGAATCTACCCTCAGGACTCTGGATGCAAATCGATCTATTTTGGATGAATAGGCGGCAAGTTATAAACATAAAAGACCCCGGAAAACCTCATAATTACATGGACTATTTAGTTTTTCCGGAGCCTTCCCAATTAAACAAGACCATCATGAAATTTCCACCTTTTTAGGTGTTTTTTTCACGACTTCCTTTTTTACCAGATTGAAACGAAGAATACCATCTTTGTATTTGGCTTCAATTTCTTCTTCCTTTACGCTTTCTGGTAACAATAGTGACCTTTCGAAAGCATTGTAGCTGAATTCCTTTCTGGTGAATTCTTCTTCTTTTTCTTCTTTTTCGGCTGATTTTTCAGCAGAAACACGCAGGTAGCCGTCCTCCAGGGTAATGTCAAAATCTTCCTTGGCAAATCCCGGTGCCGCCAGTTCAATTTCAAAATGATCATCCAATTCCTTAATGTTCAGCGCTGGTTCCCCAGTCCTGCCATTCCAGAAGCGTTCATTAAGCATGCCTCTTTTCCAGAATCGATTATCAAAGAAATCCTCCATGTCAAAAAAATCGGAAGTAACCAGATCAGCAAAAGGTCGTCTTCTTTTTTTAAATTTTACAAGTGACATGATAAAAACTTTTGGGTTATACATAAATTCGGCTGGAAAAGTAATCGAAAACCTATTGCTTTGAAATGATCTTCATCAGCCCGAGTATTAACGTTCTGATATACTGATAGTTTACTACTTTATTTCTTAGACTACAGATAGATTTCCGATCTTAAAACCTGATAGATGTCATAGACAGCCTGACTAGGATAATGTAGCTTTAGGAAAGCTTTGGAAGGCATTTCTAAAGAATAGTATTAACGTATAAAACGGTGATTATGCCAACGAAGGAATTATTAAGATATAAAGCGGAAGATAATTTTAAGGACTTTTATGAAAAGATAAAGTCTCTTGTTCCGGAACTTGAACGCTTCATGGTAGCCAGTCTGAAAGTGTCAGAAAACCAGGGTAAGATAGACCGACAATTCTACGACCCTATAGGTATGCTTGATGAGGTGTATTTAGATGTTTTCCAAAATTTACCGGAGAATCTGGAAATCGACGCCTTAAAACAACTTTTATTCGAAAAATCTGTAACCAAGATTGACGAATTAGTCCAAAAGGAGGCCGAAATATCCACTTCAATTCACGCGGATGATATCCTGAAGGGAGAATTGAACAGGTTGCAGGAAAAATGGTTTGTGGATATAGACGGAGATTTATTGCTTAAAACCGAGTTAGACGACATCTCCTACAAACAGGATCACCAATGGTCTCCTAAAATAATATTGGATGAAGACCTCGAGCGGCAATTGATCGAAAAACTGGACCTGGATGAATCCAATTTTGTGGCAGAAGAAAAGCGCAGTATGATGGGTAGTGTTTATGGTGCTATCCCTTCCCGAAGCCGGCATATCCTGGAGTTATTTGTCTTTGGAGAGCAGGCTGAAAATCAAATTTCAGAGATTATGAAGATCGAACTGGAGAAAGTAAATCGGATACTCCGTATCATTTCTGAAAAGTTCAGACTGATTTAATCCAAAACAAGCCTTAAAGGACAATGGTCCGAGCCGTAAATGTCTGAGAGTATCTCAACTTCCTTTAATTTGGGAAGCAGTGATTTGCTTAACAGAAAATAATCAATTCTCCATCCGGTGTTTCTTTCACGTGCCTTAAATCGATAGCTCCAATAGGTGTAGGATACTGTATCGGGGTAGAGCGTTCTAAAGGTATCTACCCAACCTTGCTGCAGGTAATTATCCATTCCGTCTATTTCAATTTGAGTATACCCGGCCGTTTTATTGTAATTGGTTTTGTCATTTTTCAGGTCAATAGGTCGGTGCGCTACATTGAAGTCCCCACATACCAGAACGGGCTTTGTTGTTTCCAGATTTTTGAGGTAGTTAAGAAAAGCGTTATCCCATGCTTGGCGGTACTCAAGTCGGTCCAGCTTTTGACCAGAATTGGGGACATAAACATTAACGAGATAAAAAGAAGGGAATGTAACACAAATAACCCGCCCCTCCTGATCAAATTCAGGAATACCGATATCCAGGGAATGACTTTCAAGGGGTGGTTTACTGATCACAGCCGTACCGGAATATCCTTTTTTTATGGCAGAATTGAATACACAGTGGTAATCTCCGAAGGGAGCTAGGGCAGCTGCTACCTCCTCATCCTGTGCCTTCGTTTCCTGCAAACAGAGGACATCCCATTCCAGTTCATCCAGGGATTTGAAAAATTCTTTTTTGACCACGGCGCGAACGCCATTTACATTCCAGGATATAATTTTCATATTTACCGCAATTGGCTATAGTGATGCTAATTAATAAGGTGGTTATAAAGTTAGTTGTTATTCGCATATTCCCCAGGATAAAAATTATGATACTATTTTCGGGAAATAGCCTATAAATTTACGATATTCGTCGGCCTATATTTATGAATATCGGGGCTATCCTAAATAGGATCAGGAGTGTTAGCTCAGTTGGTTTAGAGCACCGCCTTGACAGGGCGGGGGTCGTTGGTTCGAATCCAATACACTCCACATCACTCAGAAAATCCACGCAATGGCGTGGATTTTTCATTTTCCGAAGAAAGCCAAATGCATTTGAGCTTTGGAAGGAAAATGAAAAAACAACTACAACAGTAGTTGTGGATTTTCTAATTGCAGCCGCGGACTGACTTTGGATCACGAACGCAGTGAGTAATCCAATGTTAAGAAGGGGACAAAACAATAATGTTGCACAGGCGGCATTGGATTTTTTATCCCTACGTCCTGGTTGGGACAAGTTGCAGCCGCGGACTGACTTTGGATCACGAACGCAGTGAGTAATCCAATGTTAAGAAGGGGACAAAACAATAATGTTGCACAGGCGGCATTGGATTTTTTATCCCTACGTCCTGGTTGGGACAAGTTGCAGCCGCGGACTGACTTTGGATCACGAACGCAGTGAGTAATCCAATGTTAAGAAGGGGACAAAACAATAATGTTGCACAGGCGGCATTGGATTTTTTATCCCTACGTCCTGGTTGGGACAAGTTGCAGCCGTGGACTGTATGTTGATCTGCAAACTCGATGAGCTATTCCAAATCTCCCATATCAACCAAAAAATCGCGGCAACATAGAAATATTACTGTGTCTTTTTTCCTGGATAACCCTTATTCTGACACTTTTATCTTAAAACTTTACAAACCAGAGGATTAAATCCTATTTTAGCAGATAATTCAATGGTATTTGGTTCATTGGAGAAGGCAAAAACTGAAGCATGCTGAAAACTAGAAAACACTTTATTATAGCTCTGATTATAGTTGTTGTAGGTTTTAGTGTTGGGATCTACCTACAGGACCTTAAGCATAAGGAAAGTACCGAGGCAGCCTGGTCGGCCAATCGCTATAATATGACCCGATTCTACAAGATCCGGGATTATACCATCAAAATGGATAGCTCCAACTGGAATACTATTCGGGATAGTATCGGACAGGAACTGGATAGTTTTATGATTTTGAGGTTTAGAAAAGAGGTGGATAGCTTAAACGAACTAAATATGAAGGGTGAATACGGATTAAAGTAAATCGAGAATACGTTCCAGGGCCATCCCCCTGGAGGCTTTGATGAAAAGTGTCCCTTCTTTTACAGGGTGTTCCTTCAGGTATTCTTTTAGTTCCTCGAAAGATTTGAATTTTTTAGCAGCTGTTTTGGTTTTGAAAAAGTGTTCCCCAATAAGAAATACTTCCCGATAGCCCATCTTGTCTGCCAGTTCAGCAATTTGCTGGTGTTCTATTTCACTATCCTGCCCTAATTCGAACATGTCTCCCAGGAAAACCCGTTTGTATTTTCCCTTAATACTTTTAAAGTTTTCCAAAGCCACTTTCATACTGCTTGGATTGGCATTATAAGCATCCAGAACAATAGTCAGTCCTTCGCGTTGAATTAACTGTGAGCGGTTATCCATGGGGATATAGCTTTCAATTGCCTGCTTCATGTCCTGAACAGGGACTTCAAAATACCCACCAATTAGCAGTGCAGCACAACAATTTGGAAAGTTGTAGGCTCCTATTAAATGCGACTTGATAGGAAGGCCTTCAAGTTCCATTTCCACGAAAGGTTCAGACCGGAGGAATCGGATGATTTTATTATTTGGTTTATCCTTGCTGTAGCCTGCTTTCCTGTGGTATCTCTCAAGTTTTTCAAGTTGTATGGGGTCGTCCGCGTTAAAAAAGATAAACTTCTCCCTGGCTATTAGATGATCATAGAGCTCGCTTTTTCCTTTGATTACCCCCTGAACACCTCCAAAACCTTCGAGATGTGCCTTCCCAAAATTGGTGATATATCCAAAGTCAGGTTCTGCAAGAGTGCACAAAAAGGCAATTTCCTTCTGGTGGTTGGCCCCCATTTCAATAATGGCGATTTCGGTTTCTGAAGTAATGGTAAGCAGGGTCAGCGGAACTCCGATATGGTTATTTAAATTTCCTCTAGTGGCAATAGTCCTGTACTTAGATTTAAGTACGCTGTGGATAAGTTCTTTAGTTGTAGTCTTCCCGTTGCTTCCGGTAAGGGCAAGTACTTTGGTGCCATAAAAATTCCGATGATAAAGTGCCAGGTCTTGAAGCGTTTTTAAGACATCTGATACCAGTATGGTACGATTATCTATTTGGTATTCTTCTTCATCGATTACGGCCAGGACTGCTCCTTTATCCAAAGCTTGCCGGGCATATGCATTACCGTTGAAATTATCGCCTTTTAGGGCAAAAAAAATACACGGGCCATCAATCTTTCGGGTATCCGTGCATACATTCGGTGTTTCAAGAAATAAGCTGTGCAGTGTTGCAATGTCCATGGTTCAAAGATAAAAAAAGCCCTGACACATCTTGCGTCAGGGCTCAATAACACTTTGCTTAAAAGATTACCTAGCTTTTTTTCCTCTAACGGTTTTGTTCTTGGTCTTAGATTTGGAACCAACTCTTGACATGGCACATCGGAAACCAATGTAATCGGTAGCCATGTACTGAGGTAAAAATCTTCTTTGGGCAGGATCTAACCAGTAGGCACGGTCTCTCCAGGAGCCACCTTTGTATACGCGAACCTCATCATTGATAAGTGAAGTTCGGTAGTTATCTTTATCGTACTCACGGATCAGTTTTCCGGTAGAATCCCTTTCCACTTTGTGCTCAGGTGAATTGTACATCTGTCGCTGATCTTCTTCATCTTCATCGCTGAAGCGATCAAAGAACCTGGATGAACCAGGATCACCATCTCGGTAAGATCTGTTATCACTATCGGAGAAATTGGTTCTCAGGTAGGTTTCTTGTTCATCTACAGGTACCATTTTAATCTCTCCAGGCAGGTTTACGGCTACTACTTTCCCTGTGGGCAAGGTGTCGTAAACAATATTGTCTTCAAGGATTTTTACTTTCCCATCTTTATCGATCGCAGTCTTCATGTAGATGTTACCGCGGTAGTAGTTGAAATCTGAAATTTCGTCATCTACAATGGGTCGGTATACGTCGGCAACCCATTCTGCAACATTCCCAGCCATATCGTATAATCCATGGTCATTGGGCTTGTATGACTTAACCTCTGCTGTGATATCGGCACCGTCATCGGACCATCCGGCAATTCCGCCATAGTCTCCTTTGCCCTGCTTAAAGTTGGCTAATTGGTCTCCACGTCCAACACGCTGACCATTTCGGGTATAATCTCCTTCCCATGGGTATTTTTTTCTTCCCCGGTAGTTATTGTACTCACGGGTACCTATTAGGGCCTGTGCGGCATATTCCCATTCAGTTTCAGTGGGTAATCGGTATTCTGGCATTATAATACCAGAACTTCTTTTCGCAAAGACAGATACGGAATCCCGCTTTTTCTTACCCTGGAGGGAATCAATTTCACCACCATAGACAGATTCAGGTTTGTTCAGATATGCCTCCGTATTAAAGGTCCCGGAGCTTTCTCCAGTTAGCGGTTTGTATTTTGCTTCGGAATCCAGGTATCCTTCACGCTCTAATAAAGCTTCATTTACACGGTCAGTTCGCCACTCGGCGAACTCAACAGCCTGAACCCAGTTAACACCAACCACAGGGTACTCAGCGTAAGCCGGGTGCCGTAAATAATTGTTGGTCATGGTTTCGTTAAAGCCCAGTCGGTTTCTCCAAACCAGTGTATCCGGTAGAGCTCCCTTATAGATATTGGCATATTTAGGATTTTCCGGTGGGTACACCGCTTTCAGGTAGTCCAGGTATTCCAGATACATCACATTGGTTACCTCGGTTTCATCCATATAGAACGATTGCACGTGCTGCGTGGTTGGGGTATTATTCCATTCATGCATCACATCATCCTGTACCTTTCCTTTGGTAAACGTTCCACCTTCAATAAAAACAAGGCCTGGAGCCGTTTCCTGTTCCTTAAATTCGGAATTGTACTGGAATCCACCTTCCTTGGCATTGATCTTCCATCCAGTAGCCCGAGAGGTATTCTTCGAACTTGAAGATGACTTTTTACAGCTATTAAGGCTTAGGGCTCCCGCAATAACGGTTAAAGAGAGAAAAACCCTGGTCATTTGTTTTTTCATCTGTATTTAGGACTTTACTTAGTCAAACCGCACTAGTCGGTTTGTGGTTTTAGATAAATTAAGTGTCGCTTTTGGCTAATAGAACGAGCATTTACCCATAATATTTTATAGCCCCGAAATTTTTTACTGCTTTCTGGCAGCCCAGTATTTCGGTACTTTTCGACAAAATGATAACGCAAAGCCTATCATATTAGTATATCCTAATTCTTCCTGAATGCATATAGTGCTAAAGAAACCATTCCCAAATGGGTCTATATACGGTTAAAATTAGTGGATTAAGCAGGTTTTACAGGTATAGCCGGTGAGATGCTGAAAACACAATCATATTTATAAAGATATATCTCGACATATTAATCGAATTGAGATCTGTTCAAACAATAAGTAGAAGATCGCTTCGTTCTGTTGTTTTATACCATATACTCTATATACTTGAAATTTTGCATATGAATTGGATGAAAAAATTACCGTTGCTAATCACATTCCTCCTTTTGTACAAGGCTGCTGCCCAGGAGGATAGAGTAATCACCACCGCAGTTCCTTTCCTGACCATTGCCGCAGATGCAAGGGCAGCTGGGATGGGCGATATGGGTGTGGCTACCTCTGTAGATGCTTTTAGTCAACAATGGAATCCCGCAAAGTTTGCTTTTGCTGAAAGAAAAATGGGAATAGGGGTAAGTTATACACCCTACCTGGAAAGTATTATTACGGATATATCCCTTTTAGGGGGTAACTTCTATAACAAGATCAATGATCAGAGTGCGTTTGCGTTTAGCTTGCGATATTTCACGCTGGGAGAAATTGAATTACGGCAATTTGCCAATGATCCCGGTACGCTGGCCAAGCCAAATGAATTAGCCCTTGATGGTTCTTATGCCCTTAAATTAAGTCCGACATTCTCTATGGCTGTTGGAGGTCGATTTATAAGATCAAACCTGAAACTACCCGAAAACGGAGATGTGGATTCTCAGGCTGCTAGTTCTTTTGCAGTGGATGTGGCTGGGTACTATCGATCGAATGAAATAGCCTATAATAGTTTTAGCGGGCGATGGAGAGCTGGTTTTAACCTGTCTAACTTGGGTGGAAAAATTAGTTATGATGAAGGTGGGCAGGAAAACTTCCTCCCAACCAATTTGGGATTTGGAGGTGGTTTCGATTTTATATTTGACGCCGATAATACACTTGGATTAACTATGGAATTCAACAAATTGCTTGTTCCTACTCCCAAGGATTTTGATGGAGATGGCGATATAGATTCAGATGATAATCTAGAATATCAGGAACAATCCTTCTTGGAGGGGGTTTTCTCTTCTTTCGGTGATGCCCCGGATGGTTTTAGTGAAGAATTAAAAGAAGTAACCTGGGCATTAGGCGCAGAATACAGCTATCAGGATTCCTTCATGGTCCGTACAGGTTATTTCAATGAAAGTGAGAATAAGGGGTCCAGAAAGTTCTTTACCCTGGGAGCCGGATTTAAATTCAAGGCAGCTCAGATAGACCTGTCTTACCTGTTTTCTACTTCGCAGGTTAGAAATCCATTGGAAAACACCCTGAGATTTTCATTGACTTTCAACCTAGGTGAGGAGTTTATAAACAATTAATAATAGTTGCCAGGCAACCAATTAATGATAAAAACCTGCTTCACGGCAGGTTTTCTTATTTTTACCATAAGTGTAGTACTCCAAAATGAAAAAGAAGACTATTGTAAGCGAAATATACATTTTCGAAAACCTCAGTGAACTATCTCAGGAAGAGCAGGAATTGCTCCATAAGGCAAGTAAAGCAAGGGAAGATGCCTATGCACCTTATTCCAATTTTAAAGTAGGGGCCGCAGTTCTCTTAGATAATGATGAAATAGTAATTGGCAGTAACCAGGAAAACGCCTCATTCCCTTCGGGATTGTGTGCAGAACGGGTTGCGGTTTTTCATGCCGGCGCGAGTTTCCCCGGGGTTCCCATTAAGACGGTTGCCATAGTTGCCGCGGCTGTTGACTCCAGTTCAGCTAAACCTGCTGCTCCCTGTGGTAATTGCAGACAGGCCATTTATGAATACGAAAGCAAGCAGGAAAAGCCGATCAGCATTTTGATGATGGGGAGTGATGGACGGGTATTCAAGTGTAAGTCTATGGCTAGTTTATTACCCATCGCCTTCAATAACGATTTTCTGGGATGATTACCTTTGTTCAGGGATTCCACAAAGAACTTTGGTAGACCATATTATTTTCAGTTTCCCCTTTTTCTGCATTTCTTTTTCTCAATGGATTTAATGTGTATTTTTGTGTTCCATTTTTGAGGACAAATCACGTATTTCCTCAAAATAATTAAACCAAAATCGACCTGTTTCATGGAGAAAATAACTAAAGAGGTTTATCTGAAATGGTATGAGGACATGTTGTTCTGGAGGAAGTTTGAAGACAAGCTTGCAGCAGTATATATTCAGCAGAAAGTTCGGGGTTTCCTGCATCTTTACAATGGACAGGAGGCGGTTTTGGCCGGCGCACTGCACGCCATGGATCTTACCAAAGACAGAATGATAACGGCATACCGGAATCACGTGCAACCTATAGGTATGGGAGTAGATCCCAAAAAGGTAATGGCAGAACTATATGGAAAGGTAACTGGTACCTCTAAAGGTATGGGTGGTTCTATGCATATATTTAATAAGGAAAAACGATTTTACGGGGGTCACGGTATCGTTGGGGGACAAATTCCCCTCGGAGCTGGTCTTGCCTTCGCCGACAAATATTTTAAACAAGATAATGTTACCCTCTGCTATATGGGAGATGGTGCTGTTAGGCAGGGAAGTCTTCATGAAACCTTCAACCTGGCTATGCTCTGGCAGTTGCCGGTAGTATTCGTTTGTGAAAACAATGGTTATGCTATGGGTACCTCGGTAGCGCGAACTGCACACCATGAAGAGATTTGGAAATTAGGTCTTGGTTATGAAATGCCATCTGCTCCGGTGGATGGTATGGATCCAAAAAAGGTAGCTCAGGAGATGAGCAAGGCGATTGAGCGTGCGCGAAATGGTGGAGGCCCTACTTTCCTGGAAATGAAAACATACCGTTACAGGGGGCATTCCATGTCTGATGCCCAGCATTACAGAACCAAAGAAGAGGTAGAGAATTACAAAAAGATCGATCCGATTACTCAGGTGAAGGAAGTGATACTCCAAAAGAAATATGCTTCAGAAGACGAGATAAAGGAAATAGACAAGCGGGTAAAAGATAAGGTTAAGGAATGTGAACAATTTGCAGAAGAATCTGCATATCCACCTGTTGAGCAATTATACGACGTAGTATACGAACAAGAGGATTATCCATTCTTACCACATAAATTATAGACAAATGGCAGAAATAATCAACATGCCCAGACTAAGCGATACCATGGAGGAAGGAACCGTGGCTAAATGGCTTAAGAATGTTGGAGATAAGGTGGAAGAAGGGGATATTCTGGCGGAGATAGAAACGGATAAAGCCACTATGGAATTTGAATCTTTCCATGAAGGTGTGCTTTTACACATCGGGATACAGGAAGGAGATGGCGCCCCTGTCGATTCACTCCTGGCTATCATTGGAGAAGAAGGTGAGGATATTTCGGCACTGCTTAATGCGGGTGCATCAAAAGAAGAGGCCACGCAGGAAGCTGCCGAAGCCCCAGAGGTAAAATCCGATACCCCTGCCAGTACTCCTTCAGCGGCAGCAGAAATCCCGGAGGGAGTAGAAATTATTAAGATGCCACGCCTCAGTGATACCATGGAAGAAGGAACTGTGGCAACCTGGTTGAAAAAAGTTGGTGATACTGTTGAAGAAGGGGATATTTTAGCTGAAATTGAGACCGATAAAGCCACCATGGAGTTTGAATCTTTTTATTCAGGCACATTACTCTATGTAGGGATAGGAGAAGGAGAATCAGCTCCGGTTGATGAGGTCCTTGCTGTTATTGGCCCGGAGGGCACCGATGTCAGTGCTGTATTGGCCGGGGGAATACCTGCTTCTGCCGAAACTTCAAAAACGGAAGAGAAGCAAGCCGAACCAACTGTCGCGGAAGCTCAGGCTACTGCCGCTCCAACTCCAGCTGTTGAAGGACAACGCGTTTTTGTTTCTCCGCTTGCCAAGAAGATGGCCAAAGAGAAAGGCATTGATTTGAATACTGTTAATGGTTCAGGAGATCAAGGCCGTATCATTAAAAGAGATATTGAGAATTACAAGGCACCGGTTGCTGCAGCTGCGGCAAGTAAGCCTGCAGCTGAGACTGCATCGGCACCGGCGGCCCCGGTTTTTCTTCCCGTGGGAGAAGAGCACGTGGAGGAGGTCAAGAATTCTCAAATGCGAAAAGTAATTGCCAGAAGACTAGGTGAATCGAAATTCTCAGCGCCACATTATTATTTGACCATTGAGGTTGATATGGATAATGCAAAAGCCTCCAGGGTTCATATCAATGATATCCCGGACACCAAGGTGTCATTCAATGATATGGTCGTCAAGGCATGCGCCATGGCACTCAAAAAACATCCTCAGGTAAATACCAGTTGGAACGAGGATACTACCAAATACAACCACCACGTTAACATTGGGGTGGCAGTTGCTGTAGAAGATGGCCTGGTAGTTCCTGTATTGCCATTTACAGACCAGATGTCCCTTACTCAGATTGGAACTGCAGTAAAAGATCTTGCAGGCAGGGCCAGAAATAAAAAACTCACTCCGGCAGAAATGGAAGGAAGTACCTTTACGGTCTCTAACCTCGGGATGTTTGGAATACTGGAATTTACCTCTATTATCAACCAGCCCAATTCAGCTATCCTTTCTGTAGGGGCTATTGTTGACAAGCCTGTTGTTAAGGACGGTAATATTGTGGTAGGGAGTACAATGAAGTTATCCCTGGCTTGTGATCACCGGACGGTGGACGGAGCCACAGGGGCCCAATTCCTTCAGACACTCAGGATGTATCTGGAAAACCCGGTAACCATGCTGGCCTAATGGCAGGAGTTAAATAAAATTAAATAAATCTAAAAGCATCTTTTACATATACAAAAGATGCTTTTATCGTAAAAAGGGAGACCGTTATGGTAAAGTTCTTTATCGGAATTTTCAGCTTTTTGGTTTTCATTGCCTGTGCTTCAAAAAAGGATGCGAGTGAAGTTGAGGCTGGCGACCTGCCTGTAGTACACGATCGTGAAGCCGAAATGAATCGTGTTCTTAAGAGCAATAGGAGAAAAGCCTCGGGAGGTACGTTTACAGATAGCACCCACATGCGTAACCTGGTGTATTACCTGGCCTCCGATGAGATGAAAGGCAGGGATACTGGAAGTTCAGAGATTGGATTTGCTGCAGAGTTTATTGAAAAACTTTTCATCCAGAATGGATTAGGTGCCTTTTATCCGCGATATCGGGATACTTTGCAAAATACCAAAGCCATCGCTTATAACATGGTGGGATTTCTACCTGGAAATGACCCTGAGCTTCGCGATGAATACATCCTGATAGGCGCCCATTATGACCATATAGGCATAGTTAACATCGTTAATGGCGACGCCATTGCCAATGGTGCTAATGACAATGCTTCCGGCACAGCAACGGTACTCGAACTCGCCCGCTATTTTGGAAAGGAAAAAACCAACAAGCGCAGCCTTATATTTGCTTTGTTCAGTGCGGAGGAAAGAGGACTGCTCGGTTCCAGTCACCTTGCTGGAAGATTAAATAAAGAAGGGGTTAAACTGTATCTGATGCTCAATTTTGAAATGACCGGCGTTCCAATGAGTACAGAGGATTACCTGGTTTATATTACGGGCTTTTCTAAATCGAACCTGGCTTCGGTAGCTAATTCACTGGTGCCCGATGACCCTATTGGATATTTGCCCACCGAGACAGAATTCAATCTTTTTCAGAGATCAGATAATTACCCATTCCATAGTATTTTCCAAATTCCCTCCCATACGTTTTGTACATTTGATTTTAACAACTACCCGCATTATCATAAAACTACAGATGAGCCGGAAGAATTGGATTATAATCATATGTCGGGCTTGGTAAACAAGATGATTCCTATTGTGGAAGGGCTTACCAATAGCCCTGATCAGCAAGTTAAATTGAAATAATGGCAAATATAATTATTACAGGCACCAGCAGAGGTATAGGATTGGAATTGGTCCAAATCTTTGCGAAAGACGGACATCAGGTTTTGGCTTTATCCCGTAACCCCACCCCAGTGGCGAATTTACGGTTGGATGATGTTACATGTTTTCCATTTGATATCACTCAAAAATCCGATATCGATCGGGTATCAGAACATATTACTTCGTCATGGAAAGGGGTAGATGTACTTATCAATAATGCAGGGCTGCTTTTGAACAAGCCATTTCTGGAAACTACAGCATCCGAGTTTGAAGCGGTTTACGCAGTAAATGTTTATGGTGTTGCTGAACTTATCAAAACAGTTTTACCTCACATGAATCAGCAGGCCCATGTGCTTAATATCAGTTCTATGGGTGGTGTTCAGGGGAGTGCCAAATTTCCCGGTTTGTCTGCGTATAGTAGCAGTAAAGGAGCTTTGATAACCTTAACCGAATTATTGGCAGAAGAATACAAAGACAACGGACCGTCTTTCAATGTTCTGGCATTGGGAGCCGTACAAACGGAGATGCTGGAAGAGGCTTTTCCCGGATACCAGGCACCGCTAAGTGCTGAAGAAATGGCCGCCTATATAAAACGGTTTGCCCTTGAGGGACATCGGTATTACAATGGAAAAGTACTGCCGGTTTCTAAGTCTACTCCCTAATTTGTTTTCCTGAACTTATGAAGGCAAGGTTCAATACAGGGAAAGCTAATAATCAGAAAACCGCTATCAATTTGCAGATTAACTGAATGGTCCAGGGTTTCACTACAACCTATCTGATATCCTGTTTCCGTTGTTGTATATGTACCATTAGTCATGCCCACAACGTCAGTTGAAAAGCTACAAACCAAACCTGTTGAGGTGTAGGTTCCATCTTCCAGAAAGGTGATGCGTTTATCGCTATTCACTGCCCTGAAACGGCCGCTGCCATCGCCCGGATCTGAAAGTACTTCAATGAGCTTCCACTCCCCGACAATCCCTGTTGTAGCCTCATCCTTATCACACCCGGTCAGAAGAAATACCGGTAATAGAATGTATAAAAGTTTTTTCATGGTATTATTATGATTCCAATAACCTAAAAAGGTTGTCCAGGAAAATGAGATTTGTTGAGGTGATTTTGTCAAAAACTACTGGTCAATTGTTTTCTATTACTTATCATTTAAGCCTATTTTTGGATTCATGAAGGAGCTATTGATGCACTATATCCCTGATTCAGCTATTGATCCTTGCCTGGAGTTATTAGGCAGTCACAGGGTTGAGGTGAAGGTAGTAAACCATCGTGTAAGTAAACATGGTGATTACAGAAAAACTCCCTCAGGGTACCATCAGATAACGGTAAATTCATCGCTGAACCCATATCGTTTCCTGATTACACTTATCCATGAAATAGCCCATCTTAAGGCTTTTGAAATGTATGGAAGGCGAATAAAACCACATGGGATTGAATGGAAACAGACGTTTAAAGATTTGATGCTGCCTTTCCTGAGACCGGATATCTTTCCGTCGGAGCTTTTGCCCCATCTGGCGAAACATTTTATCAATCCAAAGGCCAGCAGTGCGGTTGACGCAAAATTATCTCTAGCTTTGAACCGGTTTGACGAAAAGGAAGAGCGGCTATACCTTTTGGATTTGCCACAAGGAAGTGTTTTTGCGATACATAACGGCAGGCAATTCAAAAAGGGGCAACAACGCGTGAAACGCTTTGAATGTGCAGAAATGCATTCAGGAAGGGTGTATCTTTTCCAACCACATACAGAAGTAGAATATTTAGGTAACTAATCATATGAACAGTAAGTATTACGCAATATTAATGGCTGGCGGGGTAGGTTCCCGATTTTGGCCGGTAAGCACCAAGGAATATCCCAAGCAATTTCACGATTTGTTGGGTAGCGGCGAAACCCTTATTCAGAAGACTTTTAGCCGTTTGAAGCGGTTTATTCCAGCTGAAAACATATATATCCTTACCAATGAATTATATGAGGATCTGGTTATGGAGCAACTCCCTGAAATTGATCGTTCACAAGTTGTTCCGGAACCGGCTATGCGAAATACAGCTCCTTGTATTTTGTATGCGGCACTCAAGATCTACAAGAAAAATCCTGATGCCTTGATGCTAGTAGCTCCCAGTGACCACTGGATTGAGAATGAGGAGGCTTTTAAGGAAGATGTGACGCGCTGCTTTGAGAAATCCAAATCGGATGCGGTTTTGTGCACACTGGGTATAAAGCCCACTTTTCCAACAACTGGATATGGTTATATTGAATTGGAAAAGGGAGATAATGAAGAAGGATTAAGGCCGGTACGGCAATTCAGGGAAAAGCCGGATTATGTTACGGCACAAAGCTTTTTAGAACAAGGAAATTTCCTGTGGAATGCGGGTATCTTTGTTTGGAGTGCCCGGACTATCATTGATGCCTTTTCAAAATATCAACCTGAAATGTACAGCTTATTCGAAACAGGGATACCCGTTTTGAATACAGAACAAGAAGGAGAGTTTATTAACAAACACTATCCTCAGGCCGAAAATATTTCAATTGACTATGCTATTCTCGAGCATGCAAAAACCACCTTGGTACTGCTTGCCTCTTTTGACTGGAACGACCTGGGTACCTGGGGAGCCCTATATGATGAACTGGCTGAAAACCAACGTAAGAATGTTGTGGTAAATGGCAAGTATATAGGTCAGGATGCCGTGGGTAATATTATCCACGTGCCTCATGGTAAACTGGTTGTACTTGATGGATTAAGTGACTATATTATTGTAGATAAAGAGGAGGTTTTGATGATCGTTCCTAAGAGTAAAGAGCAGGATATCAAGAAAGTCAGATCTGTAGTTGGAGAAAAATTTGGAAAGCATTATGTTTAGAAGGATATGAATCAGGAATTCGACAAGGAAAACACTACATCTCCCGATCCAGGAAATGGCAGCGGGGAAGAAATAAAACGGGATTTTCAGGGCCTTTTGGGCAATGTACGTAAGTTCCTTTCAGAGCTTCTGAATATCCGCCAGAATACAGATCAGGACGCCACCAAGGAGGCTATTATTGCAGATATTCCTTTTAAAGGGCATACCTCATGGATTCTCATTTGTTCCATATTCATAGCCTCGATAGGCCTTAATGCCAATTCAACTGCTGTAGTTATTGGGGCTATGTTAATTTCCCCGCTTATGGGTCCTATATTGGGCATTGGCATGTCGTTAGCAATAAACGATATTTTTACCCTTAGGAGATCGCTCAAGAATTTTGCGGTAATGGTAGTTTTGAGTGTGCTTACCGCCTTCCTGTTTTTCAATTTCTTTCCCCTAAGGGATGAATCATCTGAACTTTTGGCAAGAACAGCACCCGATATCCGGGATGTACTGATTGCGTTTTTCGGTGGATTGGCCCTGGTAATTGCCCGTGCAAAAAAAGGAACTATTGCCTCGGTAATCTTTGGTGTGGCTATAGCCACCGCACTGATGCCACCGCTCTGTACGGTTGGTTTTGGACTGGCTATTGGTAACCTCAGTTATGCAGGAGGTGCCATGTATCTGTTCATAATCAACACCATATTTATAGGATTGGCTACTTTTCTGGTCATTAAGATTCTACGCTTTCCTATGGCGCGCTATGCCAATTCAAAAAAAAGGCGTTTTACAGCCCGTGTGGCCTCTTTGGTAGCCTTATTGGTTATGGTACCCGCGGGTTATACTTTTTACAATGTTTTTCAGGAATCCCAGTTTATGAATCAGGCACGTCAATTGATCGATGAAACCATCGAGATATATGAGTTCAAGGAGAGCGGACGCTACATGGAAAACCTTACGGAAATTAACTATGATCAGGAAGGAAACTCCTACATCGAACTGGTATGTATGGGAGATGAGATTATCCCGGAGAACGTGATCAATACCTGGCGCAATCAAAAAAGTAAGTATCCACGTCTTGAGGAAGCTGAACTGCGCGTTGTGCAGGGTGGTAGGGATGATTCGGAACAAAAGTTCAGGTATGTCAACGAGCTCTACGAAGCCAAAAAGGCTGAGTTATTGAATAAGGATGAGCGTATTAGAATACTGGAAGCAGAACTGGCTAACCTGAGCCAACAAGCCACACAACAAATTCCCTTTGAAGATATCAGTGCAGAGGCACGGGCTTCCTATGAGAATTTGGATGGCTTTAGTTTTTATTATAGCATACGAACCGATTTCAGCAAGACGGATACGATCCCGATTTTTGAAGTTAAATGGAAAGATGCGACTAACAATAACGAGATCGCTAAGGACAGCAGGAAGCTGCATGAATGGCTTAAGCTGAGGCTAAAAAATGACGCCATTCAACTGAAGACTTTTACCTACTAATTTTCTTCATTGATATACATCTGTCGTACTTTCTTAAATAGTTCCGAGGAATAGACAAATTCCGTAATCGCCTTATTGTCGGTTTTAAAGATGTCCTTATTGGTGCCTTCCCATTCTTTGACCCCATTTTTCAGGAATATGATCTTTTCACCGATCTCCATAACTGAGTTCATATCATGGCTGTTAATTACGGTGATAATATCGAACTCTTTGGTAATTTCCTGTATAAGGTTATCGATGAGTATAGCTGTATTGGGATCCAGTCCGCTGTTGGGCTCATCACAAAACAGGTACTTCGGGTTCATTACGATAGCCCGGGCAATGGCTACTCGCTTCTGCATGCCCCCTGAAATCTCCGAGGGAAATTTTTTATGGGCATCAATAAGATTCACGCGATTTAGTACAATGTTCACTCGATCTTCCATTTCGGAACGCGATTGGTTGGTAAACATTTCCAGGGGGAACATAACATTCCCTTCTACCGTCATTGAATCAAAAAGCGCGCTTCCCTGAAATACCATCCCCATATCCTGCCTGAGGTCACGTCTTTCGTCTCCGGATAAAACGCTCCATCTCCTTCCATCATAACTGATGGTTCCCTCATCATGGTTCATTAATCCCAGTAGGCATTTCATAAAAACAGTTTTACCCGAACCACTTTGACCAATAATCAGATTGGTCTTCCCTTTTTCAAAGGTGGTAGTAATGCCTTTTAATACAAGGGCATCACCAAAGGATTTATGGAGGTTTACTACTTCTATCATCAGCCTAGTAGTAATTGAGTGAGAATAAAATTAAGAATGATAATGACCACACTGGACCATACAAAAGCCACCGTACTTGCTTTTCCAACATCAAGTGCTCCGCCCTTCATAAAATACCCGTGAAAAGAAGGTATGGTGGCAATGATAAACGCAAATACCACCGATTTGATAAAGGAATAGGTAACGTGGAAGGAGATGAAGTCGAGTTTGATCCCTTCTACAAATTCCGCACTGGAGCTGTGGTTACCCATTACATTGGCAATCCAGCCTCCAAAAATTCCCACATACATGGCGATGGCAACTATAAACGGATAAAACAACATGGCAATTATCTTGGGGAAAACAAGGTAATTGAGTGAATTTACACCCATAACCTCCAAGGCATCTATTTGTTCGGTCACACGCATAGTGCCAATACTTGAGGTAATATAAGAACCTACCTTACCAGCCATGATAATTGAAGTGAAAGTTGGGGCAAATTCAAGGATTACAGATTGCCTGGTTGCAAAACCAATGAGGTTTTTGGGGATCAAAGGATTCGTAAGGTTAAGAGCTGTCTGTATCGCTACCACACCTCCGATAAAGACAGATATAAATATGATTATACCCAGCGAACCAAAAATAAGTTCGTCTATTTCTTTGAGGATCAGATTCCTCATAATTGGCCATTTGGTCGGTTTCTTGAAAACCTCACGAACCATTATGGCATAACTTCCAATAGCGGAAAGGTATTTCATCTAAGCGCGGTAAATTCTTTGCGTAAAAATAACAATATTAACCTTCATTTGACTTTCGATTCTTTTTTTGAGGCTTTAATTCGTTATTTTTGGAGTTACTAAATGATTTCTATGAAGCGTTTCCAACAACTCCTGTTAGCCCTGTTTTTCATCCTTTTTGCCACAGATAATGCTCTTTTTGCGCAAAGGGATAGAGCCGGTAATGCCGAACAAACGGCGCCATATAAAAGACCCAAGCTGGTAGTAGGTATAGTGGTTGATCAAATGCGGTATGATTACCTCACACGATTCTGGGATCACTATGGAGAAGGAGGCTTCAAACGCCTGGTCAATGAGGGCTTCAATTGTAAAAACAACCATTTTAATTACGCCCCTACAAGTACAGGCCCCGGGCATGCTTCTGTTTATACCGGGACCACCCCGGCTACACATGGTATAATTGGAAATAATTGGTACGACAAGTATTCCGATAGCTCGGTTTATTGTGCCTCGGATACTACGCAAACCTCGGTTGGAACGCAATCAGATGCGGGCGAGATGTCTCCGCACCGAATGGGCGTAACAACGATAACAGATGAATTGCGATTACATACCCAGATGCAGGCCAAGGTTATTGCCATAGCATTAAAAGACAGGGGAGCTGTCTTACCGGGCGGTCACACCGCCAATGCCGCTTATTGGTATACTGGGGGTACGGAAGGGAACTGGATAAGCAGTTCTTATTATATGGAAGCACTTCCCCGATGGGTTAATGCTTTCAATAAATCGGATGTCGTAGAACGCTATAAAAAAGTCTGGACCACGCTAAAACCGATTAATACCTACACCCAAAGCGGAAGTGATAACAATGCATATGAAGGTACTTTCAATGGTGAAACTGCTCCTGTTTTTCCGCATGACCTGGAAAACCTTTGGGAGAATAATGGAAAATTTGGACTGCTTCGGATAACTCCATTCGGGAATAGCATAACCACAGATTTTGCTCTTGCAGCCCTGAAAGGTGAGGATCTGGGCAAGGATCAGGTAACGGATTTCCTTGCTATTAGTTATTCCAGTACGGATTATGTAGGTCATTTTTTTGGGGTGAATTCCAAAGAGATTCAGGACACGTATTTGAGATTGGATCAGGATGTGGCGCGATTGTTAAAGGAATTGGACAAGGAAGTGGGAAAAGGCCAATATACCGTATTTCTTACTGCGGACCATGCCGCGGTAAACGTCCCTGCTTACCTGAGTGATATGAAGATCCCTGCGGGGTATTTTACACTTTCCAAATACCGGGAACAGCTTAATGAGTTTCTAAGATATCGTTATGGGACTACAGATCTGATAAAGAATTATTCCAACTTCCAGATTTTTTTGGATCATGCAGTGATTCGTAATCTCGATCTCAGTCTTCGTGAAGTACAGGAAGACCTGGCACAGGAATTATTAAAGTATGAAGGGATAAGCCGTACCTATACCGGGTATCAGATGCGCCAAAATACCTATCAGGAAGGTATTCCCTATATCCTGCAAAATGGATACAACCCAAAGAGTTCCGGAGATATCCTAATGGTCTTGGATCCGGCGTATGCTTCATATTCCAGGACGGGTTCTACCCACGGTTCTCCCCATGTTTATGATACCCATGTACCCTTGTTGTTCTATGGAAATGGAATAAAAAAAGGAAGCACTACAGGCCGAACGGAAATACCGGATATTGCTCCAACTATTTCCGCACTATTGGGTATAGCATTTCCAAACGGCACTACCGGCAGCCCTATTGAAGAAGTGTTAGAATAGCTTTTCGCGTATTCCTTTCCAGCGCAATTTGCGGATAAAACTTCCTTCAGCCTCATTGACAATAAAAGGTTTGCGATTTTTCCTGGCCGAAAAGTAGCCTCTCAGGTTATCTGTAAATGCACGTGGTTTTTTCGATTTAACGGCCATCTTGATGGAAGCAATTAGGGTAATACCCAACCCATAGCGCAGGGCATACATGGCTTCCCCCTGCAAAAACTTAGCGCGTTTGTTGTAGGCAGCTCCAATCGGTCTCAAATGTTTAACCTTGAGCGCCTCATCGGTATAAGTGGAAAAGCCATGGAAGGCTGAAAGCAGTTCGTCAACTGTGTCCCAGCCCATAGCTACTTTTAAACCTCCTATAGCTTTGAAACAGGACTTTGTGTATGATTTAAATGCACCTCTTACATGGTCGTTATTCATAGGATGGTTGCGTTTCCATTCGCCTTTGGCATCTTTTTCGTAAGCAAAGCCTCCGGCAATCCCCACTTTCGGATTCTCCTGAAACATTCTGGCAATATGCTTAAAGTAATCCGGAGGTAGAATGATATCGGCATCTAACTTTACAATAAAGTCAAAGGCATCATCCAGGACTTCTAAACCATAATTAAAGGTTTGCACAACCTTACTCCCAGGCATATGTTTGTCTGAGGAGTGCCGATTTCGCTTCTCTATAAAAGGATGATTGCTTACAAAATGATCGATAATCTTTTCCGTATCATCCGTTGAATGATCATTTACAACAACCACTTTCTTAGGGGGTAAAGTCTGCGCCACCACAGAGTCAAGTGTTTTAGCAAGAAATTCAGCCTCATTATGCGCTGGGATGACAATATAATACTCCATAGTGAGGGCCAAAAAAATTAGCTTTTTTTACGTTCGGCATAAACAATATAGTACCGGGGAGTGTAATACCTGAGTAAGGGCCTGAACCCAATTTTTTTGACGGGATGCGTCCATTTGCTTCGGTCTTTGATTTCCCAACCGGCTTTTTCCAGTAGCCAGTCAAACTGCCAATCCTCAAATTCATGGTAATGCCTGTCCCAGGGATCCTTTTTGTTTCGGTAGGCACTTGCAAACCATAGCTTCAAAGGTACGCTAGCCACAAGCTTTGTCGCCTTTAATGCCTGCAATACGTTGAATGGGGCAACAAGGTGCTCGAGTATCTCAAAAGCAGTAACAACATCTGATTTGGAAGCTGTTACTCCATTTAGATCCAGGTCCAGGTCTTCCCCACCCGTATTTTCTACGGTGTATCCCCGTGATCTCATGATTTCTGAAAACGGATTTTCCACGCCAAGGTCCAGAATTTGAGCAGGCTGGGTTACATGTTTTTCAAGGAAAGTTATAGTCTTGCTATACCGCTTGCTTGGATATGACTTTTCGTACATAAGAGATCAACAACGATATACAAAGGCATTGATATTCATTCCCGCTCCCACACTTGCAAACATGACAATATCGCCTTTTTTAACCTCATGGTTATCCAGTTTGCCGCGTTTTACCATATCGAATAAGGTAGGCACCGTAGCAACTGAACTGTTTCCCAGTTTATTGATATTCATGGGCATAATATCATTCGGAGGTTTCATGCCGTAAAGTCTGTAAAAACGAGCTACAATGGCTTCATCCATTTTTTCATTAGCCTGATGCAAGAATATTTTTTTAAGATCTGTAATAGGAGTGCCGCTTTCTTCCAGGCATTGTTTCATGGCTTGGGGAACATGTGAAATTGCAAATTCGTAAATTTTACGTCCGTACATTTTGATGTAATGAGTCCTATCGTTACTGTCCTTATTGTACGTTTCCCCATTGAATAAAAAATAAGCCTCTTCATTTGCATAGGTCAGGGAAGCATGAGCAAGAATACTACCTGAAGACCCTTCAGACGACAGTACACAAGCTCCGGCGCCATCTGAATAAATCATGGAATCCCGGTCTACAGGATCTACAACCCGCGATAAGGTTTCTGCCCCTATGATCAGACAATTTTTGGCCATTCCACTTTGGATAAACGCTTTTGCCTGTATTACCCCCTCTATCCAGCCTGGACAACCGAAGAGCATATCATAAGCCACACATCCTGGGTTTTGAATATTAAGTCGGTTTTTAACCCGTGTAGCCAGGGTTGGGAGCATATCAGATTGCGTGTGCCCCTTGGATACATTGCCAAAATTATGCGCAAAAATGATGTAGTCCAGCGACTCTTTATCTATTCCGGCATCTTCGATAGCCTGTTCAGCGGCAAAGAACCCGAGATCTGAAGTATTATAATGGTCAAGGGCGTAGCGCCTTTCTTTGATACCGGTAATGGCCTTGAATTTATCAATGATCACCGTATTGGGCTGGTCAAAGGGCGTCCCATTACTGTTGAGAAAATTATGCTCGCTAAAATCTTGATTTGTAGTTTTTATGGTAGGGATATAACAGCCCGTACCTCTTAATGCAACGTTAATCATATTTTTTCCAATGGTTACAAAAGGGATAATGTAACAAAATTATCTTTTGCGTTCAACAAAAGAACGCTGATTTCTACGATACCCAACGCCTCCTTAAAAAGGTATAAACCTCTGATTATAAAAACTTTAGAGGTTATTGATTCCCCGGTTCAGGAATAGTTTATCTATCCGGATTAGGCGTATGCTTCTATAGGGGCACAGCTACATACTAGATTCCGATCCCCATACGCATCGTCAACCCGTCTAACGCTGGGCCAGAACTTGTTTTCAGCCACAAAAGGTAGCGGAAATGCGGCCTCCTGCCGGCTGTACTCATAGGGCCAATCGTCCGAACTAATCATGCCCATTGTGTGCGGGGCATTCTTCAATAACTGCTTGTATCGTTCAATCCCTTGGCCTGCCAATTCAATTTCTCCATAGATGGCCAGCATGGCATCGCAAAAGCGATCTAGCTCCGCCAGACTTTCACTCTCCGTGGGTTCTATCATCATCGTTCCGGCAACGGGAAAAGATACCGTTGGTGCATGGAATCCGTAATCCATAAGTCGTTTGGCAATATCAGTAACTTCTATTCCAAATTGTTTGAAAGGCCTGCAATCAACGATCATTTCATGTGCTGCGCGTCCTCGCTCGCCGGTATAGAGAATGTTGTATTTCGCCTCCAATCGGTTTTTAATATAGTTGGCGTTGAGGATTGCTATTTTAGTAGCTTCAGTAAGTCCTTCTTCCCCGAGCATCTTAATATATCCGTAGGAAATGAGACAGGCTAGAGAGCTACCCCAGGGTGCTGCCGAGATGGCAGTGATGGCCTTTTCCCCACCGGTTGAAACTAATGGATGTCCGGGCAGGAAAGGGGCTAATTGATCAGCCACACAGATGGGCCCTACTCCCGGACCACCACCACCATGTGGAATCGCAAAGGTCTTATGTAAATTCAGATGGCATACATCGGCTCCAATTGCCGCGGGATGGGTAAGGCCCACCTGAGCGTTCATGTTGGCGCCATCCATATAAACCTGACCGCCATGATCGTGGATCAATTGGGTAATTTGCCTGATGGAAGATTCGAAAACCCCATGTGTAGATGGATAGGTGACCATTAGAGCAGCCAGATTAGCAGAATTAGCGATTACCTTCTCTTCGAGATCGACCATGTCAATATTTCCATGTTCATCTGTTTTTGTCACTACAACTTTCATTCCGGCCATTACAGCGGAAGCTGGATTGGTACCATGGGCCGAAGCGGGGATAATACAGATATTCCTGTGGGTATCTCCACGGGATTCGTGATAGGCTCTTATGGTCATTAATCCGGAATATTCACCCTGAGCCCCTGAATTGGGCTGTAATGAAGTAGCTGCAAACCCGGTAATTGTAGTCAGGTCCTCTTCCAGTTTGCGCAATACTTCGTGGTATCCGGCGGCCTGTTCAACAGGTGCAAATGGGTGTATGTTGCCCCATTCCGGAGTGCTTAGTGGTAGCATCTCAGTGGCAGCATTAAGTTTCATAGTACAGGAGCCCAGTGCGATCATGGAATGGTTCAGGGCCAGATCCTTGCGCTCCAGTTTTTTCAGATATCGCATCAATTCTGTTTCAGAATGATAAGAATTGAATACTTCATGTTCCATGAAGGCGGAGGACCTTTGTAAGGTATCCGGAAAAATATTCTCAGAGACTGAATTGTATGCCGACAAGTCAACAGGCTCCGCGGACCCAGATAAACAGCCAGCCAGCTGCATCAGATCTTTTTGGGTGGTAGCCTCATTCAATGAGATCGATATGGTGTTATCGTCAATATAATTCAGGTTGATCTCCTGATCTTCTGCAAGTTTTTTAATGGTATTAATATCGTCAACCCTGATCTTCAGCGTATCAAAGAATAGGCTGTTTTCTTGTTCAATCCCTGAATCACGTAGAAATGCATCCAGAACTTTTGCTTTCCTGTGTATTTCATTTGCGATATAACGGAAACCATCCGGACCGTGATATACCCCGTAGGCCCCCGCCATTACGGCCAGAAGTACCTGGGCGGTACAAATATTAGATGTGGCTTTATCCCTTTTAATATGTTGCTCACGAGTTTGTAGGGCCATGCGCATGGCAGGTTGATTATCCATATCCACCGTAACACCAATAATCCTTCCCGGAATATGACGTTTATAAGCCTCGCGTGTGGCAAAATATGCAGCATGAGGTCCTCCATATCCGAGTGGGATACCTAATCGCTGAGTAGTTCCAACAACTACGTCGGCCCCTAGTTCACCAGGTGGGGTAAGTAAAACCAGGCTCAGAAGGTCAGCCGACACAATGACTTTGATATTCTTGGCTTGAGCCTCGGAAATAAAATCACCAATATCCTGGACTTGTCCATATTTGCCGGGATATTGTAAAATAGCCCCAAAATAATCCGAACTAAAATCAAAGTCCTCTGGTTTACCTACTACCAATTCAATACCCACAGGCTTGGAGCGGGTGGTAAGCAATGACAATGTTTGCGGCAAAACATTTTCAGAAACAAAGAATTTATGAATATTCTGTTTTTTTTGCTCCCTACTTCGCAACTGATGCAACATGGTCATTCCTTCCGCGGCAGCTGTGCTTTCATCCAGTAATGAAGCGTTGGAAAGCTCCATTCCAGTAAGGTCGGTAACCATGGTCTGGAAATTCAGAAGTGCCTCAAGCCTACCTTGGGCTATTTCAGCCTGGTAGGGTGTGTATGCGGTATACCAGCCCGGGTTTTCCAGGATATTCCTTTTAATTACCGAAGGGGTTACACTGTCGTGATACCCCATGCCTATATAGTTCTTAAATACCTTGTTTTTTCTGGATAGCGCTTGCAGATGGTTAAGGAATTCTGCTTCGCTAATGGCATTGTCCAGTTCCAGCGACTTTTTCAGCTGGATTTCCCCAGGGATGGTTTCTTGAATTAGCTCATTGAGGTCTTTAACCCCAATGGTCTGAAACATATGATTGAGGTCTTGTTGTCTAATGCCAATATGCCTGAAAGCAAATTTTTCCGTATTCATTTTCGCTGCAAATTTTGAAATGCACAAAATTAGGGATTAATTCTCTTAAAATAGTCTAATCACAGCCCCCGAAACCGAAAGTTTTTAACCACAAATCAACGATTTGGAGGGTTTGGTTACATTTGTTTAATGAAGTTCTTTAAGGACGTTTTTAAGTTTTATCTGCGGTCCAGTATCCATGTTAGTCTGGCCGTAATTTCCCTGATATGGGCTACTTGCTATTTCTTAAACAAGATCCCGGGTAAAGAGTTGAGTATTTTTATTTTTAGCAGCACTATTGCCACTTACAATTTTATAAAATATGGGGTAGAGGCCCATAAGTATCTTATTGTATCTAATCGTTACCAAAGAGGAATACAATTGTTCAGTTTTGTCAACCTTGTTCTGGCATTTCTCTATATCGGGTACTTGAACAAGGCTAGTATACTGTTATTGTTGATAGTAGCTGTTTTGATTGGAATTTATACCATCCCCGTTTACCCGAGAATTAAGAACCTGAGGAATTACGGTATCCCTAAAGTGTTATTGGTGGCTCTGGTTTGGACACTTATAACTACGGTGCTCCCATTCCTGCAATATGGTATAGCGTGGGGGTGGGATAGCTATATAGCTATAACCCAACGTTTCATTCTGATATTGGTTTTAATGGTTCCTTTTGAAATCAGGGATTTGAACGTGGATCTCCCGGAACTCAGAACCATACCACAGCGTATTGGGGAGTTAGCTACTAAAGGTCTGGGCTATTTTCTTGCGTTCGTCTATTTCCTTTTGACCTTCCTGAAAGATCAATTACACCCCAGCGAACTCCTAAGCAAGGGATTTCTGCTGTTCATGTTAGTAATCGCCCTTGCATTAACAAGGAAGAGGCAATCGGGCTACTTTGCATCATTTTGGGTTGAGGGATTGCCAATTCTTTGGCTGGGAATGATTTGGTTGTTAGAAACCTTTTAGGATTGTTCCTGTATTTTCTTTTTTATGTGCTCCTTTTCCTTCTTAGACAGGGTTTGTAATTGGGCTTTATCGCAGAGTTTGGTAAGTTGGGTATTCTTTCTGGAAAAAGAAGCACATGCCTTACAAATAAGAATGTGTAAGTAAAGTTGTAAACGCTCTTTCCAGGAGGCTTCACTGTACTGCTTTCTAGTACAAATATGTGCGGCTTCTTCACATGTAATCATTCTCCAAACCAGTTTTTGTCCAGGCAAGCCATGAGCGACGTACGCGCCCTATGTATCAATACCCAAAGGTTAGACGGATTTATTCCTAATTCATTACACACATCTTCGGTGCTCTGGCCCTCAATGGTTTTCAAGGTAAACACTTTGGCCTGTTTAGCCGGTAATTTGGCAATACATTCCTGTATGGCCTGTCCCAGTTCTTCATTTTCCAGGACACCGTGTTCCTTTGTGCTTAAAGGGTCTGCTGCGCGCTCTTCAAGCCAGTTACCCTCAGAATCTTCCTGGGAGGAATAGTGCATTCGTACTTCTGCCTTCCCTTTTTTGGAATTGATCTTGCGATAGTGATCAATAACCTTGCGCTTTAATATGGCTACCAACCAGGTGCGTTCTGAGGCTGTTCCTTTGAAATTCTTCGCCGAACCTAGACCGGCTAAAAAGGTTTCCTGAACCAGGTCATGTGCTATTTCTGAATCACTAACTCTGGAAACAGCATAGTTATACAGGTAATCTGCATGGGCATCCACCCAGGTATCAGGTTGCAGTTGATGTGTAGTTGTACCACTTGGCATTAGCGCTAAGTTACGGTATATTGGCAAGTATAAATATCACTATTTTTGAATAAAACCTTTTAACATGCAACGATTACTAGTTTTATTTTTTGTGGGGGGATTGCTTATTTCCTGTGCTGACTCGAAAAAGAGTAAAATGCCCATTTCAGAATTGACCTCCGTCGATTTAGAAAATGCGGTTCTATTAGATGTCCGCACACCGGAAGAGTTTGCAGCAGGACATCTTGAAGGTGCTGTAAATATCGATTGGTATCAGCCCGATTTTGCCAAGCAACTGGAGGTTATGGATAAGGAAGACAAGGTCTATGTTTATTGCAAAATAGGCGGGCGTAGTGCTGAAGCAGTAGAATTAATGGAATCGCTCGGATACAAACAAGTGATTGACCTTACCGGAGGTTATGATGCCTGGCTGGAGTCCAAAGACTAAGCCGTTTTCTTTAATAGCCCTGCACGTTCCAGCAGTGCTTCCAATCGGGGCTCTCTACCTCTGAAACGCACATAGAGCTCCATGGGTTTTTCGGTTCCTCCTTTGGCTAGAATATGGGTGCGCAACTTTTGTGCTATTTTCTGATCAAAAACACCCCGTTCTTTAAAATAAGCGAATGCATCTGCATCGAGTACCTCGGCCCACTTATAGCTGTAGTATCCAGAAGAATAACCTCCCTGGAAAATATGTGAGAATGCCGTACTCATGCAGGTCTGTTGGTTGTCAGGGAACAGTTGCGTATCCTGGAAAGCCTTGGTTTCATAGGCTTTTACGTCCTTAATTCCAGAGGGATCCTTGCCATGCCACGCCATATCCAATAACCCAAAGCTCAGTTGTCTCAAGGTTGCCATCCCTTCCTGGAAGGTAGCCGAAGCCTTTATCTTTTCAATTAAATTCATGGGGATTGGCTCTCCAGTTTCATGGTGGAAGGCAAACAGTTCCAATGCTTCTCTTTCATAGCACCAGTTTTCCAGTAGCTGACTTGGGAGTTCAACAAAATCCCAGTATACGGAAGTTCCTGAGAGGCTCGGATATTTTGTGTCTGCAAGCATACCGTGAAGGGCATGTCCAAATTCATGGAAGAGTGTGGTCACTTCATTAAAACTCAGAAGTGAAGGCCGGGTTTTGGTAGACCTCGTAAAATTGCACACATTTGAGATATGGGGCCTGTGGTTGATTCCGGCTTTTTGAAATTGGGGTTTAAAGGAAGTCATCCAGGCTCCTCCTCTTTTACCGGATCTGGGATGGAAATCTGCATAAAACAGGGCTATAAAGCTATCTTCCTGATCATAAACCCGGTAGGTAATTACCTCCTCGTGATATTTATCAACATCCTCAACCGCCTTAAATCGTAGCCCAAAAAGTTTTTCCGTTACGCGGAACACACCGTCAAGAACGTTTTCCAGTTTAAAATAGGGCTTGAGCTGTTCATCGTCCAGCTCAAAAAGCTTTTGTTTTAGTTTTTCAGAATAATAGGCTGAATCCCATTTTTCCAATGTGGTAATACCGTCTGTTTCCCTGGCAAACTCACCTAGCTGTTCTAATTCCTTCATGGCAGCTGGTTTGGCTTTTTCAAGCAGCTCTTCTAGGAAATTCATCACCTTATCAGGAGTATCTGCCATTCGTTCCTCAAGAATAAAATCGGCATGCGTTTGATAACCTAATAATCGTGCTCTTTCAAACCGCAGGCCTGCAATTTCGAGGACCAGAGTAGTATTATCCAGTTCGTCTCCGTGGAATCCTTTACTGGCAAAGGCAAGATACAGCTGTTTCCGTAATTCACGGTTTTGGGCATATTTCATGAAAGGAATATAACTTGGATAATCCAGCGTAAAAACCCAGCCGTCCTTGTCCCTGGATTCGGCAAGCTGGCGTGCAGCTTCAACCACACCTTCAGGAAGACCTTTCAATTGGGACGATTCTTTTATGTGGAGTTCATACTTATTGGTTTCGGCTAATACATTTTCCCCAAAAGAAAGCTTGCGGGTTGCCAAAGCCGTGTCAATTTCTCTAAGGCGTTTTTTGTCCTCCTCGCACAGGTTGGCTCCATTTCTGGTAAAGTGCCTGTATTTCTTTTCCAGCAGGGTTTGCTGCTCCGGATTCAGTTCCAGGTCTTCAGGTGACTCATATACGGATTTGATCCTGTCGTAAAGTTTTGCATTGAGTGTTATGTCATTGCTGAATTCTGTTAGCATGGGTGAAATCTCCTGCGCTAGTCCCTGAAGGGTTTCATTGGTGTTAGCAGCATTAAGATTGAAAAAAACACTTGAGATTCGATCTAAATGTTCGCCGCTGTATTCCAGTGCTTCTATGGTATTGGCAAAGGTTGGAGATTCCGGTGCTGATGCAATCGCCTCAATTTCTTTTCGCGCCTCTTCTAATGCAGCCAGAAAAGCAGGTTTAAAATGGTCATCTCTTATGCGGGAAAAAGGCGCTTCGTCAAACGAAGCTAGTAGGGGGTTTACCTCTGACATACTCTTCATTTATATTTGTAATCTACTGGATCGATTCTTTGGATTGTATTTAATTCGATTGGCGCACTGACTCGGACCCTTTAATAACCTTTTCCTTAAGCCCCTCTTTAAACTGAGCAATTTTTTCAAGGATTTCAGGATTCTGGCTTCCAATAATTTGGGCTGCCAATATTCCGGCATTACGGGCTCCATCAAGGGCTACGGTAGCCACAGGAACGCCAGCTGGCATTTGAAGGATAGACAAAACCGAATCCCAACCATCTATGGAGTTTCGACTTTTTACAGGAACTCCAATAACCGGTAAAGGGGAAAGCGAGGCCACCATACCCGGCAAATGGGCGGCTCCTCCGGCTCCGGCTATGATAACAGTGTACCCATTGATGTGGGCATTTTTACTGAACTCGAACAGTTTCTCCGGAGTTCGGTGTGCGGATACGATGTCTACATCTACAGCGATATCAAAGGATTTTAGAATGTCTACAGCTTCCTGCATCACATCGAGATCACTTGTGCTTCCCATTACTACGGCTACTTTGCTCATACTTCTTTGCTATTAATTACTGATAACGCGTATTTTCTTTTTTACAGTTTCGGCCAGCTCACGGGCCTTATCCACATCCGGGTTTACTATAGTCACATGTCCCATTTTCCGGAACGGGCGGGTTTCCTTTTTTCCATAAATATGAGGAACTACACCCTCTATCTTCAAAATGTCCTCAATATTCTGGTAAACGGCCTCCCCGGTATGGCCTTCTTCTCCCACCAGGTTTACCATAATTCCGGCAACTTTACTCTCGGTATTGCCTAATGGTAGGTCCAGTATGGCCCTGATGTGTTGTTCAAACTGGTTAGTATAGCTGGCCTCAATGCTATAGTGGCCACTATTGTGTGGCCTGGGAGCCATTTCATTTATGAGGATTTTATTATCCCGGGTCTGGAACATCTCAACAGCAAGCAGGCCTACATGCTGGAGTTCTTCGGATACTTGTAAGGCAATTTCCTGTGCTTTCTTGGCAACTGATTCCGGGATACGCGCCGGACATATAACATATTCTACCTGATTGGCCTCGGGGTGAAATTCCATTTCTACAACAGGATACGCTTTTTCTTCACCTGCAGGATTTCTGGCTACAATTACAGCGAGTTCATTTTCAAAATCGATCAACTCTTCCGTAATACATTCTACATTGGGGAGGTCTTCCAGGTCTTTTCCGGAGCGAACAATTTTTACTCCCTTTCCATCGTACCCAAATTGTGCACTCTTCCAGACAAAAGGAAAGGAAAGGCCTCCATGGGCAATACTTTCTTTTATTTCACTGCTGTAGGCAAACCTGGAAAAAGGAGCAGTAGGCAGGTTGTGGTCTACATAGAAAAGCTTTTGACGGGCTTTATTCTGAATAGTGCGAAGCACATGGGACTGCGGGTATACAGTAATCCCCTCCTCCTCCAGTTTTTCCAGTGCTTCAACATTAACATTTTCAATCTCAATGGTAAGTAGGTCTACCTCTTTTCCAAAGCGATAGACAGCGTCGAAATCGAGTAAGTCTCCCTGAATAAATTCATTGCAGGAAATACGACATGGAGCTTCGTTGGAGCTATCCATAACCCGGGTGTAAATATCAAATTTACGGGTTTCATAAAGCAACATTTTACCTAACTGTCCTCCACCGAGGATTCCCAGTTTAAAATCGGATGAGAAGTAGTTTTTGGACATAAAAATTACCTGCTGTGCTACCAATGTTGATTAATCCGTCAAAAATACGGCTAAATCTCATAAACCCATGGAACGGGCTAAAAAAAGAGAAATCAAAACCTTATCTTTGGCATCCGCAAATAAACTGACCATTGATTAAACTGCACGACAAACAATTTGTACCCTTTTTAAGCGAGCAGCAAATTATTAATGCTGTAAAAAAAGTTGCTGAAGATGTTGCGCGTGACTACAAGGATAAGAATCCGATATTTGTAGGGGTTCTTAATGGAGCTTTTATGTTTGTTTCGGATTTCCTGAAACATTATCCCTATCCCTGCGAAGTTACTTTTGTAAAGCTCAGTTCTTATCGGGGACTCACTTCCACGGGGATTGTTCGTAATTTACTGGATGTGCCAAAAAACATTGAAGGCCGGAGTGTCATTATCCTGGAGGATATAATTGATACGGGACGCACCCTTCAGGAATTGGTTCATCTTTTTTCCAATACCAACGTAAAAGACTTTAAGATTGCCAGTTTATTCTACAAATCAGAAGTTTACAATGGTGAATATGCCATAGACTACTTCGGTTTAGAGATTCCTGATAGATTTATTGTTGGCTATGGGCTGGATTACAGGGAATTGGGCAGGAATTTCAGGGAAGTATATCAACTAAAAGAAAATCCAATGATAAACCTTGTTTTATTTGGAAAACCTGGAGCCGGTAAAGGGACTCAGGCTAATTTCCTCAGAGAAAAATACAACCTGGTGCACATTTCCACCGGGGATGTCTTTAGGCGAAATATTAAAAACGGAACCGAACTGGGTACACTTGCCAAATCCTATATTGATAAGGGAGATCTAGTACCTGATGAGGTTACCATAAATATGCTAAGGGATGAAGTGGAGCAAAATCCTGACGCCAGCGGTTTTATTTTTGATGGATTCCCTCGGACCACCGCTCAGGCTGAAGCTCTGGACAACTTACTGGATTCCAAGGGCATGAAAATTGATGCCACCATAGCTCTGGAAGCTGAAGACGAAGTATTGCTTGAGCGATTGCTGGAGCGTGGGAAAACGAGTGGCCGTTCAGATGATCAGGATAAATCCAAGATTCAAAATCGTTTTGATGAGTATAATCAGAAGACGGCTCCAATAAAGAAGTATTATTCTGCTCAACAAAAGTTCCACAGTGTAAACGGAGTTGGGGAAATCGTTGAGGTCACAGAGCGCCTTGCCGGGGTCATAGATTCCCTGGTTTCTGCATAATAGTTCGTACAACCACTTTGGTGGTCTTAAGCCTGAATCATGACGGAGGGTAATTTTGTAGATTATGTAAAGATTGACGTGGTTTCCGGTAAAGGTGGCCAGGGTTCAGCGCATCTTAGACGTGAAAAATATGTAGCAAAAGGAGGTCCCGATGGAGGAGATGGCGGGCGAGGAGGTCACGTGATCATACGGGGAAACAAAAACCTCTGGACACTTTTCAGTTTTAAGTTCAAAAGACATTTTAAGGCAGAACATGGGGAACATGGAAGTAAGAGCAGGAGTTCCGGGGCAGCTGGAGCAGATGTTTATATAGATGTGCCATTGGGTACGGTTGTACGTGACTCAGAGACGAATCAACTGCTTTTTGAGATCACTGAGGACGGGGAAGAAAAAATTGCTGCAAAAGGTGGCCTCGGGGGCTTGGGTAACTGGCATTTTAAATCCTCTACAAATCAAACACCCCGCTATGCGCAACCTGGAATTGGTGGAGTGGAAAAACAGCTTACCCTTGAACTCAAAGTACTTGCAGATGTAGGCCTGGTAGGATTTCCCAATGCTGGTAAGTCCACATTGCTGGCCGCCCTTACGGCGGCAAAGCCCAAAATAGCAGACTACGAATTTACTACCCTGAAACCCAACCTGGGCATAGTTCAATATCGTGATTTCCGCAGTTTTGTAATGGCAGATATACCCGGGATAATTGAAGGTGCTGCTGAAGGAAAAGGCCTCGGTCATTATTTCCTGAGACATATTGAACGCAACGCCATTTTACTATTCTTAATACCTGCAGACAGCCCGGACATACGGAAGGAATATGAAATACTGCTTAATGAACTTCGGAAATACAATCCTGAAATGCTCGATAAATCTCGTTTGGTGGCAATATCGAAATCCGATATGCTGGATGAGGAATTAATGACAGAAATGGATGTTGAACTAAAAAAGGATTTTACAGATGTCCCCTACATTTTTATTTCCTCTGTATCCCAATTTGGGTTGCAAAAACTCAAAGATCAACTTTGGGTGCTGTTGAACGAATAGGGGTGTAGGATATACCTTGGCAACTCTTTTTTTATTAATTTTAGGTAAGCAGCTATGAAAAAGATAACATTCCTGGCATTACTGATCCTGTTGGCTTCATGTGGGGCTGTACGTGTTAATTACGACTATTCGCAAGGAACCGATTTTACGGCTTACAAAACCTACAATTATTACCCTGACATGAATACAGGGCTATCACAGCTCGATACTAAACGAATGTTAAGGACAGTGGATTCGGTTATGCAGATACAGGGCTTCAGCATTTCTCAGAAACCTGATTTTTTCATCAATATACAGAGCTCCGTATACCGGGACGCAGCCTCACCTTCAGTTGGTGTGGGTATGGGAGGCACCGGAGGCAATGTTGGTGGAGGCATATCTGTAGGGGTACCCCTGGGAGGCAGTGGAATGTCACGCGAAATTGTCTTTGATTTTGTAGACGCACAGCTGGATGCACTATTTTGGCAAGCTGTCAGCAATAGTAATTATCGTGATAACGCTTCTCCCAGTACCAGAGAGCGTGTATTAAGGGAAGTAGTTGCGAAAGTCTTTTCCAAATACCCGCCTTCTAATTAAATAGCTGTTCCTGGAATTTTCTTATTTGATACCGCCCAAAATGGTATTATTACCGTTCATCATAAGCTTATTGGCAGTGGTGTTGTAGGGCTTGTACATTTGGTTGATAAATATTCAGGACTTATTGTAACATAGCTGTACATAAGGCCACTAATGAATTGCACATATAAACCAATAAATTATTAGATCATGCAACTAAGAATTCACTTTTTAAAGAAATTCCTGGGTCTTGCCTTGCTCTTATTGAGTATTCAGGGCTTTGCACAGGAGGTAACCGGAAGCTGGAAAGGGACCTTAAATGTTCAGGGGGCAGAAATACCTCTTGTTTTTAATATTGAAAAAGCAGATGGGCAATACACTGCTACCATGGATAGTCCCTCTCAAGGGGCAACAGGTATTCCTATGGATGAGGCCCTGTTATCCGGAAACGAACTTACCATTGTCCTTAAACAGGCTGGTATCAAGTATGTGGCAGAAGTTGAAGGCAATGAACTTAAGGGGACTTTTTACCAAGCTGGCATGGAATTTCCACTGGCTATGGAAAAGTCCGATAAAACCATACCCGGCAATCCGGAATTGGTGACTTCCGATGAAGAATTGGATAAGCTTGTCGCCATAGATTCAGGCGATTATAAGTATTCGGTGGAGGATTACTTTGCAAGACCGAAAGCCTCTTCGTTTCAGTTTTCCCCTGATGGGACTTATATGTCTTACCGTGAAAAGGACGAGAATCTTAAAAGACATGTGTATGTCCGTAATCTCGCCACCGGAGAAGTTAAAATGGCAATAGAGGAAAAGGAGGAGCTCGTACGAGGTTACGGTTGGATAAACAATGAAAGGATAGCCTACCTGATGGATCAGGGAGGGGATGAAAACTACCACGTTTATGCAGCAAATATTGATGGGACAGATCAAATAGACCTCACACCTTTCGATGGGGTTCAGGCCCAGTTTTCAGATCTGCTCAAGGATGATAAGGACCATATTATAGTCAATTTGAATAAAAATAATCCTCAGGTGTTTGAACCCTATAAGGTTAATGTAGTAAGCGGGGAAATAGAGCAATTGTATACCAATGATGATCCTAGCAGTCCAATCATAGGTTATAGCTTTGACAAAGACGGTAATTTAAAGGCCTTCACCAAATTGCGGGATGGAGTGGAAACTGACCTTTACTATGCCAAAGAAGCCGGTAAATTAGAAGTAATCAAGGAACTGAACTGGAAGGATGCCTTTGGTATTCTGCAATTCAATTATGCAACTGAGTATCCCCATGATGCCTATATGGTATCCAACCTGGAAAATGACAAAGCAGAGATAATCCTTTACGATCTTAAAAATGGAAAAATCCTGCAAAAGGTATTTTCTAATGACAAGTACGATGTTTCTGGTATGACCACCTCAAGGAAACGTAATTGGGAAATAGATTCTTTTCAGTATGAAGGAGAGAAACAAGAAATCGTACCGGTTAGTAAGTACTATAAAAAACTACACGCAAGGATAATCTCGAAATTCAAGGATAAGCAATATAGTATAGTCGATTTTACAGATGATGAAAGTAAATACCTGGTCTACATTACCAGTGATAAGCTATACGGGGTTTATTATTCCTACGATGCAGAAAAGGACGAGTTTGAGGAGTTGTATAATATGATGCCGCAATTGAAGGAAGAGGACATGGCCGAGATGCGCCCTATAACTTTTAGCAGCAGGGATGGGATTACTTTGCATGGTTATATCACCTTACCAAAAGCAGCTCTCGATGGGCAAAAAGTTCCTCTCATTGTTAATCCACACGGTGGTCCTCAGGGAATAAGAGATTCCTGGGGCTTTAATCCGGAGACACAACTTTTTGCAAGCAGAGGCTATGCTACCCTTCAGGTTAATTTCAGGATTTCCGGAGGTTATGGAAAAACGTTCCTGGAATCCGGGTTCAAGCAAATTGGACGAAAGGCCATGGATGACGTTGAAGATGGAGTGAAATATGTTATTGACCAAGGATGGGTTAATCCGGAAAAAGTAGCCATATACGGAGGTAGTCACGGGGGTTATGCGGTATTACGCGGATTAACCAAGACTCCTGATTTGTATAGCTGCGGAGTAGATTATGTAGGAGTTTCTAACATTTTTACCTTCATGAAGACTATCCCTCCTTACTGGAAGCCTTACCTGAAAATTATCAAAGAAATTTGGTACGATGAAGACATCCCAGAGGAAAAAGCCATTATGGAAGAAGTCTCTCCTGTATATCAAATAGATAAAATAAAGAAACCGCTCTTTGTAGTGCAGGGAGCGAATGACCCACGGGTTAACATCGACGAATCTGACCAGATAGTTAGTGCATTGCGTAAAAAAGGATTTGATGTCCCCTATATGGTCAAATACGATGAAGGACATGGATTTGGAAAGGAAGAAAATCGTATTCATCTTTATAAAGCTATGATGGGATTCTATGCCAAAAATCTTGGAGACAAAGAACTTAAAAAACCTATTCTGGATTAAGAAAAAGCTTTGCGTCTATATTAAAGGAGGTCTTTGGACCTCCTTTTTTTATTGTTCTGAAAGCTGTTTAACCGTTGGGTTGGGAAAATTTACCGCCCGTCATATTTGTATTTCTAAGGGGTGGTTAATGGAGTAATTTGCAGGTATAAATTAAAAACCTATAGATATGCTCACCTTAGCAAAAATTGTAGCAAGTTTAATCTTAGTGATAATCACCTAAAGTAAGTACTATGAAAAAAGACAACACTGTAAATGCCTCTTCTGTCAGGATAATATTGATAATTACTCTGGTAACATTAACCATGTTTGTACTGGGTTATTTGTTAGGTGAAGGTTTATTCTACCTATTTAATTAACCGTTTTTTGATTGGCATTCCTTTATATTTGGAATTGCAATCCAGATCCATGCAGCTATCTCACAAAAGAAGAAACCGTCTATTCTGGCTCCTCCAGTTCCTGGGCTGGGGTTTGATGAATATCCTGTCCCTGTTCCTGGTTAAGGTAATGAGTACTACCTTTCTGGTCTTCTCCATATTTGCGGGGATGTTCGTAGGGATTTTTTCTACATCTATTCTGAGGAGTTACCTCAAAAGGAACATTTTTTTTGACAATTTCGGCCTTAAGGAAATCATCAAAATAGTGGTTTCCACAACCCTTGCTTCGGCCATTTATGCCGTATTGAGCATTGCTTCCGGGTTTATTTTCGCGCTGTTCTGGAGCCTGGAGAATGAAATTGATAAGAAGATCTTCGATATGTACAATAACGTGGGCTTGCTTATATCAGGCTCACTTTTTTCTGTTTTTGGATGGGTAATTCTGTATCTGGTGATCAAGCTGTTGCTCAAACTTAATGCGGATCGAATAGAAAGACTTGAACTCAATGCCAACTTAAAGCAAGCCCAGTTGAATACCTTAAAGGGGCAGATCAACCCGCATTTTATGTTTAACAGCCTAAACAATATTCGCGGTTTAATGCTGGAAGATGTGGAGAAGTCCAGGGATATGCTTACCAAGTTATCCGAAATGCTTCGTTATTCCCTAACCAAAAACAATATCAACGCCATTGCCCTTCGGGATGAACTGGAAATGGTAGATCATTATGTTGACCTTTCTAAAATTCAGTTTGAAGACCGAATGACCTTTGTTAAGGAGATAGCTCCGGAAAGTCTCAATTTGGAAATACCTCCCATGATCATTCAACTGCTGGTCGAAAATGCGGCAAAACATGGGATTGGAAATCTCAAAGAGGGTGGAGAAATTAAACTCATTACCCGGGTACAGGATCAAACACTGGATATTCGGGTATACAATTCAGGACAACTCAAATTAGATTCCGGATCTACCCAATTGGGGCTCCAGAACATAAGACAACGCCTGAAATTGCTTTATGGGGGTAAGGCTACATTTACTCTTGAGCAGTTGGGAGATCAGGTGCTGGCACATATTAAAATCCCGGTCTCATGAATAAAATTAGTGCTGCTATAGTAGAAGATTCGCGCCTTGCGCGAAATGAACTTAAAGAACTCCTTCGGAACCATGATGCTATTGAACTGGTAGGGGAGGCTGCCAATGTGGATCAGGGATATGACCTTATCAGGGCTAAACGCCCGCAGCTACTATTTTTAGACATCAACATGCCAGAAAAAGATGGATTCGAATTGCTGGAGATGCTGGATGAGGTACCCATAACCATATTCACCACGGCTTTTGATGAGTATGCAATAAAGTCCTTTGAATACAATGCACTGGATTACCTGTTAAAGCCTATCAATGAAAAGCGCTTTGCAATGGCCGTGGAAAAAGTGATGGCCAAACTGGAAGGGAAGGGGAATGACGAAAAAAACACAGGGGATACCCTCCATGAAAACAGTCAGATTTTCATTAAAGATGGCGAGAAATGCTGGCTGGTAAAGATTGCTGATATTGTGCTTTTCGAAATAGTAGGTAATTATACCCGTGTATATTTTCAGGATGAGAAACCCATGTTGTATAAATCGCTCAACCAGATTGAAGATAAGTTACCATCGGAAAGTTTTTTCCGTGCCAACCGGCAGCAGATTATTAATATTACCTATATCAAGGAAGTAATCCCCTGGTTTAACGGCAAGCTCAAACTGGTTATGAATAATGGGTCGGAAGTAGAGATCTCCCGCCGTCAATCTTATATATTTAAAGACAAGCTCAGCTTTTAAAAAGATTTCAATAGACCCCCATCCAGTGGGATATTGCTACCTGTCAGATAGCTGGCCTGGTCGGAAGCTAGAAAAGCCACCAGAGCCCCATATTCTTCCGGTTTACCAATCCGTTTCATAGGCACCTGTTCCTCCATGCTTGCCCTTACTTCTTCCGGTTTAATACCCAGTTGCTCCGCTTTTTTTGCATTCAGCTGCGCAATTCGTTCCGTATCAAAATACCCAGTTAAGATATTATTTACGGTCACCTGGTGTTGGGCAACATCCCTGGATAATGTTTTGGCCCAGGTCACCACAGAAGCCCTAATTGTATTAGAAAGCGCAAGGTAAGTCAGGGGTTCTTTTACCGATATGGAGGTTACATTGATAATGCGTCCCCAACGTTGTGCAATCATATGCTCCAAAGCCAGTTGGGTGGTGAGGACAACCGTTTTAAATAAGGTATCAAAAGCCTGCTGATAATCTTCAACTTCGAGCTCCAGACTGCCAGCGGCCTTAGGCCCCTGTGTATTGTTAACCAGGATATCGAACTTATGCTCCTGAAAGTAGCCTTTGATATTATCACGATAAGCTTCAAAATCATCAAAATCTACAAACAGATAGTCATGTTTTTGTCCTTGTTCTGAGGGCAGTGAACCAACTATTCGCTGAAGTTTTTCTTCATTTCGAGCCATTAGGGTTACCGATGCCCCGCTATGGGCTAATTGGAAAGCGATTGCTTTTCCAATACCCTGGCTGCTTCCACCAACCAGAGCCCTTTTACCTAGTAATGAGATCAACATAGCTTATTGATATTCTTCCCTTACCGGGCTAAAGACATCCATGAGCTTACAGGGGGTGAGTGCTTTCCCTGAGTGAGGAATTTCCGAAGGAATTACCACCAGTTCCCCCGGCCCGTAAATCCTGGTTACACCACCAACGGTAAACTGAAATTGCCCTTCCTGTACCTGCATAACCTGTTCATTGGTATGAGCATGTTCCGGCACCTCGGCACCAGCATCGACCTCCCAAAAGGCAAGACTCATATTTTCACTGTGTATTAACCTTCCGTGATAGCCCGGGATAATTTCTCTGGGTTCTATTTCCGATAATTTGTAATCCATATCTGTTCTTAATTCTTTGTACAGGTGAATTTACCGAAAATCCCAGTCATTTTATACCCCATAAGAATGAATACTTAGATCAGAGTTCGGTAGAGAACCCTTTTTTTTTAATTGTTTTCTCCGAAAGCTAAACCTCGGATTGCAAACCACAATTTAAAAAAAGGCACCCTATCCGAGGTTTGTCAGCCCCTTTACTCTTCCTATCTTTGTTGGGTAAGCAGAAGCGAAATGCGAATACATTTTATAGCCATTGGGGGCAGTGCAATGCACAATTTGGCCCTCGCCCTTAAGGATAAGGGTTATGATATTTCGGGAAGTGATGATGTGATTTTTGAACCCTCTAAAAGCAGGCTAGATGCGGCTGGTTTGCTGCCTTCTGAAATGGGATGGTTCCCTGAACGTATTACGGAAGATCTTGATGCCGTAATTATCGGCATGCATGCCAAAGCAGATAATCCTGAATTGGAACGGGCTAAGGCATTAAATCTGAAAACCTACAGTTATCCGGAGTTTCTTTACGAGCAATCCAGATACAAAACCAGGGTAGTTATAGGGGGGAGCCATGGGAAGACTACCATCACCTCTATGATACTGCATGTGATGCACTATTTTGACAGGGAGGTCGATTTTATGGTAGGGGCACAACTGGAAGGTTTTGATCGAATGGTACATCTTACTGAAGAGAATGACTTTATTGTTCTGGAAGGAGACGAATACCTGTCTTCGCCAATCGACAGGCGACCCAAATTCCATCTGTATCAGCCCAATATTGCTTTGATTAGCGGTATTGCCTGGGATCATATCAATGTTTTTCCAACCTTTGAAGACTATCTGGAGCAGTTTGAGATCTTCCTGAAGAGTATAATAAATGGTGGCAGCATAACCTACAATGAGGAGGACCAGTGGGTAAACCAACTGGTAGAGGCCTGCGAAAATCCCATCCGCAAGTTTCCCTACCGTACGCCTGAGTATTTTGTAGAGAATGGAACAACTTACCTGGAAACTCAGGAAGGCCCAATGCCTATTGAAGTATTTGGCAAACATAATCTGAGTAATCTGGCCGGTGCAAAATGGATCTGTCAGCAGATGGGGGTAGACGAAGCTGATTTTTATGAGGCGATATCCACTTTTAAAGGAGCTTCCAAGCGACTAGAGCTTCTGGCGTCTGGTTCCAATGGCCTGGCCTTTAAGGATTTTGCGCATGCGCCAAGTAAAGTTCAGGCAACCACAAGGGCGGTTAAGGAGCAATACCCGAATAAAGAGCTGCTCGCCTGTCTCGAATTACATACCTACAGCAGTTTAAACCCAACATTTCTGAAGGAATATAAAGGAAGCCTTGACCGGGCAGATACAGCTGCGGTGTTCTATTCACCCGAAGCGCTAGCTATCAAGGGAATGCAAGCTCTGAGCACAGAAGATATAGCCAAGGCCTTTGGTAGGGATAACCTTCAGGTTTTTACCAATGCTTCCGATTTTGAGGCTTTTTTACTGGGAAGTGAGGTAGATAATGGCGTACTCCTCCTGATGAGTTCTGGTAATTATGGAGGACTGGACCTGGAGAAAATCAAAGCGCTTTATCGCTAATTACCCAGTTTCATATTAGACCCCAAATTGCCGAAAGTGGTGGTCAAGATGCTTGTATTCAAGCTTGCCCCACTGTTCAGGTGTAAATTCCCCGAACAAAGGATGTGGATTCCAGTGATCCCTATTTCTAAGGTTATGAAGCTGTTCTACCAGTTGCCGCAAGGCCGTTAATTCTTGATCAAAATCTTTATCCTCCTGAGTTTTGGCCGCCGGAAGGGTAGGCAGATTTTTTCTCCAGGGCTTATCGCTATACATTGATTTTTTGAAAAACAAGCGAATAAAGGGGTTGGATTTCTTGTTTGTTTTTTCATTTTTAATCGCCAGGCGAATGAATATCTGACAATGCCAAAGCATCTGAGATACGGTCATTTTACCCCATTGCCTCTGGGATTCAGGCTTGAGGGCATTTAGCCGATCCAGTACTTCCTGATAGGTTTCTTCATCAAAAATCGATTTCATTGGAGTGAGTTTTTAATGGATTATGAAATTACTTAAAATATCATTGACCCCCTATAGTAAATGAAGGCAAAGGATAGTTCTGCACTGGCGATCAAAAAGTGGGCAGCGGATGATAAACCCAGGGAAAAATTAAGGGATCGCGGCTGTGACAGCCTTTCAGACGCTGAGCTAGTCGCAATTTTAATTGGTTCAGGAACCCGAGATCAATCAGCGGTTTCTCTTGCGAAACAGATAATGGCTAACGCAGGCCATAGTATTTCCAAGCTATCAACCTATAGTTTGCATCAGCTTATGAGTTTTAGAGGGATTGGAGAAGCTAAGGCCATAGCCATACTAGCTGCTTTTGAGTTAGGGAGAAGAAATAAGATAGACACTAAAGCAAAGCGCTTACCAATTAAGGATAGTGCCGGAGCCTGCCAGATCCTACGGCCAAAAATTGGCCATCTGCAACATGAAGAATTCTGGATTTTATATTTGAATAATGCCAATCATGTGATATATGAATTTCAGCTTAGTAAAGGAGGGATAACCGGAACATTAGTAGATGTTAGATTGCTATTGAAAAAGGCTCTGGAAGTTGGAGCAGTGGCCCTGGTTCTGGCTCATAATCATCCTTCTGGAACACTTGTTCCCAGCAAGGCGGATAAGGAGATTACCCGTAAAATTCAGCTGGGTGCCAAGTTAATGGATATAAAGATTCTGGACCATATAATACTAAGCAGTGAAGACTACTTTAGTTTTGCAGATCAGAACTTATTACTTTAGCAGAAAAGGGAAGCAAGCTTCCTTTAAAGGGCTTCGAATCAGATGTTGTTAATATATACACACAAGATTAACTCCCGCTTCCGGTATACCATGAAGCAGGTTTTCACGAGGATACTCGGCATCGAGGTTATTTTTACTACCAAGGTGGAGGACTTTATTAAACATAGCGGTCCGAAAATAACCTATACCAGGCAGCCGCTGCAAAATGAGTTTTTCATTAGGAGTAATGAGCTGTTATTTCAAAATGGCGTTAATGATTATTCAATGACGGTGGAATCCTGGGAGGGTGTGCCTTGTTTTTTCAGGACAGGAGAACGCAGCAATCTGCCCTTCGATATTTTTGCAGCCAGTTTTTATTTATTGAGCAGGTACGAAGAATATCAGCCACATGTTAAGGATCAGCACGGAAGGTTCCCACCCACTGAGAGCCTCGCTTACCGTCATAACTTCCTGCGAATTCCCGTAGTAGATATCTGGGCCTATAAAATGCTGGAAAAACTCAAAGAACGGTTTCCGGCCATGGAAGTGGCAACACCTAAATACCAGTATACTTCTGCGATTGATGTTACCACATCTCATGAGTATGCGCACCGAGGCCTGTTACGAACTGTAGCAGGGATAGCACTGGATTTGAGCAGATTTCGCCTGGGAAGAATATCCCAGCGCCTCGCAGTGCTATTGAGGCTAAAACCGGATCCCTTCAATAATTTTGAAAAGCTTATAAAACTGCATCAAAAAACCGGGGTAAATAGCATATTCTTCTTTCAGTTTGCTGATTATTCCACCTATGACAAGAATGTTTCTACTGAGAATAACAGGTTCAGATATCTGATCAAATGGATCGCCGATTACAGTACGGTGTCATTGGCAGCATCCTATAGTTCATTTCAGGACAATGATTTGCTTAAGAATGAAAAGACAAGGCTTTCGGAAGTAATCCACAGACCTGTAAATTTTTCCCGGATGCGCTACAACCGGGTTGATGTTCCTGAAACTTACCAAAATCTGGTCGAGGCAGAATTCACAGATGATTTTACCATGGGATACACTCATGAAATTGGTTTTAGGGCTGGAACTTGCACTCCCTTCCAGTTTTATGATATTGCTATGGAAGAGCAGCAGCCCATAAAATTGCATCCGTTCGCAATACACGATTATGCGCTAGTCGATTTAAAATCGAAAGAGCTAATGCTTCGGGAAGTAGATGCTATTTTTAGAGCTGTTAAAAAAGTAAACGGGCAACTGCTTACCGTTTTTTCCAATGAACTCCTTGGAAGCAGACAAAAGACAGACTGGATAAAATTATACTCCAAACTTATTGACCAATACCATGTATAAAGACCTTGTGACGGATGTATTTTTTGATCTGGACCATACCCTCTGGGATTTTGAGAAAAATTCGGCACTGACTTTTGCAAAAATATTTGAGGAAAGTGGATTGGAAGTTGACTTAGATCGTTTCCTTGAAATTTATGCCCCCATAAATCTTGCCTATTGGAAACTTTATCGGGAAGAGAAAATCAGCAAGCCCGACCTGAGGTATGCAAGATTGCGTAATACGTTCGACCGGCTTTCTATGCTTGTAGATGATGAGATAATCAACACACTTTCTGTACAGTACATAGAACATCTGAGCACCTTCAATCATCTGGTTCCCAACACTCTCGCCATATTGGATTATTTGCAACCTAATTACCGACTTCATATAATAACCAATGGTTTCCAGGAGGTACAACGCAAGAAACTCGAAAATGCATCAATAGCTAAGTATTTCGAGCATGTTATTGATTCAGAAACGGCAGGCGTCAAGAAGCCCAATCCGTATATTTTTGATTTTTCGTTGGAGCAGGCTGCTGTAGCTCCTGAGAAAGCAATTATGATTGGTGATAGTTTGGAAGCCGATGTCCTTGGTGCCAGGGCAGTGGGCTTGCATACCTTACATTATAATGCACATAATGATCCTTCACATGAACACGGCGAGATAATCGACGACCTTATTGAAATAAAAGCCTATTTGTAGAGTTATATAGAAAAGCCCTGTAAAGGTGCTTGGAAATTATTAATTGTAAGGGGGTAATGCATTAATGTGAATACTATGCGCTTCTTGAAAAAAAGGCTACATTTCCTTTTGCTTATGGCAGTAGTACAATATGCCTGTGTAGATAAGCAAAATTTTGATCAGTTCGACGATTTGAGTGTAACTCCAACCGTAACGTCGAGTATGGTCTATGTTGAAACGCCGGAAGCAGTTATTAATGATGCTGCTGGGATTGACTTCTACAGTCAGGATTTTAACTTTGATGCCTTCAATGAGGACTTTTTTGCCGAGCGGGTGCTGGAGGGTTCCATTACCTATGAGATCGAAAATACCACAAGTAAACAAATAGAAATTTCCATTAACTTTCTGGATGAAGGGAGCAGTGTGCTGGATACGGAGATATTTATTATTGAGGCAGCCCCAACGGCAGTCCTGACCCGCGAAATTTTTTACGGTGGTGCCACGGGTAGAAGCCTGGATATCATTCGAAATACTTCAGGGATTCGTGTTTTTGGACGAAATCTTGGGGATAATTCCAGTGTTTCCACACTTGCAGATCCCAAAATTGTGCTGCGCTCCAGTGGAAGTTTTAGGCTGCGTCTCAAATGAACCGGGAGTATTTCATCATTTTCTACGTGCTCTTGATAAGCAGTGTTTGCCGAGCACAGAACAAGCAACTTTTATATGATTTTGTTGAGGTTCCACAGGCCCTGATGTTGAATCCGGGTATGGAGACAGGCTACAACTGGTACGCCGGTATTCCAGGAATCTCGGGTATCTATGGACAGGCTGGTACCAGTGGACTTTCGATTGACGATATTTTTGCCAATGATGGTCTGGATATCAATGATAAAGTGCGTGACCGCGCAGTATTTGGGCTTGGCATCCGGGATAACCAAAGTGTTACCAGCCAGGTTGAAATATTAAGCGGAGGCTATCGCAGTAAAAGAAGGCCAGAGGATTTTTACTCTTTTGGCATGTATGGAGAGTTCGATTGGATCAACTACTGGCCAAGGGACCTGGCAATACTGGCCTATGAAGGTAATGCCAATAGAATAGGGGAACGTTTTGATCTGAGCCACCTGAAAACACGTGGAGATGTACTCAATGTATTCCACTTTGGAATAAACAGGAAATGGAACCGAAAGCTCACCGTAGGGGTTCGGGCTAAACTATATTCCAGTGTCCTGAATTATACCTCTACCAATAACGACGGTTATTTTTTAACCCAACAGGGGCAAAACAACATCCTGTCCAACACGCTGGTCGCCAATATGAGGCTACGCAGCTCCGGTTTGAGGGCTCTTGAGAATGCCGCAGATGTGGATGCATCCGAAATCACCAGTACTATTCTTGGAAGGGGATTATTAGGAGGTGATCTTGGTCTGGGTATGGATTTTGGATTCACCTACAAATTGAATCCACAAACTGTAATTACTGGGAGTGTTCTGGACCTTGGCTTTATTTATCACTACACTGATGCAGATAATTTTAGCCTGGAGGGAAGGGCAGTAAATGAAGGGGTCGAAATTATTTTGCCAGAAGCATTGGCGGACCCTAATGCCGATTTCTGGCAGCAGTTGGTAGACGAGATAGAGGCACTGATTCCATTCGAAGAAGACACCAAAAGTTATGTCACGTTCCGTCCAACCAAAGTATACGGAAGCTTAAAATACAGTTGGGGAATACCCAGTAATACAGGTCTTCAGGACTGCGATTGTGATGTAAGCGCAACAGCGGCGGCTACAAGAAATATTTACCGGAATAGTGTTGGGGGACAATTGTTTATGGTAAATCGTCCCAGAGGACCGCAAGCGGCACTTACAGCATTTTACGACAGGCGATTTGGTAATTTCCTGGCCCTGAGAACCACCTATACTCTGGACAAGTACTCCCTGACTAATTTTGGTCTTGGTCTAAGCCTTCAGGCAGGACCTGTTAATTTCTATATTCTCGCAGATAACTTATTGGCTTATCAGAACCTTGCGGCAGCCCATACCGCCTCTTTCCAGTTCGGATTAAATATCCTATCTTGGGATACTAACTAATGCGAAATGCGAACAATTTTTCTGGTACTGGGTATGGTAATAGGAGGACTTTTATTGGGAAACGCCCAGGAGGACCTATCTTCTTATAAATACATAATTGTACCTACTAAATTCGATACTTTTAAGAAGGAAAATCAATATCAAACCAGTACTCTGATTAAATATCTTCTTGCTGAAAAAGGGTTTAATGCGGTATATGAAAATGCCTTTCCAGCTGAATTATTTGCTAACAGATGCCTGGGCCTTACTTCGGTTTTGATGGACGAATCGAATATGTTTACCACCAAAGCCTATATCTCATTTCAGGATTGCAATGAAATGGAAGTTTATAGAACCGAAACGGCAAGCAGTAAACTGAAAAATTTCAAAGAGTCATATAGGGAAGCAATCACAAAATCTTTTCAATCTCTGAGAAGTTATACTTATAAACCTACAGGAGAGGAAACTTCGATTACCGTTAATTTTGATGATGATGTCAAGACCCTGGAGCCAGTTCCTGCTATAATAGAAATGAGAGAGGAAAAGGCCCCAGAAGTTTCAGAAAACAGGCAAACACAACGGGTACAGGAAAAAAAGCAGGATGCCGATGAGACCGCCGCATCCGTGGTTCAGGAAAAGAATACTGTAATACAAGAAGTGACTCCGAAAACATCGAATACGAATGATTCTTGGCTCTGGTATGCCCAGGAAATACCCAACGGGTTCCAGCTTGTGGACAGCAGCCCCAAAGTGGTTTTACGTATTTATCAAACCCAAAAAAGAGGTGTATATCTTGCTAAAAGTGAGGAGCGTGATGGCATCGTATACGAAGAGCTGGGTAGCTGGTATTTTGATTATTACCAGGATGGCCAGTTGATGCACCAAACCTTGAATATTAAATTCTAGTAGTCGTATTTGTCTTTCCAGCGATTGCGCAGGAAATCTCGCAGAGCAGCCTCCCGCTTGTTCTTCCCAGGTTCATAGAACAGGGATCCTGAGACATCTTCTGGTAAAAATTCAGAAGCAATAAAATTTCCTTCATAATCGTGTGCATAGGCATACTCCTTACCGTATCCCAGGTCTTTCATCAGTTTGCTAGGCGCATTGCGAAGATGTAGCGGGACAGATAGATCCCCGGTTTCTGAAACCTTTTGTTGAGCCTGGTTAATGGCCATATATCCTGAGTTGCTTTTGGGCGAGGTGGCCAGGTAAATAGCACATTGACTCAGAATAATCCGTGCCTCGGGATAGCCTATGGTGGTTACCGACTGAAAAGTGCTGTTGGCAATCACCAAAGCCGTGGGATTGGCCAGGCCGATGTCCTCGGAGGCCAGTATGAGCATCCTGCGGGCAATAAACTTTACATCTTCCCCTCCGGCGATCATACGTGCCAGCCAGTACACGGCTGCATTGGGATCACTCCCCCTGATCGATTTGATAAAAGCAGAAATGATGTCGTAATGCTGTTCTCCGGTTTTATCATAGAGGACGGTGTTTTTTTGAACCTTGCTCATTACCAACTCATCGGTAATGGTTAAGGGATCCTGGTCTTCTGATGAGACAACCAGTTCGAACATATTCAGTAATTTCCTGGCATCTCCTCCTGACAGGCGAAGGAGCGCTTCGGTCTCTTGCAGGTCGATCTTCTGGTTTTTCAACAATTCGTCTTCATCCAGGGCTCTCCTTAAAATGGCTTCCAGGTCTTCTTTGCCAAATGGATTCAATACATAAACCTGGCACCGCGAAAGCAAGGCAGGGATTACTTCAAAGCTTGGATTTTCTGTTGTGGCTCCTATAAGCGTAACCCAGCCTTTTTCTACCGCTCCAAGGAGGGAATCCTGTTGTGATTTACTAAACCTGTGGATCTCGTCAATAAAGAGGATAGGGTTTTTGGTAGTAAACAACCCGCCTTGCTCCTTGGCCTTTGCAATGACTTCACGGACATCTTTTACACCACTGCTAATAGCACTGAGGGTATAGAAAGGCCTTCCACTAGTTGTGGCAATGATATTGGCCAGGGTGGTTTTACCGGTCCCCGGAGGTCCCCAAAAGATCAGGGAAGGGATGGTGCCGCTTTCTATTTGTCTGGTCAGGGAGCCCTTGTCGCCTACAAGGTGACTTTGACTAATATAATCATTGAGGGTTTTAGGGCGTACGCGATCGGCTAGTGGTTGACTCATACCATAAAAGTAAAATAAAATGTAATTTCGATATATGACCGAAGAGCGATATTTCAAATTTACCAATAGCGTACTGCTGGTTCCTATGGCTGCTGTTTTGCTTATCTGGTTTGTTTTCTGGATAGAGGTACGCTTTCGCATCAACCTGAATGACCTGGGCGTATATCCCAGGACCCTGAAAGGTTTAAGGGGTGTGCTCTTTAGTCCTTTTATTCACGGTTCCATATCGCATTTGTATAACAATACCATTCCCATAGCGGTGTTGAGCGCGGCTCTGGTGTACTTTTACCGTAATATTGCATGGAAAGTTTTCATCTACGGGTTTTTTGTTGCAGGTTTCCTGACCTGGATGATTGGCAGGCCTTCTTATCATATTGGGGCCAGTGGAATCATCTACGTATTGGTGGCTTTTATATTCTTTAAGGGTGCCATCACCAGGCACTTCAGGTTAATGGCCTTGTCACTGATCGTTGTATTTATCTATGGCAGCATGCTCTGGTATATTTTTCCGGTTAAGGAAGGAATCTCCTGGGAGGGACATTTGGCCGGATTTGTAACAGGCCTTGCGCTGGCGATTTTTGTGAAGGCAGATATACCCAAGCCCAGAAAATATGCATGGGAACAGGAAGATTACAACGAAGAAGAAGATGATTTCCTCCGTCATTTTGATGAGGATGGTAATTTTATTGAAAACCCCGATGGATTAGAAGAAAGCAAACCAGAGATACGGATCCGTTATCATTACAAAAAAGATGAGCCCAAACCCCCGGAAGAACCCTAAAACACCATTTACAAGGAATTCTTAGATCCTGCGCTGCCGGACTGCTTCATAGAGGAATACTGCACAGGCTACTGAGACATTCAGGGAAGCAATATCACCAGCCATTGGAATCTGGGCCAGGTGATCTACGATTTTTAGCAGGGCAGGGGAGATGCCCTTATCTTCTGCACCCATCACAATAGCCAGGGATTTTTTCAAATCCAGATCGTACAAGGTTTGCGAGGTTTTTTCTGTTGCCGCCACTACCTCTACCCCAGAAGCCTGTAGGTAATAGACGGCATCTTTCATATGGATTACTTTAGCTATAGGGATTTTGAAAACTGCCCCTGCTGAGGTTTTTACCGTATCTGCAGTAACCGGTGCCGATCCTGAACTCAGTACAACAATGCCATCTACCCCTGTACATTCTGCCGTACGAATGATAGCACCAAAATTTCGAACATCGGATACCCGATCCAATAACAGGAATAGTGGGTTTTCTTTCTCGGCACATACCTTATCTACCAATTCTTCAAAAACATGGAAAGAAATAGGAGAAACGTCTGCAATAACCCCCTGATGATTACCTTGTGCCAGTCGGTTTAGCTTGGTAACGGGAACAAAGGAGAAGCCGATATTATTCTTCTTAAGGAGTGGCTCAAGTTCCCTGAATAGGTCGCCTCTAAGGCCCTTTTGTACAAATACCTTATTGATGGATTCCCCGGCATGAATTGCCTCTATAACGGCCCTTATACCGTATACAAAATTTTGTTTTTTCATAATCTATAGGGGTTAATCCTGCAACGCCATCTCAGCTATTGATAATTACCTATTCAATGCCAAGTGCTATTATTTCAGCCGCATCTCTTTCAAAATGATAAGCTCTCCAGTAGAATCCTGGTCGGCTGTATTTCCAGACCACCTCACCGCCGTCGGTTACTTCCCATACACCAAAATCACCTTCGGCAATCAAACGGTTGTTATTGGCTAGTTTAACGGCACCTGAAACTTTTTGAGAAAAGAGGTCAGGATCTGTAAAACTCCATAATACCCCTAGCTCATTATCAGTATTCGGGAGCAGGTTGAATTCCTGGGGTAATGCCAATTCGTAGACGGTTGATTGCATTGATTGGCCACCATTTACGTAGATAAGCATTTTCCCTTCATCTTCTCCCTGCAGTAGGTTGGGGAAATGATTGTTAAAAAACAGGCGTTCTCCCTCGCTGTTATCATACGTACCAGGATTTCCAAAACGGTAAATGAGATCTCCGCCTTTGTTGTAGTTGCCTCCTGTAGTTGTAGCGGCTTCCTCCGTAGTGGTACTGTGATCTATCACCCAAACCTCACTGTAAAAGTTTACGCTTAGGTAAATCACATCTTTTGCGGCATCATAAGCAATACCATTGGCGTGGGTAATATCCCCATCTTCCCTTACCACGTAGTTAACATCAATTCGCTGTGGGTTATCGCCAACAACACCAAAATTGGATTTCGATTGGTCAAAATCCTGTATCAAATGATCCCAGGCGTACCATTCCCATACAATCTCATTGGTTTGGGGGTTGATTTCTATGATAGCCTCAGGAAAAACCTCTACTGCCAGCTCATAACCTGCCTGCTGTGCTTCTTCCACGGTTTTTCGTTCCCAGACCATGGCAAGAACATTGCCATTGGGTAATAGTTCGGCGTCATGATGTAAAATGTAATCGTTCGTAGCATATTCAAAATCCCATAAGGCATTTCCCTCCTTATCTAACATTTTCAATTTACCACCAAAACCACCAATCACGATTTGTGGATCTGCACTTTCCAGATTGGCCAGAAGCGTCCCGTCTGAAAGTAATTGCACATCATTGCCCAGACGTTCCCCATTCAGTGGCCATTCGTGGACTACGGTTGCTTCCCTGTCCATTAAATAAACCCGGTTAGCGGAAGCATCATTGATCAGGATATAGCCGTTAGCTGTGAGCTCCCTGTTGAGGAATTCTATAACAGGGCCGTCATTACCTCCTCCATTATCGCCACCTCCCTGGTTATTGTTGTTTCCATCATTGTTTCCATTGTCAGGTTCATCCTGGGATTCCTCTGCTACCGGTTCAATTTCAATGGGATCATCATCAGAACTACAGGAAATCTGTATTAGAAGGGATAATGCAAAGAGGATAGAAAATATATACTTCTTTCTATTCATAATTGGGACAGTAATGGCTAAAGGTAATAATTATTTGCATTGTAAATTGTGATCGACAAGCAGAGTTGTTTTATTGTAAGGAAACAAAAAAGAGTCGCCTGTGTTATGCAGACGACTCTCAATTATTTAGGTATATTCAGTACTAAAGGGTACAGAAATCCAGAGTCAGTTTAACCGGTCCGGTTGGAGGATCTGGTCCTTCATCGGCAACTACTTCTCCTTGTGGAGAAGTGATCTGCCAGGTTACCTCGGACTCCCAGTCTCCGGCGGAATAGTTAAATACCAAAGCACTGGTTCCAACAGGTACATCGATAATGTATTGTGCAGAAGCCCCTTGTGCGGAAGAAATAGTGTAATCTGTAGTGGTGTCACCAACAGTTACAGACATTTTAGCGCCGTTCCATCCATCTCCATAGGAATCTTGCATGTCTATAATCCATTCTCCAGGAAGCGGCGGACATACCACGGCTGCAGAATAACGGAATGGTGACCGGAATGCAGAACTAGTTGCAATTGCAGACCCTACATTGGTTGAGGTAAACTCTCCCCCCCCGGTAACCTTTAAGACAAAGCGTAGGATAAATACATCCCCGCCGTAAAGATTGTCATTGGTTATTCCGAGTGCAGTCAGTGCATCTCCCATATTGACTATAATAGCAGCTGTAGGATTTCCTGTAGTTGTTGCGTCAAAGGCACTTGCAGGAATATTGGTCACGAAAGCTTCGGGTACGTCTTGTACCTCGAAGTTTTCATCTGGAGTGGTGTCAATGAATTGAATATACACATCCACTGATTCCAAGGTGTTATCTTCCAGAAAATCATCAAATTCTACTATGGCGCCCATTGAAGAACTCGCCGGGTCACTTCTATCGACTGTGGCGCTGAGATTTTCGATCGTTCTCAGAATAGCCCCCGTTGTAATTTGATTTATATCCAGCCTGTCCTTATCCTCATCCTCGCAGGAGGTTAAGGAAAAAACAGCGGCACAGGCCAGGAGTATTGAACTAAGTTTTTTCATCGCATTCATTTTTTAGTTATTAATTTATAAAGCCATTATCCGGATTGGTGTCCCAGAATACTTTCTGGAAAACGTCTGGTTTTTGACTGGCATTAGAATTTTGCTGTACATAAACATCCGGATACAGGAAGGATCGCAAGAACCTGTCCGTATCTTCTCTAAGGAGTGGTTGCAGGTTGTCTGGCTTACCGGTCCTTCTGTAGGTATTGTAAGCTTCTATACCGTTTCCATAAAGCGCAATCCAGTACTCATCTGCAATGATATTCAGTTTATCATCATTGCTTGCTGCATCAAAATCGGCCAGTACTTCAGCTACATAGTCATCTATTTCAGCCGTGGTAGGTGCGAAAGTTTCATCCACCAGGTCTGGTCTGAAATCAATAACGGTTCCGATACTCTCTCTGATACCAGATTCCAGATACGCTCGTGCATTACCTGTAGTACCTAATTCAAGAGCTGCTTCAGCCAGCATAAAATCTACAAAGCTGGCCATCATCATAGGCTCAATACCAGCACCTACGGTACCAATATTACGTCCTGGGATGGATTCAAAATCATCGGCATCAAACTTTCCACCAACTGGATAGAGACCCCATGCGGCACGAATACCCGTATCAGGCGGAATACCCAGTTCATAACCATGATCTCGACCCCAGTATCCTTGATTGTCTTCTAAGTTACAATAAGGAATACTAAATCCGTACCAGGCTGGAGGCAACGTGCCCACACAGTCTTGTTCCACAGTATTTTGAGCGTTAGTGGCCCTTTGTCTGTAGAAATAGTAGCGTGTCCTGGGATCTGGGTTACTCTTTTGATTTAGTAAGAGATCCATATAATGGTTAGACATATAATCGTTTACACCAACGGCTTCCACAAAGTTCCTTGCAAAAATAGGGTGGCGGCTGTCCGGGTTGGTATCGGTAGTTCCAAACTGGAATTTCCAATCTCCGTCACTGTCTGTAATATAATTTCCGCTTGCAATTATAGCATTAATAGCCGAAGCGGATTCAGACGGTGTTACCAGACGTTGCTGCAAATGAATCTTAATCTTCAGGGTATTCGCCAGCGCTATCCATTTATCCTCGTCACCTCCGTAGAAAAAGTCATTATCAGGTAACCTAATTTCGTCTCTTTGAAAATTAGCAATAGCCTCATCCAATAAATCCAGCATATCCTGATAGATCTGAGCACCAGGATCTGCAGCCGGATTAATAGTTACCCCATCGTTACTCTCCCTGTAAGGAACATCACCGAAAAAATCAACAATAGTGGTAATGGCATAGGCTTCGGCAATCTGCCCTATGGCCAGGTGTGTATATAATTCCTGATCCTCGGCAAGAGGTGCCAGACTTCTAACGTCTGCCATAATTTCCGCATAGGCTATAGACCAGGCTGTGTCAAAATCCTGTGGTGCATATGCATTTTGATAAAGCGGTCCGAACATATGTATAATTCGGGTTAGCTCCTGTCCGGGTTCTGTCATTTCGAAAAAGAAATCGGCCAGGCTTAATTGAATACTGTTAACAAAGAAATCCGGTGAGGATTGCTCTGGAGTCAGTGCATTAGGAGAATCCAAGATCTCCAATTCTATGGTCTCACATGACTCCACTCCAAAAAGGAGGGAAATTGCTGTAAAACCTAGTACTATTTTATATTTAAAATTTTTCATATTCATTTTTTTAGAAAGTAGCTTTTATACTGAAACCATATCTTTTGGCACTAGGTCCTGAGAAATACTCCAGGCCTATGTTGTTACCTACACCGTTTGCCAGTGTATTGGTATCTACATTAGCGCCATCAGGTAAGTTAAAGGCCTTGTACCACAGGTTCTGTCCGGATACTTTAACGGACAAGGAGGTAAAGGGTGTTTTTTCCAATGCCCTGGCATTGAAGTCGTAGCCCAGGCTTACTTCCTGTAACCTTAAGGTAGATCCATCATATATTTCAAATTCATCAGCGTTTAACCAGTTCTCGAAAGCAATATCAGAAGCACCGATCTGCGTGGTATTGGGTGAACCGTCTTCATTTACACCGGGTAGCACAAAACTTCCAAGCCTGTCAAATGGGAAATCAATAACTCCCCTTGCTAAAAGCGTTTGAGCGGTTTTGGTCATGAAATCTCCACCGTGACGGTAGTTAATCAGGGCATACAGGCTAAAGCCTTTGTAGCTGAACGTGTTGGTTAATCCAGCCGTCCAGTCCGGATTGGGATCCCCGATAATAGTGTCGTCCGGGTCAAAATCGTAGAAACCATTACTGGCGGTGATGATCTTATTTCCATCAGCGTCTCTTCTTACAGCATCTCCAATGAATACACCATAAGGCTGACCTTCAATGGCGGCGTTTTTGACATCCGCCGTAAAGAAGTTTCCAATGATGATCTGGTCGATCCCGTCAGGAAGTCTGGTTACTGTGGGTTCGTCTGCATAGAAATTAACTGTAGTGTTCCAGCCGAAGCCGTTATCGATCCCTTTGAAAATATCCAGGTCGACGTCTGCTTCAATACCCTTAACCTCAAGGTCTCCACCGTTCAGGGTTGTAAAGGTAAACCCTGTGGATGGATCCAAATCTTTGTTAGTGATCAAATCATTGGTCTCCCTTTTGAAAATACTGACGTTTAAACCAAGTCTGTTATCCAACAATCGGGAATCAATACCAAGCTCTAATTCTGAAACCGTCTCAGGTTTTAAAGCGGGGTTACCCAGGAAGTCGGAAGTAGTGTTAGAAGAGATTACCTGTCCAGCATCATTAACAAAGGCTCGGCCATTCAGGGAAAGTGTATTTCTTGTACTGTATACACTTGGGAAACCGGCCGAAGAACCATATCCGAATCGAACCTTCATATAGTTCAATCCTAGACCATCAGACTTGAGTGCCTCAAACGCATTGGTAGCAATGAATGAAACACTGGCAGAAGGATAGGTAATGGAGTTATTTTCACGCTCCAGGGTTGAGGTCCAGTCATGCCTTACAGCCCCGTTCAAATACAAATAGTCTTTGTATCCCAGTGTAACGTCCCCAAATATCCCTAAAGTATTGTTGGTCTCTGACGCCTGGAAATTAACACCGCTAAATGAGCTAGATGAAGATACATCCGTAAAGTTCCAGTGTTTCAGCACCCCGAATACAATTTGTCTGTTACTTTCCAGACCATCTCTCCTGAAACGGATGGAGTTGGAGTTACCCCCTACAATTACCTTCAGGTTCAGGTCATCATTTAAATCCTTGTCATAGTTCACCGTTAAGTTGTGATCCTTAATGGAGTTCCTAACATACTGTGTTCTGTAAAGCCCCAGTGGGTTACCATCAGGTCCACCGGCATTCTGACCGTAGAAGGAACTTTCGTTGTATATGTCCAATCCATAGCGGTAGACAATATTCATATTGTCGTTGAGTTGATAGACAAAGTTGAAATTTCCAAAGAAGCGGTCTACCTGCTGTCCGGTTTTAGAATTCTTAACCGTCCACCTTGGATTCTGTATACTGTTAGATTCCCGATAGTACAGGTTACCACCGTCTGTTAAACGTTCAAATGGGATTCCTTGTAAATCAACAGATCGCGGAGTATACATTAAATCTCCGAATAGGGAGGCACCGTCACCTTCAACCCCACTACCCCTGGAGGCAGCAATTGGAGGGCTCTTTAAATCTGTGCGGGCTATGTTGATCCCGGCTGAAACTTTGAGTTTGCCCATAACGGCAGACCCACCAACTCCAAAATTATTTTTCTTTAAATCGTTACCAGGAACAAAACTCTGGTCTTCTACCCGCGAGTAGGTAACGTTATAGTTGTAATCGCCGTTACCTCCGTTTATACCAATAGACTGGCTGGTAAAAGCCCCTGTTCGGAAGAAATCCGGCACACTGTTATAGGGTTTGTATTCGTATTCTGAGTCCCTGATATCTTCATACCCGGTTATGTAATCCTGAATCTGGTTAGATGCAAAGGGGTGGTTCAAAAAGACCTGACCTCCGCGAATACTGCTTAGATATCCAGTCCAGATATTAGGATTAGTATCCCCAAACTTCGGACCCCAGTTACTGAAGAACCAACCAAATTCCTGGTTGAAACCGTTACCATATTCATTTTGATAATCCGGAAGGTGTGGTGTGCTGAAGAAAACAGAACTATTCACAGAAACCGTTGTTTTACCAGTTCCCGTCCTGGCATTTTTTGTAGTAACCAGGATTACCCCGTTTCTACCCCTGTTACCGTAAAGTGCAGTTGCACTAAGTCCTTTCAGTACGTTTATGTTTTCTATGTTGTTTGGATCCAGATCCAAAAATCGACTGGATTGGGTTGCATTATCGAAAAAGGCATCATTACTGTTGGTATCACTACCAAAGGGAACACCATCCACAACAAATAAGGGCTGGTTGGACCCTGTAATGGATGTAAAACCCCTAATAACGATATTGGTAGATGAACCTGCCAGGCCATTACTAGCCGTAATGTTCACACCGGCAGCCTTACCCTGGATCAATCTTGCGATATCTGCCTCGGGTCTTTCGGTGACCTGTTCATCATCCAGCTTTGTTATCGAATAACCCAGGGAACGTTCCTCCCTCTCAATACCAAGGGCAGTTACCACAACTTCTTCCAAAGCCTGGGCATCCTCAGCCATCTGAACGTTAATCACATTTGCTGCACCTACAGTTCTTCTCTCATCTTTTTGCCCTATATAGGTATAGAGCAGTGTCTGTCCAACGCTTGCACTGATGGCGTAGTTCCCATCAAAATCCGTTTGCGTACCCGTGGTTGATCCTTCCACAAGGATATTAACACCTGGTAGTGGCAAACCATCCTGGTCCGTAACCGTACCAGTAATCGTCTTGTCCTGTGCAAATGACAAATGAACCACAAAGGCCAAAAGCAGCGTTAAGATTCCATTTAAGTTTGTTCTCATCGTTAAATTATTTGAATTAGGTAATTACGAAATTCTTAAATTCATGTTAATAAACCAAACTTAAGTTAGGAAAACTTTAAGAAACTTTGGAATTCATGACACAGTCTTCAAGCCTGACAAACTTATTTTGAGAATTCTGATGCTTTAAATTGAGAATCTTGCGTTTTTGATAATCCTAAATTGAAAAAATGCCATTAATTAGCACTGAAAAATTGGATTTCTTCAAACCGTTTTTTTAAGCCCTGCCCAATAAATATTGGAAATATAACACTAAGGACATCCTTAATCGGCATTATGGATAATGCAGTAATATATATAAGGTATAAACTGGAGGTAGTCTTATAATTTGACGGGACCGTTTAGCCCCAGATTCTCCTGAAAATAAAATTCCCTTAAAATTAATTAACAGGCATTTGAATTATAATGATTTATTACTACATTTGCCAGCCCTTTAACGAGGGTAGATTTATACATTATAATATAGTATGCCAACAATTTCACAATTAGTACGAAAAGGAAGGGCCACAATTACCAAGAAGAGTAAATCGGCTGCTTTGGATTCGTGCCCCCAGAGAAGAGGGGTTTGTACGCGTGTATACACCACTACACCAAAAAAACCAAATTCTGCGATGCGCAAGGTTGCAAGGGTTAGGTTAACCAACGGTAAAGAGGTGAACGCATACATCCCAGGTGAGGGTCACAATTTACAGGAGCACTCGATAGTATTGGTTAGAGGCGGAAGAGTTAAGGACTTGCCAGGTGTAAGATACCACATTGTACGTGGTGCCTTGGATACTGCCGGTGTTGCCGGTAGAACCCAAAGGCGATCCAAGTATGGTGCCAAACGTCCTAAGAAATAACGATAACGAACAGGAACGATGAGAAAAAGACAGGCAAAGAAGAGGCCACTCTTACCAGATCCAAGGTTTAATGACCAGCTGGTTACCCGTTTTGTCAACATGTTGATGTGGGACGGGAAGAAATCGGTAGCCTTCAAGATATTCTACGATGCGATCGATATCGTAGAGGAGCGTAAAACGGATGAAGAAAAAACTGCTTTAGAACTTTGGAAAGATGCTCTTTCCAATGTGATGCCCCATGTAGAGGTTCGTAGCCGCAGAGTGGGTGGTGCAACTTTCCAGATTCCGATGCAGATCCGACCAGACCGAAAAATTTCTACCGCTATGAAGTGGTTGATCACTTTTTCGCGTAAACGAAATGAAAAATCGATGGCCCAAAAACTGGCAGGTGAAATTCTTGCGGCATCCCGTGAGGAAGGAGCAGCAGTTAAGAAGCGTGTGGATACTCACAAAATGGCCGAAGCGAACAAAGCATTCTCTCACTTCAGATTTTAATTTCAACAATGGGAAGAGATTTAAAATATACACGAAATATAGGGATTGCCGCGCATATTGATGCCGGTAAGACCACCACCACCGAACGTATCCTTTTCTATACCGGGGTGAGTCACAAAATTGGTGAAGTGCACGATGGTGCTGCCACAATGGACTGGATGGCACAGGAGCAGGAACGAGGAATTACTATTACCTCCGCTGCAACAACTTGTACCTGGAACTTTCCAACAAGTAATGGTCAGTTAACTCAGGATTCCAAGCCTTTCCACTTTAATATCATCGATACTCCCGGTCACGTGGATTTTACCGTTGAGGTAAACCGCTCGCTGCGAGTTCTTGATGGTTTGGTGTTCCTATTCAGTGCCGTTGATGGTGTTGAACCCCAATCAGAAACCAACTGGAGATTAGCTGACAATTACAAAGTACCACGTATGGGCTTTGTGAACAAAATGGACCGTCAGGGTTCTAACTTCCTTATGGTATGTAAGCAGGTTAAGGACATGTTGAAATCGAACGCGGTGCCAATTGTTCTTCCAATAGGCGAAGAGGCCGATTTCAAAGGCATCGTAGATTTGGTAAAGAACCGTGCTATTGTTTGGCATGAAGAAGATATGGGCTCCACATTCGATGTTATCGATATTCCTGCCGAAATGAAGGAAGAGGTACACGAATACAGGGCCAATTTGATTGAAGCAGTAGCGGAATATGATGAGACCCTCATGGAGAAATTCTTTGAGGACGAAAATTCCATCACCGAAGATGAGGTACATGCTGCCCTTAGAGCTGCGGTTATGGATATGAGTATTATCCCAATGATCTGTGGTTCCGCATTTAAGAATAAGGGAGTTCAGTTCCTGCTGGACGCAGTTTGCCGTTACCTCCCTTCTCCCATGGATAAGGAAGCCATAGTGGGTACTGATCCGGACACGGGTGCAGAGATTACCCGAAAGCCAGATATCAAAGAGCCGTTTGCTGCTCTTGCCTTTAAGATTGCTACCGATCCCTTTGTTGGAAGGCTGGCTTTCTTCCGTGCATATTCTGGAAACCTGAATGCAGGGTCGTATGTACTGAACAATCGCTCTGGAAATAAAGAAAGGATTTCAAGGATCTACCAGATGCACTCCAACAAACAAAATGCAGTTGATTCAATTGCGGCTGGTGATATTGGAGCAGCAGTAGGTTTTAAGGATATTAAAACAGGAGACACACTCTCTGATGAGAAACATCCTATTGTACTGGAAAGTATGATCTTCCCAGATCCGGTTATTGGTATTGCTGTTGAGCCTAAGACCAAGGCGGATGTAGATAAACTGGGCATGGCTTTGGCCAAACTGGCTGAAGAGGATCCAACCTTCCAGGTGAAAACAGACGAAGCTTCCGGACAAACTATTATTTCCGGAATGGGAGAATTGCACCTGGATATTATTGTAGACCGACTAAAGAGGGAATTCAAGGTTGATGTTAACCAGGGACAACCTCAGGTAGAGTACAAGGAGGCCATTACGCGACAAGCTCAACACCGCGAAGTTTACAAGAAACAAACCGGTGGTCGCGGTAAATTCGCAGATATCGTATTTACTATGGAACCTGCTGGTGAAGAAGACGAGCAGAGCGGACTTGTTTTTGTCAATCAGATTAAGGGTGGTAACATCCCAAGGGAATATATTCCTTCTGTTGAGAAAGGATTTAAAGAAGCTATGAAAAATGGACCCCTCGCAGGTTTTGAGATGGATAGCATGAAGATTACTTTAACGGATGGTTCATTCCACCCGGTGGATTCAGATTCACTTTCCTTCGAACTCGCTGCTAAAATGGGTTATAAGGCCGCTGCTAAATCAGCCAGGTCAGTTCTTATGGAGCCCATTATGAAAATTGAGGTATTAACCCCTGAAGAAAACATGGGTGACATTGTAGGTGACTTAAACCGAAGAAGGGGACAGGTAAATAACATGGACGACCGTGCAGGATCCAAAGTGATCAAAGCGGAGGTACCATTATCAGAAATGTTTGGTTATGTAACAGCACTGAGGACGCTTTCCTCCGGTAGGGCTACTTCTACCATGGAATTCTCTCACTATGCTGAAACCCCATCAAACCTTGCTGAGGAAGTAATTAAAATGGCAACTGGAGTAACCGCTTAAGGAATAGAAAAATGAGTCAGAAAATAAGAATAAAACTTAAATCTTACGATCACAACCTGGTAGACAAGTCTGCCGAGAAAATCGTAAAGACGGTAAAGACCACTGGTGCTGTAGTAACAGGACCTATTCCACTGCCAACGCATAAGCGGATTTTTACGGTATTGCGTTCTCCGCACGTGAACAAGAAATCGAGGGAGCAATTCCAGTTAAGCTCATATAAACGTTTGCTGGATATTTATAGTTCTTCCTCCAAAACTATCGATGCCCTGATGAAGCTTGAGCTTCCCAGTGGTGTTGAAGTGGAGATTAAGGTCTGATAATAAAATAAGCTGTTTCGATAGAAACGGCAGACATGTCCGGCGCGTTTCGCAATGGAAAAACGGTAACAAAAATCAATTCGGGGTCGAATTATTTTTGGCCCTGTTTTTTTGTCAACAACTAAAGTAAAATTTGAATAAATAAATAAACAAGTATGTCTGGGTTAATTGGAAAGAAAATCGGCATGACCAGCATCTTCGATGAGAGGGGAAAGAACATTCCCTGTACCGTAATCGAAGCTGGACCGTGTGTCGTTACCCAAGTCAGAACCGAAGAGGTAGACGGGTATAGTGCCCTTCAGCTTGGTTTCGATGACAAGGCAGAAAAGCGTGCAAACAAGGCCGAAACGGGCCATGTTAAAAAGGCAGGTACTTCTCCCAAGAAAAAAGTCGTCGAGTTCCGTGATTTTGAAGGTGAATTTAAACTGGGAGACACACTGAGTGTGGATGTCTTTCAAGAAGGTGATTTTGTTGACGTATCTGCTACTTCCAAAGGAAAAGGATTTCAGGGAGTTGTAAAAAGACACGGCTTTGCTGGTGTTGGGCAGGCTACTCACGGACAACACAACAGATTGAGGGCTCCTGGATCTATTGGAGCTGCTTCCTATCCTGCGCGCGTGTTCAAAGGAATGCGAATGGCAGGCCGAATGGGAGGAGAAACAGTAACTGTTCAAAACCTCAGGGTATTAAAAGTAGTACCCGAAAAGAACCTAATCGTATTGAAAGGTTGTGTTCCTGGTCATAAGAATGCTTACGTAACTATTGAGAAGTAATGAAGGTAGCGGTTTTAGATATTAAGGGAAAAGATACAGGTCGGAAAGCAGATCTTTCGGATGCTGTATACAAGATCGAGCCTAACAACCACGCCATTTATCTGGACGTGAAACAATATTTGGCACATCAAAGGCAGGGTACCCACTCGGCTAAAGAGCGAGCAGAAATCGTTGGTAGTACCCGAAAGATTAAGAAACAAAAAGGTACAGGTACTGCCAGAGCAGGTAGTATTAAGTCTCCTATTTTCCGTGGAGGAGGTCGAATTTTTGGACCCCGCCCAAAGGATTATAGTCAGAAAGTCAATAAAAATGTAAAGCGACTGGCACGAAAATCAGCGTTGAGCATCAAGCAACAGGAGAAGGCTATTATGGTTGTTGAGGACTTTCAGTTAGAGCAGCCAAAAACTAAAGATTTTGTTGACATTCTGAAATCCCTGGGGATTGAGAACAAAAAGTCACTCTTCGTCTTGGGCGATACAAATAATAACGTATATTTGTCGTCGCGCAATTTGGGAGGTTCTGAAGTTATAACTAACACAGAATTAAGCACTTACAAAATATTGAATGCCAATAATATTGTGCTTCTTGAAGGTGCGCTGGAAGGAATTGAAACGAACTTAAATAAGTAAGGGCCATGAGGGTGTTGATTAAACCTATCATTACGGAGAAGATGACCAACGACAGTGAGCTGTACAATCGTTACGGTTTTGTTGTGGATCCCAGGGCAAATAAACTGCAGATTAAAGATGCAGTGGAAGAAACCTATGGGGTATCGGTCAAGAAGGTTCGAACTATGAATTACGGTCCTATACGTAAAACACGCTTTACAAAAACTGGCGTTCAACAAGGCAAGACCAATGCCTATAAAAAAGCCATTGTAGACGTGGAAGACGGTGATATTATTGATTTTTACAGTAATCTATAAAGACGCGAGATGTCAGTTAGAAAATTAAAACCGATCACCCCCGGACAGCGTTTTAAAGTAGTAAACGGATTTGACGCGATTACTGCTGATAAGCCGGAGAAAAGCTTGCTTGCTCCGTTAAAAAGATCTGGAGGTAGAAACAGTCAAGGAAAAATGACCACACGTCACAGAGGTGGAGGTCACAAAAGGAGGTATCGTATTATTGACTTCAAGCGCGATAAGCAGGACATGCCGGCGGAAGTAAAGTCTATACAGTACGATCCGAACCGATCGGCTTTTATTGCCCTTGTGGAGTACAAGGACGGAGAGAAACGATATGTTATTGCTCAGAATGGTATGCAGGTAGGGCAAAAAATCATTTCTGGTAGCGAGGTAGCTCCGGAGATAGGAAATGCCATGCCTCTTAGCGACATCCCATTGGGAACAATTATCTCCTGTATAGAGTTGCGTCCCGGTCAGGGGGCAGTATTGGCGCGAAGTGCCGGTACTTTTGCCCAGTTGATGGCAAGGGAAGGAAAATATGCCACCATCAAGTTACCCTCCGGGGAAACTCGTATGATCCTGGTAAAATGCCTTGCAACTATTGGGGCGGTTTCCAATTCTGATCATCAGCTTGTTGTATCTGGTAAAGCAGGTAGAAGCCGATGGTTAGGAAGAAGGCCAAGAACAAGACCAGTAGCCATGAACCCTGTGGATCACCCAATGGGTGGTGGTGAAGGAAGGGCCTCTGGAGGACACCCGAGATCCAAGAACGGTATTCCTGCAAAAGGATACAGAACCCGTTCCAGGACCAAGGACTCCAACCGATACATAATTGAACGAAGAAAGAAATAAAACGTAAAGAATAATGGCACGTTCCTTAAAAAAAGGACCTTACGTTCACTACAGTCTGGACAAGAAAGTCCAGCAAAACTTAGAATCCGGTAAAAAATCCGTGATTAAAACCTGGTCCAGAGCCTCCATGATCACTCCTGATTTTGTAGGCCAGACTATTGCTGTACATAATGGGAAACAGTTTGTACCTGTTTATGTAACAGAAAACATGGTAGGTCACAAACTGGGTGAGTTTTCCCCAACCCGTTCCTTCAGGGGACACGCTGGGGCCAAGAACAAAGGTAAAAAGTAATTAAGCTATGGGAGTACGTAAAAGAGAAATGGCCGAAAGGTACAAAGCAGAAAAAGCGCAGCTTGCCTTTGCGAAGCTCAATAACTGCCCTACCTCCCCACGTAAAATGAGGCTTGTAGCCGACCTGGTTCGTGGAGAAGGCGTAGAGAAGGCGCTGGCTATCCTAAGGTTCAGCCAGAAGGAAGCTTCCCGAAGACTGGAAAAACTTTTATTGTCTGCCCTTGCTAACTGGCAGGCTAAGAATGAGGATGCCGATATTGAAAGCGCAGACCTCTTTATAAAAGAAATTAAAGTAGACAGTGCGCGTATGCTTAAGAGGTTGCGTCCAGCACCTCAGGGACGGGCGCACCGAATCAGAAAACGTTCCAACCATGTAACCTTGGTATTGGGAGCACGAAATAACGCAGAAAGCTAGCGAGAAATATGGGACAAAAGACAAATCCAATAGGGAATAGGCTTGGTATCATCCGCGGTTGGGAGTCCAACTGGTATGGTGGAAATGATTACGGAGACAAGCTGGCCGAGGATGACAAGATCAGAAAGTACATCAACGCCCGTCTGGCAAAAGCCAGTGTTTCCAGGGTAATCATCGAGCGCACCCTAAAACTTATTACGGTAACTATAACTACCGCCCGTCCAGGGATAATTATCGGTAAAGGTGGTCAGGAAGTTGATAAACTAAAGGAAGAGCTTAAGAAGATTACTGACAAGGAAGTTCAGATCAACATTTTTGAAATCAAAAGACCTGAACTTGATGCCAACCTGGTAGCGGCAAGTGTAGCCCGTCAGATTGAAAATCGTATTTCGTACCGCCGGGCCATTAAAATGGCTATTGCGGCTGCAATGCGGATGAATGCAGAAGGTATTAAAATCCAGATTGCCGGACGTCTTAACGGAGCTGAGATGGCTCGTACAGAGTCCTACAAGGATGGAAGAATTCCATTGTCTACTTTCAGGGCCGACATCGACTATGCTTTGGAGGAGGCCCATACCACTTATGGTAGGCTTGGAGTTAAAGTATGGATAATGAAAGGCGAGGTTTATGGTAAGCGAGAGCTTTCTCCCTTAGTAGGAATGTCTAAAGGACAGTCTAAGGGGAAACAGGATGCCAGAAAAAAACGTCGAAGAAAATAAGATTTAAGTAGAAGCAAATGTTACAGCCAAAAAGAACTAAATACCGCAAGGCGCAAAAAGGCCGTATGAAGGGTAATTCCCAGAGAGGGCATCAGCTTTCCAACGGAATGTTCGGTATTAAATCCCTCGATTCGAGCTTTATCACTTCGCGGCAAATAGAGGCAGCTCGTGTAGCTGCTACCCGTTATATGAAGCGCCAGGGACAGTTGTGGATCAAGATCTTCCCGGACAAACCTATTACCAAAAAACCACTTGAAGTGCGGATGGGTAAAGGTAAGGGGGCACCAGAATATTGGGTAGCCGTAGTAAAGCCGGGTCGTGTTATGTTCGAAGTTGCAGGAGTACCGATGGATGTGGCCAAAGAAGCCTTGAGGTTAGCGGCTCAGAAATTGCCGGTTAAAACAAAATTTATAGTAGCACGCGATTACGAAGCTGCATAAAAAAGTAAAGGGACCATGAAACAGTCTGAAGTAAAGGAAATGTCCGTTGAGGAATTGAAAGAAAAAATCGCTGATTTTAAGAAGCAGGTTGCAGACTTAAAAATGGCGCACTCCGTGACACCATTGGAAAATCCACTTCTTATCAGAAATACGAAAAGAAAAGTGGCACGTTTGGCAACAGAATTAACAAAAAGGGAAAACCAATAATGGGTTCTGCTTTATGGAAAAAAGAAATTTAAGAAAGGAAAGAGTAGGGGTTGTTACCAGTAACAGAATGGAGAAATCCATTGTGGTTGCTGAAGTAAAGCGAGTAAAGCACCCCATGTACGGAAAATTCGTATTGCGGACTAAGAAGTATGTTGCGCACGATGAGCAAAACGATTGTAATATTGGCGATACTGTGCGGATTATGGAAACCCGCCCTTTAAGCAAGACCAAGTGCTGGAGGTTAGTTGAAGTCCTAGAAAGAGCAAAATAAAATGGTACAACAAGAGTCTAGATTAAAAGTTGCGGATAATACTGGGGCAAAGGAAGTTTTGACCATCCGCGTTTTGGGAGGTACAAAAAGAAGGTATGCTTCTGTAGGAGACAAGATTGTGGTTACCGTTAAGGAAGCTACTCCTAATGGAAGTATCAAGAAAGGTGCGGTTTCTACAGCAGTTGTAGTACGTACTATCAAAGAGGTACGCAGGCCAGACGGATCTTATATCCGATTTGATGACAATGCCTGTGTGCTATTGAGTCCCACCGGGGAAATGAGGGGAACACGGGTTTTCGGACCGGTTGCCAGGGAACTCCGTGAGAAACAATTTATGAAAATCGTATCACTGGCCCCTGAGGTGCTATAAAGAGAAGCAAATGAAACTGAGAATAAAAACAGGAGATACCGTACGAGTACTTGCCGGAGACCACAAAGGCAGCGAAGGAAAAGTTGTAAGTGTGGACCGGGAGAAGAACAAGGCTGTGGTGGAAGGCATCAACATGGTTTCTAAACACGAGAAGCCCAGCGCCCAGAATCCACAAGGTGGTATTGTTAAGAAAGAGGCACCTATTCATGTGTCTAATCTGTCACTGATAGATAGCAAAAGCGGGGAAACTACCCGTGTAGGATTTGATGTCAGAGACGGCAAAAAAGTAAGGTTTTCCAAGAAATCTAACGAGGTAATTTAGTTATGGCTTACGTTCCAAGATTAAAGAAAGAATACCAGGAGCGTGTGATCAACGCGCTTAAGGAAGAATTTGGTTACAACAATGTAATGGAAGTTCCCAAGCTCAAGAAGATCGTTCTGAGCAGGGGAGTTGGAGCTGCTGTGGCCGATAAGAAATTGATAGATCACGCGGTTGATGAACTCACCATGATCAGTGGCCAGAAGGCAGTATCGACGATATCCAAAAAGGATGTGGCGGCCTTCAAACTGAGAAAGGGGATGCCAATCGGGGCGAAAGTAACCCTGAGAGGTGAGAAAATGTACGAGTTCCTTGACAGGCTTGTGACTACCGCTCTACCAAGGGTAAGGGATTTCCAGGGTATTAGGGCCACCGGTTTTGATGGTCGTGGTAATTATAACCTTGGGGTTACGGAACAGATCATCTTTCCGGAAATCAATATTGATAAAATAAACCGTATAAACGGAATGGATATCACTTTTGTGACTTCAGCAGATACGGATAAGGAAGCAAAATCACTTTTAGCAGAATTGGGACTTCCCTTTAAAAAGAATTAATATGGCTAAAGAATCAATGAAAGCCCGTGAACGTAAAAGGGCAAAAATGGTTGCAAAATACGCTGCAAAGCGTAAAGCTCTTAAAGAGGCAGGAGATTACGAGGCGCTTCAAAAGCTTCCTAAAAATGCATCTCCTGTTCGCAAGCACAACCGTTGCAAACTAACCGGAAGACCAAAAGGTTATATGAGAACCTTCGGAATTTCAAGGGTTACTTTCAGGGAAATGGCCAATCAGGGATTGATCCCCGGAGTGAAAAAAGCAAGTTGGTAAACGAAATAAATTAGGGAGAAGATGTTAACAGATCCGATAGCAGATTATCTGACTAGAATAAGAAATGCCAGCAGAGCTGGTCACAGGGTGGTAGAGATCCCTGCGTCTAACCTCAAAAGGGAAATGACCAAAATACTGTTTGATCAGGGGTTCATTCTGAGTTACAAGTTTGAGGGAGACAAGGTACAGGGTTCTATTAAAATTGCCTTGAAATATGACAAGTTTACCAAAGAGCCGGTAATCCGGAATATTGAGCGAATCAGTACACCAGGATTGCGTAAATATGCCGCTTCAGGCGAGATGCCGCGGGTATTAAACGGACTTGGAATTGCCATAGTGTCTACCTCCCATGGAGTGATGACCAGTAAACAGGCAAAAAGAGAAAATGTAGGAGGAGAAGTCCTTTGCTACGTGTACTAAGAGTAAAAGAGATAAAAGAATAGGAAAATGTCAAGAATAGGTAATAACCCGATCGCAATTCCGGAAGGAGCCCAGGTAGAGGTGAAAGACAGTGTGATTACTGTTAAAGGTAAATTGGGGGAGCTGAGCCAGGAATTTGACGCAGTGGAGATCAAGGTTGTTGAAGGCGAGGTATTTGTAACCAGACCCTCAGATTCTAAGAATCACAAGGCAAAACACGGACTGTATCGTTCCCTGGTTGATAATATGATTCAGGGAGTAACCCAGGGCTGGACCAAGGAATTGGAACTGGTTGGTGTTGGTTACCGTGCGAGTAATCAGGGACAGAAGCTGGACCTTGCACTCGGCTTTTCCCACAATATTGTTTTGGATTTAGCTCCTGAAGTAAAGGTGGAAACCATTTCTGAAAAAGGAAAAAATCCGATTATCAAATTATCCTCTCACGATAAACAATTGGTTGGCCAGGTGGCTGCCAAAATCCGTTCATTCCGTAAACCGGAACCTTACAAAGGAAAAGGTATCAAGTTTGTAGGCGAACAACTGAGAAGAAAAGCTGGTAAGTCAGCATAATAAGAGTAGTATGGCATTATCAAAATCACAAAGGAAACTCCGGATAAGAAGAAGGATCAGAAAGGTGTCTTTTGGCACGGCTCAAAGACCCAGATTATCCGTATTCAGGAGTAACAAAGAAATTTATGCCCAGGTTATTGATGATACCACAGGGCAAACGCTGGTATCCGCTTCTTCCCGAGATAAGGAAAATAGTGGTGCTAAAGGCACTAAGTCGGAAATAGCCCATGAAGTGGGTAAGACTCTGGCTGAGAAAGCAAAAAAGGCGGGAATTGAAAACGTAGCATTCGACCGGGGAGGAAACCTCTATCACGGAAGAGTTAAATCATTGGCAGAAGGCGCCCGTGAGGGTGGATTAAAATTTTAGTTGTGAGTATGTACGCAAAATATAAGAACGTTGAAACGGTAAAGCCCGGTGGGTTAGAATTAAAAGACCGCCTGGTTGGAGTACAACGGGTTACCAAAGTAACCAAAGGGGGTAGAGCATTTGGATTCTCAGCTATTGTTGTAGTAGGTGATGAAAACGGCGTTGTTGGCCACGGTCTGGGTAAATCCAAAGAAGTTGCGACCGCTATAGCCAAGGCAGTAGAGGATGCTAAGAAAAATTTGATTCGTATTCCATTGAATAACGGAACACTACCACACCAACAAAAAGGGAAATACGGGGGAGCCCGGGTATATATTCAGCCCGCCTCTCACGGTACCGGTGTAATTGCCGGTGGTGCTGTAAGGGCAGTATTGGAAGCAGTTGGCGTTCAAGACGTACTTTCTAAATCTCAAGGGTCTTCCAACCCGCACAATGTGGTGAAGGCTACTTTCGATGCTTTACTCCAGTTACGTGACGCCAGAACTGTGGCCAGACAAAGGGGTATTCCGGTAGAAAAGGTCTTTAAAGGATAATCAGGAACAGGATGGGAAAGATATTAGTTAAACAAGTAAAGAGCAGCATAAAAAGGCCACAAGATCAGAAAAGAACTTTGGAGGCCCTAGGCTTGCGCAGGATCGGACAGGTTGTTGAACACGATAACACACCGAATATCCTGGGAATGATCAATAAAGTAAAACATTTGGTTTCCACTGAGGATGCCAAGTAAAGGAACGGTAAGATGAGTTTAAACAATCTAAAACCTGCTAAAGGATCGGTTCATAAGGCAGGCAAAACAATAGGCAGGGGACAAGGTTCTGGTAAAGGTGGTACCGCTACTCGTGGTCACAAAGGGGCAAAATCCCGTTCCGGATATTCCAAAAAGCTTGGTTTTGAAGGAGGACAAATGCCATTACAGCGACGTGTTCCTAAATTCGGGTTTAAAAATATCAACCGTAAGGAATATCGCGGTATAAACCTGAGTGACTTGCAGGGATTGGTAGAAAAGGGAGTGATTAAAGATTCTGTTACCCTTGAGGACCTGATTGCTAACCGTCTTGCTGGTAAAAACGACCTGGTAAAAATACTGGGAGGTGGAGAAGTAAAAACTTCTTTAAAAGTAACCGCCCATAAATTTACGGCCTCAGCCAAGGCAGCGATTGAAGCTGCCGGAGGAGAAGCCATAAGCTTGTAAGTATAGAATCTTATGAAGAAATTCTTCGAGATCATATCGAATATCTGGAAAATTGAAGAACTCCGCGGACGGATCATCGTTACGTTGGGGTTGTTGCTTGTGTATCGTTTTGGTGCCCAGGTAGTACTTCCAGGTATTGATACCTCACAACTGGCAGAACTTTCTTCCAGTACTGAGCAAGGTATCCTGGGGATATTGAATGCATTTACCGGAGGGGCTTTTGCCAATGCTTCCGTATTTGCTCTTGGTATTATGCCGTATATATCGGCGTCTATTGTGGTACAGCTTATGGGAATAGCGGTGCCGTATCTTCAGAAATTGGATAAAGAGGGTGAAAGTGGCCGTAAAACAAAAAATCAGATCACAAGATGGCTTACCATCGGTATCTGTGTTGTACAGGCCCCGGCATACCTCTATGGTCTTGGAGCACTCGGTGTTCCGGATAGCGCCTTCCTCTTGGGGAAAGGGCTTGACTTTATAATCCCTGCGGTGATCATCCTGGTAACGGGTTGTGTTTTTGCCATGTGGTTGGGAGAAAAGATTACGGATAAAGGAATAGGTAATGGGATTTCCCTGTTGATTATGATCGGTATTATTGCCACCTTACCACAGTCTTTTTTACAGGAGTTCGTTTCCCGAACTACCAATAATACAGGAGGATTGTTGTTTATGCTGATTGAGGTTACCATCTGGTTTGGGGTCATCCTGGCCAGCGTATTGTTGGTAATGGCAACCAGGAGGATACCAGTACAGTATGCACGTAGAACAGCGTCGGGAGGTTATGAAAAAAATATTGCCGGATCTCGTCAATATATTCCTTTGAAGCTCAATGCTTCCGGGGTGATGCCAATTATCTTTGCTCAGGCTATAATGTTTGCACCCGGACTTCTGGGACGAACTTTCAACAATACAGCAGTAGGGCAGTGGATGGAAGTACAATTCCAGGATATTTTTGGATTGGCCTATAACATTTTGTTTGGGGTGTTGATTATCATTTTCACCTATTTCTATACGGCTATTACCGTACCTACAAACAAGATGGCTGATGATTTAAAACGCAGTGGTGGATTTATTCCGGGCATCAGGCCTGGAAAGGAAACCGGAGATTTTCTTGATAAAATCATGTCCCTGATCACATTGCCCGGGTCTGTATTCCTGGCACTTCTGGCAGTATTACCTGCCGTTGTGGTCAAGTTAATGGATATTCAGGCAGGTTGGGCGTTATTCTATGGTGGAACTTCCTTGCTTATTATGGTAGGGGTTGCTATAGATACCGTACAACAGGTAAATTCCTATTTACTGAACAGACATTACGATGGACTGATGAAAACCGGAAAAAACAGAAAAGTAGCATAGTATGGCAAAACAGGCACCCATAGAACAGGATGGTAGCATTATAGAAGCCCTTTCTAATGCCATGTTCCGCGTGGAATTAGAAAACGGTCATGTAGTTACTGCTCATATCTCTGGTAAGATGAGAATGCATTACATCAAATTACTGCCTGGTGACAAAGTAAAGCTCGAGATGAGCCCATATGATCTCACCAAGGCGAGAATAACATACAGATACTAAGCACAAGACAAGATGAAAGTTAGAGCGTCCATAAAAAAAAGAAGTGCCGATTGCAAGATAGTACGCAGGAAAGGCAGATTGTACGTCATTAATAAAAAGAATCCTAGATTCAAACAAAGACAAGGGTAGTTATGGCTAGAATTGCAGGGGTAGACATCCCCAAACAGAAAAGAGGCGTAATCTCCCTTACCTATATCTTCGGTGTGGGTAAGAGCAGGGCTAAGGAGATCCTGGAGAGAGCAGAAGTAAGCGAAGACACCAAGGTTTCGGATTGGAACGACGATGAAATTGGTCGGATCCGTGAAGCGGTCTCGTTCTATAAAATAGAAGGTGAATTGCGTTCGGAAACTCAGCTGAATATCAAGCGCCTTATGGATATCGGTTGTTACAGGGGTGTTAGGCACCGGTCTGGTTTACCTCTGAGAGGGCAGCGGACCAAGAATAACTCCCGTACAAGGAAAGGAAAGAGAAAAACAGTAGCCAACAAGAAGAAAGCTACCAAATAATAGGCTTTTAGCCCAATGTGATTTCAAACGGTTCCTGTGCGAAATCCATCAGCTAAGACAAAGTGCAATAGTAATTTAATATGGCAAAGACAACGACAAAAACGGCAAAGAAGCGCAAGGTGATTGTGGAGTCTGTTGGTGAGGCCCACGTAACGGCTTCATTTAATAACATCATTATCTCGTTGACCAACAAAAAGGGAGATGTAATTTCCTGGTCGTCCGCTGGAAAAATGGGGTTCAGGGGTTCTAAAAAGAACACTCCCTACGCAGCTCAGGTGGCCGCAGAGGAGTGCTGCAAGATAGCCCATGAAGCAGGTCTAAGGAAAGTGAAGGTATATGTAAAGGGTCCTGGAAACGGAAGGGAGTCCGCTATCCGGACTATCCACAATGCGGGAATAGAGGTTACTGAGATTATCGATGTAACTCCGCTGCCTCACAACGGATGCAGACCTCCCAAAAGGAGACGCGTTTAATTTAAGATAATATATCACAAAAGGATTTTTCACCGGAGGTGTAGGACGATTATCGAAGGATAAGCCTTAATTCATAATCACACTTCCTAATTAACAGAAGATGGCAAGATACACAGGACCAAAAAGTAAGATCGCACGAAAATTCGGAGAGGCGATATTTGGAGATGACAAAGCTTTTGAAAAAAAGAGTTATCCTCCAGGACAACACGGAAACAACAGACGTCGCGGAAAGAAATCAGAATACGCGATACAGTTAATGGAAAAACAGAAAGCCAAGTACACTTATGGCATTCTGGAACGACAATTCAGAAATTTATTTGCCAAGGCAAACCGAAGTAAGGGAGTTACCGGTGAGGTTTTGCTCCAACTTTGCGAGGCCAGGCTGGATAACGTGGTTTACCGTATGGGTGTGGCCACTTCCAGAAGAGCTGCACGGCAACTTGTTTCCCACCGTCACATAACCGTAAATGGCGAAGTTGTAAACATCCCGTCTTATTCCTTAAAAGCTGGAGATGTTGTAGGGGTTAGGGAGAAATCTAAATCTCTTCAGGCCATCGAGGATGCATTGGCTGCAAACAGCAGTGTTTACGAATGGATTACCTGGAACAACGAGAAAAAGGAAGGGACCTTTGTTTCCATTCCGGAGCGTTTACAGATTCCGGAGAATATCAAAGAACAACTAATCGTCGAGTTATACTCTAAATAAACACATACAATTCCGAACATGGCATTATTAAATTTTCAAAAGCCCGATAAAGTTATCATGATCGATTCCTCCGATTTCGAGGGGAAATTCGAATTCCGTCCTTTGGAACCTGGATATGGATTGACTGTCGGGAACGCACTCAGAAGAGTATTGCTTTCTTCTTTGGAAGGGTTTGCAATAACTTCCCTGAGAATCGATAAGGTAGAACACGAATTTTCGGTTATTGAAGGAGTTGTAGAAGATGTTACCGAAATGATCCTGAATCTGAAACAAGTCCGTTTCAAGAGGCAGATCGAAGATGTAAACGAAGAAACAGTTTCTATTTCCGTTAGTGGAAAGGATCAGTTAACAGCGGGAGATTTCCAGAAATTTATTTCAGGATTTCAAGTGTTGAACCCTGACCTTGTGATCTGTAATATGGATCCTAAGGTGAGCATCAATATGGAAATCATCATCGAAAAGGGGCGTGGTTATGTTCCAGCTGAAGAGAACAAAAAGTCCAATGTACCAATCGGGACCATTGCTGTAGATTCAATTTTCACTCCTGTGAAAAACGTCAAGTACAGCATTGAAAACTTCCGGGTTGAGCAGAAAACGGATTATGAGAAACTGGTATTTGAGATAGTAAGTGATGGATCTATCCATCCTAAGGATGCCTTAACTGAGGCAGCCAAAATATTGATCCACCACTTTATGCTGTTCTCAGACGAGCGTATTACTCTTGAGGCAGACGAAATTGCTCAGACCGATACCTACGATGAGGAATCCTTGCATATGCGTCAATTGCTGAAGACCAAATTGGTGGATATGGACCTTTCTGTAAGGGCATTGAATTGCCTCAAAGCAGCTGAGGTTGATACCTTAGGGGACCTGGTTTCTTTCAACAAGAATGACCTTATGAAGTTCAGGAATTTCGGAAAGAAATCACTTACCGAACTGGAAGAACTGGTTATCAATAAAGGTCTGAATTTTGGTATGGACCTCTCCAAATACAAATTAGATAAGGATTAAGGGGGCAGGAGATCAAGCTCCCACATAGTTAAGAACGATGAGACACGGAAAGAAAGTTAATCACTTAGGAAGGAAAGCGGCCCATAGAAAAGCGATGTTAGCTAATATGGCCAGCTCCCTGATTGAACATAAAAGGATCAATACCACAGTTGCAAAAGCAAAGGCGCTTAAGAAGTTTGTGGAACCTCTTATTACGAAATCAAAGGCTGAAAACAACCAGTCTGCCGAAGAGGGTACTCATAACCGTCGGATTGTATTCAGCAGTCTGCGCAGTAAAGAAGCCGTTTCCGAGTTGTTCGGGACAGTTTCTGCAAAGGTTGGCGACAGGCCAGGAGGTTACACCCGAATTATTAAATTGGGAAACCGACTTGGAGACAATGCTGAAATGGCTATGATAGAACTGGTAGATTTTAACGAGATTTATGAAGCGGGAAGACCGCAGAAGAAGAAAACTACCCGTAGAAGCAGAAGGGGAAAGAAAGCAGAAACAGCCCCTGCCACAGTAACGGAGACAGCAGCAGATGATTCAGAGGAATAGAATGTTTATAAATTCATTAATATTTTGGAAAGGATAGGCCTAAAAGCTTATCCTTTTTTTATGTTTATTTGTTAAAATAAAACTTGAAGGCAGTATGAAGTATCAAACCAAAAAGAAAGCCCTGCTGTTGTTGGCAGATGGCACTATATTCTATGGAAAGTCAGTTGGGAATAAAGAAGGTACGGCATTTGGTGAAGTGTGCTTTAACACAGGAATGACCGGGTATCAGGAAATCTTTACAGACCCCTCTTATTTTGGACAGCTTATGGTAACCACTAATGCCCATATTGGAAACTATGGCACCAACCGAGATGAAATAGAATCCGATTCGGTCAAAATTGCCGGACTGATTTGTAAGAACTTCAGCTACGAATATTCAAGGCCCAATGCCGATAAAAGCCTTCAGGAATTTCTGGACGACAGTAAACTCTTTGCCATTTCAGATGTAGACACCCGTGCTCTGGTAAGTTATATTCGCGACCATGGCGCTATGAATGCCGTGATTTCAACAGATGTTGAAAATATTGAAGGTCTTAAGAAGGAACTGGAAAAAGTCCCGAGTATGAAAGGACTTGAACTGGCTTCCCGGGTCTCTACCAAAGAACCCTATGAGTATGGTGACCCAGCTTCCCCATATAAAATTGCAGCACTGGATATTGGTATAAAAAAGAATATACTTCGCAACCTGGCTCAAAGGGGTGCTTATATTCGAGTATTTCCTTACAATGCAAGCTTTGAAGAAATGGCTTCCTTTGATCCTGATGCATATTTTGTCTCCAACGGGCCTGGTGACCCGGAACCCCTTCATGACGCTGTAGAAACAGCAAGGAAGATCATGGAAACCAATAAGCCGCTTTTTGGAATATGCCTGGGGCATCAGGTTATTGCTTTGGCCAAGGATATTACTACCTACAAGATGTACAACGGACACCGAGGCATTAACCATCCCGTTCTCAACCTGGAAACAGGAAAGGGAGAAATAACCTCTCAAAACCACGGATTTGCCATTAACCGCGAGGAAACCGAGGCCCATCCTGATCTGATCATCACACATTTGCACCTGAATGATAACACGGTTGCTGGTATGCGTGTTAAGGATAAAAATATATTCAGTGTTCAGTATCATCCTGAAGCAAGTCCTGGCCCTCATGATTCAGCTTATTTGTTCGATCAATATTTCGAAATGATCGCGGCTAGTGTAGATAACAAAGTTTCGGTTTAAGGAATTGTTATTATACTGTTCTAAGTACAGGAATACTTGAGGGAATCCCACGTGCCTTTTGTATCTTTATGCCTCAGTTATAAAGGATTGCCGGTATTGAGCGATCCGCCATTTTTCAAATTAGCATAACCTTTAAACAACTTAAAAACTAAAAGCAATGAGCATAATTATTGACGTTCACGCAAGACAGATATTAGATTCCCGTGGTAATCCTACAGTAGAAGTAGATGTAGTTACGGATAGCGGAGTAGTAGGCAGGGCTGCTGTACCCTCAGGAGCATCCACCGGAGAACATGAGGCTGTTGAACTTCGGGATGGGGGTAATTCCTTTATGGGTAAGGGAGTAAGCCAGGCAGTAAAAAACGTCAATACAGTTATTGCAGAAGAAATACGGGGTAAAATAGTTTTTGAGCAAAACCTGATCGATCAAACCATGATCGAGCTGGACGGAACTCCTAACAAGTCCAAACTTGGTGCTAATGCCATCCTTGGTGTTTCCCTTGCCGTTGCTAAGGCAGCCGCTAATGAACTTGGACTTTCCCTGTTTCGCTATGTAGGTGGGGTAAGTGCCAATACTTTGCCAGTACCCATGATGAATATAATCAATGGAGGATCGCACTCTGATGCACCAATTGCCTTCCAGGAATTCATGGTTATGCCGGTTAAAGCGAAGAATTTTTCCCATGCCATGCAAATGGGGACGGAAATATTCCACAACCTGAAGAAAGTATTACACGACAGGAATCTGAGTACTGCGGTAGGTGATGAAGGTGGTTTTGCACCTGTATTGGACGGCACAGAAGACGCTATTGATACCATCGCAAAAGCAGTTGAAAAAGCGGGTTATAAATTTGGGGAGGAGATCAAGATCGCCCTGGATTGTGCTTCGGCAGAATTCTTCGTAGATGGTAAATACGACTACACAAAATTTGAAGGCGACAAAGGAGCCGTTCGCACATCAGAGGAACAAGCGCATTACCTGGCTGATCTCTGTAACAAGTATCCGATTATATCCATAGAAGACGGCATGGATGAAAACGACTGGGACGGATGGAAGATTCTGACCGAACTCGTGGGGGATAAGGTACAGCTGGTCGGTGATGACCTTTTTGTGACCAATGTTACCCGTCTTGAAAGGGGTATTGAAAATGGCATTGCCAATTCCATCCTGATCAAGGTTAATCAAATTGGGACATTGACAGAAACTATTGCGGCGGTTAATATGGCCAAGGATGCCGGCTATACCACGGTAATGTCGCACCGATCTGGTGAGACCGAGGACAATACCATTGCCGATTTGGCCGTGGCACTAAACACTGGTCAGATTAAAACGGGATCGGCTTCAAGAAGTGACCGAATGGCCAAGTACAACCAATTGTTGAGGATTGAAGAAGAATTGGGAAGTACGGCCTATTATCCACAGGAAAAAGCTTTTAAGGTAGAAGGTTAACTGGCGAATTTATTAGGGATTCAAAATCCCGTTTTTACCACTAGCTCAACATAACAAAGTCCCCCAAGTCCCTAAAATCCATGAAGCACTTTCTATTTGTAGCTGCAGAAAATGATGCACTGGCCCATTGTAAAGCGGGTGGAATGGGTGATGTTGTCCGGGATGTTCCCAGGCAGATATCGGAAAGGGGAGATAAGGTTCATGTAGTAGTGCCTGCTTATTCCAGGCTCCACAAAGAAGCATTTTTTCGGACTCATCTCAACTTTGAACTAAGAGGAAAGACCTATACAGCCGAATTATACGAGGCCGTTCCTAAGAACGAGTTTAAGAATATCATTCACTATGTGATCCATCATCCGGAGATTGAGGCCGGATCTATTGCCCACATATACCACGATGATCCCAAGGAACCTTTTTACACAGATTTTTTAAAATATACCATATTCTGTACCGCCGTAGCAGAGGCGATCAAAAAAGGCGTTTTTGGCACCCTGGATATCGTACACCTGCACGACTGGCATACTAGCATGCTGCTATTTTTAAAGACCTTTCACCCGGCATATGAACTGCTGAAATCAATACGTTTTGTATACAGTATCCATAATCTGGCCATTCAGGGTATCAGGCCTTTCCAAGATAACTATGCGGCACTGGAAACCTGGTTTCCGCAGGTTTCCTATGAAGAAGATATGCTTAAGGACCAGCGCTATCAGGACTGTATCAATCTCATGGCTGTGGGTATCCGACTTGCAGATGCGGTCCATACGGTTTCCCCTTCTTATAAGGAGGATATAATGAAGCCTTCTGACCCCCCGGAATTTATTGGAGGTGAAGGCCTGGAACTCGATCTGAAACAAGCCAATAAAGAGGGCAGGCTATTTGGTATTCTTAATGGTTGTAACTACAAAAATATCCGTTCGGCCAAACGTAGGTTGATTTACCAAAATATTGTCAAGGCCATTTTTATTTGGTTGCAACAGGAGTCTAAGAAGTATAAGGCAGACTTTCTTGCCCATACCGGGGAGAAAGTTGTTGCTTATCTGGACTCCCCGCCTGATTTTATTTGTTCCAGTGTAGCGCGTTTAACAGAGCAAAAGTTCTACTTTATTAAAAGGTCTCCGGAGGCTTTTATTCAGATCCTCGAAAAGCTGGATGAGATTAATGGGGCTTTCTTACTTCTTGGAACAGGTGCTCCTGAATATGAAGAATTGTTCCGTGACCTGAGTCATAAATACAAGAATTTTATATTTATCAATGGGCAATCAGAGGATGTTATTGATTCTATCTACCTGGAAAGCAACCTGTATTTTATGCCCAGCCTTTTTGAACCTTGCGGGATAAGTCAGATGCTGGCCATGCGTAATGGTAATCCATGTCTTGTTCATCATACAGGCGGGCTCAAGGATACGGTTAAAGACGGGGTCACCGGGTTTACATTTGACGGGGAAAGCTATGATGATAAAATACACGATATGGTGCGGTCTTTCAATGACGCCGTATCCGTATACCTTACAGATCAACCACGCTGGAAAAAAATCAAGGCTAATGCCAAAAGGCAACGATTTACCTGGGAGAAATCAGTGGATGAGTACTACAAAGACCTCTATCTTCTGCAACAATAGTTACGGTAAAATGCCAGTGGTCCCATTGTTAGGGTGATACGTTTTTCGTATCTTTCCGACTCTATAATAAATAAGCAAAATCCACACATGGCAGACAAAGCGATACTAGAATATCAAGGAAAAAGATACGAATTACCTGTTGTTAAAGGAACGGAAGACGAACTGGCAATAGATATAAAATCCCTTCGTGCCAATACCGGATTAATTACCCTGGATCCGGGGTATAAGAATACAGGTTCCTGCTCCAGCAGCATTACCTTTCTGGATGGTGAAAAAGGTGTTTTGCGTTACCGCGGCTACTCCATAGAAGAGTTAACTGTAAAAGCAGAATTCCTCGAAGTAGCTTATCTGCTAATTTTTGGAGAACTTCCTAATAAAGATCAATTACAGCGCTTTCATGGAGATATCAAACAGGAATCTCACGTGGATGAAGAGATGAAAAAGATCCTGGACGGTTTTCCAAAATCTGCTCACCCGATGGGGGTGCTTTCTTCCCTTACCAGTGCGCTTATTGCTTTTAACCCTTCTTCTGTAGATGTGCGCTCGGAAGAAGCAATGTATAATACCATTGTGCGCATCCTGGCTAAATTTCCGGTATTGGTGGCCTGGGCAATGCGAAAGCGACAAGGGTTGCCTCTGGACTACGGCGATGACAATCTGGGCTATGTGGAGAATTTGCATAAGATGATGTTTAAAAGGCCTAATAAAGAATACCAATTGAATAAAATTGTTATCGATGCCCTGGACCAGCTCCTTATCCTGCATGCAGATCATGAGCAAAATTGCTCAACCTCTACGGTAAGGATTACAGGCTCTTCCCATGCCGGGCTTTTTGTTTCATTATCAGCAGGTATTTCGGCCTTATGGGGCCCCCTTCACGGAGGTGCCAACCAGGCGGTATTGGAAATGCTGGAAGCCATTCATGAAGATGGAGGGGATACGGATAAGTATATGGCTAAGGCCAAGGATAAGGATGACCCTTTCCGACTTATGGGCTTCGGTCACCGGGTATATAAGAATTTTGATCCCAGGGCCAGAATCATCAAAAAAGCAGCCGATGAGGTGCTGAATGATCTGGGTATTACCGATCCTATCCTGGATATTGCCAAGGGACTGGAAAAAGTAGCTCTTGAAGATCCTTATTTTGTAGAGCGAAAGTTATATCCAAACGTAGATTTCTATTCTGGAATCATATACCGGGCGCTGGGTATTCCGGTTGAGATGTTCACGGTGATGTTTGCCATGGGCAGACTACCGGGCTGGATTGCTCAATGGAGAGAAATGAGACTCAATAAGGAACCCATCGGACGGCCAAGACAATTGTATATAGGTGCTAATGATCGTCCTTTTGTTCCTCTTAAAAAAAGGTAGTACCCTTACCACATTCTATACAATATGCTGAACCTTAATGTCAGGGACGAGACTGCTCCACTGAAGGCGGTCTTACTAGGTACTGCTCAGAGCTCTGGCCCGGTTCCCATGCCGGAAGACGCCTATGATCCCAAATCACTGGAGCATATTTTAGCTGGGACTTATCCGAAGGAGGAAGATATGATCAGGGAAATGGAAGGCTTTGCCAGGGTCTTCAGAAAGTATGGCGTAGATCTTTTCAGACCTGAGGTTCTTACTGATTGTAACCAGATTTTTTCCCGCGACATTGCCTTTGTTATTGAGGATAAGCTTATTAAAGCTAATATCCTGCCCCACAGGGAAGAAGAATTTGAAGCTATTCTGCATGTATTGGAATATATCGCCCCGGAAAATATAGTATACCCCCCGGAAGAAGTCCACATTGAAGGCGGCGACGTGATGCCATGGAAGGACTATATATTCATTGGCACCTACACCGGGCACGACTATCCGGATTACATTACCGCAAGGACCAACTGGGAGGGTGTGGAGTACATTCAAAAGACGTTTCCCCATAAAAAGGTTAAATCCTTTGAACTGCGTAAGAGCATTGTAAATCCCAAGGAGAATGCCCTGCACCTGGACTGTTGTTTCCAACCGGTGGGTAAAGACCGGGCCATTATTTGTAAAGCAGGTTTTCTGGTAGAGGAGGAATACCAGTGGCTGGTAGACCATTTTGGCAAAGAGAAGATGTTTGAGATTACTTCAGATGAGATGTACCAAATGTTTTCCAATGTCTTCTCTATCTCTCCTGAAGTTGTGGTTTCTGAACGGAGCTTTACCCGGTTGAATAACTGGCTACGTGAACAGGGACTTACTGTTGAAGAAATAGACTACGCTCAGATTTCTAAACAAGGAGGTTTACTGCGTTGCAGCACAATGCCCCTCGTCAGGGAGATTTAGTTTCCGTCCTGATCAACATAGCAGATTACCTACTTCAACACAAATAATAGTTTGTCCACTTCAGGTTTACCTTGTTCCGATACTTGGAAAAAGCAGGGGAATTACCGCAGAAAAAACCTACAATAAACATGTGGATTTTAGGTGTCGTCATGTTGGGTAATTATGTACATTTAAACCAATTTTCCAACATTGATGAAGCAGATTACCAATAGCATTTTAATGATCCGTCCGGTTAGTTTCCGGATGAATGAGCAAACAGCCGTGAATAACTATTTCATGGAGGATATGGCTCTTAAGAATGCAGAGATCAACTTCCGGGCCCAAGAAGAATTTGACCAATTAGTAAAGATGTTACGTGAGCATGGAGTTGAAGTGATCGTGGTTGAAGACCGGATTGAGACTGATACTCCTGATTCCGTTTTCCCTAATAACTGGATTTCTTTTCATGAGAATGGGACGGTGGTGGTCTATCCCATGTTTGCCGAAAATAGAAGAAAGGAAAGAAGGGATGACCTGTTTGATATTCTGGAAGAACATGGATTCAGAATTGATCAGATAGTGGATTATACATCTGCCGAAGAATATTCCTGTTTCCTTGAAGCTACCGGGAGTATCATTATGGACCGTATCCATCAAAAGGCGTATTGTGCTTTATCCGAGCGGGCCCATGAAGAACTGTTGATAGAGTTTTGCGAAGATTTTGAATGCACCCCTGTAATCTTTACAGCGAATCAAACGGTAGATGGGGAACGGTTGCCTATTTACCACACGAATGTTATGATGTGTATCGGAGAGCAGTTTGCAGTTGTTTGCCTGGACAGTATAGACGATAAGTCTGAAAAGAAGAATATTGTAAACCATTTAAAGCAAGATGGCAAAGCCATTGTTAAAATATCAGAAACCCAGATGCATCAATTTGCCGGAAATATGCTTCAAGTGATTGGCAAAGACGACCAAAGGTTGTTGGTCATGAGCTCTGCTGCGTATAATAGCCTAACTCCCGAGCAGCTTGCTACTCTTGGGAAGTACAACGACACTATAGTGCACAGTCCTTTACATACCATAGAGACCTGTGGTGGCGGTAGTGCCCGGTGTATGATGGCAGAAATTTTTCTACCCAAAAGATCTCAATCCGCGCAATAATCTGATAATAGAATCCAGCGTTTTATTCAGAGGCTGCGCTGAATGATCTGATGGCTTCATTTGGTTCCATAATATCGTACCCCTTCCAGAATTCCGGATCATAGCGGCTAAGGTAGGTGGCCTTAATTGATTCATTTTCCACAACCTCTTTAAATTTTTCCTGACTGATCAGTTTATTCTGGAAGACCACCAGCTCGTATTTTTCACGACTGTAATTAGAAATATCCAATTCCATGGATAATTCATTTTGTTTTCGTCTGCCCTTTACGTATTTGTTCTTTTCAATTACTTTTAAAGGCCTCCTGACCCCCATTTTATTTCCTATGACCCTGTCCATGAACCGGAGTTCATATTTTCCGTTATTTCCCTTGGCAAACAAGGTGGTGCCGCTGTAAACGCGTTCCTCATAACTCAAACCGAGAAGGCGGATACGCCTGAGGGATTTAACATTCTCATATTCCAGTCGCATTATCGCGTAGTCATCAATATTGACATATATAGTTCCCCGGAAATCTTCAGAACGTTTCGGGGCAAAAGAGATTACATAAACCCCTGAATCGTCAATACTGGTGTACCTTTCCAATGAGAATTCGTAACGGTTAGACTTCTCCAGGAAGTTTAACTTGGTTTCATCATTATAGAAAAGTGACGCAAAAATATTGTGGATAGCACTTTTACGATTCGAAAGGAAATAATGCTTTTTCTCTTCCTCATCTTCGGGCCCGGAACCCTCTGCCACTTTTTCCTCTGCATCGAAAACTGAATCCAGTTCCACTTTAGTACCGAAGATTCCTGATTTGACTTTGAGGTAGGAATTTGATTTAACATTTTCCTTGAATATCCGCTCCAGCTTCTCGGATAAGGCATCCATAGATCCTTCATTGTTTTTATCGTAAAGTTCTGCTGCTTTCTCTATCCGTAGCCTGTGTTCCTGGGGAGTTTTGTAAAAATCACATAGGCTTTCGGTGTAGTAAGCGGAGCTTCTAGGTAATAATCCAATAACACTATCCAGGAATTTTTCGCTCAATTCCTCAATGGTAGATTTTTTAAACTCAATATCGAGTTTGTCCAGCTCGTTAAAGCTACTTTGCCTGAAAAACATCGACTGCCTTACAGGCTCTTTATTGTAATTACCAGGAAGCCTTTCTTTTACCAGTTCAATGATTTCTTCCACATCCTTCTCCTTGTCAAAGAGGTAGACTTCATCCAGATCAATAGCTTTTGGACTTATTTTTATTATGCTGTCTATAAGAAGTTGGGTGGAAATAGCCAGTTTTTCATATCCCATAGAGGATATATAGAGTGAATCCTGGCCGGTGATAGCTCTTTGGCTCAGGGAGAACAATCCTTCTTCATTCGTGATTATCCCGGAGTTGGAATCAAACTGAATGGTGGCATAGGGAATTCCCTGCCCTGTTTTACTATCTACCAGTTTGGCAGTAAAATCCTGAGCATATCCCTGCAGGATCAGGAAGAAGAAAAAAGTAAGGCTGATATATCGCACAGTTTTCATTTCTGAGAAATAGGTATTCATAAGCATAGACGGTAAAAGTGGTAGAAAAGTAACTTCGATTTGTAAATTTTTTCAGGCGCGGGCAATATTCTTGATCATTCCTCCAAAAATAAAATAGTGAAATGGCAGCACGCAATACCAATACAACCTTCCTTTTAGTCCTCTGGGCCTAAAGGTGGCAACCTGATGCAAATGGTTATTGTCATCGATCCTGAACTCCAACCAGGCTTCTCCGGGAAGACGCATTTCAGCAAAGAGCAACAACCGTTTCTTCTCCCGGTCTGCAAGTAACACCCGCCAAAAATCAAGGGAATCTCCAGGATATATCCGGTCTGGGTGCGTACGACCACGGCGCAAACCCACACCACCAGTGAATTTATCCAGCAAGCCCCTTATTTTCCAGAGCCAGTTCCCATAATACCAGCCCGTTTCCCCGCCAATTTTCCAAATATTATCGAGTACACGTTCCTGGTTGTCTACCTTTATCTTTTTTTCATCGCGTAGTACTCCAAACTTGGGAACCTGGATATATTTTTCCAGGCTACTGTTAAAACGCCCACTGATCATACTGTCTTTCCAGCTGCTGACAACCAGATTTTGCTCAATCCTTTTAAAGGCCATTTGAATAGCTTCTTCATAGGTATAGGTTTGAATACCCAACATTTGTTCTAATCGATTGTCCCTGGCAACCACCTCAATTTTCATGCTATCTACCAGATTAAGGGCCAGTTTATAAGAGGTAGAGGTTACAAAATAAAGCCAGTAGGAAGAAAGCTTTGGAGTCATAACAGGCACGGTTAGGATCCAGTTTTTAAATCCGCGAATACGGGCATAGCGCTTGAGCATCTCTTTATAGGTAAGGACGTCTGGTCCGGCTATATCAAAGGATTTGTTATAGGTATCCTGCCTGCCAATTACCCCTGTCAGAAAGCGCATCACATCGCGAATGGCTATTGGCTGGGTTTTGGTCAGGACCCACTTGGGGGTGATCATAATCGGAAGTTTTTCGCAAAGGTCCCGTATAATCTCGAAGGAAGAACTGCCTGAACCTACGATAATACCTGCGCGAAGCACGGTAAGGTTAAAGTTGCCTTCACTTAGAATTTCTTCCACATTTTTCCGTGACCAGAGATGCTTGGACAGGTTCTCATCATTGACTATCCCGCTGAGGTAGATCACCTGTTCCACCCTGGTGTCCTTAAGATAGGTATTGAAATTCCGGGCGGTAATGGCTTCCATTTCATCAAAATCCCTGGTTGAGGTACTCATGGAATGAATCAGGAAGTACGCTGCCTCAATATCTGCGGGGAGTAACCCGGCTTTTACTTCCTGAAGGAAATCAATTTCAATTATTTCAATCTGATTACGGATTTCCTCATCAATGGATAGGCGTTCTGCATTACGGACCGTACAAACTACTTCATGGCCCATTTCCAGAAGAAGTGGTAATAAGCGCATCCCAATATATCCATTGGCTCCGGTGATGAGTATTTTCATAGCTTATAGGTCTTCAATGGAGGTTGGAGCATTATCGGCCTTATAATCCATCATTTTCTTAAAAAATTGTTTGATGGCTTTGGTGTCGCTTTTCACCTTGATGAAATAGTGGTCTTTATAGATCGAATAAATCTGGGCATCCCCTTTATAAATAGTAAGCTTATAGTATGGAATAATGAGGGCATAGGTTTCCAGTAAGGACCGGAACCTGAGGATGATACCTTTGGGTCTTAGTTCGATATTACAAGTATTCAGGTTATTATCCAGTTTGAGCAGGTTTCCGATCTCCACACTTGTAGCCGTTATTGACAGTTTGGGAGACCCAATTCCGCCAAGTTTCCACCTTTCCTTTAATGTGAAGGGTTTACCAACGCCTTCCGTGATTTTTTTATCAAGCTCCTTGTTGGAGTAGGAGACATTTGCAAGCATATAGCTGTCTTTTAAGAATAGGGTTAGCTTGTTTTTAATATGAAATTCCTTATAAAGGTAGGAATTTGAAAGGGAGGGAATTCCTAAAAATATGTTATCCCTCAGATAGCCTAAAATTTATGTAGTTTTGCATCTTCAATCAAGCATTATTATGGATCTGAATACGCTGCTGACCACCCATGTGAAAGAGGCTGCATCTGTTTTGAAAGGAGTGGATTTACCCACTGTGGAATTACAGCCAACCCGTAAAGATTTCACGGGAGATATTACCCTCGTGGTATTTCCAATGCTGCGTTTTGTGAAGGGCAATCCGGAAGTAATTGGCAGGGAATTTGGGGAATACCTGAAAACCCATGTGGAAGAGGTAGCCGATTTCAATGTAATCAAAGGATTTCTCAACCTGGTTATCAGTGACAGCTACTATTTAAAAACCTTTAACGCTGTAAAAGAGGATAGTCAATTTGGGTTTTGGTCTGGTGAATCTAAGGGCTCTGTAATGGTTGAGTACTCTTCACCTAACACTAACAAGCCCCTACATCTTGGACACCTCCGCAACATCTTGCTGGGTTATTCTGTATCTGAAATCCTTAAGGCAGCTGGCAAAAAGGTGTACAAGACCCAGATCATAAACGATCGGGGGATTCATATCTGCAAAAGCATGTTAGCCTGGAAGAAGTTTGGCCATGGAGAAACTCCGGAAAGTGCGGGAATTAAAGGCGATAAATTGGTTGGGAATTACTATGTGGCCTTTGATAAGGCATATAAACAAGAAGTGGCTGAGCTTATTGCCGGAGGGATGGAAAAAGAAACTGCAGAAAAGGAGGCTCCCATACTCCTGGAAGCACAGGAAATGCTCAGAAACTGGGAATCTGGTGATCCGGAGACCGTCGATTTATGGAAAACCATGAACGGCTGGGTTTATAAAGGGTTTGACAAAACCTATAGCGCCATGGGGGTTGATTTTGACGAATTATACTACGAAAGTGATACCTATTTGCTGGGCAAGGATGTGGTTCAAAAGGGACTGAATCAAGGTGTTTTTTACAAAAAACCGGACGGTAGTGTCTGGATAGACCTGACCGAAGATGGTCTGGATGAAAAGATTGTCCTGAGAGCCGATGGTACGGCGGTGTATATGACACAGGATATTGGAACTGCCATTATGAGAGCAGATAACCACCCTGAAATAGAGGGTATGGTCTATACCGTGGGTAACGAACAGGATTACCATTTTAAAGTGCTGTTCCTGATACTGAAAAAACTGGGGTATTCCTGGGCAGACCAGCTATATCACCTGAGTTATGGCATGGTCGATTTGCCGAGCGGCAAGATGAAGAGCAGGGAAGGTACCGTAGTGGACGCAGACGACCTTATGGCGGAAATGGCCAGAACGGCAGAAGCGATTTCGCGTGAATTGGGCAAATTGGATGCTTATAACGAGGAAGAAAAGCAGGACTTGTACCGTGTTATAGGTCTTGGCGCTTTAAAATACTATATCCTGAAGGTAGATCCCAGAAAGCGTATCCTTTTTAATCCTGAAGAATCAGTGGATTTTCAGGGGAATACCGGTCCGTTTGTGCAATATACCTATGCCAGGATTCAATCAATTATAAGAAAAGCGGATCCAAATGAGACTCAATTTGAACAGGCCTTAGGCACCCATTTGGAACTTCATCCCAAAGAAAGGGAATTGTTGAAGGGATTGCTTCTTTTCCCTGAGACCGTGGTCAATGCTGCAGAGCAGTACAGTCCGGCCTTGATTGCCAATTATACCTATGATCTGGTAAAAGAGTTCAATTCATTCTACCAGCAGGTTTCTATCCTGGGTGAATCTGATATTGCGAAGAGAAGGTTTCGAGTCCAGTTAACCGCTAAAATCGGTGAAGTAATTGCCTCTGCTTTTAGTTTACTGGGGATACAGGTTCCGGAAAGGATGTAAACAAAAAAAGATCGCCAAATTGGCGATCTTTCTTTTTAATAGATCTTTGGATTATGCCTCTGACTTGGCAGTAGCAACAACAGCAAGGTTGTAAACTACAAGTCCGAATCCAATTTTGTTAATGGCATCACCAATGTTGTATACAACATCCATGGAAAGTCCTCCGAAAATTCCTTCATACCATCCAGGCGTACCTGCCATGTATCCGATTGGATAAATTGCCCATCCAACCAGTACAAACCAACACAGTGTTTTGTGTGCTGTTAGCACAGCTCCACCAGCTTCGGTTGCAAGTTTCTTGGCTTCTCCAAACCAGATGATGTAAACGATCCAGAAGTAAGCCAGACCGGAGATAAGACCCCAAACCGCAGCTTGATCCCTGAATACGGCCTCTCCGAGGTACCCGGTAACCAACATTACAACAGAAGCAAAGATTAGCTTCCACATTAGAGACTTCTTGGCTCCTGCTACTTTCAGAATTAAGAAGAACTCAACACACATTAATGGCACGGTAAGAATCCAGTCTACATAACGAAAGAAAGTAGGCGATTCTCCATTCACTGCCCAATAATCTCTCATGTACCAGTAGTGTACCGCGGCAATAAAAGTAATCAATCCGGAAACCAGGATTGAGGTTCTCCACTTCCTGTCAAAGCTATTCATAGACAAGAAGAAGAAGGCAGCAGCTGCCATCATGGCCATACACCCTACAAAGAAGGTGAAACCAACATAATCGTTAGTAGCCATTTTAGCTACTAAGGGAATTGATGCTAAAAAATTTTCCATAAAACTAGAATTAGTTAATTTTGTTTAACCAAATGTAAAAAAAAGTAAACATAATAAATCAAAAAATTTCCTTAAATTTTAACAAATATGAAATTAGTACCAGCCAAAATTGCCAATATGAATGCTTTTATGATCGTGAGCACCTTTTTTTGCTTATGGCTGGCTGTTTTTTTTGGTGACCGGGCAGAGGCTTTTCTGGCGTATATGTTTGTCTTTTCTTTTGGGATCATGCACGGGGCGAATGACCTGAAGTTGATTCAGAGAACTACTGGAATGGACAGTAAGTCTTTTTATTTGAGGGCACTGATCAGTTATTTGCTGGTAATAGGGATCATAGCCGTATTCTTTTCTTTTTTACCCATTCTTGCGCTGGCCTTTTTCGTTCTGGCCAGTGGTTATCATTTCGGAGAACAACATTGGGTATCACGTACATCACTTCCAAGCGGACTAAGGGAATTGTTTTTTCTGTCCTATGGGCTGCTGATATTCTTTTTATTATTCTATTTCCATAGGGAAGAGGTGTCGCGAATAATCCTGGAGGTTACGGATTTCTACATACCCGTTGAATTTTATTTTTACGGTTTGCTTGGTTCCGGGCTTACTTTTCTAGCTTTCTTTATCTGGGTTGCCTTTAAAAGCTTGATTCTGACGCATCTTATTGAGGAGCTTTTTTATCTTTTGGTCTTTTATATCCTGTTTCAATCTGCGTCCTTAATCTGGGGATTCAGTATCTACTTCGTAATTTGGCACAGTATTCCATCTTTGATGGATCAGGTACAATTCCTCAGTGGGGAGATTAGTAAAAAGGCACTATGGAACTATTTTAAATCTTCCCTAGTGTATTGGATTTTTTCTCTGGTAGGCCTGGGCGTGCTGTATTTCCTGTTTGAGGGTCAGGACAAACTCTTTTTCTCAATTCTGATATATTTCCTGGCGGCTATTACTTTCCCGCATGTTCTCGTTATGAACAAGGTGAACCGTATTTAAAAGGAAACCCGAAAACTAATATTGGGGGTGAGTCCTAGTGAGATGCTTTCCACCGTTTCTATTTCATTCTGACGATTCAGCCTGTAATAGGTGTTCAATACGTTACGCCGGTTAAGCACGTTCAATACCGATGCACCGGCTGTAGCGCGGACCCTGGATCCAATATTAAAATCATAAAGGGCTGATAGATCTGTCCGAAAGTAATCGGGCAAGGTGCTGCTGTTGGGAGATTGGTAGGCTATGGTAAAAGGGAAAACACTGGTATCTATCCCTGCTGCACCTTCCAGAGGTTCAGTATAAGGCCTGCCGGTCCGGTAGTTAATTCCAACTCCGAGTTTAAAATCGCGGTACATATAGGTAGTGGCAAAGGAAACAGTATGCCTAATATCCAGGTTGTTTGGAAAAGTGTTAGGATCGATATTGTTAAACGTATATTCGTTTTCGTTAAACGTATAACTCAGCCAGGTACTGAAATATCGGTTTTTATGATTGATCAGAAATTCCAGGCCCATTACACTGTATTCCCCAATTTCCCCATTGAACTGATCCTCGTTCTGGAAGCCCTGGGTATCTGTACTTATACCATCTACATATTTATAGAAACCTTCAAGGCCCACAAACCAGCGACCTTTATCATAATTAAGGCCCAAAGATGCTTGTTTGCTGCGTACAATAGGCAGCGGACGTTCATTGGGACTACCATTAACCAAGGTGTCTGTTGTTGTATTAGAAACTATCCAACGCCTTTTTTCAACGCCCAGAAAATTCTGCTCCAGGTCGATAACCTGATTGGTGGTTTGATTTTTGAACTCACCCAGCAACTGTGCCTGCCAGTCCTCTGACAGCTTGTAGTTTATATTGATCCGCGGTTCGATGATAATCTCTGAAAAAGTATTCAGGTTTTCAATATAGTGTGCCCGTACTCCAGCGATTGCTTTTAGCCGTCCATTTTCAGACTGGTGTATCCCTTCGGAATATAGCACATGGGTGCGTATTACTCCTTTTATGTTGCTATTAAAAGGAGGTTGGGTAACATCGGTGAAATTGGTAACCCCTACTTCGGTGAATTGATATCCTCCCTGCCACCCCCAATTAGGTTTCCATTGATAGCTTCCGGAAGCTTTTACAGCCGTTTCAACTACCCGGTTATTCTGAAAAAGCTCCTGTACCCCTCCATCTGAACTGTTTTGAGCCTCCAGGTTATATTCGGTGTAATAGGCGTTAAAACGGGTTTGAAAACGATTGCTCCATGAACTTTCCAGGCTTCCCCCAAAAGAGATATTGGTCTGGTCCAGGGTGCTGCTGTTTCTCAGCCCCGTATCCAGGGATTCTTCTTCATAATCCAGGTTGTTATTAATGTTGATGAAGTTAAATCGAATTTTATGATCCGGACTGGGATTATAAAGTACTTTCCCGGTGAAATCATAAAAGTAAAATGATTCTTCCCGGTTAATGGGAATATTGGATGCTGATTGTCCGCCTATTACCTCGGAGTCCTGAAAAGCCCGGTCAAAAAACTGGCTATAGGTAGGCGTGTTCAGGAAATCAGTCACCGATCTTCTTGCCGAAAACTGTACGGCTAGCTCGTTAGTAAGTGGTATTTGCGCATAAGCATCACCACTGATCAGGTTAAAACCCGCCCCTCCATAGGCTTTCTGGGTGAGGTGGTTTCTGCTTTCCATACTGATGATCCCACTTACCCCTTCTCCATATTGAGCGCTTGTGCCGTTTTTGATAATATTGATATTATCGGTGAGGTAGGGATTAAAAGCCGAAATCAGGCCAAAAAAATGACCCGACTGATACATTTTGATCCCATCCCAAAGAATGAGATTCTGATCATTCGTCCCTCCGCGGATATTGATATCGGAAACCCTTTCGTCTATACTTTTAATCCCGGGTAGTGCCTGAATAGTCTGCAGCACATCTGGTTCTATAAGTCCGGGTAAGATCCCGAACTCCTCCTGCTGAATAGAGATACTACCATCGTCCTCAAGTTTGATCCCCGTAGTCAGGAATTGGGAGACTACAACTTCTTCCAGTTGCTGGTAACGCAAGCCCAGGGGAATTCTGGTACATGGCTTATTTATCAGGTCTTCAGCAGTGATATACTTAACCTTATAGCCCAGATGACGTATTCTTATCACCGCATTTCGGGGTATGTTGGTGAACGTAAATTCTCCCTGGCTGTCTGTGATCATTGCGAGGGAACTTCCCAGCACCTCCACGGAAGCACCCGGGATTCCCAGAGTCATATAATTGTCCAGGACCTTACCACAAATATCTACTGTAGTGCTTTTGAATACCGTATAGTACCGGTCATTCAATTGTTTTATAGTTAACTGGGTTTGCCTTCGAATTTCCTGTAATATACCTGGCAGGTCTTCTTCTACAGGCCGAATAATCTTAAGGGAGCGCAGGTCCTCGTCCACAAAACTGAACTTTATCTGGAACTGGTTTTCCAATTCTTCAATATAGTCGATCAATGGGAGGGATGCCCCTGTTGCTTCCTGGCTATGAACACTTTGTAAGAGCGCCAGAAAGAAAAGGATACCAAGAAAAATCCGGTTAAGGTTAGTCTTTAGCATATATTAAAACCTGTTTCCCCTCAATAGTAAATTTAAGATTTGAAGGGGCGCTTATACTCTCTAACGCCAAATTCAGGTTTGTGTTGCTAAAGCTGCCCGTATACAACTGATCCAGGTTAACGTCTTGGGTTGTCACCTCAAGGTCAAACTGTCTTTCCAGTTCATCAAGCACATAAGTAAGTGGGGTACTTTTAAAACTACTTTCATCCAGCATCCATACCGGAACACTTCCAGAAGGACTATTTGCTGGGATGACCTGTCCCCTGATTGCCAGGAAGGCATCACCTGCCGCAAGTTGAGTTTCCTCGCCCTTGTAGCTAACGCTAACGAGACCTTCAAAACAGCTTACTTCAAAATACCCGTTCCGGTTTTCTACGTTAAACTGTGTCCCCAATACAGTGACTGTACCTTCGGCAGTAGTAACCTGGAATTTTTCACCTTTTGCCACTTTAAAAAAAGCTTCCCCTTTTAAATTCAGGCTACGTTCTTTTTCCCAGTTCTCCTCGCTGTATGTTATTTCTGATCCGGCATTAAGGATAATTTCAGAGTTGTCCGGGAGCACCACTTCACCTCGTTCTGCGAAGTCCGTGCGGACAGATGTATCGTTAGAAGAAAGGAAGTATATGGATAGCACAGCTATTGCCGCTACCGCAGCAGCCACACGGATAAACCGCTGGAAGGAATTGAGCCGTATTACTTGTCCACCTGAATTCCCTTTACGTTGCTGCAAGTCAGCCAGTGCTTTTTCCACATCAAATTCGGGCGCGCTCAACTTACCGGAAGCATCAATCAACTTCTGGTATGAGGCAAACTCCTCGGATTCTTCGAATTGCCTTCGCTCTTCGTCCGAAAGTTCGTTGTTAAGCCATTTTGCCAAATAATTCTCTTGCATTTTGCTAACTTTTCGTCTTTATAACAACTTAAAACTAATCTACCCTACCTGTTTGTCAAAAAAAATCGGTTTCATTCCTATTTACTATCGGCTTACCTTATTAAGGTTGTCAGATACCTGCTATTTGATCCCTCAGCGTTTTCAGGGCCAGATGCATCCTTTTTTCTATAGCCTTAACACTAACACCCTCCATTTCTGCAATTTCAGCATATTTTTTTCCATCTATACGGCTTAATAGGAATACAGTACGCTGATTATCTGGCAGGCTGGCCAATGCACGATCCAGCTTTTCTTTATATTCCTGTTCTTCCAGTAAAAATTCAGGAGATTCATGGGAAATAGCTTTTTTACTATCAGCGGCGTATTTCTGACGTACTTTTTCGGCCTTGATAAGATTCAGGTACAGATTATTGGCAACGGTATAGACAAAGGATTTGGCTTTTTCGGGTGATACCTTGGCACAATTCTCCCAAAGTTTGATAAAAGCCTCTTGTACTACATCATAGGCTTTCTCTTCATTGCCGAATTTATAATATATATAATTGAATACCGTTTTGGAATTGGCCCTGAAGAGGGAACTGTATACTTCCTCTTCACAAACATTGTCCATATGCCCCAGGTTATAAAGTTGGTCTCTATTCAAAGATATTTTAAAAATTTTTAAAAATCGGGGTAGGGTAGAGAGAGAATCAATTGTTATAAGGGGGTACAAACAATAATTTATCCAAATCATTATGAAAAAGTTCTTTAATTATTCAGCTTTAGCCCTACTGCTTATTACGGCACTGACATTTACTTCTTGTCAGGAGGAGTTTGAAGAATTACCACAACCCGATGAACAACAAACCATTATGGCGAGTTCTTCAACGGCTAAACTTATTGAACGAACCGCATCCAAGGATGGTTCCTTTGATAATATCGTAGATGGAGCTAGCTGTTTTGCAGTTAAGTTCCCTTACACTGTTAACGTAAACGGTCTTGACATTACCATCGATTCACGTGAAGATCTGCATGTGATCGAAGAGATTTTTGACGCACTGGATGATGATATCGATGTGCTGGAAATACTTTTCCCCATCACTATTACCCTTGCAGATTACACCGAGATTACCATTAATAATTTTGATGAGCTAAGAGAACTCGCGGCTACATGTATTGAAGGTGGTGGAGACGACGATATTGAATGTATCGACTTTGTTTATCCTGTAACCTTCTTCACTTTCGATATCAACGAGGTACAGACAGGTAGTGTTACCGTTAATGATGACGAGGAATTAAGACGCTTCCTGGAAGGTCTTGATGAAGACGACCTTATTAGTATCGATTTCCCGGTAAGCCTTAAGCTTTATGACGGTACTGTAATCACGGTAGAGAATAATGCAGAACTGGCTATCACCATCGAGAATGCCAAAGAAGCATGTGATGAGGATGACGATGATGACTATAACGACGATGATTTTGATAAAGAGCGTCTGGCCAATTACCTGGTAGAATGCCCATGGATAGTTCTTTCTGTAGAACGTGATGGAGTTAACCAATCCGAGCAGTACGAGGCATTCCTAATGAGATTTGAGGAAAACGGTACTGTAACGGTAAGGGATCGTGCTGGAAACATCCTGAATGGTGAATGGGAACTCAACGATACCAATAGTGACTATGTTGAATTAGAACTTTTCTTTGATACGCTTGTAGATTTCAGCCTGAGCTGGAAGGTATATGAAATTGGTGAAGGAAAGATTAAACTCTTCTCCGATGAAGGTAACCGTATCATCATGAAGATTGCCTGTGAGGAAGATGTTGAACCTGATACCCTCAGGGAAATCCTTAAGGAATGTAGCTGGGTGATCAAAAATGTGAAAAACCAGGGAGAGGAAATCGATCGCTTGCTCGGATATGAATTCAGTTTCTTTGCTGAAGGTGTTGTAACTTTAAGTAACAGCGAGATCACCTACGAAGGTTCCTGGGAAATTACCAGGAATGATCAGGGAAGACTGGTTATGTCCATAACTATAGGTGAAGAGCCTGGTGTAAACTTCGAGTGGCCATTGAGCAGCCTTAGGTATGACCGATTGAAGTTTGAGGTTCCTGAGATTGACTACGAACTGGTACTGCAACGTGTTTGTGATGATAATGCCAATGATGGTGATGTATTGGACATCCGTGGTACCATGATCGAAGGAGAATGGACAGTAGCCGAGTTCACGGATAATGGTGTGGATATTACTCAGGAGTTTGAAGGATACGACTTCAACTTCCAGCCAGAGCACCTGGTAACTGTATCCACTAATATGGATCCACTTTTCAACGGACTTTGGAGGGTAATTCGCAACTACGAAAACGAGTTGAAAGTATACCTGAACTTCGGAGACGATGCACCTTTTGCGGAACTTACTGAAGACTGGGAACTGGTTGAATTTTCAGCAGACTTCATTGTACTCAAAGACTGGAATGACGACGCTGAACCCGGAACCGCAGCCTACGATGTACTGGTTTTTGAGAGAAAACAATAGTGTTATGGGAGTAAACCCATAAAAATCACCTTATTTGCCCCAATTTTGTTGAAAAGGGCAACTCCGTAGCGGAGTTGCCCTTTTCTCTTTTTATATTTCAGATACTTGTATTTCCCACTTCTGTCTGTTATTGTTAAATTTGCACTTCTTCCAAAAGAAAGGATTACATGTTCGATAGTTTAAGCGAAAAACTGGATAAGGCCCTTCACGTTCTCAAAGGGCATGGGCAAATCACAGAGATCAATGTTGCGGAGACCACCAAGGAAGTGCGCAGAGCGCTCCTGGATGCTGATGTCAATTTTCGAATTGCCAAGGAATTTACAAACAAGGTAAAGGAGAAAGCCCTGGGACAAAACGTTTTGAAAACGTTGCAGCCCGGACAGCTCATGGTCAAGATCGTTAAGGATGAGCTTACCGAACTTATGGGTGGTGATGCCGCAGGAATTAATTTGTCAGGAAGCCCCTCTGTTATTCTGATGTCCGGTCTGCAAGGCTCGGGTAAAACCACTTTCTCAGGTAAACTGGCAAATTTCCTCAAAAAGAAAAAATCAAAGAATCCCTTGCTGGTAGCTTGTGACGTGTACCGTCCTGCTGCTATCGATCAGCTTCATGTAGTAGGCGATCAGATTGGGGTTCCGGTGTATTCAGACAGGGAAAATCAGGATCCCGTATCCCTTGCCAAGGCTGGAGTGGCCCACGCCAAAGCGAATGGAAATAATGTAGTCATTATTGATACCGCCGGGCGTTTGGCTGTTGATGAGCAGATGATGACCGAAATTGCCAATATCAGGGATGCTGTATCTCCTGAGGAAACCCTTTTTGTTGTGGATTCCATGACTGGTCAGGATGCAGTGAATACCGCTAAGGCCTTTAACGATGTCCTGGATTTTGATGGGGTTATCCTCACCAAACTCGATGGTGATACCCGTGGGGGAGCTGCAATATCCATCAAATCCGTAGTAAATAAGCCAATCAAGTTTATTGGTACCGGGGAGAAAATGGAAGCGATTGACGTTTTCTATCCCGCCAGGATGGCAGATCGGATCCTGGGTATGGGTGACGTGGTTTCACTGGTGGAAAGGGCTCAGGAACAGTTTGATGAAGAGGAGGCACGGAAGCTTCAAAAGAAGATTGCCAAAAACAAATTTGGCTTTGACGACTTTCTGAAGCAGATCCAGCAGATCAAGAAGATGGGGAATATGAAAGACCTCATGGGAATGATCCCTGGTGCTGGAAAAGCACTAAAAGACATGGATATCGATGATGACGCCTTCAAACATGTAGAGGCCATTATCTATTCCATGACTCCTGAAGAACGTTCCACTCCGGCGAAATTGAATGCAAGTCGTAAAAAACGGATTGCCAAGGGAAGTGGAAGAAGCATTCAGGAAGTGAACCAGCTGCTGAAACAATTCAATCAAATGAGCAAAATGATGAAAATGATGCAAGGAGGTGGCGGCAAGAAGATGATGCAGATGATGCAAAACATGAGATAACTGACTTAGGTAAACACAAATTAATATTACCATATGATCCTCTTAGACGGCAAAAAGATTTCGAATCAAATTAAAGAAGAAATTGCTGCTGAGGTGGCTCTAATGAAGCAACGAGGAGAGAAAGTACCTCACCTTGCAGCGGTACTGGTAGGTAATGATGGGGCCAGCCTTACCTATGTAGGAAGTAAGGTGCGTTCCTGCAAGCGTATCGGATTTGAGTCTACCCTGAAACACCTTCCTGAAGAAACCACAGAGGAAGAACTTCTTACCCTTGTTAACCAACTGAACCAGGATGAGGATATTGACGGTTATATCGTGCAATTACCCCTGCCTAAACATATCGATGAGGAGAAAATTCTAATGGCGGTCCATCCGGATAAGGATGTAGACGGCTTTCATCCGACGAATTTTGGCAAGATGGCTCTGCATATGGAGACATTTATCTCTGCTACTCCTTTCGGGATTATGGAACTGCTTAAACGCTACAATGTAGATACGGAAGGTAAGCACGCTGTAGTGATTGGAAGGAGCCATATTGTAGGAAGACCCATCAGTATACTTCTCAGTCAAAAGGGAAAGGCTGCCAATGCTACGGTAACCCTGACCCACAGCCGGACTAAAGACATAGCCGAACTCACCAAAAAGGCAGATATTGTTGTTTCGGCCTTAGGGGTACCCAATTTCTTAAAGGCTGATATGGTTAAGGAAGGGGCTGTTATCATTGATGTAGGAATTACCAGGGTAGCTGATGCTTCCAAAGAAAAAGGATATTACATTACCGGGGATGTTGACTTTGAACCGGTAAGCAAGAAAGCTTCCTATATTACACCCGTTCCCGGAGGAGTTGGCCCTATGACTATAGCTATGTTATTGAAAAATACGCTTCTGGCCAGAGATAGGCACCGAAACAATTCTTAAATACTAAAGGGTCCTTTGGTTAACCTTAGACTGAGTAGTATCATTCGGGGTAATGATATCCAGATCCTCCCCTCCTTCATCATTGGTGCATGCTGAAATACTTATCACCGCAAACAAGGCGATCAAAATATAAACGATCAATTGCTTCATAACTCCATAATTTAGTAGGTATCCTTATCGAGTTTAACTCCAGATATAACGTCTAAAAAGGCATATATGGTATGGTAGGATACAACAAAATGAGTACCTTTTATCAAAAATACCATTCACCGTGAAAAAAATTATAGTCCTGCTTTTTCTGTCAATTTTCCTAAAAGGCTGTCAAAAACAATCCGCTGCCGATACTAAGGTTAGTTTTACTGTTAGTATTTCTGAAAATCTGGCCGAGGCAGCTGAAGATGGCAGGTTATTGCTAATGCTGGCCGATAACGAAGATCGCGAACCCCGCTTTCAAATCAATACCGGACTTAACGCCCAACCTGTATTTGGCATGAATGTGGAAGGTTTAAAACCCGGGGAATCTAAGGTTTTTGATGATAAAGCATTTGGTTTTCCTTATACAAGCCTCACTGAACTGCCTCCGGGGGACTATTGGGTTCAGGGACTGCTCCACGTTTATGATACTTTTACCCTGGCGACAGGCCATACCGTAAAATTACCTATGGACAGGGGTGAAGGACAACAGTGGAACCGTTCCCCCGGCAACTTATACAGCAAACCAGTAAAAATAACTGTTCCCGATAGCGGGAAAGCTGAGTTTGATATTGTCCTCGATCAGGAAATACCGCCAATTCCTGAACCAGAGGACACGGAATGGATCAAGCACATAAAAATCAAGTCAGAGAAGCTTTCTGAGTTTTGGGGTAGGGATATGTACCTTGGAGCGCATGTACTCTTGCCAAAAGGGTTCGATGAACACCCGGAAGCCCGGTACCCGCTTATGGTCTTTCAAGGGCATTTTCCCTCAGATTTCGGGGGTTTCAGAACTACACCCCCGGATGAGGATCTTAAGCCGGAATACTCCGCCCGTTTCGATGTTGAGGGTTATAATCTCGTGCAGCAACAGGAAGCCTATGATTTTTACAAGCGGTGGACAAACCCCGAATTCCCGCGCTTCCTGATTATTGAAATACAGCACCCAACTCCGTATTACGACGATTCCTATGCCGTAAACTCTGCCAGCCAGGGACCCTATGGAGATGCTATCACCTACGAGCTTATCCCGCATATTGAAAAAGAATTTCGGGGAATTGGCGAGGGCTGGTCGCGCTTTTTATATGGCGGTTCTACAGGAGGTTGGGAGGCCCTTGCCGTACAGGTTAAATACCCTGAAGAGTACAACGGTTGTTTTGCTGCCTGCCCGGATCCAATTGACTTTCGTGCGTATTGCCTGACCAATATTTACGAAGATGAAAATGCATATTTCTACAACAGTAATCATAAACAGCTTGAAGTTCCTGCCCACAGGGATTATCTGGGGCACATACAGTCCACATTAAGAGAAGAGAACCACTTGGAACTGGTCCTGGGAGATAGATCCAGGTCTGGCCAGCAATGGGATATCTGGGAAGCCACTTATTCCCCCCAGGGAGATGAAGGCTATCCGCAGCGTTTGTGGGATAAACGCAGTGGAGAAATCAACCACGAAGTGGCCGAGTATTGGAAGGAAAACTTTGATTTACGCCATATCCTGGAGCGCGACTGGGACAAGCTGGGAGAGAAGCTGCGGGGTAAGATCCATATCTATTGCGGAGATATGGACAATTACTACCTCAACAACGCAGTATATCTGATGGAGGATTTCCTCGAGAATACCACGGACCCGTATTATGAAGGAGAGGTATTATATGGTGATCGGGCGGAACACTGCTGGAATGGCGACCCGGAACTCCCCAACCACCTTAGCCGCCTTCGCTACAACAGCATGTATGTGCCCAAGATCATGAAACGGATTGAGGCTAGTGCTCCTCCGGGAGCTGATCTTGTTAGCTGGAGATATCGCTGATTTTATCCCGGAAAAAGACAAATAGTGGAGGATAGAAATACTAGAAAATATTGTTGGAATTAAAAAAAGTAAAGAATGAAATACAGGACCCTGGGCAGGACAGGTTTTAATGTCAGTGAGATAGGTTACGGAATGTGGGGTATGGGGAGCTGGACGGAATCCGATGATCGGCTTTCACAGCGATCTTTGAGTATAGCAGTAGATAAGGGCGTAAATTTCTTTGATACGGCATGGGCCTATGGAAACGGACATAGTGAAAGGCTTCTCGGACAACTGCTCAAAACCCATCCGGAGAAAAAATTATATACGGCAAGCAAAATACCTGCAAAAAATTTTAAATGGCCGGCCAGGCCAGAATACTCATTTGACGATTCTTATCCTTCCGCGCATATTCTGGACTATACTCACAAGACGTTAAAGAATTTGGGCACCGAACAAATAGACCTGATGCAGTTCCATACATGGGACGACAGTTGGGTGCAACGTGAGGAATGGCAGCGGACCGTTGAGGACCTCAAGAAATCGGGTAAAGTAGTAGCGATGGGAATCAGCATGAACCGCTGGGAGCCCGAGAATGGAATTAAGGCCTTACATACAGGGTTAATAGATGTTGTGCAGGTGATTTATAACATATTTGATCAGGCTCCGGAAGATGTCCTTTTTCCGCTTTGTGATCAATTAAATATCGGCATTATTGCCAGGGTGCCCTTTGATGAAGGTACCTTGACAGGTAATATTACCAGGGAAACCGTTTTTCCTGAAGAAGACTGGCGAGCGTCCTATTTTGTACCCGAAAACCTGGAAGCAAGCGCGGACAAAGCAGATCTGTTGCGCCCTGTGGTTCCGGAAGGAATGACCATGGCCGAAATGGCCCTGAGGTTTATCCTCTGCAATCCATCTGTGAGCACCACCATACCCGGGATGCGTAAGGAAAGGAATGTTTTGGCCAATGTGGAAACCAGTGATGGATTAGGTTTATCGGCTGATTTATTGGCAGAATTGAGAAAACATCGATGGGATCGAAAGCCCACTTCCTGGTCTCAGTGATAACACAAAATTAAAATGGACAAAAAAAAGTTTATTTCACAAGTTCTGTCAGCTATTGTACTGTATACCGTAATATCAGTTATTCTGGAAAAGGATTACAGTATGGACTCCTGGTTAACTCAAGGTAGGGAAGCACTTATCTTCGGGGCTATTTTTGGGGTGCTGATGTGGCTCAGGGAACGCTTTCGGAAAAAGGAATAAGCCCCTATTTCGCAAATAATTGCCCCATATCCTTAAAGGCTTTGAACTCCAAAGCATTACCTGCAGGATCCAGGAAGAACATGGTAGCCTGCTCACCTACCTGACCTTCAAAACGAATGTAGGGTTCAATGATAAAGGAGACCCCTTTATTTTTTAGGGATTCGGAAAAAGATTGAAAGGTATCCCAGGGCAAAACCACACCATAATGGGGTACAGGCACATTTTTACCATCAACGGGATTGGTGTGTAACTCCTCCTCGGATTTTGGTTTGTAATGGATTACCAGTTGGTGCCCGAAAAGGTTGAAATCGACCCAGTGATCACTGCTTCGTCCTTCCTCACACTCCAGGATTTCTCTGTAAAAACTTCGGCATTCCGCCAGATTATGAACGGGAATAGCCACATGAAAAGGGGTGATTGCCATAGATACCTTTTTAAAGTCTAAAAATAGCCCTTTTCTACGATTTCAAAAAATCTACAATTTGGTCGTTTACCTCTTCCTGGTGGAGTGAATGACCCAAACCTCTGGTTTTGATCAACTTGCTTCCTTTCCAGTTGGCATGAACCCGTTCTGAAGAAGAATAAGGAGCAATAGTGTCCAGTTCATCATGTATTAGCAGGCCTTGAACTTCCAGGTTTTTAGCAAACCTGGAGGTAGAGAAGTCCTGTATACCAAAACCAAAATGCTTCTGAAAATACTGGTCCAGAGCCCTCATCACTCTATTGTTGAATTTCAACAAATCCTGGTAGAATTCCATGATCTCCGGAAATTCGGAAGGAGAACCAATGGTTACTACTTTCTGAATATCATTAGGTTTATAGGCGTATTGATGATACACTGCGGTCATTCCTCCAACAGAGTGCCCCACTATAAATTGGGGGTGGTAAACCTTCTTAATCTCTTCAACACATTCAGCATAAAGAATAACATTCAGGATTTCACCGCTGGATTTTCCATGCGCAGGGGCATCAAAAGCAACAATATCAAATCCTTCCCTTATTAGTTCTGTAATAAGTTTTCTCCAACGGAAGGTATTGCTTTCCCATCCGTGTAACAGCAAAACTCGTTCTTTATCCCCAGGCCAGTGGTATGTCTGAAGTTCCATCCCCCCAATAGTTATAATCTGGTCATGCGCATTTTCGAGAAAATCTTGTTGAATAGGCAAGACCTTCCCTTTTCTGGGGGTACAAAAAAGGGTAAATGCCTTTTCTGCTGCTATCTTTTCTGAAAACAAAGCAAGGACATTAAAATAGGCGCCGTATAGTGGCGGCAGTAAGCGGTTGAGCAGCGTCCTCATTCGATTTACTCTAGGTAACCAAATTAATAAAGAGGCAAAAGTAACTAGTTTTGGCTATAAATAAAACAGCGTCTAATACACTGAGGGCAAGGAAGCGGTAAGATGAATAGATCAAAAAGGGCTATTCCCAGGCTATCATCAGGTATTTGATGCGGGCTTCGTCCGGGATCTGCACTTCCTCAATATTTACGTTTTTGGTATATCTAAGGCTCGCGGGAAGTTCTTCGCGGTCTATGGTAAAGTACAGGTCATGGTTCTTTACAAAGACGACAACATTGCTCAGGGAAGTCACCACCTTTTTGATTTCATACTCCTCCTTAACGTCCTTAAATGTGCTTGCCAGGCCAATGCCGTTATCCGTTAAATAACGCGGGTCATGTATACGTATGTTTCCAATACCAGGAACACTATCCGTATTTGAAGTTATGGATAATAAATGTGCTCCTCCCTTTTCAAAGACGCGAATTCTTTGGTTGGCAGACAGGGAATATACGGAATCAACCACCACGGAATCTGCCTGATAAAGTGATTCTATGTCCGCAAAAGGAGTGTTCTGCTCCACCAGGCCCACGCCGTCTTTGCGAATACTGAATGTTGGGTCTTTTTCCTGTTGGCATTGCCAGAAAAGGGCAAGTATTATTAAGGTGGGAAAGATTCTTTTCTTCATGGTTTCTAGCGCATTGCTTTTTTCATAATTCCTAATACTTCGCGAATAAATGTAGCACTGGTTAGCACTTTTACAACAGGATGTTGTCGTGTGCTTTTGTGTCTGCTACTTGTTCTTCGTGTGCTGCTGCTTCTCCTGCTGCTTTTTGTGGCTTCCTTTTCCTCTTCCTTCCTGGCTAATTCTTCCGCGCGTTCGATCTTCTCATTGAGCAATTCATAGGCACTTTCACGGTCTATTACTGCATTGTATTTGGGGACCAATTTGGAGCTCGCAATCTCCGCTTTCAATTCCGCAGGGGTTAGGATATCCATGCGGCTCATAGGTGCCCTGAGCATAGTAGCCGCAAGAGGGGTAGGTCGGCCTTTTTCATCCAGAGCTGTGATCAGTGCTTCCCCTATCCCCAGAGAAGTCAGCACTTCCTTGGTGTCGTAATAATCAGACAAGGGGTAGTTTTCCGCTGTGAGTTTAATGGCTTTGCGATCCTTCGCCGTAAATGCACGCAGGGCATGCTGGACTTTTAGCCCAAGCTGTGCCAAAACTTCATCGGGCACATCAGTAGGGTTCTGGGTAACAAAATACAGCCCTACACCCTTGGAACGAATCAATTTTACAATACTTTCTATCTGTTCCAAAAGCGCCTTACTAGCCTGCTTAAAAATAAGGTGGGCTTCATCTATAAAGAGAATCAGTTCAGGACGGTCGCTGTCTCCCTGTTCCGGGAAGGTAGCATAAACCTCTGCAAGCAGACTTAGCATAAAGGTTGAGAACAGTTTAGGCCTGTCCTGTATATCGGTGAGACGGATGATATTGATCATACCCCGACCTTTTTCATCTATACGGGTTAGGTCATTCACATCAAAGGATTTTTCACCAAAGAAAAGGTCAGCACCTTGCTGTTCCAATTCAATAATCTTTCTCAGGATAGTCCCTGTGGAACTGGTGGAAATTCTACCGTATTCTGCTGTAAATTCCTTTTTGCCTGCCCCGGTGGCATATTGCAGGGCTTTTTTAAAGTCTTTCAGGTCAAGGAGTGGTAACCTGTTGTCATCACAATATTTAAAAACAACAGCAACAATTCCTTCCTGGGTCTCATTGAGATCCAGTATACGGGAAAGCAGTACCGGACCAAATTCTGATACCGTGGCCCTGAGTTTTACTCCATCCTGTTCAGAAAGAGACAATATCTCTACAGGAAATCGTTTTGCCTCGAAAGGAAGCCCGATCTTTTCGTGCCTTTCATCAATTTTCGGATGTCCCGGACTGGGTTGTGCCAGTCCGCTAAGGTCTCCTTTAAGGTCCATTAACAGCACGGGAATCCCTTGTTCACTGAGGTTTTCGGCAATTATCTGCAGGGTTTTTGTTTTACCGGTACCGGTAGCTCCTGCAATAAGCCCATGCCGGTTCAGTGTTTTGAGCGGTATTTTAACAAAAGCTCCGGAAACTGGTTCCCCTTCATAGATCGCGGACCCCATGGTCAGGTAATCTCCTTTGGTAGTATACCCCTTCTCAATATGCTTATAAAAATCTTCTTGACTTGGCATAGTAGAAATTTAGGTTAAAAATAGGGTAATTTTTGGGAATTTGACAGTCTTAGACGCCGCATTCTCGAACTAAGAAAATAAGACAGGAAGGAGATATTAAGGCGAAGTAGTATCTTTGCCGGATGGCAGATAAACAAGTAATGGTTGAGGTAGATAAAGGCAGGATGTTGCCTTTAATGGAGGCTTTTTATACCATACAGGGAGAAGGTTATCACAAGGGTACTGCGGCATATTTCATTCGTGTGGGAGGATGTGATGTTGGATGCCACTGGTGTGATGTAAAAGAAAGCTGGGATGCTGATGTTCATCCACCTACCCATATCGGAGAAATTGTCGAAAACGCAGCCAATGCCTCAGATACCATTGTGGTTACCGGTGGAGAACCACTTACCTGGAACATGGAACCCTTAACCACTGCCTTAAAATCCAAAGGACTTCAGACCCATATAGAGACCTCCGGGGCTTATCCGCTGACCGGTTTGTGGGACTGGATATGTCTGTCGCCCAAAAAGAACAAATTACCGCTGGAGCCCATTTATCAAAAGGCGCATGAATTAAAAGTCATCGTGTACAACAGGCATGATTTAAAATTTGCTGAAGAGCAAGCCGCGAAGGTAAATGCCGATTGTATTTTATACTTACAACCTGAATGGAGCGTAAGGGAAAAGGTAACCCCGTTGATTGTCGATTTTGTTATGAAACATCCCAAATGGCGGGTTTCACTCCAGACCCATAAATATCTTAATATTCCCTAATAAAGCCTATTAACGGCCACCATTGGCCTGCAGATCCGCAAGGCATGCGGCATCCAGGCTTGGAACAGCCGCGCCTTTTCCTGCAAGAGCACGACTTTCAAGAATACCCATCAAACCACCACCAAACTCGATTTCAGCCTGCATCAGACAACCAGCCACATCACAATGGTTAGTTGAAGCAGCATCTTCATGCAGTGCTACCATTGGGGAACCCAAATTTACCAGTCCGAAGAGATGACCGAATTCATGGCTCAACACGGCTTCTTCCACGTCTGATATGGTAATGAGAGCACTCCGGTTTGCTATGGCCCTTACGGTACGTTCATAAATCACCATAGAGGTATTGCGATAAACGGATCCCAGGGTCACCAAATTTTGCTCCTCGTCGTCCCCATCAGCGGGGGCATCTGCAAAATAGATATAGACTGCCAGGGTGTTCCCTTCGTTATAGGCCGTACGATTTTCGGTTTCCAGGTCTGCAATCTCTTGAAGGGTCAGGGTCTCCTTGCCAGGAGAAGGTAATTCCAGATACTGAACTGTGATATTTTCCTTGAAAGTTCTATCCCTCAGGAAATCTTCAAAATTGGCCATAGTTGTGGTTGAAGGCTGGAATCCTTCCACATACCCTATTTCAATCAGCAGATTACTGAAGTTGGTATTGGCCAACAGGTCATGCGCAGAATCACCAGTCGCTAAAAGGTTGGCCGATTTATCTGTTTCCTGTTCTACCTGAGGTTGCGAATCCTCATCCTTGGAACAATTGAGCAAAAGCGTTAACCCGGCAAAAAGTAATAATAACTTAAATCTTTTCATAGCATTTGTATTATTGGATTTATAACGACTACTACCACTATCTAGTATATTTCTTTGGACAAGCGGGCCAAATAATCGAAATGTTCCCCGGTACAGACCAGTTCACAGTTAAACCCGTTATTTTCAGCAACATCTTTCAATAAGTTGAAATCAATGTAAAACCAGGGAAATGGCTTACTTTTCAATCCTTTGTATCCAACGGTAAAGATAACTTCTCCGTAATAATCCTGATTAGCAGGGATACGATAACCCCCGTCTTCCTCTTCAAAAACGTACAGAATATCAGTGCTATCAGTCAGAATCTGACCCCCCGGTTTAAGGAGTGTTTGCAAATGTTCCAGAAAGGGCCCTAGCAGCCGTATCCTTTCTGCCACACCTATACCGTTCATCAACAGCAATATGGTATCAAATTTTGTGCCTGAATAGTCGAGAATACTATCGCATACCACATTTTTTATTCCTCTTTGCTCGCAGGTAGCTATCGCTCCCTCGGAAATATCAAGCCCAGTTACTGCAAATCCTTGCTCTTGAAGATACAGGCTGTGACTGCCTGCACCACAACCAATATCCAGTACTTTACCTTTACACAGCTTAAGGGCTTCCTGCTCCAGGTAAGGCATTTCTTCGTAAGAACGAAAGAGATGGGGAAGCGGTAAAACGTCTTCCTGTTCCAAAGAGGAGTAGGTGATCAGGTCTTCGGTATATTCGCCCTTTTGGTAATCCTTGAGGGCCTGTCCGAAAAGGTCCATACGGCATTGATTTGCTAATTGAACGCAAATTTGGGACTTTTGATCCAATTCTGAAAGAAGTATGAATATCATCAGGTCATGAAGAAAGAAGAAATGGGAACAAGGCTGGCCAACCTGCGAAACAGAGCTGCCCGCGCGCATCAGGAGAATAAACAGTTTTTTAAAAAACTGAGAAAAAAACCACCTAAGCATCTGGACAATCTCATGCAGGAACTGCACAATGAGGAATTTGGACACACAGACTGCTTGCAATGCGCACAATGCTGTAAGACTACAGGTCCTTTGTTTACGCAGGCCGACATAGAAAGAATTGCTAAAAAACTTAGGATGAAACCCGGAGTATTCATAGAATCCTATTTACAGATAGACGAGGAACAGGACTATGTTTTGCAGGAACTGCCCTGTACTTTTCTTGGCCCGGATAATCATTGCATGATTTATGACTACCGACCAAAGGCCTGTCGGGAATTTCCACATACCGACCGGAGAAATTTTCAGCAGATTAGCGACCTTACCCTTAAAAATGTTGCTGTTTGTCCGGCAGCATTTCAGATTGTAGAAAATATGAAAGCGCGTTTGGCTAATTCCTGAATACTGGGAAAATATTATTTTTGCACTCTATGGAAGCGATTCTGAACTATTTTGAAACCATACCCTCCTCGCACAGGAGTGCTATCCTGGTGTTGGGAATAACTTTTTTCTGGTTATTGGAAGGAGCGGTACCATTGTTTCGATTTAAATATAAAAAGTGGCGCCACGCCCTTCCCAATTTCTTTTTTACATTAACTACCATTATCATCAATTTTGCGCTGGCTTTTCTTTTGCTGCAGTCAAGTGATTGGGTAGCAGCCAATGATTTTGGTGTTATCAACTGGATCTCGGGAATGCCCCTTTGGCTTTACATCATTCTGGGGGTTATGTTATTAGACCTTATCGGCGCTTATCTGGCTCATTATGTTGAACACAAGGTAAAACCCCTCTGGATGATTCATCTGGTACACCATACGGATCATGAAGTAGATACCACAACAGCCAATCGCCATCACCCCTTCGAAAGCCTTATTCGTTTTACCTTCACACTGGTTGGTGTTTTTATAGTTGGGGCACCAATTGGTATCGTTATGCTGTATCAATCCCTTTCTTTGGTGGCCACTCAGTTCAGTCATGCGAATATCCGTTTGCCTAAAAAGGTAGACGAGATTATCAGTTGGGTTATTGTTTCGCCGGATATGCATAAGGTTCATCACCATTACGTACTACCTTATACAGATTCTAATTACGGAAATATTTTTTCCATCTGGGACCGTATGTTTGGCACGTTTATGAAGCTGGATCGTCAGAAAATAGTATACGGAGTAGATACCTTTCCTGATCCTAAGGAGAATAGCAGTATAAGCGGATTGCTCAAACAACCCTTCCATAAATATCGTAAACCTACAACGGCAGTAGAAGAGTAATCAGGGATAGATCAGGTACTTTGCCCGGACAGTTTTAAACCGGTCCAGATCTGCTTGCCAGCTCTTTCTGATATCCCCTTCCGATAATCCTGTTTCAATGGCAGATTGCAGTTTGGCTGTACCCGCGTGTTTGGTAAATCCCGAAGTCTTAAAGAACCGGGATTGATCTTTGCTGTGCTTGTAGGCATCAATTAGCCACTTAAGAGAAACGGAGTCCATTCGCGGATGTTGACTAAGGTCCTGCCCATAGCAGATCATTTCTTTGTGTTTCGGATTTTTAGAACCAAAATTGGGTTCCGGGATATAGGTGAACATAAAATGCTCTTTACTCAAAAAAGGCGCACCAAAACGCTGGAATTGATATTCTGTTCCCCTGCCTGCATTTATATGGGTGCCTTCAAAAAGGCCCAAAGAGGGGTAGAGGGTTATAGCCTGGTCATTGGGCAGGTTGGGTGAGGGCCTGATAGGCAAGGAATAGGATCTTTCGTGGGTGTAGTTTTCCAGAGGGATCACAGAAATATGAGCCTTAAGTCCACCGCTCAACCAGCCTTCTTCATTGATCATTGTGGCATACTCCCCGATAGTCATCCCATACACCAGGGGTATGGGTGTCATCCCCAGGAACCCCTGATGTTCTTCTTCCATGGTGGGGCCATCCACATAATGGCCGTTTGGATTGGGGCGGTCCAGAACTAAGACAGGTATGTCCAGTTCCGCACAGGCTTCCATCACCAATTGCAGGGTAGCGATATAGGTGTAAAAACGAACGCCAACATCCTGTATGTCGAAAAGAACAAGGTCGAGGTCCTTCAACTGGGACGCCGTGGGTTTTCGATTCTTTCCGTAAAGCGAGATAATAGGTAGTCCGGTTTGGGTATCCAGACCATCTTTTACTGCTTCCCCGGCATCAGCCTGACCCCGGAACCCATGCTCCGGTGCAAAAACTTTTTTTATGGCAATATTCAGCGCTAGCAGAGAATCAATCAAATGGGTATGCCCCTGTTGTGGAAGGTCTGAATTTTTAAAAATCACGCTTGTGGGATTTGCCACAACACCTACTTTTTTATTGTGCAGATATTTCAGGTATTCCGATGTGCGGTTGGCAGCAACAATTATGGCGGTTTCATCCTGGGTCTTTTCTGAATTAACTACTGCTGGAGCAAGGGTATCCCTATTACCCATATTCCCACAGGCCATCAGACACAAAAACCATAAGAATAACGTATTTTTGAGACCAGACATAAAGGGCATTACCTTGAATTTATCGTTTTTTATTGCCAGGAGACTTATCAAAGGCGGAGATCATAAAATTAGCATATCCGCCCCAATAATAAAAATAGCAGTTTTAGCCATTGCTCTTGGGGTTATCATGATGCTGGTTGCCATTGCCACAGGCGTAGGCCTCAAGGAAAAAATCCGTGAAAAGGTGTCCGTCTTCAATGGGCATATCCAGATCTACAATTACGACAACAACCTTTCTGACGTCTCCGTAAGTCCGGTATCCCTGAACCAGGAGTTTTATCCTGAGTTCACTAATGTTGAGGGGGTGGCTCACGTTCAGGCTGTTGCCACAAAGGCGGGTATTATTCGCACCTCAGAGACTTTTGAAGGTATAATCGCCAAAGGCGTGGGGAAGGACTATCAATGGTCTGCCTTTGAAGAATACCTGGTAGGAGGACGCATTCCGGATTTTAAAGGGGAATTGAATGAGGAGGTTTTACTATCAGCCTATATGGCTAATCGTTTGCAATTGGGGGTTGGAGATGAATTTTTCACTTTTTTCCTGCGGGATGAAGACCCTTCGAAAATACCCAACCAGAGGAAATTTATTGTGGTGGGGATCTATGATAGTGGTTTTGAGGAATTTGACAGCACTTATCTTTTTATAGATATCCGGCATGTGCAGCGGATGAATCGCTGGGAAGCCGATGAGGTTGGCAATTTTGAGGTTTTCCTGGAAAACTTCGATGATATTGAAACCAAGAGTGCGGAGATCTATGGGACTACACTTTCAACCCTCGATACACAGACTATCATGGGCAAGTATTACAAGATATTCGAATGGATTGGTCTCTTTGATTTCAACATAGCCATTATTATAGGCATTATGATCATCGTAGGGGGCATTAACATGATAACGGCGCTGTTAGTGCTAATCCTGGAACGTACACAAATGATAGGGATAATGAAGGCTTTGGGATCGGATAACTGGCAGGTTCGCAGGATATTTCTTTACAATGCCGCTTATTTGATTGGGGTGGGATTGTTCTGGGGCAATCTTTTTGGTCTGGGACTGATCTGGATCCAGGATCGGTACCGACTTTTTAAGTTTCCTAACCCAAAGGAATATTACATTGACTACATCCCGGTCTCTCTGGATGTCCCAACAGTACTTCTTTTAAATATTGGGGTTCTGGTCCTGTGTTTGTTGATGTTGGTTCTGCCATCTGTTATCATTACCCGTATCACACCTGTCAAGGCCATTCAATTCGAATAAGATAATCCTCTAAGCAATATTTTAATCTCTTAGCTAGGAAGCTTTGTTAGTCTGAACATTATCTTTGCACCACATGGAATACGCTGATACTATACTCGAAACCATCGGGCACACCCCAATGGTAAAAATAAACAAGCTCACCAAAGAACTCCCTTGTCTTGTTCTGGCCAAATATGAAACCTTTAATCCGGGTAACTCGGTTAAGGACAGAATGGCCCTGCAGATGATTGAAGATGCTGAACAAGCCGGGATACTAAAACCGGGAGGAACTATTATAGAAGGTACCTCGGGAAATACAGGCATGGGTCTGGCCCTTGCAGCTGTGGTCAAGGGATACAAGATCATCTGTGTTATCAATGATAAACAATCCAAAGAGAAAGTTGATATCCTTAAGGCTGTTGGATCGGAGGTATATGTTTGTCCTACGGATGTTGCCCCTGAAGATCCCAGGAGTTACTATTCCACCGCACGGCGTTTGGCTACTGAGATTCCCAATTCCTGGTACGTAAATCAGTACGATAACCCTTCTAATTGCAAAGCACATTACCTGACCACTGGTCCCGAGATTTGGGAGCAGACCTCAGGGAAAGTAACCCATTTTATTGTAGGTGTTGGCACTGGAGGAACAATATCGGGGGTAGGCAGCTACCTAAAATCCCGAAATCCTGATGTCAAGATATGGGGTGTGGATACCTATGGATCTGTTTTTAAGAAATACCACGAGACGGGTATATTCGATGAGAATGAAATATACCCTTATATAACCGAGGGAATAGGGGAGGACATTCTACCAAAAAATGTAAATTTCGATATCATCGACGGGTTTACTAAAGTCACGGACAAAGATGCCGCTATCTATACCCGTCGGCTCGCCCGGGAAGAAGGCATGTTCCTGGGTAATTCAGCTGGAGCGGCTATAAAAGGGGTACTGCAGCTCGCCGAACATTTTACCCCCGAAGACGTTGTTGTAGTGCTATTCCATGACCATGGAAGCCGGTATGTGGGCAAGGTGTACAATGATGACTGGATGCGGGAACAGGGGTTTCTCGAATAAGAAATACAAAAATTCAACAGCATGTTTAAAAATTTCATGATGCTGCTGGTCGTGGTCCTTTTTACAATAGGGTCTCTATCTGCACAGCAATTATCCGGAAAGGAAAAAAGGATTGTACAAACCATTGAAGAAAATAATGATGAGGCTATTGCCTTTTTAGAACGGGTTGTTAATATCAATAGCGGTACGCTCAACAAAGATGGGGTAAAGGAAGTAGGCGAGGTTTTTTCTGAAGCCTTTGAGGATATAGGTTTTGGCTCGAGGTGGATTGCTATGCCAGAGGAAATGAACCGGGCCGGGCATATGTTTGCCGAGATAAACGGAAACCGCGGAAAGAAACTATTATTGATCGGTCATTTGGATACCGTCTTTGAAGAAGATAGTCCCTTCCAGACTTTTAAAATGGTCAATGATAGTATCGCTCATGCGCCTGGCGGAAATGATATGAAAGGAGGGAATGTAATAATACTCTACGCTCTAAAGGCTCTGCAGGAGAATGGTTTGCTTAACAATGCCCAGATAATAGTGGCATTTACAGGAGACGAGGAAAGCACGGGTAAACCCCTTTCCATAAGCAGGAAGGATCTGATCGAAGCGGCAAAGCGCAGTGATATAGCATTGGGATTTGAAACTTCAACAGGTTTTAATTACGCCACTGTAGCACGTCGCGGAGCTTCCGGATGGGAAGTTGAGGTGGAGGGTAAGCGAGCCCATTCCAGTGGTATTTTTAATGAAAGGGTTGGTGCAGGAGCGGTTTTTGAAATGTCCCGTATCCTTAATGCCTTCTATGAGGAAGTGCGGGGGGAAGAATACCTGACGTTTAATCCGGGGATCCTGCTTGGGGGTACTTTTGTCGATTACGACCAAAAATCATCCAAGGCTGAAGTTTTTGGTAAAAGCAATGTAGTAGCACAGAAGGCATTGGTTCGCGGTGGTCTTCGTTTTATTTCGGAAGAACAAAAGGAAGAGGCTCGGAATAAAATGAGGGAGATAGTAAGCAATAACCTGCCCAACACTTCTGCCAGGATAAACTTTACGGATAGTTACCCGGCTATGGGCCCAACAGAAGGGAATCTCAATCTTTTAGCGAAGCTCAATGAAGTAAGCCTTGATCTCGGTCAGGGAGAAGTCCTCCCATACGATCCTGGTAAACGCGGAGCAGCAGACACCTCTTTTGTGGCGGCCTATGTAGATTGTCTGGACGGACTGGGTACCATGGGATCCGGAGCGCATACGCCAGAGGAAACTGTAAATTTGAACACGTTTTCAGAGCTGACCAAACGCACAGCTATTATGATTTACAGACTTATCAACGAAAAGTAATGGACAATTTAAAAAAAGGCAATCACCTGGTTAGGATTGATCAGGGGGAACTTGTTGGGTATACTTTTTATGGCTTAGAGCTAATTCACCAGAAAGGGCAACCAGGGTGGTCCCATAGTGATACGGAGATGTTTCCGGTAATTGGCCCTACGGCAGAAACCGCGTACCGCGTACAGGTGTCTAAGGGTAATGCCATTCAGGACCAACATGGTTTGCTAAGGGAATTGAAGTATCAACCTCTGGAGGTCTCTGCAAACGCGGCCTCATATCGAAAAAGTTACACGGCCGGAACTATTGTCAAGAATTCCAAGTATCCGAATAAGTCTCCTATGCAATATTTAATGTGGCCTTATTCCTTTGATTTCACCAAAGAATTTGAGCTGAATGATGAGGGCCTTAGCATAGCATTCAAGCTTAGTGGTGATCTGGATATGCCTTATATGTTAGGGTATCATCCCGCCTTTAACCTCACTGCGGATAAGCCCCTGTTGCAGGCAGGTACGCTTGAGATAACCTTAGATGAGGTAATGGAGGCCGGAAGCCAGGCACTAGAAGTTCCCGGTATCAGCGAGATTGTTTTATTGGACCAATGTAAGGTTCAAATAAAGACAAAAGGATTTGATAACTTTATGTTATGGACAGAGGTGCCCAATATGATTTGCATTGAACCGGTTACTTATTACCCCTATTCCAGACCGCAGCAATTTTTACACGACGGATTTGATTACCTTGGTCGGGAAGGAAAGACCTATTCGGTAAACATCATCCCTCAAAAGTAATTTGACTAACTAAATAAATTTATGCGCGCATTATTAGAAAGGCACTATGGCTATCTCTTTGAGGAGGAATTACTCAATGAGATAGAAGCTGCTGGAGTTTGTAAAAAAGTGAAGCAGGGAGAAACCTTGATGGATATTGGACAGTCTATTAACGCTATGCCCCTGTTGTTTAGCGGGGCCATCAAGATTTTGCGTGAAGATGAGGTAGGAGACGAGCTGATCCTTTATTTTATTGAGAAAGGAGATACCTGTGCCATGACCTTTTCGTGTTGCATGGGTACTGGCAAAAGTGAAATTCGCGCTGTAGCCGAGACAGATACCGAACTACTCATGATTCCGATTGAAAAAATGGAAGAGTGGCTAAGTCGCTATACCAGTTGGCGACAATTTATACTGGATAGCTACCATACGCGACTTTCCGAACTCTTGGAAACCGTAGACACTCTTGCCTTTATGAAAATGGATGAGCGCCTATTAAAATACCTAAGGGACAAGGCTATGGTAACTCATGATGATGTTATTTACGCTACTCACCTGGAAGTGGCCCGGGACCTGCATACCTCCAGAGTAGTTGTTTCGAGACTTTTGAAGAGCCTTGAAAAAGAAGGTAAGATCAAACTCAACCGAAATCAGATTAAGGTACTTGAACTTTAATTCTCTTAATCCTGGAGTGAAGCTGTAACAAACCCGGGATTTTCTTGTCTTTGCGTTATATCAATTTCTTGATCTAAATGTCATATGCATAAGTGTATTTATATCATCATGGTCTTTATGGTCTTCACCAGCTTTGATCAGACAGAAGAACTTTTTTATGGATTAGAATGGCAGGAATCCCTGAGCAGTGCCAGGGCAAAGATCGAATCCCATGCCCAGGAGGTTTCGGTCTATTCCCCAGATAAAACCTCGTTCCCGCTCGCCAGAAAGAAAGAGGAGCATTTGGTAAGCCTGAATTACAATTCGGCCAGGGGTACTATAGCAGAGTTGGTTTTTACTTTTGCCGATGATAAGCTGGTTTATATTGAGGCCTACGGCAATGCGGTTAAAGCTTTAACCGGCCATCGCAAGGATACAGCACAGACCTACATGGATTTTAAAGGGTATTGGAAAGACCTGATAATAGCGAAAACAGAAGAAGATAAAGTTTGGCTACTCACTCCTGAGGCCGCTCACCCCAACCTTTTTACCTGGAATAACCCGTATTTACCTGTTAATAAGAGTAATAATGATCCGATTGACCCTTCCGTTTTAATCCCGGAATACCTGCAAATGGGAGCTTCCCTGGAAGCATTGAAACCTGCTCTTGAAGCTGCTTCAGCATTTACATATGAACAGCAGCTGGATGGCAGTGATCCCAACGCCCAGCTGCAGATAGACTGTTTTGGGGTACCATATGCGGGATTCCTCAGAAAATTTGAAGCCAGATTCGGGGATGGTAAGTTGAATGTTGTCTGGATATTAACGGGCAAAGGTGAGGAAGACCGGCTAAGACAGCGTTTGGTACAGACTTATGGTCCTGCCCTGTACCAGAATGAAGACTGGGAAGCTTATAACAACTGGCAGGTGATGCTTAGGAAAGATAAGCCTGAAATTCTAGTGCTCACTCCGGAACTGGCTGAATTCTACAGGAAAGATTATTTCAAGCAATAGTTTTGGTTTACCCCTTTGTCACCTGAATGGATTTCTGATTAAGTAGTACATTTGGAAAATGCAACGCTATTTTCCTGTTTTTGACTGGCTATCTCGTTATTCCAAAGCGGATTTTCCACGTGATTTGGGATCCGGTCTTTCTGTTGGGATACTATTGGTTCCACAGGGAATGGCTTATGCAATGATTGCCGGGCTTCCCCCGGTTTATGGTCTTTATGCCTCCCTATTTCCCCTTTTGGTTTATAGCGTATTTGGCACTTCAAGGTATTTGGGAATAGGACCGGTTGCCATGGATTCCCTGTTGGTTGCTGCCGGTTTGGGTATTCTGGGAGCTAATGGACCTGCGGAATATATTGCACTCGCTATTGCCCTGGCCTTTTTTGTAGGGGCCATCCAGCTGGCGTTAGGAGTCCTCCGTATGGGGTTTTTGGTAAACTTTCTGTCCAGACCTGTGATCAGTGGTTTTATTTCTGCCGCGGCTTTAATCATTATGCTAAGTCAGCTAAAACATTTATTTGGTGCTAAAATCCCCGAAAGTAATCGCATTTATGAGTTAATTATCAATGCATTTGAGGCCTTGCCTAATATTCAGGGATTCGACCTGCTGATTGGATTACTCGGAATCATAATCATCCTTCTTTTCCGGAAATGGAAGCGAAAGTTTCCGGCGATCTTGCTGGTGGTTGTTCTTGGGATTCTTGCCGCCTTTATTTTTGATCTGGAGGCCAGAGGTGTGCGTTTGGTTGGTTCCATACCCATGGGCCTGCCTGCCTTTGCAATACCGGAATTGAGTCTGGAAATGATACTGAAACTGTGGCCCATAGCCCTTACGCTTGCGATGATAGGCTATTTGGAAGCAATTTCTATTGCCAAGGGTATTGAGGACAAGAGTAACGAAGATCGTTTGGACCCCAATCAGGAATTGCGGGCACTGGGCTTATCCAATATGTTGGGTTCCTTTTTTCAGGCGTACCCCGTTACGGCAAGCTTCTCAAGGTCTGCATTGCTATTTGATTCCGGTGCACGTTCTAATATTTCCGGGTTGATTTCCGGAGTGGTGGTAGTGGTCACACTCCTTTTCCTCACACCTGTGTTTTATTACCTCCCCAAGGCGGTCCTGGCCAGCATTATTATGGTTACCGTATTCAGGCTGATAGACGTATCCTATGCCCTATCCCTCTGGCACAGGAGAAGGGATGAATTCTTTATCCTATTAGGCACCTTCCTGCTTACCTTGTTTGTAGGCATTACAGAAGGTATACTCGTAGGGGTATTGTTATCCTTGTTGTTAATGTTGTATCGTACTTCGAATCCGCATTTTGCTGTGCTGGAGAATATTAAGGGTACGGATTACTATCGCAATGTGGACCGATTCACAGGGGATCAGAATATTCGAGAGGATTTGCTAATCGTTCGTTTTGATGACCAGCTGTATTTCGGGAACTGCAGTTTTTTCAAAAGGCAACTTTTTAAATATGTAAAAGAGAAGGGTCCCCAATTGGAGGCAGTTATCCTCAACGCAGAAGCCATTAATTATATAGATTCTACGGCTACCCGTATGCTCCATAAAACCATTACTAAGCTTCGGGAAGAGGGTAAGCAATTTTACATAACTGGGGCTATAGGCCCATTACGAGACATAATTTTTGACAGTGCCCTGCTTGAGGTAATTCCCAAATCCCATTTGTTTGTGAGAATTGTAGAAGCTGTGGCCTACCATGATGGCAAAGAAACACCCACGCCTTTACAGAAAAAAGTAACCTGGCAAAGTAAAAAGTCAGCTAACTGAGGTTAACATTATGCCTTGTAAATGCCTTAATTTTGACAAAAATTTGAAACAGAGATGAAGATTGAACAAATATATACCGGATGCCTGGCCCAGGGTGCTTATTATATTGAGAGCGAAGGGGAAGCAGCCATTATTGATCCTTTGCGCGAAACGGAACCCTATCTGAGGCGTGCTCAGGAATCCGGAGCAAGCATAAAGTACATATTCGAGACCCATTTCCACGCCGATTTTGTAAGCGGTCATGTTACCCTTTCACGGCAAACCGGGGCTCCGATAGTTTACGGTCCACTGGCCAACCCCTCCTTTGATGCGATCATAGCAGAGGATCAACAGGAATTTCAATTAGGAAAGATTACATTAAAGGTGCTTCACACTCCGGGACACACCATGGAAAGTACCACCTACTTACTAATTGACGAAAATGGTAAAGATCACGCAATCTTCTCCGGCGATACGTTGTTTCTCGGTGATGTGGGTAGGCCTGACCTGGCTCAAAAGGCGGCAGATATGACTCAGGAGCAGCTGGCCGGGATGCTTTTTGACAGCTTGAGAACCAAAATAATGCCCCTGTCTGACGACCTCATAGTGTATCCTGCGCATGGTGCAGGATCTGCCTGTGGGAAGAATATGATGAAGGAAACAGTGGATACCCTGGGCAATCAGAAAAAAATGAATTACGCTTTAAGGGCCGATATGACCCGTGATGAGTTTATCAAAGAGGTAACCGAAGGGCTGTTGCCACCCCCTAAATATTTTCCAGCAAACGTAAAGCTCAACCGGGAGGGATATGAAGATATCGGGGCTATACTGGAACGGGGAACGCGTGCGCTCTCACCGGAGGCTTTTGAAGCGGCGGCCAATGAAACAACTGCCGTTATTCTGGATGTAAGGCACCAGGACGATTTTGTAAACGGACATATTCCAAGGTCTATTTTTATTGGTCTTAAAGGCGATTTTGCCCCCTGGGTTGGTGCGCTTATCGCAGATGTAAAGCAGCCCATTCTTCTGGTAACTCCAGAAGGCAAGGAGGAGGAAACGGTAACCCGTTTGTCTCGTGTAGGTTTCGATAATACTTTGGGCTATCTTGAAGGTGGTTTTGAGACTTGGCAGGCATCGGGGAAGGAAGTTGATACACTCAAATCCCAGACACCAGAAGAAATCCGTGCAATATTGACCCAAAAAGAATACCCCGTATTTGATGTCCGGAAAGAGAGTGAATACGCTGCCGAACACCTGGAGGACGCTGTGAATTCACCTTTGTCTTTACTAAATAAGCATCTTGCAGGATTCCCGTCGGACAAAACCTTTTATGTGCATTGTGCAGGTGGCTATCGTTCAGTAATAGCAGCTTCCATATTGAAAAGCAGGGGTATCCATAACCTGGTTGACATTGCCGGTGGCTTCACCGCAATGAAGAAAGCCGGATTACCCACTTCGGATTTCGTCTGTCCGAGTACAAAGCAGTCCTGATAATTATCATAGTAATCATAGGGCAATGCACCTACTTTTAATTTTTATCAGCAATCTCTAAATCAAATTAAGGATGAAAACAAATATGGGGAAATTGGATAAGGTTCTTCGCTTTCTACTCGCCGTTGCGGTGGCCTTATTGGTATATTACGATGTCCTGCAAGAACCTCTAGCATACGTCTTAATAGCCGTGGCTGTTGTCTTCTTTCTGACAAGCCTCACAGGCTTCTGTCCGCTTTATGGATTACTCGGACTCAATTCAGCTAAACGCAAAAAATAGTAAAAAAGCATAGGCGTTTTCTACAAATAGCAGGTTCCGGGAGGGATCTCCACGGTGTGATATTTGTCATATTTTCAGGAAATTCTCTTATGTATTTTCGCTTTATTAATTGAAGAAATACATCTATGAAATCACTTTTAATACCTCTGGTAGATTGGAGTAATGGTATAATCATGATTGCAGTTTTTGCCTTTGTCGTGATTGCACTAATTGCTATTCTAGTGAGTTTAATGAACAGCGGAAAACCTAAGTAATCCATATCTGACCGGCTGTCAACTCATCCTGGGAGGTCATATCTATAATTCTTCTGATCCGAAAAATCCCTCGGTTAGGAATTGATAATCTATGCACTAATTTATATAGCTGTAAGTTTCCTAGTTGGAAATAATAACTATATTTAGGTAAGCATAATTAAACCTAATCATGTTAAAGAATTTTATTGTGAAAATAGGGACGATGAGCTTTATAATGTTGCTTGTGGTCCTCTCTATTATTATAGTATCCGAATATCTTTTTCTCACGGGAAACAAACTGGAAGCCATATTTATCGCTTTCTGGGCACCAACCATACTTGGTTTTATGAACTACTTAAAATATAGAAGGTGATAGCATTTATCCTAGGCTACTCTTTAGTGGTAGGCATAATTTTTCTGATCTGGTTTGTATTCGTCATTCGGATGTACCGGGAGATCAAAAAATAAGCCTTATCAGAGTTCAACTTCCATCGCTTTTATCACATTCTTAATTCACTGCAGTTCCAGCGGCAGGCACTTATCCGGGTGACGAGCTAAATATGCTGAAATTAGCTGACGAGCTTCTATAGTATCTTTCTGGGGAATAATTAGAGCCAATAAATCTTCAATTGAGGACAAGCTTATTTCCTTGTTAACAAAACCATATCCCTTGTAACAACCGTCTTGAATGCACACAACAGCTTCTTCATTGGCATTTCTTCCTTTTTCCTTGATGAGCAGGTTTTCCTGTTGGTTGCGATAATCTTCAATGGCCCGCTCTACTCTTTCGTTATAAGCATATACCGTTTCTTCTCCACGACATATACCCCTGCAATTAGCAATGCGAAAATGGGAGCACTGTTTTACATTTTGCTGTAAGTGGCAATACCTGGGGCACAGCTCATAGGCTTTACAAAGTTCTTCCATAAACAGCCGACATTCCGTGGTATTTCTGAGCACTGCTATAGGTCGATTGACTTTTGATAAACGTTCGTAAGCCAGGTGTTTTATACCATTTCGATCTTCATAGGAGAAAATCCCGTAAGGAACCGTATTGCGCTTTTGAGCCCTGTTGTATTTAGGGAAATGATGTTTGATAGCAGCCGATTCCATGAGTAATGCCAGAAGATCACTTCCGGACAATTCAAAACTGATGTCTGAAGTTTCACGGCAAAGTCGCATTTCCTTCTCAGATCGGTCATAAAAATGCCCCAATACCCTTTTTTGGATGCTTTTGGCCTTGCCTACATAAATAATTTCGCCTTTGCCGTTTTTGAAATAGTAGACTCCCGGTTTTTTGGGCAGGCGATCATAGGTTTTTCTTGATAATCCGGGAGGTAATGTGGCTTCCTGAGATCTGGCGTTTAAAAAGTGACTAATAAGAGATTCCGAATCCGGCTGGGAAAGTACTTTCTGGAAAAGGACCATGGTGGCTTCGGCATCCCCGCGGGCCCGGTGGCGGTCTGTGATGGGTATTTCCAGGGCAGTACATAATTTTCCCAGGCTATAGGAGGAGATGCCTGGAAATGCCCTTCTGGCGAGGCGTACAGTACAAAGCTTTTTACGTACGAAGGATTTTCCGATCAGGGAAAACTCGTTTTTAATAACGTGATAGTCAAAATTAACACTATGGGCCACGAAAATACAATCACGGGTGATCTCCTCTATTTTCGGAGCGATTTCTTTCAGGGTAGGGGCTTCACGAACCATGAAATTGTCAATCCCGGTAAGTCCGGTAATAAAGTAGGGGATTTCACATTCCGGGTTGACCAGTGAAGTAAATTCGTCAAGAACCTGATGTCCATCGGTTTTAAAAATGGAAATTTCCGTGATCTTGTTGCCTTTGATCCCGTTTCCGGTAGTTTCTATATCGACAATTGTATACACTGCTGATTTTTATGAAATACTAAAGTAAGCACAAATATAGTTCGGGACCTTTTGTAAAAATAAGAAGCAGAAATATCCGTAGTGGTTAGATAACTAATTTTTGTGTAAGTCTTCAGTTTAAAACCAACTCTTTTAGGCTAAAGAGGATATCTGTCCGAAACCTTACAAATAGTGCTCTAACCCGCTTAACAAAAAGCCGTGTTTAACATTGGAGAACCATCAAAATGTTCTTGTTTTTTTTGAGAAAAACGTGTTTTCGCCTAACTGTAGTGAGAAATAGTTAAAATGCCTGTATTTTCTTAATCTTAACATAAAAATACTAGGTTTATTAACCTTTTTTTAGGATTTTTACCTCTTCTAACTTAAAAAATCAACACATGAGAACAAAACAATCTGGACTATTGGTCTTGTTATTGGTTTTTATCGTGCAGTTCACATTTGCACAGCAAAAAACTATTACAGGTACCGTGACCGACGCTAGTAATTCACCCTTACCAGGCGCGAGCGTTGTGGTAAAGGGTACCGCAAGAGGTGTGCAAACCGACTTTGACGGTAATTACTCCATTCAGGCTTCATCTAATGAAACTCTGGTATACTCATACCTGGGTTATGTTACACAGGAATTAGCCGTAGGATCACGCTCCTCTATTGATGTGCAACTTCTGGACGATGTAGAGTCTCTGGAAGAAGTAATCGTTACCGCATATGGTACGTCAACAAAAGAAGCCTTTACAGGTTCTGCCACTGTAGTAGGAGCCGAAGACCTTGCTATAAGGCAGGTAACCTCTCCTATTGCGGCTATTGAAGGTAGGGCAACAGGGGTTCAGTTTACCTCTCCTTCCGGACAGCCCGGATCCTCACCTGGTATTGTAATACGAGGTGTGGGTACTCTTAATGGTTCTACCGATCCGCTGTATATTGTAGACGGTGTACAATGGGAAGGTGCATTAACCGCCATTAACCAGGAAGATATTGCTTCATTTACCATTCTTAAAGATGCAGCCTCCACCTCACTTTACGGTTCGAGGGCGGCAAATGGTGTGGTTATCATTACCACCAAATCAGGTAAAAAAGGAGGTGTGCGGGTTACTGCCTCCATGCAATACGGTCTTACCAGCCCCGCAATACCTTTCTACGATGAATTAAGCCCTCAGCAGTATTACGAAACCATGTGGGAGGCCCTGAGAAACTCAAGTGCCGGTGGTGGAGATCCTGCCTTCGCTTCTGCCAACATCTACCAGAGTCTTGGGTATAACCCATTTAATGTGCCTAACGATCAGATTGTTGGACTGGACGGTAGTATTAATCCCAGCGCCCAGTTGATCTACAAAAGCCTGGATTGGTACGATGTGCTGACCAGAACAGGAGTCAGACAAAACTACAACGTAAACGTTTCTGGAGGTGGTGAAGACAGCAGGGTATTTTTCTCGGCTTCCTATCTGGAAGAAGAAGGATATGTGGTTACTTCAGCATTTGATCGTTTAACTACTCGTGTTAATGGTGAATTTGATGTAAGTGATAAAATCACTGTTGGTGGTAGTGCCAACATAACAATATCCAATGCTGCAGGTCCAAGTTCTGCAGGAACTGGTAGTATCGTAAACCCCTTTGGTTTTGCCAAGAACATTGGTTCCGTATACCCTGTATTCGTTAATGATCTAAATGGTAACCTGGTACTCGATGATTTTGGAAATCCGGTTTACGATAATGGTGAAGGTTTTGCTGAATTCAATATCGGATCAAGGCCTATCAGCCAGGGACGTCATGCCCTTCAGGAATTGGTGCTTAACGACGAGCGCGACAGGGATAATACCTATGGCTTCAGGATGTTTGGAGAGTGGGAAATTATCGATGGACTTAAAGTAAGATTGAACTACGGTAGGGATATCAATGAAGGCCTGGAGCAGGAATATGAAAATGCGATTATCGGGGATGCTCAGCCAGACGGAAGGTTTAGTGATGAGCGTTTCAGAAGACAGGTCGAAAACTTCAACCAGATTATTACCTATAATAAGAGTTTTGGCAATCACAATTTAGACATAACAGCCGGACACGAAAGTTATGACAGAACTTTTAACGGTATTGACGGTTTGAAAACTGTTCAAACTGCCACTGGAATCTTTGTTAACGACAACTTCTCAAACATTGTTCGATTAGGTGGTAACACTACAAGAAAATCTATTGAAGGTTACTTCCTTAGAACCAATTATAACTTCGACAACAAGTACTATATTGGTGCTTCTGTACGTAGGGATGGTTCCTCAGTATTCAGCAGTGAGTCACGATGGGGTACTTTCTATTCTGTGAGTGGTGCCTGGAGAGTAGATCAGGAGAGTTTTATGGAAAATGTATCCTGGATTGATGCATTGAAATTCAGGGCTTCTTACGGTGAAGTAGGTAACGATGACCTTCTGGATTTCTTTATCTCTCAACCCAGATTCTCCATTACTTCCAACGCGGCAGCCCCAGCGATCATCAACACCGATCTTGGGAACGCGGCACTGAAATGGGAAACTATAGAGAACTTTGACGTAGCGGCGGAATTTACCTTGTTCAACAATTTCCTTGACGGATCTGTTGAATACTACAGGAGAAATTCATCGGACCTGCTTTATAATTTACCGATCGCACCTAGTAATGGATTGAATGAGGTCCCAACAAATATCGGGGACATGTACAACTCAGGTTGGGAAGTTGCTTTGACAACCCACCTTGTAAGAAGTGATGATATTCGCTGGGATGTTACCCTGCAAGGGTCAACCTTTAAAAATGAGATCACCAGTTTACCTGATCCTTTTATTAACGGATCCAAACGATGGGCAGAGGGACGTTCCAGGTTTGATTTCTTCCTTTTGAGAACCGCTGGTGTTGACCCGGATAACGGAGACCAGTTATTCCTTGTTTACGAACTGGATGAAAATGGAGAAAGTGTACCTGTTGATGCCGATAACGACGGTAACACAGATACCACAAACGACTGGCAGGCTACCGAAAGGGCCTACACAGGAGATTCTACTATTCCAGACCTTTTAGGTTCTGTGGCCAATAGCTTAAGTTATAAAGGCTTTACCTTGGATTTCTTGATTACCTTTGGTATAGGAGGTTCATTCCTGGATAATGGATATTCGGCAATGATGCACTCTGGTAACTTCGGAAGTTCTTACCACCCGGATATTTTGAGAGCCTGGAGACAGCCTGGTGATATTACAGATGTTCCAAGACTCGAATCTGGTAATCCAAATTTAGTCAGGACACAGTCTGATCGATTCTTAACTGATGCTTCTTTCTGGTCTTTGAAAAACGTTAACCTGGGATACAACTTCAGCAGGCAGGTAACTGAATCTTTAGGCCTGGACGCTTTACGAGTTTCCATTTCCGGAGAGAATTTATACTTAAAGAGTAAAAGAGACGGATTGGATCCACAGTATAACTTAGCAGGAACACCTGCTGGTAACGACTTTAATCCTGCCAGAATTATCTCTATGGGACTAAATGTATCATTTTAATTAAGAAAAAAATATAGTTATGTTAAGTAGTAGATTTAAACTAATGTTATTGGCAATCCTGGCGATTACCATAACGTCTTGCGAGGAAGATTTCCTCGATACTTCGCCAACAGATGCGATTGCAGCCGCTGATGCATTTGCTAGTGAAGAAAACATGCAACTTGTCCTTAACGGATTGCATCGTGGATTGTACTCACAGTCTCAGACTATTTTCCCTGGAGGTAGTACCCAAAGGGCAGGAAACCACTATTGGGTTCCTATTGGCGATAATTTAACCGGTGGCCTGATTCATTCTGCCAGTGCCAACAACCTGGGGTGGAGAAGTGAAATGCAATGGATTTCTCATACCGATCCATTTTCATTGACCAATAGGATTTTGTGGTACCATCGTTATAACATAATTGCAGGTGCCAACGGATTGATTAACAATGCGGGGAATTTGACAGAAACGCCAACCCTGAATACCATTTTGGGGCAGGCGTATACCTACAGGGCTTATTCCTATCTTTCTTTGGTTCAGCATTATGCTAAAGGATACCTGATTGGAAATCCTGCTTCAGATCCCGGGGTGATCATACTGTTTAACTCAGATCCTCCTTTTGAAAGTGGACCAAGAGCTACCGTACAGGAGACATATGACCAGATTGAGGCAGATCTGGACGAGGCTATTCGTCTATTCCAGAATGGAAATCCAAGAGGTGGCGGTGGACCCGCAGCCAAGTCTCAGTTAAACATCAATGTTGCCTATGGCCTTAAAGCAAGGATGGCTTTGTCTATGGGCGATTGGCAGACTGCAGCTGATTATGCAGTACTCGCACGAGATGGTTTCCCTTTAATGGATGAAGCAGCATGGTTGTCAGGATTTAACACAAACGATCTTTCTGAGGTTATTTGGGGATCCAATGTAATTGCTGCAGAGACCACATTTTTCCGTTCGTATTTCTATTTGGCCAGTAATACCTTTAACGGTAGCCAGATTCGAAACAATCCTAAGATTGCGGACAGAAGGGTAATTGACGCTGCTCCGGATACGGATTACAGGAAGAAAGCCTTCCTTCCCACTGCACCAAACACAAATACTTCTGCAGCCAATGGTGAGGGAGGATTTGGTAACGATCCGAATTATACGGACGAAGCTGTATTTGATGCGGCCGTGGATTCCATAAACAATGTATACGGTATTACCACCAGGTTTAACCTGCACCCTTATATGCACTTTAAGCTGAAAAATAAGAACCCTGGTTCTATTGATCCGGATGACGTAATTTACATGCGTACAGCAGAAATGTATCTGATCGAAGCTGAGGCCTATGCTATGTTAAATAACATCCCTGCAGCTCAGGCAGCACTTAATGCGCTGGGTAGTGAACGCGATAGCGCTTATGATGTAACGCAATACAACACCCAGCAGTCATTGATGGACCACATTAAGTGGCAGCGTCGCCTCGAATTATATGCGGAAGGTTTTGGATATACTGATCATATTCGTTGGGATGAACCTATTGACCATGCTGCTGACGGAGGTTCCGGAGCTTCTGAGATCCTTTACCAGGATGCTTACCAGATTGATAGGCCATCAGTAGAAAACCGATGGATATTTAAGATCCCACAGGCTGAGATTGATGCCAATCCTAACCTGGGACCTGGTGACCAGAACCCTAACTAACCACTCGAATATATCGATTGCAATAGATATAATTTTGAGTTAGTTTTTTGAAAGTCCTTCTCATAAATTTCATGGGAAGGGCTTTTTTCTTTCCCTAAATTAACCCTAGGCAGAAGGATAGTTTGCCTTGCTTCTTAACTTCAATTACATATTAGGAATATGTACCTTTATGTGAAGTCAAGCCATGAGAAATCAGGACAAAATAGCATTTAATCGAAGATATCCCAGCGTTGAAGATCTCAGGGAGAAGGCCAGGAAGCGCATTCCAAGATTTGCTTATGATTATCTGGATGGAGGATGTAACGATGAGGTCAACCTGAACCGAAATACCTGTGAGATACGAGAGGTGCAGTTACAACCAGACTACCTGAGCAAATATCAGGGGACAGATTTGTCAACCACCCTTTTCGGACATACCTACAGTGCCCCTTTTGGTGTGGCACCTATTGGTCTTCAGGGGTTGATATGGCCAGGGGCTTCAAGAATACTGGCCAAAGCGGCCTTTGAGCACAACCTGCCTTTTATTTTAAGCACCGTAGCTACTTCACCTATTGAGGAGATTTGCAAAATTACAGAGGGCAAGGCCTGGTTCCAGTTTTACCATCCGGTTTCCAACGAGATTCGGGACAACCTTATTGACCGGGCTGAAGCAGCCGGGGCGGAAGTGCTCGTCTTACTGTGTGATGTCCCCACCTTCGGATACCGGCCCAAAGAGATTCGCTCTGGACTGTCCATGCCCCCCCGAATGACCTTAAATAATATTTTACAGATGCTCGCCCACCCACATTGGAGCCTGGCCACTTTAAGGGAAGGTAAGCCTGGTTTTGCCAATCTGAAACCCTATATGCCCAATGGTCTTAATCTCGGTCAGTTGGGACAGTTTATGGACCAGACCTTTGACAAACGGCTGAATGAAGATAAAATAGGCCCTATTCGGGACCGATGGAAGGGTAAACTGGTACTCAAGGGGGTAGCTTCAGCCTCTGATATGAAAAAGGCAATTAAACTGGGTATGGATGGGGTTATCATCTCTAACCACGGTGGCAGGCAACTGGATGCCGGAGAGGCCACTATTTCCTCCTTAAAACGGCTCGCCTGGCTTTACGGAGACCAAATGGCAATCATGATGGACGGTGGCCTGCGCTCCGGGCCGGATATTGCCAGAGCAATGGCAACAGGCGCGGCATTTACTTTTATGGGACGACCTTTTATGTACGGGGTAGCTGCATTGGGCAGAAAAGGGGGTACACACACCATTTCCATGCTTAAGACTCAATTACAACAGATCATGGAGCAACTGGGGTGCAGCGCAACACGGGAATTATACCGTCATTTGTTAAGTGAACATCCGTACTAAAGAGGTATTTGTGTCTAAAATATGGAACCTGTATTCCACATATACAACCAGCCAACAAAGGCTATGCCCAGACAGATTAAAAAACGTCCAAATTCAATGAGGTTAATTTTAAGTTTCATTTTCGGGGGTTTTTAATGATAATACTGCCAATTTATAGGGAGGTATCCGATCAGCTTGAATTTTTAGACAAAAAACAAATATTAACAGGTTTAGGGGTTTTGTTTAACCTCATAACTGTAAAATCTGTTATATATCGAATGAAACAATAATGCTTTGGGTACGATAAAATGTTTGTTTTTTCGATCTGAGGGTAGATATTACCAGCTGGTTAGATAACCCCTGTATCAGTTTATTATACAATTCGGGTGCAGTGTTTTCCACCAAAAAAACTACTAAATAAAGTATATGTTAAACAAAATCACCTATATTTAATCACAGCCACCAAACAACCAACCTTATTCCTGCCTATTTCGATAGCGCAAGAGGGTACCGAATAGGAGTAACAATCTCGGGATACCTGTGCGCTGTCACAATCAGAATTAATATTTGTTGAGCCCTACTGATTATTTTATGGCAATAGGTCTCGGCATGCTATAAACACATATTGGCATGGAAAAAAAGACGCTGTTTCTTGCGCTGGGATTAACCTTAATCGCAATTCTTTTCTGGGAATTACACTGGAGGGGAGAGGGATACCCTATAGCTCCCGAAGACGATAAACATTTATATGCAGAAAATCGACACAGGATTGAGAAGTTAGGAAAAGACGATGTGGTCCTGCTAGGGTCCTCACGTGTCCTTTTTGATTTCCAGTTAGACGAATTTGAATCCGTAACCGGTCGCCGTCCGGTAATGTTGGCTGCTGCAGGTACCAATCCAATAGCGGCTTTAAAAGACATTGTTGAAAAGAGCGACTTCTCCGGCAAGATCATCCTGGGAATTACACCTCCACTATACTTTAGTCCACCAACTATGGACCAATTTTTCTTAAGACGCGCACAGAAACTTTTAGATCATTACCATAGCAGGACCTGGGCAGACCAATGGACGCATACGGTAAAAAAACCTTTCCAGAACACCTTTGCTTTCCTGTGTTCCAGTCCGGAAACGTTTTATAATGAGCTGGACCCGAGAACCCTTTTGGAATGGGGTATCCAATTGCCTGAACGAGTTCCAGGAGAGGCTCCCTTTCCTATGTTTCAATATCTGGATTGGGACCGGAATATTACCATGTGGAGGGCCGATACCGACCCTGAATATGCTAAAATGGTGACCGAGGTCTGGAAGGAGGCAGTAAATGTCCCGCCTGAATCACTCCCACCACCAGAGGTCATTGAAGAGGGAAGGAAAGGGACTATAGCTATGACCGTTGGCCTGGTCAAGGCATTTGAAGAGCGGGGCGGCCAGGTTATTTTTGTGAGATGCCCATCTTCGGACCTGTTTCTCGACATAGAGGGTAAAGCCTTTCCCAGGGATATGTACTTCGACCAGCTGGTTGGGCAAACTGGTAGTTTCGGCTACCATTTCCAGGATTACCCCTTTATGAATAAATATACACCACCGGAATGGTCTCACCTGAATACTCCAGACGCCAAACAGTTTACACTTGATGTTGCCAGGCAGATGTTAAAAGACGGCGCCTTATAACCGAACCAACCACACCAAACCACACCAACCAAACCATAAAACATGTTATTCAATTCCTTAGGCTTTATAGTCTTCCTAATAGTAGTTCTGGCGCTGTATTACAGTCCCATTAAATGGACGAACAAAAAAAGAGTGCTGCTGCTGGCCAGTTATTTGTTCTATGCCATGTGGAACCCTCCGCTAATCCTCTTACTGTGGATTTCTACGGTTGTGGATTGGACCGCAGGGAACAAGCTTTATGTTGAGACGGATGAGCGCAAACGAAAATTTTGGCTTTACCTCAGTATTTTCGTCAACCTTGGTTTTCTGGCCTTCTTTAAATATGGCGGATTTTTGCTGGAGAACTTTACCATGCTGCTCAATGCCGTGGGCATCGAATACCAGGCTGCTGCACCGGATATTCTGCTTCCCATGGGGATCTCGTTCTATACCTTCCAAACCATGTCTTATACCATAGACATGTACTACAGGAGGAACAAGCCCGCCAAGACATTCCTGGACTTTGCGCTCTTTGTAACCTTTTTTCCACAGCTGGTGGCAGGGCCTATTGTTCGGGCACCGGAACTTATACCACAATTTTATAAGGCTAAAAAGGCGACCATCAAACAATTTTTCTGGGGGTTCTTTTTATTAACCCTCGGTATGTTTGAAAAGGTGATCATGGCAGATGTATTGCTATCGCAAACAGCCGATGATGTGTTTGGAGCTGGTAAAGTTGTTCACTCTCTGGACGCCTGGGCGGGTACACTGGCATTTTCAGGGCAGATCTTTTTTGATTTTGCGGGATATTCCACCTGTGCAATCGGTATCGCGCTGATGCTTGGGATTATCCTTCCGGACAACTTTAAATATCCTTATGCTTCCATTGGGTTCTCTGATCTATGGAGGCGCTGGCATATCACCCTGTCCAGTTGGTTGAGGGATTATCTTTATATTCCGCTGGGGGGCAGTCGCAAAGGGCCAACAAGGACCTATATTAACCTGGCCCTCACCATGTTACTGGGGGGATTGTGGCATGGTTCTGCCTGGACCTTCGTTATCTGGGGTGGTTTACATGGTTTTTACCTGATGGTTGAACGTTATTTAAAGGTCCACATCAACTTAAAAATCAATGCCTGGAATGGGATTATACTAGCTTTTCTTACCTATACCTGTGTCAATATTACCTGGGTATTTTTCCGGGCGCAGGAATTTGGTTCAGCCATGGATATCATTAGTTCTATGTTCCTGATCCAGTCAGGGGAAAAAGTGGTATCTTCATTAGACCTGTGGATCACTTTTATAGTCATCAGCTTACTTTTTATTACACACTGGTTGATGAGGAATAGCTCGGTAAAAGCACTGTCTGAAAAAACGCCCTGGTGGGTGACAGGTATCGTTTGGTCTGTAATGCTATTCCTGTTGCTGATTGCACAAACCCCGGGAGAGCAGTTCATATATTTCCAGTTTTAATAATTAAATCATGACACAGAATATTTTAGGGTTGATCGATTTTTCTTCAGTATCCGATGATATTGTTTCCAAGGCCGCTGAGCTTTCCAAAGTGTATAATGCCAAGTGCTGGCTCATTCATGTTGCCCGGCCTGATCCCGAATTTATAGGATATGATGTGGGTCCTGATTATATCAGGGATGCCAGGGCAGAACACTTGATGGAAGAGCATCGCCAACTGAGTGATTACAAATCGGAATTAATCGATCAAGGAATAGACTGTGAAGCACTGCTCGTACAGGGTGAAATCTTGGAAACCATCCATCTTGAGGTAGAGAAACTGGGGATAGACCTGATTGTTCTGGGAAGCCACGGCAGAAGTCGGCTCTATGAACTATTGGTGGGAAGCGTGTGTGAGCATTTGCTGAAAAACTCGAAAGTGCCCCTCTTTATACTTCCGGCAAAGAAGTAACTGTTCTCTTAAATTGCAAAATAGCAGACATCATCTGATCTTTTAGTATAGGAATAGTCCTGACTATTTATATGTGCAAACTTCGACAACCGACTAACGCTTGACGACATTTTCATATCCAATAATTCAAATAATCTTGGCCTTGATTTCTGATTGTTTTTACGATATTGTATGTGTAAAGATAACGTATCAGTAAGTCCAATAACTAAAACGATATTTACAGCATGTTCAGGCCACTTGTTTTGCTCCTAATATTAGGTTGTATATTTTCTGCTAACACCCTAAGTGCCAGTCAAATATTAAAACCAGCCAAAGTTGATACAACAGCGGCAGAAAAGAAAAAGGAAGATCTTGATCCCATGGGAAGGTCAACCCCAAAGGGTACCTTCAGAGGGTTTTTTAAAGTACTTGGAAGTGAAAACCAATTACAGGTTGAACAATATATGGACCTTCCTGATACGGTTCTTCAAACTCAGGTTAAATCTTTAGTCCGGAAATTAGAACTGGCATTGGATCGCAGTGGACAGGTTTTGCCTGTCAACCTGATAAGCAGTAACCCGGAAGGAAACCTGAACGATGGCCTGGACCCAACATTGGAGCAAGTGGGTACCATAGTCTTGAAGGACAATGAAATCCCTCTTTTACTGGAACGCATAACTACTGAGGATAATCAAAAGCTGTGGTTGTTTTCATGGAAAACCCTGGAAGTACTGACTGATAAGGAATATGCCAATGATAAGGTGTTTTCAGACCAGGGCGACCCTGATAGCATGTTGTCTTCAAGGTGGCAGGGAGGGCCTATTAAGGATTGGATAGGGATTATTTTACTTGCCATTGGTGCTTATTTGATTGCCTGGTTACTTACCTTAATTCTAGGGAGGCTGGTACGCTTATGGTGGAAGAATTTTACCAAAAGCAAACATCACGGCGTACTTAAAACCCTGTTGATCCCCTTGCGTCTTGTTCTTGCCGTGGCCATCCTACTATACTTTTCCAGGACTTTAGGAATCTCAATTGTAGTAAGGCAGGCGTTCGCCGTAGTTAATATAATTGCTTTATGGATCGCCCTCTTTATTTTCATTTGGTTATTGATCAATACACTATCTGCATATGGAGAACGACAACTACTGAAAAAAAATAGTTTTGGCGGACTTTCGGCGATTTCATTTTTCAGGAATAGTGCGAAGTTTATCCTGGTCTTAGTTGCGCTTTTAATTGCTTTGGATACGGTTGGGGTTAAGGTAACAGGAGCGTTGGCAGCACTGGGAATTGGTGGTATAGCCCTGGCTTTGGGGGCCCAAAAAACGATTGAAAATATTGTTGGCGGCCTGTCGGTAGTTTTTGACCAGCCGGTGAATGTAGGAGACTTTTGCAAAGTAGGGGACACCCTGGGTACGGTAGAAAAGATAGGCATGTTTTCTACCCGAATAAGGACTCTGAATCGCACTATTGTAACCATACCCAATGCTGACTTTTCTACCCGTTTAATTGAAAACTATGCGAAACGAGACATGTTCTGGTATCATACTGTTTTAGGCTTACGATACGAGACCACCTCGGATCAGATGCGCTATATCCTGGTAGAATTGAGGAAGATTCTGTATGCGCACCCCAAAGTAGATCCGGATCCTGCGCGGGTCCGTTTTCTGGGATATGGCAGTGACTCTCTAAAAGTAGAACTGTTTGCCTATTGTTATGCCGCAGATTGGAGTGAATTTTTGGGGATACAGGAAGATATCAATTTGCGTTTGGCTAAAGTCATAGAGGATAGTGGTAGCGGATTTGCCTTCCCATCCCAAACCCTGTACCTATCCAAAGATCAGGGGCTTTCTGAGGAAAAGAAAGCTGAAGCCGAAAAGCGAGTCAAAGAATGGATCGAAAATGATGAATTGCGGATTCCTGATTTTGATCCGGACACCATTGAATCCCTAAAGGGAAGCCTTCAATTTCCAACAAAGGGTTCTGATGGCTCCGATAAGGAGAATAAGCGTTCTTAAAAGAACCTGGCCTACCATTCCCATCCGATGCCTGTTCTTAGGATATAATCGGTTTCGCTGGCGTTTTCTGCAGGTTGGTTATCATAATTAAAAGTGATGCCCATACGGACAAAGAAGTCCAGGGGTAGGTCGTATTTGGCATCAAAATTAATATCTGCACGATATCGTCCCTTATCGGTTAGTCCTGAATAGCCCATATACAGAAAGGATAGGTTGAGGTCACCGGTATTGTAAAAATTCACTTCGGTACCCAGGTACGCTTCCCAGGTGTTCCGACTAGTTGTTTCATTGGTAAAACGCTCGAGGTTGTTGTTTGTGCCTGCCTTCAACCCCCAATACGCCTTATTTGAACTGATGATAAATCTACCAATACCAAGTTGTGAATTGGCCCTTAAGTCAATAAGTTGTTCCGTGTTGGATAGGGTAGCAATAGTTCCAATCAAATACCAGTTTTTAGGCAAAATCCGTCGGTAATTCAACAGTCCATCAGTACGCTTAACCGACTCTACGTTGTCCTGGCTGGATCTGATGATATTGTAGGATGCATCGGCCGTCCATTTATCGGTTTTATAGCTGATCGAGCTCCGTAAAGAGAATTGACGTAAATTCTGGGCTTTGGCCATGTTAAACCCAGCCTCCACCATAGCCCCGAGACGATCAGAAAAACCCTTTTTAAAAGGATTTAAATACACGATATCGTCCCGCGTACAGGTAATTAAGACGGAGTCCTTGTCAAATATCTTAATTTGCTGATCCGAAATGGAAGCTAGTCTCCCCCGGTAGATTTCACCCTTAATGCTCACTACAAATTGGGTATGGGTATATATCTCCTTGATTTCGGACCATTTGATTTTAAAATTTTCATCTCCATAGGACACATCGATATCTAGAACACCTCGTTCCATCTTCTTGATCTCTCCTAACACAAACGTTTTATATCCTATATCAAAAACAAGGGAATCCGATTGGGCAAAGGAAGTTTGAAAAATCACAATCAGCACAATACATGCCAAATACCATTTTTTATTAATTGAAGTATGTTTCATAAACAAAGCGTTTTGAAAGTATTAGGCCTCCTTTTGCATGATAAACTTACCTACCACAACAGCGGTTATTATTACCAGATAGAATTGCCTCGTTAAGCCGATTAACATAGCCGCTTTTTGGGCTAAATCTGTTACTAGCAGAATATCTCCGTCCCCATTGTTCATAAGGGTAATAAAGCTAAAATCTCTTTGCCTTCCTCATCCGTGAAAACTAAAACCTGCTCATCAAAAACGTAGCTGTTAACTTTGGAAAGTGCATTATTATAGCGTTGGGGAATCTCCATATCGGGACACATTTTTCGAGTCGAACCTATATTCCCAAAAGAGATATTGTTTTCAGTTAACATGTTTACTGTTCCGAAGTACTCGTTGCAACCGTCATTGCCATAGATTTTCATATCACTGGTGTTAATTTCCAATCTGGGGATGGTAACCATGCTGTTAATAGGGTGTCCGCCCATTCTTACTACAGACCAAATATCATGCAATCTCACTTTATTATCGGGTTTGGTGGGTTCCTTAAATATTAAAACCGGCTTTTCTTCCTTATTATAAAATGTAAGTCTTGTGTTTTCAATTTCAAAGAAAGATACCTTGCTCAAAGCATTGAGGTATTCCTCCTCTACAGTATCCTCTGCACACATTTTAAGAGTTTTAATAAGGTCACCAAAGGCGATTGAGTTTAACCCCAGTTTTGTTATAGTGCCATTATAAGAATTACAGCCTCCATTACCGTGTATTTCCATTTCCAGTAGACTGAAAGTTAGGGTAGGATGGATGATTCTTTCATTTATTACAGTGCCGTTAAGCTCTTCAAGTTGCCAGTTTACAGCCAATGCGGCTCTGGGGTCTGTTATTTCTTCCAATTCCTTGATCAGGGTGTACTTCATTTTTGATACATCAGAAGCCAGCGCTCCATCCTCTGGTTGCTCTATAAGGATCTCTACTTTCTTCAGATCACCTTGTCGAAATCCAAAACCTTCAATATCAGAATAAAACAATTCCCAGCTGTCGTCTTTTAATTCATCGCTCTTGTTTATAAGTAAGCAATTTGATTTACCAGCACCTGCATCGCAGCTGACTTTAAAGCCACTTATCCAAAAGGTTGAGACTTGCTCTTTTTTATTCGCACAGGAAGCCAAAATAAGAATCGCTATAAACAAGAGGGTAATATGTTTCATGTCTGTTCATGTTTGGATTTGCGTTTGCCGAGTAAATAGCCCAAATAAAAGGGCAAACCAAGAACAACAATGAAGAGGAGGATAAAATAAATAATCAAATTACGAACTGTCCTTCCTATACCGTCAAAGGCATTTTTTATGCCTGTTTCTGCCAGTTTATCCGCCTTTGAGGTTAATGCTATTCGTTCCCGTTTTATTATTGAATCCAAAGCTACCCGCTCCCGTTGTAACATCCCGTCAACGGATGCTATATCGGTAGACAGGCTTTGCATGGCAGAGCCAATTTCATAATTTAAGTCTCGGAACAGTGGACTGATGTTGTTTCTGAACTCCTTTATGGATTCTTTAATAGTCTCCGGGGAATTTTCTGCTACCTCAAGCAATCGTTCAAATTGTCTATCGATCTCTGCAATTTTAGCTTCAATATTCAGGGAGTCTATGCCTCTTTCCTTTAGCAATAGCTCCGTTTTCCAATCGAACCTCTTTCCGGACGCATCGGTCCAGTAGCCAAAACGGTTAGAGGCATCTGCAACCACTTCAGACAAAGTTCCAACCGTTTGCACAGCAGTACTGTCCGGGATGCTCTTAAAATCTAAATAGGATTCCCTGATAGACTGATGCTTGAATTCGCTCTGCAGTAGCAAGGGTGTATTGCTGGCATAGTCTTCCACAAAATCTTTAATCACAGGGTATTCCTCACTGGATAGTACACTCCTGGCAATATTTTGTATTTCATCTAGATTTTGATTTACAGCGTCCATGGCTATGCCCTTGTATGTTCCAAAGACAGGTTCCAGTTGGGGATTCTCGAACGAATGCTTTACTTCTATAAAATAGGCCCAGGTATCCATCAGGGCAATTTTAGGTTCCGTCTGAAAGCTAATCTTACCCAATTCCTGTGAAGTCTGAATTTTCCAATGCAGCGTATTGATCTGAATAGCCTTGTCTTCCTTTGCCCGTTTGGAAATACTGTCTGCTGCCAACTCTACCCTGTCCATCGCATTTCGGGCAAAATTCTGGGTTAACAGTCTGGTATTCAACTCACGTATACCCAGTGGCTTTTGTTCGCTTTCTATTTTTACTAGCGAGCAGGAGCTAAGTACTATACCAATAGCAAGGGACAAAAGGTAAAAGTAGGGGTAATTCCTATTGTGGATTGGTTTGCTTGGTTGGGTTGATTTCATACCTTGATTTTTAAATGATTTAAGCTCTATGAGTTTCAAATACCTCTTAATCCAAGGTCTGTACGCCTCCACCATTGACAAACAATACTTGTCCACTGACCCACTCTGATATTGGTGCTGCAAAATACAATACAGCACCTGAAATATCCTCCACCTCGCCCAACCGCTTTATAGGGGTGCCCTTTAGCATTTTGTTCTCTATTTCTGGTGTAAGTACACTGGCCAGTGCCCTGGTTTTTGTTGCCCCCGGACCCACAGCATTCATTCTAATACCCTGCGCACCATAATCAAAAGCAAGGTTTGCGGTCATGTGATTTAAGGCTGCCTTAGAACTGGCATAGGCACTGATATTTGGACTTTTGTTGACAGAACTCATGGAGGTTATGTTGATAATAGAGCCATAACCGCTTTTTTCCATTTCTGGGGCACAGAGCTGTGAAAGTCGCCAAGCACTGAAAACATTCAGCTTAAATACCCAGGCAAAATCGTCTACGGAGATTTTGTACGGATTCTCCCTTCCGGCTCCGCCACCACCAGCATTATTGACCAGGATTTCGATACTGCCAAATTTCTGTTTGGCAACATTGACCAGGTTAACCAGGTCTTCATCTTTGGTAACATTACACGCTACCGCAACGGCTTTCCCTCCCTTAGCATTAATTTCAAAAGCAGTGCTCTCAGCATCTTCTAGTTTCAGATCCGAAACCACGACATTAGCTCCGTAGGCCGCTAGGATTTCACAGCTGGATTTGCCAATTCCATTGCCCCCTCCGGTAACTATTGCAGTTTTATCCTTGAGATTGAAATGATTCATTATGTCCATATTGGCTATTTTTTCAGGCCTCCTTTACCTTAACTAGGGGTTAGCCCTTCGATTTTTATTTTACTCAGACTCTCTAAATTTAGTATTTCAGTTTAGTTAGCTGACACTGAATTTTTTTCCCTCTTACGGCCGGTGTGTTTAATTCGTCTGCACATTCACATAGTTTGGTAGTTCCGTAATCGTTGGCCCGCTCATGAGCGTCTGATCTGACCCATACCGTAACCAGGGCATTTTCTGCCGGATTACTCTCGCAATCTCCATCTACTTCAAACGCATGTATGGTATTTTCATGGAAATATACCAACGGTTCCCGATCATAGGAAGAGCTTGCCCACATGGCATGTTCGTTTGGTGCTCCTGCATCAAATTGGATAACCCGTTCATCAGCAGATTCACTCACTGTAACCACATGTTGGTTGTTTTCCCTAACGGCAAAAGTTCGAAATTGATTTACACAAGCCGGTTCCCTCATGGTATAATATAATTCCGAGATAGCATGATTATGGTAAGGGTAAAGGGTGTTTACGGACTGAACTACCATACCAACTTCAGCGCCAACTTTTTCACCATTGATTTCATCGATTCGAAGTAAACCCCAATGGCCCAGTATTTCCGCATATGCATACCCACCACGGACGTTTATAAAATTTCGTTTGTTACGTTCACTATCCTCCGCATACATAGGGAACCAACCCACCGATGCCCAGAGGTTGGGCAAGGACCTGGCGCTTACATCATATGGAAAATTTGGTGGGGTTTTCACCGCTTCCCCTGTGACCATTTCGTAGAAATTTTTTGTAAATTCCTTGCCATAGGCCTTAACCTCTATATTGGTTACCTTAGTATCGAAAAACTCCTCAAATGTAGTGCGTTTCAGCCATTGGGCCACTTCGGATTTCGCTTCCAGTTCACCTCCCGGACTGTAGATCCAATCCACATCTTCCCGGGCAGCAAAACACTTTTTGGCCTCATCCGGATTGTGAAGAATCTGATAGATATGTTTTACCAATAATTGCATATCCCTCCGGTCCATAACACACATTTTTTTGAAACCGTCCACTGTTTCATAAGTGGCTTCATCGGAATTTATACAATTGCTTCCCTCCGGTGATGTGGTTAATGCGACTACATAGGCTTCAAGGTATTTTAGCGACTCTTCCCATAATATGTCGATATACTTTTGCTCCTTTTTATTGTACTTAACTTCTTTTTCAAGGCATTTGCAATCAATGTCTTTCAGATCGTCAGGATTGATAAAATCCGGTATATCCTGAGCATAGGAAATGCCTACAACAAATATGCATAGTGCACTTAGGATGTATTTGAATAGATGAGTTGTCATATGTAAAGGTTTTATTGTTTTTAAAAATACCACTGTATGGAGAAATTATACCTGAACTCCCAATCGTCAGGATTAATGGATCCTGCACCCAGGCCACTATTGGCCTGTGAGTCATTAAACCACCATGCATTCTGGGCAGCCATGAAATCAAACCAGAGATAAAAAGGGCCTGCCTGTAAGACGGCTCCAGGATTAAACAATTTAGAATCCCTGAATGAGGATTCATCCTTGAGCACCGTACTGTATTCAACGTAGGCATTGAGCTTGTCAAACAACCACCAATCTATATCCCAAAACCGCCGGACACCCCCTACAAGGGTAGTAGCTTTGGCCGCCACCAGTCTTTGATCCGAAAAGAATCCCATCAACACGGTACTCTCATCAACACCAATGGGATTGCTAACATTGTATTCATACCGGGTACCCTGGGCATAAAAATTCCAGTTATCATAATATCCTACGTAATGAAGCGCGGCGGCCCATCTGTCCCCATTTTCATCCACTAATTGATTTTTTATCTGGCCAAATTCACCAGATAGACCAAATTGGGTAGAATTATCGGAGTCCTGCTTGAATGTATAGGCCATGCGAAGGTTAAATTGATTGCGTTCAAAATTTTGCTGATCCCCGCTTGTGATCAGGTCGGGTGCCCATCTGTTGGTTGCTGTAGGATCGTTGTACTCTTCATTTCGATAGTAGGCAGCCTGAAAATTGAAGCCGTTTTTATCGAAGATATAATGCAAGCCTGCGTCGTGGTCGGCCTCCAGGCCCAGGTAATAGTTTAGAGAGTACCAGAAACTTGAAGATATAGACGGCATGGCGCCAAAAGGAGATTGAGTAATTCCGTAACGAATTTCATTGTGATCATCAATTTCTACTCCAAACCACATATGGTGCAGGGCAAACTGATAGCTCCACCATCTTGCCTGTGCTGAAAATTTTAGCTTGGACTCCCCCTGCAGCCCATGTTCCCCGGTAACAGATAATCTGAATTGATCGAAATAAAAGCCTCTTTGATTGGCATTGTTATCCTGTTGCCAATCCTGGAAAGCTGATCGCATCCACAATGCCCCGCCTAAGGTAAAATGGGTTTTGGGACTAACATTAATGTCAATTCCCTGTCCGGGAATGGTGTCGTTAGGGTTGAGAATATTCTTTTCCTGGGCTGAGGCTATACCGTAAGTCAATAGTGAAATAACTAGTATGAATAATGATTTCTTTCTCATGGTTTAGTTTTAAAATGGATTTTTTGACAGAGGATATATGATTGCTACAAATTTTTATTTAGAAATCAAATATTTCGCTACCGCATGATAGGCAGGTAGTGATGTGGGATCAATTTTGGAATTTTTAGCCTCTGGATGGGAAGCAAACCTGACAATAACCATTTCTGCAGCGGGGTCAATATAAACGGTCTGCCCGTGCACACCCCGGGCTGCAAAAGCGCCATGCTCATTGTGCGTATGCCACCACATATTCCGGTAGCTCCAGTCCTTTAGTGAGGCATAAACCGATTTACTAAAAGCCTCCTGGCTCCCACCTCTCATAATGTCTTCTATCAGGGACACTGGTAATATCTGTTTTTTATTGAATTTCCCTTTATTTCGGATCATTTCTCCGAACATGGCCATATCCCTCATGTTGGCACTAAATCCACCACCGGCAAAAGCAATGCCCGCCCCATCTATCTGAAAGTAGCCATCAAAATGGGTCCCCAGCGGTTTCCAGATCCTTTCTGAAAGTAGATCCGGTATGGATTTGCCGGTAACTTTGGAAACGATCCAGCCCATTACATCGGTGTTTACCGTTTTGTACCCGAACAGCTCCCCATGGGTGCCTTCTTTTTGAACAGTTTTTAGATAGTCGTAGTAATTAGTGGGTCCCTTATAAGATTGTGGTTTGGGGAACGGATTGCCAGCGGCAGAAAACGCCCAGATCTCTGCTTTCGGATTTGAATAATCCTCACTGTATTTTAATGCGGTGGTCATGTCTAGGATCTGCCTTATGGTCGCATCGCCAAAAGCTGATCCCTTTAATTCCGACACATAATCCGCTCCTGTTTTATTCTCATCCAGTATGCCTTCATCTACCAGCAGGCCCCCTAGGGTTCCCGTAAAGGTTTTGCTGACAGACATCGCCGCATGCAGTCCGTCGGGTTTGAGTTCCCCGAAATATTTCTCATAGACAATTCTTCCTTTGTGCAGGATGAGCATACCATCTGTGTAGTTTTTACCAAGGGATTCCCGCCAGCTCATGGGTTTGGAACTATTGGTGGGCAGGAAGTTGACATCGTCAATAGCATTATCAAGCCTGACTTTAAACTTATAAGGGTTGGCTGTAGCAGCTTTTACTTCCGTTGTGGGCATAAATTCTCTCATATGGCATACGCTGTAGCGCAGCGCGGGAAACCTAAAGAAACTGCCGTCTATGGCTGATACGATCTTATCCTGAGACGGAGGAAATCCCTGCATCCAGCCCATCTTCACGGGGTTGGATTCTTCCGAACTGATATAGTCCTGACCTTGCATATTGTTGTGGATCGCAAGAATTAAGAACAGATAAATAAATACTGGTTTTTTCATGGTAAAACTTTGATGTAGGATAAAGTATCCTCCTTTGGATAAAGGGGAAGAGTACAAAATGGAAAGTAACGCCAATAGTTTGCCAATCATGGATGGTAAACCGATTTAGCGGCAAGGTTGTTTACCACTAAACTAAAAAAAAAAAATAAATAAATATCCCGGGAGATGATTCAATTTTACAGAGACTCTTAAGCCTGGTTTCAGCTGAGTGTGAAGAAAGTACGCATTTGATTTAATTCGTTTTTACCATTGGACCTGTGGATAAATTCGTTGGATTTGGGATCATATCGGTAATCCTTGGCCCATTCCTTGTGGTTTTCAGCGATTTCCAGGATGGCCTTACAGATGAAATCGATTTCTGCTACCGTATTGGTAGGATGTATAGACATTCGGATCCATCCGGGCTTATGCGATAGGTCGCCCTCGTCGATTTCACAGGTGATACTGCGGGACATTTCCTCATCTACATGCAGCAGGTAGTGGCCATAGGTGCCCGCACAGGAGCAGCCACCACGAGTCTGAATCCCATACCGATCGTTGAGCAGTTTCACTGCCAGATTGAAATGCAGATCGTCAATATAAAATGAAAAACAACCCAGGCGGTCCTTGTGCCGGGGTGCCAGAATATTGATCCCGCTGCGCTCAGCCAGGCGGTCAAAAACACGTCTTATGAGCTGGTGTTCCCGTTTCAATATGTTTTCCACGCCCATTTCCTCTTTCAGCCTGATGGCAAGGGCAACCCGTATGGTTTGCAGGAAGGCGGGGGTGCCGCCATCTTCACGGGTTTCAATGTCGTCTATGTATTTGTGGTTACCCCAGGGGTTTGTCCAGCTTACTGTACCCCCGCCGGGGTTGTCGGGTACCTTGTTGTGGTAGAGATTATTGTGAAAAAGGAGCACCCCGCTTGATCCGGGACCACCCAGGAATTTATGTGGGGAAAAGTAGATGGCATCAAGATGGGCTTCGGGATCTTCCGGGTGCATATCAATATTCACGTAGGGGGCCGAACAGGCAAAATCCACAAAGCAGAGGCCGTTATAACGATGAATCAGGCGGGCGATTTCGTGGTAGGGCGTACGGATCCCGGTCACGTTAGAGGCAGCGGTCACAGCAGCGAACTTGATTGGGGCGCTTTCGTGTTCCTGTATGCATTTCTCAAATTGATCCAGGCAGATAAGCCCATCTTCTCCAGGGGGTACCACCACTACACGGGCAATAGTTTCCAGCCATGTGGTCTGGTTGGAGTGATGCTCCATATGGGTAAGGAATACTACCGGTCTTTTTTCATCTGGTATCTCCGTATGGGGTTTCAGGTTCTCCAGCACTTTCAGACCAAGGATCCGCTGGAACTTGTTTACAACACCAGTCATGCCGGACCCTGTAGTGATCAGCACATCTTCGTCATTAGCATTCACGTGCTCCTTGATGATGTGCCTCGCCTCGGCATAGGCCCGTGTCATGGTTGTGCCGGTAATGGTGGTCTCCGTATGCGTGTTGGCAACGAACGGGCCAAAGTCCGACAACAATTTATCTTCAATGGGTCGGTAAAGCCGCCCGCTGGCGATCCAGTCTGCGTAAATAATCTTTTTTTCTCCGTAAGGGGAGGTGAAGCTCTGGTTTATCCCAATGATGTTCTTGCGGAACCCTTCAAAATAGGCTTCTAGTGAAGAATTTTTTATGGTGGTCTGCGTCTTTCCCATAGGAATGGTATTCTTTCCGATCCTGGAAAGGGTTTCGCTTAGATCGTGTAATTTAAACATACTCCTTCAGCCATAGATGGATAGGGGAAATTAGGGAATTTTCGGCAAAATGTACTTAAATCAGTTGGTTAAATCAGGCGCTTATTGCGAAAAGCAATTCCGGAGCCCGACTTAAGGTAGCGTTCATAGTTATACGCTCTAATAACTTCATTAAAGAAAGTAATATGAATGAGTTTTATTGGAAGTTTATCTTGGGTAAATGACACCTGGCCTCGTCTATGAGCTCGGAGCCTTTTAGTGATATTTCGTGAAAAGCCTGTATAGTATTGCCCGTTGGCACATTTTAATATGTAAACAGCGTAAGGTAAAATCATTTATAAAATGTTGAGTCAGGAAATATGGAAGCCTATAATGTAATAAACAAGCATTAGCCCTCCTTCGCTTTCGCTGTGCTCAAGCTACGGAGGATGGATTTGGGAAATATTGTTTGGCTGCGCTTTCGCTTTGCTCAAGCTTTGGAGAAAGGGGTAAGTGATCGGGATCCACCGAAGCCCTGTTGCTGCTATAGATAGGGGAAGTGTATAATAATAAAGCCTTCCTTCGCTTTCGCTGTGCTCAAGCTACGGAGGATGGATTTGGGAAATATTGTTTGGCTGCGCTTTCGCTGTGCTCAAGCTACGGAGGATGGATTTGGGAAATATTGTTTGGCTGCGCTTTCGCTTTGCTCAAGCTTTGGAGGAAGGGGTAATTGATCGGGATCCACCGAAGCCCTGTTGCTGCTATAGATAGGGGAAGTGTATAATAATAAAGCCTTCCTTCGCTTTCGCTGTGCTCAAGCTACGGAGGATGGATTTGGGAAATATTGTTTGGCTGCGCTTTCGCTTTGCTCAAGCTTTGGAGGAAGGGGTAATTGATCGGGATCCACCGAAGCCCTGTTGCTGCTATAGATAGGGGAAGTGTATAATAATAAAGCCCTCCTTCGCTTTCGCTGTGCTCAAGCTTCGGAGGGCGTAGGTGGAGCCGGAGGGATTCGAACCCTCGTCCAAACAAGCAATTACCATGCTTTCTACATGCTTAGTCTTTGTTTAATTTTCGATGTGTAACTGACCAAAAACCGCCCATTACACACTTAGCTTCTTTAGTTAACCCGCTTATCGAAGCGCAAAGCAGGCGGTGTTGACTTTTATGGTGCCCCTAAAAAGATCGCCGTCAACAAGGGCTATCCAGGGACATCTCGCTTCTCTGCCTTGCAGAGACGAGGCTAAATCCTACTATAATTCAGATTAAGCGGCAAGAGCGTAATTAGATTCGCCATTTAAAAGTGTGAAATATGAGATTTACGAGCTGTATCCCAGCGCTCGGCATGCTTACATAGCCATTGGTCTCGCTGTCAAAACCAGTCGGCCCCGTATTGTATAAGAACGTTGTTTCATTTAAAGGATTGCGAAGTTAGCAAAAATCTATCCTCCGTAACTTTAGTGAAGGAGGAATTTGCCTGTCCCTACAATTCCATGTAATTTGGAGCAAATTTTATACCAAATCCCAATTATGCATTTCGCAATCATCAGAGAACGCAAAAGTCCTCCAGACCATCGAGTTGTACTGTCTCCGGGGGACTGCCAAAAAGTCTTGTCGCAATTCCCTGAGGCTCAGATTACCGTTGAATCCTCTCCCATAAGGGTCTTTTCTAATGAGGAGTACCAAGAGGCAGGAATTACCGTCTCTGCTGATATTGAAGCTTGTGAAGTACTGCTCGGCGTAAAGGAAGTTCCCATCGAAGCACTGATACCTAATAAAAAATACTTTTTCTTTTCCCATACCATCAAAAAACAACCTTATAACCGGGATTTATTGCGAGCTGTACTGGAGAAAAACATTGAATTGTACGACCACGAAGTGATTACCAATACAAAGGGTGTTCGTTTGGTTGCTTTTGGTCGCTATGCAGGTATTGTAGGAGCATACAATGGATTCCGGGCCTATGGGCTGAAGACCGGCTTGTTTGATATGCCTAAGGCCAAATCGCTTAAGGATCGTCAGGCCCTGATTAAGGAACTTCAGGGTTTATCTCTTGGACATATTAAAATACTACTAACAGGAAAGGGCCGTGTAGGCAACGGGGCGAGAGAAATGCTGGTAGGAATGGGCCTCAGGGAAGTTAATGTAACCGAATATCTTGAAAATACATTTGAGGTCCCGGTGTTCTGCCAGATCGATGTTCTGGATTACAACAAACGTAAGGATGGACAAGAACTGCCTATTACTGATTTCTTTGCGCATCCGGAAGAATATGAGTCTAACTTCTTTCGCTTCGCAAAAGTGACCAATCTCTATATAGCCGGGCATTTTTACGGGGATGGGGCCCCCTACCTCTTTACCCGGGAAGACGTTCGGGATCCTGAGTTTAATATCGAAGTTGTTGCGGATATCAGTTGTGACATAGATGGACCTGTAGCTACTACTATCAGAGCCTCAACCATAGCCGACCCTGTCTATGGTTATGACCGGGAAACTGGGAAGGAGGTTTCATACGATGATCCCAATGCTATTGCAGTAATGGCGGTAGACAACCTCCCTGCCGAACTCCCCAGGGATGCAAGCGAAGGCTTCGGGGATACTTTTGTGGAACATGTGATCCCGGCATTTTACAATGGGGACGCAGATGGTATACTGTCCCGGGCCCGGATGACGCATAATGGAAAGCTCAGCTCAGGATATGCCTACCTGCAGGAATATGTGGATGGGAAAGAATAAACCTATTCCACGTTAATATCCCATTCGATTACCGCTTGTGTTTTAGGAGCCGTGTAGGCCCCAAGCGCTTTCAGGGAAAGTGTAAGATTATCCAGGCGTTCTAATGTTTTTACGTTTAAGGTTTTAGTTTTACCTACTTCCAGAGTGAAAACGGGGCTGCTTGAATAAAAGGTATAGGGCATTTGATTTTCAAATATCAGATCGCTACTGGAGTTGTTTTTAAGGTCCAGCTGCAGGATTTGGGTTCCTTCTATATAATTCACCTTAGTAATCTCCACACAGGCTTTTAAAAGTGGTTTAAGGTAAGCTTCCCGTCCCACTAGTAAGTCATTATATACGGCAACGGTCCGTCCCTCAAACAAAGCCTCTTTGGTGCTCTGCAGGGTTTTATCTTTTGCAAAGATCAGGGTAATGGGTCTGTGGTTTCCATCTTCCAGGTAATCCCAGTCGATTAATCCATGGATGTCACTGGTTCCCATAATGGTCAGATTATACTCCAATGCCAGAGCCAGGGATTCCTCAGCATAATCAAAGGTGTTTATTACTTCTATCCCATGTAGTTCCCCTTCCTGAATCCTTTTCTTCTGAAAATCACTCAAAACAGGATTCCCGCTTGGGCTTTGGTCGTACCAGGCGGGGTGGTTCCAGAATACAAATGCGCCTTGTTCCTTGGCTTTCTGAAAGGAAGTCTCTGCCTCATTTTTAAGGAGTTTGTTGGCGTCTTCAATGAAGATAGCATTGCTGTGCCCTATGGGTTCGCTCCTTGTAATTTCCGAGCCGTTTATGACTAAAAGGCCATGTTCTTTGGCTTCTTCCAGGGCCAACTTGTATGAACGGTTACGATCAGGATGGGGGATATCTTCTTTATGGGGCTGATATTCCAGGTGTTCGGTAAGAGAAATTACATCCAGGTTTTCCCTCAAGGCTTCCATTACCCGAATACTTGGCCACACTTCCCCATCGGAAAAGACGCTGTGCTGATGCAAGTCTGTTTTTAAAGTGACGTATCCTTCAATATTGGGATAGTGCAAAGCATGCATGCTTTGATGGCTGTGAGGTTGGGAATAGCTAACAAGGCCAACCAGGGTAGCAAGGCTAAAAACAAAAGATCGTAACATGCTGGATTTTTTATGTGGAATATAAAAATAGACATCCTGAGAAATTCTCAGCTTTGGTTGATTTTATTAAATGGTTATCAATAAACCTGAAAAAGGATTCACATCATCGGATTACTTTTTAACAAAATAAATACTAATTGAATATTTCAGTATATTGAAAAGCTATTGCAACCATTGGCGCAATGAGATTTAACTGGATTTCCGAAAAAGAGATTGATGATTCCCTAAGGAAGCTTTGTATTGATTTGGAGTATCGTCTACGCCCAAGGATTACTCGATTCCTGATGGATCGCCTGGAATACGAATGTGAGGGGGATTTTTCTTCTTTTCATTTTGATGTGGACCTCACTTCAGGAAAATTATTCATCAGTGGTAAAACCCCGTTAGGTCTTACTCAGAAAATTGCCTCTGATTTCCAGAAGGAGTTCAGTTCGTTTACTTTTTATAAGGCCAAGCTCTCCCCTTAAACATTTGGTTTTAAGTACAAAAAGGGAATTACAAGCTCTTTCCAAAGCATTCCTGTCAATAATGAATCCTGCCGAATCCTACATACTGGAACAACGCGAACCTTACAGGGCCATATTACTGCATTTACAGGTAATTATAGAAAATACCGTACCATCCGCAGAACTCCGGTACAAGTACCGTATTCCTTTTTATTACCTGGAAGGGAAACCTTTCTGTTATCTGAACCAATCCAAAGACTATGTAGACCTGGGGTTCTGGTCGGCCACACACCTTAGTGTTCATCTGGAACATATGGTTACTGCAGGTCGGAAAGTGATGCGATCCCTCCGTTACAAATCCCTGGAAGAAATTGATGAAATCATCCTGGTTGAGGTACTACAGGATGCCTATTCCGTTGGGGGTAAAGGATTCTGGAGTCAAAAATAAAGGGGGAGATCAGCCGTCTATTTCCTTGATGGTAGTCCTAATTTTAACCAGGTCTGTTAACAGGGGTTCCAGCAGATCCAGATGCAACATATTGGCTCCATCGCTTTTGGCTTTAGACGGATCAAAGTGTGTTTCCATAAACAGTCCATCCACTCCTGTGGCTATACCTGCACGAGCCATGGTGGCTATAAGAGCGGGCCGTCCGCCCGTAACCCCGGAAGCCTGGTTGGGCTGCTGCAGGGAATGGGTAACGTCAAGTACCACCGGAGCATATTGCTTCATAGTGGGTACGCCTCTAAAGTCCACAATCATATCCTGATAGCCAAACATGGTACCACGGTCCGTGATCATCACCTGGTAATTACCAGAATCGGTCACCTTTTTAACGGCATGCTGCATACTTTCAGGACTCATAAACTGCCCCTTTTTTAAATTAACAACCTTACCCGTATTGGCAGCAGCTACAACGAGGTCGGTTTGTCTGACTAAAAAGGCGGGTATCTGTAACACATCTACATATGCTGCGGCTATTTCCGCGTCTGCTGCTTCATGGATATCCGTTACCGTAGGTACGGAAAAAGTTTCCGAGACTTTTCTCAGGATCTTCAGTGCTTTTTCATCTCCAATTCCGGTAAAGGAATCTACCCGACTGCGGTTGGCCTTTTTAAAACTTCCCTTGAACACGTAGGGAATCTTCAGTTTGTCTGTTACCTCTATAATACGTTCTGCGATTCGCAAGGCCATATCTTCTCCTTCAATGGCACAGGGACCAGAAAGTAGAAAGAAATTATTGGTTTCAGTATGCTTGATCTGCGGAATGGCACTGAGTTTCATTTCTTAAATTTTCCACAAAGATAGTATTAAACTGTGGTTTCCTCTTTAAATTGAAGCTTAACAACACTCAGGTAATGGTAAAGCAAGGAGTCATAATTATGATACTTATAGCCGGGTTTAATTCATACGCTCAGAGCTATCGAATAACAGAAAAGGGTAGTGGTTTAATCCATTTGGAGCAACACCAATTCAAATTCGATTTGCTCAGTCCGGGTATTAGTTATGAATTGGGGTTATTTAGAAACCAGTCCGTTTCTTCCAGCTTGGGTTTGGCCACAGCGACGTATCAGGAAGGTTACGCTTTTGGCCTGGCTATGAATAATAGATATCGCTACTACCACAATTTTCGAAGGCGTGAACGAATGGGAAAAATTGTTTCGGGCAATTCAGGAAATTACATAGCGGCAGCACAGGCTATTTTTTTCTCGCAACTGCGGTTTGTTACAGATATTGAACCAGACGACTTTAATCTGGGTTTTTATGGGATGGTATATGGCATTCAACGCACCTATGATAATGGCTTTAATTTCAATGTGGAAGTAGGAGGGGGCTACTATCGCGGAGATGGAGTTCCTTCTGGATATGGCCCCCTGATCGGGATCAATTTTGGATGGGTAGCTACCAAACGCAAATCCAGGAAACCAACCTTTGACAAATAAGTACAAGTCTTTTGGAACTGTCTGAGCCTCAGGAAGCAGGTTTTTAGGATTCTGGATCGAGTACAATAAAATTAGAACTATCTTTGCGGCCTTAAACAGCGCGCCCATGTCTAACATGAAAAATATTGCCATTATTGCCCACGTAGATCACGGGAAAACTACACTGGTGGATAAGATCCTGCATTTCTGCAATTTGTTTCGGGAGAATGAAAAAACCGGGGATTTGATCCTTGATAATAATGACCTGGAACGAGAGCGTGGGATTACTATTGTCTCGAAGAATGTTTCGGTAAACTATAAGGATACCAAAATAAACATCATTGACACCCCTGGTCACGCTGATTTTGGCGGTGAGGTAGAACGCGTGCTTAACATGGCAGATGGAGTATTATTGCTAGTGGATGCCTTTGAAGGTCCCATGCCTCAAACCCGGTTTGTACTGCAGAAAGCACTGGAAATGGGACTCAAGCCTTGTGTGGTAATCAACAAGGTGGATAAGGAGAATTGTACGCCGGATGAAGTTCATGAAAAGGTTTTTGACCTGATGTATGAATTAGGGGCGGAAGAATGGCAACTGGATTTTCCTGTTGTATATGGTTCGGCCAAGAACAACTGGATGAGCTTGGACTGGAAGGATGAAACAACTTCCATTGAACCGCTTTTGGAAATGGTTCTGGAACATATTCCCAGTTTCACAGCTTTACCGGGAACTACACAAATGCTGATCACATCACTGGATTATTCTTCCTTTACAGGCCGTATCGCTATCGGAAGGTTGCAGAGAGGCAGCCTTAAAGAGGGTCAAATGGTGTCTTTGGTTAAGCGTGACGGGAAGGTGGTAAAATCCAGGGTGAAAGAATTATTCACTTTCGAAGGCCTGGGCCGAAAAAGGGTAGAAGAAGTATTAGCCGGAGACATCTGCGCAATTACCGGACTTGAAGGTTTTGAAATAGGGGATACCGTTGCTGATTCAGAAGCTCCTGAGGCCTTGCAAACCATAGCCATTGATGAGCCCACAATGAGTATGCTTTTTACCATCAATGACAGTCCATTCTTTGGAAGGGAAGGCAAATTCGTGACCTCCAGACACCTGAAGGAACGTTTGGAAAGAGAACTGGAAAAGAACCTTGCCTTGAGGGTTGAAGGTACAGATAGTGCCGACAAATTTATGGTATATGGCAGGGGTGTTCTGCACCTTTCGGTCCTTATTGAAACCATGCGCAGGGAAGGGTACGAATTGCAAATAGGACAACCACAGGTAATTATCCGTGAGTTGGACGGTGTAAAATGCGAACCAGTAGAACAATTGACCATTGACCTGCCAGAAGAAGTTTCAGGTAAGGCAGTAGAGATGGTCTCTATTCGTAAAGGCGAGTTGATCAGTATGGAATCTAAAGGAGATCGTATGCTATGTGAATTTATGATTCCTTCAAGGGGTATTATCGGACTCCGGAACCAATTGCTTACAGCAACCGCTGGCGAGGCTATTATGGCGCATCGTTTTAGGGAGTACCAGCCCATGAAAGGAGACATCCCGCAACGGATCAATGGCTCTCTGGTGTCTATGGAAAATGGTAAAGCCATTCCCTATTCTATAGATAAAATACAGGAGCGCGGTCGGTTCTTTATCGATCCGGGAGAAGATATCTACGAGGGGCAGGTAATTGGTGAAAATTCAAGGGGAGATGATATGGTAGTAAACGTAACCAAAACCAAAAAGCTTTCCAATGTGCGGGCAGCAGGTTCTGATGATAAGGCCAGGATTGTGCCGGCAATCAAATTCTCTCTTGAAGAGGCTTTGGAATACATTCAAAAGGATGAATACGTTGAGGTAACCCCAAAAAGCCTCAGGTTACGCAAAATATTTCTTAAGGAAATAGACCGGAAGCGTAAAACGATCTAAGTAAGATACGCTAGTCATGAACTAATTCATGGAGTGCCGCTGCAGCAGCGCCTATGATGCCTGCATGATTCCTTAATTCAGCAGGGATAACCGGGGTGTCGATCGTAATGTACTTTTTAAATTCGTCAAAATGTTTGGAGGTACCCCCACCCAGAATAATGAGGTCCGGGCATACCAGTAGTTCCACCAGACCCAGGAACACATCAAAACGCTTCGCCCATTTTTTAATTGACAGATCTTCCCTTTCTCTTGCGGAGGCTGCCGCCCAGGTTTCGATTTTCTTGTATCCCTTGTAAGGGATTTGTCCCAGCTCAAAATTGGGAATAAGTTCGCCATTAAAAAAAGCACCGCTGCCCAATCCGGTTCCAATGGTAATCATAATAACCAATCCTTCCTTGCCTTTGCCTACCCCGTAATTCATGGTAGCATAGCCAGCGGCCCCGGCATCATTGATTACAGAAACAGGCAGGCCCGTAGCCTCGCTGAAGAGCTCCTTTACATTTACATTCATCCAACTCTTGTGCAGATTGCCAGGCGACTTACAGACACCGTGTTTAATGATGGTTGGAAAACCAACTCCCACAGGTCCTTTATGATTGAAATGGTCCACAATTTGTTTCACAACTTCGGCCATTTCCTGTGGTTTTCTTGAGGATGGTGTGGGAATCCTGAAGCGTTCGGAAAGCATTTCTCCCGTTTCGGAGTCTACCATGGCTCCCTTCATTCCGGAACCCCCGATATCAATTCCGAGTATCTCCATTATGTCAAATTCTAGTTTGGTTATTCGTTTTGTTCAACGCTGGTAAAAGTAACAAAATTCTATGGGCAGTAATTTCAATGCCTTAGATTTCTCCCAATGCCTTATAGTAATCGAAGATAAGCTGTCCTGCCACCGACACATGATGGCGTTGCTCATAAGACAACCATTTCATTTCGGCTATCTCCTCATCAGGCTGCAGTTCCCCGCTATAATCGGCTTTATAGCAATGCATACGCACAATAACTCCTGGAGATTGCCCATCTGCCGGAGCTTCAAATACTTTTACAAAAATCAAACTCTGCGGGTCCAGTGCTACACTGAGTTCTTCCTGTATCTCCCTTAATAATGTTTGCTTGTCTGTCTCACCTGATTCCCTTTTTCCACCCGGTAAATAAAATAGTTCCTTGTCTTTGCTGCGGACACAAAGTATTCTCTTGTTTTCAATTAAGATCCAGGCCACTTTATCAATGATATCTTCAGTGGGCTCAATATAATAGTCAATAGAGTTCAGGCTATGATTGGGATCTAAAATATCCAGCATCCTGTCAATGAACTTTCCAAAACCGGTCAGTGTACCCAGCACCTTATTGCGTCCGAGGGCACTGGAAATGGTTTCGTCCCGGTTTCCGAACTTATAGCCTCCATTTCGAATCCATAAATGGTTCAGTAAATGTTGCATGATAACATTGCCAAGTTGGTCTATGGAGACGGCGATTTTTAAGGTATATTCTCCGAGGCCTGTAAGTCCCTTTGTAAATATTTTGTAGCAAACACCGTAGATGAAGCCCAGCGGTACGGTGAGAACCACAAGGATTAACGAGATTAAAAACAACAACAGTCCAACAACAGGGTTAGCCTTTTTTGGTTCCTGGTTTTCCTGTTTTTTGAATAGCACGATATGGTAATTGGTCTTATACTGCTTTTTGTACCACCTCAAAAACCTTGGCGCCGTCGCATTTCAAAGTTTTGGCGGGGTATTTCAGGATCAAGGCGTAATCATGGGTGGCCATAAGAATGGTTCTTCCTGTCTGGTTGATTTCCTGCAGTACTTTCATTACCTCCACACTGGTTTGTGGATCCAGATTTCCGGTGGGCTCGTCGGCGAGAATTAATTCAGGATCATTCAAAAGGGCACGTGCGATTGCAATACGCTGCTGTTCCCCACCAGATAATTCATGTGGAAATTTAAAGCCTTTGGTTTTCATTCCCACCTTATCCAGAACCTTCTCGATCTGGGCATCCATTTTCGCCTCATCTTTCCATCCAGTTGCCTTCAGGACGAAGCGGAGGTTTTTATTTATATTTCGGTCTGGTAATAATTTAAAATCCTGGAATACAATACCGAGCTTTCTTCTCAGAAAGGGGATATCCTTTTCTTTTAGTTTTTTGAGATTGAACCCCACAATCTCCCCTTCACCTTCTTTAAGGGGCAGATCGGCATATAAGGTCTTCATAAAACTACTTTTGCCGCTTCCGGTTTTACCAATTAAGTATACAAAGGATCCTTTTTTTACTTCGAGATCCACATCTTGAAGGATCATATTGTCTTGCTGGTAGACTCCGGCTGCTTTAAGACTTAGAATGCTTTCTGCCATGTTCGTTTTTGTTGATATAAAAGTAATAAGTTCATTCAGAATTCCTTCCCTGACCTTCGAAAATTCTTTTAATTCATCAGGCGGTATACTGGAATTACATATTTCCCGTTATAAGGGATAATACGGGAAAATTTAAGTGTTCAACACGAAATGAAAATGAAAAACTCAGCAGCTTTGCTATGCCTATGGGCTATGGCTATCTCCCTCAGTGCTCAGGAATCGAAGATCTTCACGCACGATCAAAAACGCTATCACGAAGCCCTTTCGCTCTATAACAATAAGCAGTATCAGGCAGCGCAGACCCTGTTCCAAAAGGTTAAAGCAGAAACAAGGAATCCTGAAACAGAGGCCAATAGTGCCTATTATGTAGCTAATGCGGCGGTACGCCTTAATCAATTAGGTGCCGACGGGCTGATGGAGGATTTCGTAGAGGATTACCCTACTTCCACAAAAAGGAATTCCGCATTCATGGATGTGGCCGACTATTATTTTACCAATGGCAAGTATCCTTATGCCCTTAAATGGTACCGGAAAGTGGAAACTGGTTCTGTGGCGGCCCAGGATAGAGAGCGTTTCAATTTTAACCTGGGGTATGCCCTGTATGCTTCTAAAAAGCCCAAAGAAGCCGAAAGCTACTTTAACCGTGTTGTAAACTCTCCTGAATATGGATCACAGGCTAAATACTACCTGGGGTATATTGCTTACCAGGAAGATGATTATGAGCGCGCCAATGAGCGATTTGATCAAATAACGGACCAGGAAGTACTTAATGAAAAGCTCTCCTATTACCAGGCAGATATGAACTTTAAGCTGGGTAATTTTCAGGAAGCAATTGACCTTGCCAAAAAGCAATTAGAGCAGTCAGACCGAAGGGAAATTTCTGAACTCAATAAGATCATAGGGGAAAGTTATTTTAACCTCGGACAGTATAATACCGCAATACCTTACCTGGAAGCATACAAGGGAAAGCGGGGTAAATGGAGTAATACCGATTACTATCTTCTGGGATACAGCTATTATCAGCAGGAGGATTATGCAAATGCCATCCAGCAATTCAACAAAATTATTGGAGGCACCAACAGTGTTTCTCAAAACGCCTATTACCATCTGGCTGAGTGTTATCTCAAGCTGGATAAAAAGTCCGAGGCACTCAATGCTTTCAGAAATGCTGCACAAATGGATTTTAATGCGGACATTGAAAAGGATGCTTCTCTTAATTATGCCCGATTGGGGTATGAGATTGGAAATCCTTATGAAAGTGTTCCGGAGGTGCTTCAACAATATCTGAAGGATTATCCCGGGGATGAAAATAGCAGTGAGATCCAGGAGCTGCTTGTAGATTCCTTTATAACATCTGGTAATTTTGAAGGAGCCCTGGAGCTTTTGGAAAACAACCGCGGGTATGCCAGCAAGGCTACTTATCAGAAAGTTGCCTATTACAGAGGGGTAGAACTCTATTTGGAAACCGATTATACGGCTGCACTAACTCATTTTGATAAATCCCTCAAGAGTAGGGAAGACCAGCTTTTCGCTGCACGTGCCCAATATTGGAAAGCAGAATCTGCATATCAGCTCAATCGTTTTGAAGAAGCCCGAAAAGGGTATTTGGAATTTTTAAATAATCCCCGGTCTCCTTCTACCGAAGAATATGCCAATATCTATTACAATCTTGCCTACGCTGCTTTTAAATTAAAAGACTACAGCAATGCCATTCAGTATTTTAAGCGAGTATCCTCCCAGGGTCAATCCAACGACAGAAAGTACGATGCTTTGGTCCGGATGGGCGATTGCTATTTTGTTACCCGTCAATATGCTAATGCCATAGCGGCCTATGACCAGGTCATTCAGTCTACAAGCAAGGAAAGGGATTATGCAGCGTACCAGAAAGCCATGAGTTTTGGTTTTGTGGGTAAACAGGATGACAAGTTGAGGGAATTGAACCGCTTTATCAATAGTTATTCGAATTCATCCCTAAGGGACGATGCCATGTTTGAAATGGGAAGTACCTATATTAAACAGAACCAACAAGATCTGGGCCTGCAAACCTATGAACGCCTTATCGGGGAGTTTGCCCGCAGTCCTTTTGTCCCCAGGGCCATGTTACGTCAGGGTCTGGTATATTACAACGGCAGTCAAAATGAAGAGGCCCTGAACAAGTTCCGGTCCGTAGTTTCTACATACCCTAAAAGTCCGGAAGCACGCCAGGCGGTGGCTACAGCCAAGTTGATCTATGTAGACCTCGGTCGTGTGGATGAATATGCCCAATGGGTAAAAGGCATTGACTTTGTTGAGGTTACAGATTCTGAACTGGATAAAGCCACCTATGAGTCTGCGGAGAAACAACGTATTGAAGGAAGGACAGATGCAGCCATTCGTGGATATACCAATTATCTGAAAGATTTCCCCAATGGGTTATTTGCCGTGGAGGTTAATTTCAAGTTAGCCCAACTCCATTATGCTCAGGAAAACTGGGAAAGTGCATTGCCAGGGTATCAGCTTGTTGCAGATGCCGAAACCAACTCTTTTTCGGAACAAGCACTGACCAGGACCTGTGAACTACTGCTGAGGACCAGTAAAAATAAACAGGCTATTCCCTACCTAATTCGCCTGGAAAGTATGGCACAAATTGCTCAGAACAGGACATTTGCCCAGTCCAACCTTATGAAGACCTATTACGAGCAGGGAGCTTACCCCAAAACCCTGGAATATGCAGATAAGGTGCTTGCTGCAGGAGAGATTGACAACCGAATACGCAGCGATGCCAAGATCATGATAGCGCGTTCTGCAATTAAGACCAATGATCAGGATCTTGCAGCACAGGCCTACCGGGAGGTCCTTCCTATAGCCACTGGAGCAATAGCGGCGGAGGCATTGTATTATGATGCCTATTTCAAGGAAATTGAAAAGGATTACGAAGGATCGAATACGGCTGTCCAACAGCTGGCCAAAACCTATCCGGCTTACCGCGAATGGGGGGGCAAAGGTTTAATTATCATGGCCAGGAATTTTTATAACCTGGAAGATGCCTATCAGGCGACCTATATTCTTGAGAGCGTAACCAATAATTTCAAGGAGTATCCGGAGGTCGTGGAAGAAGCGTCTGCAGAACTCAAACGAATCAAAACTCTGGAAGCGGAAAGAAATTCATCAATCAATCCCGAAGGAAACTAAAAGCGAGCACACCATGAACAAAAATAAGCTATCCTTGTTTTTTGCCATCCTGATTTCAGGCATTGTGATCTGTGAAGCTCAGGAGACCGAAATTGGCACGGAAGAAGTAACTGTTGTTAAGCCTTACGCGCCATCTGTTTCCGATGCTTTTAAAATTAAATCGGTTCCTGGTTTAATCGATTCAATCGTCAGGAAAAAGAAACGAATCAACTACAGTATATTTTCAGTTCCGGTAGCCTCCACATTTACCCCGGCAAAGGGCAGGGCAGCGGGTGTTGAAAAAGCCCAGCCGGAGGAATTGTTCAACTCTTATGCCTCGGTTGGATTGGGAAATTACAACAATGCTTTGGTAGATTTTTATACCAGCAGGGAAATAGACCGGGGGAATCAAAGGCTGGATATTGGTTTGAACCACTTTTCGTCCAGAGGTGATATTGAAGAAACCCCATTAAATACAGATTTTTACAATACGGATCTGGCTGGGTATTACACCAAAAACGACCGTAATTACAGCTGGGGGGCTAATCTCGGTGCAAGTCACCAATTGTATAACTGGTATGGCCTTCCAGAGAACGTTACAGATCCCTTGGTCATAGAAGGTATTGATGAAAAACAGCAGTATTATACTCTTGAGGCCGGAGCTCACTTAAAATTAAAGGATTCACCCTTTAAAAATGGGGAGATACAACTACGCCGGTTTTGGGATGAAGTGGAATCCGCAGAGAACCGTTTGATATTCCAGAGTGTTCTGGAATTCCCGGTAACGGAGGAGAACCTGACTATTGCTGCCGGAGTGGATTATCTTGGTGGGAGTTTTGAAAATGCACTAATTAGTGATGTTCAGAATCTGGGCGGAATAAATTATGGTTTCATTCAGGCAAATATCAGCCCCAGCCTGAATATTATCAGAGATAACCTTACGCTTAAGTTAGGGGCAAATATCATGTATGGATTGGATACGGAGAATAGTGAAAGTAATTTCTATATCTATCCGGCTGTTAGCGCTTCATACCGCTTGCTCGATGAAGTTGCTATCGCATATGGAGGTGTTGAGGGGGAACTGCGACAGAACTCGTACCACGGATTTGTTTCAGACAATCCATTTTTAGCACCTGCCGTGGCCATTCAGCCTACGGATCATCAGTATGATGCCTATGTTGGTTTGAAAGGGCAATTACTGCCCAATTTGAGTTACAATATCAAAGGTTCTTATTCTGCCGAAAACAGAAGACCGCTATTTAAGTTAACACCTCAGAATGGCTTTAGGAACGATGAAAAAGGCTATTTCTATGGCAATTCATTTGAACTCTTTTATGACGATATCAAAACATTGGGGATTTTCGGGGAACTCAATTTGGATATAAACCGAAATTTCAGCCTGGGGGTCAATGCTGAGGTCTTTGATTACGATACAGAAACGGATAATCCTGCCTGGAACCTTCCCAATATTCAGGGATCCCTTTCCCTGGATTATCAGATTGGGGAACAATGGTTCCTGGGAGCTAATCTCTTCTATGTTGGGGAACGGGAAGATTTAAATGCCCAGGTCGTCCAGAACGTACAGCCTGAAGATTTTCCAGCAACATTGGTTCAATTGGATGGATTTTTTGATGCCAATGCTCATGTTGGATATCGCTTCAACAATCAACTGTCCATATTTGCCAAGGCGAGTAATTTAGCGAACAATCAGTACCAACGTTGGGCTAATTTCAGGGTACAGGGATTTCAGATCCTCGCTGGCGCCACCTACAAATTTGATTTTTAGAGCATAGTGGCAGAATTGAATCTCCCGTCGGTCCGGAGTTAAGGCACAGTTATCGCCTAAGAGATTCATTTAAGCGGAGTAATTCTTGATTTCCATAGCTAAATCCCTACTTTAGAGTTGGTTAAGCTGGCTACTGTGATCCTGCAAAAAACAAAATACACATATACGATTATTTTTTTCCTGGTTTATTTGTTGTGCCATGCACAAAACCTGGTAAAAAACCCAAGCTTTGAACAATTTGAGCAATGCCCTGTAAAACTGGGAAACCTGGATGCTGATGTGGTACAATGGTCCACACCAACCCTTGGGTCTACAGATTACTTCCACAGTTGTAGTGTGCACATGGGTACACCCAAGAATTTTAACGGGGAACAGGCTGCAAAATTTGGCTCTGGCTATGCGGGCCTTTACCTGTATGCCCCGGACGACTACAGAGAATATCTGCAAGGAGAGCTGATCACACCCCTGACCAAAGGGGAACGATATGAACTCTCTTTTTACATTAGTCTGGCCGAACGCTCCGATTTTGCCATAAGGGAATTTGGGGTGTTGTTTTCCGATAAGCCCCTGAATTTTGCAACCAAAAAAAACATTTCCAACAAAGTTCGCTACAGGGAAACAACTAACCGCTACCATTATTTCCGTATTCCGGAAACAGAATTCTTAAAAGATACCCGGGACTGGGTTGAGGTAAGGACCACTTTTGAAGCCAAAGGAATGGAGCGCTATATGATCCTGGGAAACTTTGAAAATAACGCCAGAACTTTGAAAACCAAACGTAAGCGAGTGGCGAAACAAGGAGCTTACTACTATTTGGATCGTGTTTCCCTGGTGAATCCTGAAAAACCGCTTGTCGAAATTGCAGTTTCAGAAAATACCGTAGAGGCAGAAGAGGTATATGAACTGGGAGAAGAGCATACATTTAAAAACCTTCTTTTCGAATTTGATCAGTATGAACTTGATAAGGCAGCCAAAAAGGAAGTATTATCCGTGTATGCCTATTTAAAGAAGCATCCCGGATATTATATCACTGTGCATGGGCATACGGATAATGTTGGAAGACAAAGCTATAATAGAATATTGTCGGAAAAAAGGAGTCAGGCTGTAGCCAGGGAATTAATCCGTTTGGGATTGTCCAAAACAAGAATCACCTGGTCTGGTAAAGGAAGGGAGTTTCCAATAGCTTCCAATGATACAGAAATAGGCCGGCAGCAGAATCGCAGGGTATCCTTTATTCTGAATAAGAGATAAAGGGCCTGGATAGCGCAGCATAGATTAGCCGTACCTATAAAACTGATTTATTTCTTACATTTAAAAAAACTAAAAACACCTGTATCATGAAGAAATTATACCAAAACACAGTTTTCTTATTAGCCTTATTATTCCTTATTCCTGCCCTGGGGCGAAACGATTACCCTCAGGCGGAAGAGCTTGAAATCCACATACTATCAAAGAAGAAATGGGTAGGTGTCTGGGAATATACCGTATCGGATGTACCTCCCGAATATACCAATGGAGAGCTGCATGTTACCAAGTCCGGAAGGGAATATCAGGTGGAGCTGGTCCTGGAATATGGAAAAATTCCTGCACAGTCAGTGGTACTGAAGAGCAAGACGCTGTATTTTGAAGTGGACATTGACGGTATGCAAATAGAAATTACTTTAAATCGGGTGGATGATACCGTGAGCGGGGAAGTCTCTTCGCCAGATGGAGTTTTCTTTTTAGAAGGAGAACGAAAAGAGTAGTAACTTATACAAGTTCGAGCTTGGATAACAATCCATAAAAAAGCCGAGGGTTACCCCTCGGCTTTTATGCTGTATGTATAATGTTAGCCTACATACTGATAGGCAAGGCTACTCGGGTGGTTCCCCATCCCATAACCAGATGGACCCCGTTGTCTACTTCTTTAAAGGCAATAGAAAAGGCTTCCAATGATTCTTCATCAGTACTAACGCCAGCCATTGCACGGGCTACGTCTGCTCCCTTGTCATAGGAGTAAGCCCCCCATTGATTAAGGTTCTTATTGAGGATTACGGTCCATTGAGAATCTCCCGGAATGGTGAACAAGGAGTAAGTACCGGCTTTAACGGCAGTATCTCCAAAAGTTACATCCTTGTAGAAGGTGATCTCAACAGCTTCATTTGCTCCTGTCCTCCATACTTTTCCAGCCGGAGCTAACTCAGAAAGCGACCTTTCATTGAGTTGAGGCCTGCTGTAGATAACACGCACAGCTTTGTCCGATACGCGATAGCTGGATGGATAAGCGGCAATATCTGCAGGACTTTTGTCCAGTCCGCTGAATTTTTGCGCGGTAAGTGAGGTGGTGAAAACCAGGGCCAAAGTGAAAATGGCCAGTGTAAATACTTTTTTCATGGGAATTGGATTTGTTTAAGCGTTAAAACTACTTTGTTTTTAGATTTACCTGGTATAAAGAGTCGTTAAAATTTGTAACACTTACAAATCAATAGCTTTTATTTGAATAGTCTATTTTTATCTAATGATATTCTTCATAAGGCGGATTAAAAATTATATAATATAACTAATATAGAATAAAGTATTTCATATTGTTATATATAATATGATATTTGACTTTTAAATGAAATTAACAATATGTGTGGAATAGTTTGTGCCTTCGATCTGAAGGAGAAAGCAGAGGGTCTTCGTCCCCAACTTTTAGAAATGTCAAAAAAGGTCAGGCACCGCGGTCCTGACTGGAGTGGAATATATGCCAATGAAAATGCCATACTGGCCCATGAGCGACTTGCAATAGTAGATCCTGCTTCCGGTAAACAGCCTTTGTTTAGTCCGGATGGTAAACTGGTATTGGCCGCCAACGGCGAAATATACAACCACCGTGAACTTCGCAAGCAGTTTGAGGGAAATTATAAGTTCACTACCCAGTCTGATTGTGAGGTTATCCTGGCACTTTACCAGAATAAGGGTGTTGAGTTCCTTGATGACCTCAACGGTATTTTCGGGTTTGCCATTTATGATACGGCCAGGGACGAGTATTTTGTAGCCCGCGACCATATGGGTATCATTCCCCTGTATATGGGATGGGATAAAAACGGTACTTTTTATGTGGCTTCAGAACTGAAAGCACTTGAAGGGACCTGTAGTAAGATTGAGCTTTTTCCCCCCGGTCATTATTTGTACAGCAAAGATGGTGAATTGAAGCGCTGGTATACCCGCGATTGGATGGAATACAATGCTGTTAAAGAAAATGAAACCAGTATTGCTGCTATCAGGGAAGCTCTTGAGGCTGCTGTTCACCGGCAACTAATGTCTGATGTACCCTATGGTGTACTGCTTTCAGGAGGGCTTGATTCTTCAGTTACCTCAGCTATTGCCAAGAAATACGCCCAGAAAAGGGTAGAATCTGATGATAAGGCTGATGCCTGGTGGCCACAATTACATTCCTTTTCCGTAGGCCTGGAAGGTTCACCTGATTTGGCTGCAGCACGTAAGGTAGCGGACCATATTGGTACGGTACACCACGAAATCCAATTTACTATTCAGGAAGGGTTGGATGCTATAAAAGATGTTATCTACAATCTGGAAACCTATGATATAACTACAATACGGGCCTCTACACCTATGTACCTCATGGCTCGCGTGATCAAATCTATGGGTATTAAAATGGTACTTTCCGGTGAAGGTGCAGACGAACTTTTTGGAGGTTATTTGTATTTTCATAAAGCTCCAAGTCCCAAGGATTTTCACGAAGAGACAGTGCGTAAACTTAAAAAACTCCATATGTACGACTGTCTGAGAGCAAACAAGTCACTCGCAGCATGGGGAATAGAGGGCCGTGTACCCTTTCTCGATAAAGAATTCATGGATGTTGCCATGCGGATCAACCCAAAAGATAAAATGATCAATGGGGAACGTATGGAAAAATGGGTGGTGCGCAAGGCATTTGAGGACTATTTACCAGAAAGTGTGGCCTGGCGACAAAAGGAACAATTCTCAGACGGAGTAGGGTATAGCTGGATCGATACCCTCAAGGAAGTGGTAGAAAAGGAGGTCAGCGATGAGCAGTTGGCCAATGCACAATATCGTTTTCCTATTCAGACTCCAACATCTAAAGAAGAATACTATTACCGTTCTATTTTTGAATCGCACTTTCCCAGTGATGCGGCTGCGCTTTCAGTGCCCCAGGAGGCTTCAGTTGCCTGCAGCACGCAAATTGCATTGGAATGGGATGAAGCTTTTAAGAACATGAACGATCCGTCTGGCAGGGCTGTTGCCCAGGTGCATGAAGATGCCTATGTGAAATAATTTTTACCCCCGTTAACCGGCTTTTGTTATAGCAAACAGGTTTTTTAAGTTAGTCGATAAGGAGTATCCAAACAGGGTGCTCCTTCTTTTATTTAAGTTCTTTAAGCCAGCCAGGTATAAATCAGTAAAACGACTACTGTAATCACCAGAGGGGCCATTAATCCCAGACTTATTCCACCAAACCGGAAGTCCTTCTGAGCCAGTTTTCCCGTACTGTAAGCAATAGCATTAGGTGGTGTGGAAATTGGCAAAAACAGGGCGGCAGAAGCACTTAATCCTATAACCAATGGTAAAACAACAGGGTTTTGAAAGGTGAGTATGATCCCGACAGGTATCAATATAGTGGCCGTGGCCGTATTACTCATGATATTGGAAAGGATCACCGTAAGGAAGCCAAAACACAGGACCAGAACATAAAAATTCAAATCAAACTCCTGGATTTTTTCCACATAAAAGCTGGCCAGCCCGGTTTCCTTTATAGCGAGGCCTAAGGCCAAACCTCCGGCAACAAGCATCAGGGTATCCCAGGGTAATTTACGGACGTCGTCACCACTAATAACGCCAGACATAGTTAGCAGGATGATAGGCAGCAGGGATACCACGGAAGCTGGAATGCCGTGAAGTTTCTCCGTCAACCACAACAAAAGTGTTATTCCCAGTACAGCAAGTACGATTCTTTTTTTGATACGTTCAAATTTGTATAAGCTTCCGGGGTCGTCCTTCTCCTCTTTTTCGAGCTCAATTTGCACCACCTTCACCCTTGGTATATATCGCTTCGAGAGTAGCAGCCAGAAAATTAAAGTGAAAATGATGGCAAGTGGGAAACCAACCATCATCCATTCCAGAAAGCCAATATCAACTCCATGGTTGTTGAGGGCTTCTACAGCTATGGCGTTAGGTGGAGAACCAATAAGGGTTCCCATGCCCCCTATGGAGGCAGCACCGGAAATACCCAGTAAGATTGCTTTGGAAAAGGGCGAATCTTCGTCAAGTGTTTTAATGAAGGGCAATACCGAGGCAATCATCATGGCCGTGGTTGCCGTATTGGACATGATCATGGAAAAAAGGGCCGTAGTAAGCATAAGGCCCAGGAGTATATATTTAGGTTTAGTGCCAAAACGGGAAACGGATAAACGAAAGACCATACGATCCAGCTGGGTTTTGCTCATGGCCTCGGCCATAAAAAAACCACCCAGCATTAACCAGATAACACTACTGGACCAGGAATTAATATACCCAATGTAATGGGCTTGTACGTTCTCAGGGTCTACCTCGGAATAATAGCTGTTCATGGCGAAAATAAGGAAGCCAAAAACCAACAGCCCTACCGCAAATGGAGGAATGGCCTCCGTGATCCACAAACCAACCGCCAGGAAAAGCATAAAGAGGACATAAATCTGTGCCTTATCCATGGCCGGTTCGTAAAGGGCATAGGTAAGTGCAAATGAGAGTATGACACTCATAAGGAAGTAGATAATCTTACTCTGGATGTCGACCACTTTTTGTATGTGGGGCATTAATTTCAGTGACGCAGTACGGGAATCAGCCATCTAAATAAAATTACCTGGTTTAATGCCTACAAAAGTACAATTCAAAACGTATCGAAAACCTAATAAATGTCATATCCTTTGTCAAATTATAATTGAGCAAAAAACAGGCTTAAGTTGTTGTTAAATTGTTGATAACTTAAGACCTTCAAATGTTAAGCAAACGTATATTCTATAGGTGATTCCGTATATTTGTTGGATTGCAAAAATGCAGGCTATAAACGTAAAATTTTATGAGCGAAGAACTTAAGAAGAATAATTACGGGGCAGATAGTATTCAGGCACTGGAAGGTATTGAACACGTGCGGATGAGACCTTCTATGTACATTGGTGATGTTGGCGTTAGAGGCCTTCACCATTTGGTGTATGAAGTAGTGGATAATTCCATTGACGAGGCCATGGGTGGCCATTGTGATACTATCAGCGTTTACATAAACGAAGATAATTCAGTTACAGTTGAAGATAACGGTCGGGGAATTCCGGTAGGGCTTCATAAAAAAGAAGGTGTTTCTGCACTTGAGGTGGTGATGACCAAGATTGGTGCAGGAGGTAAGTTTGATAAGGATTCTTACAAGGTTTCCGGAGGTCTTCACGGTGTGGGGGTTTCTGTGGTTAATGCCTTGTCAGACAACCTGAAAGCCACAGTCTACCGCGACGGCAAGATATGGGAACAGGAATACCAGCGAGGAAAGACCGTGTACCCTGTTAAAAGTGTTGGAGAATCCGATAAAACAGGCACAACTGTTACCTTCCATCCGGATGATCAGATTTTTACCCAAACCATAGAGTATAACTACGAAACTCTGGCCAACAGGATGCGTGAACTGGCCTACCTGAATAAGGGGATTACCATATCAATAACCGATAAGCGCCAGAAAGATGATGAGGGAGCGTTTTTTATGGAAACTTTCCACTCAGACGAAGGCCTCAAGGAATTTATAAAATTCCTGGATAGCAACCGGGAGCCGCTAATACATAATGTCATTTCCATGGAAGGGGAAAAGAATGATATTCCTGTTGAAGTGGCAATGATCTACAACAACAGTTATACGGAAAACCTGCATTCCTATGTGAATAACATCAACACCCATGAAGGAGGAACACACCTTTCGGGATTCCGAAGGGGGCTTACGACTACCTTAAAAAAGTATGCTGATTCTTCGGGAATGCTGGATAAGCTCAAATTTGAGGTATCCGGGGATGATTTCCGGGAGGGACTTACCGCTATTATATCGGTAAAGGTTGCCGAACCTCAGTTTGAAGGTCAGACGAAAACCAAATTAGGTAACCGCGAGGTATCCTCTGCGGTAAGCCAGTCGGTATCCGAAATGCTGACTAATTACCTGGAAGAACATCCGGATGATGCCAAGACGATCGTCCAGAAGGTGATTCTTGCCGCCCAGGCCAGGCACGCGGCCACCAAAGCGCGGGAAATGGTCCAACGGAAAAGCGTTATGTCCGGTGGAGGGCTTCCCGGAAAGCTGTCTGACTGTTCTGAACAGGACCCAACCAAATGCGAGGTTTTCCTGGTAGAGGGTGATTCTGCCGGAGGAACAGCCAAACAAGGAAGAGACCGAAATTTCCAGGCGATTCTGCCGCTTAGGGGTAAGATCCTCAATGTGGAGAAAGCGATGCAGCATAAGGTTTTTGAAAATGAAGAGATTAAAAACATATATACGGCCCTTGGGGTAACCATCGGCACTGAAGAAGACAGTAAGGCGCTTAACCTGGAAAAGTTAAGGTATCACAAAGTAATTATCATGTGTGATGCGGATGTGGACGGAAGCCATATCGAAACACTTATCCTGACCTTCTTCTTCCGGTATATGCGGGAGTTGATAGAAAATGGGCATGTGTATATTGCTACCCCACCTCTCTATCTTGTTAAAAAGGGAAGTAAAAAAAGCTATGCCTGGGACGATAAGGAACGCGATGAGATTGCGGAATCATTCGGAGGTAACGTAGGCATACAGCGCTATAAAGGTTTAGGGGAAATGAACGCCGAACAGTTGTGGGATACTACTATGAATCCTCAGTTCCGAACATTACGTCAGGTTACTATCGATAATGCCACAGAATCGGACCGAATATTTTCTATGCTTATGGGAGATGAGGTGCCACCAAGACGTGAATTTATTGAGAAAAATGCCGTTTATGCGAACATTGATGTATAGGAAATAGGCCTTACACAACAAAAACTCGCTCCCATGGAGCGAGTTTTTTAGTTTTAGGAAAAATATTACAAAATGAAACGGATTTTATTTTTTCTATGTATTAGCTTTCCGGCCTTTAGTTTTGCGCAATCGAACATCAATGACCTGCTCACAGCCGGTATTGAAGACGCAGAACAGTATACTAATGCTTATCTGGCTCCGGCTTTGGAAGCCTCGATATATAACCTTGGAGGTAGCTGGTATAACACGGCTGATGCTAAACCGCTGGGAGGTTTTGAAATCTCCATAGTGGGAAACCTGGCGTTTTTTGGAAACAAGGATGACAAAAAAGCCTTTGTTCTAAATACTGCCGATTATCAAAACCTGCAATTTACAGATGGAAGCACTTCTAAAACGGTTTCAACAGCCCTGGGAGATATTGAAGGAATTCAGGTATTTGTAGAAGATGAAAGTAGCCTGTCTCGAGCCGATTTCGAGCTTCCGGCCGGACTGGCAGCTGAAGGCATCAATTTTATACCGTCTGGGTTCCTACAGGCTAGTGTTGGCCTTATAAAAGGAACCGAGGTAAAAGCACGCTTCCTGCCAAGAGTCAAAAATGATGACGTTTCCTTGAGCCTTTTTGGTTTGGGGATCCAGCACGAGTTTACCAAACACCTGCCAGCAGATAAAATGTTGCCCGTTGCTATATCAGCAGTAATCGGGTATTCGCAATTAAGTGGGGAGTACGACTTTACTTCAACTTCAATAATTGATGGATCAGATCAACGTTTAGATTCCAAAATCAAGACCTGGAATTTCCAGGCGGTAGTATCAACACGTTTGCCTATAATTAATTTTTACGGTGGCCTGGGTTACCTTTCAGGAACATCGGAAACAGAGGTTTTGGGAACTTATGTGGTTACTTCGGGACCGCTTCAAACTACCTATGTGGATCCTTTCTCCGTCAGTACAGACGCCAGTGGAGTTATTGCCAATGTAGGAACAAAATTAAAACTCGGATTCTTTCGTTTGAATGCCGATTACTCCCTGGGAGAATTTAACCGTTTCACCTTTGGGCTTAGTTTCGGATTCAGGTAGTAGAACTTTCTTTCTGACTGACAACAATAAAAACAGCCTTCAAATCGAAGGCTGTTTTTCGTAACTATATGGAATAATTAAGGGGGTTATTCTCTAAAAGCCAGAATGTTATTCTGACTATCTGCCAGTACTTCTCCGGCTGTATGGTCCTTTCGGACAACTTCATGACTCAACATCTCCGTTCCCGGATAGTTGATGGTATAAACACCGTCCTGTATCTCCCAGTTAAAATCAGTTTTAACTACCAGGGTATTGTTTTCATAACGATGGTACCTCCCAAGATATACATCGTTAAAAATCCATTCCTGGCGTACAGCCTCCTGGCTGCTTTCATCTAATTGACTAACATCCATACGGGACCAAATGCCAATTACGGGGTCATTGTTTTCAGGTATTCGGGTACAGTTGCTCACAGAAATGATCGCAACAATTGCCATAAGTGAAAAGAACTTCTTCATGTAAGTAAGCGTTGATTTGGGAACTTTCTAACGCATTTTCAGCCTTGTGTATTGTTAAAATTCGATATACTGCACTGAAATTTTAAAATCTTCGTTAAAGTGCACCAATTTTTAACAATACAGGTTGGGTAATTAGTTGGTGGAGAAGCCTTTTGATCCTTGAAATTAATCCTTTGCTAAGTAAACCTTTTCGGGCAAAATTGTTTAATTTTGGCACGTAAAAAAAACCTTTAAAATGCAAGTTATAGAGCATTTTAGTGCGTTGATAAAATAACCTTTTAAACCTATAATTAGATGAAAGTTACTGTAGTAGGAGCGGGTGCCGTAGGGGCTAGTTGCGCCGAGTATATTGCTATAAAAGATTTTGCTTCAGAGGTAGTGCTCTTGGATATCAAAGAAGGCTATGCCGAGGGTAAAGCCATGGACCTGATGCAGACTGCATCCTTAAACAGCTTTGATACCAAAATAACCGGAACAACCAATGATTATTCCAGGACAGCAGATAGTGATATCGCCGTGATCACTTCCGGAATTCCCAGGAAACCAGGGATGACCCGCGAAGAGTTAATTGGTATTAATGCAGGTATTGTTAAGGAAGTTGCTTCCAACCTTTTAAAACATTCTCCTAAGGCCGTTATTATTGTGGTAAGTAATCCAATGGATACCATGACCTATTTAGTCCACAAGGCTACGGGTCTTCCCAAGCACAGGATTATTGGTATGGGTGGTGCATTGGATAGTGCTCGTTTTAAATATCGTCTGGCCGAAGCCATGGAAGCACCAATATCCGATATAGATGGTATGGTAATAGGAGGACATAGTGATACCGGAATGGTACCACTTATCCGGCATGCTACCCGAAACAGTATAAAAGTATCTGAATTCTTATCAGAGGAACGCATGCAGGAAGTAGTAGAAGCCACCAAGGTAGGAGGTGCCACTTTAACCAAGTTATTGGGTACCAGCGCATGGTATGCTCCAGGAGCAGCCGTTTCTGCGCTCGTTCAATCCATAGCCTGCGACCAGAAAAAGATGTTCCCTTGCTCTGTTCTCCTCGCAGGAGAATACAGCCTGGATGATATCTGTATTGGTGTTCCAGTATTAGTTGGAAGAAACGGTATAGAACAGATCGTGGAAATAGAACTTGATGAAAAGGAAAAAGCCAAAATGCAGGATAGTGCTGCCGGTGTAAGGAAAACCAACGGCCTTTTAGACGTTTAAACCAAACTAACTTTCATAAAAAAAGCACCTTTTCATAAGGTGCTTTTTTTATTCCCTATGTGTTGGCAAGTCAATATCCCCATGCTCGTAAAGGGGAGTTGTTAAGCAATTTAGGTAGGATTTCACTACCCACAAATAACTTAAATATATTGTTAGTTCCTCTTGGAAATGATATATTTGCACGCTATTTACGAACACCATCAACAAATCATAATAATCCATGCAGAATAAAGGACTCATAAAGCTTTTTGCTTTACTGTTCGGGTTGGTTAGTATCTATCAATTATCCTATACCTTTTTTACAAGCAAGATTGAATCAGACGCTGAGACGTTTGCAGCTATGAAAATCCCTTCTTCGGAAGAGGATTACGTCTCCAAGCGGGAAATCCTGGAAGCGAGTTACCTGGATTCAATTGGCAAAAATCCTATCCTTGGTTTTACCACTTATGAAGAGGCCAAAACTAAAGAATTGAATAAGGGTCTTGACCTTAAAGGAGGTATCAATGTTACCCTTCAGATATCGGTTAAGGATATTTTGAAAGGGCTTGCAGCCAACACCAAGAACCCTATCTTCAATAAAGCATTGGCAGATGCTGATGTAGCCTCTAAAAATAGCGATGATACCTATCTGGATCTCTTTTTTGATGCATTTGAAAACATTAAAGGGGATGCTAAACTGGCGAGCCCTGACATTTTTGCCAACAAAGGTCTTAGCGATGAGATTAATTTCCAGATGAGTGATGATGAGGTGAAGCCCATCATACGCCGTAAAATAGACGAGTCCGTTGTTTCCGCTTTTGAAGTACTGCGCGAAAGGATTGATGGTTTTGGTGTTACACAACCCAATATTCAGCGGGAAGGTAACTCCGGTAGAATTGTTGTTGAACTACCTGGTGCCCGTGACATAGCAAGAGCACGTGACCTGTTATCAAGTACAGCACAATTGGAATTCTGGGAAACCTACGAGCCGGGCAACCAGAGTCTGATCAACTTCTTTATCCAGGCAAATAACCGCTTGAAGGATATTGTTGTGCCCGCAGAAGACGATCTGGTTAAGGAAGAATCTGAGATCGATTCGCTACTTTCTGATGTAGCACAGGATTCTTTGGATCTGGCTACGGAAAGAAATCCACTCTTTGAAAAGCTTCAGCTTAATGGCCCTGGTTTTGCTATAGGAATAGCAGCAATAAAAGATACTGCAGAAATCGGAGGATGGTTGAGAATGCCTGAGATCAGAAGATTACTTCCTGCAGATGTTCAATTTGCTAAATTTCTATGGGAACGTCCCTCTAAGGGAACTGAGGTAGCAGCCCTTTTTGCCTTGAAATCCAACCGGGATAATGTACCCAGGATCAGTGGGGATGTGGTAAGTGACGCACGCGACCAGTTCGACCAGTTTAACCGTCCGGCTGTAGGGATGGATATGAATGTAAAGGGAGCCAAAGAATGGGAGAAACTTACCAATGAGGCTAACCTGAATAATACCGGAATAGCTATTGTTCTGGATAATAAAGTATATACCGCTCCAGGGGTTACCACTGTAGGTGGTATCTCAGGGGGTAGCTCAGAAATAACAGGAACATTTACCGTTAATGAAACCAAGGATATTGCCAATGTGCTTCGTGCGGGTAAACTTCCGGCTTCGGCAGAAATTATCGACTCTTTTGTAGTTGGGCCATCCCTGGGTCAGGAGGCTATTGACAGCGGCTTTATGTCCTTTCTCATCGCCATGGTATTTGTTCTGATATGGATGATCTTTTATTATGGCAAGGCGGGAATTTTTGCAGATATCGCCTTAATATTTAACATAGTCCTGATTTTTGGGGTGCTGGCAAGTTTAGGTGCTGTCCTCACCCTACCTGGTATTGCCGGTATTGTACTGACCATAGGTATGTCAGTAGATGCCAACGTACTGATATTTGAACGTATTAAGGAAGAGATTGCCAAAGGAAAAGGGAAGGGCCAGGCCATTGCAGATGGATTTGCCAACGCCTTGTCATCTATTCTGGACGCTAATATAACTACCGGGCTAACCGCATTAATACTGCTGGTTTTTGGTTCAGGACCTATCAAGGGGTTTGCTACCACCTTGATTATTGGTATCCTAACCTCACTCTTCACAGCAATATTTATAACCAGGTTACTGGTAGACTGGTACATTTCAGGTAAGGGTCGTAGTCTTGATTTCTCAACGGCTATCACCAAAAACCTATTTACCAATATGGATATCCATTTCCTAAGTAAAAGGAAGGTGGCCTATGTCTTATCTTTTATCCTGGTTGCTGTTGGTGTATTTTCACTGGCGACAAGAGGCTTGGATCAGGGTGTTGATTTTGTAGGGGGAAGGAATTACCAGATTCGTTTTGTTGATCCCGTGAATCCCACGGAAATCTCAAATGAACTTACGGAAGTATTTGGTAGTGCCAGCGCCAAAACCTTTGGAGATGCTAACCAGATAATGGTAAGTACTAAATATAAGGTGGATGTACAAGGAACAGAGGTTGATGATGAGATCCTTAATAAATTATACACTTCGCTTCAGAAATATCTGCCGGATGGAGCTACTTATGAAGAATTCATTCCTGGCGGTAGCAATGGAGACGTTGGGGTATTGAAATATCGGAAGGTAGGTCCTACCATTGCAGATGATATCAAGCAAAATGCAGTATGGGCCATTGTTGGATCCCTGGCGGTAGTCTTCCTGTATATACTGCTCCGCTTCCGAAAGTGGCAATATTCCCTTGGAGCTGTAGCTGCAGTTTTCCACGATGTACTATTCGTATTGGGAGTATTCTCTATCACCAGTAGTATCATGCCATTTAATATGGAAATTGACCAGGCCTTTATAGCGGCCATACTCACGGTAATTGGATATTCTCTTAATGATACCGTGGTAGTATTTGACCGTATACGTGAAATGGTGAATGAGCGTGGCTGGAAAGGCGGCGCTAACATCAATAATGCCTTGAACAGTACATTAAGTCGTACCCTGAATACCTCGCTTACAACACTCGTGGTATTGTTATCCATCTTTATTTTTGGTGGAGAAACCCTCAGAGGGTTTATGTTTGCGATGATCGTAGGGGTTGTGGTCGGTACGTATTCGTCCTTATTCATCGCCACACCGGTTATGTTCGATACACTGAAAAAGAAAATCCTGAAGGACGGTAAATAAAAAAGGACCCCGGGTACTTCCCGGGGGTTTTTATTGATTCTTATTTCATCTGATTTTCTTGAAATTCCTGTTAGTCCGATAGCAACCATTTCCGGGCCATCCGGGTACTGCCAAATAACTTTATTTCATAACCAAGATTGGTCAGGATCATTTCAGAAAGGCGGATGTTCATTAATACAGCTTCACTACCGGCAACAACAGCCATTTTGTAGTTACGGCTCCATCCGAGATCTCCGGCAGATTCGGCTATTTGAAATGCTGACTTTATAGGCAGGCGGCCTTCTACCTTCATAATGGTAAGGATACGGGATTGCTCTTGTTGGCTGAGAACATCGGCGACCTCTTTCCAGATTTGTTTGCTCTCGGCAACTTCGTTTCCAGGCGTTCGTTGTCCCAGAATTTCCACTTTTAGGTAATCCCGGTTTAAGGCATGTTTAAGTTTCAAAGGCATAGGGCAGCGTTTGAATACGAAAAAGTTAGGGCTTTTTTTTTAGACTTTCCAAGTTCTTAATAAACTTTTGGCTACCCTTTGTGATGCACTACCTCTAATTTAACCTATCAATTAAAGGCTTTCATCAATGACTCCTCCTGTTGAACCATGGGTTCCTGGTCTAAGGGAATAGGTAAACTGGGGATTTAATCCGGGTTCCTGCCGATGGGAAACAAATACGATACAAGACTGGCTTGTAAGTGCCATTTGGTTCACCAGGTCTACCACGAGGGCGGCACTACTATCGTCCAGGCCGGCGGTGGGCTCATCCAGTATTAGCAGGGGTGGATGCTTGATCATGGCCCTGACACACATAATCAGTCGCTGTTGCCCTAATGATAATTCATGGAAATACCGCTTACTCCTATCTTTCAGCCCAAGGTATTTCAGCCAGTTTAATGCAAGGTCTTGCTCAACCTTCGTAGGTTGCACATAGAGTCCTATTGAATCATGCAATCCGGAGATTAACATATTTTCCAGACTGTGATATCCCCGGAATCGATCGATCATAGCAGGAGTGAAATAGCCCAATTTCTCCTTTATTTCCCATACGCTTTCCCCGCTGCCTTTTCTTTTTCCAAAAAGGGTGATGTCCTGACCGTAAGCTTTCGGATTTTCCCCGGTGATCAGCGAAAGCAAGGTAGTTTTACCACTGCCATTGGAGCCAGTTAATTGCCAGAATTCTCCTGGTTTAAGCTCCCAGGTGATTTGATGCAGTACGGGTTTGTTTCCATAGTCTACATTAACCTTATTGAATAACACCAGGGAGTCTGATGCAAGCAAAATCGGATTCAGAGGACCTGGAACTGCTCCTTTATGATGAACAATTCTTGTCTCCAATTCCATATCTGTCGGGTCGCTTATGATCCTTAATTCATTCTGGTGCAATAAGGCCCATTTGCAGGGAAATGATAATTTATCTGCCTTCCGGGTAATTAACTGTATCAAAGGAATTTGATGTGCAAGTTTTTTGAGAAGCCTTTGTAAAGCTTCCCTCGATGTGCCATCGAGATTGTCGAGGGGATTATCCAGAATGAGGAATTCATTGTCCTGACTTAATAAATATTCAAGAAGAGCTTTTTTTCTTTCTCCACTACTTAAAGTCTTGAGGCGTTGTTTCCTGCATTTAGTCAGGACCTTAAGATCATGCCGTTCTTCTTCTTCAATATAGCGGTCTATTTCGGATTGTGATAAAAGTCCGCCTTTTAAACCCTTAAATCCTTCAAGAGCTTTCGGAAGCTCATGACTACGCAATAATGTCTCAAAAAGTTGTTCACGATCCGATTCGTTATCCGCCAATATGGTCCAGTGAGTGTTGGCCATTACTGTAGTCAGTATTGTATTCCTTCAGGCTTGTAAAGCTATTGCTTTGTATAGAGAATCCGGTCACCTATCTCCAAATTCCAGCTAGTGGAAAGTCCGGCATTAACTTCCAGTACATATTGCACAGGCAATCCAGAAGGGATTCCCGCTTCATCAAGGGGAGTAGCGTTTTGCTTAAAGTTTACCACGCGAAGCTGGTCATCAATAAAAATGATATCTAGCGGAATCAGCGTATTCTTCATATAGAAGGAATGAAATTCCATATCCGGGAATACAAATAACATGGCTTCATTGGCATCCATCTCCTCCCGGTACATGAGGCCTGTTTGGATCTCATAGTCCGAATCCGCAATTTCAATATCAAGTCGCGTAAGCAGAGAATCTGTTTCCCCTTTATAAATTTCAAGTTCCCCTTCTTTGCTAAAAGTGATGGGTTCTGTAGTAATAGCTTTCTTTGGTTCTTCTTTGCAGTTAGTTAACAAGGCGAAGAAAATACTACAGATAAGGCAGATCTTTGAAAAAGTATATAAATTGACTTTAGCAGGCATCTACGAACTCGTCTTTACAGGTTTAAACATAAAGAAAAGACCTATTGCGATAAACGGGAGGCTCAGCCATTGTCCTGTGGAAAGAAGGCCAAGGGATTCCTCAAAACCTCCCTGGCTTTTCTTGACGAATTCTACAAAGAAACGGACGGTCCAAAGAAGCACGAGAAACAGTCCAAATAAGTATCCAGGCTTGTCTTTTTTATCCGTTTTCCAGTAAAGTATATACAGAATGAGAAAAACGAAAATATAGGCAAAACCCTCGTATAATTGAGCCGGGTGCCTATAGGGGATTGTTTCGAAAAATTGTGAAAATTCAGGATCGCTTTCCAGCGCGGCATAGGCAGCATCAGGGCTTTTCGCTTTGGTTATAGCCATTGCCTTTCCTGCTGGCATATCATCTGAGTCGCGTACAAACTTCGTAGCAAACAGAAAAGAAGCATCTGTGATCTTTCCATTAATCTCTGAATTAAAGAAATTACCAAGACGTACACAGAAAGCCCCCAATGCAACCGGTATTACCAAGCGGTCTAGGACCCACATCATCTTTAGGTCCTTGTGTTTTCTGCTAAGCAGGTACATACCCACAATGACGCCAATTGCAGCTCCATGGCTGGCAAGGCCTGTAAAACCGGTGAATTCATATCCGTTGATTAGGCCAAAAAGAGATTCACCAGCCCGCTCCCTTACAGGCAGCAGAATTTCAACCAAATGGTTTTTGTAATAAGACCAGTCATAAAAGAAAACATGGCCCAGTCGAGCCCCCAACATAGTGGATAAAACCGTGTAGATAAATAAGGTATCCAGCTGTTTCAGATCCCTTTTTTCATTAAAAAAGATCCGCTTCATGATAAACCAGCCTACAACAAATGCTGCTATCCAAAGCAGGTTATAATATTTGATCTGAAGAAAACCGAGCTTAAACAGGGTGTCATCGGGATTCCAGGTAATTCCTAAAAAATACATAGTGACTTTTTTGCTGGGCTAAGATAAGAAAATAGCTGGCTTTGGGTGTTCTGCTTAAGATCTAAAACGCTTGGTTTTAACTTTTGCCGGGGATTGGTGATTCAGGTAAAAATCCACTTTAAACCCTCAGGGTACAGGATCGTAACCACTCCCTCCCCAGGGGTGGCAACTCATAATGCGTCTGATTGCCAGTCCGCCGCCTTTCCAAAGGCCATGTTTTTTAAGAGCCTCAAGTGTATAGTGTGAACAGGTTGGGGAGTACCTACAACTGGGAGGCGTCCAGGAAGATATGAGTATCTGATAGGCACGAACCAGAAAAACAAAGGGCGCTATTAGTATTTTTTTAAGCATTAATATCTTTACTGGATAAGGTAATGACCAGTATTTATTACCGTGAGCTGAACGTGGTACCGTCTTTTCCATCTTTAAGTTGAATACCGATTTCGGCAAGCTCATCCCGAATTTTATCTGAGGTATCAAAGTCTTTGTTGGCACGGGCTTCATTTCTGAGTTGAATCAGCAGATTGACTACCCCAGCGAGTTGGTTAGAGTCCTGACCCTTTTCGGAAATGCCTTCCAGGCCGAGTACTTCAAAGATGAAGTTGTCTAAGGTGCTTTCCAACAACGCTTTATCCTCTTGTGTAATAGTTTCGTTCCCCTGCTTTACCAGGTTGATATGCTTGACCCCTTCGAAGAGATTGGCGATAAGAATAGGAGTATTGAAATCATCGTTCATAGCATCATAACACTTCTGCTTCCACGATTGGTAATCAAAGGAGGACTTCCCGGAAGTTATAAGTGAAGGCAATTGATCAAGGGCCTCCATTAGCCGCTGATAGCCTTTTTCTGCAGCAAGCAGGGCATCATTACTCAGGTCTAATATGCTTGTGTAGTGTGCCTGCATCATAAAAAATCGTACCACTGCAGGGGAAAATGCTTTACTCAGGATCATGTTATCTCCACTGAAAATTTCCTCAGGTAACAAGTTGTTACCCGTAGATTTAGCCATTTTCTTTCCGTTTAGGGTAAGCATATTGGCGTGCAGCCAGTATCTAACAGGAGACTTGCCGTTGCATGCTTCTGCCTGTGCTATTTCACACTCGTGGTGTGGAAATTTTAGATCCATACCCCCACCATGAATGTCAAAAGTATCTCCCAGGTATTTGGTGCTCATAGCGGTGCATTCCAGGTGCCACCCGGGGAATCCATCTCCCCAAGGGGAAGGCCACCGCATAATGTGTTGAGGTTCAGCTTTTTTCCAGAGGGCAAAGTCCTGTGGGCTGTTTTTTTCATCCTGGGCAGCCAGTTCACGAGTGTTAGCGATCATGTCTTCCAGTTTCCTTCCGCTGAGTTTGCCGTATTCATGTGTCTCATTGAACTTGCTTACATCAAAATACACCGACCCATTTTTTTCATAGGCGAAACCTTTATTCTGGATTTCTTTTATGATCTCGATTTGTTCAATGATATGCCCGGTTGCCGTGGGTTCAATACTGGGCGGCAGGAAGTTAAATTTCTGCAGAATGTTATGGAAATCCACAGTATATCGCTGAACAACTTCCATAGGCTCCAGTTGTTCCAGACGGGCTTTCTTGGCAATTTTATCCTCACCTTGTTCGGCGTCATCTTCCAGGTGTCCGGCATCGGTGATATTTCGAACGTAACGAACTTTAAAACCCAGGTGGCGCAGGTACCTGAAGATCATATCAAAAGACATGAAGGTCCGACAATTTCCGAGGTGTACGTTGCTGTAAACCGTGGGGCCACATACATACATGCCTATATGGCCTTCATTCAATGGGGTAAATTCCTCTTTTTTCCCAGTTAATGAATTGTAAACCTTGAGTTGCTGGTTTTCGTACAATGCGGCCATGGGTATACCTTCAGTTTAGAAATTGGTATCCAGGTTGATATAATCCAAAAACTCACGACGGACGCCTTCTTCCTTGAATTTGCCCCCGTATTCAGCGGTTACAGTGCTGCTGTCTACGTCCCGAATCCCTCTTGAGTTTACGCAAAGGTGTTTGGCATCAATTACGCAGGCTACATCATCGGTACCCAATACGCTTTGCAACTCCCGAACAATTTGGATATTTAGCCTTTCCTGTACCTGTGGACGCCTGGCGTAGTAATCTACAATACGGTTCATTTTAGAAAGTCCAACCACAGTGCCGTTGGAGATATAAGCGATATGTGCCTTACCTACAATGGGTAGGAGGTGATGCTCGCAGGTAGAGTACAGGGTGATGTTCTTTTCAACAAGCATTTCCCCGTATTTGTATTTATTCTGGAACTGGGATGAATTGGGTTTGCGATCGGGATTTAACCCGCCAAATACCTCCTGCACATACATTTTTGCTACACGATTAGGAGTTCCTTTGAGGCTATCATCCTTCATATCCATACCCAGGGTATGCATGATTTCATATACATTCTGCTGTATGCGTTCAATCTTTTCCTGATCACTTAGGTCAAATGCATCATCCCTCATGGGCGTTTCTTCCGCACTGGAAAGATGATCGTTCCCAACAGCCTCAAAACGAGCTTCTAATGTACTGTCAAATTTCATTTGAAATCAATTTTACGAGCAGCAAAGATATACATAATATGCCACTTTATGGCCGGTTTCACGGTGTACACAACATAAATTAGTGTTAACGGAGCCCCCTGTATATTTTAGTATGCTGCCAAGAATGGACTTGTTTATGAAGCGTTACCTGATCATAACGGCTTTAGCTTTCCTTTTGGGGATATTATCAATATCTGCCCAGGTGGCTTCCGATTGCGTAAACGCCATCCCGATATGTAACAATACTCCAACAAATGGGGGTACCCAGGACTTTGGCATAGATGATTTTAATGGGGCTGCTACCAGTGGTTGTCTTGAACAAACACTTTCGGGCGCCATTGAATCCAATTCAGCCTGGTATCGTTTTAGAACCGGGGCAGCCGGACAACTTGGATTTAATATTGGTTTTGATACCTCAGAGGACTGGGATTTTGCCCTTTACCTGGCCAATGATTGTAACAACCTTGGTGAACCTGTTCGATGCAATTTCTTTGATAATCAGGACATGCAGTCTTATATGGGGGTCGGTGAAGATCCTACAGGAGATACGGATACTTTTCTATATGAAGATTGGTTGAATGTGGAGGCCGGCCAGGATTATTACCTGCTCATTAACAACTTCAGTAATACAAATTCGGGATTTTCGATACAATTCTCCGGTCAGATATTTGAAACCAATCCTTTTGATGCACTTGATTGTTCCATAATTGACAATCTACTGGGTCCGCCGATAGCAGCTTGCGACAACGAAACGATTGTTCTGGATGCCACCACAACAGATGCCCTTTCCTATGCCTGGTATCGGGACACGGGTATGGGCTATCAGCTCCTTCCTACAGAGACAGGGGCTACACTCAATGCCACCATTTCAGCTATGTATAGGGTGGAAGTTATTACGGTGAGTATGACCAATATTATTAGTGATGTTCAGTTAGCTTTTTCCGCTGCTCCAACTGCAGCTCCTATAACGGATGAGATACTGTGCTCCGATATTGAAAATATAGACCTGAGTATTAAAGATGCTGAGGCATTGGGCGTGCAGGATCCTAACCAATACCGCGTCAGCTATCATCAATCTCAGGCGGATGCCGATCTTGGCATCAATGCCTTGCCGGTATTGTTTAGCCTTACCCCAGGAGCTGAGCAGCTCTATGTTCGCGTGACCAGTGAAGATAATCCCCGCTGCTTTGACGCATCACAAAGTTTCGAATTAAATGTCCTGCAAAGCCCGGTTCTCGATTTCCCTGACGAGGTATTTATTTGTGAGGATACTACTGGGGTAATGATCGGGGAAATGACCCCTCAGGGTCATCTGAGCTATTCGTGGGATACCGGGGAAAGTACGCCCTCCATCAGTGTTACCCTGGCTGGAGATTATACCCTTACAGTAACCAATTCGCAAGCAGGGGTCAATTGTATTTCGACCCGCACTGTTTCAGTAATAGTTTCCGAAACACCTACTATTTCAGAGGTAATTATACAGGATTTACAGGCAGAGAACACAGTGGAAATAATTCCGGGAGTAACGGGAAACTTCCAGTATCAGTTGGATGGAGGCCCGGAACAGGCTTCCAATGTTTTTGAAGGCGTTAGTCCGGGGACTCATGTGTTAACTATAACCGATCTTTTGGGTTGTGGTTCGGTGTCTGAGACCATAACCGTAGTTGGTTTTCCAAAGTTCTTTACTCCAAATGGGGATGGAGCTAATGATTATTGGCACATAGAGGGGATTTCTACACTTGAATCCCCGGTGGTAGCGGTATTCGATCGTTACGGGAAACTTATTACACAATTGGATACTACCAGTGCTGGATGGGATGGTACCTTCAATGGGCGTGAACTTCCCTCAACAGATTATTGGTTCCGTCTTACTTATACGGACATCCAGGGACAGCGGATTGAAGCTAAATTCCTAAACAACCATTTCTCCTTGAGAAGATAGCCTGCCGATATTAATTTATCCTGCAGTTTTTCGTCGAATTCACCCCTAAAACTCTTTTGTTGATATACTAAACAGGGCTTGACCGAGTTATTATAGTGTTTGTTATCAGACATAAGCCCCAAACCTATGCTAAAATTCTTTTGTTGCTTGTGTACTATAGTGTTCGGCTTTGCCTTGCTGAGTGCCCAGAATTCCCCAGATTGTCGCAGTGCCATTCCGGTTTGTGCAGATGCACCTATTACGGGTATAGCTGATGGTGGTGGGGATATTGACGATTTTGATCCCGATGTAATTCGACAGACCGGTTGTCTTGAAAAAGGGAGCGTAAGTTCTGCCAATATCGAGAACAATACTTCCTGGTACGTTTTTAGGGCAGGAACCGACGGACGAATTGGATTTGATATTGAGGCATTGCCTTCACCCAGTGGAATAATTACTGCTGAATGGGATTTTGCCCTTTTTGGTCCCGATGTGGATTGTGGTAGTATCAGCAATGGTTCTGCCCAACCCATCCGATGTAACTATGAGGTAAACAGTACCCGGTATACAGGAATAGGGGTTAATCCGGAAAATGGACAGGTGGGAGCACCTTCGCTTACCGGTAACCTGAATACTTATGATGATTGGATCGATGTTAGAGCAGGGGAGATCTATTACCTGCTTATCAATAATTTTAATACCAACTTTGACGGAGACCCCGAAGCGTATATACTGACGTTTACGGGTACTTCTGTTGATGCCGATCAGAATACAGCACTGGACTGTACCCTGAGGGATGAGTTCCTGGGATTGGATATTGTAGCCTGTGAAGGGGACCCGGATATTGTACTGAGCGCTTTGAATTCGCCGGTCGGACCTAATATTGCCAACGTAACCTGGGAGGTAGATACAGATGACGACGGTACCATAGATGCCGTTCTGGCTTCTGGTCCTGCAGAAACTACCTATACGGTTGCAAGCCCCAATTCAGGCCGCTATTTTGTTACGATAAACGACACTTTTGGTGGCACTGTCACAGACGATATACTGATCACGTTTTACGGAACCCCCGTTCTGGATAGGATAGATGTTCTGGATGACCTTTCGGATAACAATACCGTTGAGGTCTTTGTTCAGGGTAATGGCAGCTATGAATATGCCATCAATGGAGGGGAATTTCAGGATTCACCGGTTTTTGAAGATTTGCCTCCGGGACAGAATACCCTGGTGATCAATGACAAAAATGGTTGTGGGATTACTAATCCTATTCCTTTTCTTGTAGTAGGGTATCCTAAATTTTTTACACCCAACGGTGATGGTATTCACGATGCCTGGAATATCCTTGGAATTGAAACTTTGACAGATCCTGTGGTCTTTATTTTTGATCGCTACGGAAAACTACTCAAGCAGTTGGATGAAACCACTGTGGGCTGGGATGGCACCTTCAATGGGCGTCCTATGCCATCATCAGATTACTGGTTCCGACTGGAATATGAGCGGGATGAAAGTGGGGTCCTTGTGGCAAATACCATACGCACGCATTTTGCTCTCGTAAGATAAAAAAACCCGGCATTCGCCGGGCTTTTAATTAATATTTCTTAAAACTTAGAAGTTAACGGTGTAGCCCAGGGTAACATTGGTATTTACCTGGTTAACAGCGGCTGAATTTGTGAGTCCAAACGAAAATAATCGTTGGTTGACATCCTGTTCTGTTCTGCTGAATCCAAGGTCCAGCCGGCTCGGCCCAAAACTATAACCAATACCACCTGAATACGCTTTCAGGTCACCAATCCCTCCAGAATTATTTCCTCCATCTCTAAAAGGACTATCCTGAAAGCGATATCCTCCGCGAAGACTTACCCGTTCAATACGGTATTCTCCACCGATGCGATAGGTAGAAACTCCACCCAATTCGCCTGAAATAAACTGATTCTCTATAGAAAAACTTGGATCTGATGATGGTCGCAATTCTGCCTGGGACATATCCTGATATTCATAATCAAAACTAAATAACCCATCCTTTCCAAAGACCAGGGCCAGGCTACCTGTTACTTTACCTGGAGTTTTGATAGTATACCGTTGAAAGAGGTTTACAATATTGAAATCGATAAAGCCTATGTCACTATCAGCCAGGTCCGAATTGATGCGTTGTGAAGTATCATCTGTAAGTCGGTACCAGGTAGGCGATTGGTAGCTTCCCCCAATTCTGATGTTCTCGTTTAACTTGGCTATAGCGCCGAGACTGAACGAAAAACCTGTTCCTCGAGTACTTAAAAAATTATCAAAGTTTGTGAACTGTATGGGAGAGGCAACATCATAGCCTCCTTCTCTCAATTCTTTGTATTCATCATAGACCACGGTATGGAAATTCATTGCGGCACCCAGATATAAATTATCCATGTATTGAGAGCCCATTGAAAGGCTGAATTTGCTGTTAAAGCCCCTGGTTCTCAAAAAGTAATCCTGGTTTACCGAACTGTATTGGGCGTTGGATATGTAGGCCGTATTGTTATCATCATTAGGGTCTACAGGATCTATTACGCCACCGTAGTAGCCCAGGAAAGCCTGTTGTGATAGAAATCCAAGGCTGGATCCTATATCCAGGTAGGCATCTTCGATAAATTCACCATCCCGGATCAGAATTGATCCAAAGGGCACACCTTGGGCTGCTGTCAGGAAATAATTATCTATACCTTGCGGACTGTTTCCGCGAATAACAATATCATTATCGAAATTCTGGACCATATCGTAATTGAAGGCCATAGCTAATTTTTTCCAATCACTTTTGGCATTGTTTCGAAAAACAAATACCCCACCTAATTGATTAAATTCCCAATAGTTATTATTGGTGCTAGTAACCGAATTAAAATAGTTCGCCTCGTTATCCCGGTTGTAATTCGCGCCAGTTATTCCAAACAAACTATTATTGAAAACAGCAACACCTGCTGGGTTTATATACAGTGCAGAAAGGTCGCCTCCAAGGGCTCCAAAAGCACCTCCCATTGCCTGGAAACGAGGGGTTCCCTGCAAGTCGTTTGTACTGTAGCGCAGCACATCATCAATATTTTGGGCCGTGGTGCCAAAGCATACCAAAACCATCAGTAAATTAAAATACCTTTTCATCTTGCTATAAATTATGGAGTTATAATATTAGGATGATTATTGCCTTCTTCCGCTACTTCGGCTTCCTCCTGAAGATCTTCCACCGGAAGATCGGGAAGAACCACCAGAGCTTCGAACACTGGATCCTCTTGAACTACTTCCAGAACTTCTGCTATAGCCTGAACTTCTTGAGCTACTGCTGCTTCCGGAGCTTCTATACCCGGAACTCCTTGAACTGGAAGATCGGCTACCAGAGCTCCTATATCCTGAAGAGCGACTACCTGAACTTCGGTATCCAGAGGTTCTGCTTCCGGATCGATTATATGTAGAGCTTCTTGAAGACCCGCTGTAGGTATTTCTGCCTGTATTGGCCGCACTGCTTCTGCTACTTCGGTATGCATTATTCCTGGAGGTAGCTCCACTATAGGTGCGATTTGAAGCTGATGACCTGTTGTATCTTGGGTTTGTCCTTGTACTTCGACTACTTCTGTAGGCTCTGTTTCTTTCTATAGCATCTGCACTAACGCTTCTTCTTGAAGACAGGTTGCTTCTGTAGCTCCCAGTCCTACTTGTGGAACCGCTTCGTGATAGATTAGAACGACCACTATTAGACCGATATCGGGTACTATTAGTACGTGTATTCAGATTGGATCTGCCCCTGAGATTGTTTGCGGCAAGTGAATTACTGCCGTAGTATCCGCGTCTGCTTCTATTGTAGCCCCAGTTATATCCGCGACCGTAGTATGGGTGGCCATAATATGGGTAACCGTAATAGCCTCCCCAGCCCCAACCGTAATAGCCTCCCCAGCCCCAACCGTAATAGCCTCCCCAGCCCCAGTTGTTCCAACCCCAACTGTTCCAGCCCCAACCCCAGTTGTTCCAGCCCCAGTTGTTCCAACCCCAGCCCCAATATGGATTGGCCCAACCCCAGTTGTTCCAACCCCAGCCGTTGTTGTAAAAGTTAACTGTTACGCTGCTTGGGTTATCTCCCCAGCCACCGTAACCGATATAATCGTTGTTCTGGTCAAAATAGTTTACTTCCTGATTCAGAGCGAGACTATCGTTTTCTACCCCACCATAATAGTCATCAACATCCGTGAAGACTTCACTCTCCATGATGCCATCAAGTTGATCCGCTTTTTCTCCAAAATAGTCTGCGTAAATACCATCTTTTTCCTGAGCAGGTTGCGGTTGCGCTCGCTGCTGAACAGGGCGTTCCACAGAAACGCGTTCTTGCCTTTGGGCATAAATTCCGTCATTGTCATAGTAGGAGGCCTGTTGATAGGATCCGCACGAAACGGCAAATGATCCCAGTATAATTAAAAGGGCCATGCGACGAATTCTCGGTAGGGGTGTTATATGCATCATGGTCGTAAATTTATATTGTTGAACATTTTAAAAATAGTTAGTTTTACCCAACTAAATTTGTTAATAAGGTCACAATATTTGTGCCAAACTATAATTAATGGGAAAAAATCTAACCAAGAGAAGTGAGGACTATTCCAAGTGGTACAATGAATTGGTGGTCAAAGCCGATCTTGCCGAAAATTCAGGTGTCCGCGGATGTATGGTAATCAAACCCTATGGCTTTGCCATTTGGGAGAAAATGCAGGCCGGACTGGATAAAATGTTTAAGGATACAGGTCATGAAAACGCCTACTTTCCTCTGTTTATCCCAAAATCCTACCTGAGTAAGGAAGCCAGCCATGTGGAGGGGTTTGCCAAGGAATGCGCCGTGGTTACCCATTACCGTCTTAAGAATGCCGAAGACGGGTCGGGAATTGTTGTAGACGAGAATGCCAAACTGGAAGAAGAACTGATCGTTCGCCCAACCTCTGAAACCATTATTTGGGATACCTACAGGAAGTGGATTCAATCCTATCGGGATTTACCTTTGTTAATTAATCAATGGGCCAATGTGGTTCGCTGGGAGATGCGTACACGGCTCTTTCTCCGAACTGCTGAGTTTCTCTGGCAGGAAGGACATACTGCCCACGCTACTAAGCAGGAAGCTGTGGATGAGGCAGAGCTGATCCTGAATCTTTATGCTGAATTTGCGGAAAAACACATGGCGGTACCCGTGATTAAGGGAACAAAGACCGAAAGTGAACGGTTTGCCGGTGCTGTGGAGACTTATTGTATTGAAGCACTTATGCAGGATGGCAAGGCGCTTCAGGCAGGAACTTCTCATTATTTAGGTCAGAATTTTGCCAAGGCGTTTGATGTTAAGTTCACTACCAGGGAAGGTAAGCAAGAACATGTATGGGCCACCTCATGGGGGGTTTCAACCCGTCTTGTGGGTGCCCTGATCATGACGCATAGTGATGACAACGGACTGGTTTTACCTCCGGTATTAGCTCCAATTCAAGTGGTTATAGTCCCTATATACAGAGGTCTTGAAGTACTGGAAGCGATTAACGAAAAGGTAAAGCCTTTAGTAGATTCTCTTAGGGCAAAAGGAATTTCAGTTAAATACGATAATCGCGATACCCACAAACCCGGATTCAAATTCAATGAATACGAATTGAAAGGAGTACCCGTGCGTTTAGCGGTGGGCCCCCGCGATCTTGAAAATGGCACCTATGAACTGGCACGGCGAGACACCCTGGAAAAGGAGGTTGTAGCTGCTGATGCTGTAGTAGACCGGATTAGTCACTTACTGGAAGAAATGCAACAGAACCTATTCGATAAAGCCGCTACATATCGAGATGACCGTATTACCCAGGTTGATGATTATGAGGAGTTCAAGACGGTCCTCGAAACCAAGGGAGGATTTATTGCTGCCCATTGGGATGGTACTGCGGAGACAGAGGATCGCATCAAAGAAGAGACTAAAGCAACCATAAGATGCATCCCTCTGGATGCTGTTGAAGAGGAGGGAAGCTGCGTATTGACGGGTAATCCCTCAAGACGACGAGTGCTATTTGCAAAGGCATATTAAAGCTTTTCAAAAAATAGGATTTGGGGTTGTGATAGTAAAAAATAATTGTATTTTTGCATCCGCTTGTGTGTAAGCACAATGGCCCGTTCGTCTAGGGGTTAGGACGCCAGGTTTTCATCCTGGTAACAGGGGTTCGATTCCCCTACGGGCTACAAGTAAAAGGAAAAAGACATTTTGTTTGTTTCCCGTTCTAATTTTTAATGGCCCGTTCGTCTAGGGGTTAGGACGCCAGGTTTTCATCCTGGTAACAGGGGTTCGATTCCCCTACGGGCTACAAATCAGGGTAAAAAAAAGTAAAAGCCCGAAAAACATAATAATAGTACAATGGCAAATCACAAGTCGGCATTAAAAAGGATCAGAAGAAATGAAATGGTACGTTTACGTAATCGTTACCAGCATAAAACAACAAGGAACGCGATTAAAAAATTGCGCGCCGAAACCGACAAGAAAAAGGCAGAGGCACTATTGCCATCTGTTGTCAGCATGATTGACAAGTTGGCCAAAAGAAACATCATACACAGCAATAAGGCGGCCAACCTGAAAAGCAAGCTTACCCAGCAGATAGCTGGGCTTTAAGAAGCATACCCTATTAAAAAACCCCGGTTGTGCCTAACAGCCGGGGTTTTTTGTTGCCAACTCAACATCTATAAAATAAAAAAGCCCGATTGCTATTTAGCAGTCGGGCTTTAGTTTGTTATTTCCTGCGCTATTGGTTCATAGTCATCAGGAACTCATCATTATCTTTGGTTTGTTTGATGCGTTGTTCCATAAATTCCATAGCTTCAATCGGATTCATATCGGCCAGGTATTTACGCAATATCCACAACCTTTGAATGGTGTTTTCATCATGAAGCAGGTCGTCTCTACGTGTAGAAGACGATACCAGATCGATTGCAGGGAAAATTCTACGGTTACTGATCCTTCTGTCCAGTTGCAGTTCCATATTACCGGTTCCTTTAAACTCTTCAAAGATCACTTCGTCCATTTTAGATCCTGTTTCCGTAAGTGCGGTTGCAATTATAGAAAGGGATCCCCCGTTTTCAATATTACGGGCGGCTCCAAAGAAGCGTTTCGGTTTATGAAGTGCATTGGCATCAACACCACCACTTAATACCTTACCAGAAGCTGGTTGTACAGTATTATAGGCTCGTGCCAGACGGGTTATGGAATCCAAAAGGATGACCACGTCATGGCCACACTCAACAAGCCGTTTGGCTTTCTCGAGTACAATGTTGGCCACGCGAACATGTTCCGTAGCTTCCTTATCGAAGGTAGAAGCCACTACTTCGCCCCGAACATTACGCTGCATATCCGTTACCTCCTCAGGACGTTCATCAATCAATAGAATAATCTGATATACTTCCGGGTGGTTTGCGGCTATGGCATTGGCAATAGCCTTTAACAACATCGTTTTACCTGTTTTGGGCTGGGAAACGATCATACCCCTTTGTCCTTTTCCTATAGGAGAGAAAAGATCAATAATTCGAGTGGAAATATTGCTTTGTCGTTCCGCCAGGTTAAATTTTTCACTAGGGAATAGGGGTGTGAGGTGCTCAAATGCCACACGATCTCTAACTACTTGAGGATCCAGGCCGTTGATTTTATTCACCTTAATTAGCGGGAAATACTTTTCTCCTTCTTTTGGAGGACGAACATTACCGAGCACAGTGTCGCCAGTTTTAAGGCCAAACAGCCTGATTTGCGACTGAGATACGTAAATATCATCCGGGGATGAAAGGTAATTGTAATCTGAAGAACGCAGAAAACCGTATCCGTCCTGCATAATATCAAGCACCCCTTCGCTTGCGATAATACTATCGAATTCGTATTCCGGTTGCTTGTATTTATTCCTTAGGTCTTTGTCAAAATTGCTGCTTTTGCGTTCCGGAGCTTCTTTCTTTTGATGCTGTGGCCTTTGTTTTCCCTGTTGTTTGTGTGGTCCACTGGCTTTATGATGTTCCCTTTTTGGTCTGCGGTCCTCATTTTTTGCAGCCTTTTCATGTGTCTTTTTATCTGTTGCAGGCTTTGCTGATTCAGTGGTGGCCGGTTTCTCTTTGCTTTGGGTCTTTTCCTCCCCGTTTGAAGGAGGGGCGCTCTTTGGTTTTGGAGCTTGTTTTGGTTTTGGAGCCTCTTTGGGCTTCTCTTCTGATACCGCGACTGTTTTTACAGCGGCAGGGTTGCTTGCCTGTAGGTCCAGGATCTGATAAACCAAATCCAGTTTTTTAAGTGATTTGTACTTGGGTACTTTAAGGCCTTTGGCAATTTCTTGTAGTTCCGGGAGTTTTTTTCCCTTTAATTCTGAAATCTCAAACATTCAGTATTGAATAAATTAAACTTATGTAAAATGAAGTGTGTTGTTATTTGGGTATTACTAGGGAAAGAATTCCCAATCGGTAAGTGATCTATCTAATAACGAGGCAATAATACGAATTATTTTTCATATTACTCTTTTAAATACCGAAGAATTGGTGCATTCCTGAATCTCCAGCAAAACATTCCTTTTCAATAGCCCCCCTTTAGCCTGATAACTTATCAGGAATACTTGTCGAATTTTATGAAATTTAGCAGGATTTGATTTTCAGGAAATAAAAACTAACGTATTTTTGCAGCTCTAATCGATAAGCGGTGATTCAGCGAATTCAGACGGTTTACTTAATTATAACGGCGATTATATCTGGACTTTTGCCATTCTGGCTTCCGTTGTGGAAGGAGGAAGGAAATGCTTTTTATGCGCAACAAACGCTCTGGATTTCCATAGTATTTTTAGCTGTCGCTATTTTCGCGCTGATTGCTGTTTTTTTGTATAAAAATCGAAAAAATCAATTTGTTCTAAACAGGTTGAATCTCATATTGAATCTTTTTTTACTAGGATTTTTCGTTTACCGGTCCCTAAGTTTATCTGGAGAAACGGCGGTTTCTGAGAAAGGTATTGGGATGTTGATTCCGATTTTTTCTATCGTTTTTCTGGCCCTGTCAAACAAGGCCATCAAAAAGGATGAAGATCTCGTAAAATCTGTGGACCGCTTACGTTGAACCTAACATCTTAGTAGTATTAGTGCGTTAAACCCTGACCAGCTCTGCTGTGTCAGGGTTTTTTGCTTCTGGGAAATACTGTATACCTTAATGGTAATCAGCCATAAAAATCTTCGGCTTTTCCGATAAGGGTGGTTAATTCTACCGTATGGTCATCAGGATCTCTCATGTAAAGGGAGAAAAAGTGATGGTGATCCTGAATCTCATAGGGAATTTGTAGCTCAGAACACCAAGCCTTGGCTTTTTCAAAATCCTCGTTACTTAGTTGAAATGCAAAGTGGTCAATTATCGCCCCTTTTCTCTTATTCTCTTCAGGTATTTCTCCTGCCCTCACCGGGAACAAGGCGACTCCTGTTTTACCTGCGAGAAGAAAAACAGGAAAATTCCCCCATTCAGGAACTTCGTAGCGGGTTAATCCAAGCACTTTTTCATACCAGTCAGCAGATTGCTCAAGGTCTTTTACCCTAAGGGCAACGTGGTCCAGGAATTTGAGCTTAAATGGTGTTTTCATATTACAAATGCCTAATGAGTTTAATTATCGTTTCCCCAATTCAATTACCTCCAAATCCTTTATATCCTTTCCATCGATCACAAAGCGAAGCATGGTTCTAAGCTGATGAAACCCCTGTTTGCCGCAAGCCCCTGGGTTCATATGCAGGAGGTTCAGCTTCTTGTCCCATTGTACCTTCAGAATATGGGAGTGACCGCTAATAAAAAGATCTGGTGGATTTGCCTTGATTTGTTCTCTGATCCTGCGGTTATATCGGTCAGGGTACCCTCCAATATGGGTCATCCACACCGAAACATCCTCACAGCTAAATTTTTGGTCAAGGGGAAATTCCTGCTGGATAACGGCATTGTCAATATTGCCATATACGGCCTTTACGTTGTTTGCTTTTTCCAGTTGATCCGTAACTTCAAAGGATCCAATATCTCCAGCATGCCATATTTCGTCTGCCATACGGGCATATTTGAGGATGGTTTTATCCATATGCCCATGAGTATCTGATAATAGGAGTATGCGGGTCATGTAATTAGCTTGATACAGTGGATTGCCCGGATTCAGACTTCCGGAGATTTGCTGTAACTGGGCACAGGCTTCCGAAATCAATCCTTTGGGACTACTTCACTATCTTTACTGCTGCAAAATTAGCAGTTTAGTTGAGATACTTTTTATCCCTATCTTATTTTGGCGAAGCTTATCACGGCTGGCAAAGACAACCCAATGCCCTTACTGTGCAGGAGGTGGTTGAAAATGCGCTGTCTACCCTGATGAGAAGTACACTTTCAATTGTAGGAGCCGGGAGGACAGATACGGGGGTTCATGCGCGTGAAATCTATGCCCACTTCGATACTACCGCTCCAATTCCTTCGGACCTGGTAAAAAGACTCAATCGGTTTTTACCGGATGATATTGCAATTAACGACTTATATGCAGTTCCTGAAGATGCTCATGCGCGTTTCAGTGCTGTTTCCCGTTCATACGAATATCATATTGTCAGGAAGAAAAACCCTTTCTATCAGAATAGCGCCTATTTAATTCAACTACCCCTCAATGTGGATGCGATGAACGAGGCCGCTGAGATGCTAAAACTATACCAGGATTTTGAGTGTTTTTCCAAAAGTAATACTGATGTAAAGACCTTTAATTGCAAGATCAGTTCGGCATTTTGGAAGAAAGAAGGCGATTTGTTGATTTTCAAAATTTCGGCAGACCGTTTTCTGCGGAATATGGTAAGGGCCATTGTAGGAACCCTGCTGGACGTGGGGCTTGGTAAGCTGGCTCCGGAAGATGTTAAAGCTATTATAAAAAGCAAGAATCGGAGTGAGGCTGGGGTTTCTGTCCCTGCAAAAGGGTTATATTTGACCCGGGTGGAATACCCTAAAAGTATACTCAAGGACGATGGATAGGGAGACGGGAAAGGCATTTGATTTCAGGCTATTTAAGCGGGTGTTGGCCTATACCCAACCCTACCGCTTAACCTTTTTGGGAGTGTCCGTGGCGGCTATTATGTTATCCATATTCGCCGTTTTGTCGGCCTTGTTTCTCAAACAAATCGTAGATGAAGCCCTGTTGCAGAAAGATGCAGATAAACTCGTCTTTTATGCGGCAGCAATGGGTATAGTCCTCGTGGGTCAGGTAATTTGCCAGCTGTTGTTTAACTATTATGCCAATTGGGTAGGAGAATCTGTGATACGGGACATCCGAATGAAGTTATTCCGGCATATGATGAGTTTTCGGATGAAGTATTACGACAACTCCTCTGTGGGGTTACTGGTAACCCGTGCAGTTGCAGATATGCAGCGAATAGGTGAAATATTCAGCCAGGGTTTTTTCGTTATTGTAGCCGATCTCTTGAAAATGCTGGTCGCTGCCGCCGTAATGACCTATCTGAATTGGAAACTTTCCCTTATCGTTTTTGCACTTCTACCTATTATCCTATATGCCACACGCCTTTTCCAACAGGCTATGAAGAAAGCATTTATAGAAGTGCGGGCCCAGGTGTCTAACCTGAATTCCTTTGTGCAGGAACGACTTACAGGGATGAAGATCGTACAGCTTTTTACCCGGGAGGAAATAGAAAGCAAAAAATTCAGGGATATCAATGAGAAGCATCGGGATGCCTGGTTGAAAACAGTTTGGTATAACTCATTCTTCTTTCCCGTTGCTGAAATTGTATCTTCCGTTGCCATTGGTCTTATTGTCTGGTATGGCGGACTTCAAAATGTGGCCGGACTTAATCAGGAAGAGATCGGTACTGTATTCGCGTTCATCTTACTGATCGAAATGCTCTTCAGGCCATTACGTCAGATTGCGGATAAATTCAACACCCTGCAGATGGGGATGGTGGCAGCAAACCGGGTATTTAAGATACTGGATACCGAAAGCCATATCGAAGACCGGGGCACATTGGAAATTGAGCACATGCGAGGGGAAATCCGCTTCGATGAGGTGCGCTTTGGGTATTTGGAAGAAGAGGAAGTACTCCACGGCGTAACTTTTAAGGTAGAAGCCGGAGAAACCATAGCTATTGTTGGGGCTACCGGTGCTGGTAAGTCAACCATTATCAATCTGCTCAACCGTTTTTACGAAATCAATTCCGGAGCCATTTTGCTGGATGGAGTGAATACCCGGGAATATAAGTTAGCTACCCTCCGGAAGAATATTGCTGTGGTATTACAGGACGTATTCCTGTTTGCAGATACTATCGCCAACAATATTACTTTGCGCAACAGTGCCGTATCTGAACAGGAGGTAGAAGCGGCGGCAAGACAAATAGGGGTGCACGACTTCATAAGTACCCTGCCCGGGGGGTATCACTATAACGTAAAGGAACGCGGCTCCATGTTGTCCAGCGGACAACGACAACTTATCGCCTTCCTGCGGGCCTATGTGACCAATCCCAGTATCCTGATCCTGGATGAAGCAACTTCCTCCGTCGATACCTATACCGAAAAATTAATACAAAAGGCCACGGAAAAAATCACCGAAGGGCGTACTTCCATTATCATAGCCCACCGTTTGGCGACAGTGAAAAAAGCCGATAAGATCCTGGTGATGGATGCCGGACTAGTGGTTGAAGCCGGAACACATAAGGAACTCCTTAAAAAAGGTGGATACTACAGCAAACTATACGAAGCCCAGTTTATGGCTGAGGAACTGGCTTAAGCCTTTGGAGGAAGTAAATCCTGTAATGTCAAATCGCCTGTCAGGATAAGCAAAAAAGGCATTGCTATAGAAAGGGCCATATATCCGATAAAAAATAATATGCAAAACAGGAAAATACGAACTATGGTCATACCAAAGGAATATTTATGAATCCTTATCAAAGTGAATAAAAAATAGGCGACCATCAAGAAAAGGTAAAATAAAGAAAAGGACATATAGCTCTCGGGAATCACTAATATGACCAACAAACTTACCGGAAAAGTAAGCACAGAAAAATGCGAAAGCGAATAGGTAGCGGCTACAATATATTCCGGAATATTATACTCCCTTTTGTTGAAGGAAAGGATCCCAGCTAACGCAATTATGGGAATATAGAGGATAAATATGAAACTGCTATATTCCATTATAGCCTCCATTAATTTAGCCTGACCTTCTTGGTTTACACCCATCCCGAAAACATCAAAATCCATATTGTCCAGGGCAAACTTTTTCATAAAATAAAATAACACCCCGGAAAGGGCTATGGACAGCGTTAGGTAGTTTAGAGGATTTAGGTATTTTCTTCTGGTACCATCTACATAGCTATTTATTACACGCTCCGGCCACAGAGTCATGTGCCCGATGGTTTTGAAAACATTATTTTCCAAATTGAAAATCCGTTCAACAATATCGTTGAAAAGCCCTTTGAAAGTAAGCCTTCTTTCAACTACTTTTGCCCCGCAGGAAGGACAATAACTAAAGTCCGTACGAAGTATGTCCTGACAATTTTTACATTTCATCTTATTGCAGGTCTTTTCTCAATTTTCCTTCCAGGTCCTTGAGATCCTTGTACATCTCGAAGGCGCCATTTTTGATATAGGAGACGTTTCCGGTTTCTTCACTAACTACCAGGGCAATGGCATCTGTGCGCTCCGTGATGCCCACAGCAGCCCGGTGCCTCAGTCCGAAGCGCAGTGGTATGGACCGCTCATTAGATACCGGAAGGATCACACGGGTGGCCGTAATGATATTGTCTTCAATAACAGCTGCGCCATCATGTAAAGGGCTGTTCTTGAAAAAGATACTTTCAATAATGGGTTGGTTCACTTCGGCAAACATTCTGTCTCCGGAAGATTTTACAAAGTCCAGGGAATTGTTTCTTTTCAAGACAATGATAGCCCCTGTTCTGCTCTTACCCATTTTCTCACAGGCGTTCAGGATGGCTGGTAAGTCGGTTTTAATAGCCACCCCTTCTTGTCTCAGAAATTTGAAACGTTTTGCAAAATCGCGTTTATTCCCGAGGTTGGTGGAACCAATCATTAGCAGAAACTTCCGGATCTCCTGCTGGAATACAATGATCAAAGCAATCAGCCCAACGGACATAAAGCCTCCAACCATACTGCTGATCATTTTCATGTCCAGCAACTGCGTGAGTTTCCAGAATCCCCAGACAATGACAATCCCGATGAAAATGTTGATGGCTACGGTACCGCGGACTAATTTGTAGATATAATAGAGGAGGATAGCGACCAGGACGATATCAATTACGTCTGTTACTTTGAAATCCAGAAAATCGAGAAATTCCAATCCTTGCCGTTTTTGTAAAATTAGGAAAAATAGGTTTATCCTTTACCAGGGATTTATTCTGATAATTGTTGGTATAGATGTGCGCATTCCATCGCTTCTTTTACATCATGTACCCTGAGTATTTTGGCGCCTTTGGTCAGACTGAACATATGCAGTGCGGTTGTCCCGTTCAGCGCCTCCTCAGGGCTGAGGTCTAGTAGCTTATAGATCATGGATTTTCTACTTAACCCTACCAAAATGGGATAATCCAGGTGTTGCATCAGGTTGAGATTCTTCAGCAATTCGTAGTTCTGTTCCAGGGTTTTGGCAAATCCGAAGCCAGGATCCAAAATAAGATCAACTATACCTGCTTCCCTGGCCAGGGCTATTTTTTCGGAGAAGTAAAGCATTACCGACTCCATTAAATCCTCATAATCCGTTAGCCCGCTCATCGTCTGGGGACTACCCCGCATATGCATCATTATGTAGGGAACCCTGAGCTTACCAATGGTGCTAATCATATTTGGGTCCAGGCTGCCTGCTGAAATATCATTGATCAATGTTGCCCCCGCAGCAATGCATTCACTTGCAACGCTACTTCTGAAGGTGTCTATGGAGAGCAGTACCTCCGGGAATTCTTTGAGAAGTAACTTAATTATGGGAAGTATGCGGGATAATTCCGTTTCTTCCGTCACATGGTCCGCACCAGGACGGGAGCTATAGGCACCCACATCAATGAAAGTTGCCCCGTCATTGAGCATTTTTTCCGTCTGTTTAAGGACTTCCTCCGGTTGCTGATAGCGTCCTCCGTCGTAAAAGGAGTCCGGGGTAATATTAAGAACGCCCATAACAATGGGTTGCTCCAGGCTAATCAGCTGTCCTTTGCAATTTAATGTCATGGAATTTTTAGGTAGCATTAAAGAATTGAAATAGTCAAGACAAGTTTAAATCTAAAACCTTGAAGATTATAATTATTTACGCGAAATTTACAGAAATTTGATGCTTTCCCATGCAAGAGACTTCTCAACAGTACAATGAAATTATTTCACATTGCCGGGATCTTTTCTCAAAAAAAATGACCGATTACGGCAGTGCCTGGAGAATTTTACGATTACCCTCTCTAACCGATCAGATTTACATCAAGGCTCAGCGCATCAGAAGCCTTCAGGAAAACGAGACCCGCAAGGTAGATGAAGGGGAAATCCCGGAATTTATCGGAATAATCAATTATTCGGTGATGGCCCTGATACAGATTGAGAAAGGTGTGGCCCAAGAACCAGACCTGGATACTTCGCAGGCCCTGGAGCTCTATGACAAGGCCCTTGCTGAGACCAAAGGCTTGATGGAAAACAAGAATTTTGATTATGGGGAAGCCTGGCGGGATATGCGGGTCAGTTCATTGACCGACCTTATTTTACAAAAACTACTCCGGGTAAAACAAATCGAAGACAATCAGGGTAAAACCCTGGTAAGTGAGGGCATTGAAGCCAACTACCAGGATATTATAAATTACGCTGTATTTGCCTTAATCCATCTGGAAGTCCACACCCACTAAAATTATGAAATACACCATTCATTTTTGTCGGATTCTGGTTGGCTTACTTTTTATAGTAAGTGGGTTTATAAAATTAAATGACCCGGTAGGTTTCTCCTTCAAGCTCGAGGAATATTTTAGTCAGGGGGTACTGGATCTTCCCGTATTTATGCCCTATGCTCTGGCCATTTCAATTTTTGTAGTGATACTGGAAGTGATCCTTGGCGTGTTGTTGCTCCTCGGTTTTAAAAAGAGAATAACCCTTTGGAGTTTGCTGGGTATGATCGTATTCTTCACCTTTCTTACCTTCTATTCTGCCTATTTCAACAAGGTAACGGATTGCGGTTGTTTTGGTGATGCCATAAAACTGACGCCATGGGAGTCTTTCACCAAGGATTTGGTACTGCTTGTTTTGATCCTTATCCTGATGGCTGGAACCCGGTATATCAAGCCCTTATTCTCTCCAAAATGGAATATCGGACTGGTATTATTGTCCCTTGCATTATGTATAGGCTATGCCAATCATGTGCTAAACCACCTCCCGGTTATCGATTTTCGTCCCTACAAAATAGGGGCCAGCATTCAGGATGGGATGACTGTTCCCGAAGACGCCCCTAAGGCCATCTTCGAATACGCCTGGAAATTTGATGTCAATGGAACGGAGGAAATTGTGGTCACTAATGGTGAATACCCCAGTGTAGATGGGGAATTTATAGGGGTAGAAACCACCGAAATTCAGAAAGGATATGAACCACCGATACACGATTTTACCATAGAACAAGGTGGAGTAGACCAGGCAGACCAGCTTTTGATGGAAAATAAATTGGTTATGGTAGTGGCTTACGACCTTGCCAAAAGCGAATTGGAAGCCTTTGAAAAGGTAAAATCTAAGGCAGAGGAAGCACAAGCAAAAGGCTATACGGTTATTGGGATGTCCGCTTCCAGCGATGAGTTGAGTGGAGAACTTAAAGCACGTTACGGCCTTAATTTTGATTTTTACTTTACAGACGAGACCACCCTGAAAACTATTGTGCGGTCTAACCCCGCTATGCTTGTTCTGAAAAAAGGGACCATCCAACAGAAAGTGCATTACAATGACCTTGAGGAATTGAGGTTTGATTGAAATATAACAGATAACAAGAGAAACATCATGAGAAGTAAAATTGTAGCCGGAAACTGGAAAATGAATAAGAACCTTGAGGAAACAAACACTTTACTCGCAGAATTGGTTCAGAAGATGCCAGATACTTCGGCTGAGGTGATGGTAGCCCCCACATTTGTCAACTTGTCTGCAGCCGTACAATCCCTTGCCGGTTCCAGGATTGAGGTGGTCGCCCAGAACATGCATTTTGAAGAAAGTGGTGCATTTACGGGGGAAATAGCACCGGGAATGCTCAAAAATATTGGTGTGAATACGGTAATTTTAGGTCACTCTGAGCGCCGCGCTTATTTCGGGGAGACAGATGGTCTCTTAAAGAAAAAGGTAGACACTGCACTTGCCCAGGGTATGCGCATTATTTTCTGCTTTGGAGAAGAATTAGATGATCGCAAATCAGGAAAACATTTTGACCTGGTTGAGCGTCAGTTAAGAAATGCGCTTTTCCATTTGCCTACTGAAGCCTGGAAGCATATTGTTCTGGCTTATGAGCCTGTTTGGGCTATAGGCACAGGTGAGACGGCCAGCCCTGAACAGGCCCAGGAAATGCATGCATTTATCAGGAAAACCCTGGAATCTTCCTATGGTTCGGATATCGCACAAGGAGTAACTATCCTCTATGGAGGTAGCGTAAAACCAGGAAATGCATCAGAGATATTTTCCAAGCCTGATGTAGATGGAGGTCTTATTGGTGGGGCTGCCCTAAAAGCCGACGATTTTATCGGGATCATCAACGGTATTTAACCGGATGGCCCAACCCTATCTGGAATACAGTTTTGAAATCAGTCCGCTGCAACCAGCTTCAGAAATCCTGATTGCCGAATTGGCAGAATTGGGTTTCGACAGCTTTGTAGAAACCGAAACCGGACTCCTGGCCTATATCCCGAAAGAAGGAGATGCGCCTCGCCTTGAAGGAATTGGCATACTTTCCAATCCTAATTTCAAGATCAGCTACAAGCACATTGAAGTAGCTCCTGTAAATTGGAATGAAACCTGGGAGAAGAATTTTAATCCTATCCTTATTGACCAAAGCTGTGCCATCAGGGCACCTTTTCACACTGCATTTAATGTCTCCTATGAAATTGTAATAGAACCCAAGATGAGTTTTGGTACGGGTCACCATGAAACCACTCATATGATGGTGCAATTCCTGTTAAGAGCCGAGTTGAAGGGAAAGACGGTACTGGATATGGGATGTGGTACAGCGGTCCTGGCAATACTGGCGGCTATGCGTGGTGCCAAAACAGTCACAGCCATTGACATAGACCGCTGGAGTTATGAGAATTCAATGGAAAATGTGAACAGGAATGGACAAACCAATATTGAAATCTTACAGGGAGATGCTGGTTTGCTGGTGGGAAAGAAATTTGACCTTATCCTGGCTAATATTAATCGCAATGTTTTATTGCAGGATCTTCCGATCTATGCAGAGTGTTTAATAAGCCCTGAGGGAGAGCTCTACCTAAGTGGATTCTTCGAAGAAGACTTACCCCTGCTGAATGATAAATGTAAGAAACTGGGATTGCGTCTGTCAGAAAAATTGAAAAAAGGGAATTGGGTTTCGGCAAAATATGTATTTTAGAGAGTGAGAATACGGATGTAATGAGTGCCAAAGAAAAGTTATTGGAAGAGCTGCTTTTGAAAGAGCAGGTTGTTAAGCAACACGAGATCATCCTGTTTAACGATGATGTCAACACTTTTGATCATGTAATTGACACCCTGATTGCAGTTTGCGAACATACGCCGGAGCAGGCGGAACAGTGTTCCATTATTGTTCATTACAATGGGAAATGCGCTGTAAAAACGGGTGAGTATGATGATTTGAAGCCCCGCTGCAGTAAACTGTTACAAGCGGGCTTGAGTGCTGAGATCATTTAGATCAAAGACTTCAACAACAAAACGCTATCGCCAGCAAAGTCTTACGGCGACTGGGTTGTACATGCCCTAAGGGCTCTTTAACCCGCCTTTTAAAGTAGTGCCAAATATCAATTTCATAACCATAAAGAATAAGAACATCATGCTAAAAGGAAAACAACTTTTGCTTGGTTTAACGACTGCCTTATTGATTTTTTCCTGTGGGCAACAAACCGAAACTACCAAACAAATAGAAGAGGAAACTGAGTCACTAATTGATTACACCAAAAGTATGACCGGCGAAATCATCACTACTGCGCACCAAACCGATTTGAAACTCACCCCAAGCGGAAATTTTGAATTCGGAGAATTTAAACAACCCCTGGAAACGGAGATCGATATTTTAGTAGACCCCAGCAAACAATTCCAGACGCTGCTGGGTATTGGTGCAGCTCTGACCGATGCGGCAGCAGAAACATTCTATCAACTCTCCGAGGAAAACCAGCAGAGATTTATGGAAGCTTATTACAGCCAGGAGAATGGGATTGGATACTCCCTGGGTAGAACTATTATCCACAGCTGTGACTTTTCCACTGCCAGTTATACCTATATTGACGAAGGTGATGCCGAATTGAAAACCTTTAGTATTGACCACGACCGGCAATACCGTATTCCTTTTACCAAAATGGCGATTGAAGCAGCTGGTGGTGAATTAACCATGTATGCCAGCCCCTGGAGCCCGCCTGCCTTTATGAAAACAAATAACAATATGCTCAAAGGGGGAAAATTAAAGCCTGAGTTTTACCAGCCCTGGGCCAACTATTATGTAAAGTTTATAGAGGCCTATGAGGCTGAGGGAATTCCCATCTGGGGGCTTACCATACAGAATGAGCCAATGGCCGTACAACGCTGGGAGTCCTGTATCTATACAGCAGAAGAAGAGCGGGATTTCCTGAAGAATTATTTAGGTCCAACCCTGGAAAAAGCCGGGATGGGCGATCGAAAAATTATCGTTTGGGACCATAACCGGGACCTGATGTTCCAAAGGGCCAGTGTAATCCTTAACGATCCTGAGGCCGCAAAATATGTTTGGGGTACCGGTTTTCACTGGTATGAGGACTGGAAAGATGGGATTCCCATGTTCGATAATGTGGCGAATGTGAATGAAGTTTTCCCAGACAAAAATCTAATATTCACTGAAGGATGCAACGAGGGCTATGACCCGGAGAAGATTGAGGAATCACGTCTGGCCGAGCGCTACGGGCGTTCCATGATCAATGATTTCAACAATGGGGTAGTAGCCTGGACAGATTGGAACATCCTGCTAGATGAGACAGGAGGTCCCAACCATGTGGGTAACCTTTGCTTTGCCCCAGCCCATGGAGATACTAAATCCGGGGATCTGTTGTTGACTAATTCCTACTACTATATCGGGCATTTCTCGAAGTATATCCGCCCGGGTGCCAAACGTATCAGCAGTGTATCCAGTGCCAACGCTGTTTTGTCAACAGCTTTCGTCAATTTGGATGGGAGTATAGTTATTGTAGCTATGAATCAGGGTGATGAGGACAGGGATTATCGGGTTACGCTCGACAACAAGACTGCGAACTTACAAATTCCGGCCCATGGGATACAGACTTTGGTCCTGAAAAGCTAGAAAAGGAGGATAGGTGGTTTTAGGCCAAATAGATTATCCTTGAAGCTAGCTTCTAATGGGGTAGTTTGTCTTTTAATACCCCATAGACAAAGGTTCCCAGCACAGCTGCGGCAATAACGATAAGCATACTGAAAACACCGGTGCCCAACAGAATGTACATAGGCCCGGGACATGCGCCAGCCAGTGCCCATCCAAACCCAAAGATGCTTCCTCCTAAAATATACCGGACAAAGCCTTTGTCTTTTGGAACTAGGTGGATGGAATTGCCTTCCGTATTTTTCATGCCTGATTTTTTCATTAACCACAGGGCCAACACTCCAAGTATTACGGCAGAACCGATTATGCCATACATATGGAAGGATTGAAACTTAAACATTTCAATAATCCGGTACCAGGAGACAGCCTCTGATTTTACCAGGACAATTCCAAAAAAGATGCCTACAAATAAGTATCGTAAAACTTTCATGCGCTAAAGATTAGGGGTAGGAGAAAATGCGTCATAATAAGACCACCGATAAAAAAGCCTATAACCGCAATCAGGGACGGCCACTGTAGGTTGCTGAGTCCTGAAATAGCATGACCAGAGGTGCACCCTCCGGCGTAGCGGGTTCCAAAGCCAACGAGGAATCCTGCGCCTATCAGAATGGCCATACCTTTTAAGGTAAAAACAGCATCCCAGTCGAAAATTTCGGGAGGTAAAATCGTGGCGCCCGCATCCTGAAATCCAAGCTGTTGAAGATCAGCAATGGTTTGGGGATTCAGGTCAATGGCTGAACCATCCGAGAGAAAGGTTACGGCTATAAATCCGCCTATGACGGCACCAAGAACCACGATAAGATTCCAGCGATAGGCCTTCCAGTCGTATCGGAAGAAGTCCGCATATTTCCCTGCACCACCTATACTACAAAGGGTTCTCAGGTTAGAGGACATCCCAAAGTTTTTACCAAAATAAACCAGGAATACCATTACCAGCGTAATCAGGGGACCAGAGACATACCAGGGCCAGGGTTTCAGTAGAAAATCCATAGAATTTTTTTGCAAATATATCCACAAGTACTGCAGCTATTGCATCTTGTGCTAAAAATTCCTTAGACGTAACGAATTAAAAACCTTACAGCTTGGGAATGATTAGAAATGTTATCTTCTTTGGTAGATTTCACTGGAAAAATCAGGCAGTGTTTCACCTACCAGATTAGTCAACACATCACCATTCAGGGTAAGTATAATGGGGTCAACACCTTGGAAAAGCGTGAGCTGGTTATTTTGAAAAGCCCAGGTTCCCGAGTTAAAGCTCGGTGTTGAACTGCAATTTATATCAAACAAGCCACCGGTTATGGAGGTGACAGTGACTCCATTCAAACTCAAGCTCCAGGTTCCCACCTCATTGATAGTAAGGATACCAGTAACGCAATTCAGTTCGTCGATGATATTGCTGTTAGACGTGCCGTCCTGGTCAATATCCTGGGCTGGGCTTACGTTAAGTTCCACCAGGTCCCATACACCAATTACCGGTGCAGGTTCATTGTTGTTTCCCGAATCATCATCCGAACCACAGGAAAAAAGCAATACACATAAAGAAAATAGGAAGAGAAAAGATCTGAGCGTTTTCATGCTGATGGGTTTATACGAATATAACATATTCATGGAATTTGTGTTTGATTTGTTTAATTGTAAGGTGTATAAGGATCGATTGAATCCGGATTGAGGCTCTACAATTTACAGTCTTTCAATTATGGAGATACTATTTAGATTTATGTGAGCAACAACAAGAGGCCAGAGATTCCTGGCTATCAACGCATAAATATTCCCTTAAATTTCTTTGCGATCTAAATTAAAATGCTAACAAGCAGGAATAAATACAATTATTTATAATAGGTTTGTAGTAAATACATTCACCCCCATCGACAACAATAGACTTACCCTAGAAGGACTTCTTCAATTAGATTTCAATACGATTATCTGGATTGCTGCCCCAATCATGTTCAGTTTGGTGGCCCTAGAATATTACCTGTCTTATAGAAAAAACATAAAACTCTACCACGGAAAGGACTTTTTGGCCTCTTCGGCTATAGGGTTTGGCAACCTATTTGTCAATGCCTTTACCAAAGTGGGTATTTTTTATATCGTGGTGGTTTGCTATAACCTTACCCCCTGGACCATACCCCATACCTGGTGGTCTTACCTGCTTTGCTTTGTAATACTTGATTTTGTGAGGTACTGGTCGCATAGAATTTCCCATGTACAGCGTTTCTGGTGGTCTACCCATGTGGTACACCACAGTTCGAAATTTTATAATTTCTCTACCTCCTTTCGTCTATCCTGGGTACAGAACCTGAAACTGGTGTTTTTTATACCGGTATTCATGTTGAGTTTTGATCCGATCGTATTTATTATCGTTCATCAATTGGAAATACTGTACCAGTTCTGGATACACACCGAACTGATCCGTAAATTACCCCGGCCAATCGAATATGTATTTGTTACCCCTTCGCACCACAGGGTACACCATGCTGTAAATAAGGATTATATCGATAAAAATTTCGGTTCTACACTGATTATCTGGGACCGAATCTTTGGTTCTTTTCAGGAAGAAAAGGAACAGGCTATCTATGGCATCACTAAACCGGTAAATTCATACAACCCGGTATACCTGGTTTTTCATGCATGGGGAGATCTTTTTAGGGATATCTGGAAACGCCCGCTTAAAACCTGGAGCATACTCTTTGGCAGCCCTACAGCCTGGGAACGCCGGCAGATGCAAAAGAGAAAGACCAAAAAAATTATTCCTGCCAGAGCAGATAAATTGAGTGCCTAGGCTGTGTCTTTAATGTTTTACTTGCTCAGGAATTCTACAGGTGAACATCCTTTGATTTTTTTAAATGCGCGGTTGAAAGTTGCTTTTGAATTGAACCCCGAATCATAAGCCAGCGACAGCAGGGTATATTTTTCACTATTCATCTGACATAAGCGGAGAAACTCCTCAATCCTTAAGCTGTTTACATAATCGTTGAAATTCTGCTTAAAAACCTGATTAATAGCAGCAGATACTTGTGGCCTGCTGGTTTGCAGGTGTTGGGCCAATTCGTCTAGATTCAGATCCGGCTGAAGAAAAAGGCGATCCTTTTCCATGAGGGAGGCCAGTCTTTTGGCGATACCAGATTTATCTGAATCAATACCATTATCCAGGGTAGGCTCAAGATCCCCTGGGTTCTCCTGCAAATCCATTGCAAATTGGATCTTGGCGGGCTGGCGTTGTGCTATTCCTGCAAGACCTATGTAAAAAGCAACAGCTACCAGGGCAAGATTCCACCACCAATCCTGGTAAAAGTCCAGGTCAAAAAATGCATCTAAGACATTCATAACCTCTTTGAATAACAGCCAAAAGATCATGGCATAGAGGAAGTCCCTGAACCAATTGAAATTTATTAGTTCGGTATTGCTAAATTGGTGAATGCTCCATGCGCGGTATTTTTTGTAAATCAACAGGCATTTGGATAGATAATAGATATAGGAAGCCCATATTGTAATTCGAAAGACATAGGACAGGATAAGGTTATAGTCAGACTCCTGTCTGAGCTGCACTGCTTCCGGACCTTGTAGAAAGGCAGAGATTTCGTAAATGAAGTATAGCAGGTAAGGAGCGAAGTGCCAAAGATGTTTTTTCCCTAGTTTAAAAGTCCTGTTTACCTGAGCCCGAAAGTAGAAATAGACTATAGGTCCAAATAATAAACTAACTCCTCTGGGAAAACCATTGAGTTCATTCCAAAGTACATTGATACCCGCAAAACCAAAAGTGTAGTCCTGAAGCTCCATAGCCAGGATAAACATGATCCAGCCCAGCAATTTGTCCGATAGCCGCTGCTCTCTGTAGCCTCTTACATTGAAAAGTATCCACATAAGGAGGCTAAAGAAATAGCCAATCTGCAGGGGCGTTGTATAAAGGGACATGTTAATAGTTAAGTGTTAAACGAATAAGCTATCTCGAAAGATAGCTTTTCGTTCTAGGTTAATCCAAATTACTAATCTTTTTTGATGTTCCTGACCAGTTTGGCCACATCTACCTTATCACCGGTTTTGATGTTTTCATCCACCGTCAGGATAAGCACCTTCCCAATACCTTTCCTAAGGTAAATTTTCTGTCCCATTTCAAGTGAAACGCCGCTGTTGGACATGGGAGAGAGGTTGGGGTTCATTACATTCGGTATGATCAGGGGGATGGATTTAAGGGAAGAATTATGTAAAGTAAAATTGACTTTTTCCGTGTTGGAGACAGTTTTTGGTTTTGATTTTCGTTCCACAAAATCCAGCGTAATACTGATATCTTTAGAAGAGGTATTCCTTAATTTGAGAATATTGCCTGCTGCGACATATAAAACTGCTTTTCCCATGGGCCCCAGGCCAAAACCACTTACCTGCTTGCGGGTTTTGGAATCAAGTACAGCTACATCTATCTGTTTTCCAGATTTGTTGATAAGCTTTACGTCGTAATTTGCATACTCAGCATAGGTAAGTTCTACTGATTTTTGCGCTGGGATTTCTACTTTTTCTTTAGCGGATAATTGGAAACCGACTAAAAGGATACTAAAAATTAATACTGCTTTTTTCATTGTTTTTGAATTTAAGTTTATATCTACTACAGATTGTAGTGATTCACAGGGCTAAATTAGGGTAGGGGTATTCTCAAATCGACCTAAATTATGATTTGAGACCTGGAATTCGGGTATCATAGGTCTCATATAATTTGAGTCTTACCAATTCTTAAATGAGAATATTGATAATAAGAATGCTAGTAGGGTTAGTAAAGAAAGTAGCGGGAATTAGGGTTGTTATGGCAGTATTTTAAATAATCCACTATTGCGGTTGCTTGCGACCATACAGTCTGCCACCGACCATCTTGTAATAAGTTAAATTAACACATTCAGTAAAATCGGAGTTGATTTTTACCAGGCTTAATTTATTTACAGTACACCATAGGTCAAAGTTCATTTCTTCAAACTCTTTTCGTGCTCTGTTATACTTTTTTTCATCCAGACTTAATTGAGCAGTCGGATTGTTGAAATCATAAGCTTCCTTGCTGAATAAGCCCAAACCGATATGAGGATTAAAAGGCAGGTCTTTGCGAAGGTATGGGCTAAGAATACCCTCATAAAGTTTATCGTGGAGTTTAACTACCGAATGATATCCTTCCTTTACCCCCAGATATAACCAATGGTCCCAGGTTTTCTCAAGGGTGCAAAAATGGACATCGAAAGGCTTCCAGCTGCTTAGCACTTTTTTAATATGCTTCTCTAGTTTTTCCCTGCCTATACTATCGGGAACCGGATAAATGAAAGGGACATGTTCCGGAAGCAATTCCGAATAAGGCTCGTACTTGTGACGAAAAGATTGAAACCCCTTATGTTTAATATGTGGATAATATACCAGGGCGTAATACATCTAGCGTACAATTTTGTTCAATATAAGTTGGCTAATCGTCCTTCACATCTTTTTTAGGCTGAGCAGACAGCTTGATAGCACAGACCAATTCAGGTCCAATTCATACTAACTAAGATAACAAATGTTGTACACTGTATTAGCGAATAAGATCAGGTTAAGGTGCGATACACCGCTACTGCCAGTCCAACTAAGAAAATTGAGGTAAATATTAGTTTGTTGTGCTTGGCCAACCAATTGGGCAAGAAAATGTCAAAGTTGTCTTTCTGGGAATCCGAATAATTCCGGGCAAGAACAGTTAGCGGACAAGACATTTTGAATATTAATAAAATCATTCCTTCACCAATTATAAGGCCAATACCTATCCAGGTATACATGGTGACGGTATTCATAATTCCTGTGTACAGAACATAAAAGATAACGGCTACGAAAATCGCCCAGATTATCGTATGAATTAATTTAATGGCGAGAAGTTTGTTGGCCTTACTCATACTTCCATTTGCTTATAGAGTGTATAAGGATAATTAAATAAAGCTTAGCTTTTCAGAGACTGATATGATTTGTTACAAGTAACATTTATCTTTAAGTGTGAAAAAATTTCAGTTTTTTGATTCTTTGGAATCCTGATACCCCTTATATGCTAGTCCGGCACTGGCTATAGCGCCAAAGACTCCTATAAACCAACTCTCCGTAAATAATAATCCAATTCCAGCTACAAAACCAATAACCCCTATTATAAGACCAAGGTTTGGTGAAAATTTACGTTTTTTACTCATACTCTTTTAGGAAGTTGATTAATGCTATTGATATAGCCTGATGTAATCAACCAGCATTGGACTTGACACAAAATCGGCATCAATAATGGGCTCAATGGCAATATTCAGGATCAGGTAATAATCAGCATCATATGGCCAGGTATCTATGTTCTTTACCGAGGGATTGTATCGCAAATGCTCTACCCCATCCACACTGAATATCAATTGCTCTTCTGTCCATTCTAGGGTATAGATGTGGAATTTACTGGAAGCACCTGCTATTTTTTGTCCCCCAACGTTCTTGACCTGATACCCGTAACTGGATCCGTTATGTACTGCGCTGGACACAAAATCCTGATTCTTTCCCCAATGTTCCAGGATATCGATCTCACCGCAATTTGGCCAGTTAACTTCGCCAAATCCCTTGTTGTCCCAGTACGCCCCGTCTTCATTGATGTTTTTATTCAACATCCAAATGGCAGGCCAGGTGCCTACTCCTTGCGGTAGTTTTGCCCTGATCTCTACCCGGCCATAAGTGAAGGCGAATTTCGAATTAAGTCTGGCAGAGGTATACTGTTTGGTTTCACCCTGATCTTCAAATTCCTCTTTTTTAGCAACCAGGTTTAAATATCCATCCTTTAGGTAGGCATTGCTTTCCCTATCGGTATAATGCTGGATTATTCCACCCCACCAGCTGCCCCCTGGCGGTAGCTGCGTTTGATGGAACCATTTCTCAGAGTCAATGGCCCCCGCACCTTCAAATTCATCTGACCATACTAAGGTCTTAAAGGCAGCGTTTTTTGTTTTTGATTTAAAACTTTTTGAATCGTTTTGTGCAAACAAGGAATCGTTAAAGACCGAGCTTGCAATTACAAGTAATCCAATTATTAATTTAAGAGGCGAAGCTTTATTGCTCATTATTCTGATTCAATAGGTTTAAAATACTTGTTGTTTGCTGTTTAACTCTTTCTATTTCACTGATAAATGAATAATGGCCATACCCCTTTAGATCCGTTAAACTCATAAAACGAGACGCCAGTTTTTTTTCATTTAAATCGGTCCAGATCAAATTAAAAATATTGGAATTTACGTGACCTGATACCGGGTAATCATCTGAATATCTTGATATTTTACTTGCATATACTTCAGAGTAAAACTCTGAATTTTCCCGTTCTGTTTCTTGTAAAGAAATTAAGGTCATTAGCATTTCATTGATCTCCTTACTGAAAAGATCAATATTTCCTGATGCTATAAGCGTGTTTATCGTTTTTCTGTTATACCTGAACCGTACGTTAAATTCTGGATCAAATTCATTTTTTGCAATCTGTACAAGGGTGTCAATTGGGGTGTCAGGTTTTAAAATCCTTTTTTGCTGCATCTGCAGGGATTTTAAGACACGATAATTTTCCTCAATCAATTTTCCCAGCATTAGTGTGTCAAGCGAAAGGTCATTCCTTAGCGAGGTTTCGTATGAAGCCTTAAGCTTTAGTTTCTTTCGATTTTCATTCCAGTTATTAATCTGTAACGCGATTAAAATACCAATAACAACAAGAAAAATTTCACCGATGGCATAAATAATATATTGCCTGAATTTATTTTCGGTCAGGAGTTTTTGACGAATTTTTCGAAAGAATTTTATCATTGGTCCAGTGCTAATTATACGGAACGCTGTTAGTACAGTAAGTTACGAGTATTAATCGTTGTTCACATCCAGGACTTTAACCTCAGAGATAAAATCTCCCTTGTCCGTGACCCCTTCAATAAATAGTTTCATATTGATATTTGCGGGATTATAAACGGTAAAATTTAGGTTACCTCTGGCATCTATTTGGCCATCAGGGATCCAGCCCATTACCCCGTATTGTTCAAAAAAAGCATCATTATAAACATCGTACTTGGGTACATAGAATTTCTTCACCTTGGAAAATGCCAGAGGGAATTTAAATGATCTGAATGAGCTGTTTTGTTTTTCGTTAATAAAATCCCTGGAGGTATATATGCGGATAACACCGTTGGTTCCTATAAAGCCTTCACCAATGCCATTATCATTTATAGTTACGTAATCGACTATATCCATGTAAAAACCGTAAAAGAAATTCAGATCATTAATCAACATATCATCCAAAAATACGGCAGGAGTTTGAAAACCATTGACTAAGGAAGTGGGCATTCTTCGGGTCAAGGTAAAATTTCCAAACTGTTCGGTAGCAAAAAATTCAGGAACATAAACGTTTATGTAGTTGGCAAACGTAAGCATCATTCTCCTCTTTGCCTCATCAAAAATGTCAACATCATAGAACGCACTTTCTTTTAATTTTCTGATCTCGATCTCTCTTGCACTAGTTGATACCACTACCTCATCCAACATTTGAGTCTCCCGGAGATCGCTTATTCTGAAAGGAGAATCAGTAAGAGTTTGAATTTTAGCAAATTGCCTTGTGGGCAGGGTTTTAACCTGTGTATAATAATCGGGTATACTGGAAGGAAAAAATTGAAGGTATAAATTAGGCTTGCTTGCCTTTCCTTTTTTGTTTAAGGTGGCAACGCCTAATCTTTCTCCCTCCTCCGGGTAGAGCTCAGAGACAATAAAACTGTTTTTGTCCTCGGGCAAACTTATTTCCATACCCTCATTGGATTTAAGAGGGTACAGCATAAAGTCTTTCTGACGTTTATTATTTTGATTCGCTCTTAAAACAATGCCATCTTCAAATGCGTGGCTGTCATTGACATTGTTTTTGAATATTTGCCCCCAATTATAACTGCTCCAGCCTTGAGTAAGCAATAAGTTATCGAGTTCATATTTCTTTTTTCTATTGACATCCGTAAAATAATAAGCAGCATTTTCAACATAACCCTGAACATAAGGCTGAAGGTAGGTGTCAGAAATGATGTTATGATGTCTGTAGTATGATTTTGTTTTTTCGGGAAGAATTGAAATACTTATGTTAAGGTTTTCAACCAAGCCATTAGCAAACGCTGTAAGCGGAAGGGAAATTCGTGTGGAATCTCGAACTTTGGTATGGATTGCTTTACCAGAATTTACAAGCTTAATCCCCTGATAATTAAAGAACATACGCTCTAATACAGCTTGGTTGTTTTCATCAAAAAGGGTAATAATATTTATTCCCGGTGATAAGTCCTCAACTTCAACTCTCCTTACGAGGTTAATTGCTTCAAAAACTACAGGCAAGCCTTTTAACTGTTTGCCATTGTGAATCGTAAGCTTAAATGGCCTTCCTTTAATACCTCTTAATGTCCTTTCGTTAGTTTTGAGTTCTATTGCTAAATCGTTGTTTACATTGTTAATATTAATAGCAATTCCTTTGGCTTTAATATCATCAATGACATACTCAAACGCCTTATTGAAATGATTAATCTTCACTACATACTGTTCATTTAGACTGGGAATTAATTGAAATCTGCCTATTCCCAGATGATTGGTTTTAAATGAAGTAATGAGATTATTATTCGCATCATAGATATTGCCCTCAATATTGGAAACACCAAATCCTTTTGCATTCCTGATAATAACCCCAACATTCGTTCTAACAGCATCTACAAAATGACCTCCCTCAGGTAAAAACTGTGCATCTAAGGTATTTTCAATTACCGTGATTTTGTCGGTGCTTTCTACTTCCGGATCGATTACTCGAAAGGATTCCACAAAAGCATTTGGCTCCTCAAAATTTTTCATCCAGTTGGTATAGGCCTTGAACGTATAGTTTCCTGAGGTGAATAAACTATCTATTTCAAAAACATTGTGGGTAAACCCATCAGTTACCTTGACCAATTTACTTTTGATGATCTTGTCCTCATTATCGGTAATTACGCAGTACAGGTTTTTGGTTGTATTCGATGGGACTTTAGTGTCTTTTTCGAAGACATATCCACTAAACCCTAGCATTTCTCCTTTTACAAAAGTGCTTTTATTTAAATGACAATAGGCTACCTCCCTGAAAAGGGTATTATATTCACTGAACGCATTGGATATGTTCTCTAAATTTCCCTCCTGTGCCGTCGACGACACACTTGTCAGGCTGCAGAAAACAAGGAGAAATGTTTGTAGTGTTTTTATAATTCCTGCTGATTTTTTTAGGTTCATGTAGTAGTGGTGATTTGATTTAAGCTGTTTTTAGTTTAGAGTTGATCAAAAGGTTAGGGTCCCGTAAATCGTAATAAATTTAACTGATATGCAGGGAATCCTGCAATAAGAATCGTCCTGCCTCTTAGTTATTAACACGAATTTGGTAAAATTTAACCAAACCTTGGGAAGCAAAGCATTTTTTGGTGTTGAATTGTCCTGATTGCTTGTGATTTAAGAGTCTATTTTCTCAGAAGCCTTCGTGTCCGTCGCAAATTTGCATGGAGTGATGAAGCGCCACTTTTCCTTCTTTAGAGAGTACTGCTTTTTGGCGGTTGATGAGGAAGTCGAGCGCATTTTCTTTGGGGAACGCATTTCCGGAGCAGGATTCAAAGTGAATATCTGGACCCCAGGAAGTTTCAATAGCTTCAATGAGTTCCTTTGGAGTCCATTGTTGATTGTTTTTCTCAATCAAAAAAATTACTTCATGTATATGTTTAATATTCTCCACGTTAAAAGGTAATTAGCAAAGGTTCATTTAAAGGTATGGCTAAAATGCTATTGATTAGCCTTTAGTATAAATTGTGCTAAGTTATTCTGTGTCCTTAATCGACTTTAAAGTATACTTGTCGTAAGCCTGTAGATCAAAAACCTTGGATACACCGGTATCTAGCCACTTTTTGTAAATGAGTTTGCCATTCATGTAAACATAGAGTTCATTGCCCCTCGTCTTTTTTATAAATGCCATAATGGTTCGTAATTATTAGCAATGTAATTTGGATGATTAGCTTTGCCCGATTAGTGGACTGATGAGCCGTACCCAGGTTTGAAGATAATGAAAAACAGTCTGTATTTAAGAAAGGATAACCACAGGCATAGCGTATCCAAATGGTTGTAATGTAGTTGCTTTGGAATGAAGTTATGGCTTTAACTAACTACAGTGCATGCCCTATATTTGTCTTATTGTAACAAATAGGAAGGAGCATATAGGCTAGGCTACATTATTAGATTTATCTTACAATAGGATCGTATTCCGGATCTCATCAGAAAGCATATAAACAACAAGACATGAAGCTTAAAATTTTCATTTCGATACATTCAATTTTGTTGTTTTTGTTCGGACTGGGATTTCTCCTGGCACCAGCTATAATGCTGGCTGTTTATGGCACATCTACCAATTCAACCGGACTTCTTACGGCAAGGGTATTTGGCATATGCAGTATGCAGTTGAGTATTATTCTATGGACCACCCGTAAGGAGGCAGGATCGAGGATATTGAAGACGATAATCTTATTGCTGTTTCTTGGAAATGCACTGGCTTTTTTCCTTGCCCTCAACGCTCAGATTTCGGGGATTTTTAATGAGTTTGGATGGACCAATGTGGCACTATATCTTCTGTTTGCCTTTGGATATGGTTATTTCCTGGTTCGATATAAAAGTATATCAGAATTAAATTAGGGTAGATCTCATCATGATCAAATGCAGAGAGAGATATGGTATTCCCTTTTGGGCTGATACTTTTTCTGCAATAATGGTCTAGCCCGATCTTGAAGCTCCACTTATTATATATAGCACCTTATAGTCTGGTACTTATATTTCTATTCTATCGTAATTTTTCAGAATTTGCAAGGTCCACAAGGTTTGTATTCCTGCCCATTCTAATTTCATTCCTTCACTAAACCCGTACCAGGTGTCCCATCTCCCATCGTCCTTTTGACGCCTGATTAGCTCATTTAGGTCGGCACTGATCATTTCTTCAGTAAATATTGAACTTAATATACTTCCCGGTCTTGGTGCATAATTTAAACTGTGCGGTTTGCCATAAAGCCCCCAACCCTCATCCGATTTATCCGTGCAAAGTACCCCGTCTGCCAGTATCCATGTTTTTAAGTCCTCGATTGTTTTGTTCGCTCTTTCCTGATTCTTGGTATATTTTAAAAAGGTTAGCCATCTTGGTACACAGATATAGCAAAACGCATGTTTTCCTTTGATTCGTTCAAATTCACTCCAGACAAATTGCTCTGCTTTTGGCATCCAGGGAATCTCAATATTGTACTTCTCAAGCATGCCCAATAGGGGTGCAGTAGTACTCAAAGCTGCCCATTCTTTTACAGTTCTAAAGTGATCTGCACAGGGATAATCGCTTTTAGGGAGCAACATCCATGGGATGCCGCCTTTATCTGTCGTTATGCTCTCAAAATAGGGCATAAAATCATTTAAAATGATGTCTTTGGTGAGATAGCCCACTTCGTCCAGTGTTTCAAGGGCCATAATACTAAAGAGCGGCTGACTTTCCGGGGAGGCTGTATCCGGTTCCATTCCATGGCCAAAACCGCCATCAGCGTTTCGATAGGCATAAACTGCATGAAAAACCCCTTCCGGACTATCATTTTCAAAATGAAATTGAAACAAACGCCTTTCTATCATTCTGGCATTGGTTAATATAAAGTCCTTTGCTTTTGTAAAATTTTCCTTGGATAGCTTCATGTTTTATTTGGAGGGGTTTGAATTACATACAACAGTTCCGTGTAAGCGTCAGATCTAATTGTGATTTCCATTGCTATTCATGTTGTTTTTTAAAATCAGTTGATAGCATGGCGTAGTGAAAATTGTCGGACCAGCCGTCTTTTAGGGGTAACACTTTTCTTTTTCTGCCCTCTCTGATCATTCCTACTTTTTCCAGGACCCGAATACTACCTAGATTTTGTACTGCGCATCCGGCCTCAATTCGATGTAATTTGAGTTCACTAAATCCGAATTCTAAAATTTTATTTAAGGCTTCTGTTGCATATCCTTTATTCCAGAAATCCGAATGCAATTTATACCAGACTTCAGCATTTTTATATTTCGGCAGACCTAAGTTCAAGGCAATCAAGCCGATAAATTTTCGACTTTCTGCTAGTGCTATTTTAAAAGTGAAATATTTATTTTCCTGATCATTGTTCTTGGCAATCCAACCTCTAACTAGTTCTTTAGTTTGACTTAAACTTTCTGGTATTCCCAAGGTATTGAATCTATCGGTTTCGGGCAGGGAATGCAATTCATGTATTTTATCCAAGTCGGCCAGGCAAACGGGTGTGATAAACAATCTTTTAGTTTGAAGTTTAATATCCACTATCTGTTTTAATATTGCTGCAAAGCGTTTTTATAATTTAATTACGGTATCTTTTTTTTATTTTTTTACAATATCTTCCTTTCAAATTTGATCCCTTATTGGAAAACCAATTCCATTACTTTCCCAGAGGATTTTTTAACAGATACGCTATAACCTTATCCAGAGTTTCCGTGAAATTGTCAGACGTATCAAAATAGTGAAGGCCATATTTTTTACAGGCTTTTTCTATCCGCTTGGAATAAGTTATCATATTGGCGGTGTGATCTTCAATATACGCTTTAGATTCTTTTGTTAACCAATCGTTTTTACCCTTGCTATACTGATAAATCTCTTTTACTTTTTGCTCAATACTGATGTTGGAATAACCTACATAACAAATTTTAATCAGCTTAGGGTGTTTCTTTGAAAACCTGCTTATCAATTCTGGAAGTATAGCTTCGCCTTCAATAATTACGTCTGCGCCGGACCATATCATACTTTCGAGCATGGCTTCCAAATAATCCCACACCTTTTCAGCAATTTCATCCGGCCATAATTTGTCATGAATACCATATTCCGGGATGCCATTGGTAAAACCCATAACAAGCCAGTCCAATGACAGGTAAGGAATGTTAATTTGCAGCATTAGTTTTTTAGCAACTATGGTTTTCCCGGATCGTGAACTTCCGCTGATGATGTAGATCATATAAAGGCTCTAAAATTGGATTTATTAATGTTCTACCATGTAATGCTGGACTTTTAATTCAAACCGGTCTTATTTCAAGCGTGGGATAGCACCGGAAACCTCCAGGACCTGTTCTTAAAAAATTCTGCATGGTCTTTATAAACGAACAGTACATCCTCCGGTTCTAAGAGGTTTTTCCGGAAGCCGTCCGTGTCCAAAGGAGTAAATCCCAACACCACTCTTTTGATCGTTTTATCACTTATCAACTGTATAACCTCATTAAGGTCTACCCGATCTTTGGAATACACATCGTTCAACTGCAGGGTCTCATCTTCTATGTCTGCCAGCACCACAGCCTTGAGCTCTTCGAGGTAATAAATACTGTTTCTCATAAACGACAGGCAGTAAAACATTATTAGATCCGTATTGTTTTGCATGGCTACTTTAGCGATTGGAACAGAACTATTTATGGTACGGACCAATAATTCCCTGTCCTTTTGATCATCTACATTTAGTTTTTTAACTGATGCCAAAGTGTTTGAAGCGTTTAATAATTTGGAGTATTGGCATTCAGCTACCCTCTCGAAGTTGAACTTCGGATAGAAATCAAGAACTGTGTTATTTGCAAAAAGATAGATAAAATCAACCCTGCCTTTCCATTCGTTTAATACCTCTTCCATCAGGAATTTATTGAGTCCACGATGGCGGTAGTCCTGGTTCGTCATAACCGTACCAATCTGGACACCTGTTTTTTTCTCATTTTCGATTAGGAATTCCATTTTACTGATCGAAACATTGGATACTATTTTGTCGTCGTGCACCAGGGAATACGGGATGTATTGATCGCCCCAGAAACCGGCATCATACCAGAATTCAAAATTGAATCCATAGGTAGCTTCTGTCAGCTGGTTGAACAAAGCCCTCATACGCGGGTCGTTCCTGAAATTGGTTACTAAACTATAAGCGGTATTATTGAGCTCGATATTCTTCACTAGGATAGAATTTTTCAAATGAGAGTTTAAAACAATAGTATCAGGTCTTTTAATTATCAGAATAGACGAATAATGTAATTTCTAATAAACCTAATTTAGTGATATCGTCTATAGGTTTTACCTTCAATTACTCTCTTCACTTGCCTTTGATTTATAGCCTCTACTTCTTTAGTAATTTGTTCTAAAGAGTAACCTTTCTTATGCAACTCCCGTATCAAAATCACCTGCTCATGTGATAAGGTTTTTGGCCTTGCTTCAATTATTTTAAGGTAATATTCGTCATCTTTCCAAAGTTCTGCAATAAATGGATTTGGTATCCCTTTCCTCGGATTTTGCTTTGCATATTTCGCAATTGCCCTGTCTCTTTCCTTGAGAGGAATTTTTACACGATCAGTTATTCTATGTTCATGAAGGAACTTTAACCCCTTAAAACCGCCAGGAATCATATTAAGGCAATTTCCGTCTTTACCAAGACTATCAACCATTATTTCCTCCCAATCCATAGCCTCTTCATAGGACAGGTTGATTTCTCTTAAGTACGACGAGAACTGAACATTGCTTACGCCCCAACTTTCACGCCAAGCCTTATGGAAACTCTTGGCACTACCCCTACGCATTTCTCCTATGTGCTCATTTAAACGTTTAAGCCAGTCTCGACCGGTGATTCCTGCATAGTAATAATTATCTGAATCTGAATCCTTCCATTGCATTGTCTCCATGTTAACCTTTTTGTCCATGTTATGTGAAACGTAATGCATATAACATTGATGACCTTCCCTGCCATTTCCCCAACCTTTGAGTAAATATTGCAAGGGAACAATAATCTTTTGGGAGATTCTATTTCCAAAGAATTGTACTATCATGAATTCGGCAGGGTAGGGTCTATCCTCAAATATTGCTCTGGTGTTGATCACCCTTTCCTGAAAGTCAACTCCCTGAGCAATCTTTATATGAGAGATGCAAAGTCTTTTACTTCCTTTAAAACCAATCATGCTCTTCTCATTCGTTTTAATTAACGCCTTAATAGACCCTGGATACTCATTGTTTATTTCTTCCAGGCACTCATCGAGTTTTTGCAGAGTGGGAAGCCCATCAGAATCAGGTAAAAGTGCACGACAATTTTGCACATCAAGGAATTTTAATTTCATAGCAGATCATTTTGGACAGGACCACAGGGATCAATTGACCTAAGTAAAATATTTATTCAAGTTATGATGAAAATTATGATTTAATCCGACCAACTATTACGAACATTAATTTTTTCCCCTTTATATCCTAAATTGAAAATGTCGATAGATCTGATTGATTTAAACTTGGGATTATTTTTGGTATTCTATGTCCTTAATAGTCATTTTTTTTACTTCCTTCATCGGAACAATTATGTTTTCATTTTCGGATAGTTTTCGAAGAAATATGTAATCAGTTGTTTTTCCAAGATATACTGTAACATTGTCAGATTTTAAAAGGGAATCTTCAGTATGAATTTCTATTGTTTGGGGTGGCTTTCCATTAATGATTTTTTCGTAGAGATCAGACTTGATTGAATAAACTACAAGTATTACGAAAACTAAAGCCCCAATAGTAATTAGACTGCGTGATTCTATCCCCTCTTTTACAACTATTGTTTGAACAAACCCCATTAACAACAAAATAAAAGCCCAAATTGATATGGTTCCACTATAAAAATTACCTGGTATCAAATCAGTGTGATTGGTAAAAACGAAGAGGGCTAAAAGAAATAGTGGGACTAAGAACATAACCCAAACCAAAACTCTCCTTATAATTCTTATTATTTTGGATTGAAAAATATTTGTTTTCCAGTTCTTCTTTGCTCTTGGTTTATGTTCTACCTCCTTATCGTCTTGTGAACTGATTACCTCATAGTTAAGTACTCTACCCACAATAATCATTGTCAGTATGAATCCAGTAAAAAAACCAACTGAAACAAGAATACTTGACCCTATAGGTATGAAGAACAATAAATACTCTTGGAGATTTAAGTATTGCCATATTTCTATACCAAACCTACTATAGAATATAGCCTTTTCCAGATATCCAAGGCACACCAAAACAATATAACCAAGAGTTAGGGCTTCAGGTGTTAGATATTTGAATCCATTTTTTGGATTAGCCATTGTAAGATTAGTTTAGGCAAAAGGTAATAAATTCCACGTGTATACTAACTATCAAGAGACTTTACCTTTTGATTAAAAAGCATTATGTTGAGGATGAATATAATACTGGATAAAAACATTCTATTCATATTTGTTACACTACTAACATTCCAACTTCCGATTTTAATCAGAATATAAGTGGGTGGAACGTAGTTAATGTAATTGATTGTTTTGAATTCAGTGTAGATTCTCCATTATCACCAACTAACCAACCAACTTTTACTAATTGCAATCCTTAATGAAAACAGCCGGACATGGGATTTGTTTTGGACTCAAATTTGGGCACAATAAAAAGAAAACCCCTTGTTTATCAAGGGGTTGCTTTAAATGAAGTGACCTCCACAGGATTATTTCATGATCCTGAATAAGCTCCGTAGTCTAAATGAAAAGCTCCAAATCTGCGATTTGGCAGCTTTTTTATTTTCACTTCGATTTCCGAGCAAGCTCGAATCTCGTTTAAAATAAAAAAGCCCACCTTTAGGTGAGCTTTTCATTCTTAAGTGACCTCCACAGGATTCAAACCTGTAACCTCTTGAGCCGTAATCAAGTGCTCTATTCAGTTGAGCTAGGAGGCCTTTTTTATATTGCTTGAGTGCAATGGGGTGCAAATATATTTCTTTTTTAATTTTAAGGCAACATAAGCAGGATCATAATGGAATTTAAAACATACGTAAGGGATATTCAGGATTTTCCTGAAAAAGGAATAGTATTTAAAGACATCAGTCCTTTACTCAAGGACCAACTGGCTTTTCAAACCGCAACCCGGGCCATGATTGATATGGTGGGAGACCAACCGGTGGACAAGGTAATCGGTATTGAAAGCAGGGGGTTCTTCTTTGCCCCGCTGCTGGCTTTTGAGCTGGGGGCCGGATTTGTTCCCGTCCGTAAAGTGGGTAAGCTGCCTGCAGATAAAATTAGTCGTACCTACGCCCTGGAGTATGGTAGCGATACCCTGGAAATACATTCAGACAGCATAGTGAAAGGAGACCGCGTCCTGATCCATGATGACGTGCTGGCCACAGGAGGGACCGCCAAGGCTACCTGTGAGCTTGTGGAGTCGCTGGGAGGAGAAGTGGTCTTATGCCATTTCCTGCTTGAGTTGGACTTCCTCCAGGGGAGGAAACAGCTGGAAGGTTACTCCGCTAAGGCTTTAATGAATTTCTAATCTAAGGCACGGGTAGTGCAATAGTAGCGCCAGCCAATAATAGCCATCTGCATTTTAGATGCTTTGGAAAGGTCTAATCCTTTTTTGGAATAGGAGGGAAGGAGCTTCTTGTTTAGCCAGGCCAAACTTTGGAACAGTACAGGCTTCATGTATAGGTTGGTTGGTGGTTGTAAAGATAAGTATCCTTATCAACTTTTATGAAGCCTGCTGAGCCCTGCTTATAGCACGATCAGGATAATTACTAATAGGGCGTGTAATAGAAGTTTTGCGAGCGTTATCATGGGAACTGAATTTTCGTTGTTTTTGACTTACTAAACTAATTCTGGGCCGAATATATCAGAAGGGGTAAGTAACCTCCAAGGAAAAATGAAGAAAAGAATGAAATTAAATACAATATTGTAAGCTAAAAAATTTATAGACTTATCAATAGAAACACTGTTCCTTGGTAAAAGTTAATATATGTTATATTATATATTAAAAATTATTATAAAATGTAATATTTGTAGGGGCTTTTTGCGGACTTTTTTAAAATCCAAGGCTTAAAAACCCCAAAAACAGGCTTTTTTTAACAAATCCATTTGCTGAGCAAAAAAATACCGCCCTGGAAGAGGACGGTATTTTAAATCTGAAATAGGACTAATTATGATGATTTTCAGGCCTAGTTTTTGCCTTTTTTGGTGGTAATTTCAATCACACCATCCTTGCCCTTATCTCCATACTTTTTCCGGGCGCTTTCTCCTTTTAATACTTCTACGGTTTCTATCTCATCGGGAGAATATCCTTTGAAGTCTTTCCTGCTCATTTCTTTACCATCCACAATAAAGAGGGGATCGCCATCTTTGTCGCTATCCATAATAAAAAAGGCACCTCCTTCTTTATCATTGAACTCTACATCATAATCAAAATCAGAATCAGAATCAGAATCCTTTATGATAAAGACATTCCCACCTTTACCTTTCTTCATTTTTTTAATCTTAATGCGCTTGCCATCTGCCTGTTCACTGAATTCTTCGAGCTCTTCTTCAGTTACTTCCTCACCGTTGATGGTGATCACTTTTTCTCCATCCTCAATTTTAACCAGGACTTTCATTTCTTCTCCTTCTCCTTTTTCAACCCAGGTATGTTCATCGTCATCGTCACCAGTATGCAATCGAATAACCTTTTTCTTCGTGTGTTCACCTTCGTGTAACTCATCATCATCCAGTTCTACGATGAAAGTATTACCCATAGTGTGTGACTTGTGTAAGGAAGCTCCGGAAAAGAAACCGATACTTCGCTCTTCACCTTCTCCGCTTACTCGAAAACTGAAAGGTTCAATGGGTTCATCGCCATTAAGACTGTAGCTACCGCTTTTTCCTGTCTCGGTCTTATAAGTAGCTTTAATAGCCGTGATTTCCCCCGAAGCGTTGCGTTTTACCCCTTTGAATTTGAGGTCGATGCCCCTTTCTTTCATAAACTTGGTATCCGAGTTAATTTGTTCGTTGGTGTAACCCTTATCGACGACGATTTCGATTCTTTCAATTTTAAACTCCACCTTTACATCCTTTTCTTTCTCCTGGGCTACTACCTTGGTGTTAAAAGTGAAGATAAATCCGGCCAAGAAAGGCAGGATAATGGCAAATTTTAAAGCCTGCAGCTGATTGGATTTTGATTTGTGTAACATGACTATTCGTTTTTTGATTAATGAATTATAGAAATTATTGGTTATAGGTGTCTGAATAGGATTGGAAGACACTTTAAGTAAAGCGTATTGATAATTCTTTATGGATTGCGTACGGTTAACCGCGCTGAAATCTGCCAAAAACTCCAGGTTTTGCTGAATATTTTTCCGGTACAGCCAGCTTAATGGATTCATCCAAAGAGCAATAGTGAGCAGGTGGGCACACATAACATCTATGGAATGCTTTTGTGCGCAATGGGCTTCCTCATGATGCCTTATGGCTTCCAGTTCATCCTGGGTAAATTGCCCGGGGTTGTAAAAAATGTAATTGAAAAAGGAAAATGGCGCAAGGTCCTGATTGGTCTCTACCAGTTTATAGGTCCCGTAACTTTTTACCTCGTGCTTAACGATCAGTTTTCGAAGTGAAAACAATTGCACCAGGAATTTTATCAATAAAAAAAGTACACCTATACCATATATGCCGAGGATTATTGTTTCCCAGGGGAAAGCCTCAACCGCAACCTGGCTCTTTTGTGCAATAGGAATTCCGCTGAAATTGGGTAGGCTTGTATTTTCCACAGTAACATACCGGGTAATTTCGAGAAAAGGAAATGCGAATGCCGCCAATATACCGGCCAGTAGAAAATGCCGATTGGCCTCGAAAAATGTTTCTTTTTTTAGAAATAGATGGTAAATCCCCCAAAAAATGGCCAATATACCGGAAGCCTTCAGGAAATAAATGAGTATAGCGTCCATTACTTTTTCTTTTCGATTAGGTTAATGATTTCTTTCAGCTCATCAACAGAGATCTTTTCCTCTTTGGCAAAAAACGATACCATACTCTTATAAGAGTTGTCGTAGAAGTCAACCAGGGATTTGCTTACGAATTGCTTGCGATAAGCCTCCTTGCTTACCAGAGGGTAATAGCGATGGGTATGTCCGAAGGCTTCGTGCCCCACATAGTTTTTTTCTTCCAGATTCCTGACAATGGTAGATAAGGTGTTGTAATGCGGTTTGACCCCCTCAATTTCTGCAAGGATTTCCTTGACAAAGGCTTTTTCCAGTTGCCACAAAACCTTCATTACCTCTTCTTCCTTATTGGTGAGTTTTTGCATGATTTCGTTCCTTTACCCAAACTTATTACTAAAAATTTAGTTGACCAACTATAAATATAGTTATTTAACAAACTTTAGCATTTTAGCCCCTTATGCTATAATAGTGAGGAAATGGGTGATCTCATTACCGCGGCGTCTCCAGCTAGCTTATCTTTGTAAAAAATCCAGGAATGCTGAACGTTTTATTAATTGCCGGTGGGTTAGTGTTACTCATACTAGGTGGAAACTGGTTGCTCAAGGCCGCTGTAGCATTTTCACTCAGGCTGAGTATTCCCAAGATTATTATAGGTATGACGGTAGTTTCTTTTGCTACTTCAGCTCCTGAGCTTATTGTTAGTGTGAATGCTGCCCTGGATGGTTTTCCTGACCTTGCTCTGGGAAATGTAGTGGGATCCAATATTGCCAACCTGGGCCTTGTGCTGGCTATTGTAGTCATTTTAAGTAGAATAGAGGTTAGAAGGAGCTTCTATATTACGGACTGGCCCATGATGATGTTTGCTTCTGTGTTGTTTGTAGGCTTTATTTATTTCGATCGGTTGTTGGAACGTCATGAAGGGGTCATCATGTTCGTTTTGCTTTTCGTTTTCCTGGTTTACCTCTTGCGTTTTCAGAAGACTGCTGTGGTGGATGATCTGCCAGAAGACGATGTACCCGTGCCCATTTATCTTTCGGTACTGTTTCTGGGACTTGGTGCTATTGGCCTGTGGGCAGGTTCGGAACTCCTGATCAGGGGAGCGGTAGATATGGCCCTGTATTTTCAGGTTAGCGAACGCATAGTGGGGATAACCATAGTTTCTATTGGTACCAGTATTCCTGAACTGGCGGCTTCTGTGGTTGCCGTTATAAAAAAGGAGAAAGCAATCTCCGTAGGCAACCTGATAGGTTCCAACGTATTCAATTTGCTAGCCGTATTGGGCATCACTGCTATGATCACTCCTATTCCGGTCAGGGATCCTGCAATGCTCTCCAACGATATTTTCTGGATGCTGGGTATATCCTTCCTGATTTTCCCACTGGTTTTCCTGCCCAGGGCAATGCGTTTGGATTGGCGACATGGACTGATCCTTATACTGCTCTATGTCAGTTTTGTATATCTCACCCTTACATAAAAAAACACCCTTGCAAAGTGCAAAGGTGTTTAGCCAATTGATTTCAATTATAAACTATCCGGCTACAGACTCAGCTTTAGCGGATTTTACTGTTTTGATGATCCTTCCGGCAACCTTATAGGGATCAGCGTTAGATGCAGGCCTTCGGTCTTCCAACCACCCTTTCCAGCCACTTTCTACGGTAGCAATAGGAATTCGGATAGAAGCGCCACGGTCAGACACCCCGTAAGAGAACTCATTGATGGATTGGGTCTCGTGTAAACCGGTCAAACGCTCATCGTTAAAGGCTCCGTATACATCAATGTGATCTATGGCAACAGGGCGGAAAGCCTCACAAATGGATTCATAAACGTCTTTGCTTCCAGCTGTTCGCAAAGTGCTGTTGGAGAAGTTGGCGTGCATACCACTTCCGTTCCAGTCACCTTTAACAGGTTTGGGATGCAATTCAATATAGTATCCGTACTTTTCGGTAAGCCTGTTTAAGAGATAACGCGCAACCCAAAGCTCGTCTCCGGCTCTTTTGGCTCCTTTGGCAAAATTCTGGAATTCCCACTGCCCGGGAGCTACCTCCTGGTTGATACCTTCAATATTCAGTCCGGCAGCCAGACAAGTGTCTAGATGTTCTTCTACAAAATCACGTCCCCAGGTGTAACGTCCACCTACGGAGCAATAATACTTTCCTTGTGGTCCGGGGAACCCTCCTCGGGGGAACCCTAATGGAAGGTCTGTTTGAGTATCCATAAGGAAGTATTCCTGTTCGAACCCAAACCAGAAGTCATTATCGTCATCATCAATTTGAGCCCGGTGATTGGATTCGTGTGCTGTTCCATCTGCATTCAGGACCTCGCACATTACCAGAAAACCATTTACACGGTCCGGATCTGGATAAATTGCTACAGGTTTCAACAAACAGTCTGAGGAGTTACCTTCGGCCTGTTCTGTGGAACTACCATCAAAAGACCACATTGGGCAACTACCCAACTTCCCATCAAAGTCGTCCAGGACTTTCGTTTTGCTTCGCAATTCCTGTGTGGGCTCATGCCCGTCCAACCAGATATACTCTAATTTACTTTTACTCATAATACCATGGATTTTTAAAAATTACTGACCGTCAAAAATATGATAATTCTCTATTTACGTTCAATTTTTTAGGGGTTAAATATTAAAAAAATCGACATAATTATTAACACCCCTATTTTTTTAGGGGTATTTTGTTTAAAAATCATTTTTTTCTGCTTTTACTGTTAAATGTGTAATTTTGCCCGGATAAGGTAGATTCTAAGCAAACAATATAGGCAATATGCGTAAGGAAGCGATAAGGGAAAGCATGAGTAGAACTGCGGTTACTGTGGAAAAGACAGGCAAACGTTCCGAAATTTTTGGCTCTCAAGTTTTTGGGAAGGATAGTATGCGGCAATACCTTACGAAGGATGCCTTAAATAGCGTAGATGCGGCCATTTCATCAGGTTCTAAGATAGACCGTCGTATGGCCGACCAGATTGCCGAGGCTATGAAAGCCTGGGCTATGAGTATGGGTGCTACACATTATACGCATTGGTTTCAACCACTGACGGGGGCTACGGCAGAAAAGCACGATGCTTTTTTTGATCTGATGTCAGATGGTAGGGGTTTGGAAAAATTTGGTGGTGGTCAGTTGGTTCAACAGGAGCCGGATGCTTCCAGTTTTCCTAGCGGAGGAATTCGCAACACGTTTGAAGCTCGGGGATACACGGCTTGGGATCCTACTTCACCAGCCTTTATATATGGCACTACCCTATGTATCCCTACCATATTCGTTTCTTATACCGGAGAGGCACTGGACAATAAAGCACCACTGTTGAGAGCCCTTAACGCCGTTGATGAAGCCGCTACGGCCGTAGCACGCTATTTTGATAAAAGTGTGTCCAAAGTCCTGGCTACCCTGGGATGGGAACAGGAGTACTTCCTGGTTGATGAAGCCCTGGCCAACGCCCGACCTGACCTGGTCATGGCAGGCCGCACCCTTGTTGGGCAGGACGCTGCAAAAGGGCAGCAGTTAGACGACCATTACTTTGGGGTAATCCCGCAACGGGCATTGCAATTCATGAGAGAACTTGAAAATGAGTGTGTCAAACTCGGAATCCCGGTTAAAACCCGCCATAACGAAGTGGCCCCAAATCAGTTTGAATTGGCACCGGTTTTTGAAGAGGCCAACCTTTCCGTAGATCACAACCTGCTGCTTATGGATATCATGGAGAAAGTGGCTAAAAAACATCGTTTCAAAGTATTGTTCCACGAAAAACCCTTTGCCAAGATAAATGGTTCAGGAAAACACAACAACTGGTCACTTGCCACGGATACCGGGGTAAACTTGCTGAGTCCGGGATCCACACCCATGAAGAACCTGCAGTTTCTCACCTTTTTTATAAATACAATCAAGGCGGTGGACTCCTATGAAGAATTATTGCGCTCTTCTATTGCTTCAGCGAGTAATGATTTACGACTGGGGGCCAATGAAGCCCCGCCAGCTATATTGTCCATTTTTATAGGAAAACAGCTCAATGAGGTGCTTGATGAATTGGAAGGGGTTTCTCAGGGCAAACTTTCACCAGAGGAGAAAACGGAATTGAAGCTCAACGTAGTAGGTAAGATTCCTGAGATCCTTTTGGATAATACGGATAGAAACCGAACCAGTCCCTTTGCCTTTACCGGCAACAAGTTTGAATTACGAGCCGTGGGGTCCCGGACCAATTGTGCCAAACCCATGACCGTATTGAATACCATTGTCGCTAAACAACTAGGGGATTTTAAGAAAGAGGTAGACGGCCTGATCGCAACAAAGAAGTTGAAAAAAGATGAGGCAATTTTTAACGTGCTGCGTGAGTACATCAAATCCTCTAAACGGATTCGTTTTGAAGGCGATGGTTACAGTGCGGAATGGAAGGCTGAGGCTAAGAAAAGAAAGCTGAGTAACAACGCCAATACTCCTGAGGCACTTAAGGTAATGACCACAAAAAAGACATTGGATTTATTCAAATCCATGGATGTCATGAGCGAAACCGAGGTCAAGGCCAGACAGGAAGTGGAACTGGATACCTACATCCTGCAAACTCAGATAGAAGGTCGCGTTTTTAATGAGCTGGTCTACAGCTATATTATACCGGCTACCGTAGGTTACCAGAATACCCTTATCACCAATGTACTTGGGCTTAAGGAGATTTATGGGGCAGCACACAAGGATTTTACGGATGGACCGCTCAACCTGATTGAGCAGATCTCCGAACACCTTCAGCAGTTGAAAAAGAACACAGATGCTATGGTGGAAGCCCGGAAGAAAGCCAATGCCATGACGGATATTTATAAAAAGGCTTTCTCCTATTGTGACGATGTTAAGCCGTATTTTGAGAAAATCAGGAAACACAGTGACAAGCTGGAACGCCTGGTAGACGATACAGCCTGGCCACTTGTAAAATACAGGGAGTTGCTCTTTATTAAATAGGCAGGACTTAAGAAATAGATAAACCACAAGATTCCTGTGTTTATATTTCAGGTTTCCTATTTTTGCTGCTAAACTTATTTCATGGGATCATCCGCCAGCGAACGATACAGTAAAAGAGGTGTTTCGGCCTCGAAGGAAGAGGTACATGCAGCCATTGAAGGCATTGACAAAGGCTTGTACCCCGCTGCTTTCTGCAAAATCGTTCCGGATTATCTAAGCGGGGATGACTCCTATTGTCTGGTGATGCATGCAGACGGTGCAGGCACTAAATCTTCCCTGGCCTATATGTACTGGAAAGAAACAGGTGACTTATCGGTTTGGAAAGGAATTGCACAGGATGCACTGATCATGAATATTGACGATCTGATCTGTGTAGGGGCTACCAGCAATATCATGCTTTCTTCTACCATAGGTCGAAACAAAAATTTAATCCCCGGCGAGGTTATCCGGGCCATCATACAGGGCACCGAGGAGTTAATAGCAGACCTCGGCCAATACGGGATTGAGATACACTCCACGGGGGGAGAAACCGCCGATGTAGGGGATCTGGTACGTACCATAATTGTCGATTCCACGGTAACTGCCCGGATGAAACGCAGTCAGGTGATAGACAATGCCAATATTCGGGGAGGAGATGTAATTGTGGGTCTTGCCTCCTTTGGACAGGCAACCTATGAACAGGAGTACAACGGTGGAATGGGTAGTAATGGACTCACTTCGGCCAGGCACGATGTATTTTCCAGGTATTTGGCTGACAAATATCCCGAAAGTTACGATCATTCCGTTCCGGAGGAATTGGTGTATTCCGGTAGTGTTAAACTAACCGATCCTGTTCCGGAAACCCCCTTGGATGCGGGAAAACTTGTGCTTTCACCCACCCGTACCTATGCTCCGGTGATTAAGAAAATTCTCGATGAAATCCCTGTAGATCAGATTCATGGTATGGTGCACTGCAGCGGGGGAGCACAAACTAAAATTCTTCACTTCATTGAAGATTTACATGTAATTAAGGACAACCTGTTCCCGGTACCCCCACTTTTTGCATTGATCCAAAAAGAATCCAATACCCCATGGAGAGAAATGTATCAGGTGTTTAACTGCGGCCATCGTATGGAACTCTATGTTCCGGAGGATGTTGCAGCTGCTCTTATTGCAATAGCGGAATCCTTTGGTATTGCTGCAAGGGTTGTGGGCAGGGTAGAAGACGCCTCAGCTAAAAAGCTTACCATAAAAAGCCCATACGGCAGCTTTTCTTACTAGGTTATACGAATACCTCATTTCCATCGTTTTTGATAGTACATGAACCCTTAAACTAAGGGTAGTATTTCTATTGTAAAATAAAATTGATGTTATGGAAAGGAAAGCATTTTTAAAAACTCTTGGAGCGGGAGCGGCATTTGCCCTCACATTTCCCTGTTTGCAGGGTTGCTCCAAAGATGGAGACGGCGAAGAAAACCCTGTGCCTACCGGGGTCGACTTTACCATCGATCTTAATTCAGCAGAAGGGGCAGACCTTCAGAATAATGGCGATTTCATCTTAAAGAATGATGTGGTAGTTGTTAAAAACCTGCAAGGGCAATTTGTTGCAGCTAGTCAGATATGCAGTCATCAGGGAACAGATCAGGTAAGGTTTATTGCCGAAGATGGTGGCTTTTTCCGATGCTTTACCCATAATTCTGAATTTGATCAAAACGGAACCCCGTTGAATACCATCACCAATAATCCGCTTAAAATATTCAGTACCGAACTAAATGGTAATATTCTCAGAATATTTGATTAAATCAGATATTACTGAATTCCATTTATAATTTTTTTGTCCCAAATTCTATGGCCGTGAGAACTGCTCTGCTGTTATTGCTATCATGCTTCACCTTCTTCGGAAGTGATGAACAGCACAACCAAATGGTTGCGGTTAAGCAGTCGCTTACCCTTATGGGAAGTCCATTCGAGATCACCGTAATCGCTCCCAACGAAGACATCGGCTATATCAGTATTCAGGAGGCTGTTGATGAAATACAGCGTATTGAACGTATGATCTCTTCCTGGGATCCTGAATCTGAAACTTCGTTAATCAATGAAAATGCCGGTATTCAACCTGTACGTGTTAGCAAGGAATTGTTTCATTTGCTGGAGCGTTCCGTGCAGATATCCGAGATGACTAACGGAGCTTTTGATATTTCCTATGCTGCTTTGGACAATGTTTGGGAATTCAGTGCGGGCATGGAAAGTTTACCTGCACCCGAAAAAATAAGGAAGGCTGTTTCCAGGGTGGGGTATGAAAAAATAACGCTCGATCGGGATGAATTTACCGTGTTTCTTCCTGAAAAAGGAATGAAGATTGGCTTTGGAGCCATTGGTAAAGGTTATGCTGCAGATCGGGCCAAGGAATTACTCATATCCAAGCAGATCAGCTCGGGTTTTATTAATGCAGCTGGCGATGTTACCGCATGGGGAACTAAAGTAAGTGGGGAGAAATGGTTGCTCGGAGTAGTCAATCCACTCGGAAACCACCGGATGTTTACCTGGGTGCCCTTAATAGAATCTTCGGCTTCCATTAGTGGTAAATTCGATAAATACGTAACCTTAAATGGCAAGCGATATTCTCACTTAATTAGTCCTCGAACCGGCTACCCCGTAACCGGGATCATACGTGTAATTGTTTTTGGCCAAAGTGCCGAATTATGTGATGCATTATCAACAGCGGTTCACATTCTTGGCAAGGAACAGGGTCTTGCCTTGATTAACCAGCTGGGCGATACTGAAGTAATCATAATTGATAATTTTGGTGAGCTGACTTCCAGTGTCGGACTTAAGATGCTCAATCCTTAAGGTCTTAATTGTCTTCGTAGTATCCCTTTTTGCGATCGACTGATACCTTTCCTTTCCCTCTGAAAAATTGTAACTTCGCAGAATAAGCTTCATGCGCATGCTAGATAAATTAAATATTGTAAAACAACGATTTGATGAGGTTAGCGATCTTATAATCCAGCCTGATGTAATTACAGACCAGAAGCGGTATATCCAACTCAATAAGGAATACAAGGATCTGAGGATACTCATGGATAAGCGTGAACGCTATATTGAGCTCAGCAACAATATTAAAGAGGCCGAAGAGATGATTGCGGATGGCAGTGATGCGGAGATGCTGGAAATGGCTAAAATGCAATTGGATGAAGCCAAGGAAGCCTTGCCCGCCCTGGAGGAAGAAATTAAGCTGCTGTTGATTCCCAAAGATCCTGAAGATGCAAAAGATGTGGTCATGGAGATCCGGGCTGGTACCGGGGGTGACGAGGCCAGTATATTTGCCGGGGACCTTTACAGGATGTATGCCAAATACTGCGAATCCAAAGGGTGGAAAACAAATATTATTGACCTGAGTGAAGGAACTAGCGGAGGTTACAAGGAGATACAATTTGAAGTAAGCGGAGAAGATGTATATGGCACCCTGAAATTTGAAGCAGGGGTGCATCGGGTACAGCGGGTTCCGCAGACAGAAACTCAGGGTAGGGTACATACCAGTGCAGCCACGGTTATGGTTCTGCCAGAAGCAGAGGATTTTGATGTACAGATTGATCCTAAAGATGTGCGTATTGACTATTTCTGTTCCTCAGGACCTGGAGGTCAGTCGGTTAACACTACCTATAGTGCGGTTAGGCTCACCCATATCCCTACTGGCCTGGTGGCTCAGTGTCAGGATGAGAAATCCCAGCACAAGAATAAAGACAAGGCCTTTAAGGTCTTGCGTTCCCGCCTTTACGATATGGAGTTGGCTAAAAAACAGGAGGAAGATGCTGCCAAACGTAACTCACAGGTTAGCAGTGGCGACCGATCTGCCAAAATACGCACCTACAATTATCCGCAGGGTAGGGTAACGGACCACAGAATAGGACTAACGCTCTACGATTTGCAAAATATTATAAATGGTGATGTGCAACGCATTATAGATGAGTTGATGCTGGTAGAGAATACTGAAAAGCTCAGGGAAGCATCCGAGATTTTTTAAGTTAGCTTATGACAACATCCTTCCTGGAACAACAAATCCGAAAGAAAAAATCTTTTTTATGTGTGGGGCTGGACACGGATCTGGAAAAAATGCCTCCACATTTACTGGAAGAAGAAGACCCCATATTTGCCTTTAATAAGGGTATAATTGATGCCACAAAGGATTATGCAGTGGCTTATAAACCCAATATTGCTTTTTATGAGGCATATGGAATCAGTGGCTGGGAGTCTCTGCAAAAAACCATCGATTACCTGAACAAAACCGCTCCTGAAGTCTTTACTATAGCTGACGCTAAACGCGGTGACATTGGCAATACCGCCCAGCGCTACGCAAAAGCATTTTTTGAAGATCTGAACTTCGACGCGGTTACAGTAGCGCCCTATATGGGGCACGATTCAGTGGAGCCTTTTCTGGAATTTGAAGACAGACATACCATATTACTGGCATTGACTTCCAATTCAGGGGCCTTTGATTTTCAGACCAGAGACCTGGAAGGCAAAGCGCTCTATCAGCAGGTTTTGAATACTTCAAAATCGTACAAAAATGCGGAGAACCTGATGTATGTTGTAGGCGCCACCAAAGCTACTTTCCTACAGGAAGTAAGATCTATTGTGCCGGATCATTTTTTATTAGTCCCTGGTGTGGGGGCTCAGGGGGGAAGTCTTGCTGAAGTCTGTCAGTATGGATTGAATGAGCATGTAGGCCTACTTGTAAATTCATCGAGGGGAATCATTTATGCTTCAAATGGGAGAGAATATGGTGAGGCCGCCAGGGCCAAAGCGATGGAACTGCAACGAGAAATGGCCCAATACCTTTAGGCCCTATTGTTTTTCAGGCCCCGCGGCGCTCTAAAATTCTTTTGATCTTATCAACTTTAGACTCAAAAAAGGCCTGTAAGGGAGTACCCTCATGAGCTGCAGCCTTTTGCTGAAATACCTCGATCTGGCTTTCAAGTACGTGACCAGGGTAGCTGCGGGTAGATTCTTTGCTGGAAGATCCAACTTTGCAAAACTGAATATTCATAATGGAAACCTTTTCTTACAAATATACGTTCAGAATTGCCTTTTGGATTACCAAGACCCAGTTATATGACTAAAAATCAGGTAGTTTGTCTAAATGTTGGCTTTTTGAGTTCCAGTGATACCAGATTCATTGATTCGTACTAAAAAAAGTATATTCCTACCTGTTATGAAAAATCAGCTGTTTTCCCTCTGTGCTTTAGCTGTATAAGAACAGAATGACCACTGAAAAAGGGGATAAAAAAAGAAATCCCAGCCAATGACCAGGATTTCAAACTAACTAACTCAAAAAATACTAACTCAAATAATTGCCGTAAAGGTCTTTTATCTTTTTTATACCCAGGTTAACTGAATATTAGCTGATTGTAATCTTTTGCTATTACTATCCCAACGCGGCCGCATCCAAATTATTGTTTGAAATTAATAAGAATTTCTGTACTAAAGTTAGAAAAAAATCAAATTAGGAAAGAAGTATACGACAAAAGCAGTGGGCAACCGCTGTTATATAGATGGCATCAGCTATAGTGTTCGGCGATGATCTTTGCGGTTTCATCATGGGTTTTGAATACCTCAAAAGTTTTGCCTTGCGTACGTAGTGCCCCTAATGTATTTGCATACTGGGCTGCTTTAACAGGATTTCCAAATCGGGAAAAACCAAATGCCAATCCACCAGCAAAGGAGTCCCCACAACCAGTTGTGTCTATAACGTGCTTCATAAATACAGAGGTGATAAACTCTTTTTTCACCTGGCCCTTGTCTTTATAGTACATAACACAGCCGCGGGAATCCAACGTCACGTAGAAGTAGGCAACCCCATACTCTAATACATGGGCGGCCATATCATCAAGATGTTCAGTACTTTCTTCGTCATAACCAGTCATCTCAGCAGCGTCATATTCATTTTTAAACCAGCATACCTGGGACTCTTCCAGGTTCATTTTTAAGACATCTATATAAGGCAGCCACTCGTCCATATCTACCCAGAATTTACGGTGTCGCTCACCGGATATACTCATGGCAGAGGTAGGGCCATGTGCGTCAAATATTATGGTTCCTTTTCCTTTTTCCTTAAGATATTTAAGTGTGCTCAGGGATATTTCAAAATCCGTGATAGGCACAAAAACATAGGCATCTGCATCCTCAAGTCCCGCCACATCCCCGGGGAGTATAGGTTTCATACAGGCTGTTTGTTTTTCCAAACGGTTGTTCTGGTCCAGAAAACGCAATTCTATAACTGTTCCCCTGTCATCAGCATCGCTGATATACTGGGTTTCAATATTGCCATAGGGAGCAAAGACCTCCAGGATTCCCTCATAATCCTTCTGATGAACATGGGAAACAGGGACTACCTGACCTTCCTCTCCCAACAATTTGGAAAGGGCAATCACAGGATGAGTAACACATCCGTATTTCTGGATCATCTCATCCTTGTAAGTGTAAATAGTATCCCTTGGGATCGGACCCAGGACCGCAATTTTTGTCATTTAAATGCTCTTCGGGTTATACTGATGGAAGGTTCCGTCCTTACCATGGCTTAATTTAAAAAATCTGACGGACTTTATACAATCTAAATTACGATTGCCTAATAAAAGATCACTGTTTTATTGTTGTATACCATCGTTTTGTGGGCAATGTGAAGTTTTACAGCCCTTGCCAGTACGATCTTTTCCAGATCCCGGCCTTTGGCCACAAAATCCCGTACCGTATGTACATGGGAAACGGCGGTTACATCCTGTTCAATAATCGGGCCTGCGTCCAGGTCTTCAGTTACATAATGGCTGGTGGCCCCTATTATTTTTACGCCACGTTCAAATGCTGCGTGATAGGGTTTTGCCCCTGCAAATGCAGGAAGAAACGAATGATGGATGTTAATAATGCGGTTAGGATAGGCCTCGATCAATAAGGGACTAATAATTTGCATATATCTGGCCAGGACTATGAAATCTACCTCCTTTTCCTTTAAAAGTGCTAACTGTTGCGCTTCTGCTTCTGCCTTATGCTGTTTGCTAACCGGAATACAGTGATAGGGGATTTCAAACTGATCGGCAATGTGCCGCAGGTCCTCATGATTGCTAATGATAAAAGGAATATCCACGTCTAACTCCCCAGATCGGAATCGGCTAAGTAAATCGTACAAGCAGTGGTTATATTTGGAAACAAAGATCGCCATACGGGGCCTTATGCATTCCTGATAGAGATCCCATTCCATCTGGTAGCGCTCGGCCAATTCTGCCGTTATGGTCTGCCTTAGACCATGCAATTCAGGGTCATTTTCGGCAAAATCACACTCTAACCGCATAAAGAAAACCCCTGCTTCCTGGTCCACGTGCTGATCCAGATATAAAATGTTTCCTCCGCGATTGTGGAAAAACTGGGTAACGGTACTGATAATACCCGGTTGGTCCGGGCAATGTATGTGTAAAGTGACTTTCAAGTTTACAAGATATTGGATTAAATTAAGATTTTGAACCGCCCGTTTTTATTGCCTAAAACTTTTACAAAATTCGAATCATATCGAATTATTTTTTGCATTTTTCGTAAATTACACCCCCTAAACCGCCTATTTTTTAACAATGGAGCAAATACAACCCTATAAGCCACAGAATAAGGTAAGAATTGTTACCGCAGCCTCGCTTTTTGATGGTCATGATGCAGCAATTAATATTATGCGTCGTATTATTCAGTCCACTGGAGTGGAAGTTATTCACCTAGGCCATGATAGAAGTGTGGCGGAGGTGGTTAATTGTGCTATACAGGAAGATGCCAATGCCATAGCGATGACTTCCTACCAGGGAGGTCATAATGAATACTTTCGGTATATGTACGACCTGCTCCAGGAAAAAGGTGCCGGGCATATTAAAATCTTTGGTGGCGGTGGCGGTGTAATCCTTCCTGAGGAGATTAAAAGCCTTATGGATTATGGGGTTACCCGAATCTATTCTCCGGATGACGGAAGAAAAATGGGCCTGCAGGGTATGATCAATGATCTGGTATCTCAATCAGACTTCCCTGTTCCGGAACTAAAGCTTGAAAAGGATAAAAGTCTTGCTAAGGCATTTGAACTTAAGGATGACCGTGTTTTGGCAAGGTTGATTAGCCTGGCTGAGAATCGTCCTGATGAATTTGATGCTCATTTCGCCCAACTGAAAACTAAGAATCAACAAGTACCTGTACTCGGAATTACAGGAACCGGTGGTGCTGGTAAATCCAGTTTGGTGGATGAATTGGTACGCCGATTTCTGGTTGATTTCCCGGACAAGCACATTGGGTTGGTTTCTGTAGATCCCTCAAAGCGAAAGACCGGAGGGGCCTTGCTGGGAGACCGTATTCGCATGAATGCCATCAACAATGAACGGGTGTATATGCGCTCGCTGGCTACAAGACAATCTAATCTGGCTCTGTCTAAACACGTCAATGAGGCCTTGAATGTGCTTAAGGCATCAGCATTTGACCTGATAATTTTAGAGACCTCCGGGATTGGACAGTCCGATACGGAGATCATTGAACATAGCGATGTGTCCCTCTATGTGATGACCCCAGAATTTGGTGCAGCCACACAATTGGAGAAGATAGATATGCTGGATTTTGCTGATCTGGTTGCCATAAATAAGTTTGATAAGCGGGGTGCACTAGACGCCTTGCGGGATGTTAAGAAGCAATATGTGCGAAATAACAACCTTTGGGATGCAGATCCTGACTCCTTGCCTGTATTTGGTACCATGGCATCTCAATTTAACGACCCAGGGATGAATCTCCTATACACCAGGGTTATTCAAACCCTGAATGAGAAAGGTGGTGCTCATTTGGAATCAGGGTATCAGCTTTCCGATGACCAGGAGGATAAAGTATACATAATTCCACCAGCGAGAACACGATACCTTTCTGAAATCTCGGAAAGCAATAGAAATTACGACCAGGCGGTTTCTGAACAAACAGAGGTTGCAGAGCGCTTATACGGGCTTTATAAAACACTGCTAACCATTACCGGCAACTCGGAAAATGGAGAATCTTCAGCGTACATAAATGCCAAAGGATTGGATGAAGTCCAATTAAAAAAAGACGCTAAAAAAGATTTTGATACAGGGTTTCTGGCAAAACTTCAGGAAGAATTCAATGCGGAAATGAAAAACCTGAACCCTTATCACTGGGAAACACTAGTGAACTGGCAACAGCTGCGCGCGCGCTATACAGATCCGGAGTATGTTTTTGAGGTTAGGGGTAAGGAAATCCGGATTCCTACGCACACTACTTCTTTGTCGCAGTTAGAAATCCCAAAAGTGGTCCTGCCCCGATATCGCTCCTGGGGCGATATCCTTAAGTGGACCTTAACGGAAAATGTACCGGGTGCCTTCCCGTATACTTCAGGGCTGTACCCATTTAAGCGAACCCAGGAAGATCCTACCCGTATGTTTGCGGGTGAAGGCGGCCCGGAAAGGACCAACAGGCGTTTCCATTATGTAAGTATGGATATGCCCGCCAAACGTCTTTCTACGGCGTTTGACTCGGTTACGCTTTATGGACATGATCCGAATGAGCGCCCGGATATATATGGAAAGATTGGCAATGCCGGAGTTTCTATCTGTTGTCTGGACGATGCTAAAAAATTGTATTCCGGATTTGATCTCACAGACCCGCTAACGTCTGTTAGTATGACTATCAACGGTCCTGCTCCTATGTTATTGGCCTTTTTTATGAATGCTGCCGTAGACCAGAATTGTGAGAAATATATACGCGCTGAAGGTCTGGAGGATGAGGTGAGCAAGAAAATTCACGCTATATACGCCGATAAGGGAGTAGAGCGACCAGCTTATAAAGGTCCACTCCCAGAAGGAAATGATGGTCTTGGATTAATGCTGCTGGGAGTCACCGGAGATCAGGTCCTTCCTTTGGATATCTATTCCCGTATCAAAAAGGAGACCCTTGCTCAGGTTCGAGGTACTGTTCAGGCGGATATACTCAAAGAGGATCAGGCACAAAATACCTGTATTTTTTCAACAGAGTTTGCCCTGAGGCTTATGGGGGATGTTCAGGAGTATTTTATTGCCAATCAAATTAGGAATTTCTATTCGGTTTCCATCTCGGGATACCACATAGCTGAAGCCGGCGCCAATCCCATTTCACAATTGGCATTTACCTTATCCAATGGCTTTACCTATGTAGAATATTATCTGAGCAGGGGAATGGATATCAATAAATTTGGCCCCAATCTTTCCTTCTTCTTTAGTAATGGGATCGATCCCGAATATGCGGTTATCGGGCGGGTAGCCCGCCGGATCTGGGCCAAGGCAATGAGAGAAAAGTACGGAGCCGACTCCAGGGCGCAGATGCTTAAATATCATATACAAACTTCGGGAAGGAGTCTGCACGCACAGGAAATCGATTTTAATGATATCCGTACTACGTTACAAGCCTTGTATGCGATTTATGACAATTGCAATTCGCTGCATACCAATGCTTATGATGAAGCAATCACGACTCCAACAGAAGAATCCGTAAGAAGGGCGATGGCCATTCAGCTTATTATAAATAAGGAACTTGGACTGGCGAAAAATGAAAATCCACTTCAGGGATCCTTTATAATCGAGGAGCTTACGGACCTGGTGGAAGAAGCAGTGCTCCTGGAATTTGACCGAATCACGGAGCGCGGCGGCGTGCTGGGCGCTATGGAAACCATGTATCAACGCTCCAAGATTCAGGAAGAGAGTCTTCACTATGAAACACTCAAACATACGGGTGCCTATCCTATCATTGGGGTGAATACATTTTTAAGCTCTAAAGGATCTCCTACCATACTTCCGGCTGAAGTAATCCGTGCAACCGAAGACGAAAAAAAGGTGCAGTTGCAAACACTAGGTAACCTTTGGGAGCGTAACAGGGATAAGTCAAAACAAGCATTGGAAGGCCTTCGAAACGCAGCCACACACAATGAGAATACCTTTGAACAACTTATGGAGGTTGCCAAGTATTGTTCACTTGGTCAGATCACCCAGGCATTATTTGAAGTAGGGGGTCAGTACAGGAGGAATATGTAAAAAGAATGGTGATACAAAGCAGCTTTTAGCGAGGGGGTAATTCGGAGCTAGTATCCCAGGTAATCCTGGTAACCCCAATTTCCTTCATCCCGATGCGATCCAAGAGAACGTCTCCATTTTTTGAATACTTTCTTAAAGCTTTTTATCTCTTTTCTCAGCAGATCCAAATACTCTTTTTCCTTAACTCCGTGGTGTTCCAGGCCATTAGTATATCCCTGCAGGTTTCTGAGCATCACAGAGACAAAATGTGTGGTTCGGAAACGCACCACTGGATTACTACTTTCTTCAGCCCTGGCAATCTGTTGTCGGATTAAAATAGCATCAGTAAGCAAGGAATCTGCTATAATATCACGCAGGCTATTGGACTGGTAAAGCTTGAGTAAATCTTTGTTTTGGGTGACATAAGAAGCTATGGCTCTGCTTAGTTCACAGAGCTCCAGAGCCTTACGATATACAAGGGGTGGAGTCATAAGATCGGGACAATAAGAGTAACAGTTATTTATTTTATATAAAGTTACATCGCTATTTTCTGAAAATACTTTTGATTTAAAATCAAATATTTAGTTTAACTTTAGATTATAAAATAATAACAAAAATAAATTTGGAAAGTAAAATAGATGACATAAACAAAAAAATCCTCCAGCGTTTACAGCAAAATTCCAGGGAATCTTTTGCCAGTATTGGCAGAGTGGTAGGACTTACTCCGCCTGCGGTTGCAGAACGGGTGAAAAAGATGGAAGACCTTGGTATTCTCGAAGGATATAAGGCCAGGGTAAACCATTTAAAAATGGGCTACCAGCTCAGAGCTATAGTGACTATTAAGGCATTCATGGGTAAGTTGAAACCATTTTTAGATAAGGTCCGTTCCATGAAGGAAGTCATGAATTGTTACCGGATAACGGGAAATGAGAACATCATTATGGAGGTGGTCTTGCTGGACCAGTTGCACCTGGAAGAATTTATTGATCAGCTAATACAATACGGGGAAACGCGAACGCATATTATCCTTTCAGACATAATATCCGATGCCCCCATAAATGGAAATAAGCCGTAGTAGTAGACTTAGTATATAATTTTTTCCCATCTTTATAATGATCAAAATATTCCGGTATTAAAAGACAAAAGAATGAGGCAACATTTTGATTTATGAAATTTTGGCCGGATTTTTGATATCATATTGCTATGAATAAATCGCTACTTTCAGCCTTTGTTTTAATACTATTTACCTTGTTTGCCCAGGCACAGGTGAAACCTATTAAGCTTAGAAAAGGGATTATTCTTGATTCCCTTCAGGTTCGCGATACCCTGCCGGATACATTTGCCCTGTATATTCCTTCAGCCTATAAAACCTCTGAGGCCTGGCCGGTAATTTTTGTCATGGACATGACAGGCGATGGAGCCGAAGCAATCAGAAAATTCAGGAGTGCCTCTGAAAAACAAAGGTACTTACTGGCAGCCTCCAACAGTCTTAACGATACCCTCTCCATTTCGGATAACGTAGAGATAATTAGGCGTTTAATGACTACAATGGCTACGATGTTTGCTATTCCCAAGGGACGGATTTACGCTGCTGGTTTTGGAAATGGTGGAAAAATGGCAGGGATAATTCCTTATTGGGTGAAAGGTGTAGAGGCGGTTATTTCAATAGGTGATCCTATTAATAACAGATTGTTCATTGAACTTGCAGACAATAGTATGCAAAAAATAGCGAGGCCTTTTCGATCTATTGGCGTGGTAGGGCGGGAAGACTATCACTACCCTATAATGCTCAAGGCAAAAAGGCAGCTGGACGACCTCAATGTTCCCTATGATCTATTGGTCCATGACGGGGGCGACGAAATACAAAACCCGGTATTGGTAGAAAGGGCAGTCCGCAGGTTAACTCTTGGTGCCATGAGAAAGGGATTGATAGAAAAGGATACCAATATTGTTGTCCAATCTTTTGAAACCGAATATGCAGATTTCAGGCAACTGATGGAAGGCAAGCGTTATCCTGAGGCCGAGGCTGTATTGAACTCCATTATAGCAAATTATCAAACCCTGATTAGTACAGACACCCTCATCAAGGCTAAAAGGAATCTAAGGAGAATTAAAGAGTTTAAAGTACAGCGGCGTGAACTTAAGAACCTGATGTTCCAGGAAGAACTCAAGCAGGGGGATTATGAGTATAATTTACTGCAAGATCTGGACGCTCTTAACTATAATAATCTTGGTTGGTGGAATTACCAGATGAAAAAGCTCCAGGAATATGAGAGAAAGCCAGGTTTGCGCGAAAAGCAGATGGGCAAGCGTCTTATATCCTTTCTCAATGCTATGGTAGAAGACAATATTAGGATTGAACAGGCCAGACCATCCGTGGATGAAGAGGCGGTTAGTTTACTGTGGATGATCAAAACCATAACGGATCCTACCGATTTCTCCTACTACCTGAAAATTATTTCGGATAGTGCAAAATATGAGGACTATGGAACGGCTATTTTTTATCTGGAGGAATTGCTCAAACAGGGTTTTACGGATAAGGAGGCACTCTATGCACTTGAAAATACAGCACTGCTGCGTATTATGCCGGAATTCAATAAGCTGGTGGAAAAATACCTCAATGAGGCCCGCTATAAACTCAATGAAGAGTAATCAGGAATTCCTTTAAATTGTATTTTTAAGTACACAAATACTAGTTATGAGGAGTTCAATCATTACTATACTTTTTATTCTTGTAATATCATTGGGTTCCTGCCGGGATGCCAAACGTTACCATGATGCCAGTGAAGACGAGGTGCAGTGGACTTCTGATGCCTTAAAAGATATTGATGAGTTCCAGAAGAAACTCAATGCTGATTTCCGTAACCCGGAATCATCTCCCTTGCCAGATCGCTACCGAAAAGACTTTACGGGGCTGGAGTTTTTTGAACCGGACACCAATTTCAGGGTATGGGCCCGCCTTGAATACACTCCGGAAGCCGCCCCTTTTATGATGCCCACAAATACAGACAGGGAATCTGAAGAGGTGGTTTTTGCAATTGCCTATTTTAAGCTGCAAGGAAAGCCTTTTTCTCTGGAAATATATCAAACTCAGGATTTGCTGGATGATCCGCAATATCAGGATTACCTCTTTTTGCCGTTCCTGGATGATACTAACGGAGAGGAAACGTATTCCGGAGGCAGGTATATAGACCTCAGGATCCCGGAAGGTGATTCCCTTATAATCGACTTCAATAAGTCCTACAATCCTTATTGCGTCTACAATAAAAAGTTTAGCTGTCCATTGGTTCCTGAAGTTAATACACTCGATTTACCAATTAGGGCAGGGGTTAAAGACTTTAAAGCCAAGAAATAGGAAAGCCCCGAATTTCTTCGGGGCCCTCCAGATTAACTAAACTGAACAAAACCAAACTAAAATTTTTCTATATCTAGAAGGAGTAGATTGCTGCAATTAAGAAAGAGGACAGGTTGTTTGTGGCTAAACCATCACTATCCAAAAAAGGTTCATTATCATCCATAAAACTATCCAAACGTATTTCAGGCTTTATAATTAAGTTTTCCTTAGTTAAGCTACCGGTCAGGGTCAATCCAAAAACGGGTACATCATCGAAACCATCTTGCGTAAAGGCAAAGTATTCACCCCTTAATCCGATCGCAAAGTCTTCCGAAGTACTTAACTGAGGATACAGCGCCGCACCATAGAATCCGGAATCAGTTTCAGAATTGTTATTGTAAGCTGCATTGATACCGAGGAAAAAGTCTTCGGTTAAATCAAATCCACCAGTATAATCAATCTCGAATCCTAAACCACCAGCGTTACCGCTGTCATAATACAGGTTGAGGTATTGTCCATAAGCACCCAATTGTCCTCCAAACGCATATTCACCGCTAGCACTGATGTCATTGGAGTCCCAGGGGTTCGTCACTGCAAGCATTAAGCTTATATCATCGGACAAGGCAAAATCTGCTTTAACCCCTAAATGGGAGAAAGGTCCGTTGGAGAATAAATAGGAAACGCTGTAGTTAAAGTTAGCTCCGGGAGCAATAACCTCATAACCTACCCAGGTATTAAAACGCCCTATGGTCAAGGTAGTGGATTCTGATACATTCCAATAGGCATAAGCCTGATTGATTATACCGTTTAATACATCGTTGGCAAAGGTGGCTTCTGTACCTCTTGGACCGAAGACCAAATCTACCACTACTCCTGTAGAACCAGCCTCATAAGTACCGATCAGGTTAGCCATACCCAAACCAAAACCGGTTTGGTTAGCAAATGAGGTTGGTGTGGCTGTGGTAGCAACTCCTGCATCACTAAAGGTTGTCCTGAAGTACGCATCAATGCTGCCGGATACCGTAAATGGGCTAGAACTTTCTTCCTCCTCCTGCGCAAATCCAATCCCTGCAATCAGAAGGATTGCAAAAAAAAGTATTTTTTTTCCGAAATTTGTAAGGATAATCGTTTTCATATTTCAATGTTTTAGAGCTCCACATAGTGGAGGTTTATAATGGTCAAATTGATGTTGAATAAATGGTTATTTGACGGAGCGTTCTGCAAAACGCTCCGTCTTTATTTATATTGATTAGTGTTGATTCAGTCTGAAATCCGCATAGGCATCCATTCCATGCTCGTGAATATCCAGGCCTTCCAGTTCTTCTTGCTTGGAAACCCGTATTCCTACAATTTTCTTTAATGTAAAGATGAAGATGAATGCTGTGATGCAACAGAATGCTCCTGCAGCTGCCACGCCTGTAAGCTGATATAGGAATTGATCTCCTCCGGCTTTAGCACCAAATATCCCTACGGCCAGGGTTCCCCAGATACCGCATATAAGGTGAACTGTTACGGCTCCAACAGGATCGTCAAGTCTTATTTTGTCTATAAATGCTACTCCAAGTGGGATAATCAATCCGGCAATAAATCCAATAGCAACCGCTTCGTTAGGCGACATAAGATCCGCCCCTGCAGTAATTCCTACTAAGCCACCCAGTATCCCATTCAGGAACATGGTAAGGTCAAGATTCTTAGTTAGTATAGTAGATATCAGGATAGCACCAACACCTCCAGCGGCTGCCGCCAGGCTTGTGGTAACCAGTACCAGTGAGGTATTGGTTGGATCTGCAGATAGTACAGAACCCCCGTTGAAGCCAAACCAGCCTAGCCAGAGGATCAATACCCCGGCAGTAGCCATGGGAATACTGTGTCCGGGAATCGCTCTCGGTTTTCCGTCATCTCCAAATTTACCGATACGGGATCCCAGTAACCAGATGGCAATCAGTGCTCCCCATCCTCCTACGGAGTGTACCAGGGTAGAACCGGCAAAATCATAGAATCCGGCGTCATCCCCGCCAAGGGTAGAAAGGAATCCACCTCCCCACTGCCAGGAGCCAACGATCGGATATATTAATCCGACATATAAAATGGTAAAAATCATAAAGGGTCCAATCTTGATCCTTTCTGCCACAGCTCCGGAAACGATTGTAGCGGCGGTGGCCGCAAACATTCCCTGAAAGAGAAAATCGGTCCACCAGGTGTAGCCACCATCGGCATAATCAGGAGTCATCCCGTTTTCAGGAGCGTCAATACCGAATCCGGCAAAATCAAGTATACCGAGGGATCCATCTTCAAATCCGGGATACATAAGGTTGAAACCTCCTATATAATACATCAACAGTCCAACTGTTATGATAAAAATGTTCTTAAAAAGGATGTTAATGGTATTCTTTTGTCTGGTCAGGCCAATTTCCAAAAAGGCAAATCCGGTATGCATAAAAAACACCAGTGCGGTACATACCATCATCCAGACGTTATTGGCTGTAAATAATCCTGCTTCCATATTCTTTAATGATTAGTTGATTGTATTTAATGTGTTAGTTGATTCCGGCGTGACCGCTTTCCTTGGTTCTGATCCGATAGGCCTCAAGTACATCTGAAACAAAGATTTTTCCATCACCTACATTCCCGGTATAGGCAGACTCCAATACGGTGTTGACTGTTCTTTCAAGAAATTCATCAGAAACAACAATTTCCAGGTACCGGCGCTGAATGTCTGTTGTACTATACGATATCCCGCGATATACATGTCCTTGTTTCTCATTACCTACTCCGGTTACATCCCAGTAACTGAAGAAGTTAACCTCAATTTGATGCAATGCTTTTTTCACATCGTCAAATTTCGACTTACGAATAATTGCTTCTACTTTTTTCATTGGTTTAATTTGTTTATTCAGGGTCAAATATATAGTAATCGACAAAGGACCCTATAAAAAAATGGGGTTATAATATGATTTTTATCATATAATAAATTTACACCCCCTCATATTAGGGGGTGTATACTTATTAACATATGTTTTTGATTAATATGATATTTGCGGGGTAACCGGAAAAAGCCAAAAAACTAAATCGGTTATCTTTATTTTAGGTGGTTATACCTAAAATATTTTTATAAAACACTAATAAAGAGAATGTTAAAGTAGTTTAGAAATCCACAAGCCAAGAAATACGGCCAGCACGCCAAGGATTATACTACCAAGGGTATAAAGTGAAATATTCAGATAATCACCTGCTTTCAACAGGTTGTGGTTTTCATAGGCAAAGGCTGAAAAGGTGGTAAAACCACCGCAGAAACCTGTTGCCAAAAGGAGTACGTGATTTTGTGAAAGAAGGGCGCCCTTGATTGCATACCCCAGAATTATACCTATAAGTAAGCAGCCAATGACGTTAACCAAAAAGGTTCCCAGGAAAAAATTTGAAAATAAGGGATTAAGTGATTTGCTGATCAAATAACGGAGACAACTTCCTATTCCTCCACCGAGAAATACCAAAAAGGCCTGTTTCATACCTTAAAAGTATAAAACTAAATGGCTTTTTTGAATTTTGAGGGTTCTAAATCCAAAGGATAGATTTTTGCTGTATTAGACTCTTCAGATGCGTTACCATCTGCAGATCCCGCACTGCTGTTTCGCGCGCTAAACAAAAGAAGGAAGGCGTTTACAGCAATTAAAGCAAAAAATATGGCGAAGAAAATTACCATTGGTCGGTTTATTTATCCTTAATAACGCAAAAGTACGAGTTTTCTTATTTTTAAAATGCAGAAATAGAATAATGTTGTCATTAGTGCGATTTTTGTGGTGTAGACAAAAAAAAGGCTTAATTTTTAAGGAGAACTTTAAGTACAAAGAGCAGAATTACAAAAATCACAAAAGAAACCCCTACCCATTTTACCCCGCGATAATTTTTTTGATGCAGTCGTTTATCTTTTCGATAGGAAAGGACCATAATTATCGCAAATGCAATGATAAAAAGTATGGCAAATACAATTTGTCCTGAGCTGAACATATCCTTATTTTTACGCAAAGCTACTGCAAATACATACAATAATGAAAAGGAAAATAAAAGCGGTTAAGCGCTTTCACAAGTCTTTCGGCCTGGGGGTGTCCGATACACCTCGGGCAGACCTGGGTCATGATAAGAATATGCTTCGTTTTAACCTGATGGATGAGGAAAACAAGGAGTATTTGCAGGCTGCTCAAAACAACGACCTGGTTGAGGTCGCAGATGCCTTAGGCGACATGCTCTATATTCTTTGCGGCACCATCCTTGAACATGGGATGCAGTACAAGATCGAAGAAGTATTTGAAGAAATACAGCGCAGCAATATGAGTAAACTTGGACCTGACGGCCAACCCATCTACCGTGAGGATGGTAAGGTATTGAAAGGGCCTGATTATTTTGCTCCGGATATAAAGACCATACTGGATAAATAATGCTTTGCTACCCTACCTGTTAGCTATTCTTACTTCACTCTGTAGCGCCATCCAAATTTGTCCTCTGCACGGTTATACTGAATATCCATCAATTGCTCTTTGAGTGTTTTGGAATAAGAATTTTCAACTTTAGGAAGTTCATAACGCTCTCCCTTATAGCCAAATCCAAGGATTGGGTTGATTACAGCGGCGGTACCACTACCAAACATTTCTTTGAGGGACCCGTCTTTCATGCCTTCCAGTAATTCTGCTACCTTAATTGGGCGTACTTCCACCTCAATACCCTGATTTTCCGCCAGGGCGATAACACTTTTACGGGTAACTCCATCCAGGATACGGTCGCTTGTAGGGCAGGTTATAAGTTTGTCACCAAGGCGGACAAAAATGTTCATAGTTCCTGCCTCTTCAATATATTCGTGGGTGTTGGCATCTGTCCAGACTACCTGCTGGAAACCTTCTTCCTTCGCCAGGTTTGTAGGATAGAACTGTCCGGCGTAATTCCCAGCAGCTTTGGTGTAACCAAATCCGCCATCGGCAGCCCGGCTATATTTTTCCGCTATTTTAACCCGCACCTCACCACCATAATAAGCCTGAGCCGGTGAACAAATGATGATAAACTGAAATTCTTCCGCCGGGGAAGCGATAATTCCAGGGTGACTGGCAATAACAAAAGGCCTGATGTACAAAGAATTGCCTACACCTGGCTTGATCCATTCCTGATCGAGCAGCAATAAGGTCTTCAAACCTTCGAAAAAATACTCTTCGGGAAACGCTGGCATCGCCAAACGTTCGCTCGACCGGTTAATTCTTTTGAAATTTTCATCCGGGCGAAACATCCAGATACCACCTTCATCATCCTTATAAGCCTTCATTCCTTCAAAAACAGCCTGACCATAATGGAAAACACGAGCAGATGGCTCCATCATAAGGGGTTGATAGGGTTGGATCTTCGGGGTTTGCCATTGCCCGTTTTTAAAATCACATATGAACATATGATCTGTGAAATGAGCACCAAAGGGCAGATTATTGAAGTCTATTTGTTCAATTCTGGAAGATTTGGTTTTTTCTACTACAAGGTTCTTTGTGGTCACGTCCATAAAATCATTTTTAGCACCTTAAAATTACGCAAATATAGGCAGTTGTGGTTTCTTTTTTAATCGAAAAATGCTGAGCTTTGTTGACTGGATGTAATCTTTAGATATAATGAAAAAATTTAACATTTTAATTGGAGTATTGGCAGTATTAGTGAGCTGTCAAAGCGTGGAGAAAAAGAAACAAAGTGAGGAAAGTGTTTTAGAAACAGCGGAATATGCTTCATTTGGGGCAGAAATTCAGGCTGAGGGGGCTAAGTCAGATTTGGACATGCTGGCCATGTATCAGCAACTTCCGGTTTCCGATTCGGTAAATACGAAATTTTCCGCCACGGTAAAAGAGGTCTGCCAGTCTAAAGGATGCTGGATGAAACTAAAACTACAAGATGGAGGAGAGGCAATGGTTCGGTTTAAGGACTATGCATTCTTTGTACCCAAGGATATTTCTGGAAAAGAAGTGGTGGTCAGCGGTAAGGCCTTTGTAGATATGATGACTGTGGAAGACCAACGTCATTATGCTGAGGATGAGGGGAAATCTGCAGAGGAAATTGCCGCCATAACTGAACCTAAGAAAACCTTCAGCTTCGAAGCTTCCGGTGTGCTGATCAAGCAGTAGTGTGAAGCGCAGAATTATTGAAACAGCAGATGGTTCACGGACCATTCTGATCGAAGACTGGCAGGAACAATACCATTCACTTCATGGAGCGATTGCAGAAGCCTATCATGTATTTCTGCAGAGTGGCTTGTATAAGGTAAACAGTACTGATGTAGCAATCCTCGAAATTGGTTTTGGTACAGGGCTCAATGCCTTAATCACATTTCAGGAAGCTCAAAAAAGGGGCCTTATTGTCCGGTATACCGGGCTTGAAGCTTACCCGGTTAAAAAAGACGAGCTAAATCAGCTTAATTATGTTGAAATGCTCGGCACTGCAGAACGCAGTACACCGTTCCAGGAAATGCATGAGTTATCCTGGGGTGATACACATGCTATTACGCCTGATTTTTCACTTAGGAAGCTACGAATGGATTTCCGTGACTTTTCTTCAGGACCAGCATATAACCTTATCTATTTTGATGCTTTTGGTCCACGGGTACAACCAGAACTCTGGACTCCTGCAGTCTTTAGTTCTATGTATAAGGCCCTGTTACCCTCTGGAATTCTGGTTACCTATTCGGCCAAAGGGAGTGTAAGGAGGGCTATGCAACAAGCTGGATTTCTCATTGAAAAACTCCCCGGGCCTCCAGGGAAAAGAGAAATGCTCAGGGCAGTAAAGCCGGGTATATCTTCATAGGCATCTCTTTCTTAAACAAGACTGTTAAACCTTACATAAAGGGATAAGCGCCCCGTGTTAAAAGCGATACATTTGCAAAAAATTGAGAATGAAGCTGTTAATAACCGGGGCCACCGGATTGGTTGGAGGAGAATTACTCAGGAAATGCAAAGAGGACGGAATTCCGGTACATTATCTGACCACACGCAAAGATAAAATCAGAAATGAAGCAGACCTGCAGGGATTTTATTGGAACCCGAAGACCGGTAATATTGACCTTTCCTGTTTTGACGGAGTTACTACCATCATAAATCTTGCGGGGGCAACCGTAGCCAAAAAATGGACAAAAAGTTATAAGGAGGAAATTGCAGCAAGCAGGGTTAATAGTCTACAAACCTTGTTCAGGGGTTTGGAAAATTCCACAAATAATCAGATTACTTCGCTGATATCAGCTTCCGCTATAGGAATCTATCCTAATTCAGCAACCGAGTTTTACACAGAGGATATGGAAGTTCAGGATTCCGGATTCCTTGGACAGGTGGTTGCATCGTGGGAAGAGGAAGCTTTAAAATTCGAAGCTTTGGGATTAAATGCAGCAGTGGTGAGAATCGGACTTGTACTTTCTTCAAAGGGAGGTGCCTTGCCTCAAATTGTTAAACCGATAAAGAATTATGTAGGTGCCGCAATGGGCTCCGGTGAACAATGGCAATCCTGGATTCATATTGAAGACCTTGCCGGGATATTTATGTTCCTGGCCAGTAAAGACCATGGCGGTGTTTTTAATGCAGTAGCCCCAAATCCCATCACCAACAAAAGACTTACCAGAGAAGTTGCTAAAGTGTTTAAAAAACCGCTGTGGTTACCGAATATTCCCCAGTTTGTTATGAAATTACTCTTCGGGGAAATGTCCGCGATTCTCTTTGCCAGCCAACGCGTTAGTAGTCAGAAGCTAGAAAAATACGGCTATAATTTCCAATATCAGAATATATGCAGGACCCTGGAGGATCTGTATCAAAAATGGGAGGAGAAGTAACTCCACACCTTATTCAAATTACATTCTTTCCGTGATGGTTTCTCCTTAACCCAGGTTATATCCCTTCATAACACTATACAGCTAATTTTTAATGACATTTTGACATTTTTAAAGAATTGGCAGTACTTTTGCCGTTCTAAAAACGAAGTAAACCAGACGATTGATGAGTAAAAAAAACAAATCTGAGTTGGAAGATGTTCTCCCAGGCGAGGATGTAAACGAAACTACTGCGCCAGAAAGCGATCAGGAAGAGGTTAAGGATCTCGAAGAATCTGTATCGGAGGAAGAACGTTTGCGTGAGGAATTGTCTTTGGAAAAGGACAAATTTCTAAGGTTGTTTGCCGAGTTTGAAAATTATAAGAAACGTACCTCCAAGGAACGAATGGACCTGTTTAAGACGGCGGGTCAGGAAGTCATGGTTGCGCTGCTGCCTGTTTTAGATGACTTTGATCGCGCCTTGACCGAGTTGTCAAAACTGGAGGACAAAGAGATGTTTAAGGGAGTTGAGTTAATTAGCAATAAACTTAAGGAAACCTTGAAATCAAAAGGTTTGGAACAGATTAAAGTAAAGCAGGGAGATACCTTTGATGCTGAAGTGCACGATGCTATTACTCAGATTCCGGCACCCAACAAGAAACTGAAAGGAAAGATTATTGATGTAGTTGAAAATGGATTCAGCTTGGGGGAACGTATAATCAGACACCCCAAAGTGGTTGTTGGAAATTAAAAAAAGGTAATGAAGCAGGATTATTATGAAATACTAGGAGTAGACAAAAACGCCTCGGCTGCTGAAATTAAAAAGGCATACCGTAAAAAGGCGATACAATACCATCCGGATAAAAATCCTGGGGATACCAAGGCAGAGGAAATGTTCAAGAAGGCTGCTGAGGCCTATGAAGTTCTTAGTGATCCGGATAAAAAGGCCCGCTATGACCAATACGGACACGCCGCATTTGAAGGTGGTGGATTCGGTGGCGGCGGCATGAATATGGAAGATATCTTCAGCCAGTTTGGAGATATATTTGGCAGTGCTTTTGGTGGCGGTTTTGGTGGTTTTGGAGGATTTGGCGGTGCAGGACAGCGTCGTGTCAAAGGGAGTAACCTGCGCATACGGGTAAAACTTAGTCTGGAAGATGTTGCTCAGGGAGTAGAAAAGAAGGTTAAGGTACGCCGTAAAGTCAAAGCAGCCGGAGTAACCTATAAAACCTGTTCTACCTGCCACGGTACAGGTCAAATGACCAAAATAACCAATACAATTCTGGGACGAATGCAGACCAGTACTACCTGCCACAGTTGTGGAGGCAGTGGTCAGCTAATCGATAACAGACCCTCTGATGCAGACGCCCAGGGGCTGAAAGTAGCTGAGGAAACCGTTTCTATTAAGATTCCTGCCGGGGTTGAAGAAGGTATGCAACTCAAAGTATCCGGTAAGGGAAATGAGGCGCCAGGTAATGGTATTCCAGGGGATTTATTGGTGGCAATAGAAACCGAGGAACATGAAACCCTGAAACGTGAAGGGGATAACCTGCACTATGATTTATACATTCCAATTGTCGATGCAGTGCTTGGAACTTCCAAGGAAATTGACACGGTAACGGGAAAGGTTCGTATCAAACTAGAACCGGGTATTCAGTCAGGCAAGATTTTGCGCTTAAGGGGTAAAGGTATTGCCAGCCTCAATGGATATGGACATGGAGACCTCCTTGTACATGTTAATGTTTGGACACCAAAAGAACTAACCAAGGAACAAAGGGATTTCTTTGAAAAGATGAGGGGCCATGAAAATTTTGAGCCCAAGCCTGAAAAATCTGACAAATCCTTTTTCGAAAAGGTTAAAGATATGTTCTCTTAAGGAATCCGTCTTGTTTTTAAATAAAAAGCGTATATTTGATTCGATATTGGGTAACCAATATTAATTTTCTTTTTCATAGCAATTTTTTTCCCATCCTTAATCTTTTTTAAGGGTGGGTTTTGTTTTTAGGCCTATTCAGAATTGTTGTCAAAACACGATCCAGGGGAGATATTAACCCGTACTTTCTCTTTCTCTTCAATTGGCTATCTTTGGCCCTGATGTCGAACGAAAAAACCATTCTGGTTGCGGACAGGGTTACCAAAAGCTTTGGGACTCATACTGCTTTAAAAGGGGTTTCTCTCAACATTCCAGAGAATAGCATTTATGGGGTGTTAGGGCCCAACGGGGCTGGTAAGACTACCTTTCTGCGAATTGTAAACCAGATTACCTACCCGGATTCTGGTTCCGTTTTTTTTAATGGTGAACCGCTGAAACCCGAACATGTTGCCCTTATTGGATATCTTCCTGAAGAACGTGGCTTATATAAAAGCATGAAAGTAGGAGAGCAGGTTCTCTACCTTGCCCAGTTAAGAGGACTGCAAAAACAGGAGGCAAAAAAAAGGCTGAAGTATTGGTTTGAACGACTTGAAATAGGCGACTGGTGGAATCGTAAAATACAAGAGCTTTCCAAAGGAATGGCACAAAAAATACAGTTCATTGTTACCGTTCTGCACCAACCTAAATTACTGATCTTTGATGAGCCTTTTAGCGGATTTGATCCTATAAATGCCAATATTATCAAGGATGAGATCCTACACCTTAAAGAAACGGGAGCCTCCATCATTTTTTCTACCCACAGAATGGAATCGGTTGAAGAGCTTTGTGAATATATAGCACTGCTCCACGAGGGAGAAGTAATTCTGGACGGGAAACTATTTGATATTAAAAGGCAATACAAGCGAAACTTATATTCGGTACAATTGGAAACTGGTAAAGGGTTGAAGATGTTATCGGGTTTGGAAGAACACTTTAAAATTAGTGATCCCAGCTTTGATGAGGTTACCGAGCAATTAGAATTCAGCGTTAAACTTCCCAAGGGCAGTGTTTCGGATTTCCTGGGACGCATAAGTTCGGAAGCAGCCATCACTGGATTTGTGGAAACTATTCCCTCGGCTAATGAAATATTTATTCAAACCGTTCAGCAAAAAATGGGTAATGAATAAACTGGCACTCATAATTAAACGGGAATATCTGGCCAAGGTCAGGAACAAGTCGTTTGTGATCATGACTATCTTAAGCCCTATTTTAATAGTGGGCATGGTTGTCTTGATCGCTTACCTCACCAAAGTTAACGACAGCGATAAGCGCATCATAACCGTCTTGAATGAAAGCGCGTTCTTCCAGGATGATTTTCTAACAAACAGTCAGACCGCATACATTGAGTTCAAATCCCTGGATTTGGCAGCTGCCAAAGACTCTACTCTAAACCTGGGTTATTATGGATTGCTGCATATTCCCGCTGGAACAGATCTGCAATCGGTAGCGGAAAAAGCCTATTTCTATACCAAGGATGCACCAAATTCTCTAGTCCTGGAACAATTAGAATCTGTATTCTCAGAACGTATTCGGGCCAAAAGGCTAAAAGATTTGGGCGTTTCGAACAGGGAGTTTAAAGAGATCGGTAGTGGATTTGACCTGCATACGGCTACTTTTGAAGGGGAAGAAAATCTGAAGGGAATAAATGAAATCAAGGCTCTAATAGGAGGAGGCTTCGGATACCTTATTATGATGTTCATTGTAATATATGGGGGCTTTGTAATGCGAAGTGTTATCGAAGAGAAGACCAGTAGGATTATTGAAATTATTATTTCTGCGGTCAAACCTTTCCATCTTATGCTGGGAAAAATTATAGGCACCTCTCTTGCCGGAGTCACCCAGTTTGCTATCTGGATCATCTCAGCGTCAGCGCTGATGCTGGTTGTTTTGGTAGTTTTTGGAATCGACTTGTCGGCCCTGGAAGCCTCATCACAACTGGGTCCTGGTTTACCGGTTACTCAAAATGTTTCGCCTACTGCAGAAACCTTACAGACTTATGCTTCCGAACTTTACAAGATTCCCTGGGCTGTTTTAGTGGTGTCTTTTATAGTTTACTTCATCCTGGGATATCTGATCTATAGTTCCATTTATGCAGCCATAGGGGCAGCTGTGGACAATGAAACGGATACCCAGCAATTTATTTTACCCATTATCATGCCCCTGGTTCTGGCTATTTATATTGGTTTCTTTTCTGTATTTAATAACCCAAACGGCCCCATAGCCGTAGGGTTTTCACTTTTCCCGCTAACTTCACCAATCGTGATGTTAATGCGCTTGCCAGCCGGAATAGGCGAAGGCGGAGTGCCGATTTGGGAGCTGGTAACCTCCATTGTATTGCTGGTGGTTACCTTTATTGGCATCGTTTGGCTGGCGGCCAAGATATACAGAGTGGGTATTTTAATGTATGGAAAAAAACCTACCTATAAAGAATTATTCAAATGGTTGCGATATTGAGTTTTGTGCAGGATAAACCAGGTAAATTGGAGGATTTCCTTCAAAAAGATGTCTGGGGTACTATCAAGGAAGTCCTGAACATGGGGCTGCACTTTGGTGAAGGTGAGAAATCAGTACATATTACCATTGGTTTATTGTTGCTTTTGATCTTTGCTTTTTTAGCAACTAGTTTTCTGTTGAAATGGCTACGGCACTTGTTAACCCGAAAGATGCAGGGTGATGATAAATTGAAGTTCATCAGCATTTTTAAGTTTATCAAATACTTTATTTATATAGCCGTTATCCTGGTGACCATGAGTGCTGCTGGTATAAATATTACCATTCTGATTACCGCCTCAGCAGCGCTGTTTGTTGGTTTGGGCCTGGCACTTCAGGAACTGTTTCAGGATGTTATTGCAGGAATATTTATTATAACAGATAAATCCCTTTTGGTTGGTGATATTATTGAAGTAGATGGAAAAGTAGTCCGCGTATTTGAGATCAAATTACGTACAACACGAGCCATTACCAGGGACGATAAAGTAATTATTATACCCAATCACAAGTTCATTTCGGACGTCATTTACAGCCATACTCAGAATAGGAATACCACAAGAGAATCAGTAAGTGTAGGGGTAGCTTACGGGAGCGATGTGGACAAGGTTTCACAGCTTCTTTTAGATTGCGCCTTGCAACATCCAGATGTTTTGAAAACACCAGAACCGGTAGTGCTTTTTGAGGACTTTGGAGATTCAGCCTTGCTTTTTGGATTGAAGTTTCACATTAGTGATAGCTTCTTCTCTCCAAATATAAAGAGTGAACTCCGTTACAAAATTGACCGGGCTTTCCGCGAAAATCAGATTACGATACCATTTCCGCAGCGAGATGTGCATCTTTACCAGAATGCTGCATTCCAGGTCAGGCAAAAAATCACTAAGGAAGGAAAAGCACGTGAGTAAAGCCATTTATTTTACCTTTTTGCTAACCTTATTGGCTCTAACCAGCACATGGGCCCAAAGTTCTGACCTTTTAAGACTTGAATACACCAACCTTCCGAACGAAGATTCGGGAGTAAACACTTCCCGTTATCGCTTCCTCTTAAATATTCCATTTAAACTTAAGGGAGGGCAGTACCTTATTTTAGGTTCAGAGTACAATTATATTGATTTTGATACCACTCGTGAATTTCCTTTTGACGACAGTGAACTGGAGCACCTGCATGTGATAGACTTTAACCTGGGCTATATTTTTAACTGGAATGAAGACTGGCGTTTTGTGGGAATAATAACGCCTCGCCTGGCTTCTAATCTGGTTACTAATGTTGTTGGGCGCGATTTTCTTTTAAACTTTACAGCCACCTTTTGGAAGGAAGTAACGGACGGTGAAAGACCATTCCGCCTTGTATTAGGCTTAACCTATAACAGTACAACGGGATTACCGGTGCCACTTCCGCTTATCAACTATTACCGACGTTTTGATCCCAACTGGTCCTTTACACTGGGTATCCCAAGAAGTGATATCAGATATCATATTTCTGACAGGAATACTTTGCTTATGGCATTATTCTTGGATGGCTATTTTGTAAATGCACAAAACGACATCATTCTTCCCGATAATGATTTGGGATCGGCCATATCACTTTCTGCACTGGTAAGTGCCTTTGGTTATCAGTATAATGTGTCTAAAATGGTTTCGTTTTATGGTTTTGCGGGATATACACTTTTCCAAAATGGGGTGTTACGTGATGATAAAAGAAATAATGTTTTTAACTTGAACAATGATGGCGGCCTATATTTTAAGGCTGGCTTTAAAGTTTCAATTTTTTAAAAAGAAACCTATGTCAAAAATTCTTGTAATCGAAGATGAAGCAGCTATCCGCCGTGTTCTTGTGAAGATACTCAGCGAGGAGAACGATCAATATGAAGTGGAACAAGCGGAGGATGGCGGGAAAGGACTGGAGATGATCCGGAAGAACGATTATGACCTTGCCCTTTGCGATATTAAAATGCCTAAAATGGATGGGGTGGAAGTCCTGCAGGAGGCGAGAAAGATCAAGCCTGAAACACCCTTCATCATGATATCTGGCCATGGCGACCTGGATACGGCAGTAAACACGATGCGTCTCGGGGCATTTGACTATATCTCCAAACCGCCGGACCTGAATAGACTCCTAACGACTGTCCGCAACGCCTTGGATAAAAAGGAGTTGGTTGTTGAGAATCGTATCCTAAAGAAAAAGGTGAGTAAAAGTTACGAAATGATAGGGGAGAGTGACGAGATAAACAAGATCAAGGATATGATTGATAAAGTGGCTCCCACGGATGCAAGAGTCCTGATCACGGGAGCCAATGGTACCGGGAAGGAACTGGTCGCTCACTGGATTCATGAAAAAAGTGCACGGAGCGGGGGTCCGTTTATTGAGGTTAACTGTGCTGCTATTCCTTCTGAACTTATTGAGAGTGAGTTATTTGGTCATGTTAAAGGGGCTTTTACCTCTGCCGTTAAGGATAGGGCAGGAAAATTTGAAGCTGCCAATAAAGGCACCATTTTCCTTGATGAAGTAGGGGACATGAGCCTGTCTGCTCAGGCAAAGGTTTTGAGGGCATTACAGGAAAGTAAAATATCCCGTGTAGGATCTGATAAGGATATTAAAGTGGATGTACGCGTAGTAGCAGCTACAAATAAAAACCTTCAGGAAGAAATAGCGAAAGGGAATTTCCGGGAAGATTTGTACCACCGTCTGGCTGTAATCCTTATTAAAGTACCCTCCCTGAATGATCGGAGAGATGATATTCCTTTACTGATAAATCATTTTACAGAACATATAGCTTCTGAACAGGGATCAGTTGCAAAGATATTTTCCAAGAAAGCGATAAGCTTGTTACAGAGTTATGACTGGACTGGAAATATCAGGGAATTGAGAAATGTGGTTGAACGTCTTATCATCCTGGGAGGAAAGGAAGTTTCGGAGGATGATGTGAAGTTATTCGCTAGTAAATAACTGCTGATTACTAAGGTTTAGCAGTAGCACATTCCTTAAGCCTTTCCAGGGCATGAGCCGTAATTTCCTTGGTTTTCAGGTTGTAGTATTTTTTGGCTTCGGTCAACTCAGGGCGCAAAAGCTGTTCCTCACATCGTTCGTAGTTGATAAGTGCGAGTTGATAGGCTTCCTTGCAAGGAATAGTATTTACCACTACCTCCAGCGAGTTCTGGTAGTTGATTAGGGCCTGATCTATCTTTTTTTCCAGGGCTTCACCCACCGGAATTTTGCCTTTTTGCTGTTCCATATAGGATTCCCTCGTATTGAGGCTTAACTGGTCGCTTCCGTATTTGCTCTGGTGTACTTCTGCATGTTCTTCCAGCGCCTGCAGGCTGCTCGCAACTCCTGCGATTGCTTTTTCTAATATGAGTCTGGTGCCGGTCAATGAAGACACCCGCGTGGCACGCTTCAGGTGTTCAAGGCTCTCGGTCATGCTCTGCTCTGCAACTTCACAACCACAGGCAGCGAACTGCTCTTTAGACTTTTCAATGGCATTCAGGGCCTTGTAGGCATGGTATCTGGAAGTATTAAGATCGGCTGCATCAAGAGCCTTTTGGGCCTGCTTCTGAATGTAGCCGATATTGGACCCCATATACTCACAGGCCTTGTTAACGGAAAAGGAAAACAGGGTAAATGCCAATAGAAAAACGAGTATCAAATAGTAGGGTCTCATCACCTAAGTTATTGATATAGTAAAATTTAGGACATCATAAAAATAGTGCGACCATGATAGTGCTCCCTTTTTTTTCGACAAAAGTCCAAAAGAGTGTGTCAAAGGGCCGATTTCACCTTAAACGCCTAGCGATTCCGCTTTTTTAAAGCCCGATAAAATGTTCTATCTTCAGCCCATGATACCTATTGAGAGTAACTTTTACCGTGCGGAATCCGGTCTTAAACTGGACAAAATCCCTACCCTGCAGACCTTTGATAAGTCCGATAAAGAACTAAAAGAGCAGCTTGAAGAAGTGCGAGAAGACCTTGGGAAATTCCAGAATATCCTTTGGGCGCACAGAAAGTATGCCGTACTAATCTGCCTCCAGGGAATGGACACCGCAGGAAAGGATAGCCTGATCAGGGAAGTTTTTAAGGATTGTAATGCAAATGGGGTAGAAGTCCACAGTTTTAAGGTGCCCACTGATCTGGAAAGGAGCCACGACTATATTTGGAGACATTATATAGCCCTGCCTCCCAAGGGCAAGTTTGGGGTGTTTAACAGAACCCATTATGAAAATGTCCTGGTAACCAGGGTACATCCTGAATATATTCTTGGTGAAGATATTCCAGGTATTGACAAGTTAGAAAAGGTCAATGATGCTTTTTGGGCAGCAAGGTTTGAACAGATCAACAATTTTGAGAAACACCTTTCTGAAAATGGAACCCTGATCTTTAAATTTTACCTCCATTTATCCAAAGAAGAACAAAGGCAACGTCTCTTAAGGCGTCTTCGGCTAGAGCATAAAATCTGGAAGTTTTCTCCCAAGGATCTAAAGGAACGGAAATTATGGAACCGATACCTGGAATGTTATGAGGAAGCCATAGACCGGACCACACAGACTCATGCGCCCTGGTATGTAATCCCGGCAGATAACAAAAAGGCAGCTCGGGTGATTGTAGCCTCTATTTTACTCCAGGAATTGAAAAAATATAAGGATATCCGTCCTCCCGATCCTGACGGTGAAATAGTAGAAAATATGGAACTGTATAAAAAGCAATTAGAACAGGAAAAAGAATGAGATTAACCACTTTATTGGTTTTATTAGCATTTCAAGGATTTGCACAAACTGAGGATCAGAAACAGATAAAGGCTTTTTACGATACTGCCCTTACCCAGGGCAATTCGTACCAGTGGCTTAATTACCTGTCTAACCAGATCGGCGGTCGCTTGTCCGGTTCTGTGCAGGCAGAGCAGGCAGTAAATTATACCAAAGTGCAACTGGATTCCCTTGGCATTGACAGAGTTTGGTTACAGCCAGTTATGGTGCCCAAATGGGTTAGGGGCACTCCGGAATTTGCCTATATCGAAAGTAAGCCCGGATTGACCAACAATGTTCCTGTATGCGCTCTGGGAGGATCCGTTGCTACCCCTTTAGGCGGACTAAAGGCTGAGGTGGTGGAAGTTTTGGGTATAGAGGAGCTTAAGAAGTTATCCAGGGAAGAGGTTGCGGGCAAAATAGTCTTCTATAATCGTCCAATGGACCCCACACTGATTAATACCTTCCAGAGTTATAGCGGTTGCGTGGATCAGCGCTATTCAGGAGCTGCCGAGGCAGTTGGAATGGGTGCAGTAGGGGTCATAGTTCGCTCCATGAATCTGCGCAATGACGATTTTCCGCATACCGGAGCTATGAGCTATGGAGATCTTCCGGTGAATCAGCGTATTCCCGCAGCAGCGATTAGTACAAACGGGGCAGATCTTTTGAGTACTACCCTTAAGCTGGATCCGGATATCAAGTTTTATTTCAAACAAAATTGCAGACAACTGGATGACGTGATGTCTTATAACGTTATCGGAGAAATACGGGGAACCACTTATCCCGAAGAGATTATTACGGTTGGGGGCCATTTGGATTCCTGGGACCTGGGCGATGGTTCTCATGATGATGGCGCAGGATGCGTGCAAAGTATGGAGGTATTAAACCTGTTTAAAAAAACCGGGTATCGCCCCAAAAGAACGCTTAGGGTCGTGTTGTTTATGAATGAAGAAAATGGCCTGAGAGGTGGCAGGAAGTATGCAGAAGAAGCCAAAAAGCGGGGTGAGAATCACATTTTTGCTCTGGAAAGTGATTCTGGGGGATTTACCCCTAGAGGTTTTTCGCTGGATTGTAGTGATGCTAATTATGAGCAGATCCTTGGCTGGAAGTCTCTCTTTGAACCCTATATGATACACAGTTTTGTTCGGGGTGGAAGCGGGGCAGACATAGGCCCCTTAAAGGATGGGAAAATGGTGCTGGCTGGTTTAAGGCCAGATACTCAGCGTTACTTTGACCACCACCACGCTGAAAACGACACCTTTGAACATGTCAATAAACGCGAGTTGGAACTGGGTGCGGCCACCATGGCTGGTCTTGTCTATCTTATTGATAAATACGGTATAGTAAGCTCTCCTAAGATCAAAGGTTAATCTGCCTTTAAGGGTTAGTGAAAACTCTTCATCTACCTTAAAAAAACTACCTTTGCAGCTCATTTAATTTTTAGATATGCAAGAAGGAATTTACGCCAGATTTAACACCAGTAGGGGAGAGATCCTTATCAAACTTACTCATGACAAAACCCCTGGAACAGTAGGGAATTTTGTAGCCCTTGCCGAGGGAAATATGAAAAATACAGCCAAGCCTGATGGAACCCCGTATTACGACGGACTTACTTTTCACCGGGTTATTGCCGACTTTATGGTTCAGGGAGGATGTCCCCTTGGAACCGGAACAGGTGATCCGGGATATAAATTTGATGATGAGTTCCACCCTGAATTGAAACACTCAGGTCCTGGAGTTTTGTCTATGGCCAATGCAGGTCCGGGGACCAACGGCAGTCAGTTTTTCATCACCCATGTGGCAACACCCTGGCTGGATAATAAACATACGGTATTCGGGATTGTTGATCAGGGGCAGGAAGTTGTAGATGCTATATCTCAGGGCGATACTATTGATACTTTGGAAATTGTAAGAATAGGTAAAGAAGCCCAATCCTGGGATGCAGAAAAGGCATTCAAGTCTTTTGAAAGTTCCAGATTGGATAGGTTGGCAAAAGAAAAAGAAGAAGCTAATGCGGCTTTGGAAAGGGTTTCAGAAGGTTTTGAGAAAACAGATAGCGGCCTGCGCTATAAACTGTTGGAAAAAGGTGAAGGACCAAGTCCCGAGAAAGGTAAAACTGTTTCCGTTCATTATGAAGGTTCCCTGCTTAACGGACAGGTTTTTGATTCCTCGTTTCAAAGAAATCAACCCATAAGTTTTCAATTGGGTGTTGGACAAGTAATACCTGGCTGGGATGAAGGTATTCAGTTGTTACGGGTAGGCGATAAAGCCCGGTTGGTGATACCTTCAGAATTAGCATACGGAGCTGCAGGGGCAGGAGGTGTAATTCCACCTAATGCAACTTTACTCTTTGATGTTGAGCTGATTGAGGTTAAGTGAAATTTCCAGACAGAGGTTAACAGCTAAAGGCTGAAGGGAAAACTATTTGAACTGACGGTAACTGATTGCCAGCAAAAGCATATTAAGAGCTACCAAAGCGATCAAAACACCGAAAAATACATTCATAATACTTGTTTTTAGCTTCTTAATTGCCCTTGTTATCTACATAACAGCTGTAATAAAGGAAACCCTACCGGTTAACTGTTAAAAAACCCTGTTTCAAGCGAAACAGGGTTTTTTTTTGACGATCCGTTTTATGCTGTGGGGTCAGGGGTCATTCGGAGATAAGGTTTAATTTCCGTCACTCCTTTCTTGAAAATTTGTCGGGCTTCATCGGTAGAAATTGAGGGTATTACTACAACATCTTCACCGTGTTCCCAATTAGCCGGGGTTGCTACTTTGTTATAAGCCGTTAACTGCAGCGAATCGATTACACGAAGTAGTTCGTGGAAATTTCTTCCTGTAGAAGCCGGATAAGTGATGATCAATTTAATTGTTTTATCAGGAGCGATGATATAAACAGATCGTACCGTCAGGGTATTATCTGCCTTGGGGTGGATCATATCGTATAGATCAGATACCTTGCGATCTTCATCAGCGATAATAGGGAAATTCACCTGAGTATCCTGTGTTTCATTTATGTCTTTGATCCATTCATTATGAGAGCTGGCTCCATCCACACTTAAGGCCAACATTTTTACGTTTCTCTTGTCAAACTCATCCTTGAATTTGGAAGCAGTACCTAACTCCGTAGTACAAACTGGCGTGAAATCAGCAGGATGTGAAAAAAGAATTCCCCATCCATCGCCAAGATAATCGTATAAGTTCAGTGTACCTACAGAACTGTCTGCAGTAAAATCAGGGGCTGTGTCGCCCAATCGAATTGTTGCCATATTAGATTATTTTTCTATTTATATTATCCTATAAAATTACTAGATTAATGTTGTTTTGGCCTCACATTATAACGCAAAATGAATTAAATTTCTGTTAATAATTAAGAACCCAAAAGGAGAATAGTCGATGGCCCATTTATTCCCTGGTTTACTTGAAGTTCCTTAATTTTATTCTATGGAAAAAGCGCAACTGGAATCCCTGAGATATCCTATTGGAAAGTTTCAGCGACCGGAACCGATTACCGAGGAACATATCAGGGAGTGGATTCATCAGCTTGATGCATTACCAGAAAGATTCCGGGAACTGACCTCAAATCTTTCCGATGAACAGCTGGAAACACCTTATCGGCCGGGGGGCTGGACAGTAAGGCAGGTAGTACATCATGTGGCAGATAGTCACCATAACAGTTATATTCGTTTTAAATGGGCCTTAACCGAGGATGCTCCCATTATAAAACCCTATTTCGAAAAGGAGTGGGCTAACCTGTTCGATTCCCGTTCCGGGCCCATAAAGTTATCCCTGGATCATTTGAAGGTTGTACACGCCAAATTGGTCTATCTTTTGGAAGGTCTTTCGCGGAATGATTTAAAGCGCGAGTTTATTCATCCAGATGATAATCAAAGTACTACACTGGAAGAGAATATTGGTCGCTATGCATGGCATGGCAACCATCATTTTACCCATGTGGAACAACTATTGAAGCGCCAGGATACGATTTAATATTCGTTGGATAGGGGTTTTAATTTAGATCTTTACTAAGGTAAAACATCGGTCTTTCTGACTCCACCAGGCCGGGAAAACTGAGTTGCTTTTCACCGATAATTGAGAATCCGTTCTGCTTGTAGAAATCAAGGGCCTGTCCTTTTTGCATCGTCGCCAGACACAGCTTTTCCTGATTATGTTCTCTTCCCAGTTTTTCAATATAATTCAATGCGTATTTGCCCAAACCCTTACCGCTGTATTCATTCAAAAGGTAAATTCTCTCCAGAAAGAGACAATCCCCGACAGTAGCTTCTGCCAGGGTTTTATTCAGGATGAGTTTGAGGATACCAGCCGGGTTCTTTTCAAGATAAATCAGGAATAGTAGGCAATTGGGGTCTTCCCATTCTTGATGGACTACTTTTTTGACAAAGCTGACTTCCATATAGGGAGTTGGATCCCGTTTTTGCCATAGATGCAAATAGTGTTGCCTGTAAGATTTTGTACCTATGCGAATATAGAGGTCGAACTGCTCCGGCTTTACCGGGATAATGCTGATCCTATCCATGGAACAACACCTTTATTTCCATTTGATGTTGCAACCAATGCTGGGTTTCTGGGGCTCAGGTACTTTTTCACCTCCAAGTAAATGATCAAGGGCAGTACGAAGGTCCGAGCCGCTAACCGGTATCCCGTTGCCCGGTCTGGAATAATCAAGCTGTCCGCGGTACACCAGAGATAGTGAGCTGTCAAATAGGTAAAAGTCCGGGGTACAGGCCGCGTCATAAGATCGCGCTACCTCCTGAGTTTCATCATAGAGGTAGGGGAAGGGGTATCCTAAACGCAGGGCAGTTTCTTTCATCAGATCAGGGGAGTCCTGGGGATAATTGACAACATCATTGCTTGAGATGGCTGCAAATCCAATCCCAAGTTGTTTATAAGAATTGGCAACAGCTACCAGTTGCTCATTCACATGGATTACAAATGGACAATGATTGCAGATAAACATGATCACTGTTCCTTTAGGACCCTTGATCTCATTAAGGGATAGATGGGTACCTGAAACCGTATCGAATAATTCGAAATCGGGTGCCTGGGTTCCAAGCGGCAACATATTACTGGGGGTACGAGCCATTTTATTAATTTTTGAATGTACAGCAATTGTAAAGTTAGTAGTATTTTTATTAAACAGGGAGGCCGGCCAGCGCTTCCTCCCGATACAAATCCATACCATTCAATTGAGGAAATTCATCTACCAGATAGCCAGGTTTTTTATTAGGGCAGCATTGTACTGTTATTTTGGACAGATTAAAACAGTAGGTCTGGATGGTATCCCCAGAAAAGGCCCCCTTTTGTTTTTGCCCAATCATCAAAACGCCTTGCTCGATGCCCTGCTAATTGCTGTCAACTGTAGGCGAAAACCCTATTTTCTAACGCGATCCGACGTTTTTTCAAATGCCTTGTTCCGGTCTTTTTTCGCATTCTTTCATATGTTGCCTGTTTATCGGTTGAGGGATGGACGGGATACCCTGAAAAATAATGAAGAAATATTTCAAAGATGCGCCGAATTACTTTGTCAGGGAGAAGCTGTGGTTATTTTTCCTGAGGCCAACCATCATCTGGACAGGCGTGTAAGGCCCTTGAGTAAAGGTTTTACACGGATACTATTTCAAGCGGTGGAGTATTGTAAAGAGAGGGAAATACTGCTACTTCCCGTAGGGGTAAATTATTTAAGGGCGGCCAGCTTTCCGGACCTTACTTCTTTATACTATGGCCAGACATTCCCGCTATTGCCCCTGTATAAAGAGGAGGATCTCAGGAATTCTGTCGTAGAGATAAGAACTGAGGTATCTATTCAATTGCAATCTCTTACCACTCATGTTCCTGAAGAAAACGACTATGATCAGATTATTGCCTACCTAATAGCAAGAGGTATTGATTTTCAGGATCCTCATATAGCCAATCGGGCTATTGCCGATTTTCCTGATGATTTTAAATTAGAACCAGCTAAGGCTAAGCAAATAGGCCCATCTGGCATAATCAAGGTGATTTTTTACCTGATCAATTTTCCAATTTTGATTCCCTGGCTTTGGATAAAGAAAAAGAAGATACCGGAACCGGAATTTACAAGTACGTTTCGTTTTGCCTATGCCTTAATGGTATTTCCCCCGATGTATCTATTAGCCTTTTTCCTGCTGGGTTCAGCTTTTGGATACGCTCAGGCACTCGTAGTGATTTCCCTTCATTTCGGATGCAATCAGATCTATATCAAATCCGTTAAAACCTACGGAAAATAGGTGTTTACCCTTTTGTTCTTTTTACATCATATTTCCAAAGAAAATGGCATTCATCAGCAATTTGTTGGTGCCATACCAGAAGGCTCGGAAATTGGTATTGTCTGTAAACAGGAGCACCCGTCCTCTACCCAGTCGATTGGCCTTAAAGGGCACGCTGTTTCGGATCAGTTTCATCTTCTCTTCCGAAATATAACCACTCTGTAAAGGGGAATTGGTATACTGCAGGGGATTGTCATAACTGTCGGTCTCCGGTTCCAGATAGATATTCGTATTTCTAAATAAGGAAATCCGGTTATTTTTATATCCGAAATTAATAGGATGTGATCTGTCCTGTCTGGCCTCAAAAATAGCTCCTCCAGTTACCTGTGCCCCGAGAAAATCCCTTTTCTGTTCAAAAGTTATCTTTTTGGCGGTAATACTGTCTTTCCTGAAATTCAGTTTAACCAGTTCATTTCTGTCCACCCAGTTTACGGCGTTCCTATAGGCAATAAGCGTTCCACCTTCACTTACCCATTCCCTTAGCTTTGCGGCATCACTTTTACTTAAGCCTCTTCCGGAAGTACTGGGGATGATTATATCTGTATATGAACTGAGATTAGCGCGCGAGAAATAATCCGTATCTATTTTGGTGATCTTCATATCGTATCGGGTGTCAAACAGATGCCAGATTTCACCTGCGTCATAAGACCTGATTCCCCGTCCAACAATAATAGCTACCTTCTGTTTTTTAACAGGGTCAAAATCATTGCTTCCAAGATCAATACCCTGGGTAAGACCAGTTTTCACGGCAGCGATGCTTATTTTGCTTTCTCGGGCTACTTCTTCCAGGAAGTTATGTAATGTTTCTGCGTCAAGATTTTGATTCTGAACCGGTATCATGATGGTACCATAATCATATTTTTTCCCTTCCAGCGTGAAGGGCGATTTAGCTACTTTGGCCCTTAGTCCTTTATTGACGATTTTATTAAGGGCCTTAGGGGTATAATACTCATGCCACTCGAATAGGTAAGCATAAGCAGCATCTCCAACAACTTCACCAACCGGTGGAACGAGCTCAGCAACCTCAGGACCCGCTAACCCTTTAGAACGCAGTTCTGTGTAATCCAGGTTAAAGGCCAGAGGTAAGGTCCAGGCAGATACATCGTAAAACAAGCTATCCTGGAATGTGGTCCGCTTTTCAAACATTGCTTTGATCAGGCGTTGGTTTTTTTGTTCCATAGGCACCAGGAAGGCCTTGCCTTTTTGGTAAGTCTTACCTCCAATAGTGGCATCCCTGGAGAGTTCGTGGAATTGTATTTTGTGGCGATTCAGAATTTCAGCCAGGTGCCAGGTGCGGTTGGCATCCTTGCTATCTCCAAAGATCAAAGCTTTCGACCGATTAATTGAAGCTTCAAGCCGACTATTTTCATAGAATTTTCGCTGATAATTCAGCAGTTTTGCTTTTAGTTCTTTTGCCGCATTTATGGTAGAAATAGCTGTAGTAAACTGGTTTCGGATAGTAAAGGGGAAGGTTAGCGTGCCGTTTTCACTTTCCTGAATATGTCCACGTGAACTAGCCTGTTCAAATAAGATGCCAACTCCTCCATTGACGTCTGGAAAAGTAGATCCTTTGCCATAGTAATAATCGTCATAATTTTCCTCGGAATAATAAAGCGATCCGATATTGTCTAAAGCCTTTGCATGAAATTTTCCAATTTCCGCAGTAAGGGTTTGATTTGTTTTTGGTGTTAATGGATGTACGCGGGATGGCTCTCCGGGTTGGAAGAAAAAGGTAGAATTGGTACCCATCTCATGGTGATCTGTAAGGATATTTGGCAACCATTTATGGAAAGTTTTAATACGTGCACGGCTTTCCGGAAGTTGAACTGGCAGCCAATCGCGATTCATATCGAACCAGTAGTGATTAGTACGCCCCCCTGGCCATACTTCGTGGTATTCCCTTTCGTTATTGTCAGCATTCAATTGGATACTCCTGTTAGTATTTGCCCAATAGGCAAAACGTTGCAGGCCGTCCGGGTTGAAGGAAGGATCCATCAGTATAACCACATCGTTTAAAAGAGCTTCGATTTCAGGTCCCTGGGCAGCAGCCAGGTAATAAGCATAGGCAAGACCTGCATTGGCACCACTGGGTTCATTTCCGTGGATGGAGAAGCCCTGGTATACAACAACAGGTATATCATCTACATTAATACTTGAACTATTACTTTCCGTAAGTGCCAAATGCTGAAGCCTGATATCCTCCAGGTTTTCATGGTTTTCCGGGGAAGTAACGGTGAGCAGCAATATTGGCCTCCCTTCGAAGGTTGATCCCCTGTTTTCAATTGTAATGCGATCACTGTGTTTGGCTAGCTCCTGCATGTAGAACACCAGCTTGTCATGGGTCACATGCCATTCACCCACTTCATGTCCTATAATTTCAGCTGGCTTAGGCACAGAGGGGTCATAGGAAATACCCTGGGGCAGGTAGTAGTTGAGGTCAGGTGCTTCCTGAGCAAATGTCAGATTAAGGGAAAGCAATACACCGAATAGCAGGCTGAATGGTTTCATGAGATGGTTTCTTAGCGGTTTAGTAGCATTGTAAAAATAAAAAACGGTCTTCTAAATTGAAGACCGCTTAACCTAATTTTATGAAGTACGATTAAATATCGTCAAAATCAATATCTGTAAAGTTCTCAGGAGATTTCATCTCTCCATTTGAACTGACATCTTCTTTCTTAAAGTCTTTCTGATGCCTTTCAGAGATTACTTCCACCCCTTTCTCGTCAATGATAAAATCCATCATCTCTTCCATGATCTCACGGAAAGCCTGGAAGTCTTCTTTATAAAGATAAATCTTATGCTTTTTGTAATGAAATGAGCCGTCCTCGTGTGTAAACTTTTTACTTTCTGTTATGGTGAGGTAATAGTCTCCTGCTTTAGTGCTTCTTACATCAAAAAAGTAAGTTCGCCTTCCTGCTCTTAAGACTTTGGAGTGAATTTCTTCCTGATCCATGGTTCCTTTATCACTCATATAAGATAATTCTGGTTAGTATATCTCGACTTAATTAGCTCAAAAATGTAAAAAAAAAGCGTATTCAGCAACTTTTTCTACGTTTCTTTCTCCGATAATTGGTGCATGTAGAGCTCTTTATAATAGCCTTCCTGTTCAATTAGGAGATCATGGGTACCCTCCTGTATTATACGTCCTCCTTCAAGCACGATGATTTTATCCGCATTTTTGGCAGACGAAACGCGGTGGCTAACAATGAAGGTGGTTCGGTTTCTGGAGGCTTTTTTAAGGTTGTTAAGGATTTCTTCTTCCGTTTCTGTATCCACTGCAGAAAGGCAATCATCAAACAGATAGATTTCTGGATTCCTGAGCAGGGCGCGGGCAATGGAAACACGTTGTTTTTGCCCTCCACTTAAGGTAATTCCCCTTTCTCCCAGAACGGTATCATACGTTTTTGAAAACCCCATGATATTATCATGCACAACGGCCATTTTAGCTACATCGATGAGTTCTTCCTCCCTGGCCTCTTCCTTTCCGAATTTGATATTATTTATGATAGAGTCTGAAAACAGGAACGCATCCTGGGGTACTGCCCCTATGGACGATCTAAGATCTTTAAGATTCAATTGCCGAATGGGAGTCCCATCAATTCGGATTTCTCCTGAAGTTGCCTCATAGAGCCTGGTAATAAGGTCTAGGACAGTAGATTTTCCGGAGCCTGTTTTTCCCAGAATAGCAACGGTTTCCCCCGCATTGACACGGAAGGAAACCTCTTTAAGGGCTTCAATATGGGTATCCGAATACGTGAAGGAGACTTTATCAAACTCAACTTGACCCCGTATAGGGGTTTCCACGGCGACCTCATTGCGAATTTCCGGCTCTATTTTCAGGAATTCATTGATGCGTTTCTGGGAGGCTTCTGCCCGTTGTACAATAGAAGTCAGCCAGCCCACAATAGCCACCGGCCAGGTCAACATATTGACGTATAAAATAAATTCGGCAATAATCCCGAAGGTGGCAATTTCTCCATTGAGGTATTGTTGACCACCTACATAGATCACACATAAATTGGATATCCCTATTAGGAGGATCATTAGTGGGAAGAACCAGGCATTTACTTTGGCCAGGTCCATACTCTTGTCCTTTCCTTCATGAGCTAATCCGCTCATTTCCCCATTCAATTGTGGCTCGAGGTTATATGCTTTGATCACAGATACCCCGGAAAAAGATTCCTGGGCAAATGTGGACAGTTTGGATAAAAACTCCTGAACTACGGTGCTCCTTTTATGGATAATTCGACTTATCTGGTAGATTAATACAGAAAGAATAGGTAGCGGCACCAGGGCGTAAAAGGCAATTGTAGGCGCTTTTATAAACATTAACGGAATCAGACAGACAAAGAGTGTCAGGGTTTGAATCCCATACATGATAGCGGGTCCTGTATACATTCGCACCTGGGTTACATCTTCGCTGATTCGGTTCATCAGGTCCCCGGTGCGATTTCTTTTATAAAAATCAAGGTTCAGCAATTGGTAATGGTCGTAAACCTCATTCTTCAGATCGAATTCGATATAGCGTGATACATTGATGATTGTTTGTCGCATCAGAAAGGTGAAAAACCCAGATAACAAGGCAGCACCTACTATAATAAGTATGTATTCGAGCAGCAGATCTCGGGCAGCCGATTCCGATATTTCCCCTCCAATAAACTGCTCTACCACCTCAATAGAGTTTTTTACATAAGATGGCATAACCAACTGGAAAACCCTTGCAATAATGGTGATGATGATCCCAATAAACAATTTGAGTCCGTATTTCCGGAAATATTTATTGACGTGCTTGAGTTCTTTCATTTGTTTGTTTGGAAGGAGCGGATGACTGTCCGGGCAAATATAGCTGATAGTTACGGAATCAAATGTTATAAAAGTGATAAGAATAATGTCCTGGAAAACACAATCGGTTACGGAAAGGATTGTTATTTTTGTCCCTGATAACAGCAAATCTGCTAAAGTTCTTTGCACATGCTAACAAGAAGGCAATTGCGTATTAAGGTTATGCAATGTATTTATGCACTCGTCCAGTCAAAGGATGATTCTTTGGAAAAGCAACAGAAATTCCTCAGAGTAAGTATAGAAAACACCTTTACCCTGTATCTTTTGCTGTTAAGTTTACTTCGTGAATTGTATGCACTTGCAAAAAGGTATGAAGACCACACGGTGAAAAAATACCTTGCTGAGGAGAACCCTTACCCCAATCCTAAAAAGTTCCTCAATAATGAATTGTTGCAACAAATAGTTGATAACGATTTAATTGAGAAGGAATTAAAAAGAAGGAAATTAAACCTTTGGTACTTGCATGAGGATTATATAAGCCTGCTATATAAGGAAATTGCAGCAAGCAAGATATACCGTGCTTATATGCAGGAGGAAGGCAATTCGTATGAAAAGGATCGCGAGTTTATAATCGCCTTGTATCGGGAAGTAATTGCCCCCAACGAAAAGGTCTATGAACTCCTTGAAGACGATAAATTGACATGGGTTGATGATATTCCCCTGGTTAATACCTTTATTGTCAAAAAATTAAGAAAGATGACGCCTGATGATCCCAAATCCTATATGCTACCCAGGTTGTTAAAGGATTCGGAGGATATGGAATTTGCCAAGGAGTTATTAGCTAAAACCCTGTTGCGTAATTCAGAATTTGAGGGGGAGATTGTAGACAAAACCCCCAATTGGGATAAGGACCGTATTGCAGAAATTGATGCCATACTGCTTAAAATGGCCATATGCGAACTGTTGCATTTTTCATCCATACCAGAACGGGTAACGCTCAATGAATATTTGGAGATCGCCAAAGAGTACTCTACCCCTAAAAGCAGCATATTTATAAATGGCGTGCTGGACAAATTGGTCAGGGAATACAAGGCCGATGGAAAACTCAAAAAAACAGGGAGGGGATTGTTGTAAGCAAATATTCCGTAATTTTGCGGAAAATTTAAATCGTTTCACATAATGAAAAAAGTACTTTTATCGCTCAGCCTAGTTGCTGCGCTGACAATGGTTTCATGTAAAGAAAAAGCATCTGAAAAGATTGATTCGTCAAAAGTAGAAATGGCCGCAGAAAGAGATGCTGTTTCTAAAAATTTGCCAGTAATGGCCTTTGATAAATCAGAACACGATTTCGGAGTAATCGAACAAGGTACTCCTCAGGAAACGGTTTTTACCTTCACCAATACAGGTAATGCCCCCCTGATTATTACTAACGCAACCAGTAGCTGTGGCTGTACTGTGCCAGAATATCCAAAGAATACCCCTATTGAACCGGGACAATCTGGTGAAATGCTGGTAAGATTCAATGGTTCGGGACAGAATCAGGTTACCAAGACCATTACCGTTTCAGCCAATACATCCAAGGGTTCTGAAATGCTCAGGATCAAAGCTTTTGTGACACCAAAGAGTGGTGCTGCTGCAAATGCCTTGGGACCAGTAAAATAACCAACTAATTTATATATAAGTAATGGGAGATTTAGGACAATTTCTGCCCTTATTGCTCATTTTCGTGGTGGCCTATTTTTTTATGATACGCCCCCAGGTGAAACGGCAAAAAGATGAGAAGAAATTCGCTGAGGCCTTAAAAAAGGGCGACAAGATCATAACAAAAAGTGGTCTGCATGGTAAAGTGGTAGAGGTAAATGATAAAGACTATTCATGCGTCATAGAGACCATGGCCGGTAAGCTGAAATTTGACCGTTCTGCTATTTCTTTGGAAATGAGTAAGAAATTAAATCCACCTAAGGCAAAATAAGATTTGCATGTCAATAAAAAACACCGGTTAAAGCCGGTGTTTTTTTATGCTGTAAACAGCTAATCCCTTACCTGTATTGATCGTTCAAACCTTTGCCTTTTGATATCAAAGGCAGGATCTTATCAATACGCGAGTGTTTGGTTTTGTCCTGTTTGGCGCTGCTGATATACTCGCAGTACTCGCGCCGCCTGCCCGGGCTCAGGTTTTCGAAGGCTTTTTTTAGTGAGTTGTCGCTATCAAGCTTATTCTGCAGAAGTAAAGGTATCTGTGTTTCTTTTTTCCGCTCCGGTTTAAGTTGCAAACCTTTCTTCTGGTTTGCTATGGCTTCCTCCACATAGCTTAAAACAGCTGTGGGATCTACCTCTTCATTTTTTGTAAATTTCCAGTGGCGCATGGCCTTGGTCTTTCCTTCCTGCGCATTTTGAAGCACCCCCAGAGGGTCTTGCAAGAATATCCCGTTAAAAAACCATATCCCATAATGCTTTTTAAAGGCCATGATTCCCAATACATTTTTATTGTCAATGGAGTATACCGGAGCCCCCCACTTCAAATGTTCCTCCAGTTCAGTTTTGAGCATCACCTCCCTCAACACAAGGATTCCTTTTTGAAAAGGGTGTTCCCGGGAGTAGTAAGCCTCAAGTTTATCTGAACTCATGACGATATAGTTGTCTTAGCTGTAAGTTCGCAAATTTTTACAATTGTTGCCACTGCCTTTTCCATGCTTTCCACCGGGACATATTCATACTTGCCGTGGAAATTGTGTCCCCCTGCAAAAATATTCGGACAGGGAAGCCCCATATAACTTAACTGAGAACCATCAGTACCTCCTCGTATAGGTTTTATGATGGGTGTTATTCCAAGCGACTTCATGGCCTCCTCTGCTATTTTTACAATATGCATTACCGGGGCGACTTTTTCTTTCATGTTGAAATATTGATCCTCTATTTTAACAGACAGATAATCAGGATTTCGCTTGTTAATCTCTTCAACTAGTTTCGCCACTTGTTGTTTGCGTGCTTCAAAACGGGCCCTATCGTGATCGCGAATGATCATCTCCAGACTCGCATCTTCAATGGTCCCGTTTATTTTGTGGATATGAAAGAATCCTTCCCGACCTGAGGTTTGTTCAGGAACTTCCTTCCGTGGTAATCCTTGCATGAAATCCTGGAGTAATCCAATAGCATTAACCATTTTGTCTTTGGCGTAGCCCGGGTGAACACTTTTTCCTTTGGCCGTAACCACAGCACTGGCGGCATTGAAGTTTTCATATTCCAGTTCACCAATCTGGCTTCCATCCATGGTATACGCCCAGTCAGCTCCAAATTTTTTCACATCAAAGTGATGCGCCCCGCGTCCGATCTCCTCATCCGGAGTAAAGCCTACCCGAATTTTCCCGTGCTTAATCTGAGGATTCTGTATCAGATATTCCATTGCGGTGATTATCTCGGCAATTCCAGCCTTATCGTCAGCACCCAACAGGGTAGTCCCGTCTGTGACAATTAGTGTTTGCCCTTCATATAACTTCAGATCATCAAACTCGTTTGGGGACAACACTATGTTTTGTTCCTTGTTCAGGATGATTTCTTCACCGTTGTAATTTTCAATAATCCGAGGGTTAACATTCGTCCCGGAAAAATCCGGTGTTGTATCAAAATGTGATATAAATCCTATGGTAGGAATACTCTCTTGGGTATTTGCAGGCAGGGTGGCCATGATGTAAGCCTTATCATCAATCGTTACATCCTGCATTCCTATTTCCTCGAGCTCTTTGACCAGTTTTTTGGCAAGATCCCACTGTTTAGCCGTACTGGGTGTATTCTTGGAATACGGATCACTTTGGGTATCAATTTTAACATAGCTAAGAAAGCGTTTTACAAGTGTCTTCATATGCTCTATTTTGGATAAATGTACTGCAAATTTGGAAGTATTCTTGTACCTTGGTATAAACATAAGCTTATGCGTTACCAGGTATTTGGACTACTTTGTGTGGGGCTATTATTTCCGAATTTACATTTCGGACAGCTGCAGGATTGTACCCTGGGGATAGGGAATAAAGATACTGAGGTTATTTTCCAGGTATTTAAATTGAATGAGGAGCAAAAAGTCATTGCAGAGGCTCTGGCTTCGGAATATCAAAAGGATTCCCGATTAATTCAGGAGCAGGTAGACGACCTCTTTGAATCCCATCCACAACAAACTCCTGAAGATCTGCAAAAGATGGCCAAGAAGTTCGATTCCCTTAAAATTCGGCTTATCGATATGTCGAGGAGTTATGATCAAAAACTGGTCAGTCTCTTCGATCAAAAACAATTTGAAGTTTATTTGCAGTTATGCAATGAAGTCAGGAGAAAACCCCTCACTCCGAATCAGAAGTAAATCAAATCTTTCAGAAAAAGACGGCTAAGTGTTTGAATTTATATAAACCATCAGGTAGTAAGTTTGTATTTTTGTCCAAACGATTTACACCTTACATGTACAAGTCTCTGATCCGTCCGATTTTATTCTTATTTGACCCGGAACGCGTTCACTACTTTTCCTTTGCGGCAATCAAAGTTTTATCAAAATTGGGATTTTCTTCTCTGATACGAAGGATATATCTTTTGGAAGACAAAAGGCTCGAGCGTGAGTTATTCGGACTTAAATTTAAAAATCCGGTAGGCCTGGCAGCGGGATTTGACAAGGACGCCAAATTGTATAACGAATTATCGGATTTCGGTTTCGGATTTATTGAAATAGGCACCCTTACTCCCAAGCCCCAGGATGGCAATCCCAAAAAAAGACTCTTTCGTTTAAAAGCAGATAAGGCGATAATCAATCGTATGGGTTTCAATAATCAGGGGGTTTACAATGCTGTAGAACGATTGGAAAAACCGCATCGTGTGCTTATTGGAGGGAATATTGGCAAGAACAAAATCACCCCGAATAAGGAGGCCATGAAGGACTATCTGATTTGTCTGGAAGCACTTTTTGATCACGTGGATTATTTTGTGGTTAATGTAAGTTCTCCCAACACACCCGGGCTCAGGGAACTTCAGGATAAGGAGCCCCTTACTAAACTGTTAATTGCGCTAAAAAAAGAGAATAAAGCCCTTGCCCAATCTAAAGGTACAGATGAAAAACCCATATTGCTGAAAATAGCCCCCGACCTCAATGAGGGACAGTTGCTGGATACTATTACAATTGTTAAATCATCAGAAATTGAAGGAGTTATTGCAACCAATACCACCATTGAACGGGAAGGATTAGAATCAGATGTTTTACTGACTGAAGAAGGGGGTGGCTTGAGTGGAAAACCGCTGACCAGGCACAGTACGGAGGTAATCCGATTCCTGGCTGAAAAAAGCCAGAATGCTTTTCCTATTATTGGGGTAGGAGGTATTCACAGTGCGGAAGATGCCCTGGAAAAGCTGGAGGCTGGGGCAAGTTTGGTGCAATTATGGACCGGTTTTGTGTATGAGGGGCCGGGTTTGGTGAAGCGGATAAACAAAGCAATTTTAAAGAGTACCATAGAACCAAACTAAGTATTGCCTTGTTGGTCCAATAATGCTGACCGTCTCTAATACCACTAATGGCAGTAATTTTAAAGTAAGTTGCCTGACAAACTATGACCGATAAGGTAAAAATCATAGAATGCCCGAGAGATGCCATGCAGGGGATTAAAACTTTAATACCCACTGCAGAAAAGGTGAAGTATTTGCAGGCACTGCTCAATTGTGGCTTTCATACCCTGGATTTTGGGAGTTTTGTTTCACCCAAGGCTATCCCGCAGATGGCCGATACGGCTCAGGTTTTAGAAGGTTTAGACCTAAGTAGTACCCAAACGCGCTTGCTGGCCATTGTGGCTAATGTAAGAGGTGCAGAGGACGCCTGTAAATTCAATGAAATTCATTACCTGGGATATCCATTCTCTATTTCAGAGAATTTCCAGATGCGGAATACCCATAAAACCATAGCCCAATCCGTGGATATTTTAAAAGCAATCCTGGAATTGGGTGGCCGGACCAACAAGGAAGTAGTTACTTACATTTCCATGGGTTTTGGCAATCCCTACGGTGACCCCTGGAGTGGGGAGATAGTCGGGGAGTGGACAGAAAAACTGGCCGGTATGGGGGTGAAGATACTGTCATTATCCGACACGATTGGAACTTCTAAACCTGAGGTGATCGGTACATTATTCCGGGAACTGATCCCGCTCTATCCGCATATAGAATTTGGAGCCCATTTGCATACCACTCCTGCAACCTGGCACGAGAAGATAGAGGCTGCCTATACGGGTGGCTGCAGGCGTTTTGACGGTGCCATACAGGGCTTTGGGGGTTGCCCCATGGCCAAGGATGAACTTACTGGTAATATGCCCACAGAAAAAATGCTTTCTTATTTTACCAGCAAGAGGGTTGAATCCGGTGTCAACTGGATGGCCTTTGAAGCAGCTTACAATAAGGCAAAAGACCTGTTTGAGCAATATTATTAATCCCGGTTTAGTCCGGGAAGACTCACTCTGCCTAGTAACTTAGCACAAAACCAAGACTGGCATTGAAGGGTAAGCCAGGACGAAGACCTGCAGGCACCCTTGCTACGGCATATTCTTCATCGGTAAGGTTTAGGACGTTCATGGTTATCCCAAGGTTTTTGCTGAACTGATACTTTCCGGATAGGTCAACTATAAAATTTGCGGGCACCTCTTCGGCATCAGGGATGCTTCCGCTTCCGGCTTCAGTTCGAAATGCACCGTTGTATCGTCCGCTCAGGTTCACCTCAAAATCCTTGTGTTCCAGAGAAACCCCAAGGTTAAATTGATGTTTGGCAATATAAGGCAGTTCATCTCCTTCATTTACTTCGCCCCAGAGGTCGTCTTCGCTTCCAAAGCTATTTTGAAATTCTGTATCGGTCAGGGTATAGGCAAAGGTCAGGGGAAGCCTAAATTTATCATCGCCAGAAAGCAAATCATAATTCAACAGCAATTCGATACCACTTACATTGACTGCTCCTGCATTAAATTGTTCCAGGCTACCCGTACCTCCGGTTGCGGCCAGATCACTACCCAGTAAATTGCTGTAATCATTGAAGAATCCAATTAACTCTCCGCTTATGCCCAAAAAGTTGAATCGCGTACCCAGTTCCAGGTTGACACTTTCTTCGGCTTTTTCGCCTTCCCTGCTGGTTGGAGGAGAAAACCCTTTATGAATACCTCCAAATAGGGAAAAGCGATCAAAGTTATAATTGAATCCTATTCCCGGAATAAAAACATCTACCTGATTTTCTCTTTCAGACAGATCAAGTCCTAGGCGATCGATATCGCTGGTTCCATAATTTATTCTGCCCAACCGGATACTCTCGTATCGCAGGCCTGGGGTCAGGGTAAGTTCCTTGTATTTGATCTTGTAAAGTGCATAACTTGAGAACGCACGGGCATCACTGATCCGATTGGCATCTGTTCCCGGGGTGCCAGGTGTAGTCAGATTCATAATTCCATCGGTTATCCCATAGGCATCCACCCATTGAAAACGGTCTTCCTCGTCGTAATGATATCTCAGACCTACTTCAATATCGTGAAAGGTTTGTTCTCCTTTCCAGTGATAATCAAATTTTGTTTGTATTCCAGTGGACAGATAATCTCTGTTATTAGCTTTTACCAACAAAGCATCAGCATCGGCGTCCTGACTTCCATTAATCAGGGCAAAATAGTCCGGGAATGATTCTGGGTTGTCCAGGATGCCAGAAAGTCCCTCCCGCTGTCCGTTGATGGTTACTCCGTCCAGTTTGTACCAATTCCTACTGAATTTATTGTAATAGGCTGTAGTAGAGATGCTGAAAAAGTCATTAAAGCGGAAAGTGTGGGTTCCCATAAATTGTAGATGGTCATTGGTCATCTGATCGCGCTGGGAAGCGGCGTAACGACGAAAGGGATTGGCATTAAAGTCGGGATCGGTCAGGCCTAAATAGGTTTCATCCGAAACTTCGTCTGAATACTGAAATTTGAGAATAAAGGATTGGGGAAGTTTGGCTTCAGGCTTGGAATTATAGCGAAACTTAGCGACCAGGTCATTCTTGTCAAAACCGGTATCGCCTCCCTGATCCAGCTCCTTGAATCCATTGGAATTAAAGTTGAGGTATTCAACGGCATAACCGAATCGTTCTTTGCTGTCTCCAAGTTTAGCATGGATTCTACCGCTGTTAAAACTACCATAGCCTCCACTCAAACTAGCCTGAAAGGCCTCAGGAACAGCTAATGAAAGCAGGTTTATTGCACCTCCTGTTGTAAAAGGACCGTATTGCACCTGACTGCTGCCCTTGAGTATTTCCACGGCCTGCATTCTGGCTACTGAGGGGAAATAGTAGGCTGCAGGTGCACTGTATGGAGCAGGTGCTATCAGCACCCCATCTTCCATCAGGGTTATTTTGGCACTTCTTTCAGGTGAGGTTCCTCGTAAACTTATGTTTGGGCGTAAACCAAAACCGTCTTCTTCATATACTGTAACTCCGGGAACGGATCGCAACACCCTGTTGATATCGGTGTAGTCAAACCTTTTCAATTCTTTGGGGGATATATAGTAAGCTGCTCCAGTACGATTGCGGGCCTGGAACTTGCTTCCCAGGATTTCATTAGCAGACAGTACTACTTCATCGAGTTTAACCAACATGGAATCCCGGTGACCTACTATTGGTTTTGTTTGTTGAGCTGATATAAACATACCGATCGGGAAGATCAGCAGGAGGGCAATTGGCCTAAACATTTTATTTAGATTGATTAAATATAAAGAACAAAAATATCAACTTGAAACTTAAGATACAAGCTTATCTGGAAAGAATATAAATAAGAATTTCTTTTAATTTTGTAATCAAAAGGTTAGGGATAATCTTTAACATTTTTACCGGTTTTGGGGCACGTGAATACCTCTGTGTTTTAGCCGATAAAAAACCGTATATTTGCACGCAATTAATCCTTAATTGCCATGGACGCTCACCTAAAAAAGATCGTTGGAGAAGGCCTCACCTATGACGATGTCCTCCTTGTTCCAGCCTATTCAGAAATACTTCCCAGGGAAGTAGATATTTCTTCCCGTTTTACCAGGAATATCCGACTTAATGTACCTATAGTTTCCGCTGCTATGGATACGGTTACCGAGTCCAAAATGGCTATTGCCATGGCCCGGGAAGGGGGTATCGGGGTTTTACACAAAAATATGACCATTGCCAATCAGGCTATGAAAGTGCGCAAAGTGAAGCGTGCGGAAAGCGGTATGATCATGGACCCGGTTACCTTACCCTTATCTGCCATAGTTCTGGATGCAAAGGATTCCATGCGGGAACACAGTATTGGTGGTATCCCAATTGTAGATGACCATAAAAGACTTGCAGGGATTGTGACCAATCGCGATTTGCGTTTTGAAAAGAACAATAACCGGCCTATTACAGAAGTCATGACCTCAGAAAACCTGGTAACAGTTAGTGAGGGCACCTCTCTGGAGCAGGCTGAAGAAATATTGCAGGAGAACAAAATTGAAAAGCTTCCGGTTGTTAATAAGGACAATGAACTAGTTGGCCTAATTACTTTTCGTGATATTACCAAACTTACGCAAAAACCCATCGCCAATAAGGATCAGTATGGCCGGCTAAGGGTGGCCGCGGCAATAGGGGTTACTGCTGACGCGGCAGAACGTGCAGAGGCGCTGGTTAAGGCTGGTGTGGATGCTGTGATCATCGATACAGCCCATGGGCATACCAAAGGGGTAATCGCCATATTAAAACAAATAAAGGGTAATCACCCGGAACTCGATGTGGTGGTTGGGAATATTGCAACGGGGGAAGCGGCAAAGTATCTGGTTGAAGCAGGAGCTGATGCCGTTAAAGTCGGGATTGGTCCGGGATCCATATGCACCACCCGGGTAGTAGCTGGGGTAGGCTTTCCACAGTTCTCTGCTGTACTAGAGGTAGCAGCCGCTATTAAAGGCAGCGGGGTTCCTGTAATTGCAGATGGTGGTATCCGTTATACCGGGGACATTCCCAAGGCCATTGCTGCCGGTGCCGATTGTGTAATGCTCGGATCCCTTTTAGCAGGAACCAAGGAATCCCCGGGAGAAACCATCATCTATGAGGGACGTAAATTTAAATCGTATCGCGGTATGGGATCGGTTGAAGCCATGAAAGAAGGCAGTAAAGACCGTTATTTCCAGGATGTGGAAGATGATATCAAGAAGTTAGTACCTGAAGGAATAGTTGGACGTGTGCCTTACAAGGGTGATCTTTTTGAAAGTATCCACCAGTTTATAGGGGGACTAAGAGCCGGAATGGGCTATTGCGGAGCCAAGGATGTGCTAACTTTACAGGAAACCTCCAGGTTTGTTAAGATCACTTCAAGCGGTATTGCAGAGAGTCATCCGCATCATGTGACCATCACTAAAGAATCTCCGAATTACAGTAGATAAATACTTGAAGCAGTAAATCAATTAAGGCTTAAATGCCTATTTACTTTGCCCGCTATACGTTTTCCAGTCCTTTCTCAGATAAATATTATCTCCAAAATAGCGTGCAATATTCAAAAAAGGTTCGGGTTTTTGATACCCGGGTACCGGGGACAACATGTTGAGGTTTTCATCCAAAAAAACTACGGTTGGGTAACTTAAGCGACCCTGCAGTAAAGCCAAAGCAAATTCATGGTACCCTCTTCGTCCGGAAGCCACGAAATTAAAGGTCTTTCCTTTGAAATTAATGGGTTCTTTTCCCTCACCATCCAGCTTTACCATATAGAAATTCTCTGTCATATACGCAGCTACCTCAGCATTCTGAAATGTGTCTTTATCCATCTTCTTGCACCATCCACACCAGTCGGTATACACATCAATGAATATTTTTTTTGGATTTTCTTCTGTGGCGGCAAGTTGAGCAGCTTCATCCCAGCTCAACCATTGGACTTCCTGTCCAAGCACGGAACTGCTCACAAACAGAAAGAGACACAATGTAAATACGCTGGATAATTTGGTAGCAATGTTAGTCATGAGATAGCTTTTGAGTAAACACTCCAATTTCTATACCAAAACTAACGAAAATAATGCCATTTTATTTTACCGTACGCTTTGCGGTCGAGGCCTTGAAGAGTTCATCTACGTCAATTTGGTTGCGGATCAAATCGTCAAAATCTTCCCTTTTTCGAATCAGTATAGCCTTGCCCTCATGCCACAGCACTTCAGCAGGGCGATAGCGCGAATTGTAGTTGCTGGCCATGGTAAAGCAATAAGCACCGGCATTCTTGAAACAAAGGATATCCCCCTCAGAGATCTCTGGTATACGGCGGTTATTTCCAAAGGTATCGGTCTCGCAGATATAGCCTACCACAGAATAGAAGCGCTCTTTCCCTTCAGGATTGGAGATATTACGGATCTCGTGGGAGGACCCGTAAAACATGGGCCTGATTAAATGGTTGAATCCGGAGTCTAACTGGGCAAAAACAGTAGATGTGGTTTGTTTAACCACATTCACTTTGGCAAGGAAATGGCCTGCTTCACTGACCAGGAACTTGCCCGGCTCAAATGCAAGGGTCAGTTCTCTCCCATAACTATTACAGAATTCATTGAAACGGGTACTGAGTTTCTGTCCCAGTTCCTCAATATTAGTCTGTATGTCTCCTTCCTTATAGGGCACCTTGAAGCCACTGCCAAAATCTATAAAATCTAGCTCTTTGAAATTCAGGGCCGTATCGAATAGGATTTCCGAGGCGTAAAGGAACACATCAATATCCAGGATATCGCTACCGGTATGCATGTGGATACCGTTGACCTTCATATTAGTAAGCTTAACGATCCGAAGTATATGAGGAATTTGGTGAATACTGATCCCGAATTTGGAATCGATATGCCCCACGGATATGTTATTGTTCCCTCCAGCCATTACGTGCGGGTTGATCCGTATGCAAACCGGGATATCCGGATGAGCGCTTCCAAATTGTTCCAGGAAGGAGAGGTTATCGATATTGATCCTGACTCCCAGCGCAGCAGCCTCCTCAATTTCCTCCAGGGACACCCCATTGGGTGTAAATATGATGTCTTCCGGTTTAAAACCGGCCATAAGCCCCAGCTTCACTTCCTGAATAGAGACCGTATCCAGTCCACTGCCAAGGCTGTTCATCAATCTGAGAATGGACAGGTTGGACAGGGCTTTTACAGCATAATTCAATTTGAGTTTGGGTACTGAACTAAATGCATTGGTTAGCCTCTTGAACTGTGAGCTTATTTTTGCACTATCGTAAACATATACGGGTGCTCCATAAGCTTCTGCAACTGAAAGTAGTTCTGACGGTTTCATATCCGTTTAATTTTCGGCAAATCTAGTGGACTTCCTCCTGGCACACAAGATATTGGTTTAGTTTTATATTTATACAACAAAAAGTTATAAATATAACAGTTGCTTGTTTTGGCTTATGCCGATTTGCTTTGTATTTTTAGATAAAATCCAACTATGAAATTACCATTATTTCCCTTACAGACGGTATTCTTTCCAGGTGAACAGGTGCCGCTGCACATTTTTGAAGAACGCTATAAAGATCTGATCCGGGATTGTCGGAAAGAAGCGGCGACCTTTGGAATTCCTGTCTATATCAATGATAGTATCGCCTATGGTACGGAAGTACAGTTGGTTGAAGTGGTTAATACCTATGAAAGTGGGGCCATGGATGTGGTCTGCGTAGCCCGACAGGTTTTTAAGGTGATTACTTTTGAGAATGAGATGACGGGGAAGTCATACGCCGGCGGTATTGTGGAATTTCTGGATAACGTGAAGGATGGAGATGAAAAACAAAAACGGATTGTGCTTGATAAGATCAAGGAATTATATCAACTGATGGACGTGCCCTTTGGTCCCTTGAATGAGGACCTATTCAATAGTTTTACCCTGGCACATAAAATGGGCCTGTCCTTCGAGCAGGAGTATCAGCTATTACAATTGCCCAGGGAGAGCGAACGCCTGAATTTTATTAAATCCCACCTGACAGGGACTATCTTGGTACTCAAGGAGGTAGAGCGAACCAAAGAGCTTATAGATATGAATGGTCATTTCCGAAATTTTGATCCCCTGGATTTTAAAGATTTCAAGGTAAATTAATGCTAAATGAAGCCCTGTAAGGCAAGATTAAGTTCTATTAATAGCATAAAGTGCTGCTTTCTGTTTTTAATATGAATAATGATCAGAACTAACCAAAGTCAAATAAATTAAAAATACGAATGAAGACAAATCAATTTTTAAACCTGCTCCTAGCGGCGTCCTTGTTATTTTCTTGCAATGAAAAGGAAAGCAGCAGTCAGTCTGTTGTTTACTACAATGGAGATATTATTACCATGTTAGGAGATACTCCTGATTATGTGGAGGCCCTGGTGGTACAGGAGGGTAAGATTATATATGCCGGTAAAAGTGCTGAGGCCATGGAAATAGCGGGCAAAGGACACCTAATGAAAAACCTTGAAGGGAAAACCCTTTTGCCAGGCTTCATTGATGGACATTGCCATTTTTCCAATTTTGGTACCCAGGCCGTTGGTGCGCAATTATTGGCACCGCCCGATGCGAATGTCGACGATATCGAAGGCCTGATCACTGTAATGAAGGCCTGGAATACTCCTGAAAACAGGGAAATTACCGGTTGGATATTTGGAACAGGATTTGATGATTCGGTTTTAAAGGAAAAAAGATTTCCAACCAAACACGATCTGGATCAAGTCAGCACAGAGCACCCGATAATGATCACTCATATCTCTGGGCATTTCGCTGTGGTCAATTCAATGGGGCTTGAAAAACTGGGGATTACTGCAGACACCAGCGATCCTGAAGGAGGAATCATACGAAGAGAGAAAGGCTCTAATGAGCCCAATGGCGTTCTTGAAGAGTTGGCTGCAATTCCATATATGCTTGATGCTTTGGTTCCAAAAACGGAAGAAGCCTCTTTAAGGGTATTTGAGGAAGGTCAGGAAATGGCTTTATCCTATGGTTATACAACTGCACAAGAAGGGCGTGCTATGCAAAATCACGAATTACTGACTGCAATGGCCGATAAACATAAATTGAAGATCGATGTTGTCAGCTATATTGATTACATGTTTGTAGATCAATACATGGATAGTAAATGGAACCAAAAATCATACCTCAATAACTATAGGATTGGAGGTATGAAAGTGACCCTGGATGGCTCTCCGCAAGGCAGAACGGCCTGGAGAACAGAGCCGTATTTAATACCCCCTGAAGGAATGCCCGATGACTATAAAGGCTACCCTGCCATACCAAATGACAGTACCTTATCTACAATATTCGAAAAAGGGTTCCAAAACAATTGGCAAATATTATCACACACCAATGGAGATGCTGCTGTTGACCAAATGATCAGGACTTTGAAACCCCTGAAGGAAAAGTACGGAAATGAAGGACGACGGGACGTTATTATACACGGCCAGTATATCAGAGAAGACCAGCTGGATGCGGCTAAAGAAATGAACATGATAGCATCACTCTTTCCATTACATACTTATTATTGGGGTGATTGGCATAAACAGCTTATCGGGGATTCCCTGGGAAACAAAATCAGTCCGGTAAAAACAGCGCTTAACAAAGGAGTTGATATTACCATTCATACGGATGCGCCGGTCGCCTTACCCAGTTTGATGCGGGTTGTATGGACAGCTGTAGAAAGAAAGTCCCGCTCCGGCAAGGTAATAGGCGAAAAGGAAAGATTAACAGCCTATGAGGCCTTAAAGGCAATAACCATCTGGTCTGCCTATCAACATTTTGAGGAAGATAAAAAGGGAACATTAGAAAAAGGTAAACTTGCAGATTTGGTGGTGTTGGATAAGAATCCATTAAAGGTGAATCCTGCCGATATTAAGGATATAGTAGTACTGGAGACGATTAAAGAGGGTACTTTGGTATACAGTAAATAGCATACAGAAACAAAGGATGAACAGACCTTTGATCAAATAAAAGATGTTGAAAAGAACCATCCTATTTAATGCTTTACCGGATTTTTAAATGGCTTTTTTATTTAACAGTCAGGGGGTATTTTCGTTCGATCCACATTAAGGGAAAAACGAATATTCCTGACAGCGGTCCTGTAATTTTTGTGGCCAACCACAACAGTGCTTTTATGGACCCCATCTTACTGGCGGTACATATCAATCGGCCCATTTATTTTCTGGCAAGGGGAGAATCTTTTACTTCGAAATTAGTTTCGGTGATTTTTGGATGGTTGCATATGATTCCCATATATAAGCCGGAGATTTCCCCTGATGAGGTTTATAAGAACAAAACCATCTTCCAAAAGTGTTTCGATCACCTGGGCCATGGAAAGACCATCATGATCTTTCCCGAAGGAATAAGCGAGACGGTACGAAAACTCAGGCCCGTGAAGACCGGAACGGCGCGGATTGCTCTGGGTGTAGAACAGCAAAATAATTTTGAACTCGGTGTCCGGATTATTCCCATTGGGATTAATTATTCCAACCCCCATTTCTTCAGAAGCGATGTTTATGTTGAGGTGGGATCCCCTATACTACTAGACGAATACCAAAAACCCTGCACCTCAGATCCTGTCGCAACGGTTCAGGAGCTAACAGCCTTGATTAAAGTCCGACTCGAACAACTTATTGTGCACGTCCATGATCAAAGCATAGAGCAACTGGTACAGGATATTGAACGTTTATATCGAAGTGAACTCAGAGAGGAGATATCACAGGAACATAAGGCTTCGCAGGATTTTTACCTTTCGCAGGCAATCGTGAAAGCAGTAAATTATAACAGGCAAACCCGACCAAGAAAGTCTTTGAAGTTTCAACAGAAGATACGGCAGTATTTTAAGGTTTTGGACCGACTGAATATCAGCGATGCTGATTTCAGGAAAACCGGGGATGATCAGCTATCACTGTGGCTAATTCCATATTTTATCATTGGATTTCCCTTATTTCTTTTTGGTTTTCTGGTCAACATAGTACCCTATAGTACAGTCGCCTTCCTTGCCCGCAAAATTAGCGTTAGAGCCGATTTTATCGGTTCCATGAAACTGGCCTTTGGCATGTTTATTTTTCTGGTATTCTACATTCTGGAGACCCTCTTATTCGTTTCCTTTGCCAATTGGCTCTGGGGAATTGTTTTTATCCTATCGCTGTATCCTAGTGGTTTGTTTGTGGTTAACTACATTAACCGTTGGTACCGCTTTCTGGGGTATCTGAACTATTTGAGCCTTAAATCAAGTAGAAAAGACAGTATTGGCAGGTTACGGGCCCTTCGCGAAGAACTATTGCAGGAATTGGATATAGGTCGGCAAGTGTATCTTGATGGTAATCCTTTAAAAGAGGTATGACAGGATGAATAGAACATATAGGAATCTCCATTTGGGTATATCTGCGGCAGTGGTTATTACGGCAGGACTTATTTATGGTACAAATCCGGAAAAGTTCTTACCCTATATTTTCAATTTTAGCGTAGAAGAACTGGAGCTAAAAAACATTTTTCGGGCAATCATGGGTGTATACCTTGGATTTGCCACGTATTGGATTATTGGCATAATCAAAGCAAAGTACTGGCAAGGTGCAACCATAAGCAATATTGTTTTTATGGGAGGATTAGCCTTGGGCAGATTTATAAGCACCATGCTGGATGGGATTTCAATACAATGGTTAATTGCTTTGATATTAGAATTATTTATGATGGTTTGGGGAATCTACAATTTGAGTAAGTCAAATTTTGATAATTGATTATGATCAACCTAAAAACTGCAATTAGCTTATCCATATTTGCCTATCTTAGTTCACAAAATAAGTGGTAACTATTCCCATAATCACTCTGGTTTGATTCGTGGCGGAAACCTGGTTCAAAAAATAGCCACTGAGCTTTTGCTCATGGAGTAACATTGACTTAACCTGACTATGATAAGATTCTTTAGACAAATCCGCTTAAAACTCATGTCAGAAAACAAAACGGGCATCTATTTCAAATACGCGTTAGGTGAAATTATACTGGTAGTGTTGGGAATTTTGATTGCCCTGCAAATAAACAACTGGAATGAAGCCAGGAAGGAAGACAAAGCCCTCAAAGAGTATTTAGTAAAAATCAAATCGCATACTTTGGAAGATCTGGAAAAACTGGATCAGATTTCTGCTGGCAGAGCTCTAATAGCTGAGAATTGCAAAAAAGCGCGAAAACATATGCTTGATAAAACAGAAGACCAGAACCCATTTGTATTTATGTCGGCCGCTGTTGCTTTTGCAGATTTTTATTTTAAACCCAATACCGGGGGCTATGATGCCCTGAAAAATTCAGAGTATTTTGGTAGGATTAACAACACCCCTCTGGATTCATTGTTATCCAGATACCATAATTTGGTAGCCGAAATTGCCCAAAACGAGAGCAGCTATAATGAATATGTGGTGTATCAGGAAGTTAACCTGGACACCCGATTTGACCGGTCCCTGATCCTGGCTTCCGCTTTTATGTCACCGGATTCCCTCAGCTTAAGAGCCACGCCACAAGCCGAATATGACCAGGCCTTTCAGGAGTTTTTCACTACTCCGGCCTATAGAAACGTCATCAGCTTAGCGGCCTGGAATTTTGACACTATGATCTCACAGTACAATCAGTTAAAAGAAGCGGGACAAACGGTCATCAAAGAAGTCGATGTACTCATAAAGAAGTAAGATATGTCAAAGAAGAGAACCAAACTCATAATCAGAATAATGCTGTTTGTGGGCACCGCTATCTCGTTGTATTTCGTGCCATGGTTGTTGGTTAAGGCATGGATATTACCTCTTCCGGATACCGTTCAGGAGCAACTGGACGAAGCCATTGGACATGGATTGGATGGAATGATTGTTTATGTGGATCAAACGGGCAACCCCCCAGGATTTTATGCATCAGGATGGCATGACCGTGAAAATAAAATTCCAGCCAGACCAAACGCTTTGTTCAAAATAGCCAGTATCAGCAAGCTCTATGATGCCGTCTCAATTACCAAACTGGTCCATGATGGCAGGCTTTCTTTAGATAAAACCCTGGCTGATTATTTCCCTGAACTCGTGGGTAGAATTGAATATGCTGATGAAATAACCTTAAGACTGATGGTGCAGCATAGAAGCGGCATCCCCAATTTAACTGACACCCCCGGCTTTTGGGGAAACCCACCAGGGAGCAGCGAAGAAGCCTTAGCATTAATTCTGGACATGCCCGCTAACTTTAAACCAGATGAAGACTATGAATATTCCAATACGAATTACTTGTTGATTTCCGAATTGATTAAAAAGGTGGTCGGCTATAGCAATTTTCAATACATCAGGGAGGAAATATTGGTTCCGCTTAATCTCAATAATACATACGGTTCCATTGGTGAAGTGGATCTGGACGAGGTGATGGGCGGTTATCATGTGGGATATCCACATAATCTGAAAGCAGATGAGCGCGGTATGATGGCCACAGCTGAGGACGTTGGTTTATTTCTGAGGGCGTTAAACGATGGCTCTGTTTTTGAAGAAGGGGAAAAGGAAATATATGATTCCATTTACGTTTATGAGCATGATGGATGGGTTCCCGGATACCAGAGTTTTGCCGAATATCACGAAGACATTGATGCTGTAGTTATTCTGTTCAATAACACAACCGATCCCAAGTTATATCTGTGGAATTTATCGGAAATAGTACAATCTCGTATCGTGAAAATATTAAAGAAGGAAAATGGATAAGCCCAATTGGTTAAAAGAAGCAGAGGATACCCTGATCCGCTATTGTGGGGATTTCTCGCCAAGCCTGGTCGAGAAAGCCAAGGGTTCCTATATCTACACCAAAGACGGCCGAAAGATCCTCGATTTTACCTCAGGACAAATGTGTTCCGTCTATGGGCATAACCATGAAAAAATCGTTCAGGCGATTAAAACCGCTACAGATGAAAGCATTCATTTGCTGAGTACTATGCTTTCTCCCTCAGTGATTGAATTAAGCAAACAGCTTGTTGATCTACTTCCGGAAGGATTGGATAAATCCATATTTGTCAACACGGGTTCCGAGTCCAACGAGGTGGCCATAAGAATGGCCAAACTAACTTCAGGCGGTTTTGAGGTTATTGGTTTTTTGGGTTCCTGGCATGGGATGACAGCAGGTGCTCAGTCCAGTACGTACTCCCAGACCCGCAAAGGATACGGCCCGGTAATTCCCGGGAATCTGTCTATACCTGCTCCATATGCCTACAGATGCCCTATAAAGCATTGTAAAAACAAATGTGATAATTCCTGTCTGGAAGTCGGTATGGGGATGGTAGACCAACAATCCGTTGGAGCCTATGCGGCCTGTATCATAGAACCTGTTTTAAGCGCTGCGGGGATAGTGGAACTCGCTCCGGAATACCTACAAAAATTAAAAGAACTATGTGAGGAACGGGGCCTTTACCTCATCCTGGATGAGGCGCAAACCGGATTCGGCAGGTTGGGGGTTAATTTTGGCTTTGAGTTGTTAGATACCAAACCTGACTTTTTAACACTCTCCAAAACCCTGGGAGGTGGACTACCTCTGGCTGCTACTGTCACCAGCAAAGAAATAGAGGAAGACTGTTACTCCAAGGGATTCATAAATATTACCTCCCATATTTCGGACCCATTACCTGCCCGGGTAGGTTTGGCTATGATCGATATTTTAATAAATGAAAAGATGGCTGAAAATGCCGCAGAACAAGGCGCTTACCTTAAAAAGCATTTACTGAGGTTACAGGAAGAATTTGAATGTATAGGTGATGTACGGGGCAGAGGCTTGCTCTTAGGGGTAGAGATTGTCAAAGACCGGGAATCCAGGGAACCGGATATTGATCTGGGAAATAAGATCTCAGATACCTGCCTGGAAATGGGGTTAAGCATGAATATTGTCCGGGTAAAAGGCATGGGAGGCGTGTTTAGAATTGCCCCACCTTTATCCATAACTAGAGAGGAAATAGATTTGGGAGTTGAAATTCTGGACAAGGCCATACGGCAATCCATATCATAACTATTAACGACCAACCATCAACGACCAACCATCAACGACCAACCATCAACGAACAACCAAAATCACCAACCCTCCAACCATGATTCTGGAAACAGAGCGTTTGATTTTAAGAGAAATGCAACCCTCCGATGCGGAAGACATGTTACGCCTGCATTCTAATCTACATGTTCAGCAGTACACAGGCGAAACGACGATTGTGACTATCCAGAGAATTCAAGAAAAAATAGAAGAAAAAACCAAGGAGTACCGGGATTATGGATATGGCAGGTGGGTGACAATCCTCAAAGAGGGTATGCAATTTGTCGGTTGGGCCGGATTGTCATACCTGCCCGAGTTTAATGAAGTGGATCTGGGGTATCGGTTTTTGCCTGGATTCTGGGGAAAAGGGTTGGCCACAGAGGCATCCCGGGCTATTTTAAAATATGGTTTTGATGCTCTTCAGCTAAAGCGGATTATAGCCATGGCAATGGAAGAAAACAGGGCATCCATCAGAGTAATGCAGAAAGTGGGGATGCAATTTGAAAAATTAGCTCCTTACGAACCCGGCAGTATCGATGTAGTCTGGTATTTCATGGATCAAAACAGTTATCAAAGAAGTGGTGTTCGCTAGCTGGGAAATCCTCAGAACTCGCCGCTTATATCTCCATATCTGCTATATTCAAATATTGGTTCCCAATAAATTGTTCTAATGGTAGGCGTTTGCTATTTTTGCCAGCAATAAATTCCAGCATATGAATCTTCACGAATACCAGGGAAAAGAAATTTTAGCAAGTTTTGGAGTTCGCATCCAACGAGGTAAAGTAGCACAAACGCCCCAAGAGGCGGTAGAGGTTGCCAAAGCACTTACTGAAGAGACCGGGACTTCCTGGTTTGTGGTAAAGGCTCAGGTACATGCTGGAGGCCGTGGTAAAGGTGGTGGCGTTAAACTCGCCAAAGGCATTGAGCACGTGGAAGATATAGCCGATCAGATTATCGGGATGAACCTGATAACTCCTCAGACCTCTGCTGAAGGGAAGAAGGTGCATCAGGTGCTTGTAGCAGAAGATGTTTACTATCCCGGAGAGAGTGAAACCAGTGAATTCTATATGTCGGTTTTATTGAACCGTGCCATTGGAAAAAATATGATCATGTATTCTACCGAGGGTGGAATGGATATTGAAGAGGTTGCGGAAAAAACCCCGCACCTTATCTTTACGGAAGAGATTGATCCTTCAGTTGGACTTCTGCCTTTTCAGGCCAGGAAGATTGCCTTTAATTTAGGATTGAGCGGAGGGGCTTACAAGGAGATGGTCAAGTTTGTTACTGCCCTATATACGGCTTATGAGAAAAGTGATTCCAACCTGTTTGAGATCAACCCGGTTTTAAAGACTTCAGACGACAAGATCCTGGCGGTTGATGCCAAGGTAACTATTGATGACAACGCCCTGTATCGCAGAAAAGAATATGCGGCGATGCGCGATATAAGAGAGGAAAGTCCCATCGAGGTTGAAGCCACAGCATTAGGCCTTAACTATGTGGACCTGGATGGAAATGTGGGATGTATGGTAAATGGTGCCGGATTAGCTATGGCTACCATGGATTTGATTAAAATGGCTGGGGGCGAACCTGCCAATTTTCTGGATGTAGGGGGGACAGCAGATGCCAAAAGGGTTGAGGAAGCCTTTCGAATTATCCTGAAAGATCCCAATGTGAAAGCAATACTCGTTAATATTTTCGGAGGTATTGTTCGCTGCGATCGCGTAGCCCAGGGGATTGTAGATGCCTACAAGAATATGGGTGATGCCATACAGGTTCCAATTATAGTACGACTACAAGGAACCAACGCCGAACTGGCAAAAGAAATTATTGACAATTCCGGTCTGGCTGTCCATTCTGCAGTGCAGTTCAAGGAAGCAGCGGATAAAGTAAAGGAAGTGCTCTCTTAATCAACGAATAATACTCAAGAAACTAAGGGCGATGTTATCTAAACATCGCCTTTTTTTATCATTTCATTTCAGATCTGATCAGGATATTAGGCTTCGGTTAAACCTTTAATTCATAAGGAAATAGCCGATGTTGTTCTCTTAAATCTTGTAGTATAGTTCAATTGAGAATGATTAAAATTATGTTAAATACCTGAATATCTGTAACATTCGCAATTTTAGCTCGTCAATTATAACAAATCATCAATTAATCATCAATCATTAAACAAACAACATCATGAGAAAAATTAGTTTAGTATTCCTGTCAGCCGTATTTTTAGTATCCACGAGCTTATCAGCCACTGAACCTGAACCTGTTTCAGAAGTATCCAAGGAACTTTCGAGTAAGATTACCAAGCTATTAGAGAATCAAACCATATCGGTAAAAGAAGATCTTACGGCAATGGTAATGATTACTATTAATGAGGAAAATGAAATAGTTGTTATTTCAGTGGAAACAGGTGATGCTAACCTGGAGCAAGTAATTAAATCCAGGCTGAACTACGAAAAAGTAGATCTGGCACCACAACATGCAGGGAAATTATATAAAGTCCCTGTTCGTGTCACTGCTTAGTGAACTAATGACAAATTAATCCTGAACCTTTGTTCAGGATTTTTTTTTGTCTTTTTTTGGGTAGAAGGGCTTTCCTTTCTTGGGGGGTGATTTCTTGGGGGATGGTCCTGTTGGCCCTGATTTAAGCACATTTCCCGGATATTTTGGGTTTTCCTTGGTCCCCCGTAAATGCAATACCAGTCCATTCAGGAAGTTCCGCAATACCTGATCCCCGCATTCCATGTATTTCGGGTGTCCCTCACGTCGACAAAAAGCACCTATTTCCGACTTGGAGATATTGAAATCGACCCCTTTAAGGATATCGACAATCTCATCATCCCGCAACATAAGAGCTACGCGAAGTTTTTTTAAAACATCATTATTGTTCATTCACTGGGGATTTGACTAAATAAAGTGGCTTGAATATACGAAACCGATGGCATTAATAGTTATTAATCTGGAATCTGCAGAATAAATCTAATGCTATGTACACCTTCAAGGAAAAACTCGGCCTAATGTCCGAACTAATTGCACTTGCCAAAGCAGATCATGTTGTTTCCCCTGCAGAATATGGGTTTTTACTCAGTATAGCCGGAGATCTGGGCATAGAAGAACAACGTTTTCTGAAGCTTTTTGACCAGCCGGTAAAGAAAGAGTCACATGGATCGCAAGGAGAGCGGATTGTGCAGTTCCATCGCCTTGTACTACTGATGAATGTCGACCAGGAACTGGATGAAAGGGAAGTGGAAAAATTATACAATCTGGGGCTTCATATGGGGATCCCACCTGGTGCTATTCAGCAAGTGCTCATGATCATGCACCAATACCCGGATAAGATCGTGCCGCCGGAAGTACTACTCAAAATTTTTAAGGCGCATAACAACTGATCAGAGTCCACTAATTCGCTTCTTACAGACACATTGACACACTTCTTACTCTAAAAACAGACAAAAAGGCAGTTTTAACCTGTTGGTATACCCTTTGCCTATACTAGAATGATTACAATGTTTAACCAAAAACGAATAATCATGAGTATAGTAAAAAGACAAAACGTATTGTTCCCTTCGGTATTTGATGAATTTTTCAAACCTGATTGGTTTGGAGGTATGGAAAATCACAACAGATCATATCCGGCAGTTAATATCAAGGAAAATGAAGATAGCTTTGAACTGGAATTAGCCATTCCGGGAAAGAAAAAGGAAGACTTCAATGTAGAACTGGATGATCATGTGATGACCATCTCAATGGAATCCAAATCAGAAAATGAAATGATGGAGGAAAATTACACGAGAAAGGAGTTCTCTTACAGTTCCTTTACGCGTTCCTTCACTTTACCCGAAACGGTTGCTGAGGATAAAATTGAAGCTTCATATACGGATGGGATATTAAAATTTAAGTTTCCTAAAAAGGAAGAAGCCCTTCCCAAACCCAAGAGACTTATTGAAATAGGGAAGTAAAGCATAATGAGGTTATGTAGTGCCCGCCTAACGGGCCTTCATAATGGTTGGTTTGTTTAGTTGGTTAGTTAGGGAAAGCGCCTCGTATTACGGGGTGCTTTTTTTTATCCTTCTTGTTCCTGAAGGGTTTTGATTTCATCTCTCAACCTGGCTGCCAGCATAAAATCCAGTTCTTTGGCCGCCCTTTCCATTTCCTTCCTTTTATTGCGGATTAATTTTTCCTTTTGCTCAGGTGTAAGGTAAGCCAGATCAGGTTCTGCCGCCTTCATTGCTTCCTTTTCATAATGGTAGGTTGATACCGAATTTTTAGCCAGAGCGTTATCCAGACTTTTATTCAATGCCTTGGGAATAATATTGTTTTCCGTATTGTAAGCCAGCTGTTTTTCACGTCTGTAGTTGGTCTCATCTATTGTTTTTTGCATGCTGACCGTAATTTTATCAGCGTACATGATTGCTTTTCCATTCAAATGGCGGGCAGCCCTGCCCACAGTTTGCGTCAAAGACCGGTTGCTTCTCAAAAAGCCTTCTTTGTCGGCATCAAGTATTGCCACCAGAGATACTTCAGGAAGATCCAGTCCTTCTCGTAGTAAATTTACCCCTATGAGGACATCAAAAATCCCTTTTCTCAAGTCTTGCATGATCTCAACACGTTCCAAGGTGTCGACATCGCTGTGGATATACCGACAACGTACCTGGATTCGTGTAAGGTATTTGGCCAGTTCTTCTGCCATCCTTTTGGTTAGTGTAGTTACCAGGGTACGCTCGTCCAATTCCACTCGCTTTTGGATTTCCTCAATCAGGTCATCTATCTGGTTTTCACTGGGCCGTACGTCTATTTCCGGATCTAATAGTCCGGTTGGACGGATAACCTGTTCTACATAAACACCCTGACTGTGCTGTAGTTCATAGTCGGCAGGTGTTGCACTAACATAAATAACCTGATTTTGCAAGGCTTCAAACTCCTCAAATTTTAAGGGGCGGTTATCCAGGGCAGCTGGCAGGCGGAATCCATATTCTACCAGGTTTTCCTTACGAGAGCGATCCCCACCGTACATGGCGTGTACCTGAGGAATGGTAACATGACTTTCATCAACAACCATAAGGTAATCGTCAGGGAAGTAATCTAGCAAACAGAATGGCCTGGTACCGGGTTCACGACCATCCAGATAGCGTGAATAGTTTTCGATACCGGAACAGTATCCGAGCTCCCGGATCATTTCCAGGTCAAAGTTGGTTCGCTCTTCCAATCGCTTCGCTTCCAGGTGTTTCGCAATCTCCTTAAAGTAATCTATCTGATGTACCAGGTCATCCTGGATCTGGTGAATGGCATTCTGTAAGACATCCTGGGAGGTTACAAACATGTTTGCCGGGTAAATGGTAATTTGGTCAAACACCTCCAGTTTATCATTCTTGTAGGGATCAAAGGCTTCTATTTCTTCTACTTCATCACCGAAAAAGTGAATTCGGAAAGCATAATCGGCATAACTGGGGAATACGTCAACCACATCTCCTTTCACCCTGAAATTTCCATTGCGGAAATCTGCTGTGGTCCTGGAATATAATCCCTGCACAAGTTCATGAAGGAATTTGGTCCTGGAAATTACCTGGTCGCGTTTGATTCGTATTACATTCTTCTGAAATTCTACCGGGTTGCCAATTCCGTAAAGACATGAAACCGATGCGACTACAAGGACATCCCTTCTTCCCGACAGCAGGCTGGAGGTAGTACTCAACCGAAGCTTTTCGATATCCTCGTTTATAGAAAGGTCTTTTTCAATATACAAACCACTAGTAGGGATATAGGCTTCGGGTTGATAATAATCGTAGTAGGATACGAAATACTCCACTGCGTTCTCCGGGAAAAACTGCTTGAACTCAGAATACAACTGTGCGGCCAGGGTCTTGTTATGAGCCAGCACAAGGGTAGGCCTTTGCACCTTTTCGATCACATTGGCTACCGTAAAGGTTTTCCCAGATCCCGTGACCCCTAGCAGTGTCTGATAAGGTTCATTCGCCTCTATTCCTTCGGCCAGTTCTTTAATGGCCTGTGGTTGGTCCCCGGTAGGGGTAAAATCGGAAACAACTTTAAAGTTCAAAAGAGTACGGGATTAGAAATTTTAATACTGCAAAAATACGAAAGCAGTTGCAGTTGATTTGTTAAGAATAACTTAGCTAACGTTTTAGTGAAAAGTGGCCCTTAAGTTGTTCCTGGTCCCGGGTAGTGGCTAGGAACCAATAATCTGAAGCAGGTAAGGGACTGCCCTGATATTCTCCATTCCAACCAGAAGAATTGGGATCAATTTGGGCCAGTAAGGTGCCATAACGATCAAAAATAAGGATAGTCTCCAGCATGGTCTCACCTCCTGTAATAGGGGGTATAAACTGCCAGAAGTCATTAATTCCATCACCATTAGGTGTGAAAAACTTGGGAAAGCCTTCCAGAGTAAGATCCGGTTGTATCAGTACGTCGGTGATGCCACATCCATTGCGATCCCGAATAAAGATTCGATATTCCCCGATAGGTAATGCATTAAATCGATTTTGGTTTTGGTAGGGACCATCAGGATTGTCCAGGGAAAACTCATAATCCCCTATACCACTAACATTGACCACAATATCAATTACACCAACACCAAGTTGTACATCGGTGCTTTCAACGACTGCCTGTCCCGATCTGGTGACTGCAAATTCCTGAGTATTGGAACATTCAAAGGTTCCTGAAGGTCCGGAGACCATATTATATATTTCCAGGCGGTATTCACCATCTTCCGGTACTTCAAATTCAGGCCCTTCTGCCATGAGTATTTCCCGGCCTGCAGGAGGTATAAAAAACCAACGGTATCCATCTGCCAGATTGTCCCCATTTGCTATGGCGCTAATGTTGGTATCCCCGTTATCACAAATGCCAATACTCTCCGGGAAATTTATGGGAGGGCTTAGGTCAACGAGGTTTCCCGAAGTGTCAAAATAGGGCCCACATCCCAACAGCGTAAAAAAGCTGGTTTGTGTGCAGCTTTGTGCTGACCCTGCCGAATTATAAGGAATAATGGTAATGAAATACTGGCGATTGGGTTCAAAATTAATTACATCGGTTTCTGTCAATCCACGAAAATCAGCGTTATTTAGAATGTCATTTTGTGTAGGGGAGGTCCCTATCGAAACAAAATATCCATCGGCATTAGCAACGCTGCTCCATCGGATCCGAGGCGAGATAGGCACATTAAATTCAAGGTTTGCCGGATAGATGATTAAGGAACAGTTAGGGATCGTAGCCAGGGGACCTGTCGTAAAGCTAAAGGTTGGACAACTGCTTGCTGGTCCCAGCCTGTTTTCTGGAATAATGGAAACAAAGATTTCGGTGTCTGGTGGCAGGTCGGTAACCGGATTGTAGACGAGCTCTCCATTAACTACTGCATTGTCCACAAGGTCTGTTCCTCCTGGTACAGTGCCCAATGAAATACGATAGCTTGTGGCGGTTATGCTGTAACTCCAGCCGATTACGGTCTGAATGGAAACATCCTGACTTCCGTTCGCAGGGAATGTCATCTGGTTACAAGGAGGAGGACTTGTAAAACTATCCGTGAAAAAACTATAGGAATAACACAGTGTATTTCCCTGAGAAACATTGAACACAAAAACGCTAACAAATATTTCTGTATTCTCGGGAAGGCCTGGTGGATAGGTGTAAAAGGTATCCAAACCGGTAGAGGTCAAAGGTGTTATTTCTGAACCACCGGGCGTAGTGCCGATGCGGAGTTGATAGGCTGATACTCCAGTAACAGAAGTCCAGCTTATTGTAACGTCAACCGGAACGGTTTGCCCATCAAGCGGAAAAACCGGGACAGGGCATTGCTGGCTAAATGATAGCTGCTGAAAAACAAATGTCAGCAGTAAGAACCAACAATATTTTGCTAGCCGCTTCATATGTTATCTCTTTAAGGCAAAATGTCCCTTAAATTCCCTACCGTTATTTAACCTTATACTGAACCAGTAATCTGCAGCAGGCAGATCCCTGGCACTGGCCCTGCCGTTCCACCCAATATCACTGGGAAGTATTTGAGTCACCACCCGACCATAGCGGTCGTAGATAAAAACCCTGGAATCAGCGGCTGTTTCTCCTTGTATGCCGGTAATTTGCCAGTAATCATTGACGCCATCACCGTTAGGTGTGAAAAATTTTGGATAACCGAGTACGGATATTTCTTTTTCCGTGATTCCACAACCATTTAAATCCTGAATATGGAGGGTATAGATACCCGGTTCCAGGTTTTCAAAAACCGCCTCTTCCTGATAATCGAAGCCATCAATAGAATATTCATATATCCCCTCACCGGTAACAGTTACACTGACCTTGTTATTCGCAGAGAAATCTTCGATTTCGATAGATTCAATTGTAGCCTTGTTAGATGCAATTACTTCAAAGGAATTGCTGTTGCTACAAGTAATCACTTCATTTCCAAAGATAGATTCAGAAACAACTTCCAGACGGTAGATTCCTGTTTCATTCAGGGTGACCTCTTCCAGGTCACTAATTTGAATTTCCCTGCCTGAGCTATTATGAAACCAGGAATAGGATGCAAAACCAGATGGAGCGGCAATGGTAATACCGGGGGCATCCGTACATAACAAATATTGGTCCCTTAAATTGACATCCGGAAGCGGATTCACAATGAGGTCCACAATTTCAACTCCCTGGCACTGGTTACCATCCTGCAGGCGTACATAGAGGGATTGGCCTTCCGATCTATACAGTCCTGATAAGGCATTTTGTTCCAGGGCAAGACTTTGTAAGGATTCATATACCGCTACATCCAACGGGGCATATCGGGCCCTAATTTCATTGAGATCAAAATCAGCATACAAATTCTCATCTTCTGCACTGAGGTCACAGCTGTAGAATGGTCCCGTACTATTTGGAACAATGGAAACGGGAAATATATCAATATCCAATTCGCCGAAATATTCACAACCTTTAATGTTTACTGCTTTATAGAGTAATGTTTGCTGGAAGGGAACCGTATTCACATATTCTGAAGGGCTTGTGATAAAAGAATCATTCAGCCTGTCCGTTTCGTTTTCATAGAAATAATACGTGATGTCCTCGTCCGTGTTAAACCTGTCGAGGTTAATTGTGGTGATACCATCCGTTGAGTTATCAAGATTCAGGTCGCACTGTGTAAGTTGTATGCTTGCTTGGGGAACCTCCAGGACCTCTATCAGTGATTCAGCGTATATAGGGCATATACTCGGATCATCCGGGATGATATCCACACTGTATCGCCCGCCATCCTGGGGTCCAACAGTATTTAAATCATAGGTGTTACCCACCACGTTTATAGGTAACCCGTCCTTTTCCCAGAGGTAGGTTGCATTGGGTAATGCTTCTGCGACCATGCTTACAGAATCACCCTCACAAAGAGCAATGCTATTACTGCTTGTGCCATCCGCATTTTGCACCAGACTTCTCTTGCTGAAAAAGGACTGTATAAAAGGAGGTAGCCCCTGGGTACTGTTGTTACCTCTCAGGCTAATTCTATTGTGCTGGTAATTGGCATTAAGCCCAATTTCATCAGGGTTCTCAATAACCCCTAAATAGGGAGTGCCCTCTTCATAGGCCCTTGCCAAAGCCCTGTAAATTTTACCATCAGGTCCAAGTTGCAATGCTCCCCGGTATATAGGGCGCTTATCCAGCAACACCATGGATCCGGCAATATCTCCTGCAGTAAGGTCATACTGCAGCAATGAGGAAGAATGCCCAACAGACACCTGAACATTATTATAGGTCTGGACGTATAGAAAACGGTTGTTAGGAGAAAACTCCAACCCATAGGGGTTAATATTATCGTCCTGTATGTTTATTTGCTGTTCATTGGATACAATCCCCGTTGCAGCATCAAAGTCGTATAAGTATAAACCAGAGGTCACATTTGCAGCTGCAATCTTATCACCTGTGGAATTTAATTTCAGGTAACCCCGAGCATCCTGGATCTGGGCATTAAGTTTTGACTTTACAGCTTGGGGATTTACCCCTGTGCTGGTCACCTCAAAGGCATAAAAGGTGTCAATTATAGGACTGTAGCCGTCTTCCGGGGCTAGTGTTAAAACCCAGATAGACTTGTCAAAACAATCTTTAATAACGGCCGTTAATTTTTCTGAGGTGTTGTTTATCAGTTGGACGTTCTTGGTCGTTACTGCCCCGTTTCCACCATTCAGGGAGATATCTACCACGGAATAATTAAATCCCTGGTCCTGATCATTAACATCCAGGCTGGTGTCTACAGTAAAGATGTAGAAAATGGTTGAGCTATCCGGTTGTGGAACAATAAGAGCTGATTGTGTGCTGGAAGGGTCGCCATATAAGCCTTTACCATTAGGCATCACATTGTGGTTGCGGTCATATACACTTATTCCATCCGTGTAAAAGAGCAGGTTTCCAAAATTATCCGAAATGGTTGCGCAACCCTCAAAGGTGTCGATAGCGCTATCTGTTACAGGACTAACGGTACCATCATTATTGAAGCGAATTCCTGTATTTTGCCCAAAGTACCAATTGGCGGTTTCACCCTGTGAGTGAAGCAAAAGGGGACAGAGCAAGAGGAGTATGAGACTTGCGGCAATCTTTTTCATAGTGTTCTCGCAAACACCACAAGATACTATAAATCCCTCTTTTTAAGCAAAGCGTACGATAAATAGATAAAAATGGCCGTCCAACCCAGTACGATAAGCATTTCGTAACCGTGAACCTGATAGTTTAAAGGTATTTCCTCACCGATTTGATCTGCAACTGTCTGCACGGCACTCAGGCGTGAAAATGGTTCTTTTATAAGATTGTACATGGAGTTTAGTGGAAAAAAGGCCATCACTGCATCCGTTCCATCACCGTCAAGGAGTTTCCATCGGATCATACCCCGTGAAAAACCTTCAAAAACCTGCCAGAGAACAAGAAAGCCCAGTGCAAAAGCCGAGCGCTTTACCAATATTCCCAGGAAAAGGCAGAAAGAAAAGAAGCCCACCAATTTGACAAAAAAGGCCATAAGGAACTCCAGATCAGAAAAGATGATGGAGAATTCATCATAGTCCGAATATATGAGTCCCAAAATCATAGACACAGCAAAAACAAACAAGGTAGATATGAATGCGAAGGAGACAACGGTAAGGAATTTAGACAGTATAAATTCCTTCTTGGAGAGCCCGTCGATAAGGTTCTGTTTGATGGTCTTATTGCTATATTCATTTGCCATCATGGAAACAATGACAATGGCCAGAAACAACTTGAAAAATGCCGTGATAAACGTATTGAAATGCCAGATATAGGGGAAATTGAATATTCCCTGCTCAGCCAGGTGGAACTTAACAGGACCTATATCAAACTTGATAGCGGCAATCAGGGCTATTGAAGTAAGCAGTACAAAATAGGAGATAATGAGAATCTTACTCGAACGATTGTTCCAGAGCTTTATAAATTCTATATGGAGAAGGCGCTTCATGCTTTTGTTGGTTTAAACCGTTTGTCTTTCGGTTAAGGTCAGGAATTGTTCTTCGAGGCTTTCTTTCTTTTTCTGAAGATGAGATAGTACAATGCCTCTTTCAAACAGATATTGGTTTAAATCGCCTGCACTCATCTCTTCCTTTGGAAAGGCGATCAGGAGCCCGGATTCTTCCTTGATTTCCGAGAAACCATTGTGTTCCTTTAGCAATCCCTTTAATATTTCATTATTGTTTGATTTCAGTTCAAAGAAACCATGACTGGCCATCATACCATCTACTTTGCCGGAGTAAAGTTTTTGTCCTTTTCTGAGGATAACCACGTGTGTACATACTTTTTCCACCTCATCAAGAAGGTGAGAAGCCAGTAAAATAGTGGTGCCTTGGGAAGCGATCCTTTTGATTGTTTCGCGAATTTGATGGATTCCCTGGGGATCCAGCCCGTTTGTGGGTTCATCCAGGATAAGGATCTCAGGATCATTAAGCAGGGCTGATGCTATGGCCAGACGTTGTTTCATCCCAAGGGAATACGTCTTGAATTTGCTATCACGCCTTTCCCATAATCCAACCAGTTCCAGCTTTTCCTGAATCTTATCATCCGGAACTTCTTTGATCTTGCAAACCAATTTCAGGTTTTGTATAGCCGACATATACGGGTAAAAGTTAGGACGCTCTATAATGGCACCTACCCGTTTCAAAGCATTATGGGTGGTAATATTACCATCAAACCAGGTAAAAGAGCCACTGGTTCTGTTCACCACATTCAGTACTATCCCGAGGGTTGTTGACTTACCACTTCCATTAGGGCCCAAAATGCCATAAACATTACCCTTTTCAATGGAAAATGAAAGGTCTTTGACTGCGGTCAGGTAGCCGAATTTTTTAGTGAGTTGGTTGACTGATAAAATGGTTTCCAATGGGAAATCTGTATTGGTTGTATAGTAACTTGACGAAGAAATCACTAATTTGTTACAAGAAAATAAAAGTAAAAAATTTTATGGGCCAGCAACCATTGATGTCGAAGAAAAAACCGGCTTACCCGGTTAGTGAGAAGTTGGATGCATACCTCGAACAATACAGCCGGAAAATTGAAATCCCTATTTTTTATGATGACCTGTTGCGTTTTGCCGGTTCTGTGGTGGTTTATGATGATAATGGAGAAGACACGCTGTGGGTACGGGTATATTATTCAGATTCGGATCGGAAGGAGATCGACCAAAGCCTGAAAAGTGTTTATTCCATTCTGCATTCTGACGGTAGTGAGCATATCTTCCAATACCTCAATATTGATGCCGTAGATTTCTGCACTTTCGGTAATTCCAAGCCCTTTCGCATTAAGGTTCGTAATATTCTGAACGACAATTTCCTCTATTTCTATGTGAAGAAAACAGATGCCTCACGTATTTATGGACTGGAACTGGAACACATTTTATCGCCCTACAATTTAAATTTTCTGGTGCATGAAGATACCCTGATCGAAGAGCATATAGCGGGGATTCCCGGTGATGTGTTTATCAAGGAGATGCTGCCAGATTGTACAGAATCTGAAAAGGCACAACTGGCCAAAGAATTTGTCAAGTTCAACGAACGCTGTATGATCAGGTTGCTTGGTGATATGCGGTCCTATAACTACGTTATTGTACCCATGCACGATTTTGACCATGTGATCTATAAAATACGTGCTATTGACTTTGACCAGCAGAGTTTTGAGGGAAAACTCAATGTTTATCGACCGCAATTTTTCAAGGAAAATTACACCATGGTAGAAATGGTCCAAAACAAATTGTTGACGGATTCGGTAGATCAGTACAAGATCGAGGAGCGCTCGGCGGTAGCTAAACGGATCATAAGCTCAGGAGAACGCATTAACCGACTGGTCAACATATGTAAAGAAGACAATATCTCCCTTCCTGAAAATATTGAATTATTGGGAAAGCAGATCTATGACCTGACCCACGATATGAATTTTAAAAATTGCAAAACAATGGGGCAGTTACTGTACCTGGCTCTGGACTTTGTGAAGCGTAATTATCAGGATGTCAGTATGAAGCAAATCCTTGAAAAGAGACTGGGTTTGCAAAAATAGGGAGGATGGGGTAGCTATTCAGATGGAACGGTCTTAATTCCAATTTTCGTCAAAATCGAGGTCTTCATAGCTTTCAAGGGAGTTGTCGAAATCATTATCACTTTCGGATTCAAATTGTTTTTCCGGCGGTGCATCGGGAAGTTCCCCGAAACTAAACAGCAAGTTCGGATAAGTCCTGCCATCTTCTTTTCTGGAGATGTCGGCCAATTCTACGAAAAATGTCCACATGCTTAGGAAATCATAGACATAGATGAGTTTCGGATTCTCTTCAGTCAAGATATCCTGAACCAGGGTATCTTTCATAAACCTCAATGGGGCTTCACCCTCTCCCATATCAAATAAGGGGATCTCATCTTCCTGGTTCCAACGATCATCGCAGGTATAAAACGATGCCATTTCATTACCCAGAAATCCAAAGGACTGGGTAATGGTATTGTGCAGGTCTTCCAGGGTGTTGGATCCTTCGATTTCGATATCGCGGAAAATATCCTCTTCCGCATCCAGTATTATTCTGATCTTGAATATCATAGCCCGGCAAAAAGCGTACGCAAAATTACGAAGATTTTAGCTTACTCCTGTTGGTAAATACTTCCAGAACCAAAAAGAATTGTACTCCGAAAAGTAGGGCAGCTAGAAATAGATGTAAAGGCTGGCTGCTGAATGGAAAATCCAGATAATACATAACAATTCCTGTCAAGGCCTCAGCTAAAAGTAGCCCCATAACCCAGTTGATTTTACCAAAGCCTAACTTGTCCCTAAAAATGCGGTAGGCGAGGTAAGCATTTAATAGTACTACGAGTATGGAGAAACTCCGGTGAATATAAAATGGCAATGTTGGTGACGCCAGCCAAAGATCTTTGGCTGTCTCTCCAAACATATCCACTTGCTCATCAACAAACTGCCGTACCTGGGTCCCAAGGACGATTTGCACGATGGTCAACACCATGGCAATAAGTATAAGACCTCTTAACCCGGCTTGCATTTTGTTCGATTGGTTTATCGTACCCGTTTTATGAATCAGGTAAAGAAGCAGCGCAACAATTGCAAGTGCCATAACCATATGTACCGTAATTTTTACGGGTTCCAGAACAGAATAGACCACTGTAGCCCCAAGCCATGCCTGAAAGCCCATAGCGAGGACCACAATTACGGATAATATGGTTATTAATTTGCGCTCCCTCCAGTATCCTATTGAACTAATAGCGAGAAGCAGCGTGGCAAGTCCGGCCAAAGCACCCAGCAGGCGATTTATAAATTCGGTCCAGGTATGAAATACATTGAATATTGCGTAATCGTGTTTGTCGTAAACTGCCCAGTTTGCTATGTCGTAACCCTGGCCTGATCTGAAATCTTGCTGGGCAACCCAAAGTTGTTCTTTACGAATGATAACCTGGCCTTTTTTATACTCCTTATCTGCGGACCAGATCAACTCTGTTTCTTCGGTGGGTGGGATGAGGTAACCAAAACACTTCGGCCAATCCGGACAGCCCATACCGCTGCCGGTCATGCGTACCACAGCACCCGCAAGGATGACCAGATAAACCAGTATCAAGGAGGTTTTAGCGAGTCTTCGATACATCTTTTTCATAGCTATTAAAAAATAGAAAACAAAATTACGGTTCTTCCGCCAAACTACACAGCTGTAGCGCTGGGTATTTACTTAGTTTGCAGACCGATTTCTTTACCTCTTTTAAGCATGAAATCGTAGGCAGGAGCGTATTCATTGGGGATTTCCCCTTCGAGGATCGCCTCTTTGATGGCCTCCTTAATGATGCCTATTTCGCGGCAGGGTTTTATCCCAAAGGCATTCATGATGTCATCCCCACTAATCGGAGGTTGGAAATTGCGGATACGGTCCCGCTCTTCAACCTCTACAATCTTCTGGCGTACCAGCTGGAAATTATTTCGGTATCGACGTTGTTTCCTAGGGTTTTTAGTGGTGATATCGGCTTCGCATAAAGTCATCAGATCGTCTACATGTTCCCCTGCATCGAAAACCAGTCTTCGAACTGCAGAATCGGTGACATGTTCCTCTGATAGAATGATCGGCCTGGAACTCATCCTCACCATTTTTTGGACGAATTTCATCTTTTCATTCTGAGGCATTCGGAGGCGTTTAAACAGTTTGTAGACCATTTTGGAACCTACAAACTCATGTGCATGGAAGGTCCAGCCAATTTTAGGATCGAATCGTTTGGTTGGTGCCTTTCCTATGTCATGAAGTAATGCAGCCCATCGCAGCCAAAGGTTATCCGTAGCCTTGGCAATATTATCTACAACCTCCAGTGTATGCCAGAAATTGTCCTTATGTCGTTGTCCCTCTACTTCTTCGATTCCCCGTAAGGCGTTTAATTCAGGCAGTATGATGGCCATTAATCCGGTTTCATGTAAAAGTCTTAATCCTCTTGAGGGTTGATTACAAGCCAGTATTTTATGTAGTTCGTCTACGATACGCTCCTTGGATATTATGTTAATCCGTTCCCGATTATCGGAGATGGCCTTCAGGGATTCAGGATGTATGGTAAATTTTAATTGCGAAGCAAAACGGATGGCCCGCATCATACGCAAAGGATCATCCGAATAGGTAATGTCAGGATCCAAGGGCGTCCTTAGTATCTTGTTATTCAGGTCTTCAAGGCCAGAAAATGGATCCAGCAGTTTACCAAAATTTGCAGGTTGCAGGGAGAGTGCCAGGGCATTAATAGTAAAGTCCCTTCGTTTCTGGTCGTCTTCCAAAGTTCCGGTTTCCACTATAGGTTTCCGACTATTGCGCTGATAACTTTCTTTCCGGGCTCCAACAAATTCGAGTTCTTTGCCCCGATGCCTGATCATGGCCGTTCCAAAATTCTTGAATACTTTAACCTGGGGTTTATCGGGAAGCTGTTCCGCTACCTTTCTGGCCAGTTTAATGCCTTCACCCACAGCCACGATGTCAATATCTTTGGGAATTCCTCTTTTCAACAGGTAGTCGCGCACATAACCACCAATTACATAGGAGTCCATGCCCAGCTCCTGAGAGGCCCTTGAAATCTTCTCAAAAATGGGATTAGATAAAGCTTCTTTGTAAGAATGTTCCATGCTATTGCAAAATTACCATTTCGGGAAGAGGTATTAAAATAGAAGTGACGATTAACCGGAACAAACAGGTTAGACCCCCATCGGATCCGGGAGTTCGATATAATCCCCAAGTATTCGATTGTACTCCTCAGGTTTAAATTCCGTTCTCCCGTCTGATGGGTAAAAAGTCATTTCACCAAAAAGAATTTTTCCATCAATATTGTAAAGATCAACCCTTACAAAGGGAAAATCTCCTGCCAGCTTTCCGGCCAAACCTACCATAGTTTCAAAATTCTCTGGTTTTTCAAGAGGGTCCTTTTTTAAAGGGCTTTTTCCCTTGGTAAAGGGCAGTAAGTTCCATTCCGGATCGTAATAGCTGTGTATCTCTGTTTGCCTGTCTACCTGAACAAACCTCGGTACTCCTGAGAAACAATAGAACTTGTAGTCATTGATAGCATCTTTACCCATCTCTGCCAGAAACTTTTCCGCAATCAATCTCGGAGGAACATTTTTATAAGCCCACTCCAGGCCACCGCGATAGTACTGATTTTTGGAGAGCCATTTGGTCATCAGATAACGCGCCTTCCTTCTGTTTAGCTGAGATTTGTCGGGGACAATCAGGTTGAAATGGAACCCGTGAACTCCCTTGATTACAAATTGATCGGGCAGCGCATCAAAATCAACTTCTCCGCACTTGTTGTAAACTCCCAATAATTCATTCAGGTATTCATCCCCAACCTTTTCTTTAACATACTCCCTTACGGAATATTTATCTACCAGTTTTGTCAGCAATGGATTCTTGTAATATACCTTAAGCCATTGGATTTTTTCATTGAACTCCTTCGGTTGTCTCAAGTTCAGTTTTTTACCTGTATAGTACTCATAGTAGATCTTTACATAAAAGGCAGGAGGTAGGAATTTCAGTTTTTTCAGTAACCCGAATAGTAGCTTTTTCAAAGTGTAAGGTACTTTTATGAGTGCATAAAGATAGCGCATACGGCAGACTTTCCTATTTTTGCATGCTGTACATTTCTTGTCATGGAAAAACCTAAAATTTCGGTTATTGTGAGTACTTACAATTCAGAGGACTGGTTGCAGAAGGTACTCTGGGGATTCAATTATCAGCTTTTTAATGACTTTGAAGTCGTAATAGCAGATGATGGCTCTGGTTCCGGAACCCGTGAACTTATTGAAAAAATGGCCGACGAAGTGGACTATTCTATTGTTCATGTATGGCAGGAAGATGATGGTTTCCAGAAATCCCGGATTTTAAACAAAGCGATTACGGCTTGCAAGGCAGATTATATTATTATGACCGATGGTGATTGCATTCCCCGGGAAGATTTTGTGCTGGTTCATTATATCAATAAAGAGGAGGGGTATTTCATTTCAGGGGGGTATTATATGCTACCCATGAATATTTCGAAATTAATTTCAAAGGAGGATATTGCGCAGCAAAGGTGTTTTAGTATTCAGTGGTTAAAATCCATGGGAATACCCAAATCATTCAAAAACAATAAACTCACTTCCGGTGGCTTCCTATCCAAGGTGTTGAATGCCATAACCCCGACAAATGCCAGTTGGAATGGTCACAATTCTTCCGGATGGAAGGCGGATATTGTCAAAGTGAACGGGTTTGATGAACGTATGCAATATGGAGGCCAGGACCGCGAATTAGGGGAGCGCCTTTTTAATTTGGGGATAAAATCGAAACAAAGAAGGTATAGTGCTGTGTGCGTACACCTGGATCATAAACGTGGATACAAAACTCCGGAATCCATTGCCAAAAACAAGGCTATCAGGAAAGAGACAAGGAATAAGCGCTTGGCCTGGACAGATTACGGCATTACCAAATAATACGCCAGTTCGTTTTTCCGCTCAAGGTTTTTCAGTTCCCTGTTTCGCTCAACATCACAGAGTGCATTTAAATAGCATATGGTTATGCCTTTTTTACCATCCAATATGCCCAGTCGGAGGAAATAGTGATTAATAAACTTCCAAACAGGTTTGAACAGGAAGGAAAAATAATTGAAGCGCTTTTCTTTGTAAAACGCTTCCTTGGCTTTCATCTGCCCGTAGGTAAGCATTTTCTGTTTGTAGTCTTCGTAGTTCTTGTAGCAATAATGGGTGAGTTTTTCCTTCAGGATACCTGAAGAACCATTTACATCAAGAGTCTCATGCACAATTTTCTTATCGGAAAACCGGGCCTTACTTTTCCTGAACAAGCGGTAGTTTTTGTCGGTTTGCCAGCCGCTAAAACGCAATACCTGATCTCCAAACATAAAAGTACGGTAAAACCAGTAAGCCGAATGCCCGCTGTCCGAGGAGATAGTTTCCTCAATTTCATTTTGCAGGGCCGGGGAAACTACTTCATCAGCATCCACAAAAAGGATCCAGTCGTTATTAGCTTGCTTTAGTGCAAATGATTTCTGTGCTGTAAAGTTGTTGAATGGGTTTTGAATAACCTGAACATTGGGCTGAGACAACAAATACTCATAAGTACCATCTGTACTGTAGCTGTCAACAACAATAATCTCGTCTGCAAAAGAAACGGATTCAAGGCATTTTTCGATATACCCGATTTCGTTATAGGTAATTACAAGTGCCGATATTTTTTCTCTTTGTTTGGTCATAGCAGGTTGTCCTTCAGCTTATTTGGTCCTCGATCCTTTTTTATAACTGAAAAACGAATAAAAAATTATACAAAACTACTGTTTTCCATTCGTTAAACTGCAACATCATACTCCCGAAGTGCGTCATTAAGGGAAGTTTTTTTGTTAGTACTTTCCTTACGTTTGCCGATGATTAGTGCGCAAGGCACCTGATACTCACCTGCAGGGAATTGTTTCGTGTAACTACCTGGTATAACAACTGAACGGGCCGGAACCCTACCTTTATTTTCAACTGGAGCCGGTCCGGTAACGTCTATGATCTTGGTACTTGCCGTAAGTACCACATTGGCACCGAGTACGGCCTCTTTTTCTACACGCACACCCTCCACGACGATACATCTACTTCCGATAAAGGCATTATCTTCAATGATAACAGGTGCTGCTTGCAAGGGTTCCAGGACACCGCCTATTCCTACGCCGCCACTCAGATGAACATTCTTTCCAATCTGGGCACAACTTCCTACCGTTGCCCAGGTGTCTACCATAGTCCCTGTATCCACATAAGCTCCAATATTCACATAACTGGGCATAAGAATAGTTCCGGGAGCAATATAGGCTCCATGACGCGCCACCGCATGTGGTACAACCCGAATGCCTTTTTCTTGATAACCCTTTTTTAAAGGAATTTTATCGTGATACTCAAATATTCCAGCTTCCAGAGTTTCCATTTTTTGAATGGGAAAGTAAAGCACTACAGCCTTTTTTACCCATTCATTAATCTGCCAGTCGTCTCCACGAGGTTCCGCGCAACGCAGTTTACCTGCATCGATTTGGGCGATAACTTCGCGTATAGCCTCCTGTGTAGCTTTGTCTTTTAATAGTTCCCGGTTTTCCCAGGCTTCTTCTATTTTATTCCTCAGAGTCATAGTGACTGAAAATTTCGTCAAAGATAATTGATGCGAACAATTTAAAAGGGAAAATTTACACCCTTAACAGAATAAGCATTATTTTTGCAAAAAATTGAATTTGGGTAGGATTCTGGCGTTGGACTATGGAAGAGTAAGGACGGGTATCGCAGTAACCGATACCCTCAAGATGATTGCCTCCGGACTTACCACGGTCAGCACCTCCGAACTTTTTCAATTTTTAAGTGAATACCTGAAAAAGGAGAAGATCGAAACTCTTGTGGTAGGGGAGCCCAGGCAAATGCAGGATAAACCATCAGAGTCTGAGGTCTATATCGCAAAATTTCTGACCGAATTCGGGAAACGATACCCTGAAATTAAGGTTGAAAGACAGGATGAACGCTTTACCTCCAAGCTTGCGGTTCAGAGTATGATAGAAGGAGGTATGAAAAAGAAAAAACGAAGAGACAAGGCCCTCGTAGACGAGATTAGTGCAACCCTTATCTTACAGGCCTATCTAGAAAGAATATAAGCGCTTATGACATTACCTATTGTAGCTTATGGAGATCCGGTACTGAGGAAAGTGGGTGTTGATATCGCAGAAGATTACCCAAATCTTAAAGAACTCCTGGAGAATATGTGGGAAACCATGTATAAAGCCAACGGGGTAGGTCTGGCAGCACCTCAGATAGGTTTGCCTATCCGACTTTTCCTTGTAGATACTACGCCATTTGCGGAAGATGAAGAATTGTCGCCTGAAGAGCAGAAAGCATTGGATGGCTTTAAAAGGGTCTTTATTAATGCCCATATTGAGGAAGAAACGGGTGATAACTGGGCCTTTAATGAGGGATGTCTTAGCATTCCGGATATAAGGGAAGATGTTACCCGCAAGGATACCATAACGATCCATTATCAGGATGAAAACTTCAATTCTTTCAAAGAAACCTTTAGTGGCTTGCTGGCGCGTGTTATTCAGCACGAGTATGACCATATTGAAGGTGTTCTTTTTACGGATAAGCTTTCATCATTGAAAAAAAGACTGCTAAAAGGACGTTTAAATAATATATCCAAAGGAAAAATAAATGTGGATTATAAAATGCGCTTCCCCGCATTGAAGAAGGGGCGCTAAAAGTTGATTAATACAACTATACATCCATAATAGTCTTTACAATCATTAAAAATCTATGAGTTTAGAGAAGATATTGTCTATAGGGGGTAAGCCCGGTTTATTTAAATTGATAACCCAAACCCGATCCGGTTTTGTTGCAGAATCCCTGCTTGATGGGAAGAGGATAACCGTGGGTATACGAGGTAATGTAAGTATGCTCTCGGAAATTGCTGTGTATACCCTTGAAGAGGAATTACCCCTTGCGAAAGTATTTCAGAAGATCAAGGACAAGGAGAATGGTTCCAAAACGGCGATCGGTCATAAATCGGATAAACTTGAACTTGAAGAATATTTCTTTGAAGTACTTCCTAACTATGATGAGGATCGTGTATATCCCAGTGATATAAAGAAAGTAATACAGTGGTATAACATTCTGCACGAGAATGGCATTATGGATTTCGAGGATGAGGAACAAGCCGATACCAGTTCAGAAGAGGATTCTAATCCATAGCCAGCACCTTTCTATTTTCTGGGGCATTTCCCCTTCATACTTGTCTTATTCCTTATATTAGGTGGCTAATAAAAAAACCACCTAATGAATCGCAACCACTTTATTATCCTATTTCTCCTGTTAGGACTTGTTTTCAATGGCAGGGCCTTTGCCCAGGAAAAGGAAAAGGAAAAGGACTCCACCAAAAAAGCAACCAAAAATTTACCATTAGAACCTGAACGTAACGTTTCCTTTACTACAGATAAGGGAACCTGGATATCATTAGATGTAAGTCCGGACGGATCTACAATTGTCTTCGATCTTATGGGTGATATCTATAGTATTCCTATAAGCGGAGGTAAAGCAAAACCAATCACCTCGGGTATGGCTTATGATGTTCATCCAAGGTTCAGTCCGGATGGAAAATCGATAACATATATTTCTGATAAAAGCGGCTCGGATAATATTTGGACAATGCGTTTGTCAGACAAAGAAGAGAAGCAAATCAGTAAGGAAAAGAAGCATAATTTCTTTTCGGCAGAGTGGACTCCGGACGGGGATTATATCGTAGGGGCCAAGGGAAGAAGGAATATAAAATTCAATATTTATCACAAAGATGGAGGCGGCGGAAGCCAACTTTTTGGCGAACCAAAAAACCTGAAGGTTATAGATCCTGCTTTTGGACATGACGGTAAGTTGCTCTATTTCTCAAGGCGCAATAATGCCTGGAATTACAATGCACAGTTGCCTCAATATCAGATTGGTACTTATGATATGGAGGATGGAGATATGGATGTTATTACCTCAAGGTACGGTTCAGCCTTTACACCCACTTTATCCAACAACGGTCAGTGGTTGGTATATGGAAGTAGATTTGAAGATAAGACAGGCCTTGTCCTTCGTAACCTCAGGAGTGGAGAAGAAAATTGGATGGCATATCCTGTGCAGCGGGATGAGCAGGAATCCATCGCACCTTTGGGAGTACTTCCTGCCATGTCTTTTACTCCGGATAGTGAAAACCTCATTGTTTCCTATGGAGGGGCAATTTACTCTATCGCTTTGGCAACTAAGGTTGCCACCGAAATTCCATTTACGGTGGATGTATCGCTTGAACTGGGGCCCAGACTTAAATTCAATTATCCTATAGATGATAAGGAGGAGGCCTTTGTAACGCAAATTCGGGATGCGACTCCATCCCCTGATGGTAGTAAAATTGCCTTTACGGCACTCAACAGGCTCTATGTAATGGAATTGCCGAATGGCAAACCGAGGAGACTTACCGAAAATTCATTTACGGAGGCCCAGCCTGCCTGGTCACCGGATGGAAAGTATATTGTATTTACCACCTGGAAGCCTGGTGGAGGTCATCTGTACAAGATTAACCCAGAAGGGCGCCCGAGGATCGTTCAACTCACCCGGGAAGCCGGAATATACAGTCATCCAAAATGGGCCTACAATAAAAACAGAATTGTCTTTCACAGGGGCACTGCGCAGACCTATGACGATGCAATAGGACCTTTTGCCAGCAGGGCTACTGAAGATCTGGTCTGGATCTCTTCAGAGGGCGGTGCAGTGCAATTTATTGATAAATCGAAAGGAAGGGCGAGACCTCATTTTACCAGTGTAGACGACCGGATATATTTAAGTCACCCAACCAAAGGTCTTGTTTCTATTCGTTGGGATGGCACTGATGAAAAGCAACATCTGAAACTAAAAGGAATCGTTACTTATGGATCATCCGATATTTTTGGGAAAGGACATTTCGACCATCCGGAACATAAATACCTTCCCGTAATTGATGACGATCGGGAAGACACAGACAAATCCTCCAAGCCTTCCGAGATACAGATATCTCCTGATGGCACTCAGGCACTGGCGCAAATCAACAATGATATCTATACGGTAACTATTCCCCGTTATGGTAAAACACCAACCATATCAATCGCTTCTCCTGAAAAGGCTTCATTTCCCGCCATGAAATTAACCACACTGGGGGGAGAGTTTCCTTTCTGGTCTTCAGATAGTAAAACGGTTCACTGGTCCTTGGGAGCCAGCCACTTTAAATACCAGCTTGCCCAGGGAAAACAGTTTAAGGATAGTGTAGAAGCCGCTAAAAAGAAAGAAAAAGAACTGAAGGAAACGGAAAAAAAACAGGATTCTACAAAAGCTGACGAGCCGGATGAAAAGAAGAAGGAACCCAGATTCGAGGCAGATGAAATCAAGGTGAAGGTCCCTTTTAAAAGAAATATTCCCAAGGGAAATTTGTTGCTGAAAGGGGGAAGGATTATTACCATGAATGGAGATGCTGTCATTGAAAAAGGAGATTTGCTCATTGAGAACAATAGAATCAAAGCTGTTGGACCCTCTGGTAGTTTGGATCTCCCGGAAAATACCAGGGTAATCGAGGTCAACGGAAAAACCCTTGTTCCTGGTTTTGTAGACACCCATGCCCATATGTGGCCCAACTGGGGAATCCATAAAAATCAGGTCTGGATGTACTCGGCCAACCTCGCTTACGGGGTAACCACAACCAGGGATCCTCAAACAGCAACCACGGATGTGCTTACCTATTCCGACATGGTGGAGGCAGGTATGCTGCACGGTCCACGGGTATATAGCACAGGTCCTGGTGTGGGCTATTGGCAATATCAGATTAACAGTTTAGACCATGCCAAAGACGTACTCAAACAGTACAGCGAATACTACAATACCAAAACCATTAAAATGTACCTGGTCGGGAACAGACAACAAAGGCAATGGGTAATCATGGCTGCCAAAGAACTGAAATTAATGCCCACAACAGAGGGAGGTCTTGATTTTAAACTGAATATGACCCAGTTACAGGATGGTTATCCGGGGCATGAACATTCCTTGCCCATATACCCCATTTACAAGGATGTAGTTAAGTCCGTTGCAGATTCTAAAATGGCGGTAACACCTACCTTATTGGTTTCCTATGGAGGCCCATGGGCCGAGAATTATTACTATTCCAGGGAAAATGTCTGGGGTGATGAAAAGCTGCAGTATTTTACTCCCTATAGTGAGCTAGCCCAGAAATCGAGAAGGAGGCCGGGTTGGTTTATGGACGAAGAACATGTATTTGAAAAACATGCAGTGTTTATGAATGATCTGGTAAAGGCAGGTGGAATTGCCGGCGTTGGCAGCCATGGCCAATTGCAGGGTCTCGGTTATCATTGGGAATTGTGGTCTGTAGCAAGTGGCGGTATGAGCAACCTGGATGCACTTAAGGTGGCTACCATGCACGGGGCAACCGCATTAGGCCTGGAAGGCGATCTCGGTAGTCTGGAAGCTGGTAAAATTGCAGATATTGTTATCCTTGAGAAAAACCCATTGGATGATCTTCGGAATACCAATAGCCTTACCCATGTAGTTAAAAATGGGGTGGTCTATAATGCAGATACCCTGGACGAAATATGGCCCGAAGAGAAAAAAGCGGAAGATTTTAACTGGCAGACCAAAAAACCGGAAGGCTTACCGGGAACTGAAGAGTAATTATTATGAAAGTAAAAAGGACGTCAATATGACGTCTTTTTTTGCTTATTAGCATGTACATTAATCCTTTACTACCTTCTTTTCAGGGAAGTCCTTTTTTGCCCAGTCAATGCGGGGCGAAGGATAATACTTCACATCCATCCGATCCAGATAAGCGGCCTGATTAGCCAGGCGAACCTTGAATTTCTCCCAGTCCCTGTTGGCCTCATCTGTCCAGCTTAATTCTGAATAACCAATCATCCTGGGGAAGGCCAGGTATTCCAATTCCTCAATATTACTTATGGTTTCAGACCAAAGGGGAGCTTCCACACCTAGTATCTGACTTTTTGGAATACCACTATAGGTTTCAGGAGTCCAGATATAGGCGCTGTCTACAGGTATATAGGCGGCCCAGGTGAGACCGTATTCAGAAAGGGTATCGTATTTCATATCCAGATAGGATTTGCTGGCTGGAGATAGGATTACCTGCATTCCTTTTTCCTGTGCTAGCTTGGCATTTTTCATACTTGCCCAGAATTGGGATATTGAAGTGCTGTCTAAATCAGCTGTGGCAACCTCGTCCCATCCTATCATTCGTTTACCATGTTTCTGTACAATTTTTTCAACCCGGGATACAAAATAGCGGTAATCGTCTTTTTCTGTTACGTGGCTTTCATCTCCACCTATATGAAAATAAGGCCCTGGAGTAATTTCCGAGATTTCACGGACTACATCATCAATAAATTGATATACGGTATCTTTCCTGGTGTCAAAAGTGCTAAAGCCCACACGTGTACCCTCATACAGTTTTGCAGGTTTTGCGGCGCCATTTAGGAATGGGTAGGATACGGAGGCAGCATTAGTATGACCAGGCATGTCGACCTCAGGGACAATAGTGATATACAAGTCTGCTGCGTAGGCTACAATATCCTTATAATCTTCTTGTGTAAAGTACCCACCTGATTCTCCACCGACCTCGGTACTTCCGCCAATCTCAGTCAATTTGGGCCATGATTTGATCTCTATACGCCATCCCTGATCATCTGTAAGGTGCAGGTGCAGGTAATTGATTTTGTAATAGGCTAGTATATCCAGGTATTTTTTAACATCCTCCACAGAAAAGAAGTGCCGCGCTACATCGAGCATAGAGCCCCGATATTCAAAATTTGGTTCATCCTTTATCTTGCCTGTGGGAATACTCCAAATGGGGAATTCCGCAATGGTGTCAATACTTTCCTCAGGGATGAGTTGCCTCAGCGTTTGAATACCACGAAAAGCCCCTTGAGTACTTGAAGCTGCCAGGTTAATGGTATCTCTACCTATATAAAGTTCATACGCCTCTTCTCCAGGGAGGACAATACTATCTTTCCGGATGATATTGATAATCCTATCTGTCCTTTCTATCTGCAGATCATTTACAGGAAGCACCAATCCTGTTTTTGTAGCTATTTTCTGAGCCAAAAACAGTCCTATCGATTCAAACTCAGTTGGGTCATCCGATGAGGTGTATATAGCGGTATACGGATCAAGGGCAAATCCACCATTACTGGCTTCAACATTTCGCGGAAATGGGATCAGATTTTCCTGGGTAAGATCCGTTTCTCCCAGGTTATAAACGGGTAATTCCTTTTGCTGACAGGCAACGAACAAGCCCAGGATAAGCAAACTTGCGACTAATTTAGAAGTGTTGGATGATTTCATAAGATTAAATTTATTTAACAAAGGGAGTTATGGCCTCTTGCCAGAGTTCATAGCCTTTTTGATTCAGATGAAGACCGTCTTCAATGAACAGCTCCTCTTTAAGTTTTCTACCGTTTAGCATGGGATTCCAGATATCTGCATAATCCAGATTAGGCTGCTCAGAAGCCAGGCGTTTAAATTTCCGGTTTAGTCTTTTGAAAGCACCTCTCCGATGCCAGCGGGCAATGCTTGGCTTTGCAGATATTAAAACTACTTCCGTATCGGGATTCTTGATCCATATACTCGACAGTATGGCTTCGATGTCTTGAAAGATTTTTTGCGGTCTTTTACCTTCGAAAATATCGTTGTCTCCTTCATAGATGAAGACTTTACTGGGATGATACCTAAGGATTAATTTGTCTAAATAAAAGAGCAGGTCGGAGGCATGAGAACCTCCAAATCCAGAGTTTATTATTTGAAAGGATGGGAATAACGAATGCAAATTCTCCCAGGTTCTTATACTAGAACTCCCGGTAAATACGATGGTTTCCAGGTTTTGATCCCAAATAGAATCATTGTGCTCAACAACAAGCTCAACCTCTTCCCGGAAACGCTCTGGGTCCTGGGACCGACAGGTATAGGAAGACCATGCCAAAAGGGCCAATAGTGTTGCAAGTACTTTTCCCATGGGATCAATACTTTGTTGGAGTTGCTACTAATCCTTCGGTAACTGCCCATTCGTAGACTCTATCCAGCCAGGTATCGGAAGGAAGGTTTTGCTTAAGCATCCCAAATCCATGACCTCCCTTGGAATACATATGTAATTCTGAAGGAATGCCAGAGTCTTGCCATTCAGCGTATAATGAAATGCTTTCCTGAGCTAGATAATCATTTGATGCGCAAATCACCGCCATTGGGGGTGCTTCCTCCGGCACCTCGTATTCACCCATAATGGTCATCCAGGCATATACTGGTACCAGGAAATTCGGCATGTTGGTTGTGTTGGCATTAAAAGCAACGCCCATGGTAACCGATCCACCAGCGGAAAAGCCCATAAAACCAACTTTATCTGGACTAATACCCAGGTCCTTGGCGTTTTCCCGAACATAAGAAACAGCAGTAAGTCCGTCGGCTATGGATAGTGGTAGGATAGGAGCAATTTTTTCTCCGACCTTTTCTCCATCCGTCTGCAATTCTCTTACTCCGTCTTCTCCAGTAGGCACCAGGCGGTAATTCAATACGAATGCGGTAATCCCTTTTTGATTGAGCCATCGCGCCACATCTTTACCCTCCTTGTTTACACTTAATGCGTAAAGACCGCCACCGGGGGCAATGATTATCCCCGTACCATTAGATGCAACTCCAATAGGCCTGAATACTTCCAGAGTGGGCTTGGATACATTAGTCACTACCTGTGTCTTCCATAAATTGGAGTAATATGCATTTGGTTCATCAGCCCATGCTACGTTTGAGGGATTCTCATGCGGCAGTTCTACAATTTCCTGAGCTGCGCAGGGGAATAAGCAAAATATGAAAAGGGTAAACAGTAAGGATGCCTTGAAACTATCCTGACACATAGGAATGGTGTATTTGTAGATTTACGGTTATGAATTTACTTCATTATCGTTTGGCAGCCAAATAGTCCTGTATTAAATACGCTTCGGTAACTTAAGTCACAGGAATTGTTTAAAAAATTCACTTAAATTTAGTAGCCATAATAACCACCTGATGCCAAAAGACCATTACGCGAAGCACAATTCGCTGAACCTTTTCTTCCTGTTACTTTTATTTACCCTTCCTGTCTTTATTACAGCTCAGGACTTTGAACAAGATCGTCCTACAGCCCGTGCTATTCCCTTGCAAATCCGACCTGATATAGATGGAGAGGTTATTGAAGATCCGGTATGGCAGGGCATAACGCCTTTTGGTAATCTCATACAGACCCAACCCAATTTTGGGCAAGCCGCTAGCGAAAAAACAGATATTCGCATAGCCTATACGGCAGATACCTTTTACCTCAGTGTGGTTTGTTATGATGCCAATCCGGAGGAGCTAGTGGTATCTGATGCCCGTAGGGATGCTAATCTGGACAATACCGATGCCTTTATATTTATCATGGATACCTACCAGGATGGGCAGAATGGATTCATTTTCGGAACCAATTCCCTGGGTGTGGAGTACGATGCCCAGGTGGATAACGAAGGGCAGGGTAATTTTAATGCCAACCGGCAACAAGGGGGAACTATTGGTGGATTTAACCTGAACTGGGATGCCGCCTTTGAAGTAAAGGCCAAAGTGGGGGATTTTGGCTGGAGTGCAGAATTTGCCATCCCACTGCGAACCATTCGCTTTCAGGCCGGACGCGACTGGGGTATCAACTTCAGGCGGAATATCAGGAAGTCCAATGAGATTGTCTACTGGGCCAGTTTGCCTATCGGTTTCAGCCTAAACCGCCTTTCGCTGGCAGGCACACTTAGGGGTCTTGAGTTAAGGAATCCGGGTAACCTGAAAGTAATCCCCTATGTGCTGGGGAGGCTGGATAAGGACTATGAGGTTGCAGATCCCAGCAGGGAATTCACCCCGGAAGCTGGTGGCGATATCAAGTATAGCATTACCCCAAGCCTCACCTTAGACCTGACCTATAATACGGATTTTGCCCAGGTTGAGGTAGATGATCAACAGGTAAACCTGGATCGTTTTAACCTGTTTTTTCCTGAAAAAAGGCCTTTTTTTCTGGAGAATGCCGGACTTTTCAGTGTAGGTAGCCCGGGAGAAGTAGATCTTTTTTTTAGTCGGCGTATCGGCATAGGAGATGATGGCAACATCGTTCCCATAATTGGGGGAGCCAGGCTCTCAGGAAAACTCAATCGCACCAATGTTGGGTTCCTGAGCATGTTTACGGATGGTGTGAGTGATGTGGGTATTGAGAAAAACAATTATACCGTTGCCCGGGTAAATCACGAGTTTAAGGGGCGTACGGCTTTGGGCGCTGCATTTATAAGCAGGACAGGCATAGAAACGGATAATGATTATAACCGGACCTTTGCCATTGATGGCAAGCTGGGTCTGGGAAATAAGGCTCGGATGTCTGGTTTTTATGCCCGGTCTGTAGACCCTGATGATCCGGATGATGCCCATTCTTTTAAATTCCAGACTGATTATCAATGGAATAACTGGGTAATGCGAGCAGCTTACACCGAAGTTGGTGAAGGATTTAACCCTGAAGTTGGTTTTCTATTGCGATCTTCATTTCGTAAACCGGAGGCCCTGGTGTTACACCATATGCGTCCTAAAAAGGAGAACTCCAAGATCCTGGAATATCGCCCCCATGTTTCATATCGGGGATATTGGAATTTTGAGGGGTTTCAGGAAACGGGATTCCTGCATATTGACAACCACTGGGAATATAAAAGCGGTCTGGAATTCCATACCGGTATCAATTTTACCACAGAAGGAGTGGTTGAGGCTTTTGAAATTTCCGATGGGGTAATCGTTCAGCCAGGCACCTACAAGCATGCTGAAAGCCAGTTGATCTTTTTTACCAATAGAAGTAAGCCCGTATCGGTAAACATACGTTCCGTTATGGGAGGATCATTCGGGGGTTCCCGATATCTCAATAGTGCTACACTCAGCTTAAGAAGAGGAGACAAGTTTAACGCGGATATCACCTATCAATACAATCGCTTTACCCTTCCTGTAGGGGATTTTTCTGCTAATATATTTCGCAGTCAGATTACCTATGCATTTACTCCAACTATGTTCATACAGGGACTGATACAAAATAATTCAACACGTAAGCTGTGGGCAGCCAATATCCGTTTTAGCTGGCTACAACGGGCAAATACCGGTTTGTTTATCGTTTACAACCACAACCTTCAGGAAAGGAGTCCCTTAAATAACAGTATTATTCTGAAATACACCCGCATCTTCGATCTGGTGAAATAATGGTTTTGACTGTCTAAAACTCAAGTTCAGAATAGGTGACTGGTTCATTGATCTCAGGAACATTACCCTGATATTCTTTTCCCCTTAACCGATGCACGGTATACGCTTCAAGTGCTTCTGCAGGATAGGAACGTATCAATTCCTGAACTGCCTTAATGTCCAGATCATCCGTTGTTGGTTCCAGCCATCTATCTGTCAATTCTTCCGGTAAGATAAGTGGCATTCTGGGGCCTTTTATGCGCGGGTTGTTGTGCACCTTAGCGAGGAGCTCATTGCCTTCTGTGGTTACAATGCTAAATGTGTTTTTGACCTCTCCTGTTTCCGGGTCTGTCCATTCGCTCCAGAGTCCTGCGAAAGCCATGGGCTGAAGATCTTTTCGATAGAGATAAAAAGGGTACGTTTTTCCCTTAAAGTGATGGTGCTCATAGAAACCGTCAACATAGATAAGGCAGCGATTGTGGCGGGCTGCCCAACGGAAGGATGGTTTTTCAAAAATTGTTTCTCCCCTCGCATTCAGGGTGTTATTCCATAGTTTCTTTAATTGATTTTGGTCCTTGACCCAATGGGGTACCAGGCCCCAAACAGATACTTCAGGAAAATCGGGCGACCGGTCTGTGTAGATCAGTAGTTTTGGGTGCTGAAAACCTGAGGTGTGGTGTACGGGAAGATCCGTAAAAGGCACAAGTTTTTCCTCAATTTCCCTGATAGCATCCTCGTCGCCATAACGTTTGGCACGCTTAAGCTGGGCTTCTAAACTCGCTTTGATGTCATAACACATCCTTCAGCTTTTTTGATTATCGTATCCCGTTTACGTTCATATCCAGGGTATAAAGGCTGTTCATGGCGGTGATGAATAGTGTCTTTTGATCTTTACCTCCAAAGGTTACGTTAGCCGTCCAGTCCTGAGGTACCGGAATATGCAGGATTTTCTTTCCCTCTGGATTAAAAACCGTAACCCCATTACCGGTGAGGTATAGATTCCCTTTGATATCCAGGGTCATCCCGTCTGAACCCATGGGAGCTAATAATTTTTTATTGGTGAGCATGCCATTATCCCGGATATCATAGGAGTAGGTTTTTTTATCACCAATGTCTGCTATATACAGTTTTTTGCCATCGGCGCTGCCGATAATACCATTGGGTTGTACAAAATCATCTACAACAATAACTGGTTCCCGGCTGCCCTTAGGCAGGTAATACACCCGTTCCTGTTCAATTTCCTTTGCCGATCGGTCCCACCAGGGCCTTTGATAATAGGGATCCGTAAAATAGATACCACCTTTGGGACCTACCCAAATATCGTTAGGGCCATTTAAGTTCTTGCCTTCAAACTGACTCAGGAGGACTTCTACTTCCCCGGGCTTATCGACATCAATTCTCCACAATTCAAATTTCTCGTCAGCTGCCGCCAACAACTTGCCCTGATTATCGAAATAAAGTCCATTAGCCCGTCCTGCTGGTTTCATAAACACCCCAACTTCTTCATTCTCAACGGACCATTTCAATATTTGGTTGTTTGGCTGGTCTGTAAAATAGACGTTTCCATAAGTATCAACGGCGGGACCTTCCGTAAATGAATATGCGTCTGAAACTAGCTTTAGTTCTGCTCCTTCCCGAATTAAGGAAGTATCGTTTCCTTCATTCCATCCAGGACCCCTGACTACTCTTCCTGGGAAAGCCCCGGTATGTTCCCCGTTTTTCAAAACCTGTAATCCGTTAACAAAAACGTGTTCAACTCCAGTGGCATATTGGTGTGGCTTTTCAAATGTGGCCTGGTCCTGAATAGTTTCCGGATTAAAAATGACAATATCTGCATAATAACCAGGCAACAATGCTCCCCTGCGTTCCAGTTTTAGATTGGTCGCCGGTAAGCTGGTTAGTTTGTAAATGGCCTCTTCCAGGGGAATCACCTGTTTGTCGCGAACGTAATGGCCCAGTAGTCGAGCAAAGGATCCATATGCTCTGGGGTGGGTGCTTTGCAGGGTAAAAACCCCTTCGTTGGTATAAGAACCGGCATCGGAACAGATAGCCATATAGGGCAAGGCAAGTTTCTTTTCTATGTTTTCTTCAGTCATGGAAAAATATACTACCTGAATCCTGCTGTTATCTTCATAAATCAAGTCAACGATAGCTTCTTCAGGAGAAATATCTCGTTGTTCAGCTACCTCGGCAAGAGTCTTACCCAGGAGGCTACGAAGTTCTTCATTTCGAAATCCAACAAGCAGTATATTTTCAGGAGGAACATAAAAGTCTACCTCCTTCATCATTTGTAATCGTCTGTCTGGTTGTTCAATAAGGGCCATGGTACTTTTATGTCCACCTTCCTTTGCCCATTCAGGTAATAGTACATTAAGTCCGGTTGAACTGGCATTGTACATATACATATCCGTGGTGATGTTCAGACCTGCATTCCTCGCGCTGTCTACCAGGGCAATTGCGTCGTCCAGCAAATGCCAGTTTTTATTACCCGAAGCCTTAAAATGGTATATTTCGGCAGGAACATCAGCTTCATCGGAAACACGAATCAGCTCCTGCACAGCCTCCAGTAAGTCGCCTTCCTCATCTCGTATGTGCGAAATATACATGCCATCATATTCGGATACCACCTTTGCTAACTCGATGATCTCATCGGTTTGTGCATGACCGCTGGGGACATAGATTAAGGAGGTCGACATACCCACTGCTCCTTCTTCCATCGCCTGTCTGAGCAGCGCTTTCATCTGATCCATTTCTTCGTTGGTAGGTGTGCGCTTTTCATAACCCATTACATATTCACGCAGTGTTCCGTTACCGACAAAAGAGGCAATATTGGTAGAAACCCCTTTTTGTTCTAGAAAGTCCAGATACTCACCAAGGGTAGTCCAGGCAATATCGTATTTGATGTTTTGCTGGCCTTCTTTCATACCAGCCTTCATCTCATCATTCAAGGGCCCCATGGATCGTCCTTCTCCAAGAACCTCCAGGGTTACCCCTTGCCGGATATCTCCCTGGGAACGACCATCTTCAATAAGGCTAACATTGGCCCAGCTGAGCATATTGATAAATCCGGGTGCAACGGCCATACCGGAGGCATCAATTTCCATTGTGGCAGCGGCTTTGTCCAGATCACCTATTGCTACTATAGAATCTCCCAGGATTCCTATATCCGCCTGGAATGCCGGAGAACCAGACCCATCGTACAGTTGTCCGTTACGTATAATTACGTCATATGTCTGGGGTTCACTGCAACTGAATAACACAGTAATAAATAGCAATAAGCATATAATTGGAGTGCGCATTGGGCTGGAGAGGTTGTCCTTTTGCCTTGCAGGCTGCCGGAAGTTTCACCTTTAAAAATACACCAAAAAATAGCGATGCCCAAACCCTGATCTTTGTACTTTTGCGCAAATTCAAGGACCATGAACAGCCGGGAATCGCAGTTACAGGCACTCGATAGATTACTCACCATTATGGATGAGCTCAGGGAAAAATGTCCCTGGGACCGCAAGCAAACCATGCAGACCTTACGGCACCTGACCATTGAAGAGACTTATGAGCTGGGAGATGCCATCCTGGACGAGGATTTAGATGAGGTTAAGAAAGAGTTAGGCGACCTGCTATTACATATCTTCTTTTATGCCAAAATAGGTTCTGAAACCCAATCCTTTGACATTGCTGATGTGGCTAATGTAATCAGCGACAAATTAATTCATCGTCACCCTCATATTTATGGCGATGTGGAAGTATCAGATGCCGAGGAAGTCAAGCAAAACTGGGAGGCCATAAAGCTGAAGGAAGGTAAGAAAAGTGTTTTGGAAGGGGTACCTAACAGTCTTCCGGCCCTTGTAAAAGCCAACAGGATACAAGATAAGGTAGCTGGCGTTGGATTCGATTGGGAAAAACCGGAACAGGTGTTTGAGAAGCTAAAGGAAGAATTAGGCGAATTGCAGCATGAAGTGGCATTGGGAGAAGAAGAACGTATAGAAGCTGAATTTGGGGATGTACTTTTTTCTATGGTGAACTATGCCCGCTTTTTGGATGTCAATCCTGAGAACGCACTCGAACGTACCAACAAGAAATTTATGAAGCGATTCAAGTACCTGGAAGGCAAAGCCAAAGATGCCGGAAAATCATTAAAAGATATGACCCTGGCAGAGATGGATATTTATTGGGAACAGGCAAAAGGCCTTTAATACTTGAGTTTGCCCTATACCAATAACTGTTGATCCCCTGTTAAACAAGGAAATGCATTTTATTATAGGGCACGTTCAAACGCATAATATTTTTATTTAGTTAGTCTTGTTTCGTCAGTACACAAAAGAATTCCGATTTAATGCTCGTCTTGCAGCTCCAGTGATCCTGGGGATGCTGGGACATACTTTTGTTGCCTTTGCTGACAATATTATGGTGGGGCAATTGGGTACCGCCGAACTGGCGGCTGTTTCGCTGGGGAACAGTTTTGTATTTATCGCGATGTCCATAGGGATCGGTTTTTCTACTGCCATAACGCCGCTGGTTGCCGAAGCCGATGGGGCTGGTGATCGCATTGCCGGAAAAAGCGCCCTCAAGCATGGCCTGTTACTCTGTACACTGCTGGGACTAGTTCTTTTTGGTATAATTCTCCTGGCGAAACCGCTTATGCGTTACATGGAACAGCCAGAAGAAGTGGTTGTATTGGCCATTCCTTACCTGGACATAGTAGCATTTTCCCTGATTCCCCTGATCATGTTTCAGGCCTTTAAGCAGTTCTCGGAAGGCTTGTCTCAAACCAAGTACCCCATGTTTGCCACCATTCTGGCTAATGTGGTGAATATCATCCTGAATTACCTCTTGATTTTTGGTGCTTTTGGATTTCCAAAAATGGGAGTAGTTGGGGCGGCTATTGGGACCTTGGTGGCACGAATAGTCATGCTCATCTTTCTTTGGTACCTATTGAAAAACCGAAAGAAATTTCACGACTTTGTAACCGGGTTTAATTTCCGGAAACTAGAAACAAGATACCTTAAAAAGATAATGAACCTGGGTTTTCCATCTGCACTTCAAATGCTATTTGAAGTAGCCATATTTACGGCTGCCACCTGGATTAGCGGTGTGCTTGGGAAAAACCCTCAGGCGGCTAACCAGATAGCCCTGAACCTCAGTAGTATGACCTTTATGTTTGGTATGGGGCTTGGTGTTGCTGCCATGATCCGGATAGGGAACCAGAAAGGCCTGAATAATTTCGTGGAACTAAGACGGATAGCCCGATCCATATTCTTTATGACCTTCTTGCTGGAAATCATCTTTGCCATCCTATTTATGCTTGGTCGTTATTGGTTTCCAACCCTTTATCTGGATGAGCACGACCTTATTAACCAGGCTGATAATCTGGAGGTAATTGGAATAGCAGCCCAATTGCTGCTGGTATCCGCTTTTTTCCAGATATCTGATGGTCTGCAAGTAGTAATTCTAGGAGCTTTAAAAGGCCTGCAGGATGTCAAGATCCCTACACTAATTACTTTTATCGCCTACTGGGTTGTGGGTTTCCCGTTGAGCTTTTACCTCGGATTATACACCGATTTAAAAAGCGTTGGTATCTGGATTGGTCTGCTTTCCGGCCTTACTGCATCGGCTATAATGTTGTATATTCGATTCAATTATATGACCAAACGACTGATTGCAAACTAATATTTGAATAACTAATCCAACTTCCATGACACTTCCAAAATTCCTTCTGGGCGATAACACCGATTTTCCGGATGCTATTTTTATTGTGCATACGGAATATCCGAGGTTTATTATCAACCTTGAAAATGATGAAGTAGAATGGCTCGAGGAATTTGCCCGTGAAGATGAGGCAGACCTTGCTGCTGAAACCGAACAGCTCATTGAAGAGGCGGTTGCATTTTATGACAGGGAAGTGAGCCGTTACCAATCTTAGGAGTATGTTGGAGGAACTTATCAAGTTGGATCAGGAACTATTCCTCTTTCTTAATCAAATGGGTACGGAAAGTTGGGATTCCTTTTGGTTGCTGCTAACCAATAAGTGGACCTCCATTCCCCTATATCTGATCTTACTTATCCTGAGCTATATCCATTTTGGCTGGAAGAAGACACTTATACTTTTAGTGAGTGTGGGTATATTGATTACCTGCACAGACCAGTTGGCCAATTTTTTCAAGTATGGGGTGATGCGATTCAGACCCTGCCACGATCCGGATCTGGCGGATCAGGTGCGACTGGTAAAAGCCAGTTGTGGAGGCAAATTTGGTTATTTTTCGGCCCATGCCGCCAATTCTTTTGCAATTGCCCTTTTTTTTAGCTGCCTGCTGAATTCCAGGTTCCCTTATCTTAAATATTTCCTGATATTCTGGGCATTGATTGTAGCCTATAGCCGCATCTATATTGGTGTTCACTTTCCACTGGATGTACTTACCGGTCTGCTTATCGGAGGATTATTTGGGTGGACCTTTTCCAGGTTATTTATATTTGCCACATACAAACTGCGTTTATGATCTCCCGGACGCGATTCTGGATATTCATTGGACTAATATTGCTGGTTTACCTGGCTGGTATGTTCGTTACCCTTTTCGAAAACGATTCTGCTCAGTTTGCTGTAATGGCCATGCGGATGGTTCAGGAGAATGATTTCATTAACCTTTTCAAGGGGCCTGAAGAATACCTGGACAAACCCCATTTACATTACTGGCTGGCCGCTTTGTCCTTTAAAATATTTGGGATCTATGACTGGGCCTACCGCATACCGGCTATATTGGTGACCTTGTTAGGAGGCTGGAGCTGCTATGGTCTGGGAAAAGCATTGTACAGTAAAGATGCCGGAAAGATTGCCGCCCTGATTTTTCTTTCTTCGCAGACCATTGTACTATCCGTAATTGATGTGCGAACAGATGCTGTACTAACTGGTTTTACAGTATTTGCTTTGTGGCAACTGTTGTTGTACCTGCAGCGAAGATCCCTGGGGAACATCATTCTTGGAGCCGTAGGCGCGGGACTTGCTTTTTCTACCAAGGGTCAAATTGCACTGGTTGTCATTGCATTGCCCCTCCTGTGTTATATAGCCTATACCCGAAAATGGAAACTCTTATTCGATTGGCGCGTTCTCGTTGCCCTCCTGGTTATTGCCCTGACAATAACTCCCATGCTCTATGCGTACTACCAGCAATTTGATTTGCATCCCGAAAAGGTAATCCGGGGTAAAACCAATCGCACTGGCTTTAGGTTTATCTTCTGGGAACAGAGTTTTGAGCGATTAAGCGGGGAAGGGGTAGGCCAAAACAGTAGTGACTATTTCTTCTTTTTCCATACCTTCCTCTGGGTCTTTTTGCCATGGACCGTTATTGGACTGGCTGCTTATGGGACAAGGATAAAACGGATTTTTAAAAACCGTTTCCGATTGGAAAAAGGTGTTGAGGTCATGACGATAGGGGGAATCACTTTAATATTTCTCTTAATTAGTTTTGCTCAGTTTAAGCTGCCTCATTACTTGAATATAACTATTCCGCTCTTTGCGGTACTAACGGCGGCCTACCTGGTTTATCTGAAGGATTCAGCTAAGGAAAAGGTGTTGCGAATTTTCCGGAATATCCAGTATGGAATTTTTGGTTTGTGTTTGGTAGTTACAGCCTTACTAAATCATTTTGTGTTTGAGGCTGGAATCCGCGAGAATTTATTGCTGTCATTTGCTATATCTATACTGGTTTATGTGATTGTAGAACGCTCAGATCCCTTTCAGAAAATTATTACCACGGCTGTGCTAAGTGCCACAATACTCAATTTATCACTGAATTCTTCATTTTACCCATCCCTACTACAATACGAGGCGGGGGCCACTATGGCGGATATAGTTAAGGAAAAGAACATTCCAGTTAATCGCATCTACAAACTGTCGGAAGCTCATACCTGGGCCCTGGATTTTTACAATCGAGAGCCTGTTAAGATCACTTCTTCAGAAAGGGTAATTGATATGAATGATATCTGGGTTTATGCCACGGATAAGGAGCTTGATGTTCTAAAGGCTAAAGGACTCAGTTGGGAAGAACAGTATGCCACAGATCAATTCCGGATCACAAGGTTACAGGCCCGTTTCCTGAATCCCGAAACCCGAAAGGAGGTAATCCGAAAACGCCATCTGGTGTATTTGAAATGATTCCTGGCCTTTTTTAATACACTTCGAGAACCGGTTTTTTAAAATGGTAAATCACCCCAAATAAGGAAACCAGTGCTGTGATTAAAAAGAAAACCACACTTATACTAATAGCAGTTCCTTCTTCCAGTCCTAACCAGAGTGCACCGTAGAGAAAAACTACTTCCCGGCTACCAATACCCCCTATAGTTATGGGCAGAACGGCCACAATGGAAGACAGGAGGAAGACAAAGAGGTAGGGGACTAGTGACGTATTGATTCCCAGGGATTTCCAAATTAGCATTACACATACCAACTGCAGTAGCTGTACTCCTGCGGAATATCCCAGTGACTTCCAGAAAACCGGAAATACATAATCGAAAAATCGCTTGTTTAGCAGCCAAAAGACTGCCAGGGAAAGGAACAGCGCCAAAACAATCAAGATGCGCATCCACAATGCAGCCGTAACTTCCAGCATCAGTGCCAGGAGACAGGCATATAAGAAAAGTAGCAACAGTCCGCTTAACCGGTCCAGTACCATAATGGCTACCACACGCTTAGTTTTGATCCCATATTCTTTCTTCAGGACGTATCCTTTATAAGCATCGCCTCCAATACCACCTGGCAGGAAAAGGTTATAGAACATTCCCAGCAGGTATAATTTGAGGTTACTTACATGGGTGAGCAACACCTGCAGTTGATGCAAATAGGCATTAAGGCGAAAAGCGGCCAGGAACTTGGAGCATATAAAGGCCAGGAGTGCGAGTAAGAGAAATACAGGATCTGTTTCCCGTACTGTGAGCAGAACGTCCTTTAATTGGATTTTACTGAAAACAAAATAGAGCAGCACTGCACTGGCAATCAGTTTCAGCGCGGTGGTAAGGACTTTTTTACTGATTTTTGCCGCCAATGCTTGTTCGCTTTATTCGGTAGGGCCGCTTATCCTGTGATTCATAATAGGTCCGGATCATCAACTCCATAACAATACCAATTGTAAATAATTGAATACCGGCAAGAATGAACATCATCCCAAAAATCAACAGGGGGCGATTTCCGATATCTTGACCAAAACCCCATTTCAGTATAAACAAATACGCATTGATGAGGATGCCCAGCACCGTGAGCATAACCCCAAAAATCCCAAACAGGTGTATGGGCCGCTGGAAATATTTGCGAATAAAAAGTAGAAGCATCATATCGGCTACCACTTTAAAAACGCGTTCCAGACCGTATTTGGATACCCCGGCATTACGGGCGTGATGCCTAACAGGTACTTGTTTGATCTGTGCACCCTCCAGGTGTGCAAGCAGGGTAATAAACCGGTGCATCTCACCGTAGAGGTTCAGATCTTTGGCAATATCGCGGGTAAACACCTTAAGAGCACAACCGTTATCCTTTATATCCAGTTTGGTAACCCTTCGTACCATGAAATTGGCGATTTTTGAAGGGATCTTTTTAACCAGGGAATCTTTTCGCTTTTGCCTGATACCGGTTACTACATCAAATTCTTCATTGACCGCGAAGTGAAGCATCTGGGGTATATCTCCGGGATCATTCTGTAAATCCCCGTCCATTGTAATAATGTATTCACCACTCGCATAATCAATTCCTGCAGCCAGGGCCAGGCTTTGGCCGTAATTCTTTTTGAGTTCAATGAGGTGGATATGTTCATCGACCATCTCCTTGATCACCTTCCGGGTACCGTCTGTTGAGAAATCATCTACAAAAATAATTTCATAGTTATACCCTTCCAGCGCATCATTAATCTTTGCTGCAAGCAGGCCTACATTATCTGCTTCGTTGAAAACAGGGATTATCAGGGATAACTGGGCGTCAGTGATGGGATTCATTGAGACACTTTAGAATTGCGACAAAATTAGGTTTTTTATTTCAGTTCTTTTTAAAAGAAGAAAGAAGGAGGTCCGCAGCTTTAAACGGTGATATCTTGTTGTTACCAACCTTATTGACCAATTTATCCAATTTGGCTTTAACATCTGGATGTTCGTAAAAGCTGGATTTCAGCCTTTCATCTACCGTTTGAAGAAACCAGTTGGTGTTTTGTTCCCTGCGCTGGGCGTTAAAATACCCAGACTCCTTATTACTCTTAATGAAGTCTTCAATCATTTGCCAGAGCTCTGAAACACCTTCATTATTCAGCGCCGAACAAGTAGTGACTTTGGGTAGCCATCCATTTTGTTTGGGCGGATATAATTGCAAGGCGCGCTCAAATTCGGTCCGTGCCCGCTGTGCTTGTTTGAGGTTATCTCCATCTGCCTTGTTGATTACAACTCCATCAGCCATTTCCATGATTCCTCGTTTAATTCCCTGTAGCTCGTCGCCTGCACCTGCCAGTTTGAGCAGAAGGAAAAAATCAACCATACTATGAACGGCCGTTTCACTTTGTCCCACACCCACCGTTTCAATGAGAATTACTTCGTATCCGGCAGCCTCGCAGAGAATAACGGACTCCCGGGTTTTCCTAGCTACCCCGCCAAGAGAATCGCCTGTAGGTGAAGGGCGGATAAAAGCATGAGGATCCCTTGAAAGTTCGTACATCCTGGTTTTATCCCCTAAAATACTGCCTTTGGTTACTGAACTGCTGGGGTCAACGGCAAGTACGGCAACCTTTTTGCCCATACCGGTAATCATTTTTCCCAAACGTTCAATAAAGGTACTTTTACCTACTCCCGGCACTCCTGTAATACCTATTCGAATACTCTCTGGGCCCTTAGGCAGGCAAATTTCTATTAGTTCTTGTGCGAGGATATGGTCTTCGGGCCGCCTGCTTTCAATAAGGGTAATCGCTCTGGCCAGTAAGGTTTTGTTACCTCCAAATATGGATTCCGCCAATTCATTAACGGAAGGGATTTTTTTTCGTTTGAAGTTTATGCGGGAAATCCCATCAGATCCTGTATGTGAAGGATTACTCAAGCTTATTTGTTGATTGGTATGCTTATCCGTGTATGGTCCCATGCCAGGCTAAGGTTCAAGCCCTCAGTCTCCTGGAAGTCTATGGTAAAACTCTCCACGGGCATATCAAGGGTTACCACCGGTACCTGTATCTTGATTGCATCACTTGCTTCATTATAGGTTGTTTTACTCCCGCCACTGATTAGGGTAACCCCCCAATCCGGCACTTCAGAATTAAACATAACCATCCAGCTCCTTTGTCCCGGGATGGTCCAGAGCGAATACGTGCCGGGAGCTAATTCATTACCCTGTATCTTAATAGCTGTTTTGGTAGTAAAGGTAGTGGGCTCATTTGCCCCGGTGCGCCAAACCGCGTCATAGGGCACCAGGTCCCCGAAGATTACACGTCCTTTTTTAAACGGACTGCTGTATTTCACTTGCATGTCCATACCGTTTCCAACATAGGTTGCGACTTTTTCCGGACTATTTTTTTTGGTTTGTTCCTTAAGATAAGGCATGCCGATAAAGACAAATAGTAATACAAGAGCGATGATGACGATTAATACCCATTTTAATATTTTCATCGGGACAGGTTTTTTAGATTAATTATATCCTAAGGTACTAAATCAAAGGTAAAAATTGATTGATTCAAATAGGTTTCACCAGCTTTTAGAAGGCAGGATGGGAAGGCGGGGATATTGGGAGTGTCAGGATAATTCTGAGTTTCAAAACATATGCCGGCAAACCAGGGCGGGGTAAAAACCACTACGGCGGGTTGATTTGTAGTGACTTGCATGCGAATACCCGACCGGGGAGAGCTAACACGGGCTACAAAATTCGAGTGAAGGGTAAAAGGAGTGTCAAAACGGGTTTGCCCAATAGCTTTTAATTCTTGAAAATCCCATTCGGTCTGATCTATATCTAGCAATTTGCCTGTAGGAAGCAGGTCTGAATGCGTTTCCAACACTTGTTTGCTCCCCAACTGCAATTCATAATGGGAGACCGAGTTTTCTTCATCCAATTTAAAGTACGAATGATTGGTAAGATTAACCACAGTATTCCGGTCGGTCGTAGCTTCGTGCGTGATTTTAAGGCTGTTTTTTTCGAGTTGATAGGTCAGGTTAACCCGAAGATCACCCGGATATCCTTCCTCAAGGTGCGGACTGCTGTAAGATAACTTGATATAAGGAACATTACCGTTACTCACTTCCATTATCTCCCAGTATTTATATGCGAAGCCTTCTTTTCCCCCGTGCAGGTGTATGCCTGCTTCGTTATGCAAAGGGTAGAAGACCTCATCTAATGTAAATCCCCCGGATGAAATCCTTCCGGCGAAACGACCCACGCAGGCTCCCAGGGATACACTGTCTTTTAGATATTCCTCAGGACCTTTTAGTCCTACCACCATATTTTGCCAGTTTCCTTTTTTGTCCCGGAAAAGTAGTTCTTGGATACGAGCCCCGTAATTCAGGACTTTCAGGGAAAGGAATTCGTTTTTTATACTAACTTGTTCCAAAGGCTGATGCATATTTTTTCTAAAAATACTGGAAATTTTGCAACACCTTATAATTCGACTCGTCCTTAAGGATAGCAACAACAAACTAATCTTAGGCAACCCAGCTGATGTTTAAAATTGACCTGGTAGAACAATGCCGGAAAAACGACCGAAAGGCGCAGTTTAAGCTGTATAAGCAATACTGTGATGGCATGTATTGTGTAGCCATGCGCTTTCTTAACAATTCAGATGATGCCGAGGATGTTTTGCAGGAGGCTTTTATCAAAGCATTTCAAAAAATACATCAATATAATGGTGACGTTACCTTCGGGGCCTGGTTGAAGCGGATCGTAATAAATAAATGTATTGATTTTTTAAAGGCCAGGAAGATGGACCATGTAGAGCTAAAAGACTATCAAATGCAGGTAGTTGAAGATGAAAGCTGGTCAGTGGCCCCTTCGGTTTCGGTTGCAGAGGTTAAACAGGCTATGGAGCAACTACCTGATAAATACAGGTACGTATTACAGCTCTACCTGGTGGAAGGATACGATCATGAAGAAATCGCCCAAATCCTGGAACTTACTTCTACAGCAAGCAGAACCCGTTTGTTAAGGGGCAAGGGCCATTTAAAAAAACTATTAAAAAGCAAAAGTCATGGGACAGGATCTTAGGAAATTGTTTGAGTCGGAACGGGATAAAAAGTACCGTTTGAAAGAGGGGCACGAAGCCCGTTTTATGGAGCGAATGGACCGTGAGCTACCGCCGGAACAGAACAATTCCAGAGTGTGGATATTTAGTATAGCCGCTACGATTCTGGTCCTGGTGTCCGTAGGTGCATTCTGGTTCATTTCGGAAGAGAGTCCCATACCTGCTGAGAATCCTGTAGCGGAGACCCAAGAACAAACCACTGAGGGGACTATTTCGCTGGGAGATTTGTCTCCTGACCTGGAAAAAGTTGAAAATTACTACCTGGCCAGCATTAATATGGAATTGTCTAAACTGGAAGTATCATCAGACAATAAAGAACTGGTGGATAGCTACATGGAGCAACTGGCCGAATTGAATAGAGAATATGATCAATTGAATAAGGAACTAAACACCTTTGGGCCTAATGATCAGACTATATCGGCCCTTATCAAAAATCTACAGCTAAGGCTGGAGTTGCTGAAAAAGTTAAAAGAGAAGTTAAATCAAATTAAATCATCAAAAAATGAACAACTATCATCAAATCATGTTTAAATCCCTTGTACTGGCCTGTTTCCTGCTTGCAGGAGGAGTTTATGGGCAAACGCAGCGCAAAGAATACAAGGAAACCTTTAAGGTAGAGGGCAATTCGGTATTGGCGATCAATACCTCCCATACCGATATCGAATTTGATACCTGGAACAGAAAAGAAGTAGTCATTGAAGCCAGTATTGAGCTGGAAGGCGCTACGGAGGAAGAGGCTGCAGCATATTTTAAAGAAAACGGGATCAAGATTATGGGGAATAGTGAGCGCATTGAAGTAACCACTTCAGGCAATAGAAGCTGGCAATTTAGTACAGTGAATGGGCACCTTGCCGATTTGGAAAATATTGTAATTGATATTCCTGAGATCCCTGACCTTGAACCCTTTTTCATGGAACTGGAGATTCCCGAACTCCCTGAAATAGCAGAAATGCCCCCAATGCCTCCGTTACCCCCCATGAAGTTTGAAAACTTCGATTACGAAAAATACAAAGAAGATGGAGAGAAGTATATACAGAAGTGGGCTGAAGAATTTACAAAAAACTTTGACGAGAAATATGAAAAGAAATGGGAAGAGTGGGGTGAACGGTTTGCCAAGCGAATGGAAGAAAGAGGTAAACGTATGGAAGAGCGCGAAGCGGAAAGGGAAGAACTGCAGAAAGAACGTAAAGAGCTTTTGAAGGAGCGGGAAGTAGTACGTCAGAAGGCCCAGGAAGAGCGTCAGAAAGCACAGGAGGAGCACAGAAAAGTAATGGAAGAAAAAAGAAAGTTAATGGAAGAGGAGCGTGAAGTGCGAAAGAATATAATCATATCCGGGGATGCTCCCACTATCTTTTACCGTGCTGAGGGGAAAAACAAGAGCTTTAAAGTAAAAAAGTCTATAAAAATTAAAATGCCCAAGTCTACCAAGTTGGATATGAATGTTCGGCATGGGGAGGTAAAATTGGCTGAAAACACGAATAACATGCAAGCGACCTTGTCCTACTCAAGGTTGCTTGCTTCTACCATAGACGGGGATGAAACCAATATAATGGCCTCCTACTCGCCAGTTGAAGTAGCGCGCTGGAATTATGGGAAATTGAAGACCCAATTTTCTAAGGATGTTGCTCTTAGGGATGTTGAGGATATTACCCTGGTTGCCACTTCATCTGATGTTACCATTGATCGGTTACTAAAAAGTGGCATCTTGACGAATAACCTAGGTGCCTTGAAGATCAATTCGGTAAACCCGGATTTCAATGAGCTGGATATCTCTGTTCAAAATGGCGAATTGATATGTGTATTACCACAGAGTCCCTTTACATTTAAGCTTGAGGGTCTTGCAACGGATATATCCGTTGCTGAATCACTTTCTTTGGACAAGCGATCTGAAGGTAAAATGGTTATTTATACCGGAGGCAACTCCAAGACAGGAAATTTGATTAAGGTTAATTCACGTTATAGCGATGTTGTGTTGAAGCAATAAGCCTAGGATCCCAATCTCTACTGCTGCCTTAACCTGATTCTTTCCTTAAATGGCTAATGCGCCTAATGGGCATTCTCCTTCAGATATTCTGCGAAGTTTTTCTTGAAACGGTTATACCTGGGAATTGAAATATTCCGGATGTACGGATTGTCAGGGTTTCTCCTCTCGTAATCCTGGTGGTAATCCTCCGCTTTGTAGAAGATGGTAAACGGGGCGACTTCTGTTACTATTGGCCTGTCATAGACCATATTATCCGTTAGAGCCTTAATATAAGCCTGTATTATCTTTCTTTCTGTTTCGCTTTTGTAAAAGGCTATAGAACGGTATTGTGGCCCTCTGTCTGGCCCCTGTCGGTTAAGCGTAGTAGGGTCATGGCTTCCAAAAAAGACCTGTACCAATTCCGTAAAAGTGATGATTTTGGGATCATAGTAGACTTCAACCGCCTCTGCGTGGGTAGTTTTACCGTAGCTCACCTCCTCATAGGTAGGATTTTCCTCTGTTCCACCTGCGTACCCGGAAATTACTTCAGCCACGCCCTTGACATTTTCGAAAATTACTTCCACACACCAAAAACAACCACTGGCAAAGTAGGCGGTCTCATACTGTTCCAGGTCCTGTGGCGTAGTTTTGGCAACTATTTCAGCCTTATCAGCGTCTATTTGGGCTTTCTGGTTGTTTTCCGCTTTGCTTTTAGATTGACAGCTGGCAGTGAAAAATATGGCAAGTACCGGGATTATCCATTTTAGTAACCGTTTCATACGCTCTTTTTTTCAAAAATCAGGAATCCCTTGTATAGTTCTGGTTAAAGCATTGTTAATTTGATGGTATATCAAGATGTTTATGCGGTCTTCATTATCTTGTAGGTCTAGTGAAAAATATTGCTCGCATATCCAAGCTAAGACCTCCGAAAACGCTATCCATACTGGACCCGGGAATACCTATATCGGCTTATTTATCAATAGATCTCTCGGTTTCCAACAAAGAGTTAAGTGCAGTAGACATAACAGATCCAGACCGCTGTGAAGCCTATATCAATCAATTTCTGCAAGTAAAAGGAGGCCTGTTAGCCTATGGGGGATATCTGGAGGTACGCAACCTGTATTCGGATAAGCCTTTCTTTAAAGTTGGGAAAAACCAGCGAAACATACATTTGGGTGTTGATTTCTGGGCAAAAGCGGGAACTTCTGTGATAACGCCTTTGGATGGGATAGTACACAGTTTTCGCAATAATAGCAATACAGGGGACTATGGACCTACCATAATCCTGGAGCACCAGACGCTTGCAGGAACCTGGTATACATTATATGGGCATTTATCGCTGGAATCCATTGAAAACCTGGAAACGGGACGGCTTTTTAAAGCAGGATCGGTGCTGGGAACTCTGGGAACCACCGACATTAATGTCAACTATGCTCCCCATCTTCATTTTCAGCTTATCCGGGATATAGGCTCATATCGGGGGGATTATCCAGGGGTTTGCTCGGTAAATGAACTACCATTCTACCGTACAAACTGCCCTGATCCTTGTATTTTGCTCAATTTATAGCTTTTTACTACCCCAAAAACCCCGATTAACGACACCTTTCTTCGATAAGCATTTTTAAGCTTCAATACGTTCATCGGGGATTTTTTGCACTTAATCCGGGTTTTTGTCAAATACCGAATAATAAGGGCTCTTCGACGAATTGCAGGGGGTCAACAGGGGGGTTGCCGCGTTTTTTTAATAGAAAAAACGCAGTAATGAAAACCTTTATCACTTTAATTTTTGTTCTTACGATCGGAGTAGCAGCTCAGGCACAGGATAAAACTGCTGAGGTTAAGGTTGAGACTATTGAAATGAGTATCGTTACTTCTACTACTACTGTTAATAAGGAAGAGAAAGTAGCTCGTTTGTACAGAAGGGCTAATTCTAAAGTAAAGAAGGCTTTGTCTTTTACTACTAAGCGTAACAAATCTAAATTGGCTTAATAACAAGAATAAGCATTAAATAACCATTTCTCGCTGGAAGTGCTTTTTTGCTCAAGGTAAATCTTATCCTCTATTGTGGTGAGTGCTTTTTAATGAAGTCTTCTATGTTTCCGATTTTGGTGTTGGCAAAAGTCCTCCAATCAGTGAACATTGTCAATCCCTCTTCTTCCAGGGCATTTGTATACCAGTCCTTGTACTTAAACATGACCAAACCATAAAAGTCAGGATATTGCGTTCCTTCTTTCCATATAGCATCTACGTAGTCTAAGATTTCTTCGTTAGTATACGATTTTCCTTTTCTACTGGAATGTTCAGGTCCCCAGTGAAAAACTTCAAGTAAATTCAGCTCAAGAAGCTTTCTTATTACTGCTAACCCATCTGCTTTGGCTTCTTTTGAAGCCTCATTCTCGAAACCATACCCGATATTGCTAAGAATATTGTGTATAAACTCTAAACTGTCATAAGGACAAAAGAGATCAATATGCTCTTTACTGAATAAATCTATCATAGATATGCATATGAACCTTATGTCCAGGTAAATTACTGAGTTTTTCCCTGATTTTGTAGAAAACTTGACTCTACAGCGTATTATACCCCTCAAATTTCCCGATTAACGACACCTTTTCTCGATAAGCATTTTTAAGCTTCAATACGTTCATCGAGGATTTTTTGCACTTAATCCGGGTTTTTGTCAAATACCGAATAATAAGGGCTCTTCGACGAATTGCAGGGGGTCAACAGGGGGGTTGCCGCGTTTTTTTAATAGAAAAAACGCAGTAATGAAAACCTTTATCACTTTAATTTTTGTTCTTACGATCGGAGTAGCAGCTCAGGCACAGGATAAAACTGCTGAGGTTAAGGTTGAGACTATTGAAATGAGTATCGTTACTTCTACAACTACTGTTAATAAGGAAGAGAAAGTAGCTCGTTTGTACAGAAGGGCTAATTCTAAAGTGAAGAAGGCTTTGTCTTTTACTACTAAGCGTAACAAATCTAAATTGGCTTAATCAACCCTGTTGCAGCTTGTCTAATAATAGCAAGCTTACATAAATCGTAGCCAGACAGATCCATATTATTTGAGGAACCATCCAGTTAGCCATCTTTTTATCAAGAGATTTAAGCCTATTTCGATATGAAATTGTAGCCCATAAGGTTAATAGGTTCCCAACAAGACTTACCTCAAATTGGTTGAACACATAGGTGTAAAGTGGATATAGCCATACCAGAACCAGCAGGAATACCCCAAACCTGAAAACAGGATGTTGTTTTCCTTCCCTGCCATATACTTTGTATAGTATCCAAAACATAATTACCGTTAAACCTATCCAAACTGTAGGGGCAATAGTATCTATCCAGGAGAGAGCACTCATCAGGTTTTCCATATCACTCGATTATTGATTGTTACTACTTACCAAAATTGGCCCCAGCACTTCCCATACGTTTTGCGCCAAGATTTTATGCCCCTTTTTAGTGGGATGTATCCCATCATTCTGGTTCAATTCCGGTATACCGCCCACATCTTTCAGTAGAAAAGGAATTAGGTAGGCGTTGTTTTCTTCTGCCAAGTCTGGAAAAATCTTCCGGAATTCTGATGTATAGTCAGGTCCCATATTGGGAGGAATCTGCATGCCGGCAAGAATAATCTTAGTATCAGGGTTCTTTGCCTTTACCATATTAATAATAGCCTGCAAGTTGCTACGGGTCTCACTAAGGTCTATACCCCTTAATCCGTCATTGGCACCCAGCTCCAGAAGGAATACTTCTGTTTTTTGATTTAACACCCAACTTAACCTGTTTCTTCCACTGGCCGTGGTTTCACCACTAAGCCCGGAATTTACCACGGTGTAATTTAATCCCAGAGAATCTACTATTTTTTGCAGTACTGCTGGGAAAGCCTCCTCAGGATCAAGCCCCATTCCAGCTGTAAGGCTATCGCCAAAACACAGTATTACCCCTTTTTTATCGGCGTTTTCTACAGGACTATCTATAGATGTCTCCGCTTCAGCAGGCTGAGGTTTAGATTTGGAAGTAGAATTGCCACAACTCATTAAGAGCAGGACTCCGAAAAAATAACTAAACTTTAATACTTTATAGACGTTTCTCATACCCGTAAATTAATGGCAAATCCTTATTTTTCGACTTTTGTCCATTATCCGAAATTACAACATGACAAAGATATTAAACGTAACCCACCTCAGGAAGAGTTATAGCAGTGGCAATAAAGAACTGTTGGTTCTTGATGATATCTCCTTCAGCATTGAAGAAGGAGCCACCTTTTCTATTGTTGGACCCTCCGGAAGCGGCAAGACCACCTTATTGGGGTTGTGTGCAGGCCTGGATAAAGCTGATTCCGGAGATGTATGGCTTAGTGGGGTGGCGTTATCCAAATTAAATGAAGACGAACGTGCCCTGCTTCGCAATCGCGAAATCGGATTTATTTTTCAGGATTTTCAATTAATTCCTACCCTAACCGCCCTGGAAAATGTAAGCGTTCCCCTGGAACTGCAGGGAGAAAAAAGTGCTTCCCATACGGCTATGGAACTGCTGAAGAAAGTAGGGCTGGCAGATCGTTCGCACCACTATCCTTCACAACTATCGGGAGGAGAGCAACAACGGGTTGCCCTGGCCAGGGCTTTCTGTAATCGCCCCAGAATCCTCTTCGCCGATGAACCCACTGGCAACCTGGATGAGGAAACTGGAGATAAGGTAGTGCAACTGCTGTTTGACCTGAATAAGGAAGCGGGTACTACTCTGGTAATCGTTACTCACGACCTCGAGCTTGCCCGTAAAACACAGCACATCCTGAGACTTAAGGGTGGAAAAATATTGAGTAATGAATCTATTTCTGTCACATGATTGAATCAGTTACTCCAAAACAGCCTGGTATGCTTTGGGTAGCACGTATGGCCTATCGGGATGGAAAGGCTAGCAGCCGCAGGCTGATCCTCTTTATGGCAGCAATTGTTTTGGGCATAATGGCTGTGGTGGCTATTCAATCGTTTAGTGCGAACCTCAAGGAGAACATCAGCCTTCAATCCAAATCGCTCATGGGAGCGGATTTTCTTATTGATAGCAATCAATTCCCCACTGAAAAGGTGCTGGGAATTATCGATTCACTTGGAGGTGCCAATGGTATGGAAGTCAATTTTGCTTCCATGGCTGCGTTCCCTAAAGCCAATGCTACCAAATTGGTACGTATCAGGGGAATAGCTGGCGACTTCCCAATTTATGGGGAACTTGAGACTGAACCTCTTGACGCAGCCGAAAACTATGTAAAAGATGGCAGCGCCTTGGTAGATGCAACAGCCATGTTGCAGTATAACTTAAAGGTTGGGGATAGTGTCAAGATCGGGACTTTGACTTTCCCCATTGGAGGTGCTCTGAAATCAGCTCCGGGAAGTACGGCTATTTCCAGTTCAGTAGCTCCACCTATTGTTATACCCTACGATTATGTAGAGCAAACGGGCCTGTTACAAAGGGGAAGTCGTCTGGAATACAATTATTACTTCAAGGCCGATAAGGAGGAAGACCTGCTTGTATTAGATGAAAAAATAGACCCGATTCTGGATGCTGAAAATGCAGACCTGGATAGTCATTTAGATACCAGTAGGAGACTTGGGCGTCGTTATGATAACTTTGGAAAGTTTTTGAACCTGGTTGCTTTTATTGCCTTGTTGTTAGGATGTGTAGGAATAGCCAGTTCAGTTAATATTTATATACGGGAAAAGCTCAAATCTGTTGCCATCCTTAAGTGCATGGGAGCTACACGAAAGCAATCTTTTTATATTTTCCTGCTCCAGATAGCCGGAATGGGATTTATTGGAGGGCTAATCGGGGCTTTGGGAGGAGTGCTCCTGCAGCAATTATTCCCCTATATCCTGCAGGATTTTTTGCCATTTGAAGTGGTAATATCCTGGGTTTGGCCTCCCATATTTCAGGGAGTTTTATTGGGCGTTTCCATGTCGGTACTCTTTGCCTTATTGCCTCTGCTTGGCACCTGGTTTGTCTCCCCTTTACAAGTATTGCGCATACAGGAGCAGGCACCCAAACCCCCTCGTACCATCTTTGTTTTGATCATTAGCAGCATTATGCTGTTTATATTCATGTTTTCACTTTCCCTGCTTGAAAACTGGAGGTATGCCCTGAGTTTTGTATTGGCCATCATGGTCACCTTCGCAATCCTCTCCGGAGTGGCGGGACTTTTTATGAAGGGGATTAAAAAGTTTTTTCCCTCTTCCTGGGGTTTCTGTGCCCGTCAGAGCTTGTTGAGCCTTTTCCGCCCGCAAAACCAGACACGGACCCTGATTCTGGCTGTTGGAGTAGGAACTTTTCTTATCAGTACACTCTATTTTACCAAGGATATCCTTTTGGCTAAAGCACAATTGGAGCCCGGAAGTAGCAGCCCTAATATTATTGTTCTTGACGTTCAGAGCGATCAGCAGGAACAAGTAACTCAATTAATAAAGCCTAAAGGGTTAACAGTAATGGATAATATTCCCATCGTAACCATGCGGGTGCAAGAACTTAAGGGAAGGCCTGTCAATGAAATCCGATTGGACAGTACTTCAACCATTAACGGATGGATTTTGAGCCATGAATTCCGCGTGACCTACCGCGACAGCCTGATTGCCTCCGAAACCCTGCTAGAAGGCGACTGGGTGCCTCAGTATAATGAAAGTGGACCTGTTCCGATTTCCCTGGCCTACAATGTGGCTCAGGATGCCGAAGTTGGGTTAGGAGATATCATCACCTTTAATGTACAGGGCGTATTAATGGAAACCGTAGTCAGCAGTATTCGCGAAGTAGACTGGGGTAGAATGCAGCTTAATTTTTCCATTGTTTTTCCCAAGGGGGTATTAGAGGAAGCGCCAAAATTCCATGTAATAACCACCAGTGCTGAGGATGAAGCTTCCTCAGCGGAATTGCAACGCGATTTGGTACGCTCCTTCCCAAATTTATCGATCATAGATCTACGCCAGGTTATCAACCTCATTGAGAACATCCTTGATAAAATATCATGGGTTATCAATTTTATGGCTTTCTTCAGCATCCTTACCGGTGTAATTGTGCTTATTGGGGCGGTACGCACCAGTAAATATCAACGTATCCGCGAAAGCGTATTGCTCAGGACTTTGGGAGCTAAGGGTCGTCAGATTCTCAAAATTGCGGCCCTGGAATACCTGTATCTTGGGGTTTTAGGCAGTGGTTTTGGTATCCTGCTATCGCTGTTAGCGAGCGAACTTCTGGCTTATTTTGTTTTCGATACCAGTTTTACCCCATCGGCAATCCCCTTTTTGGTTGTTTTACCCGGTATTACCTTACTGGTGCTCAGCATTGGATTACTCAATAGCACTGCGGTACTTAACAGTCCTCCGCTGCAAGTATTGCGTAAAGAGCGGCCTTGATTTATCTTATTTCAGGGCAAACTAAAAACCTAGCTTTTAAAGCTAATCCTGTAAATGAAAATCCAGGGTAGAGACCACACGTACAATTTTGATTTCCGGGGTATTTTGATCGCGGTCACTTATCGTGAACAGGCCTTGCCTTGCCACTTTAATTTTCCCAACACGTGACTGGGAGTCTTCGGCAAATTTAATGGCCACTTCACGCGCATTCTTGGTAGCTTCTTCTATCATGTCTGGTTTAAGGGCATTGAGCCCCGTAAAAATATATTCCACCGGTCTCCACGTATTTTTAGACCCTAGTATTATGCCTTCTGACATCAGGGTGAGTGATTCGGCCAGGGCTTTTTTAAGTCGGGGAATATCCCGGGTTCTGACCGTAAATTCAGATACGGCAAGAAAGCGATAGGGACTTTGACTATTGGAATTATAGAGGTTGGCTCTGGCATCACTAATGTTAGTGGTTCCACGGGTTATTTCAGTGGCATCAAAACCTTGCTGCATAAAAAACGAATAAACCGCTTCATTTTGTGATTCTATGTTGTTTTTCAACATATTAAGATCGTTTCCGGTGAGGGTGATGTTAATAGGCCATACCGCAAGATCAGCCTCTACTTCACGCTCCGACAGACCTTTTACCTGAACATAACGATTGTACTGCATTCCCGTTTTATGCATATTCCCTACAAAATAGCCAGCAACGATGAGGCCAATGAAGACTATTAGGGTTTTGAGCCAGTCCATTTCTTTCATTATTATCAGTTTATAGATCGTTTACCTCTAAATTAAGGGATTAACAAATAGCCTGGGTAAAGGAATACCTATTTTTAACTTCTTTTTAATTAGAAGTACAGTTTTATCTTTTCAATACAATTTCTCGTGAATAATTGTTCTAAACATGTAGATCTATTGACAGCTGTTTACTCCTTTTTTATCCCAGAGTGCTTCTCGACCGATTTCCAGTTAACTTGATCGAATAATAAACAGAAAGGCAATTTATGGACGTTGTAATAAAAGAATGAAATCAACCCTACTATCATGATCGTATTTGTCCTATCACTGCCAATCGCCCTTTATTTAAGTTATGCTTTGATTTTTCCCAAAACAAAAGGGCAACTCAGACCTCTTGAAATACCAAATTCCAAGGAAAGCCAACGTTTTCCACGGAAGTAATTAGCAAACCTAATTGCCCGGTTGCGTGATTTTGTAATTGAGGCGTTTTTTTTCTGAGGCCACCATATCTGCAACTTCCTTTAGCAAGGCTTTGGCATCGTAAATAATACCATCTTTTATGGTGTAGCGAACTCCTCCTACACGCACAACTTTATTGTCATCCGTCAATTTAATCGCCCCGGTGCCGTAAAGCGCTTTGAGGTTTTCCAGGGGATTCTCGGAAACCAGGACAAAATCTGCAAGCTTGCCTGCTGTTATTGTCCCTATCTGATCTGCCATTCCCAGAGCCTCTGCTCCATTAAGAGTAGCAGACTTGATTACTTCCAGCGGGTGGAAACCGGCTTCTCTCAGCAATTCCATCTCCCTGATATAGGCAAAACCGTATAGTTGAAATATAAATCCGGAATCGGAGCCTGTGGTAACCCTTCCGCCCCGGTTTTTGTATTCGTTAACGAAGGTCATCCACAATTGATAATTTTCCTTCCAGGCTACTTCCTGTTCCGTTCCCCAATAATGCCAGTAAGAACCATGGGAAATTTTACTGGGTTGATAAAAATCCCAAAGTGAGGGTAGGGTATAGGTTTCATGCCATTCGGCCCGGCGTGCCCGATGCAGGTCCCTGCTAGCTTCATAGATGTTGAAGGTAGGGTCCAAGGTAAAGTCGAGGGCAATCAGTTCGTCCATAACTTTATTCCAGTGTTCAGAATAGGGTTCTGCGGCCTGTTTCCACAGTTTGCCCGCTTCCTCAAAACGGTGCTGTTCATTGTTGTAATTGTAATCGAGCGGATAGTCCTGAACTGTGCGATCTTCAAAAAGCGCCTCGGGCAAGCCATACCAGTGTTCCATAGAGGTAAGTCCCGCCCTTGCCGAGTGCAAAACATTCCAGCGCGCTACATTGAGCTGTGCATGATGGCAGGCAGAACGAAGCCCTAGCTTCTTGTTTTCATCCAGGGCGGCGGCCATTATTTCCGGTGGAGCCCCGAAAAATTTTACACCGTCTGCACCTTTTTTGGCATTAGAACGAACCCATTCCCTGGCCATTTCCGGAGAGCTGATAGGATCTTTGCTACCTTGTCCAAAGCCTGTGTAAGCTAATATCCTGGGGGCTATAATCTCATTTGCAGCACTTTTTCGTTTGAGGTCCAGTGTAAAATCAACTCCCCTGCCACTAGGTTCCCTTACGGTGGTAATGCCATGTGCCATCCATAACCGGAATACATAATCCGGATCGGCCCCCTGTGGGACACCGCCAATATGGCCATGCATATCTACGAAACCGGGGAGTATATACATGCCGGAAGCGTCTAATTCACGTCCACCAGCTAATAATTTCGGTCGGTCGTCCGGATTTATAGCAACTCCGGGATAACCTACCACCGCTACCCGCTTTATCCTATTGTTTTCAACAACTATGTCCACGGGTCCCTGCGGAGGTGCTCCATTCCCATTGATCAAAGTGGCACCGCGGATAATAAGTTGCTTAAACGGACCTTCAGAGTTGGTCTTTAATTCCTGGGCCAAGCCCGGTTGTATTCCCAGGAAAATGAGAAGGAAAAAGGTAAATACCAGGTTTTTCATAAGTTTAATTTCGTTTAGGAACGGTTATTTTATGTCCGAGAAAAATAGCATTTAGAAACAAGCGGTTTGTGCCATACCATGAACCCCTGAAATTGGGGTTGTCGGCAAACATAATTACCCTGCCACTCCCTAGCGGACTGACAATTAAGGAAGCAGCAGGTTTGAGGAACTCATCAAGGTTACGTTTGGTGATAAAACCATCGATGTGCGGTTCTTTCGAGTATTTGGCAACCGTGGCATATGCGTTTTGGCTGGGAGCAAGCCAAACCGTATTGTTCTTATAAACCGGCAAGGTAGTATTGTGGTAGCCAAAACCCAGGGGATGACTTATATCCAGGTTGACCCTGGCAATAATCCCACCAACACTTTCTTTTCCGAGGTTTTCCCGCGAATCCACATAAGGTAGTCGGGCAGGGGCCTTGGTTGAATCAATTTCGGATTTAATCAATTTTTCTTTTACCCATTTCTTTTTAATGATCCATTCTGATGCTGTTCCGATGGTGATCAGCGTATTTCCTTTTTTAACCCATTCCTTCAGGCTGTTTTGCTGTTTCTCCGTCAGGGAATAGTTGCCGGATACCATGACCAGTGTATTGTATTTGTCAAATTTTACCCTGTTAAAGTTGCTCATCGGTATTTTAGTGATGGGCATCCCAATCCGGGTGTCGAGCAAATGCCAAACCTCACCCGCTTCATAAGATCTGGTGCCTGTTCCAATTAGCATTGCAGTCTTGGGTTTAGTCAGTGCACTTAGGTACCTGCTTCCCAGGTCAACACCTTGCAGATTATAGCCCGTTTCTACCGAAAACATGGGCACTTTGTATTTTTCCTGAGCTTTTTGCAAAAAGGTATATGTCTCTTCGGCAGTTTTTTTCTGAAGGCTTACCGGCACCATCAGGGTGCCATAATGAAAGGTTTTTGATGTGCCATCTACATCTGCGGTAAAGGGTTTGAAGGCAGCAGAAACTACCAGCCCTTTGGTTTGTAGTTCATTTAACACCGCAGGAGCATTGTAATCATCCCAGTCAATCAGGTATGCATAATCTGATTTTTTAACTGGTTTTACCGCTACCAGGTTATCAGTACTGCTAATTTGTTCCCCGCGGCTAAAATTGTTTACGGGCCGGTATTTCATGTTATAAAAATTAGCTACAGACCAGGCCGAAGCATCGTAATAAACACTATCACGATATTTATCATAAGTCTCAAACATGGTCTGTACCATGCGATACTGGGCCTGTCCGGTAGGTACTATATATTCTCCATTCGAAGCTTTATACACCTCAATTCTATGGATAAGGAGTTTGTCAATAAAGGCTTTTACCCTATTCTTATCATAGGGATCTCCGAACTGATACCCCTTTATTTTAGCCTTCTGTGCATTCTGTATAGCTGAATTAAAAAAGTCTTGCTGGTATTGATACAGGTAGTCTTTGTTCTCCACCGCGGCCTTTACCGTAGTGATACTGGAGGTGTATTGGTTTCTAATGGTAAAAGGAAAGGTGATTGCCCCGAAAGCTGTTTTTTGCTTGTGTCCCCGGGAACTGGCCTGTTCGAATAGCAATCCGAGACCTCCCTGCAGATCGGGATAGGACGAACCGTAACCCGGATAGGTACCGTCAAAAACTTCTTTGGTGAAATAAAGTGATCCAATACTATCCAGAGCCTGACTGAAGTATTCGCCAAACAGGTTATTCAGGTCTTCATAATTCTCTTTGGGCATAATGGGATCCAGGGACCCATTGGCCTTCATGGGTTCGAAGAAATAAGTGCTCTGTGTTCCCATTTCGTGAAAATCAGTAACCACGTTGGGATACCATTCATGGTACCAGTTGAGTTTTCCACGACTTTCAGGATTGATTGCCAGCAGCCAGTCCCGGTTAAGGTCGAACCAGTAGTGGTTTGTTCTGCCACCAGGCCAGTATTCGTTATGTTCGGCGTCCTGTGGATCCTCAACCAAAGGGTTCCCCTGATACATATTGGCCCATTGTGTATGCCTGTCCCGGCCATCCGGATTGATGGTTGGATCAACAAAAATCACAGCATTTTTTAAATAATTGAGGATTTCAGGATGATCAGAGGCAGTTAGGGTATATGCGGTTAAAAGTGCAGCCTCCGAACTCGATGGCTCATTTCCATGAACATTATAGGCCAGGTTAATGAAAACAGGGAGATTGGGATCTGGGCTTAAATTAGCATTGGGTTGGGTATAGGCCAGGTGGCGTTCCTTTAGGTTTGGCAATTGACCGATATTTTCCGGGGTAGAAATGGTAAGGATTACCAAACGTCTGCCCTCATGAGTACGGCCATAGTCGTATAGGGTTGCCCGATCCGATACTTCCGCTAACATTTCCAGATATCCCACAATACGATCGTGCCTGGTGTGATGTGCGCCAATAGGATACCCCAGATAGTCTTCTGGAGAGGGTACCTGGGATTGAAAAGGATGGTACTTTTTGAAGAAATAGTCCTGGGCGTAAAATGCCTGGGTGCTAAGGAGCAATACCCATACGAGTCTTTTTAACATGGAATAGTGTTTTACGTAAATAAGAAAACTAAAGATAACAAGAAATGATGCAATGTAGGGGTATGGAAAGAGACGCTTATTTAAGGATTTATGCCACAGGGTTTAAATGTTGCTGCTTACCAATCTCCCTGAATTTAACAATGTAGTTAGTACCCTTTTTGCTTTCATCCCTGGTGATGGTTCCCTTGAGTTGCCTGGCCAGATTGTGAATGAGTTTAAGGCCGAGGGAACGGGTGGTCTTATGATCTACCAGGGAGGAAAAGCCCGCGCCATTATCACCAATATTCAGGACGTAGTCCTCATCTGCTTCCTTTTTAAGGGCAATATGTATTTCCCCCTCATTATCCTCCATAATTCCGTATTTGAGGGCATTGGTAAGGGCTTCATTAATCAAAAGGCCAAGGGGGATGGCAGTGTCAATTCCCAGTTTAATGTCTGGGATATCTATGTTTAGTTTGACTTTGTTTTCAGCGCCTTTTACAGATCGTACCAGGTATTCACTCAACTCCTGAACATAACTCTTGTATTCAATCCTGGATAAATCCTCGCGCATGTAGAGCATTTCGTGAACCATGGCCATTGAGATTACCCGGTTTTGACTACTTTTAAGCAAACCTTTCATTTTGACGTCCTCCACACTCCTGGATTGCAGACTTAAAAGACTGGAAACCGTTTGCAGGTTATTTTTAACCCGATGATGCACTTCACGAAGCAGGGTTTCTTTTTCCTTAATCTGCCGTTCGATATCCATATTGGACTTGTAAAGCTTAATATGAGCTTTCAGCAGGTTTTTGGCCAATACCCCTCCCATTAGATATACAGATAGTAAGATACTGAGGAGGGCAAAAATGGTACTGGAATATTCCGGAACTACATTGTCTGCAGGAAGAAATTTAAAAACATCGTTAAAGAATACCAGTAAAATAAGGGCAACACACAGGTATAGGTAAAGTTTTCCCCTGGGCCCGGTAGTGGCATATCCGGCGAAAACTACAATGGCCAGCACAAAAATAAAGGGGCTGTTAATGCCCCCTGTAAACCAAGTGATTAGTAGTGCAGCGCCGAGGCTTAGTAAGGTAGCCAGGTTAAAGCTTAAGTTTAAATCATTATGTCTTTGTAAAGCAATGGTATTGAGTAGGTTAGCCAGGGAGAAGCCTAAGAAACAGTAGGGGACTATCCTGGTAATATCCAGCCAAAAAAAGCAAAGTGCTCCAAAAACAAGTGTCAGGAAGGATGCCCAATATCCTACCTTAAGTGTCAGTGTTCTTTTAGCTTCGTATCGTTCCTGTTTATGCGCCCCGGAATTTTCCATGCCAAGATAATTTAAAGTAAGAAAGCCAGGTTTCTGAGTATATCCCAGCATCCTTTATCCTCTGATTGGTTTTATAAAACTAACTATGTTTTGTCAGATAATCAACAATGGACCATCTGATTCGTATTTAGATGGGTATAATTGAAGGTGAAAATGGATTGTTAACAGTAAATAAACTGCTATGAGTTACACCTTTGATGCAAGCATAAAAAAGGCAACCCTTGGGTTGCCTAATACTTAATGTATTGAATGGATTACAGATGGTCTGTAAGTACCCATTCGCCTTTGTCAATGAGAGGTTCAGCCTGTTTGTATTTAACTGTTTTGCTTTCGCCGGACATCACATTTTTGATAGTAACCCGTTCATTCCTTCCAATTTTTGGTTTCTCCCTGATTATGGTTTCCGTTATCTGGGGTCGCCTGCCCTGGTTTTGGCCTACTGCCCGGTTCTGGGCTGCCAGCTCATCACTGTTGGGAATTTCTTCTTTGGTAGTTTTCAGGTTCTCTTTTTTGCGCCTTACGGTTCGTGCTTCCTGTATGGATCTTGTATCTGAAGAAGGTAATTCCCCTTTGAAAAGGAAGGAAACCACATCTTTATTTACTTTTTCGATCATACTTTTGAAAAGTTCAAAAGCTTCGAATTTATAGATAAGCAACGGGTCTTTTTGTTCGTGAACCGCCAGCTGTACGGACTGTTTTAATTCGTCCATTTTTCGCAAATGCGTCTTCCAGGCATCGTCAATAATGGCCAGGGTAATATTTTTTTCAAAATCTGCTACCAGCTGCTTGCCCCCAGATTCATAGGCTTCCTTAAGATTGGTGACTACGTTGAGGGTTTTGATACCGTCTGTAAACGGTACTACAATCCGTTCAAACTTATTGGATTCGTCTTCGTATACCTGCTTGATCACAGGTAGAGCCGTAGCGGCACTGCGCTCCATTTTATTTTGGTAATAGCTGTAAGCAGCCTGATAGGTCTCATTGGCTATTTCCTGGAAATTCTTTTTGGTAAACTCTTCTTCTGTTACCGGTGCAGTAATGGAAAAGTATTTGATAAGTTCGAACTCAAAGTTCTTGTAATCATTCGCCATTTTGTTGGTCTCCGCAATAACCTCGCAGGTATCGTAGATCATGTTGGCGATATCCAGTTGAAGGCGGTCTCCCTTCAGGGCATGGCGCCTTCTAGCGTAAACTACCTCCCTTTGCGCGTTCATCACGTCGTCGTATTCCAACAGACGCTTTCTGATTCCAAAATTATTTTCTTCTACCTTTTTCTGTGCTCTTTCGATAGATTTTGTCATCATAGAATGCTGGATGACTTCACCCTCCTTCAAGCCCATGCGGTCCATCATCTTGGCTACCCGGTCAGAACCGAATAATCGCATCAGGTTATCTTCAAGGGACACATAAAACTGTGAGCTTCCAGGATCACCCTGACGTCCGGATCGTCCTCTGAGCTGTCTGTCAACCCGCCTGGAATCATGTCGTTCAGTTCCTATAATGGCCAGTCCACCCGCGGCTTTTACTTCCTCGGTTAATTTGATATCCGTACCCCGTCCCGCCATGTTGGTGGCTATGGTTACTACACCCGGGTTACCTGCTTCTGCAACAATGTCGGCTTCCTTTTTGTGCAGTTTAGCGTTAAGGACATTGTGATCAATCTTGCGTATTTTCAACATACGCGAAAGCAGTTCGGAAATTTCCACAGAGGTAGTACCGATAAGTATCGGCCTTCCCTGTGCCGAAAGTTGGGCAACTTCCTCAATAATGGAGTTGTATTTTTCTCTTTTAGTTTTGTAAATCAGATCATTACGGTCATCCCGGGCAATGGGACGGTTAGTTGGGATCTCCATAACGTCTAGCTTGTAGATTTCCCAGAATTCCCCTGCTTCCGTAACGGCTGTACCCGTCATACCGGATAGCTTTTTGTACATACGGAAATAGTTCTGCAGGGTAACCGTAGCAAAGGTTTGGGTCATCGCTTCAATCTTGACATTCTCCTTAGCTTCAATGGCCTGGTGTAGTCCGTCTGAATAGCGCCTGCCGTCCATGATCCGACCAGTCTGTTCGTCCACGATCATCACCTTGTTATCCATCACCACATATTCCACATCCTTTTCAAAAAGGGTATAAGCCTTTAGGAGTTGACTCATGGTGTGGATTCGCTCACTTTTTACGGAGAAATCCTTGAAAAGTTCTTCTTTTAGCTCGGCCTCTTTTTCAATCTCAAGGTTTTGATTCTCGATTTTGGCGATCTCGCTACCGATATCCGGCATAACAAAGAAATTACTGTCTTCATCACCCGAAATGTATTCAATCCCCTTATCTGTCAGTTCGATTTGATTGTTCTTCTCGTCTATGACGAACAACAGCTCCGCATCTACTTTGGGCATTTCCCGATTATTGTCCTGCATGTAAAAGTTCTCCGTCTTTTGCAGGAGCAGTTTAATCCCTTCCTCACTCAGGAATTTGATAAGCGCTTTATTTTTTGGCAAACCCCGGTGAACCCGTAGCAGTAAAAAACCACCTTCCTTGGTATCTCCTTCTGAAATTTTCTTTTTAGCTTCTGCCAGTACGCCAGTAAGATATTGTCGCTGTTTCTGTACAATATCATAGACCTTGGGCCTGAGTTCATTAAACTCATGGCGATCTCCTTCGGGTACAGGTCCGGAAATAATAAGGGGTGTCCTGGCGTCATCGACCAGAACAGAATCTACCTCATCCACAATTGCATAATAATGAGGCCTTTGGACCAAATCTCCAGGAGTATGGGCCATATTATCCCTTAGGTAATCAAAACCAAATTCATTGTTGGTTCCGTAAGTGATATCCGCGTTATAAGCAGCCCGTCTGCCGTCAGAATTGGGTTGGTGCCTATCAATACAATCTACGGAAAGTCCGTGAAATTCAAATAATGGCCCCATCCAGGTACTATCCCGTTTTGCCAGATAATCGTTTACGGTTACCAGATGAGCTCCTTTCCCTGCCAGGGCGTTGAGGTACATGGGTAGTGTGGCTACGAGGGTTTTTCCTTCACCCGTCTGCATTTCTGCTATTTTCCCCTGGTGCAGCGCAATACCTCCGATAAGCTGCACATCATAATGCACCATATCCCAGGTAACTTCCTTTCCTGCGGCATCCCAGGAATTGCTCCATATAGCTTTATCACCTTCAAGGGTTACATAGTCTTTGGATCCGCTTAATTTCCGGTCAAATTCGGAAGCTGATACCTGAAGCGTTTCATTGTCCTTAAAACGACGAGCTGTTTCCTTCATTACGGCAAAGGCCTCAGGAAGAAGCTCATTAAGTGTTGCTTCGGTAATTTTATAGGCCTCCTCGTTAAGGCTGTCTATTTTGTTATATACAGCCTCGTTTTTATCGATATCTGAAGAATCCTGGGATTCTTCCTGTAACCTATCAATTTCTTCATTAATCTCCCGGCATTTTTCAGCGATGATTTCTTTAAAGCCAATGGTTTTATTCCTGAGTTCATCATGGCTCAGGCCTTTCATTTCCTCATCGAAAGACCTTATTTTATTGACAATTGGCTGTAGTTCCTTTACATCCTTTTTCGATTTATCACCGACGAAGGCTTTAATAATGGAATTAACTAAACTCATGTGTAATTCTTTTTTTATTCCTGTGGTAGGCCAACAATTTCTTTGATAGACCTTCAGGATTTGGTGTAGGAATGTCTTTTTTCAATTAGTGCAAAAGGTATTCCAGACTCCCCAATACAGCCCAAAATCGGGCTAGAGGTGTCAAAATTACATAAAAAAAAAGCCTCGAATGAGACTTTTTTGAACTAATTAACGTGTGTTATTAATATTCATCCTCGTTCCAGAGGTAATCTTCTTCAGTAGGATAATCCGGCCAGATTTCTTCAATCGATTCATAGATTTCACCACCTTCTTCTTCCATAGACTGCAGGTTTTCCACAACTTCCAGCGGGGCGCCAGTTCTTATTGCGTAGTCAATCAACTCATCCTTGGTGGCCGGCCAGGGTGCATCGCTTAAGTAAGATGCTAATTCTAATGTCCAATACATTGCTGTACTTTTTTAATTTTTTGCAAAAATAATTTTTAAACCCAAACGGCAAAGAAAATTGTCACTTAAATACAGAAATTTTCCAAATTGTTCCAATTTAATATAGGGATAACGAAGAAAATGTGAAATTATTAGGCCTTTTTCTCGGGTATCCACTTGATTTCCTCTGCCTTTAAGGTCGCCGATAATTTGCGGGCCAGAACAAAAAGATAGTCGGAAAGACGATTAATGAATACCAGAATTAATGGATCAACAGGTTCATTTTCATTCAGGTAAGTGATCATGCGCTCCGCCCTGCGGCAAACTGTTCGCGCAACATGACAATATGACACGGTAGGATGCCCTCCAGGAAGAATAAAATGCGTCATGGGTGGCAATTGAGCATTCATTTGGTCCATGGCCGCTTCAAGCTTATCCACATCCTGCTCTTGCAAAGTATAAATGTTGAGGCGGTCCTTCCCGCTTTTCAACTTGGCTTTTTCGGGTTCTGTAGCTAATTGGGCACCCAAAACAAAGAGGCGATCCTGTATTTCCTGCAATAGTTCCTTAATCTGCTTGTCTGATACGTGGTCCCGAATCAACCCAATCCATGAATTTAATTCGTCTGTGGTTCCATAGCTTTCAATACGAATATGATGTTTCGCGACTCTTGTCCCCCCAAAAAGAGAGGTAGTTCCGGTATCTCCAGTCTTTGTGTAAATTTTCATCTTTGTGAAGGTTTTCCTCCCCTTTAAATTTTAGTGTTCTTGGGCCTGTTATTCTTTCTTTTTTCTGTCCTTCCGTTCATAGCCTTCCATGAACTTCCTGGTTTTGCGCCGTTTGGCGTTACGTTTATTAAAGGCAGAGAAAAAAAGATATACTATGGCCAGAATGCCCAGCAAGTAGTAAATTCCGTTATCCATCTCTAAAGATTATTGCAAAATTAAGGGAATATAAACAATTCCAGCATCCTTTCCATCTTCACATCACCCCTTGTTCTATATCCTGGATAGTTGTTGAGTGATTTTTAGATACTTTGTGGTTTTTTCAGGTAGAGAATCAACCAGAGGTATCGAATGAGTAGGGTAAGCATTGGGATCAACACCAGGGGAGATAGTTGCTGAATTCCGAGGATCCAAAGCAGGCAAAGCAAGATTAATAAAGAAGTGACAAACAGCGTATAGTTTCGGATAATCGCCGGAGGATCCGTCTTTGACAAGACATAAAAGGCCGCTACCAAATTGAGGGGGAAAACCCAAAGCAGGTTTAAATTGTTTACCGTAGCCGTATGATCTGTAAAAAACCAAAGAAAAAACAGCAGACAACCTGCCATTCCGCTTGAAAAGAAAAGGATAAAATCCAGACGCCTGCTGCGTGTTTTGTTTCGGACATCAATGTAGGTAATGGTTAGCGTAAATGCGAACAGCAACAATAACCAAAACAGTGGGGTAGTTGTAAATAAAGGGGCTTGTAGCGGGATGTGCGTTTCCAACACTGAACGAGTCCTCTTAACAAGTGGCTTTCCATTGAGTTGAGTATGCTCCAGTTGATCCATTACATAGGCTGGAAGAAACATATGTTGATAGGCTGTAGCTTCCCGGTCAATATTTGCACCCAATGCCAGGTCGATACCCAGGCTGGACCAGGAATTGGTTCTTAAATTCTGCCTGATAAGTTCACGAAAGGAATACCGTTGTTCCAGGTGGTCTTCTCCGAATATTAATTGGTTTCCCAGTATTAGGCCCAGGATATCCGGCATTTTAGTAGAGCAATTATCCATTAGGAAATCGTATCGGTAATCCCGGTTCTCAGGGCGATAATTATTTTCGAGGAAAACAATCAGCTCATTTTTTTGATTTTGATCCAGGTCCAGGATTTGTTCTTTTACCCATCTCTTTTCCAGTTCATAATCAAAAAGAAAATTCTCAAATCGTTGCCTGCTGAGGGTATAAATCAATTTACCGCGGGCAAAGTTTGTATAGAAGTTAGGGGCTTCGAAATTAAAAGTGCCGTAATTGTAAACCACATCTATGCCCTTTACAGGATCCTGCACCCGAAAAGCGCTATGTCCGAATGCTGTATATAATTCCTGTCCCGGCCCGCAGGTAAGTACACTGATTTGTGCTGATTCTGATAAAATCGGGTCTTGACCAAGTACCTGGGTAAGGGTCAGAAGTAAAACAACTAAACTTCGGTATTTTTTTGGCATGATTCGGTAATGATGCAGATGACCTGAAGCCATATAAAACAAATATCTGAATAAAATGCGGTACCCCGTAATTGGATTAATAATTATCTTATTTTTACTTCAAACGGCCAACTATGACCCGACATATTCCTCAGTTGCTTACGCTTTGTAATGTACTCAGTGGCTCTATCGCAGTGGTATTTGCTGTGTTAAACGAATTGCATTTAGCAGCATTCTTTGTCATTATCGGAATTTTCTTTGACTTTTTTGATGGCCTTGCTGCCCGGGCCCTGAATGCCCAGAGTGAATTGGGGATACAGCTGGATTCGCTTGCAGATATGATCACCTGTGGCCTGGTGCCTGGTATTGTAATGTTCCAGCTCCTTGGGATGTCTCAAACCGGTGGATGGAACATCAACGACTTTAATCCCGCCCTGAGGGAAGGTCCCCTGGGATGGGATAATATTCTTCCATTTTTCGGATTTCTGATAACCCTGGCCTCAGCATATCGCCTTGCGCGGTTTAATATAGATGAGGATCAGGTTACATCCTTCATAGGCCTGCCAACACCGGCAAATGCCTTATTGATAATATCATTCCCTTTGATATTACTATATCAGGGAAATGATGCCCTTAATGAACTCATTTTAAAACCCTGGTTCCTTCTGGTAGTAACCCTTTTAAGTTCATTCCTCTTAAATGCGAGGATACCGCTTTTTGCCTTAAAGTTTAAAACCTGGTCATTCAAAGACAATGCGCTGCGTTATACCTTTATTTTGGTCAGTCTGGTTTTTCTAATGACCATGAAATACCTGGCAGTGGCAGCTATCGTTCTTTTTTATATTCTTAGTTCGGTGATTTATAAGGCAAGTGACAAGGTAGATCAGGGGCCCGCTGATTAGAAGTTCAGCTTCTTTTTGCGGAGCTCAAAGTTTTGTCCCAGATATACTTTACGCACCATCTCATCTTCGGCAAGGTCCTCCGGTATACCTGATTTCAAGATACCCCCTTCGAACATCAGATAGGAGCGTTCGGTTATGGCAAGTGTTTCCTGAACATTATGATCGGTGATAAGGATCCCGATATTTTTGTTTTTTAACTGAGCTACGATGCGTTGAATGTCTTCCACGGCTACCGGGTCTACGCCGGCAAAGGGTTCATCCAGCAGGATGAATTTGGGGTCTGTAGCCAATGCACGTGCTATTTCTGTCCTTCTCCTTTCGCCTCCGGACAGCAGATCACCACGATTTTTCCGGATGTGGGACAATCCAAATTCTTCGATCAGAGACTCCATTTTCATATGTTGCTCCTTCTTGCTAAGTTTGGTTAGCTGCAACACACTTAGAATATTCTTCTCAATACTTAATTTTCGGAAAACAGAAGCTTCTTGTGCCAGATAGCCTATGCCGTTCTGCGCCCTTTTATACATAGGATACTTGGTGATTTCGGTATCATCCAAAAAGATCCTCCCGCCATTGGGTTTTATCAATCCCACGATCATGTAGAAACAAGTGGTCTTACCAGCACCATTAGGACCAAGTAATCCAACAATTTCGCCTTGATTAACTTCAAGTGAAATTCCTTTTACTACTCTTCGGCCCCGATAGGCCTTCATGATATTTTCCGCTCTGAGCTTCATATATTCAGCAGGTAAAGCTAATGATATAATCCAGAATAAGCTTTTGTATTAACGGAATATTAATGGTTCTGCTTCTCCAGTTCTTCCCAAAATTCATAAGCTCTTCGGAGGTGTGGGACCACTATAGTGCCTCCAACCAGGGTGGCGATTCCCATAGTCTCCATCATTTCATCCTTGCTTACACCATTTTCATAGGCCTTTTCAAGGTGATACCGGACACAATCATCACATCGTAAAACTGCAGATGCCACAAGACCAAGCAGTTCCTTGGTTTTAACATCAAGGGCGCCCTCACTGTAAGCATTGGTGTCCAGGTTAAATATTCGTTTAATGATCTTATTATCCGCCGCCAGGATTTTCTCATTCATCCGGGACCGATATTCATTAAATTCATGAACGGGGTTTGACATCCTTCTTGCGTTGTTTTTCTTCTCTTTTAATGACCACTTTGGATATGTAAATACTCACCTGGTAAAGGATGAGGACAGGTACTGCAACAATTATCTGGCTGGCTACATCCGGAGGGGTAATTATGGCCGAAAGGATTAAAACCAATACCAGGGCTATCTTGCGATATTTTCTGAGGATTTCCGGAGTAACCAGTCCTACTTTCGTCAAAAAGTAGATGACAATTGGTAATTCAAACACAATTCCGCAGGCAATGACAGAAGCCCTAACGGTGGAGATGTAGGAACTGAGGTCAATATCATTAAACACCTCCTTGCTCACGGTATAGCTGCCCAGGAAATTGATAGATAGCGGAGCTACAATATAATAGCCAAATAATACTCCGGTAAAGAAAAGCAGGGACGCTATCAGGATAAAGCCTTTGGAATATTTTCTTTCCTTTTCATAGAGCCCGGGACTAATAAACTTCCACATTTCATAGAGCAAATAGGGAAACCCAACTATGAAACCTGCCCATATGGACGTCCATATGTGGGCTGAAAACTGTCCGGCCATTACCCTGCTTTGCACCCTGAACAAAGGTTCGCTGCCACAAAAAGCTTCACTGAAACCCAAAAATCTTGAAAGTTTACAGAACAAACCGTAGGTAGGGAAATCAGGTTTCTTGGGGCCAAAAATGACCGTATCGAAGATAAAGTCTTTCATCAGGAAAGCTACACAGCCTATGAGCACAATGGCCAGTGTTGAGCGAATAAGGTGCCATCGCAACTCTTCCAAATGGTCCAGGAAGGACATTTCGTTGGGTTTATTTGCCGCCTTTTCCATTAGATAATCCCTTCATTTACCAGGTTATGGAGGTGTACTACCCCAATGTAGTTTTCTCCTTCCACAACTAATAGCTGGGAGATCTCATTGTCCTGCATTGTTTTTAGCGCTTTGACGGCCAGGACTTCGGCCTGGATAACTTTAGGATTGGAGGTCATGATATCCTTAGCGGTTAGCCCGTTGATATTATCATATTTGTTAAGCATGCGTCTGATATCTCCATCAGTAACCACCCCTACAATTTGATCATCCTTAATAACGGCAGTAACGCCCAGCATTTTTTCTGATATCTCTACAATTACCTTTTTAACATTTGTATCCAGATCAACCACTGGTTTCATGTTGTTTTGAACCATATCTCCTACTCTGAGGTAAAGTCGCTTGCCCAATGTTCCACCGGGATGGTATTTGGCAAAATCCTTGCTACTAAAGCCACGGAGTTCCAGCAGACATATGGCGAGAGCATCGCCCATAACCAACTGTGCGGTAGTACTGGTTGTAGGGGCAAGGTTATTGGGGCAGGCTTCCTTCTCAACAAAGGTGTTGATTACGTAATCTGCCTTTTTAGCAAGAAAAGAATCCATATTACCGGTCATACCAATCATACGGTTTTTCCCATTCTTGATCAGGGGTACCAGCATTTTAATTTCCGGGGTATTTCCGCTTTTGGAAATACATACCACTACATCATCTTTTTGAATGGTACCCAAATCTCCATGAATGGCATCTGCCGCGTGCATAAAGATCGCGGGTGTACCTGTGGAATTTAAGGTGGCTACAATTTTTGATGCTATAATAGCACTCTTTCCTATTCCTGAGATTACCACTCTACCCTCTGCATTCCGGATACAGTTCACTGCATTAACAAAGTCAGTGTCTACATACTGGGAGAGGTTATGAATGGCATCACCTTGTGTTGCCAGGGTCTTTTTCGCCAGGGAAATTATGGCCTTGCTGTCCTTCAATTGAGCTTGGAATTAGCTGATTTTGTTTTAAGAATTTGTTTAGATAAATAAACAGTTTCTAAAAGATTGTGTTATCTTTAATAAAGCAAAATTAAATAAACTTTACGGAATCGCTGATTAAATTAACAGCACCGATAATAATTCTATCTACCTGCCAATTTTTAAGAGGAGTCTTTAGAGAACAGAATTATGAAGTTGCAGCCCGCAACGCGAAGCAATTGATAAAGGAATGCATTTGAAAGAGTTGGATTTGCGTGCTTCTTTAAAGAAGTATTTCGGTTTTTCCAGTTTTAAAGGGTTACAGGAAGAAGTTATCACCAGCGTGGTTAACGGAGAAAACACCTTCGTGATCATGCCTACCGGAGGTGGAAAGTCTCTCTGCTACCAGTTACCGGCCTTGATACAGGAAGGAACGGCTATTGTTGTTTCCCCGCTGATCGCCCTGATGAAAAACCAGGTAGATTCCATCCGGGGGGTTTCCGCGCACAAGGGAGTGGCCCATGTGCTGAACTCCTCTTTGACCAAGTCTGATGTTAAATTGGTTAAGGAAGACATCCGGAATGGGATTACCAAGCTTTTGTATGTAGCCCCTGAATCCCTGACCAAAACAGATTATGTTGATTTCCTCAAAACAGTCCCTCTTTCCTTTGTGGCTGTTGATGAAGCTCATTGTATATCGGAATGGGGTCATGATTTTAGGCCGGAATACCGCAACCTGAGAAGTATTATTAACCGTCTAGGCGACAATATTCCTATTGTTGGTCTTACTGCCACGGCTACCCCCAAGGTACAGGAAGACATCATTAAAAATTTGGGTATCGGTGATGCCAAAGTATATAAGGCATCCTTCAACCGACCCAATTTGTTTTATGAGGTACGCCCCAAGACCAAGGACGTAGACGCCGACATTATTCGCTTTGTAAAAAAGAATTCCGGGAAATCCGGGATTGTATATTGCCTTAGCCGTAAACGGGTTGAGGAACTAGCGCAGGTGCTACAGGTTAATGGTGTCAGTGCAGTGCCTTACCACGCGGGTTTCGATGCCAAAACACGTTCCCGCTATCAGGACATGTTTCTTATGGAAGACGTGGATGTGGTGGTGGCTACTATTGCCTTTGGGATGGGTATCGATAAACCGGATGTTCGTTTTGTGATTCACCATGATATCCCAAAGAGTATTGAAAGCTATTATCAGGAAACCGGACGTGCCGGAAGGGATGGTGGAGAAGGACATTGTCTGGCGTTTTATGCCTACAAGGATATTGAAAAGCTGGAGAAATTTATGTCAGGGAAACCCGTGGCAGAGCAGGAGATTGGTAATGCCTTGTTGCAGGAAATAGTAGCCTATGCCGAGACCTCAATATCCAGGAGGAAGTTTATCCTGCATTATTTCGGGGAAGCGTTCGATGAGGTAAATGGAGATGGGGCAAACATGGATGACAATTCCCGTAACCCCAAGGAAAAGCTCGAAGCCAAAGAGGAACTTCATAAATTGCTACAGGTGGTGCAGGGAACAAGCGAGAAGTTTAAGGCCAAAGAAATTGTACTCGTCTTAACCGGCAGTACCAATGCGCTCATAGCCGCTCATAAAGCAAATGAAAAAACCATTTTTGGCATAGGTAAGGATAAAGACAAGTCGTTTTGGATGGCCTTGATTCGTCAGGTGTTGGTTGCGGGTTACCTCAAAAAAGAGATAGAACAATACGGCATTTTGCACCTTACTGATGCTGGCCGGGAATTTTTGGCAAAACCAAAATCATTCCTGATGACCTTGGATCATGTTTATGATGAGAAGAGCGACAGCAGTATCGTCAAGTCTTCTCGAAGCGGAGGTGTGGCCGATGAAAAACTCCTTAATCTGCTAAAACAACTCCGTAAGCAGGAAGCGCACAAACAGGATGTGCCTCCTTTTGTTGTTTTTCAGGAACCTTCGCTGGAGGATATGGCCTTGAAATATCCGATATCGATGGAGGAATTGGTAAACATCCACGGAGTAGGAGATGGGAAAGCCAAGAAATACGGAAAGCCTTTTGTAGACCTCATTGCAAACTATGTTGAAGAGAATGACATTATCCGCCCGGACGACCTTGTGGTAAAAAGTACCGGTGCAAATTCGGCATTAAAACTCTACATCATTCAGAATATAGATCGCAAACTCCCCCTGGATGATATTGCCTCTTCCAAAGGCCTGGAACTAGGCGATCTGGTCAAGGAGATGGAGCAGATTGTATTTAGTGGCACCCGCCTTAATCTGCAGTATTGGATTGATGAAATTCTGGATGAAGACCAGCAGGAAGAGATCCATGAATATTTCCTTGAAGCAGAGACAGATAATATTGAAACAGCCCTTGAAGAATTTGAAGGCGAATACGAGGATGAAGAACTTCGTTTATACCGGCTCAAATTCATGAGCGAAGTAGCGAATTAAATAAGTGCTTTGCTGAAAAAAGAAAACCCCCGATAAACGGGGGTCTTTAGTTTAATAATTTCCGTCAAATGCGCCGCTGCCAATAAAGGCCGCAATAGCACCGAAATACAGGATTACAAAAACCAGCATGACCAGGGAAAGTCCGAGTCCAATATAAGACAGGATCCTACCGGTTTTTACACTCTCAAATCCCGTATAAGCTCCTGGATTTGCCTTGTACATACGTTCTGCTTTGCTTGCACTGTTCAATCCGATAATGCTGAAAATTGCCGCAAATGGCCCGCAGCATACTAATGCACCGACCACAGAGATAATTCCCATGGTCAGAGCGGTGCTGGCGCCAGGTAATGATTGTTGTTCCATTGTTCTATTTTTTTAGAATTTATTCTTCAATACCCCATTGCTCCATAATTTCGCGGGATTGCTCCATCATGGCATCCCAGCCACCCATTGCCTGGATCTGATAAATGGTCCATCCCAGGTACAATACGCCAATTACAAGACCGATGATTACCATGATCTTGGCTGTCTTAAGTTGTTTGTAATTGGAATAGCCTTCAGGATTCTCCTGGTATTTTCGTTCATCGGAACGAATTAGAATCAAACCTATACCCGATAAGATAATTGCTGGCACCCCATAGATGCAGCAGCAGAGGTACGAGAGGATTGCGAGAACAATTACAATAGTAACATTTGGAAGTTTTTGTTGTTCCATTTTTTGGTCAGTTAATAAGTTGAATTAGAAAATTGCCCAGAATAAAAACCACGCTGGCAATCATAAGTCCAATGGTGATCTTACTGGCATACTTAATCTTGAAAAACACATCCAGGAATAGAAAACCAAATAAAGCCAGAATAGGGTAAATTGCCGGGTACATTAGGAAGGCAGCATAGAATTCTCCCTGAAGAATCAGGGAAACGGAACGCTGTATCCCACAACCGGGACAAGGCATCCCTAAAACCTGTTTGTTCAGGCAAGGCAACATAAAGTCCTCGAATACCAGACTGAAAAGCGGCATGGTTGGGTGTGTTGGTTACCGAAAAATACTATTATTTTTATGGAATGAAAATAAAACCATTCATTTATTTCCTGCTTATAATTACCGGAGGTCTTCTTATAGGTTTTGGAGGACAGATAGTACTTAAGGAATATGCGATGATTATTGGTATTGTTTTGATTATGTTCGGTATTTATAAAACTTCAGTGAGTTGGGGCGTAAGGGATAAGGCAAAAAAGGAGGAATAATGCAATTTGAACCCGGAGACCAAGTAGAAACATTGGATGATGTCCTTAAAGGCGAAGTAACCGCTGTAAATGGCGACCAGGTGACCATTGAAACAGAAGCTGGTTTCCCCATGGTATTTCCTGCTTCATCCTTAATCAAACTACCAGCAAAAGAAGAGATAAGGGTAAGTAATTATGATGCGGCAAAAGTGAAGCAAATCAAGGAGCAATCCAGGGGGAAGAAAAAAGTCGTGCCAAAAGCAAAGGAACGGAATGTCCCCAAAATGGAAGTAGACCTCCATATCCATCAATTAGTGCCTTCAACCAGGGGAATGAGCAATTACGATATGCTCAACCTTCAGTTGGAAACGGCAAAAAGGCAACTTGAATTTGCCATGAAGAAACGAATTCAGAAGGTTGTCTTTATACACGGAAAGGGTGCAGGTGTTTTAGAGGAAGAGCTCAAGTACCTGTTCGGGCGCTATGACAACTTGAAATATTACGACGCCGATTACCGCAAATACGGCCTGGGAGCCACAGAGGTCTATATTTTTCAGAATCCCAAATAAGGCTACTCCTGGGTAGTTATGGTACCAAAGTCGTCAATCTGGGTATTTGTAATTCGCTCACCCTGATTATTCACCAGTGTTACACCACTTAGTTTTAGTGTGTGCTCATAGCGAGTGCTGTCCGTTTCTGATTGCACCGTTGTTATAAGGACCTCTCCTGCCTCCGCAAGAATCTCATCTAAAACACTGGGCGTGGCAGGGGGAATAATATCGCAGAAATAATTCTTGCTAACATCATCAGAAAAAAATCGGTAAATCAGATTGGACTGGGAGGGGATTGCACTTCTTATAGTGTCTGTTGATGCCTGGTTTTGCAGCAAGCCCGATTGCAGTTCAAGGATTAGGGCTTCGCTATCATTTAATTTAAAAAAAACGGTACTGTTCACTGTAGTCTCTGTTTCGCAAAATTGCAGGGCGGCACTATCAAAATCAATGACATCGATTTGAAGTTCGCCATCGCTACAGGCATTGAAGATGATCAGGACGAACAGAAGAAAGACTTTTTTCATATTTCAAAGGTAAATGAAAATGCTGGGAAATACCCAAAGGGAAGTTTTCAAAATAATCCTGAAAATCTTTAGAAATCCTTACTTTTATCCACTTTGTTGAACAAGAATCCAATTGATGCAAAAAGTATACCTGGACAATGCTGCCACAACCCAGGTCAGGCAGGAGGTTATTGATAAAATGCAGGAAGCCCTGGCTAGTTGCTTTGGAAACCCCTCTTCAACACATGCCTACGGCAGGACGGCCAAGACCGCGGTAGAACAGGCAAGAAAAACAATTGCCAAATATCTGAATGCCCAACCAGCTGAAATCATTTTTACTTCCGGGGGTACCGAGGCAGACAATATGATATTGCGCTCTTCGGTTCGCGATTTGGGTGTGCAAACCATAATAACTTCCAGGGTTGAGCACCACGCTGTATTACATACGGCAGAAGCCCTGGAACATGAATTTGGGATTAGCCTGCAGTATGTGAAATTGGACAGCTACGGAAATCCGGATTTGAGTCACCTGGAACAGCTTTTAAAAAAAGATGATACCAAGAAGTTGGTAAGTCTGATGCATATCAACAACGAAATCGGCAATAAAATAGATGTAGCTGCTATTGCCAAATTATGTAAGGAAAATGAAGCCTTTTTTCACTCAGATACGGTGCAGTCCATTGGGCACTTTAACTGGGATGTTTCGGAAATCCCAATTGATTTTATGGCCGCTGCTGCCCACAAATTTCATGGCCCCAAGGGAGTAGGGTTTGCTTTTATCAGAAAGAATACCGGAATAAAACCCCTGATTGTTGGAGGATCCCAGGAACGTGGATATCGCGCGGGGACCGAGGCCTATCACAACATAGTTGGACTAGAGACAGCTTTTGTGGAGGCCTATGAAAACCTGGAAACTGAAACTGCTTATATCAAGGATTTGAAAGCTTATTTCCTTAAACGCATTAGTGAAATTCCGGGAGTTGCTTTTAACGGGCATTCCGGAGACATGGAGAAGAGTACTTATACTGTGGTCAATATGCGGCTGCCCTTTGATGAGCAAAAATCCCTAATGCTTTTATTTCATCTGGATTTAAAAGGGATAGCCTGCAGCAAGGGAAGTGCTTGTCAATCAGGAAGTGATGGGGGATCACATGTATTGGCACAAATCCTGGATGAGGAAGAACTTAAAAAACCGTCCTTGCGGATATCATTTTCTAAGTACAATACCCGCGAAGATATCGACTATCTGGTGGACGTCTTAAAGGAATTCGCAGCGAATTAGGAGCGTTTTCGCACCTTTTTTCGCTCTTTATCATAAGGAAACTGACGCGTCATTTTCCTCATCATTTTTTCGATGAGGTCGGTAGTATTCCTGCCGGATTTCTTCGTGATTTCATTTTCGTACTTCCAGAGTAACTTTCCTGTTTTCCCATCGCTTATCTTAATACCGATTCTTCCGTAATTAGCGTCCCCCAGCAGATAATCGATAAAACTTACTTTATCAGGTACGCCACGAGATAACAAGACATTCAGATCGAGGTTACCACTGATAATTCCATCTACCTCAAGTATTTCACTGAGTTGTTTGATGGTATAGGTGTCGATATTACCATAGTTGATTTGGTTCTGGGCCAGTAAAGCATTTGTGTTTTTCACATTTTGAAACTCAACAGAAAACTTTTTTCGCTTCTTACCTCTGCCAAAGTAGGTTTCCAGGGCGTTCTGAACGGCTTTCCCTTCTAACTCCTCCAATTTGATTTGTTCCCCTTTAGTCAGTTCCTTTTCCAGGTCCAGGTGAGCGAAAAATGGGATTATGGCCAGGGTAGTGTGATTTTCACTCAGCTCATCAAAACGTACACTTTCATATATATCTTTTTGCCCCCAAAGCTGGATTGAACAAAAAGCAAAAAGGATAATCAACTGTGTTCTCATATTCCTTAAAAACGCATTCTTAGAATTACATTAAATACACGTGATGTCATAAAATTAGGAACTGCAAACTGCTGTTTACTGTCCACATCACGAACCCAGGTATTAGTAATGGAATTTTGATTGTTAAATAGATTGTAGATTTCAAAACCTACATTGAGGTTTTCTATCCCACTTAACCAGTGTCCTTTAGGGTATGTATTATTCTCGTCCACAAAAATATGGGAAATTCCCAGATCAGCCCTCCTGTAATCTCTTAATCTATTCTGAAAATTATAGGGATCTGCATAACTTGGCGACCCTCCTGGCAAGCCTGTGCTGTAAACCAGATTCAGGTACATCCTGAAGTTAGGCAAATCAGGGATGTAGTCCTGAAAGAGTATCGCAGCTTTAAAACGTTGGTCGGAAGGCCTGGAAATATATCCGCGATTGTTTTGATTCTCTTCAGTTCTCAGGAAACCCAGACTTAGCCATGATTCTGTACCCGGCACAAAAGCGCCATTTAAACGAAAATCGAGTCCATAGGCAAACGCCTTGGCATCATTGTTAGCAGCGTATCGTATTCGCACGTCTTCCAGGGTATAGACATTTACATCGCTCAGGAATTTGTAGTAGGCTTCACTGCTGAGGTTAAAAGGCCTGTTCCAAAGCCGAAAACTGTATTCGTTACCCAGAATAATATGAAAGGATTTTTGAGCCCTTACCTCAGGCTGTAAGATGCCAGTGGGAGCTCTTAACTCCCTGTAAAATGGGGGTTGTTGATAAAGACCTGCAGCCAGCCTGAATAGCATATCGCGTTTCCAGTCGGGTTTCAGACCAAACTGTAGCCGTGGACTCAGTATAAATTGTTGGGTTGTACGGAAACCCTCTCCACTGCTGCTCCAGTATTGTGCACGTAATCCGATGTTGTAATATATCTCAGTGTCTTTCCACCTCGACTGATTACTGAACTGACCATAGGTCATCACCCGATGCGTCTGTGAGTTATTTTGGGCATTGACTCCTTCAAAGGGAAGAATGGGTCCGTTAAATGGCTCTTCGGGCTCATTGTTAGTAATCCCTGAACCCGGAGGCCGGATAAAAACACCTAAGGAATCCAGAAATTCAGATTCGTTTAGCTGATCGCGGAAGTCTTCAAATTGGTATTGAAGGCCCCAGGACAATTCTTTATTCTCCCTGGATAGTTTACCCTGGTGCCCTAATTTTAGTACAAGTGCATCCAGAATGTTGCGCGCTCTGTTGAATTGGGTACCGATACCGCGGGAGGAGGTCACCTGACCAAAGGTGTCACTGCCAAGATCTGTGTCAATTTCTCCCAGTTCATATTGTGCAATCACATCTGAGAACTCTTCTTCCAGTGCATGATAGGCCGATGCCGTAAAATTTAGTTGGAGAGAATCACTGGGAAATAGATCTGCCTTGACGGCTCCTTGTACAGTAGAGTACTTGTTTTGTTCATTTCCCTGGAAAAAAACAACCAGGGCCAGCGGTTGATCAAGGGTTCCAAAATTAGTTTGCCTGGAAAGTGGCTCATTACGGTAGTTGTTAATAGCAACGGTACCCAGGAAATTCAAATGGAATTTTTCTGTGAACTTGTAGCTGAGGTAAGATTGCATATCGATAAAACTGGGATTATAGTTCGATTGGGTTTGCTGACTGTTGACCAGTAAACTGTTATCCCGGAATCGGAGTCCAGTAATCTGACTGAATTTCTTGTCTTTAGAGCGACTTTCAATAGTAGCGCTGGCTCCCAATAAACTTGCTTCCAGTTGCAGGCCAAAGCTGGCAGGGGACTTATAGGTGATATCCAGTACAGATGATAAGCGATCCCCATACCTTGCCTGAAACCCTCCTGCAGAAAAGGACAAATCACTGACCATATTGCTGTTAACCACCCCCAGACCTTCCTGTTGACCTGAACGGACCAAAAAGGGCCTGTATACTTCAATGCCGTTGATGTAGATTAGATTTTCATCATAATTCCCACCGCGTACCGCATATTGGGTACTTAATTCGTTATTGGAACTTACTCCGGGAAGAAGCTTTAATACGTTGGCTATTCCAGCATTGGCCCCGGGAATCTTCTTAACAGTTTCTGGTGATAATGTAATGATGCCCTGAATTGATTTTTCTCCTGTTGGTGTTACCACTACCTCATCAATCTGGAGTGAATTTGCTTTCATCACCGGATTAAAAACAAAGGTCTCATTGGTGGTCAGGATAAGGTTTTCCAGGACAACATCTTCATGCCCCAGATGGGTAAACCTTATAGTTACTTCCGTATCTGAAGTTATTTCCAGCAGATAGAATCCAGTTTCATCAGTAGCCGTCCCCTGATTGTTGGTGCTGATATTTACATTGATTAGCGGGCGTTGGTTTTCGTCCAAAACAATTCCCGTAATAATGGCCTTATGGGCCAATACCGAGAACGGTAAACAAAATAGGAGCCAGAAAAGTATACGATTGGTCAAAAGCTTATCTTCTGAAGAAACTACTGTTAAAGGTAGTTGAATTCCCCGCATTATCCGTAACAACCACCTCCAGCTGGCATTGCTTTTTGTCCAGGATTACGTCGTCAAAATTATACGTTAGGGTACTGGTCTTGGGTTCATATTCCATCAGGATCCACTCACCATTGAGCGTTGCTTTATAGGAATTTATACCGCTGAGATCATCCGAAATACGAAGACTGAGGTAACGGTAGTTGGTTAACCATTGTTTTTCCTTGAAATTTCTGGGTCTGATCTTAGGAGGTACAGTATCTTTTGCAAGGGTATAGGTACCAAGTTGCCGTGTCCTGGTAGAAAATGAAGTCCCGTTTTTATAGGTATTCATGTATTGCGGACGACTTTCCTTGTCTAAATGTGCAATAAAAAGGCTTTTCCTTTCTTCAGGAGTAAAGACAGAGGCGTCAAAGGCAATAGTGAAATTTTTATGAGCAGGAACCCTGTTGTTATGGATCCGGACCGTATCCTGGCCGGGATCTAAATCAAGATAGAAATCCCTGTAGAACGTATTTTCAGGGAAATATACGCGGGCAATTCCCAGGTCAAAATTATTGGGTTTATCATGCTGAAGCCAGTAGGGAGTTTTTTGTACTTCCCGCTTTTTCAATAGTGGTTCCCTGACGCCTTCAACAGGAACAATTACCCTTATGGCATTGCCTTCCAGGTCTTTAATATCGATTTCTACATTATAGGACAACCCCTCCCTGACCACTATTTTGCCATCATTTACCAAGGTTTTGTAAATACTTAATTTGTTGCCGGGAGCCTTGAAGCACTGCTGTATCCGCTGCCTGTTTCTACCAAAATAAGCGTAGTCGATCAGGGTATTAATATATCGGGTTTCGGAAAAGGAAAAAGAGTCGAAATCGAAATCCGTGTATACTTTACCATTAACTTTTTGTTCAATGGCGAAAACCCCGTTCTTATTGGCGGCCAGGTCCTGACGGTCAAATGCATTTACTCCAAATCCAATGGTGCCAAGTGCCCTAACTTTTTCTGCCAGATAAGTTCCGTCTGCCTGCTTGGTATAACTGAGCTGCACCCGTTCGTTACTCTGGTTAACCTGTGCTTCCTGGGATAACGGATAAGCATGCAGGCTAACCAGGCTGGGATTGGTGGCATCCCTGACTTCCAGTCCATATAATAACGGATTGGTTGGTTTTTCGTTTATGCTGTTCCGAATTTCAAAATGCAGATGTGGCCCTGAAGATCCACCCGTATTTCCCGAATAGGCTACAACGCTGTCTTTTTTTACTTTGATTTCCCCAAAATCCGGAAATATCTCCACCTCATAAGATTGTTTCTGGTATTGCACCTTTTTCACGTATTGCTCAATTTCAGGAGCGAACTTCTTCAAATGAGCATAAACAGAGGTATAACCATTAGGGTGGGCAATGTAGAGTGCCTTGCCATAACCCCAATGTGAAATTTTTATTCGGGTTATGGTGCCATCAGCAATTGCGAAAACAGGCAGGCCTTGCCGCTGCTGTGTTTTAATATCAATCCCGGAATGAAAATGATTGGAGCGCAATTCCCCGAATGTTCCTGCCAGGATTATCGGTATGTCAAGTGGGGGCCGAAAAACCTCTTTGGGATATTGCGACTGTCCAAAGAACAGTTGAAACGAAAGCAGGAATAGTACTATTACCGATATTCTCATAGTAGGAAGCTTAGTGCGAAATTAGTTAATATGCCCTAATTGTCATAATAGAAAGGGATCCTGAAGAATCCGTGCATTATCAGAAAATCACTTAAAGTGATACTTCAATAATAATTCCAAAAATAATTGCGAGGTCTTACTATCTATCTTAAATTTGTAGGAATGGCATTGAAATTTGCAAATGAGTGAATTGGTTGAAATCGTTGATTCTCTCGAGAATAAGATTAGCAAAGTTCTGCATAAATTGGAGTTGCAGGCACAGGCTAATTCTAGACTGGAGCAAGAGTTACAAGTCTTGAAAGACAAGCTGGTTAAGGCCAATAGATCCGCTAAGGACTGGGAAGAAAAGTATGATTCCCTCAAACTGGCAAACTCAATGCTGGGCAGTGATACTAATAAAACAGAAGCAAAGCTCAAAATAAATTCGCTGATCAGGGAGTTGGACCATTGTATTGCACAACTCGCTGTTTAGCACACCGCTCTGAAATATGGCAGAAAAGCTTAAGATAAAGCTATCCATTGCAGACCGCGTATACCCCCTGACCATTGATCCGGAACAGGAAGAAGGGTTGCGGAAGGCTGCCAAGAATATCGAGCAGCTGGCCAGGAAATTCCAGCAGAACTACGCAGTTCGCGACAAACAGGATGTTCTGGCCATGTGTGCCTTGCAATTCGCCTCTAAGGTTGAACAGCGGGGCATTGATCAGCAGGAGGATACCAGGGAAGTTAACGCGCGTCTGCGCGCGCTGGATGAACTGGTGAATTCCAAATTGAGCATGAAATAAGTTCTTTAACATAACATTTGTTACTGCCCACATTGGTAATATATTTTTTGACAAACTCAACACTATTATTTTTAAAAAGGGTGAGTTTAGATTGTAAAAGCATGCCTCCTTGTTAGAGGATCCTTGATCAGTCTGTTAGCCCTAAACCTGTTTATTGGAGTTTGTACAAAACTTCTAACCAATGTGGGCTTTTTTTTGGTATCAATTGCTTTTGAGATCAATTTATCTGCGGTACGGCCTTAAGTGGATTGCCTCAGACAACTCATTGCCTGATAAAGGCATCTAAACTGTAACGACAAATGGACATAACATCAATTTCAATCGCAGCAATAGGCGGATTGGTCCTTGGATTTATCATTGCCAAGATCCTGGAGAAGGGGAGGGCATCCAAGACCATTGGTCAGGCTAAAAAAGACGCCAGCGCCATTATTAAAAATGCCAATATTGAGGGAGAGCGTATCAAGAAGGATAAAATCTTCCAGGCTAAAGAAAAGTTTTTGGAAATGAAGGCCGAACACGAAAAGGTCATCATCAATAAAGACAAAAAGATTGCCGAATCCGAGAAAAGGACCCGGGATAAAGAGTCCCAAATCAGCAGCGAATTGGCGAAAGTGAGGCGCAATAATGAAAAGCTGGAAACGAAGCTTAAAGAAGTTGACCACAAAAGGGAATTCTACGAAAAGAAGCAGGCCGAACTAGAGAAACTACACCATAGCCAGGTAAAGCAACTTGAGGTAATATCGGGACTTTCGGCAGAAGAGGCCAAGTCACAACTGTTTGAATCGCTCAAGGAGAAGGCCAAGGCAGATGCCATGTCCTACATGCAAAGTACCCTGGAAGAAGTAAAACTTTCTGCCCAACAGGAAGCCAAAAAAATCGTTATCAATACTATTCAACGCGTAGGTACAGAAGAGGCTATTGAAAACTGCGTTTCCGTCTTCAACCTTGAATCTGACGATGTAAAAGGAAGGATTATTGGTCGGGAAGGACGAAATATCAGAGCCCTCGAGTCTGCTACTGGCGTTGAGATCATTGTAGACGACACCCCGGAGGCCATCATACTGTCGTGTTTTGATTCCGTGCGCAGAGAAGTAGCTCGCTTATCTCTTCACAAGCTGGTTACCGATGGGCGTATACACCCCGCACGTATAGAAGAAATCGTGCGCAAGACTGAAAAACAAATAGAACAGGAAATAGTTGAAGTGGGTAAACGGACGGTAATCGACCTGGGTATTCATGGATTACATCCCGAATTAGTTAGAGCGGTAGGTAGGATGAAATACCGTTCTTCCTATGGCCAAAACCTTTTACAGCATTCGAGGGAAGTAGCCAAACTATGCGGAATAATGGCCGCCGAATTAGGGGTTAATCCTAAATTGGCAAAAAGGGCAGGTTTACTGCACGATATAGGGAAAGTTCCTAATTCGGAAGCGGAAGTGGAAACGCCTCACGCTATATTGGGGATGCAATGGGCAGAAAAATTTGGCGAAAAAGCTGAAGTTTGCAACGCTATTGGGGCTCACCACGATGAAATTGATATGAAATCCCTGATCTCTCCCATAGTACAGGTCTGTGATGCTATCAGTGGAGCCAGGCCAGGAGCAAGGCGACAAGTCCTGGACAGCTATATCCAGAGGTTGAAGGACCTGGAAGAAATAGCCTTTGGTTTCGGAGGTGTACAAAAGGCCTACGCCATACAGGCAGGACGAGAATTAAGGGTTATTGTGGAGAGTGAGAAGGTAAGTGATGAAAAGGCGGCCCAACTATCTTTTGAGATATCTCAGAAAATACAAACCGATATGACCTATCCGGGTCAGGTAAAAGTTACCGTGATTCGGGAAACACGTTCCGTTAATGTAGCTAAATAATAGAATTATAATAGTACCTAAGCAAAGGGGTTAGTTCGCTAACCCTTTTTTATTAGGGGATAATCGCCCAGTCTGGGAATACCCCCTCACTAATGTCAAATATTAGCGTCCCGAAATAATAGGTAACAAGGGTCACCAGAATAACACCAATCAGGTTCAGGATAAACCCGGTTTTTGCCATTTGTATCACGGTTAAGCGTTTACTTCCAAAAACGATGGCATTAGGCGGGGTAGCCACGGGTAGCATAAAAGCCAGGGAACCTGCGACGGTAGCGGGAAGCATAAAAAGTAGGGGGTTGGTTTCAATACTCACTGCCAGCCCGGCCAGAATAGGGAGAAGTGTTTCTACAGTTGCGGTGTTTGAGGTTACTTCGGTCAGAAAAGTAACCAGCAGACTTATGCATAGAATAAGTACGATAGGATGCATATCACCTAACCATATCAGTTGCTGACCAAACCAAAGGGATAAGCCGGATTCTTTAAAACCACTTGCCAGTGCGAAACCACCACCAAAAAGCAGGATGATCTCCCAGGGTATTTCTTCAGCAGCCTTCCAGTCCATTAAAAAGGTCCCAGGAGCCGATTTGGAGGGTATTACAAACAGGACCACCGCCACCAGGATAGCCACTGTACCATCATTAAAAAATTCAGGTTGGTTAAATAGACCGGACCAGCCTGGGATCGTAAATGAACCAATACTGATATCGGCCCTCAAAAACCAGAGCAATGCCAGGCTTGCAAAAGCGATTAGTAAGACTTTTTCTTCAAACCCCTTTGGTCCCAGTTTTTGATAAGACTGGGCTATTTCGGATCGCTTCAGGCTTTTCCACTGGGTTTTTCTTTTAACGAAAATGAAGTACAGGTAGGCAAACACTAATCCAAAAAGCAAAACAGTTATTGGGAACGCATAAAAAAACCAGGTTGCGAACGATATTTCCGGAGCATCTGGAAAATAAATATAAAAGATCCGGGCAAAGGAAAGGTTAGGAGGGGTGCCGACAAGGGTAGCCACTCCGCCTACAGAGGCGCTGTAGGCAATACTCAAAAGAAGCCCTACGGCAAAATGATTCACCAAAGCTTTGGTATTGATCTCTTCCAATTTAGTGATAATGGATAGTAAAATGGGGACCATTAGCATGGCCGTTGCCGTATTTGAAATCCACATGGAAAGAAAGGCAGTGGCAAACATAAAACCCAGTAAAATCTTGGCCGGGCTGCTGCCTACAATTTTGAGAATTTTCAATGCAATACGCTTATGAAGGCCCCACTTCTGGATCGCCAGAGCAACAAGGAAACCTCCTATAAACAGAAAGATTACATGATTAAAATAAGTGGCAGAAACTTCCCTGCCATCCATAATTCCAAAAGCAGGGAACAGAACAATGGGCAATAAGGAAGTGATGGCCAGTGGAACAATTTCGGTTACCCACCAAATAGCCATTAGGATGGCCACAGCGAGGGTATAGGTCAGTACTGGCTTATCAGGGTCCAGTTCTACAAATGCGATAAGGTATGCGGCTATCAGCGGAGCAGCAATAAATAGGATATATCTGATGACTTTGGCCGGGTTTTCGCTTATGTATTTTCTTCCGGTTGGCATGGATCCTAAATAACTGATGTGGTTTACCGGGAATTGGAAGGAGATGAGCCAAATTACCGGCTTATATAAAAGTACCAATAATTCGTTAGCTATGCCAACCCAAGAAATCTACCCTTGGTAAACCTGGGATCAGATTAAAGAAGTGAAAGAATCTCCGCCGAATCAGTAACTATTGCGAACTCTTTTTGAAGGCTTGCAAGAGCCGTTTGGTGCATGAGCTCAGCCAGTAAAGGGTTTCCATTAAGATCCTGACTATCAAATGCCGCAACAGCATCAGAAACCACATAGGTTTGTAAACCCAGATTACCAGCCATTCGTGCGGTGGAAGATATACAATGATTAGTGGTAAGGCCTGCGATCACCAAGGTTTGGGTGGGGACCTCTTTAAGTAAAGGAAGAAGATTTGTGTCAATAAAGGCGCTATTCACGGTTTTGGTGATCACAGATTCCCCTTGCAGTGGCTTAACAATATCTTTAATGACATAGCCGGATTTAGAAGCATGCAAGGGTGAATCCGGGTTTTGAGAACTATGTCTGACATGAAAAACAGGTAGCCCCAAAGTACGCCATCTATCCAGTAGGGTAGAGGCTCGTAGTTCTGCCTCAGGGTTGTTCCTGTGACCTCCATAGAAGGCAGATTCATCCAAACCCTTTTGGATGTCTATCAATACTAAAGCGGCTTTTTTCGAAATCAGCGACATGCCTTTAAGGTACTTAATGCAAAGTGTTCTCTAAATTTCCAATTTGTAAATAAGTGGGTTGAAAGCTTTTGAAGCCACCATTACCTGATCACCGGGCTTGAGCGTACTAACTTCTTCTGCGGTGGCAATTACCCGTACCACTTGATCCTGAACAAGCACATTGGCCACATACATCAGATCTGCTTTTTCAATGGAGATAATTACCCCAGTGAATTTGAATTTACCACTTACATCATGCCTGAGCAAAACTTGTGAAGGTGACCCTTGGCGGATTATCTTCCCTTTTTCCATCACCAAAACGGTATTGGACAATCGACTTATTTCACTGATATCATGGCTCACTAAAAGGGTCGTAAGCTTAAACTCTTTATGTACTCTAATGAGGTATTCCTGCAGTTTAAATCGCATGGCCGGATCTAAAGCTGAGAGCGGCTCATCGAGCAGCAGTACTTTCGGTTCCTGCACCAGAGCCCTTGCCAGTGCAACCCGTTGTTTCTGACCACCTGAAAGGCTAGCAGGCTTCTGATCCTGCAGGTCTGCCAGTTCGATCATGTCAAGAACTGTAGTCAGCATTTTCCCGTCACCGCTTTTTTTTCTGGCAAACTCCAGGTTTTGTCTGACCGTCATATTTGGAAAAAGAGCAAAGTCCTGAAAAACATAACCGATGTTGCGTAGTCCTGGTTTCAGGTTCACTTTTTTGGAAGCATCGAACCAGGTAGTATCGGAGACTATAATGCTTCCCTTATCTGGTTTCATTAAGCCCGATAGCATCCGTAGGGTGGAAGTCTTGCCAACCCCGGAAGGACCGTATAAGGTAACCCACTCTCCTGCTTCAATACGGACATTGATATGCAGATCCAAATATCCGCCTTCTGCCCGGAGCCGTTTACTAATGTCCAGTGCAATCATTTCCAGAATCGTTTTAGGTAACCCCCGTTGATCAAGTATACAGATAGCAGGACACCAAATGCCAGGACCAGGAGTAGCAGGGAATAAGTGTGAGCAGTTGTATAATTTAAGGCTTCCACTTCCTCATAAATGGCTATAGAGGCCACCCGGGTTTTGTTCGGGATGCTTCCCCCTATCATCAATACTACACCAAATTCCCCAACAGTGTGGGCAAATGAAAGGATAATACCGGTAAGTAATGATGGTTTTATGTTTGGTAATCCAACTTTCAACAAGGTTTTCCACTTCGATTTACCCATCAGTTCTGAAGCCTCCAGTAAGGAATTTGGGAGGCTGGAAAGCCCTGAATGTATGGGTTGTACCATAAAAGGCAAACTGTATATCACAGAGGCCAGTACTAAACCAGGAAAAGAGAATACCAGTTTGACACCAAACCATTTATCGATCCAGCCGCCTAAAAACTGTTCCGGGCCAAAAGCGATTAGAAAATAAAACCCCAGTACCGTAGGAGGCAGGACAAGGGGCATACTTACCAAGGTTTCAACAAGGGGTTTCCACCAGGAGGTAGTTCGGGACAACCAATTACCAAGGGGTATACCTACCAGCAATAGAATAAAGGTAGTAGCGAAAGCCAGCTTAAGTGTTAAATATATAGGACCCCAATCCATTATTCCTGAAGCATAATTTCGTTTGTTTTCACCATAGCAATAACCTGATCCGCTGAATGCAAGGGCCACCTTTCCCACGCTAATTTGTTAATTATAGCTTTGATATCACCGGCAGTGGTTTGTATAGATACTTCGCAAAACAAATCTCCTACCCGTAATTCGGATATCTTGCCCGGAATTCTATTTGCCATGCTTACGGCCACCTCCGGGTCTTTAGACAGTATTACTTCTGTCTCTTTGAATAGTACATGAATGGCATTATTTATTTTGAGATAGCTCGCGGTATCCGGTGTTTCAATAACAACAGCAGAAACCTTAATTCCATTGGATAAGGCTACTTCCACCCGGGAAAGATTACCGCTTGTTTCAATATCGACGATATTTCCACTCAATTTATTCATCAGCAGGAAGGTACCCGTATTTTTTTAAAATCCTTTTTCCGTTATCGCTTTTGAGAAAAGTATGAAATTTTAGCGCATTATTCAGTGATGCTTCCTCAATATTCAGGACTAAAATTCCTTGAGCAATCGGACTGTATTTTTCATTGGGTATGAGCGTCCATTTGCCCGTATTCTTCATTTTAGGAGATACAACAACCGACAAGGATGTAAAACCCATTTCTGCAGCCCCGGTGCGGATAAACTGATTGGTTTGGGTAATACTTTCGCCATATACCAGTTTTTTGGAAACAGCATTGTAGAGATCTTCCTGCAGCAGTACTTCTTTAGCAGCTCGTCCATAAGGCGCCAATTCCGGGTTGGCTATTGCTATATGAGAAACAGATTCTTCTTTGAGCCACGATAATGAGGGGGATATTCCTGCTTTGCAAGTCCAAAGAACCAATTGCCCGTATCCGTAGATATCAGGCTTCTGATACCCATAGCCGTGTTCATAAAGGTATTCGGGGTACTGCAAATTCGCTGATACAAAAATATCATAGGGGGCTCCGGCCATTAGCTGTGCGGTAAGCATACCGGAAGATCCCAGGATAAGTTCGGTTTTAATGCCACTCTGCTCGGTAAAAGCCTGGGTGAGTTCCTCCATAGCGAACTGCATGTTCGCCGCGGTAGCGATGGTGAGTTTGGACTGTTTCACATCTGGATTGCAGGAAAAAGTAATGAGGAGAACCCCCAATGTAGCCCAGTAATAGTTCTTCAGGGACAGGAGGGTTCTTGGCCCCCTGTTGATCTTAACCCACCACGGGCTCAGAGGAACCGTCATTTCCAAAACATTAAAAAACATAGCCGCGAAGGAGTGCAAAGTCTTAAAAGGATTTTTTTGGATCAAAGGAGACAAGGGGAATTTAGCTTTGGGTTTAAAGATAGCAATCCTATGGTAGAATTTGGGTATCACACAGGCCCGTAAGGGTGCTAAAAATTGGCTATTTTTTATGCAGTGCCCAATATAACAAGAAAAGAAAACCGGGTGCAGCCGAACCGTCGATCCAAAAATTAAAGTCGATTTCCTGACCAATCAGACGGAATGCTATTAAAGACCCAATTGTAACAAAGCCACCCAACCAGGGTTTCCACCAACAGAGGGCGAGACCCAGAAGTACGCCCAAAGGAAAAAAGAGAAACATAAGCCATTCTTTCTGGTTGGCGAAAGCAAATCCATCATCCCCTATTAAGTGGCCGATAAGCATGAAAAGCAGAAAGGCGATGCTAAGCACATTCCATATCCGGGCCAGCCAGAGCAGCCAGCGGTATTTATCTTTTTGGCTTGAAGTTGTGGTCATTCTCTTACAGAATCCTGAATAAGTTAGTGATTTTCATTCAGATTGAAATACTAAAACTCAGATTTTCACCTCCGTTTTCCAGCTCTTAAGGCATATACCATAGGGATCTTGTGCTCGAGGCTGGCGATCCGGTACCTGCCGGGAGCTACTTCCACGGTTCCCTTAAAACAGTTGTAAGGAGAATAATCGTATTCTTCAAAAAAAGCGATTTCCAATCCCGCCTCCAGAAGATTACTCAATACTTCTCCCAGGCCATGGTTCCAGGATACTAATTCCTGTTTCAGTGGGGCGCTGGGATCGGCATAAGTGCCTGTTTCGGTTTCTATAATGGGTTTTGATTTGAAGTAGTCATAGGCAACCCGATCAAAGTCCTCATCAAACATCCAGACCACCGGGTGAAATTCTACAAATAACAATTCCCCTCCAGGTTTCAGGTAGCGCGATATGAGTGAGGCCCATTTGTCTAAATCAGGTAACCAGCCAATGGCACCATAGGTGGTGAAAACCAGATCAAATTTTTCATTGAGGTGATTGGGCAGTTCGTACAGATCGCAACAAATAAAACGTGCTGGTAAATCCGTTTCTTTCGCCAGTTCGCGAGCCTTTTCAATGGCTTTGTCAGATAAGTCCACACCAGTAACATTAGCCCCCATACGTGCGAGAGACAGGGTGTCCAGACCAAAATGGCACTGCAGATGCAGGATGGATTTTCCTTTTAAATCCCCTAAAAGGCCGAGCTCGATTTCACGTAAAGACGACTCACCTTCAAGAAATCCTGCGACATTGTAAAAGTCTGATTGCAGGTGGAATGATACCTTGTTGTTCCAGCCCTTGCGGTTTTTGGCGATATAGTCCTTCTCCCTGTTCACTGCTGAAAAGATACAGCCATTGTAGTTCTTTTACAATGGCTGCATTCTTTATCTGGTCAAATTAATTATTCCAGTACGTGAATATTCTTCTCAGCACAAATCTTCTTGAGTTCCTCCGGCCAGATGGATACGGTAACTTCCCCAAGGTGAGCCGTACGCAGCAGGTACATATAGGTACGTGCCTGCCCGATACCACCGCCAATACTCAGTGGGATCTCATCGTTCAGGATGGCCTGGTGGTAGGGGAGGTCCAGGAAGTCCAGCTGTCCGCTCATTTCCAACTGTTTTTTAAGACTTTCTTTGGTTACCCGAACGCCCATAGAACTTAATTCATGCCTTCTTCCGGTAACCGGATTGTATACCAAAATATCGCCGTTAAGGCCGTAGTACTGCTTCCCGTTTTTGGTTACGGTCGGGCTGATCCAGTCGTCATAATCCGCCGCACGCATTTCGTGGGGATAGCCGTCTTCGAGCACAGCGCCTATGCCAATGATAAAGACCGCCGGATATTTTTTAAGGAGTTCGGTTTCCCGATCTTTTCGTGGCAGGTCCGGGAACATCTCCAGAATCTCCTCGGCGTGTATGAATTTCAACTCTTCAGGGAAATCCGGGTAGTCGGTATTGCGGAGTTCCGGGAATTTTTCCCTGGCCATGCGTCCGGCATCCCGGATCACTGTCCATATCTTCCGAACCGTATCTTTGAGATATTCCAGATTCCGATCTTCTTCATTTATTCGCTTTTCCCAGTCCCACTGATCTACATAAGATGAGTGATCATGATCCAGGAAGTAATCTTTACGGATAGCGCGCATGTCTGTATTGATACCTTGTCCCGCCTCGCATTCAAATTGGGCGAGGGCCATGCGTTTCCACTTGGTGGCAGCCTGTACCACCTGTGCTTCAATACGTTTCTCCAAGCCGAGTCCGGCTGGAAATTCTACCGGGGTTCGGGAACCATCCCTATCCAGGTAATCGTTTACACCACTGTCTTTACTAACGATCAGGGGCACCTGTACCATTTGCAGGTTTAGTGCGTTTGCAAGTCCTTTTTCAATAAATTCTTTCACTTCATAAAGGGCTTCCATCCGCTTTAATGGTGATTGCAGTGCTTGATAATCCTTGGGCAATACTTCTTTTACAGCTTCATAAGTGCTGATACCGGGTCCGGCCAGGTCTGATGTTTTACTTTTCATAGGAGAAACATTTAAACAGAAAAGTTGTGGAAAGAGCGCCAATCAACTTCTCCGGATTGCAGCCTAAAATTACTCAATACAGGTAGCATAAAAGGTGATAAATCTCAGGTTTGGAATAAACTTTACAAAGTGTTTAATAAACTTAAAAACAGCTATTTAAGGGTCAAATACATGTTTTTAGATGAATGTAAATGGCAGTTGCTAACAGTGCACTATTTATTCGTTCTCGCGGGCGCTATGAAATATCCGTAAAATGTATATTGTTTTCTGGAATATCCTGACTGAATTCGATACGGAAACTTTCTATTTTGGCATTAAAGTAACGGAAAAGCGTTTTGGAGTTTTTTTCAGCTGTAACCTCGTCATCAAAATCTTTGCGTAGATAGGAGGGAAGTGCAAATAAGGTCCTCGGATATTCATAGATTGTCATTTTACCTCCACCATTAATTACTCCTCTCACCCAAAACGGATCCTGTGTGGGACTGTCTTTCAGATATGCTATCTGGCACTTCTTTTTTACATCACCACTATATTTTTTTAGTGATGATAGTGAATTTGGCAAGGCAACCTGAACTTGAATATTATCGGGATACACCTGATGTTCAACACCGTTGGGAAATATAAAAGTCAGGGGCTTATTGGTTTGCAAGACCCTGCCTAATTTTCCTGTAAAATTTGAGAAATAGCCGGTTGCCAGAATTTCAGCAAGGGATTTTTTATAAGATCTTATGTTTTCCCGGTAAAAAACTAGCGCCAGTAGTAAAGAAAGCCCAGCTCCAACCCCGAGTTCTACAAACTTATTGGATAATAGTTCCAGTGGTACCATGTCTTTAAGATAGCCTTCGTACGAGGCCGCTGTGGGTACTACGGAAAAGACTAAATCCTTAAATGGGAAAAATTTTAGTTTGGCAGGCATGTGATACTATATGGTATTGACCAAAAAGAAAGGACTTTTAGTTACTAAAAGTCCTATCAATATACTGAATATTTAAAAAAGAGAAATAACTACCTCTCTGATTGATTTAAGCCCTTTTTTAGATAAATAGCCTCTCTTAAACAGATTCAAAAAGCACATTAGTGGCTTTGCGAACTTTTGGGAGATCCTGGGTCTGATCTTCTTCAGAACGATATCCAATGGATGCAACTACAGCTGTAGTAAGTCCTTTTTCTTTTAATCCAAGGATCTCATCGTACTGGACGGGGTCAAAACCTTCCATCGGACAGGAATCTATTTGCAGTTCGGCGCAAGCAGCCAGAAGGTTACCCAAGGCGATGTAGGTCTGTCTGACAGTCCAGTTCTTTTGTACCTCAGGACTCATAGAGACTAATTTATCTTTCATGAAGTCCCCATAACCTTGCAAATTTTTTATATCAAGGCCCTGTGTGTCGGCCTTTAATTCCAGATAGGCATCCACATCTGCTTCCTGAACACTGGCGTAGTTACAAAAAACAAAGAGATGCGAGGCATCTGTAATTTGAGGCTGCCCCCAGGACGCTTCCCTAAGTGACTTCCGTATATCGGGATCTTCTATAACCAGTACTTTATACAATTGAAGGCCATAGGAGGATGCAGATAACCTAATGGCTTCCTTGATATTTTCCAGTTCTTCCTGGCTCACTTTTTTTGTGGCGTCGAATTTTTTTGTGGCGTATCGCCATTGCAGATTTTCAATAAGTTTCATAGTGTTGTTGTCTTAAATGTTCATGGGTATTTCCATTAATAATACTTTGCTTGGACTATTGGATTTTAAATGCACTTCTGAGGTGTTCCAGAGTCCAAAACCATCCCTTTTATTTAGAATTTGGCCTTCTATTTCTACTTCCCCATCAATTATAAAGGCATATATCCCGTTTCCTTCTTTTTTCAGGGTATAGCTGGTTGCTGTGCCGGCCTCAAAATTGCCCATATGAAACCAGGCATCCTGGTGAATCCATACGCCGGCATCGTCCTCATTGGGTGAAAGCACCTGGTAAAATGCATTTTCTTTTTCAAGATCACCTACCGTAACCTGATCATATCTTGGGGTTACATCTTTTTTATTGGGAAGCACCCAGATCTGTAAGAATTTTACCGGCTTATCCGGATTCTTGTTGTATTCACTGTGGAATATCCCGGTACCAGCGCTCATGACCTGTACATCACCTTCCCGGATAACCGTGGTATTACCCATGCTGTCTTTGTGTTCCAGGTCACCCTCCAATGGGATGGAGATGATCTCCATATTGTCATGAGGGTGGGTTCCAAATCCCCTGCCTTCGGAAACAATATCATCATTTAATACCCGGAGCACTCCAAAATTAATACGGTCCGGATGGTAATAATTTGCAAAACTAAAGGTATGGTGAGAATCCAACCAGCCATGATTGGCATGGCCGCGTGTTTCTGATTTATGTAAAACGGAATTCATAATTGTATTTTTTGTAGTTGAACCAATACTAAAATTTGTCTTCTCTATAAACTCATCATAAGAGGACTTTTTAAGACGCACATTTTTTGTCATTAACATAACGGGATTACGTTTTTTTGTCCGCTCAAGGTTGAGATAATACTTATACACCACAAAATTGGTCCATTTCCTTTAGGTAGGGAATATTAAAATACGGGCTAGACTTACAAAAATCCGATCTAGCGCATAGAACGGAAATGGGAAGGGGATACTCCGGCGCATTTTTTAAAGAACGCACTAAAATGGGCGGGTTCTTTAAAACCGAGGGCATAAGCAATTTCTTTCTGGGATTCATTTGTGAAGTACAACATCCTCCTGGCGGCGGTAAGTATGCGGCTTTGAATATGTTCCTTTGCTGTTTTTCCACTCAGGGATTTAACCACCCTGTTGAGGTGGTCCGGTGTTATATGAAGTGCCCTGGCATATTCGGCGGAGGCATGCCACTTTGAAAAATTCTTGTTGAGCAGATCTCTGAATTTCCTGAAGGTTTCCTGCCCCGTACTTTGCGTCACGGGGTCTGCCTTAGGGAGGTGGCACAAATTGTTGGACCTAATTAACAGAAGTTTTAGCAAGGCCCCAATAGCCTGTTCTTTTAAGGCTGTTTCTGAGTGCTGTAGCTTGATTATTTCTTCTGTATAAATACTCAATTGTGTGAATTCATGAGGATCCAGGCTAAGAGGGGGACTTTCCCCGTAACACTCGAAGAGGTTGAGGTCTTCAATAAACTCGATTGGGATGTTGTTCTGCGCCAAAAAGTCGGATGAAAACACCAGTGAATATCCTTCACTGCGTTTTTCTTCTATTACCTGATGCACCTGCCCGGGTCCGATAAAAGTAATGGTCAGCGGTTCCAGGGGATAGGTGTTAAAATCTATTATATGCTTCCCTTGAGCAGATTTGATCAAAAGTATGGTATAGAAATCGTGACGGTGGGGTTGGTCTATTTTGCCCTTGCGCTTGTCATATATGGCCTCCATTCGGGAGATTCCAAAATTTACCTGGCTATCTTCACGATTTACCTGAGTATATGTGGGTAGGATAGCCATTTAGAATTCGTGTACCACATTTAATTGCCTTCCTTCTTTCCGGGCCTTTTCATCCATGGCAGTTCCAACACCTATTCCGATTGCCATGCCTATAGGCAGGCCAATTCCCAAAAACCCCATATTATCTAGTGCTGCACCAAATGCGGCGCCCATGGGAATACCAAATACAGACATTCCGATGGCCATCCACAGGTTTCTGTAATGGTGTTTTGGGACGAGCTTAAGTTCTTTTTCCAGGGTTTTTAAGATGAGACTCTTCTTTTTGCGAAGCACCCTGGTAAATTGCTTGTCCGAACTGGGAATGGAATTCAGGGCTTCTATTTCACTGTTGAGAATTCCTATAATTGATTCTGGTAATTCCCGTTCCCCTAATTCGTTTATGAGCTGCTCAAACCCATGGTATCGCTTTTTTAATTTTCCCTGGGTTTCCAGTTCTTTTCTTTCTGAGAGTTTGACCAGTTTCATGGAAATTACATTTTGAATATAAAGATAACAGAATTAAGTCTGAGATTCGGTTTTCACTAGTGTCTGCGCGTATTTTTCAGTTGTTTAATGGATGATAAAAATCATATTTCTGCTCACTTTACTCATGTACCTTTAGGTTCGCTTGAAAAGAACAAAATCAAACGCAATACTTATGAAGAGAAGAATTCTGATCATGGGTGCAGCCGGACGAGATTTTCATAATTTCAATACGGCCTACCGGGACAATCCCAACTACGAAGTGGTGGCATTTACTGCTGCTCAAATTCCGAATATTCTGGGTCGCAATTATCCGGCATCCCTGGCTGGAGAATTGTATCCGAAAGGGATTCCCATTTATGACGAAAAAGAACTGGAAACCCTCATTGATGATCTCAGGGTAGATGATGTGGTATTTGCCTATTCCGATATTTCCTATGCGGCACTGATGCATAAAAGTGCAGTGGTAAATGCTAAGGGCGCAAACTTTATACTGCTGGGTTCAAAGGAAACCTCCCTAAAAAGCACAAAACCCCTTATCAGTATAGGGGCAACACGAACCGGTTGTGGAAAAAGTCAGACTGCACGGCAAATAGTTGAATTATTGATGGCAGAAGGCCTTAAAGTGGTCGCTATCAGACACCCCATGCCTTATGGTGATCTTGAGGCTCAGCGGGTGCAACGATATGCCACTTTGAAGGATTTGGAAAAATACGATTGTACCATTGAGGAAATGGAAGAATATGAACCCCATATTGTTCGGGGTAATGTCATTTATGCCGGCGTAGATTATGAAGCTATTTTAAGGGCAGCTGAAAACGACCCGGATGGCTGTGATGTCATTGTGTGGGATGGTGGTAATAACGATTTCCCATTCTATCAATCCGATCTTCATATTACGGTAACAGACCCCCACAGGCCCGGTCACGGTCTGGCCTACTATCCCGGGGAAGTAACCCTTAAGATGTCCGATGTGGTTATCATTAATAAAATAGATAGTGCCCGTCCGGAGGATATCCTGAAACTCAGGCAAATTATCGCTCAAGCAGTACCTAATGCAAGAGTAATTGATGCTGCTTCGCCAATACGGGTTGCCGATACTTCGGTAATCACGGGTAAAAAGGTTCTGGTTGTGGAAGATGGCCCCACGCTTACCCACGGGGGTATGACTTTGGGAGCAGGTACCCTGGCAGCACAAAAATTCGGGGCATCAAGTTTGGTAGATCCCAGGCCTTATTTAGTGGGACAACTTAAGGATACTTTCAAAACCTATCCCGGTATTGGATGTCTTCTTCCTGCCATGGGCTATGGAGCGGAGCAATTAAGGGACCTCGAAGCAACGATCAATAGCTGCGAATGTGATGCGGTGATTATAGGTACTCCGATAGACCTGAACCGGGTTATTGATATTCAAAAACCCTCAACAAGAGTGTTTTATGACTTGCAGTCCATTGGAAGCCCTAGCCTGGAAGAGACCTTAGAGACCTTCCTGGAAAAACAAGAATTATTAGCAGCGATAAGCTAGTTGAATTTGGTTGATTTAGGAACCCATATCCCTCAAGGGTATGGGTTTCTTATTGGGTACTGATTCTGATTTGATAGGCCTTCGATGGATTGACCGAAATTAACTGATTCCAATCTTTATCCGTGAATCCCAAAGCCTTTAACTTCGGATAAACTTCGGTAAATAAGGTAGTATAAGGTTGTATATCCTGTACTTTCTTTTGCGGATCGTACCAGCCAGCATCATGAGAAATCAATATGCGGTTAAGAAAGTTATTTGCTTTGGCAAACTGGAGTTTTGCTATTTGATTGTCCAATTCCCACCCAAAACCATCCAGACTAATCCAGCAACCAGTTCGCGCGGCTTTTAGCAATTCATTATTGTCGGTTTCGTTCTGGGCATGGACCCAAATAAAGGCATCTGGTGTTACCCCTGAACGTTTCAGGATTTCCAGTTGTGGCCATAAAGCTGATGCTTTACCGGTATGGGAGGCAATGGTAAGTCCTGTTGCTTTGTGGGTAATTGCAGCTGCTGCTACCAGCTTTTTATGAAGGGGTTTAAGTGGTAGGGTATCATCCACGCTAATCTTAATAAATCCCGGACGTACCGTACTTCCGGAAATCCCATTTTTAAATTCGTCAATCCATATCGCTGCCATAGCCTCCGGGCTCATATTTTTATTTTGATCCGGGATGTATTGGTTATCACGCGCACCATAAAAACCAGTATTGGTCAGGATATGCAAACCCGTTCTCTCGCTAAGGGTTTTCAGCAGGGCAATATCCCGACCTAAATAGTGGGGTGTGGCATCGACAAATACCGCTACCTGGTGGGCTTTCAATGAGTCCAGGTAAGGGAGTACTTCTTCTATGATTTCAGGGCGGTTCCATTGATCGGGCTGAATACTGTCTGCCCCTATAAAATCGACTAATATATGCTCGTGTGAAAGCCAGACTAGCGAGCTATCTATTTCCAGTTTTCCACTTACCGTTTCGATGTACTTGGGTTTATCCCTGGAATGGCATCCCAGCAAGCCAATAAGGACTATGAAACTCATGAAGAAGCATCCTGAAAGTGATAGGATATGATTGTATTTCATGGCATAAGTTCTTAAAGTGTTCTCAATGCCGGTTGTCAATGATTTCACGAACTATTTTCCGGATTGCTTTTCCCGGGTAAGTATTTTTTTGATCAATGAGATTTGGCCCAGATGGTAATGGCTATGTTCAATTACCCCATGAAGGTTTCGGTAGTAATTTCCATATTTTTCCAAAACAAAATCCTCTCCAAGTTGTTCTTCCGAAAGCCCTTCAATCAATAGAGTGGTAGCTTCTACATCGGCGTATACTTTGGAAATTAAGTGCTGCCATTCCTTTTCAGAAGTTATGGGAGGGGCATCAAAGCTATATTTGTCGTGCGCATTAAGGGGCTTACCCTGTAAAACGTCCTTTACAGCCACTATGTAGTAATGAATATGAAAAACCAGGACTGCAATGGTGTTGAGTTTGTGCACAGAAGTGGTGGCCTGTAACCAGTTGATATCTTCGAGAACATCCTTCAGGCATACCCCGGTAGAGTTCCCACCAAATACCATGGCTCTGAAATGCTTTGCAATTTGTTTAGTTGTTTTCATCAAGGTGTGTTATTCATAGGACAAGGAAAAGATACAAAATGATGTTGTTTATGATGCTCTTTTGTCTAGAATTCCAGGCTATGGAAAATTATCTTTTCTTTTTAAACCAAATAAGTGGTAGAAATGGCATTATGATCATACAAATAGCGGCTACAGGTAAGAACCAGGTTCCAAGACTTCCTGATCCTTTCCTGGCAATATTCACGGTTTGGATCGTGATGTATGAAAATGAAAAGGCTATCAAAAGGCTCAGTATTCGAGAACCCCAATTAATTACAAAAAGCTCTCTTTCGACAATTTTAGGATTCATTTTTGGAATCCATTTATTGCTTTTAACAATCCCAAAACATATCAAGGATGCCAGAATAGGAACTACCCATAAATTGATCTTAGGCCCGTATTTATCTATTTCCCCTTCCCCATTGTAGTGTACCGGGATTTGTTCCGGTAAGTCCGAATAGTTCAAAGCAAGGATGAAAAAAGCTGCGAGCAAAAAAAGTATTGTCCCCATATTTAGGGCTCTGTAAATGATGTTGCTATTAGCGTTCAAGATTGATGTTTTCTGTTGAACATAGATAATTATTTGGTGTCCGGGATTATTTTTTCAAACCTGACCTTGCGGATCTCATGATCTGTTTCATATTGATAAAGTTCTTTAAAGCCATATTTGCGGTACAGTGCTGTAGCTGGTCCGTTGGCCGCTCCCGTTTCCACGGTATATACCTTCGAAGGATGAGCATTTTGAATAAAAATTAAAAGGGCTCTGCCTATTCCTTGCCTGAAGAAATCCGGGTGCACCACCAGGCTCTGGATATGGGTAGAATCCGGGCCCTCATCAATTTCCGTTGCAGCGACAAGAGATCCATTTGAAAAGTAGCCATAAAAAACATTGTTACTTTCTGAATAACTTTCCAGCTGCCTTTTTAATGGTGGGAAATCTGTTGCCCCCAGTAACTCGGCTTCTATGGCATAGGAAGCCCTGAAGAGGGTCTGTAATTCCTTAGCTATGGACCGATTTTTATGAGAAAGCTTTTGTATCATTTCCAGATATTGTCGCCTTGGTACCCCATTTCAGGGATTATAAAACTAGCAAGCTACAGCTAAATCACCAAAATTGAATCCCAGTCTTATAAAATCAGCATACCGTCTTTCCTATTATGGGTGATCTGGTATAGTTCTTGTGCCTAATATTTAAAACCAACTTTGATGAAAAAAAACTTCATCTGGATTATCCTCTTGTTTGGTACATCCTGTATCCCACTAAAAAATGCTCCCAGGATTGCCGATTATGATATTGTAGTGGCAAAGAAGTTCAAAAAGGATCTCCCTAAGAGTTATGCTTTTGTATTTCAGGATAACAAAAATGCCGATGAGTTTTATGAATTCCTCCATTTTAAGTTGGGAAGGATTGATTACGATTTAGATGCTGATCTTCCATTTAAAGTAGGCAATAAGACCTATTATTTGTCTTTTCACGAAAGGCCAAGACAATCCGTAACCCTCAATTTATTGCCTATTCTTGTTGATGCCACACTACAATCCCAGGGAGTAGATCCTGCTTTGGGAGACATGTATGAAAGTGGGGATGAATCCTGGTATATTTTAATCACTGTGGTCGATTCTGAGTTCAGGGATTGCCTTAAACCTTCCTATGCAAATCAGCAGGAAGTTGTACTTGCTTTAAAAGAATTAAAGGATGAATACAACAATACCCATCACTATGTGGAGGCTTATCTGAAGCAGCAATAGTTGTTGTTACCGGCAAATTGGGATCCCAATAACAGCTAAGCCGATGAAACTGTATGTCCTTTTCTTTTTAAGAATGTCCCGACTTTCGAATGGGTATCCATAGTTCTTCTTCGGATTCCGGATGGTCATTGCGGTATTTATCGCCCATAACGGCAAAATGGGGACGGTTATCTGCTTCATAGTCCGAGTTTGGTATCCATTCCCCAAAAATATACTGATAGGCCGTATGGGCCTCACTCGACATACCCCGATAGAGGAAAACGGCATAGAGACCTCCCGGAATTTCCAGGAGCTGCAAAAGCTCATTAGGTTGAAATGTATCCGTAACAGGGGCCGCAGCCCATTTTTCAAATTCCCGTTCAGGACTGAAGTGCATAAAATAATCCGTTGGATAGATCTCAACAGAATACAGTTCAGTCCCTGCCCGTGCTTTTATTTCTTTTATCAGGGGCATAAACGAACGCCAAAGGAGAAAGGTTTCATTTTTAGCCAGGCTGATATTCCTTTTCAAACCGGCCAGCCTTAAACTTAAAGCGTGTTCTATCCTGGGTTCTTTCATATTATTTGGGGTTCAATAGTTTAGCCGGAATTAGCTTGTTGTAATTTAAATATTATTTCAATATTACCCGAAGAACGAAAAACGGAATACCCAAATTGGTCTGTACTAAGTTCCATTTTTTTGGTACTTTAGATATGAACAAACCGACCATGGAAACCCAAAGCTGTAAAAATTGCGAAAAGACTTTTGATGCTTCCTTTGGATATTGTCCCTATTGCGGACAGGAAAAAGCAGATAACCTCACCTTTGGGGTGCTCTTTAGTAATACCATTGAAAACTATTTTTCCATAGACGCCCGCTTTTTTCGGAGTTTTGTTCCCCTAATGTTGAAACCGGGGGTTTTACCCAGGCGGTTTGTAGACGGTAAGCGTCTAAAATACCTGCACCCGGCACAGTTCTACCTCTTTATTTCGGTTTTGTTTTTCTTCCTTTTTGCATCCAGTATTAGAGATGCAGATACCGAGGTTTCCAAGGCTCTGGAAAAAAGCTTTGATTCGGAAATATCCTTAGACTCAGTAGCTAAGATAGAAAAGGATTCCATGGCCATTGAACAGGCGAGAATGGCCTTGAAGGAGAATCAAAAATTTACGGGTATGTCCGATAAGGATATAGCGGTCATTGATTCTGTGATAAAGCAAGACCCCAATATCCCTGATCTTTCTTTTACTTTTAAAAGGGAGCAACTGGATTCACTTATAGCAGTTGGGGCATCCGAAGAAGAAAAACTGAAAGCCATGGGGATGGAAGAGGATGCGGGAAGTTTCAATAGACGGTTATATCAGCAAATGCTGAAATTCTATGAACAGAAAGGGGACGGTATTATTCAGACCCTTTACGATTCTATTCCGATAGCCATGTTTTTATTGATGCCCTTATTTGCACTCTTGTTAAAGATCTTTTACTGGAAGCGCGGGAATTTCGCCCACCATATGGTATTCAGTTTCTATTACTTTACCTTTTTATTCACGGTATTTTGCCTTTTAATACTGGCAAACAAGGTAGTTGACCTTCCATTTTGGCTTGAATTCCTGATCTTTTTATCGTTTTTGATCTACCTGATGATCGCCATGCGGAATTTTTACAGAAGTAGCTGGATTGGGGCTTTTTTCAAAAGCGGTTTTATCTCCTTCATTTATATGCTGATGATCATCCCAATCGCTTTTGCCGGAATTGTTTTCGCTTCTTTTATGCTGTACTAAACGATTTTACCTCAGGCTTAATTCACCATAAACAATGCGTTAGCAAAGAATAGTTTTCCATTTTCCCAGAAGCCCCGGAAAAGAGGATTGTCAACCAGGTATACTACCTGTCCTCTTCCCCGGTTTTCCACTCCAAAAATGAGTGTTTTGTCCAGTTTTTTCTGTGCCTCGCTACCGGCAAATCCGGCTACCGGTTTGGTATCTCCATCCAGATACACGGCTGTTCCTGAGTTCAGGTATTCGTAGGCATCGGCTCCTAATTTTAAAGTGTAGTAGGTGTCTTCATACCCATAAGCCAAAGGGTTAGTGGTGTCTACCTTGGCTTTAAAAATAGCCCCCGTAATTTGATTTTTCATTCGCTCACGAGGCGAATCTTCAAAAGCCTGTACTTCTTCTTTATCCGTTTTAAAATCTACTTCCTTTGAAGAAATACCAAACCCGTCTTCACCTTCCAGGCTGCCGACAGCTCTTCCCATAGCAATCAGTTTACCTCCACGACTAACCCAGGATTTAAGCTTTTTGAGGAAACCATTCCCCATAAGGCTGCGGTAACTCGATCCATCTGGTAAAACCAGGATGTTGTAATCGTCGAGGTTTATGTTGTTGATATAATCGGCGTCAAGAGCTGAAAAGGGAAATCCCAGCTGTTGTTCCATGAAGTGCCACACCTCTCCATATCTCAAGGTAGTGACGGGATCACCCATGATTACTCCTACTTTTATATCAGGAATCAATTGCACATCCCTGGAGCCAAAATCCTTGCCACTATCCACAAACCCTGTTGAAACCCTGTCAAGTGATCTGTTATGCTTTTTTCTGAGCTTTCTGAGAATCTCCATAAAGCCTGATTTGTTAGCATTATCTGCCCGGGTTATAATAAGTGTGCCTCTTTCATACTTTTTTCCCTCCAGCCGAAAGGGTTTACGAGCATACCTCACACGTACACCTTCCTTTAAGAGATCGGCAAGGAAGCGCCCATCGGCCATGCTATTCCAGGAAGACAAATAGGCGTAGGCTCCATCTACAATGCTATTGGTAATCTGTTCTTCTTTGTAGGGGTTAGTATTTTTTGTGCTGATCACCGCAGTAGAGGCCAGTGCTTCGAGGCCGTATGCATAGGGTAATGACCAGGCCGTAATGTCATACGTAAGGCTGTCGCTGAGCCTGGCATCAGGTTCGAACAGTACTTTGACTAGGGTTCCTTTTTTCTGATTGGAGGAAATGACCAGGCTTTTGTCATTCAGTGACATGGCTCCGTTTTTACCCGTTTGATAACGAAAACCTTTGACAGTTGATGCACTACCAAACCCGTATTCAATTTGATGTTTGTCCAATAGGTTTGTAAGGGATTTGATTTTGTCTTCGGAACCGTTTAGCACATAACTTTTATACTTGTAATTCTTGCTGCTGTAGAATTTTCGAAATTCTACATTCAGTCGGTTTGCATGTTTAGCCCCCATTTCCACTGTAGATAAACCGGTAGTGCGATGGTGTTCTATACGGTCTTTAAGCGTAAGTGTGTCTCCGCTGGCGGTTATCACCCCTAATCCTGCCCGGCCACTGCCGCCCTGCTCATAGGTCATTCCTATAGCCCCATTGTAGGTAGGGTAGGTATCCCCGTAGCTGGGATAGAACAAATCAAATCGTTCTTTGGTAAAATAAAACCAGCCTTCCCGGTCAAAGTACAGGGCGTGATTTTTACCTATGGTTTCCTGAAAATCACGTTGAAAATCAGTAATTACTTCATGGTAGGGTTCTGCCGCCGGGGCAAAATAATACGGACTGTTTAGGGACTGTTCATGAAAATCTACATGGATATGCGGCATCCATTGGTTGTACATGGGCAAGCGCTGCTGACTTTCAACCTGTGTTAGCCAGGCCCAATCCCGGTTGAGGTCGAACATATAATGATTACTCCGTCCACTCCACCATCCTTCGCGATGTTCCTTACTGTTAGGATCTGCATTATAGGGGCTGTTTTTATACTGCCTGTACCAGTTTACATAGCGGTCTCTTCCATCAGGGTTGATACAGGGATCCATGATAACCACCGTATTTTCAAGGTATTCCTTTTTACTGGTCAATAAATCGTAGATGGTTTGCATTGACGCTTCTGTACTGACACTCTCATTGCCGTGTACATTATAACTGAGCCAAACAATAGCCTTATCTGCCGTACCCTGCCCTTCAGTACTTTTTAAGTGTTCTTTTCGGATGTTTTCCAGATTCTTTATGTTATCCGAACTACTAACGTAGGCTAGAAGTAAGCGACGCCCTTCATTGGTTTTACCATATTCCTCTAAAATCACTTGTTCCGGTGCCGACTTTGCCAGGTATTCGTAATAGTCAACCACCCTGTGGTGTCGGGTAAACTGGCTTCCTAATTTGTAACCCAGGAAAGCTGAAGGAGATTGTAATTCCTGCCCAAGCAGGCAAAAAGAGCAACACAAAAAGAGAAGGAGTATTGTTTTTTTCATAGCCGATTATCGAAGTGAGAAAGCCAAATCTAGCAAATTATCGTAACTTCTTAACGTATTTTTGGGATTTCAAAAATTCAGGAATTTTATCTTTGATGGCGTTAAAATGCTTTATGGAGTCGGACTGTATCCCTTTTAAAGAAACCGGTTATTTTTCTGGTTTGATTTGCGACTATCTGGATCAACACCCCGGCTTGAGATCATTCTACCACAGATTTCCCAGCCTGGAAGCTTTTGGTGAACAGATAGCGGAGAAATCAAAGACCTACCCTGCAGCACACCGAAAGGTCCTTTTTGAAACCTTGTCTGAACAATACTCCGGGCTTAAACCATCTAAAGCCACTTCCGCCAACCTTAAATTGCTCCAAAAGGAAAATACCTTCACCGTAGTGACCGGCCATCAGCTGAATCTTTTTACAGGACCTTTATATTTCCTGTATAAAATTATATCGGCTATTAACCTGAGCAATCAGCTTAAAAAGCAATATCCAGGGCAACACTTTGTCCCCGTTTACTGGATGGCCACTGAAGACCATGATTTTGAAGAGATTAACTATTTCAATTTTCAGGGGAAGAAGTTGCAATGGAATCGGGAAGATGGCGGTGCGGTAGGGCGCATGAACACCGAAGGGCTGGAAGCAGTGTGGGAAACCTTTAAAAAAAATCTGGGAGCTGGTAAAAATGCACGTGAACTGGAACTGCTTTTCAAAACGGCCTATCTGGAACACGATACCTTGGCCGATGCCACGCGCTATCTGGCCAATGAGTTGTTCGGTTCCTACGGTCTGGTAATAGTTGATGGTGATGATCATAGACTAAAAAGCTTGTTGATCCCCATAATGCAAAAAGATCTTTCCGCACATACCACCCATGATGAGGTAACAAAAAGCATTGAAGCCTTAAAGGAACAGGAAGCAGCCTATAAAGTTCAGGTAAATCCCAGGAAGGTCAACTATTTCTATTTGCTCAACGGGATTCGCGAACGCATTGAAGAACGTGATGGGCATTTTCATGTGCTCAATACGGATCTTAACTTTTCCCATGACGAATTCATGGAAGAATTACAGAACCATCCGGAACGATTTTCTCCTAACGTAATTACCAGGCCTATATATCAGGAAGTTATCCTTCCCAACCTGTGTTATATTGGTGGAGGAGGGGAGTTGGCTTATTGGTTACAATTGAAAGCGGCCTTTAATGCTTTTGATGTGCCATTTCCTATACTATTGCTTCGTAATTCCGCATTGCTGGTTTCCAGGAAACAAAAGAACAAGGTGAAGAAGCTGGACCTCAATATTTCAGATCTTTTTCTTAAGCAATCGACCTTTATCAATAAAAGGATCCGTAAAATCTCAAACATTGATATTGACTTCAGTGAGCAGAAGGAAGTCCTGGATAAGCAATTTGAAATGATGTATGAACTGGCAGCACAGACCGATAAAAGTTTTTTAGGAGCGGTAAAGGCCCAGGAAACCAAGCAGAAAAAAGGACTGGACAGATTGGAAAGGCGATTACTCAAGGCACAAAAGCGAAAACTAAGAGATGAAGTGGAGCGCGCGACGATTTTGCAAAATGCCCTCTTTCCCGGTAAATCCCTGCAGGAGCGCCAGTTAAATTTCTCCGAAATATACCTTGAACTGGGCGATACGCTGATCTCCGGAGTAATGGAAAAACTGGATCCACTGGATTTGCGTTTTACCCTGATTACCTACTGATTTCTCTGGTTATTTTCCCATAGAAATGCTGTACTTTTACAGTAAAATCAACCCATGCATAATATTGATATTGGCCTTGTGGAAATGACCCTGGACGTCATGAAATACGCCATTAACCGAATCACCAATGTTTCCCCTGACCTGGGAAAACCCATGAAGGAAGAGGAGTTGAAGGCCCTTGCCGGAGAAACCATAACTGAAGAGGGCATTGGTGGGGAGAAAGCCTTTCACCTTTTTCGTGATAAGCTGGTAAAGGCAACCATACCAATAGATCACCCCAGGCATTTGGCCTTTGTTCCCGCAGCTCCAACCAGGGCAGCAGTAATGTTTGATCTGGTTACTTCTGCATCCAGTATCCATGGTGCATTCTGGTTGGAAGGCGCAGGCGGGATCTTTTGTGAAAATGAGGCGATGAAATGGTTGGTTTCTCTTACCGGAATGCCTGAAGGAGCTCATGGTGTGTTTACAAGCGGGGGCACCGCTGCTAACCTATCGGCAATGGTGACCGCCCGTGAGAAGTGGCGCAAGGCAGATCCCGGTAATATGGAACGAGGCATTGTGATTACCTCTTCGGGAGCACATTCTTCAATTAAGGCAATGGCTAAAGTTATTGATGCTGATGTTATGCTTGTAGAGACCGAAGATCAGATGACCGAAGAAGCCCTGGAAGCAAGGATTTTGGATATGGAACCAGCCCAACGCAGAAGACTTTTTGCAGTAGTGGGAACCGGGGGTACTACCAATGCCGGAATTGTAGACGACTTACAAGGAATTGCCAGGATTTGCAAAAAGGAGCAGCTTTGGTTCCACGTAGATGCGGCATACGGTGGCGCAGCATTGGTTGCCGATTCCGTGCGTTATCTTTTCAACGGAATAGAAGAGGCAGACAGTGTTACCATTGACCCACATAAATGGCTTTTTTCTCCCTATGACTGTGGAGCGGTGATTTACAGGGATATGGAGCTGGCAAAAGCCACGCATGCACAGGAAGGTTCCTATCTGGATATATTTTATGACGAAGGCGCCAACGGTTTCAACCCTGCAGATTACCAGATACAGCTTACACGAAGATTAAGAGGACTTCCATTGTGGTTTTCCCTGGCCACCCATGGGACCAAGAAATATCAATGGGCAGTAGAAAGAGGCATCGGCCTGGCCTTGCTGGCGGGTAAACTCATAGAAGATCATCCCGAATTAGAACTTGTCAGGGAACCTGCACTTTCCTGTGTTTTATTTCGCAGGAAGGGATGGACCCCTGAAAATTATAAGATGTGGACTTATCAAAATCATCAGGCTAATGTAGCACTAGTTGCGCCTACCAAATGGAAAACCCAGGGCGAATTCGAAACGGTAGCACGATTCTGTTTTATAAATCCGGCCACCACTGAAGAAGATATTCGAATGATCCTCAATACTATGGGGTAGTTTTTAAGGGACCAGGTGTTCGGAAGTCCACAGGTTTTCCACTTTGGAAAAGCGTACCCGGATATGATTAGGACGCTGTAACTTCAGATATTCTATTTTAAAAGGCTGCACAGAGACTATACAAAAATGATTTTCTTCATCCAGGTATTCCAGTTGCCCTGGATCATCCAAAAGACTGCCGGGAGCGGCAGCTGTGGTGTAGTCTTTTCGAGCTTTGGGTTGGACACCCGACCAGTATTTATTCAAGGTATCTTCATCCTTTATCTCATGAGCTAGCCCTTCAATTCTGACCTGTAATAATTTCTTGGGATGAAAAAATAAGAGGCCCACCTTGTTGTTTTCTTTTAGGTGCATAATCTTTTTTGAACGGGCATCCGTGTAGAAAATCAGATTAAGCTCATCATCCATCCTGCGTAACACCACGGTACGCTGTCTGGCCAGACGTTCTAAGCCTACAGTACCCAGGGTAAAGTAGCGAAAAGGATGCCCTTTTTGAGTTGCTCCCTTGGTCAGTTCCTGTCTTATTTCATCAAAATAACCATTTATCATATCCAACCCCATTATCTATCATAAAGATAAAAAATTCTATTCTTAGGTAGGGTAAATATAAATTGGGTTGTTATATAATCAAATTGCAATGAAAAGGAATACCACTTCATCCTTATAAGCCCCAAATTATAGGGATGAAGTTTTAAAAAAAAGAAAACATTGATTGTGTTATAAAGTTCATGTGTTTAGGTTGGTTTTTGATTAGAAAAGCCCTGGCCCCGTAAGGTCAGGGCTTTTTCTTTTTTCTACAGTTTACATTTTTCCAAACCTCTTATCCTCTGTGGATTTCTTGAGGAAAAAAAATCGTAAATGAGGCTACCGCCAATTTTGCATTTTGCTATTTTTGCTCATGCAAAACAACGTCCTGATCCTCGACTTCGGTTCTCAGTATACCCAACTCATCGCCAGAAGGGTTCGAGAACTGAATATTTTCTGCGAAATTAAACCTTACAACAAACTACCTGATTCCCTGCAGGAGTACAAAGCGGTAATCCTTTCCGGTTCCCCCTTTTCCGTGCGGGCTGTAGATGCACCCCATCCGGATCTTTCTGAGATTAAGGGGAAATTGCCGCTGTTGGCCATTTGTTATGGTGCTCAATACCTGGCCCATTTCCATGGCGGGAATGTAGCGCCATCCAATACCCGGGAATATGGAAGGGCAAGGCTCACTAATATTGACGGCATGGAACCTTTTTTCTATGAGATAGCCGAGGGATCCCAGGTATGGATGAGCCATAGCGATACCATAAAAGAACTACCCCAAAATGCCACTCGCCTGGCCAGTACTTCGGATGTGAAGAATGCGGCCTATAAAATTGAAGGGGAGACTACCTATGGTATACAGTTTCATCCGGAAGTTTACCATACCAATCAGGGGAAACAACTGCTGGAAAATTTTCTGGTTCACATTGCCGGATTGAAACAGACCTGGACCCCGGATGCTTTTGTGGATACCACGGTTGCCGAATTAAAGAAAAAGCTGGGAAATGATAAAGTAATCCTGGGGCTCTCTGGTGGTGTCGATTCTACCGTTGCCGGGGTATTACTTAACAAAGCTATTGGGGAGAACCTGCATTGCATCTTTGTAAATAACGGTTTATTGAGGAAAAATGAGTTTCAGGAGGTGCTGGACCAGTACGCGCATATGGGGCTCAATATTAAAGGGGTTGATGCTTCGGCACGCTTTTTGGATGCCCTAAAGGGCGTGGAAGACCCCGAAAAGAAACGCAAGATTATTGGTCGGGTGTTTATCGAGGTTTTTGATGATGAAGCCCATAAGGTCCAGAATGTTAAATGGTTGGCACAAGGGACCATCTATCCGGATGTGATCGAATCCGTTTCTGCTACAGGGGGGCCTTCTGCAACCATAAAAAGTCACCATAATGTAGGCGGCTTACCTGATTTTATGAAGTTGAAAGTGGTAGAACCACTAAAAATGTTGTTTAAGGATGAGGTAAGACGCGTGGGGACAACGATGGAAGTAGACGAAGAAAGGCTTGGCAGACATCCCTTTCCTGGGCCTGGATTGGCGATAAGGATACTAGGGGATATTACGGCCGAAAAGGTGAAAATTTTGCAGGAAGTAGATGCCATTTTTATCAACGGATTGAAAGAATGGAACCTTTATGATGAGGTTTGGCAGGCCGGAGCTATGCTTTTACCCGTAAATAGTGTAGGGGTTATGGGCGACGAACGTACTTATGAAAAATGTGTAGCTTTACGAGCTGTGGAAAGCACGGACGGAATGACCGCAGACTGGGTGAATCTACCGTATGAGTTCTTGCAAAAAACCTCAAATGAAATAATAAACAAAGTGCCAGGGGTGAACCGTGTTGTATATGATATCAGTTCCAAACCTCCGGCGACCATAGAATGGGAATAGTATGAAAAATATATTTAGGAAATTTTTCTTGGTATTTATTTTCCTAATGCTTTCTACCTGGGCATGGGCACAACAGCTTACCAAACATGCAGTTAAAGAAGGGGAGACCCTGGGTAGTATCGCCAAACAATATAGGGTTACACCTTTTAATATCCTGAAAGTCAACCCGGAAATCAAATCTCCAGAAGACATTAAACCTGATGTTATCCTGATAATTCCGGTGCAGGCAGCTGAGACCGATTCTGTTCGTATAACTCCGGTGCAAGCGCCTACAAAAACTGCAGAGGAATTATTGAAAGTACTTCAGAAAGATACGGTAAAGGTGGAAATGGAACCAGTAGCTTTTCGGCCCCATCGGGTCAGGAAAAAAGAGACACTATACGGCATTGCCAATCGGTATGAGGTTTCTGAGGAGGATGTCAAACGCTTCAACACAAATCTCTATTCCCAGCAACTAAAAAAAGGCATGCGTTTGCGTATTCCTATCTTCCCGGCAACCTTTGTTGATCCCAATGCTCCGGATCCTGAAAATTATGAGGTTTACCGTGTGTTGCCTAAACAAACCCGTTGGAGTATTGCTCATAAATACGGAATTACCATAGACAGTTTGGTAGCGCTCAACCCGGATTTGCCAAAGACCACCAATCACCTGGCCATCGGGCAGGAATTACTGCTTCCTAAAATAGCAGGTAGTTCGGTGAAAGGGCAGGAAGTGGAACTTTTTGAATCCTACACCGTACCCCCCCAAAAAACCCTTTATAGCCTCACTCAGGAGTATGATATCTCCTACGAAGAACTCATTAAGTTGAACCCGGAAATTGTGGAGCGCAATGGACTAAAGGAAGGGATGGTCTTGCGTTTACCAGTAAGAAAAAACCCTGAAGAAGAGGTAAACACAGATAACTACGTGTTCTATGAGGTTAAGCCAAAACAGACCGAGTTTTCACTGACCCGTATGTTCGGTATTACCTATAAGGAGTTGCTGGATCTTAATCCGGAATTGGCAAGTGGTCTTAAGGCAGGTATGGTCCTTAAATTACCCATGGAGATCAACCCGGACCTGCAGGTAAAAAATTCCCTGGTATTGGATAAAATCAATCTTTTGGACAGTATCAACCTGGAAAATAGACCTAAAATCCTTTTTATGTTGCCTTTCAGGCTGGACCGCCTGAATCTTAATGACCAGGAAGCAGTAGCCCTGTCAATAGACAGAAGTAATGCCCTGAAATACAGCCTTGGACTTTATTCCGGGGCGCTAGTGGCCTTGGATTCTATAGCATCACTTGGTATTTCTGTTGATGTCAAGACCTATGATACCCAGCTGGATTTAGAACGCACACGTGAAATCGCAACCCGAGAGAATTTGTCGCAATACAGTGCTATTTTTGGCCCCTTACAGAATGCAGCGCTTAAAGAGGTAGCGGCGCAAGCCTTGAATTACCAGGTGCCGGTGATTGCCCCCCTTGCTTCTCAGACAGATATTAGTCTGGGGAATGTGTTTTTTACTATTCCTTCAGAGGATACGCTGCGGGAGCGGATGTTATCCTATATGCAGACTAAGGTAACGGATCAAAATATTGTGGTGATTGCAGACCAGCAAAACAAAGATGCCGAGGCCAGGATCCTGGAAGAATTCCCAGGAGCCAGAGTGGTTGATCTCGTTGAGGAAGAGGAAAATATTTCTTTGGATCTGGATCTTTTCACACTTTCCCTCTCCATAGAAACAGATAACTGGGTCTTTGTGGAAACGGATAACTTTAAAGTGGTAAGCAGCGTAAGCTCAATATTGAATTCTGCCATATCCGATACCACCCAGGTCAGAATGTTTACCACCAACAAGAATAAGGCGTTTGAGAATGAGGTGATTTCCGGAAACCATTTATCCAACCTGAGGTTTACCTATCCTTCCATAGACCGGGAAGCCGGTAATTCTGCCTTCGTTCGTCGATATCGAAGAAGATTCGGATCCATACCTGACCGATATGCAATCAGGGGATTTGACCTTACCTATGATATTCTCTTGAAACTGGCCTACAAGATGGACCTTTTTGATGCTTCGGAGACCATAGGGGTCACGGAATACGACGGAAATAAATTCGATTTTGCCAAAGACCTGGCCTCTGGTTATTATAATACAGCCCTGTATATCATGATGTATGATGAAATGCGGGTTAAACAAGTAAACCCTCTGGATGACCTCTAAAGTAACCTACCTCGGTGAATTACGTACCCAGTGCCAGCACCTGCGCTCGGGGAATGAATTTATAACCGACGCTCCTATAGATAATAATGGAAAGGGAGAGGCCTTCTCTCCGACAGATACAGTGGCGACAGCCCTGGCAAGTTGTATGCTTACCGTCATGGGGGTTAAGGCGCGTTCCATGGAACTGCAACTTAAGGGCGCCTATGCAGATATTACCAAGCATATGGCGGCAAACCCCAGAAGGATATCAGGGATTGATATTCAGCTTTATTTGCCGGCCGCTATTAGTAAAGATGACCAGGATTTGTTGGAGCGGGTGGGAAACAGTTGTCCCGTAATGCAAAGTATTCATCCTGACATAGAAACGGCAATCCAGTACCATTGGCAACTATAAAATACCTGCTCCTTTTTTTTTCCTTGCTAACTGCTTCTGCCGTACACGCACAAGAGGAAGAGGCAATTTTATGGAGTCCCGAATATAGATTAAGTTGGGATGATTTTAAGGGAGCCCCACCTTCTTCCGGCAGCGTCGCAGCTACAACTGCAAGTGGAATAAGTTATTATTTTTCTTCTACGGAGACCAACGGGAAGATGGAAGTGGATTTTACCGTAAGGACCTACTTCTATCCGCAGAAATCCTGGTACAAAGCTGATATTTGCAATGCTGTAATCCTCAGCCACGAACAACTACATTTTGATATAGCTGAAATGTTTGCCCGGAAAATGAGGCAGCAACTTACAGATACCCGGTTTACCAGCAATATCAAAGCAGAAGTAAGGGTAATTTATGAGCAAATTAACCGGGAACTGGCCGATTTTCAGAGTCAATACGACCGGGAAACGGATTTTTCCAGGAATGTGGCCCAGCAAAAAGCATGGAATGCGGCTATCAAAGAGGCACTGGGCTATTGAAGCTTCTTTACTCATAATCCTGAGAAAAGCTTACCATTAAACATCACAAATATTCACGCCCTGCTCGAGAGCAGCGATTTTATCTTCCCATGAGGGAATGAATTCCTGTGCCACATGCCCTTTAAAACCTGTTTCAAGGATAGCTTTCATAATAGCCGGGTAATAAAGCTCCTGGGTTTCGTCAATTTCGTGCCGTCCCGGATTACCCCCGGTATGATAATGTCCGATGTATTCGTGGTACTCCCTGATGGTACGAATAACATCACCTTCCATAATCTGCATGTGGTAGATGTCGTACAGGAGTTTAAAGTTATCCGTTCCCAGGCTTCGGCATAAATCTACTCCCCAGCTGCTGTGGTCGCACATATGATCTTTATGGTCTACCTTGGAATTCAACAATTCCATATGCAGAACCACCCCGAATCGTTCTGCAAGTGGTAAAACCTGTTCCAGCCCATCTTTACAATTCCGGAGGCCTTCCTCATCGGATAGCCCATTGCGATTGCCACTGAAACAAATGAGGTTAGTATAGCCGGCATCGGCAACCTTCGGTATCATATCCGTATAGTTTTTAATCAATGCAGGATGATTTTTGGTGTCATTCCAGCCTTCAGTAAGCCCCAGCTCAGCTCCCCAGCACATAGAAGCATGTATATTGTGTTTTTGCAACAAAGGCCAGTCATCAGGGCCAACCAGGTCAATGGCTCCTATTTCCAGTGATTTCAAATGCTCCAAAAAAGTATCCAGGGGAATACTGTTATAGCACCAATAGCAAACACTGTGGTTTATATTCCCTTTCCTTTTAGAAATGGGTAGTTCAGGCTTAGTTAGATGTCCATATGTCTGCTGTATGGCCAGCATTCCCAAACCTGCTGCCGTGGAAGTCCCTATAAATTGTCTTCGTTTCATATCGTTCGCAATTAGTGCCAAATAAAGATAATTATTTAGCTTTAGGTGTGGAACCTTCATTCAACAAGCAACATCTGTTAAAGCTTGCCCGGTATAAAATGCCTTTTGGTAAATACAAGGGAAGTTATTTGAGTGAGCTTCCCCTGGCTTATTTAATATGGTTCCAGCGAAAGGGTTTTCCACAGGGCAAGCTGGGTCATAATCTTCGTGAAGTATTGGAAATAAAAGAAAATGGTCTGGAGGGTTTATTGCGTCAGTTGCGTGAAGATTTTCAGTCCCAGTCCGACTGATTTTTTGCCGTAATTTGTATCTTTACATCCCGTAATCAAGATACGCGTCATGGCAGACACCAAATATGTTTTCGTTACGGGGGGAGTAACTTCATCATTAGGCAAAGGAATCATTGCCGCATCTCTTGCAAAGCTTCTACAGGCCAGGGGATACAAGACTACCATCCAGAAATTAGATCCATACATCAATGTAGATCCGGGAACCCTTAACCCTTATGAACACGGCGAGTGCTATGTTACTGATGACGGGGCGGAAACCGACTTGGATCTGGGGCACTATGAACGCTTTTTGAATGTCCGTACTTCCCAGGCAAATAATGTTACCACAGGCCGTATCTATCAGAGTGTTATTGAAAAGGAAAGACGAGGAGAATTTCTGGGGAAAACGGTTCAGGTCGTGCCCCATATCACAAACGAGATCAAGGAACGGATACAGTTATTGGGAAAGAGCGGGGAATATGATATCGTGATTACCGAAATTGGAGGTACTGTGGGTGACATAGAATCCCTGCCTTATATTGAATCGGTGCGGCAATTACTGTGGGAGTTGGGAGACAAGAATGCTATTGTGGTCCACCTTACCCTGGTACCCTATCTCTCGGCTGCAGGGGAATTAAAAACCAAACCATCACAGCACTCGGTAAAGACGCTGATGGAAAGTGGTATTAAGGCCGACATCCTGGTGTGCAGGACAGAACATGAAATATCTGATGAGATAAAGCAAAAACTGGCACTCTTTTGCAATGTAAAGAAGGAGGCTGTTATACAATCCATTGATGCCTCTACTATTTATGATGTGCCCATCATGATGCTTAATGAGGGGCTGGATCGTGTGGCTCTCGAAAAGATGGGATTGCCCTTAGATGAAAATCTCGACCTGGAACAATGGCACGCCTTTTTGCAACGGCACAAAAATCCGAAGGGAGAGGTTACAGTTGGCTTAATTGGAAAATACGTTGAACTGCAGGATTCTTATAAATCCATCCTGGAATCTTTTATACATGCCGGTGCAGTAAATGAAGTGCGTGTAAATGTGGTTTCTGTTCATTCTGAACATTTAAACCACGAGAATATTGCTGCCAAGTTACAAGGCCTGGACGGCATACTGGTAGCACCTGGATTTGGTGAACGTGGGATAGAAGGGAAAATAGCTGCTGTGCAGTATGCCCGGGAGAACTCGATACCATTCCTTGGTATTTGCCTTGGGATGCAAATGGCAGTAATAGAATTTGCCCGCAATGTATTGGATCTCAAAGGTGCCAATTCCACTGAAATGGATGAACATACTTCCTATCCTGTAATTAGCCTAATGGAAGAACAGAAGCATATTACCAATAAGGGAGGAACTATGCGGCTTGGGGCCTGGGATTGTGAAATCGAAACAGGAACCCTGGTTAATGAGGTCTATGGGGGAGAAACTCAAATTTCGGAACGCCACCGTCACCGTTATGAGCTTAACAATGTGTACAAAGAACAACTTGAAGAAGCCGGCTTAAGGGCTTCAGGTATTAATAAGCAGACGGGTCTGGTGGAAATTGTGGAATTGCCTTCACATCCCTGGTTTATAGGGGTGCAGTATCATCCCGAATACAAGAGCACTGTGGCCAGTCCTCATCCACTTTTTGTAGGTTTTGTAAAGGCCGTTCTGCAACACAAAAGGGAACAAACTAATGCCAGTATGGCATAAACTGCACATTTGGGCCTATATTTGCAAACCAAATCAAGAAAATAAGGGCCCTTAAATATAATGTGGCAGGAAACTGCATTGCGCTAAAGAAGTAGATTAAAGCTCCATGGAAGAAAAGAAACTGGATGTCAAGTCAATTATCGGTTTTGTACTGATTTTTGTCATTTTAATTTTTTGGTTTTACCTGAACCAGCCAACTCCTGAGGAGTTGGAAGCACAACAGGCACAACAGGAACTGGTAGAAAAAGAAGAGGCACCTGAAAAACAGGAGAATACTACAGTACTTGAACAACCGGCCGTCAACCTGCAGGATTCCGTAGCACTTGCAGATTATCAGAATTCAATAGGAGATTTTCAGTTCACACCAGCACGCCAGGGAGTTACCACTTTAGAAAATGACTACCTCTATCTGGAGGTGAGTAATCAGGGAGGGCAGATTACAGAAGCCCGGATGAAACAGTTTGTTACCTACGATTCTGTTCCAGTATACCTGGTTAAGGATGGCAATGCAGATTTTAACCTGAGTTTCAGCACTACTGACAACCGGGTAATGCAATCCAATTCCTTATTTTTTGAACCTGAGCTTAGCAAAAATGGAGAGAACCAGGTCCTTTCCATGAAAGCTAAGGTGTCCGAAAACCAATTTCTGGAGTACCGCTATGAGATTAAACCAGATGACTACCTGGTAGATTTCAGCATCAGATCCCAGGGTTTAAGCAGTGTGATTAATGGGACCCAACCGGTTAAGCTGAAATGGCAGATGCGGGGAATGCGGCATAACAAAAGTGTTCAGTATGAAAACCGCTACACCCGGCTTACCTATAACCATGAGGAAGGAAAGATCAGTAAGTTGTCAGAAAGCAGCGACGATGATGAAATTGAAGAGCAGGTAAAATGGTTGTCTTACCGCCAGCATTTCTTTAGCTCTATACTCGCTACTGAAACACCGTTTGATTCCGCATCGCTGGCTTCCCGTAACCTGGTTGAGGAGGAAAGTAAAGAAACACGCTTCACTAAGGAATATACTACTGAAACTACCCTGCCCCTTATGGCTGGGGAGCTCGCCAGTTCATTATACTGGTACTACGGTCCGACTGACGTTAAGGTGTTAAAAAATTATAAGGAGCTGGGATTGGTAGATTCCATACCCTTTGGCTGGGGAATATTTGGATGGATAAACCGACAGGTCTTTACTCCTTTCTATGAGTTTTTAAGTTCCTTCCTTCCCTTTGGTATAGCCATCGTGGTGATGACGATTCTGGTTCGACTGCTGATGTCTCCGGTAACCTATAAATCCTATTTGTCTCAGGCCAAAATGAAGGTCCTGAAACCAGAAATAACCGAGTTAAACGAGAAGTACAAGGACAACGCCATGAAGAGGCAGCAGGCGACCATGAAATTGTACAATAAGGCCGGGGTGAGTCCTATGAGTGGCTGTGTCCCTGCTTTATTGCAGTTGCCTATATTTTATGCGCTTTTCATGTTTTTCCCAACGTCTTTTGCATTGAGGCAAAAGTCATTTTTATGGGCAGAGGATTTATCTTCTTATGATACTATACTGGAACTTCCATTCACCATCCCTTTTTACGGGGATCATGTGAGTCTTTTCCCTATTCTGGCCTCCGTGGCTATCTTCTTCTATATGATGATGACTACCGGACAGAATATGCAAACGCAACCGGGAATGCCCAATATGAAGGTGATTATGTACATCTCCCCACTGCTTATGTTATTCTTCTTTAACAATTACGCCAGTGGTTTGAGTTTGTACTATTTTGTCTCCAACCTGATTACCATCTTTATTATGCTCGCCATCAAAAACTTCATTCTGGATCAGGATAAAATCCATGCCCAGATAGAAGAGAAGAAGAAGCAGCCTAAGAAAGAAAACCGGTTCCAGCGTAAAATGCGTGAAATGATGGAGCAGGCAGAAGAGCAAAAAAAGAAAAGGTAAATCGTACAGCGAAGCGAAAAATACCTAGAAATAAAAGGAGAGTCTGCCGAAGGACGCTTCGAAGACTTCCCGCGAATACTAGAGTTCGAGTTATAGAACTTCTTGAAGCGAATGCATAGTTGGATGAGATGGAAAGGACACAACAAAAAAAACCCTGCTGATAAAGCGGGGTTTTTTAGCGGTAAGTAGGTTTAGTTCAGTAAGTTTCTACACTTCAAATATGAACATTGTCTACCCCACACCAAAACTTTAGTTGTCAAGTACTTTTTTTTGTATGCTAAATGATTTGATCCTGATGTGACAGGAAATAAAAAGTCCCTCTGATTATCGCAGCGGGACTTTTTATACATTCGCAATTCAAAAATAACGAGTGCTCTTAATGATCGTCAGTAAGAGCGTCAATTATTTCCTGAGGGATAAGCACTTTATCAACGATGTGTACAATTCCGTTGCTAGCTGTGTTATCAGCACCAATAACGTTAGCGTCTACACCGGTTTTGTCACGTATTTGTACGCCATGGTTAAGTATAGCAAACAGCGACTCACCCTGAACGGTAGGCAATTCCTGATGGTCTGACAAGTCTGTGGAAGCAGCAGCTACACCGGCAACTACATGATAGGTAAGCACCTTAGCCAGCAATTCTTTTTCTGCTGGAGTATCGAAATCAGCCAGGCTATGGTAATCGTCACCTAAGGCGTTAAGCAAGGCTGCGAAAGCGCTGTTGGTAGGGGCAAATACAGTAAAGGGACCTTCTCCGCTCAATACTTCTACAAGACCGGCGTCTGCTGTTACAAGAGCTTCAACTAAAAGACTCAGGTCATCTACAGATTGCGCTAATTCTACAATGTTGGGAACCGGAGGATTCAGTATATCGAGAACCTCCTGTGGCAATAATACCTTGTTTATTACGTGTACTACACCATTACTGGCTTCCACATCTGGAATCACAACAGTAGCGTTTGTGTCAGTGGCATCTTCAATATGTACGGTACCATTCTTGAGGTTGATCCCAACATTTTCACCTTGCAGTGTTGGAATGCTTTGTCCGTCACTTAGGTCTGTAGAAAAAGCTGCAGTACCTGCTACAACGTGGTAGGTCAATACTTTTACCAGCAAGTCTTTTTCTTCCTGGGTATCAAAATCAGCTAAGCTATGATACTCATTCCCCAGGGCAGCCAGTAAAGCTGCAAAGGCATCATTTGTAGGAGCAAAAACCGTAAACGGACCTTCACCGCTAAGCGCTTCTACCAGACCGGCATCAGCTTGTTGCAAAGCAGAAACAAGAAGACTCAAATCATCTGTTTCTACCGCAATTTCCACAATGGTTTTCAGGGAAAGTGCCGCGATAGCATCCAAAGCAGATTGTGGCAGTAACACCTTGTTAATCACATGAACCACACCATTACTCGCTTCCAGGTCAGGAATCACCACAGTAGCGTTGGTACCCGTAGCATCAACTACGTGAACCGTATTGTCTTTAAGATTGATACCAACGGACTCTCCTTGTACGGTAGGGATTTCCTGCCCGTCACTTAAATCAGTGGAGAAGGCGGCAGTACCTGAAACTACGTGATAGGTCAGGATATCCACCAGGATGGCTATTTCTTCCTCTGTATCAAAATCAGCAAGAGAATTAAAATCGTCTCCTAACAGATCAAGTACAGCTACAAAAGCGTCGTTTGTGGGCGCAAATACGGTAAAGGGACCTTCACTGCCAAGGGTTTCTACAAGGCCTGCATCGGCTTGTTGCAAAGCTTCTACCAACAGGCTTAAATCGTCTGTTCCTACGGCAAGCTCCACGATTGTTTTCAGGTTCATTGAAGCAACAAAATCAATCGCTGCTTGTGGAAGCAATACCTTGTCTATGGTATGAGCCACTCCATTGGAGGCCAGGAAATCTGTAGCTGTAATCTTGGCATTTACTCCGGAAGCATCACCTATTACAAAGGCTTCTTCAGAAGCAATTATTTCTATACTATTATCTGCAAGTGCCGTTGCAACCGTCCCTGCTTCAAGTTCCGCAGCCAGTACCTGGGCAGGAACAACGTGATATAAAAGGATATCAGTAAGCAGCATCAATTCTGCTTCTGTATCAAAATCGTCTAAACTATTATAATCCTCTCCCAGAATATCCAGTAAAGCAACAAAAGCATCATTTGTTGGGGCAAAGACAGTAAATGGTCCTTCACCATTAAGGGTGTCCACCAATCCAGCCTTGATCACAGCCTCTTCCAATACGGAAAGGGCTTCAGTTTCAACAACCAGCTCTACCAGTGTTCCGGGCTCCGCTTCATCATCGTCGTCATCGTTGAGGGCATCAATGATAACCTGAGGCAACAATACTTTATCTACCACATGCACTATTCCGTTACTTGCTTCAACATCAGGGATAATAACCTGTGCTGGTGTTTCTGTAGCGTCCTGAACAAACACGCCACCATCCAGGCTTATGGTTACGGACTCTCCCAATACAGTTCCAATCTCCTGACCATCAGTCAGGTCTGCTGCACGAACCGCAACACCTGCTACAACATGGTATTTTAGGATGGTTTCCAGGATCTCCAGATCGTCTTCATCATCAAAATCTTCGAGGCTGTCATAATCTTCCAACTGATCCAATAGTGCTACAAAGGCATCATTGGTGGGGGCAAAAACCGTGAAAGGACCTTCACTGCTCAGGGTGCCAATAAGGTCTGAATCTTCCTGAGTGTCTGCCGCAATGAGGGCTTCTACCAGGCTGGAAAGCGCATCAGTAGCCTGAGCTGTTTCAACAATGTTGCTTGTGGTTTCGGCTTCGTTGTTTCCTGTTTCCTCTTTTTCACAGGCAACAAAAAGCAGACCGGCGAACAACAGGAAAACCAAGTTTTTCCAATGGAGTAATCTTTTCATAGTCATAGGGTGTTAATTGTTAAATGTTTAATATAAAGTGTTCAAATGGATAACAAAGTGTTTTCGTAAATTGGCAATAAGTACCAATACTTATTTTTAAAAAATTAGTAATTAACTTAAAATGTTGCGATTAGTATCATTAAAGGTATATCACAAGTGTAAGATGTGGAATTTACAGGAAGTTGCTTTTGTTTGATAAAAATTAAAAAAAGTTTAACAATAATTGAACAATAAGTTAGTATTCCTTTACAAATTGCAATAAAAAATGACCGCTTTTGGCGGTCATTTCTATCCTTGACTAGTAAGAATTATGGTTAAGGGAAGTTAGTTGTTTGTATCCGGTATTAGCACCGCATTCAAAACATGGATTACTCCATTTCCTGCCTGGATGTTGACATCAATAATGCCTCCTGTATTTTGTGTGCCATCTGTTATGTCGGCTATATTAGGATCCGTTGGCGGAAAGGTTATGGTAATGTCATCTCCTTCGAGGGTAGTAGCCGGGGTGTTTCCTGGTTTATTAAGGTCCTCGGTTCGGATGTTTGCTCCGGAAACTACATGGTGCAATAGAATTGGCGTTAAGACTGATTCTTCGGGAATAGATGTCAATGCTGCAAATGCGTCATTAGTGGGTGCAAATACGGTGAAATCTGGATCTATCCCATCTCCGTTTCCACCCGCTGTCCTGGACAGTATACCCGCAAAATCAGTAGCTGGTGTTAATTCGGTTAATGCGCTAACCAAAGTGGAGAAATTGGGGTCCGCCAGGGCAAAGCTTACTACCGTTGGGATATCAATAACCGCATCCACGGCATGGATAATTCCGTTGGTTGCAATAATATCTGCCACGGCCACTGTGCTTACTCCGTTAAGGGTTACCCCATTATCGGTATTAACATAGATGCTCAGTTTATCTCCATCAACATTAGTTCCTTCCGTATTCAGGTAAGAATTGGTTAACGCGGTTGAAGCAGCTGCCGTATTTACAATTACGTGGTTGGATAGAATATTGTCCAGTGCGTTCCCATTAGGATTGCTAAAAGCATCGAATGCGCTGTTTACCGGTGCAAAGACGGTAAAGTCCACCTCTGTATCCGAAAGCAGATCCGTAAACGTGGTATTTCCTCCATCAGTTAAAGCACTTACCAGCGAGGAAAGATCGCTATTCGCGGTTGCGTGATCTACAATATTGGGAAGCCCGATTACTTCATCAACAATATGTACTACTCCATTGGTCGCATCATTATCTGCATTGACCACATCAGCAACACCATTTATGCTAACCCCGTCTGTGGTGTCAATAAACAAGCTCAGATTGTTACCACCTGCTCCTGCAGTAGAAAGTGAAGAGATGTATCCGGTACTCAGGCCTGAGGAAAAATTTTCGCCGGATACCACGTGGTTTAACAATACCTGAGAAAGGACATCCAGGGGTATTTCAAGTACACTAACGTAATTGTTCTCGATTAAAAAAGTTTCAAAAGCATCGTTGGTAGGTGCAAAAACAGTGTAGGGCCCATTGCCTTGTAGTGTAGCAACCAGATCCGCCTGTACTAAGGCTTCGAGTAAAACGCTCAAGTCATTATTAGCAATTGCCAGATCGATGATGTCAGGATCCGAAATTACAATGGGGTCCGGATCATTATCATCATTGTTATTACACGCCCATAGCAGGCTTAAGGCGAAGAATAGGGTCAAGGATCTAAAAAAAACTTTTTTCATGGCAATTAATTATGAGGGTTAAAGAGTTCAGCTAAATTATTTAAAATGTTTTACAATACGGACGATCCAATGATAGGATCTTTTGGATACAAACAAAAAATGGCCGCTTTTGCGGCCATTTTATTTGAGCTAGTTTTTTCTGATTTATTCAGACTAGTTATTGGTGTCAGGAAGCAATACTTTATTCAATACGTGAATAACGCCATTGTCAGCCTGCACATCCACTGCAATTATACCTGCATCTGTGTTTCCAGATCCGTCAGTTACATCAGCAATATTATCACCAGAACCTGGCAACGTAATAGTTATGTTATCTCCTTCCAGCGTTGGAGCAGTTGTATCACCGGGATTGTTTAGGTCTCCTGAGGTTACGTTGGCTTCTGCAATTACGTGGTGCAATAATACCTGTGTTAGTACTACCTCTCCAGGAATTTCAGTTAAATCAGCAAAAGCGTCATTTGTTGGAGCGAATACCGTAAATTCTGGGTTTATTCCGTCTGCATTATTACCAGTTGAGCGTGATAGGATGCTAACGAAATCCGTTCCAGGAGTCAGTGTAGTCAGTGCGTCAACCAATGTCGTAAAATTTGGATCAGCGGCAGCAAAAGTAACTACCGTAGGCAGGTCTATAACCCCATCAACAACATGAATAATTCCGTTTGATCCAACTACATCTGCAGTAGTCGCTGTAGATGTACCATTGAATACCACTCCGGCAGAGGTGTTGAAGTAAAGACTCATCAGGTTATCTCCAGGTCCTGTAACGCTAGTGTTGGTATAGCCAGCTCCAGCAGTTACTAAATCGGAAGAACTAACAGCACCGTCAACAACGTGGTTCAACAGAATTCTGCTCAGTACTGCAGTATCAACTCCTCCAAGGTCTGCACCGTTCAAGAAGGTATCAAAGGCGGCATTATCCGGAGCCAATACAGTAAATGGTCCGTCTCCGCTTAAGACGTTGATTAAATCTCCATCAGCAGCACCTAGTGCAACAACCAGACTGGTTAGATTTGGATTAATAGCTCCATGCTGAAGAAGTGTAGGAATAGGAATTACGGCGTCTATTATGTGAATTGTACCGTTGGAAGCATCAATATCAGCTCCATCAACTGTAACACTTGCCACGTTATTAAAACGAACTCCACTGGTAGCATTGAAATAGATACTTACATTGTTGTCGCCTGCACCTGTAGCGTTTGTGCTTGTGTATCCTGATCCCAAACCAGCCAAATCACCTGCGGTTAAATCAGCAGATATAACGTGATTCAATAAAATCTGTGAAAGTACGTCTGTTGGCACATCATCAAGGGAATTGAATCCATTAGATGCCAGAAATGCTGTAAATGCAGCATTGGTTGGAGCCAAAACGGTAAATGGTCCATCTTGTTGGAGTACATTAACCAGGTCTCCATCAGCAGCTTGTAAAGCGGCAACCAATAAGCTGAGTTCAGGAGTTCCAAGTGCTATCTCTAAAATATTTTGTTGTGTGTCGATAGATGGACCGCCATCATCGTCATTTGAACAGGAAGTTCCTAGTACCAGCAAAAAGCTTAGTGCTGAGATTTTTAAAATTTTAAACATGTTACTCATAGTTTCGATTTTTTGTAATTGAATATTAATTTAATTTCTAAATATTAGTTTAACAATTGAACATAAAAAATGAACAAAAATTAAATTACTTGTCTGATTAATGTATTAAACATTAGTTCATTTGAATAATACAAAAGTCAAAAAAGGTTGCTTATGTTTAAGGATAATTATAAAAAGTTTAACAAAACTACCAGGGAATTTTGTCCTTGAATTAATTGACGATAAAGTATTTGTGCGCTTTAAACGTCAGATATCCCGGTAAATACAAGGGGAATGTTTCTGGTCAAAATTTCCATATTTCGAGCTTAAAAATTTTTTGCTGCGAGTTTTTAATAAGAAGTTGACCAAGGTGAATTTTGTATTTTTGCAATGCAATAGAGCATATGAAAAAAGTTGTTGTTGGTCTTTCGGGAGGAGTAGATTCCAGTGTTGCAGCCTACCTGCTTAAAACACAGGGCTACGAGGTAATTGGCTTGTTCATGAAGAACTGGCACGACGATTCTGTGACTATATCCCAGGAATGCCCCTGGTTGGAAGACAGCAACGATGCTTTAATTGTAGCGGAGAAATTGGGGATTCCCTTTCAAACGGTAGACCTCAGTGCAGAATATAAGGAACGCATTGTAGATTATATGTTCAGGGAATATGAAATGGGCAGGACCCCTAATCCCGATGTGCTTTGTAACCGTGAGATTAAATTTGATGTTTTCCTCAAAATTGCCTTACAACTTGGGGCAGATTATGTAGCAACCGGGCACTATGCACGCAAAGATTTACTGACAGCAGATAATGGCAAGGAGACTTACCGGTTACTGTCTGGACTTGATGCCCGCAAAGACCAGTCTTATTTTTTATGTCAGTTATCCCAGGAACAGTTGTCGAAAACCTTATTTCCAATTGGGGAACTTACTAAACCAGAAGTCAGAAGAATTGCAGCTGAACAAAACCTGATTACAGCTGAAAAAAGGGATTCTCAGGGGCTTTGTTTTATAGGAAAGGTCAGGTTGCCTGAGTTCTTGCAGCAGCAGTTAAAACCAAAAACGGGTGTTATTGTTGAGGTACCCCCTGATTCCCAGCAGTATCAGCATGATAAACCCCATTTCGTCAATAAGGAGGCGGAATTGGCTTACCATTCAGAGAAACCCGACTACGCTCAGGAAGACGGCAAGGTGGTAGGAAAACATCAGGGTGCTCATTATTTCACCATCGGACAAAGAAAAGGATTGGACGTAGGCGGTACGCCGGAGCCGCTATTTGTTATTGATACCGATGTGGAAGAAAACATTATTTATACCGGGCAGGGTAAATCACACCCCGGTTTATACAGGAAGGCCTTATTTGTAAAAGAAGCTGAATTGCACTGGGTACGTCCTGACCTTGCCTTATCTGCCGGGGAAACAATGAAAGTAAAGGCACGGATACGCTACCGACAGGAATTACAGCAGGCCGTTTTATATAAAACAGAGCAGGGGCTTTATGTCGATTTTGAAAATAAACAATCGGCCATAACAGCGGGGCAGTTTGTTGCCTGGTACCTTGGGGAAGAACTGTTAGGCTCTGGGGTGATCTCCTGAAAAAAGCAAAAAACTATGGAAAATAGAATCACATCCTTATTCGGGATAGAATACCCTATTATTCAGGCTGGTATGATATGGGCCAGCGGTTGGCGTCTGGCCTCTGCGGTTTCCAATGCCGGAGGCCTGGGACTCATTGGTGCGGGCAGTATGTACCCCCAGGTTTTGCGCGAACACATTCAGAAATGTCAGCAGGCTACGGACAAACCTTTCGGGGTTAACATTCCTATGCTTTACCCGGATATTGAACAGTTGATGGAGATTATCATCGAATTGGGAGTTAAAATTGTCTTTACCTCTGCAGGGAATCCCAAAACCTGGACTTCCCATCTCAAAGAAAAAGGCATTACTGTAGTCCATGTAGTAAGCAGTGTCCGATTTGCGAAAAAGGCCGAAGAGGCAGGAGTGGATGCAATTGTTGCCGAAGGATTTGAGGCTGGCGGGCACAACGGGCGCAATGAAACTACAACACTTACACTCATCCCATCGGTTAGGGAACACATATCAGTACCCCTGATTGCTGCAGGCGGAATTGGAACAGGTGCCGCAATGCTCGCGGTTATGGTCCTGGGTGCAGACGGGGTACAGGTAGGATCGCGCTTTGTGGCCAGCCACGAAGCCTCCTCACATGAACGATTTAAACAGCTGGTGGTTGAGGCCGGGGAAGGAGCCACGCAACTCACGCTCAAAGAACTGGCGCCGGTACGATTATTAAAGAATAAGTTCTATCAGGACATACAAAGTGCCTATGAACAGGGGGCAGGAATTGAAGAACTTAAATCTTTACTCGGGCGTGCCCGGGCCAAAAAAGGCATGTTCGAAGGGGATATGGAAGAGGGTGAGCTTGAAATTGGACAGGTGGCCTCCCTTATTCACGAGATATTGCCTGCTTCTAAGATTGTGGAGAACCTCTTGGAAGAATTTGAAACAGCTCGTAAGGCAGTTTCCTCCATAAATTTCTAATAAAAACTGCTGTCTCAGAAAGCCGAACGACCAATGCTTACATCAGCATATTGCCAGACTTTTTCAAACTCTTTGTCAGCTGCTTTTGCCTCTGAGGTTTTGCCCTGTGCAGCCAATGCCTGGGACAAACCGTAAAGCGACCAACCGTTTTGTCGCAAACGTTTCAAATCCTCCCGGTATAAAGCCTCTGCTTCTTTGTAATTTCCAACCTCCAGGAGTATGGCTCCCAGATTTTGTCGCGGTGGAATATGCCAGGCTGAAGGCTCGGTATAGGTGAGGCCATCTTCTGCCGCAATAGCATTTTCCAGATGTTCAATAGCCTTTCGTTTATTACCTTCAAGGTGCGCCAATTCTCCGGATACCACCTCATAAGCTATCAGGGCAATACGGTCAGAGGAGTTCTGTGCGGTTGCTACAATATTGGCGGTTTCCGGATTATTCATAATGGCCTTAATGGCGGTGAGTTCTTCCTTGGCTTCCTTTGGATTGTTTTTTCGGATAAAAGCAAGTCCCCTCGCATAATGACGTATCAGGTTAAGGTGGATAATATCCGCAGCAGGTGCGGGGTAGGTAAGGATATCATTCCATTTGCCAAAACGGACATAGGCCAACAAGGGGGTTGCAGCAAAATCCTGAAGAAAAGTAAGTTCTTCCATTTCACCCTTAGGCACTTTTTCGGCGGTTTTCTTTGCCGCATTAATGGCGGTGTTGCTCTCACCGATCAGGCTGGATGCAGACCAAAGAAAATGGATATTATGCGGATAATAACCCAGTGGATAAAGTCCCTGTGAATAACATTGGGAAATATAGTCTTCGTCTGCAGCAATGGCCTTGTGGTTGACTTGGACGGCATCCTTATAACGACCAACCCTAATGTAAATATGTGATGGCATGTGTACCAGGTGACCCGCTCCGGGCATCAGGTCCTCCAGGGCCTCAGCACTGGGCACTCCTAAATCCGGTTTGGGAAGTTCAACCATATGGATGTAATAATGATGAGCTCCCGGGTGTTCGGGATCAAGCGAAATGGCTTTTTCAAGAGCTATCCTGGCTTGCGGTGTATTGGGCATTGGATTACCTTCCGAATCCCAGTAATTCCAGGGCATGGTGTTCATGGCTGCCGCCGCAAACAAGGTTTGTACATTGGGATTTTCAGGGAAGACCTTGTGTACCTTTTTCATTTCTTGGAAGTAAGCTTCATTAAGATCAGCCTGGTTGGTTTCCCAATTATTGCTATACCTGGCATTCAAAGCCTGTACAAGCGATCTTTCCAGTGGGGTACTTCCTTTGATGTACTGATTTGCTTTTTGCAAAGCTTCCCATGCCGCTTCCTTCCTGTCCTGATCAGGTAAGGGATCATTGATATTGGGCCCTAGCGCATAAGCTTGTCCCCAATAAGCCATAGTGTTATTTGGGTCCAATCTTGCCGCTTCCATAAAGGAACGATGCGCTTCAGCATGATTGAAAGCAAATGTCAAACGCATACCCTGGTCAAAGAAAGCCTGTGATCTGGGGTTATCAGTAGTTACAGAAAAAGTATAGGAACCCAGGTTATCAAATAGGGGTGCAATTTGTTTGGTACTGTCTGCAGGTTTCAGCAGGAATTTTGCTACGGTACATTTAATAGCTCCAATAGATGCTTTTTCACGCTTTGGAAGTTCATGTTGTTGTTCAGGGAGGATCAGGAGGACAATAATGGCGGTTAGCAGTAATCCTGCCCAGGTCAGTGTTGGCTTATTTTTCATTTTCGGACGGTTTGTGTTAAAACCCATGACCGGAAGTGCTGCACGGCAAGTACTAACTTCAAGGCAAAAAGATTGTAACTTCCTGGAATATAGTCATTTATTTGATGCAAGACAATAAACAGCTATTCGACCTAAGTTTAGAGATACCCAATCCTACTTCTTATCCAATGACAGCAGGGTCTGCAGCAAAACATTAGCTCCGTTTGCCATGTCTTTTGCGGAGGTATATTCCCTGGGGGAGTGGCTTATTCCGTCCTTACTGGGTACAAAGATCATCCCTACGGGACAAATCAGGGCCATATCCTGGGCATCATGACCAGCCCCGCTTTGTATCTGCCTGTGTGATAAACCAAGGGCCTCACTCGACCTGCGGATCTCTTCCTGAATCCAATCCGCGGTTAATGCCGGTTTTCCGGTGGTATCCAGTAATGTAAATTCGAATTGTGTTTCAGAATCACGGGCGATAGCTTCTGCTCGTTCCCTGATATTGGAGAACAAGAGGTCTATGGTCCTATCCGATAAATCCCTTATCTCCAGACTGAGTACTACAGATCCGGGGATCACGTTGGGCGCACCCGGGTAGGCCTTAATTCGACCAACAGTGGCCACCTGTTTGCCATCCAGTTTCAATGCCTCTTCATTGACCGCCTGTATAAAACGCGCTCCAGCGAGGAGAGCATCTTTGCGTAAATTCATGGGTGTGGTACCTGCGTGGTTGGACATTCCTGTTATGGTAACATCCCACCACCTAAGTCCAACAATTCCCTCGACCACCCCGATATCCAACTGCTCTCTATCCAGGATTCCGCCTTGTTCAATATGCAGTTCCAGAAATGCTGCCAAGCTGCCTTTGGGGCGAATTACTTCTTTCAAACGGGAAGTGTCTCCCCCTATGCGCTCTATCCCTTGGCCCATGGAATAACCGGTGCTGTTGACTACGGTAAGCGCCTCTGGCTTTAGTTCACCGGCTATCGCGCGACTTCCCATAACACCTCCTTCTTCGTTCGAAAAAATGATCACTTCAAGCGGATGCCTGGTTTTTATATTGTTCTCCTGCATCGTTTTTACAACCTCAATGGCCGCCAGGGAACCTACGATTCCATCATAATTGCCTCCATCAGGGACCATATCGATGTGTGAACCAAAACCGAGTGATTTTAAATCAGTATCACTGCCCTCGCGTTTACCGATAATATTTCCTGCAAAATCAATGAAAACCGCCAAGCCGGCTTCCTTCATGAGTCTAATAACATAATCTCTGCCCGCAATATCCGCATCACTAAAGGCAACCCTGTTCGTTTCACCATTGGGTTTTTTGCCAAATTCAGCAAGAGAAATCAGGGTGTTTTCCAGTCGGGCCTGGTTTACCTCCAGCAATTTTTGTGCATTGCAAGACGGAATCAGGCCAAGGGCAAGCACCCATAGAAATATAGTATTGCGCATAATCATTTAATTATATGGATCAGTTGCCGGGGATAGATTTCCCTTGCTGTGACAACTGAAATTATACTAATTATCAGACTCCAGTTGTATGGAATCGATCTCAAGCCGGAACTCCTCAGCTTTTTTATTGCCGATTAGAATCCCTACCTCTTCCAACTGGGTGCCATCATAGTTGGGTTGATCAAGGCGATAGCCCCGGAACACAGGATACATTTCCTTCAAGGGGATTCTTATGGTTTCCCATTTGCCAGTGGTTTCAAAATAAGCCACATAGGAATAATACTGTGACCTTTTGGACTTGACCCTGAACTGGTACTTTTTAGCGTCACCTTTCACCCTGAGCACCAAATAATCATAACCGGATATCTCTTGGGTTGGCAAAGAATAACGTATAGAGCTAAATCCACCGTTATTTTCCAATGAGACCGTGCCTCGAAATACACCATGGCCTTCAGCACTCAATTCCAGCATTCCCCTGGAAATACCTCCCATAACCCCATCATTAACAACATACCAATCGGTTATATCACTTGTTTTACTGAAATCATAAATAGTTAGCGTGCCCATAGCAAGACCAGCTATAAAAGCTGTTATTAGTTTAATTAAAGGGTATAGCATTAATCAAGTGAACTTAACAGGCTTAACCAGGATTTGATCTGGCTGAACAATGTAAATTTATTAATCACGCGTACCTGCCCGTTAAAGCCCCACTTATCGCGTTCCAGCGGGTTGCTGAGCATTTCTTCAAGGGATTCCGCAAGTTCAGCGATATTTGCAGGATCCGGATTGATCTTACCATTAATATCCTGCTGGACCTGGGCTCTTAACCCGGCAGCACCGGATACCAGGACTGGCCGTTTCTTCCACATGGCTTCTGTAGCGGTTAGCCCAAACCCTTCCTGAATGGAGTTCTGTACTACAATAGTGGCACAGCGTTGCAAAGCATTGACGATTAATGCATTCTCTTTGGGATTGTCCAGGGGCAGTAATAAAAGCGCAATGGATCGCTGCAGATCCACGGACAAACTCTTGTATTGTTCAATTAATTCGTTTAAAACCTCAATTCCCTCAGGATCATCGGAAACGAATGCCGGATCTGGTCCGCCTAAAGCGAGACGGGAATGCCTGATCCTCCGGTATTCCAGACTGCTTTTATCTGTTTTCTTTTCATTTTCCCTTTTCATCAAGATAAAGGCCTCCATGAGTTCTTTAAACCCTTTTAACCTATCCCAACGGGAAATTTGTAAGACAGTAGGGTGGAAGATGATGTCGAGCTCACTGTCGTGGTTAACAGAATCGAAACTCCCATCTGGCATTACACGTCTTACCTGATGTTTGTAATTGGGATAAAGCATTGGCAGTTGTTCCCTGATAACTCCCGATTGCTGCAATATACCCAGGCATTTAGACATCCAGAGCATCCTGTTCTTGTGGCTTAATGGATCAATGGCTGGTGGTATGATGGCGGTCTTTTCCTTTAATTCTGCAGGCACGTAAGAGGGCAGGCTAAACACAAAGTGGTCATAATCATCAAAGTAGGTAGAAAGAAATTTCCATACACCTTTTGTGGTTTCATTTTCAGATTCCAGCCCAATATGGCAGCGCCATACCAATTTAACCTTTTTGTGTTTTCGAATCATTCGGCCCAAAGGCATCGGCTGTGGATCGTGTATTACTACAATGTCGCCATCCTGAATGTATTCAAGGGCCTTATCGAGGTTCTGCCTATTTACCTTTTCGTAAACTTTTCGGTCTTCCTCGGTAAAATTAGGCTTCCCACTTCCGTGGATGGCATTGTGAATGCGCTTCGTGAGATTGAAGAAGGCATTGTCGTTTGCTTCGATTACCAACCATTCAATTTTAATTCCAAGGGTGCGGATAATACGCATCTGACTGGGGAGCATTTCGGCAACACCTCCTCCAATAGCAGTAGAATTGATCATCCAAATAGTCTTTCCCTTAAGTTTTTCAGGAAATTTCGTTGCGTCATCTAAGAATTGGTTTACCAGGTTGTACAGGGTGCCGTAGGCTTTGTAATCATCTATTTTAGGGCCTGGTTTTACGGTTATTTTTTTCATGTTTGACAGTTATTATTGCTATGATTTTTTGTTTTTTGTCAGCTGGCAGGGGTAGGAACGCTTTGCTGCAGGACAAGATGCCGTTTTAGTTCCAAATCAGTTGAGCATGAGTTCTGCCTATTCCGGAAAATCAAAAAGAAGGCTGAAAATATCCGTATTAATACGTTCTTCATATGGAGAAAACAAAGCTTGAATGAAAAAAAGATTCAGTGTGGTTATGCATTATCTAAAAATACTCGGGAATTATCGGAAAAGCAAGGGGTTTCGAGGTTTTTTGTTACTCCTTATGTTACTTGAATAGACAGTGCTTTTCATTCAAAAAACCATTAGAATGGGGGGAGTATGTGCATAATAATGAATTCAGCGAATATCAGCTTAGGAACCTGCTGCTAACGGGCAATAATAATATAAACGCATTCAAATGCAGCCGGTATACCAGGAAGAGTAGGTGATGCGTTTTTCAAAGGTGCTAGTCTGCATAAGCCAATGTATTCAGCACGAGTTAGAAAAAATGTGAAGCAAACTAAGGCTAAAAAAGGATAAGCTGTATTTTCGTGCAGAAGAGAACGATCCACTGAGGCTTATGTTTTATTTTACGCTCGACATACTGGGAACCATTGCTTTTGCCATTTCGGGAGTCTTGGTAGCTATGGAAAAGAAGTTGGATGTATTTGGTGTGTTCATCGTTGCTTTTGTAACTGCAGTAGGCGGAGGTAGTCTGAGGGATATGTTAATTGGGAATACTCCTGTTATCTGGATGCAGGAATCGGTTTATGCCATTACGATTATCGCTTCAGTCATAGTGGCTGTTATTTTTCAAAGTAAGTTGAAGTATTTCCGGAAGTCTCTTTTCCTCTTTGACACCCTGGGTATAGGTTTGTATACCATGGTAGGTATAGAAAAAGGCCTGTCAGCTGGATTAACGCCTATCATGTGTGTCGCTTTGGGAACCATGACCGCTTCTTTCGGTGGGGTTATCCGGGATACTTTGTGTAATGAAATCCCTGTAATTTTCAGGAAGGAAATTTATGCCACCGCCTGTATTCTGGGAGGATTCTCCTATTTTCTATTACAGGAACTGCCCATTCCAGACGCCTATGCCTATCTGGCCGGACTTTTTATCGTTATTGGGATTCGACTATTGGCGGTCCGTTTTAAAATTACGCTTCCCAATATTTACAAAAAAGATTGAGACACTTTTTATTACTGAACTACTTCGGCCTTTTCAATATAAATGTTCCTCATCGGCCAGTCTCCGTCATCAACAGCTTGTTGATTGATGAGGTCTACCACATCCATTCCTGAAATGACTTTGCCAAATGGGGTGTATTCTCCATCAAGATGGTACGATCCGGGTTTGGTAACCACGATAAAGAATTCATAAGGAGAGGCCAGCATATGCGGGTTATTAATTTCACTGCTGGGCATAGAGAGGGTTCCCCTGTGGTGTTTGTATCCCTTTCGGGTATCAGGGGGTAACAGGTAGCGGCCTATTTTTTTTCTTTTCCTAGGAGTCTCCACATTATCTGCATTACCTCCCTGGATGATAAAATCCTTAACTACCCTGTGAAACATGGTATTGTCAAAATACCCCTGCCTGGTCAGGTAAATGAAATTAGCCTTGTGGTAAGGTACGTTATCGTAAAGCTGAACGGTAAAATTTCCCAGGCTTGTAGTGATCTTTACCTTGTTCTCTTTTAATCCCTTCTGGTAATCAAAAAAGAAATCGATAGCATTCTCTTCGGTAAGCACAAAAGGGTCCTCTTCTTGTTCTTCATGGGTTTGGGATAAAGTATCAACTTCCTTTTCCTGGACTACCGAATTTTCGGATTTCTCTGAAGTTTTCTTTTCCCTGGGGGCTTCTCCGCAGGAAGCTGAAAAAAGTAGTATACTTGCAGCAAGGGCTATTTGTTTACGCATGGATTTCGAAGAATTTCTACAACAGGTTGCAAAAATAAAAAATCTCCCTCTACCGGGGACTGCTGCACATTATAAAATGGCTCCGGAAGTACGGGTAAGGGAATTGGAAACCTATCTCAAAAAGAGTAAAAATCCCAAAAAAGCAGCTGTTATGGCCCTTTTTTACCCGGATTTGGATAACCTCACTAGATTTTTACTAATACTGAGAAAAAAGTATCCCGGGGTACATTCAGGTCAAGTGGGTTTTCCGGGAGGCCGGGAAGAACCTCAAGACCAGACGATGTTAGACACAGCGCTCCGGGAAACGGAGGAGGAGGTAGGCGCAGAGGGTGCTCAAATTGAAGTTATAAGACCCGTTAGTCAGCTATTTATCCCGCCAAGTAATTTTGAGGTTTATCCTTTTATGGGCGTTTATCCGAAGACACCACAATTCAGGAAGCAAACCTCCGAAGTGGAAGACCTGGTTGAAATACCCCTTACAGAATTCCTTGATGATCAGAATATTATTTCTACCCGCATGACCACTTCCTATGCAAAAGATATTGAGGTTCCGGCATATTCTCTAGGAGGGCACACCGTCTGGGGGGCAACCGCGATGATGTTAAGCGAGATTCGGGAATTATTTCGGAAAATCTTATAAACCCTATTTTGTACCTTTGCGCCCTATGGGGTTATTTAAAAGAAATCCTTTCGGGCATATACTATTCCTTAAAAAATGGCTGATCCGTATTATGGGGATGATTACCCATCAACGGTATAAGGGATTCAACACTTTGGAGATTGAGGGTTCTGAAATAATCCGGGAACTTCCGGAACAAAATGTGCTCTTTGTCAGTAATCATCAGACCTACTTTGCAGATGTAGTGGCTATGTTCCATGTGTTCAATGCCAGTCTGAGCGGCAGGGATGACAGTATTAAAAATATTGGGTACCTATGGCGACCTAAACTGAATGTGTACTATGTGGCTGCAGCTGAAACCATGAAGAAGAGTCTGCTGACGAAAATTATGGCCTATGCGGGATCCATTAGTATCCAGCGCACCTGGAGGGCGGGGGGGCAAGAGGTTCAGCGTCAGGTTAAGATGAGCGATATTTCCAATATTGGAAAAGCCCTTAGCGATGGATGGGTTATAACCTTCCCGCAGGGAACCACTACCCCCTGGAAACCCTTGCGAAAGGGGACAGCTCATATCATTAAAAAGTATAAGCCAATTGTAGTACCTGTTGTCATAGATGGTTTCCGTCGTTCCTTTGATAAAAAAGGCTTTTTCATAAAGAAAAAAGGAATCTTGCAACATATGGTTATCAAACAACCTCTGGAGATCGATTATGACAATGAGAGTGTAGATTCCATAATTGAAAAACTGGAATATGCCATTGAGCAACATCCTTCATTCCTCAAGGTAATTCCGGAAGATGAGTTGATGGCCTACGAAGAAGAACACCAGCAGCGTAAATGGCGTACAAAAAAGAAAGGCTAAAACTCCAGCTTTTTGAGTTCGGCGTAATTTAGGCGCAATCGATTTAATAGGATTCCGTAAAGCAGTCGGTAGAACAGCCAAATCAATAGGAGGATTATTCCAATAATAATCACACAAAGTCCTATAAGCATAACCCAGAAGAGGGTTTCATTTCCAGCCGACGCAGCAGCCTCCATGATTTTTGCACTCTCCTCCCCATAGGTAAGAGATCCATAAAGCAACATGATAAGCGACACACAGAATATGCCAATATTAAACCACACATATTGGGTTACGGTTCGTTTTACTTTGAGGATGGATTTCATTAATTTCCGGGAAGAATCGGTGATGGTAATTTGTTTGTAATTCTGATAGAATCGAAAGATAAAATAGATTAACACTGCATAGTTGATCACGGTTAGGGCAGTAGAGAGGTCCTGAATATGCCATTCCTTTTCCAGTTCCCGGGATTCTTTACTGTAGTTTATGAGGTTGATTGCCGCCCAGAAAACGAATTCCAGGACGCTGATAAGAAATATCCATTTAACAATGGAAGAAGATTTCTTCCAGATCATCTTGTATAGCTCATCATAAGAAAGCTTGGGCAGGTCCTTTTCCCTGCTCTGCCAGTCTTTTTTCAGCAAATCCAGTTCGTCCATCATTGTCTTATGGATTTAGAATGTTTCTTAATTTATTTTTGATCCTGTTCATTTTTACCCGGGCGTTAACTTCAGAAATACCCAGAGTTTCTGAGATTTCCGAGTAATCCTTATCCTCCAGGTAAAGAAAAACCAACGCTTTGTCAATGTCACCCAATTGTTTGACAGCCTTATACATTAGTTTCAGTTGCTGTTCTTCTGTTTCGTCGTACTCTTCCGCCTTGATCTTAAAGATCACGGATTCATAGTCCTGGGTATTCACCCTTTTTTTGGACTTACGGTATAAGGTAATGGCAGTGTTAAGGGCTACACGATACATCCAGGTACTGAACTTGGAATCACCCCTGAACTTGGGGTAGGCCTTCCACAATTGTATGGTGATCTCCTGGAACAGGTCTTTATGGGAATCCCGGTCATTTGTATACAAACTACAAACCTTGTGAACAATATTCTGATTGTTCTCCAGCTCGCTCACAAATTTGTGCTCTAGATCCTTATTCACAGTGTGGGTTAGTATTCTTTAGATTAGTAGGGCTTTGGGCCTTAATGTTACAGGTAAACCTACAAATTTGTCCCGATTTAATTCCTCGGATGGTACTTGTGGACAATTTCGGTCAGGTGGGAGCGGTCTACATGTACATAAACTTCAGTGGTAGTGATACTTTCGTGCCCTAACATCTGCTGTATCGCTCTGAGGTCCGCTCCGTTTTCCAATAGATGGGTAGCAAAGGAATGTCTCAGGGTATGGGGACTGATGGTCTTATTTATCCCAATTTTTTCAGCGAGCTGCCTGATGATGGTAAAGATCATGGCTCGTGTAAGTCCCTTCCCTCTCCGGTTCAGGAAAAGGATGTCTTCAGATCCTTTTTGGATCTTCTGACGGGGCCTGACTTCTTTTCGGTATAAATCAATGGCTTTTTGTGTTAATGGACTTATGGGTACAAAACGTTGTTTGTTACCTTTTCCAGTAACGCGTATGAAGCCTTCATCAAAATAAAGATCTGAAAGTTGTAACCCTATCAATTCAGAAACGCGCAACCCACAACCATAGAGGGTTTCCAGTATGGCCCGGTTACGTTCTCCCTCGGGTGTGGAGCGATCTATGGCTCCAACCAGCTCATCTATTTCATTCAGCGATAAGGTATCGGGTAATTTGCGACCAATTTTTGGGGATTCTAAAAGGTCTGTAGGGTTGTCTTCCCGGTATCCTTCAAAGATCAGGTAATTGAAAAAACTCCTCAAGCCGGAGATCACTCTTGCCTGAGACCTGGGGTTCAGGATCCGGGCCAGTTCATAGATGAATTGCTGTATCAATTCCTGGTCTATGGTTTTTGGTGAGGCTTTGGAACCGGAGGTGTCCAGGAATCTTATTAATTTCTCCACATCTGCCCTGTAGTTGCTTATGGAGTTTTCTGACAAACCCCGTTCAATTCTAAGGTAATGCTGGTAATCCTGTAAGGCGGCATTCCAATTCATATTAACAAGATAATACATTAAAGCAGCATAACATTGCCACTCCCGTTATTAAGAGCTTATTTTCCTGAAAAACAGTGGTTTAAAACTTGTTAAAAGTTTTAAAATTTCATATCTTGTATTGTTTGCCCTGGATAATCAAAACCTATATAGTATGAAAAAATTTATTTTTCTTTCGTTATTAGTTGTTTTGGCACTTTCAAGCTGTGCCACTACACATTATGGAATCAGAGGGGGTGTCAATTTAGCTAACATCAATGGGGATGACACGGATAATTTGAGCACCAGAACCGGGATTTTCTTTGGTGGATTTGGGGAGTTTGGTGTAACGGATATGTTTGCGATTCAACCCGAAGTTTTGTTTTCTCAACAAGGTGCAGAGTATGAGGATAGTGAGTCTGGTGGAGAGTTCTTCGATGGACGTTTTAAACTAGATTACCTGAACGTACCAGTATTGGCCAAAGTTTATGTGGCGGACGGTTTATTCTTTGAAGCAGGACCGCAAATTGGTATCCTGTTGTCTGCCAAGGATGAATATGATTCTCCGTTTTCCGGGGAAGACGATATTAAGGACTTTATCAAGAGTACTGACTTTAGTGGTAATGTCGGCCTGGGATATCAACTGGATATGGGCTTGAATTTTAATGCTCGTTATAATTTTGGTCTTAGCAGTTTCGATGATTTTGAAGGAATAGATGAAAATCTTAAGAACGGGGTTATCTCCATAGGCGTTGGATTCAGGTTCTAGGAACTCTAACAAATTTGAAAAGGGAAGCAATAAAGCTTCCCTTTTTTTATGCTTGTTCGGCCCTTTAAATGAGTGTCTGATTCTATAGATATGTAAGACTGCACGTACTAAAAATGCTTATTTTTATATGGATAATTAAAATCACTTAATCATGAAAAGAACATTATTGACAGCAATTGCTGTACTGGGATTAATTTTTGCCAGCCATGCTCAGGATGGTGGCGGACAAACCGATGAAGGCAATTGGTTAATCGAAGCAAACACGGGCTTTGGAAGCGATGTAGCTCATGGAGCCTCCACAGGCTTTGGACTGTCCAGTACTGACGGCTCCACAGTATGGTCTATGGGATTTGAGGGTGGATACTTCGTAATTGATGACTTAGCTCTAAAAGCAGGTCTCGGTTATACAGATTTGGATGGATTTACCTTGTTCTCCTATAAATTTGGTGCCAAGTATTATATAAATAGCCAAATCCCCGTGCAAATTGATCTTACTGGTGCCAGTATCCAGGATGCTGCGGAAAACCCCTTGTGGATTGGATTACAGGGAGGATACGCAGTTTTCCTTAACGATTATGTGAGCATAGAACCCGGATTGCGTTACAATATTAGCATGAACGACCAATTCTCTGAAGATGGAGTATTGGAATTGCGAGTTGGATTTGCCCTTTACTTCTAAGAAAGAAATAATCATTCGGAGAGGGAAGCTGCTAGGCTTCCCTTTTTTGTTTCCGAGAGCCTTATCATGTTGGAAATGCCCGGTACTGCAGGCGGATTAAGAAATATGCCAAACAACATTTAATAAGGGATTACGTTATGTGCAATAGTAAATTCCAAAACCAACCCTTATGAAGAAGCTATTGCTTTTCTCTTTGTTTTCAATTTTCACTTTCAATAGCCTGCAGGCTCAGGAAGGATTTAGAATCGGCATACAAGGTGGGATTCCCACTGGTGACTTTGACGAGGCCGTAAGTTTAATGATTGGTGCAGACGTAGGCTATATGTGGGTGCTCGGGGAGTATTTCGACCTGGGTGTCGCTACCGGCTATGTGCACGGTTTTGGAGACAAATTCGAATTGGAATCTATTGCTGCAGAACGCCCTGATGTACAATTTTTACCCCTTGCCGCTGCTTTTCGTTTCTGGCCGGTAAGAGACTTATCCATAGGAGGCAATGTAGGTCAGGCTATCGGTATTAACGATGGTAATGATGGCGGATTTTATTACCGACCTATGATTGGCTACCTGTTCAATCAGACAACGGAAATCAACATTTCCTATACGGCTATTGACCTGGATGTTGCTAGCTGGAATACGATCAGCATAGGGCTGGTTCTCACCATTCAGACCAAGCCAGACAGGCTGTAAGGGTAGTTTTCTCCCTGATATAGCTATTTTTTAGCGTAGCTGCCTGACCAGGTATGGGGTCAGGATGCTGAGTTTTCCCTACATTTATCCCATGAAATTGATTATCATCAACGGTCCCAACCTGAACCTGCTGGGGAAGCGGGAACCCGAAATCTACGGGGCAAGAGGTTTTGAAGACTACCTCAAGGAACTTCAGGGGAAATTTCCGGAAGTGACCCTGGAATACTTCCAATCCAATGTAGAAGGCGAATTAATTAACAAACTACAGGAGGTCGGGTTCTCCTATAACGGAATCATTCTTAATGCCGCGGCCTATACCCATACTTCAGTGGGATTGGGAGACGCGGTTAAGGCCATTGAAACTCCTGTTGTGGAGGTGCATATTTCCAACACCCACCAACGGGAAGAATTTCGCCATGTATCATTTATTTCCCCGGGTGCCAAAGGAGTAATCCTGGGCTTTGGCCTCAAAAGCTATGAGTTGGCGATCCAGAGTTTTCTTTAGGCAGCTATAGGTCTCAGATACTTCTTTTCAATATAGAATGTCCCAAAAGGTAGCAGTGAGGCCAGGAAAAAGACCAGTAAGCGTTTTAAGCCCCATTTTTTCTCAAAGGTTAGTACTACTGCCATAACCATAAAGGCAATAAATAGGAATCCATGGGCATAACCAATATACTGATTGGGCTCACCAATACCCGCCCAATATTTAAGGGGCATACTCAGGGCAAATAATAACAAATAGCTTATCCCTTCAAGGATAGCGGTAACCCGAAAGGTTTGTAACATTTTCTAATTCATTTAGAGGTGAATAACTTCATCGTAGGCATCCGCAACGGCTTCCATCACGGCCTCACTCATGGTAGGGTGAGGGTGAACAGCCTTGAGGATCTCATGCCCTGTGGTTTCCAGTTTTCGTCCCACTACAGCTTCTGCTATCATATCCGTAACCCCTGCACCTATCATATGGCAACCCAGCCATTCGCCGTATTTGGCATCAAAAATTACTTTGACAAATCCATCGGAAGTTCCCGAAGCCTGTGCTTTACCGCTTGCGGAGAATGGGAATTTACCCACTTTGATATCGAACCCTTTTTCCTTAGCTTGCTTTTCGGTAAGGCCTACAGAGGCAATTTCAGGCATGCAATACGTACATCCGGGAATGTTGCCATAATCCAGGGGTTCTACATGCATTCCTTTAATTTTTTCAATACAAAGAATGCCCTCAGCAGAAGCTACGTGTGCCAGTGCCTGACCAGGAGTTACATCTCCAATGGCGTAATACCCGGGGATATTGGTCTGGTAGTAATCGTTAACGATGATCTTGTCCCGGTCTGTGGCGATACCCACATCCTCGAGACCAATATTTTCAATGTTGGTTTTAATTCCCACGGCAGAGAGGACGATATCGGCTTCAAGGGTTTTCTCCCCTTTTGGGGTTTTTACCTTGGCTACTACCCCTTTACCTGAAGTATCTACTGAAGTAACCTCAGATGAGGTCATAATCTTAATACCAGCCTTTTTAAAGGTCCTTTCCAATTGCTTGGATACTTCCTCGTCTTCAACCGGCACAATATTGGGCAGGAATTCCACAACGGTAACCTCCGTACCCATAGCATTATAGAAATAAGCAAACTCGATGCCAATGGCTCCACTACCCACAACAACCAACTTCTCAGGCTGTTTTTCCAGCGTCATTGCTTTCCGGTATCCGATAACCTTTTTCCCGTCCTGTGGAAGGCTGGGGAGTTCACGGCTGCGTGCCCCGGTGGCAATAATGATATGCTCAGCACTGTATTCGCTTTCCTTTCCATCTTCTGCAGTGACTTTCACTTTCTTCCCGGGTAAAAGCTTTCCAAAGCCGTTGATTACCTCAATCTTGTTTTTCTTCATGAGGAACTGTACCCCCTTGCTCATTCCCTGGGCTACATTGCGGCTCCTCTTTACCACAGCATCAAAATCTTTATCAGCACCTTCCACTTTAAGTCCATAGTCTTCAGCATGCTGCAGATATTCAAAAACCTGAGCCGATTTGAGCAGCGCTTTGGTTGGGATACACCCCCAGTTCAGGCAAACGCCTCCAAGACTCTCTTTTTCAATGATTGCGGTTTTGAATCCTAGTTGGGAAGCCCTGATTGCGGTAACATAACCACCGGGGCCGCTTCCTAGGACAATAACATCAAAATTGCTCATGGTATTTATTTTAGTTGTTTTTAATGCGGAGCAAAGGTAAGAAACCTGAGGTAAAACACCCACGTCATTTTTACGCTCTATTTGTTTCCAGAGGCTTTTTCAGACATTTTTTTGTTAAAGAGATCGGATGCTCCTTTGGGTATGCTGGGCGACTCCCATTCCTCTCCCTTTATGGATTTGGCCAGATAAACGATTTGCCCGGTATGGTAGGCGTAATGGGCCAGCTGACGGTTGATGGCTTCAAGAACCGTATGCCCTTCGTTGCGGATCTTTACCTGTACCCTCAGTTGTTCAGGCTCAAGGCTGTTCAGTACGTCTAAGACTAAGGCCCATCCAGAATTCCAGGCCTCCAGTACTTCCGCCTTAGTGCGTAAACTGGGTTCGAACTCTGTTTCCCGATGACGCCATGATTTTTCCCCGTCTTCTGTTAGAAAATTAGTCCAGCGACTGCGCATATTACCCACCATGTGCTTAACGATTACAGCAATGCTGTTATCCCCTTCATTAGGTACAAAATGAAGGTCATCTTCCTTCAATTGTTCAAAGGATTTTTCAGCAACCCCTTTGTATCGGAGAAACTCTTTTTTAATGTTAGAAAGGTACTGTGTGGGGAGATCCATATTAAGCTTCACCCATCTGATCTTTATTTTCCATCCGGAACAAAATCCAGAGCAGCTCCATTAACACAATGTCGCAAACCGGTAGTTTCTCTGGGTCCATCTTCGAAAACATGCCCCAGGTGCCCACCGCAATTGGCGCAAAGTTCCTCGGTACGTTTATAGCCGATCTTGTAGTCTACATCGTAGGCGATCGCATTCTCGATTTCCCGGTCAAAACTGGGCCAGCCAGAACCTGAGTCGAATTTGTGCTCACTTCTGAACAAGGCAGTGCCACAAGCGGCACAGACATAGGTGCCTTTTTCTTTGTTATTTAGTAACTCACTACTTCCTGCATTTTCCGTTCCCGCCTTGCGCAGCACGTAGTATTCCATATCGGTCAGGGAAGCCCGCCATTCGGCATCAGTCTTTTCAAGGGGAAAAGACCGTTCTTTTTCTTCAGTCTTGGAAACGGCTTTTTCTTTTTCCTGGGAGTTTCCCTTGCATCCCAAAAGCAAAAGCGCAAAGGCAAAAATGATGATTCTTTTCATAGCAATTCAAGATTCTTTAATGATCTTCAAAGATAAAGAATACCCATAAAAAAACCTCCTGCAAAGAGCAGGAGGCCTAGTGAAATATTTGTTAATTAAGCTTTTGCCGCGTAATACTTTCTTCTTCTACATTCAATAATTCCATAACCTGTTGCAGATTAGAACGGTCAAAACGAGATCCTTGAGCAAAATCTGCTGGAACAATGCCGATTCGGAACACCTGGTTGTCAGTATCTGCAGGAGCCAGCGTACCTAGATCAAAATCTGATTCCAGAAATATGCTTACATCGAAAAAAGTGTGATCATAATTGTATTGCAATAATCCCTGGTTCAGGATCCGGGTTTGAGGTAATAAACGCCAAACATCCACCAGTTGCCCGTCCGTGTCTTCAAACTGTTCCCAAAGGATGTAGACTAAAATAAGATCGGATTCAAAAACTTCCACAGTATTGGGGAATTCATAGAATAAACTATAATCATTATCGAAGGTGAAACTTCCCTCAATCTCGAGTACTTGCCCCAAAATATTTATACCATCTTGTCCGTCGAGCCCGTCAAACCCATCAAATCCGGGAGGACCGGGAGGTCCTGCAGGACCTTCACAAGACACAAAAAATACAGTTGTCAATAATGCCAATAGAAAGGATACTTTTTTCATAATGATATGGTTTAGAATAGTATTACGTGCCCCGGAGTACCCCCGAATGCACTTAGTTTCTTCAAGTGAAACAAAAAGCGTTCCAAAAATTGAAATGTACAAAAAAAAGCTTCTCAAAAAGTATCTACTGTAGCCCGATTGAATTGGTGATATTTTCCTATTTTTAGGGCAAATCAAGCAAACTGAGATTATGTTCCGACAAGAGCGGGTAGTCATTGATAATATTAAGCCACAACTAAGTTGTGGTCAGTTTTTTGTAAAGCGTGTAGTTGGTGATAAGGTAGCGGTTTCTGCGGATGTACTGGGCGATGGACATGACGTGATACAGGCCGAGTTAATGGTAAAGCACGAGGCCGCCTCAAAACCTACCCCAGTTCGAATGGAGCACCAGGGTAATGACCTCTATACTGCGGAATTTCAGGTAGAAAAGCAAGGATTTTACTCCTACTGGATTAGTGGTTGGGTAGATTATGCCCTGAACTGGCAACACGGTATAGAAGCCAAGATTGCCGATGGACAAAAGGTTACAAGTGAACTTCTGGATGGGGTACAGTACCTTAAACACCTGGAAAAGAAAGCTAAAAAAGCAGAAAAGGAATATGCAAAAGAGCTTATAGGGTTATTTGAGGACGAAGGGTCCTATGAAGCAGCTGCAAAAGCCGCCGTCTCCAGTAAACTTCACAGTTTATTTACAGCCTACCCGCAGCGAATTTTAATAAACAAAAGCGAAGAACTCCGGGTTTACGTAGACCGGAAAAAGGCCAATTTCAGTACCTGGTACGAATTTTTCCCAAGGTCTACAGCGGAAGAACCTGGACAACACGGTACATTCAGCGACAGCGAAAGGCTCCTGCCCCGTATAGAGGCCATGGGCTTTGATGTCATTTATTTGCCCCCGATTCATCCTATTGGAGAAGTTAATCGCAAAGGAAAAAACAATGCTACCAATGCTCAGGAAGGCGATAGTGGGGTACCCTGGGGAATTGGCTCGCGGCATGGAGGGCACAAAGATGTACATCCTGAACTGGGCACGGAAGACGATTTTAAGCACTTTATAAAAGAGGCTAACCAAAAGGGGATGGAGGTTGCCATGGACCTTGCTTTTCAGGCTGCACCGGATCATCCATATGTTAGCAGCAATCCGGAATGGTTCCGCAAGCGTCCGGATGGTACCATGCAATACGCCGAAAACCCGCCCAAGAAATATCAGGATATCGTTAACTTCTATTTCGAAAGCAAGGCTTACAAAGAACTTTGGAAGGAGTTGCTGGATGTTACTCTGAAATGGGTTGGCTTTGGCATCAAAATATTCCGGGTAGATAATCCGCATACCAAACCCTATTATTTCTGGCACTGGCTAATTGATGAGGTCAAAAAGCAACACCCGGAGGTACTTTTTCTTGCGGAGGCCTTTTCAAGACCTAAGGTAATGCAGCAACTGGCCAAACAGGGTTTTAGCCAATCCTACACCTATTTCACCTGGAGGGTCAGTAAGCATGATATCATTTCCTATATGGTGGAACTCACCCAATCCGAGATGAAGGAGTATTACCGACCTAATTTCTGGCCCAACACACCGGATATCAACCCCTACCACTTGCAGGGTGCCAATGAGGCGATGCATATAGCTCGCTATGCCCTGGCGGCCACCTTGTGTGGTAATATTGGCATCTATGGTCCTGTCTTTGAATATATGGTTTCGGATGCCATCCCGGGTAAGGAGGAGTATCTCAATTCCGAAAAATATGAAGTAAAGCATTGGGACTGGAGCATTCAGAATAAACTAATCCATCTGATATCCAAAATTAACCAGTTTCGAAAAGAGCATCCGGCATTACAGCAAACCAATAATATTCAGTTTTGTCATATTGAAAACGATCACCTGATTGCCTATCATAAATGGAATGACGACCGGACAAATGAGTTGCTGATTGTTGTGAATATTGATCCGTACTATACCCAAACTGGTTTTGTACAACTGCCCCTGGAGGCCCTTGGCATTTCCGGCGGGGATGAGGTTCTGATGCAGGATCTGGTAACGGATAACGGATATTATTGGAGGGACGAATGGAATTATGTGGAATTGCATCCAGCCCTTCCTTTCCATATCTTTCAAATAACAAAACAGGATGGCTAAAGAAAAGCAAGAGATTATCACACAACCACCTTACAGTTTTGATGTTAACTGGGAAGAGTTACTGGACGATAAACGGTTTCTGAAAGTATTCTTATCGGATATCCTCGAGGACTATGTCATCAAACAAAGGTGGTACGGAGGCAAATCCAGCACTTTGAAATACATAGAACTACAAGAGTATTTCAGGATTCAACAAAAGGGGGAGGTCTATTACGGCCTGCTTCTGGAAATTAATTTCAAGGAAGCCTTCTTCCATCATTATTTCCTGCCTATTGCCTTTGTGTCTGATGAAAGTTTTGCGGAAAAGGATCGGATTTTACCTATTTCCATCAAGGGTCAGGATGGCTTTATTATAGACGCCATCAACCTGGAAGCTTTCCGCAAATTGGTTTTTGAACGCATTATGACGGCTATACCCAACGATACTACCCGTGTTCGGTACCATAAAAGTGAGTTTTTTACCCATAACGAATATCAGTCGTCACGTTTTATGGGTATGGAACAGAGCAATACTTCCATCATTATGAATGATAGCTCTGTGATCAAATTTTTCAGGAGGATATATGCCGATAAGAACCCGGATTACGAAATGAGCAGGTTTCTTTCAGAGCGTAAAGGATTTAAAAACACACCTGCCTATCAGGGGAGTATAAGTATTATTGATTCAGATGGCGCCAATATCACTATTGCCCTGATGCAGGAATTGGTTCCCAACCAGGGCGATGCCTGGGATTATTTCCTTAAGGAGATCAATTTGATCTTTAGTAACCTGGAGTATAAAAACATTGCAATAGACCGCTTGCCGCAGATCGATCTGTTTAAACCACTATCTATAAAGGATGTACCTCATGAAATAATTGACTGGGCTGGTTTAAACGTTTTCCTGAAACTACAGGTACTCGCGCATCGAACGGCCGAGATGCACGTGGCCCTGGGCTCGGAATTTGAAGATACTTCCTTTACTCCGGCACGGTTTAACGGTGACTATGAAGTATGGCTTAAAAACCGCTTGTTGTACCAGTTCCAGAATCGACTCAATACCGTAGAGAACAACCTGCACAAGCTGGAAGGGGTTACCCTCGATCTGGCGAAGCAATTCCTCGAAAGGAAAAATGATATTCGAAAGCGATTTGTTAAATTCGACTGGACCAAATTGAAAGGGGAACGTCTCCGTGTTCATGGCGATTATCATCTCGGCCAGGTACTGGTTCAGGATGGTGATTTCTACCTGCTGGATTTTGAGGGAGAACCGGAAAGCACCATCCGCGATAGGAAGGTTAAACAGCCACCACTTAAAGATGTGGCCGGCATGTTCCGATCTTTTCATTACGCTATCTATGCCACTATTTTCAATAAGGGAGAGCAATATCCTTACAGCCAGGAGGATCTTTACCTGGCAGGGGAGATCCTCTACCGCTATTTCATTGGCGTGTTCCTGGATAGCTATGTGAAATTGATTCAGGAGAATAACATCAATATCGGTTATAACCAGGAGCGGGTGTTCATTCTCAGGTACTGTATGCTGGAAAAAGCAGTTTATGAACTGGGATATGAAATGAATTCAAGACCTTTATGGGCCGTCATTCCACTGGAGGGGATCATGAGCATAATGAATGAAAGCTAATCAAATACGAGCGTATGAATAAGGTGATTTCCCACAGTTTGTTTACAGATTTTGACATTAACCTCTTTAAGGCGGGGAAACACTTTCGGCTTTATGAGAAACTAGGCGCACACCCTGTAGAAGTAAATGGGGTGAAAGGCACTTATTTTGCAGTTTGGGCCCCGGCGGCCCGGTCGGTTTCCGTAATCGGTGATTTTAATTTCTGGCTCGAAGGAGAACACAAACTTAGTGTGCGTTGGGACGCTAGTGGAATCTGGGAGGGTTTTATTCCCGGGGTTGGCCATGGTGCTCTATACAAATACAAGATACACTCTAACAATCATGGGGTAGTGACGGAGAAGGCAGATCCTTTTGCCCGCTTTTGTGAACATCCTCCAAATACCGCCTCTGTGGTATGGGAAGGCGATTATGATTGGAAGGATCAGGACTGGATGGGCTATCGTAAGGAAAAGAATGGCCTGGACAGGCCTTATGCGGTTTATGAAGTGCACCTGGGTTCATGGAAGCGGACAGCTGACAATACCTTTCTAAGTTATCGGGATCTCGCTGAAGAATTGGTGGATTATGTGAAAGAAATGGGCTTTACCCATGTGGAATTTATGCCCATTATGGAATTTCCATTCGACCCCTCATGGGGCTACCAGCTTACAGGCTATTTCGCACCAACTTCCCGCTTTGGGACTCCGGAAGATTTCAAATACCTGGTAGACTGTTTGCATCGGAACGATATCGGGGTAATACTCGATTGGGTACCCTCACATTTTCCTGAAGACAGTCATGCCCTGGGCTTTTTTGACGGCTCCCACCTGTACGAACACCCGGACAGGAGGAGAGGCTACCACCCGGACTGGAAAAGCCTCATATTCAACTATGGCAGGAACGAAGTGAGGGCCTTTCTGATCAGCAACGCCATGTTCTGGTTAGAACAATACCATGCAGATGGTTTGCGTGTTGATGCAGTGGCTTCCATGTTATACCTCGATTATTCCCGTGAAGAAGGAGAGTGGGAACCCAATATCTATGGAAATAACGAAAATCTGGAGGCAATCTCATTTATTAAAGAGCTAAACGAAACGGTCTACGCGAATTTTGACGACGTACAAACCATTGCTGAGGAAAGTACTTCATTTTCCATGGTTACACGTCCGGTCAATATAGGCGGACTTGGATTCGGCATGAAATGGATGATGGGCTGGATGCATGATACCCTGGAATATTTCAAAAAAGAACCGGTTTATCGCAAGCATCACCAAAACGACCTGACCTTTAGTATGACCTATACCTTTACCGAGAACTTTATGTTGCCGTTTTCCCACGATGAGGTGGTCTACGGCAAACAGTCTCTCTTATATCGCATGCCTGGCGATGAATGGCAGCGTTTTGCCAACTTAAGATTGTTGTTTGGTTATATGTATACGCATCCGGGAACTAATCTCATGTTTATGGGAGCTGAGTTTGGACAATCATCAGAATGGAACTTCCAGCAAAGCCTGGACTGGCACCTGTTGCAATACGATTTCCATTCCGGTATTCAGAAAATGGTGAAAGAACTGAACAGTATCTACCAAAGTTATCCGGCCCTTTACGAGAAACAATTCAGTCCGGAAGGTTTTCACTGGATTGATTATGGGGATGCTGAAAACTCTGTACTTGCCTATATCCGCAAAGGACACAATGCAAAAAACGACCTAATTGTGGTTTGTAATTTTACCCCTGTTCCTAGAGAAGATTACCGTATAGGAGTTCCCAAAGCAAAAGCACTGAAAGAGATCTTTAATAGTGATGCCCAGGAATATGGCGGTAGCGGAATCAGTAACAAAAGCCTCAAGACAACCAAAACCCCATCCCATGGATATAAACAGTCCATTACCCTGACTATTCCTCCTTTGGGCGTTCTGATTTTGCAATAACTCAGGCCTGCGCAATCGTTATAGTGGATAATTCATGATTAAATCATTTTAGTATTAGGCATTTATATCTTTTTTTTGCTGGGTTTAAACCATATGGCGAATGATTACCAATACGGAAATTGAATACAAAGGGAATCTTTATCCCAATCGGATAGTTGATTTTAAACAGCAAACCGATAAGTTCTATTTTACAACTGACAATGGGGTTGTTTTAGAGATTACGGTCCTGAGAAATAGTGCTATACGCTTTCGATATGCAACCGACTATCGCTTCCAGCCTGATTTCTCCTATGCCATAAGCCCAACTGCCAGTAAGGGCTATAACCAACTGGAATCTGAGGAGACTAAGACGGAGTATCTTTTACGCACTTCAAAGATCCAGATCCTTATCGATAAAAAAAGCCTTCGGGTACAGATCTCCGACCTGGAAGGAAACATAATCAATGAAGATGAATCCGGGTTTCACTGGGAAGAAAACTACCAGTACGGAGGGAATAATGTAAAGATGAGTAAGATAACCCAGACTGGAGAAAGCTTTTACGGGATGGGGGATAAGGCAACGCATTCCAACCTCAAAGGTAAACGCGTTAGTAACTGGGTAACAGACCAATATGCCTATGCTAAAGATCAGGACCCGCTATATAAGGCAATCCCTTTTTACATAGGTTTACACAATAACATAGCTTACGGAATATTTTTTGACAATACCTTCCACACCTTTTTTGATTTTTCCCATGAAAAACGCCACGTTACCAGCTTTTGGGCAGATGGCGGCGAAATGAACTACTATTTCTTTTATGGACCAGACATGAGTCGTGTGGTTAGGGCCTATACGGACCTCACCGGTACTCCGGAACTACCGCCACTTTGGGCGCTGGGTTTTCACCAGTCCAAATGGAGTTACTTTCCGGAATCAAGGGTTAAACAACTGGCGAAGAAATTCAGGAACCTCAAAATCCCCTGTGATGCTATCTATCTGGATATTGATTATATGGATGGATTCCGCTGTTTTACCTGGGATAAGAAAAAATTCCCGGATCCAAAACGGATGATCGATGAACTCTACGAGGATGGTTTTAAAACGGTAGTTATGATCGATCCCGGTATCAAGGTAGACCGTGACTACTGGATATATAATGAGGCCCTGGAGAATGATTATTTCTGCAAGCGGGCAGATGGTCCCCTAATGCAGGGTAAGGTATGGCCCGGTGAATGTAGTTTTCCAGATTTTACCAATCCGAAAGTAAGGGAATGGTGGGCAGAATTGTACAAGGAACTCATGGCAGAGACTGGGGTGCATGCGGTATGGAATGATATGAATGAGCCCGCGGTAATGGAAGTCCCCGGTAAAACTGCGCCACTCGATACCCGTCACGATTATGACGGTCATCCTTGCAGTCACAGAAAGGCGCATAATGTATATGGTACACAGATGGTTCGCGCTACTTATGAAGGCGTGAAAAAATTTGTCTATCCCAAACGGCCATTTGTTATTACAAGGGCTGCCTATGCGGGTGCCCAACGCTTTTCCAGTACCTGGACGGGCGACAATGTGGCTACCTGGGAACACCTTTGGATTGCCAATGTACAGGTGCAGCGAATGTGTATGAGCGGCATGTCCTTTGTCGGTTCTGATATCGGTGGATTTGCCGAGCAACCTAATGGTGAACTATTTGCCAGATGGATTCAACTGGGAATCTTCCACCCTTTCTGCAGGGTACACTCCAGTGGAGATCACGGAGATCAGGAACCCTGGTCTTTTGATAAGGAGGTAACGGATATCGTGAGGGAATACCTGGAACTGAGATATCAGTTGTTACCTTATTTGTACACCATGTTCTGGAGATACTCGGAAGATAACATACCCATGCTAAAACCATTGGTTTATTTCGATCAGGAGGATCCACAAACCCATTTCAGAACAGATGAGTTTATATTCGGGGAACAGATTTTGGTTTGTCCCGTTCAGGAAGCGAATGCCAAAGGCCGCAGGATGTATTTCCCACGGGGGCGTTGGTACGATTACTGGTCCGGAAAGCTTATCGAAGGGGGAATGGAAAAATGGGTACTGGCCGATATTGACCGTATTCCCGTGTATGTCAAAGAAGGATCAATTATCCCCAAATACCCGGTACAGCAATATGTAGGGGAAAAGGAAATTACGGAACTTACCCTGGAAACGTATTACAAGGAGGGTATAGAAAATTCTACCGTCTATGAAGATGCTCAGGAAGGTTATGACTATACCAAAGGCTATTACAGCCTGAGGAATTTCAAGCTGAATGGAAAGGAAAAAGAGCTTATTATTCAGCAATTTAAAAATGGTACCTATATAACCCCTTATGAGCATTTCCGAATCAACCTCATTGGTCTTCCGTTTTCGATCAAGTCCATTGAAGTGGATAATGTAGAAGTACCATTAAAGGAAATCAAACCAAATGGAGATAATACCATATTGGTTCACAAGGATTTCACTGAATTACATATTATTGGGGCTTAAAAATTTGTAAATTTATAAGGTAATATTAGTACTATGAATCCAAGAAGAATTTTTCTGTTAGTCCTTATTTTTATTGGGATTACCGCCTGTAAAACCAATCCATTTACAGGAAAAAGCACACTGAATTTCTACAAGAACAACAGCATATTTCCTACTGCTTTTGCACAGTACGATCAGTTTTTAAGTGAGGCTAATGTGATTGAGGAAACCTCTGAAGCCCGTATGATTTCAAGAGTCGGTCAGCGTATTGCCAAAGCTTCGGAACGCTGGCTGGATGCCAATGGTTATCCCGGATATCTACAAGAGTATCGCTGGGAGTATAAACTGGTAAAGGACAGTTTGGTGAATGCCTGGTGCATGCCCGGGGGAAAAATTGTTTTTTATACGGGAATTATGCCTATTTGCGCCGGGGAAACCGGTGTGGCTGTCGTTATGGGACATGAAGTTGCTCATGCCCTGGCAGATCATGGCGCGCAGCGCATGAGTGCTGGTACTTTACAGCAATTGGGTGCAGTTGCCGGGAATGTCGCTATTAATGATGCGGAAACACGGAATATTTTTAACCAGGCCTATGGTATAGGGACCACGGTTGGAGGAATGTTACCCTTTAGTAGGAGCCACGAAACAGAGGCAGACCGAATAGGCCTGCAGATTATGGCTATTGCAGGATATAACCCGGATGAGGCTGCTGAACTATGGAAAAGGATGAAAGCCAGTTCCGGGGGTAATGCGCCTCCTGAGTTTCTGAGTACACACCCTTCTAATGATACCCGTATAGCAAACCTTACCAAATGGGCCCCTGAAGCAAAGGCAGAAGCAAAAAAATTCGGGGTTACCTCATTTCAGTAAGTTTAGGGATTCAGTATAAATAACGTATATTGAAAGCCGTTCTATAAGGAGCGGCTTTTTATTTATTGATGACACGAACTTACGCCATTAAGGGAAGTAAAAAACTGCTCAACGCCTGGGCATTTTATGACTGGGCCAATTCTGTCTACAATCTGGTAATTGCCTCCACCGTATTCCCATTGTTCTATGGGGCAATGTTCAGGGCAGCAGGAATTGAGAAAGTAGTGGTGTTTGGAGGCGAAATAGCCCGTGCACCGCTCATTAGCTACACTACGTCCCTGGCTTTCCTATTTATTGCCATAATTACCCCTTTTATATCCGGTATTTCCGATTACCTCGGGAATAAAAAAAGCTTCATGAAATTCTTCTGCTACCTGGGCGGAATATCCTGTATCGGGCTGTACTGGTTTTCGTTAGAACATATTTATTTGGGGTTGTTCTGTTATTTCTTTGGTATAGTGGGTTTCTGGGTCAGCTTTGCAATCAACAACTCTTATCTGCCGGACATTGCCTTTCCGGAACAACAGGACGGTATTAGCGCCAAAGGATACTCCATGGGGTACGTAGGAAGTGTAATACTGCTGTTGTTTAACCTGGCCATGGTAATGAATCCCGAATCATTTGGAATTACCGCAACGGAAACTGAAGGTGCCGAAGTCCGGGCCATGCGGATTTCCTTCGCCACTGTAGGAATTTGGTGGATCGCATTCAGCCAGTACACCTTTTTTCACCTACCTAAAGGGAATAAACGCAAAGGAGAAAAAACAAATGTTATTCTCAATGGTTTCAGAGAACTCAAAGGGGTATGGAATCAATTGAATGATAACACACGGCTTAAACGCTATCTGGGAGCATTCTTTGTGTATAGTATGGCTGTACAAACCGTGATGCTCATTGCCGCTTATTTTGGAGAAGAACAAATAAGCTGGGGATCAGATTCTGAACGGACCACGGGACTAATTGTGAGTATTCTGGTCATTCAATTGGTTGCAATCCTGGGTGCTACACTTACAGCAAAGGCTTCAAATGCCTTTGGTAATATCCCTACACTGATTGTGGTAAACCTCTTGTGGATCTTTATTTGTATCTACGCCTATTTCGTAATCACTCCCATGGATTTCTATATTGCAGCTGGCTGTGTGGGTATGGTTATGGGGGGTATTCAGGCCCTTTCTAGGTCTACTTATTCGAAATTTTTACCTAAAACCCTTGACACCGCTTCTTTCTTTAGCTTTTATGATGTTTCTGAAAAAATAGGGATTGTTATAGGCACCTTTCTCTATGGTTTTGTGGCTCAATACACAGGAAGTATGAGGAATGCCACTATTTTTCTCGGGCTGTTTTTCCTGATCGGTATGCTTTTGCTTACCCGCGTAAATAAAAAAGCCCCGGAATAATTTCCGGGGCTCCTGCACTGTTCGTTTGTTTTGATTAAGCTTTATTGATGTCTCCTGAACCCGAAGCTTTGCTGTCTACCTTTTCAGGATCTCCCTTATAGAGAATATCTCCCGAACCGGATACCCGTGCAATAATTGACTTATTAGCGTTAACCTTAATGTTGGCAGAACCGGAAACATTGGCATTGACATGATCTGCCGCAAGGTCGAATGCTTCTACGTCCCCGCTTCCGGAAACGGTAACATCAAAATCACGTGCTTTACCACTTAGCTCAATATCCCCAGAACCTGAAATTACCGCCTTCATTACGTCGGCTTCAACAGCAAGTTCAATGTCACCTGAACCAGACATAGAAGCGCTGAATTCATCTGCACGCAGTACATCTTTTCCAACAATATCACCGGAACCAGATAGGGAAATACTATTGATGGATTCTACGGGAACTGTAACCAGGATGCCATCTTTCCAATTGGAACTTTGAAGGTTGTATCCTTTTTTCACTTTTATGGTCAGTTTGCCATTCTTAACCTCTGTCTTGATGTATTCCAACAGGTTTTCTTCTCCTTTCAGGCTGATCTCTCCTTCGCGTCCACTGACGATGTTTACATCAAACCAACCCGCCACAGCAATGGCTTCATAATCTCCGACGGATCGTTCTACAGTGACCACTTCTCCATTGCCTTTGATTTTCTTACCCCATTGTGCGTTACAGCTCAGGGTAAACAGAGTAATTAATATTAATCCAAATACATTTTTCATTGCTATTCGATTTTAAGTTAGGTGATTTAGTTTCTGTTAAAGGTGATCCTGCCGTATTCACTGGTTATGTTCAAAAGGTTACCACTGTTGGACTGGCCATGGTAGCCTGCATAATAACGGTCGCTATCCTTTTCTCTGCTGATATTGACTTCGAAATCCTCTATTCCTTTCACCCCTGTATTTTCGGCAGATATTTCAAAATCAAATGCATAGGCCGGGTCGTATCCAATCTGTATTCCCGTATAATCAGTCCGTATGTTTACATTCCCTGCATCAGCCGCCATATTGCCGACTTTAATGGTTCCATAATCGGCATTGATATCCATATTTCCATGAACAGTTCCCAGTTCTACACTGACATAGTCGCCGTTACCCAGCACGTTGTTCACTTCCTTTACCTCAAGGGCTCCGTAATCTGATGCATACTCGAGGTTTTCCATTGACTCTATCACGGAAGTCGTATAATCCGCATTTATCTGTAGGTCTTTTGCCTTCCCTATGGTGAACTTGGAGTAATCGGCCATAATCTTGGCGCTGTTTACGTAGTCTATCCTGGACTTGCTGGTATAATCGAAACGCAATTCATTGTTACGTCCCCTTAATTCCCCAATTTCGAGACGACCATAATCACAACTGATTTTGGCATGTCCGTCAATCCGGTCCAGTTTAATAGCCCCATAATCATTGCTTAGGTGTACGCTGTTTTTAACAGGGAGTTTAATGGTATAGTTGACTTGCATACTTACCTTGTTTTTCTTGCCCCATTTCCACCAGCTACTGTTTTTATTCCCGAATTTGGTTTTAGCGGATACCATGTCCTGGTTGGCTTCAAATTCCACAGTAATGTCGTCCAATCTTTCCTGGACCTTATCCTCGTTGTTACCGCTGGTTTTGATATGGACCTCTATCACTACACGGTCTTCATTCCATGAGGTCAGTGAAAGTGTACCATAACTATTACTAACTTTAAGCAAAGCCGTAGCATTTACATCATATTCTTTTTGTATGGTCTTCTCTTTGGTGTACTTACCGTTAAGCTTACCGCCATTACCTATTGCCGTAAAGGGGGCAGCCATAAGGGCAATAAGAGTTATTTTAAATAGTAATGTTTTCATCATCGTAGTTATTATAGTTTTGAATTGATTCTATCTGGAACTGAACGTCCTTTAAAAGGGAGATTCTGGTTTGAAAGTTATTGATCATGGCACTCAGGATCAGGTTGGGATCTCCACCGTTTAAGAGGTCTTGCTCCAGTTTCATATAATTCTGATCGAGTTTTTCAAGCTGTGCCAAGGTCTCTGTAATGAGTTGCTCTGTTTGAGGGGTACTCACTGCCTGGAGTTCACTTACCTGCTGTTCAATAAGCGAGGTAAAATAAAGCTGTGTTTCAGATACTTCCGGGGAAATATTCGCCAACTGTTGTTCTGTGCTTGGATTCAAGGCGGGTAACCCAATTGCCAGGGCACACAGCAGTACTATGGATGCAGCTATAGACAGCGGTTTCCACCAGGTTGTGGGCTTTTTCCTATTGATGCTAATCGTTCCCTGTGCAGTACCCAGCTTGTCCAGGAAGCGGTCCCGGTGACCCTCCATGGGTTCCTCGGTATCAAACTGACCCTTGAGATTCTTGAATAATATTTCTATGTTTTCGTCCTTCATCATTTATGCGTTTATCATTTTCTTTCTCAAACTTTCTTTTGCTCTGGAGATCGTAGTCCTGCAATTGGCGTAACTGATGTCCATTATCTGGCAGATCTCGTCATAATCATAGCCTTCAATTAAATGTAAGGTCAAAGAAACTCTGTAGTTGTCTTTTAAATGTTTCATGGTATCCATCACTTTTTGAGCCTTCCGTTTTGTAACACCATAATCCTCAGAAACTCCGTCATTATCTTCGACCTTGTACATTACATTTTCCAAAGGCACCTCGTTTCGTTTTAATTGTTTTCGGTAATGGTGAATACTATTGTTAATTACAATGCGCTTCAACCAGGCTCCGAAGGTGACTTCTCCCTTAAAACTTTGTAGTTTTGTAAAGGCATTCAGGAAGGAGTCCTGCATCACGTCTTCTGCCTCTGCCGAATCTTTTACAATCCGCAATGCTGTATTATACATAGCCTTGTAATACCGGTTGTACACCTCCAATTGTGCGCTTTGTTTACCGCGCAGGCAACCTTGCAATAACGTATCAATATGTAATTCCTCTGGGCTCAAAAAGTGGAACGTTTGCTTTAGAGATGAATGAATTTAGGGATTGTTACACTCTTTTAGGAAAATAATTTGAAGCTTGGCATAGGAATTGACCTTTATGGGGGACGATTAGCCCTTTTTTTAGTTCTTTATCCCTCTAATAATGGGTTGGACTGAAGTGAGAAGGTATTTGTAAAGGGCCCAATGAAGAATATTAAGTGACAGAATGACTGTATAAATAACTATGAAAGACTCTTTTTTTATAAAATTTGACAATATGGCGTTTCAGAGTATTGATGAGGATTCGGAACTGATTCCTCTTTTAACTCCTGAGGACGAGGAGGAGATGCATAATGAGCAACTGCCGGAAACGCTTCCAATTCTCCCCTTGAGAAATACGGTTCTTTTCCCGGGAGTGGTTGTACCTATCACTGCAGGAAGGGACGCCTCTATTCAGCTTATCAGTGATGCTAACAATGGAACTAAAGTCATCGGTGTAGTTTCTCAGAAAGATGAAGCAACCGAAAACCCGGGGATCAAGGATATCAATACCGTGGGAACGGTTGCCCGTATACTGCGGGTTTTAAAGATGCCAGATGGGAATACTACAGTGATTATCCAGGGAAAAAAACGATTTGAAATTTCCGAGGTACTGACCGAGCAGCCCTATATGACGGCTACCATCAGGGAAACCCTGGAACAACCCACTGATCAAACCAGCGAAGAGTTTCTGGCGATAATAGAGTCGATTAAAGACCTTGCACTTACCATTATCAAGGAAAATCCCAATCTACCTTCAGAGGCCTCTTTTGCCATCAAAAATATTCAAAGCAATAGCTTTTTGATCAATTTTGTTTCCTCTAACCTGAACCTCGAGGTTCATGAAAAACAGGAACTGCTGGAGATTGGGAATTTACAGGAACGTGCTTTGGCAACTCTGAAGTACATGAATGTGGAATATCAAAAACTGCAATTGCAACGTGATATTCAATCCAAGGTCCGCAGCGACATGGATCAGCAACAAAGGGAATACTTCCTGCACCAGCAAATGAAAACCATTCAGGAGGAACTTGGAGGGGTCTCCTATGACGAAGAAGTCCAGGAAATGCAAGTGCGTGCTAAGAAGAAAAAATGGGATAAAAAGGTAGCAGAGCACTTTGGGAAGGAGTTGGCCAAATTGCAACGCATGAATCCGCAGGTTGCAGAATATTCCATTCAGCGTAATTACCTGGATTTGCTGTTGGACTTGCCCTGGAATGAGTATTCTCAGGACAAATTTGATTTGAGACGCGCAGAGCGAATTTTGGATCGCGATCACTATGGTCTGGAGGATGTTAAAAGGCGCATTATAGAATACCTGGCAGTACTAAAACTGCGCAAGGATATGAAATCCCCTATCCTTTGTCTATATGGGCCTCCGGGGGTAGGAAAAACTTCCTTGGGTAAGTCGGTTGCCGAAGCCCTTGGTAGGGAATACGTGCGTATGTCTCTGGGTGGACTTAGAGATGAAGCGGAAATCAGGGGGCATCGTAAAACCTATATAGGGGCTATGCCGGGAAGAATAGTCCAAAACATAAAAAAATCCGGAACATCTAATCCTGTTTTTATCCTGGACGAGATAGACAAACTATCCAGTGCCCATCAAGGGGATCCTTCTTCAGCCATGCTGGAGGTTTTGGACCCGGAACAAAACAATGAATTCTACGACAATTTCCTTGAGATGGGTTATGACCTCTCCAAGGTGATGTTCATCGCTACGGCGAATAATCTGGCTACAATACAGCCAGCCCTGCGAGACCGTATGGAGATTATTAATGTCACCGGATATACCATTGAGGAAAAAGTTGAAATAGGAAAAAGGCACCTGCTTCCCAAACAGCTCAAAGAGCACGGTTTAAGCAGGGATCATTTAAAGATAGGTAAACGACAACTGGAGAAGATCGTTGAAGGATATACCCGGGAATCCGGGGTAAGGGGACTGGAAAAGCAATTAGCCAAAATGGTGCGTTATGCTGCCAAGTCCATCGCTATGGAAGAACCTTATGAGGTAAAAGTTAACAACGAGGATGTTGAAAAAGTCCTTGGACCACCCCGATTGGAACGTGACAAGTACGAAAACAACGAAGTTGCAGGGGTAGTAACCGGATTGGCCTGGACTCAGGTTGGAGGAGATATCCTGTTTATTGAATCCATTATTTCAAAAGGTAAGGGTACCCTGAATATTACCGGTAACCTGGGAAAAGTCATGAAGGAGTCGGCGGCAATTGCCATGCAGTTTATCCGCTCAAATGCAGAAACCTATGGACTGGACCCTGAAATATTTGATAAATATAATGTGCATATCCATGTGCCGGAAGGAGCAACCCCAAAAGACGGTCCCAGTGCAGGGATAGCCATGCTGACCTCACTGGTCTCTTTATTTACCCAAAAGAAAGTAAAAAAGAGCCTGGCCATGACCGGGGAGATTACCCTTAGAGGTAAGGTATTGCCGGTTGGTGGGATCAAGGAAAAAATCCTTGCTGCAAAACGGGCACGAATCAAGGAGATCATCCTTTGTGAAGACAATCGAAAAGATATTGAGGAGATTAAGGAAGAATACCGCAAAGGACTTACCTTTCATTATCTGACTGATATGAGTGAAGTTATTGATATAGCAATTACCAATCAAAAGGTAAAAAATGCTAAAAAACTCTAATTTTCAATATCCCCAAAAAGAAACCGGGAGAATCTGAATACTATTAGCTAATGTCCGATATTACTATTGCCATTGATGGGTTTTCCTCGACAGGAAAAAGCACGGTCGCCAGACAACTGGCCGCTGCACTTTCATATATATATGTGGACACTGGTGCCATGTACCGGGCGGTAACCTTATACGCACTTCGATCCGGTTTTATCTCCGGAGAAACTGTAGATGATAAGGCCCTGATAAACCATTTAAAAGGGCTTGAACTGGAGTTTAGGCATAATCCTGATACCGGAAGGTCCGATATGTATCTGAATGGTGAAAATGTAGAAAAACAAATACGCACATTGGAGGTGTCCCGGATGGTTAGCCAGGTTGCAATACTTCCAGAGGTTAGGGAAAAATTAGTGGCATTGCAGCGTAAAATGGGTAAAAACAAGGGACTGGTAATGGATGGACGGGATATTGGCACCGTTGTTTTTCCTGATGCAGAACTTAAGATATTTATGACGGCATCTCCTGATATCCGGGCCGCCCGTCGATACAAAGAACTTCTGGATAAGGGAGAAAAAGTACAGTACGAGGAAGTCCTTGAGAATGTTAGAAAGCGGGATCATATAGATGCTAATCGCGCTGTTTCTCCATTGAAAAAGGCAGAAGACGCTGTGGTTGTAGACAACTCTGACATGGGTCTTTCGGAACAATTTGAACGATTGCATTTCCTGGCCAGGCAAATCATTGCAGAAGAATAAAAAAAGCGGCTGGATGGCCGCTTTTTATTGCTTATTGAACGCTACAGGTTCGGGATTACCAGTTCCTGATCCGGATAAATTAGGTCAGGACTATCCAAAATTGTGGTATTGGCAGCGAAAATCTGTTTGTACTTCATGGGATCACCGTAGTAGTGTTTGGCGATCTTACTAAGTGATTCCCCAGATTTTACAGTATGCCTGTGATAAACAGAATCATCTGCCACGGTAATATTTGCCTTGATATCTGTGGCTTTTTCACCTCCTATTTCTTTGATCTTGTCCCAAAGTAAGTTTTTTTCATACTGAGTCTTGGTCTGGCCTTTGATTTTCAAAACCCCATTTTCTTCAGTAATACTCCCGTCCTGAACAGCAAGCTTTTCACCCAGTTCCAGGACCGCCTGATATTTACTTTTTACGCTCATAGTTTATGATAATTATTTAGATAAATTGTAAAACCTAAAGATACGAAATATACAAAGGTCATAACCCGCAGAAATAGATGATAACCAAATCTTAATGGTTAATAAGCCCAAAGGTTTGATAAACAAGAATTAAATTGTATTTTTGCGCTCCTTTTTGGCGGATGATCAGGAGCGAAAAGGGCTTATAAAACAATAATAATATCTTCTGCGAACAACGCCTAACTTCTGAGGTTTTGCAGGATACAAATCAAATCAGCAGATGGCTGAAGAAAAAACAACAGCACCAGAACAGGAAGTTGCTGCGGTGCAAGAAGAAGTAACAACCCCACAACAGGACCCACAGGAATTTCTTGAAAATTTCGACTGGGAAAAGTACGAAGAGGGTATTGAACGTGTTGATGATTCCAAACTGGAAGAGTTTGAAAAGCTTGTTGCGGAAAATTTCGTAGACACAGCAGATGAAGAGGTAGTAGAGGGTACAGTGACCCACCTGACAGACAGGGAAGCAATTATTGACATCAATGCAAAATCCGAAGGGGTAATCTCTCTCAATGAATTCCGTTACAATCCTGACCTCAAAATAGGGGACAAGGTTGAGGTGCTTATTGATATCAGGGAAGATAAGAGTGGCCAATTGGTGCTTTCTCACAGGAAGGCCAGGGTTATTAAGGCCTGGGATCGTGTAAATGCAGCCCATGACAAGGAAGAGGTAGTTACCGGTTTTATAAAATGCAGAACCAAAGGAGGTATGATTGTCGATGTATTTGGCATTGAAGCTTTCCTTCCCGGTTCACAGATTGATGTTAAACCTATCCGTGATTACGACCAGTATGTTGGTAAAAACATGGAATTTAAGGTAGTTAAGATCAACCAGGAATTCAAAAACGTGGTAGTTTCCCATAAAGCACTTATCGAAGCCGATATTGAAGAGCAGAAGCGGGAGATCATCAGCCAGTTGGAGAAAGGACAAGTATTGGAGGGTGTTGTCAAAAACATTACTTCTTATGGTGTATTCATCGACCTTGGTGGTGTAGACGGACTTATCCATATTACCGATCTTTCATGGAGTAGAATCAACCATCCTAATGAAGTGGTTGAACTTGACCAAAAGCTGAACGTTGTAATCCTGGACTTTGATGATAACAAATCCAGAATCCAGCTTGGATTGAAGCAATTGGAGAAACATCCATGGGATGCTCTTGGAGATGAGATCAAGATTGGGGATAAGGTTAAAGGTAAAGTAGTGGTCATTGCTGACTACGGTGCTTTCCTTGAAGTAGCTGAAGGAGTGGAAGGTTTAATCCACGTTTCTGAAATGTCCTGGTCTACTCACCTGCGCTCTGCACAGGATTTTGTAAAAGTTGGAGATGAATTGGAGGCTGTGGTCCTTACTTTGGATCGTGAAGACAGAAAAATGTCTTTGGGACTCAAGCAATTGACTCCGGATCCTTGGACAGACATTACTTCGAAATACCCGGTAGGTTCCCGTCATAAAGGAATTGTAAGGAACTTCACGAATTTTGGAGTATTTGTAGAGCTGGAAGAAGGTATCGACGGATTAATCTATATCTCTGATCTTTCATGGACTAAGAAAATCAAGCATCCATCAGAGTTTGTAACCGTTGGAGACACGCTTGAAGTAGAAGTTCTGGAATTGGATGTGGAAGGACGCAAGTTGAGCCTTGGTCATAAGCAGACTACAGAAAACCCATGGGATAAATACGAAGCAGAATTTGCCCTGGGAACTGTGCACAAAGCTTCAATTACAGAGATTGTAGATAAAGGTGCCATTATTGCATTCAATGAGGATATTACTGCCTTTGTACCACAACGCCATATGGAAAAAGAAGATGGTAAGAAATTGGCTAAAGGTGAAGAAGCAGAATTTAAAATCATTGAATTTAATAAGGATTACAAACGTGTTGTAGCTAGTCATACAGCAATATTCAAAGAAGAAGAACAGCGCAATGTAAGGACTGCTAAGAAAAAGGCAGCGGCAGCAGCGGATGAGGCGAAGCCGACTCTAGGTGATGCCAACGAGCAACTTCAGGCGCTGAAGGATAAAATGGAAGCTGGCAAGAAAAAATAAGCTTGCTTTTCATTGATAATTTAAAACCCTGGCTTTTAGCCGGGGTTTTTTATATCCATTATAAAGGCCCCCGGGTCAAACAAGACTGATAAGATTCGCAAGAAATGCCTATTTTTGTGCTGAACGTGACGGATTCCTTACCCACATGAGTCAAAAAGTCCTCCTTTCTTCTAAAGAAATTCACATCATCCTTCATCGTTTGGCTTGTCAGCTTTTGGAAAAGCATCTGGATTTTAAAAATACCGTTTTGGTAGGAATACAGCCCAGAGGTATACATGTAGCGCAACGACTCGCCAATATGCTTGTTAATGATTACAAGGTGCGTGATATTGAGCTGGGATATCTGGATATTACTTTTTATCGGGATGATTTCAGACGGGGTGAAAAAACCCTGGAGGCAAGCAGTACCAAAATTGATTTTCTGGTAGAAGGCAAAGATGTAGTGATGATTGATGATGTGTTGTATACCGGCAGGAGTATTCGCGCTGCTTTAACGGCAATACAATCTTTTGGCAGGCCAAGATCTATAGAATTACTTACCCTGATTGACCGTAGGTTTAGCAGACATTTGCCGATTCAACCGGACTACCGGGGCAGGCAAGTGGACGCCATTAATGAGGAAAGGGTTCAGGTAGTCTGGTCCGAAGATCCGGATAAGGACGTTATATATTTGATAAATAGTTAAATATGAGTGAGTTAAGTGTAAATCACCTGCTGGGAATAAAATACCTCAAGGAAGAAGACATTCAACTCATATTTGAAACGGCCGACCATTTTAAGGAGGTAATCAATCGCTCGATAAAGAAAGTACCTTCGCTCCGCGATATTACCATTGCAAATATTTTTTTCGAAAGCAGTACACGCACTAAATTGTCTTTTGAATTAGCGGAAAAAAGGCTGTCTGCTGATGTGATCAACTTTTCTGCGGGTCAGTCGTCCGTTAAAAAAGGAGAAACGCTCATAGATACCGTCAATAATATCCTTTCCATGAAAGTGGATATGGTGGTTATGCGGCATCCAAACCCAGGTGCAGGAATTTTTCTTTCAAAGAACGTTAGTGCTTCAATTATAAATGCCGGTGATGGAGCACATGAACATCCTACCCAGGCATTGCTTGATTCTTTTTCCATAAGGGAACGATTAGGAGGGGTCGCTGGAAAAAAAGTGGTGATCGTAGGAGACATTTTGCATTCCAGGGTAGCCTTATCCAATATTTTTGCTTTGCAGCTGCAGGGTGCAGAAGTTAAGGTATGTGGTCCCAGAACCCTTATTCCCAAATATATCGAAAGCCTTGGGGTGGGCGTTGAAACCAACCTTAGGAAAGCTCTGAACTGGTGTGATGTAGCCAATATGCTCAGGATTCAAAAGGAACGGATGGATCTGAGCTACTTTCCGTCAAACAGGGAGTATACCCAGCAATATGGTTTGAATAAAGCCATACTTAAGAGTTTGGAAAAGGAAATTGTTGTAATGCACCCGGGACCTATTAACAGAGGGGTGGAAATTACCAGTGATGTCGCAGATTCCGGACAATCCATTATCTTGGATCAGGTTGAAAACGGTGTGGCTATTCGTATGGCAGTTATTTATCTGCTGGCCTCGAAAATAAAACAGTAGCGTTATGATATTTGATAAAGAAGGAAATACAACAATCGTTTTCCAGGAGAAAATAACACTGAGCAAGTTCCTGGAAAACCTGAATGCTTCGTATCCGCGGTTAAGAAACGACCATCTGATCATTAACCTATTTTCCTTTTCTACCTTAACGGCTAATGATATTCTCGAATTTTTAAATATATCCAATAAACATAGAGGTCGAAGGAAGTCTTTTGTACTTGTTACCCGCAAAGTGCCCTTTGATGAGGTTCCTGACGAGATCTGTGTTGTCCCTACTATACAGGAAGCCCGTGATATTATTGAGATGGAAGAGATAGAAAGAGATCTCGAAATTTGAATATGGTTTACCAGCTGGCCCAACTCAATATTGCCAGATTACAGGCACCTCTGGACCATCCACAACTTTCTGAATTTGTCAATAATGTAGATCGTATCAATGCACTGGCAGAAAAATGTCCGGGTTTTGTCTGGCGTTATATTTCAAATCCAAACGCCGACCTGAATGAAGCCATTCAGGTATTCCACGATCCGATGTTAATTGTTAACCTATCTGTGTGGGAAACTTTGGATCATCTTTTTAAATATACCTATCGCACTGATCACGTGGAGATTTTTCGCAAAAGAAAACAGTGGTTCCATAAGTTTGAAGGAAGACATATGGTATGTTGGTATTTGCAAAAAGGTATGATTCCCACGCTGCAGGAAGCAAAGGATCGTCTTCAGCATCTAGAAGAACACGGGGAAACCCCTTTTGCTTTTACTTTTAAAAAATCATTTACCGTGCAGGAAGCGGCGTCTTTTGTAAATTCATATAAACAATGAAACTGCATATCCTCGGTTGTTATGCCGCTACCCCCAGAACTCTGACCCATCCTACTGCCCAGGTACTTGAATTAAAGAATCACCTCTTCCTGATCGATTGTGGGGAGGGTACCCAGGTGCAACTCAGGAAATATAAGGTCAAGTTTTCGAGGATAAGTCACATTTTTATATCACACCTGCATGGAGATCATTTTTTTGGTTTACCCGGGCTTATTTCTACTTTTAGACTATTAGGCAGGGATAAAGAATTGCATATTTATGGTCCCAAGGGGATCAAGGAGGCCATAACGCTAATGCTCAAACTGGGGAATTCCTGGACAAACTACCCGCTTATATTCCATGAGCTAACACGTGATTCATCGGAACGGATCTTTGAAGATGAACAGGTTTATGTTGAAACACTTCCCCTGGATCACCGGATTTACACCAATGGTTTTTTGTTTTATGAAAAGACAGGGCAACGTAAGCTCAATGTTGAGGCTGTAGAGAAACACGGCATAGACAAAGCGTATTTCAGGAAGATCAAGTCTGGTGAAGATATATTGCTGGATAGTGGACAGTTAATTCCTAATAGCGAACTCACCTATGACCCACCAAGGCCCTGGAATTACGCCTACTGCAGTGACACGGCATACACTCCCGCACTGATTCCTTCCCTCAAAGGGGTCAGGGTATTATACCATGAGGCAACTTTCCTGGAAAAAGAGGCCCATTTGGCGGAAACAACTAAACACAGTACGGCAAAACAGGCCGCCCGGATAGCCCGGGATGCTGGGGTGGAGGCCCTTGTCCTTGGTCATTACTCAACGCGTTATCAGGAGATTTCCCGATTTGCAGAAGAAGCCCGACCTATTTTCCCCGAAGTCCTTCTTGCCGATGACGGCAAGCAATTCGAATTTTAGTCTGGAGATTTCAATTAGCGCCTGATAAATGCTGCTATAACTTCGTATTTCATTATCTTTTTGTGAACTTTATAGCCTAAAATTCAGTTAGGAACAATTGCATGAAAGATTTAAGTAATTACCGGAAATCGTACGATAAGGAAAATCTTCATGAAGATCATATTTCGGATGATCCGATTACCCTATTCCAGAAATGGTTTTACGAGATAGAGGATTCAGGTACAATAGACGAACCGAATGCTATGACCATCTCGACCCTGGGTTTAGATGGCTACCCGAAATCGAGGGTAGTCCTGCTAAAAAAATATACCTATGAAGGTTTTATTTTCTATTCGAATTATGAAAGTGAAAAAGGGAAGGCCATAGCAAAAAATCCAAGGGTTTGCCTGTCTTTTTTCTGGCCTGCTATGGAGCGTCAGGTAATCATAAAAGGTGTGGCAGAAAAACTTGCAGAGAATCTATCGGACGGTTATTTTGAGTCAAGACCCGATGGAAGTAAATTGGGGGCTATAGTTTCTAGTCAAAGTGAGGTGATCCCGTCCAGGGAATCCCTGGATGAGTCCCTGGAAAAACTGGAGCAGGCCTTTAAAGGAAAAGAAATTCCCAGGCCTGAGTACTGGGGAGGCTACCTCGTAAGACCCTATTCTATAGAATTCTGGCAGGGCAGACCCAATCGTTTGCATGACCGGATTCGATATACACTCGAAGAGGACTATAATTGGAAGATTGAGCGCCTGGCCCCTTGATAAAGCATGTTGAAATAGACGCCAGGTTCATCTAATAAAAACAACAAAACCTATGAAAAACTTAATGTTATTCCGTCATGGCAAGTCTTCATGGGACTATGATGTGAAAGACCAGGATCGTCCCCTTAAACCCCGTGGGATAAGGGATAGCCACCTTGTGGCTAGCACCTTTTTAAGCAGGTCTAAAGAGCTTCCGGAGCGTGTTTACAGCAGTACTGCCAACAGGGCACTGCACAGCTGTATGATATTTTGCAGGACCCTGGAGTTTCCCTTGGAAAAGGTGGAACTGAACAGGAACCTGTATGATTTTTCTGGTGAAAGCGTGCTCCATTTTGTTAAATGCTTGGATAATAGCATTAGCTCAGCGGCAATTTTTGGACATAACTATGCTTTTACTAATATCGCCAATCAACTGGGAAGTATGCATATTGATAATATTCCCACTTCCGGTCTTGTACTGATTAAATTTCCTGTGGATAGTTGGTCAGAATTGGTAAGCGGTACCACAGAACTAATCTTATTTCCCAAAGAGATTCGATAATGGTAATTCATAAGGACCGATATATTAATCGGGAAATCAGCTGGTTACTTTTTAATGAACGTGTTTTACAGGAAAGTGCGGATAAAAATGTACCCTTGATTGAACGATTGCGTTTTCTGGGTATTTTTTCCAATAACCTTGATGAGTTTTTTAAAGTCCGATACGCTACTGTCAAACGCATTGTGCTTGCTGGAAAAAAAGGAAAAAGCGTACTAGGCGGGGAAACCGCCAAGGAGCTGCTGGAAGCCATCACAGAAATTGTGATCAGGCAACAGGCCCAAAGCCTGGAAATCTTGCACGACATTGAGAAGGAACTGGAGGAGCAACATATCTACATGCTGCGGGAAGCTGAACTTACTGACAAGCAGGCGCAGTATGTGGTTCGCTATTTTATTCAGCATGTGAGTCCGCAGTTAATGACAATAATCCTCAATGACCTCGCAAAGTTTCCTACCCTGAAGGATACGGCGGCTTATTTGGCCGTGAAGATGGTTATGCAGGAAGCGCATGAGAAACGATATGCCCTGATCGAGATTCCGAAGAGTATTGACCGTTTTATTGTGTTGCCCAAGGAGGGAGATAAGAATTTTATTATCATTCTGGATGATCTGATCAGGTATTGCCTGGACCGGATTTTTTCAATGTTTGAATATAAATCGATTTCTGCCCACATGATCAAGATAAGCAGGGATGCAGAATTGGATATCGACAATGATCTAAGTATTAGTTTTATCGAAAAGCTGGCCAAAAGTGTTGCAGGTCGAAAAATCAGTGCTCCTGTTCGCTTTGTTTACGATAAAAAGATTGAGGCAGATACGCTACAGTTTCTGAAGGATAAAATGAATATCCACGATACAGACAGTATCATTCCCGGTGGAAGGTACCATAACAGGAAGGACTATATGAGTTTCCCAAGTTTAGGCAGGAAAGACCTCCTTTACGCCAAAATAGTTCCTTTACAAATCAAGGGATTAAATCTGGAATCCAGCCTTTTTGAAGCAATCGCAAAAAAGGATTATTTGATGTATGCCCCTTATCATACGTTTTCATACCTGATTAAATTCCTGAGGGAGGCTGCTCTGGATCCTAAGGTGCGCAGCATTAAGATTACGATTTATCGGCTGGCAAATGAATCTCAGGTAATCTCAGCATTGATCAACGCGGTTAAAAACGGCAAGAAGGTTACAGTACAAATAGAACTAAGGGCACGTTTTGACGAACAGGCCAATATTGAATATGCAGAGCAATTGCAAGCAGAAGGGGTAAAGGTGATTTTTGGTATCCCGGGTCTTAAAGTTCACTCTAAGGTTGGTGTAATTGAACGCGAAGAGTCTGAAGGGGTTAAAAGATATGGGTTTATCAGTACGGGTAACTTTCATGAAGGTACCGCAAGAATATACACGGATTACACGGTATTTACGGCTAACGAGGACATACTAATGGAAATAGACCAAGTATTTGGTTTCTTTGAAGCTACCTATCGCATTCCTACGTACAAACACCTGGTTGTTTCTCCTCATTACACCAAGTCCACGTTCAGAAAGCTTATCGATCGGGAAATAGCCAACGCACGTGCTGGAAAGGAGGCTTATATCAAGATCAAGATGAACAGCTTTACTTCCTATAAAATGATCGACAAATTATATGAAGCAAGTGAAGCAGGGGTAAAGATTCAGTTGATCATTCGCGGTGTTTGCTGCCTGATCCCGGGTGTTCCCGGATTAAGTGAAAATATCGAAGCCATTAGTGTGGTAGACAAGTTTCTGGAACATCCCAGGTTATTCATTTTTGCTAATAGCGGTGACCCCAAGATTTATATTTCTTCTGCCGACTGGATGACCAGGAATCTGGATAACCGGGTTGAGGTGGGATGTCCCATATATGATCCTGATGTTAGAGCAGAACTTCTCGATACCTTTGAAATTTGCTGGAGTGACAACGTCAAAGCACGGATTTTCTCCCCTAATCATGATAATCAGTATAAGAATAATGAATTACCTAAAGTGAGGTCTCAGTTTGCTTTGTACGATTATTATAAAGACAAGTTGGAGCAGTAAAAAACAAAAGGAGACTAGCCAGTATAAGGAGCAAAGTTAGCCGTGAACGGTTTCTTTCTTGCCCAGGTCCCTCATAATTTCGGCTTCGTATTCCAGCAATTCCTGCCATTTCTGATCCACTGCTTTACGATCACCAAACTTTCTGGCAAATTTTAGGAACATCGTGTAATGCCCTGCTTCACTGACCATCAGTTTTCTGTAAAATTCAGCCAGTTCCTTATCCTGCAATTCTTCTGATAGCAATCGGAAGCGCTCGCAACTTCGTGCTTCAATGAGGGCAGCATAGAGTAAACGATGTACAAGTTGAGTTTTGCGATCTCCACCCTTTGGAAAAAACTTCATTAATGCGATTACATATTCATCCTTGCGGTATCTGCCCAGGGTACTACCACGCGAAAGGATAAGGTCATGTACCATCTTAAAATGACCCATCTCCTCCCGTGAAAGGGCAACCATCTCCTGGACTAGATCAGGGTATTCCGGGAAGGTCACTATCAGAGAAATTGCAGTACTCGCAGCTTTCTGTTCGCAATAGGCGTGATCCGTCAGAATTTCATCAATATTCTTCTCTACGATATTGACCCATCTTGGATCTGTTGGTAGTTTTAACCCTAACATAATTCTTTCTTTCTACAAAGGTATAAAGATCTGTATTTCTCATTGTAAACCTGGTGTAGATTAAGCGAGGATTAAAGTCTCTTTATATCTTTATACAAAGTTTAATACACAAAAATTTATGAGTATGTCCGGGAAGAACAGAATACTTAGGATGATTGCCCTTGTTTTTGCCCTGTTGTTTGTGGCCGCAGCGATTCTCCAATATAATGACCCGGATCCCCTTATATGGATGCTGTTTTATGGCACGGCTGCCGTAGCCAGTTTCTTGTTTTTTGTTAATCGTTTCCCCCCTCTTCTCGGGGTTTTGCTGGGGATTATTTATTTAATTGCTGCTCTTTGGGTATGGCCTGAAAAATTCGAAGGAGTCCTGATAGGCTCAGGGGATATAAGAAATATTGAACAAGGCAGAGAAGCACTGGGATTGATTATTTTAGGGGTGGTAATGTGCTTTCTTGCCTGGCAGAGCAAGTCAAAGAATTCTTAGAGTTCCAGGTCGAACTGATTTTTAAGGAGGTCTATTGCCGGATTTTTTTCACGCAGCTTTTCGTATTTTTCCTCAGGAGTATAAGCGTATTGCTTGGCCACTTCTTCATTGACACTAATTTTAAGACTGATATCAAAATTTTGCAATTGCTCCCTCAGGTAATTGATTAATCCTGATTGCTCCCTTTCAATTTCTTTTTTCATGGTGTGATTAGGCAATTCAATCCAAATCACATGGCCCTCCAACAGCTTTGGTACATCTGTACTCAGGCTGGAAGCCAGAATCTTTTTACCTGTATTCTCCAGCTTTTTGACAAAGGCATTCCAATGTGTTTGCAAATCTTCTTCCGTGAATGGCTCTGCCGGGAGCACCTCTTTATCAGTTTGTTTTTCCTTTTTTTGCTGTTCGTGTGCTTTTTTGGCTTTCAGGCTGGAAAGGGATAGCCCAGAAACCCTTTTCTTTCGCTCCCGTATGAGGATCTCCTTCGTAGTCTGCACCTGGTCTTTTTCCGTTTCCTTAGTAGTCGGCTCTTCCTTTTGGATTACTGCCTCTTGAACAGCTGCTTTTTCTTCTTTTGCTACTAGTTTTTCAGTGGGCGAGATTACAGTTGGTTCCGCAATTTCAGCTGGTGGCGGAGCGACATTTTCCGGTTTCTGGATTGGAGATGTTCTGAAATAAGTTGCCGGAACTAATGGAACCCGGTCTGTGTTCAGGTCGTCATTTTTTTTTTCACCCTGAAACTCCAAAGACGCTATTTTCATCAGGGTAAGTTCCACAAGAAGCCTCTGGTTTTTGCTGGCCCGGTAATTGAGATCACAGGTGTTGCACAAATCAATTCCCTTTAACAGGAAGGTTTCTGTAGTTTGGGAGGATTGTTCCCTGTATTGCTCACGAGCTTTTTCCCCAACTTCCAACAATTCCAGGGTATGCTCATTCTTGCATACCAGGAGGTCGCGAAAATGTGAGGCTAACCCATTAATGAAATGGTGTCCTTCAAAGCCTCGCGATAACACTTTATTAAAAAGCAAGAGCGCTCCAGGGATATCATGATTCAGCAACAATGAAGTGGTTTCAAAATAAGTATCGTAATCCAGTACATTGAGGTTTTCCGTAACAGCCTGTCGGGTAAGGGTTTTTCCTGAAAAGCTAACTACCCGATCAAATATTGACAGGGCATCGCGCATGGCACCATCAGCTTTCTGGGCAATTATATGAAGTGCATCTTCATCGGCCTCTATACCTTGTTCATTGGCAATATACTTTAGATATTGAGCCGCATCTTTGACTGATATTCGCCTGAAATCAAAAATCTGGCAGCGTGACAGTATGGTAGGGATAATTTTGTGTTTTTCCGTGGTGGCAAGGATAAATATAGCATGCTTGGGAGGCTCCTCCAGGGTTTTCAGGAAGGCATTAAAGGCTGATTGCGAAAGCATGTGTACCTCGTCTATGATATAGACCTTGTATTTACCCACCTGGGGTGGTATACGAACCTGATCAATTAAATTCCGGATATCATCCACCGAATTGTTAGAGGCTGCATCTAACTCAAAAATATTAAAGGCAAAGTCCTCGTCCGGGTTCTCAGTGCCTTCCTGGTTTATTTTTTTGGCAAGGATGCGTGCGCAGGTGGTCTTACCCACACCTCTGGGCCCGCAAAACAACAGGGCTTGTGCCAGGTGATTGTTTTCAATGGCATTGTTCAGGGTATTGGTAATCGCTTCCTGTCCCACCACATCTTTAAAAGACTGGGGCCTATATTTTCTGGCTGAGACAATAAAAGGTTCCAACTGGCTTAACTTGTTTCCGTTAGGTGTTCTACAAATATAAAAATAGGGAATCTTCCGGTCTTTAAAAATAGGCCTTTGGGTCTAATACTTATCAACAATTTTAAGCCTTGTATCCAATTTTGTAATTTTGCATTAAGCAGGTCTCTCTGTCGCTCCGGTTATCCGGGGAGGAAAGTCCGAACACCGTAGTGCAGCATAGCGGGTAACGCCCGTCTCCCCTTTTGGGGAAGGACAAGTGCAGCAGAAAGTATGTACAGGTAATGCTGTAGTGAAATCAGGTAAACTCTATGCGGTGAAACGCCACGTATATCAGCGATTGAGGGTTGCACGCCCGAGCTGAAGGGTAGGCGGATAGAACCAACGGGTAACTTTTGGTCCAGATAAATGATGGGGGAGCTTTACGGCTTTACAGAATTCGGCTTACGGCCTGCTTTTTATTTTTGCCTCAAGGGGCTTTGAAAAAACTGAATACACTGCTCCCGTACCTTCTCTGCTCGCTGAAATAGTTCGACTCAGAAAGATCGGTGAATTTAGAATGTTCAATCACCAACATACCTTCTTCTCCAAGCATTCCATTCTTAAAAACCAGGTTTACTAAGTGTTCAAAATCCTGTTGCGCCATATCATATGGAGGATCTGCAAAGATGAGGTCAAATTGTATTTTATTCTTTTCCAGGAACTTGAAAACGTCGTCCTTAAAAGTCTTAATGCTTAGTTCGAGTTCCCGTGCAACAGAGGCTATAAACTTTATACATCTATAGTCTTTATCTACGCTAACAATGTTTTCAGTGCCTCTTGAGGCAAACTCGAAGCTGATGTTACCGGTACCTGCATAAAGGTCCAAAACAGCTAATTTGTCAAAGTCATAGTAGTTGTTAAGGATGTTGAACAAGGCTTCTTTAGCCATGTCGGTGGTAGGTCTGACAGGAAGCTTTTTGGGTGCCTGTAGCCTTTTGCCTTTATATTTACCCGAAATAATACGCATTAGAGGGCGTTGATCACGGTAAAGTCAACTCGATTCTGATCTGCTTCATCCTGATCCTGATAATCGGATTCGGGCTCGAAGATGGCTATATTTTGGATATACTCATACCCGATTTCGTAGTATTCATCTCCCTCTGAAATAGTCCCGAAAAGCCGGACTTTGACCGTTTCAGGATCCAGTTTCATCTGTTCCAGGGTAAAAAGGAGGTAATATATAAAATCTTCCTTGGTACTGATCGCAAAGCTGTTGTAGAAGAGTAGCTTCTTGTTTTCTAAAACAGTAACATCTATTTGATCTCCGTCAACATGTACATAACAAATAGGTGATTTCCCCTTGTAGTGGAAATTAAGTAGTGAATCCAACAGAATAGTACCATGATGTTTGAACTCAAATTCACCAAAAAGGTCGTAGATATAATTATTTAGGTTCACAAAGGGGACATAGACATTGACCAGGTCGTGATTTGGAATCTCATCATAAACTACCAGATCATTAGCCAACATTTTTACGTTGAATTTCAAATAATTGGCTAACTCTTCAGAGTTAAACAGATCTTTGGGAACAAGGCTAAACAAGGTGTTTCTGTGGATGACTACCACATCGGAATATTGATAGTCCAGAATGCTTTCCGATCGGATCAGGGATTTAAGTTCTTTCAGCACTTCATAAGGAGACAATTGTTTACCAAAATCAATGCGCTTAGACAAGGAAATGGCATTTCCAATGGAGTCCAGCACGCAAAAAGAAAGTCCATTCAAGCTAACCTGAATGGACAATTTATGATAATATTCCAAAGTGCCTTCTGCTTCCCTATTTATTTTCTTTTTTGTCATAAATAGGAGGCCAGTTTCCATTTGTACTTACGTCAGTCAGGGAACCGACTTTAATCTCCGGTCCATTTACCTCTTCCACACTTATCTGCGCATTTTCCCTGTCTCGTAAGTCTTTAGGTTGATCGGCCAGGATCAAGTCTTTGTTTACTTTTACTTCAAAAACAGGAGCGGAATATCCGCCTTTGTCTATGACATCGGCCTTGATTGAGAATTTTTCACCTCCCGTCGCGTAAGGTACATTCATCATTGTTTTGTAGCGCTCACTGCTACGGAAGATTGAATCTTTAACAGGGACGAATCCAAGGGTGTCAATTATGGTGATTTCCTTCAACATATCAATCCCATAAACTTTGTCGTATTCCATATAAGAGGAGTCACGTCGCTGTGTTATGGTGTATTTTCCGGTGTCCACAAAAGCAATGAGACTTTCAAAATCATTTGCATATTTCCCGTTTACAGTCCTGAAAGCCATTTGGGAATCCCGGATGTCTTTTAATGTAGAAATTACTTTAGAAAAACGTTCCTCCTTGACTTTCTTAAATTCTATGGGACCAGTTACCGATCTGTAGATGAGATACCCCAATCCTACACATACTATCCAAAGTACAACCTGAACAATGGTTTTCATATTTTATGAAGGTGTTAGTTAAATTTAGCAGTTCTCACAAATCTACAATTTTTTTGTGAACTGCCTAATAATTTATATGGGGATTTTTGCCCTGTATACAGGGGCTAGGGGCTAACATTCCTATGTCGTATAAGCTCCTGTTATTAAGGTTAGTAGGTTACTGCCGTAAACACGGGAATCTCAGGCGACAGAATAGATAGGTTTTGTAGATAGTGGTTCCCTTAGCAGTGATAATTGGCCTATCTTTGTTGCGCTATGCGCGATCTTTCTCCCAAAGCTTTTTACAAGTTATTATACGAGGGTTTTCCACATGAACCTACGAGCAAACAGGCCAGGGCCCTGGAAGAACTGTCCAGTTATCTGCTGTCTACAGAAAAAAACACGATTTACATGCTCCGTGGGTTTGCCGGTACCGGTAAGACTACCATAATAGCCAATATGGTCAAAAACTTATGGCATACCAGGCTTAAATCTGTGCTCATGGCACCAACTGGTAGAGCGGCTAAGGTTATGAGTCAGTATGCCAATACACGCGCATTTACCATTCATCGAAAAATATATTTCCCAAAAAAGGAAAAAAGTGGGGCTATGCGTTTTGTTTTGGCTCCGAACAAACATCGCAATACCGTCTTTATTGTAGACGAAGCTTCTATGATTCCGGATACTCCGGCAGATTCCAAGCTATTTGAAAATGGGGCCTTACTGGATGATCTGATCCAGTTTGTATATTCAGGCCATCAATGCAAGCTTATTCTCATTGGAGACACAGCCCAGCTACCCCCCGTACACCTCTCATTGAGCCCGGCTTTAGAGCCGGACAAACTAGCACTTAACTATCAAAAAGAGGTCTATGGCTTGGAACTTGATGAAGTTGTAAGGCAAAGCAAATCTTCCGGAATCCTTTGGAACGCTACCTTAGTTAGGGAGCAGATAGAAAGCGGATATTATGAGGGATTTAAATTCAACCTGGATGGGTTTGCGGACATGGTAAGGCTCACTGATGGCTATGAAACCCAGGAGGCTATTGATTCTGCCTATAGTAACCTTGGAAAAGAGGAAACTGTTTTTATAGTGAGGTCCAACAAAAGAGCCAACCTCTATAATGATAGTATTAGAAAACGGATCCTTTTTCTCGAAAGTGAACTGGCTGCGGGGGATTACCTGATGGTTGTCAAGAATAATTATTTTTGGTTGAAACCCAATTCAGAGGCGGGTTTTATTGCCAATGGCGATATCATAGAAATACTGGAGATATTTGCCATACGGGAATTGTATGGCTTCCGTTTCGCGGAAGTACATATAAAAATGGTAGATTATCCCGATCAGGCTCCTTTTGAGACGGTTCTGCTACTGGATACCATCAAAGCAGAGACTCCTTCTTTGTCCTGGGAAGACGGGAATCGGCTATATCAGGAGGTACAGAAAGATTACGCCCATGAGAAGACCTCATACAAACGCTTTATGGGGGTAAAAAACAATAAATATTTTAATGCCCTGCAGGTAAAATTTTCCTATGCCATTACCTGCCACAAATCACAGGGAGGACAATGGGATACCGTATTTGTAGAACAGCCTTACCTGCCGGAGGGTGTTGATAAGGAATACCTTCGATGGTTGTATACAGCAATAACACGGGCAAGGACAAAACTCTATCTTATTGGCTTTAAAGCCGATTTTTTTCTTGATTAGGAAAGGATTATTTTAGTAGCAAAGCGATGCATTATGACTTCCGAAACCATTATTAGTATTTTTCTGGGTATTGGCCTGGCTGCTTCGGTTGGTTTTCGCGTATTCCTTCCACTATTTGTACTTAGCCTTGCTTCCTACAATGGTATTTGGGATTTGAATTCCAGCTGGGAATGGATGGGAAGCCTGGCTGCCGTGATCACCTTTGGGGTTGCCATGGCTGTGGAAGTATTTGCTTATTATATACCATGGGTGGACAACCTGCTTGACGGAATCGCAATTCCTTTGGCTGCCATAGCAGGAACCGCAGTAATGGTCTCAACCCTTACCAATATGGATCCATTAGTGACCTGGTCTCTGGCAATTATTGCCGGTGGAGGTACTGCCTCCGCCATAAAAGGTGCCTCCGCCACCAGTAGACTTGCTTCCACGGCCACTACAGGTGGACTTGGAAATCCAGTGGTATCTACTATTGAGACGGGTACTGCCACAGTGGTTTCCCTTACTGCAGTTTTTGTGCCAGTTATAGCGGCCGTACTGGTTATCCTGATCCTTGTTGTAATATTCATTATTTATCGCAAATTGCGACCGAGAATAAATCCATAAAGCCCTGCTATAATGAAGATAATTGCCATGATTCCCGCTCGATACGCTGCGTCTCGTTTTCCGGGAAAACTTATGAAGGACCTTGCCGGAAAACCGGTTATACTACGCACCTACCAGGCGACCGTGGATACCGGACTTTTTGACGAGGTTTATGTGGTTACGGATAGTCCGTTGATTTATGAGACCATTGCAGACCAGGGCGGTCAAGCCTTGATGAGTAAGACGGAGCATCAGACAGGTAGTGACCGTATAGCAGAAGCCGTTGAAGACATGGAGGTAGATATTATTGTTAATGTTCAGGGAGATGAACCTTTTACGGATAAGAAAAGTCTGGAAGGCGTCCTGGAGGTCTTCCAGGATGATGCTGATATGGAAATAGACCTGGCTTCACTGATGACCAGAATTACAGATGTTTCCGAAATTAACAATCCCAATACCGTTAAAGTAGTAGTAGATCAGCGTAATTTTGCGCTTTATTTTTCACGTTCCCCGATTCCTTATCCTCGTGATGAGTCTAAAGAGATTCCCTATTTTAAACATAAAGGGGTGTATGCCTTTAGGAAAAGTGCCTTACTTGATTTCAGGAAATTGCCCATGCTTGCCTTGGAAGCGGCCGAAAAAATTGAGGCCATTCGCTACCTGGAATATGGAAAAAAAATAAAAATGGTTGAGACCGAAGTAACCGGGATTGAAATTGACACCCCTGAGGATCTGGAAAAAGCAAAAGCACAATGGAGCTAGATTTAAGTCATATACGGGTCATAGGTTTCGATGCAGACGATACCCTTTGGGTTAACGAGACCTATTTTCGTGAAACAGAAGAGAAGTTTGCCGATCTTCTGGAACAATATGAAACCAAGAATAAAGTAGACCAGGAATTGTTCCGTAAGGAAATGGACAACCTGGACTTGTACGGTTATGGGATTAAAAGCTTTATGTTGTCCATGATAGAATCGGCCCTGGAGCTTTCCAATAACAGTATTGGACAGGAAACCATTCAAGAAATTATTACCATGGGTAAACACATGATTTCCAAGCCTGTGGAGCTGTTGGAGGGAGTAGAAGAAGTACTTCAGGCTTTGGAATCGAAATATCGCTTGATCGTATTGACTAAAGGGGATTTGCTGGATCAGGAGCGCAAGCTTGAAAAATCCGGATTATCCCGTTATTTTCATCATGTGGAAGTCCTGAGTGACAAAAAGGAAGTTAATTATCAGCATCTATTGGATCATCTTGAAGTAGATGTTAAAGAGTTTTTGATGGTGGGTAATTCGCTCAAGTCTGATGTTTTGCCAATTCAGAATATTGGGGCACAAGCCATACATGTGCCTTTTCATACTACCTGGGCCCACGAGGTGGTTACACCAGAGGATCATAGTAATGACCATATTACCCTGAATTCTCTAAAGGAGCTATTACAATATTTATAAAATGCTATGAATAAGAAAGAAGAAATAGAAACCCCTACTGCTAAACAGCAAGTACCATTCAGGAACTTTCCTATGGTTCCAAAAGTTGTTTTTGGTCGGGGTAGTTTTGATCAGTTGGGAGATATCTTATTGCCCAACAGGAAAAGTGCCGATGCGCCAATGATCTTTTTAGTGGACGATGTTTTTGAAGGTACCGATCTGGTAGGCAGGTTACCTGTTATCTTTCAGGACCAGCTTATCTTTATATCAGCTGATGAAGAACCCAGTACCACTCAGGTTGATACATTGGTGGCAAGGATAAAGGCAGATCACGAGGAAGAAGCATCAGGGATTATCGGGATCGGAGGAGGAACCCTCCTGGATTTGGCTAAGGCGGTGTCCATAATGTTAAACAATAAGGGCAGTTCATCTGAATATCAGGGATGGGACCTGGTTCAACGCCCGTCTTACTATCATGTGGGGATACCTACCATAAGCGGTACAGGGGCTGAGGTATCCAGGACTACCGTACTCTCCGGACCAAAGCGTAAACTGGGGATCAATTCGGATTACAGCACTTTTGACCAGGTTATTCTGGATCCCGATCTTACTCAGGGAGTTCCGAAAGATCAGTGGTTTTATACAGGAATGGACTGCTATATCCATTGTATTGAGTCCCTCCAGGGCACCTATTTAAATGCATTCAGCCAAAGCTATGGTGATATTTCGCTACAATTATGTCGGGATGTATTCCTGGGGGATCTGTCGCCCGAGGAATCCAGGGATAAACTCATGATGGCGTCATGGCATGGGGGTATGAGTATCGCCTATTCCCAGGTTGGGGTAGCACACGCCATGAGTTATGGACTTTCCTTCGTTTTGGGAATTCGTCACGGACTTGGGAATTGTTTGGTATTCCAGCACCTGGAGGAGTTTTATCCAAAAGGAGTCGCAGAATTCAAGCAAATGATGGCTAAGCATGACGTAATTCTTCCCTCAGGGATTTGTAAGCACCTTTCGGAGGAAGAACTGGACCAAATAGTGGATATTGCTCTTGGGATGGTACCCTTGTGGGAAAATGCGCTCGGACCGGATTGGCAATCAAAGGTAAGTCCGGAAGATCTAAAACGTATTTACCGCAAGATTTAAAAAAAACCGGCAGAAACACTACGGTTTCTACCCTTCATTATGAGAGCACTGGCATCATTTATCTATTTCAGGTTAATGGGGTGGAAACAAAAAGGTTCCTTTCCCAACATCCCCAAATGCGTAATTATTGTTGCCCCTCACACGAGCTGGGTAGATTTTGTCATAGGATTGCTGATCCGTAAAATAGTAAACCAAAAAATCAACTTCATCGGAAAGAAGAGCCTGTTCAAGCCACCCTTTGGCTGGCTGTTCCGCTATTTGGGCGGTACTCCCGTAGATCGGTCCAAAAATGAGGATACCGTAGCTTCTATCAGCAGGATTTTTGATTCCCGGGAGGAATTCCGCCTGTCACTTTCCCCTGAAGGTACCCGTAAGAAGGTAGATAAATGGCGTTCAGGATTTTACTATATCGCTAAAGCGGCTAAAGTCCCCATTGTTATGGTGGCCTTTGACTTTGGAAAAAAGGAGGTCAAAATTTCGGATCCGATATGGCCAACAGACGATAAGGAAGCGGATTTCAGGACCTATATGGAGTTTTACAAAGGGGTAGAAGGGAAGATACCTGAATATGGGGTATAAAATACCTCCAACCCCAACCATAATAATCTGGCAGAGAATGGAGGTAAAACGGTTTGTCAGGCAGAGAACGAATCCTGAACAAAAAGCTTTTTATGCCTTTTCAAAACGTAGGAAAACTGACGCACATTCTTCATTACCATCATCGTCAAAGTCGAATTCTGCTGTATCTGACCCACCGTTCATTTCAAATACGGTGTTGTTGTTAGATAAGGTATCTCCAAAATATGTGGGGTCATTGGGCGGATCATCATCAAACTGGATTGCGAACCAGACACCATCTTCAAAATAGACGGTTCCAGAAACTATTTCAGGGTCGTCATCAGGTATATTAATAGTAATTGTAAACCTACCGTTAGATTGTACTACCATTTGGACAGTAGCACCTTCGGCTATAATATCTATTCCTTCAAATCCTTCAAAGACACAAGGGGTAAATAAGACACTTGTAGCATTCCAGGTTCCCTGAAGATCGGCTACACAGTACTCCGGACCGCAATTGGCCTGTACATCTTCATCATCATCAGAAGAACAGGAGAAAAGTAAAAAGGCAAATACAAAAAAAGGAGCAATAAGGATTTTTGATAAAGTTTTCATGGTGACAGGTATTTAGGTTATGCTACAAGGGGAGGTGGGAAGCTGCCCATTTAATGATGGAATAAAAGTATACTACAATAAAGTAACCTGAAATGACCTCGATCATTTTAGTCTTTGCCAAAAGGAGATTATGTCATTCTTTTTGATGAAAGTAAATGCTAAGCTCGCTCAAAAATAAAATGCAGGGTGCAAGGCTCTGCCACACCATCATTGTTAAAATCGTATTCACCTGAATCCGTGCCGCCATTAAGGGTCAATATGGTGCCGTCCCAGGTATGACCAAAAGTATCCCAATCCCCTGGTTCATCATCCCATACTATGGAGAAGAAATAACTGCCTTGCCAGGCCTCCCAGAATATTTCGCCACTAACCGTATAAGCAGCTCGGTCTATCGGATCAATGATAAGTGTAAAACGTCCGCTGCTCTGCACGGTCATATCAGCGGTCCCACCGTCCTCAACAACATCCACAGATACTGTATTTACACTAAACTGCGCTTTGTTAGCCTCATAGGTGCCGGCTAGTTCGCTGATGTTGAAAGGTCCGTCTTTGGTGAGCTCGTTTTCATCATTATCGTCATTAGAAGAACAACCGATTAGAGATGCGAAAAGCAGAATCGAAAATAAAGTCGAAAACAGGGGTTTCATAGTAGCATATTTTGGAGTTAACAATTACGCCAGAGGGGAATACTGGGCTCAATAATATCCAATCAAAAATACGCTGATGTTGTTCAGATTGAAATGATCTTGATCATTTAAAAATATAAGGAGTAGTAGTTATTCCTTCATGGTATGGAAGACGTTCTGGACATCGTCGTCTTCTTCGATTTTTTCGAGTAGTTTTTCTACTTCTTCAGCCTGCTCAGGACTAAGTTCCTTGGTTAACTGTGGAATACGGTCGAAACCGGAGGAAATTATTTCAATTTCGCGGGACTCCAGCTCCTTTTGAATGGCCCCAAAGCTTTCAAATGGGGCATAGATATGTATGCCCTCCTCATCGGTAAACACTTCTTCGGCCCCAAAATCTATCATATCCAGCTCCAGTTCTTCGGGATCAATACCTTCACCATTGATTCGAAAATTACAGCTGTGGTCGAACATAAATTCAACGGATCCTGAGGTGCCCAGACTCCCGTTGCATTTGTTGAAATAGCTGCGAATGTTGGCTACTGTTCGCGTATTGTTGTCCGTAGCAGTTTCAATCAGGATGGCAATACCGTGTGGACCATAGCCTTCAAACAATACTTCCTTAAAATCACCCTGGGATTTATCTGTAGCCCGTTTGATAGCCCTTTCAACATTATCCTTGGGCATATTGACGGATTTCGCATTCTGAATAACGGCCCTAAGGCGGGAATTGGAATCGGGGTCGGGTCCACCCTCTTTTACGGCCATAACAATGTCCTTGCCTATTCGCGTGAATGCCTTGGACATAGCAGCCCAACGTTTCATTTTCCTGGCTTTCCTGAATTCAAATGCTCTTCCCATTGCTAGTATTTGATCAATTCAAATTTAGCATTTTTTACCTCTTTGACAAGGGAGTGAAGTCAGTGGAATTAGCTGGAAATAATGTCCTGGATTTTGTGAGCCAATTTAAAATCCTTCTCTGTTATTCCCTGTGCATCGTGGGTGTTCAAGGCTATGTGCAACTGGTTATATACATTCTTCCAATCCGGGTGATGATTGAGTGCTTCGCATTCAAAGGCGATCCTGGTCATAACGGAAAAGGCTTCCTTGAAGTCTTTGAATTTAAGATCGGCGGCAATTGAATTTCCGGTGTATTTCCATCCGGGAAGTTCTTTGATACGTTCTTCAATTTGTGCTGTAGCGAGTTTCTCCATTTTTTTCTTTTAAAGTGTAAATAAATCTGAATGTTGCTTCCATTAACCTCCAACCAGGTGATGATCTATGATTTCCTGATATCTGATTCGCAGATTTTTAGGGAGCAGGTTTTTCTTGGGTAAAACAGCGAGATACCGTTCCTGGTTGGTAGTATATACACGCTTATATATGGGATTGAAAGCACCAATTCGGTCCACTACTTCCCTGATAAAGTCTTCATGGTGCACCAGGTCCTGGCTTCCTAAGTGAAAAATACCCCTTTTGTTGCGGTTTAATAAGTAATGTATTTGCTGGGTGAGCCGATCATCATTGGTCACATTAATAACCAGGTTGGGAAATACTTCAATTGGCTCATTTTGCCAGATCTGTTTTTTGATCTCTTTAATACGGGGCGATGTGTTTCCGAAAACCATAGGGATTCTGAGAATGGCCATTTTGTTTTTTGGTAATCTTAGAAGCATGTTCTCGATTTTTATTTTTAGTCGGCCATAGATACTTTGAGACAGGGTTTTGTCATGCTCATAAGACGGGAATTTGCTGTAGGCATCAAATACATTGGCTGATGACAGGTAAAAGAGGGTGCAATCATTTTTAATCAGGTACTCCATCATATGCCGATGGGCTTGTATTTGAGCGGCGAAACTACCCCTGAGTGCAGAAATGATAATATTGGGCCTTACTTGTTCCAGCAGGTGTACGATGTCGTCTTCCTGCATATCGTATTTCAAGAATTGCTGGTTACCCTCAAAAGCCCTTCTTGCCGTGCAGTAGGTGGCAAAGGTGTTGTAATAATTACACAGTTCTTTGTAAATGGCGTTTCCCAGAAACCCACTTCCTCCCAGAATTAAAACTTTCTTATTACTCTTATCCTTCTTCCCTTTGTCTTCAGACATTTACCTTTCTACTTTATAAAAGGGAAGTTTCACGATCCGGGCAGAAACAGTTTTTTTTCGAATTTGGATATGAATAGTGTTGTCAACAGAAGCTATCGATGCTGGCACATACCCCAGTCCTATGCCTATCCCAAGTGAGGGTGACATGGTTCCTGAGGTAACCTTTCCTATTTCATTGCCGGAGTCACCTACAATCGGGTACCCCTGACGAGGTATACCTCTCTCAAGCATTTCAAAGGCAATCAGTTTCCTTTGCGGCCCGGCTTGCTTTTCCTCAGCCAGGGCTTCATGGTTAACAAATTCTTTGGTGAATTTGGTAATCCATCCAAGTCCTGCCTCAATAGGGGAAGTAGAATCATCTATATCATTTCCATAGAGGCAATATCCCATTTCCAGTCGAAGTGTATCCCGTGCAGCCAGTCCAATGGGTTTTATGCCGTAAGCTGCTCCGGCTTCAAACACTTTGTTCCAGACCTGTTCCACCTCTTCGTTTTTGCAGTAAATTTCGAATCCCCCGGAACCAGTATAGCCCGTTGCTGAAATAATTACATGTTCTATACCGGCAAAGTCTCCCACTACAAAATTGTAGAACTTGATGTTTTCGAGATCAATTGAAGTAAGGGATTGCATGGCTTCTACTGCAAGAGGACCTTGTATGGCAAGTAGGGAATAAGCATCGGAAATATTGCGCATTTGCGCGCCGATGGCCTGGTTGTATTTGGAGATGTGATCCCAGTCTTTTTGAATATTAGATGCGTTAACCACCAGGAGGTATACTTCGTCCTTAACCCTGTATACAATCAGATCGTCTACAATGCCACCGTTTTCATTGGGCATACAACTGTACTGCGCTTTACCTACGGTCAGTTTCGATGCGTCGTTGGAAGACACTTTTTGTATCAGGCTGAGGGCGTTTGGTCCTTCAATCAGAAATTCTCCCATATGTGAAACATCAAATACACCTACCCCGTTTCTCACGGTCTCATGTTCCAAATTCACTCCTTCGTAGGAAACTGGCATTTCGAAACCGGCAAATGGAACCATTTTGGCTCCTAGGGACTTGTGGATTTCGGCCAAGGCTGTTTTTTTCATTTCAATTGTCAATTTTGGTAGCTCAAATTTACCTAAAATAACAGAGACGCCGGAGTTCCTGACCACCACCTTTTTTCTAAATATATGTTAATTGATTTATCCCCGATTAGGAGTTCAGTAGAAAGTCCTTCAGCTCGTCATAGCTGGAAATGGGTAAGGCTACTTTTTCCCGGTGCAGGACTTTTTCAATTTGAGGAGGGATACTGAGGGCTACGCCAAGTGTTTCTTTAACAACATCAAGAAACTTGATTGGGTGTGCTGTTTCGAGAAAAATCCCCTGAGAATCAGGATGTTCTTCCTGGTATTTCTTCAGACCTAAATAACCCACAGCCCCATGAGGATCTGCCACATAGCCATATTTCTCCTGAAGTTCTGCCATAGCAGTTCGCGTCTGGGCATCGTTATAGGAGTAGCTGGAAAGTATATTACTTAGTTCCGGAAACTTATCATCGTATAATTCCCTTATCCTAACGAAATTGCTGGGATTACCTACATCCATGGCATTTGAAATAGTGGAAATTGAAGGTTTGGGGTCATATACCTGGTTTTCCATGAATTTGGGTACTGTGTCATTGACATTGGTAGCCGCAATAAAATGACGGCAGGGCATTCCCAGTTTATGGGCAACCATTCCAGCACAGATATTTCCAAAATTACCACTGGGTACTGAAAAGACTAATTCTTTGCCACTTTGGCCAAGTTGCTGATAAGCAAATAAAAAGTAAAACATCTGAGGTAGCCACCGGGCTATGTTGATGGAGTTGGCAGAGGTAAGCTTCCGCCTTTCTGTTACATCCTGATCCAAAAAGGCTGTTTTGACCATATGCTGACAATCGTCAAAGGTCCCTTCAACTTCAAGTGCAGTAATGTTTTGCCCTAGCGTGGTAAGTTGGCGTTCCTGGATTTCACTGACCTTGCCGGAGGGGTAGAGGATTAACACCCGAACACCCTTCACACCCAGGAATCCATTGGCAACGGCGCCTCCGGTATCTCCGGATGTGGCAACCAATACAGTCACCTCCTGGTCACTATTGCGATTAAAGTATCCCAAACACTCTGCCATAAACCTGGCGCCTACATCCTTGAAGGCCATTGTTGGCCCGTGGAACAATTCCAGAACAGCAGTGTGTTCATCCAGTTTTACAAGCGGAAAATCAAAATCCAGCACCCTCTCCAAAATAGATTCTAATTCAGGATCCGGAATTTCTCCCGCGACAAACTGGGATATAGCCCGGAAAGCGATGTCTGTTTTACTTAAAGACCGTATGGAATTAAAGAAAGAGGGCGGTAGTGCAGTTAACTTTTCAGGAAAATACAAGCCCCTGTCCGGAGCTATTCCCCGAATTACAGCTTCCTTAAAGGAAACCCTGGATGCCTGGTGGTTTAAGCTATAATATTTCATACTTACTTCCTGATATGGAGCGTCCTACCACTGCTCCAATATTTTGATCCCTTCCGGGTTAATTTTGGACACGTGAATTTCAAAGGGAACGGCTATGGTTGTGTAGGCTTCCTGGAATGCTTTCGCTACTTCCCTGGCCCTGTCTGAACCTTTGCTCAGCGCAAATACTGAGGGGCCAGAACCCGAAATACCAACACCCAGTGCGCCTGCCTCCTTAGCCGCCGCTTTAAGTTTATCATATCCAGGTATCAGCATAGATCGTATGGGTTCCACAATATAGTCTTCCAAAGAACGGCTGATAAGGTCATAATCCTCTGTGTATAAGCCAGCTACCAGTCCACCCACATTACCCCATTGACGTATGCCATCTTTGAGTGAGATTTGGGTTTTGAGGATTTTACGTGAATCTGCCGTCTTAACTTCTATTTGTGGATGTATGATACTGGCATGGAGTTGTCCTGGCGTATTTAACTTGATCACATCCAGCGGGTCGTAACTGCGTACTAATGTAAACCCACCCAGCAGGGCAGGAGCTACATTGTCTGCATGGGCTACCCCACTGGCCAATTTTTCTCCCTGCATGGCAAAGGGAATTAGCTGATGTTTTGAAAAGGGTTCCCCGAGTAAGAGGTTTAGCCCCCCAACCGCCCCTGCAGCACTGGCAGCACTACTACCAATACCACTTCCAGGTTTTATTTTCTTCTCGATTTCAATCTCGATTCCACCAGAATAGCGGTAGTCCTTTAAGAGGGCTTTTGCTGCCACTCCTGCAACATTCTGATCTGTTTCAAGAGGTAATTGCTGTCCGGATATTTTAGTGATGCGAATACCAGGAGTTTCGGTTTTCCTAATGATCATTTCATCCCCAACACCATCCAGGGCTAATCCAAGTACATCAAACCCACAGGAAATATTGGCGATGGTAGCCGGACAAAATATTCGTATACACTCCATTGCTAAAAGTTACCTATTCTAATGATATCTGCAAACAATCCGGATGCCGTTACGTCTGCACCTGCCCCTGCTCCCTTAACAATAAGCGGCTGGTCCGGATAACGCTCTGTAAAAAACAAGACGATATTATCGCTTCCCTGCAGGTTGTAAAAATCATGCCCTGCCGGGATTTCCTGAAGTCCAACCCTTGCTTTTCCATCTTCAAATTCAGCGACATATTTCAATCTGCAATTGTTCTTTTTGGCCTGCTGATATTGCTTTTTAAAACGCTCCTCATGTTTTTCGAGTGAAGCAAAAAAGGCCTTATTGTCCGGAGTCTCTAAACTCTCCTCTGGCAGGAAAGACTTATTTTCTATTTCATCCAGTTCTAGTGGATACCCACTCTCCCTTGCCAGGATCAGAATTTTGCGCATTACGTCTATTCCGCTCAGATCTATTTTGGGATCGGGCTCGGTATAGCCTTGTTCCTGGGCCTGTTTTACTACCTCCTGGAAAGTGGTATTTTCATTGAAATTGTTGAATACAAAATTGAGACTTCCCGAAAGTACAGCCTGAATCCTATGTACCTTGTCTCCCGAGGCAATAAGGTGCTTAAGGGTGTCGATTATGGGTAAGCCGGCCCCTACATTGGTTTCAAAGAGGAACGGTGCATTGTATTCCCTGGAGAGTGATTTGAGTTCCTGATAATTCTCTATGGCCGAAGAACATGCAATTTTATTGCAGGTTACTACGGCAATACTTTCCCTGAGGCAGTCAGCATAAGTTTGGGATATGACTTCACTTGCTGTATTATCCACAAAAATACTGTTGCGGTAATTTTTGTCTTTGATAGTTTTGAGGAAGGTTTCTACACTGGCAATTTGCCCTTCATCCACTTCCTTTCGCCATTGCTTTAATGGGATGCCTTTATCGCTGAACGCCATTTTGCGGGAGTTGGAAATGCCAATTACCCGCAGATTCAACTTAAGGTTTTTCTTTAGGTAAGCTTGTTGTTTTTGAATCTGGTCCAGCAGTTTAGCTCCTACGTTGCCAGTCCCCATAACATAGAGGTTGAGCTGTTTTACCTGTTCCTCAAAAAATTCCTCATGCAGGGTATTCAGTGCTTTTTTGACGTCTGTTTCATCAATTACTGCTGAAATGTTTCTTTCCGAAGCTCCTTGAGCAATAGCCCGGATGTTCACATTGTTTTTACCCAGGGCGCTGAACATTTTACCACTCAGGCCCTGATGACTTTTCATATGATCGCCTACCAAAGCAATGATGGCCAATCCCTTTTCCACGATGACCGGTTTAATTTTTCCCAGGCTTATTTCATAGGCAAAAACCTCGTTTACAGCGGTTTCGGCCTTATCGGCTTCAGTACTTGAAATACCAACACAAATGGAATGTTCGGAAGAGGCCTGAGTAATTAAGACTACGCTAATGCCGGCCAGTGACAGCACTTCAAAAAAACGCTTGGAAATCCCGGGAATCCCAATCATACCAGGGCCTTCCAGGGAAAGCAGTGCAATATCGGGTATGTTGCTGATACCCCTTACAGTTCCACCTTCCAAAATTTGTCCCTTGGAAATCAGGGTGCCCGTAGCCTGGGGTTCAAAGGTGTTCTTAATCCGGATAGGTATCCCTTTGGCCAGAACGGGTTGTATGGTTGGAGGATACAGTACTTTAGCCCCAAAATGGGATAGCTCCATGGCCTCCTGATAGGAGATTTCTGGTATGGCTTTAGCCTGACGCACAATCTTTGGATTGGCCGTAAACATGCCGCTAACATCGGTCCATATCTGGAGTTCTTCCGCATTTATCGCACCGGCAATCACTGCGGCAGTATAATCGGACCCACCTCTTCCCAAGGTAGTGGCATTGCCAGTAACTGAAGAGGCAATAAAGCCCGGCAGTATGTTTATCCGGTGTGTATTTCCCGATAAATATTCCTGACATTTACTATTGGTGAGGTCAAATTCTACAGCAGCCTTTCCGAAAGTATTGTTTGTTTTGATTAATTCCCTGCTGTCTTTGAAAACAGCATCCAATCCCTCTGCCTGAAAGTATTGTGCGATTAGGTAGGCGCTTAACAGCTCACCGAAACTGACCGTTTTGTCGGCCAATTGAGGCGTACGTTCCCCTATCAGGTAGGCTCCCTCTACCAGGGATTCCAGAACATTGAGTTCTGATTTAATCTTGCTTAAACATGCACTTTGATGGGTAACCGGAAGCAGGGCCTTAACCGTATTGATATGCCTTTCTTCTATTACAGCAAGTTTATCCTGGTAGGATGCATCCTTTGAAGCTGCCAGGTCCAGTGCTTCGAGAAGCAGATCGGTAACCCCTCCCAGGGCAGAAACCACCACAACACACTTATCCTTAACTGTCTGGGCAATAATTTCCTTGACTTTTGTGATATTTTCTGCATTAGCTACAGAAGTTCCCCCGAATTTTAAAACTAGCATACTTTAATGGCCTTTAGAAAAGCTATTGGCGATCGCGATTATTGGACGATCCGGAAATTAAGTGTTTTATAACCCATGGCTGTTATGGGCAAACCCTTTGAGGCTGCATTTGCGGTTGTTTGTTTATAAACCCCTGCCTGCCTGTGAATTCCTTTAATAATTGGCTTCAATTTAATATCCAAAAGTAGTACATTTAAGTACCGCAACAAACAACTGCACATACTTTTGAAGAGTCTGAATCAACTCGTGTGATATTTTAGAAAATGAAGATTTTAAGCGCTCAACAGGTCTATAAAGCTGATAAATTCACAATGGAAAAGCAGAGCATTTCCAGTGACCAGCTTATGGAGCGGGCCGCAATGCGCATTTTTGAATGGATACACCATAGATTGCAAGGTGCCCCCGTAAAAATCAGTTTGTTTTGTGGTATTGGTAACAATGGTGGTGATGGCCTCGCATTATCCAGGCATCTATGGGAACACGGATACCATATTGAGGTATTTATTGTGAATTATAGTGAATATCGTTCGGAGGATTTCCTAACGAACCTGGCACGACTGAAAGATCGTAAGATTTGGCCGCAGTATCTGGAGGAAGGGTCACCTTTTCCAGACCTGCAGGGAGTTGAGATGGTCATAGATGCCATATTTGGAATTGGCCTCAACCGACCACCAGCCCCATGGGTTTCCAATCTCATCAAAGCTATTAATAATTCTGGCACATTTGTGCTGTCGGTAGACATTCCATCAGGCATGTTTATGGACCAGGCTTTTAGTCCGAAACAGGCAGTGATTCATGCAACTTATGCCTTAAGTTTTCAGACACCTAAGTTGCCTTTTTTTCTTCCGGAAAGTGGAAAATATATAGACCAATGGGCGGTACTGGATATTGGTCTGGATCAGGAGTTTATCAAAAATACAGAAGCTACCTATTTCTTTACAGAGCTGGAAGAAATACGCAGTAGGCTAAAGGTAAGGGAACGTTTTTCTCATAAGGGTAATTATGGACACGCCCTGATCGCTGGGGGTAGTTACGGTAAAATAGGAGCGGTAATACTGGCGTCTAGAGCTGCCTTTCATACAGGTTGCGGCTTGCTCACTGTCCATTTGCCTAAATGTGGATATATACCCTTACAAACTGCGGTTCCGGAAGCTATGGTGCAAACGGATAGTTCTGAAAATCAGATCACTGCTATTGATTTGGATTGGAATCCAGATGCGATTGGCATAGGTATTGGACTGGGCAATACAGCGATTACGACACAGGCTTTGAAGTTGTTTTTGGAAAAGAACAAGCAGCCTGTAGTTTTAGATGCGGATGCATTAAACATACTTTCAGAAAATCGGGAAATGTTAGATAGTTTAACTGCTGATTCGATTCTTACGCCGCATCCAGGTGAGTTGGCCCGTCTCATAGGGCCCTGGGAAAACGATTTTGAAAAATTGGAAAAGGCCAAGGACTTTACAGACCGTTACGCTTGTGTACTGATCATTAAAGGAGCCTACACGCTGGTTTTGCACAAAGGAAAAGGGTATTTTAACCCCTCTGGTAACCCTGGTATGGCTACTGCCGGAAGCGGTGATGTACTTACCGGAATAATCACAAGCCTGCTGGCTCAAAAGTATGATGCTTTAACAGCTGCGAGATTGGGGGTTTTTCTTCACGGTCTTGCGGGAGATATAGGCGCTGATAATCTGGGGGTAGAATCCTTGACTGCATCGGGGATAACCCAACATTTGGCTGCTGCCTTTGCTTATTTGAAAAATGGGAATACTCCAGCGGCTCCAGAAGAGGAAGACGAAGAGAAGTAAGAATCCTGAGATAACCTAGTAGTTATAATAGTTTAGGGATGGTATTTTTGAAAAGGTAATTGACCTACTTTGGATTTTTTACCCGTCTTTTTACCCAGGTCACTGCATTGTTGTAATCGATAAAGAATTTCATGGGTTTTTTAAAGAACATCTTTTCGATCTTAAAGTTGTGCATGTCCATTTGCTTAACGGAGACTATTGCAAATGCTTTGAGATTCTCGATTTCGCGAACATAGGTGTAAATAATTGGATCGAGGGCGTACGAATTCTTTCGTAAACTAATAAACCCAAAATCGCGGTCTTTGAAGTGAATTTCCGCAATTCCAATAATTTGGTAAGCCCTTTCCAGGGTGATGGTTGCTCCTTCATTAAAGATCCCAACCATGTATTTCTTAAAGACCTGCACCTTACCAATATCTAGCTGATATTCGCGGACGACAACGGTCTTTTTATTAGCCCCTCCAATTTTCATTCTCGTATAGTGTCTCTTAACGAAAGTAGCTGCAAGAACCAATGACAAGAAATAATTTAGACAAATAGCATAAATATCGTTTCTACGGTTAACAAGTGAAGCAGTGCGTATTGCTTTTCCTACTGTATAGGGAGGAAAATAAATAGGCCCTTCAAAGGGCCTATTTATTATTATATGTAGCTGTGTTTAGCTTTATGCCTCAGACGACTTCTTGGCTTTCTTTATTTTAATGGAAAGCGTATCCTCTTTTTCATTGTAATCCATGGAAATACTATCTCCTTCTTGCAGTTTGGAATTTACAATTTCCTCAGCGAGGGCATCTTCAATATATTTCTGAATGGCCCTTTTCAATGGTCTTGCCCCGTATTGTTTATCAAATCCTTTATCCGCGATATAATCCTTGGCCTTTTTTGTTAAGGTGAGGGTATACCCGATCTCCTTGATTCGCTCGAAGAGCTTAGCCAATTCGATATCGATGATTAGGTGGATGTGTTCACGTTCAAGTGGATTAAACACCATTACGTCATCAATTCTGTTTAGGAATTCCGGTGCAAAAGCTTTTTTTAACGCATTTTCAATAACCGTTTTCTGGTGGCTATCCGCCTGAGATTTTTTCGCGGCTGTTCCAAAACCAACTCCCTGACCAAAATCTTTCAGTTGTCGAGCTCCGATATTGGAGGTCATGATGATAATGGTATTTCGGAAATCGATCTTCCTGCCTAAACTGTCTGTAAGGAAGCCATCATCCAGAACCTGTAAAAGCATATTAAATACATCGGGATGCGCTTTTTCAACCTCATCGAGTAGTACTACGGAATAAGGTTTCCGTCGAACTTTCTCAGTGAGTTGTCCGCCTTCCTCATACCCTACATATCCGGGAGGTGCTCCAACCAAACGGGATATGGCGAATTTCTCCATATACTCGCTCATATCTATTCGGATAAGGGCATCTTCAGAATCAAAAAGCTCTTTGGCCAGTACCTTCGCTAACTGGGTTTTACCCACACCTGTCTGTCCCAGGAAGATAAAGGAACCGATAGGTTTATTGGGGTCCTTCAGCCCGGCGCGGTTTCTTTGAATAGCTTTGGCCACTTTGGCAACAGCTTCATCCTGTCCGATTACATTGCCTTTGATCAGCTCTGGTAATTCGGCCAGTTTATTACTTTCTGTCTGTGCAATTTTATTGACCGGAATACCACTCATCATAGAAACTACATCGGCTACGTTATCTTCCGATACCGTTTCCCTATGCAGCTTGCTGTCTTCTTCCCATTTTTCCTGGGCTACTGCCAGCTCTTTTTCCAGCCTCTTCTCGTCGTCACGTAACTTAGCCGCTTCTTCGTAACGCTGCTTTTTAACCACACTGTTTTTGAGTTCTTTTACTTCTTCAAGTTGCTTTTCCAGTTCCAGGATCTGTTTGGGAACATCCATATTCACGATGTGTACACGAGAACCTGCTTCATCCATGGCATCAATGGCCTTATCCGGAAGGAAGCGATCTGTCATATACCTGTTGGTGAGTTTCACACAGGCAACCAGTGCATCATCGGTGTAATTTACATGGTGGTGTTCTTCGTATTTTTCCTTGATGTTTTTGAGGATTTCAATGGTTTCCTCTACTGTAGTAGGTTCTACCATGACCTTCTGGAAGCGACGTTCCAGCGCACCATCTTTTTCTATATACTGCCTGTATTCATCAAGGGTAGTTGCTCCTATACATTGGATATCACCTCTGGCCAGGGCAGGTTTGAACATATTGGAAGCGTCGAGGCTTCCAGTAGCTCCACCGGCACCAACAATAGTGTGGATTTCATCAATGAAGAGGATGACATCTTCATTTTTTTCAAGCTCGTTCATCACGGCTTTCATCCGCTCTTCAAATTGTCCACGATATTTGGTTCCTGCCACAAGGGAGGCAAGGTCCAGCGTAACAACGCGTTTGTTATATAAAATCCTGGATACCTTCTTATTGATGATTCTCAGGGCAAGTCCTTCGGCTATTGCACTTTTACCCACACCTGGCTCTCCAATAAGCAGGGGATTATTCTTTTTCCTTCTACTAAGGATTTGAGAAACCCGTTCAATTTCTTTTTCCCTGCCCACAACAGGATCCAATTTATTCTCTTCTGCAAGCCTTGTCAGGTCCCGACCAAAATTATCCAGTACAGGGGTTTTGGATTTTTTACTTCCCTTTTGGGAGGAGGTAGCTCCAAAGGAACCTTCCTTACCTTCGGAAGCATCATCAGATTCGCTGGAAAAGGATTCCGATGTAGTAGGTTCTACATAATCATCTTCGCTGGTAATCATAGATTTGAATTGTTCTTTTACCCCATCGTAATCAACTTTGAGTTTGTGTAAAAGCTTGGTAGTGGGGTCGTTTTCATTCCGAAGAATACACAGTAACAGGTGGGCCGTGTTGATTGAAGAACTTTGGAAGAGTTTTGCTTCCAAAAATGTGGTCTTCAATGCCCTTTCGGCCTGTCTGGTGAGGTGCAGGTTCTTTTTATCTTTCTGGCTGTTTCCCGTATTGGGGTTGGCCGGACTCAATATTTCAACTTTCCTCCGCAAATGATCCAAATCCACATCCAAAGCATCCAGTATGCTGATGGCTTTGCCGTTACCGTCACGAAGCAATCCAAGCATAAGGTGCTCAGTGCCAATGAAATCATGGCCAAGCCTCAAAGCTTCTTCCTTGCTGTAGGCAATTACATCTTTTACTCTGGGTGAAAAATTATCGTCCATAAAGTCTACTTATTCAATAATAAAATTAGTGATTATCGCTGGAACAAAGGCAAATACCATACCTAATATTCGACAAAGTTGGACTAAATGACGAAAAAATCACTGATTTACAAAATAATTAACAAGCAAATTATCAACGGAAACGGGCCTTGGAAGTGTTGATAAATTCTTTAATAAACTACTATTTATATACTATGTACGCTACGATTTTGTGTATATTGGCATGATATTTTAACCTCACTAAAACGATAAGATTTTCATATGGCGGAAGGAGAAAAACTGATTCCCATAAATATTGAAGATGAGATGAAATCGGCCTACATTGATTACTCAATGTCGGTCATTGTGTCACGTGCCCTGCCAGATGTGCGGGATGGTCTAAAACCGGTACACCGCAGAGTTCTTTATGGCATGCATGAGTTAGGAGTTCGTGCTACAAGTTCCCACAAGAAATCGGCGCGTATTGTCGGTGAGGTATTGGGTAAATACCATCCACACGGAGACACTTCTGTTTACGATACTATGGTGCGTATGGCCCAGGAATGGAGCCTGCGTTATATGTTAATTGACGGACAGGGAAATTTTGGCTCAGTAGACGGAGATAGTCCGGCAGCGATGCGTTATACGGAAGCCCGTATGCGCAAGATTGCAGACGAGATGCTGGCTGATATCGACAAGGATACGGTTGACCACCAGCTCAATTTTGATGACTCGCTGCAGGAGCCTACTGTGCTTCCTACCAGGATACCCAACCTATTGATTAATGGAGCTTCCGGTATTGCGGTGGGAATGGCTACGAATATGCCTCCTCACAACCTTGCTGAGGTTGTTGATGGCACCATTGCGTATATAGAGAACCAGGGTATCGAAATCGATGAGCTCATTTCTCATATTAAAGCACCGGATTTCCCTACGGGTGGAATCATTTATGGATACGACGGTGTAAAAGAAGCTTTTCATACAGGGAGAGGCCGCATAGTAATGCGTGCTAAGGCCACGTTTGAAGAAGTGGCTGGCCGCGAAGCTATTGTAGTAACCGAGATACCCTACCAGGTAAATAAGGCCGATATGATCAAGAAAACGGCAGACCTGGTCAATGATAAAAAGATCGATGGGATCTCTACCATTCGCGATGAATCGGACCGGAAAGGGATGCGAATCGTATACATTCTGAAGCGAGATGCCATACCCAATATTGTACTCAATACGCTCTATAAGTATACGGCGCTTCAGTCTTCTTTTAGTGTCAATAATATAGCTTTGGTAAAAGGACGTCCACAACTCCTGAACATCAAAGAGATAATCGGACATTTTGTAGACCATCGTCACGAGGTGGTAGTACGAAGGACCAAATATGAACTTAAGAAGGCAGAAGACCGGGCCCATATCTTGGAAGGGCTTATTATTGCCTCGGATAATATTGACGAAGTTATCGCCCTGATTCGCGCTTCCTCAAATGCGGAAGAGGCCAGGGAAAACCTAATAAAACGCTTCAAACTCTCTGAATTGCAGGCCAAGGCTATCGTTGAAATGCGATTACGCCAGCTTACCGGTCTGGAACAGGACAAATTGCGGTCTGAATACGATGATATTATCAAAACTATCGCAGACCTCAAGGATATTCTTGATCGAAAAGATCGTCGTATGAATATTATCAAGGACGAGCTACTTGAGGTAAAGGAGAAATACGGTGATGTAAGGAGATCTGAGATTAATTTTGCAGGTGGTGACCTGAGCATAGAAGATATGATCCCGGATGAGCAGGTAGTGATCACTATTAGCCATGCCGGTTACATCAAACGAACGCCGCTGTCGGAATACAAAACTCAGCACAGGGGAGGGGTAGGACAAAAAGCATCTGCCACCAGGAACGAGGACTTCCTGGAACACCTCTTTGTGGGGACTAACCACCAGTATATGCTTTTCTTTACGCAGAAAGGCAAATGTTTCTGGATGCGGGTATATGAAATCCCGGAAGGTAGCAGAACCTCCAAAGGAAGGGCCATTCAGAACCTGATCAATATTGAACAGGATGATAAAGTAAAAGCCTTTATCTGTACACAGGACCTTAAAGATGAGGAATATGTGAACAGCCATTTCGTAATTATGGCCACAAAGAAAGGTACGGTGAAAAAGACCTCTCTTGAGCAATATTCCCGACCCAGACAAAATGGTATTATTGCAATAGGCATTCGGGAAGATGACGAATTGCTGGAGGCCAAATTAACCACGGGAACCAGTGAGATATTACTGGGATTGAAATCGGGTAAGGCCATTCGCTTTGAAGAAAGTAAGACTCGGCCGATGGGCAGGACAGCCTCTGGAGTACGTGGAATTACTCTAGCTGGAGATTTTGACGAGGTAATTGGTATGGTTTCTGTACATAATTTTGATGATGATATCCTGGTAGTATCCGAAAATGGATATGGGAAAAGGTCTACCATAGACGACTATCGTATCACCAACCGAGGAGGAAAAGGGGTAAAAACCATTTCCATTACCGATAAAACAGGCGGTCTGGTGGCGATTAAAAATGTGTCGGATAGTGACGACCTCATGATCATCAACAAATCGGGAATCGCCATCCGTATGAGTGTGGAAGACCTGAGGACTATGGGACGTGCTACGCAGGGGGTTAGACTGATCAACCTCAAGGGCAATGATTCCATTGCAGCTGTAGCCAAGGTGATGCGTGATGAGGACGACCTCGATGACAGCGATATACGCAATATTGAAGTGCAGACTGAGGATGGCACGGCTCTTGATACAGGAGATAGCGAAGCCCCAAAAACCGAGGAGTAGAATAAATAACACTAATACATAATTAATACACGCTTAACATGAAAACAAGGATTTTGATAGTACTGGCTATGGTATTTTCCATGGTCGGTGTTGCACAAAAAAGTGAATTAAAAGCTGCCGAAAAGGCCCTCAAAGCTGGTTCCAGCACTGAGGCCAAAACACAGCTGGAAAGCATATCCGGAATGATCGGTGGCGCTGATGCCCGTGTTCAGGCACAATATTACTTACTTCTTGGTAAAGTTTATGCCGATCTGGCAAAGAAAGGAGATAATGCTGCGTTTAAAGAGGCAGCGGATAATTTCAATTTGGTTATTAGCACCGAAGAGAAAACCGGTAAGAAAAAATACACCGATGAGACCCGTCAATTAATGGGAGCCTTGACAGGTGATTTGGTTAACTCTGCTGTGGAAGACAACCAGAATAAGAACTTCAAGGATGCGGCAGAGAAGCTTTATATGAGCTATAAGATGAGCCCAAAAGATACTGTATACCTGTATTATGCAGCTAGCAGTGCTGTAAACGGAGCGGATTATAAGACTGCCCTCAATTTTTATAATGAGCTTAAGGATTTGGGTTATGATGGTAGTGTTATGGAGTACAAGGCTACCAATGTTGCCACTGGAGAGGTTGAGGTTATGGAAAAATTCCAGCGTGATCTGATGGTAAAATCTGGTGAGTACAAAGATCCTCTTGATGAAAAGACCCCTTCCAGACATGCTGAAATTGTTAAGAATATTGCCTTGATCTATTCTCAACTAGGGGAGGATGAGAAGGCTATTTCAGCCTTTTCTGAGGCAAGGGCTGACAGTCCGGACGATGTCAACCTCATACTGAACGAAGCCAATTTATACTATCGTCTGGGTGACAAGGAGAAATTCAAAGAACTGATGTCAGAAGCCACTAACGTTGCTCCTGACAATCCTGATCTGCATTACAATATTGGTGTGATCAATATGGAACAGGAGAGCTTTGAGGAAGCACGAGCAGCTTTCCGCAAAGCCTTGGATATTAATCCAGGTTATGTAAATGCCGCTTTAAATCTTTCTACTACCTATGTAAATGAAGGTAATGCCTTAATTGATGAGATGAATAATCTTGGAAATACCAAGGCGGATATTGCCAAATATGAAGAATTTAAAATGAAGAAAGATGAGTTGTTCAAAGAAGGAGTAACTGTTCTGGAAAATGCTTTAAAGGCTAATCCTGATAACCAGGGTATCCTTACCCAGCTTAAAAATATCTATGGAGCACTTGGAGATACTGAAAATTTCATGAGACTTAAAAAGATACTTGGGGAATAGTACCGCAATCTCTTAGAAAATTAAAACCCTGACATATGCGTCAGGGTTTTTTTATAGGATTTTTTTGATCACCCGAAGCTGATGTGTATAATTCCGCTTTTCCCGATTAAAAATACCCGTATGGTCCAGTCGGTCTATACGCACCTTCCCATCCACATGAATAATATAATTATCGGGCATAATAAGACCCACATGGTTAATAACACCGTCCCTGTCGTCAAAAAAAGCAAGGTCTCCCGCTTCACTTTCTTCTATAAAACTAAGAGGCTCGCCCTGTGTGGCCTGTTCTTCCGCAGTTCTCATCAACTGTATCCCATTAAGCTTATACACCATTAGGGTAAAACCCGCATTGTCTATACCAAACGGACTTTTACCCCCTTTCAGTTCCGGGGCATTCAGATACAGTAGTGCGGTAGAAATAAGATTATTTTTGTCCTGTTCTGCCTTTGAAGCCATTCCTTCAAAATCATGAGACATGATATTCGTATGGCTTATATTGGATCCCAGTAAAATAGGAATCAGGACACCCTGCTCTGTTTTTGTAAATGAAACCAGGTCCACGGCATGCTTTTTCGCATTGGAAGCGGATAGGAGCTTTTGGTCTGCCTCACTCAGGGTTTTGAACTGATCGTTCTTGATCCATCCTTCTGTCTTTTCACCGGATAACCTGATCTTACTCCAGTGCTTTCGCGATTCCAGAATCCGAAAAGAATCTCCATAAAGCAGTTGCGTGATCATCTGACTACTATCATCTGCAGTCATTCTAACAGCAATCAGACTTAACGGACAGATTCCATAAGGCATAGGCTCGGTGTCTGGGATATATTAGTTTCTTTGTAGCACGAGTGCAGATGCACCACCTCCTCCGTTACAAATTGCGGCTGCTCCTATCCTGGCGTTCTGCTGTTTTAGAACATGGATCAGGGTTACCAGAATTCTGGCACCAGAACATCCAAGGGGATGCCCCAGGGAAACCGCTCCTCCATTTATATTTACATTGCTGTCATCCAGTCCCAAAAGCTTTATATTGGCGAGGCCAACTACAGAAAATGCTTCATTGAATTCAAAGAAGTCCACATCACTCAAACGTATACCCGCTTTTTCCAGGGCCTTGGGTAAGGCTTTAGCAGGTGCTGTGGTAAACCATTTAGGTTCCTGAGCTGCATCTGCGTAACTTTTAATAGTGGCCAGAGGCGTTAGCCCTAGTGATTCGGCTTTTTCATTACTCATTAAAACAAGGGCGGCGGCTCCGTCATTGATGGTGGATGCATTGGCGGCGGTAACTGTGCCATCTTTTGTAAAGGCAGGCCTAAGTGCGGGAATCTTTTCCATCTTCACATTCCTGTACTCTTCATCCTCGCTAACAATTAGGGCTTCCCCTCTGCGCTGGGGTACTTCTACCGGTATTACTTCTTCCGAAAAATTCCCTGCCTTCCAGGCTGCTGCCGAGCGTTCGTAAGACTGAATGGCATATGCATCCTGATCCTCACGGCTAAATTGATACTCTGCTGCACAGGCATCAGCGCATACCCCCATGGCATTCTGATCATAAGCATCTACTAAACCGTCCTTTTGCATACCGTCCATCAGAGTAGCCGGCCCGAACTTTTGTCCATTCCTAAGGTGAATATAATGCGGGATAAGGCTCATATTTTCCATTCCCCCTGCCACTACAATCTCATTATCTCCAAGGGAAATTGATTGTGCCGCCTGCATAACTGCCTTCATGCCGGAGGCACATACCTTGTTAATCGTAGTGCAGGGAACAGTATCAGGTATTCCAGCGAGAATGGCTGCCTGTCTTGCTGGGGCTTGCCCTGCACCAGCCTGCACTACATGGCCCATTAAGACTTCATCTACCTGATCAGGATTTACCCCCGCTTTTTGAAGTGCTGCTTTAATAGCGGTAGCACCCAAAGTAGGCGCCGGGATACCTGATAAAGCACCCAGGAAACTCCCTATCGGAGTTCTTACGGCGGAAACAATAACAACCTCTTTCATATATACGAATTTGCTAATGCGAAATTAAGAAATTAATGAGCATTTGAGCATTAGCAGCTATGGAAAGAAGGATTCCTTTTATATTTTCTATTTTTGAATGCAATTCAATAGCACATGGCCAATTCAATGGATAAAGTATACAGGAGTCAATCGCTTATTTACAAGTATTTCCTGTATTTTCTGACGATAGGATGTATCGTCTTTTTTTTCCCGAAAGGCGGTAAATTCAAATATGAATTCCAAAAGGGTAAACCCTGGCAATATGAAAATCTTTATGCTCCTTTTGATTTTTCTATCAGGAAGTCCGACAAAGAGATTGAGCAGGAAAGAGAACTCATAAGGAGTAACCAGGTTGGTTATTATACCTATGATGAGCAATTGGCTCTGGAAACTGATCAGGCTTTTGACACGGCATTCGTAAGTGTTTTTAAACGTGAAAATTATAGTGAAAGCCAGTTACGCGTTTACAACCAGATAGGACGTGAAGTCCTGAAGGAGATTAACGAAGCTGGTATCTGGCCAGAACTGGGCGATTTTGAGAAGGGCAGGGATATATACCTTGTTCAGAATAATGAGGCTGTTACCGTTAACCTGGAAAATCTTACTGAAACGGTCGACCTGGATGAACTATTAGGTGACAAGATTCGCAGTAAGGGCCTTGGTAGACTAAGCAACGATTTTAAGAAGGTTCTTCTCCCTATCCTGAAACCCAATATTCGCTATGATGCCGAATTAAGTGCCAGGGAATTGGAAAATGAATTGAGTAAGGTCTCGCTTACCCTTGGTACTATAGATGAAGGTGAATTGATCGTAGCAAAAGGTGAGGTAGTGGAAGCAGAAAACCTTAGCCTTCTGAATTCGCTGAAATCTGAGTACGAATCCGAATTATGGGCAGAAAGTAATTACTACTTCATTCTGGGAGGGTATACTATTCTGGTAGCATTAGTACTCATGATGCTCTTCCTGTTCCTGAAACGTTATAGGCCGGAAGTTTTTAGGAACAATGTGAAGGTTACCTTTATTATCTTCAATATTTTGCTCATGGTGTTTATTACCACTTTCGTGGTAAAATATAATGACACCTATGTTTTTGTAGTGCCGCTTTGCATCCTGCCGCTGATATTGAAGACTTTTTTTGACGCCCGTCTGGGATTGTTTGTACATGTGTTGACTGTACTCATTCTCGGTTTTGTGGTTCCCAACAGCTTCGAGTACATCTTTTTGCAGATTATTGCTGGTATTGTTACCATCCTGACCGTTTCGGAATTGTACAAAAGAGCCAACCTCTTTATCTCGGTCGGTCAAATTACGCTTATCTACATAGTAGGGTATTTTGCCTTTAATATTATCCATGAAGGTAATCTGAATAATATCATCTGGTTAACCTTTGGCTTCTTTCTGCTGAATGGTATGATCACCCTTTTTGCCCAGCCACTCATCTATATTTATGAAAAGATTTTCGGAATGGTTTCTGATGTCTCCCTACTTGAATTATCAGATACGAATTCCCGTTTGCTCAAGGAGTTGGCCAACAAGGCACCCGGTACATTCCACCATTCGCTTCAAGTGGCCAACCTCGCTGAGGCGGCAGCAAATAAAATCGGGGCCAATGCAATGCTGGTTAGAGTAGGAGCCTTGTATCATGATATAGGCAAAATGAAAAGGCCTACCTATTTTACGGAGAACCAGGTGACCAATATCAATCCACATGACGACCTGGCACCAACAGAAAGTGCAAAGATCATCATAAACCATGTTATTGAGGGAATTGAGATTGCGCGTAAGAACAAATTACCCGATCGGGTTATCGACTTTATTCGGACACACCATGGGACTAATTTTGTGTACTATTTTTATCGCAAGCAACAGGAATTGGAGGAACAGGTAGATGAAGCCCAGTTCCGGTATCCTGGCCCTATTCCTTTTTCAAAGGAGACCGCTATACTCATGATGGCCGATTCTGTGGAAGCCGCTTCCAAGAGTCTTAAAAATCCCACCTACAAGGTGATTGATGAATTTGTGGACCGTATAATAGCGGTTCAGATGAATGCAAATCAGTTTGTAAATGCCAACATCACCTTTAAGGAGATTGAGACCGTCAAGAAGGTCCTTAAGCATAAGCTTACTAATATCTACCACCTGAGGATCGAGTATCCGGAATAGAATAAAATTACCTGTTTTCTCTTCTAAAAAATAATAAAAAAAGTTGCGTTCCTTGGAACGAAGAATTACATTTGCACCCGCTTAGTGATTAACGTTCATTACTATATAGATCGGCCTTTTTTAAAGGAGGTCAGAGGAGAGGTGCCGGAGTGGTAACGGAGCAGATTGCTAATCTGTCGACGCGTAAGTGTCGCCTGGGTTCGAGTCCCAGTCTCTCCGCCTACGCCCTCCAAAGCGTTAGCGATGGAGGGCATTATAAAAAACAGGAGGGCTTCGGCGGATATATCCGCCAGGGCACCGAGGGTTTAGAAAAGAATTTACAGCTTTTGCTGTTTCGGGGTGTAGCCCCGCCCGGTTATCGGGCCTGCTTTGGGAGCAGGAGGTCGTCACGCCGAGGGCGTGACCACCCCAACTAGTAAGGAGTATGTTTGTATATATTCTTTTTAGTGACCAACGTTCAAGATATTATGCAGGACAAACTGCAGATATCGATAAAAGATTGAAAAGACACAATGAGGGTAACGTTCCGTCCACAAGATATGGCGTTCCCTGGAAGTTAGTTTTGCAAATAAATGTTTCAAACAGATCTGAAGCTTTACTTTTAGAGCAGAAGATTAAGAAACGAGGAGCAAAACGATATTTAGATGACCATCTCGGGGTGTAGCGTAGCCCGGTTATCGCGCCTGCTTTGGGAGCAGGAGGTCGTCACGCCGAGGGCGTGACCACCCCAACTAGTAAGGAGTATGTTTGTATATATTCTTTTTAGTGACCAACGTTCAAGATATTATGTAGGACAAACTGCAGATATCGATAAAAGATTGAAAAGACACAATGAGGGTAACGTTCCGTCCACAAGATATGGCGTTCCCTGGAAGTTAGTTTTGCAAATAAGTGTTTCAAACAGATCTGAAGCTTTACTTTTAGAGCAGAAGATTAAGAAACGAGGAGCAAAACGATATTTAGATGACCATCTCGGGGTGTAGCGTAGCCCGGTTATCGCGCCTGCTTTGGGAGCAGGAGGTCGCAGGTTCGAATCCTGCCACCCCGACTTAAAGTTTTTAATGCCTTGATAATCAATAGTTTATCAAGGCATTATCTTTTTTAGAAAGACTGCCAAAACGAACCAAATCGCTATAAATTTCATAATGAAGGTGTCCTGTCAGGTGTCCTGTTTTTTATCTTGTATCTGCGAAAGTCCGGGAAACAAATGGCTTTAACATTTGGGTGGTCGGGGAACCCCGATTCGAACTTCAAAAGTACTATCTGGATATCGGGATATGCTTATTTATGTGGTCCAGGTTAATGTTGAAGAAAAATGTAGTGTCCTATAAAAGGTTCATTAATGAAATTATTAAAGGAGACCACAAATGGGACTCTTTTGGAAAATGTGTTACAACTTTGAAGAGTTGTCCCGTAAAATGGCCGTTTTAAAGAATTGTAGTAGAAGATAAAGAACCATTTTCTCTATCTTATTTCTTCTCTAGCCGAAGGATTAATTCAAATTCCGAAACTCACTGGGTGAATGCCCTACCCTTTGTTTGAAAAGTCTGGTAAAATGCTGCGGATATTTAAAACCTAATTCATAGGCTATCTCGCTGACCGACTTAGTAGGGTCGAATACCCGTTCCTTGGCAACTTCAATCAATTTGTTCTGAATATACTCCTGAGCTGATTTTCCAGTTTCCTTTTTCACAAGATCCCCAAAATAATTAGGAGAAAGGTGCAAGTGATCCGCAAAGTAACTTACCGAGGGCGTACCGTATTTTTGAGGTTTATCGGAAGCGAAGTATTGGGACAACAAATCCCTGAATGTCTCCAGGGAACCTGTGTTTTCAATTTCCCGTGTCAGAAATTGGCGATCATAAAAACGAGTACAATAATCCAGAAAGAGTTCGATGTTCGCAACTATCAGCTTTTTGCTGTGCTTATCCAAGTTCTGTTCCAGTTCAAACTGTATTTTTTCAAATAAGCTCAATATCACTTTTCTTTCTTTGGCGGAAAGGTGTAGTGCCTCGTTACTTGAATAGGAGAAAAAACTGTAGCTATGCATTTTTTTACCCAATGCGGTCCCCAATAATAAATCTGGATGAAATAACATCGCAAAGCCTTTGGGTACGTAATCTGGATCAAAACCGCCCAGTTCAATTGTCTGGTTGGGGGCCATAAAAACAAGTGTTCCTTCATCATAATCATAGGGTTTGCCTCCGTAGTGCATTTTGCAACCCCTGGTATCCTTCAGAAAAATTGCATAACAGTTATATTGGAAGGCATCATAGTCTCTGTTCGAATAGGGCTCTTCGCCCAGCTTATCAAAATCAACAATACCCACCAAAGGGTGTAGAATCTCCTGATTTCGAAGCCTCAAGTAATCGCCAACGGTATTGATTCTAAAAACATTATTCATAGGTAACTCTAATTTATTGTTAAAGATAATGCATTGATTACCAGTAAATCAAACGACTTTTCTAAAATCAGTAATAGTGGTAGGTATATCCGTAATTGGGGTAGTAAAAAAAGCATTATAAGCCGGTACTTTTGTTATGTGTTAATTATCACTTCTACCATGAATTTACGGAAGCAGCTCATTTTCTTGTTAGGAATTTCTATATCTGCATTTTGTACTGCCCAAATCACCCCAAAAAGTGTTACTGCTAGATATATAGATGCACCCATAAATTTGGATGGTGTACTAGATGAAGCTGTTTGGGAAACCGCTGAAGTGGCAGGTGATTTCCAACAATTTTTTCCATCAGATCAGGTGTCTGCGAAATATCCTACCGAAGTAAAAGTACTATTCTCTGATACACATTTATATTTAGGTATTTATGCCAAAAAGGCCCCTGGCGATTATGTGGTCTCTACCTTAAAAAGAGACTATGGGGCGCTGACCAATGACAATATTTCTCTTCTTTTTGACACCTTTAGTGATGGCACCACCGCCTATTTTTTCGGCGTCACTCCCTACGGAGTGCGCCGCGAAGGATTGGTTTCTGAAGGTGGGTCCAATTTCAATAATACCTGGGATATTAAGTGGCAGGCAGAAGCTACCCGGTTTGATGATCATTTTGTGATCGAGATTGCCATTCCGTTTACCTCCCTGAAGTTTGTTGAAGGAGCCACAAAGTGGCGGTTCAGGCCCTATCGCTGGAACAACCAGTCTAACCAACAGGACACCTGGGTCAAAGTCCCACAGCAACAATTGCTATCAAGCCTGGCTGATATGGGTGAGTTACGTTTTGAGCGCGCCCTGGGAAAATCCCGTACGCCCATTGCGCTGATTCCGTACGTTAACGCCCTGGCTGACAAGGACTATGCAAGTGATGTTTCTGAAACCAGCTTCAAAACTGGCGGGGATGCCAAAATAGCCGTTGGAAATGGTATGAACCTGGACCTTACCCTAAACCCGGATTTCTCCAATGTGGAAGTTGATGATATTTTCACCAACCTAACCCGGTTTGAGGTACGCCTGCCTGAAAAAAGACAATTCTTTATCGACAACAGCGACCTTTTTGAAAGTTTCGGCAATACTTTTAATGAGGCCAAACCATTTTTTTCACGGAGGATTGGCTTAGCAAGAAATGCTGAGGGAAATCTAATTCAAAATGATATTATTGGCGGTGCCAGACTGAGCGGTAAACTTAATAACGATTGGCGGCTTGGATTTTTAAACTTACAAACAGCCCGGGACGAGGCCAATGAAATAGCCTCCTATAACAATATGATGCTTGCCGTACAGCGTAAAGTAGGCAGTCGCTCCAATATCGGTGTCTTCTGGGTGAACCGTCAGGCGGCTGGAGATGAGGACTATCTAAACCCTGATGATAATTACAACCGGGTTATAGGTGCGGATTACAATCTGGCCTCTTCAGACAATGTGTGGAATGGAAAGCTTTACCTGCACAAATCCTTTCAGCCTGGTGACAGTGAAGGTAATTTTTCTTCTCAGGCTACGGTTACCTACAATCCGCGCAGGTGGCGAATTATTCAGGATTTGGTCTATATCGACCAGGATTTCCGAGCCGATCTGGGATTTGTTCCCAGGAGGGATGTATTGAAATGGGGCAATGGGATACAGCGCATATTTTATCCGAAAACCGGAATTTTCAATACCCATGGAGTACGATTGCTATCTATAACGTATTGGAGACCCTCATTGGATTACAAGAAAACAGACCATAACTATAGCCTTAATTGGGAAACGGCTTTCAGAAACCAGGCCAGTGCAGAAGTGACATTTAGAAATAATTATATCTTCCTTGTCTCCCCTTTTGATCCTACACGTACAAATGGGGCAACCCCATTACCGGGAAACCAGGGCTATCATTTCAATCAGGTCAGCCTTGAATATCAATCCAACAATACCAAAGTGATCACATATAGGGCCAATGCCACGCTGGGTCGATTTTTTAATGGAGAAATCACCTCTGTGGGAGGACAATTAGGGTTCCGGGTACAACCCAAAGCGGCTTTCAGTTTGGGCTTTAATTATGACGGAATCCGGTTGCCCCAGCCTTACGCTGATGCCGACATCTTTTTTGCCACGTTCCGGGCAGACCTTACCTTTAGTAAAAGCCTTTTTTGGAATACCCTGGTTCAATATAGTAACCGACAGGAGAATTTAGGCATCAACTCCCGTTTGCAGTGGCGTTTTGCCCCCTTATCTGACCTATACCTGGTGTATAACGACAACTATTTTACGGGCACTTTTGGTCCGCGCTTTCGGTCGATAAACTTAAAACTAACCTATTGGTTAAATATTTAATTTGAATACATGAAAATTAGGAAACAGCTTGAAGTGTATTAAATAATATAAATGTATGGGTATGAACCCTGTTCATGTCCCTTCCAAACAATGAAAATGAAATGTGTAATCGTTCAATGAAATAACGCCTTATGAAAATGAAAATATTCGACATAATACCGTTAAAATCAATTGTTATTGTATCGCTTGCTTTAATGTTTCTTGGAATTCAAAGTGAAGCAATAGCTCAATCAACCAATGGTGTAACCTTGCATTTGGACAGTAAGCAGCAGTCTATGGTGACCATTGCATCATTGACCGCAAAAGGCGATCTGGAAAATTTGGAAACCGCATTGGTCGAGGGTCTGGATTCTGGATTGACCATAAACGAAATAAAGGAGGTCATGGTGCACCTTTATGCCTATTGCGGATTTCCACGGAGCCTACGGGGCTTACGCACTTTTATCAAAGTACTGGAGGAACGCAAGGCAAAGGGAATTGAAGATAATCCAGGTGCGGGAGCTTCGCCTATTGAAGACACACGGTCCAAATACGACAGGGGAAAAGCAAATTTAGAAACATTGGTGCAACGGAAATTAGATGGCCCAAAAGCGGATTATGCACAATTTGCCCCTGTTATCGAAGTCTTTTTAAAAGAACATCTGTTTGCGGATATTTTTGAACGCGATGTATTGAACTATCAGCAAAGGGAACTGGTTACGGTTTCGGTGCTGACAACTATTGGAGATGTAGAACCCATGCTGCGTTCGCACATGAACATCTGTTTGATACAGGGCATCACGCCGGCACAATTAGAGGAATTGGTGGTTTTGGTGGGAAAAAATGTAGATCAGGCCAAAATCGAATCGGCGAAAGTAGTACTGAGCGAATTACTGGAATCTAAAAAATAGTAAGGATATGAAATATATAGGATTATTTATTTTAATGAATATGCTAACATTAAATCAGACAATTAAGGCACAAAGCGAGAAAAACCCTTTTGGATTAGTATATAAGGGAGCAATAACAGAAAATGTTGATGGAGAAGTCAATCTACATCCTGTTACGTACCAACTGAACGGATTGCAAATTGCGGCAAACGTTTATACTCCTGCCAATTACAATGCTGCCGAGAAATATCCAACGGTAGTCGTCGCCCATCCTAACGGTGGGGTAAAAGAGCAGGTGGCTGGTCTGTACGCGCAGCGATTGGCGGAAGAAGGCTATATTTCCATTGCGGCCGATGCCGCTTATCAGGGTGCCAGTGGTGGTATTCCGCGCAACGTGGACATCCCTCAAAACCGAATCGAGGATATTCACGGTATGGCCGATTTTATTTCCCAATACCCCGGGGTCGATATGGCCAAACTGGGTTTGCTGGGCATCTGTGGCGGGGGTGGTTATTCCTTAAAAGCGGCTCAGTCCGACAAACGGTTTAAAGCCATTGCCACCTTAAGTATGTTCAATTCGGGTGTGGTTCGCCGAAACGGATTTATGAACTCACAATTGAACACTATCCAAGAACGATTAAAACAAGCCTCTGATGCAAGAGCTCAAGAAACTGGCGGAGGAGAAATTATATACGCGGCAAATGGCCCTATGATTACGGATGAAGAAGCGTTGGACAAAGTTCCATTTGACCTCTATCGCGAAGGGTATATGTACTACGGAAATACCCACGCACATCCGAATTCGACTTTCCGTTATACGATGAGCAGTTTAATGTATTTAATGACATTTGACGCAGCTTCGAATATGGATTTGATAGACCAACCCCTATTAATGATTGCAGGGAGTAAGGCGGATACCTATTATATGACAGATGAAGTTTTCGAGAAAGCCACACGCGCAAAAGCCAAAGAATTATTCCTTATTGAAGGTGCATCGCATATCGAAACCTATTGGAAACCAGAATACGTGAATCAAGCGATAAATAAACTAGCGGACTTCTACCAAAACAACCTTTTAAATTCGAACCTATGAGCAGCAAATATCTTTTAACGATTATCCTGATTGGAACTATTACCTTTTCATGTAAACAATCGGAGGAGAAAAATAAAACCGTAGATCTAACTGCAGAACAAGAATTGATTTTTCCGAAAGGGCAAAAAATAACAAACAACAATTTTGTCGGTAATGCATGGGTGGAAATGTTGGTGCTTGCAGATAGTGTTAACCGAAATTCTGCAGGCAGTGTTACGTTCGAACCTGGGGCAAGAACCAACTGGCATTTGCATCCCAACGGGCAGATTATTTTATCATTGGATGGGGTGGGATATTATCAGGAGAAAGGAAGCGAGAAGAAAATATTGCGTAAGGGAGATGTGGTAAAATGCCCGGCAAACACCCCGCATTGGCATGGGGCAAGTCCCGATACCGAATTTATTCAGGTTGCCATCACCAGTAGAGTAGACGGCCCTACGGAATGGTTCGAAGCTGTTACTGACGAGGAATATATGAAGTAGGTTCCATCAAACACTAAAAAATATTGGATATGAAACTCTTAAAAGCAAAATTATTTTTATCGGTCGGCATCTCGTTGGTAATGACTTTAGGCATATTTTCCCAAAAGAAACCTATTATCATAAAGGACCAGGGAAGTTTTGCTGTAGGTGGCAGCATGATAATAAACCCGGGGACCTTTGACGCCATTAAGCGAGGACCGGAAGGTCAGACCTTTCATGGCGACCATGCCTATGTCTTTTATCAGATTCCAGTTGATGCGCGTAAATACCCTTTGGTCATGTGGCACGGATTCGGCCAGTTTTCGAAGACCTGGGAAACGACACCCGACGGGCGTGAAGGGTACCAGAATATTTTCTTGCGCCGTGGTTTCAGCACCTATATCATGGACCAGCCCAGAAGGGGAAGAGCGGGAAGAAGTATGGTGGAAGCCACGATTACCCCAACGCCTGACGAGCAGTTTTGGTTCAACATCTTTCGAATCGGGGTATGGCCCGATTATTTCCCAGGAGTACAATTTGCTCAGGACGAGGAAACCCTAAACCAGTATTTTAGGCAAATCACACCAAATATCGGGGGATTCGACACAGAAGTTATTACTGATGCGGCATCCCAGCTTTTTGATAAAATAGGCAATGCTATTCTGGTCACACACTCGCATTCAGGAGGATTTGGTTGGGTGACCGCCATGAAAAACATTAACATCAAGGGCATTGTCTCCTATGAACCCGGATCGGGTTTCCCTTTTCCCGAAGGAGAAGTGCCGGCACCGATTGAAAGCTCCGCAGGGGCCCTTGAAGCGATTGGCGTAGCGAAAGAAGACTTTTTGAGGCTGACCAAAATCCCGATTATCATTTATTATGGAGATTTTATTCCTGAAAAATACGACACCAATCCCGGAACGGACGGCTGGCGTGTACGCCTTGAAATGGCCAGAAAGTGGCGTGATGCAGTTAACAAATATGGGGGTGATGTTACCGTAGTTCACCTTCCAGAAATCGGAATCAAGGGAAACACCCATTTCCCATTTTCAGATTTAAACAATGTGGAAGTGGCCAACCTGATGTCGAAGTGGTTAAAGGAAAAAGGACTGGACTAAAACTAGAGAAAGTATGGGATTTCCAAAAATAAGTTTGCTTTTTCTGTTGATATTTTTGTCCATCAATTCCTATAGTCAAGAATCTAATCCCGATTCCAGCCAAAGTAAAATGATGGTAAGGATCGCTGCGATTGAAATCGATTCCAGTTATTTCAATGAATACATTGCTATTCTAAAAGAAGAAGCGGAAGCATCGGTCCGACTTGAGCCAGGGGTCATTTGTATTTATCCGATGTTTCAAAAAGAGCATCCGACACAAATCAGGCTCTTGGAGGTTTATGCCAACAAAGAAGCCTATGAATCACATTTACAAACTCCACATTTTAAGCACTATAAAGAGGCAACGCTAAAAATGGTCAAAGACTTAAAATTGATTGATATGAACGCCATTGACCCTGAATCCATGCCCGATATTTTTAGAAAATTGAATTGAAAACGGAATTATAACCTTTAAGAAACAGTCAAATGAGAACATTCCTGATCGGAATCTTTTTAATCGCAATAAGCGCAACCTCCTTCGCGCAAGAAGCAACCATTCAACAGGAAATCAAGGAACTCTCCGAACTAAAATGGCGATGGATGGCCGATAAGGATGTAGACAAGCTTGCCAACCTGTTTCATGACAAGTCCCGGTTCGTACACATGAGTGGCTCCTGGAAAAAGGACAGGGAGCTGGAAATTATAAAAACGGGAAGTATTTGGTATAAAAATGCTGATGTACACGATGTTGTCGTGGAAGTTTTTGACAATAATACCGTGGTACTATGGAATAGAATTACTCTTACGGCCCATGTTCGTGGTAACGATGTGTCCAACGAATTCACGGTAACGGAATTCTATAAAAAAGAAGGTGACGATTGGAAATTATTGAACCTAACGTTTAGTAGCGTTCGGGATACCCATAAAATTGAACATTAAGATAACATTAGAACACTTGAAATGATAAAAATAAAAACAACAATTATTGGACTTTTTTTAGTCTTTATCACTGGTCAGGTAGCCCTGGCACAATCCCCGGACATTAAGCAGGAAATCAAAGAGCTCTCTGAACAAAAGTGGCAATGGATGGCGGATAAAAATGCCGATAGTCTGGCTGTACTTTTCCACGACAAGGCCAAGTTTGTGCATATGGGCGGTACCTGGGGCAAAGACCGTGAGGTGGACATCATAAGAAGCGGTCGCATCCATTACAAGAAAGCCGATATCCACGAAGTCATGGTAGAAATGCTGAACGAGGGCACCGTCATTCTTTGGAACCGAATAACCTTGCTGGCCGTAGTGGGCAGTAACGAAGTGACCAACCCTTTCATGGTGACCGAAGTATATGTCAAAGAGAACAACGATTGGAAATTGGCCGATTTGACTTTTAGCAAGCTTCTCATCAGAGAGTAATACTAAGGTGGATTGTCAAACAAATTGTAGTGTTAAAATGAAAAAAATGAGAAAAGGTATTTTGGGATTGGTTTTGATCTTTAGCTTGTCATTATCTGCACAAGAAATTGTTGACAACGCTACAAAAGCAAAAACCGAATTGGGTGTTATTCGTGGTGTAAATGAAGGTGATGTTGATAGTTTTAAGGGGATTCCATATGCTGCTCCCCCGGTAGGAGCGTTTCGCTGGCGTCCCCCACAAACCCTGACCCCCTGGGAGGGTGAACTGGATGCAAGTGAATTCGGTTCAAATTGTGCCCAGTCAGGTTGGGGCGCAGCCCCGGGAACCATTAGCGAAGGCTCGTCAGAAGATTGTCTTTACCTCAATTTGTGGAAACCCGCAGGAACCGAGGCAAAAAATTTACCGGTTATGGTATGGATACACGGTGGCGCCTTCGTTGGCGGTAGCGGTTCAGGTCCCGGTACGTTTGGGGACAAATTTGCCAAACAAGGTATAATTCTGGTCACTTTCAATTACCGCTTAGGTCGTCTGGGCCATTTTGCGTTCCCTGCTTTAAGCTGGGAATACCCTGAAGAACCCAAAGGAAGTTATGCCTATATGGACCAGATTGCGGCTTTGGACTGGATTCAACAACATATAGGAGCCTTTGGTGGCGACCCGAACAATGTTACCATTTTCGGTTTTTCTGCGGGTGGGGTATCGGTACATTCACTTATGACCATTCCGGATGCGAAAGGTCTTTTCCACAAGGCTATCAGTCAATCCGGCGGAGGCCGGGATGGTGTGCTTACCGCAAGGCCCATAAGGGAAGGAAATGCGAGTGTTTTTTACCCAGTATCGGCCGAAACCATTGGTATCAACTTTGCCAAAAAACACGGTATCGAAGGTACGGATGCAGATGCCCTGGCCAAGTTGCGTGCATTGCCTGTGGAAGAAATTGTGGATAGCGGTCAGGAAAATGATGGTGAAGGTGGTCCAAGAATCTATTCCGGTCCGATTTTGGATGGCAAAATGGTAACGGAAACTGCCGAAAGTGCTTACAACGCAGGTAGACAAATGCAAATACCATTGATCATAGGGTCCAATAGTGCTGAAATAGGGGGTAGTTTTGTCAATAACAGCAAAACTAAAGAAGAACTGTTTTCACTTTTTGGCGATTTTAAAGAGGAAGCCAAAGCAGCCTATGATCCTGACGGCATTAAAGAATTTGAAGAGGTAATTACCAAGTTCAATACCGATTGGGTCTGGGGAGAACCCGCACGTTTTACCGCCAAGTCTTTTGTCAAGCAGGGAGAACCTGTCTTTATTTACCATTTTGGTTTTGTACCGGAGCCTATGAGGGAAAGAATGAAATACGGTGCCGGACATGGCTCCGAAGTGGGCTATGTATTCAACAACCTCGATGCCCGATGGGGCAATCCCGAAACCACTCCAGAAGATAAAAAAGTGACCGAAATCATGAATGCCTATTGGGTGAACTTCGCCAAAAACGGAAATCCGAACGGTGACAGATTACCGAACTGGCCAGTGTACAACGAAAAGGATGGCGAAATTATGGATATACAGTTAGATGGCAATGCTGTTGGCAAGGAGGATCCAAGAAAAGCTAGACTAGATGTGATCGAAAATGCTTTTAAATTAAGGCAGCAACTACAATCGCGGGGTATTTGACGCGCAGTATAAAAATATAAAATTAAAAATAGGAGTAATTGCATGGATAATAACATTGAAAATTCAAATTTGGACAAAAAAGAAATCAAATCGGTTAACAGAAGGGAATTCCTCTCAAAATCTGCACTATTAGGAGCAGGGATTGTGGCAAGTCCAATAGCTTTTGCCAACGAGAAAAATTCATCTGAAAAAATTGAGGGTTCAAAATCGGCTTTCAAAATGGATAAACGTATGCTGGGTGCATTGGAAGTTTCGCCAATAGGACTAGGGTGTATGAGTATGAAAAGTGGCAGCTATAATCCACCACGGGATACCAAAGAAATGATTCCCGTAATCCGTGGGGCTTTCGATTTGGGCGTTAACTTTTTTGATACGGCCGAAGTGTACGGTCCCTTTACGGACGAGGAATTGGTGGGTGAGGCACTGCAACCCATTAGGGACAAAGTCGTCATTGCCAGTAAATTCGGGTTTGAGCTTTCGACCGGAAGTCGTGGGGGAAGAAATAGCAGGCCGGAAAATATTAGAAAAGCGGTTGAAGGTATGCTGAAACGCCTTCGTACCGATCGTATCGATTTGTTGTACCTACATCGTTTGGACCCAAACGTTCCGATTGAGGACGTTGCCGGAACGGTCAAGGATTTGATAAAGGAAGGGAAGGCGCTCCATTTCGGACTTTCCGAAGTTTCACCAACGACCATACGCAAGGCCCATGCTGAGCAGCCTGTTGCTGCACTTCAGAGCGAATATTCTATTATTCAGCGCGCCCTTGAAAATGAAGTAATAGATATATGTGGAGAATTGGGCATAGGGTTCGTGCCATGGGGACCGGTCTGTCGTGGATTTTTAGGCGATAAGTTCAACGAGCATAGCCGTTTTTCTAGTGACTCCCGCTTATCTCAAGTGCCCTATTTTACACCAGAAGCTATTGAAGCGCACATGGAGGTGCTTTCGCTGGTGCGCGAGTGGGGGCGAAAAAAGGATGCCACTCCGGCCCAAATAGCTTTGGCCTGGGTCATGGCGCAAAAACCCTTCATTGTTCCAATTCCCGGGACCACTAAACTGCATCATGTGAAAGAGAACCAGGGTGCACTGAACGTTACTTTTTCCGATACGGAATTAAAGGAGTTCAGGAATGCTTTGGAACAGATAAAACTTGTGGGTGTCCGTGGGCCGGAAACTGCCTTGGTAGACCAATAATAAATATGACTTAATACCCATTGCGATTGAAAAGTTTATCCGAACAAATGGAAGAATACAAGTCAATAGATAACTGACCCCAATATTAGCTTCAATAAAAACTCTGATCCTGTTCCCTAAATAGAACCTTTTTTGAGACCGTGTGAACTGCCTTATTTATTAATTTTGAATCGGTTTACACTGTTTTGACAAACCTTTTCTATATTTATTACACGAAAGCATCAAAACGCCGTGAGAGGTGTCTTATTTGGTGACCTATCTCAAGATAGTTGAGATAAAATATTGATTTACAAAGGGTTGTGTAGTTAGGTCGACATCCTGCCACCCCGACAGTAAAGTGGAACCACCGTCATTAGGCGGTGGTTTTTTATTTCGGTTCCTGGGATTGCCAGGTGAAAATACCTTTTGGGATGAGGTGAAACCCGGGAAGTTTAACCGCATTTTCGATCTCACTTACTGCAACAAGTTTATGGGTGTGAATAATGAATTCTCGTGGAAAAACTTTTTTTACAATAATGACGTCCTTTACGCCCTGTACCCCCATAACCATCCGCTTAATCCGCTCCAAATCACTTTCTTTTGTGGCATTGGTCGTAAAAACTTTACCAGAATCCCCAGGGATTATATGTTCTGCTAATAAGCTCATTTTTTAATTATAGTATAAATAGTACTCCTAGGCTTTTTGTGAGATTAATTTATTTCTTCAATTTTTTGAGCGCCTTCCTTATTCCATAGCTCCTCCTCTGCCACCACATAGTTGGTAACCGAGAAGGTTTCTTTGCGTTGTTTTCGAACTTTTTTGATGAATTCCATAATATCATCTTCGAGTATTTCGTGCTCTGTTCTGAACTTGTGGGAGTCATATTTAAATGGATCATCAATCAGTTCTGCCAGATGCTGTAAATGTTTTTGAACACTATGCTGCAACGCTTCACATTCTTTACGCAAACCAGACAGACTTAGTACTATCTCCCTTACCAATTCTATGTCTTCTTTTTTCGAAAGCCACATAAAATATTTTCCAATAATATCGTGCAGAAACTTCAGATCATCTGCGTAAAAGGATAGATCCGAAACCCAATGTTTGGTTAATATGTATAGTTCTTGCCAGTTTGCTTGATTAATATACTGGTCCTTATGTCGATATCTGAAATCACTCATAGCTTTGGGGGATTTAACGGTTACCCATAAATCTAGTCCGAATTAGATTTTAATGAAATGATATCGGTCATTGCTATACCACATACCCAGTCTTAATTCTGAAATTTGATATTCCGGTAAATTCGGGTTCATTGAAAGTAGTGATCTTACTAAAAACAAGCTCCTTACAGGAAAAAGGGAACTGCTGAAGTTGTTGGAGCTAACTGTTCCGGACCCTGTAACAGAACAGGTATTGATTATCAGCTAAGCTTAACTGTCTACTGTAACATTAGTTACAAACCTGCCTTATTAATAGCCCTAATTTGCCGCGATCTAAAACAGGTGAATATTTCTGCATTTTTTGGAATATTCTCCCGATGTAACTATTGATTAAAACCAAATACTATTCAGAGATTATGATGAAAAATTTTGAAACAAGACTAACCGGATGGTTCTTTATTGCCGCAGCTGCGCTCCTATGGATTGGCTGGGCCCTATCCCCTCACCATATTGAGGAGTATATTAAAAGTGAAGATTTTGCTGCAATAGGAGAGAATGTATGGTACTGGATCTGGATGTTCAGGATTCATATTTTTGGTTGGGTTGCCTTAGCTGTATCCCTTTTTGCATTCATTTCCGTTACTTCCAAAAAGCCTTTCGGAGTGCTTGTATTACCCGGAGCTGGTATGGTAATCGCAGGAAGTCTGATCCTGGCCATCGCGAGTGCTTTCTACTACAACTTTGGTGCATGGGGCGTTGGGAAAACCATGGGTAAGTCACCCGAAGAAATCCAGGAATTCATGGATGGAATTTTATACACCAATCAATATGTAACCTGCTTTTTCAGATTTGGCCGCGTATTCTCCGGTGTAGGTTTGGTACTACTGGGATCTGGCATGGTCAAATGGAATATTGTAAAAACCTGGCTGGGTTGGTTTACCATAGTCCTGGGATTGGCTGCCATGGGTATTGTTATGCTAATACCAGAACACTGGGAAATCTATAAGCCTGTTTTCCATGTTAAGGTGGTCTGGGCGCTTGTGATGGGAGTAATGCTTCTTACAAATGGCGTTAACCTGTCTAAATCGGGATCATCCTCAGACTAGTTTAGGAGTCTTTAAGAATAAAAAAAGCCGAACAGAATTGTTCGGCTTTTTATATGCTGTTGTTTAAAGGTTGGTCTGGTTTTATCTATAAACCAAATGAGATAATCTCGACCTCTATTGTCCGGCTTTACCAGCTCCTTTGGAAGAAGCAAATTGTCCGGCTTTTCCAGCTCCTTTGGAAGAAGCAAATTGCCCGGCTTTTCCGGCTCCTTTGGAGGTGGCAATTTTATCTTTTTTCTTCTTTTCCTTTTCTTTTGATGATCCCATTACTTTGACTTTTTTAAGGTTAATTAATTACTATATTAGTGAAAAAAAATTAGCTAACCTAAAGATTGGTTATTATAGTCAGATGATAATCAGCTCAAAATAAAATAGTTGCAATGAAATTTAAAGATTTCATTAGTGAATGTCATGATAAAGAGGTCTTTAAGAATCTTTCTATCTACATTGTTTCCAGTTGGGTGCTTATCCAGGTCTTTTCTGTGATATGGGAACCCTTTGGACTCCCGAAATCATCCATGACTTATTTGTTATTGATCCTGTTAATAGGGTTTCCTTTTTACATCTACGTGTTATGGAGGTTTAGACTTAAGCCTTTGGAATCAAAGCTTAGCAGGAGGGAAGGACTCAAATATACAGGAGAAACCGCCACTTCTAAATCGGTATCTAAGGGGCTAAAAAAGCGTAAAATACACCTACCAGGAGTTCATTTCTACAGCCCCTTTCAGAAAATGTATTTTACGGCACTTTTTGTCATAACCCTGGTTGCAGTTTTTTCAGCTTCTCTGATAGTAAGGGCAAATTTCCTAGGAGGGCATACAGCTGAAAATTTTGCTTTACCAAGCATTGCAGAAGATAACAAGCGTATTGCTGTTCTGACCTTTGATAATGATACCGGAGATGAGACTTTGGATGTAGTGGGTAAGATGGCAGAGGACTGGATTATGCACGGAATCACTGAAAACAAGGCTGGTCAGGTCATTTCTCCCAAAATGGTTGAAGAGTACACTGAGGTTTTAAAGGCTTCCATAGTGCCTTCAGGTGAACACAGTGTGCTGAAGGAATATTTAAAACCTGGTCAAGTTGTAACCGGCACCTATTACCTAAATAAAGGGCGTTTATTAATACAGTGTTCCATCATGGATGGGAATCTGAACAGAACCCTGATAGCCTTTGAAACTGTGGAGTGCAGCCCGGAAGGAGCCTTAGACTGTATTGAGGCTTTAAAAAGGCGCATAATCGGATACCTTATTTCAGCAGATGAAGAGCAAATTGGTCTGGAAGAAATCCCCCCTAACTATGAAGCCTATCAGCTTTTTTTGGAAGCAGATAATATAGACTATGATGAACCTGAACATTTAAGGTTGTTGAATGAAGCCATAGCGGCTGATGAGACCTTCTTTAAGCCCAAGGTCGATCGTGTATCCTATTATTACAATCAGGGTGAATTTGCCTTTGCAGATTCCCTGCTCCAAATATTGTCCAAAGAAACCCGAATTACCAATACAAGACAAAAGAATATCATTCAGCACTATGATGCTTTACTTAAGGGCGATTATAGGAATGCCTACAAATACTGGAAGGAAGAATACAATTTAGAACCCTATAGTCTTGAATTAAATGCCGTGGCGATGGTTTTGGCATTGCAAATGGTTAACCTGCCGGAAGAGATAGACCCTATCTATGAGGCCTACCCGCTTACAGGCGAAGACCTGGACATTGACAATTGTGTAGAATGTGAAGATCGCCTGTATATAAAAGGAATGGCCAACCTGGAATTGGGGAGGACATCAGAGACCATAGATTTGCTTACCCCTTATGCCAGGACTGAGGATAAGGGATATGGCTGGTTAAAGGAAGTATTGATCCGGGCTTATGTCATGGAAGAAAATGAGGTCGAGGTGGATAGAATTATGGAACGGATCAAGCTCATCAGCGAGGAACCAAAGTATTGGCATAAAAGCTGCCTGATTACGGGTAATGAATTCCAGCGGGTAGGGAACCAAGAACTAGCATTTAAGTATTACGATCAATTAATCAATTCCCTGGAAAATTACAGGGAGCAGGTCTCTCAGGAACAAAAAGAATTATTGGCCAGGGCCTATTTTTACAAGGGAAATTATCAAAAGGCTCAGGAAATTTTGGAGCAGCTTATCCCGGAAAGCGGCAATCAGATTCGTCTTATGGCCTATCTTGCAATTGCCTACCACAAAACGGGAAAAACAGGAATGGCACAGAGGCAAATACGAACTCTCAATGGGTTACGTGCTGATTATCAGTACGGCAGCGTGGACTATGCCCTTGCACGCTACCATGCTTCAGTTGGCAACCCTTCAATAGCAATGCGGTATTTGCTTAAAGCAGTTGCGGAAGGGAAAAGGTATACCCCTGCTGCATACCACCATGATATTTTGTTGAAACCTTATATTAATGAACCTGATTTTAATAGGGTCATGAGCTTTTGGCATTAGTAAAAATTAGATTTGTTAATAGTACTCCATTTATACCCTATTAAATAACCTCCCTGCCCAGGGGCAATTATCAAATTCATGAATAACCAGGAAAATAATTTTGCCTTGATTATTGGCGTCGGTGGTCCTTACATTGAATATACGTTGAACGACGCGGACAGTTTACAGCGTAATTTAACGGACCCAAATCTGGTGGGATATCCCAAGGATAATGTCATTGTTCTTAAAGAGAAGGAGGCAACCAGAAAAGGCATACTTAGTGCATTTGATGAACTTCGGGAAAAAACCAATGAAGATTCCACCATTTTACTCTACTATTCAGGTCACGGAGGCAGGGATGTGGAAAAGCATCAATTTTACCTCTTCCCACATGATGAAGAAAAGCTGATGGCGGAGGAGCTTAAGGAAAAAATAAATGCCTTACCCTCCAACAAGCTGGTATTGTTTCTGGACTGCTGCCATGCGGAAGGGCTGGTGCAAAGCGGACTTACTGGACTTTCCGGAATGGCACAAAAACTTAATGATGAACAGGGTATCTGGATTGTTGCCTCCAGTCAGGACAATCAGGAGTCCTTTGGGGCGGGCGACAATAGTTTTTTTACCCAGGCACTCCTTGAGGTCCTTACCGGGCAGCACAAGAGGCCTGATCCCTTTACGGATACAGAGATAAGCATTATGGATGTGGTGGATCACATATTCGAAACCGTTCCAAAAAATGCAAGTCAGTTTTTGGACCAAAAGACCATGCAGCCTTGTATTCAAAAACCTTACTTTAAAACCCAGATGTCCGAAATGCTCATATTGAGTCATTTCCCCAAGAACGTGGAAGATCACGAGGCCATCATTGCCAAGCTTGAACCTGACGCGGATTCCTTAGACGAGGAAAATTTCATCCGCTTAGTGAATTCACTGCATGCTGTAGGAAGGACAGATGAAGCTATTAGCACCCTGAAGAACCACAAAAGGACCAAAAAGGACCCGGATTTGCTGGAAACCCTGGGCAATCTGTATACCGCTATTTATCAAAAAAGCAATAAGGAAAAAGATGGGCAGAAGGCATTAAAAATATTCAAGAAGGCCCATCAATACGCAATTGACACGAAGGATGAAGAACAGGTATTTACCAATGCTGTAAAGGTTGCCTATATGTATGCGAAATTGGGAAAGAATGAGCAGGAAATGGTCAATTATGCTGGTATTGCCAAAGAAGCTGCGGAAAGCTATACCATTGGTGAAAAGGTTTCGAAATACCTCACCCTTGCGGAGGCCAATATTTATCTTAAGAACCTGTATGATGCGGCCTGCTTTTATGGAATATTAAAAGAAAAAGCCAAGATCAAGGAAAAGATCAAATACTACGAGCGGGCCTCCAATATTTACAAATACCTCTATACCCCAAAGGATGAAGATGATGCGTTTTTGAAGTTTCTTAAAAATACCTTACTGAACTAGAATTACATATGATTGCCGCCAAGAAAGTTCCAAGAAATTGGCCCCCTTGAATTCCTTTAATGGTTTTGCAGAAATACTTTTAACCGGATTTTGATCTTTGATTAAGTTTTGGAATAAGGTAAAATCTTACAAGAGAATGATTTTAATAAAGAAAATTTTGTACATTTTACCAGACTAACAACCAAAAACAAAAACCAATGTCCTCCGGGTCCATATTCATCGTTCATTCCGATAAGGATTTGAATCCTGCGATGGAAATCGCTAAAATGCTCAAAAAAGCTGGTGCAGATGTTTGGATGGAAAGTATAAATTTAAAGAACATCAGCCCAGAAGAAGATGAAGACGAACTTATTGAAAAAGCAATACTGTCTTCAGAATTAGTTGCTGTAATTACTTCTAAACATGCCCTGTCTGATGACTGGGTCAAAAATCAAAAAGGATTTGCCAGTGATAATGGTAAAAACCTATTCCTGATTAAGGTAGCACCTTGTGAGGCAGATAAAAAATTACGATGGCGAAATATTCCCATTACTGATTTTCAAAGTGATAAACAGGCTGCTATCGAAACCATCCTTGAAAGGGTGGGTATTTCACCCGCTGAAACTAAGGATGTTGAAGCTAAATCTAAATCTAAGACTTTGGAGACAACCCAAACGAATCACGCTGATGCGTCTAAGGAAGCCAGCGCTAAGAGCAAGGATCCTTCTGAGGAATCCGCTATGCTGGAAGAGCTCAAGGAAGATTTTGAATTTTATAAATTCAAATTGAAAGAGCAGATCAAAAATTCTAGATTCAATAAAATTTTGGGTGTATCAATAGCACTTGTACTGGTAGCTGTTGCCATTTTTGTACCTGATTTAGTAGAGGCCATTCAAGGTATTCAAGACAAGGTCCAATGGGCAGGTGGGTTTGTTGGAGGTGGGTTACCTACTACCTTTAGCGGATTAAACCTAAATACGGAAAAGGTGAATAAAGAAAGACTCCGGGGAGTACAGACATTTGAAAGAAGATTAATCAGGATGGAAAGAGGTCAAATTAGTTTTACGAAAAATGACATCTTTGCCCTGGAAGATGAGTTTAAACTGTATATTGATGCCTAACCAAAGCCATTATGAGTAAAATAAAAGAGAGAATAGAGGAAATAAACAAGATCACTAAAAAAAGTCGTCGTATAAATAACATCCTTTGGATAGTGGTTGCAATTTTTGTTTTAGCCTCTATAGGACTAGGTGTCTGGGCATCCATTGAAAAGAATAGGGCAGAAGTGGCTGAAAATGATGCACTTGAAGCCAAGGAATTACTGGTTAAAGCAAATGAGCAGTTGCAAAACAGTGAAATGGAGATCGAACGCAAACTAGATTCCATGGTTAAGGTGAATGTAGGCGATCTTTGGCAAGGAGCAAGGACTATAAATACATTAAAAGGCTATGCGGCCTATAAAAAGCAGAACCCCAATGATTCTATCCATGGTGAAGATCTGATTAGGGCGGTAGACAATTTATTGAATAAAGAAGGATACGTTCAGCTAGTAGAGACTAATGGAAACCTTTTATTTGACAAAGTAGACCTCGCTCTTGATGGTTATTTCGTAAAGTTTAAAACCGACAAAAACGTAAGGAACGGAGCCATAGGTATAGATAACTGCGGTGCTGCTAGCCCCACTAAAACAGGTGTTGTATTAAAAGATAAAACGGTGCGTGTTAAGGAAAAATGTGAAGCTCCTGGTAGTAAGTCTGTATGGGCACTTATAGAATACGCTCAGTAATTTAGCGGGTCTAAGACCCAAAAGACTACTGCCTCCTTCCACGAGTTTTAACTGAATTATTAATAACCCTGTCATTGTGCAGGGTTTTTTGTTTGGGTAAAATATAACATCATTATTTTTTAACTAAAACAGACATCTGTATATTTGCCCCGCGTTAACAGGTCGCGTACCCGCCCGTACCGAACGGTACGTTCGGGCGGGGCTTAGTAAGAAAAGGCATTTGCCTTCTGGACAGGCAAATTTTAATGATTTAAAAATTAAAGGTCGCGTAGCTTCCACCTCCACTTTGTTACGGATGGACAGGCAGCTTCGCTACACAACACAAGGTCGCGTAGCTCAGCTGGATAGAGCATCTGCCTTCTAAGCAGACGGTCACAGGTTCGAATCCTGTCGCGATCACTTAAAGCACATACCCCGCAACACTAGTTGCGGGGTATTTTATTTCCCAAAGAAATACAAAGCTTGCTTTGGTATTTCGAGGAGAAATAAAATACAGCAATGCCGTAAGGTATTGCAGGGTATGTATTTTCAGGTGGGATTGCAAAGGATCACGGAGATAATCCTGCAAATAATTAGAATTTCGAGGAGAAATAAAATACAGCAATGCCGTAAGGTATTGCAGGGTATGTATTTTCAGGTGGGATTGCAAAGGATCACGGAGATAATCCTGCAAATAATTAGAATTTCGAGGATAAATAAAATACAGTAATGCCGTAAGGTATTGCGGGGTATGTACCTGCCTGCCGGCAGGCAGGTTTACATTGGGAAATCCAAAATATAATAGCCTCGCATTTATTTGTGGCTACAATCCCTCTTATTTCATCACAAATCTGGGGCAATTAATTTCCAATTCACCCTTTCAGAGTAAAATTAACTGCCGATTTTTGATTATTCGCTAAAAATTACTGCCAGAAAATATAAAAATGAACCAAAGGTTCCATATTTTTGGAATATTCGAAATTTTTTAACCAAAAACCAATATTAACAGTATGCATAAGAAAACAAAGAATCAACGGAGAGACTTTATTAAAAAGTCGGGTACCGCAATGGCTGCCATAACCATCTTACCCAGCAACGTAGTATCAGGTTTTGGCTATACCGCTCCAAGCGATAAGCTAAATATAGCCGGTATTGGGGTAGGTGGAATGGGTAGACGCAATTTGAGAAATATGAACTCTCAAAATATTGTGGCTTTAGCCGATGTAGACTGGACATACGCAAAGCGGTGCTTCAATGATTATCCAAAAGCAAAACTATACAAGGATTACCGGAAAATGCTTGCTGAAATGGACAAGGATATAGATGCTATCATGATCTCAACGCCAGACCATACGCATTATGTCACGGCCGCAGACTCTATGAGGGCCGGTAAGCACGTTTATGTGCAAAAGCCTTTGACACATTCGGTATATGAATCCCGTAAACTTAGAGAAATCGCTAATGAGACCGGTGTGGCAACACAAATGGGTAACCAGGGGAACTCAAGCGACGACATGAGAAAGGTTTGTGAGTGGATCTGGAACGGGGAAATAGGTGAAGTAAACCGTGTTGACGCATGGACCAATAGACCAATATGGCCACAGGGACTGGAAAGACCGGCAGAAACGCCCTCTCTTCCTCCAACCCTGGATTGGGATTTATTCATAGGACCTGCTGAATGGCGTCCTTATCATCCGTCTTATACTCCATGGAACTGGAGAGCCTGGTGGGATTTTGGAACCGGAGCCCTGGGAGATATGGCTTGCCATATCATGGATCCTGTTTACAAATCACTAGAGCTAGGATTTCCATATGCTTTTGAGGCTTCTTCTTCTCAGGTGAATACGGAAAGTGCACCAATTTCAGAAAAAGTAACCTATTTCTTTGGGGAGCGACCAAAGAAAGGAAAAATAAAAATGCCTGCTGTTGAGTTTAACTGGTATGATGGTGGTCTGCAGCCAGAACGTCCTGAAGGTGTGAAACCAGGTAAATATCTGGGCGACAATGGCGGCGGTGCAATATTTTATGGCACCAAGGGAATCCTGATTTGTGGAACCTATGCCAGAGACCCATATATTATCGGCAGGGAAGATAATCCACCGCCGGTGACCAATGAACTGCGAAGAATTGCAGATGCCATGAATGGTGGTCATGAAATGGATTGGGTACGTGCCTGTAAAGAGAATAAGGAAAGCCGCGTGGAATGCAGTTCTAATTTTGATTATGCAGGACCATTAAATGAAACCGTGGTAGCAGGTAACCTTGCCGTACGCTTACAGGGCTTGCGCAGAAGATTGGAATGGGATGCTGAAAACATGAAGATTACCAATATCAGTGATTCAGACGAGATTAGAATTGTCACATCCGATAGCTTTACCGTTGTAGATGGTGATCCGCGATTTGACACCAAATTCGCTACTTTGAATGCCAAAGAAGCTGCGGAAAACTATGTTAAAAAGACCTATAGAGAAGGCTGGAACTATTAATTCAAAACGATAAACTATGATAAGAGTGAAATTCGTATCTCTACTTTTTTTGGGATTATTACTATCCTGCAATACGGCTAAAAAAGAAAAGTCAGAGGATACACAAGAAAAAGCAGAAGTTGTAGAAACTCAGGAAATGACTGCACCAAACACGCTTACTGAGGAAGAAATAGCTGAAGGCTGGAAGCTTTTATTTGACGGGGAAACATCTACAGGATGGAGGGGTTATGGAAAAGAAACCTTCCCTGAGGGTTGGGTTATCGCAGATGGAATGATTCACTGTCCGGGTTCGGGTAGAGGTGAAGCCGGGGGTAAAGATACCGGAGACATCCTTTATGGTACCAAGTTTTCGAATTTCCACCTCAAACTGGAATGGAAAATTTCAGAAGGTGGTAATTCTGGTATTTTCTATTTGGGACAGGAATCGGATGATTTAGATTATATCTGGAAAACCGCTCCTGAAATGCAGGTTTTAGACAATGAAAAACATCCGGATGCCAAGATGGGTACAGATGGAAACCGGCAGGCTGGTTCCTTGTATGACCTTATCCCTGCCAAGCCACAAAATGCTAAACCTGTTGGTGAGTGGAACCAGGTTGAGATCATGGTATACAAAGGATCCGTATGGCATAAACAGAACGGGGAGAAAGTAGTGGAATACCACCTGTGGACTCCTGAATGGTACGAAATGGTTGCTGGAAGTAAATTCCCGGCGCTAAATGAAAATTGGGCTGAGGTCGCTTCTGAAGGGTATTTTGGCCTTCAGGACCATGGAGATGACGTATGGTTTAGAAACATTAAGATCAAGGAGCTCTAGGGGCTCACGCGATACCTAATTGGAAAAAGCACGGCTTAGCGCCGTGCTTTTTTTATCGGCTGACAAAAGAAGCTAGGATGTTGCGATATTAAGAGTCCAAACGCATCGACCTAAATACACGCAATGCTATTTGAGTGATTATTAGCGATCCCAAACCAAAGGCAAGGATAATACCCCATTGCGATATAGATAAGGTAACCAATGAAAGTACTTCGGCCACAGATGGGATGAGATTTGACACAATAACGATCAGGATACAAAGGATTAAGGCGCTCCAAACCCATGGGTTTTTGGTTACTTCATTTACAAAGAAGGAAGACTTCCTGAGCGGCATATTGAAAATATTGAGTAGTTGCCCCACCACCAGGGTATAGAAAGCCATATTATTGATTAACACTGGTGATAACTGCAAACTAATGTGAGAATAGGCCGTTATGCCCAAGACGGCCAGGGTAATACTTAAGCCACATATAACTGTGGTAATCCATAGTCCCCTCGTCATAATCGGTTCTGTGGGCTTTCTTGGCGGTTGCTGCATAAGGTCTTTCTCCCCTTTTCCGAGACCAAGTGCCAGGGCAGGGAACACGTCCGTAATCAGGTTGAGGAATAAAATTTGTAAGGGTAATAGGGGCGCCGGGAGCACTACAATGGCGGCCACTCCAACGGACACAATTTCGGCCAGGTTGCACGAAAGAAGATACACTACAAATTGCCGGATGTGTTCAAAGATCAGTCTCCCTTGCCGAATGGCGAGTTCCATTGCGGTAAATTTGTCATTTTTGAGGATGATATCCGCTGCTTCACGGGCCACCTCAGTGCCCCGTATACCCATCGCAATGCCAATATCGGCCTTCCGAAGGGCGGGGACATCATTTACTCCATCACCCAGCATACCCAGGGTATTGTTGTGCTGCTGGAAAAATTTGATCATATCCAGTTTTTCCCTAGGGCTTACACGTGCAAATACCTTAGCCTGTAAGAGGCGTTCCCGCTGACGTTTGTCTCCCTGCATCAGCCTGTTGATTTCTCCACTGTGAATAATATCTGATACGCTATCCCCTTCTTCAAGCAATCCAATTTCCTGGGCAATCTTTCCGGCAGTACCCGGATGATCCCCTGTCATCATGACTACCTGGATTCCTGCACTTTTATAAAGGGCAATGGTTTCCCTGACATCGGTACGAGCTGGATCAATAAAACCAACAACACCGATAAAGGTCAATCCTTTGAGTGTTAACTCTTTTTCCGGAACATTTTCCATCTTGCGATAGGCCATTGCCAGGGTGCGTAATCCTTGAGAAGCCATTTGATCAACTATGCGGTACCACTCGTCTTTATCCTCAAAAGCCACAATTTGCCCATTTTTAACAATCTTATCGCAAAAGGATTCAACCACTTCAAAGGCTCCTTTTACATGTAGGGTGTATCCCTTATTAGAATTATGATTTATGGATGCCATGTATTTCCTTACGGTATCAAAGGGCAATGACCTAACCTGGCTTTGCTCTTTTCTTACTTCCAATGGGTCTATATGCATTCGATCTGCAAAATCAAGCAGGGCAACGTCTATACTTTCCCCAAACCGTTCATTCAATTGTGCCGGGCTTTCATTACATAGGATACCCGTGGTTATAAGCTGGCTGACATCATGGCGTCTGCTTGCCAGTAATCTTAAGGATTCCTCTTGTTTGTTTACTTCGTACTCTTGTTTCCCGGCCAGAGCTAAGGTATGTACGGCCAGCTTATCTTCGGTAAGGGTTCCGGTTTTGTCTGTACAGATAATGTTCGTGGCACCCAGGGTATGCACAGCCTGTAGTTTTTTGATAATTACCTGTTTTTTAGAAAGTTGCAGCATACCCCTGGCCAGTGCTATGGTAGCAACAATGGGTAATCCTTCGGGAATGGCGGCTACAGCCAGAGCGAGTCCGGTTTGTATCATAAAGACCAGATCCATTCCGCTAATAATACCGGAGATAATGACCAGGAAGGTCAACAAAACAGTAAATCCAATAAGCCACCTGCTTAACTGACCTAGTTTTTTTTCTATAGGGGTTTGCTCCGTTTCTGCCTCCTCACTAAGCACTTGGATCTTACCCAGTTGGGTATGCATACCTGTGGCCACTACCAGGGCGGCAGCAGATCCGGATACTGCAAAGGTGCCCTTGAAAATCATATTGGTTTGTTCATGCAGAATGGTATCGGAAGGAAGGGGTTCGATTTGTTTTTCTATATCCTGGCTCTCCCCGGTCAGGGCAGCTTCCTTCACCTTTAACCGTTTAACCGTTATGAGTCGTGCATCTGCCGGGATAATATCACCTGCATGGACTATTAGCAGGTCTCCCGGGACCAGCCCCGAAGCCTGTATTTGTTGCAGCCTACCCTCCCGTTTAACCCGGCACAGTACCTGTCCCATTTTACGGAGCTTTTCCAGGGCACGTACGGCCTGTAGCTCCATAAAATAGCCTATGCCAACGGTTATCAGGATCACCACCAATATGGCAATGGCTTCTGCCCAGTCTCCCAGGAATAGCGCCATGAAGAAGGCCACCACAAGGATGTAGATAATGGGATCTTTAAATTGATCTGCGAGAATAAATAATTTCTTTTTTGGCCCTTTTTCCGGGATATGGTTTTTACCGAAGTTGGCAATCCTTTTCTTAACCTCATTATTGCTGAGACCATATTGCTCATTGCTCTCCAATTGCTGGAGGACGGAGGTAACCCCTATGGAATATGCGTTATTGATCATCAACCTCGTTAGACTTATTTTGAAATGGCCCTATTCATATGGAGTAAAACCATGCGAGTTTAAAATTGACTAACAAGGTACCTCATACTCATTCTATCTTCAATGATTTCAATCATTGTCGCTACTGATAAGGACACTTACTTTTGATAGACAAGGAAAGCAGAATGAGTGAATTGGCCTTTTTGATTTTGGGTATTTTCGGACTTTGGCTGGGTACGGAATTCACCGTGAAGTATGCTACCAAGATAGCCCGGCGGCTGCGGATATCCGAATTGTTCATTGGGCTTACCATTCTTGCCTTTGGAACAGATCTTCCGGAATTGGCTGTGGCTATAGAAGGGGCCATCTATAATCTTGGCGGAACGGATGTCTCTGGCGTGGTTACTGGGAATGCCATTGGAAGCTCCATAGCCCAGATCAGCATTATAGTTGGTGTTATCGCCTTATTCTATTTCGTTAATATCGGCAAGATACAGGCCAGGCAGATGGGGGCTGAACTGATCGGATCGGTCATTCTGCTGGCCCTTGTTTCCTTTGACGGGATACTCACCTGGAATGATGGCGCCTTACTGCTCATCGCTTTTCTGCTCTATATCTATACGCTGTTGCAGCAAGAACGCAAAATACGTAAGAAAGAGGTGGCTGATGAAGAAAAACCCGCCTTTGGCCTCTGGTTTCATACCCTATTGCTTATCGGGAGCATCGGAATTGTTATTCTGAGTTCTCATGTAGCCATTGAGGAAGCACTTGTTATTGCCGAAAATTGGGGTGTGGGCCAATCCTTTATCGGTGCGGTCATCATTGGGTTGGGAACCAGCCTCCCCGAACTTGCGATCTCCCTGAATGCCCTATCGAAAGGGCAATCGAGCTTATCTGTTGGTAATATTGTGGGGAGCAATATTTTTGATCTTTTGGTTCCACTGGGTGTGGGTTCACTAATTTCGTCTATAAAAGTAGATACCTACATTCTCCTGTTCGATCTTCCTATACTCCTCGTTTACAGTATCGTTTTTATTTGGTTCCTTATTCGTAAAAAAGGAGTTCAGAAGCATGAAGGCCTGGTGCTCGTTATTTTATATCTGGTTTACGTGGTCGGCAAAAACTTTTTGAACTAGGTATTAGGCAAATTGCTATGGAAATTATCCTATCTTTCAATACGCATCTATGAATAAATTTAGCTTACTATTCACGGCTTTTGTCATCTTTATTATTTCCGGTAAAGCACAGGAGGCAAGCAGACCTTCATTGACCGCCGGGAAAATATCGGAACCGATCCAAATTGACGGGGTACTGAGTGAGCCGGATTGGGAATCTGCACCTGTACTGGATGAATTCCTGACCACGGTACCCGAAGAAAAAGGCACACCTTCAGCCAAAACTGTGGTGCGGGTGCTGGCCGATGAGCGTTTTGTGGTCATCGGTATAGACTGCCAGGGCCAGAGACCTGAGGATCTTGTGCGCTTTTCCAAATTACGGGATGCTGACATTCGCGAAGAAGACCATGTAAAAATTGTGCTGGATACTTTTCTCGATGGACAATCGGGCTACATATTGGCAGTTAACGCTTACGCTGCGCGTTACGATGCTTTGGTGTCTAACCGGGGGGAATCTGAGAATGAGGACTGGGATGCGATCTGGGAGGCCCGCGTAGCCCTATACGATACAGGGTGGACTGTAGAAATCCGTTTGCCCATACAGAGTATTTATTTCAACAGCAAAATAGATCAGTGGGGTTTCAATGTGGAAAGGAGGATCCAAAGAAACCAGGAAACCATTCGATGGGCCAATGTGCAACGGGATCAGTTTTTTGGACAGACCAGCAGGGCTGGATTGCTTACCGGCCTTCCCAAATTCAATTACGGCATTGGCCTCAATGTAAGGCCTTCACTGGTAGGTTCGCTTAATAAGGAGGGTGCTGCAGGTTCAACAGATACCAACTTTGAAGCAAGCCTGGATGCAAGTCAACGTTTGGGACCAAATGTACTGGCCACCCTAACCGTGAATACCGATTTTGCAGAAACGGAGGTGGATACCCGGCAAACGAATTTGACCCGCTTCCCTCTGTTCTTTCCTGAAAAACGAACCTTTTTCCTCGAGGGATCAGACATTTTTGAATTTGGGTTTGGTACCGGGAACAGTACGGTGCTACCTTTTTTCAGTAGGCGAATAGGCCTGTTCCAAGGAAATTTGGTACCGATTATTGCTGGTGGGAAGATCAATGGAAGGATTGGCAAGACGGCCTTTGGCGGCCTAGGTATTCGAACCAACTCTTTTGATTCCGGAGGGGAGTCGTACAATGCCACTAACATGGGGGTAATGCGTGTGCGACATAACATCCTGGATGAAAGCTCCATTGGGATGATCTCAACATTCGGGGACCCCCTTGGCAGAGAGGGTAGCTGGATGTCCGGTTTTGATTTCACCTATCAGACTACCAGATTTGGTGGGGACAAGAATTTTATCGCCGGTGCCTGGGGAATGTATACCGAGCGGGCCGATTTAACCGAGGACCGCTCTGCATTTGGATTTAAAATAGATTACCCCAATGACAAATGGGACCTTTCCCTTACCCATTCCCGTATTGGCGAGCAGTTTGACCCTTCCCTGGGTTTTGTTCCTCGTAAAGGGGTAACCAATACAAGAGTTGGGGCTATCTATGCCCCCCGTCCGAAATGGCCATGGGTACGGCAAATGTTCCACCAGTTTTTTCTCACTTATATAAAGAACATACAGGGCGACTGGCAGTCTTATAGCGTATTTACTGCCCCGGTGAACTGGAGACTTGAAAGTGGGGACCGAATAGAAATGAATGTAAGACCTGCGGGGGAAAATATTGCCGAGCCCTTTGAAATAGCCGATGGTGTAATTATTCCAGTTGGGGAATATAATTTCATGAGATACCGGCTCGAGGCCGAATTTGCTGCCAAAAGGAGACTCAATGGGCAGGCCACCTGGTGGTTTGGTTCGTTTTACGACGGGACCCTGGATGAGTTTCAATTGCGGTTTAACTGGAATCCTACCTCCCTGATGGGATTCGAATTTAGCGGGCAAAGAAATGTAGCGCGACTGCCTTTTGGTGATTTTGATCAGACCCTGGCCGGGATGCGGGTCCGTTTTAACGTTAATTCGGATTTGCAGCTTAATAGCTATATACAATACGATACGGAAAGCCGTATACTAGGGGTAAACGCCAGGATCCACTGGATTTTCTCTCCATTAGGGGATGTTTTCCTGGTATTTAACCACAATACGCTGAATGATATCAACGATCGCTGGAGCCTGCAAAACGAGCAAATTTTATTGAAGGTCCGATATAATTTCAGACTTTAAGAAAGCCTTCATTTTTCCGGAATTCTTTCTTTTGATTTTATAAAGCCTTATATTACAGTAGTTTAAGTTTTAATTACAACAGAAAATAATGGTTTTAGCAGTAAAGAGATTGCTTTTTTGGGCGTTTGCAGTGGTACTTATTTTGATGGTGCCCCTGGTTGCTATGCAATTTACCGTAGAAGTGAATTGGACTATGCTTGATTTTGTTGTAATGGGAACCGGGCTTATGAGTATTGGCCTGGTTTATGAATTGATTGTTCGAAAATCAAACCAAAAAACATATCGTATTGCTTTTGGTGTTGCCATTGCAGCCATCTTTCTGCTTTTCTGGATAAATGGAGCTGTTGGTATCATTGGAAATGAAGGGCAGCCCGCAAATATGTTATATGGTCTTGTTATTGGCGTAGTTTTAATTGGCGCACTTTTAGTTCGTTTTAAAGCCCGGGGTATGGCGATAACCTTATTCACGGCAGCAGCAATACAAATGCTTGTTCCCGTAATTGCGCTTTTTATATGGCCTCCTGACGTTACCTCCTGGTCGCCAGGTGTATTGGGAGTGTTTATACTGACTGCATTTTTTGCTTTTTTATTGACGGTCTCAGCCTTACTATTTAAACGGGCCAGTACTTCCTGAAGATGACACTGGATAAGAACAGGAGAATACTTATCTTTTACCTTTTACCGAAACACTAATTTTATATGAACTTACTGTTCAATCGCAATTGGCTCCTGCTTTTCGTTGGGTTAAATCTCCTTTTTATTAGCTGTAAAGCGCAGTCTCAACTGATAGAAGGAGAGGAGGAAACCGTAACCCGTGAACGCCTTCAATATTACCTTTATTTCCCGGAGGATTATGAGAAAAAGAAAGATGCGGATTTTGGCCTTTTGCTTTTTTTACATGGGGGAGGCGAGTCCGGAGACACTTTGGGGATAATAAAGAAAAACGGCCCGCCTAAACTCATAACCGAAGGAAAACAATTCCCTTTTTTAATACTGGCTCCACAGAACCCCTATAAACGGAAATGGTGGAACGTACGCGCAGTTATGCAATTACTGGACTCCGTGGTCCAAAATAACCGGGTAGACCCTGATCGCTTGTATCTCACGGGTTTAAGCAGGGGAGGAAGTGCTGCCTGGGAAATAGCGGTGCAGTATCCTGAAACTTTTGCCGCGATGGCTGTTGTGTGTGGTATGGCACCTTTGCCCTATGCTTCCTGGATAGACAAGGAGATGCCTATTTGGGTTTTTCATGGTACGGAGGACCAGTCTATTCCTTTTTCCGAATCAGAGAACATGGTGGCACGCTTAAAACAAATGGGATACCCTGTAAGATTTACCATTTATGAAGGTGTAGGTCATAATTCCTGGGAACAGGCCTATACCACCGAAGAATTGTATAGCTGGTTTATCAAACACAGCAAAAACAACAGATAAATTAAGCTCAGTGCTATTTTAAAGCCATAACATCAGGCTTCTTTACTTCATTAACCCGGATTAACTGAAGAGAATCGTTGTTTTTCCCCACCAGGAAATATCTGCCGTCTTTTCGGTTTAAATGAAGCAGATTTTTGACATCCCCAGGGATATAAAGTCCGCTTTTTCTTGCCACAACGGGCTTAAACCCACCATCGCCATCGCCTTTAAGGAATAAGCCATTACTGGCATCGTTCCTGGGAGTTTCCACTTCTGAAGTGTACAGGTTTCCGGCTACAACAGCATCCAGATTACCATCTCCGTCAATGTCATCTATCAGGATGTCATTGATGCTGGAAATTTGGGCTTCAATAGGTAATTCTCTGATTACAAACCCTTCCGGAGTATTTTCCAGGTAAACACTGGCAAAGGACTTCACCTGGTAGTGCAGGGATTCATCCAGGGCTTGCTGGGTGTAAACGTCAGCGAGGGTTGCTGTGGAAAAGGAAGCATAATCTTCAAATTTTTTCTTTATCGCAGGCATTTGCTGTGACGAACATTCACGACCCCTGACGGGGAATTTTTCCCCGTAGTTGTAATAGCTCAGTACAATATCCTTGGTGCCCGAGGCATCAAAATCGTCATAATACACATCGAAGGTTTCAGTTTCACTGGCTTTGTATTTGTAGTTGAGTCCCAGGTTACCTGCCAGGTAATCCATATCCCCGTCACCATCAAAATCACCTTCTCCCAAACCAAACCACCAGGCCCGGGTATCTGCGAGCCCTGTAACTTCCGAGACATCCTTAAATGACCCCTCTTCATTTTTTAAGAGCACTAGCGGCATCCATTCGCCACCCAGCAATAAATCTGTCCACCCATCACCGTCATAATCTGTAGGCAGAGCACGTGTTAGAAGACCAATTCCAATAAGCATGGACGCTTTTTCTGCCGTAACATCTACAAGAACAGGATTTCCTGGGGTCGATCGGTTTTCCAGGAGGTAACTGCTGGCCGGACTTGGATAATTCCCGGGGATTACCCGGCTGCCCACCAGTACATCCAAATCTCCGTCCTTATCAAAGTCAAAAGGGACTACTACAGAGGCAGATGCCCTGAAATCGGCTATGCCCTCTTTAACTTCTGTAAAACTTCCTCCATCGTTGAGATAGACCCGGTCCTGCAGCATTGCTGAATCCGGACCAAATTCATTTCCTCCACTGGAAATATAGAGGTCGTCCTGCCCATCTCCATCAATATCAAAAATGGCAATGCCCATATCCTCACGCTCGCTATAAGCAGCTAGTTCCGGGATTTCTTTTTTTGTAAAGCCATCAGGAGTTCCCATAAATACCTGGGTAGGCTGACCGGAGGCCCCACCAACGATAATATCTTCCCACTCATCTCCATTGAGGTCTCCTTTAGCCATATAGGGGCCAAACATAGACATACGGTGGGGGAGCAGGATCTCATTTATGAAATCGTCGTAATAGTTCTCCTGATGCTGGAATTGCATTCCTGCCAGGGAGTTATCCTTTGAATCGAATTGCGTTTCTTCTTGTTGCCCGGATGGCTCAGATAACAGCGTAGCATCTTGATAATTGATGCTCATCAGTTTATCAGCTTCAAGATTGGTACGTATTTCCTTTTTACCGTCCGGCCATATAATTTGCAGGGTGTCCACCACGGAACTACTACCCAAACCAAAGTGTAACCTGGGGGAGACTGCCGATTGAAAGCCACGGCTAAGTGTCAATTCCTGCATTTGCTTCAGCCCACCTACGTGGACATAAACTCGGGCTCCCAATCCATTGGGGTTTTTCTCTGGCCCGTTCAGGACTAACTGTAAATAATGGTTAACATTACCTTTGTTTTCAAACAGGCTGGCGGTATCATCCAGGTTGTTGATTACAATTTCCAAATCCCCGTCATTATCCAAATCCACATATACAGCACCATTGGAAAAGCCTTCTTTCACAATCCCCCAGGATTCATTAACCTGTTCAAAACGGAGGTCCCCAGTATTGCGGTATACGAAATTATCTATGGGCTCAGAGGGGATGTCAAGGCTACGTTGTAGCAGATTATCCATGGGTCTTCCTTCCGCTTCCCAGGCAAGGAAGTAATCCCGATTGTTGATTTCACGTCGGGTACCGTTGGAAATAAACAGATCTTTCCATCCGTCATTGTCTAAATCTGCCATAAGCGGACCCCAGCTCCAGTCTGTGGAAGACACACCAGCCAAACGGGTAACATTGCTGAAATCCGGCAGGGAATCAAGCAGGTTACCGTTGTTCATTTGCAGGCTGTTCTGCATATATTGGAAATGGAACCCTGAATTAACGGTACTCCAGAAAAGTTGTGGGTTCATACTGGCCATATTTGCTTTTGACCTTCGGTTATCATTGGCCGTCATATCGGCCTGAAAAATATCCAGTAAGCCATCGTTGTTAAAGTCTGCAATATCGACCCCCATCCCGTAAAAGGAGGTGTTTTTGGTTATGGTACGGACCCGTTCAGAGAAAGTACCGTTCTTATTATTGATATAACAATAATCAGGGCTGCTAAAATCGTTGGAAATATACAGATCAGGCCATCCATCTTCGTTTAGATCCCCTACTGTGGCGCTAAGGGAAAGCCCAAAGGTCTTTAAGCCTGCTTCTTCGGTAACATCGGTAAAGGTATGGCCATCATTGCGCATGAGTTTGTCCATCTCCAGGGGCTTGGGAAACTGCTGCTTCACCTTGTAGTGGCTGTTAGGTGCGTTGAAGGCGGTAGGAGGATAGTTGGCAATATAGACATCCAGGTCCCCATCCTTATCGTAGTCAAAGAAAGTAGACTGCACATTGTTTCCTGCTTCTGCCAGGCCGTAGGCTGCTGCTTGCTCACTAAAGCTGAGATCGCCATTATTAATAAATAGCTGGTTTTCCATCGGGCCAAATTTGCCGCTTACAGAGCAGTAGATGTCCAGGAACCCGTCGCTGTTTACGTCTGCCAGGGTTACCCCGGTATACCAGCGTTGGTCACCGTCTACACCGGCCTGCTCTGCTATGTTTTCAAATTGTAGATCTCCCTTGTTCAGGTAGAGGGCATTGGGGACCTGATTTCCGGTGAAATAGAGGTCTGTAAGGCCATCGTTATTAAAATCCCCGGCTGCAACGCCGCCACCCATATAGAGGTAGCCATAGGTGAAGTAATTCAGGGAATCACTCTCCGTAAGCGTATTGGTAAAGGAGATACCTGTCTTAGCAGGTTTTAATTCATTAAAAAGGAGGGAAGTACGTTCAGAATCTTTTCCACAGGAAAAAAACAGCACGCCAGCAAGGGCGAGTAATAAGGATTTCTTCATAATCATCAACAAACAAAATGTGCAGGTATAAAGATAGTAATTCGGGAAATGGGCAAAAAAAAAAAGGGGTGCTAAGTGCACCCCTTTGTAAGTATTCAGCAGATACCTATTAATAACCAGGATTTTGTTGCAATATCCCTCCACTTAAATCAATGGCATCAAGTGGAATAGGCAATACATAATTGGTGGTAGTAAAAGTTCCTACCTTTGGTCCAAAGTTATCAATGGTCCTGGTCTCATTGGTTACATATTCACTGATCAAATCCGTAGCAAAAGAGTCGGGACTACCAGCCCACTTATTACTCCATCTTACGATATCAAAGAAACGGTGTCCTTCCATGGCCAGCTCCAGCCTGCGCTCAAAACGAACCGCTTTACGCGCTTCATCCTGGTCTGCAAAAGCAGTATAAGGTTCAATTACATAATTCGCAGCATCTGCTGTTCCAGAGGCATCCTGCAAGTAACTCATGTTTTTAGCGCGGTTACGAACTTGGTTTACATAATCCAATGCAGTAGGAAGATCATTCAGTTCTACGGCTACCTCTGCTGCCATAAGCAGTACATCAGCGTAGCGCATGATATGGTAATTCACTCCGGAGAATTGCTGTCCCCAGGGACCGGTTCCTATGTTTCCATCTTCTCCAGCCTGGTATATATTTTTCTTCGGTAAATAAGGACCTGAGATATCAGCATCGGTTGCCCTTACCCAGTCCTGACCTGGATTAATTCCGTAACCGTTATAATCAATTCCTCTCCTACCTGCCGTGTAGTCCAGTCTTGGATCTAATGGCCCGGTATGGGGAGTAAATGGATCAGCACTGGTTAATGTCTGATCATTGGTTACATCAGTTTGATTAAAGGTATCCAGTAAAGGTAAACCGGTAACCGCATCCGTCTGATAAGCATTTACCAAATCCTGAGTAGGCTGATAAAATCCACAACAGAAGCCCAATGCGTTAGGGAAATTCAAAGTACCTCCCTGGTTTCCATTCCAGGCCACACTACCCGCAGTGGCAAACTGAATGGTAAATACAGCTTCTGAACTGTTTTCTCCTGCCAGTGAGAAGTTAGCTAAGAATTCCGGGTTAAGAGCATATGGCCCATTGTTGATCACATCCGTGAACAAGGGAGAAGCCGCTGCATAATCCTGCTGGTATAAATGGGCTTTAGCCAGAAAAGCTTTGGCCGCCCAGGAATTAGCACGCCCAACTTCTGCCTGGGAATCTGGCAGGTTATCTGCTGCATATTGAAAATCTGCTTCGATCTGGTCCCAGATCGCACCAGTGTTAGGCTGATTAAATTCCGTATTGGCAAAATTTTCCTCTGATATATAGGCCACCTGTCCAAACATTTTTTGGAGTTCAAAATTAAAGTGTCCCCTTAGGAAACGGGCTTCAGCTAGTTGAGCGCTAAAGTCCCCTTCCGGAATCTTACTGATCAAGTCAATAACGGCATTGGCACGGTTTGCCCCGGCATATCTAGCGTTCCATATTTTAAGATATGGATTTCCTGCCTCCCAGGTATAAGTTTCCAAATTAAACAGGTCTCCCTGATCACCATCGGTACTTCCCTTGTGCGCATCATCGGTGACCGCATCAAACCACCAGTTATCACCAGTACTTAACCAACGATCAAATCCATCATTTGGTTGTGTATTTCCATCTAGCAATGAATAAGCTCCGACCAGGAGCAGGTCCACACCTACTTCGTTCTGCAGCGTCTGATCACTCAGCGCCCCAATTGCGGGCACATCTGTAAAGTCATCACTACACGCAAAAATTACAGCGAATAAGGTTAAATAAATAAATAATCTCTTTTTCATTTTTTTAGAATTTTGTGTTAATACCTACCGTGATTATCTGTGCCAATGGAAATACCGGATTGGGTCCATCAACACCCAAAGCTAAGTTATTACCGGAAACTACTTCCGGATCTAATCCAGTGTAATCTGTAATCGTAAACAGGTTGGTTCCCTGTACGTAAACCCTCAACATGTTGAGGCCCACTTTGCTGGCAATGTCATCGTTAAAGGTATATCCTACCTGTAGATTCTTCAATCGTAAAAAGGATGCGTCTTCTACAAAGTACGAATTGGGATTTGTTTCTGAATTCGTTAGAGACTGACTCAATGCAGGTACCGTAGCATTGGTATTATCCGGTGTCCAGGCATCCAGTACCCTGGTACTTTGGTTAGATCCAAAGAAGGTAGGGAAGTCCGAGAAGATCTTCTGATAGTTATACGCGTCGTTACCCTGAGAACCAGAGAAGAAGGCAGATAAATCAAAGCCTTTATAGCTGGCACTTAAATTCACACCATAAGTGAAATCTGGGTGTGGAGAACCAATATACGTACGGTCATCATCATTAATCGTGCCGTCACCATTCACGTCTTCATATTCAAAGCGACCAGTATCAGTAAAACCGATGACCTTACGTCCAAAGTACTCTGAAATGGACCGGCCGACCTCTGTACGTGTTGCGGGACCACCGCGCAGGTTACTTGGTCCAGGCTGGAATGCACTAATGAGGTTCTTTACTTCATTCTTGTAATGCGAGATATTGGCATTAATGGCGTAGTTTAAACCCCATGAAGTTTCGTGATTGTAATTAATACCTAAATCAAAACCAGTGTTCTGAATATCCCCCAGGTTTACCAGAGGTGCCGCAGCATCAATAGCCGTAGTACTAATAAGGCTTTGATCTGGTGTGATCAAGTCCTTGGTATCAATATCAAAATATTCGAAAGAGACCGAAAGCTCATTATCCAACATCGACATTTCAAATCCGATATTGGTAGTAACAGAGGTTTCCCATCTTAGATCCGGGTTACCTACCTGGGTCAGAATGGCCCCTGTAGAAAGCGCATTTCCGCTCAATGCATAGTTAGCTGTTTGTTCATTCAGTGATGAAATATTAATTGTCGGGTTACTGGCCGGAAGGGTCTGGTTACCTAACTCTCCATATGAAGCCTTAAGTTTCAAACGATTAACGAAGCCATCTGCCGGAAAGAAATCCTCATCACTAATCAACCAGCCAGCACTAAAGGAAGGGAAGGTTTGGCTCTGGTTATCTCCCAGGAATCTTGACGACTTATCATTCCTCAACGTAACAGTAGCAAAATATTTACCCTTGTAGGAGTAATTCGCTGTACCAAAGATTGAGAATAAAGTGTTTGCCCCATCGAATGCAGCATCTACATTTGGGAGGCCACTACCATTATTTAGCAAATAAAAATCAGGCGTTTCAAACAAATACCCGGTTCGGCTTATCGTTTTTCCTTTGCTGCTTTCTTCCACAGCTTCTATACCCACCAAGGCATTGATGTTATGGTCCCCAATAATGGTGCTGTAATTCAATACATTGTTCCACGTCCAGGTCCAGTTATTGATGTCCTGCTCACGTAAAGTGTTTGTGGCTAATGGTTCACTGAATTCAGGATCAAGCTTTATAAACTGCCGTTGTGTAAAATTTTCAATGTTTCCACTTATTGTAGTCTTAAAACTAAGCCCTTCATAGAGTTCTGCTCTTAAATACAAATCCCCGAATACACGGAAGAGTTTATTGTAGTTGTCTGATCCCCTTGAGAGTAATGCTACAGGATTACGGGTATTACTTAAACCTGTAGAAGCCGGACCTGTCCCTGCAAAATCGCCCTGATCATCAAAAACGGGTATAAGAGGCGATGACCTGTAGGCCATGTTGATCGACTCTAATGTCCCTTCATTTTGGTTAGAGAAAGAAGCGTTCAGGTGTTCCCCGATGGTGATTCTTTCTCCGATCTTAAATTCAGAATTCAAGCGGGTAACCCCCTGCTTAAAGCCAGTTTCATTGAGGATACCCTGACGATTCAGGTAATTGGCAGACAGGAAGTACCTTCCGGTTTCATTACCATTAGTAATGGATAGGTCAAAATTCTGGGTAGGGGCATTCCTGGTAATTTCTTCAAACCAGTTAGTTCCGTTTGGCTGCCTTACCGTTGCTACTCGAGGTTCCCTATCAGTTGAACCTGGTGCTACCACTCGGGTATACCCTTGAATAGTTGTTGGCACCACTGGAGAGGCTCCACTTCCATATTGCGGGTGGGAAACCGCTACACCGTCATTACGCAGCGCTGAGAAGATATACTCTCCATGCTGCTGTGCATTTAACATATCAGGGAGGTTGGTTGCCCTGGACGTTCCTGCGTACATATTGAAACTTACTACTGGCTCGGACTGGTTGTAGCTACCACTTTTGGTAGTAACAATTACAACACCGTTGGAAGCCCTTGCTCCATAGATGGCTGCGGCACCGTCTTTTAATACGTTGATTTGATCGATGTCTCCAGGGTTAATACTATTTAATATAGAAGGGTTATCTGTCTGCACACCATCAATAATGTAGAGTGGGTTGGTGTTGTTGCTGGTGCCAAAACCACGGATAACAACTTTTGGAGAGCTACCGGGAGTACCTGAATTGGTTACAGTAACACCAGTAACACGTCCTTCCAGTGCTTCTGCGGCGTTTACTATCGGAGCCTTTGTAGCTTCGGCAACATCCACGGAAGCAACAGATCCGGTAACGTCACCCCTGGTTTGAGTAGAATAACCCAAAACTACCACTTCGGATAGCGCACTGGCAGATTCTTCCAGTTGCACATTTATAGAAGACCTCCCATTCACGGAAATCTCCTGGGTGGCAAAACCGATATAGCTGATCACTAGGACAGCATCACCAGGAACATCAATGGTATAGTTACCATCAAAATCTGTCTGGGTTCCGTTGGTGGTACCCTTTTGCACTATGGAAGCACCTGGAAGCGGCGCACCCGTATTATCTGTTACGGTACCGCTCACTGTATTTTGTAATGCAGTGACAGGATCCAAACTGTTCTCCAGGCTAGGTGCGGCATACAAGCCAAACCCGACCCATACAAAAAGCAAAGAAAAGGTCAGAAGTCGCTGTAAAGCTTGTGTTCTTTTGAGACTCCCCAACCTTAACAAATGACCTTCTTTCAATAGTGTCATAATGATAAAGTTTGTTATTAGTTAGTTAAACAATTGATTTTTAATCCCTTATGTTCCTAAAACACGCAAACGTTTGCGTGCATACTGTTAAAGAAATCAAAATTTTTGCTAATAATAAGAAAATTGCGGCAAACACAATGCATAGTCGGAAAAAAAAATCACGAAATTCTCCCTAATTGTTAAAAATTTGCAGGTATAATTACCAATACGTTAATTAGGTGTCTTAAAGCATTTTCCAATTCCTTACCCATGCAAATTAAAGAATCAACCAAAACTTATGACGCCATTATTGTGGGGTCAGGAGCAGGGGGTGGTATGTCCACCAAAATATTAGCGGATGCAGGACTTAAAGTTGCAGTTGTTGAAGCCGGTCCCTTTTTTGATCCCAAAAACCCGGAACAACAAACTCAACTTAAATGGCCTTATGAATCCCCCAGGAGAGGGGCGGGGACAACCAGGGTATTCGGAGAATTCGATATGGCCTATGGAGGATGGGAAATTGAGGGACAGCCCTACACCCATAAGGAGGGTACTAAGTTCGACTGGTTTCGCTCACAAATGCTAGGGGGGAGAACCAATCACTGGGGCCGGATCTCCCTTCGTTTTGGCCCCAAGGATTTTAAACATAAAGATGTAGACGGCCTCGGAGACAACTGGCCCATAGGGTATGAAGATGTAAAACCTTATTACGATAAACTGGATAAACTGGTTGGAATTTTTGGCACCAATGAAGGGCTGCCCAATGATCCCGATGGATATTTCCTGCCACCACCAAAACCAAGGCTGCACGAACTCTTCTATATTAATGGTGCCCGTAAGTCAGGTATTCCTGTATATCCCTCCCGTATGTCCATGCTTACTAAAAAAATCAATGAAGACAGGGGGGTGTGTTTCTACTGTGGACAATGTGCCAGGGCCTGTTCGGTCTATGCCGACTTCTCTTCAGGCTCCTGCCTGATTTTCCCCGCCCAGAAAAATGGCGGACAGGTAGACCTGTATGTCAATAGTATGGTCAGGGAAGTGACTGCTAATGCCGAAGGAAAGGCTACCGGCGTGTCCTATATTAATAAGGAAGACCGCAAGGAATACAAACTAAAGGCTAAGGTGGTGATCCTGGCAGCTTCAGCCTGTAGCTCGGCCCGTATACTACTGAATTCAAAAAGCAGTCAGCACCCTAATGGTTTGGGGAATAGCAGCAACCTGGTTGGGAAATACCTGCATGATTCTACAGGAAGCAGTCGTGCCGGGTTTATCCCGGATCTGATGAACCGCAAAATGTACAATGAAGACGGGGTAGGAGGCATGCACGTCTATTCACCCTGGTGGCTGGACAATAAAGACCTCGATTTCCCAAGGGGATATCACATAGAAGTATGGGGCGGTATGGGTATGCCCAATTACGGCTTTGGTTTTAATCCCAACGATTTCAATAAATTCTTCGGCCTTCCAACCGGAGGGTATGGCAACAGCCTGAGGGCGGATGTTAAAAAATACTATGGTTCGGTCGTTGGATTTGGTGGACGTGGTGAAGCTATAGCCAGGGAAGATAATTATTGCGAGATCGATCCCACAACAGTGGATGAATTCGGAATACCCGTTTTACGTTTCCATTACAAATGGTCAGATTACGAACGTAAGCAAGCCAGGCATATGCAGGCTACCTTTGAAGAGCTTATCCATAACATGGGAGGAGAAGTACTGGGTGAAACACCTGGTAAGGAACAGGATTATGGATTGCTAACTCCCGGACAGATTATTCACGAAGTTGGAACAACCCGGATGGGCGACGATCCCAAAAAATCAGTAGTAAACCGATATCAGCAGTTGCATGATGTAGATAATGTTTTTATTACGGATGCAGGCCCCTTTGTTTCCCAGGCCGATAAGAATTGTACCTGGACCATTATGGCCCTCTCATGGCGAGCCTCTGAATATATTGTAGATCAACTCAAACAACAAAATATCTGATTATGGACAGAAGAGAAAGTTTAAGATCCATAGTGCTGGCTTCACTTGCCGGAGGCCTTGTAGTTCACGGTTGTGCTCCAAATATGGAGGAGGGCTTATCCGAAACCGCATCCAGCGAAAAGCATTTTGGCAGAACACCGGAAGAAAAAGAGTTGATAGAAAAACTAAATGCAGAACAGTTTCTAAACGAACACGAAATGGCTACGGTTACCTTGCTCTGTAACCTGATTTTGCCACCATTGGAACCCTACGGTGGAATTGAGGAAGCCGGAGTCCCTCAACTCGTTGAATTTATGGCCAAGGATGTTCCGGAAATGCAAACCCTGTTGCGAGGCGGACTGATGTGGCTCGACCATAAATCCAATACCGAATACGAATTGGAGTTTAAAGCAGCCACAGAACAACAGCAAAAGGAGATCCTGGACGCCATAGCCTTTTATGACCCCTATACGCCCATTCAGAAACAACCTATGGAAATCCAGTTCTTTTCGCTTATGCGTAACCTCACCTTAACCGGTTACTATACTTCCAAAGTGGGGATAGAAGAGCTTGGCTATAAGGGTAATATGCCCAATATCTGGGACGGTGTACCACAGGAAGTGCTGGATCAGCATGGTGTGTCTTATGATGAGGAATGGCTTGCCAAGTGTATTGATCAGAGCAAGCGTGGCATCATTGCCGAATGGGACGATGAAGGCAACCTACTCACCTAAAAAAATAATTTGACCTGATACGCTGTAGTGTTTCAGGGATCTTGTTTCCTTATGGCCAGGCCTACCATGGAATCTGCAGTGCCATAGTACAGGAACCAGCTGTTTTTAAAAAACACCAATCCTTCAATAAAGGTAGTACCCGCCTGGTATTGGCCGGTAACTTCATGAGGAAGATCCGGACAGATAAAGGGTTGTTCCAATTGTGCCAGTAATTTGGTTGGATCGCCTTTATTGAACAATACTTGTCCACCGCAATAAGTCCCGTCAGGCACCTCCGTACTGGCTCCTTCACCATTCAGGTTTTTACCGTTGTAAAATAGCAGTATACCATTTTCTGTGTAAAGCGCAGGCGGCCCGGGCTCGGTAAGGTGACTATCAAATTCGTTGAGCGTAGGCTGAAATACCTTTAATAATTCACCTTGCTCATCAAGTATGGGTTTCCATTGAATACCATCCAGGGAAGTAGCCAGGTTTACAAATAATTCACCCCAATACATCATATAGTGCCCGTCAATCTTTTTGGCGACCAGACGACCGTCCTTGAGTTCGGTAACAACCGACCCGGATTTGCTCCAGGTATCCAGAAACTGTCCATTGTGTGCTTGCCTGAAAACGGGGCCATGCTTTTGCCATTTGACCAAATCACTTGATGTAGCCGAGGATAAACGGGCCACATCCTGGTTCCAGCTGGTGTAAAGCATCAGGTAGGTTCCATTTTCCAGTTCTACAACTCTGGGATCTTCCACACCACCGGGGAAATCCCATTTTTGAAATTCATCCTGATCCGGAAATAGAACGGGTTCAGGATATTTTACAAAATCAATCCCGTCAGTGCTGTATGCAAGGCCAATTCTTGAAGTACGTCCTCCCAGCATAGCCCTTGGGTTATCCTCAGCCCGGAACAAGAGAAATACGGTGTCATTGCGGACAATTGCACCCGGATTAAAAACATCTGCTTTTTGCCACTTCACCAACTTATTGGTCACCGGGCAGTTGAAAGTGTAACTGGAGTCTGCCTTCATAATGGGATTTTGAGCGGGCTTGACAAAATCCAGCATCCAGGGATCCTGCCCCAGAACCCCAAAAGGTAGGAGGCACAGCAGTATACGTATAAAACAGACTTGGTAAGATCTTGATTCCATCTTGGTAAAGTAGGGTTTTTTTGCTATACAACTCGCTTATTCTTTATCTTTCAGCCTGAGTGTAAATCAGAATCCATGATATTTCTTAATAGCAGGTTGTTAATGCTTGGTCTATTGATTGTTGCTTTTGGCTGCAAAGAAAATGGCAGGGGAAAAGACAAGCCAGCAGATGCCCCTGTACGAGTGTTAACTTTGGATACTGTAGCCAAAAAGGAGAAGGAGGTGATTGAACAGCCGCCTGAGCTAAATACCCTGCCGGATACTACTTTTATCCGCCTGGCCGATTATAGCGAAGATTTTGCCTATGACCTGCGATACGCAACAGAAAACAACTTCCTCAAGGCTCAGGTGTATGAATGTGCCGAGTGCTACACACGGGTTAAAACGGCTAAGGCGCTGCTGGCAGCCAACGAGGAATTTATGGCGCAGGGATATAGAATCTTGTTTTTTGATTGTTATCGCCCTAATTCGGTGCAGTATAAGATGTGGGAAATTGTACCTAATCCACAGTATGTGGCTAATCCCGTGAAGGGGTCCGTCCATAATCGAGGCGGGGCTGTAGATATTAGCCTTGTAGATCTAAAAGGCAGGGAGTTAGCTATGGGAACAGATTTTGACTATTTTGGTAAACGGGCCTATCACGATAATTTCGATCTGCCCGAAGAGATACTCCAGAACCGTAAATTATTGAAGGAAACCATGGAACGTCATGGTTTTCAGTCCATTCGCACAGAATGGTGGCATTATAATTACACCGCTGCTTACCGGGATGCTGTTGCAGATTTTAGGTGGGAATGCCCATAGTTTTCTTGTTTTACATTATGCTTTGGTACAGGCGATAACCAGGAGTTTGTCCTCCTTGTTTTTGGTGAAGAATAAATAGTCATCACCTCCACTGAGAATGCGGTGTTTTTTACTCAAGGCATCTGCTTTTATTGGAAAATTTCGTGTGGCAACGTTCGCTTTCCGGAAAGGAAGTTTTTTGGAGTATGGATAAACAGCCTGGATGTGAAAGGTTCTCCCCGGGAAATCAATACGCTTATCCGAAGTATACAAATGGCTGTTGACACTCAATTTATTTAGGCCGTACCGCTCACCAACCAATTTAAATGCTCCTGCCTTTAGGATTGCGGCATTAGGTTCATACAGGAATTGCAGGGGATTGGAGAAGCTGCTGCTTGTTGCCTTTTCCATGGAGGCCAGGAAGGTAAACGCCTGCTTTTCTTCCTTTTTTAGGTTGACGGTTATGATTTCTGGTTCTTTATCCTGGGATTTGTCCAATACCCAAAGCAATTCTTTGACTTCATTACGAACACTTACCACATGGATCTGACTTACGTTTTGAAGATCCCTCAACCCCTGTTGTATATCCAGCATAGGAGCTGTCTTGAGTAATATTTTCCCTGCACGGTCAAGGAGTAACTGGAGGTGTTCAATAACATCTGGTTTTCCGTCCTCCAGTCGAAAGACGCGTTGCTTCTGTTTTCCCCTCCTTGCAGGATCCACATAAATCCAATCGTAGGTCTTTTTATTTTCATGCAAAAAGTGCATCCCGTCACCATGCTTTACGTCAATATTATTGGCACCCAAAACCTGGAAATTATGAGCAGTAATTTCTGCCAGGGAGGGATTAATTTCACAGTAGGTTAACTGATCAATTTGTTGGCTGAAATAGTAACTGTCCACTCCCATACCGCCAGATAGGTCAATTAGGGTTTTTCCACTCACAAGACTGGCTTTATATTGGGCAGTCTGTTCCGATGAAGCTTGCTCAACAGATAGGGATCCCGGATAAAAAATCCCAGAGGTCTTAAACCAGGTTGGGAGTTTTTTTTCACACTTTTTTCGGGAAGTTATTTGTTCGGCCAGTTCTCGGGAGCTAACCGAGGCGAAAGGGCTCTTTTTTAGCGCCACTGACAAGATGTCAGCATTCTTATAATTATTTATAAAATCCTGTACACCAGTATTTAAAATATTTTTATTCAAAGTGAAACTAGAGATTTTTAGTTAGGCGTTTCACCATCTCATTCTCAGAGAGAAATTCCTTTAAAATGACTTTAATTGCGGTATATCCAGGAACGGCAATGATCATTCCAACCACTCCAAAAAGGAGGCCGGCAACAATAATCACCAGGAAGATTTCGAGGGGGTGAGATTTAACACTATTGGAAAAAATAAAGGGTTGGGAAAAGAAATTATCGACCAGTTGCCCAACGATAATCCCGATTAAAACATAACCTGTTTTTGGCAAAATTACAGCACTGAAATCGGCATCCAGATTACTCGTCATAGTCAGAAAAATCATCAGGGCTCCACCGATGATCGGACCCAAGTAGGGAATGATGTTGAATAAGGCACAGAGGAAGGCAATTACCACTGCGTTTTCTATACCCACAATAAGTAAAACAATCACATAAATGGTGAACAGAATAAGAATCTGAATCAGCAATCCAATAAAATATCTGGAGAGTAGACCATTGATCTTTTCAATGGAATTTACCGTATTAGTTTCCTTGTTTTGTGGAATGAATACCAATAGTCCTTTTTGGAACAATTTACTGTCCCGAAGAAAGAAAAAGGAGATAAACAACACTGAAAACAGACCCAGACTAACCGAGCTGAGAATTCCGAAAAACGAGTTTAGGATATTGGGAATAAAGGCAAGGTCAAACCCCTCCATAACATTCTTCCCCAAAGAAGACTCTTTGATGATCTGGTTTACTTCTTCAGGTGACGCGCCCAGGTATAGAATAACTTCCTGATAGAGCCTATTGAGACTAGCCTGCAGCTCTTCTATGTTTAAAAGGGATAAATTACGGCTCTGTTCGGTGATCAGCGGCACAAAAAGGGCAATGATGCCTGCTAATACCCCTATCATCATCAGCATAGTGACCACAACGGCGAGGGTATTCGGAAATTTCAACCGCTTTCTTAAAAACAGGGTCATGGGCCTTCCGATCAGGGCTACAACAACTGCTATGGCTATATAGGCTATTACGGAACTAATCTGATAAAGGAAATAACAGAGTAAGACAATGGCGGTAAGAATTCCTACCGCCCTTAAAATCCCCTTTGATATGATGTTAGGTGTCATGCTCAATTTTTAAAAGCATATTGTACAATATTAGCCCCCATCCGAAGCGCCTTTTGCCTTACTTCCTCCGGATCATTGTGTACTTCCGCATCTTCCCAGCCATCGCCAAGGTCCGATTCCAGAGTAAAAAGCAAGACTAACCGGCCTTCATGAAAGAGGCCCAGCGCCTGCGGTCGTTTCCCGTCGTGTTCATGAATTTTTGGAAGTCCCTCAGGGAAGGAATAGGATTGCTCAAAGATGGGATGGTTGGCGGCCAGTTCTTCCAATTCTTTGTTTGGGAATACTTTTTTTAGTGCCTCCCTTAAATAAGGTTCCATACCGTAATTATCATCGATGTGTAAAAATCCACCTGAAACCAGGTAAGTACGCAGGTTTACAGCTTCTTCATCTGAAAAGTACACATTGCCATGCCCGGTCATGTGCAAGAAGGGATATTGAAAAATTGCCTCATCCCCAGCGGCCACGGTTTGTGGTTTTTCGTTTATGGCTGTGGCAATATTCTGGTTGCAAAAAGCGATCAGATTGGGCAAGGCGGTTGGATTGGAATACCAATCGCCCCCTCCACCATATTTTAAAATGGCCACCTCCTGTGCCTGGCCATTTTGAAAAGCACCAAACGCAATAAAAATCAAAAGTAAAGCCTTAAAACAGCTATTTTTCATAGTTCCAAAGGTAATGATAAATGAGGGTAAACCCACATGGGTTCCTTCTTACGCGTCTTCAATTTGAAGTAAGAATCAATCCAGACAGATAGCTTATCGGCTGTTGATAATCGCCACTGTTGTACAGGCTACAATGGCTGCGGTTTCTGTTCTCAGCCTGGCATCACCGAGGGATACGGGATAAAATCCATTGGCATATGCCAGATCAACCTCCCTTTCCGAGAAATCTCCTTCTGGTCCTATAAGGATGGTGATGTCCTTATCTGGCGCCACACGCCTGATCAGTTCCATTTTTTCTTCTTCGTGGCAATGAGCGATGAATGAAAGCCCCTGATGTTCATTTTTAATAAACTCTTCGTAGCTGATAGGTTCATTCAATTTTGGCAGGTAGGTGCGTAGTGACTGCTTCATCGCCCCTTGAATGATTTTTTCCAACCTGGGCATTTTCAGGATCTTTCGTTCGGAATGCTCACAAATAATGGGCGTTATTTCATTGACCCCTATTTCAGTGACCTTTTCCAGGAACCATTCAAAGCGATCCATGCTTTTGGTCGGGGCTACAACCATATGCAACTCGTGCATTTTCTGGTGCTTTTTTGTGGTCTCTACAATGGCGGCTTTACACTTCTTGGGATCTGTAGACAAGATTTTTGCAGTGAATAAATATCCTTTGCCGTTGGTTATCTGTAGGAGATCATCCGGCTTTTTACGCAAAACCTTAACGATATGCCGACTTTCTTCTTCATTGAAGACAAATTGCTTAGCACTGTGGTCCAGAGAAGCGTTGTAAAATAGTTGCATACTAATCCTTTTTAATGTTCCTAACCCGACTGTTGCCACCTAATTGGTAACGGGCAAGCGCTGTTACGGATGGATCCGAAAAATCGCCCTTAAGATATTTGTAATATCCTACAATCCCTATCATTGCGGCATTATCTGTACAATATTCAAACCTGGGAATAAAGGTTTTCCATCCCAGTTCTTTTTCTGCCATGGCCAGGGCGTTGCGAATTCCGGAATTTGCAGAAACCCCACCACCAATAGCAATTTGTTTAATACCCGTTTGTTTGACGGCCTTCTTTAACTTATCCATCAGAATTTCCGTGATGGTATATTGGATGGAGGCACAAATATCTTTGATATTATCCTGCACAAATTGAGGATCTTTAGCCGCTTCCCTCTTAATAAAATACAGGATACTCGTCTTTAACCCACTGAAGCTAAAATTCAATCCATCTACTTTGGGTTTGGGAAAGGGGTATGCCTTTGGATTGCCCTCTTTGCTATACAGGTCTATTAGTGGACCACCCGGGTAAGTTAAGCCTAATAGTTTGGCACTCTTGTCAAATGCTTCTCCAACGGCATCATCCAGTGTTTGACCTAAAACTTCCATATGAAAATAATCCCGAACGAGGACAATTTGCGTATGTCCTCCGCTTATAGTCATGGCCAGGAAAGGAAATTCAGGCCGTTTTATGCCTTTTTCTCGTATATAATGAGAAAGGATATGTGCTTCCATGTGATTTACCTCTATCAGGGGTATCCCGAGACCCAGTGAAAGTGATTTAGCAAAGGAGGTGCCCACGAGTAGTGATCCAAGAAGTCCCGGTCCCCTCGTAAATGCTATGGCGGATAGCTGTTTTTTGTCGATATTTGCTTTAGCCAGGGCCTGGTGTACAACGGGGACGATATGTTGCTGGTGCGCCCGTGAAGCAAGTTCCGGGATCACCCCGCCATACTCCTCGTGAATTTTTTGTGTGGCAACTATATTGCTCAGTACTTCATCGTTGCATAAAACAGCTGCTGAAGTATCATCACAGGACGATTCAATGGCCAGGATATAAATATTTTGATTTTGCACGCTTTTGGAACAAAAATTGGTCGTACAAAGGTAAAACATATAGACCTATCAAGAAACTGAGAAAAATACTTGTTCGGACCCTCCTGGCCCTCCTGTTACTTTGTGTAATAGGGACAATTATTTTCTCCCTTCCACCAGTCCAGACTCGCCTGGCCAGATACGCTACGGATACTTTGAATAAGGAGTATGGAACCAATATCAATATTGACCGGTTGCGGGTTTCATTGATTAGCTGGAATACTTCGTTGAATAATGTCTACGTTGAGGATTATCAAAAAGACACCCTCTTTTTTGTTGAAGAATTGACCACTTCGGTATTAAGCATTCGCAATCTTGTAAACGGAACACTGGAGTTTGGGGATATTGAAATATCCGGATTGAATTTTAAACACCACACCTATAAGGATGCCCCCAATAGCAATCTGGACGTTTTTGTAGCCAAGCTGGACGACAATCAGCCTCGTAAGCCTGGAACGCCACCCTTTCTTTTGTCTTCGTCAGATGTAGAAATAGCCAACAGTCGATTTCAACTGATAGACGAAAACAGGGAGGATGCCACCATCCTGGATTTCAATCAACTCAATATTGAAGCAGGGGATTTTCTGATCCTGGGACCCGATGTATCAACCGACATCAGGGAACTTTCCTTTAAAAGCCAATTTGGGATAGACGTAGAAAAACTCGCCACCAACTTTAAATATTCCCGTGAAAGGATGCGGTTTGACACCCTCAGCCTGAAGACAACCGGTTCTGAGCTCAAAGGAAATCTGGTCTTTGACTATGCGCGCGAGGATTTGGCCGATTTTGAAAACAAGGTTAATCTGACTGCCCAATTCACGGAAGCCAGTTTGAGTCTGGATGAGGTCAACCTGCTGTATCCTCAATTCGGAAATGGCAAAACCGTTGAACTGGCCGCAGATCTCAGTGGTACCCTGAACCAATTGTCTATAGAGAACCTCTTTCTCAGCAGTGATGCCACAGGGATACGAGGCAATTTTTCCTTTAATAACCTCTTTGATTCCAAAGCGCCCTTCAGGATGGATGCTAATATCCGGAATATAACCACAAGCTATTATCAGCTGAGGGCCTTAATGCCAAATGTCCTGGGCAAAAATGTCCCGGAGCCCTCCAAAGTGCTGGGCCAGTTTACCATTCGCGGGAATAGCACAGTCACGACCAACTCGGTGAATGCCCAGATAAATTTGAACAGTAGACTGGGGAGTATATATACCGACCTCGATCTTACAGAAATTGATGAGATTGAGAATGCGCAGTACAACGGGTTTATTTCGCTGATCGATTTTAACCTCGGAGAATTTGTAGGTAATTCGAGCCTTGGCTTTGCCACCCTTGACTTTAACGTTAAAGGAAAAGGCTTTGTAAGGGAGTCCCTGAATACGGAAATCAGTGGACAGGTGTACGGTGCGGATTTTAATAAATACAGATATCAGGATATACAAGTTTCTGGACTGCTGCAGGACCAGCTTTTTGATGGTTTTGTTGAAAGTAACGACCCCAATGTAAAGTTTACGTTTAAGGGACTGGCCGATTTCCGAAGTGCCCAGAGTCAATTCAACTTTACAGCAGCTGTGGACTATGCCGATTTTAAAAAAATGAATTTCATTCGGGATAGTGTTTCTATTTTCAAAGGGGTGGTCAACATGAATGTAGTAGGAAGTAACCTGGATGATGTTGCAGGGGAGGTCAACTTTACGAGTACCAGTTACCAGAATATAAACGACACTTATTTTTTTGAGGATTTCCAGATAGTTTCGAGTTTTGATTCGGATACCCTCAGAACCATTGAAATCAATTCGCCGGATATCATCACTGGCTATATGAGGGGTAACTTTAAGACCCGTGAATTAGGCAGGCTGGTTCAGAACTCTATTGGTAGTATTTACACGAATTACAAGCCTTATGAGATAGCACCGAACCAAGAAGTGTCTTTTAATTTCAAAATTTACAATAAGATAGTTGAGGTCTTCTTCCCTGACATTCAATTTGGTCCCAACACCTTTATTCGAGGCGATATTGTAGCCGATGAAGGAGATTTCAAGCTAACCTTTCGTTCCCCCAATATTGGGGCTTTTCAGAACGAACTGGAGAATATTGAAGTTCGTATAGATAACAAAAACCCCTTATTTAACACCTTTGTCTCTGTTGATGATATCTCAACAGTTTACTACGACCTCAAAGACTTTAACCTGATCAATACAACACTTAACGATACCCTGTTTTTCCGTACAGAGTTTAAGGGGGGTAGTGAATATAATGACAGCTATAACCTGAATTTCTATCACACCTTTAATGAAGAGCAGAAGTCGGTTATTGGGCTCAAGAAATCGGACATCAGCTTTAAGGAGAATACCTGGGTGATCAACCGGGAAGGCAATGCCAAGAACAAAGTTATTTTCAATAGTTCGTTGGATAGTATTACCATAGAGGAGATGGTAATGAATAATAACAACAGAGAGCAGATCCGACTAAGGGGCCAGCTGGCAGACTCTACCTTTAAAGATTTGGAACTTCAATTTAAATTGGTTTCCCTGAATAAAATTACTCCGGCAATAGACAGTCTCAAATTTTCCGGAGAGGTAAATGGAACACTGAATGTCCTCCAGAAGGACAATGTATACCTGCCTATATGTAATTTGGATATCACCGATTTCGGAATCAATGGGATGGACCTGGGTTTCCTCAACGTGGGTATTGTAGGTAACCGGGATTTATCCGAATTTGATGTCTTTAGTCAGATTACGGACGGTGGTTTGGAAAAGTTTAAACTGGACGGCAAGGTAATCAATGAAGATCCGGTCCCCAGAGCCGATTTTGTGGCTTCTTTTAGTGATTTTGACTTGTCGCCCTTCAGTCCTTTGGGTGAAGGTATACTTACCAATATCAGGGGTAAACTCAGTGGGACAACATTAGTGCAGGGCGATATCAGAAATCCTGATATGGATGGATTACTTACTTTAGACAATGCAGGTATTGCCATTCCCTATTTGCAGGTGGATTACCGGTTTGATAATGGGTCTGCGATACGCCTTGACAAACAGACTTTTGATTTTCAAAATATCAACCTACAGGATTTGGCCATGGATACCCGGGCTACCCTGGATGGTACCATTACCCATGATCTTTTTCAGGATTGGAGCCTGGACCTTAATGTAGATACAAACAATGAGCGCTTCTTAATCCTCAACACCGAATTTGAAGAAGAGGTATTGTATTATGGAACCGGCTTTGTAAATGGCAAGGGACGTATCTACGGTCCTACAAAGGCTCTTACTATTAAATTCGATGGGTCTACTGCGGAAGGCAGTTCTCTTAAAATTCCTATTAGTGATGTTGCTTCGGTAGGGGATTATACTTTTATCAACTTTATTGAGAAAGACAAGTCGCAAACACTGGATTACGAGCGTTCACTAAGGGATTACGAGGGGCTGGAAATGCGTTTTGACCTTAATGTCACCCCAGATGCCGAGGTTGAAATTGTGATCGACCAAAAAACGGGGAGTTCATTGAAAGGTACGGGAGAAGGCCTGTTGCTTATTGAAATCAACACAAACGGAAAGTTTAATATGTTTGGTGACTTTGTTGTGGTTACCGGGGAATATAATTATCGTTTTGGCGGCGTTATCGACAAAACCTTTTCGGTGCAACCTGGAGGTAGTATCGTCTGGGAAGGTGAGCCACTGGAAGCCCAACTGAACATGGAGGCGGTCTATTCATTGAATGCCAATCCTTCACCGCTGCTTGATAATGCAGGATATACACGGCGTATTCCCACGGATGTGATCGTGAAACTCACAGATGAATTAGAACGGCCCACCATAGCCTTTAATATCGAATTCCCAGGCACAAGTTCTATTGTTAAATCCGAATTGGAGTACAGGCTACAGGATCCCACGGTGGAAGAAAGAAATGCCTTTTTCCTTTTGGCTCAGGGGACCTTTGTCAACGAAGGGACGGGAATTAACAGGCAGGCAGTTACCGGTAACCTCATTCAGACCGCTTCTGGTTTGTTGAATCAGGTACTTGGTGGTGATAACGACAAATTAAATCTCGGTGTTTCTTACGAACAAGGGTATCTGGACCCCAATGATATACAAACGGAAGACCGCATAGGGGTTACTGTTTCTACCCAGATAAGTGACCGGGTACTATTGAACGGAAGGTTTGGAGTACCAGTTGGTGGGGTCAGTGAGACGGTAGTTGCCGGAGATGTTGAGGTACAGGTACTGCTCAATGAGGAAGGCACGTTGCGTGCCAAGATCTTCAATAGGGAGAATGAGATCAGGCAATTCCTGGCCGATCAGGTTGGGTATACCCAGGGAGTGGGACTCTCGTATGAAGTAGACTTCAGTAGCTTCAGGGAACTCATGAAACGTGTTTTTGGCTCTAAAAAGCCCCCACCTGAGGAAAAGGAGCCAGAGGTAGCTCCGGAACAGGTTATGGGTAAAGATAGCCTCATACAATTTATGCCCAAAAGCCGGGTACCAAAAGCATAAATAAAAAAGCCCCCTTACGGAGGCTTTTCCCTTTAAATTGTAATTAACTATGCTATGGTTACATTAGCATCAAGATATACGTCCTGAATAGTATTCAGGAGGGCTACACCTTCTTTCATGGGTTTCTGGAAGGCTTTCCTACCTGAGATTAATCCCATTCCTCCGGCGCGCTTATTGATAACAGCAGTTTTAACGGCTTGTGCCAAATCGTTATCTCCTGAAGCCCCTCCGGAATTAATAAGTCCGGCCCTGCCCATCAGGCAATTTACCACCTGGTATCTCGTAAGGTCTATAGGGTGATCTGAAGAGAGTTCAGAATACACTTTGTCATGTGTTTTTGCAAAATTAATAGCAGTGAAACCACCGTTGTTTTCGGCTTGTTTCTGTTTTACGATATCGGCCTGAATAGTAGAAGCCAAATGGTTGGCCTGTCCGGTAATATCGGCGGATACATGGTAGTCTTTCCCATCTTTTTTGAAACCGGAGTTGCGCAGATAAGCCCAGAGAACGGTTACCATACCCAGTTCGTGTGCGTATTCGAAGGCCTCTGTGATTTCCTGAATCTGCCGGTTACTCTCCGGAGATCCAAAGTATATGGTTGCTCCAACGGCTATACAACCCATTTCAAAGGCCTGATCTATACTGGCAAACATAATTTGATCGTACTTATTGGGGTAGGTAAGTAACTCGTTATGGTTTAACTTGAGCAAAAAGGGAATTTTGTGTGCGTATTTTCGGGAAACGGATCCCAGTACGCCCAGAGTGGACGCTACGGCATTACAACCACCTTCAATGGCCAACTCAACAATTTTCTCAGGATCAAAATAAATAGGATTAGGGGCAAAAGAGGCACCTGCAGTATGTTCAATCCCCTGATCCACAGGAAGAATGGATACATATCCAGATCCGCCAAGCCTTCCTGAATTAAATAAGGTCTGCATATTTCGCATTACAACAGGGTTCCGGTCAGACGAGCTCATCACCCGATCTACAAAGTCCGGTCCTGGCAGATGCAACTGATCTTTAGAGATGGTTTTGCAACTGTGATTAAGTAGAAAATCAGCATCGTTTCCTAAGAATTTTTCAATGTGGGTGGACATAATATTAGCGTTTTCAATGAATATATAAATATACGCGTAAATCCCCGTTTTTTTTGTATGTACGGCCGCTTTTTTTTTCGTCAAAACAGCTGATTTTTCACGATAATTTCTTACTTTAACATACCTTGTTTTAACAAGGTTTTTTTGTGTTTCACTAAAACAATCTGACTATGGCTAACGTAAAAAAAATCAAAGGGACAATTGGTATTTTAACAGGGGGTGGTGATGTACCGGGACTTAATCCGGCCATTCGGGCCGTTACCTTTCGTGCAATACGGGAAGGATACCGTGTAATTGGCTTCCGGAGAGGTTGGGCAGGTCTGATCGATATAGTACGGGATGATAAGTATGATAACAGTGCTAATTATATGGAACTATCCCAGGCGGTGGTTAACAAGGCCGCGCGTACCGGGGGAACCTTTCTTCACACTTCCCGGACACGGCCAAGTCACGTAGCCAAAGACAGGATACCTGAACATCTGCGTGATAGTTATAACAAGGATATAAATGATCTAACTCCAGAAGTATTGAAGAACCTGGAGTGGCTTGGTGTGGATTACATGATTCCCATCGGGGGAGATGATACCCTGAGCTATGGGGTACACCTCTTTAAGAATGGTCTAAAAGTGATGGCCATACCAAAGACCATGGATAATGATGTTCCGGGAACGGATTATTGTATTGGGTTCAGTACCTGTGTTACCCGTACCATAAGCCTCACCAACAGCTTACGTACCGCTGCAGGATCGCATGAGCGCTTCCTGGTACTTGAAGTTTTTGGACGCTATGCAGGGTTCACGGCCATGTTACCTACCCTTGCAGGGGCAGCCCACAGGTGTTTGATCCCTGAGGTGCCTTTCAACATCGATCGCCTGGCGGAATTGTTGACCGAAGACCGTAATCTGAACCCCAGCCGCTATTCCATAGTGCTGGTTTCTGAAGGTGCCACTTTTGAGGGAGGACAGATGATGTTTGAAGGTGGGGAAAAAGACGCTTTCGGGCATGCTAAACTTGGTGGTATCGGTGATGAGGTGTCGGCTGCACTGAAAAATGTATCCCCGAAATTCAATAATGGTAACCGGGTAAATGTGATTAACCAGAAACTTGGATACCTGGTGCGATGCGGAGACCCCGACTTTATTGATTCTGTGGTTCCCACAGCCTATGGGAACCTGGCGTTGGATCTAATTCTCAACGGCATAGATGGTCGTATGGTAGTACTGAAAAACGGCCGATATGATCATGTTCCTATTGAAGTGGTTACCGAAACCAAAAAATTTGTAAACGTTGATAAATACTACAATAAAGATAAGCTGCATCCCTATTACAAGAATTTCGAGATGCTGCCCTTATTCATAATGACCAATGACTAGCAACTTGGGAAAACGAAAAGGATAATTTACCAATTTCGAATAAAAATATAGGTCGATTATTTTCAGATTTACAGTTTGAATTTGGAGGTAGCTGACAAGTTGTATGAACGAAAACGATTTCGAACGGAAATGGTTGTAAATAAAAGGGTTTCCAATTCTTTATTTGCCTTAAGTTTGCTAGCTTTGCTCTTCTAATTTTACTCATGAGCACAAGTATAAAAAAGATAGGTGTGTTTACTTCTGGAGGGGATTCTCCGGGGATGAACGCCGCCATTAGAGCCGTGGTAAGAACCTGTGCCTATATGGAAATAGATTGTATGGGAATCTATCGCGGATATGAGGGTATGATTGACGGGGATTTTATCCCACTCAATGCCCGTAGCGTTAATAACATCATCAATAAGGGGGGTACTTTCCTGAAATCTGCAAGATGTCCTGAATTCAGGACGGCGGAAGGGCGTCAGAAAGCCTTTGATCAATTGGAGTCAGCAGGCGTAGACGCTCTTGTTGTAATTGGGGGTGATGGTAGCTTGTCCGGTGCAGAAATTTTCCATGAAGAACACGGTGTTCCCTACATTGGAATACCCGGAACAATCGATAATGATATTTTCGGTACCCGTTACACCCTTGGATTTGATACAGCATTAAACACTGTTGTGGAAGCAATTGATAAAATCCGGGATACCGCCAGTTCTCACCACCGACTGTTCTTCGTAGAAGTTATGGGTAGGGATGTTGGACATATTGCCCTTAATGCAGGAGTGGGAGCCGGTGCAGAAGAAATCCTAATTCCCGAGGAAGATCTGGGATTAGAGCGTTTACTGGATTCCCTGAAACGCAGTAAGGCCAGGGGAAAATCATCCAGTATTGTTGTGGTAGCTGAAGGAGACCGAACAACCGGTAAGAATGTCTATGAACTTAAAGAATATGTGGAACAGCACTTGCCTGTTTACGATGTAAGGGTATGTGTTTTGGGCCATATGCAACGCGGTGGGGCACCTAGTTGTTTTGACCGGGTTCTGGCCAGTAGGATGGGTGTAAAGGCGGTTGAAGCCCTCATGGAGGGTAAAACCGGACTGATGGCAGGTATCCGGGATAATGATATTATACTTACCCCAGTGGGTGAAGCGATTAGCGGACATACAAAAATAGACAAGGAACTCATCAAAGTTTCTGATATAATGACCATATAAGTAAATCAATTAAAACACAAAAAATGGCAAAAATTAAAATCGGAATTAACGGATTTGGACGCATTGGACGGCTGGTACTCAGGGCGTCTGTACATAGAGACAACATTGAAGTAGTAGCTATCAATGACCTGCTGGATGTTGAACATCTTGCTTACCTATTGAAATACGATTCTGTACACGGTCGTTTTGACGGTACGGTGGACATAGAGGGCGGACACCTTGTAGTCAATGGTAAAAAGATCAGGATTACTGCAGAAAAGGATCCTACCAACCTTAAATGGGATGAGATAGGGGCTGATTATGTAGCTGAATGTACTGGTATTTTCACAACCCTGGACATGGCACAAAAACACCTGGATGGTGGCGCCAAAAAAGTATTGATCTCTGCACCTTCCAAGGATGCTCCAATGTTTGTTATGGGGGTTAACCATAAGGATATCAAAGCATCGGACAAAATTGTCTCCAATGCATCATGTACCACTAATTGCCTGGCGCCCCTTGCTAAGATTTTAGATGACAACTTTGGGATTGAGGAAGCCCTTATGACCACAGTTCACGCCACAACGGCCACACAGCTCACAGTAGATGGTCCTTCACGTAAGGATTACCGGGGAGGTAGAAGTGCAATGCTTAACATTATTCCTGCTTCAACCGGAGCTGCCAAGGCAGTGACTAAGGTGATCCCTTCACTGGTTGGCAAACTTACCGGTATGGCCTTTAGGGTGCCTACTGCAGACGTATCTGTGGTTGACCTTACTGTGCGACTGGAAAAGGATACTTCTTACGATGAAATTAAGAAGGCGTTTAAAGCGGCTTCTGAAGGAGAATTAAAAGGAATATTGGGTTATACGGAAGAAGCTGTTGTATCTCAGGATTTCATTGGAGATGCCAGAACCAGTATTTTTGATGCCGGTGCCGGAATTGAGCTTAACTCTAAGTTCTTCAAGGTGATTTCCTGGTACGACAACGAGGCCGGTTATTCTCACAAATTACTGGATTTGGCGGAATACGTATCCAGCCTTTAAAAACTGATATAAACTAAATGGAGATTCCTTAAAATGACCAGGCGGTAGTTTTAAGGAATTTCTTTTTAATACCTTAGGAAATATGATTCTTATTGTAGATAGTGGTGCAACCAAATCTGATTGGATTGCCCTGGATGCCAAGTCCGGAGAGGAATTATTTGTTACCCAGACCTTAGGGTTGAGTCCAGAAGTACTCACCAGGGAGGTTATCGAAGACCGTCTTGCCAATAACTATGAACTGGCCAAAAATCGGGAAAAAGTAACCCATTTGCACTTTTACGGTGCAGGCTGTGGAACTGAGCGGATGAGACAATTCCTCAGCAAGATTTTTAGTTCGTACTTTCCAAATGCACAGGCAGACGTAAAGGAAGATACTTATGCTGCTGTATATGCTACTACCAAAATAGATCAACAGGGAATTGTCTGTATTTTGGGTACTGGCTCTAATTGCAGTTATTATGATGGCAGGCAGACCTTTCAAAAGGTAAAGTCACTGGGGTACATACTCATGGATGACGGTAGCGGGAACTTTTTCGGTCGCAAACTGATAAGGGATTACTACTTCAACAAAATGCCTCAATCTCTGGGAATCAAGTTTGCCAAGGAATACAATCTGGAGGCCGATGCTATTAAGGAGAACCTTTATAAACAGCCCAATCCCAACACCTACCTGGCTACCTTTGCACGGTTTATCATTGAGAATAAGGACCATCCTTATTCAAAGGGGGTAATTGATAAGGGGCTTCAACAATTTGTCAACAATTATATCATGCAGTTTGAACTGGCCACCAAGGTGCCTGTCCATTTTGTAGGAAGTATTGCCTATTTCCTGAAAGACGAGTTAAGGACTGTAATGGAACGCAATGACCTTCGCTTAGGGGTGATCAGACAAAAACCGATTGAAGGCCTGGTAGAGTTCCATCGTGAAACTATCTGAAGGCGATCATTGAGATCTCCACATTGACGTACTTGGGCAGGTTAGCTACTTCAACCGTTTCGCGAGCTGGTGCGGATTCGGTATCAAAGTACTGGCCATAAGCTTCATTAATTTGTGCAAACTGTCCCATGTCTTTTACGAAAATGGAGGTTTTAACCACTTGTTCGAACCCCATACCGGCTTCTTCCAGGATAGCCCTGAGGTTTTCCATGCACTGTCTTGTTTCCTTTTGAATATCTCCGCTGATGAGTTCACCGGTAACTGGGTCCATAGGAATTTGCCCCGAGATATAAAGGGTGTTGTCTGCTAGTACGGCCTGGTTATACGGACCTATTGGGGCTGGAGCTTTGGGTGTATTTATAATTTTCTTCATGGTGTTTGTCTGTGGAGGGGTTATCTATTCGGTATCGTTGTTAACGTCTTACAGGAGGCTGACTACGGTTTTCCCATTTCAGGTCAGAAAGTATGGAGCTCTTAATGCCAATAAAGAAATACCAGCGCTCGAACTCACCAAAAGGGGTCCAGTTAAATCGCATATTAAAACTTTTCAGGTCCCGTTCAAACCGGAACTGGGTAACCGTAAAGCCCTTGTTTTTTAGGTCATAACCAGATGAAACGCCCACTTTCCATCTGGGCGACAAACTGATGTTACCGGAAAACATGAGTGAGTGGTTGCTGATTTCGTTCTGCCGATTACTGTTGCTATAAGACATGGCATATTGTACCCGGAGGTCCCAGGGTATTTTTGTACCATACACAGGATTCTCCACATCGTCTTCGTCCCGATTGGCAAAACTACTCTCATTAAATCGGTCAGCTTTTCCAAAAAGATCATCAGCCCGGCCGCCACTGGTGGCCACATAGTTGCTGCCCGAGTAAGGATCCTGCTCGTCATCACCATTTTTGTCATCCCCTGAAAAATCCGCACTACTTATAGAATAACTAACATTGGCCCTGGCAGAAGTTAGACGAAACAAACCACCTCCGTTATTTATATTAAAGGTGTTAATCCGCCGGCCATTGTTGTCAATAGCATAAGGGTCGAGATTGGCCCCAAAGTTGACCGACATTTTATTTTGGAACAGATTAGTACCCCCTGTTACGCTCAAAGGACTTAATTTCAGTGAATCGGCTTCAAAATTATATCCGGTACTTAGGTTAAAACTATTGAGTAGTTGTATTTTTTTGGGTTCTGTTGCCGTCGAATCTTTGTCTTTAACCTTGGCCTCCAGGGTATTGGCAAGAGAAAAGCTCAAGGCGTTGGATTTGCCCAGTCTTGGGGCATTATAGATAGTGCCTTCAAACCTGCTAAATTGTACAGTCTGCCCGGTGGCCTCATTTAAATATTCATCATAGTACTGTTCAAAGGAAGGGGCATATCCATAGCTCACAGTGGGACGCATTATGTGTCTGATAGCTTGTATTTTGCTGTTTTCCCCAAAGTTGAAGGTTCCGTACAAGGTGGTACCCATACTGGCACTCAGATTGTATTGGTTATAACGATCAAAGCCACTGATGGTATCCCTGACAACGGTTTGGGTTTCCGAATCGAATCGCTGATTGTAGGTATCCAGGGTCCATACATCTTCATAGGTTCCTCCCATGGTAAAACTGAAAAACTTCGCCACCTTGAAATTGGTGCTGATAGGGATTCTGTGTCTGACCCCTACCTTGGCGTCTTCAAACATTTTGCCCGTCCCGAAATCTTCTGCATTGGTTCGTATACTGTTCCGTCCATTGAGGTCGTATTGAAAGTTGATGTTTTGGATAACACCTTTTTTAATACCATCGCGCTTGGCAAATGGAAAAACCCGTTCCATCGCCGCCTGCAGCGTAGGCAGGGTTACATCAACTATGTCTGTATTGGTGTTTTGGTTATGCGTAGCAGTAAGGCTGAGGTTAACAGACGGATAAGCAGGAAAGGTTTTGGAATAGGAAATCGAAGACGACAGGTTGTTAACCTGAGTATTGGGTAAATTCTGTTGCAACAGGGAATTCCGGTAATACTGGCTACTACCCAGATTCACAGAAGCCGAAATCCGGGAGTTTGGATTAGCCTTGGCATCCTGGGAATGGGTAATCTGGATATTGTAAATAGTTCCCCTGGAATAGTCATCAAAGCCCTTCTGACTGGTTACCTGGTTTTCATACCGGAAGTTGATATTTCCCCGGTATCTGTAGCGTTTAGAGTAAACAGATTGGGCCCGAAACCCATAGCTCCCATTGGTATATAAATCCCCGGTCAGGGTAAGGTCTACATAGTCATTTATAGGTAGATAATATCCTCCGTTTTGGAAGAAGTAACCCCGGTCCGGGTCATTCCCGAAGGTAGGCATCATAATACCAGCAGTACGTCCGGTAGTCAGCGGAAAATAAGCAAAAGGCAAGGCGATTGGGGTAGGGACATCAACTATATACAAATTGCTAAAACCTGCGATCACCTTTTTTTTCGGAACAAACTTGGCCTTTCTTACCCGAATGTAATAGTCGGGATCTATGGTGTCTTTGGAAGTAGTAAGTTTTCCTTCCTGCAGGAAGTAGACTGAGTCGTTCTCTTTTTTGGTAACATCGGCATATACTTTCATGGCATCACCACCCAATTGTCCCAAAGCGGCCTGTTGTTCCGTACGTGAATTAAAAATGAGTGCACGTTCTGTATCAAAATTGAAGCGGATGGAATCCGGAATTACCACATTATCTCCTTGTTTAAAGTAGGGCAATTGGGTATAGTTGCCCAGGGAGTCCTTTAAGCGCCCTGCATATACCTCATTCTTGGTATAATCCATGATGATTATTCCTGCCTTTAACTCGGTATCCTGATAGTAGATCTCGGCCTCGTTATAGAGGTATATTTTCTGCTCTTTCTGGTTTATCCGGACATAATCTTTGGCTTTATATTTGATCTTTCCCAGCAGTAGTGCTGGTTTAGCAGGCACTGTATCCAGGGCCACGGTATCGGTCTGCACCGTGTCCTGAGCCATAACAGGAACAGGGGGTAGGGTGTCCTGTACCGCCTTGATCGGAAGGGGTTTTGTTCGGTCTTCCTGGGCCCATACCGAGAAAACACCCATGACGAGAAGCCAAATAAAAAGATAAGGACGTTTGTTTGATCGCAAGGCTATAAATCCTATTTTTGTGAGGTATGGCTCGGTATTTGCGATCAAAGTTAGAGATATTTTTTGTTCCGCTAGGGGGTCATTACCATAAATTTAACCAGAGCAAAAAGGAGAAATAGCGCCTATGAATATGTTGGGGAAGTGGTTAATCTTCATTCCGTTTTTGTTGGGATTACAATACAATTCCGCTGATAAGTTCGATCGGCCGGACCCTGTATACAAGGAGAAGTTTGTCGTAGTACTGGACGCAGGTCACGGAGGACATGATCCCGGAAATTTGGGAAATGGTTATCTGGAAAAGAATATCGCACTGCGAATTGTGCTGGAAGCCGGCAAGATCCTGGAGAAAGATCCGGACATCAAAGTAATCTACACCCGTAAAGACGACACCTTTGTTGACCTATACGTGAGAGGGGAAATTGCCAATAAGGCTAAAGCAGATCTTTTTGTTTCGGTACATTGTGATGCACATTCATCAAATGCATATGGAGCAACAACTTATGTTCTAGGGCTTCATGCCAACAAACAGAATTTTGAGGTCGCTAAAAAAGAGAACTCGGTGATCTACCTGGAAGACAATTACGAATCCCGCTACGCCCAGTATGATATCAATTCCCCGGAATCCGTAATTGGCCTCACCATTATGCAGGAGGAATTCCTGGACAACAGCATCATGTTGGGAAAAATGATTCAGGATAATTTCACCAAAAAGCTTAAACGTAATAATCGAAAAGTAAGGCAGGCAGGGTTTATTGTTTTGCATCAAACCTTTATGCCTAGTGTGCTTGTTGAAACAGGTTATTTGACAAATAAAAATGAGGGAAGTTACCTGAATACTAGACGAGGCCAGTCTGAGATGGGAAAGGCTATAGCTGAAGCAATTTCCAACTATAAGGAGGCAATGCAGTATAATTTTGATGAATCACAGACCTCCCAGCAAGCTGTAATTACGCCTCCGCCTGTGGTAAAAGAAGAAGTGGCAGAAACGGTAGACCAGGCAGATCAGGCCGTTGAACCCCAAAAGGAGACACCAAAGGCCAAGGAGGAAGTAACTCTTGAAAAGCCTGATCCGGATACTGCAAGGGAACTGAAGATGCAGGTGCCAATAGATACATCAGTTGAGGAAGGGGAAAAAATTGAGAAAGCCGAAGAAACCAAGGAAATTGTTGCCAAGGAGCCCGAAGTAAAAAAAGAGGAAGCTGCTAAACCCCAGGTAAAAGAAGAGCTTGCTCAAGCTATTAAACCCGAACTTAAAGCCAATATCATTTTCAAGGTGCAATTGATGGCCAGTTCCAAGGACCTTCCACTTAATTCGGAAGATTTCCGTGGACTGAGTGCATTATCCAAGGAACCTTACAAAAAACTTTTCCGTTACTTTTACGGAAATACGCCTTCTTATATTCAGGCTAAATTGTTCAAATCCAATGCTGATGCCAAAGGGTATACTTCATCCTTTATTGTGGCTTATAAAGACGGTGTTCGCGTTCCGCTTAGCGAAGCCCTGAAATACGTTCAGGAATAAGTTACCTGTCTTCGAAAATTATTTCTAATTTTGTTTAGTAATCAAAAACGCATTTTTTGAAACTATCCAGGGAAATTAAAACAGGGATTATCGTAATAGGCGGTATCCTTTTGTTTATTATGGGGTTTACTTATCTGAAATCTTCCCCAATTTTTGATAGCAGCAAAACTTTTTATGCCGTTTATGACCACGTAGGTGGTTTACAGCCCGGAACACAAGTGACCATCAACGGTTTTTCAGTGGGTAGTGTCAAGAGCATTGGTTTTAACGATAACTCCGGAAGGTTGTTGGTAACATTTTCCGTAGACAACTCCTTTGAATTTTCTAAAAACAGCAAGGCCCAGCTTTTTGATACGGGTATTATAGGCGGTAAGGGTATACAAATCATACCCGTTTTTGACGATGCTCCTATGGCACAAAGCGGGGATACGCTGATAACAGATACCCGACCGGGTCTGACTGAACTGGTGCAACAAAAGCTCACCCCCCTGCAGCTAAAAGTGGAAGGTGCGGTATCTCATGCAGATACCTTGCTTATGAATTTCAATGATGTTCTGGACGATAACACCAGGCAAAGCCTCAGGGAAAGCATACAGGGCCTTAATGGCATGGTCAGTGACTTCAAGGAAAGCGCTCATACGCTGAATACACTGTTATCTGAGAACAAAACCCAGTTAGACAGTTCCATCACCAACATCAATAAGATCACTTCCAATTTTGCAAAGATTTCAGATTCTTTGGCCAGTGCCGGCCTTTCCCAGACGGTCAGAAATCTGGAAGGGACACTTAAAAATATGGATAGTTTACTGGCTAAGATCAAGGATGGAGAAGGTTCATTGGGCAAGCTGATGACTGATGAAGAGCTGTATAAAAATCTCGAGGAGGCCAGCAGGGAACTGGATTTGCTATTGCAGGATTTCAGGTTAAATCCAAAGCGATATGTGAATGTGTCCGTCTTTGGTAAGAAACAAAAAGAGTATAGGTTGCCGGAAAATGATCCGGCCGAAAAGACCAACGAGTAGTAAATGGAGTACCTACCGAATATCAGTTTTGCTATAGTTCTTGTTGCTGGTATCGCCTTTTTCAGAAGGAACGTCCTGCGACTCATTCGCAATATTAAGCTGGGCAAGGAGCCCCAGCTGGAGAAGGACAATACCCAGCGTTGGAAGAATATGGCACGAATTGCCCTGGGTCAATCCAAAATGGTGGTAAGGCCCGTTTCGGGCATCATGCACATTCTGGTCTACGTTGGCTTTGTAATCATCAACATTGAGGTTTTAGAAATTATTATAGATGGTTTATTGGGCACACATCGCATTTTTGCCGGTCTTGGACCGATCTATGATTTCTTAATCGCCTCATTTGAAATATTAGCCCTGCTGGTAATAATAGCTGTGGTAGTGTTCTGGCTTCGTCGGAATATAATCCGGGTTAAACGCTTCATCAAACCAGAAATGAAAGGCTGGCCCAAACGTGATGCCGACCTTATCCTGTACATTGAAGTGGTGCTTATGTTTCTCTTTCTAACCATGAATGCAACAGATGCACAGTTACAAGCCCTGAGTGTGGAAGGCTACGCACAGGCTGGGGCCTTCCCGGTTAGTCAATTCATGATGCCCTGGTATGAAGGAATGGAAACAGCCAGCATTATTATGATAGAACGGGCGGCCTGGTGGTTGCATATTGTAGGCATACTGGTCTTCCTGAATTACCTGTACTACTCTAAACATTTGCACATACTGCTGGCCTTTCCCAATACCTTTTACGGCAGTCTCAAGCCAAAAGGACAATTGGATAACCTGGAGGCAGTAACCAAGGAGGTTCAATTGATGATGGATCCCAATGCGGACCCGTTTGCCGCTCCTGCTGAAGATGCGGAGACGCCTGAAAAATTTGGTGCTTCGGATGTAATGGACCTGAAATGGACACAGCTCCTGAGCGCATACACCTGCACGGAATGTGGGCGCTGTACCAGTGAATGCCCGGCCAACCAAACAGGAAAGAAATTGTCTCCCAGAAAGATCATGATGGATACGCGTGACCGACTGGAAGAAGTAGGACAAAATATGAATGTGAATGCCGGTAAGTTTGTAGACGATGGGAAGCAGCTGCTGGACGATTATATCAGTCGTGAGGAATTATGGGCCTGTACTTCCTGCAATGCCTGTGTGGAAGCCTGTCCGGTGAGCATAGATCCATTATCCATCATCATGGACATGCGTCAGTATCTGGTTATGGAACAATCTGCTGCTCCTGCTGAGCTAAACCAAATGATGTCTAATGTGGAAAATAACGGAGCCCCCTGGCCATTTAATCAGATGGATCGCCTGAATTGGGTCAACGAATCCTGAAAATAAAACGCTATGAGTGAAGGAATAAAGGTACCGACTATGGCTTCCCTCTTTGCTGAGGGAAAGCAGCCTGAAGTATTGTTTTGGGTAGGTTGTGCGGGAAGTTTTGACGACAGGGCCAAAAAGATCACAAGGGCTTTTGTAAAAATCCTCAACAAGGCAGACGTTAGTTTTGCCGTTTTGGGTACGGAAGAGAGTTGCACCGGAGATCCTGCTAAAAGAGCAGGGAATGAATTTCTTTTCCAGATGCAGGCTGTGACCAATATTGAGGTTATGAATGCCTATGAGGTAAAAAAGATAGTTACCACCTGTCCCCATTGTTTTAATACCATAAAAAATGAATATCCCGGGCTGGGAGGGGAATACGAAGTAATACATCACACACAGCTGATCAATCAACTCTTTGAAGAAGGCCGACTTTCACTGGAAGGGGGCAGCTACAAAGGAAAACGAATTACGTATCACGATCCCTGCTACCTGGGCCGCGCCAACAATATTTATCAAGCTCCACGGGATTTGATACAAAAGCTGGATGCCGAACTGGTGGAAATGAAAAATTGTCGCAAAAGAGGACTTTGTTGCGGTGCCGGTGGATCTCAGATGTTTAAGGACGCTGAAAAAGGAGACAAGGAGGTAAACATAGCCCGTACTGAGGAAGCGCTGGAGACTAAACCGGACATTATTGCCGCGGCCTGTCCTTTTTGCAATACCATGATGACCGATGGAGTCAAAATCAAAGAGAAAGAAGCCAGTATTGTGGTCAAGGACATAGCCGAGCTCATTGCCGGTGCAGACGACCTATAAATAATTCCTTAAAATTAGCTAGAAAAAGATGTACGTAGATTTTAAAGATTTACCGGATACTGCCAGGATTTGGATATACCCTTCGAACCGGCCTTTTACGGAGGAAGAGATGGAGGAAATCCACGGTTATATGAAAGCGTTTATTACCCAATGGACCGTGCACGGGAAATCATTGCAGGCGGGATATGAGATCCCTTACCGCAGATTTATCATTTTAGGCCTGGATCAATCAAAGGCAGCAGCCTCAGGCTGTTCCATTGATGCTTCCGTTCATTTCATTCAGGGATTGGAAAAAAAATACGGGGTGGAATTGCTGGATAAGATGAATGTTTCCTTCAAACAAGGGGAGTATATAACATACAAACCATTGTCAGACTTTAAAAAGATGGTAAAGGCAAGGGCCATATCCCAAAATACCATCGTATTCAACAATTTGGTCAACAACAAACAGGAGTATCAGGAGTCTTGGGAAGTACCTGCCTCTGAAAGTTGGCACAACCGTTTCTTTTAAACACCGTTTAAAGCTTCCAGAAGCGGTATGATATTTGTGAATTACAGCATCATTAAGCGCAATATTTTAAATAATTAAGTAGTTAGTATTACAGATTTTCAATTTAATGAGGAGAAGTTTACTCAGATTCTTTTTATTATTTATCGCCTTTACTGCCCAGGCCCAGGTAGATCCCCTGCAAACCAGTGATAGCTTTGCGCAGGAGCAATGGGTGAACAACCACTATCAAAATATGTCCGCTGAAGAGCGAATAGGGCAGCTCTTTATGGTTTTAGTGGCCTCTGATCAACCTCAAAGCAGTACCGATAGAATTGCACAGACCATTGCCGAACATCAGATTGGAGGAGTAATCTTCTCCAAAGGGGGTCCGGTACGTCAGGCCAGATTGACCAATCAATTTCAGGAAAAAACGAAAATACCGTTGTTAATTGGGATGGATGCAGAGTGGGGTCTTGCCATGCGCTTAGATTCTACCTATGCATTTCCCTGGAACATGACTCTGGGGGCGATAAAAGACAATTCAACAGTAGAAGAAGTAGCTTACCAGATAGGAAGACACACCAAACGCCTGGGGGTGCATATCAATTTTGCTCCGGTGGTAGATATTAACAGCAATCCCAGAAATCCCATTATTGGAAACCGGTCTTTTGGGGAAGATCGCGAAAACGTTTCAGCCAAAGCCATTGCCTTTCACCGGGGTTTACGACGTGCTGGCATCCTGACTAGTGCGAAACATTTCCCAGGGCACGGCGATACTGAAGTCGATTCCCACAAATCACTGCCCATTATCAATTTAGAAAAAAGCCGCTTAGACACGGTGGAGCTATATCCTTATCGCACCTTAATTGGTGCCGGGGTAAGTAGCGTAATGGTAGCCCATTTGAATGTTCCCGCTCTGGACACTAAAGAAGGCGAACCCAGTTCCTTATCTAAAAAAGTAATAAGCGGTGTGCTTCAGAACGATCTGGAATTCCAGGGACTGGTTTTGACAGATGCCCTGAACATGAAAGGGGTCACAGAAACCTCCAGTGAAGTGGGTGAGACTGAATTGAAAGCCTTTTTGGCAGGAAATGATATCCTGCTTATGCCGGAAGACTTGCCTGGCGCTAAAGCCACCCTTACCAAGGCCTATAACCGGGGGAAGATTACCGAAAACCGACTGGAACGATCGGTCAAAAAAATCCTCAGGGCCAAGTACAAGGCAAAATTGAACAGCTACACCCCTGTAGATATTGAAGGATTAGTTGAAGATTTAAACAGCATTGAAAGCGAGTTAGCACATGAAAGTGCCGTGGAACAATCGATTACCTTGTTAAGAAACCAATTCAACCTGCTGGGAATTAAGAAATTGGAGAACAAAAAAATCGCCTATGTAAAACTGGGCGATGCAGATCACAAACCCTTTTTGAATGCCCTGAACCTGTATGCAGAAGTAACAGAGGTTACCGGAAAGGATATTGCCACGCTCAAGGAACGACTTAAAGAATTCAACCTGGTGATCATGGGGTATCATAAAAGCAATGCCTCTCCCTGGAAAAACCATGACTTCACGAAGAAAGAGCTTTATTGGTTGAATGAAATCGCAGCCATGCCGGAATCCAATGCGGTTTTGGCTGTATTTGCCCGCCCTTATGTTTTAGGCCAGATAATGTCTTATCAGCCAATAGATGCCCTGGTCCAGGGATACCAAAACAGTCCACTGGTTCAGAGAAAAATGGCAGAAGGTATCTTTGGCGCCATATCACTAAAGGGTCGGCTACCCGTAAGTGTACACGCACAATTTCCTGTAAATTCTGGAATGGATATGGCGTCTTTAGGCAGACTGGGGTACAGTATCCCGGAAAGAGTGGGTATGGTATCTGAATTTTTATCTGATGTTGATACCCTAGTGCAACAGGGTCTGGATTCCCTGATGTATCCCGGGGCACAAGTATTGATCGCCCGCAGGGGTAAAGTTGTTTATAACAAAACCTTTGGCTCCGCAACGGGGAATGAAGGTGATACCTTAACAAGTGATCATCTTTATGATCTTGCTTCACTTACGAAGATCCTGGCTACTTTGCCCCTAATTATGAAAATGGAAGAGGAAGGTAGCATAGGATTATCCTCCACCTTTCAGGAACTTATACCGGAATATGCAGAATCTGACCTTAAGGATGTAACCGTACTTAAGGCCTTAAGTCACTATGGCCGTTTGCCCTCCTGGATAGCCTTTTACCTGGATACATTGAACAAAAAAGGGCAACCTTCATCCAGTTTTTACAGGAGTCAACCCATGGAAGGGTATTCCATAAAGGTCAGTGACGGATTATACCTTACGGATGCCTATAAAGACTCCATTTACAATCGAATAGGCCGTCAGGAATTGAAATCCAATCGCTACCGATACAGCGATGTTGCCTATTATGTATTTAAGAAATACATTGAAGACACCTATGGAAGCTCCCTGGATAAATTGTCACAGGAATTCCTTTATAAGCGGCTTGGTGCTTCTAAGACTACTTACAATCCCCTTGAGAAATTCTCCAGAGAGATCATAGTGCCATCGGAAGTAGATAACTACTATCGTCACCGTGTGGTTCAGGGCTATGTGCACGACATGGGAGCGGCCATGCAAGGTGGAGTAGGAGGTCATGCGGGCTTATTCAGCAATGCCAATGATGTGGCCAAGATCATGCAAATGTACCTGCAGGGAGGCTATTACGGCGGGGAGCGATTTTTAAGAGCAAGGACTGTAGAACGCTTCAACAAATGCTACTTCTGTCATAAAGAAGTAAGGAGGGGTGTTGGGTTCGATAAACCGCAATTGAAGCTCCATGGTCCGACATGCGGTTGCGTATCACCGAAAAGTTTTGGACACAGTGGGTTTACCGGAACCTATACCTGGGCTGATCCGGAAGCAGAACTGGTATATGTTTTCCTCTCCAATCGCACCTACCCGTCTGCAACCAACCGCTTGTTGGTTAAGTCGGAATTACGGACGCGTATCCAACAGGTGATTTATGATTCCCTTATAGATTAGTACAAATAAATAGGCGTATTTTTAACGTATGAAAATTGCAATAGTTTGTTATCCTACTTTTGGGGGAAGTGGTGTAGTCGCCACAGAATTGGGGATTGCGTTGGCCTCTCGAGGCCATGAGGTTCACTTTATTACGTACAAGCAGCCGGTTCGGCTGGAATTACTCAGCAATCGTATCCATTTCCATGAGGTGCACGTTCCTGAGTATCCTTTATTCCACTATCAGCCTTATGAACTTGCCCTTTCCAGCAAGCTGGTCGATACCGTGAAGGCTTTTGGGATTGAGCTATTGCATGTACATTATGCCATACCACACGCTTATGCGGGTTATATGGCCAAGAAGATCTTGGAAGAGGAGGGTATCCATATCCCCATGATTACTACGCTTCACGGAACGGATATTACGCTAGTGGGGAACCATCCGTTTTATAAGCCAGCGGTGACCTTTAGCATTAACAAATCAGATGTCGTAACCTGCGTGTCCGAAAACCTCAAGCAGCAGACGCTGGATTTCTTTGAAATTACCAAAGAGATTGAGGTAGTGCCAAATTTCATTGATGAATCCAAATACAGCACCAGTTTTACCGATTGCCAGCGGAACCTGATGGCAGAGGATCACGAGAAGATCATTACGCACATATCCAATTTCAGGAAGGTGAAACATATTCCCGATGTTATCCAGACCTTCTACGGGATCCAGAAGGAGATTCCAGCCAGGCTGATCATGGTAGGAGAGGGCCCCGAAAAAGAGAATGCGGAGCTGTTGGTAGAGCAACTCGGGATTACCGATAAGGTTGTATTCCTGGGGAATAGTAATGAAATAGACCGTATCCTTTGTTTCTCGGATCTCTTCTTACTTCCATCAAAATCGGAAAGTTTTGGATTGGCTGCTTTGGAAGCGATGATCAATCGTGTTCCGGTAATCTCCAGTAATACCGGAGGAATCCCTGAGGTTAATATTGACGGGGTCTCAGGATATCTGAGCGATGAACGCGATGTTGCCGATATGGTTAAGAATGCCCTCAAGATCCTGGAGAATGAAGAAACCCTGGAAAAATTCAAGGAGAATGCGCATTCAGTAGCCAGGAAGTTCGATATCAAGAAGGTTTTACCACTTTACGAAGCCTTGTATGACAAAGCCTATAAGGCCAATTATAAATCTACCTATTAGTTACATGATCCGGCGTTTGCTTTTGCTCGTGCTTTTTATAGGTCTGGCCTGCAAAAGTCAGGATAAGGGAAAGGTGAATGCCATGTCTGAAGGAGAACAGGAGCAAGGACTTACACTACTGGTGAGCGATAATTACGGAGGTTCGGAGTATGCCGATTTTCAGGTGATTCGCGACATGAAAACCCTGCGCCGGTTTTTTGCCCGGGTCAACATGACCCGTAAACCAGGCCTCCCGGTTCCAGAGGTGGATTTTACTAAGGAATTGGTGATCCTTCATTGTCCTGGAAAAATGATGAATGGTGGTACTCCTTTGCTTATGATTAAGGAGAACAGAGCAAGTAAAATGATCTTAACCCTGGAGCATACCAGGGATAAACAAAAGTCTGGAATTGAAGCCCTTACTATGCCATTCAGCCTGTATAAAATACCACTTACCGAGAAGGAAATTGTCTTACAAAAGGAATAACATTTCTGTAAGAAAAATAGGTGTAGGATATCGAATTTTACTGCACCTCAAAGGATATCCCTAGAGATAGATTTAGTCGATTGTAACTTTGCAATTACGAGTTACCCTAAATCTTGTTGTCATGAAAACCTATATCTTCAGTGCAATTGCGCTTTTAAGCGTAGTTCTGCAAACCCGGTCTCAGGAAATACCTGAAATCACTACCAAAGACAGTATAATAGTTAATTCATGGATGTTTGGTGTGGGCTGGAACTTCATAGATGATTCGGGTGATGCTTTTAATGATGTTACTACCATTAAAGATCAGTGGAATGGTGTGGCCTTTCCATCACGGTTAAGCCTGGGTCGATATTGGAAGAATGGTTTGGGTCTGGAGTTAATAGGAACTTACAATAACTACAAAGAGGGAAATAAAATTGATAATGTAATAATTACTGAAGATATTCCATACTGGGGTATTGATGCCCGTTTGAGTTATGATCTGAATAAGCTGGTTGGTCAAACGGGCTTTTTCGATCCCTATATAGGGGTTGGTCTGGGGTATTCAGATGCCAACAATCTTGGCAGGGGCACTTATAATGCTGTAATAGGCTTCAGAACGTGGTTTTCGGACCGCTGGGGGCTCGATTTCAGTTCCAGCGGGAAATGGTCCTTTGGCAACGAAGCGTCCAATCACATACAGCATGCTGTAGGCGCCGTATACCGGTTCAATATAGAAAAAGAATTATCCAAAAAAGGGGAGGAGAAACTTGCCTTGCTGCAGGAACTGGAAAAAGAGCAGCAACGTATACAGGATTCTATTCTGGCAGTCAGAGAGGCAGAGGAGGAAGCCAGAATGCTAGCGGAACGCCTAGAGCGTGAAAAAGAAGCTGCTCGATTAGCAGCCCTTGAAGCAGAGGAAGCGAGGAAGATGGGCTTGTTAAAATTGCAACAGGCTTTAGATAGTATAGGAACAGTATATTTTGCTTTTGATTCCTCCATCCTTTCGAAGGATGCCAAAGAAACCCTGGCTGAGATCGCTTCCTTAATGAAGGCAAACCCAAAATATACCTTTAAGGTAGAAGCACACGCGGACTCCCGTGGTCCGAAGCAATACAATCAGTGGTTATCGGAACGCAGAGCGCAACGAACGGTAGACTATCTGAATACAGAAGGCATCTCTATGGATCGGCTGGAAGCTATAGGCTATGGAGAGGAAAGGTTAATCAACCACTGTGCTGAAGGAGTGTCCTGTAACCGAGAGGAGCACAGGATGAACCGGAGGTCGGAGATTGCTATTAAGGTAGTAGATAGGGAGTTAGTATCAGTGAAATAATTAATTAAATACTTGGAGGCTAAAACTTCCTATAAAGGTTTATAAGAATATTTGAATTATCAAATGAAATAATCTCATGTATTTTGATAAGTATTTGGGATTATTATAACATCTTTTTTTATTCTTGCAGACCGTAACACATTAATCTATTCTCATACCATATGGTCATTTTAGGTCTAAATTATTACTTCCATGATTCAACTGCTTGTATCGTGGTTGATGGCAAGCTAATTGCGGCCATTGAGGAAGAACGCTTGAACAGGGATAAGCATACTCGTTTATTTCCACAAAAAGCGATTGATCGTTGCTTAAAAATAGCTGGGATTGATTATAAGGATATTGACTATATAGCTATTTCAATTAAACCTACGCATAATCTAGCTAAGAAAATAGGCTATTTACTTAGAAACCTGAATATCTTCAAGACATTTTTGAATCACGAGTTTGTTCATGCGTTTAACAAGCAGAAAGCATTCTGGAATTGGTACAGATACCAGTATAAAACCAAGAACGGTGGTCCCAAAGTGCATCTTATTCCACATCACTATAGTCATGCTCCGGGTTCATTTTTTGTATCGCCTTATAAGGAAGCTGCACTTCTGGGAATAGATGGTTCAGGAGAATGGGCAACTACCTGGTTGGGTTATGGTAAGGGTAATGAGATTAAATGCCTTGGGGAGACATTCTTCCCTCATTCTTTAGGTTCCTTTTACGAATCCATTACCCAATACTGTGGATTTCGCACTACTTACGATGAAGGAAAAACTATGGGACTGGCTCCTATGGGCGATTCTAAAGTATTCTATGACGAGGTGTCAAAAATGGTTAGGGTAGATAAAAATGGGCAATTGCAGTTTAACTTGAGCTATTTCAACTTCCAAAACATGCATTGGCAACGCCTTTCTCCCAAGTTCTATAAAAAATTCGGTCCAGGCAGGAAACGTGGGGAGGACTTCCAGAAACACCACAGGGACATGGCTGCGGCATTTCAAAGGGTTTTGGAAGACCGTGTTTTGGAGATCTGCGATATTCTCTATGAAAAAACCCAGACCGACTACCTTGTACTCTCCGGAGGGGTCTCCCTGAATAGTGTTATGAATGGTCGTATTGTCCGGGAAAGCAAATTTAAGGACGTTTATGTAATGCCTGCAGCGGGTGATAACGGCACTGCTCTTGGGGCGGCCTATTACCTTTATAATGGTATTTTGAGTAAAGAACGAAATTTTGTGCACATTGATCCATATGTTGGTACAGAATATTCCAACGAAGAAATTGAAATAGCACTAAAAGGTGCCAAACTTAAATATCAATACCACGAAGATATTTGTGAAAAAGCAGCTTCATTATTACAAAAGGGGAAGATCATTGGCTGGTTCCAGGGGAGAATGGAGATTGGGCCCCGGGCACTGGGTAGCAGGAGTATCCTGGCTAATCCTGCCTTTCCGAACATGAAGGACAAGATTAATGCGGAGGTGAAGTTTAGGGAGGCATACCGCCCATTTGCCCCATCTGCCATTGTTGAGGCCAAGGATGATTTTTTTGATTTGGAGGTAGAAGCCCCTTTTATGCTAAAAGTTTGCAATGTCCTTCCGGAAAAGCAAAGTGTAATCCCTGCGGTTACCCATGTGGATGGGAGTGCGCGCTTGCAAACGGTTGGAAAAGAGTTACACCCAAGATATTATGAAGTAATTGAACAACTGGGCAATAAAACCGGGGTTCCTGTGGTACTCAATACCAGCTTTAATATCCAGGGGGAACCTGTGGTAGAATCTCCCAAAGACGCCATACGATGTTTCTTCTCAACAGGTCTGGATGATCTTGTAATTGGAAATTTCCACATAACCAAAAACTAAACCAGTGCTGTTCAACTCCCTGGCATATTTTATTTTTCTGCCAGTGGTCTTTTGTGTCTACTGGTTAATCGGCTCAAAAAGACTTAAGGCGCAGAATTTCTTTTTACTGCTTGCCAGTTATACCTTCTACGGATGGTGGGACTTCAGATTCCTTTCGCTCATTTTTCTTTCCACCCTGGTCGACTTTGTCGTGGGACGAAAAATGGCTGCTTTGGAAAATCGGAAAATTAAGTGGCAATGGTTATGGGTGAGCATACTGTTTAACCTGAGTATGCTTGGCTTTTTTAAATATTACAACTTCTTTGTAGATTCCTTTATAGCTTCCTTTTTATCTGATAATGCCTGTACATCTACCGTATGGTCACTTAATATTATTCTTCCGGTAGGAATTAGCTTTTATACCTTCCAGACCTTGTCGTACTCCCTGGATATTTATAAAAACAAGCTTAAGCCTACTCGTGATTTTCTGGCTTTTGCCACCTTTGTCAGCTTTTTCCCCCAGTTAGTGGCCGGGCCCATTGAGCGGGCAAAAAACCTTTTACCCCAGATCACTTCCGGGAGAACATTTAACTATATCCAGGCGTTAAGTGGCACTAAGCTAATTCTCTGGGGATTGTTTAAAAAGGTGGTTATTGCAGATTCCCTTGCCCTAATGGTAGATGATATTTTCCTTAATTTCCAGGATTATTCTGGTAGTACCCTTGCCCTTGGGCTACTCTTCTTTTCATTCCAGATCTATGGGGATTTTAGTGGGTATACAGATATAGCTATAGGCACAGCCAAGCTCTTTGGTATTGAACTGATGTCGAATTTCAAATTCCCCTATTTTTCCAGAAATATATCTGAATTCTGGCAAAGATGGCACGTTTCACTTTCTACCTGGTTCCGGGATTATTTATATATCCCTTTGGGCGGATCTAAAAGCAAAAAGACTATTGCCCTCCGAAATATTTTTATCGTTTTCCTGGTAAGTGGATTTTGGCATGGAGCTAACTGGACCTTTATCATATGGGGAGGGATTCACGCCTGTTTGTACATCCCTGTGTTCTTATTGGCCAGAAATCGATCCTATGTAGGTAGTCAACTGGGCGATGGCCCATGGTTAGAAAATATTCGGGACCTAGTTATGGTTTTGATAACATTTATTCTGGTTACCCTTTCCTGGGCCTATTTCAGGGCAGAAACACTGGGCTTGGCCAATGAATATATTTGGTCATTATTCAATAACTTTTATTTTGAATGGTATCAGCACCCCAATGGGTACCGTATGCTAGATTATTTTGTACTGCTCCTTGTCTTTCTGATATATGAGTTTGTAATTAGAAAAAATGAACGTAATCCGGTTCCTTTTAGTAGCAGATGGGTCCGTCTGGGAGTTTATACTTTAATGATCCTTGGATTATTGTTGTTCTATGATAGCAATACGAATCTTTCATTTATTTATTTTCAGTTTTAGAGATCAAAATGAGAAAGTTTATATTTATAATATTGGCCTATGGTGTTTTTATCTTGTTACTCTTAGAGATAATAGTCAGAACTTTACATTTACATAAAGAGACACCCTTGAGAATGATTGATGAAAGGGGGGTTGAGCGCTGGATGCCCAATCAGTCTGGTATTTCCGTTACAGGTAATCGCAAACAGAATTTTTCGGAATATCGGATCAATAATCGTGGCTATAATTCATATCGGGAATATGAACCAATTATGGATAGTTTGGAAATTGCCATTATAGGAGATTCATTTATTGAGGGCTTTCACCAGCATTACTATAATTCCTTGGGTAAAATGGTTGAAAACGATTTGTCTGGTATCCAGGTTTATGAATACGGCTACGGTGGCTATGATTTAGCTGATCAATTGCATCTGATTTATGCCTACCCGGAAGAATTTTCAAAAATAGACCGTATTGTTGTTTATCTTAAGTATCCCGAAGATTTAAAAAGAGGCAAATACAATGTTATAAGAGATCGCGTGCGTTTACAGAGCGGTATTTACCCATATTTGAAGAAAAGCAAATTATTGGTCTACGCTCAGAATATCGGCCTTTTAGATGCTGTAAAAGGCTTCGTTAAAAACGCGGTAAATACTTTAAGAGGGAATAGCAGATCAGGAGTAACTACTACGACTAAAAAGTCTGAAGATCTGGATCAAATTTATCTTGAAAATTTTAAATCCCTAATAGCAGAATACGGTTTCGATAAAAATAAGAGTGTCTTCTTATTGGATAAGTCTTCGCTTCCCGATGCGTTCCAGGAATATCTGGATAATCAAGACTATGCGTATATCGATTATGGCGAAATACTCGAAAAGGCCGAAGACGATGTTATACTGTTATATGATCCGATGTCGCATTGGAATGATCTTGGCAGAACACTGATTGCCAATCAGATAGCAGACTGGTGCAGAAATCAGTTTAAATAATTGAGAACCCTAGTTTATTTGCGACTTATCCGTTCTGTAAGAGGGAAAATATCTGAGTACCCGGCATGGCCTTCCAGTGATAGCGTTAATTCTTGGTATACTTTTGGCAGCACTAGCAATTTCTAAACGGTAAAGGGTTTAACTTATTTTGAAAACAAGAATTTAAAATAAAAAAGGGAATCTTTTTCAAATCCTACCTTTACAAGTCTTTTGACCATAGGCATAAGGACCAGGGTTTCATTTTTATAAATGAACTGAAAGGCAAACAATTGATCTAGATTGGTCTGATGGTGCATAAAATATGATTTGGAACCATATGGGATACCTTCCCATTGTTTAAAAAGCAGATTCTGGTAAGTGTCAAGGTCTTTTTTATTATTTCCAATATCCAAAACCTTAAGCTCCAGGGTTTTTAAGAACTATATTATGAGGACATCACGTGATTCACTTGTCCATACGGTAGAAGGGAAAAAAGTTATAATCCGGATTTTTAACACAATGGGGATTTAAGGATACCAATTTATCGTAAATTTCTTGGTTGACAATCTTCTTCCCAGTGAAATACGATAGATCTCTATCTTTGGGAAAAAAGCTCTTCTTATACCGGTAGAGACTATCTTTATCACTTCTTCCTCCACCTAAAAAATAATGTTTAAATCCATTTTCTCTTGCCCAATTTATCACATTATATTTCAATAGATCATTTGGCCGACAATAAAAGAACTCTTCGTCGGTGCCACCAAGAAAGGAGTATACAACCCCTCCGCTCAACAAAAGTAATTCTGTAGAGATTGGTCTTTTCTTCTTGTAAACCATAGCTATTGCTGTATTTGTGGGGCTTTCTTTAATAACTGTAGTTAAAAAATTTAATTCGAAATTATATCTCTCCTCAGCATCATGTCGCTTTAATGTTTTGCAATAAATGTGATAAAATTCATTAACGATATCTAAACTTATATCATTATTACGATATATATTAAAGTTTAGTCCGAGGCTATGAGCTTTTCTAACGTTATTTCTCACCTTGGGTTTAAAGTTTTTCCACTGTTCAGATTCGGTAATGATTTTACCGCAAACAGTTTTTAAGGTTGGGACTAAAGTGCCAGAAAAACCAATATAATTTTTATTTACATTGAATCTAACGAACTCAGATACCACATTATTTTTGGAATACCAATTATCTACCTTGGCCCAGAACATTTTCATGGTATCTTCTTCTATATGTGAAGCTATTAAGGGACCAACGAGGCCATAAGGAGAAATTATATCTAAGTACCCAGTATCTTTTTGTTCGATATATATTTTCCGAATGATAAAGGGTAACAGGATCAATAAGATATTTGAACTATTATGTAAGGTAAAGTATCCGACGTCCTGTTTGCCGGTATTCCGAAGCATTTCTTCACTAACGAATGGATTTTCAGGAAGGGTTCTCAGGTGATCTTTATACTGGCGAAAATCTGTAGTCGATCGGATTATTTTTACGCTTAAGCGGTATTCTTTTTTTTTACTTATATCTATAAAGCTAGATGTAGATTCTTTCATCAAATAAAATTATTCCTTACTGATTCTACCAAAAAATACCTACACTAAAAGTATTTTGGATAAATTTTTGTTTTTTCTATTATACTTTATCCATTACAAACTTTTGGGAATCGCCATCACCTTTTCCTTAAAACGATAGAAAACTGTAGTGTCGTCTTTAACATTCTTATCAACAATCATTCCTGCCTGAACGACATTGTTATTACCAACTTCTATTCCAGGAATTACAGTAGACCTCAGTCCGAAATAATTATTGTTACCAACCTTAACCGATCCGGCTAAGCCAGCAATTGACATGAAGTTATTGTCACCAACCACACAGTCATGACTTATAAAACAATAAGAGGTAAGAAAATTATAATTACCAATAGTGGCGTATTTTTCGAGAATACAAAAAGGAAAAACTATATTACCGATACCTATATCTAAATTTTCTGGCATTACCACACTATGGTGAATAAAACTTCCTACGACTATATTTTTTTGTTTGATTATATCGAGTAATTTAATTCTGGAATCCATGTTTCCAACGGCGATCAACAACTCTTCCCCATCACCTTGGGAGTATGTATCAATATTTCCTAAATGAGGGGCTTGGAAGTTATATTTTTTCCAATTTTCCTTGGAATCGTCCAAATATCCTTTTATGTTGATTTGGTCTTCCGGTCCCACTTTGGAGTTATGATCTTCAATATAAAAAGTCACTTCTGCGCCGGCTCCTCCTGCTCCAAGTATAATTACATTTCTCATAAATTGATTTTTAATAAAATTATAGGTACTACTGCACTAATATCTAAGGTCGCAATCTCAAGAACGATTTAACTATTTATAGCAGGAATTTAGAAGCGATTCTAATTCCTTTATTGTTTTCCCTGAATAAGACTCTTTAATCCCTCAATAGTTTTAGAGTCATTGATTTCTTGTGCCGATAGAGGCACATTATATTCCGAATCACTAAGTGCGATAATAGATAAAACAGCTAATGAGTCCCAGGCATCAAAAGATTCAAGTTCATCAGTTAGTTCAACCGAATCCACTTCAAGTATTTCTGCAATTGAAGATTGAAAATTGTCCATAGCCTAATTTTTAAATTCGATTGTATTACAAAAGTCTAAGTTACCTATCTTCATAAGCAGAGATGTCCAGCTCAAACCTGCTCCAAACCCAGCTAAACAAATTAAAAGTGAATCTGTCAATAATTTTTCACCAAGATTATAAGTAAGATTCGTTGGAATGGTAACACCGCTGGCATTACCAAAATTTTCTACAATATTATTGGGCATTTTGTCATAAGGGACTCCTATTTTGTCTGCTAGTTTTTTCAACATAAACTTATTGGGTTGATGAAACATATAATAGTCTATATCATCTTTATTTTTATCTGCCTTTGCTAAAAGGTTGTCAACCATGATAGGGACTTCTTTTTGAACAAAATTAAACACCTCGTCACCTTTCATGACCAAGTGATCCATAGCCCTGGAGTTTCCACTTTCATCTGATTCTAGTTTTGCAGTTTTTGCGGTAGATGGCATTCTAAAGCCCCCGGCAGGAATTATGAGGGCATCAGCACCTTTCCCATCCAATTTTACCGTACCATGTATAATACTACCCGAGGGATCGTTTTCAACCACCGTGATGGCAGCAGCATCGCCTGTCAATGGTCTACTCCCGCGATCTTTGAGAGATACCTTATAACTCATCGTCTCTGCATTCAGTACTACCACTTTGTTGATTTCCTCCTGTTCCAATAACATAAAGGCCTGATTGAGACCTACGGGATAACCTGAGCATGCCTGGCTAATATCCAGACAATACATGTCTTGTTTTAAATCCAGTTTGCCATGGATCACATGACTTGTAGAAGGCACGAAATAATCTGGTGACTGTGTTACCAATATTAAGGCATCTATTTCATCCTTATTTAATAGATCGTTATCAAAAAGGTACTTCAACCCAAAAACACATAGGTCCGAGGCCGTAGTCCCATCTTTGACAACCCTGCGTTTCCCATATCCCATTATTAGTTTGAGTTTCATCGATTGTCCTCGAGAGAAATCATAATTTTCGATCTCATCATCAAAATTGACCTCATTTTCCGGCAAAACCGTCAGGATGCCAGTAATTTTCTTATTGTGAAACTTTAGATTCATTTTGCGACCCCATTTTTAATTAGTAATTGATAAATACTTTCGACATTAGAAAAATTCTTGGGTAAAATCTCCGTTCCGTCTATTGAAATTCCAAATTCTTCATCTAGTGAAGCAACTAAACTTACAATATCGAACGAATCTAACATTCCTTCCTCAATAAAGTTGCTTGACTCTGAGAAATCGAATTCAGGTCTTATCTCTGTTAAAAAAGCTAATATTTTTTCCTTCACACCAAATTAGGATTATATATTAAAGCTAACGTTTTGTCTACGCTTTAAGTATTAATATTTTTATTTAACAAAGCTCTATCTATTTTGCCTGTAGTCGATTTGGGTAAAACCTCCATTTTGACATACTTTGTGGGAATCATATGTTTTGACAAAACTTTTGCAAGTTTAATTCTAAATTCCTTCACCGAAATTTCATTTTTAGATTCATAAAGTAATACGATTTCATTTTTGGCCTTGTCAAAGAATACACCCGCGTTAATGGTATCAAATACACTTAAGATATGATGCTCTATTTCTCCTAAGTCAATTCTATAACCCTGTAATTTTATTTGAAAATCCTTTCTTCCAATGTATTTATATTCACCATTCTCATCTAAATAAACAATATCACCAGTTCTATATATTCTTTCAGGCACTGAATTATTTAACGGATTTTGGACAAATACCTTGTTTGTTTTTTCTAAGTTATTCCAATAACCAAGGGCTAGTGAAGAACCTCTGACACATAATTCGCCCTTTTCCCCAACCTTACAAAGTTCATCTTTTTCATTGAGAACCAGTATGTCCGTATTTCTACAGGGTTTACCTATGGGCAACGACTCATGCTCGTTAACCTTATCGGTAACGATATGATAAACACATGTACCTGTTATTTCCGTAGGGCCATACATATTTCCGTATATGACATTTTTTTCCAAATTATCAATCCAATAGTTAAGGTGCTTGGGAGGCATAACCTCTCCTCCGTACAAAACTTTTTTTACTAAAGGTATTTTAATAGAATCTAAAAGTCTGAGATTGGCAATATTCACATAAACTGAAGGAACCCAAAAGAGGAAGTTTATTTTATTCTCGTTGATGTAATCCAACAGGGTAGCGGGGAAAATAAACTTTTGTTCAGGAATTAAATATAGCGTGGCTCCTTTAAAAATCATTAGATATATATCTAATGTCGACATATCAAATATAAATGGTGTCTGATTTCCAATTCTTTCATTCTCAGTGATATCGAAAGTGTCAGCTACCCAATTTATATAATCGATAATGGACAGATGCGAAATAACAACGCCTTTTGGTACACCTGTAGAACCTGAAGTGTGTAAAATATATGCCGGATCAGTATCTATACATTTTCTGAAATTAGAACAATCACCAATATTCTCTTCCTGATCTAGTTTATCCAGGTTAATTATATCAATATCTAAATTGCACTTGTTGATGTTCGATATAAACTTATCATTGGTTATGATACAGGATGGTTTTAACGCTTTTAAGATGGCTTCAATTCTCGGAACGGGATTTTTTGTGTCTAATGGAGTATATATATTACCGCTGTACAAAGTGCCAATAAATGAGCCGATTGCATCATTGGATTTAGGCAGATAAATGGCAACAGGTCTATTAATGGAATTGCTCCGCTTAGAAATTTGATTTGAAATAAGTTGTGCTTTTTGCTTTAACTCTTCAAAGGTTAGTTGAGAATGACCATCAACAACTGCCAATTTATCGGGAAATGAATCAACGGTATTTTCGAAATACTCTATTAAATTGATTTTTATCATACTTGGATTTTTCGTGCTAAATAAGAGATGATTACAGCTGGTTAAAATTAATTTAGTTGTTAGACCTCCTAAATTAAGTTGAAAACTTATCTAGTTCTGAAGGATAATCAATTATTACTAATTAAACGGAAACATCAACACGTAATGTTTCCGTTTAATTAAAAAGAGCTGTATCACAAATTATTCACTGTACTGCAAGTACTTATCCGGAATTGGAAATTCATCGGATGCACGTTGCCAATACATACTAAGTATCCACCATCTTTCCTTGTAATAAGCTAACTGAATACTGTGCACATTTTTCACATATGAATTGCCAGCTTCCATATCTTCCAGGCTATGAAAAGACTCACAAGTGCTAATGCAATGAGCTATATTACCGTATCTTTCTTCTACACGGCCAATTTCTCTTTCATAGAAGCCCGTTTTACGTTTAGTTTCCATCCATTTTCCTATCCTACTAATATATTCATCAGGCGATAAAAATTGAGGTCTCATATTGCCATTGGTATCATTTTCATAACTGATCAATTTTCCGTCAGGATGAAAAAGAAATCTGTAAAATTCCCAGTCCCGTTCCTCGCCGGGCTCACCACCTATACAGGCGTAAGATGTTTTAATAATGTCATCCATAGTTTGGACACTTTTTAGATATTCTTCTTTCATAATGGTCTGCTTGTATTAAATTATTTATTTAAGTGTTAATCAAATTAAATATGCCGATTATATTCTACCTGTAATTTTTCCTTTCTTCTAGGTTGTAAACAATTCATTTTAAATCTGAAATTCAGAAGTATTAAATCTATACTGCAGAGCGTTTTTCATTCTTGCCTGAATGATTCTTATTGCACATACAAATTTCTTATTTTGCCATTTTCTTCTGAAATTCCTCTTTTAAAAGAAGGTTAAATTTATTTCAAATTGTGTCAGAATAAAGGAATTAAATTAATAGTAATTTTAGTGTTAAATCCAGGTTTTATTTGCACTATACAAAAGACGATATTTATAACAAAACCACATATCTTATCTGACGAAAACCTAAAAACAATCGACAAGAATACTTTTGGAATAATTAATTTTTGGTTAAGGGTAGTTATAGCCAGTTTTTATCAGAGGCCAAGGACTCATTCATGTATGTAAAAAATGCCTATTCACTTTTCATTATTATACAGATCAAAGGTAAGGTTGCAACTGTCCAGGACTCGCATCATGAATCGGGTTTAATCTACGGATGAAAGGAGTTATTACCATTAATCTCCTAAATTCAATTCTTGAACGTCTGTGCTCATATTACAAGCAGGCTAATTTTCTAGAGTTTTATTCCTTTTATGATATTGCTGTGGTTGACGATTTTTTTAGTAGTTACGTATAACCATAGATGACTTTGAATCTTACCGTTTTTCCCATTTCGAAAAATTAGCTCATGAATCAGGCATTAATCTCTCTAGATTATGAGTTTGTATCTTTCAATTACTAATTATTAGTTTTACTCAATTCCTTTACCGAAGACTTTAATTCTTCTATTTCTTTATGTTGCTGAATAATATATAAGGTTAGCTCCTCAACTTTCAGAAGTAATTGGAAACTTAACTCCCCTAACGGTATTCCATTTTTTTCCAAATCCTGAGTGCTGGGAAGATCTTTTAAATGTCCCATATTTTTGATCTGATCTTCTACTTTTTTAAGGTCCGGAAGATCATAGCCCTCTTTAAATACCGAATTTCCTGAATAAGAATCTAAATTAACCTCTTGGGCTTTTATTTTGCCATTTACGGCCAATCGCCAACCTTCGGGATCTGCAGTGCCAATCCCAACATTTCCGTTTTCATTGAAAATCATGGAATTAAAATAACCCGGTTCATCCGACTCCTTTCTGGTGTTAAATGTAAAATAACCTCCTTTGTCCTTTATATGCCCGCTAAGTTGTGCAAACCTTTTATCAGGGTTATTTAAGTTATCTGATAACCACATGATTTGACCTCCATAATCGTGTTTATGCGATGTTTTCACAAAAGACAAAACTGGAAGACCGTAGCGTCCGGTAGAATTGCCGTAAATCTGTAGTAACCGATTATTTTGATCATTAAAAACCCCATAAGGTTTCAGTGGTTCGCCAGAGTTCCCGAATATGGTATTATTTTCGGAACACCACAATTCACTATTTTCTAATTGGGTCTGTGAATGTGAGGTAGAATCTTTCTTTTTTTCCATGATCAATTTGTATTATATTTTTAATGTTCAATTTTGTTTAAGTTATGCTTGGATTTTGATGCTGGTAATATAATAAATAGAGCTTGTCTGGGAACTGACATACCATAAAATTTCTTGAACTTATAGAGGATGGACTGTGATAAGCTGGAATATAAACTTTGCAAGGAAAAATAAAAAGATTGCTAATCCACAGCATTTACGGAAGTGAATACGTATAATTGATATTGAGACTTAAAATTCCTCGGAGCAAATAACATCATTGATCGTTAATTCGATAACGCGGGAAGAATAATAATGTATCCTTGGAAAATGGTATTCCTTCATTTTTTATTACCAGATCATTATATACGCTGTGATTCACTATATATTTCCAGATTGTGAAAGGTAAAGTGTACTTGGAAAATCCTGATTTGAAATAGAATAAATTATCTTCATTAGCTCCTAAACCACCACCCAAATTAAAATAAGTGTAATTTTCTTGATTGGCTTTGATTCTCATCTCGTCGATGAGTAATTTTACGGGGCTTGAATGCAAATACGATTCCGTTGTTCCTGAAAGATGATACTGTATAAGGTTATTCTTCTTAAGGAACAATGCACCCCCTGCAACATCTTCACCTTCCCGGGCAATCGCCAGCAATATCTCTGCATCGAAATCAGGACTATTTAATAATTGATGGAAATACTCCTTATCAAAGAAATATTCATTTTTTGCATTCAACCGCCTCATAGTTTCGTAATATAAGTCGATAAAGGCCTCAATATCAGCAGGTGTATTGGCACTTTTAACTTCGTAGAGCGTTCTGAATTTGTTGATATAAGTTCTAAGCCGGTTTTGATAGTTTTTCCATTGTACGATTGAAGTTTTATTTAGATCGATAAACACTATCCTTCCTAGTTTTTCTAAATCCCCCATACCTTTCAAATAACGCTCTTGATAAGGTATGAACGGATTTAACCTGGAAAAGACAGAGATCAGATTGAGTTTTCCAAAGATAACTTTCAATTCTTCCTGAAACAGGTTTATATCAAAATCAAAGGATGGGGCATTGGTTAGGGGTCCTGCATACCCGTAAACGGAAGTTGCATCTTTATATCCGGTTGATTCTATATTCCTTAGAAGAAGAGGTAGGATAATAAAATTTTCTTTTTCGGAATAATGTATTAAGGTTGGAACTTGATCCCTGGTTTTGACTATCTGATGATAGTCGAACGTGTGATACGAATCTGCATATTCACATTCATTCACTAAATTATTCCAGGTTTTGTTGTCTTTTACGATTTGAATCATAAGATGGACTTTTGAGGTCCTAAAATTGTTGCTTAGACTAGTTAACTTCCCTAAGTAGAATCCTCATCTATGAAAATATTAACTTACCAAACAACATATCTTTAAGGGATTAGGCGTATCATCAAGTCAGGAATCTTACTTTTATTGTGAGCTAAAAAACAATCATAATACATGCTGATTTATTGGCAAAAACTTCAATATGAACGGGAAATGGTAAACTTTTATATTAAGATGGATTAATAACCCTTGCTAAGTATAACAGATGCCCATTCTATAAGTCATTTAAGACAATTATAAAATCTGATCAGTACTTTATTTTATGATGTTTAGGAGTTGCCTTTCCAGGTTGCCCAAGCATCTGCCTCATTACTGGTGTAAATACCGTCACGGGCCAATACTTTTTGTATGGTCTTTATTAATATTTTTAGATCAGTAGTAAAACTTATATTATGGACGTACCACACATCATGTTCAAATTTCTCTTCCCAGGATAAAATATTGCGCCCATTTACCTGTGCCCAGCCTGTAATTCCTGGTTTTGCCAGGTGTCTTTTATGTTGTTCTTCATTGTATAAAGGCAGATATAAAGGTAAAAGTGGTCTAGGCCCTACAATAGACATTTGACCAATTAATACATTAATTAACTGAGGAAGTTCATCCAGGGAATTATCTCGAATAAATGAGCCTACTTTGGTAAGACGCTCTGCCTGGTTAAGAAACTCACCATCTTTATCTTTTGGATCTCTCATAGTCTTGAATTTAATAATGGTGAAAAGTTTCTCGTTTTTACCAACTCTGGTTTGATAAAAAAATGGTTTGCCATTATTGACGAATATTAATAGCACGATGATTATGATCATCAAGGGTGAAAATAATAGCAACGCCAATAAAGCCGCTAAAAAATCGAATATTCTCTTTAAAATTGCGTACATATTACCTTTATTTTGTTGTTAATTATTTTACTGACATTTTTACTCTAGAATTAAATATACATCCATGATTTTTATAATAACCTCACAAAGAAATATTAAAAATAACTATTATAACATTTCCAATAAAAAATTAGGTACAAAGCTAATTTTTAGGGATAAAATAAGTTGTATTATTAATTAGTCAATAGCATTTTAGTGATATCTATGGATTAATTATTATTTATAGATTTAATGTAGCTAATGTCATTATTTAATACCATTGACAGTCTTTATAGCAGTAATGTTTTGATATCTCAGTTATCCGTTAAAACAACATTCTTTATATTTCTATGTCTTTTCAACCAATTTTAACCATGGGTTTTATTCAATCATAAATACATTTCAGAATATTAGTTCCATATTCCCTCCGGTATTGCCTTTTCTTCCACAATTTCAACAAGTAAACGATCAGGACCTCTGACGAAAAAGCTTTTTACTCCCTGAATAGGATCAATCCCAATTTCCTTTACTATGGTTACCCCTTCAGATTTCATCTTTTCGAAGACAGGTTCAATTTTTTCAAAGGAAAATCCTATATGATCAAATATAGTTCCATCGGTAGGTTTAAATGCAGCAGGAAACCAGGTCCTCTCCATAACTGGCTTGCCATTGATCGTGATATTTATATTATCTAAGTGGATAACGTTCCATTTAAACAAATTATTAGGCCAAGGTTGTGCTTTGTTGTATTCTGGAATCAAGCCTAGGTGAGATCTGAACCAATCCATGGTCTCATCAACATTTGCTGCTAAGAGGTGAATATGTTCAAAAGTATGATTCTTGTTACCCGTATATACCTCGACAACCTCCTTGTTCGGGCCATAAAAGTACATCCAATGATTGTCGCCGAGAGGATTCAAGGGCGTATGCACCTCGATCCCTTCTTTAACTCGCCAGTCAAACTCAGAATGACCATCAACACCCGACCAGCCAATATGCCACAAGCTGGAACCTAGATGGGTTTGGGGAGGGGTGTCAACATGATCCAACAGCAGGAAAGACTTCTCAGTAAAAAGGGCATCTGCCTTTCCTCTAAACTTTACATATTTAGCGCCAAAGTATTTTTTATAGAAATTAAGAGATGCATCTATGTCAGATACATTTAAATGAATATGATGGAAATGGGCTTTGTACATTTTCCTCAGGTTAGATTATTTATAAAGGGTGTATTCCTTTATTTACGACAAGCAGGATCAGAATAACTATTGTTCTGACTCAACTGCTGCGATTAGCCTTTCATAAGCTTTACTGGTTACAAGATGCTCTTTCATATACGAATAGCCATTCAAACCCATTTCCCGGCATTTATTTCTGTTCTCCATCAAATAAAGAAGATTAGATTTCCAATCAGCAATTTTAGACGCTTCGGACCATAATCCGGCACCGCTTTTTTCAAGAATTTTATAATAATCCGTATTTACATCTGTTGCAGCCAGAACGGGCTTCTTGGCAAGAAAATAGGAAATAGTTTTTGATGGGATATTAGGAATGGTAAAATCTTCGCTTAAAGATATCAAACCCACATCAGATGCCTGAACCAATTTGTGGTATTCTGATTCACTTACTCTACCTAATTGTACAACATTAGTCAATCCTTTTTTTTGAATTAGTTCTTCGAGGCGTGCCTTTTCGTTGCCATTACCTACAATTAAAAACTTCAGATCCTTAATATCAAGGCATGCCTCCATTAATGCTGCTATGTTTTCTACTTTCTGGGGTTTACCAATATTTCCTCCAAAGAAGGCAACAAACTTTTCATCTAATCCATACTTTTTTCGAATCTGTTTGATCTCGCTTTCCTTTGATAAGGATTTTGGTGTTTTCCAATTGGGAAGAAGGTGCAACTTCCTTGGTTCAATGCTTCGATTATGTTTTAGAACATAGTCAATATTACCTTGAGACATACAACCTAAATAATCTGCAGTTTTGTATAGTGCTTTTTCTTGTCTTCTAAAATAATGATAAATTGGATTTGATTTGGACATTATGCCTAAATCAATTGCATTTTGAGGGAAAATATCACGCAGGATTACATATACCTTACTATTATATTTTTTCTTAAACCATTTAGAAAGGACTCCCAATGTAATTGGGGGTGTGGGTGTGATAATAAGATCATAATTGAGATCAAGACCACTCTTTTTTAATGCTTTTTTGTACTGATATGGAAGCAATAAATTCGCTAAACCTTTTACCAGAAACCCTACATTAAAAAGCCTTAATGTGGGTACCCGCAGCACATTGATTCCTGCCTCTTTTTGAATCCCTGTTTTATTGTGGTCTAAAGCAGGTGCAACCACATCTATATGGTGACCATTATTATGTATTTCCACGACCAATTCGGAATATAGATTCAGGGCTACGTTCATATCCCCAATTACTAAACCTAATAAGAGAATTCTCATATCTAATATTTTGACCAGACTACCCGGTTAACATAATCCGTATAAGAAAGGATGATCCGCACCACTTTCTCACTTACGTTAGGCATTGTATAGTCGGCTACTTCCATGAAATTTCTATCTGGATTCCTTCTTTGTGCTTCCAGAACCGCTAACGCCTGCAAAATACGTTCGGGCTGCAATCCCGTGAGCATCACAGATGCCTCTTCCATAGCTTCAGGCCGTTCATGCGCTTCCCGGATATTTAATGCCCTGAAATTCAATATGGAAGATTCTTCTGAAATTGTTCCACTATCAGAAAGTACAGCAAAGGAATTCAATTGTAAGGCGTTGTAGTCTGAAAATCCAAGAGGTTTCAAAAATTGGATATTAGGATGAGTTTCCACATTCTGCGCATTTAACATGTTTCTGGTTCGCGGATGTGTTGAAACAATAATCGGATAGTTATATTTTCCTGCAATTTCATTAAGGGAAGCGAGCAAGCCTTCGAAATTTCTTGGATTGTTAATATTTTCCTCGCGATGGGAGGAAACAACAAAATAATGGTGCTTTTTTAACCCTAGTTCGGATAATATATTCGAAGTTTCAATTTTTGCGCGCAAGTTGTTCAGAACTTCGAACATTGGACTCCCCGTTTTAATTACGCGATCGGGAGGCAAGCCTTCTCGCAGCAAATATTCTCTCGCAATATCACTGTAGGTAAGGTTGATATCGGCCAGATGGTCCACTATTTTACGGTTGGTTTCCTCAGGGACCCTTTGATCAAAACACCTGTTTCCAGCTTCCATATGAAAAACGGGTATTTTCCTTTTTTTTGCTGGTATGGCGCAGAGACAACTATTAGTGTCTCCCAGTACAAGGAATGCATCAGGGTTAATTTGTTCCAATAATGGGTCTATGGCAATCAGTATTTTCCCTACTGTTTCTACAGCATTTTTCCCTGCTGCATTCAGAAAATGATCTGGCTTACGGATACCCATGTCCTCAAAAAAGATTTCATTTAGCTCGTAATCATAGTTCTGTCCTGTATGGATTAGTATGTGCTCTATTGCCTCATGTCTGTCCAAAGCTTTAAGGACGCAAGCCAGACGAATGATTTCAGGCCGTGTGCCTACTACGGTAACAACTTTTAGTTTTTTCAAAACTGTTGGTTTACAGGTTTACATCTTCAAAATAGGTGTCTGGATCATCCGGGTCATAAGGTTCATTTATCCAGAATAAAGTAATTAATTCGTCCTCCCCGGTATTGGTAATATTGTGGGTAAACCAAATTGGCATATCCACATATGCAGGCTCTTCCCCATTCAAGTGGTATGTGATTATTTTATCAGTTCCTATCTTACGCAGCTGTATCTGAGCTTTGCCGCTTATTACGGCAAAACGTTCCGCCTTGCGGGTATGATAGTGATTTCCTCTCGTTATGCCTGGAACCGTAGTGGAAAAGGAAAACTGTCCCGGAGTTTGTGTGCGGGCTATTTCAACAAAACTACCCCGCGGATCTGTATGTTTGGTGAATTTTACGGGAAAATGTGTTTCGGGGATATAACACCTGAATGTATTGAAAAGTGCTTTCCCAAAGGAATCCGTGAGGTCCGGGAAAACGCCATTTCCCATATAATTGGCTTTAAATTCTAATAACATCTCCAGGATTTCGGAAACTTTAAGACGATGCGGTGGGGTTATTTCATATTCCCGGGAATTTCTGCCAAGCTTCTTTGTATTTGTTCTGTTTTCGATTGCATGGATGATCTCAGCCACCAGTTCGTTGATATAGATCAGCCCAATTTCGTTGTCCTGAATGATTGTAGGAGATTCTCCGTTCGCAACCTTGTGACAAAATGTGGCTACTACAGAATTGTAGTTTGGTTTTCCAAAGGGACCAAAAACATTAGGGATGGTTAATGAAGTGAATTTACCTCCTCCGCTTTCAGACCATTTTATAAAAAGATCTTTTCCTTTCTTTTTGGATTGCCCATAGAGATTATCCTTATTTTCCTGAGTGGAAGATGAAAAAAGAATATGTGGCCGGGAATTGGTTTTTTCACAGGCAGCAATTAAAGACTCAACTAAGTTCACATTGGTATCATAGATCGTCTGCTGATTTTCATGACGATTCATCGCTGCCAGGTGTACTATTACATCACATTGGCTTACAAAGTATCCCAATTGTTCAGGGCTGTCAAAAGAGGACCGGTCAAATGGTACTAATGCTACATTTTCATTAAGATTTAGGGTATTCCATAAATGTTTACCTACAAATCCTTCTTGTCCAGTAATTCCAATTTTCATTATCATTTCATTTTGCCTCTATAAAGGGTCTTTGGTGTATGCTAAACCGGAAGTCGTCCTTTTCAGATGCCTCCAGCCCTTTGTCTGAAAAGACCAGAAGTTCAGAATCTGGTTCCAAGGCTCTAAATGCATTGGCGTATCCAGCAGGGATTCTGAGAATCTCCAACTTAGCCTCATGCAAGGTATATATTTCAGGCATAACCGAAGTTGTCCCTTCATTAAATTTGGATAAAGGAATAAGATTTACGACGAATGAACCTTTCAAACAGTAAAACCACTTTTGTTCCAATCTATGTCCCTGCCAGCCCCTTACATCGGCGGTACTGGATGGCGAAATTTTGTACAGACGAACTGCCTCAGAAAGATCAAAAGCGTTGAAATATTCAAGAACACCTCTCGTATCGGTATAGCGTTCACCTTTAATCAGTTCAGCAGACATTTAAAGATTTTCCTTAATAAATTTCAGCTCAAGCAATATATCCTTCAATTCTTCCTTGTTAAGTCGTTTGGTATTATGAGAATGGTAATCTTCTATAACGCTCATATCTACTTTTCCCTCTGAGAAATATCGACTATAATTCAGATCACGATTGTCTGCCGGGATGCGATAGAACTCACCCATATCCACTGCCTTCTGCATTTCTTCACGAGTACAAAGGGTTTCGTACAATTTTTCACCGTGGCGAGTCCCTATTACCTTAATTTCGTTATCTGCATTATATAAATCCCTGACTACCTCTGCCAGGTCTCCTATGGTACTTGCAGGTGCTTTGTTAACAAATAGATCTCCTTGTTCCCCATGTTCATATGCAAATAAAACCAGATCTACGGCATCTTCCAACGACATAAGAAAACGAGTCATATTCGGGTCAGTCACAGTTAGGGGATTGCCCTGTTTGATTTGGTCAACAAATAAAGGAATTACCGAACCCCTGGATGCCATAACATTCCCATATCGGGTGAGACATACAGTAGTCCCTCCTTCAGGTACATTTCGTGAAGCCGCGACCGCTACTTTCTCCATTAGTGCTTTACTGATACCCATCGCATTGATCGGATACGCAGCCTTATCCGTACTTAGGCAAATGATCTTATCAACCTTGTTGGCAACGGCAGCGTCAATAACATTCTGTGTACCGAATACATTGGTCTTTGCAGCCTCAATAGGAAAGAATTCGCAGGAGGGTACCTGCTTTAGTGCTGCAGCATGGAAAACGTAATCTACCCCGCGCATGGCGCGCTCTATGCTATCGTAATTCCGCACATCCCCAATATAGAATTTTACCTTAGAGTTTTTAAGGCGATTTCGCATGTCATCCTGCTTTTTTTCATCACGACTGAAAATACGGATCTCCTTGATATCCGTTTCCAGGAATCGATTTAGCACGGCATTACCAAAGGAGCCTGTGCCGCCGGTTATAAGGAGGGTTTTATTTTTAAACATAGGAATATCTTCTGAGTTAATAACTTAAATAATTTTAGGCAATTACTGTACCCATAATTTTTCTTGTATTTCCGAACAGCCCTCTCTCCTCATGCTTTGGAAATAGGATTATCTGTTTCATAATTCTTTATTCTTGATAAGCCAATATTTTTAAGCAAAAATCCACTAAAATGTTAGCATCATCTAACAATTTCGACTAAAAAAGGCTATCAATAAGTTTTTTCTGATAATCCGGATTATAATACTCATCCATAATCTTATAGCAATCTTTTTTCATTTGCAATTTTGATTTATCCTTAACAAGTTTTAAAACATTTTTTATTTTTTCCTTTAGATCAACCGTATTGCCATATTCAAAAAGAGCGCCATTAATATTAGGTAAAATTACCTCAAATTCAGGCATTTGTCTATTCATGTCGTTATGGGAAATAACAGGAACACCATACATCAAGGAATGCATTGCGGTCAACCCTATCTCCCCGGGCGCAACGCAGCACTCACTCGATGAGATCAATTTGTAATTTTGTGTCTCATCATAAGAAGCACCGTAAAAACAAATCTGATCTGCAATTTTGTATTTATCTACTTGAGATTGCAATTTCTTTTTCTGATCACCATCTCCAACAAAGAGAAGATTCACAAAAATATTTTCCTCTTTAAGCAATTTGATTGCCTCTATAAGTAAGTGTAACTTTTTCTGGACTGTAAGCCTGCCAATGAAAACAAGTTGGTCATTGTTTGGATTATCAAACAAACTGGATCTGATACTCTGTCTTTTTTTTTCAGTCAGTTTACCTCTTAATTTGATTTGTTCTTTATAATTCAAAGAATTATAAATGACTTTTATTTTTTCTTTGTCAAATCCTAAATTAATCAGGTTTTGTTTGGCCAAATTTCCATAGACCAGTAATCCATCAAAAAAGTATTTGAAAAAAATAAAATAGAACCTATTCTTGAGATTTCTATGGTTTGTTAGAATCCCATGCGTCCAATTAAAAACTTTTACTCCTTTAATTCTCAATATAAGCGTAGCTATATTAATAGAAATCCAATGAGGAGGGGAATGTACTATGGCGCCACTGGGTTTTTGAGAAATCACATAACGGATTAATCCTTTATTAAAATAGAAGGGACCAATTTTATAGGCTGGAAAATCTTTGAAATCGGCTGAATCCTTAAAATCATAGGGCTTTACATTCATCCAACCTTTTTTATCCCCTAAAAACACATAATGGTTGTGGGTTGAATTTATAAGAGCCTCTAAAATACCAATTCTATAATGAGGAAATCCAGGGTATATGACTAATATTTTATTCATGCTTTGTAAGTGGTTTGATAGCTTAAAACCATTCCTATTTCAATAAATAAAAAGACTGTTGTATAAGTACCCAAACTAAATTGGGACACAATCCCATATTATTAAATCTATGCATTGCATTCTCCCAGAAAGGACAGAAAACTTTTTGTTCTTGATTTAAGTTGTCAAGATTCATATTAGGTTTTAAAGAGCTTAACTTCCAAAAAAGTAATTGCAGACAAAATTATTCTTTAATACTTGAATCAAAGTTATATTGCTTATTTGAATAAGTTTTAAAAAAGGGGTTTAAATATTCAATTATTCGTTAAAAACTAGTTTTTCATCTATTAAGTAAGCGTACTACTTATTTTTTAATTTAATTTGCTCTCCGATGCCAGATGTCCTTAAATAAATCATGATAAAGCCTTTAAATATTATAAATGATTACTGTTTATATTTACTGGTATTCTCCATAACTTTTGAATCTTGGGACCCTTTTCAATTAGTTGGGACAGTTTCGGTTACCTACATCACAACTATTCTATATTTGGCTAGCTGGGTGCCATTGATTGGCAGTAATTTTCATTTTGCCCCTCTTAAGAGATTTGTAACGCCCCTCTTACTATTAATTTTGGTTGGTTTTTTCTGTTCTGTAATAAACTCGGAATATGTAACCGAAATAAAGTATTCTTATAATTACAGAACGCTTCTTTTGATTGTGTTGATGACTTTCATTGCTGCCCATATTTATTGCAAGCCTAAAGTTTTGCCCTTAGTCCTGAAAAGTTATGTAGCCAGCATGCTTTTGGTTTATATATTGGTGTTTCTAGGTAACGGCGTCACCGTTGAGAATGGTCGGTTATTATTGTTTGGAGAGAATCCTAATGTCATGGGAGCAAAGGCGGCTTTAGCTTTCCTAATCACCATTTCATGGCTAACTAATAAATTCTCTTTTATAAGATTTATAGTCATTGGCGCCATTTGTATTCCCTTTATTGGCTTAGTGGCTACTTCCGGTTCGCGTGGTGCTTTTGTATCTATGTTTTTGGGGCTTGCCGTGCTACTCTATTTTAGAAAGACTAGTGTTCTTAAGAAATGGGCATTAATTATTCTTGCGGCACTTGGCTCCGTTATGTTAATAACTTATTTATTTGAAACGAATCCAATTCTGGCAGAACGCATGTTAGAAACAGTGGAAACCGGTGATACGGGAAGAAATATGCTGTGGGAAGCAGCATTTAACGTAATTGGGGATAATATTATAATTGGGGCTGGATTTGAAGGGCTTATACCTAGGATGTATCAGTATTCAGGAATACATTTGGCACCACATAATATTTTTCTTTACTTGTTCATTACCACGGGTCTTCCAGGATTAATTTTGTTCCTAATTTTTTTATTCCGGTTGTCCAAATTATTATTAGCTGATATTAAATATACGGGAAATGCTGTATACCTTGTATTGTTTGTCATAGTCATTTTTAACATGTCGAAGCAAGGTGGTAGTATACATAAAACATTATTCTTTTTCTTTTTTGGGGTATTGATAGGATCAACTGCTCAACTAATTTCAAGAAACCAACAAAAAAAAATAGCGAAATTGAAATATTAATACTACCTGAAAGTATAAAAATTTATAATCAAAAATCGATTATTTAAGTGATATTTAATTCCATAACATTCTTATTATTTCTGCCTTTAGTGTTTATACTATATTGGTCTCTTAAGGATAAGCGACTAGTATATCAAAATGCATTATTACTGATTTCTAGTTATGTTTTTTATGGTTGGTGGGATTGGCGTTTTCTTGGTCTAATAGCCTTCAGTACTATTGTTGACTTTATAACAGGTAGAGTTATAAGTAAATCAGAATCTAAACGAAAAAAGAAAGCCTATTTATTTATTAGTGTATTTAGTAACCTTGGACTATTAGGGTTCTTTAAGTACTATAACTTCTTTGTTAGTTCATTTGAGCAAATGTTATTAGACTTAGGATTAAGCTTTGATACATGGACATTGCAAATTATCCTACCAATTGGAATCTCTTTTTATACTTTCCAGACACTTTCTTACACAATTGATATTTATAAAGGAAGAATAAAGCACACTAATGATTTTCTTAGTTTTGCTGTGTTTGTATCTTTCTTTCCTCAACTAGTTGCAGGTCCAATTGAACGAGCTAGCCATCTTTTACCTCAATTTCATAAAAAACGAAATTTTGAATATAATGATGCCATAAATGGACTATCTCTAATAGCCTATGGCTTCTTTAAAAAAATAGTTATTGCTGACCGCCTGGCGATTTATGTTAATTCAGTATTCTCTGATATAGATAACGCCAATACTATTTCCTTGATATTAGGGGTGACATTTTTTTCATTTCAGATTTATGCTGATTTTTCTGGTTATTCTCTTATTGCAAGAGGAGTGTCAAAACTTTTAGGTTTTGATTTGATGGTTAATTTTAATAGACCATATTTAGCAACAAACATACCTGATTTTTGGAGACGCTGGCACATTTCTCTATCAACTTGGTTTAGAGATTATCTGTATATCCCTTTGGGCGGCAATAGAGTTTCACTACTAAGAAATTATAACAACCTACTAATTGTTTTCCTTGTAAGCGGTCTATGGCATGGTGCTAATTGGACTTTTGTCGTATGGGGTGGCTTGCATGGTATTTATCAAATTATTTACATTCAATCAAAGAGGTTATTCAAATTTAATCAGCAAGAGAACTTTATACTTAAGATGTTCAATATTATATTCGTTTTTTCCCTTGTTACCTTTACTTGGATATTTTTTAGAGCAGAAAACGTTCAGCAAGCCTTTCAAATTATTAACAAATTGTTAGAATTTAATTTTTCATTTAACCTAGCGCAAATTTCTGCAGAAAAGGGTCCGTTCAATTTATTATTAAGCATTTTTTCAATTATTCTATTGTACGCAAGTTACTTACTTCCAAAAAATCTTGATTTTAAGAATGAAAGACAAAGTGTTTTATTTAATACAATAACTATATTAATTATATTCTTAATAGGCGTAAATGGCAAAACAGAATTTATATATTTTCAATTTTAGCATATTTGTTTCTAAAATAATTGTACTTGTTTTTATATGTGGTTATTTTTTAAATTACTTATTTGAAGCAAATATTGTTTTTAAGAACGAGATAGGTGGTGCGTACAAGGTAAATAGAATATTAAATGAGACAAATATTGATGAAATTCCAATATTTGGGTCATCTAGGGCAAATGGTAATTTTGTTCCTTCTATAATAGATGCGAACTGTTTTAATTATGGCATCAATGGAGCTGGGCCAAATATTTGGCTATTTTTTTTGGAACAAGAATTAAAGAAAGAAAAAACAACGCCAATTATTATCAATTTTGATTTGAGTGGTTTAGCTTACGCTGACGGTGATATTGGTAATTATATTCCAAATTGGAATAAAACAAAAACAATCTTAAAATCACAAGGTGAGTTTTATTACAAAATTCCATTTGTAAAATACTTTGGTCAATTTGAAACAAATATAAAATACTATCTAAATAGTAAAATTACCTTAACCAAAGTAATAGACCATGGAGGTAGCTTTGAAAAGAATGTACTTACGCCACAAAAATTTCAAGAATTAATCGATAAAAGAATAAGTACTGAATCTTCATTTCAATTAAATAAGAAACTTCTTAATAAATTTAATAGACTTATAAAATCGACAGACAGACAAATTTTGTTTGTTGTGTCACCATACCATGATTCATATTTTAAGAATTTCACCAATATTCAGTCTGCAAATCAGTTCTTGCAAGAATTGGATCAAAAAAATAATATTTATGTATTAGATTTTAGGAACTATATAGAAAAAGATGAAATGTACTTAAATACTACCCATTTAAACTATAAAGGAGCCTTTAAGTTCACAGAGAAGTTACAAGTTACTATTCACAACATTTTATATAAGTAATCATTAGTGTCCGACTAAAATACGATTTATCCAAAAACTACTTCACACCCCCAGTAAACAGGTTATCGATTTCGGTTTTCCCAATAGCAAGGGGTCTATTTCAAAAAAGTCTCAGTTGTTTGTCAGGAGGGTTTGTGGTAAGTTCGATCCATTGTTTGCTGGGGTTCTCAAGGACCTTGAACAGGTCTATATAGGTCATCAGGTGGAATTTTACAATGGAGACCATATTGGAATATGCCCATTTACGCTTTATTTTACGTTGTATCACGAGCATCAATAACTGAATGATAAGCCCGCACCATATCTGTATCTCTAAAGCGTTTTGGTTGTCATCAAGAAAGTATTTGAGCGGGAAGTTCTGTTTGAGTCTCTTGAACATGGTCTCTATCTGCCATCTATGTTTGTAAATGGCGGCTATTTTATCGGGAGCGATCAAAAAGTTGTTGCTGATGAATTCGAAGACCTTGTTCTTATCGGCATCCCAATAAGCAATGCGTCTTAGTGTCAAAGTGGTTTCCTTTTTCTGGACGGATATGGTTTCTTCCTTTAGCACGGCATCACTTGCGGTATCGGACAAGTCGAACTCGTCGATGCTTTCATATACGGCATTGTCCTTTTGCCTTGTCACAAAATAGATGTCGTCCCGTGTCCATTGCAGGTATTGCAGGTAATCGTTGTAGGCTTTGTCAAAGACCACAAAAGAGCCTTTCTCCAGGTACAGGTCCTTTAAGAAAGTATGGTAGTGCGTAGCTGCGCTGCTAAAACGGACAAGGCATGGCACGTCATCCAAGGCATTGATCATTGTGTGCATCTTGATGCCTCCTTTCTATTTACCGTTGAGGAGGTTGCGCCCAACGCCTTTTAAGATATCACTGAACAGGCTTATAGTGGTGGAATCCACAATCTTCAGGTGCCTCACCGGCAAGGAAAGCGGACTGCTGTCCGATAAAAATGAACGGTATTTATCAAACAGCCTATAGTATATCTCGGCAAAGACCCTACTACTTCGATTCCTGTAGGCATCGGACAAAGCACTGGGTTTGGGGAAGTACTTCAGGTTCAGATGCCCTATCCTGCCCTCACAGGCCAGTAAGATGGTGGAGAGCTCCCGCAGGGAACTTATACCGCTAAGCGTTGCGTAGAGCATCGCCACCAAAGGATCGTAGGTCTTGAGCCGCTTGTAATACCTATCGCTATTTTGACCGGTGACTGTCCCGGAAACCATATCGGATGAAATGAAGTTTAAGAGTTGTTTGACAATAGGCTGTCCGCTAAAGTTCGTACTTTTATTCATATCTTTTTTCTTTGGTCAGAAATAAGATAAAAATTAAGCGGGAGATCCAACTATGGAAATCCCGCTTTTAAAAAGTTTATCGGACACTACTGATAAATAATATCAGTTATGTCTTTAAATTGAACACCTGAATCATATAAACATCATAGTTTGGCAAGTCTATCCCTTGCAAAACGCTATTACTAATTCAATTGCCCTATCCAGCTGAACGTTAGTATCAAAACGTTCGACTAAATTATATTTGCTTTGTCTTCAATCGCTGTTTTAAAGCTTCTAAAACCGCTTTGGTTCTGAATTTTGAAGCGAATTTTCTTTGTAAGTTTCTTTTTGAGAACTTAACTTGTTGTCCTATTTCTGATAGGATTCTCAGATATTCAAATAATCGATAAAATTAGCTTTTAATCCAAGAAGTCTGCTTTCCTAATTTCTTTTTAATTTACATTCGTTCTAGTGTGATAATAACTCTGACATAGATTATGCTAAAGACTTTAAATATTATTAATGATTATTATCTGTATTTCCTTTTAAATAGTCTTGCGGTTCATAAAAACTTGTATTATTCGTTATTGCCATCTTTAACATGTCTAAACAAGGCGGTAGTCCAGGAAAAATAGTATTTTGGTTCTTTTTTGCAATTTTAATAGGATAAACTGCACATATAATATTAAAAGACCAACACAAAAAAGTAGCGTAATGAAAATATTAGTAGTATCTGCTGATTATCCATCGTTAGAAAATCCAACAAGTTCTGTATTTGTTTACAATTTGATTCAGCAATTTGCTCAATTGGGGCATACAGTGAACATAATATCCCCGAAGGGTCTTATAACTACTAATCATTTTAAAAAGAAAAAGGACTACGGGAAAGAACTAGGAACAGTTTATAGACCAAAGTTTTTAAATGCATCCAATAAATTTATATTCGGATTTAACACCTACAGAATAGGCGAACTAAGTCAAATAAGAGCTGTAAGGAGCATCGTAAAGAATCGAAAGATTGAATTTGATGTAGTGTATGCTCATTTTTTGACTAATGCTTTTATTGCTTACGAAGCCTTATCAGAATATAATAAACCGATATATGCAGCCATTGGGGAGTATGACAATCTAAATGTGAGAAGAAATTATTATGGCTCTTATGAGTATAAAAAGTATCTGGATAATATTTCAGGATTTATCGCTGTATCTCCTCAAATACAGGAAAGGCTTATTGAACACGGAGCAGACAATAGAAAAATTATTGTTGAACCGAATGCCGTGGATTTAGAATTATTTTATCCAAGAAAAAAAGAGGAAATGAGGATAAAATATAATCTCCCGTTAGATAAGAAACTAGTCATATTTGTTGGTCGTTTTGTGGAAAATAAGGGACCACTTAGAGTTTTAAGGGCAGTTGAGGGTAATCAGGAATTAGGAGCTATTTTTGTTGGAGGAGGTTCACAAAAAGTTGAAGGAAAGGATGTTGTTTTTAATAAAAAAGTAACTAGAGAGCAAGTTCCGGAACTATTATCAGCGGCAGACCTTTTTGTGCTTCCAACCTTGCACGAGGGATCTTCCAATGCTATTGTAGAAGCTATGGCCTGTGGTTTGCCAATTGTTTCATCTGATATACCTGAAGTCCGTTTTCAGTGCGATCCCAGTTTTTCGGTATTAATAGACCCTTTAAACGTAGGTGAGATAAGAAAGTCGATTAATCATGTTCTTAAGAGCCAAAAGAGGCTTCAAAATATGTCTGATAATTCGTTTGTGCATTCCAAAAACTTTGATATCAAGGAGAGGGCAAAGAGAATCTTAGACTTTATCCAGAAGGAAGTAGTTGCCAATTCAAAATAAAACAAACAAATCTTCCAATGGCCGTAAATCAGTTGAAAGCAGGTGCAGTTCTCTCGTACGTAACTATAGGTGTAAGTAATATTGTTGGTTTATTATATACCCCATATATGTTACGTATGATGGGTAAGAGTGAGTATGGCTTATATGCGCTGGTTGGCTCAGTTATCGCTTATTTAACCATTTTAGATTTTGGTTTTGGTAATGCCATTGTAAGATATACTGCCAAATTTAGGGCAGAAGGGAAACTACAGGAGCAATATTCGATGTTTGGTCTTTTTATAATTCTTTATTCCATAATCGGAATTTTATCATTTTTTATTGGATTGGGTCTCTATTTTAATGTTGAAAATTTATTTGGTGAAACTATGACGCCAGATGAACTTAGCAAAGCTAAGATTATGATGCTCTTAATGATTTTCAATATAGCCTTCACTTTTCCCCTAAGTATTTTTGGTGCAATTATTAAAGCTTATGAAAATTTTATTTTTGTCAAGGTAATCGGATTAAGCAGAATTATATTGAATACCTTGATTATGATTCTTTTGTTAGAAATAGGTTATAGGGCGGTTGGAATGGTTGTTCTTGCAACAATTCTAAATCTAGCTACATTGACTTTAAATTATTGGTATTGCAAGAAAAAAATAAAAATAAAAGTTTCTTTTAAGAATATGCAATTAGGTCTTCTTAAGGAAGTAAGTATATATTCTTTCTATATTTTCTTGAACATTATCATGAACAAGGTATATTGGAGTACAGGTCAATTTGTATTGGGTATGTATATAGGAACGGCTGCAGTTGCAGTTTTTGCAGTGGCTATCCAATTTCAAGGCATGTACATGGGTTTTTCAACTGCTATTGCTGGGGTGTTCTTACCAAAGGTTACAGGCATGGTTGCGACCAAGTCATCTAATCAAGAGATCTCAAATCTGTTTGTGAGAACAGGAAGAATTCAATATGTAGTTATGGCTTTTATTTTGGTCGGATTCATTTTATTTGGAAGACAATTTATAATTCTTTGGGCGGGACCTGATTATGAGGCAGCTTTTAGTATGACACTGTTGTTTTTTATTGCGCTAACCATCCCGCTTATCCAAAATCTAGGCATTACCATATTACAGGCCAGAAACCAATTGGAGTTTAGATCATGGCTCTACTTTGCAATGGCCATTTTAAGTCTGATTTTTCAAGTTTTATTAGCGGAAAAGTATGGTGGATTAGGAGTTGCTTATGCAATTGCTGGTGGATTAGTATTAGGTAATGTAGTCATTATGAACATTTACTATCATCGAAAACAGCATTTAGATATGATTCAATTCTGGAAGCAAATTTTAAAAATGTCTATTGCTCCGGTTACAATAGGTATTGGCACTTATTATACAATTAGAGAACTGAATTTTGAATCTTTCGGTGAGTTAGTAATTGCAATTGTTGTTTTTAGTTCGGTTTACTTACCTGTTTTTTGGTTTTTTAGCATGAACAAATCTGAACGTGAATTGTTGAAAAAGCCAATTACAAAGCTGTTAAAAAGAAATTAAAACCTTATTTAAAAAGTATTTTTTTGAAAGACAATAAAATTTATATGGAAAGGAATATTGGAATCTTAACTTTGCCCTTGCATAGTAATTATGGCGGATTGCTGCAAGCTTATGCACTTCAGGAGGTAGTATCGGATTTTGGTTATAATGTTCTAAATATTGACGTTAAAAATCAGAATGATTCGTATTTCTGGAGATTCAAATTTATTGCAAAGCAAACACTAAAATATTTGATGAGTTTTGGAAAAATGAAAATTCCAAGACGCAATTGGATGACCAAAGAGGAAAAAAGTTACATAAGGGTCAACACGGATCAGTTTATTAAGCAAAAGTTAAGGATGACTCGAAGTGTAGGTTCTCACATTAAAATGGAGAGAATCAAAGAATACAATTTTGAAGCAATCATCGTTGGAAGTGATCAGGTGTGGAGGCCACAATATACTCCGTTTATCGGAAACTATTTTCTTGATTTTATTAAGAATCAAAGAATTAGAAGAATTTCTTATGCTGCGTCTTTTGGGGTAGATGAATGGCAATTCTCCAGGATGGATACGGAAAAATGTTCCAAGGAAGCAAAAAAGTTTCATTCAATTTCGGTTAGGGAAGATACCGCAATTGCTCTCTGCAAGGAAAAGTTAGATGTTGATGCCACCTTGGTTCTGGACCCCACTCTGTTATTAAGAAAAGAGGACTATCTAGCGTTGATGCCAAAAAGTTTGGGAAAAAGCCAGGGTACAGAAGGGATCTTCACCTACATTCTTGATGATTCAGAAAAAAACAGGTCTATTGTAAAAAAAGTCGAAAATTATTTGGACACCTTTTCATTCAAAGTAATGCCAGGCAATAAGAATCATAATGAATTTGAAATTGAGAATTATGAGAATTTTGTTTATCCCGCTGTTCAGGATTGGATTGAGGGTTTTCACAAAGCGAGTTTTATAGTGACTGATTCTTTTCATGGCACATTATTTTCTATAATATTCAATAAACCCTTTATTTCCATTGGAAATAAAAAAAGAGGGGTTTCTAGGTTTAAATCGATCTTGGCCTTGCTTGATTTGGAACCAAGACTAGTTCTTGACCCGGATCAAGTTAGTATTGACCTAATAAAAAAACCAATTAATTATGTTTTAGTGAACAAGCTTCTTAAAAATCAGCAAGAAAAGTCAAGAGAATTTTTGAGGACTTCATTGATGGCAACTTCAGCAACATAATATGAAAAACAATAAGAAAAAAAGTAGGCTCAGGATATTCTACTTAGTTTTAATTTTCTTTTCATTTATGTAGATGTTTTCCCCGACCTTAAGAAAAGACTTGTAAAGGAAACCTATTTTGAAAAGGGCTCCTTGAATGATGATATGGTTAGGACCATAGTGGATACCAGTCTCCTAATGTTCTCATCAGAAGACCTCTTAATGCCAATGCGTCAATACCCAAATTTTACATCTAAGTTGAAGCATTTAAAACAGGATGATAAAACGAGCATTTTTTACTATCCAAGAGCTTATTTAGCACTGGGACTCATAGAATATGCAATTGAATCTGATGACACTGGTCTTTTCTATGATACCAAAATGATTTTTGACGATTTTTATTTTAACCCAAAAGATAAAATGAGTTTTGAATTAGAGTTTGTTGATCAAGTGCCAATAGGTTTATGTGCGTTAAAGATTTACAAAAAAACCAAGGAAATTAAATACAAGATTTTCGCTGAAAATGTATTCGATTGGCTAAACTCAAAAGTCAAATGCATTGATGGGATGGAGCTTGTATTGTACAGAGATCATCATGATTATTTGTTCGTTGATACCTTAGGAATGATTTGCCCATTTTTAGTGGAATATGGTAAGGAGTTTAATGTGGAAAGAGCATTCTCGCTTGCCATTGCTGAATTTGAGTATTTCCAGGATTATGGTCTGGACCATTCTGTAAGGACACCTTTTCACGCGATAAACCTTGAAGAGAATCTTGCGCTTGGCCCAAATAATTGGGGTCGGGGAATGGGTTGGTATGCCATTGCCTTAGCTGCCATGGTTGAATTGGAAATGTGTTGTGATAATTCTCAAAATAAGAGATTATATTCAGCAGAGGCTCGGGCTTTTTTTGAAAATATTCAAAAATTGAGTTTAAATGGCCTGTTTTCACAATTCCCTGGTACATCAAGAAAGTTGGACTCTTCTGCCACCACCATGCTAATGTACGCTGGGGCTAAGTTTATTGAACCAGTTTGGTATAAAAAAGCAAAGGAGGAATTATCTACTTTGATAAAAACAAATGGTAAGATTGGATTTTGCTCAGGCGATACGGTCAGTGTTAATCTTTACAGCAAAACTTTTGGAGAAAGCGAGTTGTCCCAGGGTTTTCTTTTACTTCTGTTACATTAGCTTAATGTTAATAGGTGTTGAGCTTTATCTATGATTATCGGTTTCCCAGGGATTCAACATATATAAGGAACCAGAGGTAAAAAAAGTCAGAAAATCTGTTCAAGCTTCCTTGAGGTGCCGTTTGTTTAGACGTCCTTTGTGTAAATTTGTCAAGACCTTAGTTTTAAGTCAGGGTTATTTCGGAATAGACATACCTGCCAGCCAATACATCGAAAAGAATGAAAATAGCCCGGCTTCTCTAATTATGAGCAGTACCTAATCTTGGAAGGAGATCAGGGGTATAAACATAATATGAAAAATCCTTCTTATTCTTCTTATGTATTTTGATTTAAGAAAGTTTTGTTCTTTTTTAATTTGTTAAAAAGCAAATTAAGAGCTGCTATTTTTTCAAATATTTTTATAGGAGTCAATTTTACAACATTTAGCAATAGTCTTGGCTTATTTATTTTAGGATAATATTGTGAGATTAAGTTTTTTATTTCCCTTCTTAATACATAATCAGAATCTACTTTTTTATTGTAGTTGATCCTTGAGTAATGCGTCAATAGTTTTTTAAGAAAATGCTCATAGGCAATAATTTTCAACTCTGTATTTTCTTCCTCTTCAATTTTTTTAACCAAATATTCACTAGCTCTTATGGATTCAAAATGGTTTTTCGTATAAATTCCTCTTGAAACACCATGGAAGATTGGTCTATAATTGTAAAATGGTTGTTTAATATAAATTGTAGCAACTTGATTCTGAAAGATATTTAAAGTGTAATAAACATCCTCTGCTACCTTGTTTTCATTAAAAGTAATATTGGAAAGAACACTTTTTTTATAAACTCTTGGCCAAACTGCAAAACGTCCGTTTTTTATAATTCTACTTAGTGTTTCTTCTCTATCTTCTTTATACAGTTTTTTTGTAGTTTTTGATTTTATCAAATCTGAAGGAACAACTGTTTTTCTTTCAAATGAAGAAAAATCATATTCTACTATGTCTACTTCATTGCTTAAAAAAATGCCTACTATAGTTTCAAAAAAAATGCTGGAATTAATCCAATCATCGCTATCAACAAAACAAATTAAATCACCGGTTGCGGTTTTAAGCCCTACGTTTCTTGCACTGCCTTGACCTTCATTTATTTTATGCACAACAATAACTCTGCAATCGTTCTTTTTGAATTCATCGCAAATTTGTGGACTATTGTCTTGAGAACCATCATTGATCAATATTAGTTCTATATTGGTATAAGATTGACAAAGAATACTTTCTACGCAATTTTTTAAATAGTCCTGAACATTATAAACAGGAACTATTACACTAATTAAAGGTTTATTTTTTTGTTTGATCATATCTTTAAAGCTTTCCATCCACTAAATCCCTATCTATCAATCTTTTGATGTCATAAGATATCGAAATCCCTTTTTTAAAACTTTCAAGATCTCGATTAGTAAATTCATTATGACCAACTGCAAAAACAATTGTGTCAAATTTTTCTTTTGGAACTGTATTAATAATTGCAATGGTAAACTCATGAACTACTTCTTTTGCATTAGCCCAGGGGTCTTATATAATTATATCGGTACTACAGTCATTTAATGCGTTAACCAGGTCAACAACTTTAGTATTTCTAATTTATAGACAATTTTCTTTAAAGGTGATTCCTAAAATTAGAACTTTTGCCCCTTTAATTTTAATATCTCTACATACCATTAAGTTAATATTTTTTCTACAGTGTGTTCCTTGTCTCCCGAGTTGATTCGTTCAGAAGAATATCCCAAAAAAATATCTTCTTATGGTATATTTTTTCCAGTGGAAAAATTGTCCAAACCAAATTATAGCATTTCCGTTCTTCAGCAAGGATTCGCAAAAGTTTGCACCAATAAAGGCAGGCCCGCCCTTAACTAAACCTAATATTTAGAACTAAAATATAATGATGAAATATCCATTTTTTGTTCATATAAAATAGGCTGTGAAGATGCAACTTTTTGATTTTTAAATAATCCAAATTCGCTGGATGGTCCATTAAATAAGACAAAGTTCATTGTATCAGGGATATTTAATAATATCGTTGCATACTGACGCCAACTATCTTCCTGGTTTTCCCATTCCATAAAAGGATGTGCGGTTATTTTGTTCCGTCTACCACAGTCAAATAGGGGAAAGAGTGATAGTTTTCGGCCAATTTGAAGTTTATAATCCAAAACCACAACGATTTTAGTAATGGCTATTATACCAACATATACACAATTTATTTGCCCTAAAATTCTTCTATGCTATTTGATATGGGACTACCAGTAACACTTTAGTACTCCACAGCTATAATTGGTCAGGACTGATACATCCATAGTACTGTTTGGAGTTGGTCAATGCTTCCTAAAAATCTAAACTATTTGTTAAAAAAAAGTGTAGTTCATCGAATATATGAAACGGTGACATCCAAAAGTATAGTTACGATCGTTAAAGAATAAGTGTCAATTGTGTATTTCATCGAAAAACAGATGCTTTATAACGACGATTATTGAATTTTAAATAATTTTGGTAAACCCAAATTTAATTATCACAAAACTTAATTTATTTAAACCATGAAATTTTATCCCCAAAATTCCTTAGTATCCTTATGCCTCATTTGTAGTATTCTATTCTTTACTTCTTGTAGTAAGGATTCAGATCTATTGCTAGATACCGTCCTCTTAGATCCTGAAACAGCCGCTTTAGAAAATACCGGTAGTGCTAGTAATCCTGGAAGTGACGGACAAATCGGAAGTGCGCCAACAAATCCATCTTTTAGACCTGATAGTGATTTCAAAATAAACAGCACTTTTGACACGGCGGGTGATTGGGATTTAAGAGACTTTGGCACAGTGGCAAACGGAGTTTTAACTGTAGTTGGTGGAGGTAATTCGGAAACCTCCCCAAGAATTGATGGTTTACTTAATCCGCAATATTATCCAACGAGAAGGTTTAGGGTCACTTTTGATGCTAGACAAACAGCCGGAAGTGGCGATTTAGTATATGCACACCACTACACCAGGTTAGCTAGTATTCCTATAACATCATCTTGGGATACATATACTCTTGATTACAACGGTAATGAAGGGGACTATGATAATTACGTTTTTTTTAAAAGCGACTTTGGTTCTGATGTGTTTGAGATTGATAATTTTACTTTAGAAATTATAGGAGACACAACAGACCCTAATGTTCCTGGCAGACCTGCTCAAATAACATTTTATTCAGATTTTGAAGATAGCACTTATGGGTATGACCAATATGGCCCACTTAATCAACAGCCTGTAGAGATAAACCAATGGGAAATAGATTTTGCAACTCCAAGAACTACAGACCATCCTGATTCTGCTATAAATGCTGGGCGGGATGGTACTGGAACAGCGGCTTGGTTAGGTGTGTATAACAACAGCTCGACAAGGAATGAAATCTTTAGGGATGTAGCAGTTTCTCTAGGTGAAAGCTGGGTGGGTTTTTCTTTTTACGTGCAAGACACCTTAAATACGGATAGAATTTGGATGCAATACAGAACTTTAGCACCGCTAGGGAGTGGCACGGTAAACCCAATTACAATAAGACAAAGTGCAGAGAGTGGAAAATTAAAGTTCCAAACATCTACAGACCCTAATTACGTAGACCAAACAAAAGCATCCCTAGGTTATTGGAACGGGGCTGGAACAAATACAGAAACAACTTTAGCAGATTATAACTATCGAGGATGGAATGATGTGGTAATCCATTTTAAGGGTGGTTTTGGTGCTGGTTATAATGGGCCAGAAGTTGGGCCTAATGGGGAAACCTTGTCGATGTTACCTGAGCTTTTCGGATATGACCCTGCTACGGATGGTATTTTGGAAATATGGCTCAATGGGGTTAAGATAGTTGATCACGTAGGAACTACTTTGTATAGGTATAATAATAGAGGTGGTCAAATAAGGATGGGAATAACGCCTAAAATCGGTCCTTATTGGGGCGGTCCAACAAGTTTCGCCGTTGGAGGAAATGGTTATTACGACAACTATTCAATTTGGTCAGGCCCAAATGGAACATATGAAGACGTTGACCCTAATAGGTAAGTAATACTTGGTTATAAAAACAATAAAAATCCTAACGATTCCGTTAGGATTTTTTATTTTAAAGATTATTAAAGTCTGGCATCCACACGCTCTTTTAAAACTCCTTTTACATCGTAAAGTACTCCGTTCTCAGAAAGCATTGCTCTTAGCCCCATTTGAAGAAATTCTTTATGGGCCACTGCAAGGACTACCGCATCAAAAGGACCTTCAGGTAAATTCTGAGTGGTGGTTAATCCATATTCTTCTTCTACCTCTTCTGGAGAAGCCCACGGATCAAATACGGTAACCTCTGTACCATAACTTTTTAAGTTATTTATTACATCGACAGCCTTTGTATTGCGAACATCCGGACAGTTTTCCTTAAAGGTTATCCCCAGAACAAGAATCTTGGCCCCTTTTACCTTAATATCCTTTTGAACCATCAGTTTGATGACCTCCGATGAAACATATTTTCCCATACCGTCGTTCATTCGGCGGCCTGTTAAAATTATTTCCGGATGATACCCATATTGTTGTGCTTTTTGGGCTAAATAATATGGATCTACCCCAATGCAGTGACCCCCAACCAGTCCTGGTTTAAAAGGCAGAAAATTCCATTTGGTACCGGCAGCCTCCAATACATCATGGGTGTCTATGTCCATTAAATTAAAGATTTTTGCTAATTCATTCACGAAGGCAATGTTAATGTCTCTTTGGGAATTCTCTATCACTTTGGCGGCTTCAGCTACCTTGATAGAAGGTGCCAGATGGGTCCCGGCAGAGATCACTGAGGCATATAAATCATCCACTTTCCTACCCATTTCCGGTGTTGATCCTGAAGTCACCTTTAAAATCTTATCAACGGTGTGCTCTTTATCTCCAGGGTTGATACGTTCTGGGGAATATCCAACAAAAAAATCCTTGTTAAATTTTAGGCCACTAAATTTCTCCAGTACTGGAACACATTCCTCTTCAGTTACCCCTGGATAAACTGTCGACTCGTATATTACCAAATCTCCTTTTTTGAGCACTTTGCCAACTGTTTCACTGGACTTGTACAAAGGAATCAGAATGGGGCGATTGGTATGATCTACAGGGGTAGGGACGGTAACTACATAAATGTTACAGTCGGCAATAGCATTAACCTGGTCCGTACAATAAAGGCCTGAAGTCATACTAGGAGTAGATTTTAAAACCTCCTGCAGTATTTCATCCTCTACCTCCAAAGTGCTGTCTTTGCCACTCTGCAGCTCTTCAACACGTTCCTTGTTAATATCAAATCCGATTACCGGATATTTGGTTGCGAATAGTCGGGCCAAGGGTAGTCCTACGTACCCTAGTCCAATAATAGCAATCTTGGATTTCTTCATTTACAATTGAAATTTTAGAGCATTTAATACGCTTTAGTCAAATTTTTTATAGTTTTCTTTCCTATCTGAAAGTATTCAAACCCTAAATCTTGAAGTAATAAATCGTTATATTGATTCCGTCCATCAAAAATTACGGACTCTTTGAGTTGGGTTTTTAATTCTTCAAAATCAGGGGAACGGAATTCCTTCCATTCTGTTAGCAAAATCATCGCATCTGATCCAGGGAGGGTTTCGTATTTGGAATTATAGTAGGTGACAGCTGCCACATCTTTGAGATAGTAATGGCGGGCTTCTTCCATAGCTTTTGGATCATAGGCCTTAATTTTCGCCCCACGACTAGTTAGCTCTTTAATAATATATATAGCAGGTGCCTCACGCATATCGTCTGTTTGTGGTTTAAAGGAAAGGCCCCATACAGCAAAAGTCTTACCGCTAAGGTCTTCTCCAAATCGATCGATCACTTTATGCGCAATAACTAGTTTCTGACGATCATTGACTTCCTCTACCGCATTTATTAGTTCAGCTTGATATCCATGTTCCGCAGCAGTTCTATGTAATGCTTTTACATCTTTAGGAAAACAGGAACCCCCATAACCTGCGCCGGGATAAATAAAACTATATCCGATACGATGATCTGAACCAATCCCTATACGCACTTTATTGACATCTGCACCAACCCGTTCACAAATGTTGGCTACCTCGTTCATAAAGGATATTTTGGTTGCCAACATGGCATTGGCCACATATTTGGTCATTTCCGCAGAACGAACATCCATAGTGATCAACCTATCCATACTACTTCTGAAAAAGGGTGCATATAAAGATCGTATCTTTTCTGTTGTAGGTTCATGGTCCGAACCAACCACAACCCGGTCGGGTTTTAAGAAGTCATTTATGGCATCACCTTCCTTTAAAAATTCAGGATTGGAAACGACATGATATTCCAAATCCAAATTTCGTTTATCCAATTCCTCACGTATAGCAGTTTTAACCTTGTCCGCGGTGCCCACAGGTACAGTAGACTTATTTACAATGACCAGAGAATGTTCCATGTAACGTCCAATACCTCGAGCAACTTCTAAGACATACTGCAAGTCGGCAGAACCGTCTTCTCCCATGGGCGTACCAACCGCTATAAAGGCAATATCACATTTCTGAAGCGCCTCCTTTAATTTACTACTGAAATCAAGCGTATTATTGTTAATGGTACGCTTCACCATCGCACTCAGTCCTGGTTCATATATAGGGATAATTCCCTTTTTCAGGTTTTCTATTTTGATCGTATCAATATCAACACAGGTAACTTTGTTTCCCATTTCAGCGAAACAGGTTCCGCTTACCAGACCAACGTATCCGGTGCCAATTACTGTTAAATTCATGATTTACGATTTATAAATTGTTCCAATACCATTTTACAGCCTCCTGGAGACCGGATTTCATGTCATATCTGGGGTTATAACCCAGTAGTTTCTTCGCCTTTTCTATGGAAGCCAGTGAGTGGGGCACATCGCCCGTACGTTCCGGACCATATTTAGCATCTATTCCCGCTATCTCAGGGTCAAACTCGGATAAGTAGTTCTTTAAAAGGCTTACTAATTCATTGAGATTTGTCCGTTCTCCAAAGGCAACATTGTAAACTGTGTTGAGCGCCTTTTTGTTTTCGGTTAGTATGGCGCGAATATTCATTTCAATGACATTATCCACATAAGTGAAATCACGAGAAAAAGATCCGTCACCATTTATCACAGGTGACTGATGTTTCATTAATTGCATTACAAACTTTGGAATAACCGCAGCATATGCCCCATTAGGATCCTGACGCCTACCAAAGACGTTGAAATACCGCAGTCCGATGGTTTCGATACCATATGTTTTGCTAAAAATATCAGCGTACAGTTCGTTTACATATTTTGTGATAGCATAAGGCGACAAGGGCTTTCCGATAATGTCTTCTACTTTGGGCAGGCTTTCCGAATCACCATAGGTGGAAGAACTGGCAGCATAAACAAAACGTTTAACACCAGCGTCTCGTGCTGCTACCAGCATATTCAGAAACCCACCAACGTTTACCGCATTGCTGGTCAATGGATCTTTAATAGAGCGAGGCACTGAACCGAGGGCTGCCTGGTGTAAAACATAGTCAATGCCTTCACACGCACGGCTACAATCACTCAGATTCCGAATATCACCTTCCAGCAATTCAAAATTTGGGTTGGGAAGTAAGTCTTCAATATTCACCTTTTTCCCAGTAGCAAAGTTGTCCAGGCAACGAACCCTGTTTCCGTTATTGAGCAGCACTTCACAAAGGTTAGATCCTATAAATCCAGCCCCTCCTGTAACAAGAATATGCAAATCCGGATTAAGGTTAAGATAGGAAGCGTTCATAAATATTATTTAGGAAGTACAAAGATGTGTAAAAGAAAAGAATAAATCTCCCTAGAACATATGAGTTGGAACATTTTGTCGACAAAATGATTATTTATTGCAATATCTCATAAACAAAATGGGTTTTTGATAAAGTAAATTTAGACAATGCCTAGTGGAATAATATTTGCCTCCTAATAGAAGATCAAACTTTGTAGAAATCTCGATACCAATCAACAAAAGCTTTAATTCCCTCATCTATCGGAGTATTTGGTTTGTAGTCGTAATCTTGAACCAGAGCATCTACATTGGCCCAGGTTTTTTCAACATCGCCAGCTTGCATGGGTAACAGTATCATTCTAGCATTTTTACCCAGGATAGCTTCAATAGCTTTTATAAAATCCAGTAGTTTGACAGATTTGTTATTCCCTATATTATATAATCGATATAAATCTTTCTTGCGAATTCTCTCTTCCAGCTTGGTTTCGATTACCTTAACCACCCCCTTTGTAATGTCATGTATATACGTGAAATCCCGCTCCATTTTCCCATTGTTGTAAACATCAATGGGTTTATTATTTACTATTGCTTTGGTAAACAAGAATAAGGCCATATCAGGTCTTCCCCAGGGACCATAGACCGTGAAAAATCGCAAACCAGTTGTAGGAAAACCAAAGAGGTGGCTGTAAGTATGTGCCATGAGTTCGTTACTTTTTTTGGTAGCTGCATAAAGGCTTACAGGTTGATCAACATGGTCGGTAACTTCAAAGGGAATTTTGGAATTCAAACCATATACACTGGAACTGCTTGCATAAACAAGATGTTTGATCTTAAAGTGTCTGCAATTTTCAAGAATATTCAAAAATCCCAATACATTACTATCAATGTAAGCCTGAGGATTTTCCAAACTGTAGCGAACCCCGGCCTGAGCGGCAAGATTACAAACCACATCAAATTTTTCAATCTTGAATAGTTCTTGAAGTTCTTCTCGTTTTTCCAGACTAAGCCTTATAAACACTAGTTTATCAAACAAGCTACTACTTGTTTTTTGATTAAAGACTTCGGCTGCTTTCTTAGATATTCCCAATTCATTGAGCCGGGCATATTTTAATTGAGGATCATAATAATTATTGATGTTGTCCAATCCTACTACCTGATGTCCTTTTTCTAGAAGTAGTTTTGCCACATGGAAACCAATAAATCCTGCGGCGCCAGTAAGTAATATTTTCATAATGTAAAATTAGAAATAAGTCCTATATAAATAAGGGATGGTAAAATCAAAACCAATATTTCATTAACGCCATCTTTTTCGCACCCAAAAACTAAGCGAATAACCGCGACTAGTGGCGTAATTTTCTTCATTTTATATTTATACTTTTCTGTTAAAACTTGGTTAACCTTATCAAATGATTAACAACTGTTTCCTTTAAAAATATATCCAATCGATTATTGGAATAAATCCCTTAAAAAGACAAAAAGTTTAATAATGACTTGCAAAAAATACAACTTATAAACTTTATGATCGGCGTCATTTGATCGCTTCATTTTTTTATCGTATTTGTACCATAATCAAGTTGCTTTAATTATAGCGAAATTGAAAACAACTGATAAATATGCGAGTTCAGCGAATTATTTGGACAATATTATTTAGAGCTTAAATTTCCATGTAATTTTATACCTTGATGATTATTATATATAATTTAGAAAATTTGTTGGTAAATTCTTTTGCTATTCATGAGAAGACGATGTAATCTAGCCTAGCTTTGAAATTCATAAATCAACCACATACAACTTTTTACCATTGAAAACAGCAGTTCAAGATAAAGTTTGGCTTTCCTCACCACATATGGGAGGGAAAGAGCAGCAGTATATACATGAAGCCTTTAAAAGCAATTGGATAGCTCCTTTAGGTCCTAATGTAGATTTGTTCGAAGAGGCCATTGCTTCTTATTTGGGACAAAATGTATCTGTTGCTGCGCTAAGTTCGGGTACTGGCGCCCTGCATCTGGCCTTACAATTGGCAGGCGTATCCATTGAAGATGAGGTGATCTGTCAGAGTTTCACGTTCTCTGCATCGGCGAATCCTATAACCTATTTAGGTGCCCGGCCTGTATTTGTTGATAGTGAACCTAAGACATGGAATATTTGCCCTGAATTACTGGAAGATGCAATTCTGGATGGTATTTCGAGAGGAAAAAAACCAAAAGCGATTGTTTCAGTTCATCTTTACGGTATGCCTTATCAGGTTGACAAAGTGAATGCCATAGCTAAAAAGCATGATATTCCCGTTGTGGAAGACAGTGCCGAAGCTTTGGGTAGCAGCTATCATGGAATACCATGTGGAACCTTTGGGGATATTGCCATTCTATCGTTTAATGGTAACAAGATTATTACCACTTCAGGTGGGGGAGCACTGGTAACCAAAGATGCTAAGGTAAAAGAAAGAGCGGTCTTTCTCGCCACCCAAGCCAGGGATCAGGCCCCCCATTATCAGCACTCTGCAATAGGTTACAATTATCGAATGAGCAACGTTCTTGCCGGTATAGGGCGAGGGCAGATGGAAGTTTTGAGTCAAAGGGTAGATACTCGGAGAGCGAATTATCAATATTATCTAGAACATTTAGATAAGCTGAAAACTATTGAATTTTTAAAAGAGCCCGAAGGGTATCGTTCTAACAGATGGTTAACCTGCATTCTTACTCCAGGATTTGAGATTCGCGAGTCTATTCGCCATGCCTTGCTAAAAGAGAACATTGAATCCAGACCTTTATGGAAACCAATGCATCTTCAGCCGGTTTTTAACAACAGTCGGAACTTCACCAATGGAGTTTCTGAGGATTTATTTAACAGGGGTTTATGTCTGCCAAGTGGCTCTAACCTCGCTAAACATGACCTGGACCGAACTATTGATATCATAATTAAAGCACTGTACCATGCTTAAAAATCATTTACTGGATTACTCCCACCGATATGCTTCCAAATGGCTTGTTCTAGCCATTGATCTCAGTATCGTGTTTGTTTCGTTCATTTTATCTTATTTCATACGCTTTAACCTAACTATGAATTTTGATACAGAGCGGTTAATATTGCAGTTACCTGTAGTTTGTGGGGTAACTCTTATTGCTTTCTTATTTACTGGCTCGTATAAAGGTGTTGTGCGGCATACAGGTGTTCGCGACGTATATAATATTTTTAATTCGATTTGTCTCTCTAGTATTCTGATCATCCTCCTAGTTATTCTAAATAAACAATTGGATCTAATCGATGAATTTACGATACCACTTTCTATAATTATTATTTACAGTTTAATAAGTTTTATAGTACTCTCCGCATCAAGATATATATTCAAATCTTTATTTTATAGTTTGGTCAAGCAGTATAAGGTGTCCAAGAATGTGATAATATATGGTGCTGGCGAAGCCGGTATCGTTACTTTTAATGCATTAACAGATAACCCTGGGAGAAATTCCAAAGTTGTTGGATATATCGATGATGACTTAAAAAAGGTAGGTAAAAATCTAAACGGAGTTCGGATTTATAGCCGAGATCAACTAAGTCATTATTTTATAGATAAAAAGAATGTTGCAGAAATCATCGTTTCTGTTCAAGAGCGCGATAATAAGCTTTTGAAAAATCTTGTTGAAAGTCTTGTTGAATTCCCGGTAAAAGTAAAAATAGTTCCACCAATGGAAGACTGGATCAATGGGGAGTTTAAGGTTTCCCAGATTAAACCAGTACAAATTGAAGACTTATTGAATCGGGTACCTATAAACATCAAAAATTCCAAAATATCAAATGAACTGAAAGGAAAAACAATAGTGGTTACAGGCGGGGCAGGTTCTATTGGCAGTGAACTTGTGCGTCAAATAGTCAAATACGACTATAAGTCGCTTGTTATACTTGATATGGCCGAATCTGCTTTATATGACCTACAGCAGGAATTGAAACAAAAAGGTGTACACAATTTTATTGCTATTGTTGCCGATATCCGGGACAAGAATCGCATGAACACCTATTTTCAGGAGCATAAGCCACAATTGGTATTTCATACAGCTGCCTACAAGCACGTACCATTGATGGAATATAACGCATATGAAGCAATAAAGATCAATGTTGCAGGAACTAAAATGATTGCAGATCTATCTCTTGCTCATAATGTTGAAAAATTTGTATTCGTCTCCACAGATAAAGCTGTCAACCCCACCAATGTTATGGGGGCAACGAAACGGATTGCTGAGATGTATATCAGTTGTATGGATCAGAAGCAAAAAACTAAATTCATTACAACCCGGTTTGGAAATGTGCTTGGATCTAATGGATCTGTTATTCCCCTTTTTCGTAAACAAATTGAAAAAGGCGGCCCATTGACTGTTACCCATAAAGAAATCACCCGTTATTTTATGACCATACCAGAAGCTTCTCAATTAGTCCTGGAAGCTGGTGCAATGGGTCAGGGAGGTGAGATTTTTATCTTTGATATGGGAGAATCGGTCAAAATATTTGACCTTGCAAAGAACATGATTCGACTTTCCGGATTAAGATATCCCGAGGATATTGATATTAAAATTACTGGACTTAGGCCCGGAGAAAAACTTTATGAGGAATTGTTAGCAAACGGGGAGAATACCCTACCTACCTACCATAAGAAAATTATGATTAGCAAGGTTCGGGATTTGGATTACCCCGATACCCGGGCAAAAATTGATGAGCTATGTGTGTCTAATATGTTCTTTGGTGAAAATGCGGTAAAATTAATGAAGGAAATAGTTCCTGAGTATGTATCCAGAAATTCCAAGTTTTGTGAGCTCGACGGACCCAGTTCCACTGCATACGTAAAAACCGCGTCAAATCCTGATCTCAAGAGAGAAAAGAGTACCATATTTTAGTTACCAACTAACCAATATCCATTAATAATGTTAAGTAAGATTTGTTCATTAGGTAAGATTTTGACTCTAATGCTTTTCGCAGGCTATTTACTTTCTTCTTGCGCCTCACGTAAAGATGTAGTTTACTTTCAGGATACGGGAGACTTCGAAACCCTGATCGATAAAAATAAAGCCATTACTAAATTCAAAGTAGACGATTTAGTGTCTATATATGTGTCCTCTTTAGATCCTGAAGCAAGTGTACCATTTAATCTTTATCGCGGCGCATCTGAAGGTGGGTTTAGAGCGGAACAAGTAGATTATTTGGTTGACCAGGATGGAATGATCGATTTTCCGGTAATAGGTAAACTTAAAATCGAGGGTCTTTCACCAGATGAATTAAGAAGTTTACTACGAGAAAGGTTATCAGAATATTTGAAAGACCCTATAATAAATATCAGGTTACGTAATTTTACCGTTACCGTTTTGGGTCAGGTAAACAGACCCGGGACCTACCCTGTGGTTGGCGAACAAATATCAATTTTAGAGGCATTGGGTTTAGCTGGAGATTTGACCCTTAGAGGGGTAAGAGATAATGTTTTGGTCATTCGAGACTTCAATGGAACTAAGGTCTATAATAGAATTGATCTGACTTCTAAAAATGTAATTAAATCTCCCGTCTACTATCTAACTCAAAACGACGTGGTCTATGTAGAACCTAACAATGCAGGAGTTAGAGAAACAGCGGTAGGCGCGTCGACCTCGATTACAGTTACTTTAATTTCCTTATTGGTAACTTCTACCGTAATAATTATATCAAGGAATTAATTGTAATAATATTTCCTCAAATCTATGAATGCAGAGTTAAATAAAATAGCGGAGAACGGGGACGACGTTAAAGAAATAATGCGCCCCTACTTAAAACAGTGGATATGGTTTGTATTATCCTTGTTTCTGGCTATTGCTCTTGCTATTATACACATCCGGTATACCACGCCAGAATACCAGGTAAATGCTAAAATACAAATCCTTAAAGATCAAAACTCTACTTCAGAATTAAGCGCCTTTAAAGATTTGAATTTATTATCTGGAGGGAATGTAGATGTTGAGGATGAAGTGGAAATATTGAATTCAAGAACAAATTTTATTAGGGTAGTTAAGGAATTGAAGTTAAATGTTAAAGTACAGGCTCTGGGAAGGATCCATAGTTCTGAATTATATACCTCTCCCCCTGTTAAGGTTAATTTCCTAATTCCTGATTCAGTTGTAAGTAAATCAAAGCTGGATTTTAATATCGAAATAACTTCCCCTACTACATTTAGATATGAGGAAGAGGGAGACGAAGGGCCAGGCAGAAGTTATAGCTTTGGCAACACTATAAGCTCTTCGATTGGTGATTTTGTTATTTTACCGTTAGAAAGCAATTTAGATTCCTATATAAACGATGTTTTTAAAATTTCAATTAAGCCGGTAGAACGCGTGGCGAGTAGCTACCAGAATAAACTAAAAGTGTCAGTTTCCAACGAAATGTCTAACATTATTTCACTCTCATTGAATGATCCTGTTATACACAAGGCTATTGATATTTTGAACGTTCTTTTAGACACATATAACAGGGACTATATTGATGAAAAAAAGGAAATCGCAGATAAAACCGCCGAATTTATTGATGACCGTATCGCTGACATTTATGGCGAATTGTCTTCGGTTGATAAATCAGCGGTAGACTATAAGGAGTCTAAAGGGATTACGGATGTGGCAGCACAATCCACTGTAAACTATGAAGAAAGTTCAGCCAGTCGTCAGGAATTACAGGACGCCCGGTTGCAGCTTAGTATTGCCACTGGCATGAAAAACCTTTTAGACAATCAGCAAGAGTATGATGTGCTCCCAGCTAATATGGCTTACGATCCTACTATTGTTAATTCTACTGCAAAATTTAACGAACTTGTACTGGAAAGGAAAAGGTTATTGAAAAGTTCAAATGAAAAGAATCCGATCATTGTAAATATTGATCAACAACTGGAGGGGCTTAAAAGGAGTTTAAATGCCAGTTTAAGCAGTTTAAGCAATACGCTCAACATGAGGGTAAATAACCTTAGCAGCCAATTATCACAAATAAATGCAAGGATATATGCTGCCCCGGGGAATGAACAGGCGCTTCGGGATATTGAACGAGAGAGGCAAACGGCGGAGGCCCTGTACCTATACCTATTGCAGAAACGTGAGGAGGCACAAATAACTTACGCCTCTACTGCTCCAAAATCAAAAATTATTGATCGACCCTACGGAACAAGTCCTTTCCCGGTATCACCAAAAGTTCCGATAATAATGTTAGCTGCCATTATACTAGGAGCACTGGTTCCTATCGCTGTTATTTATGTCCGAGAACTGCTGGATAACAAAGTGATCAATAAAATTGGGCTAGAAAAAATAGTAGGGGAAGTACCGGTTCTTGCGGAAATACCTAAGATTAAGAAAAAAGAAGGTATTCTAGTTAAGGCTGAAGGACGCTCTATTATGGCAGAATCTCTTCGAATATTACGAGCAAATCTGGATTATCTTATCAAGACACGTTCCAAATCTAAAAAAGGGAATGTAATTTTTGTGACGTCGAGTGTATCCGGTGAAGGGAAAACACTTGTTTCTTCTAATCTTGCTATGATTTACTCCAAAGCCAATAAAAAAGTTTTGCTTCTTGGAGCTGATATTCGCAACCCTAAATTATATAAATTCTTTTCCGGCAAGAATGTGGATGAGCTTGGTCGTCGCATTCAGGACAAGGATACTAAAGGATTAACTGACTTTTTAGTAGATGAATCCCTTGAGATACGAGACATGATTTATAACATGCTTGTTTATGATCAGACGGTTGATGTAATTTTCTCTGGAAAAGTGCCACCGAACCCATCTGAACTTTTAATGAGTAATAGGGTAGGGTTGCTTATAGATGAATTGAGAAATAAATATGATTATATTATAGTGGATACCGCTCCTGTGATGGGGGTTTCAGATACACTTCTAATAAGTGAACATGCGGACCAAACACTTTTTGTTACCCGGGCTCACCAAACAGACTTAAAGGTGCTGGAATTTGCGCTTAAGCTGCATAAGGAAGGAAAGATCAAAAATATCTCTTTTATCGTCAATGGCGTCAAAGATTCAAACCTTGGTTATGGTGGACCTTACGGATATGGATACGGTAAAACCACAAAGAAGAAATGGTGGAAACTAACAGGCTAGTAAAAATGCGCTATCGTATTTTCCAAAACTGGAAACAACTTATCCAGGGTCTTTTCAGTAAGCTGTATTTTTTTTAATTCTTTAAGGTGCCCAGTGTGATGCAGATCAGAAGCCACAAAATCAAGCAACTTTTCTTCTAACAAATCGTGAGCTAATTTGTGCGTATCACTACCGTAATATTCCCCAAGGGAAAGCAAATTAAGCTGCAATGAGGTGCCGCGCTTCTTCAAGGACCTGAATATCTTCTGATTATTCTTTAGATACAGATAACGTTCGGGATGTGCCAGGATCGGGAAGTAGCCACTTTTTGTGGTTTTTTCAATGGCACTGTCCAGATTGATGGAGGCCTGTAAAAATGACATTTCTACAAGCAAATAGTCCTTCCCTAATGGCATTATTCCGCCTTCTTCCAACAGATTTTCAAAGTTGTCATCGATCATATGCTCCGCAGCGGGCGATATGGCCACATCTGTCAGATCGTTCTCTAATAATGCGTCGCGCAGTTTAATCTGTGCCTCCTTGATGGTTTCCGGGGTATTGGGGTAGTAGTTGTGCATGATATGCGGGGTAGCAATAAACCGGGAAATCCCCAATTCGCCCATGCCTTTGATCAGCTTTAACGAATCTTCCACCGTTTTTGCTCCGTCATCAATTCCGGGGAGAATATGGTTATGAATGTCCACAAATCCTCCCAGATAATCTACCAGATAACGCTTCTTTTGAAAAATCTCCCACATAGTATCAACAATACAGGGGCAAAAATACACCGAAATGCATTAATGCCCCTGTAAAATTCCTACAAAATAAAGCTCTAGGCTTGTTCCTTTTCAATTGCAGCCTGTGCCGCTGCCACGCGGGCTATAGGGACCCGGAAAGGTGAACAACTTACGTAATTAAGGTTGTTTCTGTGACAGAAGGCCACGGAATTGGGTTCTCCTCCGTGTTCTCCACAAATACCTACCTTCAATTTAGGCTTGGTTGCCCTTCCGCGTTCGGCTCCCATGGTGACCAATTGTCCAACTCCTTCCTGATCCAGGATTTCAAATGGATCGGAGGTAAGTAGGCCTTTTTTCTGGTAAATGCCCATGAATTTTCCAGCATCATCCCTGGAATAGCCATAAGTCATCTGCGTAAGGTCGTTTGTACCAAAGGAGAAGAAATCAGCATGTTCGGCAATCTTGTCGGCAATTAGGGCTGCCCTCGGGATTTCTATCATGGTTCCTACAGCATAATCGATTCGATCTTTACGTTTCGTAAATATGCGCTCCGCAGTTTCCTGTATGATTCGCTTTTGTTCCACGAACTCACTTACTGTCCCAACCAGAGGCACCATGATTTCAGGTCTGGAACTAATGCCCCGTTCTTTTAGGTTCAGAGCTGCCTCAATAATTGCAGTTGCCTGCATTTCAGTAATTTCCGGATAGGTATTTCCTAAACGACAACCCCTGTGGCCCATCATCGGATTGAATTCGTGTAATTCGGCCACTTTACTGGTTACCGCCGCAACGGAAATATGCAATTCGTCTGCAACTTCTTTCTGGGATGCCAATTGATGAGGTATAAACTCATGCAAGGGTGGATCCAGTAATCGAATGGTCACTGGTAAGCCTTCCATCGCCTCAAAGATTGCTTCAAAATCGCTTCGCTGCATAGGCAGGAGTTTGGTAAGTGCCCGTTTCCTACCTTTTTCTGTACTTGCCAGGATCATTTCACGCATGGCAAGGATACGAGGTCCTTCAAAAAACATATGCTCAGTTCGCGTTAAACCAATACCTTCTGCACCAAAACTCCGCGCTACTTTCGCATCTTTTGGGGTGTCTGCATTGGTGCGTACCTGCATTTTTCTATACTTATCTGCCAGTTTCATGATCTCGGCAAATTCTCCGCTAAGCTTGGCTTCTATTGTAGGGACTTTACCATCAATGATATTCCCAGTAGATCCATTCAGAGAGATCCAGTCGCCTTCGTGGAATACCCGACCATCAACTTCCAGTTTCCTGTTCTTGTAGTCGATTTTAAGGGCTCCTGCACCAGACACACAACATTTACCTAACCCCCTGGCAACAACTGCCGCGTGGGAGGTCATACCGCCCCTAGCGGTAAGGATACCTTTGGCAATGTTAATACCTTCAAGGTCTTCAGGTGATGTTTCTATACGTACAAGGATGGTATTTTTATACTTGTGGGCCTCATCGGCAAAGAATACGATCTGTCCGGTTGCGGCTCCTGGTGAGGCAGGAAGTCCTTGTGCTATGATATCCTCTTCATTAATGGTCTTGGTATCAAAAACAGGGTGCAGCAATTCATCCAGTTTATTGGGTTCCATGCGCAGCAAAGCTTCTGTTTCACTAATTGCCCCTTCTTTCAAAAGGTCAACTGCAATTTTGACCATTGCAGCCCCAGTACGTTTTCCGTTCCTGGTCTGTAGGATCCACAATTTGCCCTTTTGAACGGTAAATTCCATATCCTGCATATCCCGGTAATGCGCTTCCAGGATTTTCTGATAGCCATCTAGCTCCTGGTACATTTCGGGCATTATTTCTTCCAGGGATGGATAATTTGAAGCGCGATCTTTTTCATTAACCTGTGCCAGCTTGGCCCAGCGTTGAGATCCCATTCGGGTAATTTCCAGTGGTGTACGTACACCGGCTACAACGTCTTCACCCTGAGCGTTAATCAAGTACTCCCCATTGAATACGTTTTCGCCGCTACCGGAGTCCCTGGTAAAGCATACACCTGTTGCGGAATCATCTCCCATATTACCAAACACCATTGCCTGCACATTAACCGCGGTTCCCCATTCAGGCGGATACCCGTGTATCTTCCTGTAATAAACGGCCCTGGCTCCATTCCAGCTATCAAAAACAGCTAGCGCTGCTCCCCAGAGTTGTTCCCAGGGATCGGTAGGAAAATGTTTGCCGCTGCGTTTTAAGATGATTTCCTTAAAATCATATACTAAATCCTTCAGGTCCTGGACTGTAAACTGGGTGTCCAGTTCTATTCCTCTTTTTCCCTTCAGGTTTTCCATGACTTCTTCAAAAGGATCTATGTCATCTTTTGACTCTGGTTTCATGCCCATAACCACGCTGGCATACATCTGTATCAAGCGCCTGTAAGAATCCCATGCAAAGCGTTCATTACCTGTTTTCTTAGCCAGCCCAATAACGGCATCATCATTCAATCCCAGGTTTAATACGGTATCCATCATCCCTGGCATAGAAACCCGGGCGCCTGATCTTACAGAGAGTAATAAGGGGTTTTCTTTATCTCCCCATTTTGTTCCCATCTGCATCTCAATTTCCCGGACAGCATCTGTAACCTCATCTTTGAGGTATTCTACCACCTTGTCTTTACCTAGCTCGTTGTACTCTGTACATACTGCTGTGGTAATGGTAAATCCCGGGGGTACCGGGATACCGATGGCACTCATCTCTGCCAGGTTTGCGCCTTTTCCCCCAAGTAGGTTGCGCATTGTACCATTTCCGTCTGCTTGTTTGTTTCCGAATTTAAAAACCCGGGTCTTCACGGGTGTTAATGTTTCCATGGATATTGTTTCTGAAGTTGTTTAATTTTCTTCGAAATTAAGCTCATAATTGTTTGATTTTCATGACAATTATCATATTCAGATAAATACAGTTAGTTGTGTAACTTAGATCACTTAAAATTGCCGTAGTTTCCCCATTCTTGTGCGTTAACGGGCCATATCTTTGAAAAACAATACCTTTAAATCAACCAATTAATCCAACCATTATTTTGAAACCAACTCCTTATCCATTGTTGTTGCTACTTGCTTTTTTTTGGCAAGGGATTCTCTTCAGTCAGCTGGTTAATATTGAATCCAGACGCATGCAGACAGACTCACTTCACTTTGTTTTGAAAGCAGACTTGCTATTTAGTTACTCGGATAACGATGGGTCTTATCTTTTACAGGTGGGGAGTGGATTAGCAACCCAGTGGAAATCGAGGGATTACAAGAGTATTCTTTATCTGATTGGGAACCTGAACCTTGCGAGAAGCCGTGCGGAGGATTTTCGTAATTCCTGGTTTTTTCACCTCAGGTATAATCGAAAGCTAACGGATTTATTTAGACTGGAGGGCTTTGTGCAAAGCCAGCATAACCAATTGTTATCGATTAATTCCAGAAACCTGCTTGGTGCGGGAGTCCGACTCAAATTTATTTCCACCCCGGAGGTCAAAGCGTATTTTGGTAATTCCTATATGTATGAGATAGAAGAAAGCGATGCCTTTGGGCTAAAGCTCTACAACCACCGAAATAGCTCTTACCTCTCCCTGTCAGTGAGTCTGGCTGAAGGAAAATTAGATCTTACGAATACCCTTTATTATCAACCGCTGTATCGTGATTTTGGGAATTACAGAATTTTGCAGCAACTAAAAGCGGAAGTACCAATCACCCAAAAATTAAAATTTTCCGGATTGTTCAATTACTTCCTGAACAGTCGTACTCCAACAGGAGAGAGTGAGTATTCTTCTTTACTAAGTATGGGTATTACTTTTGAAATTTAACCGGTACTGCTGTGATTCATCTATTTTGTAGGTCCTTCATTACAGAATGAGTACCTTTTCATTGCTTTTTCTTAACTTTCCTCCTGAAGTGCCGGGTTATACAAGCTTTCCTGGTCCCCTGCTATGAAATATGCATTAAGAATCCTGTTCGTAGTATTGATCTGCATCCAAACTGCTACTGCCCAGGAATTACCTCCCATACAGAATTTTGCACCTGCCGAGTATACAGGTGAAAACCAGAACTGGGCCATATCCCAGTCATCAGACAAGCGAATTTTTGCTGCCAATAATGAAGGATTATTGGTTTACAACGGAGCTAAATGGGCTATGTATCCCTCTCCCAATGGGTCCATAATACGCTCGGTTTATGTAAACGAAAATCGTGTTTACACCGGTAGTTATATGGAGTTTGGTTATTGGGAAGAGGACATCCCGGGCCTTTTTAAATATACCAGCCTTTCTCAATCAATAAATAACCAATTGCTAGAGGATGAAGAATTCTGGACTATCCTTCCGGTTAATGGTTATCTTTTATTTCAGTCCCTAAACCGGATTTATGTCTATAATAAAGCCGATGGCAAGTTTTCAATTATCGACTCGGAAACAAGAATACCCAAAGTCTTTGCATTAGGACTACAGGTGTATTTCCAAAAGATGGGACAGGGGATTTTTAAAGTCGAAAACGGAAATGAACTTAAATTGTATGATGATGAAGTAGTTCAGGAGGATGAAGTGGTCGCCATTTTTGAAAGAGAAGAGGCTAACATGTTGCTGACCCGCAATAATGGTTTCTATAGGATGACAGGAAACAAGCTGGAAAAATGGAGTACCGCAAACCCAGCTCTATTTGATGAAATTAGTGTGTACAGTGCCTTGCAAATGGAAGATGGTCATCTGGCACTGGGAACCATAGCCAACGGTTTACTTGTGTTGGATAGTAAAGGGCAGCTGGTATACAAAATTGATGAAATAAAGGGACTACGGAACAATACCGTTTTAGCACTCTTTCAGGATATCGATCGAAATTTATGGCTGGGCCTGGATAATGGCATAGCTTACGTGAACCTCGAATCCCCTTTCCGTGTCTTTCGGGATAATAGAGGGGTTGTGGGCAGTATCTATGCGGCAGCCACCAAAGATGGAATACTCTACCTGGGCACTAACCAGGGTTTGTTCTACAGGAATTATACTACCCAGGGTGAATTTCAACTCATTGATGGAACCCAGGGACAGGTATGGTCTTTGGACGTTATTGATGATACCCTCTTTTGTGGACATCATTCCGGCACATTGGTAATAGAAGGCAACAGGATTCAACGAATCTCTCAAATTCCCGGTACCTGGAAGGTTAGCAGTCTACCCGGGAATCAGGAACTCCTGCTTCAGGGCAATTATGATGGCTTGTATGTCCTGAATAAATCAGGAGATAGTTTTAGTTTAAGGAATAAAATTGCCGGTTTCGACAATTCGGCGCGTCATTTCGAGGCTTTTAATGGAGATATATTTGTTAATCACGAATACAAAGGGGTATTCAGGCTTAAATTGGATGAGGAGTACAGGGCAGCAACTGAAATAGCTGTAGACACCACACTGATCTGCCACAATTCCGGAATGGTAAAGTATCGTGATCAGTTACTTTATGCTTGCGCCAGTGGTATTTATGCTTTTGATTTTAACTATGGCACGTTTGCCAAAGACAGTGCGCTAAGTCAGGTGTATAGAAAGGATACCTATGTGTCTGGAAAACTTAATGTTGATGATCGAGAGGGGTATTTGTGGGTGTTCTCTAAATCCGGGATCCACTACATATCCGGGGATAATTTTGGAAATAGTCCGATTATCAATACCATACCACTGGCCGATAAGGATAGAAACAGCGTTGTGGGGTACGAAAGTGTGATACCCCTGCTCAACCCGGGGAATTACCTGTTTGGAACAAGTTCTGGCTATCTTACCGCAGACCTTGATTATAAATACAATAGCTCATTTAATGTTGAGATTGAAGGGGTAAAGAAAGGAGATAAGAATTCGAAACTCCTATCTACAGCTTCAGTAAATCCTGGGATGGACGGTAATTTTGATCCTGAGGAAAACCATGTAGAGATTAACTTTTATGTTACACAATACCGGAAGTATGTAAAACCTGAATACCAATTCCAGCTATTAGGGATGTATCCCGATTGGACGGGATGGTCTCAGGACGCTTCCGCAACATTTGAAAACCTCCCCTATGGAGATTACACCTTTAAGGTACGTGCAAGGGTAGGGGATGCTATTTCGGACAAAACGGCAAGCTATGAATTCCGGATCAACAGACCCTGGCACCTTTCGAGGACTATGTGGGCAATATACCTGCTTGCTGCTGTAATTACCATATTATTAGTACACAGAGCATACCGCAGGTACTACCATGGCAAGCAGAACCAGTTAATTGAACAGAATCAGCAGGAACTGGACCTTATTCGGCTACAGAATGAAAAAGAGATTATCAAACTTAAAAATGATCAATTACAGGAGGATTTCAGGAATAAAAGTAATGAGCTGGCTGCCTCTACCATGAGTATCATTAAAAAGAATGAATTACTTACCCGTATTAAAGAACAACTCATGGCTTCAGATAGTGGAGATAATACCAGGCAGCTTGTGAATATTATTGATCGAAGTCTGAAGCAAAATGACGATTGGGAACTATTCCAGGAGGCCTTTAATAATGCGGACCGGGAATTCCTGGGTAAACTTGAAAAGGCACACCCGAATTTAACGCCTAACGATATTCGTCTGTGTTCCTACCTAAGACTCAATTTATCTTCCAAGGAAATTGCGAAATTGTTGCATATTTCTCCACGAAGCGTAGAGATTAAGCGCTACCGCCTAAGAAAAAAGATGGACCTTGACCACGATGAAAACCTGGTAAACTATATCCTCCAACTATAGCCACCTATACATTGGGTTGTAACTTACCACAACATTACCTATACAATTAATCTATCCTGTATTAATTAGTTGTTTGCCCCGCGCAGTTCTGGCCTCTAAGAGCTTATGTATTATCAATTTGCCAATTAAACCCCTTTTTTTTGTCATGTATAGTTTTTGTAGGGGTGATTTTTGCGAAGTTCATAATTAATTAAGATATTTTTAACCTTGCAGTAAAACTAAGGCGCATCAACTACAACCTTTTCGTTTAGTAGACGGCTTGTATGAGTCTATTCCACTTTGATCACTTTTAAAGGTTACAAAATTTGAGTGCCACCTTAACTAACTAATGGTCAACTTAAACTAAGGATACTATGAAAAACACATTGCTGAGTTTAGTAATTCTCTTCATTGGTACAGGATTGTTTGCCCAGGCCGATCAGGTCACCGTCCAAAATAATGCGGACGGGCACACATTGATCGTAAATGGGGAAGAATTCATGATCAATGGTATGAACTGGGATTACATTCCTATCGGTACCAACACTGTAAATGCTAGATTCTGGGAAAAATCAGATGACGTAATTAAAGCTGGTCTGGATACCGAAATGTCCCTGCTAAAAAACATGAATGTAAATGTGATCCGTCAGTACACTGGTGTACCCGCGCGCTGGATCCGGTATATCTATGAAAACTACGGAATCTACACCATGCTTAACCACTCTTTCGGACGTTATGGTCTTACTATAGATGGTGTATGGATTGAGATCACCGATTACTCCAATCCACGTACGCAGGAATTTCTGATGTCCGAGGTTGAGAACCTTGTAAAAGAGTATAAAAATACTCCCGGCCTTCTGATGTATTTGCTGGGGAATGAGAACAATTACGGTTTGTTCTGGGCTGGAGCAGAAACAGAAGATTTTCCGGATGATGAGGAAGAAAAGGCATTCATCGGTGAAAAACGTGGGCGACCCATGTATAAGCTGATGAACGATGCTGCCAAGCTTATGAAAGGCATGGACAGCAACCACCCTGTAGCGATTTGTAACGGAGATGTGCTCTTTATTGATATTATCGCTGAAGAATGTAAAGATGTAGATATCTACGGTACCAACACCTATCGAGGGGTTTCCTTCGGAAATATGTTTGATGTAGTTAAAGAGAAGCTGGACATGCCGCTTATGTTTACAGAATTTGGTGCTGACGCTTTTAACGCAATAAGCAACTCTGAAGACCAAAAATCCCAGGCCTATTATATGGTAGGGAATTGGAAAGAAATATATGCAAATGCTGCCGGACTAGGCAAGGCAGGAAACTCCATAGGTGGATTTACCTTTCAGTTTAGTGATGGATGGTGGAAATTTGGCTTTAATGACAGAGAAGGTGCCGATGTGCATGACAACAACGCTTCCTGGGCGAATGGTGGATATGCCATTGACCTGGCACCCGGAGATAACAACATGAACGAAGAATGGTTTGGTATCTGTGCCAAGGGACAAACTGACCCTCGTGGCTTATACCAACTTTTCCCTCGTGCTGCCTACTATGCGCTTAAAGAAGCACATCAACTTAACCCATATGAAGAAGGGGTTACTGGTGATTTTGTAGAAAACTATTTCAACAATATCAACCTCATGGATGCTGTGCTCAAAGCCAGGGGAGATAAAGCTGCACTGGTAGGGGAACAGTCCGGTATGGTGAGGATAAGTAACCTCCAGGCCAGGTTCACCACCTTTAATACGGGGGGTAATCTGATTACTACTCCCGAGAATGCAGATCCAGATGAAGTACAATTCCCGAGTGAATTGGGCTTCGATCATATGCAATCTTATTTTGTAGGTGTTGAAGGAGAGCCTGCTGCCAATATGCGAGCCAATGTTAATGTGAACATTTTGGGTAATGTCGCTACAAATCCGATTGATGAAATATTCTACGAAAACAGGGGGCGCACCGTTTCTGTTAATACGGATGAGGGTGTTCTGGACCTTACCGATGTATCACGGGTTCAGATTTACAATGCCTCCTTCGATTGGAAATCCAAGAATTTTGATTTACGAGGGTTCTATCGGACCGGACATTATCACTGGGGATACGAGGGAGATTTCTTTGGATTGTATCCTGAAGCCAATTATGGTCCCAATCTGGATATCTATAATGGTGAGATCAGCGGTTTTGAAATTGATGGTAAGCGAGCCTTCAAAGGACTGAAAGTTGCTTTCGGACCTCAATTGTGGTGGGGAGCTAACCCGGCGGTATTAGTAAAATATCGAAAAGAACTAGGTAAATATCATATTACTGGTGTCTTCCACGAAGATGTTGACGATTTTGGAACCATCGTTTCCTCATTGGCAGTACCCATGCCAAGAACCCGTCGTGCCACTGTACATATCGAAAGGGAAATCGGAAATGTTGGAATAGAAGTAGGAGGTATCTGGGGTGGAGAGCCTTTAAATGGGCGTGAATTCCAGTTCACCGAGGATAACCCGAATTTTGATCCTAGTCAGGAAGTTTCAGATTCTAATGCTAAATACAATGTATTCACTGATGTAGTGGATACACAAGATAACTGGGGAGCTAAAGCTAAAATCACATTCTCCAAGGGCAAATTTAATTGGTATGCTCAGGGAGCTGCCATGGGTCTGGTGGCCGGTGGAGGTTATGATCAGACCAGGACTTTTACAGGATGGAAATTGAAGGATACCGGTAGTGGTAACCAAACTAACTTCCTTTCTGGTTTCACCTATCAGGTTGGTAACGTGCAAATCGCACCTAACTTCATGTGGCAGAAGCCTATAGTTGGTCCTATGCCTAATGATGTTCAAAGTCCAGGACGTCTGAGAAACATTTTGGATGATCCTTTCTCTGTAAGGGCAAACCGGGAAATGATGGGTGGTGAGATACTGCTAACCTGGGACCCAACTCCCGGCACCTGGATGTATGAATGGGATAATGACAGGGCAGAGGATGCGCCTCTGGCAGTGAGCGCCGGATTTGTTTTTAGACACCATCCAACTGCTATGGATGCTCATATTGGATTCTTGGGTAATCGTACCCTTTTTGCCTTCCCGAATTCCGTACCTGCTAAAGATCTGTGGGAAGCGCACACGAGGATTGTTTCCAAGCTTGGACCTGATTTTGGTTTGATTGCTAACATGTATTTTGGGAATGCCCAGTCTACTGGTAGTGACCCAAGGACACTTGAACGTGTAGGTGCTGATATACGGATGATATATAAAAATATTAAAGTGCAGCATGCATTTAAGATAAATGATTGGGGTCCTTTTGACTACCACAGGGATTTTAACCTGACGTTCCCAGTACAGTTGATGTTAGACATTTCTACTACTATCGGAAAGCCGGATTGGTTTATCCTGCCCAGTACGCAGGTGGGCATCCGGGGAACCTGGAGAACTCTTGACGAAAATTCAAATCGTTACCTGCCTAATGAGGCGGCAGAATTTGCCACAGAACCTACCATAAGTCCGGTTGGATTTGGATTCGGTAACGAATGGGAGATCAGAACCTATGTACATATCAATATCGGGAAATAAAAAAATAGAGAAATGAAAAACGAAAAACGAATATATTCAAGACTCGCATTATTCCTGGGGCTCATTATTGTCGTTGCCGTAGGTTGTGAACGCGATTATGATTTTGGTGACGATGCCAAATTTGCCAAATTTGGGAATAATCCTGAAATTTTTATAGATGGATTTAGTGGCGGTTTAGAATACCTTCCTTTTGGAGGATCAAAATTTGACGCCTTTTCAGTAGATACAGATGTTAAATACAAGGGGGAGGCCGCTATGCGTTTTGATGTGCCTAACGCATTTGACCCGAGTACAACTCTCGGTTTTGCAGGGGCTATCTTTCCAGACTATGGAGGACGAGACCTTTCGGGCTATGACGCACTCACCTTCTGGGCAAAGGCTACAAAAGCCGAGACAATAAGTGAAATAGGATTTGGAAATGATTTTGGGGATAGCCCTTACCGCGAATCAACAAGCAAATTTTTGGTAACTAAGCAAAACCTTAGGATAAGTACAGCTTGGACCAAATATATAATTCCTATTCCTGACCCAAGCAAACTCTTCAACGAAACCGGAATGTTCTGGTATGCTGAAGGGCCAGATGAAAATGGTGACGGATATACCTTTTGGATTGATGAATTGCAGTTTGAGAAATTAGGAACAATAGCCCAACCACAGCCTGCCATATTCAATGGAGAAGATGAGACTGGGGTAAACCTGGTTGGGACAGAGCGACAGATATCGGGGACCACACAAACCTTTAATTTAGCGAACGGTCAGAATGAAACGGTACTTGCAGCACCGGCCTATTTTGATTTTAATTCTTCAGATACTGATGTTGCCACAGTCACTGATAATGGCTTAATCCAAGCTATTGCAGAAGGTGCAACTGAGATTACTGCAACCCTGGGAGGGGTACCGGCTAAAGGATCTTTAGAACTTACCGTAGGGGAATTTTCTTTTGCGCCAACTCCGCCAGCTCGCAATGCTGCTGATGTGATCTCCATATTCAGCAATGCCTATAATGATGTCCCAGTAGATTTCTACAACGGTTTTTTTGAACCCTTCCAGACAACAACAGGAGGACTTATAACAATTGGGGATGATGATCTACTACAATATGAGGAACTCAATTTTGTGGCAACTGGCTTTTCAAATCCAACCGTAGATGCTACACAAATGGATTTTCTCCATATTGACATCAGGATAGATGAGGCCATCGACGCAGGAGATATTATTAGAATTGAGCTCGTTGACTTTGGTCCGGATGGTGTATTTGGAGGTGATAATGATTCTGGAGGTTCAATAACCCTTACCAGTGCTGACTTGGGTAGTGCTACCTGGATTAGTCTGGATTTTCCATTAGATGATTTTAATGGACCAGCTGGTGGTGGCGCCTTTAATGGACTCACTAACAGAGCCAATGTTGCACAAGTAGTTTTTGCATCAGATGCTACTATTGATGCCATATTAGTTGATAACATCTATTTCTACAGATAAGCTTAAAAAAATAATCATGAAAGAAGGAAATAAATTGAAATCACAAAGACTGATACAGCCTATAAAGCATGCCTTACTAGGTATTGTTATGATTTTTGGATTGGGGTGTGCAACCGAAGATACCCAGACTGTGGTAAATTTCACACAACTTACCTTTGCGGATGAGTTTGACGTTGATGGACCGCCTAACCCGGGTAAATGGGTTTATGATATAGGTATAGGACCAGGTAACGATGGCTGGGGTAACGGTGAATTGCAATACTATACAAACCGTCCGGAAAATGTTGTCGTGAGTAATGGGTATCTCATTATTACGGCTATTAAAGAGAATTTTGAAACTGCTGGATATACCTCGGCACGTTTGCTGACCAAAGGGAAATTTGACCAACAGTACGGTCGTTTTGAGGCACGTATGCGCCTTCCCTATGGTAAGGGAATGTGGCCGGCTTTCTGGATGCTGGGAGCGAATATAGATACCAATCCCTGGCCATTTTGTGGAGAGATCGACATCATGGAAAACAGGGGAAGAACCCCTTCTATTGTAAGCGGAGCACTTCACGGTCCCGGTTATTGGGGAGCAAATCCGGAGGGCTCCAATCCCGCTTTAAAAGAGTATGACTTTGTTAATGATCGGGTTGATACAGGATTTCATGTATATGGTATTGAATGGGGACCCCAATATATTAATCTATATGTAGATGACGTATTGTATAAGCAGTTTACCCCGGAAGATGAAAAGGTTACAGGCCCTTGGGTCTTTGATCAGGGACCCTTCTTTATGCTCATCAATTTGGCCATTGGGGGCAATTTTGACGGACCACCTAATAACGAAACAGTATTCCCACAAACCATGCTCGTGGATTACGTGCGGGTATATAAATATAACGGACTAGACTAACATCAAATATTATGAAACAACTATTAAAAACAACAAGCAAGTTTTCCATTGTCATCCTTGTCTTCGCACTCTGGGGATGTACGGAAGTTGAAAGCTTATTACCTTCGGTAAGTTCCAATTTTACGTATACCAATGCGGAGGGGACCGGACTCGTTAAATTTATTAATACTTCCGAAGATGCAACCAAGTACGAATGGAACTTCGGGGATGGAACCACTTCTACCCAAATAAATCCGGTGAAGACTTATACAGCTTCGGATACCTATACAGTTACGCTTAAGGCGATTAACCCTTCGGGAAGTTCAGATGTAACATCATCTGAAATTGAAATTGAAATTGATCAACCAGAACCGTTAGAATGTACGGAAGAGACCGAACAGTCGCTGGATGCGTCGGATTTCAACCTGACATTCCAGACAGATCCGGGGGACGATCTTATTTCCGATGGAGCTGCCTATACGTATATTAACAATCCTGATACCAATAATAATCCTTCTTGTTTTGTGGGACAGATTGTTAGGAATCCTGATTTCCAATTTGCCAATAACCAAATTGAATTTGACGCCAAATTCGACTTCAATGCCAATACAGGATTCAAACTATTAGTATGGGCACCTGCAGTAGGAACCCCTGTACTGTTGAAGTTAGAAGACAAAACAAACGCCAGTACCTTTGTTGAGGTTAGTGCTGAAACTACTACAGCCAATGCCTGGGAAGAGCTAACCTTTGATTTTGCTCCGGGTGATAGTGACAAGTATGATAAGATCGTGTTGTTCTTTGATATAGGGACAGGCAGTAGTTCTACCTATTATATAGATGACTTCAGGTTATACGGAGAAAATACCGGCGGAGGTAATTCCTTGGAAGACTGCGGTGGAGATTTGGTCAATGACTTCGAATCGGCCGATGACACCATATTCAGCAACTTCGGTGGTGGTGTTGGTACCATCATCGACAATCCTGACACTTCAGTAAATACAAGTGCCAAGTTAGGGCAGTATGTTAAAGGAGCCGGAGAAGTATTTGCAGGCATCACCATAGCGGTTGATCCCGACATTGATTTCAATGCAGGTGTATTCTCTATCGATGTTAACTCGCAAGCAGTAAGACAGTTGTTATTCAAGTTGGAAGGCCCGGGTATCGAGGTTATACTTCCGACATCTGGAACAGGCTGGGAGACGCTTACCTATGATTTCAGTGCTGTGGCAGGTAATGTTGGCACCGTTACGGATATCACGCTGATCATGGACAATGGTACGGCAGGCGATGGCAGCGGTGACTGGACGATACAGTTCGACAACATCAGGTTGTGTAGCAATGGAAGCGGTGCTGGTACTTGCCCTCCCCCTCCAACAGGAGAGTTGCTCTCTAATGGAGGATTTGAAGCCAATTCTGGAGATGGTGCATGCTGGCAACTAAATCAAGGTGGTGGAACAATTACTATTATTGATACGGATGCCAATTCAGGTACGTATTCAGTAAGACTAACAACAGGTCCTGCCAACGTACCAAACATTAAACAAGAACGGTTTGCGCCAAGCATTGCTGGAAGTCAAGGTGTACAGGTTACATTCAGATATAAGGTTACACAGGCTTTTGTAGACGGTTCGATATTACAAGTCCTGGCATTCTCAGAATTTACCACTGCCGGTGCAGAGGCTAATGATTTAGGTAATGCTGACGTAAGCACGGTCGATGTATGGCAGACGTATACTGGTACCTTTACTACAGCAGCTGGTATTGAAGAAGGAATATCCTTGCTTATCCAGGCTACCTGTGGTGGAGCAGCTACGTGTGCAGGTGAGGTGATTATAGATGACGTCGTTGTCACCGAAATCTAATAATTAACGAGCATTATTCTGGTATACCTAGAATAATGCTTTTAATTAGGTTGTTAAGGCTTTTTACTTAAGAGGTTTTATGGAATAGGTCGGGTATCCCACCCGGCCTATTCACACCTAATTTTGAACCTCTGTTATTGAAGCCAACCATTTCGAAGAACATGAAACAAAGTAGCCAGGTTATTGAGATGAACAAATCCTATACCGTCCTTATAAGCCTTATCGTGGCTTTAGGCGGTTTTTTGTTGGGATTTGACAGTGCTGTTATTTCCGGAGCCGTAAGGGGGATTACGGTATATTTTGAAATGACCGATGCCATGCTGGGCTTTGCAGTAGGTTGTGTCATTTTCGGTGCCATGGCTGGTAACTTATTGGCTGGACCTATGGCCGACCGGTTTGGACGAAAATCAGTGTTACTTATCGTAGCGGCCTTGTTTGCCATATCGGCTTCATGGTCGGCATTGGCAACAGGATATACGGAGTTCATAATCGCCCGTATTATTGGTGGTGTAGGTATTGGGGGAGCTATTCTAATTGCGCCCATATATATCGCCGAGATAGCCCCGCCTAAACTCAGGGGAAGCCTGGTTTCCTTTAATCAGTTGAATATTGTTATCGGTATTTCAGTGGCCTATTTTTCCAATTACTTTCTGGTAAATATTGAAGGGGAAAGCTGGCGCTGGATGCTTGGGGTAGAAGCTATCCCGGCAGCAGTTTACTTCCTCTCGCTCTTTACCGTACCCAAGAGTCCAAGGTGGCTCATTATGAAATTGAATAAGGTTGAATTGGCCCGAAGCATCACCCGGAAAATAGGAGGGGAGGCCTATGCAGAGGTTACGGTGTCCGAAATTCAAAGAGGGCTGGCTAAAAAAGAAACGAAAGGAAGGCTCTCTGATCTGTTCCAAAGTAAGTACGGAACTATAATGACTATTGCCTTGGGGATTGCTTTTTTTCAACAAATCACAGGGATCAACGCTATTTTTTACTATGCCCCAACCATATTTGAGCAGGCAGGAGGAAGTACGGACTCTTCGTTTTTACAGGCGATAGTAGTCGGACTAACCAACCTTGTATTTACCCTCGTTGCTATCTGGTTAATCGATAAACTCGGTAGAAAGCCTTTATTGCTTATTGGGACCAGTTGTATGACTATAGCCCTTTTGCTGGCTACCCTGGCTTTTAATAACGCTACTTACAACTTTAACCAAACTACCTTACAAAAAATAGAAAATATTGAACTCCGGGAATCGCTGAATTACCTGGATGGCCAATCATTCAGCAGTCAGTCTGAGCTTTTTGAAGAAATAGAGGACAAACTGGAAGCGGCAGCATTCCTGGATTTTAAGCGCAACCAGATTACCAATTTTATCAGCGTAAATGCGACTTTAGTTTTGGTGGCCATACTCTTGTATGTAGCGGCCTTTGCTATTTCCCTTGGCCCGGTTATGTGGACCCTTATTTCGGAAATATTCCCAAGTAAGATCAAAGGAATTGCTATCTCAGTGGTAGGATTCTTTAATTCCCTGGTGAGTTTCTCAGTAACACAGATCTTCCCCTGGGAACTTACCAATCTGGGCCCAACAACAACGTTTGCACTTTACGCCTTGTTGTCGTTTATTGCAATCTTATTCGTCTATCGATATGTTATTGAAACCAAGGGTAAAACCCTGGAACAAGTAGAAGAGTTGTTAATACGACCCTGAACAAAACCATACCAATTAACTCATGGATGTAAATCTCATGGAACAACAGAATATAAACAATACGGAATTAACTCGTGTCCACATTGGAGACGATGTGTTTTATAAAATCTCGAATAGCGATTCGATGCGTCCATTTTTTATGAGTATTGTCAGTGATTCCAACCACTGGATGTTTATCTCCAGCAATGGGGGACTTACGGCAGGAAGGAAAAATGCGCAATTTTCACTGTTCCCATATTATACCGATGATAAGATTACTGAATCTACGGAAGTAACAGGGAGTAAGACCATCTTACGGGTAAAAAAAGCTGGTGAAACCTTGTTATGGGAGCCTTTTTCCGATCGCTTATACGGGGTTTACGACATTAGCAGAAACCTGTACAAAAGTATTTATGGGAATAAGATACTGTTTGAAGAGATCAACCATGATCTTGGGCTTAGCTTCAGTTATGAATGGAATTCCTCTAATGTTTACGGATTCGTAAGGAAATCCTCATTGTTAAACCAGGGTAAAGACAGCATAGAAGTTAACTTAATTGACGGTATTCAAAATGTTCTGCCATACGGCGTAGGAAGCGACCTGCAAAACAGGCAAAGTAATCTGGTTGACGCTTATAAGAGAACTGAATTGCTAAAAAGTTCAGGACTGGGTATATATGCCCTTAGTGCCATAATTGTAGACAAAGCAGAACCTAGTGAGGCCCTGAAGGCCAACGTGGCCTGGTCCCTGGGAATGGAGAACGCAACACACTTATTGTCTTCGCTCCAGCTCAACAGCTTTAGAAAAGGGCAACAGGTACAGGAAGAAACGGATATAAAAGCTGAGAAAGGGGCTTACCTCCTTCAAACGGAAATTACACTCGCCTCCGGAGACAAGAAAGAATGGATGATTGTGGCCAATGTGAACCAGGACCATTCGGCTATCGCTGAGCTTTCCAAAGAAATTAAAGACAATGATAATCTTCTTCATAAAGTTGAAGGGGACATAGACCTCGGTACACAGCGACTTATAGAGTTAAATGCTTCTTCAGATGGTTTGCAGTATACCCGTGATCAACTAAGGGATACCCGTCATTTTGCCAATACTCTCTTTAACATTATGCGGGGAGGGATATTTGATGACAATTACAACATTGAAAAGTGGGACTTTAAAAAATACCTGCGAAAAGCTAACCAGGTAGTTTTCCAGCGATTTGAAAAATCAGTTGATGCACTGCCAGAGGTTTTTTCATTAAAGGACCTCAAATCACTATCAGTTAGCGCGGACGACAACAATTTCAAACGGCTTTGCCTGGAATATATGCCCTTGAAATTCAGCAGGAGACACGGAGATCCAAGTCGACCCTGGAATGTTTTCTCCATCAATACCCGTGATGAGGTAGACGGTTCCAAAATTCTCGACTATGAGGGGAACTGGAGGGACATCTTCCAGAACTGGGAAGCCCTGGCGCTTTCTTACCCGGAATTTATTGAAAGCATGATCCACAAGTTTCTCAATGCCACTACCTTCGATGGTTATAACCCCTATCGGGTAACCAAAGATGGTTTTGACTGGGAAGTGATTGAACCGGATGACCCCTGGTCGTATATCGGCTATTGGGGGGATCACCAATTGATCTACCTGTTGAAATTTTTAGAATTTGCCGAAGATCTTGCACCAGGAAGACTGGAAAGCTATTTCAACAAGGATATTTTTGTCTATGCCAATGTACCCTACAAGATCAAGGGGTATGCAGACTTGCTTAAAAACCCCAAGGATACCATTGAGTTTGATGAAACCCTGGATCATAAGATACGAAGTAAAAGGGCAGAAATTGGTGCAGATGGTGCTTTGATTTACAATGCGTCAAATGATATATACCGGGTTAACTTTATAGAAAAGATACTGGCTACGGTTTTAGCCAAGATCTCCAATTTTATACCGGAAGGCGGTATCTGGATGAACACCCAGCGCCCGGAATGGAACGATGCCAATAATGCGCTTGTTGGGAACGGGGTATCCATGGTTACCCTGTACTACCTGAGGAGGTTTTTGAACTTCCTCAAAAAGTTATTTGCAGATTCAGAAATATCCGAAGTACCTGTTTCCGTTGAATTAAGAGCCTTTTTTAAGGGAGTAGTTACTGCTCTGAATGAGAATAAATCGGTTCTGGAAGGTAGTATAAATGATCGTCAGCGAAGACAGATCCTGGATGGACTCGGTCAGGCGGGGAGTGATTTCCGCAGTCAGGTGTATAACAACCCTTTCTCCGGAAATAAGGAATCAGTAAGTTTATCTGATTTGATGGAATTTGTAGCGATCAGTATACAATACTGTGAACATTCCATTAAAGCAAACAGGAGGGAAGATAGCCTTTACCATGCTTATAACCTGATGACCGTAGAGAACGAAGAAGAGGTTTCGATTTCCTATCTCAGTGAAATGCTGGAAGGACAGGTCGCAGCTCTGAGTTCCGGAGCCTTAACTTCAAACGAGGCATTGGATTTGCTGGATGGACTAAAAAGCAGTGCTTTATTCCGTCCGGATCAGTATAGTTATTTGCTGTATCCCAACAAAAATTTGCCACTTTTTGCCGAGAAGAATACGATTCCGGATGATGCTGTAGCCCAATCTGGTCTACTCCGAGAGTTGATCGAAAAAGATAATTTTCAAATAATTAAAAAAGATATAAATAACAAGGTTCACTTCAATGGAAACTTTAAGAATGCAGCTGACCTAAGTGAAGCATTGAATGCGCTGGATACCGAAAGCTTTAATTCGCTAAACGAAAAAGAAAAGACGAAGGTATTGCAGCTGTTTGAATCTGTATTCAATCATAAGGCGTTTACAGGCAGGTCAGGGACCTTTTTTGGCTATGAAGGCCTTGGTTCTATTTACTGGCATATGGTATCCAAATTGCTTCTGGCCGTTCAGGAAGTGTGCCTTACAGCGATCGAAGAAGATGCAGACCCGGTAATTATTGGAAAACTACTGGAGCACTATTACGAAATCAACGCGGGGATAGGAGTCCATAAGTCACCCGCATTATACGGGGCATTCTCAACAGATCCTTATTCGCATACCCCGCAAGGAAAAGGGGCTCAGCAACCAGGAATGACAGGACAGGTTAAGGAGGATATTCTGAGTAGGTTTGGTGAACTTGGAGTTTTTATCAGGAAGGGAAAACTGTGTTTTGATCCTTGTCTTTTAAAGAAAGACGAGTTCCTTGAAGTACCAAAAACATTTGCATATATCAGCCTTGAACCCAAACAAGAGGAATTGCAGTTAGCACCAGGTTCTATTTGTTTTACCTATTGTCAGGTGCCCGTAATTTATCAGTTAGCTGATCAGGAGGATCTGGAGATTACGTTCAAAGACGGTTCCAAATCCACATTAGAAAAACTGGAGCTGGATGCAGAAAACAGCAGAAAGGTCTTTGAAAGGACAGCTGAGATTCAATTAATCAGGATTAACCTAAAAGAAGAGCGGTTGAGGTGAGAGCAATAAGGCAAATACACGCCCCCTGGCTTTTTTTATTAAGCCTGTGTATGCTGCCACCAAGCCACGCAAAAAATATTCGTATCGAAATACAATCGGATTTGAAGACAGAACGGAAAGTTGAAGCCCTGTTGGCTAAAATGACCCTTGAGGAAAAGATTGGTCAGATGACCCAGGTACGGCATTTTGATGATATCCAGGATAGCGATATCTCAAGTAAGTATATAGGGTCTGTAATCCATACCGAAGGCCCGATACCGGGTCATAATGCGGCAGAGTGGCAGGCACGCTTCACGGAATTACAGGAGATAGCCCTTTCTACGAGGCTGGGAATCCCTTTGCTGTTTGGGGTAGATGCCATTCATGGTCAGAATACTTATCCCGGAGCAACAATTTTTCCACATAATATTGGAATGGGCGCTGCAGGAAACGCTGATTTAGTTGAAAAGGCAGCGGCAATCACAGCCAAAGAAGCACAGGCTACCGGTTTTAACTGGGTTTTTTCACCTTGTGTTGCTATTCCTTACAATGAAAAATGGGGTCGTGTCTATGAGGCTTTTTCAGAAAGTACGGCTCTGACTACAAAGCTTACCAGGGCTTCTGTAATAGGACATCAGGGTAACCTGTCGAATAAGGGTACCGTGATGGCCACTGTAAAGCATTTTATAGGCGATGGGGCCACGGAATATGGAATTGAAGGCGGTGAGACTACACTCACCCCTGAACAAGTGGCAGAGCGCCTGCTTCCTCCGTATGAGGAGGCGGTAAGAAGTGGTGTTGGTTCTGTGATGACCTCGTTCAATATCTTAGACGGCATCCCAATGCACGCTCACAAGGCATTGATAACCGGTCTACTAAAAAACACATTGAATTTCGATGGTATTGTGGTATCGGACTGGAAAGGTTATTCCAAATATGGTGAAAATGAGATTGTTAATGCCGGAGTAGATATGATCATGGCCGTTGATGGCGATTTAGATCATTTCCGGGAGGTTTTATTCGAGGGTGTGAAATCTGAAGAAGTTTCTATGGACCGCATTGATGATGCCGTTCGAAGGATTCTCCGTCAAAAATTTCGCCTGGGCTTATTCGAATATCCTTTTCCGGATTCAACATTAATTGAATGTATAGGCTGTGATAATCATAGAGAAGTGGCAAGGCAGGCTGTAAGGGAGTCCTTAGTCCTGCTTAAAAATAATGCCAGTATCCTTCCATTGGATAAGAAGTTAAAAAGGATTGTGGTAGTGGGAGAACATGCTGATAGTTCCGGATTACAATCTGGTGGTTGGACAATCAACTGGCAGGGTACTACGGAGAATTATCTGGGGGCCAGTTCAATTATAGATGGAATCCGTGAGGCAGCCTACGGTGAAGTGGTTTATGATGCGGGAGGAGTTGATCTGCATCCCGATGCCGACGTGGCTATTATCTGTGTAGGAGAAAAACCCTATGCTGAGTTTTTTGGTGATGTTGGCCATGAAGAAAGTGATTGCCAGTTAACACTAACCGAAGAGCATAAAAATTATATAGAGCATTATGTGGCACAGGGGGTACCAACGGTAGTGGTATTGCTTTCCGGAAGACCCCTGGTGGTTACCGAAGAACTCAAAAAGGCAGATGCCTTTATAGCTGCCTGGTTGCCGGGTTCTGAAGGTAAAGGTATTGCCGATGTTCTCTTTGGGGATTATAACTTTACCGGAAAATTGCCACATTCCTGGCCGGAATCTGAATCGGATTATGAGCATGTTTATGGCCCAAATTTCTGGCAGAAAAGTCCAACCCCGCTTTTTCCAATTGGTTTTGGACTGGAATATCAAAAAAGTTAACTATTGAAAATAATTATGAAGTATAAAAGAGGCACTTTGGCCACTGGAAATATAATAAAAGTCAACTATGAGAGCATTAAAAATTGTATTACTGTCAGTTGTGGTTCTGGTTGGATTGATTGCATGTAAAGAAGGACAGAAAGAAAACACCAAAGATCAAACACAAATTAAAAAAGAAGTGACCGCTAAAGATATTTTAGGAAATCCGGAATACCTGGCCATATCTTATGGAGGTTACCGGGCCAATACTCGTGAAGTTCAACCAACCCTGGATGAAATAAAAGACGATTTAAAGATTATGGATGCCATGGGGATTAAAATATTACGCACTTATAATGTGCAGCTCCCTCAAGCTTCCAATATCCTTAAAGCAATAAGTGAGCTAAAGGAAGTTGATCCTGACTTTGAAATGTATGTAATGCTTGGGGCATGGATCGATTGCAAAAACGCCTGGACCGATCAGGCACCGGATCATAATTTGGAAAGTGAGCAAAATGAGGGGGAGATTGACAGGGCTGTTGCCTTGGCTAATCAATATCCCGATATTGTTAAAGTACTTGCCGTGGGGAATGAGGCCATGGTAAAATGGGCCGAGAGTTACTTTGTGCAACCCAAGGTTATTTTAAAGTGGGTGAATCGCCTGCAGGATCTGAAGAAGGCTGGCAAGCTACCTGAGGATTTATGGATTACCAGCTCGGATGATTTTGCGTCCTGGGGTGGGGGAGATCCCCTCTATCATACCGAAGACCTGGCAAGGTTGGTCAAAGCAGTGGACTATATTTCCATGCACACCTATCCCTATCATTACTCTCATTATGTTCCTGAATTCTGGTGGGTGCCAGCGGAAGAAGAAGGTTTGTCCGATATCGAGAAAATAGAGGCTGCAATGATACGTGCTAAGGAAACCGCAATATCCAAGTATGATTCAGTTTCCAATTACGTCAAAAGCCTTGGCGTAGACAAACCTATTCATATTGGTGAGACCGGATGGGCTACCGTTTCCAGCGGGTATTATGGACCGGATGGCAGCAGGGCAACAGATGAGCTAAAGTCTGCCTTGTATTATAAACACATGCGAGAGTGGACCAATGCTAATGGAATTTCCTGTTTCTATTTTGAGGCCTTTGATGAGAAATGGAAGGACGCCCATAATAAAAAAGGATCTGAAAACCACTTTGGCCTTTTTACCGTTGAGGGTAAAGCTAAATATGCCCTTTGGGAGATGGTGGATCAGGGTATTTTTAAAGGACTGACCCGTGATGGAAAAACCATTACCAAAACCTATGATGGTGATAAGGAAGCCTTAATGAAGGATGTACTTGTTCCGCCAACACAACAAGAACACACCATGGTGCATTGATTTTGTAACGCTGAGTAAAATGAAAAACAAAACCAACCTTTTAATGTTATTAATTTTGACGCTTGTTGCATGTACTTCTGAAAAAAAGTTATCGGTTGAGGTCTATGAAACCTCTGCCGGAGGCAATAAAATGACTCCTGTAAAAACTCAGGAGACGGCAGGGACAGCTACACAAATTAAGTTGCTTCCCGAACAGAAATTTCAAACCATTACGGGCTTTGGTGGATCCTTTACAGAAGCTTCGGCCTATTTGCTCAATCAATTGGGCCCGGAAAATCGTAAAAAGGTTATTGACGCCTATTTTGGTTCCGAGGGCGCCCGCTATTCACTCACCAGGACCCATATGAATTCCTGTGACTTTTCAGTGAGTAATTATTCTTATGCACCGGTAGAAGGTGATATGGAATTAGCCCATTTTTCAATTGATGAGGATAAAGATGATATTATACCCATGATTAAGGAGGCCATGGCGGTGTCCGTAGACGGCTTTAAAATTATGGCTTCTCCATGGACCGCGCCCCCCTGGATGAAAGACAATAAAGACTGGCGTGGAGGCAAGTTATTGCCTGAATATAACGATACATGGGCCCTGTTTTTTTCAAAATATATCGATGCCTATAAGGCCGAGGGTATTGACATTTGGGGCTTTACGGTGGAAAATGAGCCCCTGGGTAATGATAACAATTGGGAAAGCATGCATTTTACTCCCCAGGAAATGACTGATTTTGTTAAAAATCATTTGGGTCCCCAATTGGAAAAAGACGGACATGATGTCAAGATTCTTGGATATGATCAGAACAGGGGAGAAGAACTAAAGGAATGGGTAGATACCATGTTCCAGGATGAAACTTCCCGCAAGTATTTTGACGGTACGGCTGTGCACTGGTATGCCAGTACGTTCGACTGGTTCCCGGAAAACCTGCAGGCTGCTCATGCGGCTGCACCAGATAAACACCTGATCCAATCAGAAGCCTGTGTGGATGCTGAGGTTCCAAAATGGCAGGACGATCAATGGTACTGGTCTAGGGAGGCTACTGACTGGGGCTGGGATTGGGCGCCGGAAAAAGATAAACACCTGCATCCCAAGTACGTACCGGTTTATCGCTACGCCCGGGATATCATTGGTTGCCTCAATAACTGGGTAGATGGATGGATAGACTGGAATATGGTTCTGGATAAACAGGGAGGCCCCAATTGGTTTGAAAACTGGTGTGTGGCCCCGGTAATTGTAGATCCGGATCAGGATGAGGTGTATTTTACACCGCTGTACTATACCATGGCGCACTTTAGCAAATACATTCGCCCCGGGGCAGTGAGAATAGGTTTTGAACTTGCCGAAGATTCGCTGATGGTAACTGCAGCGCAAAACCCTGATGGATCCATTGTAGTGGTTATGCTGAATCAGCAAGAGGAACCTAAGGAAGTTTCCCTTACATTAGGAGAAGAAAGTACAAATTCAATTCAAATTAGTGGCCAGGCGGTTCAAACCTTGATTATTCCTGGTGACCAAGCTATAACTGAAACCAACTAATTAATACTCGAAAATTATGTCTACTTACAAAACCGCAGCAAAAGATAAAGTGCCGATTGGACAAAAGGCCGCATTTGGAGCAGGCCATTTTGTGCTCAACCTTTTACCGGGAGCATTAGGGTTTTTTATGTTCTTCCTGCTTACGGCCTTCGGAATGGACCCCTTTCTAGCAGGATTACTGGGTGGTTTACCCAGGATATTCGATGCTATTACAGATCCCATTATGGGATTTATCTCGGATAACACCACATCTAAGTGGGGGCGCAGGAGGCCATACATTTTTGTTGGTGCCATCGCGAGTGGGATATTGTTTGCCCTTTTATGGCAGTTAGACGCTGAAAATGGACAAACCTATAATTTCTGGTACTTCCTTATCCTATCCCTGATTTTCCTTATAGGGAATACCATGTATGCCACCCCATTGGTTGGATTAGGGTATGAAATGACCTCCGACTATAATGAGCGAACGCGTTTAATGGCTTTTGCGAATACCATAGGGCAAGTTGCCTGGATGATTGTACCCTGGTTCTGGGTAATCATTGCCGATCCCGATATATTTCCGGAACAGGCAGTTGGTGTTAGACGACTTTCTACGATTGTTGCAGGGGTCTGTATCGTATTAGGGGTACTTCCGGCCATTTTCTGTAGGGGAATTGATGCTTCCCATATGGGAAATAGGAAGGAAATATCCTTTAAGTCTTTGGCTTCCAACCTGAAAGACCTCTTTAAAGGGATCGTACAGGTATCTAAAAACAAGCCATTTATGAAACTATGTGGGGCAACCTTCCTGGTATTCAATGGATTCCAGATGGTAGCTGCATTTAGTGTATATATTATTGTATTCTATATGTTTAACGGTGATTATGGCATGGCAGGAACCTGGCCAGCCTGGTTCTCAACCATTACCGCTGTACTAACAGCATTTGTGGTAATTCCTATTATTTCCTGGATGTCCAACAAATGGGGAAAACGGCAAGCTTTTATTATCTCGACCGTATTATCTATTATAGGATACTTATTAAAATGGTGGGGATTTGATAATTCGTTAAATGCACGATTTAATGAAACAGCCTTTGGTCAGGCCCTGAATAACGGCGTAGGTGCCTTATTTGAGTGGATGAATCCATTTTTGGAAAGTGCTGGAATGACCTGGTTCAGTATTGATACCAGCCAGGGGGCACCATGGCTGATTTTTATCCCGATTCCACTGATTGCATTTGGTTTGGGAGGATTATTCACCTTAATGATGAGTATGACGGCAGATGTATGCGATTTGGATGAGTTAGAGAACGGAATGCCGAGAAAAGAAGGTACTTTTGGGGCCATTTATTGGTGGATGGTAAAATTAGGTCAAGCTCTTGCATTGGTATTAGGAGGCCTGGTTTTGAAAGTAGTAGGATTTATTTCCGATGCCGAAACACAATCCATGGAAACCATGACCAATTTAAGGGTTGCGGATATTTTAATTCCTGCCGCCACAGCAGCTATTGCCATCCTGATCATGTGGAAATATAGCCTGAATGAAGAACGGGCTCGTGAGATTAAGAAAGAACTAGTAGCCCGAAGGGGAGAATTGTAAATAGATAAATAGAAAAATAAAAACCTATAAAAAGGAACACTTATGTCTTACATAAGAAAAGAAAAACGATTGGCGCTCGCGGCATTGGATTATGCCGGAATGTCTAAAAAAGATCTACAAAAATTGGCTCGTGAAATCCTCGAAGAAGGAATGCACGGCCTATGTTTCAGTCCTTATGAAGAGGGCCAGAAACCGGGAGATCAAATTTCTGAAGAACAGATACGCAGGCGTATGGAAATCATCGCACCTTATACCGATTGGATTCGTTCTTTCTCCTGTACGGAAGGGAACGAGGAAATTCCACGTATTGCGAGGGAATTCGGTATCAAATCCATGGCAGGAGCCTGGTTAGGAGACGACCCTGAGATCAACGCGAACGAAATCAAAAACCTCATAGAGATAACCAATCAGGGTTATGTGGATATTGCAGCCGTGGGTAATGAAGTCATGCTGCGCGGCGATTTAAATGAGGACCAGTTGCTGGATTTCATTCAGCAGGTTAAAGATGGGATCAACGTAGATGTTCCCGTGGCCTATGTGGATGCCTATTATGAATTCGCAGAAAGACCACGTATTGCAGAAGCCTGTGATGTAATCCTGGCCAACTGCTATCCTTTCTGGGAAGGCTGCGATATGGATTATTCACTCCTATACATAAAAGACATGTACCAGAGGGCTTTGCATGCTGGTAATGGAAAGAAAGTAATTATATCAGAAACCGGCTGGCCCAGTCAGGGTAGCAGCCTGGAAGGAGCCTATCCTTCTTATGAGAATTACCTGAAGTATTTTATGAATATGCAGAAATGGGCGCAGGAAGACGATATTGAAATCTTCTATTTCTCATCCTTCGATGAATCCTGGAAAGTAGGAGCAGAGGGCGATGTAGGTGCCTACTGGGGCTTGTGGGACAAGGACGAGCAGTTGAAGTTCTAAAAGTAATTTTGACCAATACTTTGAAAAGCCTTCTGGATAATAGAAGGCTTTTTTATTTGTTCCGTTTACTATATAATAAAAGTTAAGGATTCGTAAAACCTGTAACATTTCTGAATTAAGTAAGTCTTAATAGGAGGAACTTCAATTTAAAAATTTTGGAGTGTAATAGGCCAGTACTCTCGAAAACTACATCAATTTTGACTCAAATAGTATGAATAAGTATATAGGGTTGTTTTTAGTATTGGTGCTTTTAGCGTCCTGTCTCAATAGACACAATGAGAATGATAGTCAGGAAATATATTCAGGAACATTTACCCATGGTAACTTTTCTGACAATATAAACTTTGAAATTGTAAAGGACTCTGCCGGATGGCAAGTATTATTCTCCAGCCTCGAACAGAACGCAATAGGTATACCGGCGAGAAATGTGATTAAAGAAGGTGACTCAATCAATTTCATTTTACACAGCGACAGGTATTCATATAGTTTTAAAAATAGCTTGTTACCTGATGATTATTCATTAACAGGAACCTTGAAGGTGGATACACTCGAAGTAGATTATGTGTTGGTAAAGAATAATGAAAGGGTAAATCAGATTGAACGTCAGGAGATCACTTTTGATTCGAACGGGCTTCAATTAGGAGGCACCATATGGAGGCCCCGACAACCGAATAGGAGGGCTTTGGTTTTCATAACTTCCTCAGGGAGTGCGGACCGTAGTGGTTCCAGAGCAGAAGCCATGTACTTTGCCCAACGGGGATATACCACTTTTCATTACGACAAAAGAGGGACGGGAGCTTCAGAAGGCAGCTGGCAAACTGCAAATATGGAGGAGCTATGTTCCGATGATATAAATGCGATAAAGTATTTCTCGAAGAAAGTTGAAATCCCTTTGGGAAATATTGGCATTAAGGGGAGTAGCCAGGGGGGCGCTAAGGTGCCCTATATTCTGAATGAAATACAAGAACTTAAGTTAGGAATCTCGGTAAGCTGTCCGGGAAGTACCTTGCTTGAAAGCGATCTGAATTTTTGGAAAAACCGCAATGCACAGGCCCTGGGAAATGATCTTGAGCGCGCTAGTTGGTTACAAAAGCAGGTTTTTGAACATATTGCTGGTAAAATATCCCGTGAGGACTTGGAAAAATCTATAGAAGAAAAGAAGTTGGAACCATGGTTTTCCGCTGTATGGGTACCCAACCTTGATGAAGTAAATATTGATAAAAAGTTGCTGTTTAGTCCCTTACCTCATTTTGAGCAGGTAAAACAACCTGTTTTAATCATTCAGGGGACCTCCGATGAGATCATTCCGGTAAATAGCCATTCATTGATTTCTTTGGCTCTTGAAATAGCGGAGAATAAGGATTTCAAAGTGATTATGCCAGAGCAAGCCAATCATGCTATGTACCACACCGGAAAATCCGATTTTCCTTATTGGGCTAAGTTGCATAAGGATTACCTTAATTCAATGGAAAGTTGGATTGAAGGTATCCAATAGCTCTGGGTAAACCCTGTTACATTTAATTTACGTCAATAAGTGTCGCTATTAAAAAGAAAAAGCTCTCTGTGTAAGCAGAAAGCTTTTTTATTTTGTTATATGATCATTAGAGTAAGCGGTTTTTTTTGTTTATTATATTACAATAAGGTGGCCTTTTAAGGCTTTTGGGGTCTAACGACTAGGACTAATAGCTATAAACAAAATGAAAACAAAAATTCTATTCTTCTGCATTGTTCTGATTAGCTCACCATTAGCTGCGCAAAAGAAGCCTAAAATTGCAGGAAACAAGCAGGTAAGAATGCTCAGCAAGGAAATCCCTAATGATTTTAATGCGGTTGAAGTCAATGATGACTTAGAGATCAACCTGCAGCAGGGAAGTTCTAATCATTATCGATTGAATGCCGACAGCAACCTGCATACGGTGGTGCAATTTATTGTTACGGACAGTATTCTGAAAATTTTTACAACAGACCATATCACCAGCAGTAAAAAATTAGAAATTAATCTGACAGTAAAGCAATTGGAACACCTGATTGTGAAACACGGGTCAAGCGTAAAAACTGAAGGCCAATTAAATTCGGACAAGTTTTATTTGAGTGGATACAACAGCGGTAGAGTAGATTTGGATATTTCAGCGGAGGATGTAACCGTTGCGTTACATCGAAATGCCGGGGGTAGTCTTAGGATTAAGTCTGAAAATACGATGCTGATAATGAATGACAGGACCGATTTGAAAGCCGAAGTTTTAGCAGACAAAGTGAGGGTGACATTAAACAATACAGCAGATCTGGACTTAAATGGGGATGCCGAATATGCAGTTTTTAATCTTAAAAAGGCATCAACTTTGAATGCTAGGAAGATGAATGTACAATCGGCAGATCTCTATACTTCCAATACATCAGATGTTTATGTAAATGCCAGCAGAAACCTTGAAGTCTATGCTCAGGGTAAGAGTAATGTCTATGTATATGGCAACCCAAATCTGGAAATCAAAGGACTCACAGAGAAGTCAAAAATTATAAAAAAGTAATTACCCATGAAATTTAAAACGATACTCGCCCTGATAGTTGCAGTACTGATCGTAGTTTTTGCCCTTCAGAATTCTGAAGTAACCGACATCAATTTTTTCTTATGGAAAATCTCTATGTCGAGAGTCCTCATCATCCTTGGTAGTTTTACTCTAGGGGTGATAGTTGGTATTTTGGTTTCGATGAAGAAAAAATTGCTTAGTCCAGAATGATTGGCTTTGAGGAATGCGTTCATTGCCATCATTTTCTTGATTGATGTTTAGGTATTTACGAAAAAAGGCTTTCTGCGGTATTGCAAAAAGCCTTTATAATTTTAGCTTTTTAAAGAATTAATCGTCTAACAGGTCGATTGCTGTTTTGATACGCTCCCGAATAGCCTCAGCAAGGGCATTATTGCCGTCTGGATCTTCAGGGCTAATTTCTATGGTACCATCTTCATTTCCATCTACTGCCTGGGAAAGATCTATTCCAGAAACGACGTCAAAAATAAGAGAAAGGTCAAATTCAATGGTGACGCCTTCGGTGTTGTTACTTATAGTGATATCAAATTCCTTTTCTTCAAAATCCACTTCAACTTCATCTTCAAAATCATTCCAGAAAATAAAGGGGATATCATTCACAGTACCTTGAATAAGCACTGACTTGCCGAACATATCACTGTTGGTGTCATTACTAATATCGAATTTAAATTCTAATTCCTCGAACTGTGCATTAGGCACATCTACGGTAAGGAAGTTGATTTCACCGGCCAGCAGGTCGAGCTCAAATGGACCTTCCAATTCAAATTCATCTTCATAATCGTAGTATCCGTCGATCTCCCATTCAAACTCAAATTCAGATTCACCGGATTCTGATTCGAATTCAAATTCGAATTCACTATCGTCCAGTTCCAGTTCAAATTCACTGATATTGATCCTGAAATCACTTACGAAGACATCGGTGTTAACCGATTTACTGGTTGAGGCATTTTTAGCAGAGGCGCTGTTGACACTTGCTTTAGCACTTAATTTTAAGGTGCCGTTGCCATCGGTTTCATCGCTGGAACAACTTATAAAAATTAGGGAAAGAGTAAGCGCAAAAGCAAATTTTTTGGTAATCGATTTTAATATATACATAGCATTTAGGATTTTAGTTCGGGTGTATAACAACTTAACAGCAGTATACCCTACCTCGAAAACGAAAATTTCTACGAAATGGTATTTATAACATCGAGCAATAGCATCTATGATAAAACGACCTTTTAGTTATCTTTATAAAACTAATTTAGATTAAATGCTGTCCAACGCCTGTAAATATGCCATTAGGGCCGTTATATATCTTGCCCTGAATAGCGACGTTAGGGCTAAACATGGGGTTAAACAAATCGCTGAAGAGCTGGAGGTACCCCAACCTTTTCTGGCACAATTATTACGCAAACTGGCCGCAGAGCGATTGGTATCCTCTACAAAGGGGCCGGGAGGCGGCTTTTTTCTGGATCAATCTAACCGGGATAATGCCATTTGGGATGTTATACGCGCCATTGACGGCACTTATAAATTTGATGAATGCTTTCTGGGCCTCTCTAAGTGTGATGATGTTAATCCGTGTCCGGTGCATCATCTTGTTTCCCCATTTAAGGAAGAATTATTACAAGACTTCCGGGAGAAAACTGTCGCTTCCTTGGCTGAGGAAATAGCAGAGAAGGGGAGGGTTATTTCCCTGAAAGGTTTTCTGGAAAAGTAATCCATCCACTGTCTAACTATTTACTACCCCAGGTCCTGGTTTTACGTAAATCAATCAAGACAATACTCCATTTCCTCTGCTACCGGGTGTTCACCTTTGGAATTATGTATATGATAATGCCTGAGGCTATGCTCCTTTTGTCTGCCGGAACTAAAATTCGAAACACGTTTTAGGTAGCCTATTACCCTTGTGGCATGGTCCACATTTTTAGAGGAACAATTGTTACAGCTATACCGGGTGCGTTTATCAATATGTCCACAATCGTTGCAAAGCGTAATTCTTATGTTAAAACAGAAATAATTGCATCCTGCTTTTGCTGTGGCATGGATCAGTTTGATAAACCCTTCTTTATTTGGGGTCTCCTCCAGATTCAGATGTAAGGCCGAACCCCCATCGAGGTATTTGATTATTTCTTTTCCATGTAGTATAATCTTGTCCAGGGTGTTGGTATTGTCATCTTCCACAACAAAAAAGTATGAATTATAGCAATCCCTTTTAACAAACAAGCCGTCCTGACGGTCCCACTTGGCATTTTTTATTCCCAAATTTTCGGCAGGCACGAATTCGGTATTGAAAAGGTAACCGTACTGCTCTTTAGCGACCTTATTTTCTTCATAGATTGACTTGAGGTAGTGGTTTACAAAGCGCTTATAAGCCGTATTATTACCCACAGTGATTCCCCGGCTTTCTGCCGCCTCTGCCATTCCATTGATACCAATAGTAAGGAACTGCTTCTCCATGGAGATCAAACCTGCATGATAAACCGGGAGCATCCCGCTGCTATTATAGTCGTCCATTAGCCTACGAAAGGCTACCTGATATTTGTGGATTTTACGAACTTCTGCAACGATATCAGCACCATTCTGAACCAGACGGTTCATGTTCATGGTGATCACATTGATAGAACCTGTGGCTACTCCGCCGGCCCCGAGGGAATAGCTAAAGGTGTTGTCGCTTATTTCGTTCCGCAATCGGCAGCAGGAGGCCAGGCTATCGGCATTTTCAGATTGATAGATAAAGAAGGAGTTACCTTGGCTAAGTTCTTTTGCACACATGTCAGTAAAGACGGGATCTACCGGGACCCCGTCTTTAATCAACATGGCGGCTGTAACAACGGGGAAGGTCAGTACAGCCTTATTGCGCTCTTCATTGAACCAGTGCATAAAGAAGGCTTGCAATTTCTTAATTCGCTCCCATTCTGGCTTGGTCATGTCGGGAAAGACAAAATCCCCGAACATGCTTTTAAAGTAGGGTTCGTCATAGACGGAGATATTCCAGAAAACCGATTGATACCCTCGGGCTGCTGCTGGCTGGTTTATGGCATATACCACGTGCTGGAGATGATTCTCTATTAGCTCTCGATTTGTTTTCAGGTAGTTTTCGCCATAGTCTTTCGCAGCAAAATGGTCAAAATACATCAGGAATTCAACGGTTGCCAGGGCACCTGCGAATTGTGAACTAACCGCAAATACAAGGTTTACAAATTCCCCACAGAAACTTTCCAAATGTTTAGGAGCCCGACTCTCTCCTCCCAGTTTTGTCAGGCCGTCCAGTAAGAACGGATACATGCTAATGGACGCGCAATAGGGCTTTAGGGAAGTTTCGTCATGAACATATATCTCATGCGATTCTATTTGTCTGATGTATTCCTCTGCCAAATCATTCCCGAAAAGACTGGCTATTTTTTGCCTGACCAGGGTACGATTGATTTGGATATTGAAATCCTTATTTAATTCCGCCTCCATGGTGGCAATGTTCTTGGAGGTAACATTGGCATTCGAATCCACTTTGGATCCATCTGCCGCATTCTGTGAGGCGAGGTAACGATTTATAAATGATATTTTCTTGTCAATCTGTTCTTCAGTGAGTCGGGTCATGAGTCTTGTTAATTAGGAATGAATAGATGGTTCAGTATGTTGTTGGTCTTAACTTCTTTAAAAATTTGGTTGGTTGATTGGCTGGATAAACCGCCCAGTTCCTGTATCCAGGGACCGGTTTTGAGGTAGGTCAGGTGTTCCAGTATCTCAGGGTTTACTTCCTCTTCCCCGGTATACAGACAGGTTTTATAGCCCATGCCTTGTGCCCATTTTAGCATGGATATTAACTCCCTGGAGTGCCATTCACCGCCCATAAAGAGAACGCATGAAGCAAAGGCTTTATATTGGCTTAAAACAGCTTTAAAATCCTTAAGGGTTAATTTTTCACCTGTTTGTTCTTTCCATAAATAAGGGGAGTGGCAACCGGCGCATTGTAACGGGCAGCCGGAAATGCTAAAACAAAGACTTATCTCGCCGGGTACTTCTTGAAGTACGACGTTAAATTCATGACAATGCATAAATAAATATAAAATGATAAAAAAATCATTTATAAAATTACTGTACTCTGAAAAGCGTATAAAGACCGGCTTTGGGAGTTATTAAAAAAGTTATTAACAATTGGTAGAAGGGAAATGGTGTACTTAAAACTGTATTATTTGAAGTGTTATTTATGTTGAATCCCCTTACTTCCCGATACAAAAATTAGCAAAGATATTGCCCAGCAGGTCATCGGAAGTAATTTCGCCTGTGATCTCCCCAAGGTGATACAGGGCCTGACGGATATCAATCGCCAGCAGGTCGCCAGAGATCCCTTCGTCCATAGCCTCCTGTACCTTATGGATCTCTCCCAGAGCTTTTAAAAGGGCATCGTAATGACGTGAATTGGTCACTATGGTTTCATTCTTCTGCAAGGCCCCGGTATTGACCAGGTGTATTAGCGTATCCCTTAATTGGTCTAATCCAATATGTTCCTTAGCCGAAAGTGCCAACACTTGCATTTCGGTGGATTCCCCTAACTCGTTCAATTGCTCTTGATATCCCTGGCTATCAACTTGATCGACTTTATTGGCAAGTAGCAAAACTGGCTGCTCTGAAGCTTTCTCTTTGACTTTCTCGATAGCTAATCGGAGCTCATCGGGATGTGTCTTTAGTTCTGATGCCTCAAACAGGAAAAAAACCACCCTTGCTTTTTCAATATTTTCAAAAGTCCGCTTTATCCCGATCTGTTCTATATGGTCGCCAGTTTCCCGGATACCCGCCGTATCAATAAATCGGAATCGGATGCCTCCTATGGCAATTTCATCTTCGATGGTATCCCTTGTTGTACCGGCAATCTCGGAGACTATTGCGCGCTCCTCATTGAGCAAAGCATTGAGCAGCGTAGATTTCCCTACATTGGGCTTGCCCACAATCGCAATGGGGATACCGTTCTTGATGACATTCCCAAGGGCAAAGGAATCGATTAACTTTCTTAAAGTATGTTCAATGCGTTTAAGTAATTCAATGAATGCCTCGCGATCAGCAAATTCCACATCTTCCTCCGCAAAATCCAGTTCCAGTTCAATCAGGGAGGCGAAATTCAACAGCTCCGAACGCAGTTGTTGTATTTCAGAACTAAAACCGCCTCGCATTTGCTGCATGGCAATCTTATGAGAGGCTTCACTATCGCTTGCAATGATATCGGCAACAGCCTCAGCCTGACTTAAATCCAATTTACCATTCAGGAAAGCACGAAGGGTAAACTCACCCGGGTTTGCCATGCGGCATCCCTTTCTCAAGAATAGCTGTATAATTTGTTCCTGGATATAGGGCGAACCGTGGCAGGATATCTCCACTACGTCCTCTCCAGTATAGGAATTAGGACCCCGGAACAAGGATACCAATACCTGGTCCAAAACCCGTTCTCCGTCCTTAATCTCACCGAGGTGTATGGTATGACTCTTTACTCTAGAAAGGTCCTTAGAAAAGACCTCATTGGTCAGTGTAATGGCTTCAACACCTGATACACGAAGTACGGCAATAGCTCCGATCCCCGGTGCTGTTGCTGAAGCGATTATAGTATCCTTTGAGATCATAGGGTTCCTTTTCCTGCAAAAATAGCTAAAAGACCCTACTATGGCCATAGATTGACGATCCTACTGTAACAAATTGCCATTTATTGCTACATATAGATAAAACCTTTTAAATCAATCAAAAAATGCATGTAATCAGTCAACCCGCAATGAGAACCGACAGGTCCCTGCTGGTGGTAACCCATCTAACCCAGTTGCTTTCCTATGTAATTGGTTTTGGAAGCTTGATCGTTCCCCTGATCATTTGGTTATCCACGCGGAATACTGTTGAAGATATGAACGAACACGGCAAGGCAGTAGTAAACCTGCAGCTAAGTATTATTCTTTATATACTTATAAGCATTCCGGCTATTTTACTACTGGGATTAGGTATACTCACCATAATAGGAACGGTTATTCTTGGATTTGTAATGCCGATTGTAAATGCTGTAAGGGCCAATAACGGGGAATCCCCCAGTTATTTTATGACCATACCTTTTATTTCCTAGAATAAAAAAAAGGTTAGTTTTGTTTAGCATCCGGTTCCTTAGGGAGCCGGATTTTTTATTACCCTAAAATATTTAGCAAGCACTTTAAGATGATGGGAGGCAGACTTTGGAACAATTTTGTTCGCTCTTAAAAAGGAATGTGTTTTCATTTAATTGGAAAACCTCTACTGCTTTGAAATTTTCCGAATATTTGAATAAAAAATCATTCAGGGGTTTGATTATATTTTTACTTTCATAATCACTTGCACTTACCTTCACCATTTCAGAAGAATTACTATTATCATCTAAAATTTTATAAGGAATCTTTTTATGAGGTGCTTTAAAGCTTAGAATATTTTTAAAATATCTAAAAAGAGGCAATATCCGAAACCGTAGCCATCCCTTTAACAGAAAAAAATATGAAATCAAGTATCCGATAAAACTACTCCAGAAGGATCTTTTATCAAAGATTACATGATAATAGAAGTTATAATGTAGATTGCCCCATTGTTCTTTGTATTTGTAGTAACCTTTAGAAAGATCATAACTTGAAATACCATGATCAAGGCACCATTGTAGTGTTTTTAAGGTGGTGATATGGCCAATCTTAAAGCGATCGTAGTCTATATCAAAAACCGGAAGTCCAAGAATCAGATTTCCATCTGACAAATAATTCAAGTTGATGGCGACTGGTTTATTATTTGCATACAAAATAAATAACCCTGCCTTTTCTTCCGTAATTAAGGTATAGGCTAAATCCTTTAAATATTCCCACCTTTTTGGATTTAAAAAAACGTGATCTTCACCCTTGGAATTATAACGTCTGAGTAAAAGTTGGTAAAAAGTTTTGAATAATTTATGGTGTCGTTCTTTAGTAACGTTCTTCCCCGTAACTACCTCAAAAGAAGTGTTAAATGCATTTTCAAACTTTTTTAATGCACTGCGTAACTGCCACCTTCTGTTGCTGCTGAATTGATTTTTTAGGTATTCGTCAATATTCCCGTACCCCCGCAGATTTATCAGATAGGCCTCGTATTGCTTTATTTCCTTTATCTCGAAATATGCAAGTAATTCATGAATTGGCTCTCTGGAAGGTACATCATAAATGAGGTACACATTATTGCTAAATAAAGGTTGAGGATTGTTATCAACTAAATTATATGTAAGCCCCTGCGTAAACCTTTTGCCTACATTAACATAAACAGGAAGAAAGGAGGGTTTAACAAAAGTTATATTGGATAAATGAGAAAAGAGGAAAGTTTCTTCTGTTTTATTGAAGTGCTTATTCCAGATATTGACGAAAGTAGTTGATGTGAAAAGATTACCAATATCCACAATTCATGTTTTTCTGATTCTAAATCTACTGCACAAGGGCAACTTTTTCATTCTTAATTGAGCGTTAAATTCGATTGTGATTACCAAATAAACGATAATTGGACTTTAAAATTAATGCTCATTCCAGAGTATATTCAAGCCATCGGCTTTGATATGTCACGGATGGATTTTTCCATTTCCGGTCTCTTACCTGGACTAAATAATATTTTAATCGGGTAAGATGAAGTATGACAAAAGCTATCACTTTTAATCGAAAATTTTTTTTTGGATAAATGGCATGTGTTCGAAATTTATATACTGCATTTGAGAATTTAATTTTATAGTCAAAATTACCCCAGGCCAAATCAATTAACCGATAATTATTTTCAAAACACCACTCCACTTGTCTGTAAAACATTTGACGGCCAGGGCTGTAGCGATGAAATTCAGGATCAAAGGATATTATGGCGGCGTACAGGATATCTCTGAAATGATAGTTCAGGGCAATAGCTATTATTCTCTTTCCAATCTTATTCACAAAAAATGAAGCATTCCCTGAATTAATTTCCTTTTTAACTGATTCCTCGTATTCACTCCATCTTTTGAGGGCAGCATGTCTGGATGCTTTACCCTGAAAACGAATTTCGATAAAGCCCTTTAAAGTGTCAATTAGATTTTGGCAGCAAGCTTCATCAATTTTTCCATGATAAATTTCGAATGTGACATTATGATACCGTTCAAACCTTTGCCTGTCCTGCCTTAGATTTTTAAAAGGTTTTTTTCCCAATTGATTTCTGAGAAATTCCCTTGCAGAAGAGAATCCTTTAAGATCCATGGCATAACCTAGGCGGTGAGAGCTTTCAAAACAGCCTAAATCCTCATTAATGTCATTAAGATCAATTCCTAAGTATGGGGGAATACAATTGACTATCACAATGGATTTTTTTGAAATCTTGTCATTATATGCTTTGATATCCAAAAATTTATCATACTTAGTGGTTCTCTTTTGGTAAAATCCAGAGATCCTCCGTTTTTCAAAAAAATCTAGAAAAAAATTAAACCTATTTATTATCAGGCCCATCAAGGCTTTTATAAAGTGAATATGAAGTACAAAGCTATATCAAGAAAACAAAAAAAGGGTGAAAATATTTTCACCCTTTTAATATATATAATTACATATCGATTAATTATCTGAATAGAATTCAAAATACATGGCCCAACTATTTCCTGGGAAATCACAGCCGACGGCCCATATTGTTTCATCACAAGGTGCACACTCCAACGGGAATGGAATAATTAGTGGTTGAATACCATCGCCATCTACAATAACACCAACAATATCTCCACAATCAGGAGTAAAACCTTCACCTTCTTCTGCAAAAGTAAGTAAATTGTTTACACAATCTTCTGAATAATCTCCAAGTCCAGCGGTGCTTCCAGTTGTAATGTCATCCAATAACATCCAAATAGCCATCTGAAGATCACCATAAGTATAAACTCCTCCTGACGGGCAAGCCTCTCCAACAATTGACTGATTCAATAAGTAATTGACCTTGTCAAAATTTTCGGGATATTCGTATTCTCCTTCTGGCAACATGCCGGTACTTGAATATAGCGATGCACCATTATAGCAACTATTTATGCTGATTGAAGCATCATTGTCAATGCACCATGCCTCGTAATCACCTGCCAGGGGACCCTCAGCAATAGAAATATTAAGATAAGAATCAGGTCCTTGAACGGTAGTACAGAAGTCAGCCATATCCGGTAAATTACCAAGAACGGTCTCAGGGGAATCTGTAGAACATACTACAACCCCATGCACCGCAAGCCAGGTCCCTGTGTTTGCCACAGTCACTGTATATTCATTTGTACAATCAATATCGTCTTTAACATAGTCGAAGTTCCCAATTTTAGGATTATAACTATTGGTCATCTCAAAATTCATAGGAACATCTGCAACGTCAACATGGGCTTCTGTTAAGCAGTAATCCTCATCAGTAATATTATATGTAATAACATAGTTATCACCATCTTCTGCTACCGTAATAGAACCAACAACAACTTTGTCCCTTCCGGCAACAAGATCACGGACCGCGCCAGAGCAACCATCCATGTCAAATTTAACCATAGTCTTAGCCTTAGCCTTTCCATCGACCGAATTTAGATTTTGCGAATCACCCTGATCCTTCTCACAGGAAACAAGCAACAGCGACGCCGCAAAAATAAATGAGAGTAATTTTTTCATAATAAGTAGTTTAGTGTTTTAAAAGGTTACGTTTTATTATAAGTTCAAAGCTGTACATATAAGCATATATATGCAATGACTTTGGTCAGTCTAAACATATAAATTTATTAACTTTATTATTACATATTGTGAAATATCGATATGTAACCTAAAAAACTGGATAAGAGGTATCTAGTGAGATAGAGTTGTAAGAAATTACTCCTCTAAATACAAGAAAAGAAGACTAGAGAAATGCGTAATTCTAATTGTTCAACATCACCGGCATGACCAGCATGGTAATACTCTCTCCTTCGTCCAGGCCATCAGCAGGGGTGAGGATACCGGCGCGGTTTGGCAGGCTCATTTCCAGGGAAACATCATCAGAGGATAAATGTCCCAGCATTTCTACAAGGAAACGCGAATTGAACCCGATTTGAAGATCATCCCCCTGATACGAACAGGTGAGGCGCTCTTCTGCCTTGTTACTGTAGTCGATATCTTCAGCGGAGATATTTAATTCAGCACCGGCTATCTTAAGCCGGATTTGATGTGTAGTCTTATTGGAAAAAATAGATACCCTTCTGACCGAACTCAAAAACTGATTTCTGGAAATACTCAGTTTATTGGGATTTTCCTTGGGGATTACTGCCTCATAATTAGGGTATTTTCCATCGATAAGCCTGCAAATAAGCTCTGTTTCGTTAAAGCTGAATTTGGCATTGCTGTCATTGTATTCAATCAGCACATCCTCTTCGCTGCCTGTCAGGATTCCCTTTAATAGATTGAGGGGTTTCTTGGGCATGATAAACTCCGCTACTTCCGAAGCTTGGACGTCGGTACGACGGTATTTTACCAGTTTATGGGCGTCAGTGGCGACAAAAGTCAGGTTTTCCGGGGAAAACTGAAAGAAAACACCACTCATAACAGGCCTGAGGTCGTCATTTCCTGCGGCAAAAATGGTTTTATTAATGGCATTTGCCAGAATATCACCCATGATCGAAGTGGAGCTTGGGTCAGCAAGCTCAACAGCTTTGGGAAATTCGGCTCCATCAGCATAAGCCAATGCGTATTTCCCATGATTGGAACTGATCTCAACGGTATTATTATCCTCAACAACGAAGGTAAGCGGTTGCTCGGGGAATGTCTTCAGCGTATCAAGGAGTAGTCTTGCAGGAACGGCAATAGTGCCCTCATTGTCCGAATCTACCTCCAACACGGTACTCATAGTCGTTTCCAGATCAGATGCAGAAACCGTTAATTTCCCTTTTTCCAGTACAAAAAGGAAATTATCCAGAATAGGAAGGGTGTTGCTGGTATTGATAACACCACCCAAAACTTGAAGTTGCTTTAACAGATACGTACTCGATACAATAAATTTCATGCGTTGACTCTCTTTTTTGCTTGAATCCGACTCTAAATTATAATCTTCCACCGCCTGTTTTGGCCGTAAAACAAATATATTTCATATATCTGAAATGTACCCCTGAAAGAAACAAACTTATTAACAGTTATCGGGCGTATTTACGCCTCCTTAGCATATTAAAGATCAATCCAAATAATAAGGTTGCCAAAAGGGGAAGACCAATATTAATCAGTTGCCATTTCCTTTTCTGGACGGTAATTTTTTCCTGATCCAGCAATGGTATATTGATTTCCTTGGCCCGGATGTTTATAAGTCCGGCATCTTCCAGCATATAGTTGAGACAATTAATCAGAAACTCCTTGTTTCCATAAAAATTATTGGTCCATTTATCATATCCGAGTTCCAATGGACGGCCATTTCTCATTTGGTTCTTGATCAGGTCTCCATCACCAATAACAATCATCTTATTCTCAGGCCCTGATTCCTGATGCTGAGACAGTTCAAGTGGACGTATTCGATTCGCATAGGCCGATTTAAATTCACCTTCTACCAGAACAGCAAGTGGCATTCCACCAGGCCCGTAGTTTTCCCGATCAGGTTCCGTTGTAATCATTTCCAGACTGATGGTCCTTGGAACGCCATCAGCCTTAGAAAGAGGAGAACTCTGAAGCAAAATCGTCTTTTTGTAGGCATTGGGGAGGGTGTCTAAAACACTTGCAAACTGCAACCTCAAAGCCTCTATATTGCTATTTACAGGGTGATTTTCACGGGAGAATACCATAGGGTGATAGAACCAGGGAACCGGATTGTACTGGGCGTTATTTCCCTCTCCTGAAGCCAACACAACCTGCGTAAAATACAGATCATTGACTAAATTGGGATTAACCCGTACCCCATAGCGAAATAAGAGGTCATTGATATTGAGGTCCCTTATAAACGCCAGGCTTTTGCCTTCATTATTGAACAAGCTGTCTAACTCTGCAACCACGGGATCAACAAGCCAGATACTGGCGCCTCCGCTTACCATATATTGGTCGAGGATGTATTTTTCCTGGTCGGTAAAGGCTTGTGTAGGTTTGGCAATCAGGGCCAGATCGTACTCCTTAAGGGTTTTCAACGTTCCCTCTGGATTATTGGCCACTGAGTCCAGGGTAATGGCTCCTATGTTGTAGTAATCCTGTATGGTGGTTAGAAAATCTGCCAGATATTGATCTGCCAACTGTCCGTTACCTTTTAGGACGGCTATTCGTTTTTTATCCTTAATGCCCAGTTTATAAAAGGCGTCAGCAAAGGCGTATTCCAGATTTTGTACCGAGTTATTGACACGGTCTTCCGCAGTGGCACCTAGTTTATTCTTTAACAATGGCACCTTTACAGTACGTTCATTATGGGTTAACAGGGCCCAGGGAAACAGTAACTCTTGCGTGGTTTTGCCGGTATTCTCAACAGTTATATTGACGGGGGTAAGTCCAAGACTCTGCAGTTGTGCAATAGTAGCCTCTACCTGTGTTTCTTCTTCAAGAGGGTTTACGTAGTTGATAACCAAATCGGGATTTTCCTCTGCAAATTCTTCAAGGATTTGTCGGCTTTCCTTACGTAAGCGAAGAAACTCAGGAGGGAGATCCCCATCCATAAGAACGTCAATGACCACTGGACCTTCCAGATTATTCACCGCATCCTGAGAGGCTTCTGACAGGGAATATCGTTGATCTTCCGTTAGGTCAAACCTTACATAGACCTGATGAGCCAGGAAATTCAGCAGAATCAATCCCAGAAGTGCTTTTATTCCAGATATGAACAATCCTTTCCCCATTAGCGTGCTCTCTTTTTTAAATACATGGTGGTGAGGAATAAAAAGAAATACCCAAGAGACAGGAAATACACCATATCCCTGGAGTCTAATACCCCATTTGCCATGTCGTCATAGTGTGACTTCATCCCCACGCTTTTCACACCCAGTGCCAGCGCACCGTTGTCTATAAGGGAAGCAATTGCTTCAAACCCATAAAAAAGACAAAAACAAATCAATATGCTTATCAGGAAAGCCACTATCTGATTTTCAGAAAGAGCGGAGATTAACAAACTGATCGAAGTATACCCAATGATCAAAAATATCATTCCAAAATATGAGCCCCATATCAAGCCCAGATCCAGATTACCAGTTGTGGTTCCCAGTTCTGAAATAGCATAAACATACAAGAGGGTAGGCAGCAAGGCAATCAGCACGAGTGCTAAAGCGCCTGTGAATTTGCCCAGAACTATCTGCCATAGGGTAGTGGGTTTGATATAGAGTAACTCCAGCGTGCCCAGCTTACGCTCCTCAGAAAAACTGCGCATGCAAATAGCCGGTATCAGGAACAAAAAGATCCAGGGTGCAATAGCAAAAAAGTTGCTGAGATCTGCAAAGCCATATTCCAAAAGGTTGTAAGGCCCTTCGAACACCCAAAGAAACAACCCATTTAGGAGCAGAAATAATCCCACCACCAGGTAACCCATTGGTGTGGTGAAGAATGATCGTATTTCCTTTTTAAATATTGCCAGCATTAGTTTAAACTTTCCAATTTGTGCACACTCCACGCCTCTGGTGCAGCAGCAAAAAGTTGTTTTGTCCTACCCCAGACATCCCTAAAAAAAGGAGATTGCCGGTACTTGTCCAGGAAGGATTCGTCTTCCCAGTGACTGTAGGTGAAAAAAAGTGATGGATTCTGGTTTTCCTGATAAAGCTCCAGGAGCAGGCATCCTTCTGAATTTCTGATATAGGCCTTTGTTTCTGCAAAAATTGCTTCAAACTTAGCAATATTTTCCTTCTTAATATTCAATTTTACTATCCGTACCAGCATCATTCAAAGTTTATGATTATTGTATCCCGGTAATCAAGACCTAATAATGTGGAGGCCCCTCCAACTGTTTGAAGATTGCTTTTATAGATAGCAAGTTCTATATAATTTGAAGAGTTAAAAAGAGCCAGAAGATCACCCGGACCTTTACGGCGTCCTTTCTCCAAATTAAAGTTGATAATATCACTATACTTCGTGTGAATTTCTGTGATACGCTTATTCCTTGCATTGATTTCAAACTTCCTTCCTTTTCTGTAAGCTTCAAAGAGGCCTTTCTGAATATTGGTTATAACATTGCCATAATTATCAATGTAAATAACACTACCTGTAAGGGTATTGCCATTATTGGTAACCCTTGGGGAAAACTCTTTGAGGATTTTTAAATCATTAAAGGGTTTGCCAACAACCTCAAGTTTCCCGCCTCTGGCCAAATGGCAGGCCACTTTAACAAAGACCTCAAGTACCGGAAAAGCACCGTGCAACACATCTGGAAGCTTAATTTCAAAAACCTTGTCTGGCTGGATCTCTGCTGTAATCAGACTCACCACACCATTGTTTGCCCCGATAAAATAATGTCCGTCTACATAAACGGCAATATGCGGGTTTTCAACAGTGGGTTCAGCATCAACACCAACTATATGTATACTCCCTTTGGGAAATGCGTGGTAGGAATTTTTGAGGATATAAGCACATTCCTGGATATTAAAAGGGCTTATGGAATGCGAAATATCAACAATTTTTGCATCTTCTAGTTCACTGTATATGGTTCCTTTGATAGCGCCTACGAAATGGTCTTTAAGCCCAAAATCTGTAGTTAACGTGATGATTGCCATGCAATACTGTTGATATATTTTTGCCCGGGCAAACTGTTTTTTTAATTAAGTTTGTTAAGCAAAATTACACAAAAAAATAGCGTACCGAAAAGTACGGCAAAGGTATTCACATTCAAATTTTCAACGCTTTTTGAACGAACTAAGACTAGAACTTACCGAAATCAGCCCAAGAGATTTTTTTGGGCAGCAAAACGAGAACATTGATTTACTGAAAAAACATTTCCCAAAACTCAAAATTGTTGCCCGGGGTAGCAAAATAAAAGTATATGGGGATCAGCAACTGTTGGATGAATTCGACAAACGCTTTCATATGCTTACGGCACATTTTGCCAAATACAATATCCTGGATACCAACGTAATTGAGCGGGTTTTGAGCAGTAATGGTAATGAAGACTATGAGTCTTCTGATTCCAGTAACGACATCCTGGTACACGGGGTCAGTGGCAGGCTCATCAAAGCCAGAACTGCCAACCAGAGAAAACTTGTTGATGCTGCAAATAACAATGATATGGTCTTTGCCATTGGTCCTGCTGGTACGGGAAAAACCTACACTGGTGTTGCCTTGGCCGTACGGGCTTTGAAAAACAAGCAGGTGAAGCGGATCATTCTGACCCGACCTGCGGTGGAAGCAGGCGAAAACCTAGGGTTTTTACCGGGAGATTTAAAAGAGAAGCTGGATCCTTACATGCAGCCCTTGTACGATGCCCTTCGGGATATGATCCCCAATGAGAAGCTGGTAAACCTCATTGAGAACGGAACCATTCAGATCGCTCCTATGGCCTTTATGCGAGGTCGCACCCTGGACAATGCCTTCGTAATCCTGGATGAAGCCCAAAACACCACTCATGCCCAGATGAAGATGTTCCTGACACGTATGGGGAAACATGCCAAATTTATAATTACGGGTGATCCTGGTCAGATAGACCTTCCCAGAAGGGTCATTTCCGGACTAAAGGAGGCACTATTGGTTCTGAAAAACACGGAAGGTATCTCCATGATCTACCTGGACGACAAGGACGTAATACGGCACAAACTTGTTAAAAAGGTTATAGACGCCTACAAGAATATCGAACATCAAAATTGATCCTGCATGGCTAACACCCTAATGAGTACCAATTTTGAATTCCCCGGACAGGAATCGGTTTATCGAGGAAAAGTTCGTGAGGTGTATCGACTTAAAGGAGGTTTGCTGGTCATGGTAGCCACGGACCGCCTTTCTGCCTTTGATGTAGTTATGCCAAAAGGGATCCCTTACAAAGGACAGATCCTTAACCAGATCGCCACAAAGATGATGGCCGATACCGAAGATCTGGTCCCGAACTGGTTAATGGCCACCCCAGATCCAAATGTGGCGGTAGGATATGCCTGCGAACCTTTTAAGGTAGAAATGGTTATCCGCGGTTATTTGTCGGGTCATGCAGCAAGGGAGTACAAGGCCGGAAAACGTATGCTTTGTGGGGTTCCCATGCCAGAGGGGATGATTGAAAATGACGCTTTTCCAGAACCCATCATCACTCCGGCTACCAAAGCCGAAAAAGGCGACCATGATGAAGATATTTCCCGGGCGGACATTCTGAGAAAAGGCATTGTAAGTGAGGATGACTATACGGTTCTGGAACAGTATACCCGAGCCCTTTTTAAAAGGGGAACAGAATTAGCTGCTGAGCGTGGTCTTATTCTGGTAGACACTAAATATGAGTTTGGGAAAACCGCAGACGGAAAAATTGTATTGATAGATGAGATCCATACGCCTGATTCCTCACGCTACTTCTACGCAGAAGGATATGAGGAAAGGCAAAACCGCAAGGAGACTCAAAAACAGCTATCTAAGGAATTTGTGCGTCAGTGGCTTATTAGTAATGGCTTCCAGGGATTGGAAGGGCAAAGTGTCCCGGAAATGTCCGATGCCTATATCCAGACGGTTTCAGAGCGATACATTGAGTTATACGAGAATATTACCGGGGAGACTTTTGTTAAAGCCGACCTATCGGAAATAGAGCAGCGAATCGAGAATAACGTAAATAGTTTTCTCCAGGGACAGCAATAAAAAAAGGCCGATATACGGCCTTTTCTTGTAGCGAGAGGGAGACTTGAACTCCCGACCTCAGGGTTATGAATCCTGCGCTCTAACCACCTGAGCTACCTCGCCATGGGGTTAAAAATGGGCTGCAAATATATAGTTAAAAATCGTCTTCTTCAACATTCCACTCTCAAAAAAGTTTCTTTTGGTTTTATTTTTTTATCATCCTTAAAATGCTATATTGTTCGAAGAAAATTGCCATGATATGAGTGACAAGATAAAATTTCAAATTGAGTTTGTAATTCAGGCTTCTCCACAGTTACTGTATCAGTATTTGTCTACCCCCTCGGGGCTTTCGGAATGGTTTGCAGATAATGTGAATTCAAGGGGTGAGATGTTCAGTTTTATTTGGGATGGTGCAGAAGAACAGGCCAAATTACTAAAGCGCAAGACAGATGAATTTGTAAAATTCAACTGGACGGCTAACGAAGATGATTACTATTTTGAAATGAAAATTATAGTGGATGAAATTACCAAAGATGTGAGCCTTTTCATCACTGATTTTGCGGAAGAAGATGAGGTAGAAGAAGCTAAAATGTTATGGGAAAATCAGATAGGTGATCTTAAGCAAGTGCTTGGGTCTACCTGACAAATCAATTGAAAACAATTATATTTGGCCTTCATTTTCTGAAGGTTTTTTTATGCTCAATTATCAGGGAAATCTCATTTCCGAAAAGGATCCCATTCTAAAATACTCAAACAGAGGTCTGAACTTTGGTGATGCGCTCTACGAGGATATCAAAATAGTTAACGGTGTTTTGTATTTCTGGGAAGAACATTACCTGAGGCTTATGTCTTCCATGCGAATCTTAAGGATGGAGATCCCAATGAATTTCACCATGGAATTCCTTGAGTCAGAAATTCACAAGTTAATAAAAGCTAATGAATTGGAGGAGCAGCCAGCTTTTATCAGGATAATGGTATATCGTGCGGATAGCCCCCAGCTTTTTCAGACAAATAATGAGGTGAGCTATCTGATCTCAACCGAGAAAGGAGATGCACCATTTTATACGCTCTCAGATGACGCTTATGAAGTAGAGCTCTACAAAGATTTTTACTGCAATGCCGATATGTTATCTACGTTAAGCAGCACCAATCGACTGCTTTCCGTAACCGGAAGTATCTACGCACGTGAAAATGGCTACCAGGATTGTTTACTAATCAATGCCAGTAAAAATGTAGTACAGGCACTAGATGGAAATTTGTTTCTGGTTAAGGGGAACAAAGTTAAAACGCCCCCACTTTCAGACGGATGCCGAGATGGTATTATTCGTAGAAAGATGCTGGAGATACTTCAAAAAACCGAGGGCTATGAAATTAATGAAGCTCCCATTTCTCCTTTTGAATTACAAAAGGCAGATGAACTTTTTATCACCAGTATTCGAAAAGGGATACAGCCGGTGACCAAATACCGTAAAGCAGCATATAAAACGGATGTGTCACGGAGTTTACTTGGAAAACTAAATGCTATGGCCAGATTAGCCTAATTGAGCGCCGGATTCTCCGGGGCGTTACTCCATAAAAGGTAATCTCCACCAAGTTCAATCATCTTTTCCTTCCAGAAAGCAATGGTGGATTTCTTGATGATATCACTTTCGTACTCGTTACTTGCCACAATCCAGGATCTGGAGGAGAGTTCCTCATCAAGCTGTAAAGAAGCCCATCCTGAATAACCAAGGAAAAATCGGATGTCCTGTTCCGTAATTTCCTTGCTGTTGATCAGGTCTATTGTGCGTTCAAAATCACCTCCCCAATAGATGCCATCAGATATCTCAATGCTGCCATTAATGAGGTGAGGCACCTTGTGTATGAAATAAAGATTGTCCTGCTCTACCGGCCCTCCATTGAAAACCTGGAAAGGCACGTGGATTTCTTCTACCAGATCACTGATGTCAAAATCCAATGGCTTGTTCAAAATAAAACCTACAGACCCTTCTTCATTATGCTCAGCCAGTAATACTACAGACCGGTTAAATGATACATCCCCTGTTAGTGCAGGTTCTGCAATAAGCAACTTACCTTTTTTCGGTTTAAGAGTCTGCATGGTGTAAAAGCTTAAATTAAAAATAGCATAATTCGGCTAAATAACAAAAAGGGATATAAATCAAAAAAGCACTTCCCGTTTCGGAAAGTGCTTTTTTAATATTGTAGAGAATAGGAATTAGTTTACAGCGCTGCTTAAGTCAGATCCAGCTTTAAACTTAACCACATTCTTTGCAGCAATTTTAATTGTAGCTCCAGTAGATGGGTTTCTTCCTTCTCGGGCATTTCTTCGGGAAACAGACCAAGATCCGAATCCAACTAGAGAAACTCTGTTACCACCTTTAAGTGATTTTTCAACGTTGCTCAGAAAAGATTCCAAAGATTTTTTGGCGGCGGCTTTAGTGATACCGGCATCTGCTGCCATGGCATCAATTAATTCTGTTTTGTTCATAATTTAAATCAATTAATTGTTGTTAAATATTTCAAAGCTTAAACAAATTTATATGGATTTGCGGTCAACGCAAGTAAATTCGGGGGAAATCGGCTTTTTTGTTAATAACTTCAGGCCTTTGTTGATAAAGTCGCAAAAAAACAGCCAATCTCCTAGAAAGCAACAAGCACGGGGCTTTAGCCAAGTTTGGCTAAATTGTCTATCTGATGTCCGTTAAGAAACTCTTTTACAGTCATCTTTTTCTTACCCGAAATCTGTATTTCCAGTAAAGTGATATAGCCATCATGGACGGCAACCTCTAGATGTCCGTCTTTGAGCAATAACCTTCCCGGATCATGACTATGGCCCTCCTCCCTATACGCGGCCTTGTAAACCTTAAGCATTGTTGGTTTGTCCGGATTGTAAAGGTTGGTCCAGGAGGCGGGATAAGGGCTTAGTCCGCGAATTTTGTTATAAATAAGGAGGGCAGAATCTGTCCAGTCTATTTTACAGGTATCGCGATTAATCTTTGGAGCTGCCTTTAATTGCCCTGTTTCCAATTGGACAATGGGCTGCACCTTATCTTTCTGGATAAGTGCTACGGTCTTAAGAACCAGTTCGGCACCTAAAAGCATAAGTCGGTCATGAAGCGCTCCGGCATTTTCATCAGAATGAATCGCTGTTTTATCCTGCAAAATAATTTCACCGGTATCTATCCGCTCATTAATATAAAAGGTAGTGACCCCGGTCTTGGTTTCGCCATTGATGATGGCCCAGTTAATGGGGGCAGCTCCCCGGTATTGGGGTAGGAGAGAGGCATGCAGGTTTACCGTGCCGTATTCAGGCATCTCCCATACCTCCCTGGGCAGCATTCGAAAAGCGACTACGATCTGCAAGTTGGCTTTAAGTGCTCTAAGTTCCTGCTGAAAATCAGGACTTTTTAAATTGGTGGGTTGTAAAATAGTCAACCCCTTATCCCTGGCGTATCGCTTAACCGCTGACTCATGTAGTTTTCTCCCCCGTCCAGCGGGTTTATCCGGAGCCGTTATTACGCCAACCACTTCATAACCTTGATTAAGTAAGGCCTCCAGGGTTGGGACGGCAAAATCAGGGGTCCCCATAAAAACAATTCGCAATGCTCTCATATGTTCAGAATATACTCATTTTTATGATTCAGGCTAATACTTCCGTCTTCAAGCATTTCCCGTAAGTTTTCCAGTATCATTTCCTCATCATCAGGAAGGCTGGCGACCAATTCCCTGGAAGTGCTGCCGGATTCCCGGAGTTGCTTGAGTATTCTTTCAGTTAGATCTGACGGTAAACTAAACGTGTTGTATTTTCTTTTACAAACATCACAGGATCGACAATCATCTTTCAGTTCCTGTCCAAAATAGTGCAGTAACTGCTTACTCCTGCATACTTTGTCATTTTCGAGATAGTCCAGCATTTTTTGGAGGTTCTGTGCTTTCAGCCTGTGATGTGCCTTTACTATTTTGGCAAATCGATTGATAACCAAATCGTCTTCCCTTGGCAGCAGGAAGGTTATTTTCATATCCCGATCCTGTATATGCAGGCTTAACAAACCATCGGCCTCCATCTTTTTGAGGCTATCCATTATTAACTGTTCGGATTTTCCTGTTTTTTTACCAATCAATACAGGGTTAATCCTTGTCTCAAAATCAAACACCCCTCCATAGGTCCGAAGCACTACCTGAATTATTTCAGCAACCGCCCGATTCACTTCCATATAGTTGAACAGGTCTTTTTTAGAGGCTTCAAGCTTAACCGTTGTATGCCTGCTGAATTCCTGAGAAAGACTGATCACGGATTGTTGGTCTAGAATTCTAAGGGCATTGTAAGTGAGCATATACTGAAAATCATATACCTCACAAAAAGAGTCAAAATGAAAAGGATAACTCTCGTGTTCACCCCCGCCATAGGAGATTTGGAAATAATTATTCAATTTACGGTAGACCAGTTTCAGATAGGTTATGCTGGGGAGTACACTCAGGAATTGTTCTTTTAACCGTGCTTCATCCGCTTTGTTGGTCAATAATATGGCTTGTGCTGCTTTACCATCACGTCCTGCTCGTCCCGATTCCTGGAAGTAATTTTCCAGGTTATCCGGGATTTGATAGTGAACCACAAGACCGACATCCGGTTTATCCACACCCATTCCAAAAGCATTGGTTGCTACCATGAATTGTACCTTGTCGTGGAGCCAGTCATTAAGCTTGTCCGACTTTTCCGAACTGGTCATACCTCCATGGTAATAATGGCTCTTTAATCCTTTTTTATTTAGCAATCCGGCCAATTCCTGAGTCATTCGCCTTGAGCGCACATAGATGATTCCGCTTTTTTGCGTTGCTTTACAAAGAATTGCCAAACGGTATCTTTTGTCCTCCTCCCAGAATACGGTATAACTTATATTTTTCCTTAAAAAGGAGTCCTTGAAGACACGGGGATGGTTAAGGCCCAGATTTTCAACTATATCCCGGGCTACCCGTTCAGTAGCAGTAGCAGTCAAGGCCATAATCGGGGCTTCCGGGTGGAGCTCGCGAAGAATAGCACAATCCAGATATGCCGGACGAAAATCATGACCCCATTGAGAGATACAGTGCGCTTCATCAATAGCAATCAGATTAACAGGCATGCCTTTGATTTTTTCACGTACCAGTTCTTGTTGCAGGCGTTCAGGCGATAGATACAGGAATCGGTAATTTCCATAAAGACAATTGTCTAACAGGGTCAGCACCTCATCAAAACTAAGTCCGCCAGTTAGTCCCAGAGCCCTGATATCTTTTCTTTTTAATGCATTTACCTGGTCTTCAATTAGCGCAATTAAAGGGCTAACTACAATACAGATACCTTCCTGTAGTAATGTGGGCACCTGATAACAAACAGACTTACCGCCACCCGTAGGTAATAGGGCCAGTACATCTTGTTTTTGCAAGGTTGCATCGATGATACTGGCCTGTGAGCCACGAAAGCTATCATGGCCCCAATATTTTTTCAGAATTTGGGATGCATCTTCTCTCACATCTGCAGGTTTAATGCCTCAATAATAAATGTTGTACGCTCTGTTATGGTTCCTTTGGGCACCAGAACCGGGCCGTAGCCCAATCCGTGATAGGTCTCTTCCAGGTGACCATGTATGGCAACCGCTTCTTCAAACGATTCCAAGCGTTCTTCATCGGCCTTGTAAATATCTTTCCAGGGAGGTAGTAAAATTACTTCATCGTACCGCAATTCTCTGCAGGCGCGTTCAAAATATTGGGTATACGATTGTCCAAAATAGTCCATGTACGCAATTACGTCAGGTATGCCCCTGTCATAGAAAACGATGGAGGTCTGGTGCATGCTTGCTTTATGGAACTGTTCCATACGACCTTCCAGAAGTTTAGTGTTAAAATCAAAAGGGTCCTGTACAAAAGCAAGTGGGTTTTGTGCAACCTGTTCTGTAGGGGTATCCCTTTTGGCTTCAGAGGTAAGACTCCTTATGATTTCTTCAAAACAAGTATATCCCTTATCTAAAAGGGCATTGATTAAACTAGTTTTACCGGTACCGGGACCACCTGTAATAACAACTTTTTTTGGGGGCATTAGGAATATGTTTGTCCGTACAAAAGTAATCATTCAACACCTGCTCTTAAAATTGAAGTTGATCCTGTATATTTGCAAAAAGATTGTAATGGATCCTGATAAGGCCGAAGCATTTTACAACCGGTTGAAAGCTGAGTTACTTAAAAACACACAATGGCCAGCCGACTATCTGTATAAGTTTATCGTACCCACTGACCCGGAAAGGATAAGCCAGATTCAGGATATTTTTGATAACACAGGAGCGGTAATCGAGTCTAAACAATCAAGTAAAGGTAAATACACCAGCCTTTCAATCACCGTTAATTTAAAAAACCCGGATGAAGTAATTGAAAAATACAAGGAAGTTGGTAAGGTAGAAGGCGTTATCTCTCTGTAAGCCCTCGAATGAATCATAATTTTGTTACCTTGCTTTCGTTATTCAAATACTACCTCTTAAATCACATATATATTGGACGCAGTTAACCACTTAGAATACAATACAGAACGCTCAATGCTCATTATTCCGGAATACGGTCGCCATTTTCAAAAGATGGTTGATTATGCAGTTTCTATTGCAGATCGTGAAGAGCGTAACCGCGTAGCCAAAGCCATCATAAGTGTGATGGGAAATTTACAGCCCCACCTCAGGGATGTACCGGATTTCCAGCATAAATTATGGGACCAGCTTTTTATCATGTCCGATTTTAAATTGGATGTAGATTCACCTTTTCCAATTACCAGTAAAGAAGTGCTTCAGCAACGTCCCGATCCGCTGGAATACCCCCAGAATTTTCCTAAATACCGTTTTTATGGGAACAATATCAAAAGGATGATCGATGTTGCCATTAATTGGGAAAAAGGGGATAAGAGATCAGGCCTGGAATATGCTATCGCTAACCATATGAAGAAATGTTACCTGAACTGGAACAAGGATACTGTAGACGATCAGGTGATTTTCAAGCATTTGTTTGAATTGAGCGATGGCAAGATTGATCTTGCCTCTGATGGGGAAAACTTAACAGACAGTGGACAATTCCTCAAAAACCGCATAAGCAAGTCTAACCGGGGAGGTTCCGGGAAAAAAGGCTCAAGGGGTGGTAGTAGAGGAAAGAAACGATATTAATTACCATTCTTTATGGGTACATTTAAGATTGAAGGCGGTCATAAGCTTCATGGGGCAATAACACCACAGGGAGCCAAGAACGAGGCCTTACAGATTCTTTGTGCAGTCTTACTCACACCTGAAAAAGTCACTATTCATAACATTCCGGATATTCTGGATGTAAACAAGCTGATCCAGCTCCTGGAGGATCTGGGAGTCAAGATCCAGAAAAAAGGAAAGGGCTCCTACACCTTTAAGGCAGATGATGTAAACCTGGATTACCTGCAATCAGAGCAGTTTAAGCAGGACGGACGCGGACTTCGAGGTTCTATAATGCTGGTAGGTCCCTTACTGGCCAGATTCGGCAAAGGGTATATTCCCAAGCCGGGAGGGGATAAAATAGGACGCAGACGCCTCGACACCCATTTTGAAGGCTTTATCAACCTCGGGGCAAAATTCCGCTACAACAAGGAGGAGTATTTCTATGGAGTAGAGGCCAAGAAACTAAAAGGCACGTACATGTTGCTGGATGAGGCATCCGTTACAGGTACTGCCAATATTGTTATGGCAGCAGTGCTGGCCGAAGGGAAGACTACCATCTATAACGCTGCTTGTGAACCCTATTTGCAACAATTATGTAAGATGCTGAATCGCATGGGGGCTAAAATTTCCGGCCTCGGTTCTAACTTATTGGTTATTGAAGGGGTTTCGGAGCTAGGAGGAACAGAACATACTATGTTGCCGGATATGATTGAAATTGGGAGTTGGATTGGTCTGGCAGCGATGACCAGAAGCGAGCTGACCATTAAGAATGTAAGCTGGGACAACCTGGGGCAAATTCCCAATGCATTTCACAAATTGGGGATAAGCCTGGAACGCAGAGGTGATGATATCTATATCCCGGAGCACAAGGATGGCTATAAGATCCATAGTTATATTGACGGGTCTATACTTACCGTAGCCGATGCTCCCTGGCCTGGTCTTACACCAGATCTACTAAGCATTATCCTGGTGGTGGCCACCCAGGCGAAAGGTGAGGTCCTGGTACATCAAAAGATGTTTGAAAGCCGCCTCTTTTTCGTAGATAAACTTATTGATATGGGCGCCAAGATTATTTTGTGCGACCCGCACAGAGCTACAGTTATTGGTCACGATTTTAAATCCACTTTAAAGGCCACCACCATGGTGTCACCGGATATACGTGCGGGAGTTTCCCTACTTATTGCCGCTCTGAGCGCCAAGGGTACTTCTACCATACACAACATTGAGCAAATAGACCGGGGATATGAAGATATCGATACGCGACTTCGTGCAATTGGCGCCAAAATAGACCGAGTTTAATTTTAGACTAGCAATGGGTCAAATTAATTGGCAAAGTCAGGCTCTGGTTAACCGGGAAATGGATGGTAAGAAACGATTTGAATTGGGTGAAGGGGATGTAATTCCCTTTATCGAGTATATTCAAAATAATCAGAATATCATTTTCCTGACGCATACGGAAGTTCCCCAGTCACTTGAGGGAAATGGTCTTGGGAGTCTTATCGTTTCAAAAACACTGGAATATATTCGCAAAAAAGGTTTTAAAATGGCACCGCTTTGTCCTTTTGTTGCCGCCTATTTAAAAAAACATCCTGAAGACGCCTCCGGAATTCTTGCGCCGGGCTACTCCATTGCTTAGACGCCTAAATAAGAGGGTTATCTCTGGAGCCCCAGCTAGCTTAAATTCAGAAAGTTAAACAGATCGAGTAGCAGTACCAGGGTCCAGGGTAAAGTTCGGAGCCAACTTAGGCGAATAAGTCGATCCAAATCTAATCTATGTATTTCTCCCTTCTCTATCCTTTGGTGAAGGGGCACAAAAAACAGAAAGGTAACCAACCATATGCCAAGGACGAGAATTATCGCGCCAATGGCAAACCCATTAGGTTCGCGTATCACGTGATATACTGACAAGGCTAATTGGGTTAACATTAAAGGGGCAACAATCCCTGTAATTCTCGGGGTGTATTTATAATGCCATCTTTGAAGATCCACCAGACTGTATTCAAGAAAACCAGGATATACGATACGTTGAACCATCCAGGCAAGAACGCACAGGCCCGCATCTACAAGTAAGCCAAGTAAATTAACTTCCATTATTTCCGTTCTTCCAGATGCCCATCGGGATAAAGGGCAAAACGTCCCTTTTCCCTCTTATGAACGTACTCCGCCTCGGGCCATGGCCATCCTCCAAATTCCGTCTTCCTGTACTCTTGCATGGCTTCCTGTATTTCCTGCTGGGTATTCATCACGAAGGGGCCGTATTTAGCGACAGGCTCAGCTATGGGAGCCCCTTGTAAAAGAAGCAGACCTGCCTTTTGAGCTCCATTCCGGATGGTAATTTCAGCACCGGGAATAAGATCAGCACCGTGGTCAACTGTCATTCCTGTATCATTAAGGGATATAGATTTCCCATCGTATAGATACAAGCTTCTATTGATGTCTTTGCCGGTTAACGGTAGCGTTAATTGGGACCCGGGCTCCATATGGATTTCCCAGACGGCAACTTCATTCTCCAGACCGGAAGCCCATGAATGCGGAGGGGGTTGGACACTCTTCTGATTATTCCAATTACCGGCAATTATTCTCAGGCGTACGCCTTCTTGGAAAATCACAGGGATATCTTCATGCCAGAGCATTTTGAAGTACGGTTCCGCAAGTTTATCCTTAGCAGGGAGGTTCAGCCAGATCTGAAAGAGTTCCAGTGTATTGGCAGCATCCTTGTTGATAAGCGGAAACATTTCGGAATGCTGAACCCCTTTACCGGCAGCCATCCATTGAACATCTCCTTGTCCAAATCGACCAGCTGCACCCAAAGAATCCGTATGGTCGCAAAACCCCTGGTTTACTATGGTAATGGTTTCAAAACCCCGATGTGGATGGTATGGAAAGCCTGGTACTTTGCGTCCGTGATACATACGCCAGCCATCCTTAAGTTCAAAATCACTACCAAGATTCCTTCCCTCCAGGGAAGCATCCGGCCCCATTTCCTCGTTTCCTTTGGGGTAATGATCAAGATGGTATACACAAAACAGAAAAGGATCTTGGGTCTGCCAGGGAAAACCAAGGGGGTAGATTCGCTTAATATCAGCATTCATATTCATAGGTCAGTGCTTAGCATTGTTGATTTCAACCCAGTTCTTTTCCGGATCAAGAAGATAGATTTGTTTTACGCCGTCGGCCCTATTGGTAATAGCTCCCTTTTGGCCAGGCCAATCCCAAAAAGGAACGTTTTTAGAGTTCAGGTGTTCGATAAATGTTTCCAGCTTTGCTGTGGACAAACATAAATGGACACTTTTATTCTCCTGACGGACGACCGTATCCTTGCCAATAAGGTGCAATTGGCTGTTACCACGGATCCTGAACCACCTGAATCCATCAGGGTCCGATGGATGGGGAATCTCTTCCAGTTTAAGTACATCTGCATAAAAATCTCCCACCTTTTTCAAATCCTGTACTACAAAAGAATAATGATCGTAATGAAAATCAAAGTCCTGGGCATTAGTGGTATATAAACCCAGGAATAGTAGTGACACTAGTAAATATTTCATAGGAATGACTAATTAATGGTGTTCTTATTATTTATACATGTAGGAAACAAAGGCAAAATGTTTGCTGTCAGGAGACCAGGAGGGAACATTAATAGTCCCCTGCCCACCCGTGAAGGTACATAGCGTCTTGATGGTATTGTCTTTTAAATCCATAAGCTTCAGGGCCACGGATTTCATGGCGGGATGACTTTCCCCCTGATCCTGGATATAGGAAAGGTATACAAGATACTTACCATCAGGTGAAGGGTGTGGGAACCAATTGGAAAACTCGTCTTCTGTTAGTTGGGTGTGATTTTTTCCGTCAGGATCCATCCTCCATAACTCCATAGAACCTGTATGGGCTGAATTGTAGTAGATATATTTTCCATTTGGACCGTATTCCGGTCCATCCTGCAGACCCCGGAAATCAGTCAGTTTAATCTCCTCTCCACCATCCCGATGTATTTTGTATATATCGTATTCACCGCCTCGTTCTGCAACGTAAACCAACCACTGATCATCCGGAGACCATCCATGCCAGTAGGAAGGGCTTTTTTTGGTAACCAGATCAGGGGTGCCGCCGGAGATCGGGACAATATAGATCCGGGAACCAGCAGCAGAAGATTTATCCTGTGGATCATTATTGCTTATGGCTATTTCTTTTCCATCCGTGGAGATACCATGATCATTATTACATTGTATGGCCTTACCTGTATTTAATACCTCTTTACGACCATCTTTAAAGTAAACCCGATATAATTTGCCTTCCTGATTAATAAGCAGGTAGTCTCCGTCTCTACTCCAGTTCGGCGCTTCAAAGTGGGCTTCTTCAACCAGAACCTGGGATCTGCTTGTAGTTTCCAGGGAATACACCTCAAGAAAAGAGGTTACCGTCCTATTTTGCTGTGCATTCGACATGCTGATCGTAAGTGCGAAGAGGACAAAAAAAAGCATCCTGATGCCCTTGTGAGTTAAGGGCAGCAACCTGTTAATAGCGTCCATTCTGAGGTGAATTATTAATCGGAAAAATCAATTTTATTATGGGTCCCGTCACAATAGGGTTTGTTCTCTGAGGCACCACAGCGGCAAAAGGCCGTAGTGCGTTTTTTCTTTTCTACCTGTCCGTCAGTGCCGGTTACTTCAATTTCCCCATGCACAAGCAACGGGCCTCCCGAAGCGACATCTACCTTTGTAGTTTTTGATGATTCCATAGTATCTTTCTTTTTTCCTGTTATATAATACGTAAGGGCCCCGGAAGGACATAAATCAATCTGTGATTTCAGTTCGTCAATAGAAGCATTTTCTACCTTTATCCAGGGTTTTTCGTTAGGGTTGTAGACCTTGGGAAGGGTCTTAACACAGATCCCGGAATGGATACAGGACCTGGGCTTCCATACCACAACGAGGTCGCCATTTTGATATTCTTTTACGATCTCTCTTTCGGCCATAACAATGGGTTCTAAATAATAAATATTCTAGTCAATTTTTTTGTTTTAATTCCCTATCGGTGGTGGTCCTTCAGGCACTAGGGGTTTATACACTTCATCTCCTTTTCGCTCTATGTATTCTTCTTTAACCTTTTCAACCAGGCTGGGTTTTTCAAACAGATCCACCATAGTCATGGCCATAGCCTTAGCTGCTTGGATCATTCCTTTGTGCCCTATACTCATGCCGCCACAGGCTACTACAGCCCAGGAATGCCAGGGGGTATCCTTGGGTGCCACCGTAACACTTAGGTTAATATTGGGAACATTCCAGCTTACATCTCCTACATCCGTGGAGCCTCCTCCAGGGTTTTTCAGAGTTTCCTTAAGCGGGTTGATCTTGCTATCCATTCCCACAAGCGGCTTTCCTGTAGCAGCCTGAATCTTTTTCCCAAAAGCCGTTTCTTCCTCTGTGTAGGTAATGGGACCGAGAAGCTCCAGGTTTTTTTGCATGATTTCGCCCCCAGTACGATTAACCAGGACTTCATATATCCCGGAAATCAGGGATATCTTATAATCCACATTAGCCATAATGGCCGCACCTTCAGCCATTTTCTGAACCTGTTCATATACGGGCATCATCCCGCTGCGTTTGGTGTCCCTTACCCTTACCCAGAGTTTAGAATAGTCAGGAACAACATTAACCACCTGTCCGCCATCCTGAATGTGGTAATGAATTCTGACAGTAGGTTTGATATGCTCGCGATAGTAATTAATTCCAGTAGTATACAATTCAAGGGCATCTGAAGCACTTCTTCCGTTCCAGGGATCGGCAGAAGCATGCGCAGCCTGTCCAAAAAACTCAACCTTAAAATCCACCAGGGCCAGCGTGCTTTGAACATCCGCCTCTGTTTTTGCGCCAGGGTGCCAACTCAGGTTAACATCCACATCATCCCAAAGTCCTTCTTTGACCATCCATATTTTTCCAAAGTACTTTTCTTCAGCAGGGGTGCCGAAAAACTTGACTGTTCCTTTTAGTTTACCTTCTTCAATTAGTTCTTTAACGGCAATAGCAGATGCAAGACTGGCCACCCCAAAAAGATTATGACCACAGCCATGTCCGGCAGCCCCTGCATTAAGAGGTTCCTTGGTGGGTTGTGCTTTCTGGGAAATCCCTGGTAGGGCATCAAATTCACCAAGTACACTTATTACCGGTTTTCCAGATCCATAGGTGGCAACAAAAGCAGTAGGCATTCCCGCTACACCGCGTTCCACCGTAAAACCATTAAACTCAGCGATACTCGCCAGAATTTCCGCTGAAACTGTTTCTTCAAATGCGGTTTCGGCCAGGGCCCAGATAGAATCACTAACTCCAATAAGTTCTTTTTCGTGTTTCTCTATTGTAGCAATGGCGGCTCGTTTATTCTTTCCTATTTTCTGTGCGATCAGGGGTGAGGAAATGAACACTAAAAGGAAAACTATAAGTATACGCTTCATGGGCTAAGGTGTATAAATTGTACAAACTACACTGAGGGGCAATTGTAAATCAGTTTGCCGACCCCATCAGCCCTAAATATAATGAAAAAAGAAGCTTAATTCAGTGCAGCTTTGTAGGTAGTCAGGCATCGTTCACGTGCAGCTTTATGATCGACCATCTTTTCAGGATAGGATGATGTACCAAATTCGGGAACCCACTTTTTAATGTAAAGCCTTAGTTTATCAAATTTCTCAATTTGGGTCATGGGATTGAAAATGCGGAAATAGGGGGCTGCATCAACTCCGCTTCCGCTTGCCCATTGCCAGTTGCCTACATTGCTGCTCAGTTCAAAATCCAATAATTTCTCTGCAAAATAGGCTTCCCCCCAGCGCCAGTCGATAAGTAAATGTTTACATAAGAAACTGGCTACCAGCATACGAACGCGGTTGTGCATATAACCGGTTGCATTGAGCTCCCTCATACCGGCATCTACCAGAGCATACCCGGTCTCACCATTCTTCCATTTCTCAAAATCTGAGGTATCGTTACGCCAGATAATATTATCGTACTTTTTCTTAAACGACTCGTGTACTGTTCTTGGAAAATGCCAGAGTATCTGCATAAAGAATTCTCGCCAGATCAACTCATTCAGGAAGGTTTCCTCTTTGCTTTTCCTGGCTTTTTTCACAAGTTCACGAATAGAAACTGTTCCAAATCGAAGGTGTGGACCAAGGTGTGAGGTTCCGTTAAGGGCGGGATAATCCCTCTTTTTACCATAGAGGTCTATCAAAGAACTGTCTGCCTGATAAGGAGGAACCTGAATTCTCGAAGGCTCGAATCCCATTTCCGAAAGGCTGAGGTAAGGCAAATCCGTATTCTTAACAAAAGCGTTTAGTTGATGCTGACTTTGGTGCTCAAGCAAATGCTTTTCCGGTTCCAGGCTGGCCTTCCATTTTCGCATGAAGGGCGTGTAAACCACATAAGGATTTCCATCATCCTTGGTAACCTCATCCTTGGCAAATATTACCTGGTCCTTACAGCTGATAAATGGAACCTGTTGATCTTGCAGTAATTGACCTATGCCCAGATCACGCTTAATGGCGTAGGGTTCATAGTCTTCATTGGTATATACGGCTTTAACGGGATAGGCCTGGAGCAACTTTTGGAAAACCTCCACAGGTTCACCATGAAAAATAGCTAAGGATGATTCGGCATATTCCCTGAGCTGGGCACGGATATGCTGCAGGTTTTGGTGAATAAAACTCACCCGGGCATCATCCTGAGGCAGGGCACTAAGTATCTCAGGATCAAAAATAAAAAGGGGTAGTACAGGGTATCCTGATTTCAGTGCTGTGTAGAGACCGGCATTGTCATTAAGCCGCAGATCTCTCCTAAACCAAAATAAGCAAATGCCTTCGGCCATTTAATTCACATTTAAGGTAGATAGGCCCCCATCTACACCAAGTATTTGACCTGTCATCCAACTGCTTTCCTCAGATAAAAGGAAGCTAGCAGCAGCGGCAATATCCTCTGCCTTTCCAACCCGTTTTAAAGGATGGCGTTCCGCCATCATTTCACGTTTACGGTCGTTACTTAATAATCTTGAAGCCAGCGGGGTGTCGACAAGGGAAGGTGCCACCACATTGAATCTAATTTTTGGTGCATATTCTGCAGCCATCGATTTGGCAAACCCTTCAATGGCCCCTTTAGCAGCTGCTACACTGGTATGAAATGGCATACCCGTACCCACGGCCACCGTACTGAAAAAGACCATACTGGATCCAGCGGCCATTTTAGGCATCACATCTTTAGTCACCTTAACAAGATTGAAGAAATTCAGTTGCATATCAGATACAATTGAATCCACACTCATCATCTTGAAGGGTTTAAGGTTAATGCTGCCCGGACAGTAGACAAATCCGTGAAGTTCTTCAGGGAGGGTCGTTAGATCTATGTTATCCGAGGAAGCGTCGAATTGTATATGGGTAACGTTAAGTTCCGTTAACCCTTCATTACTCCTTGAAGCAACAAATACATTGAATGAATTTTGTAGCCTAGAAGCCAGTGCATTTCCAATTCCATAGGAACCTCCAATTAGTAAAATATTTTTTTTCATTTTAAAAGGTATCGAATTTAAGTTCAGTATCCCGACCGGAGACCGATCCAAACAACGCTGTGAGTTTGGCTTCCCGGTAGGTGAATATTTGCTTTAATTGTTTTTTGACAAGAAAAGGATGAGCCATTTGTCCCAACCATCCAAGCGGTAATTTGTAATGTATCAAATCTTCCATCTCCACACCATCGTCAATTTTTCGAATAAAATGCTTGTGGTGCCAAAGTTGATAGGGCCCAAAACGCTGCTCATCCACAAAATAAGAACCCTTTTCCACATGGGTTATTTCAGTTACCCATTTGGTCGTAAATCCGGGGAAAGGTGAGACCTTATATTGAATAATTTGCCCGGCGTACATGGGTCTGTCTGCCCCTGAATGAATTTTAAAACCCATGTGCTCTGGGGTAATTACCTTTAAGTTTGCAGGGTTCGATAAAAATTCCCAGGCCTCTTTCACGGATATCGGCAGGGCCTGCTTAGCATGTAGTGAATAAATTTTCATCTTAGGTTTTAAACAAAGATACTTTCATTTTGTTTAATATTAACTTTTGTTTTGTTAAACAAAATTAAATTTGTGGCCAATTTGTCGCTATTCCGGACGAGGTAACTGATTTTTTAGCAATGCTAAAGTCAATTTTGTACCTTTTTCTGAGTATTAAGGGTACACTTATGAACAGGATTGGGCAACTTCTGATATTGCTTTTGGGGTTTAGTGTTTATGGACAACCAGAACTATCACTTCTGGGTACCTTACCTCAGGAAATTCAGGAGACCTCAGGTTTAGTTATACATAATGGCAAAGTATATACCCATAATGATTCCGGTGCTTATGCCTTGCTCTATGAACTAGATACACTTAACCTTGCGATCCGCAGGACCATTCAAATCAATGGTGCCGAAAATGTGGACTGGGAAGACCTGGCTAAAGACGACACCTATCTATACATAGGGGATATCGGAAATAACCTGGGTAACCGAAGAGACCTTACTATTTATCGTGTGCTACTAGCAGAATTGGATACAGAAAACACAGTGACAGCCGAGAGCATACGGTTTTCCTATGCAGATCAGACCGTATTTGATTCAGGTACCAATAGCGATTGGGATGCGGAAGCACTTATTTGTTATGGTAATGAACTTCTGATTTTTACAAAGCAGTGGCAATCTTTGGGCACTGTTGCCTATTCCTTGCCTAAAATACCGGGAGAATATGTAGCCCAACGGGCAGGGAGTAATCCTGTAAATGGTTTGTTAACCGGAGGAACTTATAACGAACAATCCGGATTAATTTATCTGGTTGGTTACAGCACATTGCTGCAACCCTTCCTGTTCCGGTTGGCCGATCTGTCTACCCCTTTTGCTTTGAGTGGAGGAGGGGAGCGGTTTAATCTCGATACCGGATTTGCCCAAATAGAGGCCATCGCAACAGCAGATGATAACAAATACTTGCTCTCATCCGAGGCATTTAGCAGTACTTCACCCCCTATCACTTTGAACCCTTCGCTTTTTAGTCTCCTGACCAATGATGTTGTAGAAGAACCGGCTGATGAAGGTGATTCAGGAACTAGCCATGGAAATACGGAATTAGCGGTATATGTTCCCTATGGAAGCAGGACCCTGGAATATACCCTGTTAACCGATAGGGATATCTTAGGATGGGAAATATTCGATACCGCAGGCCGCAGGGTTGATATGCTGATTGGCACTCAAATTGTTGATAACCAAATTGATATATCCTCGCTAAGCAGTTCAGTTTACTATCTTGCCTTCTACCTGCGAGGAACTACAATTGCCAAACCCTTTTTTCTGGATTGATTCCGGTGCTCTTAACTTATTTAAGGATTCCTTAACAAATAACACCTGCCTTAATCTTTAGCTTTGTGTAGAACACGTAAACCTATTAAAAATGAAAAAATTACTGCTTTTATTTGCTGCTGTAGCATTCTCTTTTACACTACAAGGGCAAATTTCCACACCACAACCCAGTCCGTTTTCCAAGATTCACCAGGTGGTAGGACTTACCGATGTGTCTTTGGAGTATTCACGTCCATCCATGAGGGGACGTACCATTTTTGGAAATTTAGTGCCATTCGACAAAATCTGGCGTACCGGAGCCAATGCACGAACAAAAGTGACCTTCAGTGATGATGTAACTGTTGGAGAAACCACTGTGAAGGCTGGAACTTATGCCATTTTTACCAAACCCGGGCAAACCAGCTGGGACGTATACTTTTATACAGAAACAGGTGGTGGGGGTGCTCCTGCTAACTTGGACGATTCTAAAATCGCTGCTCAAATCAATGTTCCTGTTTACAGCATGGCTGAGGATGTAGAGACCTTTACCATTTCCATAGACAACCTTAATAACAATGGTGCCACTCTGGGCATGATATGGGAAAATACCTATGTAGGCGTTCCTTTTAAAGTCCCAACACAGGCTAAGGCAAAGCGTAGCATTGAAGCCGTAATGGGAGGCCCATCAGGCAATGATTATTTCTCTGCTGCCCTATACTACCTCCAGGAGGATATGGATCTGAATAAAGCCAAAATGTGGATTGACAAAGCCGTATCCATGAATGACAAGGCCTTTTGGATGAGTCGTCAACAGTCTCTGATTTACGCAAAACTTGGAGACAAAGCCGGAGCTATCAAAGCTGCCAAGAAATCTCTGGCAGATGCCAAGGCGGCCAATAATGCGGATTATGTAAAAATGAATATGGATTCCCTTAAGGAGTGGGGAGCCATGTAATTTATTGGCAATAAGATTATTAAAAACCGACAGAATTAACTGTCGGTTTTTTTTATGTTTTTAAGGGAGGGTTTTTTTGGAAGCGATCAAAGACTTCAAGCAGTATAGCCAGCAGAATTACCAGACCACAGCCAAAGGCATTCAACCAAAGGAATGACATCCAATCCAGTCTAAATCCGATAATTACAATTATCTGGGTAGCAATTGCGGCAATAAATACCGAATTTCCCTTAACAAATTTGAAGAAAAATGCCAGAAGGAATATCCCTAAAACGTTCCCGTAGAAAATAGATCCAACAATATTTACCAGCTGGATCAGGTTATCAAAAAGATCGGCCACACAGGCGATTATAATCGCAACAACTCCCCATAACAAAGTGAAGCCTTTTGATGCCAGTACGAAATGCTTCTCAGTGAAGGAATCCTTTCTATTTCGTTTATAAAGGTCGATAGCCGTTATCGTACCCAAAGCGTTTAATTCAGAGGCCGTAGAAGACATGGCCGCAGATATGATTACGGCCAGCAGCAAACCAATTAAGCCCGTCGGCAGGTAGTTTAGAATGAAATGAATAAAGACATAGTCTTTGTCATTGGTCTCAACACTGTCATCCGCTTTTGTAATCATACTTTTGGCTGCATCCCGATTATTCATTTCAATCTGGATGACTTCCGTAAGTTGGGTCTCGGCCCTAAGGATATTCTCTTCATCTCCTGAGTCAAGTGCAACGGAATAGGCATCCTGAGCAGCTTTCTTTTCCATTTCCAGCTCAAGGTGTCCTCGTTGAAGCAGCTCGTATTCTTCGGCGCGATCAGAACTGAGGATGGCCTCTGTAGCAGCTGGATTGAAGTTTAATGGAGAGGGATTGTACTGGTAAAAAACAAAAACCATCACTCCTACCAGCAGGATAAAAAATTGCATGGGAATTTTGAATATCGCATTGAAAATGAGACCTAATTGGCTTTCCCTTACCGATTTACCTGATAAATACCGCTGCACCTGACTCTGGTCCGTACCAAAATAGGCCAGGGCAAGAAACAGACCACCAGTGATGCCGCTCCAGAAGGTATACCTGCTGGAAGTATCCATTTCAAAATTCAATATCTCCAATTTACCGCTTGCTCCTGCAATTTTCAGGGCTTTGTCAAAAGAGACATCAGAAGGCAGATAGCCCAGGATAAAGAAAAAAGCCATGATCATGCCTGTCATGATGATAAACATCTGCTGTTTATGCGTGACACTCACGGCTTTAGTACCCCCGGATACGGTGTAGATAATGACCAGTACCCCGATGATAATATTCAATGTCCTCAGATCCCAGCCTAAAACAGCGGAAAGGATTATAGAAGGAGCAAATATGGTGATGCCCGCCGCAATGCCCCGCTGGATGAGAAAAAGAATAGCAGCAAGAGTGCGGGTTTTGAGGTCAAATCGCTTTTCCAGGAATTCATAGGCGGTATACACTTTTAGCCTGTGATATAGCGGAATGAAGACAATACATATAATAATCATAGCCAGTGGCAGGCCGAAGTAGAATTGTACGAAACCCATTCCGTCATGAAAAGCCTGACCAGGAGTGGACAAAAAAGTAATTGCACTTGCCTGGGTAGCCATTACAGAAAGACCTATGGTCCACCATTTGGCTTTATTTCCCCCCAGCACATAATCGTCCACATCTTTGCTTCCACGGGTTTTCATTACCCCGTAGATCACTATGAACATAAGGGTGCCTGATAGTATGATCCAGTCGAGTGGCGCCATACTACATGTATGCTTTCATGATTAAATAAAAGGAAAGGATATACAGGGCATTCAAAACCAGTACCCATGTATAGGCCTTTTTCCAGGTAAAGTCGTGTTTCATGTTATCCTTTAATATTGGGTTTCTTTTTCAGGTTTTTCTTACCTATTGAAAGTATGTTGGTGAATAATTTGTACGCTCCGGGTACTCCGGCTGGAAGTTCCCTGAAGAAACTGAGTCCTGTATAAATATAGTGACCTTTTCCATAGGATGTTATCAGTAAGCTGCCTGATTTTGGAGATTCGCCCTCGTCGTTCATCGATAAAACTGGAGTAAATCGCTGGTCCCATTCATTTGGAAAATACAATCCACGTTCCTGTACCCAACCCTCAAAATCCTTTTGGGTAATGGGGTTTGGAAAGTTTAATACGGGATGTTCAGCAGCTAAAAATCTTACTTCTGAGTTCTCGTTCGTTACCCTGTCACGGGAAAGTTTAAGCGGATACGGGGCTAATTCTTCAAAAGGACGGTCACGTCTGCCTGCAGTATTGTATTGCAAAACCAAAGTGCCTCCATTCTTCACATATTCCAGGAGTATAGGTTGTTTAAACTTCAGGTCCTCAGAAACGTTATACGCCCTAATACCTACCACAATGGCATCAAACTTATCAAGTTCTCCCTCCTGTATTTCATCAGTTTCCAAAAGTTGAACATTATAACCTATTTGTTTCAGGCTCTCGGCTACATTGTCCCCAGCTCCGGGAATGTACCCAATATTTTCTCCTGCCTTATTCAGATTTAATCGAACTACTTTTACTTCTGCGGGAAGAAGAACGGATTGTTTGGGTATGTGAGCGTATGGGATAACCTCTAGTTGATGGATAATTTCCTTGCCATTAATCCGGATTACAGGATATATATAGTCTTCAGCTTCAGTTGCAGGAGGTGTAAGCGTAAAATTCAAGGTAACTGCTTCCCCTTTTCTGGAAATTGAAAATTTTTGTGTCTTTTGGTCCAGCTGCCAGCCGTTACCTGTTTTGAGTACGATTTCCCCTTCCAATTCATCTTTATGGGCAACAACAGTTACCGGAACCACTTTTGAGGTACCGTCGGGGAATAAAAGGACCTTATCCTGAAAGCTGGCCGTAGCTTCCGGCAGGATTTCGAAAGGTTCATAGATCTCGCCTTTATCTGGTTTGGAATACCTGCGGATCACTGGCCGGTCAATAGTTATCGTTTTCCCCTCGATCTCTAGCATAAATGAGGCAATCAAAGCACGAGGTGTCTCCGGTTTTCCTATAAGATCAGGATCTCCAACCGTATACATGCCCAGGGATCCTTTCTTTGAAAGCCAGTAGGGGCTGGTGTATTCCGTATTTGGGTCTACATCGGCTTTCATCTTAAAAACAGCCTTTTGGTTATTCGCCAATTCCATATTCCGCAGATCAGAATTTCCATTGGAAAGCTGTGTAGAGATCAACCGAATACTGTTATTACTTCGATTAACGGCCTCAATAGTGAGATCGACCGCACTTCCAGGGTTGGCTTCTGAAGATGAAGCTGACGCTTCGAGATAAAGTCCTGATACTGCTACAATGAGTTCTTTTATTTGCCTTGTCTTAATCTTCTGCCAGTGTTTATCCTCCAACTGCTGAATTAATGCATAGGCTTTCATTAATTCCGGTAAGTGAGTAGCGGGGTTTTTAAAATTAAAATCGGCCTGTATCTTTTCAAGGAGTTCTCCTATGGCTTTTCCACCGGAAACCCGAGTCCATGTGGTGTTAATCCCTTCAAATAAATCCATTTCATTCGAAGGCATATCTCCTTTTAAGAGCTCTATATATTCCGGTTCTGAACCCCTTACTGAGACGCGTCCGAATCCCTGGCTAAGGTGCTGGCTACTGGCACGAGCGGCAATTTCATTATTGGAAAGCCCCAACATTGGGTAGTAGGTACCAATATCGAATTTGAGCATTTTATCCTTATTGGCCTTTTCAAAGTTTTCCGGGCTACCATAAAACCACCAGGAAGTATTAAAGAATACTCGTCTTGGTTGCCAGGGGAGTAAGGATTGTAACTGTTCGGGATAAGCATCATTTTTTCCAGCAAGATCAAAGGCTTCAACACTTAAAAGCGCCGAAGAAGTATGGTGCCCATGAGTACTGCCCGGGGTACGATGATCAAAACGGTTGATTATGATGTCTGGCCGGAAATTACGTATTACGCGAATCACATCGCCCAGTATAGCCTCCTTATCCCAAATCCGCAACGTTTCATTTGGGTGCTTGGAATAGCCAAAGTCATTGGCTCGTGTAAAAAACTGTTCTCCACCATCAACACGCCGCGCAGCCAACAACTCCTGTGTCCTTAGCACACCGAGCAACTCGCGTAATTCTGTGCCAATCAGGTTTTGTCCCCCGTCACCCCTGGTAATCGATAGATACCCGGTGCGCGCTTTAACTTCATTTGAGAGGTAAGAAATCAGTCGTGTGTTTTCATCATCCGGATGTGCCGCTATGTAAAGGGCAGAACCCAGAAAATTGAGTTTTTCCAATAGCTGGTAAGACTCAGAAGTGCTGTACTTTTTTGGTGCCTGGGCAATTGTTGCAGAGAAGAAAAGGATACTTCCCAACAAGATTAGGTAGGTCTTCCGCATATTATGGATAGTTAGTTGGAATCCAAAGATAGAAAGATTGCCTGCCTCACAGGGGTATTTTGCACTTCTTTAACAGCCTATTTTTACTTAGGGTAAGCTTAGGGAATCCCTCAATACAAGGTCACGATTTCTGTTTTGCCTCCAGTAGGCCGTTTTAATGCTTTTAATACGACGTGCAGTGGAGGTAAGGTTTTTAGAATTACTGCCCGATCCGCGATTCATACTTTCGGACCAGCCTTCTATTTGGTAAGGAAAATCCTGAGTAAAATTTATGGTAAGTGTACGTCCCAATTCAGGATATTTAAGTGTATAGCTAATTAACCCTTCAGATTCAATGCGGTTAGCTGAAACCTCATAAGCGCGAAAATCTTGATGGTTTAGACGCAAATACTCCATGGATGGAAGTGCACTAAAAGTGCCGGTAGGCAAAGTCTCCGGTCGCAGGCGAATAAGGTTCCAAAGTTCATCTTCTAAAACAACCTTTTCCATAGATAGGTTTTGGTCTGCTTCACCTTCAAAATACGAATGGGAAACGATCTCGAAAGAATCGCGATTATTTAGTTGGGTATATACCTGTCCACACCATTCCTGCACGGAATTGGATATTTTAATTGCATGACCTTCTTGATCGACAGGAGAAAATGTGCTGGTCATAATGGAATACGGGTAAATCCCGGTCAGGAATTTTTTGGTACTATTCAATTTTAGCACAGGAATATTGCCATTTTTGCTGTAGTCTGCTTTTACCTGTTTATCTGCCAGGAATGGTTCTGTAACAAATACTTGTACCGCACTGCCTTTCCTTATTTCACCGTATCGAACTTGTTCCAGTTCAAAACTGCTGATTTCTGCTTCTCCGGCATACCAGTATGATTTGAATTCCTTTGAAAGGGGAGTAACGTCTGGCTGCTTTTCTAAGTCAATATTTGAGTAAGCCTTTTTGGGCTCACTGCCTTTGACAGAATCGTTGCAGCTGTTTAATGCAATACCTGAGGAACAAAGTAATATCAGGAAGAAGCCATATCTAGCCATTCTTTTCATAGCGCAATTTTTGTGCAAAAGTACTTTACACTTAGGCTATAACCATGGCCCTTAACGTTTTGTATAGTTTTTGGGTGGGTAGCCCCACCACATTGGTGTAAGATCCGGAAATTTCTTCTATACCAATTAATCCCAGCCATTCCTGAATTCCATAACTACCAGCCTTATCGTAGGGTTTATATCGTTCTATATAGAAGTCAATCTCTTCAGCAGTAAGGGATGCAAATTTAACCCGGGTGTTATCACTAATAATCCGGTGTTTGCCCTGATAGGTAATACAGATTGCTGTTATAACCTCATGCCAGTCGCCCGAAAGAGCAGATAACATTGCCCTGGCCTCATTTTGATTGGCTGGTTTTTCGAGGGAGGTGTCCTTGTGCCAGACAACGGTGTCTGCTGTAATCAAAATATCATTGACCTTTAGCTGTTTCAAAAGTGCTGCAGCCTTCTTTTTGGCCAGGTAAGCGGGTATTGCTTCTCCCATTAAATTGGGAGGGTAACTCTCGTCTACTGCGTTTGATAATAGCGTAAAAGATATGCCCATGTCGCCCAGCAGCTGTTGTCTCCTGGGGGATCCTGAAGCGAGAATAACATGAAAAGGGCTCAGTTTATCAGCAAGCATGGCCTAGTCATTTGCGGCGCTAAAATTATCTTGCCAATCGCCCTTTACTTTGAGCACTTGTTCAATGACGTCTCGAACACAGCCCTCCGCCCCGGATTTGGGAGAAATGTATTTGCATATGTCTTTTATTTCAGGCACAGCATTTTGAGGGCAGGTCGGTAGCCCAACCATTTGCAGACAAGGCAGGTCCGGCAAGTCGTCTCCCATATAAAGCACATTCGAGGGATCTATCTCGTAGATTTCAAGATATTCTTCGAGGGTTTGTTCCTTTAAATCGGCGCCAAGGTAAATGTCGGTTACTCCAAGGCCTTTTAGTCTTTTCCGGACGCCTTGATTGGTTCCCCCGGTAATTATACAGACACGGTATCCTTTTTTTAAGGCTGTCTTTACGGCATAACCGTCCTGAATATTCATTTTCCTCAATAATTCACCATCAGTAGTAATGAGTACGGTTCCATCGGTAAAGACACCATCCACGTCAAAAACGAAGGTGGTTATATTTTTAAGGTATGTTTTATAACTAGTTTCCATAAGTATCTCCAATTGCTTGACTTAGAATGCGATATATTTCCCGGCCCTGCATATCGCTTATTAATTTCATATGCTCTTGTTGTGTGTCCTTATCACCCCTTCTCGCCGGGCCAGTTTGAGCCTCTAGTGGACTCAGACTATCAAGTTTATTTATAGTTTCCCCAATAAGCGGTTTGAGAAGTGAAAAAGGAAGATTGTACTCCTCGCAGATTACAGACGCCCTATGGAGTAGGTGATTGGTGAAATTATTGGCAAAGACCGCAGCCAGATGCAAGGCCTTTCGCTGATCAGAATCAATGGGGATACAGGTTTCCGAAATGCTATTGCCAAGTGCCAAAAGTATATCCAAGACCTCTTGTTTTTCGGCTTCTACACAAACCGGAACCTGTGAAAAATCAACCTGACTGCCCTTGGTAAAGGATTGTAGCGGATAGAATACCCCGCGTTTGATTTCTTTAGGTAAAGCTGATAACCCAACTGCTCCGGAACAATGTACCACAATTGAATCTTCCTGTGGGGGGTATTGAGCAACCAATTCAATAGCGTCGTCACTTACTGCACATACATAAATGTCTGCTTTTTGGAGCTTCCCTGGATCATCGGTTGTATCCACTTTTTCCTCAAAAAAAGTAAGCCCCGCGCTATTACGCCCGAATACCTGAACTACATTCACAGTCTTAGTTTCTGAAAACGCTTTGAAGAGATGTGTGGCCAGGTTACCAGTACCCAGGAGAACAATTTTAAGCATGGTCAAAAATACGAATTTTACCACCCCGCAGCTTTTGTAATTATTAACAATTCTGTTCAACTTTTTATGCATGGTTCTCCCATGCTAAGACGGAAAAAGACCTTATTTTAGCACATTGAACTCAGACCGCTAGGGTAAACTATGCAAGAAATTCTCAGAAAGACACTTTTTTCTACACGATTGATGGCCGTGCTTTTCCTGGTTTTTGCCACAGCTATGGCTTTTGGAACTTTTGTAGAGAGTTGGTACAGTACAGAAACAGCAAGAATCTGGATTTATAATGCCTGGTGGTTTGAAGCCATCATGGCCTTTTTCCTGATCAATTTTATCGGAAATATTAAGAGATATAACCTGCTGAAAAAGGAGAAATGGGCGGTATTGACTTTGCATCTTTCCTGGATCCTTATTATTGTGGGCGCTTTTGTTACCAGATACATTAGCTATGAGGGAATGATGCCTATTCGGGAGGGTAAAAGTTCCAACATTTTTTATTCAGATAAGACCTATCTGACCCTTTTCGTAGACGGAGATATTGATGGAGAAATGATGCGGAGGACCTTCCAGTCCGAATTAATGGTTACTTCGGAAGCATTGAAAACGAATTTACCCTGGGACTTGGACTTTAATGGTCAGAAATTTTCGGTCTCTTATATCGATTTCATTGAGGGTGCAAAAAAGGGATTTGTTCGTGATCCTGATGGCAAAGAATATCTGAAAGTTGTAGAATCCGGGGGAGGAGGTCGACATGATCACTATCTGGAAAGTGGTACGGTTACCAGTATACATAATGTACTCTTTGCACTGAATAAACCTACTGAAGGAGCTATTAATATTATCGCCGACGGTTCTGATTACCAAATACAGAGCCCTTTCGATGGCGGCTTTATGCGTATGTCAGACCAGTTGAAAGGATCTGTTGTCCCAGACAGTCTGCAATCCTTTTATTTACGATCCTTATATACTGTGGCCGGCATGCAATTTGTAGTTCCGGAACCAATTACCATAGGGAAGTATGATGTTGTCGCTGTTCCTGAAGAGGAAAAAACAGATGCTACCCCGGATGCCCTGATCGTAGAAATAGCTGTGGCGGGAGAAACCGTGCAGGCTAAACTTTTGGGAGGAAAAGGTTCAGCCAATTTTTCTGATCAAATCCGCGTCGGGGAACTGGATTTCAGCCTGAGTTTTGGGTCGAAAATTTATCAGTTGCCCTTTAACATACAGCTCAATGATTTTATTGCCGAAAAGTATCCTGGAACCGAAAAAGGATATTCCTCCTTTATGAGTAAGATTACCGTTAATGACGAGCGTTCGTTCGATTATGATATCTACATGAACCATGTCCTTGACCACAGAGGCTATCGTTTCTTCCAGGCAAGTTTTGATCAGGATGAAAAAGGAACAGTACTCTCCGTGAATCACGACCAGTGGGGAACATGGATTACCTACATAGGTTATTTCCTGCTTTACCTCGGGCTTTTGGGGATCATGTTCTATGGTAAAACCCGTTTTAAAGAACTGGCGAATACCCTTGAAAAGTTGAGGAAAAAAAGGACCAAACTAGCCGCTGTATTGGTATTCTTCCTTTACGTGCCACTGCAGGGACAAGAGGTGCAGCAAGGGGACGGTCATATTCATACGGAACCTCCATCGCAGGAGGAGGTGGATTCCCTTATAAATTTATCCAGGGTACCTGAGGACCATGCAGCGCTTTTTGGGGAACTGGTTATTCAGGATGATGGGGGTCGCATGAAACCGGTAAATACTTTTGCCTCTGAACTGTTGAGAAAATTGAGTTTTAAGGATGCCTACAAGGACCTGGATGCCAACCAGGTATTCCTCTCCATGATGCTAAATCCGGCACTCTGGTACAACAACGAGTTTATCGCTTTGGATAAAAAAGCTCAGAACGATAGTATAAGGAGTATAATCGGTATTCCAAAAGGAAAGAAGTTTATAAAAGCAACCGATTTCTTTGATGACAAAGGGAATAATAAACTTGGGCCTTACCTGCAGGAAGCCTTTGCTACAAATACACCCAATAAATTCCAGTCGGATTTTAAGGATGCCTACTTCCGCCTCAGTCTTTTGGACCGCGCTTTAAGTGGTGAAATTGTCAAGATTTTCCCATTAAAAAATGATGAAAACAATAAGTGGATATCGGCTGTGGAATATCGCTCTGGCCAATATCAGGTAGCCGATAGTCTTTATGCCAACTTTATTCAAAACGGCGTCCCATATTATTTGATGTCTCTCAGGAAAGGACTTTCTACGGGAGATTATGCCGAAGCTGAAAAGATTTTGGAGGCCTTTCATAAAAACCAGGCTGATTACGGAAGCGAAGTGCTACCTGCTAAGCAAAAGGTTAAGGCCGAAATCATTTATAACAAGCTCGATATTTTCAACAGGCTTTACAAATGGTATGCCCTTGTGGGTATTCTGATGTTCTTCGTGCTCATTTTTAGAATTTTTAAAGATCGTGAGATCTGGAAGATTGCGACCTACTTCTTTAAAGGGATAATCATCATCTTTTTCCTTTGGCATACCGGGGGTCTCATTATGCGCTGGTATATCTCCGGACATGCACCCTGGAGTGATGCCTATGAAAGTATTCTCTATGTATCCTGGGCAACCATGGCCATGGGGCTATCATTGGGAAGAAAAAGTGATATCACTATTGCGGCCACGGCATTTGTTTCCTCTATGCTTCTCTGGATTGCCCATCAGAGTTGGGTTGATCCGTCTATTGCAAACCTGGTTCCTGTTCTGGACAGTTATTGGCTAATGATCCATGTAGCGGTAATTGTGGGAAGCTATGGGCCTTTGACTGTGGGGATGATCCTGGGTATAGTTGCCTTGTTACTGATAATACTGACCAATAAACGGAACAAAAAGCGCATGGAGCACAATCTCAAAGAGTTGACAGTTATTAACGAACTGGCCATTACTGTGGGATTGATCATGCTCACCATTGGAAATTTCCTGGGAGGGCAATGGGCCAATGAAAGCTGGGGAAGGTATTGGGGATGGGACCCCAAGGAGACCTGGGCGCTTATATCCATTATGGTTTATGCCTTTGTGCTACATGCCCGACTTGTGCCTGGCTTAAGAGGTCGCTGGACCTTTAATTTCCTGAGTATCGTCGCCTTTGGTAGTATTATGATGACCTATTTTGGGGTGAATTTTTACCTGGTAGGATTACATAGTTATGCAAGCGGTGACCAGGTTATTACCCCAACATTTGTCTGGTATACTGTGCTGGGAATCCTTATCCTGGGGGCAATCAGTTTCTGGAGGTACCGCGTAAACTACCGCAATAAGTAAACAACTAGCTTTTCAGATTGTTCGTAATCCTTATTTTTAGAAAAAATTTGTATTGCAGTTATGGCCAAGTTTAAAATCAAATGGAATTCTGAGCGTATCCTCGGGATGAGTGCGATGAGCATTAGCTTTATCACCCTGATTATTTTTATCTATCAGACCAATCTGATGAGTAAACAAAACTATCTTTCTATTTTACCCTATTTACAGCTCTCTACTTCCAATGCCCCAGAAAATAATAGCTTTGAGCTCAGTATTCAAAATTATGGTGTGGGTCCTGCAATTATTGAATCCGTTAAATTGCATTTCAAGGGAGAAGAGTACGATTTAAAAGATTATAACCATTACTTATTTGACTTTCTGGTATCACAAAATCCGGAATTGGACAGTATAACGCATGTTGATAAATCAACTTTAAATCCTGGTATGGCTATTCCCCCTAACATTAATTACCGAATATTTGAAGTAACCACAGAAAAGGATTATAATTTTTTTCTAAATAGCTTTGTATTAATGGAAGGGAATCTGAATTGGGAGATTAAATATAAATCCATGCAGGACGAGCACTGGGTCATAACCAACGATACTCAAGGCCCCGCAAAATTGGACTAATTCCCTCTTTGACTGGCAGGTAAGCTAAGTTACCTTAACTCACCGCCCCTAAATTAATTTTGCATCTTCAAAAAAAATTGCATCTTTGTCTCGATATGAAGCTCTAGAAACTATGTTCGCTATAGATGTCTTGGTAAAAATTACTACCCGATAATCCTTCATCCTGAAGGGGACTCAAGACTTTTTCCAACAACATATTTTCATATCATGACTCAGCATACCAACCCAATCAAGAAATATTTCCGCTATTTTATTATTGCCGTAACCGGTAGGGAAACTGAATATACCTCTGGTAGTATCCGTAAAGCCATCTTCATGTTATCCATTCCCATGATTCTGGAGATGATGATGGAATCCATATTTGCCGTGGTAGATATTGCCTATGTATCCCGCGTGAGTGTCAATGCGGTCGCCACTATTGGTCTTACGGAATCGGTAATCACCCTGGTCTATGCCATTGCCATCGGATTGAGTATGGCAGCTACGGCTGTTGTAGCACGTAGAATAGGGGAGAAGGATGTGAAAGGAGCTCGGGAGGCGGCCATGCAAGCCATATTGCTTGGCATATTTGTTGCTGCCGGTATCGGGGTTCTGGGATTCCTGTATTCGAAAGAAATACTGGCCCTTATGGGAGGGGAGCCTGATCTTATTGAAGAAGGTTATGGCTATACTAAATTGCTTATCGGAGGGAACATCACCATCGTTCTGCTCTTCCTTATCAACGCCATTTTTCGTGGTGCAGGAGATGCCTCAATGGCCATGTGGACACTGGTATTATCCAATGCCCTGAACATTATTCTGGATCCTATTTTCATATTCGGACTGGGGCCCGTACCGGAGTTTGGGGTTATGGGAGCAGCCATCGCCACCAATATAGGAAGGGGCTCTGCCGTAGTATTTCAAATTCTGATCCTATTCTACGGATGGGGCAGGATAAAACTCAAACTTCAGGATATTGTTTTAAGATTTAAGGTGATGATGAACCTTATACGGGTTTCCCTGGGGGGTATTGCACAGTTCCTGATCGGGACTTCAAGCTGGGTTTTCCTTATGCGTATCATGTCCGAATTTGGAAGTGAGGTCCTGGCCGGATATACCATTGCTATTCGGGTTATGATGTTCACTTTTATGCCCGCATGGGGGATGAGTAATGCTGCAGCTACCCTGGTAGGGCAAAACCTTGGGGCCAAACAGCCGGAAAGGGCAGAGAAATCAGTCTGGTTAACCGGGCGTTACAATGCTGTATTTATGGTTCTGGTGTCTGTAGTTTATCTCGTCTTTGCCAGGGAGATTATTGGCTTTTTTAACCAGACACCCAGTGTAATTCAAAATGGAGCCCTTTGTTTGCAGGTAGTGGCGGCGGGTTACCTGTTCTATGCTTACGGCATGGTCATTTCACAATCTTTCAATGGTGCTGGTGATACCCGAACTCCTACCAAGATCAATCTTATAGCCTTCTGGGTTTTTCAGTTGCCCTTTGCATATCTGGCAGCCATTACCTTTGAAATGGGAGCGCTGGGGGTATTTTTAGCCATTACCCTGGCGGAAGTTTTATTGTCTGTGATCGCAATCATATGGTTCCGTAAAGGCCATTGGAAAAAGGTAGAGGTTTAAGCTAATTTCGTACCTTTAAGACTTGTCTGAATCGTAGTAAAAGAGCCAATGAAAAAGGGAATAAATACTATCTGCACCCATGAGGGTGAAATAAAGGATGAGACTTTTAAAGGAGCCATCTCTCCGTTATACATGAGCACATCTTATGCCTATGAGGACGTAGATATAAAGCGATATCCGCGTTATTTCAATACTCCCAATCAGGAAGCACTGTGCAAGAAAATAGCTGCACTGGAGCACGCAGAATCGGCCCTGATCTTTGGGAGTGGTATGGCTGCTATTAGCACCTCTTTATTGGCTTTCCTAAAAGCAGGAGACCATATTGTCATTCAAAACCAGATCTATGGCGGCACCCACAACCTGATATTGGAGGAATTTGATAAATATGGCATTGTATATTCCTTTACCAGGGGGATGGAGGTTACTGATTTTGAAGCTGAAATAAAAGAGAACACCAGGGTTGTCTATATAGAAACGCCCTCCAATCCATTATTGCAATTAACCGATATTCAGGGAATAGCAGAACTGGCTCAAAAAAACAATGTGGTTTCCATGATCGACAATACTTTTGCCAGTCCGGTAAATCAAAATCCGATAGATTTTGGAATCGACATCGTTATCCATAGCGCGACCAAATATATGGGCGGACATTCTGATATATGTGCAGGGGCCGTAGCCGCTTCTCATGTGCATATGGAAAAAATCTTCCATTTGGCTAAAAACCTGGGCGGAAGCCTTAGTGATTACACCGTTTGGCTCTTAGAACGAAGCCTTAAGACTATGGGTTTAAGGGTGAAGGCACAAAATGAAAATGCGCAAAAGCTTGCAGAATATTTAGCGGGCCACGAAGATATCAAGCAGGTATACTATCCGGGTCTTGCACAGCACCCCCAACATGATCTGGCCCAACGTCAGATGCACGGGTTTGGCGGAATGCTCTCCTTTGAATTATTGGATGCAGGAAAAACCTCAGAATTTCAAAAGGCACTAAAACTCATCAAAGCATCCATGAGCCTGGCTGGAGTGGAAAGTACATTATTGAGTCCTGCCCAAACCTCCCATGCACTGCTGTCGGCTGAAGAAAGACAGCAACAGGGTATTACCGATGGCCTCATTCGATTTTCTGTAGGTATTGAAGAAACAGAAGATTTAATTGCAGACCTCGAGCAGGCATTGAAGGCCATTAGCAAGGATAAGAATACATTACCAGTCGGAAATTGAACTAATTAACAATAATGAAACTAGATATTTTAGTATTTGGTTCCCATCCCGATGATGCTGAATTGGGAGCAGGGGCCACCATAGCCAAAGAAATCGCGAATGGCAAAAAAGTTGGGGTTGTGGACCTTACCCGTGGAGAGTTGGGAACCCGTGGAACTCCTGAATTACGAGACCAGGAAGCCAGGAAGGCAGCAGAAATCCTCGGATTGAGTATGCGAATTAATTTGGAATTTGCTGATGGCTTTTTTGTGAACGACAAGGAGCATCAAATACAGGTGATCGAGGTGTTGCGAAAATACCGGCCGGATATTGTGCTATGTAATGCTATTGATGACAGGCATATTGATCACGCTAAGGGAAGTCAGCTGGTTAGTGATGCTTGTTTTTTGAGTGGTTTATTGAAAATTGACACCAAATGGGTAGGAGAAGACGAATGGCAGGATCCATGGCGCCCCAGGCAGGTATATCACTACATACAATGGAAAAATCTGGAACCTGACTTTGTTGTAGATGTATCCGATTTTATCGACCAGAAGATGGAAGCCATAAATGCCTATGCTTCCCAATTTTTTGATCCGGATAGCAAGGAACCTGAAACTCCAATCAGCAGCAAAAACTTTACAGATAGCATTCGTTATCGCGCACGTGATCTGGGCAGGTTAATAGGAGTCGAATACGGTGAAGGATTTACCGTTGAACGTTATATAGGGGTGCGAAATTTGGGAGATATGATTTAACTCGCCTTGGGATAACTCTGTTTGATCTTGGGCAGGGTGAAGTGAAAGGTACTCCCTTTTCTTAAGGTACTTTCTACCCATATTTTACCTTTGTTTTTCTCCACCATTTCTTTACAGAGTGATAGCCCCAGGCCGGTTCCTTTTTCATTGTTGGTTCCGTAGGTAGTGACATTAGAATTTTTGTCGAAAAGCATATCAACGGTGGTCTGGTCCATACCAACACCGGTATCTCGAACAGATATTTGCCAGTGTCCAGAATATTCTTCCCCCGAGATTTTGATCATTCCGTTCTCAGGTGTGAATTTAAGCGCATTACTCATAAGGTTTCGGATCACGATATCAATCTGATTGGCATCTGCCCAGGTGTGGGTGTTATCCGGCAGGTCATTTACAATGCGTATAGATTTACTTTGTGCTTGTTCTGTAAGCAGGTTGATATTTTCTTCTACAATCGTTTCTAAAGCAGTCACTGACGGCTTGGTAACCGATCCATTCAATTGAGAGTGCCCCCAGGAAAGCAGGTTATTCAGCGTAAAATAGATATGGTCTACATCTCCCCGAAGTTTGGGAAGGAAATCCATGAATTCTTTTTTAGTAATCTCGCCTTCGGAGAACATATTCAGGAGGCCCTGTAAAGCACCAATAGGTCCTCTTAGGTCATGACCGATAATAGAGAAAAGCTTGGTTTTCGTTTCGTTGTTTTCCTTCAATTCAGATTCACGTTTTTCCAATAGGTCTTTCTTGGCATTCAAGACCCCATTCAGGCGTTTTTGGATTTTTTGGTTACGTTGAATCAGGAAAATTACAAGGATAAGGGCTAAAAATATGGATATGCTTATCCAAACATAAAGATCCCGCTTCGCCAAAGCCTTTTCATTGGCTTCCTTTTCTGCTTTTATCTGATCATTGTATTCGGACTGGGTTTTGATGAGCACCAGGCTTTTCTTGTTTTCATTCCTGTAAATATTGGAAGAGAGTTTCTGATAGAGTTCCAGGTATTCTAGGGCTGTAAGGTGATCGCCACTATTTTTGTGCACTCTATACAAGGTCCTGGCGCATTCCTGTGTTCCTTCCGCATCATTAATCCTATTCGAAATTGCGTAGGCATCCAGGGCATATTTTTTTGCGAGGCTGTCCTTGTTCTGAGCCAGGTAAGTTTCTGCAAGTCCATTATAGAGGTCTATTTTACCGCGGTCGTCTTCAAGATCTGCATGGATGGTTTCACTTTGTTTGTACCAATGTAATGCCCATTTAAAATTCTCTTGTTTCAGGTGTATCTTCCCTTTCACTTCATAAGCATAGGCAAGCCAGTCCATTATCTTTTCCTTTTCAAAGGTTTTGATACTGCTGTTGACATGAAACATGGCATATTCAAAATCCTTTTCTGTGCCTCCATCAGTATCACCCTTTTCAGCATATACGGAAGCAAGGTTGCTGTTGGTCTCAGCCATAATTATGGCCTCACCTATTTCCGCGTTAATTCTCCTTACTTTTTCATAATATTTCAGGGATTGTTCATAGTCTTTTTGAGATGCGAAAAGATTGGCAATATTTTCATTCATGATGGACAAGATCACCAGAATTTCTTTATCCCTTTTAGTTTCTAGTAAGGTATTGACGCGTTCTACGCCGTGCAGGTAATCGCTGAGGGCCTCTGCAAAATCACCTTTGTAAGTATGCTCTGAAGCCAGATTGTTTATAATCCTGAATGGGATCATTTCGTCGTCCAGACCATCCGCTATTTCCAGGGCAGCTTCAAAATTCTTTATAGCATCATCACTTTGACCCATATCGGAATAATAATCACCAATACGAAGCAAGGCTGTAGCTTCCCCCAGGCCATAATCCGCCTCCCGACTGAGCTTAAGCCCTTTCTGTGCAAGTTCATACGCTTCTTCAACATCGAAATATCTCAGGTTGACCGCAAGCTCATTGATCAGGTCAATATGAGTAGTATCTTTTTCTGAGAATGCAGGCTGGGCCCGAAGTTGTTTCAAGGAATCGCGAAGCTGTTCCACTTTTGCATTCTGGGCAAAAGAGAAACTGGCCCATAGCAGGGCTATTAAAAACGAAATGACCTTCTTTTTTCCCCAAAAGGGAAGGGCATATGGAAAAAGGACTGGTTTTAAGGGCATATTCCTTTACTATATTGACTCTTAAAAATAGCTCCATGTCCTGGGCCCCTCTAATTATTGTTGTGAAATGCTATTTTTTGTGTGTTTGAGCTGATATTTTATGCATTACATCGATAAAATACCGGTATTTAAGCCTATAGATCAACAACAAGTTTGGAATGCCTATAATGGATACAATAAGTTAATCACGACCAAATAGCCTGGCATTTTTTTTGGATTCATAGGGGAAAATGAAGTAACTTTGGCTCCGCTTACAAACGGTGGTTGTAGCTCAGCTGGTTAGAGCGCTGGATTGTGGTTCCAGAGGTCGCCGGTTCGAACCCGGTCTTCCACCCTACTGACGCTCTCTTTGGTCGGTCAACAGGCTGGCCAAAGAGTATAGCGGAAGCAGTGCTGACATCCTCACAGGATCGTCAGCGCTACTTTTTTCACCCCAATCCAACTCACTTTTAGATATCGAATTTTTTCAAAACAAACCAATTCTCACTACACATATACTTTGATAGGTTGTAAGTATTAAAACCTGTAATGATATTGAATACTCCCTTTGGTCGGTCCTACCTACACTCCTGGTCGGTCAGCAGGCTGGCCAAAGAGTATAGCGGAAGCAGTGCTGACATCCTCACAGGATCGTCAGCACTTTTTTCTACCTGAATTGTTTTTTCATTGTCCACTTTTTATTTTGTTCATAAATCTAAAGGCTGTCGCATTTTGTGTACATAATTTCCTCAGAAAAACTAGGCCGATTCTACGTTGGCCAAACCAGAAATATTTCTAAGCGATTCTTTGAACATAACCAGGGTATGTCAACGTATACGTCATCAGGTATTCCCTGGATATTGGAATGTATAGTTATAAAGCCTAATATAAAAGAAGCGCTTATGCTTGAACGGAAACTCAAAAATCTTAGCAGGAGCAGGAAAATTAGGTTTATTAAAAAGTATGGCCTAAAATAAATTTAGTAGTCAACGCCCTCTTTGCTTAACTAAGGAAACCAGAGATCGTCAAAATAAAAACCCCAACTATTGAAGTTGGGGTTTGTTATTATAACATATTACTTTTTTATTTAGCCATCTTATCTACTACAACACGTTGCCCTCTATTGGCTACTTCCCATGCAGTGTGAAAAACAAGACGCGCCCGGTTGCGCAATAAGTCGTAATTGATCTTGTCTGGAGTATCACCAGGTCGGTGATAGTCGTCGTGGGTGCCGTTAAAATAAAAGATGATCGGAATATTGTTTTTGGCGAAATTGTAATGATCACTTCGGTAGTAAAAGCGGTTAGGATCATTTTCGTCATTGAATTTGTAATCCAACTCAAGTCCGGCATATTTGGCATTAATATCTTCAGAAAGTTGGTGCAGTTCACTGCTTAACTTATCAGAACCAATAAGGTAGACGTAATTCCTATCGCCCTCACGTTTAGGGTCAATGCGACCTATCATATCGATATTAAGATTTGCAACGGTTTGAGCCAGGGGAAATATGGGATCTATATCCGTATAATACTGGGAGCCAAGTAGTCCCTTTTCTTCTCCTGTAACATGCAGGAAAACCAAAGAGCGTTTAGGTCCTGCACCGGCCTCAGCAGCTTCCTTGAATGCCTCGGCTATTTCAAGCATAGCTACAGTTCCAGAACCATCATCATCGGCACCATTGTTGATCTGCCCTTTGGCGTTTACCCCTATATGGTCCAGGTGAGAAGAGATTACTACATATTCGTTAGGATATTGAGATCCACGTATAAAGGACACCACGTTTTCTGAATCCACGGCCACATTGGCGCTTTCCAGATTTATATTAATTTTTTTGGTAATACTTTGTGCTTTTGCGTCACCTTTGTTAGGCATTAGAGCATCTCCCATATCCTGTCCCAGCAAAACGAGTACTGGATCCTCCTCAGCTTCTTTGATACCCATGCGTCCGCTGTTATTGCGTTCCATATATTGATAGTAGCCTTTGTAGCGGGCATAGTTGGCCTCATCAAAATAAAGAATACCCTTTGCACCCTTGGCCTTGGCAACTTCTGTACGCTTTCCGATGGCTTCGGACATATTGCTCCAGGCAGATGCTTCCTCGTTTCCGGAAACCAGGTAGCTGCCATCTGAGTTTTGAGGTTCACCAAATTTCATCAGAAGCAGTTTCCCGCTTACATCTATATCGGTATAGTCTGAATAGTTATCGGTTTCAATACCGTATCCTACATAAATAACTTCATCAAAAGAACCTTCTCCTGCTGTAAAAGCCAGGAAATCCTTGCCAATTTCATAGTCGTTTCCCGATATGTTAATCGAGCCCAGAGGTAGTTTGGACATTTCAAGGGGTACTTTTTGAAAATATTCCCCATTTTTCTGCGCAGGCGGAATACTTAGCTCTTCGTAAGCAGCCCTGAGGTATTCTACCGCTTTTTTCTGACCTTCTTTTCCGGTCTCTCTACCCTCATACTCATCTGAGGCATAGGTGTATAAATGTTCTTTCAGTTCTTCTTCGGTAATTGTGCTTGCATAATACACGGGATCCAGATTAACTACAGAATCCTCTTTGGGAGACGTTGTTTCTGTAGGTTTTTGGGTGGAGTTACAAGCCCAGATCAGAATCAGGGAAATCCATAACAATTTTTTCATCCTTATATTTTTTAAAAATCGATCAAAAATAGGGAAAAGACAGGTAATTGGGGCAGGGTATACCCTATAATTCACACCACATATTCCGGCACCTTTAATTCAAGGTGCTTAGAATTGAGAATATCCTTAATTCTGGATTATTAGAGATGTTAAGCCTTCCTTACATGTTTAACAAAATAAATCAGCAGGGTACTTAACAAGACCAGCACACCTGAAATGGTAAAGGCTGCAGGAAAATTACCAAGGTCACCCAGATAGCCCCCTAGTATAGGTCCGAAAATACCCCCGAAACCATAGGCCAGGAATACAAAAGGATAGTTTTGTCCAACACTTTTGGTTCCAAAAACATCCGCTGTGGTAGCAGGGAAAAGGGCAAAAAGTCCACCATAATTAAAGCCTATCAGGGTGGCAGCCAGATACAATAGCAGTTCACTTCCGGCCATATAGGTAAACAGGATTACAAAAACCCCCTGAGTAAAGGTCAGTATAATGATAGACCTTCTCCTGCCAAGGGCATCACTGATCACACCCCATAGGATCCTTCCCAAACCATTGGCCAGACTAAAAAATACGGCTATGGCGGTACCTGCAATGGCACTGGCCCTAAGCTCAGAAAAGCCATTTTCCATTAGTGCTTCCATGGGGTATAGCTTCATCAGCCCAATAGACATCAATCCCGCTCCCGCACTAAAAGCAAAGGTCAGGAAGATCATATAAAACTGTGGGGTACGAAGCATTTCCCTGGGGGTCATTTCCTTGACAACCACGGCCGACTTTTTTGCTTCAGTTTCTTTGATGCCCCCTTCGGGTTCCCATCCAGCAGGTGGGTTTTTCATCCAGATGCTACCCAATAAAATCATGAACAGAAAGAGGGCGCCGTATAAAATAAAAGTATTGGCGATGCCTATAGAATTCAACAGATCTCCCCAGGAACCAGCGATTTTAACCCAGAATAAGGCCCCAAAACCAAATCCGGCCACGGCTATCCCGGTGATCATTCCCTTCCTGTTGGGAAACCATTGAATACCCACTGCTATGGGTACTACATAGGCCAGTCCGATACCTATTCCGCCAATAACCCCTATACAGATTAGTAGTGAAATAAAATCCGTGCCTCCAAAGAGACCGGCACCTACGTAGCCCAGTCCCAGAACTATACCCCCAAGCACTGCCAGCTTCTGAGGTCCCCAGGTTTTCATTTTCTTACCGGCGAAGATCATGGAAAGGGCAAACATGGCCAGTCCCACCGCAAATACGATCTGGGTTTCGGTTTTACTCCAATCCGCATCTTTTAGTACGGGCGTGAAAACGGGCCAGGCATATATAGCACCAAGTGCCAGTTGAATAAGGGTTGCCCCTAGGATTACGAAGTTTCTGTTTTTAGTAGCCATATTACAATTAAATATGAAGGTTATTATTGGATTATCTTATTAATAAAGCAGCAGCCACTCATCAACTTTACATCATAGTTAATAGGGCACTGCCTCGACGGTTTTTTATTTGTAATTGAGAGATTTTAAGGCTTATCAATGGTTGCTAATTAGCATTTGTATAGTAGTAATCAAAGGTCTGATAGCTCCATTATCCAGCCTATGATATAAGTCATAAAAAGGCCTTTCTAAATATTCTTTTGAGCTGTTACACTACATAATTGAGAAGAATACAAAGGCATAATTTGTGATTATTCGTAAAAGAACCGTATCCCATATATTTTAGCTTTTCTCCATGACTGAGAAGGGAATATTCAATAACTTACAGGCTAATTCTATTTACTAACCAGTTTAATTGAAAATGAGAAATATTTTTCTACTAGTTATCATGCTTTGTACGCTGTCACTTACGGCACAGCGCAAGAAAAAATCAAACACAGAAACTTCTAAATCCGTTCTGGAAAAAGCCGATTTATCCGGCTTAAAGTTCAGAAGTTTAGGACCAGCACTTACTTCGGGTCGTATCTCAGATTTGGCGGTCAACCCTGACAATTTCAATGAGTATTATGTAGCCACTTCTGCAGGCGGTGTATGGAAGACCATCAATGCCGGCAATACTTTTCAGCCTATTTTCGATAGTCAGGGCAGTTACTCCATTGGTTGCATTACGTTAGATCCTAATAACGCCAACATTGTTTGGGTAGGTACGGGTGAGAACAACAACCAACGCAGCGTTTCTTATGGTGATGGTTTATACAAATCGCTTGATGGCGGTAAGAGTTGGGAACATGTAGGCTTGAAGAATTCCGAGCATATAGGAAAAATTATTGTCCATCCTGAAAACTCCAACGTGGTATATGCAGCTGCCATTGGCCCGCTCTGGAGTGCTGGTGGAGATCGGGGTCTTTACAAAACAGAAGATGGTGGAAAAACATGGGAAACCATCCTAACGGTTGATAAGCATACCGGAGTGAATGATGTGGTTATGGATCCCCGCAATCCGGATATCTTGTACGCGTCTACTTTCCAAAGAAGGCGTCACGTATTTACCTATATAGGTGGTGGACCAGGTTCTGGCATGCATAAGTCAGAAGATGGTGGAAAAACCTGGAAGGAAATCAACAAGGGGCTGCCCAAAACCATGCTGGGAAGAATTGGTCTGGCGATTTCACCGGCCAACCCGGAATACATTTACGCGATTGTAGAAGCCGCTGAAGGGAAAGGCGGATTCTTTATTTCTACCAATCGAGGGGCATCCTGGGAAAAACGAAACGATTACGCCACAAGCGGAAACTATTACCAGGAGATTATTGCCGATCCGGTTGACCCAGACCGAGTCTATGCAATGAACAACTGGATGCGGGTTACCAGTGATGGAGGAAAGACCTTTGACTATGTAGGTGAAGATTACAAGCATATTGACAACCATGTTATCTGGATCAACCCAAACAACAATATGCATTTGCTCTCTGGTAATGATGGAGGGGTGTATGAATCCTGGGATGGCGGTAAACACTGGTCCTTCAAACCCAATTTACCGGTTACCCAGTTTTATAAGGTGGCTGTTGATAATGCCAAACCATTCTACAACATTTATGGGGGAACACAAGACAATTTCAGTTTGGGAGGTCCTTCCAGAACCGTAAGCGGTAATGGCCCGAACAACTTTGATTGGTTCATTACCCATGGAGGTGATGGGTTTGAGTCGCAAGTGGATCCTGACAATCCGAACATTGTTTACGCGCAATCTCAGTACGGAAATCTGGTGCGTTATGATAAAATGAGCGGTGAGGAAAAGGGAATCCAACCGAAAGAAAGAAAAGGGGAGAATAGCTACCGATGGAATTGGGATGCTCCTTTGGCAGTAAGTCGGCATAAATCGGGCCGGGTCTATTTTGCTGCAAACAAATTGTTCAAAAGTGATGACCGTGGCAACAGTTGGCAGGTTATCAGCGAGGATTTAACTCGTAATCTGGACCGAAATAAACTCCCGGTGATGGGCAGAATTTGGGGAGTTGATGCCGTAATGAAAAACCAATCTACCTCGCCTTATGGTACTATCGTCGCTTTTTCTGAATCTCCAAAAAATGAGAATTTATTATATGTAGGTACCGATGACGGCCTAATTCAGATAACGGAAGATGGCGGCAAGAGCTGGAGAAAAGTAGCCCGCTTTGACGGTGTGCCGGAGAGAACCTATGTAAATGCCGTATTCGCTTCCAAACACGATGAAAATGTGGTGTATGCATGCTTTAATAACCACAAAAACGGGGACTTTAAACCTTATGTCTATATAAGCCGGGATAAAGGAACCACCTGGAGGAATATTAGTAGTACACTACCGGAAAGAGGTTCGGCATATGCTATTGAAGAAGACCATGTAGACCCGGACCTTTTGTTTGTGGGTACTGAATTTGGTGTTTTCTTTTCTGATAGCAGAGGAGGGGAGTGGAAACAATTGAAAGGCGGTGTACCTACCATTGCTGTGCGTGACATTGCCATTCAGGAAGAACACAATGACCTGGTCCTGGGAACTTTTGGCAGGGGTTTTTATGTGTTGGATGATTATTCAAGTTTGAGAGGCTTAAGCCCAAAATTAAATAGCGAAGCGACTTTATTTGGCGTACGTGATGCACTTCAATTTGAAATGGCTTACCCACTGGGTTTACCTGACAAAGCCTTTATGGGCGACAATTTTTTTATAGGCGACAACCTGGGCTCAGAAGCCATTTTTACCTGGTACTTAAAGGAGTCTATTGAGAGTAAAGAGAAGCAGCGGAAAGAAGCCGCTAAAAAACTGACTAAGGACGGAAAGGATAACCCCTATCCAACCTATGGCACCCTCAAGGAAGAGGCAGAAGAAATGAGCCCGCAATTGGTATTGACCGTAACTGACAGTGGCGGCGATATTGTTCGCAAATTGTTCACCTCCCCGAAGAAAGGTTTAAAAAGAATACATTGGGATTTGCGCTATGCCTCGCAGGAGCCGATTAACTTCCGCAAGCCAGCCTTTTACAACCCATTTGGCGGGGACAGCAAAGGAGCATTGGTTGCCCCGGGAACCTATTCGGTTAGCCTGTCTAAAATTGTAGATGAAGTTGAGACGCAACTTTCAGCCCCGGTTTCTTTTGAGGTAATTCCGTTGAACAATACGGTACTACCTGCTGCTGATCGTGAGGCTTTAGCTCAATTCCAGCAGGAGGTCAATGATTTGTCAGGCAAAGTAAGCAGTGTTCAAAATTCACTTTCAGAACTCGCTAATGAGTTGAAATTCATGAAAGAAGCAATTAAGCAAACACCAAGTAATCATGTGGATTTGTTAAAAGGTTGGAAAGCGCTGGATGAGGAAATGAAAGCCATCCGCTTAATACTCAATGGAGATCGTATTGCCAGTCGCTTAGATCAGGGAACACCGCCTTCTATATCAAGCAGAGTAGGGTATTTGCAATATGAGCAATCAAGCTCTACGGGTGCACCAACAGAAACACATAAAAGCACTTTTGCTATAGCTAAAGAAGAGTTTGAGCCGGTATATGTACGAGCTAAAGATCTGGTAAACAATAAATTTGATGCCTTTAGAAAGAAGTTGAAAGCATCCGGGTCCCCTTATACACCGGGAAATATTCACTTTTTGGAGTAGCAGCTGATTTAAGTAAAGAAATACTTCAAAACCCCCTATCTGCTAATGAAGATAGGGGGTTTTTTATATTGAGAGATCAACTGTATTCAAAACTTTCAATCGACCAAAATATCGGATACTCCGAAACAAACAGTAGTTAATCTATATCGGTCTCGGCCATAAATTCGGCCGTAGAACAGTGTTTTTGGGTAGCTTTTGGATCCCAAAGGATCCGCTGCGTCAATTCGAAATTTCAGTGGACTCGTTATTTTGAATTTAAATTGATCAATTTGGAATGAATTGAGCAGATTTATGGCAACTACTGTGTGTAGTACTTCGTCAATTATATAGCCTCAATTCGAATTTCTTTTAAGTAAAACATACCACTTTCGGAGAAGATGTTAAGCATTATCGAGTCTTCGTTTTCCTCAGCTTTAAAGGTTGTTTCATAAGTTTTCCATTCCGCACTTACTTTTTGGGTTTTTGATGCAGGTGGATTTCCCGGATTTCCATCTAAAACAAAGCTTCGTTTTAGAGTTATAGGTCCATTCCAAAAGGAGTATAAAACAAGTGGATTGGCACTTTCATTCATCAAAGTTACGGATAGCTTGTAAGGTTTATTTGTTTCTACATCTACCTTACCTCTTAATGAGAATTCGTTGGTTACATGAATTTTTATAAATTCATCGCTGTTTTTATTTATTGGAAGCCCTTCTATTTCAACGCCCTTTACATTTTCTATGTTGATTTTAAGGTTGATGTCATTTACAGTAACAATGCCTTGTATTTCGTCAAACTGATTTCTCTTTTCACAGCTGTAAATAATGAAAACTAGTATGAACAAGCTTTTTAAATGAATTAGTCTCATTCGTGATATTTATGTATTACACACAACAGCCTTGGCTTTGAGAGGGTGGACGTATTTCCAGGAGTAGGCGAGAACCTGTCTGCCGACAGGCAGGCAAGCAAACCGCCTGAACGAATCTGTCGGACTGGTTACTTTTGGCCACTATTATGCGTTTGTTTTTATTCTATTCAACTTTCTTTAATCGGAATTTTTGAACCTTATTGCCTAAAATATCTCCTACGTAAATACTCCCTTCATCATCAATTTGAACGTCGTGATATCTCGAAATTGGGCCATCATAAAATCCCGTTCTACCAAACTGTATTTGTAGGTTGGTATTTAAATCAAAGCGAAAAATATCAGAACCCTTAACAACTGTATCATTTACAGTCATATAATCTATTCCAAAAAGATGGTCGTTTTGATTGTCAAGGGTTACAGAATATAATTGTTCGGTTATTTTATTCTGCCAAACAGCAATAAAATTTCCTTGAGCGTCAAATTTTTGAATTCTATTATTTTCACGGTCAGCAACATAGACATTCCCGTATTTATCTAAATCAATTCCGTGCGGTATATTAAATTCTCCTTGCTTATTTCCGAACTTGCCCCATTCAAATAAATATGTTCCGTCTTTTGAGAATTTAACTACTCTGCTGTTGCCATAACCATCGCTAACATAAAATGAGCCATCATCTGAAACAGCAACGTCTGTTGGAAGATTGAAATGTTCAGCATCATTTCCGGCGACTTTAGCCTCTCCTAATGTTAAAAGTAGATTTCCTTCTGAACTAAATTTAAAAATTTGGTGTAAGGCAACATCTGTAACCCAAATATTATTGTCTTTATCAACCTCCAAACCGTGTGGCATTATAAATAAATCGGCTCCCCAATTTTTTAAGATCTCCCCAGTTTGTTTATTGATTGTAAGAATAGTATTCTCTTGAATTTTATCTTCTGGCATTGGTTCTTGCCAAACTCTACTTGCTCTATGAAAAACCAAAATATTATTTTCAGAATCAATTCCGAGTCCAGTTGGATTTCCTAATACGAGGTCTTCTGGTATTTTTGGCCAATCTTCTAACAAAACATAGGAATCTGGAATTTTGTTTTCTTTTTTTATCTCTTTTTTTTCAGGGTTTTTACATCCAAATACGGAAAGCACTATTAGAAAGTAAAAAATACTTATTTGATAATTTTTCATTTGTTGGTTTTGGTTCAGCTTAAATGACGCACTATGGTTACGCTATGAACAGTACAGGAGCAAACTGTGGTTTGCTTTCCGCCACGAACGTAGCTAAATCTTTTGGTTTTCTTTTTTCTTTATTCTGCTAAAAAGCAAAATCCTAAAGATTTTGCGGACTTCATAAAAATACGCAAACCCTGCGATTGGGCCTGAAACTCCTATTGTTTATAGGTTTTGTTAGGCACTGGCTTATTTTTGCTAATAGTCCTGCACCAATACCTCTGTAGGGATATGCAATGTCGTGTTGAGTTTTCTAATCATACCCAATGTAAGTATGCGTTTTTTGCTCAAAATCTCGCTTACCCTGCTTTTAAACCCCACTATCTCCGCCAAGTCCTTTTGTTTCATTCCCATCTGCTCCATTCGGAATTTGATGGCCTCGATAGGGTCCGGCATTCCAATGGGGAAGTTCTCGTTCTCATATCGGTCGATTAAAATCGATAGGATTTCGAGTTCGTCGCCCTGTTCGGTGCCCTTTTTTGCGTCAAAAATCAATTCGAGCCTCTTAAGAGCTTTCTGATAGTCTTTTTCGTTTCTGATAGGTGCTATATTCATCTTAAATTTCTTTTGCATTTATCTTGTCATATTCTGCGTGAGTTCCGACAAAGCGAATCCAACAGATTTGGTACTCAAAATTGAATTTTACAATAAGCCTGTACTTATTGCCCTTTATATTGAAAACATTACGATTGTCCTTCAATATGCTGGCACTCGGATATTCCCTTTTTAATTCGTTAAGGTTCTTAAATTCAGATTTTGCGGTTTCTCTGTACCATGCCGTCAATTGCTGCTCGCTATCCGCGTGCCTTGTCCAAAAGTCTCTCAAAGTCCTCTTTGAGATTACTTTCAAAATATGTTCTTTCAGACAAAGGCACAAAAAAAGTTACCAAAACGGTAACTTTTATGAGTTTATCTAGCTTATGACTAACATTGTATAAAGAGTATTTTAATACCCTTTATACTTTCCGTTGGCATTGGTTTATTCTTCTTTTTCTGGCGACATGAACTTGTAAACCACTCCTGCTAAAAGGGCACCGACAATTGGCGCAACCCAGAACAACCATAACTGACCCATTGCATTTGCTTCAGCAAATATTGCAACGGCAGTACTTCTTGCTGGATTAACAGATGTATTCGTAACTGGGATACTAATCAAATGTATTAATGTCAGGGCCAATCCGATTGCCATACCTCCAAAGCCTGGAGAAGCGTTTTTGTGTGTGGCTCCTAATATTACAATCAAGAACATAAACGTCATAACAATTTCAGTAACTAATGCTCCAACTAAGCCAAAGTTAACGCCATAAACATCGGCATTATAAAAATTGGTTGCAAAAGCCCCCATATCTGCTCCCACACCAGTAAATGTCTGTGAACTACTAACAATTAAATATAAGATTGCCGCTCCCAGAGCTCCTCCTAGTACTTGTGCTCCTATGTAGGGTAATAACTCTTTTTTATCAAATCTTCCTCCAGCCCATAATCCCAATGAAACCGCTGGATTAAAATGGGCCCCGGAAATGTGCCCCAAGGCGTATGCACCTGTTAATACCGTAAGACCAAAAGCAAGAGAAACCCCTACTAATCCAATACCAATGTTAGGAATTCCTGCTGCAAGTACTGCTGCACCACAACCTCCTAATACAAGCCATGCTGTTCCGATAAATTCTGCCACTAATTTTTTCATTTTTTTGTTGGTTTAAAGTGTTGTTAATTGTCTGTTTTTTTTTTAATAATGCCTAACTGTTAAGCTATAATTTCGGCTTGGGAAATCCGTTAGAATAATTCCGCTTAGAAATCAGCCGTTGAATTATACTTTTATTTTGGTGTGGCACAAAACCACAATGACACGAGCGCAGCGAACTGGCTCAAGCAATTATAGCCATTGTTTTGCTTTCGTTATTTATTTTTTAGCCTTATTTCTTCCTCACAAAGAGCGATGATTTTATCCACAGTTTCCTTAAGATTCTCATAACCCCATTCATTTTTTCTATTCCACCACCTATGACTGTTAACAAGGTTTTCAAATTCCAATGAATTATAGATAGCCTTATAGTCGGTATTAAAACCTGATGTAATCTTTTTGCCTTCTAATTCCATTTCATGAATATCAACTAAATTGGCGTTCTTCATAATAAAAGGTCGAGCTATATTGTTCCTAGCATTTATCCCCCAAGTTTCATCTTCTTTAACATCATAAAGAATACCATCCCAATTTGAAAGCAATTCTCTTAAGTTATCATTTTTAATAATATTAATATGACCTGAATAAATAATGTTATCTAAAACACCATTACTTCGGTCAAAAGAAACTATAGACAATAAACCATAGTAAATAAGAGCATTACTTTCCTGACGAGATAATTTTACTTCTTGGTCACCTGTGTTTTCTAATAATTTCTCGCACCTATTTTGAATAGACTGGGCAAGTTTTATACAACGTTCTAATTCATTTCTATTATAGGTAAATTCATTATGAAGAGACGCTAAAAGCTCCAATTCTTGATTGTTTATTTTCCTGTTTTCATTCCAGTCATTGACTTGTAAAGCCAGTAGAATTCCAACCATGACAAGGAAAATTTCACCGATGGCATATTTGAGATACTTTCCGGTTTTGTTTTTCTCCATAAGGTCATATCGAATTTTTCTAAAAAATTTAATCATTGGTTATTGGTTGGTTAAAGTTTCTACTCCGAGGCTTTTTGGCCTTTGTAGCCAAATTACTTACACCTCTGCTAAAGCTTCAGCGGCACGCGGACAAAGAAAGGCTGACGAAGGAGTTAATGGCTTATATACATTGTTGTGTACAGCGTCATTTCGTTTTTTTTGTGTTCAATGATTCATATGCAAATCTCAAATTATATTCATAAAACCGATCAAACCACCAGTCTTTATATTTATCAAGAATTAAGAAATTTTCAGGCTTTTCTAGAGACACATTGTTTTTGACTAGATCTTCAGCTGAGGATTCAAGGTCCAATAAGTAATCCTTCATTTGATCAATAAGTTTATCAGGTCCAATCTGTCCGTGACCGGGTATTACGACGGAAACTTCAAGCGAGTTCATAAAATCGAGCCATGCTTTCCATTTCGAAATGTTTCCATGTGCTACATAGGGATGGGATTTATTGAATATGAGATCACCTGTAAATAAGATACGGTCATCTGGTAAATACATAACCAGATCGCTTGGGGTATGACCTTCTCCTTTGGAAATTAATTGGATTTTTCGATCAGGACCATGTAAATTCAATATACTATCTACGAACAAATTGGGTAATTGAGTTTTAACTTCTATATGGCTATTGGACAGGGTCTCATAATAGGGCCTCCACATAAGAATCTGTTTATATGCTCTTGATTGCCTGTCTCCAACAAACGAATTATACAGGGAATCATAATAAAATTGGCGTGCTGGTGCATTTTCTTTTTCATATGCAATTTGTAAAGGCTCTTCTTCTTCAATGAGCTCCTTCGTCTTTCGGGTACTAATTATTTGTGCATCTTTCGAAAAGACCTGATTGCCTCGAATATGGTCATTGTGAAAGTGGCTATTAACTACATATTTTACTGGTGATAAGCCCATTTCCTTTACAGCATTCAATAATTCTTCTGCTACATCAGGGGAGAGAAAGCTGTCAAAGATTAAAGTTTCTCTTCCATTATCAACAATGCCTACGTTGCAAATGGCTTTTCCTCCAAATTTGTGGATACAACCGTAAATACCATTGCCTAATTCAACCAATTCAAAGTTGTCAGATTCAATCTGATTGTCAGGCTCACTTTTGCAGCTAAAAAGCAATATGGAAGCGAAGAATACTATTAAAATTGATTTCATCATCATTAGTTTATAACGATTTTCTTTATGTAGCGTTGCTCTTATTTACCGGGAACGAACCTCATATAAAATGTTATGCTTTCATTATTCCTCAAGTTCTTGATCAATAGATTCCAAAACTGAGTTGCATTTTTTAATTAATTCCGATCGGTAGCTATTGTTTACTTTTTGGTAGAAGGCAACCCCAGACATTGCCCTGACAAACAAATTAAATTCCGGACTATCCTTTTGATTAAGAAAATCAAAATCGCTGTCATTTAACATTTCTGGAGTGGTGTAAATATCAGAAACGGTACGTCCAAATTTGATAAAATCAGTTTGGGAGTCCATATTCGAGGCAAGACCAATCATCCATTCACTAATGGACTGAAGTAACACCTTGGTCTGATCATATTCCCCATAAAGATCGAGTATTTCGTCTTTTAAATCTTGGTTTCGGATAAATCCCAGAGTCCCTGAACTCAACATACTCTGATAAGTGTTATCATTAGGAGAAAAAGCCTGGTCCAACATTTGATCCCAGGTTTCACTCATATTTTGGACCTCTTCGATATTGTCAACGCCATCATACAGTCTAACAAGTAGTTTTTTTAATTCTTCTCGCAGTGCGTCATTACGAATCATATCATTTTTAAAGTTAATGGTATCCTTTACCAAATCACGATGTATTCTAACCAATAATTCATCACCTAAACGCTGTTCCCTCTTTTCCTGATTCCAATTGTTAACACCTAGAGCAATTAAAATACCAATCACAACCAGGATGATTTCACCAATAGCATAAATCAGATACTTACTGAAATTATTTTCAGAGAGTAGTTGCTGGCGAATGCGTCTAAAAAATTTAATCATGGATTTTAAGGAATTTATATACTTATTTTACCACAATAGTTTTAATTAGTTTTCTTGTATCAGAAGATTAGTGTTTTGCGTCATTTATCTCAATCCAATATCCGTCAGGGTCTTGAATATAAACCTGTCTTACTCCATCTATTCTTGTTTGGAATTTCATGTTTTTATCTGAGAATTCTCCATACGCTATACCATTAGTATTTAAAAATTCCAGGTAGCCGTCAAAATCATCTATCGCAAATGCAAAATGTATAAACTTGTGTAGTTTTATTTCAGAATTATACTCAGTAAGGTGAAGTTCACGCTTATTGCCAAGATCAAAAAAAACTGCGGGTAGCGGTGTGTTTTCTCCCCATGGTGTTGGTACTTCCTTAAGATGCAGGATATTTTTATAAAATTCTTCACTTTTCTCAACATCTTTAACGACAATACTAATGTGTTCCAGTTCCATGTTAAAAGATTGAGCCATTGAAGAGATTGCGCTGAGGCATAAGGTTAATATGACAATTACGGTTTTCATTATTGTTGATTTTTAGTTCGTTTGTTACTCATGCATTACAATTAGAGTTAACAAGTTGTCCTTATTAAATCCAGTGCTTATACCGTTTCAATTCAACTTTTATAGCTTCTACCTTCTTGTTTATCATACTTGAATTGAATGTTGTAGGCTGTTTTTCTCGTTTATTAATTATTTTTTCAATGCAGTTTTACTATAAATCACCGGCATTTGACCCTTCCATTTATTCCAGAGTTCATTATCTACCATAAGATTAGCCATAAAATGTCCTACATTAATTCGGCTTACAGTTCCAGCATTAAAAATCGCACTTCTTGTTGGTGAGGGATAAACTTCATATTCGGTGACTTTGTCTTCATTTACTAAACCATCTGGACGAACAGCTACCCACTCAATGAAATTATTGTTTTGTCCAACCTTAGTCCGTAAATAATCAGCAGCCTTTTCATTATCTACATGTGGGGGTAATAATAGTCTTAGTAATGCTATTACGAATCTTTGACCAATTGAAATGGGCTCATTTAAGTCTCTGTTACGGTTACCAGAAGTATTCATCAAAACAAATTTCACTGGCTTATCAGGGGCATTCTTTGTAATTGCATTACAGAGGAGGCTGACAGTATCGGTAACTAATCTTCGAGGTTTTCCATATAGCCCTTTCAAATTCATATTATGGCCTAAACAAGAAGCGACCGCATGACAATCCTGGATGTATTCTGCCATTTCATTTAAAGTTATATGCGATACACTAGCTTGGATGACGGACAGTTGGTCATTGTTTTTCCAAGATTCAGGTAATTTTTCAGGGGAACGGACAATCACCCTAACGTTTTGTTTGTCATTTAGCAGATGCTCCACTACATGTTTTCCTGTTGCTCCATTTGCACCAACTACCAATGTTGTCATAATGCATGTTATTTAATTTTTTTATAAAGGGCTATTCTAATTACCTACAAGGGATCCGGCTCTACCTACCCATCTGTTAATGCTTCGGCAGACAAGTATAATTTGGCGCCTTAAAGCGCTAGCCTTCCGTATTGTTTTATTCATCTCTAAAATAGGAAATAAAAACCTGACCTTGGCTGGCGATCAACCATAGGCGTTGTTATCTACTGTTGGCTAAATTTATTTTGGCAACCAAAACAACTATTGTGCATCTCCTTAATACAAAAAAAATTATGAGAACTCATCTACTACTAGTTTTGATAGTGCTGTCTTTGTCCTGCACAAATGATAATCAGGAAATAAACTCCTTAGAATTCAACGCTAGTGTATTGCCTCAAAAGTGGAAGTTGGTCAGTATGACGGGAAACTTTTCAGGTTCAGTTGAGGAGGGTGAAGACATGGAGTGGCAAGAGACCTATATTTTAACAAGTGACCAGACCTTTACTAAAACAAGAGAAACTGCGGAATTAACCCTTACTGGGACTGGCACTTTTCAATTCTTTTCCGAAAATGAAGCAGTTGGTATTGTATTCACCTTTAATGAGGACTTTGAAATCATTGGTAATTGCACGGGTGATCAAATAGAGTATTTGTATCTAGATACAGACCAAAAAACTCTCGTAGCAAGCTGGTGGGCATGTGATGGCCCTGGCCTATTCTATCAAAGAATAGAGTAAACCACCATAGTATATAACGGTCCAGGCTCTACCTACCCATCTGTCAATGCTTCGGCAGACAAGTATGGGCCTGCGCCTCAAAGCGCAAACCATTCCAGGGATTATTTATAAACTCTAAGTTAGAAAAACTTGCCCGAACCTACTGGAAGGAGGGGTGGGTTCCCAAGCCAAGGCAGGCGATGTCCGTGCCTACCCAATTGGCGTACCTACGCTTATTAGGTAGGCAGGCTTTCGTTTTTTAATTGGGTGTAATTGTGATTGGCTTAATATTTATCATTTAATTCAGTAATTCATCTGTAACCTGCAATATGTGATCATAAGTGAAATCATTTACCATTTCAGTTTCCCAGTTTAAAACTCCAGTGGTATTCAATTGCAAGGCTTCAATTAAACTTCCATTTACTTCTTTTAATAAATAAATAGGATCTTCAGTCGGTATAAAAACATCTTCCGCTGATATAAGAGTTGCTCTATCACCATCGAACGCCGCCTCTTCAATTTCGGTCAGTTTGAAACGCGGGATTTCGATAGTCCTCTCATCAAGTCCAGAACCCGTGTTGTAAAATAAATCAGTTGACGATTGATTATCAATAATGTAACGGTTGCTGCTACTTATAGGGTCAGATGTACAAGAGCTTATATTCAGAGCTAAAATGAAAGCTATTATGAATTGAAGTTTTTTCATTAGTAAATAAATAGATTTTTTAATAGATGTAAAAACTCTTAATAGGTCGCGTCAAAATGAAGCACAACGGTCTCGGGTATGAGCAGTAGCGGATTTTTACTTTTTAACTTTTTAATTTAGCACTTGACCTTTGCTTTATATTTTGTCTTTTGTTTTATCATTTGAACCGCTATTAAATATACCCATTGATAGCTGTAGCTTTTTTATCATTTTATATATTTTTCAAATGTTGCATCATTGAATTTATAAGCCCCGTTTTCGTGTGTTCCAAGCCACAGGTCACCATTGTTGTCTTTATAAATACTGAACAGCGTAATGTCTTTTGAGTTGTCTTGAACAGCAAAGTGTGTAATTTTCGTCCCATCGTATTTCCAAACGCCATTACGATAAGTTACAAACCACAAATTATTATTATTATCTTTTACTGTAGATAGATATTCGTCTAAATCACTATTCTTTTTCCCATCTAAACCGCCTATGCTTTCGTGTCTTTTGTAAAATTTATTGCTTTTTAATGTTGCATTATCGTAAATACTATAACGATATTCTGTATTGAACCAAAAGTCGCCATTTTTGTCTTCTACAATTGAGCGAACTCCGTTTGCTCCTTCGTTGCGAAATTCTGTCACATCTTCTTCAGTAATCCATTCAAATGATTTTCCATCGTATCGGCAAACTCCAACAGGGTTTGTGCCAAACCAAATGTTTTCTTTCTTGTCTTTATAAATGCTGTAGATTTCAAAAGAATTCGCAAGTGTTTGTGGTTTTGGAAGTTGTAATTCATATAATGTAGAGCCGTCGTACCTATATACTTTTTCGTTTTGAAAAGAATGTCTAAACCATAAATCATCTGATTGAAGTTTCCATTCATTACTGTTGGTCGCAACTAATTTAGTAAAGGTGTTTCCGTCAAACTTAATAATTGTTGAACTAGGATGACAGCTGTTAAAATATACATTACCAAATTTATCTTCTTTTATTTCATCAATTCTGTTATTTAATAATCCGTGTTTTGTAGTATAGTTAATGAATGTTTTTCCATCAAATCGATATACTCCTGTCTCCGAACTTCCAAACCAATAAATATTATTTTTATCTTGATGAATAACCATAATGTTATTTCCAAGTTTTGTAACAGTATCGCCTTTTACAATGTTGTCTGTTTTAACTTGTTGTTTTGTGATCTGTCCATCACAAGATGTCAATAAAACCAATGCGTTAAAAAATGTAAATATTTTCAATTTTATTGTCATTTGTTTGATGTTTGTACTGAAGTCCTAGAGTTACACCTAACGGCCCCGTCCCGGCTATGATCTCGGCGCGCCTGCCTGCCGGCAGACAGGTGCACACCAAGCTGAAAATCCATGCCTCGTACACCGAAGCTCTGCGAAGGTGGGAGGATTTTCCAAAGTAGGCGAGAAAAAGCAACCCGCCAAAACGACTCTGTCGGGTTGGTTACTTATAGCCATTGTTATGTCTCGTTATTCGATTTTTTTGACTTTTCTCTCACCATTTCCTAAGATTGTAAGTTCCGAAATATTTTGATTTTCATCTAAATTAAAAACAAGCCGGATACCAAAATCAAATACATCAAATGTATTCTCATTAATAGGTGTTATTTCTACTTTATTTTCATTTGTCGCTTGGGCAAATATTTTTTGACCATCTTTAAATATGACCAAATAAGATTCAGGTCCAAGTTCATACTTGCCAAGGTATTTTTTTAATAAGGTATCATCTATAATAACTTTAGGTTGATACCTATTGTATCTTTTTAAAATTTCAACAGTAGCGTCATGAGGTAGGCGATAGCTTGTGTTCCCATTAATACCTTCCATGGTTTCGGCAGCAACCATCGCATTGATTATTGCTTCTTCAACACCTTGAACTGTAGCTTCAAATAATGGGTCAATTCTATCATTGGAAAGACTAATTACTTCTGAATTTTCTTTACGACTAAATGCATTTTCATTTGCTGTAGAAAACGCCATAAAAATATCGCCAGAACCATTAGTACCATTCCCGCCAACTTTCCCTATTCCCAATGGGATTCTTTGCGCTATTCGCTTTAACTGATGTGGTAATAAAGGAGCATCTGTAGCTACTATCACAATAATAGAACCATCACCTTCCTTTCTGTTAGATTTTGGAGGGGCATTATATATTCGACTTTTTACTTTTCCAAGTTCCATGCCTAGAGGAACTCCAGCAATTGTTAGATTCTTCTTTGTGCCAAAATTGGACTGGACAAGAACTCCCACAGTATAAGTAGAATTACCAATAGATATAACTCTAGAAGCAGTTCCAGTGCCTCCTTTAAAACCTAAACACATCATTCCTGTTCCACCTCCAACGTTTCCCTCGGCGATCTTTCCGCTTGATGTATTTTCTATTGCCTCTAAAACATGTTTATCCTTAACGTGAAACCCATAGATGTCGTTTAAGAAACCATCGTAGGTTTCAGCAACTACAGGGTATGTATACCACATGCGTTCGCCATTATACCAATCATTATCTACAAACCATTCTAGTACTGCTTGCCTAACTGTACCAACACTATTCGTATTGGTTATCATAATGGGGGTTTCTAAAAAACCTGACTCCGTAACCCACGTTGTACCAGTCATTTCTCCATTTCCGTTTAGACTGTACCAATTGGCATATACAGGACTGAATTTTTTCGCCTTTCCTTTTGGAAATATTGCTGTGACTCCAGTTCTAATCGGACCTTCTCCAATGATGTTCTTTCCATTTCCTTCAATAATTGTACTATAGCCAACTTCAACACCTTTTACATCTGTAATAGCATTAAACTCACCCGTTATACCCACAAAAGGAATTCCTAAATCTCTTGCTCTTGGTTTTTGAGCATAGGATTGGAAACATAGAAGCGTTACTATAAAAACAATAAGTGTTCTTTTCATATTGATGTGTTTTTTATGAGACATAACGGTTAGTATATCCGTAGTAAGCCCGTTTAGGGAGTATTATCGCGTATACATTGTTGGCGGTAGTTTTTATTCTCTAACAATGATATATTTTCTCAAATCCGAACTAAGAATATCATATAATTCCTTTTTATTTTTTTTGTCAGTTTTTGTAAAAACAAAACCAAAAAGAGCATAAGTGCTAATATCTAAGGCTCTTATCAAAATAGGGTTTTCAAAATTATCAGCAAGTGCTTTATAATCAAACTCTGCAATATCAGCAGGCTTAATACCTGAATTATTATCCAAAACGATGATGCTAAATATTTTGTTTTCGTTGCCTTCGTAAATCCTATCCCAATTGGGGCAAGTGTTTTCAAAATAGTATTTGTAGGAATTAAGCCCCACTGTAATTCCGGATAAATCAGCCGTAGTACACCAACCTCCAAAACGAAGTGGGTTGATTTCGATAGGAATTATATGGCCGTTCTTGTCTATTCTTACTTCTGCATGAGCCGGAAAATTCTTTAAATGAAGTTTGTTGCCAATTGTGCTTAAAAACTGCTCCAATTCAGATTTATATTGCTCGATAATTGCTTTAGAAGTCAAATATACTCTGTCGCTTGTATCTGTTCCCGATGAAAAAACGTGGTGTAAAACATTTAACAGAACCACCTCACCCTTATCGTTATGATAATAATCTACAGCGTATTCTTCACCTTGAATAAAATCCTCAAGAATAAAGTACGATGAATCGAGTACATTTTTTGGGTAAATACTTTTAAGATTGTCCGGCGTTATTTTCTCTTTTGCCTTAATCCAGTCGTTTTCATCATTTATAATATAAACGCCAATACTTAAAAACCCGATGGATGGTTTTATGACAAATGGAAATGACAATTCCCCGGCAGTAATATTTTGAATGTTTTCTAACTTGATTTTTTGGAATTTAAATGCCGGAAACAGGGCTTTAATTTGCTCTCTGAATTTTACCTTGTCTTTGAGGATATTTATTTGTTTTGACAATTCACTTTCCCCCAAGTGTTTATCTATCCAACTGAGAACATTTTCCGAATTGGAATATATCCGCTGAGAAGGGTTATTTTTTAGAGTCGCTATAGCCTGTTCTTCGCTTATCCAATTGATGGAAGCGTCGGTCACTAATTCTTTAGCCACTTTTGTTGCAACAACCTGGTAGTGATTTTCTTTTATCGTATCAATAAGAAAATCTGAAATATATGGTTTGTCTATTAGGTACATTTTTAATTTCTATATACGGTTATATCCAAATTACCGCCAACGCCTTGGCTATAAGCAGTTGCTTGGTTTAGCAATTAACGCTGCAAGTATACATCAAGTTGGAAATTCCGCAGGTATTTCCAAAGTAGGCGAGAACCTGTCTGCCAACAGGCAGGCAAGCAACCCGCCAGAACGACTCTGTCGGGCTGTTTACTAATAGCCATTGTTGGCGGTAGTTTTTAATATTCAGTGATTTTATCGACTTCAAGTTTTCTCATGGCCTCTCCTTCAACTAGTTTATATAAAACTTGACGCTTCCCACCAGTGGGATTTGCATTTGTATCTCCTTCTTTATAGATGGGAAAGCGTTGACCTAAATTATTTTCAACAAGCGAAAACTCATCGTGACCCATATATCCCTTATTTATCTTGCTGTTTTCTGCTGTAGGTTGAAAATAAACCGCACTCATTGATCTCTTATTGTTTACCGAAAAGGCATACACATTACCATAACTGCCACTACCAACTGACTGGGTATAGATAAAAAGTTCTGGCGAACCATCAGAATTAAGGTCTTCAACTTCCGCATGGATTACCACTTCCCCATCGATGTTGAATGTTTCGTTGTATTCACGTTCTTCTAATCCAAATGTGAAAATCGTTAAGGTGTTCTTGCCATCTTTTTCTGTTGAAGAGATATTAAACCCAACCCCCTGTAGATTTAATACTTTACTGAACTTTGTTTTATCAATTTGATTATGGTCAAGTGGTTCATTTATTTTCGAATATGTCCCGCCAATACTTGCACCACCAGAGCAATAAAAATATAACAACCCTTCATCTTCTTCGCTTTCGACATCAATGCTGATTTCCTCATTAGCAAATGCAAACAGCACTGTTTTCCCATTAATTTGAGTTTGGTAGGTTTGGTCATCCACTTTATTGGCAACAGCATCAAATGTACAGGAGGGTTCTTTCTTATCTGCCCTTGAACGGACTGAAATATTGAGTTGATTGTTTTTTACTTCCGTAACCGCAACAGAGACCCAATCATAACCTTCACTTCTTTTAGAATAATCTTCAGAAACGTAGTTGCCTGAAACATTTAACACTTCGGTAGCTTCTGGTATTGAAACTTTTTCAGTCTTTTTTGCTTCATTTTTACATCCGATTACTATAAAAAAAACCAATACTATTAAATAGGGTGTATTAATATGATTTTTCATTTCTAGATGTAATTTAATTACCGCCAACGGTCTCGTGTATGAACCGTTTTCAATGCCTTATATACATTGTTTGCATTAGTTTTTAATTACTTTTTGATGATCAAAACTAAAAACCCTTTTTAATTTCCAATCATTATCTTCTAGTATCCAAAGATGAATGAATTTTGCATTAGTCTTTAATTCAGTTGGTATTTTGTTCTCAACTTCATAAAACTGGTGATTACCTTTTTGAATTGCTCCATAAAGCTTGTTTTCTGCATAAAGAGGAAAGACCTCCATTGAATTGGTTACTAATATTCGATATGCATCATTGCAAATCCAAGATAAGTCTTCAACCATTATCTCAGAGGCTAATTCATTGGGTTCATTCAAAAGAGCACCCCCTTGATCATGATAAAATTCAAAATCTTTACTTACTAGCTTGCGCCCCATTAGAGTATCACATTTATTATATGCGACATCAAAAAAGAGACTGTCTAATGTTTTAATCTTATTGAATAGGTCAAATTTTTTTTCAGAAGTATTAATAGATGTTTGTTCAATTAACAATATATCATCTGTCTTTTTTTTGGATTGGTCATTATTACATCCAAAAAGAAAAATAGATATCAAAAATACTTCTATGATCAATTTCATGAGTGATAAGTCACTATTAATGCCAACGGTTTGACTATGGGGCGTTTTAGTGCGCTATAGCTTTTGTTGCACAACGTTTTTTAAATTATTTTTCTCTGCCCATTCAGTCCAAGAACCATCATAGACATATTTACTTTTTTTGAATGCTATTTCGCTTGCAAGTAAAAGAATACATGCAGTTAATCCTGACCCACAGCTGAAGACAAGATTATTTTCAATATTACATTTATCGTTAAATAATCTTTTTAACTCGGCTTTTGACTTATACTTTCCATTGTTTAGAACTTCCTCAAATGGAATGTTTACAGAGCCTTTGATATGTCCACTTTTTAGTTGTTTTCTAGGTTCTTCTTCGGTTCCATTAAAACGTCCTTCAGAGCGAGCATCAATAAGGGTGAACGTTCTATTTTCTATGTTTTTTTGTATGTCACAATATTTGACTATAAAATTCTCGGCAACCGATGCTTCAAAATTTCCGAGTTCATAAGTTTGTTTTTTCCTTTTCTCAGTTTTAAGTCCTTTTTTCATCCATTCTGGTAAACCTCCATCTAGAACAGATACATTCTTTTGCCCCATAATCTTAAACATCCACCAAACTCTTGGGCTCGAATAAATTCCTAGGTTATCAAAAACAACAATCTCAGAAGTTCGATTAATTCCTAATTTTTGGCATTCAAATTCAAATTGCTCTTTAGGCGGTAATGTATTTGGTAAATCACTGCGCCTATCGGAAAAATTACGTTTAAGATCAAAGTATTTAGCATTAGGAATTGTTAGGTCATTGTATTCTGAATATTTCCCATGAGCTGTCATATCCAAACTAGCATCTAATAGGATTAACTCCTTTTTGCCGAGATTTTCACTTAGCCATTCTATGGAAACTAATTCTTTCATTTATTACAATGTTTTACAACGCCTTGGTTATAAATTCGTGGCCAGCGCCCGGCAATTTTGGTTTATTTAAATATAGGTAAAAACGGGTAAGCAATACGCCATGAGTTATAGGCGTTGTTAGCCACTGGTTTGCTTTCCTAAATTAATTAGCCCAACTAGGATATTAACTATTAGTAGAGCCTGACAGAGCAGAATAAGAAGAATCAATAAGGTCATGCCAATGTTCAGAAAACTCATTAATTCATCTCCATAGAATTGCGTTAATATTATAGTAAGTAGACCCCCAACATGGGTAATTGCCAAATGAATCCAGATTAACATTTTTGACAGCTTTAAACCTATCTGGAACATCAGCCAATATAGGATGCCTAGTGAGAAGAGAATTAATGAAATAAGGATAGCAAATTGAAAGTTACCGATAACAAAATACGTGGCGTGAATATTTATATCAATAGTGCTATCGTTGGTTAAAAAACCGGTAGTCAGAAGGACTAGGATCCCTATTAAAAGATTCAGATATTGTTTCCTGGAGCTCAATTCAGTAAAAATTGTGGTTAACGGCCCTGGCCATGGCCCGGCGCCCAGATGCGCAGACCTTTCCAGGAAAAATTAATAAGCTCTAATGTAGGAAAACTTGCCCGAACCTGCCAAAGGTAGGGGCGGGTTACTAAGCTCTGGTAGGCGATTGGCCATAGGCGTTGTTGTAGACAGTTATTATGCCAGCCTATTTCTTCATTTCTTCAAAGACGAGTTCTCCAATTAACTTGTGGCAACTTGTCATTGGATGCCATTCATCATACCATAGATACTTATTGGGGTCAGGGAATTGATAGGTCCCTCTCCAGGGCGTTTTACTGAATTGATTATTTGTGACCAGATCATTCATGAATGTGTAAATATCTACAAAATGAATAGTTATATCCGGATGAGATTGTATAAATCCCACTTCGCTGTCGAAGAGCATGGAATGCAGTTGATCATTGAACCTTTTAGTTAATTCTTTAACGGCGGGTATCAACTTGCGATACTGTTCACTTGATTCATAGCCTAATGATAAAGTGAGGTCAAAATTGTTGAAGACTGCGAAATGTTTGCCTCCTTTGTCTATTAGTTTATTTAAGCCATTCTTGATGTTCTTTACAGAATTGGAAGGGTCATCTTTATTATCCCAATAGTCGTTGACACCAATCCAAATCGTATACAGCGTTTCTTCTGGATTTGTTGTCAAATTGTATTTGTCAACCTGCCAATTAAATCCCGACCAATCAAATCCTAAATAGTGACCATTGTCTGTCCTGGCACCACCCCAGGCTCTATTATCAATATTTGGACAGTCTAGCATTTTGGCAAGATATTCAACCCAAACGAGGCCGTTGGTATCTCTATTAAACCCATGTCCATCTATATAACCATTATCGGTAAAGCTATCACCAAAGGCAACTATGTGCTTGAAATCTTGGGCGTAAGCGCTTTCTGATAAAAATGCAATTGCAAGAAAACTGAATAGTAAGTTCTTCATACTAATTGTCTACAACGGTCAATGATAAGAGTAGTAGTGACGAAGGAGCTATTACTTCTTATCTTTTGTTATCATCTTTTTCAACTATTTCTGAAGCAGTAACTTTATCAGTGTAGAAAATATGTGTACCTCGATTTTCTTTTTTAGGAAATCTCTTACAGATAAAATTATCATAAGACAGAGTTGTATTATAAATATTGTCCTCTCTTTAAATAATTCTAAGTTTTAATTCCGTACCGTCACTATTTAACATGTTGCCTTCACTGAATGCATGATTAATTGACATGATCTTCTTAGAATCGAAATTAGTACTGTCTTGTAACAAGTATCCTCCAATTCTTACTTTGTTGAAAAGAGGTACAAAAGAATTATGTACATTTCCAGTTAGCGTAACTATTTTAGTGTTAGGATATGTTTTTCGGATGTTGCATATTTCCATATACATGGACGAATCTCTGGTTGAAGATGGGTAATTATTATCAATGAATTTTATAATGACTCTTTCATTTTGAAGGCTCTTGTATATTAATTCAAGCATTGATTCACCATTTCTACCATCCAAATTTTCTCTTTGAAAAAATTCCAACTCTTTTAATTGAGCAATTGACATGTCCTTTGATAAGTTATTCATTTGCGAAGAACGAATTTCCAACGCTAAGACGACTTCTTTTTCAGATTGAGTTAGAAGGTTGCACAGACCATGGACAAATTCGGCTGGCTCTTTTGTTCCATGCATTTCTCCAACCATTATTATTTCGTAATCTGAAATCTCATTATATACCTGCTGGTTCAACTTTGCAATATCTTTAATTGGAATTGCATTTTGTTTTAAAAAATCAATCGGATTATTGGCTTCTTTCACACCGCATGACAGAAACAATAATAGTAATAGGTAATTCAGCTTTTTCATTTTTAATTCTTTAATTGATGATAACGGTTTCGGCTATGAGTAGTTGCGCAGTGCCTCCGACGAGCGTAGCGAGAGGAAGGCAGAGCACTTAACTTTGCAAGCACACACCAAGTTGGAAATTCCTTCGGAATTTCCATTATAGGCGAGAACCTGTCTGCCGACAGGCAGGCAAGCAACCCGCCAGAGCGACTCTGTCGGGCTGGTTACCTATAGCCATTGTTGTAAGCATTTATTTATTCCGTTTTAAATTCAGGACTTCCAATTTGTCCGAAACAATCAGCAATTGGTTTCTCGTTTGGGTTATTGAAAAATTCATTTGCCGATATCATTGCACATTGGTTGCTCCAATTAGTTGTAGGTGTATGTTTCCAACCTTTAAAAATTAAATGATAACTATTAGTGAAATTACCAGTCATTGACTTTGCCCATTTTACTGGTGTCTCGTTATCATATTCTCCACTTATGAATAAAACAGGAATATCGCTTTTTACTTTCTTATTTTCAATTTCCGCTACTTTATTCACACTCCAAATCTCGCATATTCTATTGTCGAAAACAGCAGGCGAAAGGCCTTTAACTTCTGGATACTTACTGGTCTCGCTATTAATTCTCTCCATAGAGTTGAATGGGTTTTCTTCTGCACACCATACTGACAAACGCATTCCTAATCCCGCTCCAATTCCCGGTTCCTGAAATAAATTTTTCAGTTTATCCTTTACAGAAGTTAAATCATTATTCAGTAGCTTATTAATCTCAAATGGAACGTTTGGAACACTTCCAGTTGAAGCTGAGGTAAAAACAGTAATCAAATCTTCTCCTTTTAAATAAAAGGTTTCTGTTTTATCACTTTTTGGATTTTTAATTTCAACTTTTAGCGGATTAGCAGTCATTTCTTTCAAATATTCAAAAAACCGATTTTTTAAATTGGGATAAGCTGAATTACATTTTTTATCGGTTTCACAATCGGAAAGTAATGTTGTAATTGATTCTAATAGATTCTGCACGCTTTCTTCATCGTAGTTGACTTCCAGTGGAAGAGGTGAGTCCATTACAACACTTCTTATTTTATCAGGATAATCTCGCATCAGGACTTGAGCGATTTTGGTGCTGTACGATATGGTCAGTAGATTGTATTCATCTATTTCTAATACGTTTACCAAGTCATTGATGTCCGATGCGATTTCGTTGGTATTGTAACCATTTAAATCAATTCCTTGCTTTTCAAGTCGTTCTTTGCAGGATTTTGCCGATTGTTCAAATAGGGCATCATAATTAGCTAAATCAAAATTCGGCTGATTGGATTCATAGATTGCTTGTGACCATTCAGGACAATCCAAATGTGGATTTGCGTAATAGTTTCCGCGTTGCTCCACGAGAATGAAATCCCTATCATCAAGATATTTGTAATAGTTCATATACTGTGCTGTCGGCATAGTTGTAGAACCAGGACCACCAACTGTGTAAATAATTGGGTCTTTCTTCGGATTTTCGCTACGACTTTTGAAAATATAAACTGGAATTTTAATCGTTCTACTATTTGGGTTTTGTCTATTTTCCAATACTTCTAAATAACCAAATGTATATTTTTGTTCTTTCTTTATTTTATGTGTAGTCTTCTTTGATATTTTAAAATTGGGTTGGAAGTTAGCTTTAGTTTGTCCGAAACTATTTGAGCAAAACATTAAACTAAATATAAAAATCAGATGTCTTATTGTCATTCTCGATGTTCCTTTTAATTGCTTACAACGGTCGTGGCTATGACGCAGCGCTTGAGCGCGTAAGCTGCAGCGGACCAGGTTTGTATTACCTAAGATAGTAAATATGCGGAAGCCTAATGGAGCGATGTGTTATAGGTGTTGTTAGGCAAAGTTTTAATTAAACCTTCAAAGATCCTTTGGTTATCTCCCAGATTAGAGGAATAGTATATTTTTAGTTCGTTTTGTTTTGTGATAAGAATCCAGGGCAATTTAGGGGTATCGATAAAGAGTTTAAATTTCTCGCCATCAGAATTGGCGAAATATCCCTTCTTTTTTGCGCCCATTGCAAAACCATTAGTCCGCCATGATATCAGAGGCTTTTTATAGATCAATTCGATCGATTTGATTTCAGAAAAAGGAATGGTTTCACCATACATTCCAGATATTATAAGTTCACCATCATTGGATTCAAGAGAGCTAGGAGATGTCCCTGAGATTACAGCCCATAACCCCAAACCTAGCGAAGTCAAAATAACCAGGGATACAATGACTATAATGCTGATAATTATTTTCTTGTTCGGGTAGGATTCCAATTCAAATTAATATTTTACCTAACGGTTCCGGCTATGGTTTGGCGCCTGGAGGCGCTAGCCATCCGTATTGTTTTATTCATCTCTAAAATAGGAAATAAATACCTGACCCTGGTGGGCGATAAACCATAGGTGTTGTTGGCATTTCGTTTAAAATATTTGTTTCTTAATCGGTTACATTACGCTTTTTAAAAGGAATAAATTTGAACATTAATCCAAATCCAAAAGCTGCAAGTATACCTAAAATGAAATCTGGGAAATAGTTATCATTTAGGTAATACCCTGAGATTGCTATAATAAAAAGTACAATTCCAAAAATCTGTGTTTTAGTCATATTCGCCATGAGAATTAATAATGCACAACGGTCTCGTATAACCGACAGTTACGGGTTAATATGCTATAATTTTCGGTTTGGTACAGACCTTAGCAATTCCAAGTGGATTCGGACGCAGTCGAATCCGCCGTAATTGCGGTTATACATTGTTGTGCTTAGTTTTTTATATTCCAAATTTACCTTTTCCAGAATTAGATTCCACTTCGGTATGATATTCGTAATCGTACATTTCATTTGTTATGTATGAATACCAATTCCAAAACTTTATTGGGTTTCGTTTAAAAGTTCTGTGAAGTTCGAGCTCTTTAAATTCAGGGTTGGTATTTTTAAAATGAGAAAATTGTCTTTCCATCATTCCAATATCACGCCCTTTTGCTGGCATTGTGGTGAATTCAAATTCAGCATTTTCAGTTTGGTAATGATATGTCATAAATAATCCTTCTGTAAACACATTTATATATCCAGACAGAAAATTACTTAGTGCTATAATTCCAATTATTATTACTAGTATTTTTATCTGTTTTCTTTTCATCAAATTAAGCACAACGGTTAAGCTATGATTTCAGCGCGGTGTTAATGGCGAGCTTCGCTTTGGCTTTTCTGCACTTTGCAGAAAAAATTAGCCTTGGAAAAAGCGAGCCTTGGTTGCTTTGCGTTTTAGCCAGTTCCTTGTTTTAATTAAATGTAGGAAATTTCAATTAAGAAGGAAAGCAGCGCTGGATTAAAGCCGTTGTTAGCGCTAGGTTTTATTTAAATGGAATGATAGTAAGCAATCAATAACTTCTCCTTTCCTTTTTTTACCCAAAACATTCTTGCAATTCTGGATTCCATCTTCATTTTTCCGTTGTTGAATTCACGGCTTTCGTAAATGATATTCACTAATTCAACTTCAGGAATTGGGGTCCATTTTTTTTCATGCCAACCATGATTCCCTCTTTTAATTTTTAGTTTATTCTTGTCTTTTCTAACATTAGTGAAAGCCCCGTTGTCGCCACGAGTAATTGGTTGTTCCGAAATTTTAAGCTTATAGAATGCATCATAAAATGATAGTACAATACGATGATCTAAGTTTGAAACAATTGATTCGATTTCTTGCTTAGTAGTAAATGGATTTAGCTCGATTTCCTTTTTGATTTTAGGGCCATATTTTATTCCCCTTATTTTATCCCAAAAGTGCAAAATAGAATTCTTGATCATGAAGATATTACGACTTCCTTTTAACTTAGAGCTAACGTCTAGGCTATGATCTCGTTTTGGGAAACTTTCGTAGGACTATTCCGTCTAAGACCAAAGTTAGCTAATTACGCTGATTTCCGTTTAGGAAATCCGCCGCAATGGATTATAGGCATTGTTGTACACAGTTATTCCACTCGATTGTATGTATAACCGGAAGGATGGCTTATAATCTCCGACCTGTTTCCATCAATAAATATTTTTCCGCTATCTGTTATTCTCATTACTTCTCCGTCTTCTTCAACGTGATATCTCCAGATGTTATTATTTTTATGGATTACCTCGTTGTATATCGGAAACATTGTCTTTAAGTCACAAAATTTAATTTCTTGATTGGATATATAATTATTTGTTTTGAAATCTTTTTTGGTTTTAAAAAACGTAATTGAATCGTTTGTAATTTTTAAGAATTTTCCTAATCTATTGTAGTGTGCCCGGTCGTCTTCAGTTTTAATACGTCCAAATACTTTAATTTTCCATAGTCCTTGGAGTTTACGTTTTAAAGTCCCGCGTAGTATGGTTCTTAGCGAGTCAGAAAGCTTCAACGATTTCCCCCCCCAATTCACTATTTGGTATTATATCATATGCATAGCGATAAGCGCAAAATGCTCCAAATAAGTTGTTGCTTTTTAAGTCCTTTTGCGCCTCTTTAATCCAATGGTTTTGTAATTCAATTGCCTTTGGTTCTTGACCAAATAATTGAATTGAAACCAAAAATAAAATCGAGATATGAACGCTTCTCATAATTCTGAATAACGGTCAAATTTAGTATAATTTTCCTACACAAAATTTCACTTGTTAGCTCAAGTAATTAATAGAGTTTCTTTATGTGGAGAATTGTGTACAACGCTTAAGCTATGATTTCGTTGTGGAATCATCCGCAGGATTATTCCGCTTAGAAATCGGCCGTTGATTAATACTTTTATTTTGGTGTGGCACAAAACCACAATGAATTATAGCCATTGTTGTGCACAGTTTTTTTATTTGTTTTTATCAATTTTTAGATAAAAAAGTTATTAGTGTTTCATTTGATATTTTTGAGTCATTAAATATGTCATGGTATGTGTTCGGTAAAATACAAAGTTCACCATTTGGCAAATCATTATATATTTCAATACTGTGATTTAAGGGAATAAATGGGTCTCTATCTCCAAAAAGAACCAAAACCTTACTTTCTATTTTAGGTAATATTTCTTTTGGAATCCAAACGTCTTGTAACCACATTTCTTTAGAATTGTAAACAAACTCTTCCCAATGATTGGGATTAGGTGATTTCTTTTTATAAGAAGTAGCATACTCCTCTGGAAGTATTTCAGGACTAAAATTTTGAAGCATTTTTAAACCTTCTGGTTTGCTAGCATGCGGACTCAATGCACCTGCTCCAAATACTATTTTGTTTATTTTGTTAGGGATTTTATTGGCTACCAATATTCCGACAATTGCACCGTCACTGTAACCAACAATATCAATTTTGTCTAAAGTTAACTTATCAACTATTTTAACTACATAATCCGCTAATATGTTATAGCTCAAAGAATCAATGCTGTAAGACCTACCATGACTAGGACTATCAATTGCAATTAATTTAAAGTGTTTAGATAAATCTGGGATTAATGTATTGAAATTTGATATGCTTCCCATTCCTCCATGTAATAAAAGGACAGGCGAGCCTTCACCATATTGTTCATAATAAATTTTAGTATTATCCACCTCTAAATATTGACCATTATTAGATCCATATTCAACTATTGATTGCGCAAAAAGTTGGAAGTTGATTAGAAGAAATATTATCGTTAAAGTTAATTTCATATTGATTTTTCAAATTGTGCACAACGCCCTGGTTATAACTTCGTGGCCAGCACCAGCCGTTTTTTGGTTTCTTTAAAAATAGGAAAAAACGGCCAAGCGATATGCCATGGGTTATAGCCGTTGTTAGGTACAGTTTATTAAATGTAATTAATTAGAATGTAGAATAACGTAGAGTAAGCAACGATATAAAATAGAATGGGTAAAACTATAAACCAAACTATCGCCCTTCCTTTATTTACCTCGGTAGTAACGGTAAGACCAGAATAACTTATATAAATACTATGAAACAGAAAGAAAAGTATAATGGGTATTGAAATGATCTCAATTATATGCATATCCGCATACGGATCATACGGAATTGGATTAATTACAGTTTCAAGGAGGGTAATGAGAATTATGACAGCACTTATATAAAAGTTTGAATAGAGATATAGTATTCTAGATTTCTTCAGGTTCCCCTCTCCAAGAGACCATTTTACCCTGAGGTTATAGAACCAGCCTCCAATGAGATAAAGGATATACCCTCCGATGGCCCCACCTACAAGAGCGATCAACCAAAAACCTAGCCAAGTATTAATGAATTCATAGGTATCTAATGTACCTCTAAGTTCAAACTTTACTAATTGCTTCTCTAACCTGTCTATACCATATCCCAGACAGAAAACAATCGTTGCAAAATTTAAATAATTGATTTTATCTTCTTGAAGATTCTTTGCGAAGAATTTTTTTGGATTCATTAGTAATTGAACCCAGAACTGTGAAAAGTTTGACATAGACATCAATAAAATTTTACCTAACGGTCTCGTATAGCCGTCAGTTACGGGTTAATAAGTGTTAATTTTCGGTTTGGCACAGACGTTGGCAATTCCGAGTGGATTTGGACGTAGTCGAATCCGCCGTAATTGCGGTTATACATTGTTGGCAAACGTTTTTCATTCATTCATCCCATTCTTAAAATAGAAATATCCAATAGCTAATGGTAAAAGAAAAAATACTACGCCGACTATCTTCATTGAAATTCCAAATGCGTAACCAATTATAAAAAAAAGGATAATAAACGCTAAAAGGCTAAATCCGAATATTTTTAAGACTTTACCATTCTTATTTAGTGTTTCAACTAAAAAAGCAACAAAAAACAATAGAAGTCCATAACGCCCAAATTGATACAGATATCCAATACCACCACTAATCGTTTCAAATATTGATGGTTCACTATTATAAACCTCCAGAGCAGGATAATAAGTTCCAAGAGTAAGCCCAAAAGCAACTAACATCAAAAGACTACAGACCACAAGAGTTGACCATATTATTCGCATTATGATGTTCGCGTTTTTCAATAAAAGAAAGTAACCTATTATGAAGATAAAATGACTGAGCATTTGCCAGGTCCAAATATGCTTTAACTTTCCCCAGTTGTTTAAGATAAATCCTTTCGTTTCCTCATCAGTTCTGGCAATACCAATCCAACCAACACTATATTCAAAGTATATGGTAGTCAAAAGAACAATTGAACCTAGAATTAGGAATAATCCTCCGATTCTATTCTCATTTATCAATTTGGATTTAGTCATTTTTCAATGTTTGCCAACGTCCTCGTATAACCGTCAGTTTTAATTGCGGTTATGTATTGTTGTATGCCGTTTATTATTTTAAAATAGTCATTTATTCAATTACTTCGATGCTAACTGTATCAATCCAAACGGTTCCGGAGTCTCGAAGATAAATTCCATAGGTAATACTGCTTGCCTCTTCTGGAACTTTTGCCTCTATTTCATAAACGTTCCAGTCAGAAGTCTCAATTCTAACACTATCCAAACTGTCAAAAATTGGAGGCATCCCATGATGGGCACTTTCCAACACGCCGGGATCAACTGTAAGACGGAAAAAGGCAAAACCTGGTGCCTTTACAAGAGAGCGACAGGCCGCCTTTATCTTAATTGTTTTACCTCTGTAGTGGGATGCATTTATCCTTTGTGTTAAACTCGGTGTTATCTCGCCATATGCAATCCCATCGGGACGATGGATCATAGCCGATTGCTTCCCTTTGTATGGATTGATGTCATTGACGCTAAATTCAACATCCAATCGTTGAAATTTTGACCAAACCATCCAGCCTTCAGGAGCATCCCCCGGATATCCACTTTCAAAATCCAGATTTGTAGGAGTTTCCAGTTTTTTATCTAGCATCCAGATATATTCATAAGCAGCATCGTTAATCGATTTTGTTGGAGTCGTACTATCTATATAGACGAGAATATTATAGGCTTCAGCTGGAACATAGGACCAAAAATAATCCTCCGGTTTATTTTCATTATACCCTCCTCCTGAATGCCGGGTAGGTCGTAGAGTATTAAACCATTGATGAATAGGTCCCTTCTCTGGTAATTCATTCAAATCCAAAACTGCAATGGCATGTTGGCTGGAAGATAGGGTATGCTCCAAAGTGTTATCAGGGACTTTCCCAACGAAAAAATCGGTCATACCTCTGGATGGCATATGTGCATCAATCGCCTTAAATCCACCTTGATTAAAGAATAATCCGAATATTTTTAATTGGTCTCCATACATTTTTCGCAGGTAGTAGCCATGCATAGGAACGTCATCCTTTGGAGCTGCATTGGATACATGGCAATTATGTGCCCACACAATGGCCTTAGATGAATCTCCCTGCTGATCAAGAACCCATTTTATATTTTCCGCTTGCTCTTTATCCCTGATTTCAGCATAGTTTTCACCATCATTAATACAGGCTTCAATCCAAATTTCTACCTGTCGGGTATGCTTTTTTGCCCACGACCATTCTGTTTCACTGGTTACTGAAATATAGGCTTGTTTGTTTTGTTGGAATGCGTTCATTACCCGCTTTATCTCCAACAAACTTGTTTCGTCATATTCCTCAGGGATATAGGGCCTGCGTCCTAAAGATACTGGTTCGGAGAACTGAACCTCAAGTATGCCCAGTTCAGGTCGTACGGACTCTTCGAGTTTAGGGTCTACTTTTTTCAGATAGTCTAACATCACTCGCGCTGCACGCTCTGGATCCTGAACATCCATGCCATAAAATTTAACTTTAGTCTCATGGCTGGGATCTGCATTATAAGTACGCATCCACTCGATCAGTGCAAGAAATTCTTCTGTATCCCAGGTCCAAAAATAAATACCGGCCAGGGCTTTTTTAGGATCACCAATACCCTCCAAGATATATCGGTTTATGTCATAAGCTTCAGCAAATGGGCACTCGAGGATAAAATTGTTGAAGCCCATTTCCTCAACTAAGAATTCAATCATACGGTGTTTTAATTGGAATACCTCACGGTTTCCATGTGTAGGTTCTCCAAGGGAAACTATTCGAGCATCTCCCACCATGTCTTTTATTGGTTCAAGGTCATCAAAGCCGCTACTCGGTTGCACAGTTGTAATTGGAACAGCGTGCTCAGAAATCCATTCTTTAACCTGATAGTCTCCCGACTTCTCAGCGCAAGAAAATAATGAGAGGAGAAGTAAGAAAAGGTTTGTTTTCATCTTGATTAAAAAAATATCACCATGCTAATGGCATACAACGGTTAGGCTATGGCCCGGTACTTAAAAGCCCAGACCCCAGCAGGCAGTTTTTATAAACTCTAAGATAGGAAATTAAACCAAGCCTTGGTAGGCGATGGGCTATAGGTGTTGTTGGGCTATCGTTAAAAACTACTTTTAGAATTTAGTAATTTTCCTTCTTTTCATATCTGTGCCCTAATAACAAGAAAATAGCGCCGAGAAGAGAACTAACTTCCCAAGCCCAGTTGATATAATATTCAACGAAAAACCACTTTGTAATGAAAAGGGGCAAATTGAAAATCAAGAAAATAGCCCCAATCAGATAATATCGATTTACGAAATGTTTTTTCCAATTCACGATATAGCAAATTTAATTTAATTAATGTAGCCCAACGATTAAGCTATGATTTCGGCCCGTCAGGGTTGAAATCACATTGATTGAGTTCTATTACTCTAATGTAGGAAATTTTCAAAGCCATCACCATACCAGGGCTGAATTATAGGTATTGTTAGCGGCCGTGGTGAGCCCCAACCTGAGGCATTAACCTGCTTACAAATTATACCCTTACCTCTTTTTGAGAATGGCTCTAACCGTCCTGCGTTGCAAACGGCTAATCCCGGCCATTTGAAAAAAGAAAAGGCCGACTCCCGACCTCATTTTCCGCGATCATATTTTACCTATACCACTATGGCTGCTAACGGTCAGCGGTATGATTCAGTAGGTGGCAACGGGCTTCAGACCGTTGTGGCGTGCTTTTTGCCAACTTATCAAACCGTTAAGTATAGTCATATTTAAAATTGCATTTCATTTAGTAATAGTGTGCGGGCCCTCTGGTCTTTAATCCACTTATGTTTTTTGCAAGGTTATCCTTAGTGAGTGCATTGCAAAAAGCATGAAAAGCCTATAAATTATACCGCATGTTGTAAATAGTAAATGCCACTTGATTTTTAATTCTTTTAGCATTCATTGATATCTTTTAACCCTTGATAATTTTATGAAATCAGCTAAACAAGGCCATCAGTATGATTAAAATACTTGTCAACAAGGAGATTGAAAATCCTATTATTAAATCTTTTCTTTTTTTATAAGCAGAAAGTATCAATAGAGGTATTGGAATAATCAGTAAGACTCCTAGTATTATACTAAATAAATCATGAGTCAACAAAAAAGTGAGTCTATAAATAAACTCATAGAATCCGCTCTCCCCTTGGATTTCATTTTTGATTATTAATTGAACTACTATAAAAAATATGATTAATAAAATAATGTGGGTTACAGGGATTTTAACTTCTAATCTTTTCATTTTGATAGCTTTTTATTATTTACAACGGCTGGGCTAAGCGTAGTGCGGTAGTAAGGAAACTTTTCGTTTCCGTCTGCGCACGAAGCTAAAGCTTATTGTTTTGCTTTTTCTTTTTTTATCCAAAGCTAAATCCATAAGATTTAGCTACCTTATAAATATACACAGACCTTTCGATTAAGCCCTAAAGTCCGCATTACGTTTAGGTTTTGTTAGGCAAAGTTTTTTTCAGTTCCTGATATATAGCCTGATTGGACTTTCCGTTCGATGAGAAGTATATTTTATCCCCAGATTTTTTCGTAATTAAAATCCATGGACGAGTATTGGAATTGATAATTGCCTTTAATTTTTCTCCGCCATTTGTTCTGAAAAGTCCCTTTTTTCGACTCCCAAATGAAAGTCCATTAATCCTTCTTCGTAAACTTGGTCGTTTCTCAGTCAATTCAATTAGTTGAATGTCAGCCACAGGAATTTCTTCTCCATATTGTCCAGTTATCTCCAAATGTCCGTCCTCGAGTATTAATTTGTTTTCAGTAAATCCTAGTCCCACAGCTCCAATTGCTAGAACCATAACAGCAATTAGGGCATAGAAAATAATTTTCTTGTGCATGGGATTGAGGTTTTTATAATTTTCGAATGAAGCGTTCATTTTTTAAATTTTGCCTAACGGCCCTGGCTATGGTTTGGCGCCTAAGTGCGCTAACCATCCGTGTTGTTTTATTCATCTCTAAAATAGGAAATATTCCCAGACCCTGGAGGGCGATAAACCATAGGCGTTGTTAGGCAACGTATTTATTTTTCTACTAAATTTTGAGGATAAATTTTGCTTATTTCGGAAAGTTGTTGAATGGATAACTCGTCCAAACGCTTGTTGTACTTGTTCTTAGAGAAATTCTCTCTCAAATTTTGTATTTCATAAATAATCGCATTTTGAACTTTTAAATAAGTTCCATACTTTGATTTTCCATCGGCTTTCAAAAGAATAATTGATTCTGACTTGTTTTTTTCTTCATATGATCTAACTTTTTCTTTGAATTCTACTTCATTCACTTTTTTGTTATCAACATAGATTAAATCATTGCTGTCTATCTCTATTATAAGAGCTTTATTTAAATCTATATTATCCTTGTCCCCAATTCGGTTTTCAAATGTCTGTGTATCTAAACCAGCATCTGTATCAATGTAGCTGAAGATTAGAAAAGTTCTTACCTTGTAATAGTCCAGTTTAAAATCTTCTAGGGTTAAAACATCCAACATTTGTTTTGCTACGGATGATACTCGAGAATTGTTCGGATTATCAGCGTTAAAAATATTTTCAAATCGTCTTAATTTTGAAAAGTCAAAAGATGCTGAATCCTCAAATTTTTTTAAGTAACATCGTTGAATTTTCTCCGAGTCTGGTTGATTGATATTCCTGACTTCAATATTGAAAAATCTAGAAGGTTCTTTTTCAATCTTACCCTTTTCAGATATTTTTTGAAGTATCCTTCTATAACTACTGGCGGAATCATCACTCAATATTCCTTCTTTGATTAGAAGGGACTGGTAATCTCTAATCAAGTTTTTTAATTCCGCTCCTCCGTCTGCGTAAGATTGGTAGACACAATCCATTAGTTCAGTTTCAATCCGTTCAGTTTGTGCAGAACAAAAAAGGATTTGCAATACAGATAAAATGAATAAATGAATAGTGGTTTTCATATGTTGCCTAACGGTTCCGGCTATGGTTTGGCGCCTGAGTGCGCTCGCCATCCGTCTTGTTTTATTCATCTCTAAAATAGCAAATATTCCCAGACCCTGGAGGGCGATAAACCATAGGCGTTGTTGCCTAACGTAGCTAGACCAAGACCGATCATCGGAAAGATCACCAGCCTGAGCAGACAATCCTACAAAAGAAATAAGTATAAGCGCTGGCAGAAATGAAGTGGGGATAAGTACCAAAACTTGGCTTTACAAACCAGCTTTAAGCACCAAACCAAGAGATTGAGCGCTATGGTTGGCAACGGCCTTGGCTATAAGCCGGCGCTTCATCGCACAGACCTTACCAAGGCGAATTAATGAAAACTAAGATAGCGATTATGCGCAAGCCATCGCCAGCGATGGCTTATAGGCGGTGTTGTAAAACGTTTTACCTCCACCTGAACTGATATGGATAGCGTTCATAGATCACATTATCTTCATTTATAGTATTACCTAATCTTCCATTGGACTCTCCTAAATCATAGAGTTTTTTGGCTTCATCCAATTTTCCGAGATCTCTTAAACAGTGGGCCTTAAAAATCTGGACCTCCGAGAAATCCGGATATATTTCTAAGGTCTGATCAAATATGTCTATAGCTTCTTGATACTTCTTTTGCTCATATTTACTGACGCCATAGTAGAACAGATCCAGATGGTGTAACCAATCTTTGCCTTTGTTCTCTTTAACCCAGTTGTAGTCATTTTTAAATATTTGTTCTGCTTTTTCAAACTCATTCAGTTGTAAATAAGACAGCGCTATGTAAAAATCATAACTATGATCCATAACATAACCATTTCCAAACTGCTCCTTACAATCCAAGAAATCTATAATGGCGTCTCTGTAAGTTTTGGCAAATATGCATTTAATAAAAGCTCGGTAATCCTGCCAGCTGCGCCTATCAAGGTTGACAGCTTTGTCAATATATTCCATGCCGATCTCATATTTACCTTGTTTAAATAAGGGCATTGCTTTTTGCTGCCACAAGTAAGCGATAGTTGAATCTTTTGCCAACCCTTTGTCGATTTCTTCTTGCCATTGCTGGGAATACATATGATTCTTCCACGCACCCTTTTTAAGATGCTCCTCCACAATTTCCTTTTGGGCATCTGTTAAGACTTGAACTTGGTAATTAGCTGGCAAAGATTGTGAAGGTTGCTCCTGACATTGGTAAAGAGAGAAAATTAAGCAGGTACAAAAGAGTAAACGGAATCTGTTCAATAGAAATGTTTTACAACGGTTTCGGCTATGGTTTGGCGCCTGGAGGCGCTAGCCACCCGTATTGTTTTATTTATCTCTAAAATAGGAAATATTCCCAGACCCTTGAGGGTGATAAACCATAGGCGTTGTTGGCACCAGTTAACTTTTTATTTCTGATATGGCCCAGTTTAAGATTTTGTTCTCTTTCATGGTTGATTCATAATCAGTAGCAGCACAGAGTTGTTGGATGTTGACCAGATTCCCAGTTTTGCTTATTTCGGATTTAAAACATTTTTTAATTACAACGGTGGCCTGCCAGAAATCATTCAAATCCATGACATATCCATTATACGGGTTGTTATATCCATTATCTTCCATTTGCAGGTCGGATCGATCAAAATGACCTACAAAACCCATTGTTGATATGGTACTAGCATGCACATATATTTTATCATTGTGTATGGGTACTTCACCTTCATTACCACCACCCATAGATCGATAACGACCATTTTTTAGATTAAGGAAAAATAGTGAAGTATCCCCCACCTCGTATTCCATCCACCGGATCCCACAATTCCTTTCTTTGAATTTGATTATTGTAATTGATTTTGAATTGTGATTAATGCTGTTGTACACACTTACTTCGATAACAGACTCATCCACGCATACTATTTCACCATAAAGAATTTTGTCTGCTTTAAGAATTAATTCGTTTAACGAAGGCGAGATATAATCAGCTTTGATGGTACTGGTTAGCAGGAGAATCAATAATAATATCAATTTCTTCATAATTGGTGCCAACGGTCTCGGCTATGAGTAGTTGCGCGGTTTAGCAGTGAACTTTGCAAGTACACACCAAGTTGGAAATTCGGCAGGAATTTCCAAAGTAGGCGAGAACGGCGCCATTACTTATAGCCATTGTTGTGCTTCGTTTATTTATTTTGGTTTTGAATATTCGATTAACTCCTCTACGTAGTGAAAATCACCTTGATTTTGAGTGAGTTTTATGAAATTTTTTACAGCAGGTGCATATAACCAAACTTCTGTTTCATTTGCGTTATATCCTCTAGAATTAGTAGTTTTTCCTGTGTATTTTATTGTGTAGGCCATAAATGTTCCCGCTTCTACTGTTTCTTCTTTGTACGACAATACTTTGGCATTCTGACTTTGGTTTCCAGTAGTTCCATCTTGACTCGTCCAACTGTTTTCATATTTCCATGTTTTACCCACTTCAAGAGGCCAGTCGTACTTCGGTGTCTCGCTTACATCTGGTTTAACAATGTCAGTTACAGGAATAGTATCCTTACCAATAGTCATACCTAAGACTCCGTCAATACTTACTATTTCTCTTGTGTCCGTTCCACCTGAGCGTACTTCTCCTTCAGTAGTCACACCTTTATATTTCCAAACCCATTTCTCGCCAAGCTGATAATCTGTTAGAGTTGCTTGGTTGGTAGTGCCAGACTTAGTTGAGTCATTACAGGCACTAAGTAATACTAATGCAAATAATATTAGAATTGGATTTTTCATTTTATTTCTTTAGACCTATATGGCGTGTTAGATTGAAATTTGTTACAAATATCATAGGCCTAGTTTATTCTAATAATTGGTATTCAGTATCTATGAGCTCGATTAACTCTGAAACTCTCTTTTTTAATAAAACTGATTGCCTTGTATAATAATTAAGTTGTCTTGATGAAATATAAATATCAGCTAATATTCGTTTGTTAGTAATTTTTATAGGTGAGCCAAAATCACCATATTTAATTTCATAAGCATATTTATTTCTTAATTCATTAGAACGATCCAATACATCATCTCCGATACTTATGATATTTTGGGCTTCCAATTCATAGATATTTTGAATATTATTAAAAAGCTCACGATTGCTTATAATATTTGATTTTCCCTCAGATATCATTGAATTATAAGTTCCAATTTTTGGCCTAAATTTTCTATCTGTAAAGAAAATATATTCTAATTCAGATACTCCTGCTACTTCAGGAAGCTCACCAATAATTTCTTCGAATATAAAGTCAATAGTAGAGTCTTGAGACATTAATTGAGCAATTCGCCATTTATGATCTTGAATGACTTGAGACAACAATAATGTATCTTGAATTAAATCACTCTTAATTTCTTTTAGATAGACTTTTTCGGCATCTCGGGTTTTTTTTAATTCATTCGAGTTATTAATACTAAGTGCAATTAAAATTCCAATAACTACAAGTATAATCTCTCCAATAGCATAAAGAAGATAATTAATGACCTTTTTATCCCTAATCATATTTTGTCTTATTTTTCTAAAGATTTTTGCCATTGGTTAATGGTTGATTTTAATGAAGCACAACGGCCCTGGCTATGCCCCGTTGCTTTAAAAGCCCAGACCAAACCAGGAATCATTTATAAGTACCTAAGATAGGAAATTAGAACAAGCCTTGGGAAGCAATGGGGTATAGGCGTTGTTGGCACACGTATTTAATTATCCAGACTTATAATCTTATTGGCTGCTATGCACCCTAAATCAACCCAGTTTTTCCCTTCTTTTTGCGGAAAGACAACTTCTCCATCAATTCCATTACCTCTATATCCAATAATACAATCCCCAGTGAATTTTTCCCCAAATTCTTTAATTACAACTTCGTCCAAGTCCACGCCAATCATATTGTTTACATTGTAGATAGCAGTTATTATTAAACTTCGTGGATCTTCATTGGGGTGAAAATATTTGAGTAGTGCATTTTCCACAAAGACGGAGCGACATTCTTCTATTCCATTTTTTTCATAGAAATCTTCATACCGTGTTGTATCTTCTGGCATTTTTGGCAAGTCCAACAACGCGCAAAGTTTGTCCATCGCAAGTTCGGCTTGGTCATGAGGAGAAAGTTCCGAATTCTCTATTTTGTTTAGAATGTCCGTCACCTCGTTGTTAGAGTCAATCCAATCTTGAATCGGGTTTTTCATATGTGTGCCAACCGGCCCTGGCTATGCCCCGTTGCTTTAAAAGCCCAGGCCAAACCAGGAATGATTTATAAAAACCTAAGATAGGAAATAAAGACTACCCTTAAGAAGCAATGGGCTATAGGCGTTGTTACCCAACGTTTAATTCCTTGTATTCTTTGACTTGGTCCTTCAATAGATAAATAAAACTGGCCATCCAAACTAACCATCCCAAACCTACGTAAACAGTCATTGTATTACCGCCCTCATTTTCAGGGATTTCTCGAATACCTATTGCTAGGAGACCAAAAATTATTGCGATACTGGATATTTTAATCCTGTTCTTCAATTTTATACGAGTAGCCAGTAAACTCACCAAATACAGAATATTAGATATCCACGGTAAGCCAATTAATAATTTGCCGCTTATTAAACCTATCCAACCCAAAAGAAATCCCATGAATCCAAGTAATGACCATGCGTTAATAAATATGGGCAAGACCATTGACAAGAGAAACAATAGGAAGGAGAAGTGTACTTTTTTATTAAATATTTCCAAATGTTGGGTAACGGCCTCGGCTATGGTTTGGCGTCTTAAAGCGCTAGCCACCGATATTGTTTTATTTATCTCTAAAATAGAAATTTTCCCAGACCCTAGCCGGCGATAAACCATAGGCGTTGTTCTAAGCAGTTCAAAAACTCCACTTCCCTCCACTCTCACGTGAACTAAATTCAATTCCTTTTTCCCAGCAGAAATTGTTCAAATCTAGCAGTATGGATTTTTTTTGATCAAAGAAGGCGGTATACTTTTTTCCGTTCTTGGTATAAATATTTAGAGTACAATCGATTCGAAATCCAAATTGAAGATGTATTTTGACAATCTCGGTCAATTTTATATCCGTTTTGTGCCTTTTAAGTATTCGAAAAGGTCTGGATATGCTAAGTACATCTTTGTAAAAAGCAAATTCCCAAGAAAAAATCCGTCTAGCTATGTGCAGTGTTAATACGACTGCCACGATAACTATTATCATAGTTTTCCAAGCAGGCGGTGGATGCCCAAATAGTTCAGTAAAATAAAAGAGCCCTGAGGTTAGAAAAATCGAAAAGATTATTACTCCTATTGGATATAGCAGGTTTTGTTTGATTGTTATAATTGGTTGATTTTCCAAAATTGCTTAGAACGGTTCCGGTTATGGTTTGGCGCCTGAGTGCGCAAACCACCCGTATTGTTTTATTCATCTCTAAAATAGGAAATATTCCCAGACCCTGGAGGGCGATAAACCATAGGCGTTGTTGGCATTAGTTTATATCCAATTTAATTTTTTCACTACTGCTTCCTATTGGTATTCTCATTTTTAAAAATCAAAATTATAGCTGCGGCAAGGACTAGCATGGCAAATATGAAAATCCAAAACTTTCTACTATTAAACTCTGTGGAAAAATCATAATTCAATATGGTAAGAACCATTGCAATAGCAATTAGAATAGGGGAGAGATTTCTTTGAAACATAATTTAGCTGAAGTTGAACATAGGTTTCAATTAATGCCAACGGTTCCGGCTATGGTTTGGCGCCTGGAAGCGCTAGCCACCCGTGTTGTTTTGTTATACCCTAAAATAGCAAATATTCCCAGACCCTGGAGGGCGATAAACCATAGGCGTTGTTGTACGTAGTTTAATATGATTCCCTAAAGGTATTATGGGCTAATATGCGGACCAGTAAGTGAACCACATAATCCAAATAGCAAAAAAGAGTAACGGGCAGAAAATTGAATTTCCTAAAAATATAATCCCGATGGGTTTCTTTATGAAATAGAATATTAGACCTATGATGAGATTGATTACAAATAATATGGGTACAACCATGATTATATCCATACCGGATTGCGATTCAGGGCGAACTAGATAAAACCATAGGGCCATCAATGCAAACTCAATTACAAAAAGCAGAAAAACTACTATTGTTATCCGTTTGTGGCTCATGATTTATAAATTACGTACAACGGTTCCGGCTATGGTTTGGCGCCTGAGTGCCCTAGCCATCCGGTTTTGTTTTTGTTTGTCTCTAAAATAGGAAATAAAAACCTGAAGTTGGGGGGCGATAAACCATAGCCGTTGTTAGCTGTAGTTCTAATGATTTTAATTCTGTTGTTCAACTTCTGTTTGGAGAATTATCTTCTTGTTTTTCATAATACCATAATTTATTCCTGCTCCAATAATTAAGCCTACAATATCTTTAAAATCAAAAGTGCCTATACCGTTTACAAATGCAGATAATAATTCAATTAATATTAATACCCCAGTTAAGAAAAAGATGTCTTTTATTATTCCAAACATAAACTTTTGACGAAATAATCTTAATAGAAAATAAACCCCTGGAACAAAAGAAATATTATTTCCAATATCTGCTAAGCCATAATCCTTAATGCCATTAGAAAATACATAAGGTCTGAACCAACTATTCAAAAAATAACCAATTAAAAAAAAGAATAACGAGTAAAATATTATACTTCGATAGCTTAGAATTTTAGTTTTCTTTTGATTAGAAATCATTAATATTTATAATTACAGCTAACGGTTCCGGCTATGGTTTGGCGCCTGAAGGCGCTAGCCACCGATATTGTTTTATTTATCTCTAAAATAGCAAATATTCCCAGACCCTGGAGGGCGATAAACCATAGGCGTTGTTGTGGTTAGTTTATTCAATCCACACTAAACTTGAGCATACTTTTTCCCAGGAATTGATATTCTTTTGGAGTAAACCAAACTCACCTCCATAGGTTCCTGAAATATAGTATAGACCTAATGAATCTCCTCTAAAGATTACCGGAAGTGATATGCTTACAGTTTTAAATCTTTCTCTTTTCTGAGCGGCTCGATTACCCAGTTTAGGATTTAACCGATTAAGATTGATAATTTTCTGACTGTCAAACCGCCTTTTAATAAATTTTATTTCATCCTCTGAAAGTTGAATTTTTTTTGCTCTAAATTCTTCACTGCTGCATAAGTCGAATTCTAAGAAGTTGGTTTCAACATAATTGGATATCGGTTTATCAAATTCGGAAATTAACGTTTTGTGATAAACTGCTTCGCTAACCACAGAATTTAATATTTCCCTTTGATAGACACTCAGTTCTCTCGCATATCTCTGTAAGGAACAGGAGTAGCATAGGAGAGATAAAATTGAGATTTTGAGTAAACGCATTTTTTAAATTAACCACAACGGTTCCGGCTATGGTTTGGCGCCTGAGTGCGCTGGCCATCCGTGTTGTTTTATTCATCTCTAAAATAGCAAATTAAAATAGACCTAAGGGGGCGATTAACCATAGCCGTTGTTAGCTGTAGTTATTCTCTTCATTCCTATTAATACTATAATTATACCAAGCACAAATAATGCCCAATAGGTCATGTTGTAATTAAGTCCTAAAATCCACGCATTATATGGATCTCCAATTGAAACAAGAATGAGCCAAAAAAGATTACTTAAAAAATGTAAAATGACTGGATACCAAATATTCTTTGTTCGAACATAAATTATACAACAAATAACGCCTAAAATGAGACTAGGAATTAGGTTTTTAAAATATGGAAGATGAATTAAGGCAAATAGTATACTTGAACTTAATATTGAAAAATTTAAGTTGTATTTCTCTCTTAATTGTCCGAAAAGTAATTTCCTAAAGAAAAGTTCTTCAAAAATTGGAGCGAATATTAGAGCGCCAACAGCATGGGCAAATGTGATATTAGAATTCCTCAAGAATCCTGAATCTAGATCTTGCCCGAAATCAAGAATTCTGGACAAGTCAAAAAATGACCGATCAAATAGTTTAAGACCAAACACCACAATTGCCAGATAGAAAATCGTTGCGTAATTAAGGTGTTTTAAATTTTCAATCTCATTGATCCATTTTAACTCTCCTCGAAAGAATATTAAGATCAATATGGAATAGGCGACCCCTTGTGCTATGATGACTGCGTAACGTCCAATCAAATCTGGTTCTACAAACTGATAAATCAAGAGATAGAAGACAAGCTCAAGGCTGATAAATAAAGCCGTAAGTATAATGGCTTTGAAGATGTTCATTAATAATTACAGCTAACGGTCCTGGCTATGCCCCATTGCTTTAGAAGCCCAGGCCAAACCAGGAATGATTTATAAGAACCTAAGATAGGAATTTAGGACAAGCGATGCGAAGCAATGGGGTATAGGCGTTGTTGTGTGTAGTTCTATTACTAATGGCTTTAATTGACAGAGAGATAATACCTTCCTTCGGAATTTGAACTTTGAATTTTAGTTGATAAACTAATCTGAATATCACTGCCGTTGGCTGGATTAAAGGCCATGCCTTGAGTGCCTGAACCCAATTCTGTATTTGCTAAAAAGAATTTGCCAATAGTATTGAGGGGAATTCCAGCTCTCATCTCATAATTTCCATTCATATATTGTGCAACTCCTAATAACTCCGTGTTTGCAGGCTCACGATAATCAATAACATTCAGAAGGCCTTTTTGTATCTCTATATCCGCTACTTCAAACCTTACTGGTGTAAAGCCATCCCCATTCTCTGCGAACAACGAAAATCCAAAAAAAGTTTCATTAGCTTTTGTGAGCTCAAAAATATCTAAAGACCTTCCCGTTAAGTCATCCACTTGGGTGCTAGGAATTTTTATGTTTAACCATAAATAATCACCCTGCTCAAAGGTCGTTTTATCGTCATCAATGAAAACGACATTTTCACTCTTAATTTCATATGTTGTTCTATTATTGGATTCCGAACAACTCAATACAAGAAAACTAGTGAGTAAGAAAAGGAGTCGAGATAACTTCATGTCATATTATTTAAGTAATCTGAATTTACTAAGAAAATTTTGTTGATGATTGAACATTAACAAATTATTGTAATACGAATACCAGCAATGAGAATTACACACAACGGTCTCGGCTATGTTTTGGCGCCTCAAAGCGCTAGCCACCCGTATTATTTTATTCATCTCTAAAATAGGAAATAAAACCAGACCCTGGAGGGCGATAAACCATAGGCGTTGTTGTGCAATGTTCTATTTAACCGAGTTTTTTTTGTCTACAATCTCTGAATTGTATTTTGAAATGAGATACTCAAGTTCCTTGTGTAATTGCTGGGTAGAGTCTTTGTAAATTGTATTCTGCGAATTAAGTTTCGCATTTTCAGCTTTCAACGTTCGATTGCTCAAATACTGGTAAATACTAAACAAGAAGACCAGAAATGCAATTAAATAGCCAATCCAATTCTCGTTGTACCACTTGCTATTGTTTTCTGATTTAGTAAAAGACTTGTATGATTTTCCCGATATTTTTAATCTTTTGCCTTTCTCTGTTAGTCTACACCAGCCATCTATTGTCTTAGCCACAAATAAATCATTGTTTCTTCCAAATAACTTAATCTGGTCAATGAGTTCATGAAAATCTTTTTTTTGATCTGGTGTTTCAGGATTTAAGTGATCGAAAACAATATTGTTGACACTGAACATATTATAATCCTCAATGTTTTTGAAAATTAGGTCAATGTATTTTATAATTCTTTTTTCGTTCATTTAGAAATATTGCACAACGGTTCCGGCTATGGTTTGGCGCCTGAGTGCGCTGGCCATCCGTATTGTTTTATTCATCTCTAAAATAGGAAATATTCCCAGACCTCTGGGGCGATAAACCATAGGCGTTGTTAGGTGTAGTTCTTTTTTATTCCTTTTCAAATGTCATATAGGAAACAAAAAGTCTACTAAAAAGTGTCATAATAAAAATTGTTACCAATACACTAATCAACATTTTATAGGCGAAGCTTATCTCCAGGGAAGATTGAACCAAACCTCCAAATAACAATCCAAGACCCACGCTTAGGCCACCAAGCCATCTATTCCTAAAAGAATGCTCATACGTAGTCCTACAGTTATCACATTCAATTGACCTGTACCCTAACCAAAATGATTTATAAATCTGACGAAAAGAAAACTCCTGTTTACAGTTTTTACACTTTTGCATACTATTTAAAATTACACCTAACAATTGTATATAGCACATTATGTACTATATATCACTTACAGCTAAGATAATAAATCATCAAATTTTGGAGGAATTTTCTGCAATTGGCATATTCCTACCTAATTTTTAATTCTTACAGTAAAACATCAATATGCGTATAATTCGCCCTTATCAGTTTTGGTCACAGATTATAATTATTGAGCGTTTTCCCCCGATAAGAAGTTACTGATTACCAGCAATGCTTATCCTAAAAAATTCTCTATATAAAGCGTGTTTGTAAAACTAAGGGCGGAAAAGCAAGAGGGTAACACGCTAAAGCGATGTTACTATTTTTAAGTAATTGATTTTCAATTAATTAAAATTATGTTATGAAAAGTTTTTTCGTGAAAAACCTTGGGAGCCCCTATAAATACTGATAGTTTTTAACGAAAAAAATATTATTTAGTGCCAATTGTATGAATTTGAGCAACCTTTTTTTGTGATTAATTTTATTGGTTTTTCTGCTTTAGTTGATGAATGGCTTGTCGAACTGGAAAAAACTCGGAGAGTTATTCTATTTCGACAAGAATCGAAACATTGTAAGTGCGCCCTATAGGGTTTTTGCTTTACGTTTATCTGTCGGAACACTACAAAAACCCGACAGGAACCACGCGCAAAGTTTAAGGGTAAGGCTTTGGGACAATAACAACGAGACTGTTATTCTACTTTGTTTCTATTGAGAATACTTACAATTAGATTTTTTACAGTTTCCATTTCATCAGGATTGCTTGCTGCTACAAAGAGAGTAAGGCTAGCCAGAGCCTCATTACTAATTATTGGAATTCCATTATTCATTAACATACTATTCATTTCAAGAAACAGGAGAAAACAGGCAGCTGCGATTCTCTTGTTGCCGTCTGTAAATGCATGGTTCTTGGTAATCAAATACAGCAAGGCAGCAGCTTTTTCCTCTATGCTAGGATAAAAGTCCTGATCTCGAAATCCTTTTGAGATTTGGGAAATGGCACTTTCAAAACTTTTATCTTTCTCCAGCCCAAAGACATCAGAGTTAAACTCTTCTTTCATTTGGTCTATGATTAATTGATATTCTTCTTTGGATGGATATTTTGTTTTTATCTTGGTGAGCCCAGTCGAATCGAGTCTTTCGTGATCATAGTCATCCAATAGTGTAAGACCTTTAGCAAACTGATCAAGCCATTCGAGTTTCTGTTCTTGTGCTTTGTCTTCTATTGCTCTGCTTAGTATTCGGATTCCGGATCGAAGCACCCGAATTTCCTGATTGGTTTGTTCTAACCGCCTTTGATTGAGAGCATACCCTTTAATCAAGTAATCTTTTAATCTTTGGCTAGCCCATTGCCGAAATTGGGTACCCCTAATGGATTTGATTCTGTACCCCACTGAAATAATAACATCTAAATTATAGTACTTTGTTGTTTTAGTTTGTGTCTTCCCCTGTATAGCACCATGTTGAGTGGTGTGTGCAAAATTTGCACATACCACATCTTCTTCCAATTCACCTTCCTTGAAAATATTTCTTATATGTCTGCCTACAACCGTTCTGTCCCGTTCAAAAAGAAGACCTAATTGCTCCTGATTTAGCCAAACTGTTTCATCATCAAAAGTTACTTCGACTTTAGTTTGGCCATCGGAACTCTGATAAATTTCTATGTTGCTATTTTTGCCCATGCTATATTATTAGTGCGTTTCAGTAGGTGTAAATGCAATATACCTTTCAAATGTAGTCGATTAAAAGCGTTACTTACCTTAAATCATTTCTAATGATTCAAGGTTGATTAGATCTATGTATTCTATCCTTTACCTGCAATTTTTCTTTCAACATCTGCATATCCTCACTCACCTTGCGATTTAAAATTTTCGCATAATGCTGTGTAGTTCTAAGCGATTTATGTCCTAGCATCTTACTTACAGATTCAATTGAAACGCCATTGGAAAGCGTTACAGTGTTAGCAAATGTGTGCCTGGCCAAATGTGTGGTCAGGTTCTTTTTAATACCACTCAACACAGCTATTTCCTTTAAATACGCATTCATCTTCTGATTGGTCAGCACGGGAAGAACTCTGTTGTTAACTAAATACGGGTTGTCCTCATATTTCTCTAATATCATAAGGGCCGTGGGCAATACCGGAATATTACTTTTTGTTTTGGTCTTCGTGCGTTTGGTATTTATCCACAGTTCCCCATCTATACCTGTAACAAAATCATCATGGGTCAATTTTTTAACATCGGCATAGGCCAGTCCCGTAAAACAACAGAAAACAAAGCAATCCCTTACATGTTCCAACCTCTGGTGTTGAAATGGAGTGTCCATCAGCTGCTGTAGTTCCTCGGCAGTAAGAAATTCTCGCTCTACATTTTTCAACCTCACCTTATAACTAGCAAAGGGGTCTTTGGTAATCCATCCATTGGCATAGGCTATGCGGATGATCTTCTTAAAATTAACCACGTATTTGATAGCTGTATTATGGCTGCACTTCCGTCGTGTTTTAAGATAGTATTCAAAGCCCGTAATGAAGGCGTGGTCTACTTGTTTGACCGGAATGTCTTTCTTTCCATAATCATGCTGAATGTATTTCGCCAAGTGACTTTCGGCAGTACGGTATCGTTCTGCAGTGCCGGCGGCAAAATCCTGACCAACTAATTTATCAACCCGATCATTATGTTCCTGGAAGATTTCGAGAAGCATCTTTACTGGCTTGTTCAACCCCAAATAAGACTCTTTTAGTGACACCGCGGTTATGGGTTCTTCCCTATCTCCTAACTTCTCGGCATAGCGATAAAGATCCGTTTTAATCTTTGCCAATTGTGCATTTAACTGTCTCACTTCCTGTGAAAAACCAAGTACCTTTCCGTAAGCGGAGTCCCATTTGCTGGGGTGTACCTTACGACCGGTACTAAATTCTGCACGCTTGCCGTTTGCCGTTATTCGAACATAAATCATTGACCTGCCCACGCGGTCGGTTTTGTATTTTCTGAGATAAAAAAGTAGTGAATACATAAAAGTGACACCGATTTAACATTATTTCCCCTGAATTTAGGAAAAATATATTAAAAAGTGATCGTTGTAAGTATCTGATAAACAACATTTTATTTGCAATTAGGTGCCCCTTTTTGAAGTTAGATGAAGGGCACCGAAAGGGGCACTTTTTTTATGCTATTATTTGATATGAAATGAAATCATAAAAAATGAAAAACCCTGTAAATCATATGTTTACAGGGTTTATGGTAGTTTTTGATGTCTACCGAGCGGAGGAAGAGGGATTCGAACCCCCGGAGGTGTGACCCTCAACAGTTTTCAAGACTGCCGCATTCGACCACTCTGCCATTCCTCCTAATGCGGCGCAAATATACTAAGCTTTTTGGTTTTCCTAAATACTTTCACCTGTATTTATTTTACTGCTGATGAATGTTATTAAACCACAACCCCTTATTTTTAGCCCATGGAAGAATGGTACCATTATCTATTACTAGTAGGCGTAGGCTTTGTAGTGGGCTTTATCAATACTATTGCCGGCGGTGCTTCCCTGATATCACTCCCTGTCCTGATCTTCTTGGGGCTGCCTCCCAGCGTTGCTAACGGTACCAATCGAGTGGCCATTGTTATTCAAACCGCTATTGGCGTAGCGGGCTTTAAAAGTAAAGGGGTTTCTACCTACCCCTTTAACCTCTACCTGGGTGTTTCAGCACTCCTCGGGGCCATTCTGGGCGCCTACATCGCCGTGGACATACGGGGAGAAACCTTTAACCGCATCCTGGCTATTATCATGATTGCCGTGGTTCTGCTCATCGTTTTCAAACCCAAGGTAAGCCTGGCAGATCTGGAAGAACGGATTACAGGCAAATACCGCTGGATAGGAGTAGTAGCTTTCTTTTTCTTTGGGATCTATGGGGGGTTTATCAACGCTGGTATTGGTTTTATAATCCTGCTTTTCCTTAATCAGGTGAATCGGATGACACTGGTACGCGCCAATGCTACCAAAGTGGCCGTGGTCTTTATCTATACCTTATCTGCACTGGCGGTTTTTATCTATAATGATAAAGTCCTCTGGAAGGTTGGTCTTGTTCTGGCCATAGGTAATGGAGCAGGGGCGTGGCTCTCCAGTCGGATTTCAGTGGCCAAAGGAGACGGATTTGTGAAAACTTTCCTGGTGGTGATGGTTGTCCTTATGGCGATCAAACTATGGTTCTTCTAAACTCAGCCTTTCCAATTTAGAGCATATCTATCTCAATTGAAGCTAAAAGTTCGTTTTATTCCAATTTTTTGATGTTTTGGCTTCGATAAACGTCAATATTATCCGGTAAAATAAAAGCTAAAAGGACCCTATTTTTATAAAAGGGGGTATTCCGAATACGTTTGGCGATAAAAAAGGGCATTTCCCCGAAACTGATAAAAATTCATAGGGTTTTCGTCAACTTTTAACAGAAAATCACCCGAAAAGCACCAAAACCTATGAAAAATTCATAATGCTTACTTAGACACTCTTTCGAAATTTGGCCAAACAAACCCCAATATCTTGTATTATGAATCGAATAATAACCTACAGCAGAGCATTAGCTTCCCTGTTACTCTTAATGTGCTTTACAGTGTCTGCACAACGGACCAATGCAAGTACAGAGTATATAAAACAGAAGGAGGCTGAAAAACGAATCAAGGATTACCAGAAGCTGATCAGGCTTGGGTATACAGACCAGGAAGTCTTTGAAGACCTTGGTAATGTAAACTTCCTCTCTGAAAACTATGAAACAGCGGTATTTTGGTATCAGAAACTTATTGATCTCAGCGGAGTAGACAATGTTTCGCAGAGCTATCACGAACGATATCTTTACGCCCGGCAACAGGCCGGACTTGAGAAATCTGCACCTGTGGTAGCCCAACGCGACTGGTATTCCCGGATCAAAGAGGACTATCAGATAGATCAAGGTCCATCGCAGGACAAACTCACGCGTCAACTAGCCGAAAACTATAGCATGCCGGATTTTGGAAGCCGCAATGGAACAACTAATACTGTTTCGTTCCCGGAACATCAGTCCTATGCCAATGTGGCCAGCAGGAAAGGCGCATCTTATGCTCCGCCGGTAGCAGTGAGTGCAGATGGTCGCACGGCCTACTTTACCAAGGTGGTCCATGTAAAGCCCCTATACGGTGTGTTTTCTAAAAAGCAACCCTTGACCAAAATATTTAAGGCTAAGAAGGTGGGTAATGAATGGACGCAAGTTGAGGAAGTGGCCGTATGCCCCAAGTACGCGTCAGCCCTTCACCCCGCGATATCTAATGACGGAAAACGTTTGTTTTTTGCCTCGGATATGCCTGGCACCTTTGGAAAGTATGATATCTATGTTTCGGATATTAAGGGAGATGGAAGCCTCGGAATGGCTAAAAACCTGGGCACCAAAGTAAACTCCAGAAAGAACGATCTATACCCTAGTGTAGTGGGTGATAACCTGCTGTTTTTTGCCTCAGATGGACGTGATGGCTACGGAGGACTGGATTTATTTGCCGTGCAGGTTGCTTCTAATCAAGTTGGTCTGGCCATGAATATTGGCGCCCCTTTTAATAGCAGGGATGATGATTTTGCCCTTAAGGTACAAGCAGATAAAGGCCTGGCCTATGTGGTCTCCAACCGTGGAAAACAAACTGCGGATGTTCAGGAACTGGTTTTCTCCTATGGTGATAAGAAGGAAAACAGCCTTGCGGAAAATCGGAATAAATTCATCGAATTATTACCCACGCAGATAGATACAGGATATTCCAACACTGTATTTGAATACGAGGACTAAAAGCGCTGGAACCTCAGGTTCCCTACCCGGATGAGTTTTCCGGGAAATAAATCACCCAGCGATTGTCTGGTGACCGGTAGCGGAGTATACTGGTAGAACAACAGTAGCTCCGCGCCTGGCACCTGATAAAAAATACAACCCAATGAAAGCTTTTAAATTAAACCTACAGCATTGCATTCCTGTCCTTATTCTGGCCTTTTGCCTGAATACGGTTGAATCCAATGCACAGGAAACGGAAAATGCAGGCAACTTCAGCAGCGTGAAGAGCCCTTTTCATAACCAGTTGTTCTTTAACCGGTTTTTGATTAACCCAACTTTTTCCCTGGTGAGGGAGAATAAATCGTATCTCAATATCCTTCACAGGAATCAATACGCCTCTTATGAGGATAATATCCAGAATTACTATCTGGGCTTTAGCAACAAACTAAATGAAAGCACTGCCCTGGGAATTGGACTATATGGCCAATGGGAAGGTGTAATGCAGGAGTTTGGTTTTAATGCAAACTATGCACGTGCCGTTAAACTCGGTGATAAAACCAGTCTGACCTTTGGAACCAATATTACCTACATCAGTCAGGGAATTGACCGAAGCAAAGTGGTTACCGCAGAGAACGACCCTTCGCTTGAGGAAGCGAGCAAACAAAGTAAAATAGTTGTAGAACCAGGCCTGGCCCTGAGTGTTGGAAGATTTGACGTGGCTTTATATGCTACCGATTTAATCCGCTACAACCAAACAACCAATAACCTGGTTACAGGGCTTACCACAGATAATCTGAGGGCTGCACTGCAGTATACACACCCCCTGAATGCCAGAGGTGGAATCTTCGAAAACGGACGAATTATGCCTTTGCTGCAACTTGGCAAAAATCAGGAAGACCGGTTTACCTATATTGGATCCTTGTTACTGGACCTGCCTAATTACGGCTGGTTGCAATCTACCTACGACGAAACCTATGGTCTTTCCCTGGGGATGGGTTTTAACCTGAATCGCAGATTGTCGATAGGATATCTCATGGAAAAGGATATTTCCGAAACAGGAGGAAATCTGGGCTGGAATCATGAGCTTTCCCTTGCCTATACATTTAAAGATGAAGATGCCAATCCTGATGGTTATGTAAATAACAGTAAAGACCGTCAGATTGATCAAATCGTACGAAATTACGAGGAACAGATCCTGGAGCTTAAGGCTGAACAGAAAACTGGAGTAAGCCCGGTGGTAGCCGACTTAGACCAGAGCGCTATGGCCATGGAAAACAGGCTGATCCTCGATGAACTGATCTTGAGACAGGATTCCATAGAAAGGGCTCGTGATGTACAGTTCGAAAAGAAATTTGAAATGCTTGTTCGCCTTATCCGTAAGGAAATCAGAAATGGAGACCCGGTAACGCCGGGACCTGCGAGCAAAGAGCAAAAGATCCCTACCGCTTTGGCATACACTGCCCCTGTTAAAACAAAAGTGAACAGGCCTACAAAGCGCGATTTTAAAGAATTACCAATACGATCTAAAAATCGGTCGGATATCGTTGGAGTGTCATCTGGTTATTACTTAATTGCTAACGTTTACAAGAACAAAAAGTATTTAGATGCTTTTCTAAAGACGCTGAACCAGAAAGGTTTAAATGCTAAGCAATTTTATAATACAGAGAATGGGTTGTATTATGTATATCTGGCCGATTTTAATACCAAGGACGATGCAAAAGTCGCATTTGTCTCTAATTTAAACGGACAATACGGGGATGAGAAATGGATCATGGAGGTATATAACCCCGTTGCCAGTGCCAGTGTTGAATTTAATGACTGATTAGAGGCACAGTATAGTCCGCTTAATTAACTCGAACGAGGATCCTTTTGCTAAAATAATAGCATTAGGGTCCTTTTTTTGGTTGAAAATTTCCCTGTTAATTTTTATCAGTTTTCCCGATGAAATGCAGCTTTGGGGTGTTGTACGTCGAAAATATAGCCAATTCTTATGCCGGTATTGGTCGTTTTTGGTAATTTCTCCTCATAACAGTACAACCCAAATCTCTGTTTTATGAAAAAAGAATTCTACTTAACCCGTAATTTAGGGGAAGCATCAGGTGCTCCTCCCGGCAATATCCATCCCAAGGATACTTGTTCCTCAACATTGACTAAGGATCTTTTTCCTGGTTTAACCGCAAAAGTTCAGCAGTCCGGTTAAGCCTGAAATAACATCTTTATTTCAATCCCAATTCACTGAATTTTCTCATCTGCTAATACTAGCCGATGGAGCCGTGTCCCCGGATACTGCCCAGCAATAGTATGGTTTTAGCTGAGGTAATTGAACTGCCTGAATTCCTTCATGTATTTGCTGGAAACAGGCCTAATTATGGCTCGTGAATTAAGGACCAATCAACTAATCTCAAACATAATACAATCCCAAATTAATTCAATATGAAAACTTCGACACTCCAAGTAATGGTCATTGACAATGACCCAAAGTTTCATCAAACCTACAGGTATTATTTTCATAATTACCATGATTTTACCCTGATCGGCATATACAATTCAGCCGAAGAGGCCCTTGAAGATTATATGAGGGTTAAACCAGATATTGTCCTTTCTGAGGTTAATTTACCTGAGATGACGGGTATTGAGGCCATTTCAGCATTCAGGAAATTAGATCCCGAGGCCAGTGTGCTTATGGTTAGTAATGAAAATGATTTCCATACTATTAAAAGGGCCTTTAAATATGGTGCGTCTGGCTATTTAACCAAGCCTATCAGTGTTAAAAGGTTGTTGCATGCCCTTAATTCAATTAAGGACGAAGGCGCTGCGCTGAGTAATGATATTATTAAAAAGCTCATTGATACCTTCAGGAGAAAATCCTATAAGTTTTTCTCAGAACGGGAAAATCAAATTATAGAACATCTTTGTCAGGGCGATACCTACAAGACCATCGCCAATAAACTGTATGTATCTACCAGCACCATTAATTTCCATATTCAGAATATTTACCTGAAGCTGGATGTGAATTCTAAATCCGAAGCCTTAAGCAAAATAAGGCAACTGGATTTTGCCTGATTGATAAACGAATCCTCTTGTCGGCAATCCGGGTCAAAAATCATTTAGTTTGATCCGGGTTGCTTTTTGAGAGACCAACGAATAAGGCGGGGAATATTCCTCGCCTTTCTTTTTTGTAATTGCCGAGACTGGTATAATTGCGTTATTTTTGCAGCGGGAAATCAAAGCACAATTTCCCCTAAAATGCAATACTTATAGTATATGAGCGATATAATTGAGCGTTTAGAATGGCGTTATGCGGTCAAAAAGTTCGATCCTTCCCGGAAGTTGAATGCTGAGCAGGTAGACAGATTAAAGCAGGCCTTTAATCTCACCGCAACCTCCTACGGCTTACAACCTATCCGTTTGTTAGTCCTGGAAGATGAAGCCCTTCAAAAACGTCTTGTTTCCCATTCCTATAACCAAAAGCAGGTAGCACAGGCTTCACATTTGCTTGTTTTTTGTGTTGAAAGCAATGTAGACGGGGATTATGTGAAAAGTTACTTTGAACGGGTAAAAGAAATACGGGGAACAAGCGACCAGATTATCAATCCGTTTCGGGAGTACTTGGTCAAAGAATTTAGTAATAAAAATCGGCAGGAAATTCAGGAGTGGGCAACCAGGCAGGCTTATCTTGCCATGGGAAACCTGTTAACCATATGTGCCCTGGAGGAAATTGATGCCTGCCCTATGGAAGGTTTTGAGCCTGACCCCTACAATGAACTCCTCGGTTTAAAGGAAAAGGGACTAAGCGCAGTTTTGGTAATGCCAATAGGATACCGGGCTGAGGACGACATGTTTGCAGAGTTCAAGAAAGTAAGAAGGAAGATGTCCACATCGATTATTGATTTAAACAATTCCCAATAATTTAAGTTACTATGCCTGGTTTTGAATTGTTTGGTGACCTGGAACGTCAGGAAGTGCAAAAAGTACTGGACTCCGGGGTATTGATGCGCTATGGTTTTGACGGTATGAGAAAGGGTCATTGGAAGGCCAGGGAACTTGAAAAGGCTTTGTCAGAACGCATGCAAACCCGCTATGCCCAGCTGCTAAGCAGTGGTACAGCTGCCCTTACGGTAGCCATGGCTAGTGCGGGAGTAGGAGCAGGGGATGAGGTTATCCTTCCCACCTTCACTTTTGTAGCTAGTTTTGAATCTGTCCTGGCGCTGGGAGCCGTTCCTGTGTTGGCCGATGTTGATGACACGCTGACACTCGATCCGCATTCGGTAAAACAAGCCATAACTTCACGCACCCGTGTAATCATGCCTGTTCACATGTGTGGTTCCATGGCGGATTTGGATGCTTTGTCGGAGATCGCCCGGGAGCACAATGTACTGCTAATTGAAGATGCCTGTCAGGCAATAGGGGGTAGCTATGCAGGAAAACCATTGGGTAGTTTCGGGGATATCGGCTGTTTTTCATTCGATTACGTTAAAACCATCACCTGTGGAGAAGGTGGAGCCCTGATAACCAATAATGAAGCGTATTATCACAATGCTGACCATTTTTCAGATCACGGCCATGACCATACAGGCAATGACAGAGGGGCGGAAAGCCATCCATTTTTAGGATATAACTACCGCATTTCAGAGCTAAATGCAGCTGTTGGCGTAGCACAGGTCCGGCGTTTGGATTCCTTTTTGGAGATTCAGGAAAAACATTATCGAATCCTTGAACAGTCTATCAGAGATATTCCCGAAGTAACCTTCAGAAGGGTCCCGGAAAAGGGTATTCAGAACTATTCCTTCCTGAATTTTTTTATGCCAACAGAAGAAATAGCCCGTAAAGCACATAAGGCGTTGCTGGAAGCTGGGGTTGATGGCTCTTTTTACTGGTTCGACAATAACTGGCATTACCACAGGAAATGGGATCATTTGAAAAATCAGGTATCGCTTGGTAAACTGCCGCAGGAGGTTCGTGATCAGCTTGGCAGAACAGACCAGCAGGACTTCAGCAAATCCGATCACTGGATGGGGCGAACCATTTCTATGTTGATTAAAATTGGATGGTCTGAGGAAGAGGTAAGTTCCCGTGCAAACCGTTTAAGAAAGGTTCTGAAAAGTATTTAAACCAGAAGTATTAGCGCTTAGTAGGGAACATATTCTACTATTTCCAGACCGTAACCCACAATACCTACTCTTTTGGCTTGTTTGGAATTGGTCATGAGGCGCATTTTACTAATGTCCAGGTCGTGAAGGATCTGTGCTCCTATTCCAAAATCACGTGTATCCATTTCAATTTTAGGGGCCTTTTTAATCCCCTTTTTCTGGTTATCCTTTAATCCCTTGATACGCTTTAACAGATTAAACGACTGACTTTGCTGGTTGATGAATACTATGGCACCTTTTCCTTCTTCGTTTAGCGCTTTAAACATATCATCCAGTTTTTCATCGATATTGTGGGTAAGGGTCCCTAAAATATCATTGTTGACCAATGTGGAATTGATACGAGTAAGAACCGGATCATTCAGTTTCCAATCGCCTTTGGTCAATGCCAGGTGTACCTGATCATTGGTAGTTTGCTGATAGGCATGAAGGGTGAAGCGACCAAATCGCGTATCTACTTCAAAAGACTCCCGCTTATTTATGAGGCTGTCATGCCGCATGCGATAAGCAACAAGGTCTTCAATGGAAACCAGCTTAAGATCAAACTTACGTGCAACTTCCACCAGGTGTGGAAGCCTTGCCATAGTTCCATCCTCATTCAAAATCTCCACTAAAATACCGGCAGGGGCTAATCCGGCCAATCTGGCAAAATCTACAGCAGCCTCTGTATGTCCTGTTCTACGTAAAACACCGCCATTCTTGGCTTTCAGCGGGAATATATGTCCTGGCCTGCCCAGCTGCTCTGGTCGGGTTTCCGCATTGACAAGTGCCTTAATGGTTTTAGACCGGTCATGTACAGAAATTCCCGTAGTGCAACCATGACCAATAAGGTCTACAGATATAGTAAATTGTGTATGGTGAAGTACCGTATTGTTTTCTACCATCATCGTTAAGTCCAGCTCTTTGCACCTTTCTTCGGTTAGCGGAGCACAGATCAAACCGCGGCCGTGTTTAGCCATAAAATTGATCATTTCCGGAGTCACCTTTTCGGCAGCGGCGATGAAGTCTCCTTCATTCTCCCTGTTTTCATCATCAACAACAATTACAACCTTACCTTGCTTGATATCGGCTATAGCCTCTTCTATGGTATTCAGCTGAACTTTCATTTCCTTGCTCACTATCATTTCGCAAATCTTTGCTTAACTCCTTTAAAAAACCTCCTAATGGGATCCGTTATATGTCCAAAATCCATCAATCCACGATCTGCCGTTGCCCGCTTGGTCAAATAAACGCTCAAAGGTAACATTATTAGGGTAGATAGCCATGCTCCCAAGATAGGGTGTATGTTACCCTCCTTAGCATAGTTGCCGGCAAAAACACCAATGAAATAGTAAGCCAGGAAGAGTACTATGGCTATTACCATAGGAAGGCCCAAACCACCCTTTCGGATGATTGCTCCAAGTGGTGCTCCCACGAAAAACAGGATAATACAGGAAAAGGCCAATGCATATTTCTTGTGAAGGGACAGAATATGCATATTGTAAATTTTATAGCGCCGTTCCAGTTCTTCCTTTTTACCTACTACCGAATTCAAAATATTGCTTACAGAGCTTTTAGCTGAGGTGTATACCTGGCCTTGTTGCCAAACTTTGAAAAGGGATACAATGTCGCCGGTATAAGGAGTAGTTAAGGTATCAACGGAATCTTTTAACTGGACAGTTTCGGGAATTTCCGGTTCAATCAGATCTCCCTGAGCACTTGGGTTGTTAATAGTATCATTATTCCACAGGGGCAGGAATGCCCCCATCCTGGAACTAATGTTTTTTGAAAAAGCCTTTACGATCTTAATATTGTTCTCTTTAAGAGAATCTATGTCCTTGGCAAGCCTGCTGATGTTCTTCATCTTATCTGTACGGACATTTCGCTCTTCTTCCAGGTCCTGCTGGTTGTCGGGAAGTTCAATATTGATGGTGTAGGTATCAAAAACAGCTTTTGCGAAGGGATATTTCTTTTGATCCCGGCTGTTTTTAGGCTCTATATCTTCATAATAATGTCCGTCTTTCAGGACTAACTGTATGATATCCGAGCGGTCGCTGCTGATCAATTCTCCCTTCTTTGCCTTGATAACAGTAATATTCTTCTGTGCTTTGGATTTCCTGTGGATAATGATTTTTTCGAGAAAGCGATCGTTCTCCCCGTATTTTCGGTCTACCTTGATGTTGCGCCCTTCGAGATCGCTGAAGACCCCTTCTTCAATGGCAGCGGCCGGTTTTACCTTGGCTATATTTCGTCTGAGGTTATAGATCTTTTGTTCTGATGCCGGGATTACACTGTTTGCAAAATAAAATGTGAGGCCACCCAGGAAGACTACAAAAACAATCAGGCTGAGCATGGATCGCTGTAGCGAAATCCCGGAAGCTTTCATGGCAGCGAACTCATAGTTTTCCGCAAAAGTCCCGAAGGTAATTATGGATGCAAGCAGAACGGTTAATGGCAAAACCTTTTCGGTAAGGTTGGGCATCAGATAAAACAGGAATTTTCCTATAATAATTATATCCAATCCTTTTCCGGCAAGGTCATCTATAAAGAGCCAGATCGTTTGGAAGATGAAAATAAACATCAGGATCACAAACGAACTGAAAAAATTGTAGAGTAATCGTTTTAAAATGTATTGATCTAGAATCCGCAAGGCCTAATTCCTTATGATGTAGTACCCTTCTTCTTTGTACTTGTTCTCATCAAAGGTAAATAAGGTTTTGGACAAGGGCTGATTTGTTTTAAAAGAATTAACAGTGATGGTGGTCTTGGTGCCATTAGCCCCCGTTTCAATTAAGCGAAATATGTGCTTGGTTTCTGCGTCTATTCCCAGTAAAATGCTCTCAATGGTAGAATTGGTATCTATGGGGACCAGTTTTACAAATTGTATTTTTCTACCCTGCACGTTTTGGAGGATATCCCAGCTATAGGTATGCCCTTTTTTGTAAAAAGTCAGCATCCTGGATGGAGTAATCGTATTTTCTTCATCACTTTGGTCCTCTATAGTAACCTCCTCGTTTTCAGGAACTACCGTATATACTTTTTGTCCGTCATATAACTGAATAGCCCCGAGATAGTTCAATAGGTATTTATCTCCTTCCAGGGTGACATTGCCACGCGTTTCCTGGTTGATATTTGCCTCCGTATTCTCCAGTGAGTATTTGAAATCAACTTCAATATTTTCATAGGCCTTTACCTTATCATAGACTTCATCGAGCAAGGCTTTTGCTTTATCTGCGTCCTGAGCCAATCCCAGTGCGGGTATTGAGGTTATAAGGAAGTATACTAAATACTTTTTCATGTTTGTTGGGTTTCATTGTTCAATAATTGTTCCAGCGCATATATATCGGGCACCAGTACCTGTCTGGCCTTGCTACCTTCAAAAGGACCTACAATACCCGCAGCTTCCAATTGGTCGATAATTCGACCTGCACGGTTATATCCCAGCTTAAGCTTACGCTGAATAAGCGAAGCAGATCCCTGCTGTGCTGTTACGATTACTTCTGCTGCGTCGCGGAACAAGGCATCCCGGTCTTCAATAGCATAATCAATACTTGTGCCAGAATCATCGCCTACATACTCCGGCAGAAGGTGGGCTTCGGGATAGGCCCGCTGAGAGCCGATATACTCTGTGATCTTTGCCACTTCCGGGGTATCTACAAAGGCACATTGCAATCTTGTAATATCGTTGCCCTGGGTGAAGAGCATGTCACCACGCCCAATAAGTTGTTCTGCCCCCTGGGTATCCAGAATTGTACGCGAATCGATCTTGGAAGTTACGCGGAATGCGATTCGGGCAGGGAAGTTTGCTTTGATAAGCCCCGTTATCACGTTTACAGAAGGCCGTTGTGTAGCAATCACAAGGTGGATGCCTATTGCCCTTGCAAGCTGTGCCAGACGGGCGATTGGTGTTTCAATTTCCTTCCCGGCAGACATGATCAGATCCGCAAACTCATCGATCACCAATACGATATAAGGTAAAAATTGGTGTCCGTCATTTGGATTGAGTTTGCGCGCTTTGAATTTGGTATTGTATTCCTTGATATTACGGACCATAGCCCCTTTTAGGAGCTCATAGCGATTATCCATTTCAATGCAAAGCGAATTCAAGGTGTTGATTACCTGTTGGTTATCGGTGATTATCGCATCAGGGACATCAGGCAGTTTGGCCAGGAAGTGGCGTTCTATTTTGTTGTACAGGGTGAGTTCCACCTTTTTGGGATCTACCAGAATAAATTTCACTTCAGCAGGATGCTTTTTGTACAAAAGGGAAGTCAAAACAGCATTGAGTCCTACGGATTTACCCTGCCCTGTGGCACCTGCCATTAGCATATGGGGCATTTTAGCCAGGTCTACCACAAATGTTTCATTGCTAATGGTTTTTCCAAAAGCAATAGGCAGTTCCATCTCTGCATTTTGGAATTTGGTAGATGCGATTACAGATCGCATGGAAACTATGGTGGCGTTTTTGTTAGGAACCTCAATACCGATGGTTCCTTTTCCGGGAATAGGGGCAATGATCCTGATCCCCAAAGCCGCCAGTGATAAGGCAATATCGTCCTCCAGGTTTTTGATCTTGGAGATCCGTACACCGGCCTCAGGAACAATTTCATAGAGGGTAACCGTAGGGCCAATAGTGGCTTTTATCTGGGATATACCAATCTTGTAATTCCTCAGGGTGTTGACAATCCGGTTCTTATTATCCTCGAGTTCTTCCTGGTTTATGGTTATCCCGCCAGCCGCCCCATGGGTGTCGAGTAGTTGCAGGTGAGGAAATTTATAATTACCCAGTTCGAGGGTTGGATCGAATTCTCCAAAGTCTTCCACGAGCTTATCGGCCAGGATATCGGTCTCCTCTTTCTCTTCCTGGACCGCTTCGACCTCAATTTTTATATCTGGATTCGTGTCACTTTCTGTTATTTTACTATCGTTACCTATTGGTGTTTCTGGTTCTAGAACCGGTATATTTTCTTTATGAGTATAGGGATCGGGAATTTCTTGCTTGGTCTCGGTCTCAATTTCTACAGACAGGCTCGATTCTGCCGCCTGGGTGTGGAATTCCTTTTTAACAGAACTGGCCTTGTTTTGGAAGTACTGGGCAATTGCCTGTGGGGAGAAGCGAAACAAGCGCACCAAAATTACAGTGAGGCCAAATAATAATAAGAGCAGTACGCCGATTTTACCGGTATAATCCTGAAGGAAATCATTCATCTCATAGCCAATAAGTCCGCCTAGCAAAGGTTTTTCAATGGCGAAAAAGCCAAGTGCGATTGAAGTCCAAATCAAGAACACCAAACCCCAGATCCATTTACCAATAAGCCCTTTGCGTTCCAGGCCTAAAAAGAGGTAAAGCCCGGTCAGGCATAGTAAAACAGGAAAAACAAACGAAGCCAGGCCAAAGCCTCTGTACATAAAGAAATGGCTTACACTTGCTCCAAATTTGTTCAACAGGTTCTGGGCCTGTTCATTTCGGTCTGAAAATTCCGTTAGAAGACTCTGATCGGATTCCCAGCTAAAGTAAAAGGAGGCAAAGGAGAAAAACAGCGCTATACTGAAGAGAATCAACAGACTTCCTAGTATGATCTTGTTTTGGGTAGACAGGGTCAAAGAAAGGCCTTTTTTTTTGGCTGATGTTGACTTCGACTTTTTTCTCTTTTTTGCCATGCAATCCTGCGCTTCTGTTACGCTAAAATACGAATTTCACCCCTTCGAAGCGTTTCGGGTAGTGTCAAAATACTTTGGGTATGTATATAATCAACCCAATAATTGCAGCCCCAATAGCTACTAACATAACAGCTCCTGCCGCCACATCTTTAATAAAACCAATTTTTTGGTCGTATCTGGGTTGAATGTAATCTGCTATTTTCTCAACCGCGGTATTCAGACCTTCAATTCCCAGGACAAGTGCAATGGCCAGGGTTTGGAGGATCCATTCTGTAGCACTAATGTTATAGTAAAATCCGGCAGCAGTGATCAGCAGGGCTATAAACAGCTGTATTTTAATGCTACGTTCAGTCCTGATTAAAACCAAAACTCCCCTGAGGGCGAATCCTATACTTTTTATTCGGTTCTTGAGAAAACTCTCCCTAGGCATCCATTAAGGCTACCAGAGCCGCTTTATAGTTGGGTTCATCAACAATTTCAGGGACTTGTTCGGTGTAGACAACCTTGCCATCCGTATCCAGAACAACAACAGCTCTTGACAGCAGCGGGAATAACGGACCGTCCGTAAATTCCAATGAATAGGCCTTGCCAAAATTACCATCCCTGAAATCGGACAGCATTTCAACATTGTCAATTCCCTCTGCACCACAAAATCGTGCCTGGGCAAAGGGAAGGTCCTTAGATACACAAAGCACTTTTGTATTGCTTAGTTCCGTAGCTTCCTGATTAAACTGGCGCACTGATTGAGCGCATGTTCCAGTATCAATGCTGGGAAATATATTGAGCACTACTTTTTTTCCTTTATAATCTGATAAACGGGCATCAGAGAGGTCTCCTTTAGTTAGTGTAAATTCAGGGGCCATGCTCCCTACAGCGGGAAGTGACCCAAGGGTATTTATTGCATTTCCTTTTAATGTAACAGTTGCCATAATACGATAGATTTTTATACCGTGAAATTATAAAATCTCAAGGGAAAAGGGATGACTTTTTTATGAAATTTAAAGCTGTGTTTTGGTTTAATCTTTTCCGGTTTTGAGCTGCTTGATTTTAATCCCCATTGCAGCAAATACCAAAGTAGTGATTGGGCTAAGCCAATTGAATATGGCAAAGAAGAAATATTCGGCGACACTTACACCAAGTACCCCACTGTGATAAGCGCCACAGGTGTTCCATGGAATAAGCACAGAAGTGACCGTACCTGAGTCTTCCAGGGTTCGGCTCAGGTTTTCAGGTGCCAGTCCGCGATCTTCATAAGCCTGGGCAAACATTTTACCGGGAACCACAATGGCCAGATATTGATCTGATGCTGTAATATTCAAGGCAAGACAACTTCCCACAGTGCTTGCAAAAAGTCCCAGGGTGGTCTTGGCAAGTCCAAGCAGGCTCTTGGTAATACGGGACAAGGCTCCAATTCCGTCCATAACGCCACCAAAGACCATTGCGCAAACAATTAGCCAGATAGTTCCGAGCATACCAGCCATGCCTTTGGCTGAAAACAAGTCGTTCAGGGCAGGATTATCCGTAGCAACCGAAGTTTTGATTGTAATGGCATTCAGGATGCCTTTATAAGCCGATTCGAAGTCGAGGGAACCTGCTCCTGTAATTCCAGCAACCACATTGGGTTGAAAAATCAAGGCGAATAAGCCGCCTAACAAGGTGCCGATTAATAAAGCTAGCAGGGGAGGAGCTTTACGAACGATCATGAGAATGACTACCAATGGTACAATAAAAAGCCAACCATTTATATTAAAAGCTTTATCAATGGAAGTCAAAATAGAATCAGTGTCGGCGATACCTGTTGTATCCAGATTAAACCCGATAATTAAAAAAACCAACAGCGTGATGCTGATAGTAGGGATAGTGGTGTAGGTCATGTAGCGAATATGGCCAAAGAGTTCCCCACCGGCCATGGCAGGCGCCAGGTTGGTAGTGTCACTTAAAGGCGACATTTTATCCCCGAAATAAGCACCGGATAGTACGGCCCCTGCAGTCATGCCCAAAGAAATACCCAGGGCATCACCGATTCCAATTAACGCAATACCCACGGTAGCAGCTGTGGTCCAGCTGCTTCCTGTTGCGATCGATATGATGGCACTGATGACCACACATGCGCCCAGGAAAATAGTAGGGTTCAGGATTTGTAAGCCGTAATAGATCATGGCAGGGATGATTCCACTGATCAGCCAGGTGCCTGCCAAGGCTCCAACCATTAGTAAGATTAATAAAGCGCCGGTTGTGGACTTAACATTCTCTGCCACTTCGGCCAGCATCTGTTTGTAGGTTACCTTATTAAAGAAACCTACAATGGCGGCGACTGCACCACCCATTAAAAGAATGAATTGATTGGATCCTCCTATAGCGTCATCGCCAAAGACATATACGTTATAGGCCAGCATGAGAACAAGCGCAAAGACAGGAATAAGTGCCTCCCAGATGTTTAACTCACGATTTTCTACAATATGTTCGTCTTGTCTGTGCTTTTTAGAGGCGTCTTTGGCCATGGGGTTGGTTTTAGTTTGCAGGTAATATTACGATTTTGAAGACGGTTCTGCAAACAAGCCAACAGTTTCGGGCCTTTTAGAGGACTACCTCATCCCCGGTAAGAATACCTAGTTGGTACATACAGCTTTTCATGATGTCATAAGTCCGCTGAATGTCATCATCCAATCCTATGGAAAAGCGGATAAGTCCATCTGAAAGCCCCATGGTTTCCTGCTCTTCCTCTGGAATTTCTGAAGAAGTTGATGTTCCGGGAGCACTAAACAGTGTTTTATAGAAGCCAAGACTTACGGCCAGATAACCTAAATTTTCTTTTTGCATGAGTTCCATTAGCGCGTTTGCCTTTTCCAGGCTGCCTACATCGATGGTCATTATGCCACCGAAGCCGTATTCGGCTACCATTTGACTTTTCATTAATTCATGTCCGGGATGGGAGACAAGTCCGGGATATACTACTCGTAGCCCATCTTCTTCAAAACGCTCGGAGAGGAATTGCGCATTGTAGCTGTGTTTTTGCATGCGAATGTGTAAGGTCCGCATGTTTTTCAGGATAGAGGCTGCACGGATACTATCCAGAGTACTGCCTAATAGCATTCCGGCACCACTAGTGACATCTTTCAGTGCCAAACAGAAATCTTTGCTGCCGCAAACCGCACCCGCAACACAATCACTGGTGCCATTTATAAATTTAGTAAGGCTATGCACTACAATATGTGCCCCCAGTTTAGCCGGGGCAATAGAAAGTGGTGAGAAGGTGTTATCTACCACCAGGGGAATACCGTATTTATCAGCAATTCGGGTAAGTCCTTTTATGTCGGCAATTTCCAGCAGTGGATTACTAACAGATTCACAATAAATCATCTTGGTTCCGTCCTTTACAGCGTCCTCAACCGCTTGCAAATCAGTGATGTCTACAAAGCTGGTAGTTACGTTATATTTTTTTATAAAATTCTTTAGAAAGGCATAGGTGCCTCCATAAATGGTACGGCTACTAACAATGTGATCGCCAGCATCACAGAGTTGCATAATCACGGCAGTAATTGCACCCATACCGCTGGCTGTTACGTTTGCGCTATCTGTTCCTTCCAGCGCGGCCATGGCTTCTCCCAGGTAGAGGTTGGATGGGGAAGAATGCCTGCTGTATAAATAACATCCCTCCGTGTTTCCTTCAAAGGTATCAAACATAGTTTTCGCAGATATGAAGGTGTAGGTAGACGAATCGGAAATGGAAGGATTTACCCCGCCAAATTCTCCAAAATTGTGTAAGTCGAGGATGCGATCAGATGCTTTATGTGCCATTTTTCGATTTTAAAGCTAAATTACACATAAACGGATTAAATATCAACGAAAAAGCCATTAGGAAGTAAAATACTCTATAAAAGAATCATATGCATGATAATTTATCTGTATTTGTTCGTAAATTGCATTTTCTAATGAAAACTATTCTATATGAAACTTGACCAGATAGATGTTCATTTGTTGAATTTACTACAAGCAGACAGCAAGCAGACCACCAAAGCTTTCTCCAATGCCCTGGGCTTATCTTCAACGGCTGTTTATGAAAGGATTAAAAGGCTGGAACGTTCGGGGGTTGTCCGGAAATATGTTGCCTTGATTGACAAAAGCAAAATTGACAGGGATTTTACTGTGCTCTGCCATGTGAAATTAATCCAGCACATAAAGGAAAACGTGGAACAATTTGAGCGAGAGGTCTTGAAATTGGAAGAAGTGTCCGAATGCTTCCATGTGAGTGGCGACTATGACTATATTCTCAAAATCCACGTACGGGATATGCAGGCGTACCGGGAATTTATGGTTGCTAAGTTGACTGCTATTCAGAATATCGGAAGCACTCAGAGTTCCTTTGTAATTAGCGAAGTAAAACAGACAACAGCAATCTCTCTTTAACAGCCAGGTAGAATCAATCCCAGCCTTCTGCACCTATCTTTTCTTTTTGACTTCAGCGCATTCTGATGAGCGAAAACATTTGTACTTTTGCTACCCGAAAGTGAAATAAAATTGTAATCCAAGCTTGAAAGCACAGTTTTTATGAATCAATATGATGTTGCCGTTATCGGCTCAGGACCAGGAGGATATGTAGCAGCAATCCGATGTGCCCAATTGGGTATGAAAACAGCCATTGTTGAAAAATACAATACACTCGGAGGCACCTGTCTCAATGTAGGATGTATCCCTTCAAAAGCGCTGCTGGATTCCAGTCATCACTATGAGGATGCGGTAAAGCATTTTGAGGCCCACGGGATCGAAATCCCCGGGGAAGTCAAGGTTAATCTGGAAAAAATGATTGCCCGCAAGCAGTCAGTGGTAGACCAAACTACCAAGGGCATCCAATTTCTCATGGACAAGAACAAGATTGATGTTTACCAGGGAATGGGGAGCTTTCAGGATGCAACACATGTTAAAATAGCCCAGGAAAAGGAGGAGATTGTTATTGAAGCCAGGCACACCATTATTGCCACAGGGTCCAAACCAGCCACACTTCCTTTTATCACCCTGGATAAAGAAAGGGTTATAACTTCCACTGAGGCGCTTAAGCTCAAGGAGATCCCAAAACATATGGTGATCATTGGCGGTGGGGTAATCGGACTGGAATTGGGTCAGGTATACCGCAGGCTGGGGGCTCAGGTTTCTGTAATTGAATATATGGATCGGATTGTACCTGGTATGGATGCTGCCTTATCCAAAGAACTGATGAAGGTTCTGAAAAAACAAAAGGTAAAATTCTACTTATCTCACAAGGTTAAATCTGTAGAAAGAAAGGGAGATGAGGTAGAGATTAAAGCTGATGATAAAAAAGGTCAGGAGGTAAGTTTTAAAGGAGATTACTGCCTGGTTTCTGTAGGTCGCAGGCCCTATACAGACGGACTTAATGCCGAAGCGGCAGGGGTTAAACTAGATGACCGGGGTCGTGTGGAAGTAAATGACCATCTGCAAACCGCTGCTGCCAATATTTACGCTATTGGTGATGTGGTACGCGGAGCCATGTTGGCGCACAAAGCGGAGGAAGAAGGAACAATGGTAGCTGAAATCCTGGCCGGACAGAAACCGCATATCGACTACAACCTTATACCTGGGGTAGTGTACACATGGCCAGAGGTAGCAGCTGTGGGTAAGACGGAAGAAGAACTTAAAAAAGCAGGGATTGCCTATAAATCAGGACAATTCCCCATGCGTGCCTTAGGTCGTTCAAGGGCCAGTATGGATATTGATGGCTTTATCAAAATACTTGCAGATAAGGAGACTGATGAAGTATTGGGAGTCCATATGATTGGAGCACGATGTGCTGATCTTATCGCAGAGGCGGTTACGGCAATGGAATTCCGGGCTTCAGCTGAAGATATTGCCAGAATGAGCCATGCACACCCGACCTATGCGGAAGCGGTTAAAGAGGCTGCACTTGCAGCTACAGAGGATCGCGCACTCCATGTGTAATGGTATTGGTCTAAAATCCTAAGAGATCGATTAGGCTCGTTTTGCCTTCAGAAAGCGAAGAATGTAGGCTTTAATGAAGTAATATGAAGCTTCCAGGCTTGTCCATGCAAGAAAACTAAGCTGACTTATAGAGAGTTTGATTTGGCTTTCATGTTTGTCGTACAGCAGGGCAGTGTAGGAACAAACCACCATAAAAGCGATTGCTCCCCCAATAACAACAACTGGACTTAGGCTGTGGTGAAAAAACCGGTACAAGCCCAATCCGGTGAAACTTCCATATAAGATCACAAAATGAATCACATAGATGGAGAGGGTGTTTTGACCTATCCTGAGTATGGTGCGACTATTCACTAATTGCCTCATAAGCATAAATACAGAAAAGACCAACAGCACATCACCCATGCGTATAAACAGGTAGTTGTTTGAATAGATCTTATTAAAAAGCGCTATCCCTGTGTAATCGTGAAGAAAAACAAAAAGCGGTGATGAGTAAAAGATTAGTGTGAGACCAACAACAGCGCTTAATGGTATGGCGTATGCATAGACATCTTTGTGCTCTTTGAACCGGGTAAAGATGATGGATAACACGGATCCCAGAGCCGTATAACCAAACCATGGGGCTATGGTAAACACCGAGCCATTAGCTTTGGTAAAGTAGTTGGCTATTATATCAGGAATTAACCCATATTCCCACGTCTTGTAGACGGGTTCAAAGGCAAACAGCAAACAGGCTATGGTTAATAGTAGTCCGGGGAACAAGTATTTAGGCCTTCTGTAGGTAATCAGATAAACTGCTATAATTCCCAGTAAGGAAAGCCCGATAATATGGAGAACGTCTACCAGGAAAAACGAACTGTATAGTTCTCCTTTGAATAAACCCAAAACATTAAGCCTTAGCAAATACCCTATAAATAAGAGCTGCAGACCTCTTCTAAGCCCCTTCTTGACCCTGGGGTTTTGAAAACCCTTCTGAGGCACCCTGATTAGCAAATAGGTAAAAATAAAGCCGGAAACGGTAAAAAACACCGGGGCAGTAATCCCTCTGAAGTATTTCCAGACCTGATAGGTTGTGCTGCTGGCGTCCCGGAAGGCATTATCCAGCAATCCATCCACAAAGTGTCCCTGTAGCATCATCAGAATTGCCCAGGCACGCATGGCATCGATAAAAAATAAACGCGTGGATTTACTGCTCATATGGGTATATACTCCTTCTTTACAGGTTTTGGATCTTAACGCGCGCAAAATTAGGGAAATAACTCCCAAAACCGCTCCTTTTGTGATATTTTCGCAGTCAAATTCCCTATTACAATGGCAAAAATTATCGCCTTTGCAGGCAGCAATTCCTCTCGATCTATAAATTTCAAACTGGTTAAGTCCACTGCGGAGGCTTTGGAGGGCCACGATGTTCGGCTGATCAACCTGGCCAATCGCCCATTTCCCATGTATAGTGAAGATTTAGAGCGCGATGAGGGTTTCCCTGATGAACTAGTTTCTTTTGCTGAGGAGATACAAAAATCCGACGGGGTTGTGCTATCTGTAAATGAGCATAATGGCAATCTTTCTGCCTATTTTAAAAATGTGGTAGATTGGTTGTCCCGGATTAACCGTAATTTCATGGAAGAAACTCCTGTACTGCTTATGTCTACCTCACCTGGTAAACGAGGTGCTATAGGATCTCTTGGTGTAATAGAGAATGTGCTCCCAAGATTTGGTGCTGACATAACCGCTACCTTTTCTTTGCCCTCATTTCACACTAACTTTACAGAAGATAAGGGTATTGTAGATGCTGCATTGGCAGAGAAACATGAAGAGGCCCTGTCCCAGTTCAGAGCGCGACTCACCCAATAAGGGCTTTACTCTGCAGGCTATTCTTGTATTAGTTCATAATCCTAAAAAATGCTGACCAGATTCCGGCAACATATTGAAAAAGAGTTTCCTGAACTCCTTGAGAAAAAATTTCTGCTGGCTTGTAGCGGGGGAATGGATAGTACTGTATTGTTATGGTTGTGTCACCGTCTGGAAATGGATTTTAGTGTAGCGCATTGCAACTTTGGCCTGAGGGGAGAGGAAAGCGATGAAGACGCAGAATGGGTTGTGGAGCTAGCAAAAGACATCAACAGAAATATATATCTAAAAAGCTTTGATACAATTAGTTATATTAATAAAAATAAAGTTTCAGTTCAAGTAGCGGCACGTGAGCTACGTTACGCCTGGTTTAAAAAATTACAGCAGGAAAACAATTTAAAGTATTGTGTTACAGCTCATCATGCCGATGACAACCTGGAAACCTTCCTGATTAATCTTTCCAGGGGTACAGGAATCAGGGGTTTGATGGGGATACCGGTAAAAACAGAAACCATTGCCCGTCCCTTACTTGTTTTTACACGGGAGGAGCTTGCTGATTACGCCCTCGAAAACCATTTAAAGTGGCGCGAAGACTCTTCCAATCGGGAATTTAAATATTTGCGAAACCAAATTCGACATGGAGTGCTTCCCCGAATTAAGGAAACCCATCCTGCCTTCATGCAAAACTTCGCCCAAACGCAAAGGCATTTACAGGAGAGTCAGGCTATTCTGGAAAATCATTTGCAGGAAATCAGAAGTGAAGCCTTTATAGAAGAGCAGGAGGTGATCAAAATCCGCATATCGGTACTTAATGAGCTATCCCCGAAACAGGCTTATCTGCATGGACTGCTTTCTCCATACGGTTTCAAGGAGTTTTCAGATATTGAAGTTTTACTAGAGTCAATATCAGGTAAAGTACTGTATTCCAGAACACACAGACTTATAAGAGATAGAGAATATTTGCTTTTGCAGGCTTTTGAAGCCAAAAGAAGCGATACGTTCTATTTTCCTTTCCCTATAGATGCTATTGAAGAACCTGTTTCATTGAGAATTGAAGAAGTACAGGAGATGGGTCCGCTATCGGAAAGGATACTATACCTGGATAAAGAAACGTTAAAGGATAGCCTGACTATTAGAAAAAGGAAAAAAGGGGACTATTTTTATCCTTATGGAATGAAGGGGAAAAAGAAATTACTGTCCAAGTATTTTAAAGACGAGAAGATGGATTTGATTGCCAAGGAGAACCAATGGCTGCTATGTGTAGAGGATGCCATTGCATGGGTAATTGGTCGCAGGGCGGATGATCGTTTCAGGGTGACTGAAAAAACCAAAAAAATAATCAAGATTAGCTTTTTAGGATGAAATCATATCTAGTTGCCTTATTGTGTTTGCTTTTTTCCGGTATGGTGCTGTCCCAAACAGATGAAGACCCCGCGTTATGGTCACATGAGGTCCGTAGTCTTGATAACGGGGAGTATGAGCTGGTTTTTACAGCGGCAATTGCAGAGGGATGGCATATATATTCCCAATTTACCGCAGATGGCGGTAGTTTGCCCAGCGAGTTTACGTTCCTGAAAGCGGGTGAGGATTATGAGCTTGTAGGAACCGCTGAGGAAAGTGAAACAATAAAAGAATACAGTGAAATATTCGGTGTTGAAGAAACTTTTTTCAAGAAGAAGGCTGAATTTACTCAGCGCGTACGTCTATTAAACCCTGAAGTGCGCCAATTAGAGGTAGAACTCTTTTATCAGATCTGTAAGGAAGTTTGTATTGCCAAAGAGGTGGTTTTCCAGGTGGCATTGGACGGCGGCGCCATCATAGCTGAAGAGACAACCATAGATGAAAGAAGCGCAGAACTGGCAAAGGCCTTAAAACTGGACCTCAAAAATAAGGAAAGACTCACGGCAGGGGCGGAATTATCTAATGGCAGCAATACCGGCCTGTGGGGAATTTTTGTGCTAGGGTTCCTGGGAGGGCTTATCGCGTTGCTCACACCCTGTGTTTTCCCTATGATCCCGCTAACGGTATCTTTTTTCACCAAACAATCCCAAAACAGGACCAAAGGAATATGGAATGGCATACTGTATGGTTTTTTTATTGTGCTCATCTATTTCCTCCTTAGCATTCCTTTCCACCTTTTTGATTCTGTTGATTCTCAGATATTGAATACCATTGCCACCAACATATGGCTTAATGTTTTTTTCTTCCTGATTTTTGTCTTTTTTGCTTTTTCCTTTTTTGGCTATTACGAACTTACCCTACCCAGTTCCTGGGGGAATAAGATGGATGCCTTTTCTACAAGAGTAGGAGGGGGTCTGGGTATATTTTTTATGGCGGTAACCCTGGCTATTGTCTCATTTTCCTGTACAGGTCCTATCCTGGGTGGTTTACTCGGGGGAACCGCTTTGGCAGAAGGCGATGTGGCCACCAACCTCTCTGCCGGAATGTTAGGTTTTGGCGTGGCCCTGGCGCTACCCTTTGCACTATTTGCTGTTTTTCCAAGCTTGTTGTCAAGTTTGCCCAAGTCTGGCAGCTGGATGAATACAGTTAAGGTGGTTCTGGGTTTCCTCGAGCTGGCCCTGGCTTTTAAGTTTCTCTCCAATGCCGATCTGGTTGGGAATTGGGGCATTTTCAAACGCGAGATTTTTCTCGGCATCTGGATACTGCTGTTTTTCTTGATGACGCTTTACCTCTTTGGGATTTTCCGTTTCAAGGATGAAGGTCGCAAACGAAAACTCCCACCGCTTAGAATCGGATTCGCATTGATCAGTCTCGGTTTTTCGGTTTACCTGGTTCTTGGTATGAGCAATTACGGAAACCTCAAATTGTTAAGTGGATTTCCGCCACCGGATTTCTATTCCATTTCGGAAAAGGATTCCGATTGCCCGTTGGGGATCAATTGCTTTAAGGACTTTGAAGAAGGGCTGCAGTATGCCAAAAGTGTAAATAAACCGATACTACTCGATTTTACTGGATGGGCTTGTGTGAATTGCCGTAAAATGGAAGAAAACGTATGGAGTGAACCGGATGTATTTGAAATACTGAATGAGGATTACGTCTTGATATCGCTCTATATAGATGATCGTAAACCTTTGCCCGAAGACCAACAGTTCCTGTATCGGTTTGATACGGGTCGTGTCAAAACCATTGAAACAATTGGTGAAAAATGGGGTACTTTCCAAACCCTCAATTTCAGCACCGCTTCCCAACCCTACTATGTGCAGTTGTCTCCTGACTTAGAAGTATTGAATGCTGCTATTCAGAATACGGACAGCGATAGCTACAGAGAATGGTTAATAGCAGGTCTCACCCAATTTAAAAAAGGATCTAAAGAAGAATCCTTAAGTATTGTCAATACTTTTTAATTGTCTCATTAACCGCTATCTTTATTTCCAAAGAACGGCGTAATGAAGAAACTAAAAATTGCGGGTTGGATATTTTTTATCCTCGTCGCCCTTATTGTTATTGCAGGTTTTAGTCTGGTACAAATCCTGAAACCCAATTATGATGGTGTTGTTGATACCCCGGGATTAAAGGCTGATGTAACGGTTTACTATGATACTTATGGAATTCCCCATATCTATGCCAAAAACGATGCGGATGCCTTCAGGACATTAGGCTATGTACATGCTCAGGATCGGCTGTGGCAAATGGAGTTGCTGCGAAGAATAGCCCGGGGTGGTTTATCGGAAGTTTTTGGAAGAGACCTGTTGGAAACAGATAAATTTATGCTCTCCCTGGGGATAGATGAGGCCACCAAAAGAACGCTGGCCACCCTGGATACGAATTCAGATATGGTTAGAGATGCAAAAGCCTATTTAGACGGTATTAACCAGTTTGTTGAAGAAGGTCCTACCCCAATTGAATTCCACCTTACCAGCCTGGAAAAGCAACCTTTTACCCTTGAGGATGTATTAAACACCATAGGATATATGAGTTTCAGTTTTGCTATGGCACATAAAACGGATCCCTTGCTGACCAATATCCAGAATAAATTGGGCTCTGAATACCTGGCGGACCTTGCAATTGATGTAGACACCAATACCGTATGGATCAAGAATTATAAGGTCCATACTGATGTGATACCAGCAGAAGCGGTAACGGCGGTACATCATGCATTGGATAAATTACCTGTCCCACAGTTTATTGGAAGCAATAGTTGGGTGCTTGGACCCGAAAAAACGAAAAACGGCAAGGTAATCCTTGCGAATGACCCTCATATTGGTTTTTCGCAGCCCTCTGTGTGGTATGAGGCCCATGTGGTAACCCCTGAATATGAGAAATACGGCTATCATATGGCGGGAATTCCCTTTCCCTTATTGGCACATGATCGCAAACTGGCATATGGCCTCACAATGTTTGAAAACGACGACATCGATTTTTACCAGGAAGAACTCAATCCGGATAACCCTGAGGAATACAGGGATGCAGAGAACTGGAAACCTCTGAAGCGAATAAACAAGACCATTAAGGTGAAAGACAGCACATCGGTAGACTTTTCCTATGCCCAAACCAGTCGTGGCCCCCTTTTAAAGGGTGTTTTCGAGCCTCTAGACAGCTTACCTCCGGTGAGTATGTCCTGGAGCTATACCCGATTGGATAACCGCGTTCTAAATGCCCTGTATGGGATAAGCCATGCCACAAACATCACAGAATTTGAATCGCACCTGCCTGATATTCACGCGCCGGGCCTTAATGTGATGTATGGAGATGCGGAAGGCAATGTAGCCTGGTGGGCTACCGCAAGCTTATATGAAATGCCGGAAGAAGCCAATACCAAGATGATTTTACAGGCCAATGCAGGGGAAGATCCTATTCGATATCTGGATTTCTCAGAGAATCCAAGTGCTGTCAATCCGCCTTGGGGATATGTGTACTCGGCCAATAATCAAACGAATTCGGTTGCGGGATTAAAGATACCCGGATATTACCTGCCTGAGAACAGGGCCAAGCGAATCGTTGAGCTGCTGGAGCCCAAAAGTGATTGGGACCGGGAAAGTGTAGGAGAAATGATACTGGATGTTACTTCTTCAGTTAATCCAGGGGTTGCCCAGGAACTGTTAAGTCTGCTGGATATCGAAAGCTTGGATGAAAGCAAATCCGATTTATCAAAAAAACTGGCAGTATGGGATGGAAATAATGAACTAAGCAGTGTTGAAGCGCCGCTTTATCATCGCTGGATTTACTATTTGTTGAAGAATACCCTGGAAGATGAGCTGGGTGAGGAGTTGTTTAAGCAAGTTCTTACCACCCATTTTAATAAGCGTATGATCGCCCCGTTAAGTCGAAATGAAAATTCAATTTGGTGGGATGATGTGGACACGGATCAAGCAAAAGAATCACGTTCAGAAATTGTGCAGCGGTCCTTTGAGGACGCCTGGACCTCCCTGGAAAACGATCTCGGTTCAGAGCCCTCAGCATGGACCTGGGATAAGTTACATACCTTGGAACATGAACATCCCATAGGGCAGGTACCTTCCATGCGGGACTTTTTTAACGTAGGACCTTTTCCGGTACACGGTACCCGGGAGGTAATCAACAACCTTGCATTTCCATACGATGAATCTGGTGTCTTCAAGGTTAACGCGGGCCCTTCTACGAGAAGGGTGATCGACTTTTCCGATATCGAGAACAGTATGAGTATACTGCCTACGGGACAATCTGGTAATCCTTTAAGCGAACATTATGAAGATCAGGCCGAAATGTATGTAAATGGCCAATTCAGGAAGATGATGATCAACAAAAAGGAAATCCAGGACCAGGCCCTATCGGTTCTAAGATTCAAACCTAAAAAATAGCATACTGTCCATATAGACTATATACCTATGGATTAGCATTCCTTACTTCCCGGTGGATTTACGAAAATATAGGTACAGGAAAAGACTGTCATCTTGTTGGTTTTCCCATAAATGACATTAATGAGAACAATTACCTACCGCATAGCAGTCGCCTTATTGAGAAATGGCTCCGGGGGACGGCAGCTGCAGTTCTCTTATTAATCCCAGCAATCTGGGATCATCCTGGATATTATGTTCTGTTCGGAGGTCTTGAACAGCCCAGGGATACCAGGCATGTTTTTTTCCCTTCTCCAAACATGCAAACATTTTATCCAGGTCACCGTCATACCTATACATATTTGCCATAGCCAGGTTAAAAAAAGGGGTGTCCGGCATATTCTTGAATTCCTCAAGAATTTCATGGGCTTCTTGCTTCCTTCCGGCCCTTAAAAGGGAAGGACCATACATCACCTTCCAAAATTCGTTAATCTCCGTAGCTTGTTTCATGCTTTCCAAACCTTCTTCTACTTTACCTTGATTCGCGAGTACCATTCCTTTAATCGTCAGGGCCGTGCCGTCTCCGCCGCGTGACATATCGAACACCTTCTGCAGTTCTTCCAAAGCCAGGTCGTATTCCCCAGACCGTCTATACAGTTCTGCCAGCCAGGCGGTATGCACAGGGGAGAAAGGGTCCAGCTCCTGGGCTTTTTTGTGTTCTTTTATGGCCCTATCCATTTTTCCAAACAGTTCGAGAAACCAGGCGCGATGATAGTGGTTATAGGCCATATTAGGGTTCAACGAATCTGCTTTTTTAAAGGCGTAATCGGCCATCTCCCAGTCCCAACCATAGTAGGTGTGGTAATGTGCAAGTGCGGCCCAACCTTCAGCATTGGTAGAATCCAGTTGTATGGCACGTTTGGCAGCGGCAAGGGCCTTGCTGTTGACGTCTTCCGGGGGGTTAAGGCTATGGCCCCAGTAAATATAACCTTCTGCCATACCGGCATAAGCATCGGCGTCGGCAGGGTTGCGGTCAATGGCTTCTTGCAAATACAAAAGGCCTTTCTTCCAGTCTTCTATGGTAGATTTGCTCAGGTAATATTTACCTTTCAAATAAAGCTCGTAGGTTTCTGGTCGAATGGACCGAAGATTCCGTTTTACTACTGACGTTTGATTATCTTTCTCAAGGCCCAGTACTTCTCGAATATCCCCAGCTATATCATTCCAGAGTTGTTTGTTTTCAGAAATGTCCTGGGTGTAATCACCCATCCAGAAGGGATCATTCGTCAGCTCATTATGTAGATTTATAGAGACTTTTATAAGGTTAGCTGTTTTGTCAAAAGATCCGGTAATAAAATAATCGATATGCTCCAATTCCGATCTGAGGTATTCATTTTCGGGCACAACTCCCGCTGTAAAATGTTGGGTAGATGCCATACTGAGTACCATAATGGAGTTGTTGCTGGATAGTGCTCCAATAAGTCCATCTGTCAGGCCATTCTTCAATATTTCCATTTCCTCTGAATCTGCCGTATTCGTATTCAGTGGCAGCACTGCTATTCTGTATGTTGGTTTGTAGACAAGGTCATCAGCCTTATTCCATCGGGAACCAGCCCAAAAGCTACCGCCCATTAATACCAATAAAGCTGCAATAGCAGCTCCGGCTATTACAGCATTCAATCTGCGATTGGCTACGTTCCTTGTTTCTGCAGTATCACCTTCCTCAGGTGTTTTTTGAATACCCTCAGGGGTCAAGTCGTACACCCATGAAAAACCAGTCCAGATTATCAGGCCAACACCCAGGAGGTAGATCAGGCCTTTTAGGACATAGGGGGGCGATTCAAAGAGCGGCAGAACAATAGACGCCACCTGAACCACCAGCCACGAAACGGCCAGGTAGGCCAATATAGCTTTTAAGGTATTGCGTCTTAATAGCTCTCGGTAGAATTTTTTCAGGTTCATCAAGCTTGAATTTGGAAATTAAATAAAGAGTATTTCTTTTTTTGTCTTGTGGAATGCACGTTCAGAATAATTCAAACCGAAATTATGTTGACTACAAATGGTTTGCAATGATATCTGTCATTAAGGAATACATCCTTTCCTCTTTCATCCAATGAGATCTGGCAGCTGGCTGCTCGGAAATTTCAGCAAATGCCTTTACTCTTCTGGAAAAATCAACTTCATGTTGACAAAGGTTTATGGTAGTGCTGTTTTGGGGGTTGAAGCCAGAACAATCGCTGTTGAAGTAAATGTGGATATCGGAGTTGGGTATCATCTTGTTGGTTTGCCTGATAATGCCATCAAGGAGAGTAATTACCGTATTGCGGCCGCTCTGGTCAACAACGGATACAAAATCCCGGGAAAAAAGATCACCATAAACATGGCCCCGGCCGACTTACGAAAAGAGGGGGCTGCTTATGATCTTACTATTGCAATGGGCATACTGCTTGCTTCCGGTCAGATCAATGGCGACTTTATTGATGAAACTCTGATAATGGGTGAGCTATCGCTGGATGGAGGTGTTAAACCCATTAAAGGAGCCCTGCCAATGGCATTGGATGCGAAACAACAGGGGTTTTCCAAATGTATTTTGCCAAAGGCCAATGCCCAGGAAGCCGCAATTGTGGAGGGATTACAGGTCTTCGGCGTACGCAACCTTAAAGAGGTCATAGGACTCCTTCAGGGTAACGGAACTGTTCAAAGGGAGGTAGTAGATCTGGAAAAAACCTTTTACCAGGTGCAGGAAAAGCATGATTTTGATTTTTCAGAGGTCCGTGGACAGGAAACGATTAAGCGCTGTATGGAAGTAGCGGCTGCCGGGGGCCATAATATCATCTTAATTGGCCCACCAGGTTCGGGAAAAACCATGCTGGCCAGGCGTTTGCCTTCTATTTTGCCACCCATGACCTTGTCTGAAGCTCTGGAGACAACCAAAATCCACAGTGTGGTTGGCAAAATAAGCTCATCGGGGGTCATCACGCAGCGTCCTTTTCGTAGCCCACACCATACCATTTCTGATGTGGCTTTAGTCGGCGGAGGCTCCTATCCACAACCAGGGGAGATCTCCTTATCGCATAATGGGGTCTTGTTTTTAGATGAATTGCCCGAGTTCAAAAGAGGTGTGTTGGAGGTGATGCGACAACCTTTGGAAGACCGGGAAGTAACCATTTCCCGAGCCCGTTTTACGGTTACCTATCCCTGCAGTTTTATGTTGGTAGCCAGTATGAACCCCAGTCCGGGAGGATATTTTAACGATAGGGATCAAAAGGGGTTGAATTCCCAGGCTGAAGTTAGGCGTTACCTGGGCAGAATATCCGGTCCGCTGCTGGACCGTATCGACCTGCACGTAGAAGTTACCCCCGTACCCTTTGAAAAGCTCGCAGAATCGCGCAAAGGGGAGGAGAGTGCTGTAATCCGGCAGCGTGTCGTTGCTGCCCGCGCCCTGCAGACGAGTCGATTTGAACAGGAAAAGGGTATACACTACAATGCACAAATGAATACCCGGCAGATCAGGAAGTATTGTGAGTTGGATTCCGACTCCCGGAAACTTCTGAAAAGTGCTATGGATCGCCTCAACCTTTCCGCAAGGGCATATGATCGTATTTTAAAAGTTTCCAGGACTATTGCCGACCTTGTTATGTCAGAAGCTATTCAGGGAGAACATATTGCCGAGGCCATTCAGTACAGGAGTTTGGATAGGGAAGGATGGTTGGGATAGTGGAAGTATGAGGAAAGAGGGACGAGGTTAGAGGGACGAGGTTAGAGGGACGAGGTTAGGGGGACGATGTTGGAGGTTCGAGGAGGCAAGTTGGAAATACGAAATACCAAAGAGGTTTTTCCTAGGACAGTTCTAAGAAATGTTAGTATAAGAGAACGATGCAAGATCTGAAAATAAGAACTAAAAGATTTGCGATTGCATGTTGGCGGCTATGTAAGAATATTCCAAAATCGCGAGAATACGATGCATGGGCAAGACAGTTAATAAGAAGTTCAAGTTCAGTAGGAGCCAATTATAGGGCTTCCCAGCGGGCGAAGTCAACAGCAGATTTTATATATAAACTTAAAATTGTAGAAGAAGAAGCAGACGAATCCATTTATTGGTTAGAATTATTTCAAGAGGTCCTGGACCCGGGGAGAATAGAAATCAAAAAATTAAAGCAAGAGGCAAATGAACTTCTGGCGATCGTAGTGGCATCAATTAAAACTGCCCGGAAAAACAAGGTCAAACAAAACCAATAATTATAATCTCGTACTTCGTACTTCGTACTTCGTCCTTCGCATTTCGTCCTTCACACTTCGTCCTTCCTTAAGACACCAGCGTGACTCTCGCACCAACGAGGGGAACATATTGCAGAAGCCATACAGTACGAAAGGTTGGATCGGGAAGGGTGGCTGGGATAGTTCTAGCCTTTAGAAATCATTGTCATCCCTTATGTATTCTACAAGGAAAGAAGATAAAGCTAAAGATGGAAAGATCAATATTAAATAACTTAAGGAATAAGATCTCCTAAACTGCAGATCAGTTCAATATATTCTGCCGGAGTGATCCCCTCAAGTTCCTCTTCCGTAATCGTTTCGGATTGACCGGCTGCAGTAAGGGTGAAGGTTCCGTCTCCATTATCACATAGTTCTACAGTTTGGCCCTGCAGATCACAGTTTTCACAATTTCGATCATCACCATCGTCACTGGAGCAACTACTAAGAACTAAGACCACAGCTAATATGTAAATTCCTAAAATACAATTCTTTAACATAATTATTTCCTTTTATATTAGGGTTGAAGATTTAGAACGATTATTCTTACAGTATATTTCACCTTAGCAATTATATAGAGGATATTACCATTGGAATAAATGGAATTTTTGTAGTACTGGACTGAATTCCGTCAAGGTGTTGTTGCTGCCTGAGGTTGCATATATATCGCTCCTTAGACCGGGAAGCGTGGTTGGGGTGATTTAATCCGGTCAATTTAAACCCAAAAACCCGATGAAATACATAATAATTCCGCTATAAAGCGGTTATTTACTCATATTCTGTTATTTTCACCCTTGTTGAATACGTAGATTAATAATGAAAAGGCTTAAAATCCTCATATTAACCTCCATCGTCCTTGTTGCTCTTCTGGGCCTGACCAATAGTTTTATTGAGCCTGAATACAGTTCAGGAAGAGAGCAGCTGGTCGCTATAAACCAGGTCGAAAAGCAGTTTCCGGGTAGAAACGAGATATTGCTTTATCACAAACAAAAAAAAGAATTGGAGTCGGCTGTAGCAGCCTATTTTGATAAAGCCATTGCTTCAGGAGCTGTTGTTGGCGTTGGGGTAAGCATAGTTAAAGGGGATTCAATTGTGATCTCCGAAGGCTTCGGAAAAAGAAATATCAAAAACAAGGAAACCGTTGACGGGCATACTATATTCAGGCTGGGATCGCTGTCCAAGGGGTTTGCCGGTATCCTGGCGGCCAATTTGGAGAACGAAGGAAAACTATCCTGGGAGGATAAGGTTAAAGATTATATTCCTGAATTTCAGTTAGGAGATCAACAAAACACCGAGAAGATCACCCTGGCCAATATACTTTCGCATACCGCTGGGGCGCCTTATCATAGTTACACCAATCTGGTTGAGGCCGGATTATCATTAACAGATATTGCCAGTCGTTTTAAAGAAGTGGTGCCCATAAGTGCCCCAGGATCGCTCTACAGTTATCAGAATGCACTGTTCGCACTTTCCGGTGAGATAGTCTACCAGGCTACGGGGCAGGACATTACCAAATCCCTGCAATCCAGGCTTTTTAATCCGCTGGAAATGTGCTCCACCACCATGGATCACGAAACCCTGGCAAAAAAGGCCAACGTGGCATTGCCCCATGTTAGATGGAGAAGGAGTTGGAGGCCCAGGAAACTAAATGATCATTACTACAACGCTATTGCCGCAGGTGGAATTAGCGCAAATGCTATGGATATGGGCAGGTGGATGCGGTTTATCCTCGGCCATAACCCGGAGATCATGAGTAAGGAGGCCATAGAGGAGGCTTTTCAGCCAATTGTTCAAATCAAAGGGCGAAGCAAATATTACCAGCGATGGTCCGGGCACAAATCTTCCTGGTATGGCTTTGGTTGGAGGATCCATAAATTTGTCGAGGGCAATATCCAACAAGAAAAAACCATCTGGCATCACGGCGGAAGTGTAAATAATTACCGAAATGAGATTGCCATTTTTCCTGAAGCCGATCTTGGAATCTGTGTTCTTTTAAACAGTCATTCCAGGATTGCAAAGCAAGTAATTCCAGACTTGTATGCGATTGTAAAAAATGTTTACCAACAAACCGGCGATCAACTTGCCTTCCAAAATGCCATAGAGGATTAGTTCCTTAGGCTTTATGGAAACTCATTCCATCTGAAAACTTTAATCGAATTCTTTGATTAAATGGTAAGTGAATTCAATTATTTCTTTGTAATTCTCCTTACTGATTTTTTCGTCTATCCCATGGAACCTGGACCAGCTATCCGGCCCCAGGCGAATAGGATAAAAGCGGTACACGTCCTCTGAGACATCGTAAAAATAGCGTGCATCAGTCCCTCCACCCACAAGGCCGGGAACAACTACCGCCTCAGGAAATACGGAACGGATGGTCTTTTCGAGGGATTTAAAGGCTTTGGAATCGATTTTAGAAACCCGGGAGGGATTGGTCAAAAACCCTACCGTTTCCACCCTTACTTTATCGCTAACGGTATTTTCAATATGCTGCCTTACCGATTCGATAGTCTCTCCTGGCAGAATACGGAAGTTCATAGTGGCCTCGGCAACAGTCGGGATTACATTATTCTTAACCCCGCCGCTAATAATGGTAGGCGCCGTGGTAGTATGTGCATTGAGCCCTTCCAATATTCTTCCCTTAAACAACCAGGGGTTGGCAAATGCCATTTTTTTGAAAAAGGGCAGTTCAGCTCCCATATATTCGAATTGATAGTTAATAGGCTCCACCAATTTATAAGGCCTTTGATTGTTTTCAAGGTCAACTATGGCCTGGGCTAAAATACCGATGGTATTTTCGCGGGGTGGACTGGAACTATGTCCTCCATTTGTTTCTACAATTAACCTGAATGAAGCAAAACCTTTTTCCGCCAGGTTTACCATGGCTACATCTTGTTCTATTCCCGGGACCATGCTTTCGGCCAGAAACCCACCTTCATCTAAGGTCAGGGATGCCTGTATACCCTTTTCCTTAAAATAGGCTGCAATTTTGGCCGCCCCATTGGCGCCTCCTACCTCTTCGTCATGACCAAAAGCCAGATAAATGGTCTGGGATGGGGTAAAAGATTCTCCAAGCAAACGCTCTACGGTTTCCATTACAGCCATTAGTGTCCCCTTATCATCGAGGGTACCCCGTCCTATAATATGGGTGTCCGTTACCTTTCCTTCAAAAGGCCCTGCTTCCCAAGCTTCTATAGTAGGCTGGTCTACCGGAACCACGTCCTGGTGAGACATGAAAATAATAGCTTTCTTTGAAGGATCTTTCCCTTCCCATTTATACAATAGACTATATTCATTTATTTTTTCCAGGCTGAGCTTTTCATGTAAAAGGGGAAAAGTCTTTTCCAGATACCGATGGAACCCAAAAAAGGCAGTTGAATCCGGTATTGCATCTTCACTGTAAGAAACTGTTGGGAATTGTATGGCCCCTGAAAGATTATCGAACACGGCATCGGAAATCTCAATCTTTTCCAATGGTTCTGCTGCCACCTGCTTGGAGGATAACATCAAGGTGTTGAAAAGCAGAATGCCGGCCATAATGATCAAAATGGCCAATACGAAGTAGATGATTTTTTTCATAGGAATTGGTTGATTACAGTGTTTAATTGTTGGTTTATGGTTGTCTTGAGGTATGCAATACGTACCTAATTAAAAATTTCGATTGCCTAAAATACATATTTTGAATACACCAGGGAATAGGATGCTCTGATATCGAAAATTTTAAGGTAAGGGCACTTACTATTGGCTTGTTGCGTCTCATGGCCAGGTATGCATCTCAGCAATACCTGATACAAAATCTAGGCGGTTTCAATCTTACTGGCCCGGTCTAAGCCTAATTCCCGAATGCTGATCTGTCTCATTTCTATTTTCCTGACCTTGCCGGTAACAGTCATTGGGAAGCGCTCCGTAAACTTAAAATACTTAGGCACTTTAAAATGGGCAATATTACCCTTGCAGTATTCTGTTAACTCCTCTTCGCTCGACTTTTCACCTTCTTTGAGTTTTACCCAGGCCATAACGGCCTCGCCATACTTGATATCCGGTACGCCAATTACCATTACCTCGCTGACCTTGGGATGCGTAAACAAAAACTCCTCAATTTCTTTGGGATAGATGTTTTCACCTCCTCGGATAATCATGTCCTTTATCCGGCCTACGATATTGACATACCCCTCTTCATCCATGGTAGCCAGGTCTTCGGTATGTATCCATCGGGCTGAATCAATTGTAGATTTGGTCTGATCTTCATTATTCCAATACCCCAGCATTACACTATAACCCCTGGCGCAGAGTTCTCCCGTGGTTCCCAGCGGTGCGGTTAGTCCGGTCTCCGGGTCAATGATCTTTACTTCTAAGTGCGGGTGGACCTGTCCTACCGTGCTAATTTGTTTTTCCAGTGGGGTTCCCATTTTGGTCTGTGTACAAACCGGGCTAATTTCTGTCATCCCATAACCTATTTGCACATCTTTCATATGCATAAGCGAGTGTACTTTTTTCATCACCTCCACCGGACAGGGAGATCCAGCCATAATGCCGGTACGCAGGCTACTTAAATCAAAGCGATCAAATTCGGGATGCTCCAATTCTGCAATGAACATGGTGGGCACTCCATACAGGGCAGTTGCTTTTTCCCTGGAAACAGCCTCTAACACAGCCAGGGGTTCAAAACCTTCACTAGGATAAATCATACAGGCACCATGGGTCAGGCAGCCCAGATTTCCAAGTACCATACCAAAACAATGGTACAGGGGTACGGGGATTATAACCCGGTCTTTGTCCGAGAATTCCATGGTCCTGGCTACAAAATAGGCGTTATTCAGTATGTTATGGTGACTCAGGGTTGCCCCCTTGGGAAAGCCGGTAGTACCACTGGTGTACTGGATATTTATGGGATCATCAAAGCTTAATGCTGCCTGTCTTTTTTCCAGCATCTCAGTGGAGCATTCCTTTGATTTTTCCATAAATAAAGACCAGGACAACATGCCTTGGGGTGGTGTGTCTGACAAAGAAATCACCGTGGTTAGTTCGGGAAGAATAGTAGCATGTAACTGTCCTATTTTCGCATGGGCTATTTCCGGGGCCAGTTCCATGATCATCTTTTCATAATTGGAATATTTAAACTTGTCCGCAATGACCAGCATCTTACAACCAGACTGGTTTAAGGCATATTCCAATTCATGTATGCGATAGGAGGGGTTAATATTGACCAATATGGCACCAGCCTTGGCGGTGGCAAATTGCAGTACGGTCCACTCACAGCGGTTCGAAGACCAGATACCCACCCGGTCTCCTTTGTTAATCCCTGAAGCAATCAGTGCTTTGGCACAGACGTTCACCTGTTCCTGCAGCTGTTGATAGGTCCATTTAACGTTTTGATGATGTACAATCAGGGCATCATTATCGGGAAAAAGGCTTACAATCTCATCAAATTTATCTCCAATAGTGGAACCCAACAGGGGCTCATGGCTTATCCCCGAGGCATAACTTAGTTTGGTCATATTGTTTTCAGTAGTTTGATTTACTTCAAAGATAACCCAGCAGGTCTATTTTTGAGACAATTTTTGATTTGGAAATCAACGGTTTTACGAAGTTTTTGCGACCCCTGGTCTTTAACAAGCTGGTTATCCTCTTTATTGGTCCATTTTCAATCTGGGATCGATACTGTAACACTTAGCCCCCTTTCCTTCCCGGCGGATATTGAAATTGAGGTTGTAAATGTTAACTAACTCCCCGGGTTCAAAATCTTCCTTAATCTTTGCTCGGACCATTTGGCCATCAGTACTGCAGATGGCTATTGCGTTAAAGAAGTTCTCCTCCCGCGCTTTATCAAGCTCATTTTTCTTGTAATGTGCATAAACAATACTTTCAATAGCAACTTCGAAGTCACCTTCCGAATCTTTTCTTTTGGCTTCCCATCTAACTTGCTGTCCTGGTAATACCCTGGACTCAAAATGCTCAATTTGATCCTCCTTATGACTCTCTGGAGGATTGGTGTCTGATAAGCTGCAATAGGCATTAATTTCTTCTCTGGTAGGTTGCTCTATACTGTAGAGCTTAGCTGCATCTATTTTCAGGGTAATTTGCAATTCTGTCCCAGTAGGGGTGATGTGTTTACCTGTCTTTTTACCGACTTCCATTGGATACATAGTGATAATATTTTGAGTTAAATCGTATAACATGAGCACCTGTCCAACTAATCCTTCTTATTAAAAGAAGGATAAAGGGCAAGCATTAAGATCAATGCGCAATTTCGAAATCACTGGCAAAGGATGCAATGACCTAGATCATATACAGGGGGTCTTTAATCCGTATTTTCATGGCTAAGGCTTAGCTATCAATCATCCGTTTTTTGGTTGATTGACCTGTAGTTCTGTGCGCAGAAAATAGTAGTTAGTTCATGGCATAACCATGATCCTTAGGAAATCCAATTTTAGTAATAAGCTCTTTCCATCGCGGATCGCGGTACATGGGTCTGAAAGAGGGGTAGGTGAGGGCCTCGACCAATACCGGGTCCCTAACTTCAAACGCTTTATTTAACCATGCAAAAGACTCGTCATAATCTCCCCTGAACGCGTAGAGATCAGCTACATTGGCGGGTTCTTTATCCTTATATTTTTCTAAGAATTCTGAAAATAGCCTATCCGCTTCGTTTTGTTGTCCCATCGCGTGCAGGATAAAGTTTCGCCCATAGATGCTGAAAAATGGGTGTTTTTCCAGTTCAATTTCAGCGAGGGCTTCGTCAAGCCTGCCCTGGGCCAATCGGATTTTGGAAATCATATAATGGTATATTTCCCAGCCAGGATAGTACAATTCAAAGGTTTTAAAGGCTTCTTCGGCCTCCTCCAAACGATTTAGCCTTAAGTAGCAATGACCGAGATTAAAGTAATTTACATAAACCAGGGGATCAACCTCAATGCCTTTTTTGAGCAAGCTCACGGCCTTCTCCAGATCGCCAAAAGGCATATTTGCCGCAGTACCTAGGATAATACCATCATTGGGCATTAACCTTAAAGCTTTGTCCATATTTTTTGAGGCTTCCCCAAAATCCCAGTTTAAAGCTTGCAGGCTTGCCAAAGAAGCATAGGATTGTCCGGATTCAGCATCTAATGTAATGGCCTTATGTGCCGCTTCCAAACCAAGCGGTATGCCTTCACCTGGCTCATAGATACTGAAATTGTAGGTGCCCGAGTTATAAACCGCAGCTAATAATCGCCAGGCCGAACCATAGGTAGAATCGATAGCAATGGATTCTTTTAATTTGGCTTCTGCCTGAATGTAAGCTTCTTCTGTATTTTGATTAACAAGATGCTTTGCCTGCAGGTATAAATTGTAGGCATCGGGATCTACCGTTTTGGATTTTATGGGCTGGTCTAAAAGCGAAAGTTTTAATTCATTACTGACCATGGCCGCAATTTCATCCTGGATCTTAAAGATTCCCTCCAATTCCCTGTCGTAGGTGTGTGACCATTCATGGGTTCCGTCGCTGGTATTGATCAATTGGGCCGTTACCCGGATCATATTTCCAGCTTTGCGGATGCTGCCTTCCAAGATATGGGAAACCTGGAGTTCGTTACCTATCTCAGTGGCTTTTGTATCTTTTCCCTTATATGAAAATGAGGAGGTTCTACTTATCACTTTTAGCTCGGGTATTTTGGCCAAAAGATTCAATAGCTCCTCACTTATACCATCCGAAAAGTATTCATGGTCCTTTTTGGGGCTCATGTCTGCAAAGGCCATCACAGCGATGGATTTATCGCCATACTCGAGCACCTGTGCAGAATCCCTGGTAAATCGATCGATCAAAAGGACAACAACGGCCAAAGTAAGCGCTGAAATAATGAGCTTATTCAGCCGGCTTCCCGTTTTTGCAGATATAGAATTGATGGTCTCAACATCATGGGTCTTTTTGATACCATCCGGGGTAAACTCATAAACCCATGCAAATATTACCCATACCGGAAACCCAATAGCCATTATCACCAAAGACCATTTCAGGAGATAATCTGGCGCCCCAAATGCAGGAAGTACTATGGAAAGAACCTGGATTATTAACCAGGCAACTACCAAATAAGCCAGGGCAGACTTAAATACATTACGCCGTTTTAATTCATTAAAGTAATCGTTGAAATTCATGTATGGTGGGTTAGGTTTTAAAAATATAAAAAATTAAGATGGGGTTCTTTATTTTATTGAAAACCACTAATCAGAAAAAAGACAGTCCTTCAATTTAAAGACCTTAGTGAAATTAATACCCTGAAGAAAGTTTACTGGGAAGTTAAAATATATGAACAGATCAATCTGTTCACTCTCCACAAGGGACTATTTTAATTTTGCATGGTTTTCCCAAAACTGGTCTTTCATCTTTTGAATTATCTCTGCATATTCCGCAAGTCTTGTCACAGGCTCCCTTCGCTTTCTTCTGGCCTGATACTTAGTTATTGAAATTTCTCAGAGTACCCAGACCACGAGGAATCCCAGATAGGTGCCCAGCGCATTTCCCAGGGTTCCAACCAGAATGGCCGGTAAGATCAGCTCTTTACGCTCAAAGCTTTCGGCCAGGGCTATGGCAGAGGTGCCACCCCCAATATTGGCCTGGCTGGCAATTGCTAGCATGTCCCAGTCGCGAAAAAACAGTCCTCCTAAAAGGATAATGATCAATCCGTGAATCAACACGGCAGACAATGCAAAAAGTAAAAGGGTAACGCCAACATCTTTCAGGGCCACTACGGCGCTAATCTCACAATAAGCCCCGATAACGGCCAGGAAAAGAAATACCATATACAAGCCAAGGGTATGACTGCCATTTAAGCGCTTTACAAACTTAAACTGGGCCAGCACCAGGCTTATGGTGGAAATAGTCAGGATAGCAGGTATCTGTGGTAGCTGTTGTGACAATAGATCGGACAGATAGTAGGCGGATACTCCGAGAAAAAGCAGCCACATCAGTGAACTAAGGTCGATGGGTTTATCGTAGGCGACTTCTTCATCCTCCTGGGTTATAACAATCTTTTTATCTTTTTTGATCTTTCTCAGAACAAATGGAAAGGAAAGTGTAGCTAAAATCCAGAAGGTTGTGACTACATTGTCAACGGCAATAGTTCCGGCGTATAAGACACTTTCTTCCTGGAAATTGTAGGCAATGGCTATAGCATTAAAGTTTATGCTTCCACCGGTATAGGTGCCTGCTAGCATACCGGCGATGACCTTGCCGGATTCTCCCAGGGAATCGCCAGGACTAAACCACCACCAGCTGATCAGAATACCAGCAACAGTGGCCAGCGAACCAATTATAAAAAGGGCTATCATAGGGATTCCAGCCTTTCGGACTGTTCCCAGGTTTACATCCAGCAGCAAATAGAAAATGGATATAGGTGCTACATAGGTGAATATTCCATCGTAAAGCGATATACTGTTGGAGGCAGAAGGAATGAGCTTCAGATTTGCCAGTACTGCAGCGTATAGGATAACCAACAAAGCCGCACCAAGCTGCCTGCCTAATTTATATTTGACGGAATAAACGGCCAGGATAACCAGTAAAAACAGAATAACTAGAACATAGAGCGGTTCCGATGTGAAGGCCATATAATAATTTTAGGCCGGTAAGATAGAAAATAGAAAAGAAAAGGTATGAGGAAAATAAGCCTTGATTAATTATATGAAATCAAGCTTCGCATTAATGAAGACGGATCCTACTGCTTCACATTGATCAGAACGGCCTCACAGCTCTTCAGGTCCGAATTCAGGATTATGTTTTCGGAAGTAGTGCCATCGCTGATCTCAATGGATACAGTATTTGGTGCAAATCGACCCAGGTTGTGGGCATATAAAAAGAGGTCGTTGGGTTTGGTATTATCCAACTTAACTTCATAAACCTTCTTTTTATAGGTAAGTGTATGTTTGGAAACTACCTGTTCACCATTGAGGTAAATGGAGACGATATCGCCATCCTGTCTGCCATGATCCCATAGGCTTATTGTGATATTCTCGGTTTCTACGACCAATTCTTTGGTATAGGAGATACTCCTTCCATCAAAGAAGTTCCGCAAGGCAATCTCTTCTTCGGTTTCTGGTTTTACCGCTGTTACGGCCGGCTCCTCATCAGTTTTTTCCTCCACCACCGGCTTGGCTATTACCTTTTCTTCCGGCAACTCTTCCTTTTTTGGTGGATTTACACTAACTGGTGTTTCAGTTGGAGGGTCAGGGACTACAACAGCTTCCTCGGGTATTACTTCAGGTTCAGTTGTATCTGTCTCCACAGGCTCCGGCTCAACTGTCTCTTCAACGATTACCTCTGGCTCAGGAGGAGGAGCAGGTTTCTTTTCCGGTCGTGGAGCTTTGCGTATGCTGAAAAATGCTGTGGCAAATTTGGCAACATGGTATTTGTTTGCGGGGAATTGCTCTATACCCATTACTTTATAGTTGTCTCCGGCCGGCAGGGTTCTGTTTAGAATGATACCACTCTTGATAGCTTCATTTTTAAAGATTCCCAGATCCTGTACCACCATATCATTTTTTACAAGGAAAAAGCGTATGGTTTTGTCGGCATCAATTTTAGCTGTGGTCCATTTTAGTTCAACCGGCTCAGGAATGGTCCAGACTGTTCCTGCTGCAGGATGGGTAATCCGGATTTCAGACCTGAATCTGATCCGCTCATTGATCCGGGCCTGGTTGAGCCTTTGCATTTCAGCACTGAATTCACGAAAAGGCTGGTAGCCAGCCAAACCAATATTGCTGGCTGTAAGCTGTTGGTAAATTTCTTCAAATATAGGGAGGGCGTTTACCAGCGGGATGGAAGTTGGATACCGCTTTCCAATCTTGTCCAGTTGAGCCAGAATTTTTTTGGTGGTCTTATCTGTATTCAGAACCTGAGATTGACTCACCTCACGTTCATTCAGTTTCACTGCATGATTAAGTTTGGAATAGCCAAAGCGGTTATCCAGGAATTGGATGGCCTCCTCATAGTTCAGCTTTTGGGTTTCCCGGTACTTGGTTGCAATCTCATAGGCTTTAAGATACTCCTTGATTCCCTGGCTGATAGTAGCCTTGGCAAGAATGTTGGTGGTTTCCTGCGGAGCCATTATGGCTTGTTCGAGAATATGAATCAACAAATCCCTGGAAATGGACTGACCAATAGTTGAAGATCCGCCCTGGAAATAATCAAAGGCCAGGGTAGGAGATTCCAGCAATATGTATTTATTCTCATTTTCGCCCAGGTTGTAGGCTTCCCCATATTGTTGCAGCAGATCTTCCTTAGAGCTTTGCAACCACGGCTCTGATTTTTGATCCAGGATCTGTTTACAGAGATCAATGGGATCTTCCGTTATGGAATTAGTGGGTAATCCTGTACCGAAAACAGGCACAAGGAACACCGACAGGCAGAATAGGGCTATCAAAAGGCGATGTTTCATGTATCAGGTATAATCCCTTTTGCAATGTTACCTCTTTAGTTAAAAGAGGAATTGCTATGAATACCAAAATGGCATTCTAATTGTTGGGACATCCGTATAAATAACTCCTGAACCCCCTAATTTATTATATCAAGGACCAAATATATATACACCCGAATACGTTGTAGGGGGTGTTTGTGTAATGAAAACGATAATGATGGGCTATTTTTTACTCGCCTACAGGGTTTTAAAAACGAAAATATACCAAGACCATAAGATGCAAAACGCACAAAAGGCATAGAGGATATAGGTGGATGTGGTACTTTTTTTCATGGGACTGATAAGCTTCGGCAAGTAACAAAATCCAAAGCGCTGCACCTAATTTAACTCCATGTAAGGAATATTTTATCGATTTACGACCGAAAATCCGATGAACTACATCGTATTTCTCTTACAGTTTATACGATTATCGATAAAATTGAGCAGTTTGTCGCTAAAATGTACGTTTAGCCCAAAACACGCCGCAAGGCATTGGTAAAAGCAGTTACTTCTTCCAAAGTTCCCGTGCTTATCCTTGCCCAGTCATATAAAGGAGGAAAGGGCCTTCCAATAAGCACACCTTCCTTTCGCATTGCTGGTATAAGGTCTTGTATTGGTCTCCCCGATTTAAAGAAAACAAAATTGGTATGGGAGGGTACATAGGGTAATCCCATGCTATCCAGGGTGCTATAGATAAGGGATTTAGCCTCTTCATTTTTAAGGAGACTGTATTTGTAAAAGTCAGGGTCTCGCAAAGCCTCCTTTGCGGCTTCCATAGCTAATATATTGGTGTTTGCCATTACCGCTGCTTTCAATCTTGAGGCAATATCTGGCCTTGCGATAAGGTACCCTATCCGTAATCCTGCCAGGCCATATACTTTTGAAAAGGTTTTGGAAACAATGATGTTTCTGCCTTCCCTGACCAATTCCACCATGGAAGGGTAATCTGGTTCAGTTATGAAATCGTAATAGGCCTCATCACTAAAGATCATGGCCTGGTCGTCATAACTGGTGCAGAAGTTCCGGAGAGATGAAGCATCTAAGAGCGTTCCGGTAGGATTATTGGGATTGCAAATAAAGATAAGACGGGTTTTGTTGTTAACCCTTTTACCCATTTCAACAAGGTCGTGCTGCATATCCTTATCCAGAGGAACCCGGTGAATATGTGCATTGAAAGTCTCGGCATAACGCAGCATAGCCTGAAAGGTGGGATCGGCTGCAATGATTTCTCCGCCTCCAAGGCCATAAACCAGTCCGGTTGCTTTCAATCCTTCGGTAGAACCTCCTGTTACTACCACATGGTCCTTAGTTACTCCTTCCTTTTCAGCAATCATACTGACTAGGCCACGAAGTGCATTAAAAGGGTATCGGCACGCGTCGTCAAACGTATTAGACATCACGTTGCGAACCTTTTTGGAAGGTCCGTATGGATTTTCGTTAGAACTTAACCTAATGGGGTTGTCGGCAAGAATAGGCCTTTCGGGATAGTCAAGGGCCAAAGCCTCCAGTCCTCCAAGGAAAGCAAAACTTCCGGATAAGCCTACTGTCTTAAGCCATTGTCGTCGATCTACATTTCTCATAGTGCTAAGAATATGAGAAGAAGATACGAAAAACCAATAAATCAAATAAGAAAATACCAAATCAGGAATAGGTCCTGATCTGCGCAAGGATAAGAGAAAACCCGTATTACAGCCTGTAGAGGGTATTTGATATCAGAATAGTAAGTATAAGAAGCACCATGGCTGAATTTACTATTACAGCGATTACCTTTTTTTCATTAAAGGGTTCATGTCTACCCTTATAAAGGATGTAAGATCCGATTATGCCTAAAATTCCGGACACTACAATGGGCAAACCAAAGAGGTATCTTGACAACTCAGCGCTAATGTTTACCATAATCGCCAGAGCGGCAAAAGTGAGCAAACAAAGAATGAGTTTACTGAGTTTGTAAGACTGTTCGGTATACTGGTTGCTTGTATCCATAGTAACTTGTTTTAGGCCCCAAGTTTATACTACTTTAATATTTAATTTTAAACCTTCTATTATGCCAATTACACTGGTAACGGTTTCGCTGAGATAATGACGGATCAGCGTATGTGGTATGCGTATAGTGGTGAAACCGTTTTGGAAGGAATGCATGGCCTCTTCCAGATTATTCATGGCCTGGTCATGGGTCATCATCTGGTAATCTGTATCTATTTCTATATTGAGCTTAGCCCTGGAGAAGGCTATGTCAACGGATTTGCTTCCATCCCACCATTCCAACATAGGGCTTACTCCGGCATTCTTTAAGCCGTAGTAGAGTTGAATTGCCTCAATAGGAGTTTTGTTGAGTTTTATCAGCTTATCCAGACGTCTTTTGTGCTGATGACATAGTTCCACTCCAAGGGAATCCATGGAGTTCTTGTGGTCCAGATAGCTCAGTTGTTTTTTGCAGTCTAAGCAAGTCATGCGTAAGTAGGTAAAAATGGGTTTGGGAAAATAATAACCCGGATATTTTTCAATTAGTATGTTTTCTCGATGTATGACACCCCACTTTTAGACGAACTGCATTTTTTTAGACGAACTGCACTTTTTTGGCTTGTGGAAATCGTGAATAATACCCCACCATGACCACCACTGGCATATTCTTGTATCTTTAGCCGGGAGAAGGAAAGTAAATCAATAGCAATGTTTAAAAAGATAGGACCAGGGGTCCTGGTTGCTGCCGCTTTTATTGGTCCAGGTACTGTAACCTTGTGTACCCTGGCAGGTGCAAAGTTTGGTTTTGCACTGCTCTGGGCACTCCTTCTATCGGTAATTGCAACTATTGTTTTGCAGGAAATGGCAGCAAGACTTGGGATTATTACGGGGCAGGGTCTTGTTGATTCAATTCTGCAGGCCTTGAAAACTCCCTGGAAGAGAGTCTCTGTGGTAGTCCTGATCCTGGCCGCTATTGTTATTGGTAATACGGCATATGAAGCTGGGAATATTGGTGGCGCTGTATTGGGACTGGAAGCACTGTTTGGCAGGGAATACCTTTCCTGGTATCCCTGGGTAATCGGATTACTGGCTTTTACCTTACTATATATAGGTTCTTATAAGTTCCTGGAGCGGATGTTTGTAAGCCTGGTAATACTGATGAGTATTTCTTTCTTGCTAACTGCGCTGATTACTAAACCCGATATTTATGGGATCCTCAGTGGCCTATTTGTACCACAACTGCCTGAAGAAGGCCTGTTAACAGTGGTTGGGTTGATAGGAACCACCGTGGTTCCGTATAACTTGTTTTTACATGCGAGTCTGGTAAAAGAGAAGTGGCAACATAAGAATGATTTGGTTCATGTGAGGCGGGATACCATTATTTCTATTGGTATAGGTGGCGTTATTTCTATGGCCATTGTTATAGCAGCAGTTGCCATACCAGAAAAAGATATCACCGGTGCGCTGGATCTGGCTAAAGGGCTAGAGCCGCTTTATGGCAATGCAGCCCGGTATTTTATGGGGATAGGATTGTTTGCTGCTGGGGTAACCTCGGCGATTACTGCCCCTTTGGCTGCTGCATATGTAGCAAATAGCTGCTTTAAATGGAAAGCAGGCTTAAAAGATAATCGGTTTCGTGGGGTATGGATAATAATTCTTTTGGTGGGCACCTTAAGTCTCTCACTACGGTTTAAACCTATAGAGATTATTAAGTTTGCCCAGGTAACCAATGGCCTTTTATTACCTGCAGTAGCTGCTTTGATGCTTTGGATAGTAAATCAGTCGGCTATTTTAGGGAGCTTTACCAATAAGAAATGGCAAAACTGGCTGGCCATCATAATTTTGGTACTGGTTTGTCTGCTGGGATTAAAAAGTATTGTTGGAGTTTTTGGTCTATTAGGGTAATACGTATGAAACACATTGATTTGAATTGTGATGTAGGTGAGGGGCTTAACAATGAAAACGAACTCTTCCCATTAATATCTTCCTGCAGTATTGCCTGTGGGGGTCATGCCGGTGATCAAAAGACCATGAACAAAGTGATTGGATTGGCCCTGCAAAATGAAGTGAAGATAGGTGCTCATCCTTCGTACCCGGATCGGAAAAATTTTGGAAGGCTAAGCCTGAACCTGCCCAAAAGTGATTTTATTAAAAGTATTCGGTCGCAATTAACTGTATTCTCAAAGATCCTTCGAGAACATGGTGGATCCCTTAATCATATTAAACCACATGGAGCCCTGTATAATGATTTGGCAAAAGACAAAACACTTTCCGTACACTTTCTGGAAGCTATAGCACCTTATAAAGACGGAGTTAAACTCTATGTCCCCTATGGATCTGTAATCGCCGAGGAAGCTCAAAAACTGGACTGGGAGCTGTATTATGAAGCCTTTGGAGATCGGAATTATGAGGATGATTTAAGTCTGGTTTCCAGAAAACAAGCGAATGCTCTGATCCAGGAACCGCAAAGGGTTATGGAGCACATTATGACTATAATTAATGAGGGTAAGGTGAAAACCATCTCAGGTCAATTGATTCCTATTATTGCAGAAACATTTTGCCTTCATGGAGATACACCAAACGTTTTACAGATATTGATGTATCTTTCCCGCGAATTCCCTAAAAAGAATATCCTGATAAAGTAGTGGGAGCATTTGATATAAACATTAGGTCTTTTGGAGAACAGGCTATTATCATTAGCTGGCCAGATCGCGTGGAGGAAGCAATTCTCGATGATATTATTGCCTTCAAGACTTATTTGCAAGAGACCTCCTTTAGTGCTAAGGAATGGGAGTTAGTGGCCGCCTATAACTCCCTCACCCTAATCAATAACCAGCACCTTATTGATCTAGCTCAATATGAAGAATCACTGAGCAAAGCCTATAAGACCATAAGTAACAGTAAATCGGCGACCCGTTGGCTCTGGAAATTGCCGGTATGCTATGATTCATCTTTTGGAATTGACCTTGAGGAGGTATCCGAAACACTGGAGATGCCAATAGAAGAAATTGTGAGAATGCATACCCGCCAACCTTATTTGGTTTACGGGATTGGATTCTTGCCGGGATTCATGTATCTCGGAGGCCTACCTAAAACTCTGGAAACGCCTAGAAAAGCAATACCTCGTTTAGATGTTCATAAGGGTTCGGTGGGTTTGGCAGGGAAACAAACCGGAATTTATCCTCAGGAATCTCCCGGCGGTTGGAATATAATTGGGAATTGTCCTATTCCAATATTCAATGTTAGCAAAGACCCTCCCTGCTTTATCAGTGTTGGCGACAGGGTGCAGTTCTATGAAATAAGTAAAGCCGAGTTTGAACTCCATCAGATAGAGGCAGAGGTAGGGATTTACAATATAGAAAAGCAAGAATGGAATGGTTAGCGTAAAGAAAAGAGGGTTTTTCACCACTATTCAGGATACAGGCAGATTGGGCTTCCGCCATCTTGGGGTTCCTGTTTCCGGTGTTATGGATCGCTATGCGGCACGTCTTGCCAATTCCTTACTTGAAAACCAGGCCAGTGATGCACTTCTGGAAATCACCATGACGGGCCCTGAACTTCTTTTTCATGAACCTACCTATATCGCCCTAACCGGAGCGGATATGTCTGCCAAAATCAACAATGAGCCTATTGAACTCAACGAGGTACACCAGATAGCCCCGGAAGATATCGTTAGTTTCGGCAAACTTAAAAAGGGGCTGCGAACTTACATGGCAATAAAAGGAGGCTTTCAAATAGAGCAGATACTGAATAGTCGTTCTTTTTATCAACCAATTACTAAGCTGGACCGGATAAAGGACAATATGGAGTTAGATTACACTCCATGTGAAGCGTATTCACCAAGGATTATCCAAATAAAACCAGACACTTTCTGGAAGCGCAATAAAATTCATGTATATCCAGGACCGGAGTTTGCGTTATTGGACGACAAACAATTGGAGGGATTATTTGCTAATACATTTACGGTAGCCAAGGAGAACAACCGTATGGCCTATCAGCTTGAGGAACATTTATCTCCGAATACCTATACTATGCTAACTTCAGCTACTTTACCGGGTACAGTCCAGTTAACCCCCGCTGGTAAACTAATTATATTGATGGTGGACGGTCAAACAACCGGAGGGTACCCCAGGATACTACAACTTTCCGAAAGATCTATTAACCTTTTGGCACAGAAAAAGTACGGGGATAAAATAGAGTTTGTATTGCACTAGGCTCCCTTACACTAGCTTGTAAACGGATTCAAAAGGGACCCTGAATCTAGGTCCGTATACACCAGACTCTTCCCTGATACCACACCCAATGAGCATGTTAATTTCTGAGCCGTATGGCAAGTTCAGTATTTTTTTGATCCTCAAGCTGTCTATACCTTCCATAGGGCAGGTGTCATAACCAATTGCAGCCATGGAAACCATGAAATTCTGGGCGGCCAGCCCTGCACTTTTATGAGCTACAATTCGCATATCTGAAGCCCTGACCTGTCTGTAAACCGGTCGGAACCACCCCACAACTGTAAAGAAGACAAATCGGAATAAGCCCAGTATGCCGAGAAACTCGGTATATAATGAGGGAATCAGCTTTTGGTAATAGGAGAGGGCAAACTTCTCCTTTTTGCTATAGTCGGAATTGGGTTTTTGTCCGAAAGATTCCCTGAGGAAGGATAAATTAGCCTTCGCCCTACTTCTCCACAGGTCTTTTCGAACCACAACTACTACAAGCTGCTTTGCTGTACGGGCAGCAGGTTGATTGAAACTGGCCTTGGCGATCTGTTTGCAAATATCAGGATCAACCACATGATAGAATTCCCATAGTTGAAGATTACTGCTGGTAGGTGCCAGAACGGCATTTTCCAGGCAGTTTCTGACTTTTTCCGTGTTAAGGGGTTCATCCTTGTAGATGCGAACAGATCTTCTATAGGCAATAGCATCGCTTACCGATTTCTCCATAATTAAAAATGTTTCTGGAATACAAGTTAAGGCTTCTCGCACGAATTCGATACAAATAGCACTGCACAGCAGGAATCATGATGTGTGTTTTGCAGCCAACTTTACATAATGAATATGATATAAAATATAAATGTAAATAATTGAAAAACAGTACGATAATAATTATTAGCCTTGCTTGGCTTTGTGTACAGCACCTTCTATTAAAAACAGGGCTGAAGCAAAGAATTATCTTTGATCTTAGCTAAAACCCTATCTGTTAGGGAATACCGACTTCAGGCAGCTATATGGAATTAAACAAGTACAGTAAAAACGTCACGCAGGACCCTACACAACCTGCTGCCCAGGCCATGTTACACGCTATTGGGCTTACCGATGAAGATTTAAAGAAACCCTTAGTGGGTATAGCAAGCACCGGTTATGAGGGCAACCCTTGTAATATGCACCTCAATGATCTGGCTCAACAGGTTAAAAAAGGAACACTGGAAAAGGATTTGGTTGGACTGGTGTTCAACACCATTGGGGTGAGCGATGGGATTTCCATGGGTACTTACGGAATGCGCTATTCACTTCCTTCTCGTGATATTATTGCAGATTCCATGGAAACTGTGGTTCAGGCTATGAATTATGATGCCCTTGTTACTGTGGTGGGTTGCGACAAAAACATGCCGGGTGCCCTGATGGCTATGATTAGATTAGACAGGCCCTCAGTGCTGGTCTATGGAGGAACCATAGCTTCTGGTTGTCTGCGTGGAAAAAAATTAGATATCGTCTCTGCCTTTGAGGCCTGGGGGGAAAAGGTTGCCGGAACAATGAATGAAAAAGAGTTCAAGGAGGTAATCGAAAATGCCTGTCCGGGCGCTGGTGCCTGTGGGGGCATGTATACTGCCAACACCATGGCTTCAGCTATTGAGGCACTAGGTATGGCTCTTCCGTATAATTCCTCCAATCCGGCGATTGGTAAAGAAAAGGATCAGGACTGTGTGAATGCAGGGAGGGCCTTGCGTCATTTATTGGAGCATGATCTGAAACCCAGTGATATTATCAATCACAAATCCCTGGAAAATGCGGTACGCTTCCTTATCCTGATGGGTGGTTCTACCAATGCGGTCCTTCACTTCCTGGCTATTGCCAAGGCCGCAAAAGTGGACTTTACTTTAGACGATTTTCAACGAATTAGTGACTCTACTCCATTTCTGGCCGACCTGAAACCCAGCGGTAAGTATTTAATGGAAGATGTCCATAGGGTAGGAGGTACCCCGGCCGTAATGAAATTCATGCTTGAACATGATATGCTTCATGGAGATTGTATGACGGTTACCGGCAAAACGGTAGCGGAAAACCTGGCAGATCTACCGGGCCTAAGTTCAGGGCAAAAAGTGGTTCATTCCTTTGATAACCCCATAAAAGAAACCGGTCATATCCGCATTCTTTATGGCAATCTGGCTGAAAACGGATCGGTAGCTAAGATTACCGGCAAGGAAGGATTGCTATTTACAGGCCCTGCCAAAGTATTTGAAGATGAATTTGCCGCCAATAAAGGAATTGGTGCTGGGAAAGTGAAAAAGGGCGATGTGGTGGTTATTCGCTATGAAGGACCAAAAGGCGGACCTGGAATGCCTGAGATGTTAAAGCCAACCGCAGCCATAATGGGCGCTGGTTTGGGGAAGGATGTGGCATTGATTACTGATGGCCGCTTTTCAGGAGGAACCCATGGATTTGTGGTGGGTCATGTTTCACCAGAAGCTCAGGAGGGAGGGGCAATAGCCCTGATACAGGACGGAGATGTAATTACTATAGACGCAGAAAAAAACACCATATCTGTAGCCCTTTCAGATGCAGAATTGAACCAACGGAGAAGCCAATGGCAAAAGCCGCCCCTCAAAGTAAGCAGGGGTAGTCTGTACAAATATGCCAAAATGGTCTCATCGGCTTCAGAAGGTTGTGTCACAGATGAATTTTAGCAGAATTAAGGCCTGGTTTGAATAACCCCAGGCCGTCTTAAAAAGCTTGTATGGAGACTTTGAAGAAAAAACAGGAAAAGGCAAAGGAATCAAAAAGTTTGCGCATCTCAGGAGCAGAAGCCTTGATTCATTGCCTGTTAGCCGAGGGAGTTGACCTCATTTACGGGTATCCCGGAGGTGCTATTATGCCGGTTTATGATGAATTGTACAAATTTCAGGATCGACTTAAGCACGTACTTACCCGCCATGAGCAGGGCGCTACACACGCCGCACAGGGTTATGCCAGGGTAACGGGGAAAGTTGGTGTTGCGGTGGCCACTTCCGGACCAGGAGCAACCAACCTGGTCACTGGCCTTGCAGACGCTCAGATCGATTCTACCCCAATGGTATGCCTTACCGGGCAGGTTCCACGAAATTTGCTAGGATCGGATGCCTTTCAGGAAACAGATATCATTGGCATCTCTACTCCGGTAACCAAATGGAATTATCAGATCACAAAAGCCTCAGAGATCCCGGAAATAATGGCCAAGGCATTCTATATTGCAAAATCGGGTAGACCAGGTCCTGTGCTTATTGATGTCACCAAGAATGCACAATTCGAAGAATTGGATTTCACTTATGAACCCTGTACGCTAATACGAAGCTACAATGCTGAGCCCAAACCTGAAATGGCAGCAATTGAGGCTGCCGCCGATTTAATAAATAATGCCAAAAAACCATACATCGTTTTTGGTCATGGAGTAATCCTTGGTGAGGCCGAAGAAGAATTGAAAACCCTGGTGGAAAAAGCGGGGATACCGGCCGCCTGGACCATCCTGGGACTTTCCGCAATGGCTACAGATCATCCTTTAAATGTTGGTATGGTGGGAATGCATGGTAACTATGGACCCAATGTCCTTACCAACGAATGTGATGTGCTCATTGCCATAGGTATGCGCTTTGATGACCGGGTTACCGGAAGTTTGGACACCTATGCCAAGCAGGCGAAAATTATACATTTTGAGATTGACCCTGCAGAGATTGATAAAAATGTAAAAGCAGATGTGGCAGTCCTTGGAAATTCCAAAAAGACACTGGGACTACTACTCCCTTTGATCAAGGAAAACAGTCATGAAGCCTGGAAAAAGGAGTTTGATAAGAAATATGAAGAAGAATTTGAAGCAGTAATTGAAAACGATCTTCATCCAACCAAACCCGGGCTGACTATGGGTGAGGTGATAGAAGAAATAAACCTTGCCTCTAAGAACAAGGCGGTAATTGTTACCGATGTTGGTCAGCATCAGATGATAGCATGCAGATATGCCAAATTTGATCAAACCAAAAGCAACATCACTTCGGGAGGCCTGGGTACTATGGGATTTGCATTACCAGCCGCTATAGGCGCCAAAATGGGCGCAATGGATAGGGAGGTAGTAGCTGTTATAGGTGATGGCGGGTATCAGATGACCATTCAGGAACTTGCAACTATTTATCAGAACCAGACGCCAGTAAAAATTGTTGTTTTAAATAACGACCACCTGGGTATGGTACGGCAATGGCAGGAACTGTTTTTTGAAAGCCGCTATGCCTCAACAGTAATGACCAATCCTGATTTTGTAAAAATTGCAGAAGGCTACTTTATCAAAGCCAGTCGTGTTACCGAAAGAAAAGAGCTGAAAGAAAAGGTAGAAGAGATGATGGCATGCAAAGAACCCTATTTTTTAGAAGCACGGGTTGAGAAGGAAGATAATGTTTTCCCTATGATCCCTTCAGGTGCTTCAGTATCCGATATCAGATTAAAATAAGGAAGATGGAAAAAAGGTGGTTTACTATATCCGTATATTCGGAAAACAATGTGGGATTACTCAATAGAATTTCCGGAATATTTTTAAAGCGTCACATTAATATAGAAAGCTTAAATGTTTCTAAATCAGAAATTAAGGAGGTTTCTAAATTTACTATCGTTGTCTTTACAACAGAGGACTGGACCCGGAAAATCGTAGGGCAGATCGAAAAGCAAATAGAAGTAATTAAGGCGTATTACCATACAGACGAGGAAACGATTTACCAGGAATCTGCGCTTTTTAAAATTGAGTCGCATTTGTTGTTCGATGAGCCCCAGATTCAGAACATCATTGCCGCAAGTAAGTCTAAAATTGTTACCGTCAACCGGGAGTTTTTCGTCCTGGCAAAAACCGGACGCCGGCATGAAATTGACGATATGCACGATAAGCTGGAACCTTTTGGAATATTGCAATTTGTTCGCTCCGGAAGGATTACAGTAACCAAGGCAGAAATGCCTATCTCTGCATTACTAAATAAAATGTATCACGATTAACAGAACACTAAATAAGAAGAGACCACTATGGCCAATTATTTTAATACGCTTTCCCTCAGGGATAAACTTAATCAACTAGGAAAATGCCGCTTCATGGAAGCGCAGGAATTTACTGATGGGGTTGCTGCCCTTAAAGGAAAGAAAATTGTCATTGTAGGATGTGGTGCCCAGGGACTTAACCAGGGGCTTAATATGCGGGATTCCGGTTTGGATATCTCGTATACCCTTCGTGAATCTGCTATCAAGGAGAAACGTCAGTCCTACTTAAATGCCACTGAAAATGCATTTAATGTGGGGACTTATGAGGAACTGGTGCCTAGCGCAGACCTGGTTATTAACCTTACCCCCGATAAACAACATACCGCTGTAGTTAAGGCGGTTATGCCTCTTATGAAACAGGGGGCTACGCTTTCCTATTCCCATGGTTTTAATATTGTTGAAGAAGGGATGCAGATCCGTAAAGACCTCACCGTGATTATGGTAGCTCCAAAATGTCCCGGCTCTGAAGTTCGCGAAGAATACAAGCGGGGTTTTGGGGTACCTACCCTGATTGCGGTCCATCCTGATAACGATCCAAAAGGTATTGGATTGGAGCAGGCCAAAGCATATGCAGTTGCTACAGGAGGTCACCGTGCCGGTGTTTTAGAATCCTCCTTTGTTGCTGAAGTGAAGTCTGATCTGATGGGAGAACAAACCATTCTTTGTGGCTTGCTACAGACGGGATCCATTCTGTGCTTTGATAAGATGGTTGAAAAAGGAGTGGATCCAGGCTATGCCTCAAAACTGATCCAATTTGGTTGGGAGACCATAACGGAAGGATTAAAATATGGCGGGATTACGAATATGATGGACAGGCTCTCTAACCCTGCCAAGATCAAAGCTTTCGATTTGTCTGAAGAGCTAAAGGATATCATGAGGCCTTTGTTCCAAAAACATATGGACGACATTATGAGTGGTCATTTTTCCAAAACCATGATGGAAGACTGGGCTAATGATGATAAAAATTTACTAAGCTGGCGAGCTGCCACAGGCGAAACGGCTTTCGAAAAAACACCAGCTGGAGATGAACATATTTCAGAACAGGAATTCTACGACAAAGGAGTGCTTATGGTTGCTTTTGTCCGCGCCGGAGTTGAATTGGCGTATGAATCCATGACAGAGTCAGGAATAATAGGGGAGTCTGCGTATTACGAATCACTTCATGAAACACCGTTGATTGCGAATACTATCGCCAGAAAGAAACTCTTTGAGATGAACAGAGTAATCTCGGATACGGCAGAATATGGCTGCTATTTGTTTGATCATGCCTGTAAACCCTTGCTGGGTGATTTTATGAAAGGAATTGATACCGATGTGATCGGCCAATCATTTGGAGACGGTCAGGATAACAGTGTTGACAATGCAAAACTGATCGCAGTCAATAAGGCGCTACGCAACCATCCGGTGGAAGTAGTTGGTGATCGGCTTCGCGCTTCCATGACGGCCATGAAACCCATTGTTTAGCCTGGATTAAAGCCTTAATTTTGGAAGGCTATAAAAAAGAAAACTTACCACCATGGAAACTACTGTAAATACTATCCCTGAGCAATTTCAGATCAGGGAGGTAATTCAACAAAAGAACTATTTACTCAACGGCGAGATAAAGGTTTGGGACGGACCTACTTCGGATGTCTACTCAACCATTTCCAGTACGGAAACCTATGCACCTACATTGTTGGGTAGTATACCTACAATGGGGGAGGAGGAAGCTCTTGAAGCCCTGGACGCTTCTTTAAAGGCGTATAACCGGGGAAAAGGAGCATGGCCTACCATGCGCGTAAAGGACCGCATTGACTGCATGCTGAAGTTTGTTAAAATGATGGAGACCAAACGGGATGAAGTGGTCAAGTTATTGATGTGGGAAATTGGTAAGTCCCTGCCAGACTCTCAAAAGGAATTTGACAGGACCGTAGAATATATTTACGATACCTTAGAAGAATATAAGCAGCTAGACCGGGATTCGGCCAAGTTCCACAAACACAGTGGGGTCTATGCCCATATCAGGCGTGGTCCACTGGGAGTAGTCTTATGCCTGGGGCCCTACAATTACCCGTTGAATGAAACATTTGCACTGTTGATTCCAGCCATAATCATGGGCAATACGGCAATATTCAAACCTGCCAAGCACGGGGTGTTATTGATTTCGCCGCTGATTGATGCTTTTCAAAAGTGTTTTCCCAAAGGCGTTGTAAATATTCTTTTTGGCCGTGGACGTGCAATTGCTGGTCCCATTATGAAATCGGGCAAAGTAGATGTACTTGCATTGATAGGGCACAGCTCATCGGCAAATGCCTTACAAAACCAACATCCAAAAAGTAACCGCTTACGTTTGGTACTTGGACTGGAAGCCAAAAATCCGGCTATAGTCCTTCCGGATGCAGATCTGGATCTGGCTATTTCCGAGTGCCTCAATGGTACGCTCTCTTACAACGGACAAAGGTGTACAGCCTTGAAGGTAGTATATGTGCACAAAGATATCCTTGAGGAGTTCAATCAAAGATTTTCTGAACGCGTAGATGCTCTGAAATTTGGAAACCCCTGGGACGAGGGAGTGCAATTAACCCCCTTACCTGAACCGGGAAAACCGGAATATATACAGGAACTAATAGATGATGCTATTGACAAAGGCGCGAAAATACTGAATAAAAAAGGAGGTCGGCGGACTGACAATTATATCTGGCCTGCAGTTATGTATCCGGTATCCAAAGATATGAGGGTTTATGAAGAAGAGCAGTTCGGGCCAATCATACCTGTTGTAGCTTTTGAAGACATAGATGAGCCATTAGATGATATGGCAGAATCCAATTACGGGCAACAGGTGAGCTTGTTTGGTAAAGATGTTTACGCCTTGTCTCCTTTGATCGACACCCTTGCTAATCTGGTTTGCAGGGTAAACCTGAATAGTTCATGTCAGCGTGGACCCGATGTGTATCCGTTTACAGGGAGAAAGGATTCGGCTGTGGCTACATTGAGTGTGCATGATGCGCTTCGTTCCTTTTCTATCAGGACCTTTGTGGCTTCCAAGGATAATACTCAGAACAACGAAATCCTGGAAAAACTACTGGAAACCAAGCTCTCTAATTTTATCAGTACGGATTACCTGCTGTAATACCTGTTATACGTTTTGAGCAAGCCAGTCGCCAACTTCGCTGGTCTTGTAAGAAGTACCACCATCGGCCAGGTCTTCTGTAACGATACCTTGAGCAAGGGAAGCATTGACAACATCTCGTATCGCTGCTGCTTCCTCCGATAGGTCCAGGTCATCAAACATCATAGCTGCTGATAACACGGTGGCCAGAGGGTTAGCAATATCTTTACCTGCTGCCTGGGGGTAAGACCCGTGGATGGGCTCATATAGCCCTATAGATTCGCCTAGAGAAGCCGACGGCATTAATCCCATGGATCCTGAAATAACCGATGCTTCATCGGTCAGGATGTCTCCAAAAAGGTTTTCAGTAATTAGTACATCGTAATCATTTGGCCATTGCACTAATCTCATGGCTACAGCATCTACAAACTCATAGGAAACGTTAACCTCTGGATACTCCTTTTCCATTGCCTGTACCGTTTCCCTCCAAAGGCGTGAAGATTCAAGAACATTGGCCTTATCTACGCAACAAAGTTTCCCGGAGCGTTTCATGGCCAGTTCAAATCCTTTCCTGGCGAGTCGTGTTATTTCTGCACGCGTATAGGTGCAGGTATCATATGCAGTATCACCGTTGTCTTCACGTCCGCGTTTCCCAAAATAGATGCCGCCGGTAAGCTCCCTGAGGAATACGAGGTCTGTGCCCTCAATTCGTTCTCTTTTTAAAGGAGATTTATCGATTAGGGATGGAAAAGTGAAGGTAGGCCTGACGTTGGCAAACAATCCCAGTTTTTTCCGCATCCGCAATAAACCTTGTTCTGGTCTTACCTTGGCCGAGGGATCATTATCATATTTAGGGTCACCTATGGCACCAAACAAAACGGCATCCGAAGTGCTGCAGATTTCATGTGTTTCTTCGGGATAAGGATCTCCTACTGCATCAATGGCAGCCGCGCCGGTTAAGGCTTTATTCCAGTTGATTTCATGATTGAACTTATTCGCTACCGCATCACAGACCTTTACTGCCTGGTCGATAACTTCAGGTCCTATACCGTCTCCGGGCAAAAGAGCAATTGTTAGTTTCATAGAATGGTTATTCAGTGGTATTAAATCATGTTTAGCATTTTTTCCGTAGCCTTGATAGCCGAAACAGTCTGGTCAGAATCCAGTCCCCTTGTGGTAAAGTCTTTGCCATTGCTTTCCCAGGTGATTATAGTTTCACAAAGTGCATCCGAATGGCTTCCGGGAGGAATTCGCACAGCGTAATCGACAAGGTCGGGTAAATGTCTTTTCTTTTTCTTGTATACTTCTCTGAGGGCATTCATAAATGCATCAAACTGTCCATCTCCCTGGGCATTCTGTTCCATTCTTTCCCCATCAATTTCTATGGCTACCGTAGTGGAAGGTTTCAGGCCCTTGGAGTGGGTAAGGACAAAGGAGCGGACAAATACCTTTTGCTGGAATTTTTCGCTATCCAGCACATCGGAAATAATGAATGGGAGGTCCTCTTTCGTAACCTTTTCCTTTTTATCACCCAGGTCAATAATGCGTTCCGTAACCTTTTTAATTTCCTCCTCATTTAGCGTAAGACCCAGTTCCTGAAGGTTTTTCTGAATGTTTGCTTTTCCAGAGGTTTTCCCTAGTGCGTATTTGCGCTTTCTGCCAAATCTCTCCGGCAAGAGATCATTAAAGTAAAGATTATTTTTATTATCTCCATCTGCATGTATACCAGCAGTTTGGGTAAAAACATTATCTCCTACAATAGGTTTGTTAGGCGGAATGCCAAATCCTGTAAAAGCGGAGACCAGTTTACTCACCTTAAAAAGTGCTTTTTCCGAAACCCCAACTTCAATTTGGGGTAAGAAATCGTTTATTACGGCCACCACGCTGGCTAGTGGTGCATTACCTGCGCGTTCTCCCATGCCATTTACCGTAAGGTGTAATCCATGGCATCCGGCTTTAAGAGCTTCCATAACGTTGGCCACACTGAGGTCGTAATCATTGTGACCATGAAAATCAAAATGGCAATCCGGATATTTTGTGATAATCTGCGATAGGAATTGATACGCTTCATTATGCGTCAGTACGCCGAGTGTATCTGGTAATAATATCCTTTTTATAGGTTGTGTGCTCAGAAAATCAAGAAATTGAAATACATATTCCGGTGAATTCCGCATCCCATTACTCCAGTCTTCCAAATAGACATTAGTGGTAATCCCTTTATTAGAAGCTTTTTCTATTACCGCTGCAATATCTTTAAAATGTGCCTCAGGAGTCTTTTTAAGCTGATGGGTCAGGTGATTTAGTGAACCTTTCGTAAGCAGGTTTTGTACTTTGGCACCTGCTTTTTCCATCCATTCCAGGGATTTCCCCTGATCCACAAAGGTGAGCACTTCCACGCGATCGAGATACCCTTTTTCCCTGGCCCAGGATGTAATTTGTTTAACGGAATCAAACTCCCCTTCGGATACCCGGGCAGAGGCAATCTCAATCCGGTCTACATTGAGCTCATCGAGCAATAAGATGGCAAGGGTCAGTTTTTCTGAGGCAGAAAAGGATACCCCGGAGGTCTGTTCCCCGTCCCTCAGTGTGGTGTCCATTATTTCAACCCTTCTTTTCTTCATTTTCGTTCTCGTAAATAACTGTTACCCTATCTAATTAATAGCAAGAAACAGGTTACAGGGGTGTGTTTTCGGCAAAGCCTTTGATCTTTTCCTTCAGGTTGAGCAGATAATCGATATCATCGAATCCGTTCAGCATGTTCTCTTTTTTATAACCATTGATTGCAAAAGACTCCTGGTCCCCGGTAGAACAAATGGTTATGGTCTGTTCGGGAAGATTTACCTCAAGCTGTGTATTCGGATCCGCTTCGATTGCGCTAAAGATTTGCTGCAGGTATTCTGGGCTTACCTGTACGGGCAAAACTCCGACGTTCAGGCAGTTATTCCTGAAAATATCTGCGAAAAAGCTGGAAACCACGCACCGAAAACCGTAATCGTAGACTGCCCAGGCCGCGTGTTCCCGGGAAGATCCCGATCCAAAGTTCTTGCCTCCCACAAGAATTTTACCTGAATAAATAGGATTATTGAGTACGAAGTGCTCCTTGGGGGTGTTATCAGGATTATATCGCCAATCACGAAATAAGTTATCTCCAAAGCCTTTTCGTTCAGTAGCCTTTAAAAAACGAGCTGGAATAATCTGGTCCGTATCCACATTTTCAATGGGCATGGGTACCGCAGTACTTTTAAGGACGTTGAATTTATCGTATGCCATAATGGGATTTTATACAGTTTGCGTTTGGAGTAATTCTCGGGGATCGGTAACTTTTCCGGTAATAGCAGCTGCTGCAGCTACTAATGGACTGGCAAGAAGCGTTCTTGCTCCAGGTCCCTGACGGCCTTCAAAATTTCTGTTAGAAGTACTTACCGCATATTTTCCAGCCGGTATCTTGTCGTCATTCATGGCTAGGCATGCAGAACACCCGGGCTCCCGTAATTCAAAACCAGCTTCCTGAAGTATATCGAGAATACCTTCTTCTTCAATGGCTTCTTCTACTTTATGTGATCCCGGAACCAACCAGGCCGTTACATGTGCTGCTTTTTTATGGCCTTTCACCAAGCTGGCAAAAGCCCTGAAATCCTCAATTCGACCATTGGTACAACTGCCCAGGAAAACAAAATCGATCTTTTTACCAAGCATATCTTCCCCTTCTTTAAAATCCATGTAGGCAAGTGACTTTTTAAAGGTATCAACTCCGCCTTCTACATCTTTAGCTGAGGGGATACCATTCGAAATCCCTACCCCCATACCAGGATTAGTTCCATAGGTAATCATGGGTTCAATGTCTTCTCCCTGGAACTCGATTTCTTTGTCAAAAACAGCGCCTTTGTCTGTTTTTAGTGTTTGCCAATATTTCATGGTCTCATTCCATGCCTCTCCTTTGGGAGCAAATTCCCTTCCCTTGATATATTCGAAGGTTTTCTCGTCAGGAGCAATCATTCCTCCACGTGCACCCATTTCAATACTAAGATTACATACTGTCATGCGTCCCTCCATGCTCATATTGCGAAATACCTCGCCGGCATATTCTACAAAATACCCGGTGGCCCCTGAAGTAGAAAGCCTGGATATGATATAAAGTGCTACATCTTTGGGCGTTACTGCAGGATTCAGCTTACCATTAATGGTAATTCTCATGCTCTTTGGCTTGGGTTGCATAATACATTGCGATGACAAAACCATTTCTACCTCAGAGGTTCCTATACCAAAAGCAATGGCTCCAAATGCCCCGTGGGTAGAGGTATGTGAGTCCCCACAAACAATAGTCGCTCCTGGTAGCGTTATTCCATTTTCCGGACCAATAACATGCACAATACCGTTCTTTTCATGTCCCAATCCCCAATAGGGTATGTTATGCTCTTGCGCATTATCTTCCAGCGCCTGCAACTGTTTGGCAGAAAGTGGATCTTCTACCGGCAGGTGTTGATTAAGTGTGGGTGTGTTGTGATCTGCTGTGGCAAATGTACGTTCCGGATATAGCACTTTAATGTTCCGATTCTTAAGCCCCAGAAAGGCAACCGGACTGGTTACTTCATGTACCAAATGTCGGTCTATAAAAAGAACATCCGGGCCGTCTTCAATCTTTTGTACCACATGGGAATCCCATACTTTAGCAAATAGTGTTTTACTCATTTTGATGGTTCCAATTTTAATTGCAAGGATTTAACATCCAAAAATAGGTATACGCGATAGGGTAGGGCAAAAAAGCTTCTATAAATTACGATGTTCAAGGGCTTTAAACTATACTTAATAAATTGAGAATCAATAAAATAAAATAAAATTGCACAAAGTTCAACCGAACAAAAACGATAGTCAGAAGTGACTAACAAAAAATATTCTTGCCAACCTGTGGGAAAAATAAGCCGTATTACATTCTGGCTTTAGATTAGCTGATGTAGTTCCAGATCTCCTTATGTGCTTTAAGTCTGGCATAAGTCGCGAGGATGGGTTGATTCTTAGTAAGTGCCAAATCCGGGTCCTCACGTAAAACGGCCTGTGCATAAAACCGCGCTGTTTTCAATATGTCACGATCCCTGACCACATCGGCAATCTTCAGGTTCAGTACGCCGCTCTGTTGAGTGCCCATAAGATCTCCAGGGCCACGCAAACGAAGGTCCACCTCAGCTATTTCAAATCCATCATTAGTACGAACCATAGTCTGTATTCGGGTTTGGGCATCATTAGATAATTTGGAAGCAGTAATCAGAATGCAGTAGCTCTGTTCTGCACCACGTCCCACCCGGCCTCTTAGCTGATGCAGTTGAGATAAGCCAAACCTTTCCGCACTTTCTATGATCATTACCGAGGCGTTAGGAATATTTACCCCCACCTCAATGACCGTGGTAGCTACCATGATCTGTGTTTTTCCTTTTGCAAAGCGTTGCATTTCATAATCCTTGTCTTCGGCTTTCATCTTTCCATGCACAATGGAAATCTGATATTCCGGCATGGGGAAGTCCCGGGAAATGCTTTCATAACCGTCCATAAGATCCTTATAATCCAGTGCTTCCGACTCCTGGATAAGGGGATAGACGATATAAATTTGTCGCCCTTTCCGGATCTCTTCCCTAATGAATTGGAATACTTTTAGTCGGTTCTGATCGTTTCGGTGTACCGTCTTCACGGGTTTTCGGCCTGGAGGTAATTCATCGATAACCGATATATCAAGATCGCCATACAAACTCATAGCCAGTGTTCTGGGTATTGGGGTGGCAGTCATGACAAGGATATGAGGGGGGTTCACGTTTTTATGCCACATTTTTGATCGCTGCGCCACTCCGAACCGATGTTGTTCGTCAATAATAGCGAGACCCAGGTTTTTGAATACTACCTTTTCTTCTAATACGGCATGAGTGCCCACAAGAATATGAAGCTTGCCGGATTCCAGATCCTCGTGAATATGGGTACGATCCTTTTTCTTGACAGAGCCTGTGAGTAATGAAACATTGACCTGCATGGAACCCAATAAAGATTTTAAACTCTGATAGTGCTGTACCGCAAGTATTTCCGTAGGAGCCATCAAACAGGTCTGATATCCATTGTCCATAGCCAATAGCATGGCCATCAGGGCAACAATGGTTTTGCCTGATCCCACATCCCCCTGCAGCAATCGGTTCATCTGTGCCTGACTGCCCAGGTCTGCCCGAATCTCTTTGAGGACCCGCTTTTGAGCATTGGTTAATTCAAATGGCAGGTGATGCTCATAAAATTCATTGAAATAAGCCCCAACCTGGGCAAAGGGAAATCCTTTGATCTTTTTTTTCCGACTGATCTTTTTGGTAAGCAATTGAAGCTGAACGTAAAAGAGTTCTTCAAACTTCAAACGGAACTGAGCCTTGGCCAGTAACTTCTGATTCTTTGGGAAATGTATATTGTGAAGGGCTTCTTTCTTTGGGATTAACCTTAATTCATCACACAAAGATTCAGGCAGGGTCTCCGGGAACTGGCCTTTTATTTCCAGAAATAGTTGTTGGACACATTTGCTTATAACCCGATTAGTAACGCCTTTATTGGTCAGCTTTTCCGTGGAAGGATAGATGGGTTGCATAGCAATGCGCAGCCCTTTATTGTGTTCTTCCAAAAGCTCCATCTCGGGATGTGGCATGGAAAATTTACCGTTAAACCAGTTTGTGCGACCAAAAACAACATAGGGAGTATTCTGTTTTAAATTTTCTCTAATCCATTTATGGCTTCGGAACCACACCAGTTCCATGGAACCTGTATCATCCACAAAGGTTGCCACCAGGCGGCTGCCCCTCTTTTGTCCTACTTGCTCAATGTGCGTGATTTTCCCAACAATCTGTACCTCTGCCGGGGTTCGCTGTAGTTCGCTAATCTTGTAATACCGTGTTTTGTCTATATACCGATTAGGGAAAAGTTGTAGTAGATCCTGATAGGTGTGAATGCCAAGTTCCGTTTTCAGGATCTCGGCTCTATTAGGCCCCACTCCTTTAAGGTAGGTAACAGGAGCTTGTAAGCTGGTGCTTATCATGGAACTAAAATACTAGTTACATAACTCAAGTGCAATGATCCAAAATACTAAATTTGAAAGAGAAAGTACTTTATGGGCAAAAAGCTATTCACTTTATTTTTCTTCCTGCTCTTCGCGCTCCAGTTAGCAGCTCAGGCAAATTGGCCTTTTGACTTTTCAAGGGGGACTATAACCCTGCATATTGATCCGGAAAAAGAGAAAATAGAAGGGAAAGTAAAATACAAGTTTACTTCGGACAAAACTGTAGATTCTGTCTATCTGGATGCCAGGAATATGGTGCTTGAGGAAGTCCGTTTTAATGGAAAACCGTCATTCTTTAAGTACGATGGTAGAAAATTAGTTGTACCAAAAGCCATAAGACCGGGAAAGACCTATCGCATGGAAATCGCTTACCGAGTAGAACCCAAACAAGCAGTCTATTTCCTGGGATGGAAGGACAGTATCTCAGGGAATAATCAAATCTGGACCCAGGGCCAGGGTAAGTACACCAGTCATTGGGTACCCAGCCCTGATATAATGAGTGAGAAGATCATCTTTGATATGCGTATTACCTTCGATCCGGCTTATGAAGTGATTGCCAATGGAAAGTTGCGTAAAATTAAGACCAGAAAAGGAAAAAAGACCTGGCATTACCAAATGGTTAAACCCATGAGCAGTTACCTGCTTGCCTTTGCAATAGGGAAATACACCTATACAGACCTAAGCAGCCGAAGCAATATTCCGATTCGATTATATATGTATCCGGAAGCGCTGCAAAAAAGTGAACCAACCTATCGCTACTCAAAAAGGATCTTTGATTTTCTCGAAGCTGAGATCGGCATCCCTTATCCCTGGCAAAATTACAGACAGGTACCTGTGCGTGATTTTTTGTACGCGGGAATGGAGAATACCGGGATCACTATTTTTTCAGACGGATATGTAATTGATTCCACTGCATTCAGAGATTTGAATTACGTAAATGTCAATGCTCATGAACTGGCACATCAATGGTTTGGAAATCTGGTAACTGAAACGGATGCGGCTCAGCACTGGCTGCATGAGGGCCTGGCCACCTATTATGCTTATCTGTCTGAAAGGGAACTATTTGGCGATGATTATTTTTACTGGAAGCTTTGGGATACCTCACAACAATTAAGAAAACAAGATGCTCAAGGATCCGGAGAGGCACTAACCGATCCTAAAGCGGGTAGCCTTACCTTTTATGAGAAAGGGGCCTGGGTGGCATTAATGCTTAATGAGGTGTTGGGAAAGGACGCTTTTAGGAACGGTATTCGGGAGTTTCTCAGCCGTTATGCCTTTAAAAATGCTACCATTTCACAATTTTTAGAGGTCATGGAGGAGCAATGCGCATGCAACCTGGACAAATTTCGCAGTATTTGGATTGATTCCTCTGCTTATCCTTATCAAAGATGTCTTGATTATCTCAACTCGCATAGCAATTCCATCAGGCTATTTGGTGAAATTCAAAAAGAGTTAACCGTTAGTCCGGATTCTAACGAGTTTATTGTAAAGAAGTATTGGGGCAACATTAACGATCCCGAATTAAAAAAGCGAATTATTCTCCGTTATGGCAATTCTTTATCAGAGGAATACCTTGCAGCAATTTCGGCGGAGGGACTACCGGAAGTTAGGCAAGCAGTAGCCGTAAGCCTCCTTAAGGCCTCTCAGAAGACACGGGCTACTCTTGAGTCTTTATTGAATGATATCAGTTATATAACAAAAGAAAATGCCCTCTATAAATTATGGCTTAGTTATCCTGATAAACGGGAGCAGTATCTGGAAACAACCAGGGAAATAATTGGTTTACCTAATAAGAGTTTTCGTCTAACATGGTTATTGCTGGCTTCGCTTACGCCTAATTATGGACAGCCTGCAACCAGAGCCAAATGGCAGGCTGAACTTAGAGGGTATACAGCTGGCCATTATAGTTTTGAGGTACGGCAAAACGCATTTGTTATCCTTCATGATGTTTTAGGGCTGAACGACTCTAATTTGAAGGATTTAGGACAAGCTTGTGTACACCATGTCTGGCAGTTTCGAAATTTTGCCCGTAATTTAATGGAGGAATTAATAGAAAATGAGGATTATCGTATCCGAATCCGGGCTTTACTAGACCAGCTTGGGCCCGAGGAGCAAGACTATCTGAATACTATCCTAGGAGTATGAGAGCATTGGTTATTTCCGGAGGGGGCAGTAAAGGAGCGTTTGCTGGTGGGGTTGCACAATACCTGATGGAAGGCCTGGGCTATTCGTATGACCTTTTTTTAGGCACCTCCACAGGTAGCCTTTTAATTTCCCACCTTGCACTTGAGAAAATAGAAAAAATCAAAGGAGTCTATACCTCGGTTAACCAGGACAAGATATTTAGCAACTGTCCCTTTGTAATTCAGAATAAGCACGGGGTAGCCAATATTGCCATTAACCACTGGAACGTACTCAAGAATTTTTACAGGGGAAGTAAGACCTTTGGCGAAAGCTATAACCTGCTCAACCTTATCCATGAGACCTTAACCCCGGAGGAATTCCATAAACTGAAATCGGGTAACAAAGAGATTATAGTGACCGTTTCCAACCTGTCTTTAAATACGGTGGAGTATAAATCGATACGGGAATTCTCCTATGATGACTTTTGTGAATGGATATGGATATCCTGTAATTACACCCCATTTATGAGCCTTGTACGAAAGGAGGGTTGTGAATATGCAGACGGAGGACTAGGAAGTATGGTTCCTATTGAAGAGGCCATCAGAAGAGGGGCAACTGTTGTGGACGCCATTATTCTTCATACCGAAATTACTCATGTAAACCGATTGCCATCCAAAAATGCCTTCTCGCTTTTAACCAGCATGTTTGGCTTTATGCTAGACCGCATAGAACGGCAGAATATCCGTATCGGAAAATTTGTGGCCAATAACCACGATGCCATTATCAATTTTTATTACACCCCTTCTGTGCTCACAACTAATTCGCTGATATTCGATAAGCAAAAGATGACAGAATGGTGGCACAGTGGCTACCAATTCGCTAAAAAGAAAAATCAGGAATTTAGTGCAATTGAACCAGAGCAGCAGGAGTAATTCCTAAGCGGATTTCCACAAAGCACTGATCTCTTGTTTAATATAAGCCAAAGCTGTTGCCGAGGGCGATTGTTTTTCCATACTTGCGTTGAGGATGTCTTCCCGAAGTTTATCTGAAGAATCCGTTTCGCTCATACCCGTTTTCCGGATGATTTGTATAGTGGCGTTCTTGGCAGCTTTAATAATGTTCCAGCATTCATCACTCATATAAATTTGCTGGGACAGGTTATGTTCAAACTCGTTTTCGATTGTTTTGATCAAAAGATTTTCATACTCATTTTTATCTGCAGATCGAGGGGCTACGCGAACTACCAGGCTTGGTATAGCGATACGTTCCAGGAAAAGCGCCATACGCTCATACGCCTGTAGTCTGATGGGCATGGTGTTTTTCTGAGAATCCTTGTGCAATAGGTACCGTCTCCTCCCTTCTTCGTTATTGGTGTGTAATCTGAAAAAATAAAATGCTATGGCGCCTGTTACCACAGTGGGCAGGAAGTAGGCAAATAGTTGGAATATTCCGTCTCCGGTCATGTTGTATTAGGTTTGGTTAACGGTTTTACAACGCCGTGTAAATTAAAAAAGTATATCACAAAGGAATTAGCCTGATCTACCGGGATTAATTTTTCATGCTCGTCCTGATTGTCCGGTAGAAATCGGCATAATTAGGATGTAATCGAATTTCCAGAGCGTTTATCAAACCGTCTAGCTTTCGTTGTCTTATCTGCCAGGAAGGTATTCCTGTTTCCTGCTTGATTATTCCCAGGATAGCCGAGATCTGTGCCTCTCGATTTATTTCATCAATCATCCCATTATCCTGACTGATGAGCACTATTTCCCAACCGGGGTACTTGTTCAATACCTGAGCAATTTTTTGCAGGTAATCATTTGCTTTAATGCTTAATGAGTCTGCGTTCTCATCATCTCCCACAAGAAAATCATGGGTTATGGGAAGCGCGAGCATGCCCTGGCCAACCTTGATTTGTGCCCCTTCACCGAGGCTGTTCTTAAAGTCTGTAACCATTAGTAATGCAATGGAATCACCTTTGGCAAATTCGTCATTGATTACTTTTAAACGGGCTTCTTTCTCCCTCAGACTCTCCAGGGTAGCCCCAATACTTTCTGATCTCCTACTGGAGGCTTCTGTGAAAATTTTCAGGTTTTTAAGCAAGGTAGCATTAGCAGCTTGCAATTCACTAACCTGTTGTTCAAAAACGGATGCCCTGGCAGTACTGATTTTCTCCTGTTGCTGGGCACTGGCTATCACGCTATCCCTTTGTGTAATTTCCGTCTTTAGCTCACCTATTTGCGCTATTAATTCCCTTTTGCTCTGTGCATTAATAGAACCAATCACAGCGACCATTACAAGTAGTAGTAATAATTTCTTCATAAAAAATATTTCTTATTGTAATCGTGAACAAAAATAAATGAAATCCTGATGCTACAACTGAAACTTGTATCCTTTTAACTACTCTTTATGGTATGAAAAATACTATCTCAGCTTTTATTCAGATAATCCAGGCTAATTTCTGTCAACGCTTTGACCCCAAGAATTAGTCCGCTATCGTCAATTAAGAAATCCGGAGTATGATGTGGATATGCTTCGGTGCTACCCGGGGTCATTCCCCCCAGGACAAAGTAAAAACCCGGTATTTCCCGCTGAAAGTATGAAAAGTCTTCAGCACCCGTTACGGCTTTCTGTGATTGAACATTGCCGGATCCGGCCACCCGCTCAAGCGTAGGCAACATCTGAGCTACCAGATCAGGATCGTTAAAGGTGATATCGGTTGCGTCCCTGATGGTAATGGTGGCATCTCCTCCGTAAGCCTTGGCAATGGCTGGTACCATTTCCATCATTCTGCGATTTATATGATCTTTCATGTCATAATCAAGGGTTCTGATAGTACCAATCATTTCTGCAGTCTCAGGGATGATATTGAAGCGTACGCCACTTTTTATTTTTCCAACGGTGATAACGGCAGCTTCCTCGGTTAACTTAGTTTCCCGACTAATGATTGTTTGCAATCCGTCAATGATCTTGGCGCTGATCAAAATGGGATCCACACCCGACCAGGGCTGGGAACCATGAGATTGTTTCCCTTTCACTTTTATGTTGAACTCCTGAGCAGCAGCCATGGCCCCGCCCGACTTGTAACGAATTACACCTACAGGTGTTTGAGAATTAATATGAAGTCCAAAAATCGCAGCCACATCAGGGTTCTTTAAAACCCCTTCTTTAACCATTAACAAGGCTCCACCTTCTTCTCCCGGAGGCGGACCTTCTTCTGCTGGTTGGAAGATAAATTTAACGGTACCTTTTATTTTATCCTTGTTATTTGCAAGGATTTCAGCTACCCCCATGAGAATAGCGGTATGGGTATCATGACCGCAGGCATGCATTACCCCAACTTTTTCCCCAAGGAATTCTGAAGTAACGGTAGACCCGAAAGGAAGATCATTGCGCTCTGTAACCGGAAGGCCGTCTATATCGGCCCGAAGCCCTACTACCTTGCCGGGAAGGTCTCCCTTTAGTACCCCAACAACACCTGTGTGCGCAATACCAGTTTGTACCTCTATTCCAAGAGACTTGAGGTGATTGGCTATTTTTTCAGCAGTTTTGAATTCCCTGTTAGATAATTCCGGATTTTGATGTATGTCCCTTCTCCATTCTATTACCTTATTCTCAATTTTATCGTAATCAGATTTCAGGTTATACTCCTGTCCGAACATAATACCAGAAAAGAGTAGGGTTAAGTAAAGTAAACTTTTGTTCATTTTTGTTGAATTAGAATTTAATTAATCGAAAGCCATCATCCTGCAGGGAAATCAAAGCAGTCATGGCCGATAGGGCTGTGCGTACTTCTCCAAAAATCTGATTTTGAGGAACGTTTCTCGCTACTGAAGATTGACCGCAAAAAATAACGGTCACCCCGGCATCCATCAGCTCCTTTAACATCAGTGTATTGGGGTTGGGCACCCCATAGCGTTGTTTGTAAAATTTATTTTGCAATAAATCTTTTGAAGCTTTATTATGAACTACCATAGCAGCGTTTAATTTTGTTACCGGAACTCCTTGCTGTGCGTGCATATTCAGGTAGCGTGCTACAGTTTCAATACTCGGATTCTTCTTGTCAGGACTTTCAGGGCTGTCCATGATATCGAAAACCGCCTTATAGGTCTTTTGAGTATCCGTGGGAAAATCCAGTTGATCCAGATTCCAGACAGCACCAGCGCTTTCAATAACCGGACCCGCTTTTTTATCCTGAGCAACTAATTGCAAGCTTGCAAAGATTAAACAGATTACTAAGAGGTTTTTCCCTTTTTGCATAAGCATAATATTATGCTTCTAAATATATTCAAATTGCAGTAATCGGTAGTTTATTTGTTTATAATATTTCATTCCCTTCTTTTTCCAGACCTGAAATATGGCTAACTTCACGCTTCGAAAATGGCTAGTGATTTGAATACATTTTTAGGGGAGTTGAATGATGCTCAGAAGGCCCCTGTTGTACATAAAGAAGGTCCGCTCATGGTAATTGCCGGAGCGGGCTCCGGAAAGACCCGTGTACTTACTTATCGTATCGCTCATCTGATGAAACAGGGCGTAGACCCCTTCAATATTCTGGCGCTAACTTTTACCAATAAGGCTGCAAGGGAAATGAAGGCTCGGATAGAGCAGTTAGTAGGAGGTGCAGAGGCCAAGAATCTCTGGATGGGTACCTTTCATTCGGTTTTTGCACGCCTGCTTAGGTTTGATGGTCAAAAATTAGGCTACCCCAGCAATTTTACAATCTACGATACTCAGGATTCACAACGCCTGATCTCATCTATTATCAAGGAGATGGGGCTGGACAAGGATATTTACAAGTACAAGCAGATACAAGGCAGGATATCGGCCTACAAGAATAGCCTTATTACCGTAAAAGCATACTTCCAGAATCCGGAACTCATAGAGGCTGATACCATGTCCAGACGTCCCAGGATGGGAGAGATCTATCAAAATTATGTAGATCGCTGTTTTAAGGCCGGAGCAATGGATTTTGATGATTTGTTGCTTAGAACGAACGAACTGCTGAGCAGATTTCCAGAGGTTCTGATGAAGTACCAGGACCGGTTTCGTTACATTCTGGTAGATGAGTACCAGGATACAAATCACTCTCAATACCTCATAGTAAGGGCACTTGCAGATCGTTATCACAATATTTGCGTGGTGGGGGATGATGCTCAAAGTATTTACTCGTTCCGTGGAGCCAACATTTCCAATATCCTCAATTTTCAGAGGGATTATGATGATGCTGCAGTCTATCGACTGGAACAGAACTACCGTTCCACCAAAAACATTGTCAATGCCGCGAACTCCATAATCGCAAATAATAAAGATCAGCTTAAGAAGATTGTTTGGACGGCTAATGAGGAGGGCCATAAAATCAAATTACATAGAAGTCCCACTGATGCAGAGGAAGGGCGCTATGTTGCCGGTTCTATATTTGAGAACACCATGCAATTGCAATTGAAGCACTCAGATTTTGCAGTTTTATACCGTACAAATTCTCAATCACGCTCCATTGAAGATGCCCTCAGGAAACGGGATATTCCCTACAGGATTTTCGGGGGAGTTTCTTTTTACCAACGTAAGGAGATCAAGGACCTGCTATCATACCTTCGGTTAATTATTAATCCAAAAGACGAGGAGGCCCTAAAAAGGGTCATTAATTTCCCCGCCCGGGGTATAGGACAAACCACTGTAGATAAGCTTACGGTTGCTGCTAACCATTACAATCGTTCCGTGTTTGAGATCATGGAGGACCAGGATAAGGTAGCGCTCAAGATCAATTCCGGGACAAAAGCAAAACTGGAAGGCTTCGTCAATATGATCAAAAGCTTCCAAATCCTTAATGAGGAAGCCGATGCTTTTACAGTTGCCGAACATGTAGCCAAGAAAACGGGGATCCTGATAGAATTCAAGAAAGACGGAACCCCAGAGGGTATCGCCCGTATGGAGAATATAGAGGAGCTACTCAATGGGATCCAGGATTTTGTAGAGGGCCAGAAAGAGCTGGCAGATGCCAAAGGCGATCTAACCGAATTTCTGGAAGATGTAGCACTTGCTACGGATCTGGATAACGAAAAAGGAGAAAAGAATCGGGTTGCCTTGATGACGATTCACATGGCCAAGGGTCTTGAATTTCCGTATGTTTATATAGTTGGACTTGAAGAAGATCTTTTTCCATCCGCTATGAGTATGAATACCCGAAGTGAACTGGAAGAGGAGCGGAGATTGTTTTATGTAGCGCTAACCCGTGCGGAAAAGCAAGCCTACCTTACCTATACGCAGAATCGATACCGCTGGGGTAAATTGATCGATGCTGAACCCAGCAGATTTATTGAGGAGATCGATGAAAATTTTGTTGAAGACCTCACGCCAAAAGACAACTACCGATTTAAACCCCTGATCAACACCGATATTTTTGGTGATGCCCCAGCGAAAAAGGCTGCTAGGACCCAGCCTCAATCAAATAAACTACAAAACCTGAACAAAGCCCGGGTATCCGAATTAAAAAAACTGAGGAAGCTTAAACCAAATCTGGGTACGCCCAGTAGCACAGGAAGCGATATTAATATCGACCTTAGTGAAGGTACAGTGGTAAATCATTCCCGTTTTGGCAAGGGAACTGTGATCAAAATAGAAGGGACAGGTGTAGATAAGAAAGCAGAGGTAAAATTTGAACGTGGAGATGTAAAAAAACTACTACTACGCTTTGCCAAACTTGAAGTTTTGGATTGATAGCAACTTAATCCAGGGAATGGCTATTTTATAAAGAAATTATCATGGCGGCAGAATTTATACGGATATACGATGAAAATCCCAACCCCAGGGCTATTGGAAAAGTAGTTGATGTACTCAAGAAAGGGGGAATTATTATATACCCCACCGATACCGTATATGGTATGGGCTGTGATATTACAAATTCCAAAGCTTTGGAACGCCTTGCACGAATTAAAGGTGTTAAACTGGAGAAGCAAAACTGGTCTTTTATTTGTGCCGACCTGAGTAACCTTTCGGATTATGTGAGACAAATAGATTCCCCAACCTTCAAGTTATTAAAAAGGGCTCTCCCGGGACCCTATACTTTTGTACTTCCCGGCAACAGAAACCTGCCCAAGGATTTCAAGAATAAGAAAACCGTTGGGATACGGGTTCCAGAACACGGAATAGCACAGGAGCTTATCCGAGAACTAGGCAATCCCATTGTGTCTACCTCTATCAAAGACGATGATGATGTTATAGAATACACCACAGACCCTGAACTTATCTATGAAAAATGGAAAGACCTTGTTGATGTTGTGGTTAATGCAGGATACGGAGGAAACATTCCTTCCACGGTTATAGACCTTTCCTCCGAAGAACCGGAGATATTAAGAGAAGGTAAGGGTTCTCTTGATGTGCTATAAAAAAAACCGCAGCTATGGGCCGCGGTTTCTCAATATTTAGGAAAATTTCTTAGTCGTTGATCGCAGGATCTTTCATTCCTTCTTCAATCATGGAGTAGAACTGATCCAGTTTAGGCAGAACAACGATTCGTGTTCTTCGATTTTTGGCGCGGTTGGCGGCAGAATTGTTATCCATTAGTGGAACATAGTAACTTCTACCTGCAGCTGTCATCCTTGCAGGATCAACACCAAAATCATTTTGTAAAATGCGCACTATTGAAGTGGCTCTTTTAGAACTCAGATCCCAGTTATCCAGCAATACACCGCTTCTGTAAGGCACATTATCCGTGTGACCTTCTACCATGAATTCGAAATCCGGCTTGTTATTTACCACTTTGGCAACTTTACCGAGTACTTGTTTGGCAGCATTGGTTACGTTATAGCTTCCGCTACGGAAAAGGAGTTTGTCTGAGATCGATACAAATACGACACCTTTTTCCACGCTGATTTCAATATCCTCGTCGTCTAGATTGCCCAATACCCCTTTAAGACTTTGAACCAGGGAGAGGTTAACTGAATCCCTTCGGGTAATTGCATCCTGAAGCTTGCGGATGGTCAAGTCCTTTTCTTGTAGGCTCTCGAGTGATTTTTCAAGGTTTTCGGCACCTTTTGTAGTCAAAGTAGTAAGGTTACCCATGTTGTTGATCAGTTCCTGGTTGTTCGCCTTTAAAAAGGCATTTTGATCTTCCAGGGTCTGCAGTTGTGCCATAGCTGTTGCTTTTTCTTCCAAACAGCTATTTAATTTTACAGTTGCTGAGTTAAGCAAATCTTGTGTTTCCTTGTGTTTTGCCTCTAATTCAGCGTATTTTTTCTGAGAAACGCAGGACGAAAGTAAAACCATCATCCCTAGCGTACCTAATAAAACAATTCTTTTCATAATAGATTAAAGCTAAATTTATATAGTGAACAATTGAAATCGTAATGACCTTTGTTAACAAAATTATGGAATCCACATCCCATGTAATTCCAAAAGTAGTTAATGTTTTACTAAATCACTGAATTTCCTTATATGATTTACGTAATGAGACCACACTATGGATTTTGTTTCGTAATATTTTGATACAAATTCCGATTTTTCGCGTTTCCTGAACATAATACGGAATTGCCTGTAAAAACTGAGATGTGCCCTCAATATGGCAAAGCAGTGCTTCAACTTTAATTGAAATATAAACCTAAGTGCTGCAACACCATCCAGGAATAATCTACAAAAAATGATGGTAACAGCTACTCTTCCCGGTAAGTTCTTTGTAATGGAGAACAAGGAATTCCTGAAATTGAGATAGGTTTTTTTCGGATTCATATTGCTGAGGGTAGAACCACCCAAATGATAAACATGAGATCCGGGCACATAGAATACTTTATAGCCTTTGTTGTGTGCCCTCCAGCATAGATCTACTTCTTCCTGATGGGCAAAATAATCCTCATCGAACCCTCCGAGCTCTTCAAATACCTGTCTCTTGATAAACATACAAGCCCCGGTAGCCCAGAAAATTTCGGAGGCTTCATTGTATTGTCCTTCATCTTTTTCCAAGGCCTGGAAAATCCTTCCGCGACAAAAAGGGTATCCCAGTTGATCCAGAAATCCTCCGGCAGCCCCGGCATATTCAAAATAGTCCCTTTTGAGCAGGTCACGAATCTTGGGTTGAATAATTGCTGCGTCTTTATGCTCTTTAAAAAAAGCCAACACCGGTTCCAGCCATCCCGGGGTCACTTCCACATCCGAATTCAGCAAGCAATAAAGGTCGGCATCTACCGATTTTAAGGCTTCGTTATAACCTTTGGCAAAACCCCAGTTTTCCGGGTTATGTACAATTTCTACCTCAGGATGATTTTCTTGAAGATAAGCTATTGAATCATCTGTGGAGGCATTATCAGCAACAACTATTTTTGCCTCCTTGGAATGTTCCAGGACTACAGGGAGGTACCTCTCAAGTAAGGTTTGCCCGTTCCAGTTAAGTATGACAACAGCAAGTTTCAAAACGCTTGCAAATTAACGGCTAAAATCAGGAACTTGGTCCAAAAATGTATATTTTTCCTTTTCAAAGTCCATTTCACAACAATACATCTCTTTGCCGTTGGTAAGCAGCAGTAAACTTGATCGCAGTGCCATATTATATCGCGCAATCTGATCAAAGGTTTCTTGCGTGATAGGCACACTGGGGGCTTTGCATTCTGCAAGAAGTACTATCTGCCCCAGAGGCGAGAACACAACCAGATCATACCTTTTACTTAAGCCGTGCATCCGGATCGTTTTTTCTACATTGATTAGACTTTTTGGGTATCCCTTATCCTGGATCAAATAGTGGATCACATGCTGCCTTACCCATTCCTCCGGTTGTAATACCACAAACTTTTTGCGAATTATATCAAAAATATAGCGTGTATTTTCGCTACTTTTAAATCGAAAATCGTATTGCGGAAAGCATAAGGATTTCATATTTACAAAAGTGACAAAAATTTTCCGATGGATGAAGTAAAACAAATCGTTGAGGAGATCCGGAAAGGGCAATCCCGACCGATATATTTCCTTATGGGAGAGGAGACTTACTACATAGATAGGATTGCAGATTTTATAAGCGATACCGTTTTAACTGAAGAGGAAAAGGGCTTTAACCAGGTAGTATTATACGGTAAGGAAATATCAGTAGACGATGTGGTATCGCACTCAAAGCGTTATCCCATGATGGCAGAAAAGCAGGTTGTCATTGTAAAAGAAGCCCAGCACCTTTCCCGAACCATAGATCAGTTTGCTCACTATGCAGATAATCCCCAGCCTTCTACAGTTCTGGTTCTTTGTTATAAGTACAAAAAGCTAGACAAGCGCAAAAAACTTTACAAATCCCTGATGGCTTCCAATGCCGTATTATTTGAAAGCAAAAAGCTTTATGAAAACCAGGTGACGGAATGGATTAGAAAGACCCTTAAGAGTCAGGGATATACCATTTCTCACAAAGCCAGTATATTACTGGTGGAGTTTCTTGGAACCGACCTTAGTCGGATTAACAATGAGCTGGAAAAACTCAAATTAGTCCTCCCAAAGAGCAGTCAGATTACGCCTGATCACATTGAACAGCATATTGGGATTAGTAAGGACTACAATAATTTTGAACTTAAAAAGGCCATTGGGGAAAAAGACGTTAAAAAAGCCACCCAGATTATCAATTATTTCACCCGTAACCCAAAAGACAATCCATTTGTTGTTACCATAACGCTTCTACATACGTTCTTTTCGCAGCTTCTGCAGTACCACGGACTCAACGACCATTCGCCCAAGAATGTGGCCAGTGCATTGCGTATCAATCCATACTTTGTTGGGGAATTCCAGACCGCTGCCCGCAACTATCCCATGAAAAGGGCTAGTCAGATCATATCCGCGCTAAGAGAACTCGATCTGAAAGGTAAAGGGGTAGGAGCCAGTAATATGCCTCAGGGTGAACTCCTGAAGGAGCTCCTGGCCCGAATATTATAAAGAAGACTTATCTATGCTGTATTTGCCGGGACCTACCAATGCAAGGGCAAGGAAAATCGTAAAATAGACCAATGCCAATTCTTTGTCTGAAAAAGGATCTGCCCCGTGTTGTATAAAACCTGCTACACCCATGGTAACTGCAGTTATGACAGCAGCCCACCGGGTTTTAAACCCAATAATAATGAATATAGGACAGATGAACTCGCTGATGACTGCAAGGAATAAGGAAGGGGTTTCGCCTATTCCAATTGGATTGGCAAATTGAAAATCACCATTAATAAGTTTTAGTAATTTGGCGAAACCATGAACCATCATCATGGCGGAGGCAAAAATGCGAAGTATCGCAATGCCGAGGTTTATCCTTAGCTTTTTAGACATTCATAACAAGATTGGTGCAGTGTAAAGTTAGTTTTTTTTTTGGAATGGGCCTTATTGCTGTTCCAGAATACCTTCCATTGCAGCACAAAGAATGTCGGTATCCGCCTCATTAAAATAGAGGGGAGGCTTTATTTTAATTACTTCTTCATAGGGTCCATCTGTGCTAACTAATATATGGGCGCGTCTCAGTTCATTCTTTATTAAATGGGCAACCTTTGTTCCAGGTTTACCATTGAGATTTTGAAATTCTACGCCAATAAAAAGGCCACTTCCCCTTATGTCGGCAATGACACTATATCGTTTTTGGAGATCACCCAAGCGGGAGCGCAAATAATCCCCAACTTGCAATGCCTTTTGCTGCAATCCCTCTTGTTCAATAACGTCAAGTACGGCTTCACCAATGGCACAAGAAACAGGATTCCCACCAAAGGAGCTGAAAAACTCAGGCCCCTCTTCAAACTGTTTTGCAATACTAGTTGTAGTAATTACAGCTCCAATTGGGTGTCCGTTACCCATGGGTTTTCCGAGTATTACTATATCAGGAACTACATCGTGCATTTCAAATCCCCAGAAATAGGCGCCCAGCCTTCCAAAGCCCACCTGCGTTTCGTCACTAATACATACTCCTCCCTGTTTCCTAATCTCGGGGTAAAGTCCTTTAAGATAGCCTTTGGCCAGGGGAACCTGTCCGCCGCAACCTACAAGAGGTTCTGCAATAAAAGCTGCTAATTGATTCTTTTCCACTTTAAGGATGGCCTTAGCCTGTTGGGAAAAAAAGTTACCCGCCGATCCGTCATCGGAATAACCAGATCCAAAAGCTTTGGGCAGGGGCAGCTGAATCACCGTTTCTGGCTTACCAACACCTTCTTTGGCTGAGTATTTGTAATGGCTGATCCCTATCCCACTTTGGGTATTTCCGTGATATCCATGTTCCAATACTGCTATCTTCTGCCTGGAGCGGTATCCTCTGGCCATTCTAATAGCAAGGTCGGTTGCGGAACTGCCGGAGTTTACCAGAAATATTTTATTCAATTCTTCAGGGAAGGTATTAAGGAGTCTTTCTGAATATGACAGGATTTCCTCATAAAGATATCTAGTGTTAGTATTTAGTCTGGCCATGACCTGTTGCCCGGCACGAACCACATGTGGATGACAGTGGCCAGCTAACATGATATTATTATAGGCATCCAGATAGGTGTTGCCTTCTGTATCGTACATATATTGGAATGCCGATCGGTGCATCTGAATAGGTTCCTCATACGATAGCGAAAGGGAATCACTTAAAACCGCATTTCTCCTAAGAATTTGTAGACCGGTTGGCGCATATGTGCTGGGTTTATAACCTGCTGCTTCCCGAAACTTTTGTGCAGCCCTTATTGGGCTAATTGATATCCACTTGTAAAGTAGTGCCCAGGCCAGCTTCTCACTAATGGTGATATAATCAGAGTCAGGTATTTGGGTTTTGGTGTAGGCAGAATTACAGACACTGGTGCACAATCGTGCTGCCACAATGTAATACAAGATGTCCAGCTCTTCCTTATACAGGGGTTGCACTTTATGATAGCTGGAAATAACCTTAGCAGCATGTTCAAGGGGATCATTTTTATCCATCATCACGTAAGTAATCCCTACGGCCAGTTCATTAATCAACCAGCTATAACACATATCCCCGAAGTCAATTATTCCAGATACTTTACCATTTTGAGTAAGCACATTCCAGTCGTTAGCGTCATTGTGTATCAACGACTTTCTTAAGGTGTGTCCAATAGGTAATACCTGTTCCTCAAATTGAAGAAAGAAATAGTCTACCAAACTCCTTTTTTCAGCTTTGGAAATGTAGGGAAGTAAAGCCTGGTTATCTAGAAGCCGGCGAAGATCCCACCTTATTTCTCTGGCCCCAAGTTCATGGGGATCTATGTGAGCCAGGGCCACATTCATTTTTCCTAAAAATTCACCAAAAGAGTATGATAGTAAATCGGTATGTGGTACTTCCGCCAGAAATTCACCTTCAACATATTGATGCAGGCGAAAAATCTTTCCATCGTGCTGGATACAGTTCTGCTTAGAAGAGCTTTCAATTACTTTGGGAAACTGGTAAGACGATAATGAATTCAAGGCCGTTATAGCCTGGTATTCTACCTTTAACAGGCCTTGCCTGGCAGGACCGTCTTCATATTCCTTCAGTACATAGCGTCTTTCTGCAGTATCTATCCGGAGATTAGAACTGCCATAGCCTTCAAGGGGAATCATTTCCTGAGCTTCCAACCCAAAATTTGATTTTAAAAAGGTCCGAATGTCCATTTTATAACTGTTCTCCCCGTAAACTTACTTTTTTTCCGGATTAATCCTGATCAAATATGCAGGAATGGGCAGGTTTTCCCTGCTATTATTACATATAAATCGGGTACGGTGACAGGAAAATACAGTGGCAACTACTTGCTATATAAAGCCTAAAGTGGAATTACCTCAATTTCGGATAGTCATTCGGATTGGTTTCGTGCATTATGGAATACACTTTTTCGAAAATATCCTCTGCATTAGGTTTGGAGAAATAATCTCCATCACTGGCATAGGCGGGGCGGTGGGAATTGGCTGTCAGGGTCTGTGGTGCACTATCCAGATATCGGTAGGCTCCCTGTTTTTCAACAATCTCACGGACAAGATAAGCTGAGCAACCTCCCGGTACATCTTCATCGATTACCAATAGACGATTGGTTTTCTTGACGCTCTCCAATACATCATGACCAAGGTCAAATGGCATTAAACTTTGGGCATCTATAACTTCAGCATCAATACCCACTTCTTTAAGTTCCTGTGCCACCTCTATAACGATTCTCAAGGTTGATCCATAAGAAACAAGGGTAATATCTGATCCTGATTTAACGGTCTCAACAACACCTATTGGCGTGCAAAACTCTCCCAGGTTGGTAGGAAGTGGTTCTTTGAGTCTATATCCATTGAGGCTTTCAACTACAAGAGCAGGTTCGTCGCTCTTAAGCAGGGTATTGTAAAAACCTGCCGCTTTGGTCATATTTCGAGGCACCAGAATATACATACCTCGCAGCAGATGGATAAAGCCTCCCATTTGAGATCCTGAATGCCATATGCCTTCTAGTCGATGACCGCGGGTCCTTACAATTAAAGGAGCTTTCTGTTTTCCAACTGAGCGATATAGTATGGTGCTCAGGTCGTCACTTAAGGTCTGCAGCCCATACATCAGATAATCCAGATACTGAATCTCTGCAATAGGTCGCAATCCCCTTAGAGCAAGGCCAATGCCCTGTCCGATTATTGTCGCTTCCCGTATACCAGTATCGGCTATTCTTAGTTCGCCATATTTATTTTGTAAGCCTTCCAACCCCTGGTTTACGTCACCAATTGCTCCGGAATCCTCTCCAAAAATCAGGGTTTCCGGATACTTGTCAAAGATTTGGTCAAAGTTGTCACGCAAGACTATCCTTCCATCCACCATTTCCTTATTATCGGAATAAGTTGGTTTGATCTCTGGAATTGAGGCAGCATTATGGGAATGTTCATTGTACAGGTGGGAACTGAACTTTGGCTGGCATTCTTCAATGAATTGATTTATCCAGGCCTGAAGTGCTCGCTTCTGTGGAATGTCTTCCCCTAATAAATAGCGCAGTGCCTTTCTCCCTTTGGAGGCCACATCTTTTTTCAGAGGTTCTTCAATGGCTATCAGGTCGTTTTTGACTTTGGTAATAAACGCCTTATTAATGCTGTGGTTTGCCGCCTGTTCCATTAGGGAAATGAGGCTGTGTTTTGCTTCTTTATGAGGGGCAAGGAATTCCTCCCAGGCTTGTTTCTTGGCAGAACGAACTTCACGCTTTATGGATTTCTCCATTTCAGTCAGCGTATCCTCTTCAGTAATTTTATTGGCCAGAATCCACTCTCGGAAACGTTTGTTGCAATCGTGCTCACGTTCCCATTCCAAGCGGGCTTCACTTTTGTAACGTTCATGTGAACCTGAAGTAGAATGCCCTTGAGGTTGTGTAAGCTCTACAACATGTATAATAATAGGCACATGTTCTTCACGCGCCATATCGGAAGCATTTTCGTAAGTGTGGATTAAGGCGGTATAATCCCAGCCTTTCACTTTTAGAATCTCATAGCCAGGAGTATCCTTATCCCTTTTAAAACCCTCCAGGATTTTGGAAATGTCCTCCTTGGTGGTCTGGTATTTGGCGGGAACAGAGATACCGTATTCATCGTCCCATATACTTACGATCATGGGTACCTGAAGTACTCCAGCCGCATTTATCGTTTCAAAAAAGTGACCTTCACTGGTGCTTGCATTTCCAATGGTACCCCACGCTACTTCATTACCATCGTGGCTAAATTTAGCTGATTTGATACCTTCAACATGGCGGTATATTTTAGAAGCCTGCGCCAGTCCCAACAATCTAGGCATCTGACCTGCAGTAGGGGAGATGTCTGGGCTACTATTCTTTTGTTTGGTAAGGTCTTTCCAGCTTCCATCTTCATTGAGGCTGTAGGTGCCAAAGTGCCCGCCCATTTGTCTTCCTGCACTCATGGGCTCCTTTTCGAGATCAGTGGTTGCGTAGAGTCCGTGAAAGAAAGCTTTTGGGGTGAGTTCGCCAATGGCCATCATGAAGGTCTGGTCGCGATAATAACCGCTTCTGAAGTCACCATCCTTAAATGCCCTGGCCATGGCAAGCTGTGGTAATTCTTTGCCGTCACCAAAAATACCAAACTTCGCTTTTCCAGTCAGTACTTCCCTTCTTCCCAGGAGACTACATTCTCTGCTGGTTAGTGCAACTTTATAATCAAAAAGTATTTGTGCCTTGAAATCTTCAAAAGAAATGTCGCTACTAGTCTGGTACTTTACGCTCATCAGGCACTATTATTTACTGCAAAAATACCAAATGAAGTTGAGTTTTGCAATCACTGTTTTGTGATTTCTATTAAATAATCATTAAAAAATGTGATATTTTGATACTCGAATTTTATAGTTTCTTAAAAAAAAGCTTTTAAATTGAGAATAATGTAATTAAAACCACTTACGGGTAAATAAGCCTATTAGAGTTCTTGGGCTTAAGGTTACCAGAAAACGTATGCGTTCTTCGTAGTTGGGCTGGGCAATTTCCCATCCGTTATTGGAGTAGAGTGGGAAGTACAACTCAAAATAATCGGTAACAAGATTCAGTCGTATCCCTGAATCATATACAAACCTGGAATTGGTGTTTTTGTTCTTTATAAACCCGGCATCGCCATAAAGCTCTATCCATTTCCAAAGGTTAAAACTAGCGTTTGTGGTGACTATCCAGTCATTGGCGAAGGGGTTTTCCAATTGCGATTTAAATCCTCCCTCAGCGATAATAATCTGCTGACTGGTTATTCCGGAATCTTCAGAGCGACCGAGGTAATTGTAATCAAAAAGATAATCAGTAGGACGATCCAGGGCGAAGCTAAAAAAATCAGAATTGGTTTTATTCCTGATGAATTTACCGGCAAAAAAACGAAGATTTAATTGTGTATTGTTTTGGAATAACTGGCGGTATTCCATGTTCAGCGCTATCTTGGTGAAATCGCTGGAATGTTGTGCATCCGCAAACCAGGAAAAATAATTTATAATCCCATTGTTAATATTGTTATAACGCAGGTTGAATACGCTGTAATCGGGATCTGTTTCCAGTTCAAGGGATGGATCGATATCCCTGAAAACATTGACATATCTAAAAACCAGAGAGCTGCGCTTATTAGAAATTAAATCAGCAGGCCTCCAGCCAAAACCGATCGATGGTGTAATGGTGCTGTAGCGCGAGTTGGTTTGAAAGTGAAATGTTGAGCCTCTAAGGGCATAATTCATAACATAAAGACCGCTTTTTTGTAAGTACTTCCGGTAGTTGAGTTTTGCAAAACCTACCATCGATTTTTCCCGCAGGGCATAGCTGGGTGAAAAGTCGTAAATAAAAGGCCTTTCTAAAAGTGTTTTATTGGTAAAACGAATGCCCGGGCTAAGTCCGTCATATACGTTGAAGTTAGCAACAGGCATATAAAAAATCTGATTATAGTAGGGGTCCTCGGAATCTTTAAAAAATTGTAGTTTGAGCTTTTTATTGCTGGAAAACCAACCTTTGAGTGTTTTCCAATTGTCCCGCTGATTGAATTCTGGAATTTTTTGGTCGTAGTTTAGGACCAGGCGTTTCTCGCCATTCCTGGGTATTACAAACTCCTTTTCGTCTTCCACATTCCTAAACCAATTCTCGGATACTACCGTATCATTTCTAATACCGAACAAGGAAATTGGGACATTGGTCCCGGTTTTATTTTTTATCGTGACATAAAGTGAATCTTTGGTCTTAATTACATTGGAAATTTTAAAATCGATCCGTTTATCCGAATTGACGTAGGTATTGTAAAACCAACTGATATCCTCTTCTGTATTCTCCTCGAGTATCCGGATGAAATCAAGCGGACTAACCTGTTTCAGTCTGTACTGTTGATAAAACTCCTCAACACTTTTATCAACAGTAGTCTTGCCGAGATAATCAGCAAGGTACGCCAGTCCCAGCCCGGCCTTGTATGTGTTTGCTATTTTTTGATTGAATTTGATCAGGGAATCATTGGGTGTAGTTAAAGCCTGATCAAGATTTTTCCGAGCTGTAAGCATATTAAAAAAGGCGTATTGCTCATTGAATCCCATTTCTGCTAAATGGTAGTTTCGGACACCCCAGATGTTAGAAAGTTTACCCAGTAGTTTTTGATCGGGATAAAAAGTGTCTACATATTTGATCATCATATAATTGACCAGAGCATCAGTAAGCCATTGTTCCTTTCTTGGGTTGACGAATATCGTTTCCTTCATATAGCTCCTCAATGCCGTCTTTAAAAATTTCAATTCAAATTGAAATTGTTCTTCATATGGACGCACAAATGATGGCAGCTGACTAAGACCGTAAAGTGGATTCTTGTTGAAATCAATTTCACTAACCAAAAGTTGTTCATAAGGAAATTCCCCAAGGTTTTCAGCTATGAAATCAGTTATTCGGTTAATTGATACTCCTTGAGAAATCAGATCGTATCTGTTCGAACGTATGTCGGATGCTACAACCAGATCAGGGGTAACATGCTTTGTAAACTCCCATTGTGAATTAAGGATGATATCACAGGATTTTCTATTGACACCGCTCAGGGTAGCATAATTTTTATCTGGAAAGGGCATAATGTTGACCTCATTGAAATTGGTGCCCAGATATAGTCCTTCCGGATAGGTAAAGAAGATGTTGGTATTTGTATTTCCTGTGTAAAGATCTTCCAGATTCTTGTTAGAGTATAGTTCCCATTTACGGTCGTAAACTGCGGGGGTGAGATACCAGTCTTTTAAATAGTAACTACCGTCCGGGCCATAGCCGTAGGGTGTATATCGGTTAGGAGGCAGTTTAACCGTATAGGTAAAGATTAGCCTTTGTTCTGCTCCTGGTGGAATAGGTTTATTTAATTCAATACGTATAAGGTCTATTTGCTCCTTTTTTCGCTTCCAATTAAGGGAGCGGTAATCCTCGTCCAGCATACTGAATATTTCAGTGGAGCCTCGATTGTTGTCTTTGGCGAGGTGAAGACTTTTTTTAAAATCTTCTGCAAAACGTTTGGCAAGAGCTGTGTTTTTATCTGAATAGGCATGAGCCCAATCATTAAAATACAATATGGCTAAAGTATCCTTAGAGGAATTTTTATAGGTAAATTCCTGCTGTATGTTTACACTGTAGGTTTCCTGGTCTAATGTTGCCTTTAAGGTATTATAATGCTGTGCGTGTATTCCTGATATCTGCAACAAAGAAGCGCAGAAAATTAGGGTAGACAGCAGATATAGACGTCTTATTTGGAGCATTGGCGGTTTTAGAAATTAGGGCTGAGGGTGTGACCTTTGTAGTAAGCATCAATGACTTCTACTACTTCTTCTGCGGTGTCTGCTATTCTAATTAAATCCAGATCCTTGGCACTAATATTGTTGGCTCCTAACACGGTTTCTTTTATCCAGTCAATAAGCCCTTTCCAAAAGTCGGAACCTACAAGTATAATTGGAAAACGACCAATTTTATTGGTTTGTATAAGGGTAATTGCTTCGAATAATTCATCCAATGTTCCAAATCCGCCAGGCAAAACCACAAAAGCTTGTGAATACTTTACAAACATCACCTTTCTTACAAAGAAGTAGTCAAAATCCAGACTCTTGTCGTCATCAATGTAAGGATTATCATGCTGTTCAAAAGGCAAATCGATATTTAGTCCCACAGAAGTACCCCCTGCCAGGTGGGCACCTCGGTTCCCGGCTTCCATGATACCCGGACCACCACCAGTAATGATACCATAACCGGCTTCAGCAATTTTTTGGGCAACGTTCACGGTTAATTGGTAGAAATCATCTTCCTGCTGCGTTCGGGCAGATCCAAAAATCGTTACGCAGGGTCCAATGACACTCATTTTCTCAAATCCGCTGACAAATTCTCCCATAATCTTGAAGATTGCCCATGAATCATTGGTTTTGATCTCGTTCCAACCTTTGTGATGTTTCTCTTTTCTCATGCTTTTTAGTTTAAGCCCAATATGAGTAACGCGTACTCAATACTTTATATTTTTAGGAGGTGACTTGAAATTCAGGAAGTTCTCGCTTCAGGAAATGGGCTGTATAACTGCGTTCATCCTTTGCTACTTCCTCTGGGGTTCCTTCCGCAACAATCATTCCACCTCCGCGTCCGCCTTCATAACCGATATCAATTATATGATCTACCATTTTAATTACATCCATATTATGTTCAATCACCAGAACTGTATTTCCCTTGTCAACCAACTTATTAAGTACTTCCATAAGCACCCGTATATCTTCAAAATGCAATCCTGTTGTGGGTTCATCCAAAATATAAAAAGTATTTCCGGTATCTCGCTTTGACAATTCGGTTGCCAGCTTAACCCGTTGTGCTTCTCCACCCGACAAGGTTGTGGATTGTTGTCCCAGTGAAATATACCCGAGTCCAACATCATGAATGGTTTTTAGTTTCCGGTATATCTTTGGAATATGTTCAAAGAATGAGACAGCCTCATCAATAGTCATATCCAGAATATCGGCTATGGATTTACCTTTATACCTGATTTCCAACGTTTCCCGATTAAAGCGTTTTCCGTTACAGGTTTCACACTCCACATATACATCTGGTAAGAAGTTCATTTCAATAACCCGTAAACCACCGCCCTGGCAAGTTTCGCATCGACCTCCTTTGACATTAAAGCTAAATCGTCCTGGTTTGTAACCTCGTATTGAAGCCTCAGGAGTTTTGGAGAACAGCGAACGAATCTCACCAAATACACCGGTGTACGTTGCAGGGTTGGATCGTGGTGTTCGCCCAATTGGCGATTGGTTAATATCAATAACTTTATCGATATGTTGTAAACCTTTGATATCCTTGTAGGGCATGGGTTTTTTAACACCGTTAAAATAATGCGCATTCAGAATAGGGTAGAGGGTTTCGTTAACCAGGGTAGATTTGCCACTGCCGGATACCCCTGTAACACCTATCATTTTTCCCAGTGGAAAACGGGCATCTACGTTTTTTAAGTTATTCCCTGTGCAACCGGTCAGAAATAAAGATTTGCCATTTCCTTTTCGTCTTTCCTCAGGAACCGGGATTGTTTTAACCCCGGAAATGTAATCTGCAGTCAGGGTATGGTGGGCTATTAACTCTTCAGGCGTACCTTCAGAAATAATTTCACCCCCGTGTTTACCCGCTCTGGGTCCTATGTCAATAACATGGTCTGCGTGTTCGATCATATCCCGGTCATGTTCAACAACAATCACAGAATTACCAATATCCCGAAGCGATTTCAGGGATCGAATGAGTCGGTTATTATCTCTTTGGTGAAGTCCAATACTGGGCTCATCTAAAATATAAAGTACACCCACTAATTGTGAACCAATCTGGGTTGCAAGCCGTATTCGCTGGGCCTCTCCTCCTGAAAGGGATTTTGAACTCCTGTTGAGCGACAGGTAATCAAGTCCCACATCCAAAAGAAATTGCAGTCGTGTTTTAATCTCTTTGACTACTTCTTCTGCAATGCGTTTCTGGTCTCCCTCAAGTACATCCTGCAGCTTTTTGAAAAAAGAAGCCAGGTCCCCTATATCCATTTCGGATAATTCAGCGATATTCTTGTTGTTTATCCGGAAGTAGAGGGAGGAGATCTTTAATCGCGATCCCTTACAACTTGGACAGCTAATACGGTCCATATATTCACGGGCCCATCTTTTAATACTACTGGAATCCGCTTCTTTATGCTGAGATTTAATAAAATTGGCAATCCCTTCGTAATCAATCTTATATTCTCGCCTCACACCCAAGGTCTTGGAGTCTACCTGGAAACTTTCTTCTCCGCCATAAAGAATAATTTCAATCGCCTTTTTTGGCAATAATTCTATAGGGTCATTAAGGTCGAATGCATAACGCCTGGCAATGGTTTCCAACTGACGGAAGGCCCAGGACTTTTTATATGCTCCAAGAGGAGCTATGCCTCCAGACTTGATGGAGAGCTTTTTGTTTGGAAATATTTTATGCTCGTTGATCTCGTATACATGGCCCAGGCCATGGCAATCCGGGCACATTCCTTTGGGCGAATTAAAGGAAAACGTATTGGGTTCTGGAACTGGGTAGGATATTCCGGAGCTCGGGCACATAAGATCCCGACTGAAATAACGGGGTTCTGCCTGGCCTTCTTCAAGGACCATCAATACATTGTTACCACTATACATGGCCGTATTGATAGACTCCGATAGCCTTTTCTCTGTATCCTCTCCTTTAGCGACCAGTAAGCGATCTACAACGATCTCAATATCATGCATCTTGTACCGGTCTACTTTCATTCCCTGAATAATATCCCGTATTTCACCATCTACCCGCGCTTTTACAAAGCCCTGTTTGGCAATCTGTTCAAATAATTCACGGTAATGCCCTTTTCTGGATTTAACAACCGGGGCCAGAATGTTGATCTTCTTATCGGCGAATGAAGTTAGGATCAGGTTTTTAATCTGTTCATCACTGTAGCTAACCATTTTCTCACCCGTCTTATAACTGTAGGCTTCACCGGCTCTGGCAAATAGCAGACGTAAAAAATCATAGACTTCGGTAATCGTACCTACAGTGGAACGGGGTGACTTGGAAGTTGTTTTTTGTTCAATAGCAATAACAGGCGAGAGTCCGTCTATTTTATCTACATCGGGACGTTCCAGGCCACCGAGGAACTGACGGGCATAGGCGGAAAATGTCTCTATATATCGGCGTTGCCCTTCGGCATAGATCGTATCAAAGGCAAGTGAAGATTTTCCGCTACCGGAAAGACCGGTAACAACTACCAGTTTTTCACGTGGGATTGTAAGGTCAATATTCTTAAGATTATGAACCCTGGCGCCTTGTACTCGTATGTTTTCTTCGAAATCGATCATCCTGCCAAACAAAAGCGCAAAGGTAAGGTTTTGGGGAGTAATAAGGAAGCCGGCTACATTAACAAAAAAGGTATTCTTAGGACTGCTAATATCCTGTAAATAATTCCAAAACCTTATTGTTTAAAAGTGCAGTTGCAGCCCATTACAAAGATTATTTTTGTAGATCAAAATTTATATAATTATACCCGATCTTATGCGGCAACAGCCCATTTAAAATGCTGGGGGATTTCCGAAATTAACTGCGTGTTAAGCCCATCAAAATAAATTCCATAATTACGACGCTGATCATAAATAATCCAGGGACTGCTGCTATATGTCAATCTAAAATATCTGGAGATCAGAGGTAAAATATTGAATCTGGGACTGATTTGCGCCAGTGGAGGTTTACCCTGTGGAAAATCCAAATTGATAGAAGCTTCCCACTTGCGTTTTTCCCGGGATACCTGCTCTACTATATCTTCCAGATAACCCAAGCCATAATTATTACTCAATTTTTTGGATAAGGGAAGCCTGCCCATACGACAAACAATTTCATGATACAATCTGATTTCAATGCCAGTCGTTTCGCTAAGGAAGGCGAAATAAAGATTTTTAAGTGTGTCATAATGCTTATCCCTTAGCTTATACCAAACCCGTTTGGCCTTGTTAAGATCAGTTATAACCTTACACGATTTTGAAAAAATATCCTTTTGATAGTTTTCTTCTTTCACAATGTTGGTCACGTACATATTGCGATCAAAGGCATGATACACGGCAGATAGAAACCCGTTAAAGCTGCCATCATAGATTAAGGTTACTCCAGTTTCCATATCAATTTCTTAAAAGTTTATTCTTCTTTTTGGTATATATTCCAAATATATGGAAAATATCCTAATATTGGAATTATTCCTAATAAATTTTGGAAATAATCCATATTTTGTATATTTGAATGCAATCAGCTGAGTCTACATGCCCAAAGCAGTATGGCCATATAAAAACCGGGAGACCTATGGAACAGGAAAAAACAATCAAAAGATTTAATGAAATACGCAGGGATCTGGGTTTTACTCAGGCTGAATTTGCACAAAAACTAGGTGTTGCCAATACAACAGCTGATATTGAACGCGGCAGAACTAAATTATCTGGTAAAGTGGTTATGGAGCTCCTCAGGCAGTTTAAAATTAATCCGCTTTGGTTGTTTGGGGCAAGTGAATCCAAATACCTGGAACCTTCCAAAACCAGTGTAATACCCAAGGTTGTAACGGTAGATGCAGCAGATCAGGAGAATATGGTGTTGGTCAATGCCAAAGCAGCAGCCGGTTATCCTCAAAATATCCACGATACCAGCTGGTACAGACAACTACCGGCATTTGACCTGCCTATACCGGAGTTTAGAAATGCCACATACCGGGGTTTTCAGGTTGAAGGAGATAGTATGTTACCCAACTTAAAACCTGGGGATTGGGTTTTGGCGCGAGCGGTAGAGGATCTGGATGATGTAAGTCCAAATAAAATGTATGTAATTGTCTTAGAGGATGCCGTATTGGTTAAGAAAATTGAACGTCATCCCAATACAGGCGGCTTGATCCTTATTTCCCTCAATGAAAATTATCCCCCCTATGAAATTAATCCGGAACAAATCCAGGAAATGTGGATGGTTAGCAGCAAACTGACTTTTGGTGTAGATGCAACCACTGAAAACGGACTGTTGAGACAACTCCAACAATCCATGGATGAGTTAAAGCGACAAATTCAAAGTTAATCCGTAGCCATTAATAGCCAACGGCAGTATCATCACCCCGTTTGTCGGCTCCACCTTCGAGCTTTCCGTCTTCCAGAACTCGAATAGCATCTACTTTCCCAATGATGCGAGTTCGATTTTCATTTATCTGGTATCCCTTTTTTTTCAGCAATTCTTTTACGCTATCAGGAAAACCTTCCGGCTCAAAAGTTACATAGTCCGGTAACCATTGATGATGAAACCTGGGTGCATTAACCGCATCCTGCATGCTCAAGTTAAATTCGTAAACGTTGAGAATGGTTTGAGCAACAGCGGTGATGATAGTTGGGCCACCGGGACTACCTACAACAAGCCAAAGTTTGTCGTCTTTTTCAACAATGGTGGGCGTCATACTGCTGAGCATGCGTTTTTCAGGAGCAATACTGTTGGCTTCGGCTCCTATAAGGCCAAACATATTTGGTGAGCCGGCCTTAGAACTAAAATCATCCATTTCATTGTTGAGGAAAAAGCCCAATTCGTCGCAATACAGTTTGGAACCATAGGCACCATTGAGTGTTGTGGTTACCGAAACTGCATTCCCCTGAACGTCTACAATAGAATAATGCGTGGTTTCTGAACTTTCATATGCTGGAATGGTGCCACGTTCAATTTCTGAGGAAGGAGTGGCCTGCTGGAAGGAGAACGATTCCATACGGCTATTCAGGTAGTCTCTGCTAAGTAGCACATCGAGCGGAATGCTTACGAAGTCCGGATCGCCTAAAAAATAATTGCGGTCGGCATAAGCCCTTCGGGCTGCCTCCGTAAATAGTTGAATAGCCTCAGGTGAGTTGTGTTGGTATTGACCAATATTATAAGGCTCTATCATTTTGAAAATCTGATTGATGGTAACCCCACCACTACTGGGAGGACTCATGGAGATTATCTTCAAATCCTTATAGCGGAAAATAACGGGTTGTCTCCATATAGGCTCATAGCGGGCGAGGTCTTCTTCAGTAACAAAACCTCCTTTTTCCTGAATAAACCGGGCCAGTATACGGGCGGTTTCTCCCTTGTAAAATTCATCCCGTCCATTTTTGGCAATACGCCTTAATGTATTGGCCAATGCAGGATAACGCAAGGTGTCTCCGGGCATACACTTGTTATAGAATAAGGTTTGGTCGCCATTTACTTCAACGATCTGATCCCAATATGAGTCAAGCCTTTTGGCTTGTTTGTCTGTTACTTCCACACCTTGGTCGACCAGTTCAATTACAGGCTGAATTATCTCTTCGATGGGAAGCGTTCCAAACTTTTCATGAACCGCAAAAATGCCTGCTACTGTACCAGGTACTCCAACTCCGGTGGCTCCAATGGTACTCATACCGGGAATTATATTGCCCAGGGAATCCAGGTACATGTCTTTACTGGCAGAAAGTGGGGCTTTTTCCCGATAATCCAGAGCCCCAACATCACCGTTATTCATCCTGTAGACCATAAACCCACCTCCTCCAAGGTTTCCTGCAAAGGGATAGGCTACAGCAAGGGCCAACTCAGTGCCAATCATTGCATCAAAAGCATTTCCCCCCCGCTTCATAATTTCCATACCGATCTCTGATGCTTCCTTACGAGCAGATACCACCATGACCTTATCAGCCACCAGACCGGTTGGAGCAGGGGGCACCTTTTTGCAATGAAGTAGGAGCAGGGCGACAAAAACAAGAATTATTCTTCGCATAGCTTGGTGTATTTCTGCTTTGAAAATAATACTAAATCATCAAAAAACCGGGTGAAGTCGTCTTCAAAATCGGCATAGTAGGTTTGTAGTTCATTTACTGCCAAATTCATTTTGCTCTTATTCTGCGTCCTGCGGTTCATACCATTCAATACTTTTCCTATCCCCTCAATATTGCCGTAGTTCAATAACCAGTTATCAGTTATCATATAGGGCATCATCCGTTGAACCCCTTTAGGCAAGAGATTGTAATTGCGTTCCAGGAGATAATAGAAATCCCCCACATACCGATCTAAGGGCGTATCTGAATACTGCAGCCAGTTTTTAGCAAGGAAATGATCGTAAAAAATATCCACAATTACTCTGCTGTAATGTCTGTAAATTGGATAAAGTCTTTTACTGCTTTGTTTGTGCAAGACATGTGAATCTGTATAGGTATCAATAGCCCTATGCAGTTGTATGCCTTTTTGAATTTTGTCTGGTAAATGGGTGTATGCCCTGCTTCTGATACTATCAGCAATAAAATTACCAATGGCCACCTCATCATCATCAAAGGACAGATAAATATGTGCTAAAAAGTTCATGGATGCCCGTTAGGAATTATCTGCAACTAAAATACAAATTGCCTCGGCAGCGAAAGGCGCAAGTCCATTATATTTGCAGTAAATTATTTGAAACTCACTATGACTTTAATCAAATCCATTTCTGGAATACGGGGAACCATCGGGGGTAACACCGGTGATAACCTGACCCCCCTTGACATTGTTAAATTCTCCGCTGCTTATGGCAGTTGGCTTAAATCTCAAAGCCACAAAAAAACACTTACCGTTGTTATCGGCAGGGATGCCCGAATTTCTGGAGAAATGGTTCAGAATTTGGTAATGTCAACCCTCACCGGACTAGGCATCAATGTTTTAGATCTTGGTCTGTCTACCACGCCTACAGTTGAGATAGCGGTACCCAGAGAAGGGGCAGATGGGGGGATCATCCTTACAGCCAGTCATAATCCCAAGCAATGGAATGCGCTCAAGCTTTTAAATGCTGATGGAGAATTCCTGAATGCAGAGGAGGGTGCTATTATTTTAGAACTGGCAGACAGTGAAGAATTTATGTTTTCTGAAGTGGATGAATTGGGATCTGTTACAAAGCACGATGGTTACCTGGATATCCATGTACAGGAGGTATTAAACCTTTCCCTTGTTGATGCTAAAAAAATCCAGGCCGGTAAATTTAAGGTGGTACTGGATGCAGTAAATTCAACAGGCGGACTGGCCATACCCAAGCTGCTGGAAGCTTTGGGGGTAGAAGTGGTCAAACTGTACTGCGACCCAACCGGGCATTTTCCGCACAACCCTGAACCCCTAAAGGAACACCTGGAAGAGATAAGTCGCTTAGTTCCGGAATCCGGTGCAGACTTTGGTATTGTAGTAGATCCGGACGTAGATCGTTTGGCCTTTATCAGCGAAGATGGTACTATGTTTGGAGAGGAGTATACACTGGTTGCCTGTGCAGACTATGTTCTTTCCAAAACTCCAGGGAATACTGTTTCCAATTTGTCTTCCACAAGGGCATTACGGGACATAACTAATAAACATGGCGGCAATTACACCGCAGCTGCTGTTGGTGAGGTAAATGTGGTTGCAAAAATGAAAGAAACTCAAGCGATTATTGGAGGTGAAGGAAATGGGGGAATCATTTACCCTGAAAGCCATTATGGAAGGGATGCTTTAGTGGGTACTGCCTTATTCCTTATGTTACTGGCCGAAAATAAAGTAAGCGTTCGGGAACTGAGGGATTCCTATCCTGCTTATTTCATGAGTAAAAAGAAAATGCAACTCACCCCGGACCTCAATGTTGATGCTTTATTGCAAGCAATGGCCAGCAAGTACGAGGAGAACAATCCTTCAACCATAGATGGTGTAAAAATCGATTTTAAAGATAGCTGGGTGCATTTACGGAAATCGAATACAGAACCCATTATACGGATCTATACTGAGGCCGCCTCCCAAAAGGCAGCGGACGAGCTGGCAAAACAAATTATAGATGAAATTGCTGCTATCAGCAAATAAACATAGATACGCCTAAGTTTCCTGGAATTCCTCGGGGACTTTATCTCTGTGTTTCCAGCGTTTATGGGTCCAAAAGTAGTATTCCGGAGCTTCATAAATGGATTTTTCCACTTGCTCAAAAAAGGCATCTGTTAATTTGTAATCCGGATGCTCATTTGGATTGGTCGCAAGAACGTGAAAAGTTGATTTATAATAGCCCCTCTTAACCTTTTCTACTTTCATATAGACCACAGAAAAGTCAAACTTTTTGCAAAGGTATTCAGCACCCGTGTGCATGGGGACCGTAATTCCCATAAACGGAGCCCAATAATGGGCTTTCTTTATCATAGGAGACTGATCACTGATTATGCCATAAATACCAAGCTTTCCTTCTTTGTTATTTTTTTCGGCTATATCCCATATTTCCTTGGTAGTGATGAGTGTTGTTCCCCACTTGGCCCGGATTGAACGAACCAGCCGATCAAAATATTTATTGGTTAAAGGCTGATAGATACCATAAGCACTGGCGGATACTTCTGTATTCAGGGAAAACACCCATTCCCAACTTGCGTAATGGGGAAGCATCAGCATTACAGATTGCCCGTTTTTCTCAAATTGGAGAAATTCATCAACATTTGTAAATACGTATCGTTTTTGTATTTCAGCTACAGAGATGCTCATGGTCTTGATCATTTCCAGAAACATATCGCACATATGTCCGTAAAAGATACGTTCAATATATCTCAACTCCGCCGTTGATTTTTCCGGAAAAACCAATTCTAAATTAGATCGCACCACCTTTTTGCGATATCCAAATACCCTGTAAACCAAAGAATAAACAAAGTCAGATACCAAATAGAGTATAGGAAATGGCAAGAGGGAAACCAGTCTTAAAATCGGGTAGGTAAGTAGGTAAACAAGCAGTTGCATAGCGTAAATACTAAGCGCAAATATAGCTATATTTGGCAGGTATAATAAGCATACCCTACATGAATCTCCATTGGGCTACCCTGGCTATTATTGCAGCCAATGTACTGGTATCATTGAAAGGTTTTAATGATATTAATTTTTTTGAACGATACAAATTCGGTATTGGTGCCATACAGTCCGGACAGAAAGACCGGATGTTCACCTCCGGTTTTCTTCATGTAGATGTTCCGCACCTCTTTCTCAACATGTTTACCCTGTATTTTTTTGCCCCGGTGGTGATCAGTTGGTTTGCTCCTTTGAAATTCCTGATAATCTATCTGGTTAGTTTGGTGTCAGGGAGTTTACTTGCTTTGTTCTTTCACAGGCAGGAACCCTTTTATAGTGCGGTGGGTGCCAGCGGAGCAGTAACAGGGATCTTGTATTCGGCAATACTACTACAACCCAATATGCAACTTGGCATAATGTTTATTCCCATTCCTATACCAGCTTATATTTTGGGAATTGCCTACATGATGTATTCCATCTACGGTATGAAAAAGCGATTGGGAAATATTGGGCATACCGCACACTTTGGCGGAGCAGTAGGAGGTTATGTGGTTACCTTGTTGTTTAAACCAGATTTATTCGTGACCGAAACACTGATGGTAATTCTATTGGCAATTCCTATTGTTATTCTCCTTGTGATGGAGAAGTTGGGTAAGCTTTGATATGAACTAAATGTGCGATCTTAAATCCTCCCAGTTAATCGCTTATTCCCTATAACATTTTGTGGTTTTTATCGTTATAGTAATCCATTTAAATGTTAAACTACCTACTTATGTACCGCAAATGGTTACCGCTGTTGCTGTTCGCAATGCTCATTACTGTTTCTTGTAGCGATGAGACCACAATTTTTAAAGAAGATTTACAGGAAGACTTACGGGTCGAAAATAGTGAGGCAATACTCAAAAACAGCGTATCGTTTAATTCCTCGGGAGTTCTTGATATATATGAAGGCACAGGCCTGAATTCCAAGCGCGTTTCTGCAGCAAGGGAAGAACAGGCGGGAGATTATCCTCTTAATCTGGTGGCACAGGTTAGTCCACCCGACGACCCCTCAGGCAATCCCTTAACAGCGTCGCATGTTTTTGTAGAGAATGATCTTGCTTTTGTTTCCTACAATACGGCCGGGGAAGTGTATTATGGAGGGGTAGATATTATAGACATTAAGGATCCGGCTAATCCCAGGCTAACTTCCAGGCTACTATATCTGAATGCGGACATCAACGCAATTACCTTTGACAATGGATTCGTTTTCGCTGCGGGTGGAGTCAATGCAGAAACCTCAGTAACCGCCACTTCGAATTCCTTTGTGGCTAAAATACCAGCACCCAATGGAAAATTTGACATCAGTGGTGGTATTCAATACGGATTTCAGCAAGGATTTAATGCCAATGACCTCCGAATCTCCAGAGACAAACTTTTGGTCACCAGTGGAAAGGAAGGCTCATTAACCATTTACAACAAAACCGATCTGAGTATTGAAAATGAATTTCCTTATTTCGACTTGAGGTCCATAGCTTTGAGTAGTGGCAAGATAGCGCTGCTGGATGCTGGTTCGGGAATTAAAATTCTGGATCCTTCATACCAGCTGATCAAGGAAATTCCAATTGGTACTGATTTGGGACAAGCCACTAAAAAAACAATTGATTTTCAAGGGGATAGAATAATAGTTTCGGAAGCCGGACAGGGAGCAGGAGTGTATAGTGAAGCTACCGGTACATTATTGGAGTACTTACCAATTACCATAAACCCTGAAGGGCTTACTCAAGATGAACGGGTTACCAATGCAGTCGTAACCAATGAAAATGTAATCCTAATGGCCAATGGGGGTGCGGGTCTGTGTTTGAGTGAGGAAAAGGATGGAGGATTGCAGCCTTATGGAGTAATTGAACTTGAGGGCTCTATTAACTATGTACAATCCAAAGGTGATTATATCATTGCCGCTTCAGGAAGGGAAGGGCTGCAGATAATAAAATTAAACCGGCCTTCAGAAAGTCTTGAAAATCGTTGTTCCGATATTCCCAGATACAATGGAAGTTCAAAATTGCTGGTTCCCGAAGGACAGGAATTAGCCTTTAGAGGCGCTAAACGATTTAATAATATAAATGTTAGCGGAAGTTTGCTTTTATGCGGAATCTGGACGGTAAGAAATAATGTCAATGTCAATGAAGGCGGACTTTTTGAATACCGTGGTAATCTATTTATTGGCAGAAACAGTTCACGCAAGGAACTCAGAATAGCGGGTGGAGCTACAGCACGTGTTGAAGGAAATCTGACAATTTATGGGGATTTAGTCCTCGAGGACGGAGCTTCACTGGAGTTTATAGGTGACGATTCCAGGGTGAACATCTTTGGGGATGTTTCCAAAGGAGATAATGTCCAGATTAGTGGAGATTTTGATGATATCCGAAACAAATTCTGATTTATTAATATTGGATTCTCCAGTTTTCTAAAAACTATTGAAGTAGTTCAACAATTTTGTCTTCCAAAGCTGGACCTCTGAGGTTTTTGGCAACGATCATTCCATCTTTATCAAGAATAAACGTGGCGGGAATAGCATCTACATTATAGAGCTCTGCGATTTCATCGAAGTATTTTACATTGGAAACATGATTCCATTCCAGGCCATCATCTTTAATAGCTTGTTTCCAATCCTCAGCTTTGCGATCAAGAGAAACCCCAAGGATACTTAATCCCTGATCTTTGTACTTATTATAAATCCTTACCACATTGGGATTTTCAGCCCGGCAAGGACGACACCAGGCAGCCCAGAAATCGACAATGGTAACTTTCCCAAGAACATCGTTCAGGGCCAACTCATCCCCGGATGGGGTGGGCGCCGTAAAATTAGGGGCTTTGACGCCAATGGTTACTTTGTCTCCTTTATCGATCTTTTCTTTAATCCTCTTTCCAATCTCGGTTCCCTGCATTTCAGGGGTCAATCCTTCATACATGGATTTAATTTCCGATTCGGGTAATAGCTGCTGTTGTTGTGCTTTTTCGATGATTAAAGCAGATATGTAGGCATTGGGATTCTCCCTGACATAAGTCAATTCAAATTCTTTAGCTTCTTCCTGTAACTCTGTATATTCCTCGCGGAGAGAATTCATTTGCACAGTATCATTATCGGCCGCAGCCCTTCTCATATCCGTGGTCATGGTCCTTGCACGATAACTCATCGCTCTGGAACCCTCAAGGAAATCTGAGAAAAGTTCATTTTGCAATGTTCCCTTGATCTTAAAATAGCCCAGACTATCGCGTTGTGCGGTAATTTCTATGTTTCCGTTTTCTACAATAACAGGAATATTGCCGCGTGCTGCGTCAAAGAAAATATAGTGGATTTCAGGCTCTTCCTGTTGTCCTGAAAAACTGTATTTTCCGTCTACCACAATGGCGGTATCCAGGTTTATAAAACGTCCCTCATCATTTCTTTTTCTCAGGAACGCCTGAATTCCTTCTTCAAGATCACCTGAAAGGGTTCCCTGAATTTCAAAACCCTCCGGTTTCTGGGAACAACTCATGATCGTAGCAGCAATTACAAAAGCAGCAAGTAATTTTTTCATATCCTATGGTTTGAAAGATCAAAAATACTGATAACACACAGAATAAAAAAGCCCTTAACACTTCTTATGCTAAGGGCTTACTTTTATTAATTTATGACTTAGAATTGATAACGGATTCCAAGCGCTATATCAAAATCGAAATTATCCGAAAAATCGTCATATCCTATAAGGCCTATTTCCGGACGAAAATCAAGGGAAAGCAGTAAAGGAATGTCAAAATTGTATTCAATACCTATATTTCCAGCACCAAAAACAAACAAACCACCGTCTAGTTCCTCATTGGGAATTGCATCAAAGTCTACACTTCCCAATCCGCCACCAACTCCGTAATACCAGTTGAAATTACCGTCAAGGGTATGGATCCACTGATAAACCCCGGCAAGTTTAAAGGCATCGTAATTGCGACTGTCTCTCCAGCCCAGGTTGAGTTCGAGTCTGTTGTATCGGGCAATTGATTTTTGATACGAAATTTCAGCACCAAAACCATCACTGTCTCCCAGTCTCAGTCCTAAGGCATGTTCTGAAATGTTCTGAGCGCTCATGGATACACTAACAAAACAAAAAACTACAGGAATTAATCTTAAAATTTTCATAGGTTCTAAAAGTTTATAATTATTACTTAACCTCCGTTAAGCATACAGGCAAATAAAACTTATTTTAGGGGTCAAAATTGTTTCAGTTTGCAAAAAAATTTATTCACAAAGGTAAACAATGCCCTTGAAGGGACAATTCATTGGGATAAACTTACCAGAACACTCTATGCTACTGATGCTTCTGTTTATCGCATGGTCCCGGAGGCCGTGGCTTTTCCCAAAACAATTGCTGATATTCAGTTGTTGGTCCGCTTTGCATCGGAACATAAATTGGGATTAATACCCAGGACGGCAGGAACTTCCCTGGCCGGACAATGCGTAGGGGAGGGAATAGTAGTTGATGTATCCCGGCATATGACCAGTATTCTGGAACTGGACGAGAAAAAAAAACAGGTTAAGGTACAGCCCGGGGTTATTCGCGATGAACTGAATCAATACCTGGCTCCGTTTGGGCTATATTTTGGACCCAATACCTCTACTTCGAACCGATGCATGATGGGGGGAATGGTGGGGAATAATTCCAGTGGCACTACTTCAATTCAGTACGGAGTTACCCGTGATAAAGTCGTAGCGTTGAAAACGGTATTGTCCGATGGTTCGCAGGCAGTATTCAAAACCCTTTCTGAGGATGAATTCAAAGACAAATGCAAAGAACCTTCTCTGGAGGGTCAGATCTACCACAACTTGTATGCTGAACTTAGCCAGCTTAAAGTACAGGAGGAAATTCGCGATGGATTTCCTAAACCCGTAATCCACAGAAGAAATACCGGTTACGCCGTTGATGAACTTCTAAAAAGCAGTGTCTTTGGTGGGCCAGAGAAAGGTATAAACTTGGGCAAGCTCTTATGTGGCAGTGAGGGAACACTGGCCTTCACTACAGAAATTACACTGCAGTTGGATGATTTACCCCCAGCATTTTCGGCAATGGTCGTGACGCATTACCACAGCCTGGAAAGTTGCCTGACAGATGTTGTTCCTGTTATGGAGCATAAACTGCAGATGTGTGAGATGATGGATAAGGTAATTCTGGATTGTACTAAGAGTAATCGTCAGCAACTCGCCAACCGATTTTTTGTCGACGGAGACCCTGCGGCTTTGTTAATGCTTCAGCTCAGCGATGATACCCAAGCTGGATTGGACAAACAGATAGCACAACTGACCGATACCATACGGAAATCCAGGCTTAGTTATGCATATCCAGTCCTTTACGGTAGTGATATTCAAAAGGCCATTGAATTGCGAAAAGCCGGACTGGGCTTGCTGGGCAACATGATTGGCGATCGGAAGGCAGTTGCCTGCATTGAAGATACCGCTGTAGCCCTGGAAGACCTGAAAGATTTTATTGGGGAATTTACGGCTATCATGAAGGGATACGATCAGGAAGCGGTTTATTATGCACATGCCGGAGCAGGTGAATTGCACTTAAGGCCCATATTAGATCTTAAAAAACCCGGGGATGTATCCCTTTTCAGGGCAATTACTACTGATGTGGCCCGGCTTACTAAAAAGTATAGGGGATCTTTTAGCGGGGAACATGGAGATGGAATTGTCAGGGCAGAGTTCATTCCGATGATGATTGGCAAAAAGAACTATGATTTATTAAAACGTATCAAGGGTTATTTTGATCCGCATCAGATATTTAATCCAGGAAAAATAGTAGACGCTTATCCCATGGATAAGTCACTGCGCTATGAAACGGATAGAGAGGAGCCCAATATTACTACACTGATGGACTTCTCCGATACGCAGGGAATCCTGAGGGCAGCAGAGCAATGTAATGGAAGCGGAGACTGCAGAAAAACCCATAAAGTGGCCGGTACCATGTGCCCGAGTTATCAGGCCACCAGGAACGAGCAGGATACCACACGTGCTCGAGCCAATGCCTTGCGAGACATGCTAACGCATAACCCTAAGGAAAACCCTTTCGACTCAGAAGAGCTCAAAGCGGTATTCGACCTTTGTCTCAGCTGCAAGGCCTGCAGTAGTGAATGTCCCAGCAATGTAGACATTGCTACAATGAAGGCAGAGTTTCTGTATCAATATCAGGAAACCCATGGGTACTCTTTTCGGAGTAAATTGTTTGCTAATAATTATTCTTTGAATAAATGGGGAAGTGCTGTTCCCGGACTTACCAATTGGTTGTATCGCAATCGTTTGACCGGTAATCTGATCAAAAAGATTTCCGGTGTAGCCCGAGAACGCAGTTTGCCAGAAGTGTCAAATTTTAATTTAAGTAAATACATACAAAGTATTGAAATACAAATAGATGTAAAAAAAGAGGTCGTTTTGTATATCGATGAATTTACCGAAACAATGGATGCGGGTATCGGAAAAGACGCCATTGACCTCTTGCAAGGTTTGGGGTATAAGGTAACTCTGTACTTTGGGCAGAGTGGACGTGCTCAGTTATCCAAGGGTTTTCTTAAACCCGTGCAAAAGCTCGCTAAAAAAAATATTGAAGGCTTATACCCTCATGTTTCCAAAGATATTCCTGTTCTGGGTCTGGAACCCTCAGCAATATTGACATTTCGTGATGAGTATAAGCGATTTAGTTTAGACGCAAAAAAGACAGAAAAACTCGCTACAAACTCATTCTTGATAGAAGAATTCCTGGCAGAGGAGGTTGCGGCAGGGAGAATCCTTTCCAGTTCCTTTACCAAGGAGAAGAGGCAGGTTAAGATCCATAGCCATTGCCATCAAAAGGCACTATCCAACCAGAAGATAACATTTGATATCCTGAATCTGCCGGTAAATTATCAGGTAAGCATTATAAATTCTGGCTGTTGCGGAATGGCCGGTTCGTTTGGTTATGAGAAAGAACACTATGAGGTTAGTATGCAGTCCGGGGAACTTAGGTTGTTCCCGGCGATACGAAATTCAGGAGAGGCCATAATTGCGGCCAATGGAACCAGTTGCCGGCATCAGATCATGGATGGAACCGGTAAAAAAGCGAAACACCCGGTAAGTATCCTCAGAGAAGCCCTAATCCTCGATTGATTCACCATCCTTTTCTTTGGCCTCGGATTTTTCTGCTTTCAGGTCTATTATCGAAGAAATTAATTCATTCATATTCATAGATTTAAGCTCTTCATCGGCGAAGAAAGGCGATAGTTTGTCATGACTATAGCGGTAGATTTTCCATCTTTTAAAAGAGTATTCCAAGGCAGTCAGATTTTCTACCCAATCCCCTGAATTCAGGTAGGTAGTTTTTCCAATCTTGTTCTGGTATATTTCCTTTTTAGGCTGATGGATATGTCCACAGATCACATAATCATAGCCGTTATTAATGGCCAGATCAGCGGCAGTTTTTTCGAAATCACTGATATACTTTACCGCGTTTTTAACCCCATTTTTAATACGCTTGGCAATTGAATACTTCTCTTTCCCCATTTTGTTCAAACACCAATTCACAAAACGATTTAAAAGAATCAGCAGATCATAACCGTAACCACCAAGCTTGGCCAGGAAGCGGGCATTTTGAATGGAAACGTCAAAAATATCGCCGTGGAAGAACCAGGCTTTACGACCATCCAATTCCAAAACCAATTTGTTCATTATACTGAAATTCCCAACCGAAGTATCTGCAAATTTCCTTAGTACCTCATCGTGGTTACCGGTAATGTAGTATACCTCCGTACCATTTGAAGCCATACTAATAATCTTTTTGATCACTCGTAAATGGGAAGATGGAAAGTACCGCTTACTAAACTGCCAGATGTCCACAATATCACCGTTGAGAATTAGTTTGTTGGGTTCAATACTGCTTAGGTATGCGATCAGCTCATCGGCATGGCTGCCATAGGTCCCCAGGTGTACATCAGAAATAACCGATATGTCTATTTTTCTTTTTTTCAACAGAAATGAAATTGCCTTGGACAAAATTAAACCCATGGGTATAATTAAATGATTATCCGGAGGTCATTAATTGTAGTCCGCATCGTTAAGCTTTGATTAATAACGGGGGTTTAGTGTTAAGGGAACATTAAGCATAGTGTTTTTGGTGTGCTTAGTAATTCCATTTACCTTTGATCTTGCTGGGTTTTGGGAGCAATTTCTATTGCCGGGCTAATTTATTTTTACTGTTATGGGAAACACTTTTGGTAAATTATTTAAACTCACCACCTACGGGGAATCACATGGAATAGCAATTGGTGGCATACTGGAAGGTTGTCCAGCGGGTCTTGAACTGGACCTCGATGCTATCCAGGAGCAGATGGCCAGACGAAAACCCGGCCAGTCAGCCATTGTAACCCAACGCAAGGAAGCCGATCAGGTAATAATTCACTCCGGTGTCTTTGAGGGAAGAACAACGGGTACACCAATCGGTTTTGTTATTGAAAACACCAATCAGAAATCAAAGGATTACGGGCATATCAAAGATTCCTATCGGCCTTCCCATGCCGATTATGTATACGACCAGAAATATGGTTTTCGCGACTATCGCGGTGGTGGAAGAAGTTCAGCCCGTGAAACCGCCTGCAGAGTAGTGGGCGGCGCTATCGCCAGGCAGTTTTTAAAAGATATTAGCATACACGCTTTTGTTTCACAGGTAGGAACAGTAGGGCTCGAAATACCGCTTAATGAAATTGATTACTCCAGGATTGAATCCAATCCTGTCCGCTGTCCTGATGCACCAACTGCTGCAAAAATGGAGGAACTGATCAAAAAGGTGAGAAAAGAAGGGGATACTATTGGAGGAGTGATCAGCTGCGTAATTCGGAATGTACCTGTGGGGCTGGGAGAGCCTGTATTTGACAAACTTCATGCAGAATTGGGTAAGGCCATGCTGTCCATTAATGCCGTAAAAGGTTTTGAATACGGATCGGGTTTTCGAGGGGTGACGATGAAAGGGAGTGAACACAATGACCGGTATAACCCGGACGGTACTACGCAAACCAATAATAGTGGAGGAGTACAAGGCGGCATAAGTAATGGGATGGATATCTATTTCAATGTTGCTTTTAAACCAGTGGCCACACTCATTCAATCCTATGAAACTATTGATAAGGAAGGGAATGAGGTAGAAGTACAGGGAAAAGGCCGACATGACCCCTGCGTGGTACCCAGGGCCGTTCCCATTGTTGAAGCTATGGCTGCTCTTGTTTTGGCCGATTATACACTGTTGGCACGTACCAATAAGATGGGCTAAATTCTTTTTGGGCGATGTGCTAGCAAAGCCTTATCTTACTCACAAAATCAAGAACTTTTTCATGAAGAAACTGGATTTGCACTGGAGGATTTTGATCGGGATGATCCTCGGCCTTTTGTTTGGCTTTGTTATGACTTATGTCACCGGAGGTCGCGATTTTGTTCAGGACTGGATCAATCCTTTTGGTACCATATTCGTCAAATTACTTAAACTGATAGCCATTCCATTAATCCTGGCTTCTCTTGTTAAAGGAATTTCGGATTTAAAGGATATTTCCAAGTTTAGGAAGATAGGACTCCGGACCATAGTCATCTATGTATGCACTACGGTGATAGCTATCACCATTGGTTTGGTTCTTGTCAACATTTTGCAGCCTGGTGAAGGTGTGTCTGATGAGACCATTGCTGAACTTACGCAAACCTATGCGTCAGATACAGGTGTAGTTTCCAAGATTGAGGAAGCATCCAAACAAAAAGAAAGGCCTCTGGGATTTTTAGAAGATATGGTGCCCGACAATGCCATTGGAGCCATGAGCGACAACAGCCTTATGTTGCAGGTGATCTTTTTCACCATATTTCTTGGGATTTCTATGTTGCTGATAGGGGAGGAACGGGCTAAACCGCTGAAGCACTTTTTTGACTCCTTAAATTTCGTCGTCCTAAAAATGGTGGATCTCATAATGCTTACGGCACCTTATGCCGTTTTTGCACTGCTCGCAAATGTAGTAGCCTCCTCTGGAGATCCGGATTTATTGCTGGCACTATTAAAGTATGCTGGTGTGGTAGTCCTTGGACTATTCCTAATGATTGTTTTTTATAGCCTTGTAGTGACATTCTACACCAAAAAGAATGCCTTTTGGTTTTTAAAGCAGATTAGTCCAGCCCAGCTACTCGCATTTTCAACCAGTTCCAGTGCGGCAACGCTGCCGGTAACCATGGAACGTGTTGAGGAGCATATTGGGGTGGATAAGGAGGTATCCAGTTTTGTACTTCCCGTAGGGGCTACCATCAATATGGATGGAACCAGCCTGTATCAGGGTGTTGCCGCGGTATTTATTGCTCAGGCCCTTGCTTTCGATTTGGCCTTGGTTGATCAGCTTAAAATTGTACTAACTGCTTTGTTGGCCTCAATCGGTTCTGCTGCCGTGCCTGGTGCCGGTATGGTAATGCTCGTTATTGTTCTCGAATCTATAGGTTTTCCTCCTGAAAAACTGGCTATTGGTTTAGCTTTGATTTTTGCCGTAGATAGACCTCTGGACATGTGCAGAACGATCATTAATGTCACCGGAGATGCAACGGTATCCATGGTTGTTGCCAAATCAGTTGGTAAATTAGGAGAGCCCCATGTAGAAGAATGGGACGATTATTACAATGAAGTCAAATAAAAAAAGACATACCTCATGAACATTTGTTTTCTCATGTATCCCTGGGAGCAAATAGATCCCGAAAACGATACCAGTTTAGCCCTTATCCATGAATGTGTAAAACGTAACCACGGTGTTGCCTTGTGCACTCCGGCCAACCTTACCATCCGCAATAGCGTAACCAATGCTTTTTGTACGGTAATAAAGCGAATGGATAAGGTTCCTGCCAACTTGAAAACCTTTTATAAAAAGGCTGAATTACGCGAAGACATGCTTCCTCTTGCAGGATTTGATGTACTCTTTATGAGGGCCAATCCTCCTTTAGACCCTATCATGCTTAACTTCCTGGATTCGGTGAAGGATGATGTATTTATTATAAACTCCCTGCAGGGCATGCGTGAGGCGAATAACAAATTGTATACCGCGGCTTTTGGAGACAGTCATAATAATATCATTCCGACTACCCATGTTTCCAAAAACAAGAATTATCTGGTCCGCATGATCAAGGAATCCAAATCTGAAAAAATGATCCTGAAACCCTTAAACGGTTTTGGAGGTTCAGGGGTAATTCTTATCGAAAAAAACGCAATGTCCAATATAAAATCATTGCTTGATTTTTACGTCACGAACGCTGATGGTTCTTCTAATTACGTTATCCTTCAGGAATATATTGAAGGTGCAGATAAAGGAGATGTCAGGGTTCTTTTACTCAACGGTGAACCTATTGGAGCGATGCGCAGAATTCCGGGTTCAGATGACCATCGGTCCAATGTGTCGGCAGGAGGCTCAGTAGCCAAACACTATTTAAGTAAGGAAGAAAAGGCACTGTGCAAACAAATAGGCCCTAAGCTTGTTAATGATGGATTGTTTTTTGTAGGTATTGATGTTATTGGAGGTAAACTGGTAGAGGTTAATGTAATGTCGCCAGGGGGGATCACCTATATGAACAAGGCCTATAAGACCAAAATTCAGTCAAAGGTCATCGATTTTATTGAGAGTAAGGTATTGGACAAGTTACAGGCTTTCGACCGAAGGTCGCGCCTGCGAAATGAAGTAGAAAATGCATAGACTTTCGGTTTCCGAAATCATAGGCCGTATAGAAAATGAAGAGGTATTTGAAGCTGTAGCAGAAGACTATTCTTTTACCTTGAAGATAGCTGAATATGTACCCTATGTATGTGCTGCTGTACATGACGGGCATCAATTTCGAAAGTCACTATGGGAAAATTGCCTGCATACAGAATACGACCGCTGGTACGAAGAAGATCCCTGTACCCGGGAAATGGTGGAGACGCACCCCATCGTAATTGCCGGACGCGATAGCCGATTTGAATACGACCTGAACCGAGCTCCTGATGGGGCAATCTATTCAGATGCCTGGGGTAAGGCACTCTGGAAGGAAACGCTACCTAAAGAAGAATACGATCACAGCCTGAACAAACACACCGCTTTTTACCAGGTAGTCCACGCTTTGATAAGGAAACTGGAACAGTTACACCGGCAGGTTATTGTGTTTGATATGCATAGCTATAACTGGAAACGCTGGGATCGGGAAGTGCCTACCTGGAACCTGGGAACTGCCAATATAGACAATGAACGCTTTGGTGCTGTTGTGGAATCCTGGCGCATAAAGCTTAGTGAGATCGAGTTTCCACATGGTATTAAGTCTACCTCACGAATCAACGATACCTTTCAGGGGAATGGTTTTTTTCTTAAGTACATCACCACAACATTTCCCAATACGCTTGTCTTAGCCACGGAAATAGCAAAAGTTTATTGTGACGAGTATAGCGGAGTTATTTTTCCGGAAGTGGTGAGTATAGTAAAGGAACAACTAAAAGAATTAATACCTTTGCAGGCTAAAGAATTTGTGAAAGCCGAACTATGAGCAGAGAAGAGCAACTGGCAGTACAGCAAGATAAATACCCGGCCTTGTTTGAGATTGACAGAACACTGGACCAGCTAGTACGTCGCATAGAATTGCTCACCTATGTCAACCCACTCAACGTTGAAAAGGAAAAACACCGCTTTTTTGCATCCAAATACTTATATGAACCTGAATTTAAGTATCCTAAGCAAAAATTTAAACCCTATGAATTACACAGGTTGTTTTTTGCTCAGCCTTTGGAGAAGATATCGGACCCGGGCTTATATCAGCTCTTCAAAGATGTTATATATCACTACGCCAATATGGTTCAATGTATTGAATCTATTGGAAGAGGAAAGGAATTCTACTATAATTCTTTGAGGATATATGGCACTCCAAGGGAACGGGATGTTGAAAATGCCAAATTTATACTTCACTTCCCGGATGAAGCCCCTTCAGGGGACATGGAAAAGGTGTTTACGGCTAATGATGCCAGGAACTATTTTGAAGATTTTTCAAGACAGTACGATTTCCCACTCAATATCAGGTTTTCGACTCATATCGCTGCAGATGCTATGGTGAGTAATGCTACGCAGACATTGATGGTTAAACGCAATGCGCTGTTCAGTAAGAATCAACTCCTCACCCTGGCCAACCACGAGATAGGTGTCCATCTGGTAACTACCTTCAACGGACTGCTGCAGCCGTTAAAGATTTTTTCTCATGGGTTCCCTAAAAATGTGGAAACCCAGGAAGGACTTGCCGTGTTCAGTGAATACATGAGCGGGGCTCTTACCTTAAAGAGACTCAAGGAACTAGCTTACAGGGTTATCGCTTCGGATAGTTTAATTAAGGGGTATAATTTTTCGGATACCTTTGACCTCATTCACAACCAGCACAAGCTAAATAAACATGAGGCGTTTTCTATTACGCTACGCGCTCATCGTGGTGGAGGTTTTACCAAGGATCGACTGTATCTCAGCGGGCTTCAAAAGATATATCGCAGGTACAGGGAAGGGAAGTCCATGGATGTACTGCTAACGGGCAAGGTTGCCCTGGAATATGAGCAAATGGTACACTACCTTAATGATTTGGGCCTTGCTAATAGAATTACCCACGGAAACAACTCCTTCCAGAAGAAACAAAGTCAGGATAAGACATTGGATTTCATCCTGGACAATCTAAAGTAATTAGTCGAGGAATTTTTGTTTTAGTTCTGGGCTGGGGATCATACACTGCTCTTTGCGTCCAAACCACCTATATCGGTTTCTGGCTAACAGATCATACACCCAATTGCTGATCACTGGTGGTACCCATTCAAAAATTGCGAGGAGGCCCCACAAACCCCCAAATTTTTTACCTATCCTCAGGGCGGCAGGAGCCTTTATGTAATAAGCCTTTCCCGGCTCTATCAGGATGATGGAATCTATTTTCCGGGTATCAATATTCCGCTCTGTAGTCAGCTTCTTACCCAGATCGCTCTGAAGAGGAGCAAAACGATAGCGGTCTGCTTTATCGCGCTTAATTATAAACTGTATGGCGCGATTACAGAGATTACAAACCCCATCGAATAAAACAATCTGATGTTCTGTACTCATTTACGCTTTTCTACCAGTTCCAATTGATCTACACTGACATTAGTCGTAAAGACCCCATAGTTCACTACAGCCTTTCCTTTTTCAAGGCTATCGATACTTCCCACAGCTTTGCCGTCAAATAATCTTACCCGGTCACCAATGTTAAAAACGGGTCTGGGTTTGTTCTTCTCAGCTTGCTGTTCCTTTTTACGACTCTCCTTTTTAGCTTTACGGACAACCTTAACTTCTTCCTTAAGTTCCTGGGCTACCTTGGCTTTACGTTCCCGCTCTGCTTTGGTTTCACGTGCCGTTTTCTTCTTGCGTTTACTGTTTTCAGTTTCAACGATCCGTAGTAATTCAGAAACCAGAACCCTTTTCTTCTTATCCTGAAAATAAAGTTCTGCAGCGGTGTTTACCTTATTGCCAAGATGGATCATTCGTTGATTGTGATCGTATAGTTCCTGATAATTTTCAAGTTTATGTTTCAATTTGGCGCTTAATGTTTTATGCTTTTTAGCTTCATCTCTTGCTTTAACTTCTTCTTCCTGGAGTCTACTCCCTGTTTGCGCCATTTTAGAGCGTTCCTTCTGCAGTTTTGCTATGGTAGCATCAAAGCGGACCTTACCTCTGGATACTTTCTTTTTCGCGCGGTTGATCAGACTATAAGGGATGCCATTTTTTTGTGCAACTTCAAAGGTGAATGAGCTCCCCGGTTGCCCCATCTCCAGTTTAAAAGTAGGCAGCAGGGTATTTGAATTAAATAACATGTTCGCATTTGTAGCATGCGGTAATTCATTAGCCAGGGCCTTCAGATTAGCGTAATGCGTGGTGATGACCCCAAAAGAGCTAGCTTCATAAAACACCTCAAGAAAAATCTCTGCCAGGGCACCCCCCAACTCGGGATCACTACCCGTACCAAACTCATCTATCAGAAATAAGGTGTTCGCATCACACTTTTTAAGGAAGCGATTCATGTTCTTAAGCCTGTAACTATAGGTGCTTAAATGATTCTCAATGGATTGGTTGTCCCCGATATCGGTAAGGATCTTATCAAAAAGACAAATACTACTTCGTTCATGAACCGGTATCAAAAGTCCTGCTTGCAGCATTAACTGGAGCAGGCCAATAGTTTTCAGGGTAATACTCTTGCCTCCTGCATTGGGTCCGGATATAACAATTATCCTGTTTTCCGGGCCAAGTTCAATGGTTTGCGGCCAGGTCTTCTGCTTAAGTTTTTTATTGCTCAAAAACAGCAGGGGATGGTAGGCTTCTCTCAAAAAGAGCTTCTGTTCCTTATTGATTTCCGGTAAAATTGCATTGATCTCCCTGGCATATTTCGCTTTGGCTGCAGTTAAGTCAATGTGGGCCAGAAAATCCTGATACGATATTAGTATATCCCTGTAAGGTCTTATAGCATTGGTTAATTCGCGGAGTATACGCTGCACTTCGTCCCGTTCCTCGAATTCCAGGTTATTTAATTCCCTGCTGTATCTCAGGGCAGCCTCCGGCTCTACATAGACAATACTCCCTGTTTTGGAGTTGCCCATCACGGTGCCTTTTACTTTTTTGCGATACATGGCTTTTACGGCCAAAACCCTTCGGTTTTCTACCACAGACTCCCGAATATCGTCCAGAAACTCCGAGGCGTGATATCGGCTAAGGGCGGCATTAAAACTCTGGTTAATCTTAGCCCGTACCTGGTTTATTTCACGACGGATACGATACAAGGATTCGGAAGCTCTATCCTTTATCTCACCAAATCGATCAACTACCTGTCCGATCTGTTCAGGAATTTCCTGATTTTCCACCAGGGTATCGGCGGTTTGATTCAGCAAAGGATAGTATTCCTCAAATTTCTTGTAAAACTTTTTATGAGTGCTTATGGCAAGACAGATGTGAGCTATTTTTCGAAACCCGCTGATTTCCAGCAAAGTGTTTTCGATGGCAAGTAGTTGCAATTCCTGATTAATTGAATCGAAACCGTGGTTGGGGATTCTGTTCTCGTTACTGAAAGAGGAGAGGTATTCGGATGTTTTACCCAGGTTATTGTGCAATTCCTCAGTATCCTTAATCGGACTTATTTGCAAAACCATTTCCTTTCCCAGCTCTGTATTGCAATAGGCTGATACCTGTTCCAATACTAAAGGAAATTCCAGATCCTGTAATGTCTTTTTAAGAATACCGCTCATAGGATTTATAATGCTGGGCAAAGGTAGTCAATAGCTCTGATACCTAAAACCCTGCCAATTCCCACAGATAATGACTCCTGGCTTTGGGGATGACTGGTGATTGACTGCTTGATTACACACGGTAATTTTAAAGTTTTCAGGCAATAATCGGGCATAATAGATGTTAAGTAGTAGGGAACCTTAGGCTTGAAAATGGGAAGTTATTGGTATTGACTTAACAAACAACCCATGAAAAGACTTCATTTGTTATTTTCGGCTGCACTGCTGATTAATTTGCTGATTGGATGCAGCGCTACTAACCGACTCACCATGGGGGTTACCGATCCGGCCATGGTTACCTTATCTCCTGAGGCCAAAAAAATTGGCATCATCAATCGAAGCCTGCCTTCCGAGAAAAATAAAAACGCAGACAAAATAGACCAGATTTTATCTGCAGAAGGAAAAATGCTCGATTTGCACGGAGCACAGGCTGCTGTAGAAGCATTATCCAGGGCTTTAGAGCAAAATGGTGCATTTGAAGAAATCAAAATTATAGATGACGAAGAAATAAAGAAAGGGCTTGGTATACTTCCGGCATCACTCTCGTGGGATGAAGTAGAAAGGCTATGCCGGGAAAATGAGGTTGATGTTATCTTTTCACTAGCCCTATATGACACGGACACAAGGGTATCCTATAACCTGACTACTCTGCAGCTTCCTAATGACCTTGGAATCAAGGTAAATGTTCCTGCACATGAATTGCAATTGAACACCTTAATAAAGAATGGGTGGAGAATTTATGACCTCAACAGACAGTGGTTGGCAGATGAGTTTCTTTGCGAAGGACAGGTTTTTGTTTCCGGTAAAGGAATAAACCCCGTGAAAGCATATGAAGCCATTCAAAATAGAAAAGAGGCCGTTATGGAGCGAAGTACGATCCTTGGTGAAAGTTACACCAACCGATTACTACCCACAAGGAGACGTATTGCAAGGGATTATTTTGTGCGCGGGAATGGGAACTTCGAGATCGCAAAACGAAGAGCTCAGGCTGGTGATTGGGACGGGGCTGCTGAATTATGGCAACTCGAGGTGAACAATCCCAAACCAAAAATCGCGGGAAGGGCTTGTTACAATATGGCTATAATCAATGAAATAAACGGCAATCTTGATGCTGCGATAGAGTGGGCCTCAAAATCTTATGTGGATTACAGGAACAGGGATGCCCTGCGCTATCTGAATACGCTTAGATTTCGCCAGAGCCAGGACGATATACTCAGGGAGCAACTTACTTCCCGCTAATGGATCCAATATACCGGTAAAACCTGGTTTCATGAAAAAACAATCTACTTATATACTCATTTCCTTATTGCTGCTATTGTTCTCAATAAGCTGTAGCAGTACAAAGGAGTTGGCTATAGGCATTGTAGAACCAGCGCCAGTGCAACTCCCAAATACGGTTAAAAGAATAGGAGTTGTCAGGAATATCAGTTACAGCCAAAAAGAAAATTCGCCCGCAAAAAATATAGATGCGCTTGTTTCCAGAGATGATGAGTTTCTGACTGAAAAAGGTATTGATGCTGCCGTAGACGGTCTGTTGAAAAAGCTACTACAAGACCCAAGATTTGATACCATTATTAATCTTTCCGAAGTAGGGGATCTAATAAGAACCGAAGGAGGACAACCAACACCCAATTCCTGGCAGGATATACGGGCTTTTTGTGAACGTCATGAGCTTGATGCCGTTTTTTCATTGGATTATTACCAGACAGACACTCAAATTACCATAAAAAAGGCAAAGATCTATGAGCGTGATCTGATGCGAACAGATGTAGCCAAAAAAGGCCATGAACTAACCCTGGAAACGTTGATAGAGAATGGGTGGAAAATATATGATCCTTTTCAAAACTTAGTATTGGACGAATTTACATTCGAAGATCAGATAAGCTCCAGCGCTACAGGAAGCAGCCCACTAAAAGCGTACCTCAATATGGGTACAATACAGGATTCTTTGGTAATCAAAAGCAGGGGCACGGGTATTGCTTACGGCTCCCGCCTGCAACCTCTGGAAAAAACAATTTTCCGACCCTACTACGCTAAAGGTACAGCGGGTTTTATCGCCGCACAGGATAAGATTGCGGAGGAGGATTGGCATGGTGCTATCGCTCTATGGAAAAAGGAACTCTCTGTAAATAAAAATAAATTGCAAGCTATGGCCTGCCATAATTTAGCAGTAGTTTATGAGTATTTGGAAGATCTGAAAGAGGCAAAGCTTTGGGCTTCAAAAGCTTATGAGTACAATAAAAGTAAAAAGGCCTTAAATTATATTGAGGAACTTGAACTCCGCATTTCTCAAAACCAACTACTACAGGATCAATTGGCTTACTTAGAACGCTAAACCTCCCTTCTTTTACCATTGCGCTACAAAGACGAATGATTTACTTTTGCCTGTAGGCAGGACAATCATGAACGTCAATATACATCAGAGTTGGAAGCAGCAGATGCAAGAGGAGTTTGATAAGCCTTACTTTCAGGAATTGGCCTCATTTGTCAGGGAAGAATACCGTAAAAATACCTGCTATCCCAAGGGGAAGGATATTTTCAATGCTTTTGAATACAGTCCCTTCGACAAGACCAAAGTGGTTATCATTGGTCAGGATCCCTACCATGGTCCGGGCCAGGCACATGGATTGTGTTTTTCTGTTCAAAAAGGGATGGCACATCCACCTTCACTGATCAATATTTTCAAGGAAATGCAGGCCGACCTTGGTAAGCCCTATCCTGAAAACGGCGATCTTACCTCATGGGGAGATCAGGGAGTGCTTTTACTCAATGCTACGCTGACGGTTCGGGCAAGACAGGCTGGAAGTCACCAAAAAAAAGGGTGGGAGATTTTTACAGACGCCGTAATTAGACAGCTATCCTCAAAACGGGAAGGGATTGTTTTTCTTTTATGGGGAGGCTATGCTAAAAAGAAGGCATCATTGATAGATGCTTCAAAACACCATATTCTTACTTCTGGTCACCCCTCGCCATTAAGTGCCAACCGCGGACATTGGTTTGGCAATAAACACTTTAGCCAAACCAATCAAATCTTAAACGGGAGCGGACAACAACCCATCAATTGGTAAGTATATCTTCCGTATTTATTTTGTTGGATAATAAGTTTAGGTTAAATAATGTATCTATTACATTATTAAGTACTTGACTATCTATTTGATATTGACTCCATCGCGTTATTGCAAGCCATTCCCTGATATCTTCCAATTGCTGATTATACCGGTTGGCCAGGGTTCGGTCTATACTGGGAATCTGCTTAAACTCCCTGGTATATCCATTAATAGTCGTTAAAATTTCTTTGGCAAGCTGACGGTTTTGATCCCAAAAAGACTGTCGTGCTGCAATCACAAAACATGGCCAGGGAGTGGGGCAATCTTCCAGCCTTCTGAATACTTGTTTATCCACCAGGGGCTTAGTGGTGAAATGCTCCCACATGAAATAATCTGCCCATCCTGCTTCCAAGGCCTTGACTGCGCCCTCCAGGGTGTTTACTACTTCAAACTTCAGATCCTCGGTGTCCCATCCCTTATTGCTGGCATGAACAAAGGCCATAAGATGACTCCCACTACCAAAACGACTTATGGCAACCTTTGCGCCCTCTAACTCAGAGGGATCAGCATAAGGACTTTTGTGAGCCACATGCACACCCCACAGCAGGGGAGAAGCAATAAACTCCTGCAGGATCTTTACCTGGTTGCCAGAGGCGATGCTTTTCACAATACCTTCAGTTAGAATGATAGCCAAATCGGTTTGATCGTCAGCTAACATGTCGCACATACGGCCTGTTCCTTCAGGAACGTCTTCCCATTGCAGATCTATTCCCTTGTCTGCGAAAGAACCTTCCTCAATGGCCATAAGCCAGGGAAAATTAAAGTGCTCGGGAACCCCTGCAATGCGAACTTTTATCATGAATCAATCAGTTTAGCCAAAGTATATGCAATTATCTGATCTACCGCAGCTGCAGGATTTTGGGAAAATTCACCGGTAACCCTGTTGGCAAGGATACAGTTCATAGACGCTGCTCGGTGGCCCATCAATTTTGAAAGCCCGAAAATCGCGGAAGATTCCATTTCCAAATTCGTTAGCCTTAACCCATTAAATTCAAAGGAAGTGAGTTTGCTGGTATGGTCCTGGTCTTCTAAGGCTATACGCAATTGCCTTCCCTGAGGTCCGTAGAATCCTGTATTCGTTCCGGTGAATCCTCTGATAATATCCGGGGAACTTAGTTTATTGATCAGAGCAGGATCGGCTCCAATTACATACGGGCGTGATCTGTGTGAGGGCCAGGCAGTGTGATCAATAAATGCTTGTTGAATCTCGTGAAGTTGAACATGCTGGCTATCATAAAAGTGCAGCACATTATCAAACCCGATAGCGTATTCACTTAGTACCATGGCGTTAACAGGAATATCTGCCTGCACGGCCCCAGAAGTTCCTATTCGAACTATATCCAGTTGCGTGAGGTTTTCTTTAAGGGTCTTGGTAGTAAAGTCAATGTTGACCAGTGCATCCAGTTCATTCAGGACTATATCTATGTTGTCTGTGCCAATTCCGGTGGAAACTACGGACACACGTTTTCCCTTTAACCAACCTGTATGGGTATAGAATTCCCTTTTAGATTTCCGGACCTCAATTTCGTCAAAATGTTGTGAAACTCTGGGTACACGATTTTGATCGCCTACCAGAATAATAGTCGGAGCCAGGTCTTCCGGTAAAAGGTTGAGATGGTAGATGCTCTGATCGGCGTTCAGGATTAATTCAGAAGCCCTCAGCGGCATATTAAAGTTTTAGGATACGGTCAGATTCAGTATTATAAAGGAAATTGTACTTCAGCGCACCGCCCAGGTAGGCCGAATCATCCCTCAATTCAGCATAATAGCTGGTTTGGCCATCCAGAATCTCTTTTCCTTTCTTAGTGAGTTTTACAGGATTAAAGCCGCTAAAGAGTGGCTTTAAATTGGTGATAACCCTTTGGAATTGAGTGTCGCCAAAACCGTAATAACCCTGATTTTTCAAAGCAGCTCCAAGTAAGGCTTTTTTGGAGGTAGGTTGCTCAGATTCTGAAATTTGTAGAATCTGATTTTCGATTACGTTCAGGCCATTTTTAATAGTCGGGAACCTTTTCAGGTGAGCTTTTATGGCGTCGGAGAGGTAGGAGTATTGATAATTATCATAATCCATCAGGTTCTCTAATCGTATGGGGTTATCGCTGCAATAGAGCTGCCATACATAATCCGCATACTCAATATCATTCTGAGATAAATGTATCCGATCGCTGTATAGTTGAAGGAGCTGTTCATCCGAGAGCTCATTTAATCCATAGAGCTTATTGGTTTCATCTTCTTTACCACTGCATACCAGTGATATATCTGCATAACGACGATGGCTCTTTAACCAGCTGATTACTGCCAGCATATTGATCTGACAAAAAAGATCGTATTCAAACCAAAGAATTATCTGATCCTGTTGTTTATGATTACACAAGGATCTGTATTCCTTAAGGGTTTTTTCAACAAACCACGATTTGCTGACATTGTAATGTTTGTGTAAAAAATCGAAACGGGTTTTCCAGAAAGATTCGCTACCAACATCAGTCTCCGTTTTTCCTTCGCAGAGCATTTCCCTCCAGGTAATGATATCCCCATTCAAATTCAGTTTCTTCAACCGCTGGGTAAAACTATCACCATTAGTAATGTGTAACTGGGAACTCATTTTAGGCGTGTTGTTTAGGTTATAACATCTAAAAGTAACGCTTTATCGAAAAAAACAAAAAAAATTTAACAGCTAATATGTCTTTTTGGATGGACAATTTTTACATAGCCTGCACTTAGCCAAGAGTTTACAGTTCGCTTAGCCACCTACACGTTTAGTATTAAATCCAAGGTCTCCCAATAATTCCATGATCCTATCCCGATTATTCCCCTGGATTAAGATTACCTCCTTTTTAAAAGAACCTCCTACCTGCAGTTTGTTTTTTAGAATCCCGGTCAGTTTCTTAAAATCTTCGGTTGCTCCTGTATATCCTTCCAACAGAGTAACGGGTTTTCCTTTGCGTTTCTCGTACTTGCAAATGATGGGAGCATCCTGTATCCATAGGTCTGGTATGTTTTTACCAGCCTCAACAGAAGATTCCTCGGACTTATGATCCGGGAACAAATTTGCTAATTGATCTCTTAAATCCATGGCTATTTTTTAATTAAACCGAGCTCAATTAACCGCTCATTCAGGTACTCCCCGGCGGTAGTGTCTTCAAATCCTTTAGGATGCTCAGCATCGATGCAGTTTTCAAGACAGTTTAGTGGCATTTCACTAATGGGGTGCATAAAGAAAGGTATGGAATACCGGGAATTACCCCAGAGTTCCCTAGGTGGATTTACCACCTGATGAATGGTAGATTTCAATTTGTTGTTCGTTAAACGCGAAAGCATATCCCCAACATTGATCATAAGTTCATCTGTCCTGGCAATAGCATCAATCCATTCTCCTTCATGATTTTGTACCTGTAAGCCTTTTCCGTGAGCACCCATAAGCAGGGTGATCAGGTTAATATCCCCATGAGCAGCCGCGCGTACAGCATCCTTGGGTTCTTCAGTTATCGGAGGGTAATGGATGGGCCTGAGAATTGAATTTCCATTCTTAATGAAATTATCGAAATACTGCTCTTCCAAACCAAGGTGCAATGCCAGGGCACGTAGAACATACTGTGCCGTTTTTTCCAACATCTTGTAGGTTTCTTTACCCACTTCATTAAAGCGAGGTAGTTCTTTAACCAAAACATTATCCGGATACTCTTCCTCCAATTGTGGATTACCCTGCACATATTGTCCAAAATGCCAGAATTCTTTAAGATCTCCTGCTTTTCTGCCTTTAGCGTGTTCCTTGCCAAAAGAGGTGTAGCCACGCTGTCCGCCAATACCCGGAATTTCATACGAATCCTTGGTGTCCTGAGGCAATTCAAAAAATGCTTTAACTTCTGCGTATAACTCTGATACAAGATTGTCCGACAGGAAATGACCGCTTAGAGCAACAAAACCAATTTCTTCAAATGCTCTTCCAATCTCCCGGACAAATTTCAGTTTTCTCTCTTCATCTCCCGAGATAAAGTCTCTTAAATCCACACTGGGTATCCCACTCATAAATAATAATTATTTGATTTAATCAAAGGTAAAAAAATAGCGATAGAAAGATAGATTCTTGAAATGGATGAAGTCAATTTTGTTACTTTTACACCTTGTAATTATGGATAGTGTTTCCTACATAAAGTACAACAGCGAAGGCATATCTGAAGAAATGCAGCTTGACTTATACAGGCGTATGCTGAAACCCAGGATGATAGAGGAGAAAATGCTTATTCTGCTCCGTCAGGGGAAAATTTCCAAATGGTTTAGCGGTATCGGGCAGGAGGCGATCTCTGTAGGAGTGACCTCCGCTCTTAAGAACGATGAGTATATTTTGCCGATGCATCGCAATCTCGGTGTTTTTACCAGCAGAGGGATTCCACTGAACAAGCTATTCTCCCAGTGGCAGGGTAAAGCAAGTGGATTTACCAAGGGAAGGGACAGAAGTTTCCATTTTGGAACACAGGATTACAGGATTATTGGTATGATCTCTCATTTGGGACCTCAATTGGGTGTCGCGGACGGAATAGCACTTGCGCATAAACTAAAAAAAGAGAAGCGGGTAACCGCAGTGTTTACAGGAGAGGGAGCTACCAGTGAAGGTGATTTCCATGAAGCCCTTAACCTGGCTGCGGTCTGGGACCTGCCTGTTCTCTTTTGTGTTGAAAATAACGGATACGGTTTATCTACACCTGTCAGTGAGCAGTTTCGCTGCGAACATATTGCAGATAAAGGGATAGGCTATGGTATAGAATCGCACATCGTTGAAGGTAATAACATTCTGGAAGTTTACCGTAAGATGAATTCCTTGTGTGAAAGTATGCGGAAAGAGCCCAGGCCCGTTTTGGTTGAGTTCAAAACATTCAGGATGCGTGGACATGAAGAGGCCAGTGGCACTAAGTATGTCCCTAAAAAACTGCTGGAAGAATGGGCGGAAAAGGATCCTATTCAGAACTACCTGGCCTACCTGCATGAAAAAGGCTTGCTGTTGGAAAAGAAAGAGGTGGTCTTTAAAAAGGAATTTGTCCGTGAAATTGACGATAACTTAAAGCTGGCATTTGAAGAATCCGAGGTAGACTTTGTAGAAAGTAAAGAATTAAATGATGTATATCAAAAATATATATATCAAGAAGTTAAGTCGAATAGTGATACTCATAACATTCGTCTGGTTGATGCCATTTCCGAAGGTTTAAAGCAATCCATGGAACGCAATGACAACCTGGTTATTCTGGGGCAGGATATTGCTGAATATGGAGGAGTTTTTAAAATAACCGAGGGCTTTTCGGAGCAGTTTGGAAAGGAGCGGGTGCGAAATACTCCCATATGCGAATCCGCTGTGGTATCGGCTGCAATGGGGCTTTCTATCAATGGGATGAAGGCAGTTATGGAAATGCAATTTGGTGATTTCGTAAGCAGTGGTTTTAACCCCATTGTTAATTACCTCGCAAAGGTGCACTACCGCTGGAATGAAAAGGCAGATGTAGTGATCAGGATGCCCTGCGGCGCCGGGGTAGGTGCAGGGCCCTTTCATTCACAAACGAATGAAGCCTGGTTTACCAAAACTCCGGGATTAAAGGTGGTTTACCCGGCTTTTCCTTATGATGCCAAAGGACTATTGGCCACAGCTATTAATGATCCTAACCCGGTTTTATTTTTTGAGCACAAGGCACTTTATCGTAGTATATATCAAGATGTTCCAAAGGAGTACTATACTCTTCCTTTAGGAAAGGCAGCGCTATTGAAAGAAGGAGATGATGTCAGTATTGTCACCTATGGGGCAGGAGTACATTGGGCATTAGAAGCCTTGGAAAAACAAACTGAAATAAAAGCAGATCTCCTGGATCTAAGGACACTGCAGCCCTTGGATATAGAAGCAGTATACAATTCTGTGCGCAAAACTGGGAAACTACTTGTCCTACAGGAAGACACCTTGTTTGGTGGAGTAGCCAGTGATATTGCCGCCCTCGTTGGAGAGCACTGTTTTGAATTTCTGGATGCTCCGGTGAAAAGAATAGGGAGTCTGGAAACCCCGGTACCCTTTGCCAAAAGCCTTGAGAAGCATTTCCTGCCCAAAGAACGATTTGTTAATGTACTGAATGAGTTGCTGGCTTATTAAATTCGCAAATAAGGCCAGGTTCAGAGCCGTGGTTAAAACAATATATTTAAAACAACGTGTCCCGGGAAACCATTCGTAAGGTTTCCCCGTATATAATTTGACTAATTTTTAATCTTTCTATATGAAAAATAAAATGCTTTTAGGACTGCTGACAGTTTTTGTTTTAAATGCCTGTTCAGTAAGTAAGTCAGTTAGAAACCAGCAAAACCTGATTAGTGGTTCCTGGACCCTTGAAAACATAAAATATGAAAATAATACAGGTGCTTTTAATGCCGTGTTGTTCAATGATGCGAGCGCCGTCTGTTTTGAAGGGAGCGACTGGTTCTTCAGGGATAATAACAGTACAGGCAGGTATACTATCCAGCAGGGTAGCTTATGTGAAGGGGGAGATCGTTTTATCCGGTGGTCTGTAGTGGAACGTCCGGAAAACTATAAAGCACAATTACAATTTAAATTTATTGACGAGAAGTTTAAGGACTTGGATGCAGGGCGGGGATATCGCCTGGAAATCAGCGAACTTTCAGCAGCTGAGATGATACTGAAATCTAATGTTTCCGTAGATGGTTTGCCAATAACGATAGTATATGAATTTTTAAAAAAATAAAAAACTCATGATTAGGACATTAAGACAAATTTTAGTTGTGGTTGTTCTCACCGGTTTGATCTCCGGGTGTACCGCCATTAGAAATGCCAACAATAAACAAAAAGGAGCAGTGATCGGGTCTGCCGGGGGAGCTGTAATTGGTGGAGTAATTGGCAATAATGTTGGAAAAGGCAATACCGTCCTGGGGGCCATTATCGGAGGCGCTATTGGTGGTGTAGCCGGAGGGTATATCGGAGATCGCATGGACAGGCAGGCAGAACGGATTGAAGAGGAAATCCCGGGGGCTGAAGTTACCCGGGTTGGAGAAGGTATCAACGTTACCTTTAATGAGGAAGCGGGAGTTTATTTTGATACTAACAAGTCTAATGTGAAGGGCACCTCTGCTGAGACCCTTAATCGATTAGCTGAAATATTCAGAGAATATCCAAAATCGGTAATTTTGATTGAAGGGCACACGGATAGTGCAGGATCTGATGAATACAATATGACTTTATCCCAACAGCGTGCGGAATCTGTCACCAAATACCTGATTGCTCAGGGAATTGCTTCGGACCGTTTTACTACCAAATGGTATGGTGAAAGTCAGCCAAAAGCCGACAATTCAACTCCGGAAGGAAAAGCAAAGAACAGACGAGTAGAATTGGGTATTATTGCCAGCGATGCCCTTAAAGAAGAAGCGATTCAGAAAACAAAAGGATAGTTGCTCTTAATTACTTTTTACAAACCCGGTTAAAATGCCGGGTTTTTTATTGCGAATACATTAACTTCAACATGTGCATGAGCGTGACGTAATAATAGTGGGAGGGGGGCTGGCAGGTTTAACTGCAGCGCTGGATTTAACACAAAAGGGAATAGGTGTGCTGGTTATAGAAAAAACTCCTTTTCCCAGACATAAAGTTTGCGGAGAGTACGTCTCAAGAGAAGTAATTCCCTACCTGAAACAATTAGGTGTGGATATTGAAACAGGAGTGGCAATAGATCACCTTTTACTAAGTACTCAAAAAGGGAACTCTTTTTCATTCCAATTGCCTTTAGGAGGTGTTGGAATAAGCAGATATGCGCTGGATGATTTACTATACCAAAGATGCCTGCAAGAGGGAGTAACAATCTGCTTTGATACCGTTACCGACATTTTGTATGAGAAAGACAGGTTCGAAGTTAGCACCCTAAATGGAGATACCTACAGCTCCAGTATTGCGTTGGCAGCATATGGTAAGCGCAGTAATCTGGATAAGTCCCTTAAACGACCTTTTTTTAATCAGAAATCTCCCTGGCTGGCGGTAAAGGCACACTACAAGCATGCTGATTTTCCGGTTAACCAGGTTGCATTGCATAATTTTGAAGGAGGTTACTGTGGCTTATCTAAAACAGAAACAGCTGCGGTCAATATGTGCTACCTTGCTTCTTACCGAAATTTTTCAAAGTATCGAAATATTGACGATTTCAACCAAAATGTACTCGGCAGGAATCCTTTGCTGAATAAATTCCTTACGGAAGCAGAACCATTGTGGAAAAGTCCATTGAGTATCGCTCAGGTTTCTTTTGTCAAAAAAGAGGCCGTGTCAGGTCATATTTTATTTTGCGGTGATACGGCCGGACTTATACACCCATTATGTGGCAATGGCATGGCAATAGCGATCCATAGCGCTAAAATAGCCTCGGAGGCCATTGTACAATTTTTTAAATCAACATCTTATTCCAGAAAATCCCTGGAACAAGACTACCAAAAACACTGGAAACAAGAGTTTGGTCAGCGGATGCGACTGGGTAGGACGCTTCAACATGTCCTTCTAAGGGACAACCTGTCCCGTCATTTGATTACCGGGCTTTCCAGATTTCCATCGGTTACACGGAAGGTCATTCAAAAAACCCACGGTAAGCCCATTTCAGTATGAGAGCATTCAGAAACAGGACTACAGAAGCGGAGCTTATGGATGATACAACCCTGGCGCCGGAAAAGCTTAATGAGGTGCTTAGGGATGTAAGTTTGGCCAACCGGCTTCTCGGCGGGAACAGGATTACCCATAGGGCAGTTTTAAACATACTTCAGAAAGAACCGGATAAGGAGTTTAGCATTATGGATGTTGGCTGTGGAGAAGGGGCAATGCTTAGGCAGCTAGCCCTGATTTGCCGAAAGAATAAGTACCGGGTTTCGTTTAGAGGATTAGACATAAATAAGGCTGCCATCAACCTTGCTGAAAAATACAGTGCGGATTTTCCTGAAATAAAATACTATACCAAGGATATTCTTCAGGATGATGTTGAAGGACTGGTTTCGGATATTGTTTTATGTACCCTGACCCTGCATCATATACCGACTGCTCAGATACCAAAATTCCTCGAGAAACTTAGCCATGTTGCCCGGGTTGCCGTAGTTGTGAATGATTTGCAAAGAAGTCCATGGGCATATTATCTATTTAAAATCTTTAGTACTATTTTTATTAAAACAAAAATTGCCAGACACGATGGCCTGGTCTCCGTTAAAAGGGGGTTTAAAAGAAAGGAGCTTTTTGCATTCTCCAGCCAGGTTTCCGATTATTATTCAATAGTTAAATGGAAGTGGGCTTTTCGCTATTTGCTGATATTGGCTCCCTCTAAAAGCATGCACCATGACTGAAGCCAGAATTGTTACCGTTGCCAAGCAACTTCCTGAATATTCCCGTAAAACAGAGGAAATACTCCCTGTTGTTTCCTTTTGGCTTAATGGGCAGGAAGAAAGGTTTCAGAGAAAAGTAATCAAAATTTTTGAAGGTGCCGGGGTAGATAAGCGCTATGGAATAATGGATATTAAGGAAGTCTTTACCGCAACCAGCTTTGAGGATAAAAATGCTATCTATTCCAGGGAAGCTAAAAAGTTAGGAACCAGTGTGTTGAAAAAGGCTTTGGACCAAGCTGCTTGGAACTCTCAGGACCTGGATTTTATTATTACCGTGAGTTGTACCGGAATCATGATACCTTCCCTGGATGCTTATCTCATTAATGAGCTGAATTTACGTCAGGATATAATAAGGCTTCCGGTAACTGAAATGGGTTGTGCTGCTGGTGTTTCCGGAATTATTTATGCAACGCAATTTCTTAAAGCACAACCTGGAAAAAAGGCTGCTATTATTGCTGTAGAAAGCCCAACGGCTACTTTTCAATTGAATGATTTCTCCATGGCGAATATGGTAAGTGCAGCTATTTTCGGGGATGGGGCTGCCTGTGTGCTGATGAGCTCGGACCCTGCAGCTGAGGGCCCGCGTGTGTTGGGAGAGGAAATGTATCATTTTAATGATGCTACCCATTTGATGGGCTTCGACCTTACCAATACAGGACTGAAAATGATCCTGGATCCGGCCGTACCAGCAACCATAGCCAATCATTTTCCGGGAATAATACATCCATTCCTAGAAAAACACCAAACTCAAATAGAACATGTAGATCACCTTATTTTTCATCCGGGAGGAAGGAAAATCGTGCAAACCGTTGAATCTCTTTTCGGAAAATTAGGGAAGAATATAGACGATACTAAAGAAACACTGCGCCTGTATGGAAACATGAGCAGTGTGACGGTACTGTACGTTTTAGAACGCTTTTTAAATAGGCAAATTGATAAAGGAGATCAGGGATTGATCCTTAGTTTTGGCCCTGGTTTCTCCGCGCAACGGGTCCTTATCGAATGGTAAAATACATGCAAATATGACAATAGCTAATCAATCATCTGGGAATCAGGCCTGGTGCCTGATTCTGGGTGCAAGCTCAGGCCTGGGACTTGCTACAGCGAGGAAAATGGCTCAGGAAGGATATGGATTGCTCCTTGTACACCGGGATAGAAAGAAGGAAATGCCGCGTATTCTGGATGAATTTGAAAACATAAAAGCAAAGGGGTGTCCACTTATCAATTTCAATCAGGATGCCATTCAGGAAGCAAACAGAAAGGAATTGATTGCACAGCTTGCAGATAGCCTTAAGGACCAGCAAAAGATCAGTGTAGTTGTCCACAGTATCGCCAAGGGCAACCTGAAACCTATGGGCACTGAATTGGGTAGTCTGGGCATAGCCGACCTGCAACTCACTTTAAATGCGATGGCTTTTAGTTTATATGATTGGGTAAGGGATTTACTAGGGGCTAAACTCTTGGATACAGATACCCGGGTTTTAGCTTTCACCAGTGAAGGAAACACCAAGGTATGGGAAGGATACGGTGCGGTTTCAGCAGCAAAAGCAACCCTGGAATCCCTGGTAAGGCAAATGGCGGTGGAGTTTGCTCCTTTAGGAATAAGATCGAACTGTATTCAGGCAGGGGTCACCGAAACTCCCTCCCTAAGGATGATCCCGGGCAGTGAAAAGCTGATCAAAGCCGCAAAGAAACGCAATCCCAACCAACGGATAACTCTGCCAGAAGATATAGCTAATGTGGTGTATCTGCTCTCACGGAAGGAGGCCTCCTGGATAACAGGTACCGTAATAAAAGCAGATGGAGGGGAAAGCTTGAGATAGTAGTTATGGATTTTCAGGAAATTATCAATCAATTACCGTATTCAAAGCCCTTTCTTTTTGTAGACCGCTTAGACCATGTTGATGAGAACGGGGTCATAGGCGTTTATACCTTTTCGGAAGATCATTCATTTTATCAGGGGCACTTCAAATCTTTCCCGGTCACACCGGGTGTAATATTGACAGAATGTTGTGCCCAAATAGGCCTGGTTTGTCTTGGGATATTCTTAATCAAAAATGAAAAGGATGATGCCGGAGCTCAGGTTGCTTTTAGCAGTTCCCATATGGAATTTCTACTTCCGGTATTTCCAGGTGAGACGGTTAGGGTAAAGTCGGAGAAAATCTACTTTAGATTCCAAAAATTAAAGTGCAAGGTCTTCCTTTATAATGAAAAAAACCAATTGGTCTGCAAAGGGGAATTAGCTGGCATGTTAACGAATAAGGGCAATGGATAGAAGAGTGGTCATCACGGGTATGGGAGTGTGTTCCCCGATTGGGAATGACCTGGAGCGCTTTTCGAAAGCCTTGCAGGACGGCATTAGTGGAATACGGTTTCATCCTGAATTAGCTGAACTTAAATTTGGATGTCAAATAGCTGGTAAACCAGTTATTAATAATAATTTATTAAATAATTACTTTACCCCCTTAGAGCTCAGAAATCTAAATGCTACAGGCTTGATTTATGGGGTTATAGCTGGATGCGATGCCTGGAATGATGCAGGTTTGTCTGTCCATCAGGAAGATGAACCCGACTGGGATAGTGGTATCCTTTTCGGCGCTGGGATACTGGGGGTAGATAAGTTTCGAGAGGCCATTTACAAAGTAGATCAACAAGAAGTCAGGCGCCTGGGAAGCACAACCGTTATCCAGACAATGGCCAGTGGTATTAGTGCCTATTTGGGCGGTAGAATGGGTTGTGGAAATCAGGTAACTACCAACTCCTCGGCCTGTACTACAGGAACTGAAGGTCTGATAATGGCCTATGATCGAATTCAGGCAGGTAAGGCTGAACGTATATTGGTTGGAAGTGCCAGTGATAGTGGGCCCTATGTTTGGGGAGGCTTTGATGCCATGAGGATACTCCCCAGAAAATACAATTCAGACCCGGAAAAAGCGAGCAGGCCAATGAGCGCCACGGCATCTGGATTTGTCCCGGGAAGTGGGGCAGGGGCACTTGTGGTAGAATCACTGGAATCGGCCCTTTCCAGAGGAGTAAGGATCTATGCTGAAATACTGGGAGGGTTTGTCAACAGTGGCGGACATAGAAGCGGGGGCAGCATGACTTCCCCGAATAGTACTGCAGTGCAACGCTGTATTGGGCAAGCGGTACATAGTGCAGGCATAAAGGCAGAAAGTATAGATGTAATCAATGGACACCTAACGGCAACCTCCAAGGATGCTGTAGAAATTCAAAACTGGAGTGCTGCCCTTGGCCTAAAAGGTGCCGATTTTCCCTTTATAAATGCGTTTAAAGGCCATATGGGCCATTGTCTTGCGGCCAGCGGTAGCCTGGAAAGCATAGGAGCTATCTTGCAATTCAGGGATCAGCAGATCTTTGCAAATGTAAACTGTGAAGACCTGCATCCGGAGATATCAAAAATTATTGCATCGGAAAAAGTGCCAATCCAAAGCTTGCCGTATTCTCCTAAAATAATTGCAAAAGCGAGTTTTGGCTTTGGTGATGTAAATGCTTGTATTATTTTTAGCGACTATAACGCGCAACGCTAATGCCTTCAGATCACTATACACAGCTCCAGGAAATCATAAAGCCCTACCTGCCGGAAGATGTTTCCGTATCGGAGATTAAAGAAGAGAGTCACTTCATCAATGAGCTGAATATCAATTCAGCGAATTTAGTAGATATCATACTCGATGTAGAAGATGCTTTCGATATTGTCCTGGAAAACGAGGATATGGAAAAAATGCAGACGGTATCAGATGCATTAGCCATAATCAATGCTAAATTGGAAGGAAAGGACTGATGCTTCCCGAAGATTATTCCCTTATAACATGGATACGAGAACGTCTCTGGGTAGATAAGAGGCTATTATCTGTTTATGTATTCGTTTATTTTGCCTGGGGTTTAGGCATGAATGAAGTAGGTAAAACTCTTGAAATTGCCCGCTTTACCTATTGGTGGCAGGTCATTACGGTTTACCTGCTCTATATGGTCCCCATTTCACTGGTATTGCGCAATTATCCTTTTTTTAAACAGTACGCTTACGGTCTGGTGGCTATGGGATTACTTGAATTTGGAGGGTACCTCCTGGAGACATCTTATGCCTACCCGGATAATTTAATGGATCAATATTTTGGGGTGCGCAATTTCAGCTTGGGCATGGCCCTTTTTTTTGCCCTGTATTTCCCATTGGGGAACTGGGTAGTTTACAAGATTTACAAAACACTGTTCAGGAAGCGTATTTGATCGTTATTCGGTCTGAAATTCAAGCGTGACCAAGACCTTGTTTTCAGCGCGTTCCTTTTTTATCGATATGCCGTAGTCTGAGGTGAATAATTCAGCCTGTCCAATGAGGCCCGCTTCGTTCATTTTAAAGTGAATGACCAGGGGGTTGGTGTTCCCTTTCATGGTTAAAAGGCCTGTTACCTTTAACCCGTCCGCCGTGCTGGAAACTTCAGTACTCCTGAAAAGAATCCTTGGGTATTGATCTTCATTAAAATATTTGCGGCCCTTGATGGCCCAGTCCCTGAGAAAATTCCCGGTTTTTAAACTAGCAACACTTACTGACCCTTCGAAATAGGAGTTCTTTGGTTCATCCACATCCACTATGGATGAAGAACGAAAATCTCCAATGGTTCCGGACACCTCCTTATAATCAAAAATGAAGCTGATCTCTTTAAGAACCAGATTGTCTTGTGCGCCTGAAATGACAGGCAGCCCTGTCAACAAGAAAAGGATGTAAATACGAATTCGCATGGAATAATATTGATATCGACCCTGAGTTAATTCAAACATACTGAGTATAGCCCACTATCATACCCAAAGTATTGTTAAAGCTATTCCTCTGATTCCTTGCGCTCCGGTATAAAAATTGAAGCAAGAATGCCCCCTATGAGAGATGCTAAAATCACAGACAGGGAGAGCCATTCCGGGAAGTGAACATAGCGTGAAATTAACATCTTGATACCTACAAAACCCAGGATGATCACCAGGCTGTAATTGATAAAGCGGAATTTAGCGAGCATACGGGAAATCAGGAAATACATGGATCTGAGCCCAAGGATGGCCATGATGTTGGAGCTAAAAACAATGAATGGGTCGGCTGTTATGGCGAGAATCGCCGGGATGCTGTCCAGTGCAAAAAGAATGTCTGTGAGTTCTATGACAATTAGTGCAATAAAGAGTGGGGTGGCAGCAGAAACACCCATCCTTTTGATAAAAAACTGATTACCGCTAATAGAAGTTGTTAAAGGATATATTTTCTTTATTTGCCGGAACACAAAGGACTTTTCCGGATCGTATTTTATTTCCTCAGACTTAAGCATCTTAAAGGCGGTGTACAGCAGAAAGACGCCAAAGACATAGATGATCCAGTCGAATTGGTTTATCAGGGTGACCCCGAAAAGAATCATCAGGGCGCGAAAGATAATTGCACCCAGGATACCCCAAAAAAGAACCCGGTGCTGATATTTCGGCGGAATGCCAAAGGCTCCGAATATTACAGCAATTACAAAAACATTGTCAACACTCAGCGATAATTCGATAAGGTAACCCGTAATGTATTTTAATACGGCATAACCCGGAGTTAGTCCGGTAGGATTGTCTATTAACCCGGAAGAAAACAGCCAATGGATGACGAAACTAAATCCCAGGGCCACACTTACCCACAAAGAAGTCCACAAAGCCGCTTCTCGTGATCGAATAACGTGATCTGTCCGATTGAAGACTCCCAGGTCCAGGGCCAGGAAAATACCGATAAGAATAAGGTAAGTTGCCCAAATTAGCATCAAAGGCAATTTTTATGCGAAGATAAGGATCGTTTATCAAAAGCGGTAAATTACAATCCAATATAGATCGCGTACAGAACATCAAATATATATTTTTAATCAATATGGGGTAACAAATGGACTATGGTAACGTCATATAACAAGTAATATCACTTATTAATCAAAAACCTGACCCGATGAAATCGCCATTTTCCGAAGTGTTAAGACCCTTGATAGCGGGTCTAATGCTTCTGTTTGTTTTTAGTTTGCAGGCTCAGTCCAAATTCACTGCACAGCAATGGCAGGAAGACCTGCGCTTTCTCCAGGAAACCATTCACAAGAATCATCCTTTTCTTTTCAAAAAAATAAAGGCAGCTGATTTTGACGCTTCGGTAGACCGCTTTTATAACCAGATACCGCAATTGGAGGAACATGAGATCCTGGTAGGATTTTCGCGAATTGTTTCTTCCTTCCAATATGGGCATACGGTTTTTGGCTATTGGGAAGGGATTATTCCGTATCATCAAATGCCATTGGTTCTTTACAATTTCAATGACGGCATATTTATACAGGGGGCACATAAAGATTACGAGGATGTTTTAGGTGCCCGGCTTATTCAAATAGAAGGAAAGCCAATTGAAACGGTTTTAGCTCTTATGAGGCCAGTTGTGCCTGCTGAGAATGATCAATTTGTAAAAGCCTATGGGATTCATTACCTGACCTTCCCGGAATTTTTGCATGCGCAGGGAGTAATGTCGGAACTTAAAAATACCATCAGCCTGACCCTGGAAAAAGAAGGCAAGCAGTTTAAAAAAGTTGTACAGGCGGTAAAGGCGGAACGTTTTCCAATGCAGTATGGCATGGTAGTGCCCAGCGATACCTGGATGGAATCCAGAGACCTTAGCACAACACCCCTCTACCTCAAGCACTTAGATAAGATCTATTATTATGAATATCTCCCGGAATCCAAAACAGTCTATGTCAGGCATAGTCAGATCCAGGATCAGGAAGGGGAGGATATACCCACTTTTTATTCCAGGGTTTTTGATTTTATTGAAAAGAATGATGTAGATAAACTTGTGCTTGACCTGAGGTTAAACGGGGGTGGCAATAATTATAAAAACAAACCCATCGTTACGGGAATCATAAAATCAGAGATCAATAAACCGGGGAAGTTCATGGTTATTATAGGGAGAAGGACATTTTCCGCATGCCAGAACCTGGTTAATGAACTTAGTAATTACACCAACGCTGTGTTCGTGGGAGAACCCACCGCAGAGAACATCAATTTCTTTGGGGACAACCGGCCGGTAAAATTACCCAATACCCAAATAAATGCATATTTGTCATTTGCGTGGTGGCAGGATAAACCCCAATGGGAAAATGCAGACTGGACTGTTCCTCATCTTAAAGTGGATATGAGTTTTGAGCAGTATCGCAACAACGAAGATCCGGTTTTAGAGGCGGCGCTTGGCTTTTCAGACGATAGCTTTGTTCACGATCCTATGAACTATTTTCGAGAACTATTCACCACAGGAAAGATAGAGTTGTTGCAATCTGAGGTTATACGAATGATGCAGGATCCTACTTACCGTTTCTTTGACTTTCAAGGGGAGTTCAATAAGGCGGGTTATGAGCTACTAAACGGGAAAAGATATGAAGAGGCTATTTACGTCTTTAACATGACCGCAGAACTCTTCCCGGAATCCTCAAATGCCTGGGACAGCCTGGCAGAGGCCTATTGGAAATCCGGAGCAATCGAAAAAGCGAAAGAGTACTACAAGAAAGCTGTTTCCCTGGACCCTGATGGTAATATCGGAGCAAATGCAATGCGAATGTTAAAGCAAATTGAATCCGGACAATAACAATGCGTTAGTACCTATCCCTGATTCCGCTTTTGCTGTAATAAAAGTAGCCTAGGATGATACAGGAAATAGTACCGCAAATCAGGAAACCTACAAACATGGGAAGTACAGAGGTAATTACATACTTTCCAATGAAAGAACTAATTGGCACGGCCATAACTGTTGCGACAAAACCGGTTATAGCAGCCCCAATACCCGCAATATGCCCTAATGGTTCCATAGCCAGAGATCTGAGGTTTCCAAAAATGAAACCAACAGCAAAAAACTGTACTGCAAAAAAGAGCATAAGGACAATAACCGGGGGATTGGCCGTATTGAAGTATAAGGCAATATATACAATGGACGTCAACACATAGAGAATCATGGATGCAGTTACCAATCTGAGCATTCCAAGCCGTACTACCAGTGCGCCATTGAGTAGTGTAGCTGCCCCTATGGTAATAGCAAGGACTGCAAATAGATAGGGAAAGGCGTCTGGCATGCCGTATTGTAGTTCAAAGATTTGTTGAGAGGTGCTCAAATAGACCAGGAAAGAGCCCGTTATAAATCCCCAGATAAAAGTGAAGGCCACAGTTTGCCTGTAATTCAATAACTCTTTAAATCCCTTTACAAACACGCGCCCCCGGAAACTACTTCTATTCCTGGGGAGCAGGGTTTCCGGCTGTCGTTTCCAAAACCACCAGCATACCAGAATACTGAAACCTACCTGAACATGAAATATGGCTTGCCAACCCAATCGATCCAGAACATATTTCCCCAAAGCTGGCGCAATAATTGGCACCAGAATGAACACCACAGTAACAAAAGACATCACGCGGGCCATATAATCACCACTGTAGGTATCCCTGATCATAGCAACACTAATTGTACGAGGTGCGGAGAGGGAAACTCCCTGGAGAATACGACCAATAACCATGACTTCGACGCTTTTTGCAAAAACGCAGATCATACTGGCAAGGATAAACATGCCAAATCCCATATATACTACGGGTTTGCGACCAATACTATCCGAAATAGGACCAAAAATTAAGGGTCCAATGCCTAGGCCGAGAAAAAAAAGTGTAATGAGCAATTGGTTATCTGAAGCCGAGCGAGATCGAATCGCTTCTCCTATGGGTGCCAGAGCGGGAAGCAAGGCATCCAGTGCCAGGGCGGCAATGGACATAAGTGCAGCCATTAGGGCTACAAATTCAATCTGGGACTTGCGTGAAACGGACATTCGGCAAAAGTAGCGGATTCAGCCGAGATAAAAGGGGTGTCTGATAATCACTAAAACCATTCAAAAACGTATCCGAGAAGCCAATAGAGGATAATGAAGACGAATACAGTGCCAAGGCAACCGCAACGACCTCCCCCTATTTTTTTAGCACCAATGGCTGCGATAATGGCACGAACCAGGTTTTTCATAACTAGCTAGTTTGATCAATTAAAGCTAATTAAATTTATACCTTCAGGAAAATAGGTGTCAAAATTCCTTTTGATATAGTCATTCCGTTAGAAGTCGTATTTTTAGGTAAATCAAGTACGTTCCTATGAAAATAAGAATCAAAGGAAATTCCATACGCATACGGCTTACGCGATCAGAGGTTGCTATTCTCTGTACAGAAGGGCTAATCCGTGAAATTACTCAGTTCCCAACTGGCAAATTCAACTATGAAGTGATACTTTCCGATGAGCTCGAAACCCTTAGTGCCGATCTGCAGGAAAATGGAATATGTTTTTCCCTGCCCAAGAACCTTGCAGTAAACTGGCCAGATAATGATACGGTGGGTTTTGAGGAGTGGGTAAAGTTAACGAACGACACCTCATTACATCTGCTGCTGGAAAAGGATTTTCAATGTTTGGAAGTCCGCGCTGAAGACGAATCTGATCAATATCCAAACCCTAAAGCTATACTTTAAATAAATGCATAAAAGGCATTATAAAAGAAATATATCACTAGAAGGCCCTACGCATCTTGAGAACTTAAAACTCGAAGAACCCAAAACATTTGCAGCAGGCTTACCAGGGGTGGTAAGTACGCTTAGACACAGTTTGAAGGAAATGGGCGTTTTCCGCTCTGCGAACACTTTATTAAAAATAAATCAGAAGAAAGGATTCGATTGTCCCAGCTGTGCCTGGCCCGATCCTGAACGTCCATCCAAGGTAGGGGAGTATTGTGAAAACGGTGCGAAGGCCTTGGCAGACGAGGCCACAAAAACGTATTTAAAACACGAATTTTTCACGGAACACTCCGTAGAAGTGCTTTCTCACTGGTCGGATTTTGAGCTCAACCAATTAGGTCGGCTCACTCAGCCAATGGTCCTCAAAGAAAACAGTGTGCACTACGAACCCATAAGTTGGGAACAGGCTTTTGAAATGATTGCGGAAGAGCTAAAGGCCTTAAATGACCCTAACGAAGCGATTTTCTACACCTCAGGACGTTCCAGTAATGAAGCAGCTTTTCTATATGGATCATTTGTTCGGGCCCTGGGCACAAATAACCTGCCGGATTGCTCCAATATGTGCCACGAGTCCAGTGGAGTGGCCCTTTCGGAAACACTTGGGATAGGGAAGGGGAGTGTAACCCTGGAAGATCTTTACGGCGCCGAGTTAATTATAATTGCCGGACAGAATCCAGGAACAAACCACCCACGCATGCTTTCAGCTCTTGAAAAATGCAAGGAAAACGGGGGTAGGGTAATCAGCATTAATCCATTGGAGGAAGCTGGACTTGTTAACTTTAAGAATCCGAAAAGGGCCAGAGGCTGGATAGGCAAAGGAGAGGCCATGGCAGACTTGCATTTGCCTGTAAATATCAACCAGGACATTCCTCTTATTAAGCTTATATTGAAGAAGTTAGCTCAAAGAGAGGCAGCAACAGGAGGGGTGTTCGATCAGGAATTTATACAATCCAAGACAGAAGGGTATGAAATGCTGATGGAAGATCTGCAGCAATATTCTGAGAAAACCTTACTGCAGTTATCGGGAGTGGATGAAGAAAGGATAAATGTCGCCGTGGAATACCTGACCCGGGCCAGGAAGATTGTTGTCTGCTGGGCCATGGGTCTTACGCAGCATAAAAATGGGGTAGAGACCATTCGGGAATATGTGAATCTCTTACTTCTGAAAGGCGCAATTGGCAAGCCTCATTCCGGAACCTGTCCCGTCAGGGGTCATAGCAATGTACAGGGTGACAGGAGTGTAGGGATAATGCATTATGTAGACAAAGCTTTTAATTCACGACTTGAGGAGCATATGGGCATAAAAGCCCCAGATGTACCTGGAGTGGATGTAGTAGGGGCCATTGAGTCCATGCACAATAAAAAGGCCAGGTTCTTTATGGCTTTAGGAGGAAATTTCCTGATGGCTGCGTCAGATACCCGTTATACGGCTCGGGCGCTTCAGAACTGCGAATTAACGGTTCAGGTAAGCACCAAATTAAACCGATCCCACCTGGTAACAGGGAAAAAGGCGATTATTCTGCCTACCTACGGTCGTTCTGAAAAGGATGTTAAAAATGGGAAGCCCAGATTTGTCACTACAGAAAACAGTATGGGCAGGGTACGCTGGTCGAAAGGTATATTGAAACCCGCTTCAGGACAGCTGATGAGCGAACCTGAGATCATTGGGAATCTTGGTGCTGCTTATTTTGGAGCAGATCATGTTGTGCCGTGGAAGTCATTGGGGACAAATTATAGTGAGATCCGAGAACTTATTGATAAGGTGGCCCGCGGATTTAAGGAAACCGAGCAGCGTTCCCGGGGAATAGGATACTATTTACCGAATAACGCAAGGGTAGGGGATTTCAGCAAGCTGCCCAACAGACGCGCCAGGATTACGATAAATTCCCTGCCAGAGCATAAACTTGATGGGGATGAGCTGATGCTGATGACCATACGCTCCCATGATCAGTTTAACACTACGATATATGGAATGGACGACCGTTACCGAGGAGTCTACGGTGAAAGGAGGGTATTGCTGATGAGCGAGGAGGACATGGCTAGAAGAGGACTTAAAAACAAAGAAGTAGTAGACCTGAGTAGTAGCTATGATGGAATAAGTAGGAAAGCGAATAACTTCAGGGTAATCAGCTACAAAATTCCTAATGGAAATGCTGCAGCATACTTTCCAGAAACCAATGTTTTGGTTCCATATAACCATTTTGCCGATAAAAGCAGGACGCCGATAAGCAAATCAATTCGGATCCGTATTCACCGAAAGTTTGCTCATGAAGACCACCTTTATTGAATCGCCAGATGTTCTAAAACCTCATAGACCAGGAATGCCGGCCACACAATGGCTTTGAGTAATCCCAGAACAGCAGACCAAAAGCCAGTAGCAACTTGGATATAATAAACGGCAGCCCCGATCAATCCAAGGCCATAAACAGCATTGGAGACATGATTTGTACGTGTTGCAGGGTTCGTTGTCATAATACTAGTACTAAAGGACAAATATCAGTAGGGAATACTAAATCAAAAATGACTTTTATCAGGATCACATTAAGCCAGCGCTTATTTTTTCAGAGTATTTTAAGAATATTTAGGGAAATCTTGGGAAAAAATACGTACGTAATTGTCGTAACTTGAGTTATTAAGGTATGAGAGCGAAAAAACATTATAGGTTCCTTTTATTATACGCCCTTTGGATTGCCGGTATCTTATGGCTTTTGGGGAGTTGTAGTGGTGCCAAGAATGTCAGTGAAGAAACTGTACAAGAACTCAAGCAGCAGGCAGACTCCAGGAGTATTAAGGTAAAAGCAGAATGGGCCATTCCTTTGACCACTAATGCACTGGCCAGTGTATATACCTCAGGATTACTACCACCTGGAAGCAATGTTTCGAGGATTAACCTGATTGGTACACCGAATTCCTTTGAGATCCGGGGAGATTCTATCTATGCGGATCTGCCATATTACGGAGAAAGACGGATTGTATCCGGGTATCCGGGAGGCGAAGGAATTAGTTTTACAGGAGCCATAGAGGATTACAAAACAGATTTTGATAAAAAGACTGGTTCATATCGAATAACATTCGACGCAGATGATGAGGTAGAGCGCTACGATATAACCATTAGATTATTTCCCGGCCAGCGAGCCGTACTTATGTTTTTCAGTACACAACGTAATCCTATTCGTTACGAAGGAATAGTAGATAACCCGCAATCAGAATAACAGGAGCAAAGTAGCTATACCTTTAACTGCAAAAAATTTCTATTTTACATAATATAAATTATAGAACAAAACTATAGTAATTTGTGTATAGCCCGTTTTGGGCTATTTTACCATAATATCAGATATAGCTTCTTCAGAACCATATCGACAGATATTATGTAAAAACAAATTACGGGTATTACCTGGATCATTCTTGCCAGTAAAAACTAAATGAAATTATTCATTACCATAATTCTATATTATTTCAATATCCCTCAAGCGCATTCAAAAGATTAAAACTTACAACTGGGTCCTCAAATTATTTTTCAGGCAATCTTTTCTAAATACGTTGTCGGCCCATAAATCACAAAATGTGTTTGATTTTAATCGCTAAGAATATCCTGGTGTAAATTTCCACTCTAGCCAAGATATAAATACATGCAATAAAAAAACCGCTGCGTGATGCAGCGGTTAGTTTGAAATTCTTTTGATGTACTACACTTATTAAGGCATAACTACCGTATCAATTGCGTGAATTACACCGTTGGACGCAGCTACGTCTGCAATCACTACTGTGGCTGTACCGCCTTTGGCATCGGTCAAAATCACGTTACCATCACTTAAGCTTAGATCAATAGATCCGCCTTGCACAGTTGTTACTGTAAATTTCCCATCATTGTTATTAATGGCTTCAATTACGGCTGCGGCCTCAAATTTACCAGCTACTACATGGTAAGTTAAAATGCCGGTAAGAGCATCTTTGCTGTCTGGCTCAAGTAACGAAGCTACAGTTCCTTCCGGTAATTTAGCAAATGCGTCATTGGTAGGTGCAAAAACGGTAAATGGACCTTCCCCGCTTAGAGTACCAGCTAAATCCGCCGCTGTTACTGCTGTAACTAAGGTACTAAAAGCCTCATTGCCAGCAGCCACTTCTACAATATTAGGAGTAGTTACCTCTTCCATGGCTTCTTCCACTACTTCAGTAGCTTCTTCCATGACCTCCTCCGTTTTTTCCTTTTTCTTTTCACCACAGGCGCTTAGGAAAATGGCTGATAATGCTACAATACTTAAAAGTTTTAAAATCTTCATGATTAATTATACGTTTGATTAGATCATGAAAGTACGCAATATTTTACATTGTTTAATATATTTAACAAAAGCTTAAACAATTATATACAAAAACGATTTTTAAGTTTTAAATCCAGGTCCATAGAAACCAAATTATTCTTGATAAGCCAATCTTCTAAAGGCAGTCACAAGCCATTCCATTTTCAGAAGCCAATAAAGGGCTTGCCCATAATAGCCTGATAGAATACTCCAGCTGTAAAGATCAGGTAGATCGAAGCAAATCCCAGAACAATCATTGTTTTACTACTATCAGACCACTTAGCATTCTTTTGGATTAGTAAGGCAAATAGCGGGATAAGCTGTATGGCATGTAAACCAAAAAAGTGCGCTACTCTGAGATCCCCGGCAACACTGCTCCATTTAACTAAGGGTAATCCCGGACCTCCGTCGGCTATGCCCACATTATGGGCCATCTGCCCTATCATCTGTCCTCCAATCCAGCTGCCAAATACCGTGATTATCCAGGCAGACAAAATTGCCCACTGCATGGGCCTTGAAACGGTTAATTTTAGCCGGATCGTTTCGATGACAAAAAACGCCATTACCACTACGTTGATAGCGATCAAAAAACCCATCATACCAAACAGGATACTATCTAGGACTGTATGCACATTATAATGGGACTGTACTCCTCTTACACCCTGGGTAACTATAATTATATTTTCGAATAGTAAAGTCCAGGCCACTATATTCCGGATAATCTTTTTCTTGAGGCTGGAGAATGGATAGAAAGTGATTAAATAACCCAGTGTGAGTATATAAATGCCTACGGAAATCAGGAATTTTATCGGTTTAATCCACACATTCACGCCCATCAGTGTCCGATCATCCCATAAAAGGCCGGGAATACAAATCAGGGCACCAATTAGGTTTATTATCGCTATGTAATAGAGAATTGGGCTTTCCTTCCTTACTTTCCTGAGAACTTCACTGATTTGCGCCATCTCTATGTGGTTTAAGTGTTTTGACCAGCATAAACAACAAAAAGCCAATGGGGCCAAACATAAATGCTCCAATTAAACAAGGCGCCATGATCAGGGGATGAATTTTCAAAGTTCTGTTCTGGTCAAGCATCCACATGCCCACCAATAAGTCGAAAGCCAGGTAATGCACCCAACCCGCCAAGACTGCATTTTCTGCAGTAAATAAGCTCATAACGGCTTCCAGACTTCCAAAATCCATAGCTGGTCCACTTTGTAAAGAGAGGCCAATGTACCAGGCGTAAATAAGTGATAACAGCAGTGGTACAAGTTTATAATCGACTAAAAAACGGGTTGCCTTCCATTTCGGAAGCACGACCATCAATAGCCACATGGGCATTGCGATCAGGTTAACCAGAGAGAATACATCGGTAGCGGTCATAATTAATTGAATTTTCGGTTGTCAAGGAATACACTCCAAGTAAAAATAGCGTTTGTTTTAACCGAAAATAAGGATTTAAAAATCAATCACGATACCCAGGGATGGAATGGGTTGTCCGTTATCTGCATTGATTTCCACCAGGCTCTCAGGTTGTATTACCACCCCATTGTTATCCCGATTTAATCCGTATTCCGGAGGGTTCGGGGTGTTTTGCCCCAGAATGTTTTGCACTTCAAAAAAGAGATCGAAAGCAAAGGCTTTGAAATTCCATTTCTTATCGATTCGGAAGTCCAGCTGACTAAACACCCTTAATTCTTCTTCGCCCAGTCGGGAGTAATCCAGAGTCACCACCGGATAATTGGTAAGTGTAGCATCCAGATCTGTGGGTACAAATGGTGTTCTACCAGCAAACCGGTATCGTGAGCTAAGTTCCCAGTTGCGCTTGAATTTATAACCTCCGGTAAAGGAAACCAGATGCCTGCTATCCCATACCGAAGGCCTGTAGATCTCAGGGTCAAAACCGGTAAATTCACTAAAGAAGAAGGTGTATGAAAATATGCCGTAGAAGTTTTTCGAAAGCTTCTGCTGGAACAGAAGCTCCGCTCCATAACTTCTCCCCTTCCCTACTGTTTCAACGGGCTCGCTCCCAAGGACTTCGAAACCTGCACCTTTATTGGCCAAAGAGACCCCATCGCGTACAGATACCGGGTAATCTGAATACCTTTTATAAAAACCTTCCAGTGAGATACTGGAAGAGGGTGTAAAATAATGCTGTATCCCCAGTCCAATATGATCGCTTCTCGTATAATCAATATCACGGTTTACCAGTTCACCAGTATTGTTTCTGAAGCCCAGAATGGTATAAGGCGGCAGTTTAAAATAGCGACCTACACTGCCATTTACTCGCCAGTCTGTTGCAAACTCAAAAGAAACTGATAACCTTGGTGAGAATGTACTTAGAAGACTTTCGTTTTGAGTAAATCCGTCGTCATCCATACGGAAACCAAAGGAAACATCCAGTTTGTTGTTTAAAAATGAACGAGTCAAATTGGCGAATAGCCCGTATTTCATAAAGTCGATTTCCGTGTTGAAGCTCACACTATTCGTAAAATCAACCGTAGTATTTTGGTAATCCGCATATTGCACATTAAAACCTGTACTCAGCTTCCAGCCTTCAAGGAACCGGGTCAACTCATACCGTAGCTTGGTTTCAGATTCGGTAGCATCGTTATTAAAGACCACATCGGTTTCATTAATAGGATCTTCATAACGTGTAAAATCATTCATCAGGGTGTTGTTACTCAGTGTAGTTAACATATAACCCTGTCCATCTTTAAAGCGCTTGCGCCAGCTTAGCCCTATGGTATTGGAACGCTGTTCTATAAAAGGAGCCTGTTCAAGAGTGGCCTGAGCTTCGGGATCGAATTCATCCGGAGGAGCCGTTGTAAAGTCGTCTATGGAGCCCAGCCCCATTAAACTAATGTTGTTGAATTCGTTGATCTGATGATCTACTTTAAACTGGTAATCCCAATAATCAGGCCGGATCGGAAGACCGATCAGCTCAAACAGAAATTTAAGATAACTTCGCCTTACAGAAGCCAAAAAGGTAGTTTTGGCTGTTTCAGCATCGCCCTTGAAAAGCGGGCCTTCGAGGGTTAATGCCGCTTCGCTTGCACTGACTCTGAAATTACCGGAAAAGTTTCGATTATTCCCATTACGTTGTTGAAATTGCAGGACACCCGATAAGGGATTATCATAGCGTGCGTTAAAGGCAGATGAAGTAAGACTCACCTCCTCAATGAAGGAGACATTGATCATACCTACTGGACCTCCTGCACTACCCTGGGTACTGAAATGGTTGATGTTGGGCACTTCCATTCCATCCAGATAGTAAACCGTTTCATTGGGCGCCCCACCCCTTATAATCAGATCGTTTCTAAATCCTCCTATTGAAGGAGAAACCCCTGGTAGGGTTTGTGCTACCTGGACCACATCATTATTACCGCCAGGATATGTCGCAATTTCAACTGCGGAAAGTGTCTGGGTAGAAAGCGGTGTTTCCTTCGGTCTACTAATTATATTGGCATTGCTTAGCACTACTTCATCGAGGCGCTGTGCCGTTTCTAGCAGCACAAAATTATAGGCAGGGGTACCCTTGCTACGTACAATGATATTGTATTTGGTTTGTGATTGATACCCCAGGTATGAGGCGATAAGATTATAAGAGCCTGGTTGTACATTGGCTATGCTATAGTTCCCATCAATATCGGCCTGTGCCCCTGAATTAGTGCCCTCCAAAAAAACAGAAGCTCCAGCTAAAGGAACACCCAGTTCATCTACAACCTTACCGGTAACTGTTGCAGTTGCTTGTGCCTGCATAGCCTCTACCGTTAATGCCATTACTAGAAGCAGCGGTAGCATCCCAAGTCGATTTATCATTTTGTTCAATTACTAATTAATTGCATTAAACAAAACAACAATAAATATTTTTTAGTTTCCCTAAAAAGGAGTTAAAAACATTGGCTTACCTGGAGCGATATTTCATGAATGCTTTTTAACTCTGAAGCGTAACCTTAACAGCATTCAAGCCTTTTAATCCCTTTTCCAGTTCGAAGGTAACCTTGTCATTTTCATTGATTTCATCGATCAGGCCGCTTATATGACAAAAATACTTTTCCTGGGTTTCTGAATCCAGAATAAAACCAAATCCTTTGGAATGATCAAAGAAAGAAACCTTTCCGCTTCTTACCGGGTCAAATTCTTCCTCTATTTTTTTAGGTATTCCAAGTACAATTTCGGAAGCATCTATTTCTTCTTTTTCCGTATGATCTTGAGGGGTGTCGGTTAAATTACCATATTGGTCCACATAGGCAAAAGGTATACCTCCTCCGGCTTCTTTTGCTTCTGCTTTTCGTACTTCCTTCTTCTTTTGCTTTTCTTCCCGTTTTTTTAAACGTTTCTTTTCTTTTTCCCGCTTGCTATAGGATTGTTGTGATCTTGCCATAAATTTATTTAGATTCCAAAAGGTAGGACTATTATTTTCAAATGCGAACTTAAAGAGCAAAAAAAAACCTATCTGTGATCAGATAGGTTTTAAAATTGGATTTATGTTTTCTTAGATGACTCTAACGTTTACTGCATTTAATCCTTTTTTACCTTGTTCTAAATCAAATTCAACTTGGTCACCTTCGCGAATTTCGTTAATTAATCCAGTAACATGTACAAAGTGTTCTGATTCAACACCTTCTTCAGTGATAAAACCATAACCTTTGGCGTCATTGAAGAATTTTACTGTTCCTTTACTCATTTTAATGTTTTAAATAATTTATAATAAGTTGCAAAGGTGGTATTATTTATTTAATTATCAGCTATTTATTTGATTTATTTTAAATTTTGCAACCTATTTAGCGGAGCGCAATATCCTATTGCCCAAATTACACCCAATGTAACAACTAATCATCAGGGAATAAAGCTTCATTGAATTATAATAAATATTTTGTTTTTACCTTATTATCAATCTGATTTACAAATTTATTTAGCAGTTTGCCAGGTGCAATCTCTGTGAACTCTATTGCACCGTCCTCAATCATATGGAGAATTGTATGCCTCCACATTACGGGATGAGTCAACTGGTCGATTAGCTTTTCCTTAATAGCTGTCGTGTTTGTAGTTGGTCTCCCGTCGGTGTTCTGATAGATTGGACAAATTGGGGTTTTAAATTCTGTTTTGTCTATGGCCGATTTAAATTCGTTAATGACAGGTTTCATAAATGGAGAATGAAATGCTCCGCTTACAGGAAGGGGGACAACTGCCTTTGCGGCTGGACTTAACTTATTTGCGGCCTTTTTCAAAGCCATCTTATCACCTGAAATGACCACTTGATTAAGGGTGTTGTAATTAGCCGGTACAACAACACCTTCTATCTGATCACAAACATTCTTGACAATAACATCATATAACCCCACAACTACCGCCATACCTGTATTTTCTGTTTCGCATACCTTCTGCATTGCGTTGGCCCGTTTTGATATTAGTCTCAAGGCAACTTCAAAGTCCAACGATCCGATTGCAGCTAAAGCTGAAATCTCACCTAAAGAATGACCTGCGACCATATCTGGCCTAAAGGTGCTTCCAAGTGTTTTTGTGAGAATAAATGAATGCAGAAATATTGCAGGCTGCGCATACTTTGTTTGTTTCAAATCTTCCGCAGATCCTTCAAACATGATATCAGTAATTGAATATCCTAAAATATCATTAGCCTTTTTAAAATAGCTTTGTGCCAAGTTGAAGCCATCGAATATCTCTTTTCCCATACCCGGAAATTGAGTACCCTGACCAGGAAATAGGTAAGCGTGCATTTACAGTAGTTAGTTATTTTTTGGATAAGATAATTAGAATATCTACCCTTTTTATTTTATTTCGATGTAATACCTCTTCAGTGTATAAAAGGCTTTTTTCCTTAGCCCTTGTTCAGAAATTAACCCTTTGCGATTAAAGTCTTTCTGTATTTTTTGCAAATGCCGCCTTGCTGACCGGAAGTCCATTAGTATCCAGGGGGAAACCCCACTAAGAAATTCAATCTTTTTAAGCATTTCGATATTGTATTTGTATACATCGTCCTGGTATTCTTCTGTCCACCTTTCATTGGCTGCTCCGTGTAAACCCTGTAAAGCGCCTGCTCCAAACTCACTCATAATCATAGGTTTATCATAGGTATTACGCCATTTGATCTGGGCACAACTGGAGGGTTCCTGAACGTACCATCCACAATAATTGTTGATGCCAATAACATCTACTGCAGTTCCCAGAGGATCATCAATAACGCGCTCTCCCTCGTTTCCTGTATGGGTTTCAAGTGCCGCCGTGATAAGTCGACTATTATCCATATCCCTGACTTTACCAGCTAATCGCATTAGGAAATCATTTCTGATGGAGCTCACAGGAGTTTCATTAGCAATGGACCATAAAATCACCCCTGCCCTGTTTTTATCCCTTGAAATCATGTCCATTAGTTGTTGCTCTGCAAGCTGGTAGGTATCTTTATTATCGTACTGAATAGTCCAGTATACCGGTATTTCAGACCAAATCATAAAGCCCATTCTTTCCGCTTCCCGGACCATGTCTTCATTGTGTGGATAATGGGCCAGACGGATAAAATTACAGCCCAGTTCCTTCGCCCAGTTAAGCAAGGTGATACATTCCTCTCGGGAGGTAACACGTCCGGTTTTAAATGGAGCTTCCTCATGAATACTTATTCCTTTCAAAAAGACCTCCTTGCCGTTCAACAGGATATCACTTCCTTTTGTTTCAATTCGCCGAAATCCAATTTCATCCGTTACTACATCCGACCCGATAGTCAACTTGATATCGTATAAACGAGAATTATTTGGAGACCATAGTTCAGGTTCTGCTTCAATGGCAAATCGGCCCATTCCTGCAGCATTAAGGGTAACAGTTTCTTCGATTCCCAGTTCCGGGATAGCTAACCCCACTTTATCTCCTTCCGCTGTACCCTCAGCTTTTATCCAGCCCTCAACCCTACTATAAGATTCCTTTGAAAGCTGAATGCTATAATCTAGTATATGCTTATTAGGCACAGTTACAAGATGAACCGAGCGTGTAATCCCTCCGTAATTCCACCAATCCGTATTTACAGTGGGAACCCCGTCTCGTTTCCTTGTATTATCTACTTTGACTACCAGGAAATTGCCCTCCTTCTGCACTAAGTCCGAAACCTTAAACATAAAGGGTGTAAAACCCCCGGTATGATCTCCCAGGTATGCCCCGTTTAGATAGACTTTGGCTTCATAGTTTACTCCTTCAAAATAGACATAGACTTCCTCTTCCGGATTGGGGGCATAATCAAAATCCCTCTTGTACCATATTGTACCTTCGTAGTAATATAATTTCTCTTCTTGGGAATTCCAGTCTCCGGGAACCCTTAGTTGCAGGTCGGAATCAAAGTTGTATTCTATAAGGTCGGATGGGGACTTCATTTTTGCATTCTTAAAATATCCGTCCTCCCTGGGCTGATACCGATAGTTGTAGTAGCCGTTTTCAAGGGGATCCACAATAACCTGCCAAAGGCCATTCAGGGTTTGTGTATTGCGATCTTTTATATTCTGTAGGATCTTGTGCTCTTCAGCTTGTGCTAAACCCTGGAATAAGGAACAGGCCAAAAGGACAAAAAGCCATATAACTTTCTTTATACGTTCCAGCAAATTAACTCTTTTCATAACTGACCCGGTAAATAATATTTCCATAATCATCAGAGATTAACATAGAGCCATCGTCCAATTGAAGCAGATCTACAGGACGACCAAAGACTTCCTGTGAGGCTTCGTCTAACCAGCCATCAAGAAAGGTCTCATAGCTTACGGCCTTGTTATCCTCCACCTTTACCAGGGAAATTCGATAGCCAATCTTTGAAGAACGGTTCCAGGAGCCATGTTCGGCTATAAAGGCATGGCCTCGATATTCTTCAGGAAACATATTCCCTGTATAGAATTTTACTCCCAGAGGGGCAGTATGGGGTCCCAGGTTTTGTGCCGGGGGTACAAAGTCGGCACAGGGAAATTTATCACCGAACTCTGGGTCTTTGATAGTCCCGCCATGACAATACGGATAACCAAAATGTTGTCCGGCCTCACTCACCCGGTTTAATTCGCAGGGAGGAATATCGTCTCCCATCATATCCCTGCCGTTATCTGTGAACCATAACTCGCCGGTTTCAGGATGCCAGGTAAACCCTACAGTATTCCGAACTCCGTGCGCATAAATCTCACGGTTGGTACCGTCAGGATCCATACGGGTAATACTGGCGAAACGCTCGTCCTCGCTCTCACAAATGTTACAGGGGGCACCTACCGGAACGTAAAGTTTACCATCAGGCCCAAAAGCGATGTATTTCCAGCCATGGTGAAATTCTGTCGGGTAATCATCGTAAACCACAACAGGTTCCGGGGGGTTATAAAGATTTGCCTCAATATTATCAAAACGCAGCAGACGGTTAACTTCTGCCACATAGAGGGAGCCGTTTCTGAAAGCGATACCATTAGGTACCGTAAATGTGGTATCCAGAACCATAATATTATCTGCCCTGTAATCCCCGTCTGTATCCTGAATGGCATATACTCTCTTTCCTTTTCGGTTCCCGACGAACAAGGTTCCGTTATCGCCCATGGCCATGGAACGCGCCTCCTCTATCCCTTCTGCATAAATGCTGATTTTAAAACCTTCGGGAAGCTTCAGCCTATCCAGTGGCAATCGAACCTCCGTAGTGACCTTCTCCTCTATTACAGGACCTTTCTTCTCTTCTTTGGTTTGTTTGCACGATATAACGAATATTGACAGCAATACCACAAGTACAAACAAGTTCAGTGATTTTGGTAAATTCATATTCTTCATCTGATTTAATTATAAAACTTTTTGCCCTAAAACTAGAGTTAAAAGGTAACACTTTTTTGACGTGTCACTCAATTTATTTCTTCCTCTGAATTAAAGAAATCCATGGAACTATGGTTTAAAGATTGTAGGTAAGTCCCATTTCAAATAACAAAGCATTATAACCGGAATTAGGCTCCTGTAAATTGAAATTTGAGATATGTCTGAAGCCGGTGCGTACTACGATCTGTAGTCCGCCTATTTTTGGAGAACAGCCTAATGCGATGATGTCGGAAAAAGCAAAGCCTTCCGCCATTCGTTCGGTGTATCGATTTGAAATCAAAGGACCCACACTCGCCTGAAAAAACATACTGAAGTTTCTGAATGTTTGATATCGAACTAAGATTCCCAGGTCTAAGGCATACTCGGTTATGGACTTGTTTTTAATCAGTAATTCCCGTTGATCAAGATAATCACTGCCATGCCTTGGTTGGATATAGTGAACATTTAAAAGCTGGTGTTGAGAACTATAAATACTTGGTTCTACTGTTATTTCAAACTTCCAGGCTTTGTATTCCGAAAATCGGTAATTCAGAAGTATTCTATATGCATCATAGCTATAACGGTAATCTGATGAATTAAAGGGGAATGCTTGTTGTGTTCCTATTCCATAGGCCAGCCCGATACTAACTGGTCCGTTACGGGAGTCCGGAGATCGGGTTTGGGTTTGGCCATTTAAGAAGTTTAGCAAAACTGCTATCCAAAATAAGGTCCTTACAATAGAATGGCTGTTCACAATACCCGTTTTAGAAGAGATTCTTGTGATTTCTCTACAAGTTCGAGAAGGTTAAGCTATGATAGTAGAAATTGGAAAGTTGAAAAAAGTAGTGACTTTTTACAAACTGTAAAATGATTACAATCAGGTGTGAATAAGGCTATGCTTAATAATTATACTGTAACAAGCGATCTCTTAACTCGTCTTATTAATAAACCTACATCAATCATGAGAACGCTAAAAATGAAATACGAAACCCGCAGCCTGTATTACAACAAGCAGGAAGGTTGGTCCATGAAACGGGAGTATATGGTTAAGTAAACCAGTACCCGCGAGTTAACATTCGTCTATCAATTCAAGGGGCATTTCTAAATTCCCTTTCTTTTTGCGTACTTCGCATTAAAATTGTTGAAATGACGCTATTTGTAGATATGGACGAAGTGATTGCCGACACCTACGGTGCTCACGTGGAATGGTATAATAAGGATTTCAATGCCTCACTTACCCTTGAGGAATGCCATGGTAAGGAAGTATGGCAAATGGTGCCGGAAGCACATCAGCAAAGTGTGCGTTTGCATGCTACACGACCTGGTTTCTTTCGAACCCTAAAGCCCATTGCGAACAGCCAGGAGGTATTGAGAGAACTTAATGATAAATATGAATTATTTATCGCTTCGGCTGCCATGCAATTTCCAAATTCACTACATGAAAAATCCGAGTGGCTAGACGAACACTTTCCTTTTATCCACTGGAAGCGACGTATCCTGTGCGGGGAGAAACATATCCTTAAGGGTGACGTGCTTATAGATGATCGAAGCTATAATTTGCAGCATTTTACCGGGAACAGGCCTCTATTATTCACTTCACCCCACAATGTACATTCAAATGGTTTTGAAAGGGCCCTGGATTGGCAGGATGTGGCGGCCAAACTTCTTTAAGTTATTCGTTAAAGCGATCAATTATAGTAATTCCTGCCTGGGTGGTAGTATTCAGATTGGGAAGTAGTTCGGGGACTTGTGATAGTGATACCCGATTACCGATCATTTTACTAAGATCAATATCCTTCTCCCCTATCAGTTGAAACATTTCCGGGTATTTGGCAGCCTGCATACCATGACTTCCCACAATTTCCAATTCATGGGCAATTAATTTTGCCATAGGTATTTCGGTATTTGCGTAGTCTTCCGCCATAAGGCCCAGCTGCACATGCCTGCCTCGTTTTCGCAAGCTATTAATCGCTTGCAGACAGGTATCTCTGTGACCCAGGGCATCTATGCTTAGGTGTACACCACCTTTGGAATATTCCCGGATCGTTTCTACCGGATCATTTACCCGGGCATTTATGGTATAATCCGCTCCCATACGTCTGGCTAATTCGCATTTTCCGTGGGTTATATCTACCGCATAAACTACAGCTCCAAGGGCCTTGGCGAGTTGAATGACCGACAAGCCTACGCCGCCGCAGCCATATACGGCAATGCTTTGACCATCCTTTAAAGCTCCCTGAGACACTACTCCACGATAGGCTGTGATAAAACGACATCCAAGACAGGCAGCTTCAGTAAATCCAAAGACATCGGGTAGTCGGACCAAATTTTGTTCTGCGTAGTCGATAGCGACGTATTCCGCAAACGAACCCCAGGCTGTGAAACCTGGCTGAAATTGTTTGTCACATACCTGTGGGTTGCCTTCAGCACAATATTCACATCGCCCGCAACCACCAACAAAGGGTACGGTAACCCGATCACCGCATTTCCATTGGCTAATCCCCTTCCCTACTTCTACTATGGTCCCGGCCAATTCATGTCCGGGAACATGAGGTAATACGATATCCGGATCATGACCCATCCACCCGTGCCAGTCCGACAGACAGAGTCCGCTTGCCGCTACCTTGATCACTACAGCGTGTTCGCCAAGCTGCGGATCGGGTACCTCCCCTACCTCCACAGGACCTTTAAATTGCTTGTAGTAAACTGCTTTCATGGCCAAAAGTCAATAGCACAATACTAATTTAGGGAATAAAAGTATGGGTATATAAACAAAAAAAGCAGGGTATTGCTACCCTGCCTCATCGGATTTAACTCCACAGTTCCTTATGGCACAGGAACCAAATCAACTACATGAAATTATTCCCCGCCATATTAGTTACGTTACACTTAAAATAATCGTCCTAAAAACTAGAACTAGAATCGATTTGGGACTGCAATATGCTTATTTTTTGAAAAAGGAAGATGAAATAATCAATATTTTCGATGAACTACAAGCTTGTTAACCCCTGTATTTAAAGGGTTTTTCATCGATTAGGTCCTAAAACAACAACACCTGATCGTTGAATTACACTTCAAATATCAATTTGATCAAAACCTATAAAAATCTTACTCAATTTTTGCGCTACACGATAGAAAGCTTAATTTAAAAACAAAAAAGCAGGTCGCTTAGGACCTGCTTTTTAGTATATATATGCAGATAATTAAGGTTCGGGTACAGGAACCAGTTCAAAATCCTGAACGGTCTTATTTCCTGCAACAACAGTAATACCTTCAGCAGTCTGGGATTCATAACCCTCCAACTGTACCTCTACATTATAGGCTCCTGGATCAAGTCCCATCACCATATAATTTCCGTCAACATCTGTAAATGTAGTCGTGTTCAAGGTATCAGCAGCAAACAGCGCTATCTGTGCACCTTCCAATCCAGGAGTGGTAATGGTACCTATACTGTCTTGTACAGTGGTAAACACATTACCAGCAAGAGTTCCTGCTGTTGTAAGATTACTTACTTTGATCACGGGCTTAAAGATAAAGCCATTAAAACTTTCCTTTTTAATGTTTCCACGGGCTACAAAGGAACGACTCACATCAAAATCCAGCAGTAAGTCGGCAGACAAGCCGCCTGCTACTACCAAGGGAGGGTCAATGAATACTTTAATTCCTGTTTGTGGGCCACTGGGGACCTTCAGGTTGTATACGGTGCTATCTTTCGTCACTACATTTACCCCTCTCACGTAAACGCGAATCAGATCGTATTCGCCTGCTGGCACCTCAGTATCAACCAGGGTTTCGGTTACCCCATTGGTAAGTTCCAAAAGGTTGACGTCCAATTCCTCATCGAAAAGGGTTATAAACGGTCTTCCCTCACCTTCTCCATCGTCCATGCCCATACTTTCATCCATATCGCCATCACCATCATCGGAATATCTGGCTTCAATTTTAAAGATGGTAACATTAGCCTCACTAATCATGTCATAGGGAAAGGGAGCATCGGTAAGCTGTATTCGTAAACGTGCGGTGTCACTTGAACTTGAACTGGCTTCATCGGTACAATTCCAGAATACCAATCCCATGAACATCAGGAAAATTGCTGTTAATTTTGTTTTCATATGCCTATTAATTTTAAGATATATTACCGTAGACTACTGGATTTACGTAAAATCCCGACAACTAAGATCATCATTACTTTATACTTTTTGGAGTAGTACACAGTTTTTTCGTTGAACTGCACAATACTTTGAATAGTAGTGTCATTTTTATCAGATAATACTGACATTTTGAATTGAAACAGAAACAATTGCCAATTTTTTTCTAGCTTTAGATCAACCATGACCAAACCAGCTCAAAAGCTTAAAAAATTCGGAACCTTCGGAGGGGTATTCACCCCCACCCTTTTAACCATTCTGGGTGTAATCATGTACCTGCGACTGGGCTGGGTTGTTGGTAATGCAGGTTTGCTAGGTGCATTGCTTATTATCGTCGTTTCCTTCCTGATAACGCTTACTACCGCCTTGTCCATGAGTGCAATAACCACCAACATACGTATTGGCGCCGGAGGGGCCTATGCTATAATCTCTCAGGCCCTGGGGCTTGAGGTAGGTGGAAGCCTGGGGATTCCCAGGTATGTTTCCCAAGGGCTTGCCGTAACCATGTATATATTTGGATTCAGGGAAGGTTGGCTCGGAATTTTCCCGGATCACAACCCCTTTTTGGTAGATATTATCGTATTTGGTGTTCTGATTGGTATTGCCTATATCAGTGCCGATCTGGCTATCAAGACGCAGTATATCATCATGGGCGTTATTATTCTTTCACTGATCTCGATTGTAATGGCCGCCTATTACGGTTCTATGACTATCCCAACGGACGAAGCACTAAAATGGGGTACTTTTAAAGGCTCTTCGGAAAATGATTTTGGCGGCAGTACATTCTGGCTGGTTTTTGCGGTCTTCTTCCCGGCATCAACCGGGATTATGGCGGGTGCCAATATGTCCGGAGAACTAAAGGATCCCAGAAAAAGCATTCCGGTGGGAACCTTGTGGGCCATTGGGGTCAGTTTTGTAATATATGTGCTACTGGCTTTCTGGATCTCCCGCAGTGCTACCGAGGCAGAGTTAATTTCAAACTACAATGTAATTATTGATAAATCTTTTTTCGGTCCCCTGGTCATCGCTGGTATTCTTGGAGCAACCTTTTCTTCTGCCCTGGCCTCCATAATTGGATCTTCCCGAATTTTATATGCCATGGGTGAACACAGGGTTTTACCTTATAGTAAGTTTCTGGCGGGAACCAGTGCCAACGGACAACCGCGTAACGCCATGATTGTAACAGGTATCATGATCTTTGCCACGATGTTGCTTAGAGACCTGAATGCCGTGGCACCACTGGTAACCTTATTCTTCCTGATTACCTACGCCATGATCAATATTGTGGTCATTATTGAACAAAATCTGGGATTGATCAGCTATCGCCCCATTTTCAAGGTTAACCGCTGGATTCCCTGGGTGGGCTTAGTCTCATCTGTAGTGGCCATGTTTATTATTAATCCTACCATCAGTCTGGCCTCCTTCAGTATTGTTTTTGTGGTTTACTGGTTCCTCTCGAGGGCCAATATTGAAACTCCGTTTGAAGATGTCCGTTCAGGTCTCTTTGTTTCTTTTGCCGAATGGGCAGCCAAACACACCTGGGGTATGAAGAGCATGCAGCAGCGGGCCTGGAAACCAAACCTAATGGTTCCTATTCGTGATATACAAGGGGCAAAAGGTAATTTTCAATTTTTAAGGAATATCGCTCGTCCAAAAGGATCCATCAAGCTCCTGGGTGTTGAACCATTCCAGGAAGATAGTCCGCTTGTTGAGGAATTAGAAAACTTGTCTGAGGCTTTCAGGACTAAAGATGTGTTTTCTTCCTGGACCATAATCCATAGCGAAGACTTTGCCCAGGGGGTTAATTATGGCAATCAGGCCTTGCGCGGCGCTTTTTTTAAGCCCAATATTGTTTTTTTAAACCTGCAGCAGCACGATAATTATGAAACGGAAATCCGCCCTGTAATTAAGGAATGCATAAGACTTGAGATAGGGGTGTTGTTGTATTCCGCACATCCCACAGCACTTCTTGGGCAAAGAAATATGATCAATGTCTGGGTAAGCGATCGCACTAATAACTGGAATCTGGGATGGGACATAGGCAACTTAGATCTCTCTACCCTGATTGCCTACAAGCTCAAACGGAACTGGCAGGCTACCATTAGACTGATTATCGCTATTAAGGATCCGGATGAGGAACAAAACGCCAGGGAATTCCTAAGTTCACTTATTAGTTTGGCGCGACTACCGCAAACCCTCACAGAGGTTTATGTGGATGACTTTCACGCTGCAGTATCCAAAGCCCCGTCGGCAGACCTGAATATCTTTGGTATGGATGGTGACCTGCGCTTTGAATTCGTGCAGGAAATGACTGAAAAAACCAAAAGCTCCTGTCTTTTCGTCAAGGATTCCGGGCATGAAAGTATACTGGCATAAAAAAAGGGATGTCTATGACACCCCCTTGGTAACTGTTGGTTATTATTTTGCTAATCCAACCACTTAGAACTAAAATATGCACTTGAACTTGTGATTTTGCCTTCATCATTAAAATCATGAATGAACATGGCCGGCATAACTATTTTCTTTTTATCAGATTTTCGGGTTAGTCTGATATCCCACCAACTTTGTACGGTTTTGCCATCCCGAAGATCGTATTCCAGGTAATCTGGATACCCTACCACATCAATACTGTTGATCTCAAACTTTTCTATCATTTCCTTATCTTGATTTTTCACTTCATCCATGCTCATGGTTTCTCCTCTTGGCATTTCCAGGTTACTGAATCTGGCTTCCTCATCAAAAAAGCTGTAGGCAGTTTCAAAATCGCCATGCTCAAAGGCGTGCATAGCCATTCTTACGCTATTGATATTGTCGTGATGGTTGTAAATGGTACCATTCTCTCTGTCTTCGAAACTCTGGCCAATTTCCCAATAAATGCGTTCATTGTGATAGCTCACCATCATGTCGATCTTCCCATCTTTTAAACGATACATGCGATGGATAGGAACGTCTATTTTAACCCCAGTTGAATTGTGTACCCCTTTTAAATGGTTCCAGGTCTGCACCCAAACCTGTCCGTCCTTATACTCCATGGCATCTGGATAGGCTCCTGCGGAAGGTTCAATACTGAGGTAGGAGATATTTTCCTTCCAGAAATTTACCTGATTGATAAACTGATCCTTGGATGCCCCTTCGGCATCTTTATTTGGCGTGGAACCGTTGTACGACTTAAAGTCTTCATGTAGATAACTCCCTACTTTTTCACTATCTCCGGCAACAAAGGCGTCTGTCATTGCATTTACCGTTTCAATAGCGGGATGTTCAATGAAGATTGTTCCATTCTTTTTGGTTTGTCCAAAAGAAATACCCATACCCATGAGGCAGGCAAGAAGAAATACTTTTTTCATTTTTAATAGTTTAGGTTGATAACGTGTTTAAGAGAATACCCAGTCTGGATAACCCGAGCGGGAATTACGATTCTTTCTAAGAAAGGATCAACCAAAAAAGGATGAAAGTGGTCCAGAATTGTCCGAACCTACGGGAATAATTTCCCAGGGAAGATATTGTAAGGACATAGGAATGCCGACAATCCCCCGAAACGTAAGAATATTCTTAACTATTTGAGCTTCTTAAAAAAGGTATTACTCCTGATCTTCGGATAGCAGTTCATAACCCTGGTTAATTCCTTTTTCCATGGCAGGCACTCCCCTATCCATCCAACTTGGTTTTGGTGCACCTTTTAAGTAATAGTCAAAGAATTGGGCCATCCTAATATTAAAATCAACGCGGTTTTGTCTTTTTAAAGGCCAGTGAGGCTCTCCGTTATAATTCAGGAACCAGGAAGGTTTACCCAATCTCCTGAGACTAACAAAAAATTCAATACCCTGGTACCACGGTACATGGCCATCTGCGTCGTTATGCATAATTAGCAAAGGCGTGTTGATCTTATCCATATTGAAAATTGGGGAGTTTTCAACATAGCGGGTAGGATACTCCCAGGGAGTCCCGCCTATTCTACTCTGCGTGTGCTCATACTGGAATTGCCTGCTTAGTCCTGTCCACCAACGGATACCACCATATGCACTAATCATATTGGGTACAGGTGCACCAGATTCGGCCGCTTTGAAGATGTCGGTCTTAGTAACCAAGTAGGCAATTTGATAGCCTCCCCAGCTATGCCCCTGAACCCCGATATTATCTTTATCAACAAACCCTTGTTCAATCAATTTAGTAACACCTGGAATCACACAATTATAGGCACTTTCACCAGGATAGCCAATGCGGTAGTGGATATCGGGATTGAAAATCAGATATCCCCTGCTGGCATAAAAGCTGTAATTGATAGTAGACCTGCCGGGAGAGGGAGCCCTATGACCGTGTAGTCTGTCTGCACTCTTTTCGTAAAAATTCACTATCATGGGATATTTCTTATTCGGGTCAAAATTCTCCGGTTTAACCAACATGCCCTCAAGTTCTATACCATCTAATGAGGTCCAGGTAACCCGTTCATTGGTACCCCAGTTATACTCACCTTGCTGAGGATTAGCGTTACTTACTTTTTTCTGGTTTTTAAGATTTTGGTTGGCTGTTCGGAGATCTGGAAATTCCGTAAAGGATTGTCTTGTAAAGAGCAGCTTGTTTGCTTTTTCGGCTTTCAATGGAGTCGAGTAGCGATAAGGCCCGGATTCAAGAAGGCCTAGTCGCTTTCTTGGGTAGTTGTAAGAGGCATATCCTGCACTTTTATCCATTTCATTAAACATGGATATCAGCCAATTCGATTGTGTGTCTATATACTCTTCCTCCCTGTCTAAATCGAGAAAGCGATAGACTATTTTGTTTTCCCGACCCTGGGTTAGTCTTTCAGCATCTCCCGAATTGGGGTCAAAAGCCCAGATGTCATAACGATCATAAAGCAATAAGTGTGTGTTATCCTTAGTCCAGCCCGCAGCTCCATAAGGGGATGGAGGACTTGGGGAATCATGCGTTTCGCTATAAAAGACCTTGCCTTCAGTGAGCTTTTTATAGCTATCAGCTTTAACAGAATAAACAAACCAGTAGCGGTTCATACGATCGTATCCATAAACGTAACTTCCATCAGGACTAAGCATAACCCGTCCGGTCACTTTCTCCATGATATCCTTCTTATCTCCTGTGTCTACATTGATCAGCGCATAATCCCTGGCACGTCTTCCTGTCCACTGAGATTCTAACAAATAGGGTTCACCATTACTGGTCAGGGCATAGTTGGCATTCATATCCCTGGTCAGTTGCAGATCAGGATAATCCGAATTGGCCAGTTGCATGATCTTATTGTTCTTATTCAGATGAACTATAGACGTATAGGCCTTTACTGTATCATTTTTTAACTGCATCTCCTGAACGGTATACAGTCTTGGTTCATCATAGGTCCATACCTCCACATTAACAATCTCTTCCTTAGTAAGTGAGGTATCCTTTACTACCTTAGGTTTCGCCAGGCCAAAGAACATTTTGTTTTCATCTTCAGAAAAACGAATATCATCATAGAAAGAAGGTCTTAAACCATTAACTGCATATTCTTTGTCAATTAAAGACTCCGCCTGATCCATTCCCGTATTCCAGAGATATAATTCTGTTGGCCGAATTTGCACCTTGGTAGTATCCGTGTCTACAATAAATCCAAGTTTGCTCCCGGATTCACTCAGGGTGAGTTGGCTGTATTTTGCTTTTTTGGCCTGATGTACATTCTTAAGGGACCTGGTTTCCAAATCAAATACGTATACTCCGGCATCGTCCTCCTTGTCCTTTCCGGTGGTGGTATAGGCCAATACGCGTCCTTTCTTCGCAAAGGTATAATCAGTTACGAATTTAAAAGTGTCTTGTTGGCCAGTCGCCAATTCTCTGAGCAATAAATGGTAGCCGTTTTTCTTCCCTACCTTCTTAGCAGGTTTTGCTTTTTTTTCAGCAGTTGTGTCTTTAGATTCCTGTTTCTTTTCACCAGCTTCCACCTGATAAGCCAGAACACCGGACCACTTCTGAGGTAATTTCATGGATTTTAGCCTGGCAATTTTCTCAAGTTTCCCTGTCTCTATATGGTAGATACCCAGGCTGTCTTTGGGTAGTTTGTCTTTTTTTACTTTTCGCCGCTTCATTTGCAGGACACTGTCTTTCCAGGCCGTTATTTTGAACACGGCATATTTCGAATCGTAAGTGAAAACACCCTCAGCTCCCCTGTCATAGGAAAAAACAAGATCTCCATCCGCTTCGCGAAGTTTGAGAAAATGATCTGCCTCTCCCTTTTCGAGATCGTAGATTACATATTCGCCATCAGTACTCAGGGATTCATTCTCTATGGTATTCCAGATATCAAAATCACTGTGATCCAGAATCTTTTTTTGTGCACTCAATGCAGTAACGCAAAGCATTACTATGCTAAGGAAATAATATCTCATGAATTGGTATTTTGAAAGTCGGTCCAAGATACCATATCTGAAGGGAAATACCAATAAGATTTACGGTAGCTTTCAGGGCTTTTTAACGTATATGGCTGCCGGCGTTCACATCAATGGTTGTCCCGGTTGCATGGTCCATTTTCCCGGAACACATAAGGGAAACCAGCGGAGCAATATCTTCCGGTTTAGTCAGTTCCGGCAATGCAATTTCTTTGAGCACTCTTTCCTCTCCGTATTTAGCAATGAATTCCTCTGCCATTGCAGTTCTTGTAAAGCCGGGAGCCACTACAAATGACTTTATATTTTCTTTACCGAAAGAGCGTGCCACAGAACGGGCGAGGGAAGTAAGTCCCCCTTTTGAAGCGGCGTAAGCCAAGAACTCCTGGGTTTCGCCTCTAAATGCAGCCCGGCTGCCAATATAAACAAAGCGGCCACCACCCATTTTTCTGAAATGTGCAATCCCCATTTTGGTTATTAAGCCGGTAGATTCCAGGTTGATTGCAATTGTCTTTCGCCATATAGCAAGCCATTCATCTTCAGGTAGTTCAACCGGATGCGGGATAAATACTCCGGCATTCAGCACAATGCTATCTACAGAACCCATAAAGTCAAAAACTTCAGCAATCATAGCTTTAGTTGCTGTTGTGTTTTCGAGATTTGCCTGAAAGCCTTTGGCCTTGTCCGGATAAGCCTTTTCCAATTCAATTACCTTTTCCCGACTTACATTGAAATGTAAAGCCACTTTTGCCCCGGCATTAAGCAGGTCGCGGGCAATTGCAGCCCCTATACCTCGTGAGGCTCCTGTTACCAGTATATGCTGTCCTTGTAGGTCCATAAATTCTTTTTCCTTAGTTGAAAAAGTATAGAGAATTTGTCAGAATTACAATAAATAAAAAAATCCAAGCTCTTTTGTCCATAAAAAACTGAGCAGGGCTATAACACTCAGCTTAGCAAGCCCTACTCAGTCACCAATCGGATTGGCTTAATTTCAATTAAATTGGTTATACCAATTCTTCTTCTTTTCTTCGACTTTCCCAGAACTTATCGATCAATTCTGGTACTTTTTCAAATGCAGCTGCCAAACCATGCGCTTTACCTGCTTCCAGGAAGGAAATTTCTTCTCCTTTGGTTACGAGGAATCCAATAGGTTCAATACCCATTCCAGCACCGGCACCAAGGCCTTCTCCTTTTCGGGTTTTTGCTTCCGTTCCTTCACCACCGCCAGAACCAAATCCCATACCTACCTTAATTACGGGGACACATTTAAATGCACCTAATTCAAAAGGTTCGCCAACAACAGTTTCCGTTTTGGCTTCGGTTTTCATAAAATCTGTAATTCGTGTTAATAATTCTTCAAAATGTAATTCCATGATAAATTTTTATGGGTTAATAAATGCTTTTATAATATGGACAGGCCTATTTACCAGGTGTAATCCAACATAGTTTCTATCCTGATAATTGACCTGGAAATCGAACAAATACCGGTCTACAAAAGCCGCGACTGGATATAGCTGCGCATTCTGTATGCAGTCTCCGGTATCTATGGATACCATGAATTTCCTGACCTGGAAAGTATGAAGTATTTTTTTGCCGATTTTTCCATATCTGAGCCAGTCATCTGGCCCTTTCCTCCTATTCCTTTTCTTTACAATGGCTTTTTTTTCCTTGGTCTTCTTATCGCGTTTGATAATACTACGAAGCGGATAGAAGTAAAAATGAGTAAATAATGCATCCAGCCTAATACGGACTAACTCACTCTGGTCTGTTTCTATACTGGCCTTAGCCAGGCCTTTCATCTGAAAATAAAACATCCTTTGATCTGTGTCAACAACTAGAATTAGGGGCACAAAAAGGAGGTAAAAAATCAGCAGAGCCAATAAAGCGAGCACTATCCAGAGCATTTTAATATTATTTTTTGCAAAGGTTATACAGCAGTTCTTTGAACGCAATGACGGTAATCATGGCACAAAAAAATTAATAATAGGATAACACAAATGCCATGGTACCATGGGGTCTTTGTCCTAATTAAAATTGACTTAAATTTTTATTCTATTAGGTTTGAGCACTTACTTACTGGAATTAGTCCTACAAGCCTTATTTTTGTCGTGAAATTATCGAGATATGAATCCTGATACAAACCACGGCCTGTTCGACTATTTTGTGGGACTGGGGATTCCGGAAAGCACAGCAGTTTATTTGAATTTTGGGACACTTTTCCTGATGATGCTTATACTTGCTTTCCTGGTAAATTTTATCCTCTGGCGCATTTTGAGGGTGGTTTCCACCCGTATGGCCCGCTCTACCAAGACCAACTTTGACGACTTCCTGATAACCAACAAAGTGCCTCGTAAACTGGCGCATATTATCCCTTTAATAATCATCCTGGAAATGCTTCCCTGGGTTTTTAGGGATTTTGAATACGCGCTAACAATTTCGACCAAAACTGTTTTAATTATAGCAGTGGTCCTGGTTATAAGAATTGCAAAAAGCGTATTGTTGAGTATCCGGGATTACCTGAAAGGCCTTCCCCGTTTTCGGGATAAACCAATTGATAGTTTTATTCAGGTATTTATGATTTTTGCATGGTTGGCAGGGATCATGACCATTTTTGCCATAATCACGGACACCACAATCTGGAAGTTTTTAACCGCCCTTGGTGCTGCCTCTGCCGTTATTCTATTAATATTCAAGGATACGATACTGGGACTAGTGGCCAGCATTCAGGTGAGCGCCAATGATATGGTACGAATTGGAGATTGGATCAGCTTTGATAAGTATGGTGCAGATGGTGATGTTATTGAGATCAACCTGGCCACAGTGAAAGTGCAGAATTGGGATAAGACTATTACCACTATACCCACCTACGCCCTTATTTCCGATTCATTCAAGAACTGGAGAGGCATGCAGGACAGTGGAGGCAGACGAATTAAACGGGCGGTTATTCTCAAGCAGGATTCCGTTCATTTTCTTAATCAAAATGAGATTGAGAAACTCAAGGATATAGCGTTGATAAAAAACTACCTGACCGATCGCAATGAGAAAATAAACCAGTATAATGAAGAACGCAATGTGGATAAATCCCTGATGATCAATGGACGTAACCTAACGAATCTGGGCGTGTTCCGTAAATATGTAGAAACCTATCTGGAAAATCATTCCGCTGTTAACAAGGAAATGACCATGATGACCAGGCAGCTGCAACCAACACCTCAGGGAATTCCATTGGAAATTTATGTGTTTAGCAAGGATAAGCGCTGGCAGAATTATGAATTTATAATGGCCGATATTTTCGACCACCTTATTTCTGCTGTGCCCTATTTTGGATTGGAGATTTTTGAATTGCCTTCTTCAATGCAGTTTGGTAAAGCTGATAATGGAAAAGTCATTCCGGAGTCTGCTTATTGATTTAAGCTTAAACCAGTGGCCTGCCCTTAAGACGCTTTTCAACTTTTTGTTTCAAAACTGTCAGCCGCTTCATTAGATCCATCAGTTCTGGATCCTTGGTTTCTTTATAGAGCTCGTTTATAGAGAGTATTAAATCTTTTGCTTCCCGGCTGGCCTCTACCCGGTCGCTGGTAGTCATATTAGACCACTTGCGGCTCTCAAACTGCTCCGCTCTTTTAAGTAGATCCATAGTGAGATTTGTCTTTTAGACCTCTAATATATAAATATAGAGCACTCGATTCCCATACTTTTAACTAAAGTTTAAATATTTACGAGTTTATCAGTGATTATTTTGACCTCTTTTTAGTTTGAAAGCGGTATCGCCAGGGTTTTCTAATTGAAATACTTACGCATAAATTCAATAGCATTGCCTCCCATGATGCGTGCTACAATAGCATCAGCATCAATCAGATTGCTCTTTTGTTTTAATTTTGGATTTTGCATGTAGTTGTAGGCATGTCTTTCAAGGAAATCGGCCAGAAATGGAAGTTCTGCCGAAGTCCAGAATCCATTAAGAGAATCGATAATTCCATCAAAGTCAGAACCAATGGCCATACAATCCCATGCAAACAGACCATGTGAATCCAGCAATGTGGCGATATGTTCTATTTGATTCCAGAGCAGCGCGGAGCGATAATGCATTATTTTGCTCCTTTTAAGCGACTTTTTAGTAGCTTTCAGGAGTTCCGGATGGGCAATACGTCGTTCATCCAGTTGCAATCCAATTATCCCTCTACTTTTAGCCAGACGCAGGATTTCATCATCATAGAAATTAATACTTACTGGATTTAATTTCCGGGCTGCATCCGTTAACTTTAATGTTTGCTGAGTATGCGAAGACATTCCGTTACAAGCCCCATGGCTTATGATTAACGGGATATCTCTATAGCCGGGTTCAGAGTCCAACAGATCATAGTACTGCTGCCTGGCCTCAGGACTCATGTGTTTGATGTCTACAAGGATGCGTTTACCATCTGTATTATCCAATAAACGCTTCAGCACTTTCCAGCCCAGGGGTGTAAAACCGGTATCCAGCCCTTCAGATTGGTCGGCATACTTCAGGATTATGCCTGAAAGGCTCTCCGCATGACCACATAGATGATTCCAGAAATGATGCGCATAGGTTATAAAGAAAGGTCGGAATTCCCAATCCCTGATTTTCTCAAGGTTGCTCAGAACTTCTGACTCATCATGTGGTTTTCTCAAACCGGTATTCAATACATGAAGCCCCTCTATTGACACTACAACACATATGGTTCGGACTCCTCTACCATCCTTCTCTGATTTTTGAATTGCTGCAATCTCCTCATAATTGCGTACGAGTTTATATCTGAAACGGCCTTCAGCTAATCTGAATTCTTTTCCATCCAGTTGTAAATAGAACTGATATTGATCTTCCAGATCCTGATAATAGTCATCAATTCCCTGGATGTAATCGATACGCTTGTCACCTACCCCAAGGGCAAAATTGGAAGCCAGGTCCAGGATGAGTTCATTCTTAATTTTGTTACGCACAAACCATTTCTCCAGGGGGTACAGGGAAACGCATACAATCCCAACATCTCCCTTGGCCAGACTACTGAAGTTAGACTGTGAAAACTTGGTTAAACCTGTGAAATAGTTCAATAACTTATCCAGCAAAGAAGGAGGATCGAAATACCACAGGTTTCTTTTACTGCTCCTTCGTTTCCCTTGAATTCCCGAAGGTTTGTAATTGAAACTTTTTCCAAAGGGCTTAAGTGAAGGGTGGCAATGCAGATCTACATAATCTTCCCGTGCATTCATATTTTTACTATAAATAAGGGCCACCCAATAGTAATAATTAAGTGGCCCGGATCAATATAATTGGTTAATTAGTTACTCGCTACTCACCAGTGATTGCTGTACATTCCGCGGCACCGCCTGGAAGGAAGAGAATGACGATACAAATGTTCCCTTTCCCTGTGTCAGAGATCTGAGATTTGTAGAATACCCTGAAAGTTCGGCCTGAGGTACCGTACAGCGCAGTATCTGGAAATGATCTTCACTGTCAATTCCCTGTATGATAGAGCGCCTGGATTGCAGGTCTGTCATTACATTACCAACCATTTCCTCTGGCACCTTAACTGTTAGTTCTTCGATGGGTTCCAGTAGTTTGGGCTTGGCATTAAGAAAGGCTTCTTTAAAAGCATGAGCCCCAGCAATTTTGAAGGATATATCATTAGAATCCACCGAGTGCATTTTACCGTCGTATACCATAACACGTACATCACGGATATAGGAACCGGTAAGGGGTCCTGTCTCCATTACTTCCAAAATGCCCTTTTTAATGGATGGTAGATAACGCAGGTCTATTACCCCTCCAACAATGCAATTGTAAAACACCAGTTTACCACCCCAGGGCAGGTCCACTTCTTCCTTGCCTCGGAGGTTAAAACCTTCTGGTTCCGGCATACCTTCATACCAGGGTTCTATTTTCATGTGAACCTCACCAAATTGTCCTGCACCGCCAGATTGCTTTTTATGTCGGTAGTTGGCTGTTGAGGATCTTTGTATGGTTTCCCGATAGGCAATTTTAGGCTCCTTGAACTCTGCTTCCACACCATAGATGTTTTTTAGTGTCCAATCTATAGTCGCCAGATGCAATTCTCCCTGGCACCCAATGATAAGCTGCTTCAATTCATTGGAGAATTCCATTTCTACGGTAGGATCCTGACTGTGGATTTTCCTAAGTGCATCATTCAGTTTTTCCTCATCCTTTTTATCTACCGCATTTACCGCCTTTCGTGTCCTGGACTGAGGATATTTGATAGGCTTTATGGTTATCTTTTTCCCAGCCTCATGTAAGGTGTCATTGGTTTCAGTATGCTTGAGCTTTAGCGTAGCACCGATATCACCTACCTCCAATTTGGAGACAGGCTCCCTTTTTCTTCCGTCCATGATAAATAGCTGGTTGAGAACCTCTGTTTCCCCATTGCGGGAATTTACCAATCTATCGTTGAGATTAACCACTCCTGATTTTACCTTAAAGAAGGTAATCTGGCCCAGGCTGGGTTGGTAAAGCGTTTTGAAAACAAAAAGAGCGGTGGGGGCGTCTTTTTTCCTGACAAGGGTTTCTCCTTCTACCGTTTGCTCAGGACGAAGGTCCGCTGCAGCAGGAGCAACGTTATCAATAAATCCCATTAGTCGGCCACTTCCCATATCGAGAAGGGCAGAAACACAGAAAACAGGGAATAGGTCGTGGTTTAGCATACCTGCTTTAATCCCCTGAAGCATTTCGTTTTCATTAAGGGTTCCCTTATCAAAATACAGTTCCATAAGTTCCTCGTCGTTCTCCGCGGCCTTTTCTACCAATTCATTGTGAAGGTAGTCTGCCATCTCTTTCTGGTCTTCTGGGATCTCTAGTTTTTCAGGTTTACCTCCATTCTTACCGAACTTATAGCATTTCATCTTGAGGACATCGATAATGCACTGCGACCCATCTATTTTTAACGGATACTGTACCAAAACCATATTATTACCTACCAGACTTTTAATGCTCTTAATGCTGTCTTCCCAGTGCGCATTTATATGATCGATCTGGTTAACTACAAATAAAGTCGGTTTGTGATAGGTGTCTATATAGTTCCATAAAATTTCAGTACCTACTTCTACTCCATTTTGAGCATTAATAAGTACTGCTATAGTATCTGCAACCCTGATGGATGATATTATTTCACCTACATAATCATCCAGGCCAGGGGTATCTATAATATTGATCTTATAATTTCGCCATTCAGTATGCAGTGGGGTGGCAAAAACCGAAGTTTCCCTTTCATGTTCAATTTCGTGGTGGTCGGAAACTGTATTCTTGTTTTCAACAGTACCCCTTCTATTAATGAGCCCTGCTTCAAATAGCATGGTTTCGGCTAAAGTGGTTTTACCACTTTTATGGGCTCCAACAAAAACCACATTTTTTATGTGTTTATCATCGTATACTTTCATGAGTCAGGTTTTTTCAGTTTGATTGTAAAGCTAAACAGGCATAGTCTTCTAAAATACGATATTTGTCAGGTTTTATGAAATAATAAGCTGATCAATTTCCCCCTTATATCAGGCTATAAATCCTTCTATTCACAGGCGGGTAAATCACTTTTATAGCTTCATACCCGCTCCTCGCCAAATTTTAACACATTATAGATATAATTCTTATCTATCAGATATACAGACATATACCCTATTCCATGACATTAGGATATGTTAAAAATTGCATAAAACGGTACCTTTTTATGCAAGGTACTGTAACAAAAATATAATTGGGGCGTCTATTAAGTGTAAGTCAATTACAAAACAAGGTTTCACAACCAACATGATAAATAAAGAATTGAGACAGAAACCAGGATTGACTTCAAAAAAATAAAGTGTTAACTATAAAATATTAGACCATGAGAAATTTTGCCAATCACACACCGACAGAAACAAGACGCCATACGTTCTTTTCTAATTTCAAAGATAGTAAGCGAGTTAAATGGACCGCGGTAAGAAATTACGTTCATTAATACAAAGAATCATCAATCAATAAACAACCCCATCAATCAAAAAACAACAGTCATGAAAGCATTATTAAAAAGAACACCTACAGAATCAAGACGCCATACATTCTTTTCTAATTTTAAAGATAGTAAGCGAGTAAAATGGAGTGAAGTAAGGCATTACGTTCACTAGAAGTTAAAGCAAATAACAAGTATTAAACCAATAACATGAAAAATCACAACAACCAACTACCTACATCATCCAGAAGAGGTTCTAACTTCTCACAATTCAAAGACAGTAAGCGGGTATATTGGACTGCCAACAGACAATACGTATAATACACCATACGATCCGTGACGCAGGAATCCGGATGATTAATAAAGAAGGGCAACAAATGTTGCCCTTTTTCTATGCTTTATTTCTATAAAAAACACCCCTAAGGATTAACGATAAGGAAGTGTGTTTTATGGTTATAGATTATATTAATCAACTAAGGTAACATCCTCCGACACCCCATTTGGATAAATGATGGTTGCAATATTATCGCAGGTTCCATCGCCAAAGTCAACGGTGACCTGTAGACCGTTTTTATTGACCTCCATAGTCCCGGAAGTCAGGTACCCACAACTAAGAGCACCTTCGAGATCAGAAGTGATATTTACAGCGTACTCATCTGCATTTACTTGTAATTCCCAGGAACCGGAAATACTATATGAGCTTGTTTCTAAACTATCTCCAAAGGCAAAAGTGAATACTCTGCTGCCATTTTCAATAATGACAGATTCATCGGAAAATTCAGCGGTCATATCACTTGTTACGGAAAAAGAAATAGCACTTTGGTTGGGGTCTCCTAATATGGTGAAGCTCCTCGTCCCATTCAGTTTTACGTTTCCAACATAGAAATCAACATAAGTAGCTGTGAAAGAAGCGGTTCCCGGTTCTGCGCTGTATACAACAGTTACTGTTCCATTGGCATTATCTGTGCCATTTAGCACACAATTATTGAATACTACTGTAAATCCGGTCTCTGTGTAACTTACTTCGTAGCACTCTGGTGCATTTCTTCCAGATTGAGAACTACCAGAAGCATACAGTTCCGCAAGAACACTATCTGCAGTAGCGGAAATAGCATCGGCTTCCAGAATTGTTCTTAATTCTGATTGGGATAACTGGGCCTCATTAAGTTGGTTTTCCTGATCTTCACTACAACTGGTCATGAAAAGACTAATGGTAAACAAAAGAATCAGGGGATTCGAAAATTGAAAGAAGTTTTTCATAATACGATTTGTGAGATTTATGCCTGTAAAACGAAAGTAACTTTCTTTTAGTGTTCAAAAACATAGCTTTAAATTCACAATAGTCTCATGTACAAGGACGAACTATGGTTAGTCTTCAGGACGAACAAAAGGTACAAATCGGACTGCCATCATATTCCGTCGCTTTATTCTATCACCTTTCTTTTCCAGCAAAACTAATTGTCTGATGCCTCGATGTGGTCCCACTGGAATAATCATTTTACCTCCATCTTTCAATTGTTCCAAAAGGGGTTCTGGTACCTTTTCTGCGCCGGCCGTGACCATTATAGCGTCAAAGGGGGATTTTTCTTCCCAGCCATGGTATCCGTCTCCAATACGAACAACAACATTTGAATACCCCAACTTCTGCAGTGTTTTCCTGGCCCGCTTGCCCAGGGGTTCCACTATTTCAATTGTGAAAACTGAGTCTACTATTTCACCTAGAACCGCCGCTTGATATCCGGATCCGGTTCCAACCTCCAGGACTCGGCTATTCCGATTTAGTTTGAGTGCCTGGGTCATGAAAGCAACTATGTAGGGCTGTGAAATGGTCTGCCCCTCCCCTATGGAAAGCGGACCATCTGTATAGGCATATGGTTTTACATTATCTGGCACAAAAATATGCCTGGGTACCTTAAGCATGGCATCCAGAGTAGTTTTCTGATAGATATCCCGCGTCTTTAGCTGGGTATTGACCATATCTTGTCGCAATCTACCGTAATCTTCCTGGGCATAAGGAAATGATATAGATAAGAGAAAACCTAAGGTAAGTATTCGGAGCAACATGATTTACAATTTAAAAAGTACAAGTTGTTCTAAAATGAGGAGTTAAGCCGGCATTTGCAATGATCCTGATCATTAGGGGACCTTACCCTAATTATTTTTCGGCTACTAGCAACCACATGGTTTTATCCTCTTCCTCTTCCCATTTTCCCATATCCTTGATTTCAGTGACTATTCCAAAGCCCGCCTTCCGAAGTTCCTGCTTTACGTATTTACGCGACAAGGTATGTGAACGCACCTGTTCGTCCCTGCTCTTATTCCGGGCATGTTCTTTTAGTTTTTCCAGAATTATAAGCCGTCCTTTCGGTTTCAAAGACCGTCTTATATGTTCCAGTACCGTCATATAAGACCCTATTTCGTGATAGGTGTCTACAATCAGAACTACATCCAGTTGCCCTTGAGGTAAGTGGGGATTGTCATAATCACCCAGGATAGTCTGGATATTCGTGAGCTTTCTTATCCTTGCATGTTCAAGAAGTTTCTTTAGCCTGTCTTCCCTTACATCTACCGAATATACCTGTCCCAATTTACCTACAGTTTGGGCCAGGTGCATACTAAGATACCCTTCATGGCAGCCAATATCGGCTACCGTATCTCCAGGGGTAATCCCACCCATCCTGAATATACGATCAACATCCATCCATTGATCCCTGTAGTCCCAATCTGGTTCCTTGTATTGGGCCTGGCTTATACCGGAAGCCAGCAGGAGCAGTAACAAATACTTTATACGAGTTCTCATGAATATAAGATACAAAGAAGGCCCAACTAAGGGCCTTAATGTTTTCATAATTATCAGCGTTTGCGGGCTATTTCTCTACAAATGGGATAACTATATGGGAAGGAAACTTTTTGGAATGATGGACTTTGTTATTAGCCACTACCCCTTCTTTTTCATCATAATTTCGTCCACCCGTATTTAGATTCCTTGCAAATCTTGGAAAATTACTGCTGGATACCTCAATGCGTATACGATGTCCCTTTTTAAAGTAATTACTGGTGGCCATGGGCGTTAAATTCACTTTGTATACCTCCCCTTCTTTCATAAAGACTTCTTTGTCATATCCCTCACGGTAACGAACGCGTTGTATGGTTTCATCCAGGTTATAGGCCCTGCCATCAGGGTATACGTCAATAAGCTTGATGGTGAAATCAGTGTCTTTGGCATCTGAGCTAACGTAGAGGGTAGATTCAATAAATCCCGAGACTTCCTTTCCTTCCGTAAGGGGTTCTGAAGTATATACGAGTATGTCGTTCCTGGTTTCCATAACTTGCTGGTCAAAGGATCCGCCTCTGACCGCATTTCCAGTACAACAGACGTTCCCTCCATAGCTGGTCACCGGATTCATAGGATCATAAGTGAACCCATCCGGATTATCTTTTTCATTAGGTTTATCTACATCAAGTCTACCATCACCATAAAGACTATTCGCCTTTCCTGAACTGTTTAAATAAAAGGTCGTGTTTTGAACTCCTTGTGGTGGCCAGGTTTCTGATGATTGCCATTTATTGATACCCATGGTATAGTACTGTACCCGAGGCGTTTTTTCCTTAAAATCATTTTGTTCCCCTTTTAGCCAAAGATCAAACCAGGCATAGATTTGTTCATCGTAATTGAGGCGTGCATCACCTACACTACGTTCACCTACAATAGTGTTTTCTGTGGCACGGGTGTAAGCACAGTGTAAAGTAGGGGCGATTACCAGGTATTGATTGTCCCTAACCTTGGCATCTTTAGCGTTTTTCCGTACATGATTAAAAAGTGCCAGATTGGGGCTTATAGAAACGTCGTACCAGGAAGCAAACCAAAAACTGGGAACCGGGATTTCCATATCATCATGGTAAAGCCCCCCTTTAAACCAGTCTTCGTGCATGGGTGTGCGTCTGACCATTTTGTCGAAAATTTCCCGCTTCCCATTTATATTCTGGAGAATATCCTGAATGGGAAGATGCGCCAAAGCTTCAGACATATCTACCCTGGGGTTTTCTGGTGCCAGGTCATAAAATCTGGAAATGCGAATCAGATCTTCCTGTGTTGCCCCTTTCGGGATACGAGGCTTGAATTTGTCATGCTCCACTCCATACAACCAGGCAAAAAATAAAAGTTGCTCAGCGCCACCCCGGTACCAGTTACCCTGCTCCATAAAATCACCAACCCTGCCAACACCGGCGCCAAATCCTTGTGGAACCATTGCAGCAAGCGAAGGATGGTCCAAAGCAGCCACCGCCATCTGCCATTCTGCGGTTGAGGAACAACCAATCAATCCAATTTTACCATTGGACCAGGATTGATCCTTCATCCAGGAAAAAGCATCATATCCATCGGTTAGCGGTGTACCCAGAATATCCCATTCTCCCTCGGAATAATATCTTCCGCGTTCATTTTGAACCACATAGGCATACCCGCGTTTTACTGCCTGATAGGCCCTCCTGGCAGTTCTTGTGCGTTGCTCCCCATCTCCCCAGGAATTAAAATTATAGGGAGTACGGGAAAATATAATAGGTACAGGTTGGTCCGTTTTTGGACGGTATATATCCGTGGCTAACCTAATTCCATCCCGCATAGGCATCATGACCTTCTGATCAACTATGGCTATTTCCTCCAGCTCAGCTAGTATATCCTGCTGTGCCTGTAGAAATGTGAATGAAAAAATAATAAGAAGTAATGTCAAGAATGGATGTACTGCTTTCATCTAGCTGAGTTTAGTTTGAATTGTTCCTAAAAATATCGAAATATTACCTTCCAAGTATTATCCTAAAGGGATTTAAGGGTGATTTTACCATACTTTGGTTGATTACGGGTTGAACCAATAGGTTAATTTAAGTGTAAGCGACCATATATCCCCTGTAAAAGGGGTTATGCGCTGGTTCCTTGTGAAGACCAAAAACAGATCTGAAGCCGGCTTATAACGCCATTGGAAACGGGAGTTCAGGTTAAAATTACGGGACTGTTCATTGTATTGGAAAAGTGTAGCGAAAAAGAGTTTATTGGTAAAGGTGATATCCACTTTGGATCCAATTAACCAGAATTCAGTAGTGTTCCATGGGGCTGGAAGACTGATGTTATTGTAACTGATATTAGAACTCAGGCTGACATATGGCTGGAACCTATATCCCATTTCAGAAGTCAAATTGAATCTTGTTCCCTCTTCATAATATCCTCCTATACTGGAATTAACGGAATACCGGAATAAACCCTGTGGTTTGGAATTGTAGCTCAATTTTAAGGTATTCCACCTTCCGGTGGTACCTGTCTGCAAGGAATCCTTACCAGTTCTTGTGGGGTCAAAAGGCTCCAGTAACTCGACAAATTCGTTGATTAGTTCCATGCTCAATACACTTCTGTTCCTGTAATTAAGGGCATAGCCCACCGCGTTTTGATAATCTGTACTACGGAAGTTGGGATCAAAGAAGTGACTAGCCGTTAGCTTAGGTCCATGACTAACAATGGGGCCTTTTTTGGGAAAAAATAGATATCCTCCAAAACCACTCAGCCGTATATAACTGTCCCTGGGGACAAAGCCTACTTCTGCCGAATAGGTCCTGGCAACTGATTCTTCCTGGATGCCCCAGGACCATTGCCTGTTTTTATAAGAAATATTAGCGGCTTGAGTAAGTCCGCGGTCATCTTCATTTGGCGCAAAAGATTGCAGTACGAAGGCCTTGCCAGACCACAAATTATCTGCAGAAGCCAGGTTATATTCAAGACCCAGGTTGCGATTAAACTTAGGAAACACGGTTCTTAAGGAATCATTTTCTTCGGGATATCGAAAGGATTCCTTATTCACAAACATCAATCCAATGTTGGAGCGGCTAAAAACCTTTCGCTGCAGGGAGATGACCCCAAAATTCTGAGCAGGCCTTCCTGTTTCAGATACCGATGACGTTTGAATATCCATGATACCCAGTCTCCAATTTTCATTCAGGTTTCCACTAACTCGTGCTCCGGCATCAATAGGTACTCCCAGTCCTATTCGACGTGAAAAAAAAGGGCGTATGGTCTCATATCCGAAGTTTGCAAACAGGTCGGCATTTTCAAGGAAAAACTGCCTTCTTTCCGGGAAAAAGAGTTCAAACCGGTCCAGGTTGGTTACCTGGCGGTCTACTTCAACCTGGGAGAAATCAGGGTTTACCGTAAGGTCTAAGTTCAGGGAAGACGTAAGACTAAATTTTACATCCCCTCCTATTTTGGTATCCGTGCTACTTATATTGTCAAGATCCTGAGATCTTTCTGCAAGCACATAGGGAATAACTGAAAGGTTAATTTTTGGAGCTGGTGGCGGCTTGTCCCACACCAATACACCAGCAAGCGCTAGAGACGAAGTGGGAAACTGTCTGGGTATAGGGGTCCAACTGGATTTCTCACTGGTTTTTAGATCAAGCCTGCTGAAATTGATTCCCCATTCCTTGACACCTTTCTCATATCGAATCGATTTAAAAGGAAGCGCCATTTCAAAAACCCATTTTTCCTCATCCCGGGTAACCGCAGATATCCATTTACTGTCCCAACTAAGATCAACTGAACTTCCTGCAAACATTGTCCCATCCCATTGCGCTCCAGCGGCATTAGATCCGAATGTAAATCCCGTTGTCTGATTATTAAAAGGGTCTAAAAAAAGCAGGAAATTGTCATTCTTACCAAATTCAAAGTCTCTCCTTAGGGATTCCACATAATTTGGCCCCGGGGTATTGTTATAAAAAGTGGCCACCAGGTAGATGAACTCCTGATCATAGGCCATCCGTATTTCACTTTTTTGAGTAGCCTTCCCTTCATCCATGGGCAGTACCATGAAGAAATCATCTGCCACATCGTTATCCTGCCATGCCCTGTCATTGGCAATACCGTCTATAACTATAGGACCATTGGTCTGCTTAATTTCTAAGGTATATGTTGCATTTTCTTTTTGAGCAATTCCTGTGGCCAGAAAACTAAAATAGAGTACAAAACAAAGAACAATAGGTCTGTAAATCTCAATTGATAGTTTATATACAGTTTTACAGAACATTTTAAAAAAATCAATGTTACTAATACCCTGATGGATTATTCCTCAGGGAATAAACTTTTGTCCATAGCGGGCAAGAGTTTAAGTGCGTTTTTGTAATAGACTTTGCGCAGTACTTCATCCGGAAGGTTCAAACCATACATCGACCAGAAGGCATGATATTTCTTGTAATAGGGAAAATATTCATCATCACTTTCCAAAACTCGGAAATAAGTAGGGAATTCGCTCGGATTCCAGGCGTCCTTTCCAAAGAGAATACGATCCTGATACCTCACGAAAAACTCATGTGCAAACCTGGGTTGTCTGCCCAGTTCCGCAATTATTGCTCCTATTCCAACATACATATTGGGTATTTCTTCCATAAACTCGGATAGCTTAGCCAGGTTATTAGCGTGCCAGCCCATGTGGGCATTGATGAAATGCGTTTTTGGATGTTTTTTAAACATTCGGTGTTGCTCATCTATGATCTGCTGCCATGGAACGGGATTTGTATCAGAACGCTTACGTCCTGGCCGCGTTTTCAATTCCAGCCATCTTTCATTATTACTATCCATGGGATCCCAGAAAGACTTCGGATCAGCAGAATGGATTAATACCGGAATTCCTAATTCCCCGCATTTAGCCCAGATAGGATCCAAGCGCTCATCGTCCACTGCAACCCGCTTACCTTTAATATCCTGGTGCCTAAGCCCAAGGCTCTTGTAAATTTTTAATCCTCTAGCTCCATTATTCACATCAGTTTCTAACTGGCGAACTGCTTTTTCAGTCCAGCCAGGATTCCCAATACCATCAAAATTGATATTAGCAAAAACCACAAATCTGTTGGGATAGTTCTGTGATACGTTTTCAACTGCACGTTTTAACTGTTCTCCGGAACGTCCACTCAAATTGACCATTACCGCCATATTGATTTGATCCATATCCCTGACCAGTTCAGAAAGATCCTGGGTAGCCATCCTGAATTGATGACTATGAATATCCACAAAGGGGAATTTTGCCCGTGGTATTTCTTCCCCCGGAACTACCAGGGTACTCGGCGGGTTATATTCTTCAAAGGACATTTCCTGTCCATATCCAAAACTCATATAGAACAGTAACAAAAGGTAAATAGCAATTCTTAAATGCATAATGTAGAGCGTTATTCTTAAGGGTTAAAGCGGATTCTTTGATTAAATGTACGGTATTTCGGAATTAAATATTTCAGGTATCGATGATTCTTGTTCTTATAATTAATATCTATTGAATCTCTAAAAAACCCTATTGGTCTTTACCCAGTAATCGTTGGTAATCATCCGGTGTATCTATGTCCCATACCTCTTCATCATCCGACACAAATAATCCCACCTCGGCATGGTTGCGAATGATCTGTCTGGCACCCTGATCACCCTCCAGCTTCATAAGATCAGGAAATATAGATTTGTCAAAAATTGCGGGAACACCTCCCCCATTTGAATATTTAGTGGCAATTATCCGATATTTTTCCTGCAGATAGGCTTGGACCAGCCGTAGCAAATGGGCCCTGGTAACCCTGGGTTGGTCTGCCAACAGGACCAGTACGGCCTGTACATTTGTTTTATGATCGGAAGCGGCCTTAACAGCTTCAGAAAGGGTATTACCCATACCTTTTGACCAATCGTAATTAGTAATGAACTCTGCCTGAACATCACCGAGTGTGGATAGGATTTCCTCAGCTTCATAACCCAGTACAACAAGGGGTTTCCCCAGGGAAAGTGAATTCGCCAGCTCAATAACCGAACCCAAAAGTGTTTGCTGCTGATAGGGAAGCAACTGTTTAGTGCTCCCCATGCGATGCCCTTTTCCTGCTGCTAAAATCAGAATTTTAATATCATCCGGCATTAGCTATGTATCGTTCCTTTTTTATTTTTCAAGAGGATTGGATCCTTGTCCCGGACCACAGCAAGAATTTCAGAAAGAATTGAAATGGATATTTCCTCAGGTGTTTCACTGCCTAAATTCAGTCCTGCAGGGCCATAAATAGAATCGAGGTATGATTCAGTAACCTCCGGATACCTTTCAATCATGGCATCAAGAAGTTTTTCACGCCGGTTAGCTGGTCCAAGCAGTCCCAGGTAAGCCGGTTTAGCTTCTTTAAGTGCAAGCAAATATGCCAGGTCCTTGGCAAAATTATGAGTCATCAGAATAACAGCAGTTTCAGAATCAATTGCATGCGTTTGAAATTCCTCAGGGTCTGTATTTATAAACTGCTGTGCTCCCTGAAAATCACTTGCAGATTTTTGCTCTGCAGGAGGCGCCACTATAGTTACCTCCCAACCCATCAGCGCAGCCAAGGCACAGAGTTTTACCGCATCGTGCTCCGTTCCAACTATGATCAATTTAAAGCATGGATTTAAAACGTATTCAAAGGTTTCCATCCTGCTGGATACGCGAAATCCCGCTCTAACTTCATGAGTCCCTGATGAGAAGGTAAGGGTACTGCCAAAAGCCTTATCTACTTCTTCCCTTAGCTCGAAATAGCTCCTAAAGACCAGACTTGTTCTTTTAGCAATTGCATTCCAGAATTCCTTTAACCAGTTTTCGTCAGGCATAAAGGGTTCTATCAGGATGTAAAGAATCCCTTCGCAACCCAGTCTGTAACGGCCATCATAGGTCATCATTTTAGCAATACCCTGAATAAATACATCCTGTGCCTGCCGATTCACCTCCTTTTCAACACATCCGCCACTGACTGCCCCTGTCATCTGTCCATCTTCTGAAATCAACATCTGTACACCGGGTTTTCTGTAAGAAGAACCTTCAACGTGAACAACTGTGGCCAGCACGGTTTTTTTGCCTTTTTCTTTTGCATGTTCAAAGGCCTTTACAATACGTTTAAGTTCATGTGTCATAGGTCAAGTCTTTAATGGGATAGAAGGGTACTATATCACCCCGTGAATAGCTTTCAGCTTTTGGTTCCAGTTGTATTAATCCATCCGATTTAGCAAGCGACACCAGATCACCAGACCCATTGGTGTTGACTAAGACAGCCTTGAGATGAGCATCTTCCCAGTTTAAAGAAACTTGCATAAACAGGGTAAGTGGGGTAGAATTCCGAATATCCTGATCAATCATTACCGTCTGCTTTAACGGGGCAACGCCCATACTTTTTTGTAACCAGGGCTTAAAATAAAGGTGGTAATTGGCATAGGTAGAAACCGGGTTTCCAGGAAATGAAAAAACCAAAGTATCCTTTTTAGGGTGGCTACCGTACCAAAACGGTTTCCCAGGCCGTTGCCTTACGCCATGAAATCCTTTTTCAATTCCAATTTCCTCTAAAACCACAGGTATAAAATCAAATTTCCCCTTGGATACACCTCCACTAAGCAAAACAACGTCCATCTCATCGACTACATAGTCCAGGTTTTGTCGGATGATATCTTTGTCGTCCTGAAGGTGAAGCATCATGGGCTCTATTCCTTCCCTTAAAAGTGCTGCATGTAATGAATAGGTATTGGATCTTCTGATTTGATGAGCCTGAGGAATTTTATCAACATCAACTAATTCATTACCCGTGGATATTACAGCTACCCTCGGTAATTTTTTTACAGGAACTTGCGCCACTCCAACTGAGGCCAGTACACCAACGACAGCCGGCGTAATTCGGGTATTTGCTTCCAATATAACATCACCCTTCTTTGTATCACTTCCACGGGGATGTATATTTTGTCCTTTAACGGGTAATGATTTTAAGGTTGCGATCCCTTTTTCCAGTTCAAGATGTTCGTACATGACCACAGTATCGGCGTCATACGGGACTACAGCGCCGGTCATTATTTCCATACAGCTTTGCTGATCTTTTAAAACTGATGCAGCTGTTCCAGCTGCTAGAACACCGGTAATTTCAAATGCTTTTCTGCCATTTTCAAAAGCGCTGTAATTCAAGGTAATACCGTCTTTAGTAGCCCTATTATAGGGAGGAAAGTCCCTGTCTGCCTTAATTTCTTCGGCCAATATCCGACCAACAGCCTTTTTCAATGGTATTTGTTCCACACCATAGTTTCGGGTATGCTGCAATACACTTTCTAAGGCTTCGCTGTAATGAATCATTGTGGGTGTACCCTATTTAATTATACTAACAGTTTGGAGGCACGAATCCGGTTAAGCCCTCCACCTACATTTATAAAAGTTCCCTCTGGAAAACGCTTTTGCAATATATCTCTGGCCTGCAGGCTTCGAACTCCACTCTGACAGATCAGGAATACTTTATCGGCATTTAAGAACAAGTCCTCTTTATTCAATTTTTCCAGTGGAATATTGTCTGATGCCTCGAGGTGGTCTTCGGCAAATTCATTGGGGTTCCTGACGTCAATAAGATTATAGTTCCGCTCAGATTTGAGCAATTCAGGGAGTTTCAAGGCATCAATCTCCAAATCTGGAGTGCAGCAAGGAACGCTATAGGAATCTTTAAGTGCGTTGATTGCTCTTTCTTTTGGATTCACGGGGAAACGCATCTTATGTATGCTTGCGTTTAAACCATTGTACAGGAGTAACTGCCCAGACAACACTTCCCCAATCTCCGTAATAGCCTTAACTGCTTCCAGTGCCTGGAAATTACCTACGATTCCGGGAAGGACACCAAGCACACCATTTTCATCACAACTAGGGACCTCGGATTTTCCAGGCATAACAGGGAAAAGGCAGCGGTAGGTAGGTCCATTCTTATAATTAAACACAGAAACCTGGCCTTCAAAGCCATGAAGTGCTCCATAAACAAAAGGCTTGTCCAGCATTACACAAGCATCATTTATCAGGTAACGTGTTGGGAAATTATCAGAGGCGTCCACTACCATATTGTAATTCGCTATGATATCCAGGGCATTTTCCCTGTTCAGGTAGGTTTCATGAACATCCAGTACAGTCTGACTATTTTGTGCACGAAGTTTGGTCAAACAAAGGGATAATTTCGATTCCTCAACATCTGCTTCATTATACAGCACCTGCCTATGCAAGTTTGTTAAGTCCACGGTATCATTATCCACAAGTCCAAGACGGCCAATTCCCATGGCATTCAAATATTGTAATACAGGGATACCTAATCCGCCAAGACCCACTACGAGAACAGCTGCATTTTGCAATTTTTTCTGTGCGCGAGGGCCAAATTCAAGGAGTTGTTCCTGCCTTATGTACCTGTTAGTTATCAAATCGACTGGATTATGGTTAAGGCCTCTTTATACTCTTCAGGATTATTAGCATTTAATAAAACCTGGTCTTTCTCCGGGATTACCATTTTGCAATTATTACGGATCAGAAATTTTCGTGGACAGCTGCTTTCTGCTGTTTTCAGATAATCAATCGCTTTAATGAGTCCTTTGGGTTCCCAGATAGCCACCAGCGGTTCGGGAAGCCCGCTTTTTTGGGTAGCCATGGCTGTAGCAACGGCCTCAGAATCCCGGGCATCAATTAGTTGACTAAGGCTGTCTTTATCAATCAGGGGTAAATCACAGGCTAATACCAGCCATGCTGCATTTGGATAACTGTTGTGCGCACTTAAAATCCCATTAAAGGGACCGCGATAAATATCCTCGTCCAGGATGGCGCTATCCTTGATTGCGCTTGTATGATCCTGATCGGTCCTTAGGCTCATAAATGTCTTATCGCAGAGGGCTTCCAACAGGGAATACAGATAGTCTGCCTGAGGTATTCCATGATAGTGCAATAACCGTTTATCCTGACCCATTCGGGTGCTCTTACCTCCGGCTAATACTAAACCGTAAAGTGGTGGTATCATTGTATTGGATTTCTTCTCCATGATTGTAAAAAGATTTAGCCCCCAATGGAGGTCATGGAATTGGAAAATACCTTGCTGTATTCTTGTTGGGCATCATGCCCGGTTTTAGCCCTTGCACCGATTACGTCCCGAATAGCGGTCTCCATATCTCCTTCTACATCAGGTTGACGTAAAAATGCCCTGAGGTTCATTTTGGGTTTTCCATAAAGGCAGGTAATTACATCACCAGTGGCAGTTATCCGTAAACGATTGCAACTACCGCAGAAGGTGCGACTAAATGAGGGTATTATACCGAAACTTCCTTTATGCCCAGGAATTTTATAGTTCAGGGAGGTTGAGGCCGGGGGATCGACCAGTTTTTCTACGTCCGGATAATTCTCTTTAATATAGTCCAGGATTCCTTTATAGTTCCATTTCAGGCTTTGGAAGCCTTTGGTTCCTCCATTAAAAGGCATTTCTTCCAGGAAGCGCACAGAAACATCATATCGCCTTTGTAATTCAAGAATAGGTAAAATATCCTGTACATTCTGTCCCTCAAGAACTATAAAATTGATCCTAACATTAAACCCCTCATTAATCAATCTTATGAGGTTATTGTGTACGGTATCATAGGCGTCCCTTCTGGTAATACGCTCAAAAGTATCCCGATTAATGGCATCCATGCTTACATTGACATTTTTAATACCAAGCGCCTTAAGTTCATCAATATAAGGTCCAATAAGGGTAGCATTGGTAGTAACTGATATGTCCTTCAGGGATTCAATTTCAGCCAGTGTTCGGAGCAGATCCATCAGATCCTTTCTTACGAAGGGCTCGCCTCCGGTAATACGAATCTTGTCGATTCCCATTCTGGTTAGCGTTCTGCCTACCTCCTTAAGTTCTTCAATGCTTAGCAGTTCTTCCCTTTTGGCAAAGTCAATGCCTTCCGATGGCATACAGTAATTACATCGCAGGTTGCAGCGATCTGTAACCGCCAGACGCAGGTAATTAATTACTCTGTTATGATTGTCAATTAACATTATATATCATTCGTTATCCACCACTAACCGGCGGAATAATAGCAATTTCATCTTTTTCCTGAATAGGATAATCATCTTGTGCATACTCACTATTGACTGCAATTGCTAAAGAACTTAAATTCTTCATTTCCGGAAAATTATCCTTTAGAAAGGATTTTAGTTCACCAGCAGTATGAAGGCCTTGAGCCTCAGAATGAGACAAGGACAAAGTAGGTTGACCTACAATGTCCTTGGTTATTCCGAATAGTAAAATCGTCATTTATCCTAATATTTCCTTTTCTGGAACTTTCAGCAATTCCGGGAATTTACTAAAAGGTTGTTTGTATATACGATTACCGGTAGCTGCTTTAAAGGCATTGGCTACAGCACCTCCTGCGGGAGGAAGTGTAGGTTCACCTAATCCGGTAGGCGAATAGTCATTTTCCATAAAGTGTACTTCAACTGTAGGAGCCTCCTTCATACCAATGAGCCGGTAACGATTAAAATTTGTGGAAGTCGGTCGTCCATCCTCAAAAGCCAGTTCTCCGAACATAGCATGACCAATACCGTCAATTACACCACCTTCGGCCTGATTCTTGGCACCCAGCGGGTTAATCACAATACCACAATCTACCACACAGGTAACTTTTTTAACCACCGGGCTGCCATCTTCAATAACCACATCGGCAACTTCGGCCACATGGCTGTTATGGCAATAGTAATTTGCAAACCCCTGGTAAACCCCATCGGGTTGTTTTCCCCATCCTGATTTTTCCACGGCAGCATTGATTACCTTCTCCATTCGCTCAGGAGAATACTGGATTCTGTCGTCAGTGGTTCCCTTTACCTTTTGCAGGAGATCTATTCGCATTTGAACTCGATCTACCTCCATCATTTCGGCCAGTTCGTCAAAGAAACTTTGCTCTGCATAAGCCAGGAAATTAGTGTAAGGTGCTCTCCACGCTCCTGTGGTAATATTGGAGTCGTATTTGGCAACATCTACCTGATAATTCTCAATGGCTCCCGCAGGGAAAAAGTTGGGTATCAACCCGTACATATTGGAGTTAACGGCCGCTTCCTTTAGATGATAGGCGGTAACCTTACCGTCTTTTACCCCAGCCTTAATTCTATATTTAATGGCCATGCGGTAAATACCATCGGCCATATCATCATCTCTTGTGTATACTACTTTTACAGGCTTGCGTATGGAATCGGCAATTTCTGCTACCTCCAAAACAAAGTCGCCATAAAGTCTTCGTCCAAAACCACCACCCTGACGGGTCATTTCCAATAAGATTTCTGCTGGTTCCCTTCCTAACATCTGTGCAACCGCTCCAGCTTTCCACTCGGGTGTCTGAACAGGTCCTACCAAATGAACCTTGGTGTCACTGACATCTGCAAAGAAATTCATGGGTTCCATACAGTTATGCGGAAGGAAAGGCGATTCATACGTCCGTTCCAAAATTTCATCAGCTTCTGCAAAGGCCTTTTTGATATTTCCGTCGGAGCGAAGGGTATTAAATTTATTCCCATCGAGCAAGCCTGTTAAAATATCGTCGTGTTCCTCAGAACTTTCGAGTTTGGAAGCCTCTTCCCATTCTGCCTCAACGGCATCTTTGGCCTTCATGGCCTGCCAGGTAGTCTCGGCGATAACCACGACTTTGTCGCTAGTGCCGAGAATGGCCGCAACCCCTGGATTTTCACCGATTAATTTTCTTGCCTTTTCTCCAATAGTAATAACCTCTATAACTCCAGGCATTGACCTGGCCTTATCTGCATTGAACGATTTTAGTTTTTGACCAAAGGCAGGAGGCCTGACCACAGCGGCATAGACCATCCCATCCACTTTATAATCAAGTCCAAACAAAGGTTTCCCTGTGATTATCTCATCGATATCCACATTACGGGCATCCGTACCAATAATGGTAAAATCCTTCAATTCTTTGAGTTTTACCTCTTCAGGCACTTCCAATTGAGCGGCTTCGTTAACCACCTCTCCGTACCCAAGCGTTTCACCTGAAGGGCTGGTAATTACCCCTTCGCTTGTTGTACACTCGGAGGGATCTACGCCCCATCTTACTGCTGCTGCATTGACCAGCATTTGTCTGGCAGTTGCTCCGGTTTGCCTTAGTGGTTCCCATCCCAATCTTATGGATTGGCTTCCACCAGCTACCTGTCGGGTATAATTTTCAGTATCTAAAATGCCCTGCTCCACATGGACCATATCCCAGGCTACGTCCAACTCATCTGCAATAATCATCGGCATTGAGGTTTTAACCCCCTGGCCAATTTCCGGGTTTGGAGAAAATATGGTTACTGCCCCATTTTCTGCGATTTTTATAAAGGCATTGAAATCATTATAATCCAGAGATGCAAGATCTATTGGTGCTTTTGCTTCAGGTTTACATGCCTGGAAAAGATTAAATCCAATTAAAAGGCCGCCACCGGCCAAAGAACTGGTGCGCATGAATGCTCTTCTGCTAAATGATAAAGAAGGTTTTTGATTTGCCATTGTTCTTATTTTTAACTGGTTTAACTCATTTTATTTGCTGCCAATTCAACAGCCCTGTAAATTCTGTTGTATGATGCACATCTGCAAAGATTGCCATTCATAGCCGTTTTGATCTCCTCTTCACTAGGGTTTGGATTCTGCTCCAGAAAGGCAGTTGCCGTCATGATCTGTCCTGACTGACAGTAGCCGCATTGCGGTACATCGACCTCTTTCCAGGCCTGCTGTACCGGATGGGATCCGTCTTCCGAAAGCCCTTCAATTGTGGTTATTGATTTTCCTTCCAGTTGTGCCACGGTAAGGGCACAACTTCTCACTGCTACTCCATCCACATGAACGGTACAGGTACCACATTGAGCAATACCACAGCCATATTTGGTTCCCACTAAATCGAGGTGGTCTCTCAATACCCATAACAAAGGGGTATCTTCACTGACGTCAACAGAATGTGAATCCCCGTTGACCGTTAATTGATAAGTTGGCATAATTATTATTTTTTAGGTGAAAGTTGCTAAATCAGAGATTCTCTTTAAAATTATCAAAAAAATGCGCTAAATCTTAGATATTTAAGAAAATCTAATGTTAAATTTCCTAGTTATTCCTGATTATCTTATCTCTTATTTCGCGCCAGCTCATAAGGACGATATTTTCCTGTTCAAGAAGTCTTCTGCACGCTTCGCTTGTGAAAAAATTGAAATCAGCCTGTCTCCAGTCTGCAGCCCAATAGGGATGTCCTGAGGTCATTGCTTTCATTTCCTCGTCCTCATAAGCAAGATGAATAAGCAGAACGTTAAGGCCTGCCGGTAGTTCCTTTATGGTTTTCCGGTAATATTCATCCGCACCATTTTCAAAGTCCTGTGATCCCATAGACAGAATGTTATCTGCGATGACCATGTTCTCGTCAATCAGGTTTTTTACAGCAGGATCTTCAATCTCAAAAACCCTTTGATCCAATAACACGGGAAGTTGAAAAGCACGTCCAACACGAATATACGCAGCTAGAAATTCCGGTTTGCTAGCGGCTGCCCCCATGTGAGCATCCAGATGGGTCACGTCTATTCCTACATCCAGTGCTTTCTTAACCTGGCTCGTAAGTTCCCATTCCACTTCTTCAGACTTACCTGTGGCCATAAGGCTATCTACGGAGGCATAAAAATACCCGTCCTCATTCAAAAGGCTTGAAACTGAATCCCGGGAGGAAACAGGGCCCCATTTATAAAAATTCCACTCGCTGTTAAGGGTTAGATGTAACCCAAGGTCAGCACTGGGATTTGCCCTGGCATAATCTGCAATTTCGGGAAACCAGGGACAGGGAACCATGATGCTCGCAGAGTTGACAATTCCCTTTTCCAATGCTTTGATGCTGGCCATGTTTTCCGAATGGGAGACTCCCAGATCATCGGCATGTATGATCAGTAATCGGGTATCCTGCGGATAGCCCAATTTTGAAAGAATTTTGTTCTGTCCATGAAGAGTGCCCAGCGTTGCACCAAATACAAGAATGGACATGAAAATGTTTATACGCATTGTCGATAGTTAACTGGAGATTACCTCCCTTCAATTTACAACAAAATGAAGATAGTTTTCCTGAATCGGGATAAAGTTTTTCATGCTCATACTTAAAATACAATTTGGGCGTTCTTGAGGAAGAAACGAAAACCTAAGAAAATGAAATCTATTCTTTCCATAAGCCTTGCGCTGTGTGTATTCCTGTTATTTTCCTGTAGTAATGCGGATGATGATGTTCAATTCAATATAAATTTAGATGGACTGGGAAAGGGACAGCCGGTAGACGAATGCCTCAACCTCGGTGAAAATGAGCTAATTCTATCGATTCAGGAACAGTTCACTGCTCTACCGGGTAAGGTTTCCATACTTTTTAAAGTATCTGATAAAGCAGGTAATCCAGTTTCCGGACTTCAAGCATCTCAGTTTACCATTTACGAACAAGGTAGAAATGACGTGTGTTTTAATACCATATCAGCTTCAGAATCCTTTGCAAGGATTTCTTCCAACTCACAGGTGTTCCGCAACAATACCCTTCTGGTGCTGGATTTAAGTAACAGTGTTCTCAGCAGTAGCCTGAACGAATTAAAGCAGGCCTCTATCAGTTTTATTGAGAATGTAATGCCGGTAGTACCCTCAGCTTCTTTCAATATGGCTATCTACTGGTTTGATGGAGAAGATGTCCTGCATCTACTTAATCCATTGACCAATTCAACAGAGGAGCTGATTAGTTCAGTCAATGGTATAACCACAGATATCAGTAATGACCCTTCAACTGATCTATATGGAGCGGTAATTAAATCAACTGAGCTTGCAGAGGATCTGCTTTCGGAGGGACAGTCTGAAGATCTAATAAGTGCCGCCTCTGTGGTACTGTTTACCGATGGAACCGATCAGGCGTCCCGATATTCGGAATCTGCGGCATTGGACAAGGTAAATAGGGCAGATCCCAATATATCCTTTTTCAGCATCGGCCTTGGAGCCGAAATAGATACTGATGTACTCACAGATATTGGCAAGACCTTTAGTGTCTTTGCAGGAAACAAGGAAGAACTGGAGACCACATTTAATGCTATTTCACTTAGGGTTTCCCAACAAGCCAATAGTTTCTACCTTTTTGAATACTGCAGTCCGAAGCGGGATGGCAGTGGAGAAAATAACCTGGCTATTCAGGTACAGGACAATAATCTGCAGGGAGCCGTACAGACTAAATTTGACGCCACTGGTTTTAGCTCGGGATGTGAATAATTAAATGCTTTTTTATGGATAAGAGGAGGTTGTGGAGCCTCCTTTTTTTTGTTTTATGAAGTAGGGTTTTTTTACTGTGGGTTGTTTCATATACACAACAACGAAACGAAACAACTAGATACATCCTAAATAAGAGGAATGTTTAACAAGTAAAAAAAATCGCTATGGATGTTTTAAACGAAATAATCAAACAGAGCCCGATAGGATCCCTGTCGAAATGGTCAAAAAGCATTGTATTGTCTTTGTTCTCATCAATTGTTCTGACCCTTTTTAGCATGCTGATCGCAATGATCATCAACGCTGATAATATTACCTTTAGCTTCGGTTATTAATACCAATAGTTAGTTTGAGTTAGTTATAGATACACCACCTCCTATAGGTGGTGTTTTTTATTTAACTACCTGTAGATCATTGCATTGATTTTGTTCGATTCCAATAAAGATTCGATTTGATCCTCAGATTGATTCAGGTCGATCAAAAAACCATTCACCACTGCATACTGGATATTGCCATCTTTTTCCAGGAGAAAAGTAGGATTCCTGCCTACTTCGAGGCGAAATTCTGGAATCTCATAGTTTTCACTTATCAAATGAAAAGGCCCTGGGGTAAAAGGTATATGCATCAAGTCTTCTGAAATTCTGAAGTAGACATACCCCTTCTTCAAATTCTCGATATATTCTGTCCCTGACATGTCCTTTATTTTTGACAATACTTCGGGATAAACCTTGCCAGGAATAATGATATATCCTGTTCCATCAAATGTTTCATAACCATAGTAGGTCGATAGATCGCCCTGGTCAATAATCCGACTACTATACCAGAAATCGTTGTGATCTACTAGATCAACTTCCAGTCTATGGATACCGACATCCATGATATACTCCTGCCCTAGCAAAGGATAGGTCACATTTTCAATTTTCAGGTCGAACAGCTTCCGGTCGTTTTCCGGGATCTTTTCATAGTCCTCCAACGGAATATCCTTATAGCTTCCCTTGGCAATGGTATACAATGCGGAAAGGATGGAAACGTAATTGAGTTTACGTATCTCCTGTTTTTCGAGGTCTGCGGGATAACCACCGGATTCAATCAGAATCGTGCTCGTACCCCATTTCTGGATGTTATCGCCAAAAGCACGGGGTTCAAAATCGTCACTGTATCGACCCACCTGTCCCGGGGCATACTTCTGGATTATACTGTTCATGTAAACAATCACCTGCATGGCCGCTCCCCTGCTCTCGTCAATATCCCTTTCATAATTAAATGGAGGTGCCAGATAAGAAATAGTAGCCGGCTTTTCTGTGCGTTCTGCATTGTAATAGGTGCTCTGGTCATGCAGGTTAAACCCAAAGTCTGCCTCCAGGCTGTCCCTTACCTTTTTAAGCGTTCGCCCCTCCGGGGATTGCAGTCGAAGCGCATCCCGATTGATATCGATCCCCAGGGTATTCCGCCTTTGAAAAACCTCTGCTCCATCCGGATTGAGCATGGGCAGGAAATGGACTTTTAAGCGGGAGAGAATCTCCTGCTTTTCCTCTGTATAGGTTGATCCTGCAAAGAAGTTCAATATATCGAAAATGGCCTGGGTAGCAGTAGGCTCATTCCCGTGCATCTGGGACCAAAGAAAAACGTCTGTATCTCCTGTTCCCATGCTAAGCAAATGAAGTGACCTGCCCTCTATAGAAGTGCCTACCTGTGACACTTCAACTGTTGGGGCTGCTTTCCATTTGGTGATGAGTGGTTGCAGGTCAGCGTGTTTTATCCGTCTTTTTTCCAGGCTGGGCTCCTTGAATTCTTCATAGGTGTCGTACAACGAGCTGGTGAAGGCCTCATTCTGTCCCCAGCTCAGGTTCAGACAGAGGCTCAGACATAACAATGCTATGGTTTTTCTCATAAGTTGATCTAATTCGGAATAGGTTTAAAATTCAAATTTTTGGTTGCCTTTCGCACTTCCCGCATAAAGTCGACTCCCGGATCATCCTTCTCGGTGCGATAACCCGCGTCTTTTTCAAGCCATAACTCGTGTCCGTCAAAAAGGGGATACTCGTAATGCCCTATCAAATATTCAATATCGTACTTTTCAGCAAGGTACTTAACCAAAAAGATATTAGCCTTGATTTGCGCTTTGGTCATTGGCGTATCTTCCGTTCCCCCAACGTTCTCCACACCAATGGCACAATGGTTCAATCCAATAACATGTCTGGCCATGGTAGTCTCGGGCATTAGCCGGTAGATCTTTCCATCCCGGTCTACCAGAAAATGTGCCGAAACATTTAACCCGCTGGTTTGTTGAACGTAGGTTCGCCAGCCTGCTATTTTGGAACTATTGAAAACATCAAAGGAGCCTTCGAAAGTAGGAATGGCCGTCCAATGTAGCACGATCATTTTAGGGGTAATTTCAGCGGTTTCCCGGTCTAGACCATAGCGGTCCCTTAAATACTCCAGGGTCAGGGCTTCTCGCTCCAAATCGAAAACAACCGGCTTATCTATAATTTCCCTGGAGGTGGCACATGAAATAACCGCTAGTAACAGGAAAATCAGACTTATTGACACTATCCTGCCTGATCTCATAATTGATACTATGTTTGCTATGCGTAATATTCTTGACACTCGCTGTAATTTAAAACTATGACTACTATTCCCCAAAAGTATTTTCAAGTATAACCAGGTCTGTTGTACTTCGATTCCAATATTTATTTAATTCCTCCGGAACCGGGGTCAGTGCATAGGTAAAAGAACTTACAATCACGTCTTCATCGCCATCAGCATCCACATCCCCTGAGGTCAACAAAAACCAACGCCCTTCCGGGATACCCGCTTTAATACGCGGGGTAAATTGAAAGGTATCGGTATCCGTATTTTCCAAATATACCAGGGAAGGCAGAGGATCCTGATCATAATCGGGGAAGATAGCCACAACAAAGAAGTCCAGATCTCCGTCCTGGTCAAAATCACCACTTAGTAAGCGCGTCGCACCATTCATTGGAAAGAAATACTTTTCTTCAAAAACATTGTTTCCCTGATTGATATGTATACGCATGCCATGATAAGGTTTGTGCACATAGGATTTATCTGCATTGTCGCCATTGACTGTAATGATATCCTGATCCCCATCACCATCATAATCGGCTAATTCGAACCAGCTGCTGCCGTATACCGGACTAAATCGAATGGCTTTTTTTGAAGTGAATTGCAAGGAATCGGTTTGGGTTAGAATGGATATGCTCTCATCGCCCTGGGAAGTCTGGGCAACCAGGTCTGTTTTTCCATCTCCATTCATGTCCTGCCCTATCACCCTTATGGTACCGGGTTGACTTAATAGTGTGGCTTTATCGAAGGCACCACTACTATTCTTAGCAAACAAGGATAACTGCCCCCGGAGGTCCCCAAATTCGCTAACCACATATTCATCCTGACCATCCCCATCCAGGTCATTGACCAAAGTATGCACGGGCCTGTGGAGATTATCCAGCAAAACGGTACTTTTTTTCGCTTCAGATTGTATAAGCCTGCCAGTAGGAAGTTGAGTAGGATCGAGTTTACCTATTTCCGTTACATAAGAGATCTTCCCGGTACTCGTATAATCCACTATAGGCCTCTGGTAAGTCCCAAGAACTCGCACCTCTTTAGTAGTAAAGTCATAGCCTTTGAGGCTTCCATCGATTCCCCCTGTCAGGACTTCTCTGTTTTCCTCATCGAATCCCAGATAGGTAAACGTGGCCCCGGGAATACTATCCAACGCTACAGTATGCGATACAAAACCTTCCAGCTTTTTAAACTCAGGATAATTGATTTTTGGGAGAGAATCTGGTGCTTTCTCCAGAATATAAGTTTCTAACGCTATCCAGTCTTCAACCGAAATAATGGGTTTCGCCGGATAAATCCCGCTATTTATGGTTGCTTCCATTTCCTCATAGGTTAATCCCCGATAAGGATTATAGTTGTTGACTTGTAATCCCATTCTGGCTGCCATATCCGGGAGTATGGCTTCCTTCCAGATGCCTTTGGGCAAATCCTCAATATCTGGTGCAAGGTGACAACTACCGCAATAGACCTGATAACTTTCTTCCTTGGCTGTTTGTGATTTAGGATTACAGGCAAACAGCTGAAGTACAACAGTTAACAGAAATAGAAACTTGTAAAATGGAGATTTGAATTGTAATTTATTTAGCATGAGATGAAGATAGTCCAAAGGGAAAAAGCAGCAAAATATTAAAGCGGAGAAAGACACACTTTATTTATCTTCGCTACATAGTCAATTGAATTAGTATATAATGAAGATCTTCAAACGTATCCTTTTGTTGGTAGTATTAGTATTAATAGCAACCTTAGCGTACTATTACCCCAAACTGACCATCATTTCGGGATATTCATCAAAATATTTGGTTTCACAGGTTTTTATTGCAGGAAGGACTTCTGAATCTGTAGCCAACACCGACCTTCAGGCACCACTAATAAAATTTTCCAGTTCAGAAATTAACCTGGATGGTAAGGAAGCTCAGGCCAGCGTTTTTGGCTTAAAGAATCGCAAGGCCCTCTTCAGGAAAGGATTAGGAGGTGTATTATTAAATGAGAATACTAAGTTGGATGGGGATTACCTAAAACCGAAAAGGACCATAAGGTTTGACTCCCTACCCTATCCCCTAGGACACTTGCCGGCGAAGGACACCCTGTTTACCGAAGTGGATTACCCAAAACTGAATGCAGCTGTTGATCAGGCATTTGCTGATCCGGAAATTCAACAAACAAGGACAGTACTTGTACTCTATAAAGATTACCTTATAGCAGAACGCTATGTGGAAGGTTTTACCCCTGACACGCCCGTGCTGGGCTGGTCTATGACTAAAAGTATCCTGGCTACACTTTATGGAATTTTAGAGTACCAGAATAAAATAGATCTGACTAAACCGGCTCCGGTGAATAGCTGGCAAGACGATGAACGGAAAAACATTAGCCTGAATCATTTGCTTAGAATGCAAAGTGGCTTGGAATGGGATGAGGATTACGGTTCCTTATCCGATGTTAACCGTATGCTGTTCCTAACGGAGGACATGAGCAGTGCACAAGAAACAAAAAAGGCACTTGCCGAGCCAGGTCAAATATGGAATTATTCTTCTGGTACCTCCAACCTGCTCTCTGGAATACTTAGAAAACAATTTTCCAATTATCAGGATTACCTAAATCTGCCCTACCGTGAATTGGCGGACAAAATAGGGATGCACAGCATGATAATAGAAGCCGATTTAAAGGGTAATTTCGTTGGATCTTCTTATGGCTGGGCCAGCACCAGGGACTGGGGTAAATTTGGATTGTTGTATTTGCACAATGGAAATTGGAATGGAAAACAGCTTTTCGATAAATCCTGGGTAGACTATATCACAACTCCCACCAATGGTTCTGATGGTACCTACGGGGCTCATTTCTGGTTGAATGCGGAAGGTTTATACCCGGAAGTTCCCCTTGACCTCTACTCGGCTAATGGTTTCCAAGGACAACATGTCTTTATTATTCCTTCCAAGGAGCTGGTGATAGTAAGAACCGGACTGGCAGAGACGCCAGAATTTGATCTGGACCGTTTTTTAAAGGAAATTGTGGCCGCTGTTCCATAGCTTATGAAATGGCTAATAACAGAAATCTGTTACTTCACCACATAATTACACTTCCTGACAACAATAATTTCGTTTCCCTGGTTAAAGAAGGTAAGTTTACTATGTATTTAATCAAGGAGTTAATTTTTTCATTTTCATATAGTGTTCTCGTAAAAGGGTCCTGATCTTAAAAGACAGGGCTCTTTTTGATTTACACCCCTCCAACCTGCGCTATGGAATCCATTTGTCCTTACCAAAATTGGGTTTGCGCTTTTCCAGGAACGCATTTCTACCTTCAACCGCTTCATCGGTCATGTAAGCCAGTCTTGTGGCTTCACCGGCAAATACCTGTTGTCCCACCATACCGTCATCAGTAAGATTCATAGCAAATTTGAGCATCTTGATAGAAGTCGGGGATTTCTCAAGAATCTCCTGCGCCCATTCGTAGGCGGTATCTTCCAACTCTTCATGGGGAATAACTGCATTGACCATACCCATTTCGTATGCGTCATCAGCTGAATAATTTCGACCTAAAAAGAAGATCTCACGTGCTTTTTTCTGACCTACCATTTTCGCCAGATAAGCAGATCCATAACCCCCGTCAAAGCTGGTTACATCGGCATCTGTTTGTTTGAAGATAGCGTGTTCCTTGCTGGCCAGGGTCATATCGCATACCACATGCAGGCTGTGTCCTCCACCAACGGCCCATCCAGGGACCACCGCAATGACCACTTTGGGCATAAATCGTATGAGTCGCTGTACCTCAAGGATATTCAGGCGGTGGTAGCCATCCTGACCAACATAACCCTTATGTCCCCTGGCCTTTTGATCTCCTCCGCTACAAAAAGCATATACCCCGTCTTTTGGGGAAGGTCCCTCAGCTGAGAGTAAAACAACACCAATACTGGTGTCTTCCTGAGCATCGTAAAAGGCCTCATACAATTCACTTGTGGTTTTCGGACGAAATGCATTTCGCACTTCGGGACGATTAAAAGCGATACGGGCCACCCCATTGCTTTTCTTATAGGTGATATCTTCAAATTCCTTTACCGTTTTCCAGTCCGCTTTCATGATATATTGTTTAAATGCAGGTTAAAGATATTGACTTATACTGTTTTCAGGCCTTCTCTTTCCTGGTTTTTAATTCGTTTTTTAATGTGATCCACTTTGACAGATATTTGGTACTTCTCAAATGATGATGACGCATCATGGCCCCTACAAAATTCTGAGTACGATGTTCTTCAAGCTGATCACTTAGTTCTTCCAGGGCTTTTGAAAATTCTGCCTGCAATTGATGACCATTGAATTTTGTTTCTAGTATATCAAAACCCGATTCCTGGCATAGTTTCCATTCCTTTTCATTTTGATATAAACGCACTGCTTCTTCAGCAAATTCCCGGGGATCATCAAAAATATAGCTGTTGGCCCCATAACCATTTAAAATTCCTTCGGCTCCTAAAGAAGTAGTAATAGTAGGGGTTCCGTTCTCAAGAGCCTTTAGTATTTTTCCTTTTAAACCCGCTCCGTATCTAACAGGAACCAGATTAATTTTGGCCTGTTGCATTACCATATCGGCCTTTTCAACATACCCCTTAACATGAAAACCTATATTGGGATTATTCAGTGTTTTTACCGACTCTGGCAGGTAGGCGCCGTAGATATCCACCTTTGCATTGGGCATTATTTCCCTGATAATTGGCCAAATGCGGTTGTTCAGGTATTGGATTGCGTCTATGTTGGGTTGATGCTTACCATTACCAATAAAAACAAACCCTTCTCTGGATGAGTAGGCAGGTTTCTGATCATTCGAATTATCATCTGCTTCAGACCAAAATGGCAGATACATTAATAACTCAGGCGGAACCCTTAACTCATCCTCCAACAGCCTTACTTCCTTTCTGGATATGATAAGAGACAAATCACAACGGTAGATACTGCCCAGTTCTCTCTTGGTCTGGTCCAGGCGGAGCCAGTCCCTTATTTCGAATGATTTGTCCTGTTCTACTGCCTGTTGCCTTGCCAGGCGCAGCGAATGCAAGTCTTCTGTGTCCAGAATACGGATACAATCTGCTAAGCTGTCTTCCACCCTCCAGCCAAATTGTTCTTCAGTAATAAACCGATCAAATAATACCATGTCTGGCTGCAGTTTATGCAGAAAGCTATCAAAACTGTCGTCGTTCACCAATATCTGTTGAAAGCATATTCCCAATGCTTGAAGATCTTCTGCCTTATCCGATTTAGCAGATGTGCAGGCAAAAGTCAGGTCCCAATTGGCGTTTTTAAAGTAATGGATGAGTTGCATCATACGGATCCCGGCCGCTGTTGCTTTGGGTTCAGGCCAGGTGTGGCCTATAATCAGGAGTTTTCGCCTACCCATAAAACATAGTTACATCCTGGCTGCAAACATTTGGGAGATTTTGAGCCGTAATTTCCTTTCATAATCCTCCTCCAGCCACTCTTTGTAGTTTTTGGTATTGTTCATGATACAGTAGCAATACTGACGGACACGATAGGAGATTTCTTCCTTGAGTTTCTTTGCCAGGATTCGGGCCTCGAATACGTCATCACTGTTTTCAACACATATCTGAGCATGCTGTTCAATACTGCGCTCAAGAACGGTTTTACTTTTAAGGCCTTTGGCAAAGGCAGTTTTGTACTCCTCCTTTACATTGAAGTCAATGGCATGAGATTTGGCAAATTCAGTCCGGAGTTCAGGGGGCATTTCATAGACAAACTCCCTTTCAATATCCTCATCGTTCTTAATGTTTTCAAGGAAAAAGTCCGGAAAATGGAATATTTCCTGCCAATCTATCGGTGCATCCCATTTACCAAAACGCGCCATATTGTTACCAAGGTCAACCACGGTAAATTCATCCTTATTCGGCAGGATGCGCGATCCACGTCCAATCATTTGAAAATAAAGGGTCAATGACCGTGTAGCGCGGTTAAGCATAATGGTTTCAACAGTGGGTTCATCAAAACCAGTGGTTAGTATACTTACGGAAGTCAGAATGGCATCCGGAGTTTCGGAAAACCATTTTAAAATTTCCTGACGTTCAGTAGGCGTGTTTTTATTATCCAGGTGCCTTATCTCATACCCCGCCTTTTTAAACACTTCATAAACATAACGGGAAGTGCTGATACCGTTATTAAAAATAAGGGTTTTGGTACCTTTGGCTATTTCCTCATAGGCTTCCATAAGTTTTCCCAGCATATTCTGGGTGCCATAGAGCTCATCTGAGGATTTCACGGTATAATCCCCGCTAATTCCCAGCTTCAACGATCTAAGGCTAACATCATAGGAATAGACCTTTGCCTTTGCCAGGTATTTCTTGGATATCAATGAAGATATAGACTCCCCTACGATCAATTTTTTATAGTGATCCTTCATGGGAAGCTTAATATTGGAGCTCAGCGGCGTGGCGGTTACCCCAAGAATATTAGCTTCTTCAAAATACTTGAATAGTTTTCGGAATGAATTATAGTGTGCCTCATCTATAATTACCAGACCCACATTTTTCAACTCCACCATGCCCTCCTGAAGGCGGTTATTCAGCGTTTCTACCATGGCAACGAAACACTTATATTCTCCTTGATCCCTCAATTCCTTAACATCGCTGTTGATGATTAGGTTTTGTACCCCAAATCCATCGAGCATACGGGATGTTTGCCTGCTAAGTTCAATCCTGTGCGTGAGGACAACTACCTTTTTGTTCTTCTGGGCAATATACCTCTTGGTTATTTCAGAGAAAACAACCGTTTTACCGCCTCCGGTGGGTAATTGATATAAAAGGTTTAAGTTCTCAGGGGATTCTTCGAGAACTTTGAAGATGGTATTGAGATCCTGCAGCTGATAATCGTACAGCTTTTTTTCAATATTTTCCGTCTGTGTTCGCAAAAATGCCTCCTTGTAGGGTTAAGTTCTTTTACTTGGCGGAGCTGTTGACACTCCAATTTTGCAAAACTAGCCGATTTTTGTCCGTTAAGGAAATTTCGTTTCCTAAAGTTATCAATTAATATCCACGTGATTTGGAAACAAGATTAAGCAATGGCTGGCCTTCTTGTAGACGGCGATAGTTATCCAATAATTGGGGAACCACGGAATTTACATCTGAAACACTGGCAATATGAGGACTCATATCTATTTTAGGATGTTTCCAGAAGGGGTGATCTTCCGATAGGGGTTCCTGTGCGAAAACATCCAGAAAAGCACCGGAAAGGTGACCCTGATCCAATATATCTAGCAAATCTTTCTCAACCAAGTGCCCTCCTCTGGCAACATTAATTACGTATGCTCCCTTGGGTAACAAAGCAAAGAGTTCCTTATTTAGGATACCTCTGGTATTCGGGGTTAATGGTAAAAGACAAACCAGCAGATCTGTCCCGGATAAGAATGAAGCAAGATCCTTGTCGCCTGCAAAGCAACTAAGCCCGATCAAAGATTTTTCCGATCTAGACCAGCCCCTTGTATCAAACCCAAACCGTATCAGATCCTCTGCAAGCCTGGAGCCTAATTCACCCAGACCCATAATACCCACAGTAACTTCGATAATTCGCTTATATTCCAGAGGCAGCCATTTAGCTTTAGGTTGTACCCGTTTAAAGGCCAATAAATTCTTGATTCGTGCCAGAATTACTCCAAGGACAAATTCCGACATATCCGCGGCCAAGATTGGATCTACTACTCGTGTAATGGCTACGCCTTGCGGCAGTGTTTCATCTTCAAACAGGAAATCAACCCCTGCTCCTAAAGAAGCAATAGCCTGTAGCGAGGGATATTGAGATAATGCCCCATGTGGCGGTTTCCAAACCATGGCCATGCTTATCTGGCTTGGGTCATGGTCTTCGTCGTAGGCATATATTTCCAAATCCGGATCTGCCTTTAACAGTGCTTCCTTCCATACCATCGTCTTCTGGTCGTTGCGAATAATCACTATTGACATAAATGCTTCTCTTAAAAATTACTCCAGGTCTAACAAATCCATGGCCCTGTTAAATCCTTCCTTAAGTGGCCATCCCTGAATACTAACTTCTTCATAAACTGACAGAATACGTCCTTTGAAATCTGACAAAAGGGCTTCCTGAGACAGATACTGGGTTGCTTCCGTAAAAGAGTTCAACATACTTTTATAAAAAGCTTCAGGAACTCTTTTCTCTCTGGAAAACGTTTGTGCTATCTCCAAATTATACAGCATAAGGTCTGCTACTAAATAGGGAGCCATTCCAAGGGTGCGGAAATGCTTAAGGTATTTCTGTGCCACAGATCTTCTCGCTTTGGGCCGTTTCCTTTTAACAGGAAAGTATTCGTTAGCTATACGCGACTTTGCTTCCTGGATCAATTTCTCTTCCTTTGGATTAAACACGAAGTCGTAATACTTCTTAACGGGTGCAAATCGCTCATACAAGTCGATTACCTGTTCCTCCAGAGCAGATTTTTCAAGACTAGCCAAATACTTTTTAAGGGCCCTTTTACTCACGGTTCTAATATACACATATCTATTCAGGCAAAAACAGCTATTAATTAAGAGATATGCCCATGATACAATTCTTACGGTAGGAAATAGACTCCTTATAAAACTTGTATAAGAAAAGTCAATTCCTTTTGGAAAAACAATAATAAAAGTGTATAATGAGAGCTTATAACCTTTTAACTCCAATAAAATCATATGAGGCAACTTAAGATCGTCAAGCAGGTAACCAACAGGGAATCCAAATCATTAGACAAATATCTGCAGGACATCAGTAAAATTGAATTGATTACTGCCGCTGAAGAAGTAGAACTTGCACAGCGTATACGTCAGGGAGACCAGGCAGCACTCGAAAAACTTACCAACGCCAACTTAAGATTTGTTGTTTCCGTAGCTAAACAGTACCAAAACCAGGGCCTGAAGCTTCCCGACCTTATCAATGAAGGGAATGTAGGTCTTGTTAAAGCAGCCAAACGCTTTGACGAAACCCGTGGATTTAAATTTATCTCCTATGCTGTTTGGTGGATACGACAATCGATTTTACAGGCACTGGCCGAGCAATCGAGGGTTGTACGTTTGCCTCTCAATAAAATTGGATCTATAAATAAAATAAAAAAGACCTTTTCCTATCTGGAACAGGCGCATCAGCGACCACCTTCAGCTGAGGAAATCGCTCAGGAACTGGATATGACCCTGACAGAAGTGAAGCAATCACTCAAAAACTCAGGACGTCATATCTCTATGGATGCCCCGCTTAAGGAAGGGGAAGATGTAAACCTGTACGATGTAATGAATTCGTCGGAATCTCCCAGACCGGATCGCGGTCTTATGCTGCAATCCCTGAATACAGAGATCAACCGTGCCCTGGAGACCTTATCTCCTAGGGAAGCAGATGTGGTTAAACTCTATTACGGTATTGGGGACCAGCCTTCTATGACCCTTGCAGAAATAGGCCAGACCTTTGACCTTACACGCGAGCGCGTTCGTCAAATCAGGGAAAAGGCTATTCGCAAGCTCAGACATAATTCCAGAAGTAAATTGCTTAAAAACTACCTTGGGTAATCCCCTTGAAAGTATTGTAAAAAAAAGGCCCTGATAATTCAGGGCCTTTTTTCTTCAATTGTACACTAAATAAACCTCTAAGAATAGTTCAGACGGCTAATATTGTAATCCATAAGGATCTCGTTCAATTTTTCGATAAAGTTTACGTAATCGGCATTCTCATTATTGGTCGCCATAAGATTTGGAATTTGAATAAGCCGGTTGGACTATAAATAGTCCAACTCAGCTAATTCGTTTAAACTTAAAATTTCATTTAATTCGCGGAGAAAATTCAAATATTCCTCCCCGTAGGTATCGTATAACATGATAAGTCTGGGTTTTGATAATCTTAGGAGAAATCTCCTATTTAATAACTTAAACTTAGCCAACTTAGTATGTGGCTACAAAAAATTGTGGTGAAGGCAGGTTTTTTTGTGGTGTACTATTTCGGGCAAAACCCCTGCTCTATAAGGCAACCTGATACAGTACCCCGGCAGTAAAGGCCCAAAAGAAACTACCGGGTGATGGGATGTATTCCTGGCGGGTAATACCCAGATTAGCCCTGTAGCGATGCGCCATATCACCTGAAGTAAACTGATATTCAAGCAATAGTTGCTGACTCTCTATAAAAAACAGGGTTTCTGCCAGAAGGATATTGTTGGCACTAAGCTGCCTCAGTTCAGGGGCATAGCCTATCCCTAAATTAACCCCCAAATAGTTGTATTTATTCTTGAAATACCTTCTTCCCAGCAAATTTCCTGAAATTCCTGTTTGATTCCTTCTAGGGGTTATATAAGGTCTTAGGGAAAAATAGTAATCGCCCCGGTACAGGCCGATTGAGCCGGTTAGGATAGTTGTATTACTGGTTGCAAATCCTAAATAACGCATCCCGGCTGATAACTCTACAGCTTTGGGTAAATTCATATAGAGCTCTGCTCCTGCCCTGTGAGTGGGATAGATAGCATCCCTGGAATAGCCGTAATTTAAATAGCCGTGTAGTTTTTTCGAAAACCTGGGATAAACATCCAGTTCATATTGCACGCCGTTGGTGTTAAAGCGATTACTGTAGTTAATGCGGGGCATTAGTTTACCAAACCTGGTTTCACGAGTGTACGCCACTGAAGCATAGAGCATAGGCTCGTAAAAGGCGTCAAACACATCTATTGCATTACCGAATTCCAGCAGGTTTTTGGAATGCTTAATTTCTATTTTTTCATCACCCTCGGCACCTGCGTTTTTCGACTCCTGTTTCGTTTGTATGCGATGAATTACCTCTGCCTTCAGGCTAATCAAACTTGCTTCCTCAGGGAGGTGTATAAGGGCCTTGTTAGCAAGTCCCAGGGCAATATGCTCGTTTTGGGCATAGATCTCATTCTTTACTGCGGCTATCCAAACCTCCTTGTTTTGCTGCTCCCTCGAGGTAATCCAGTTAAATTGAAGCCGAGCGTCATCATAGGCGCCATCCCAGGTGTAGGTTTTTCCCAACAAGCTTCGTACATCAGTATATTCCGGATAGCGAATCAAAATAGACTTCAGCGTATCTCTTGCTCCCTGATGGTTCCCTGAAAAGGCCATTTCCCGTGCGGCAGCAAAGGAAATATCCGGGTCTCCACTAAAGGAATACTCCTGTGCCATCAGATCAAATGAACTGATGAGAACAGCAATGAGTATGCATACTTTTATCTTCACAGTCCTCCGGAATATTTTTTAGCAATTGACTTCCCGTTTTCTTGGGCCACACTAAGCTCGGCCTGCTCATTTAAAATATCATAGGCCCTTTTTAATTTGATCTTTAGTTCATTGGACTTTAGCTCGTGCAGCTCAATCTTCCGTTTGAGGAAAGTAGCTTTGTTATTTTGACCTGACCAGAAGTAGGTATCCAGTAAAGCAGAATAGGCATCGATATAAACGGGATATTTTTGCACCGTGCGTTCTAACAATTCTGTCGCCTTTTTATATTGCCCTTCCCATCCGTAAATACGGCCCATAAGCACCTCGGTATCTATGTGGCCCGGTACGCGATTCAGAATAAATCGGCATAGTAAAAGAGCCCTTTCGCGATTACCATCCAAGGCCAGGTTTCTCGCTGTTTCATAGGCATCGTCAAAATCCTGCCCATTAAATACACTGTTGATCCATACCTGTTCCTCCGGGGATGGAGGTTCAATCAAATTGGTAAACAAGCCATACTCCTCCGGGATCAGCTTATTATTCTGGGTAACATACTTGTTAACCGATCGGAAGTAATCCAGTTTCTGCCGGATGGAGTCCTTTAACTCCTTGTCTTTTTCTTCAGCAAGATTAAGTGAACCGTCTAAATGGTACAACTTATTGCCAGAAAGAAAATGCCTGCCTGAAACGAAGTCCTTAATCCCTTTTCCATATCGATATAATGGTATGGTCTTTTGCTTTTGAAACACTCTCTCCCCTGTTAAACCAGCTCCCAGCCAGGCCACCTCCTCTGGAAGTTCTATACCATATTTCTTATGGAGCATCTGCAGTAAAGATGGTGTAATGTCTGCATGAGAAACCAAGGGTTTCATACGCTTCGCCTTTTTTATCATCGGACTGTATATAAATAATGGGACCTTATAGCGATGAAGTTCATCATGGCCAGGTAGTTCAGTCACATTATGGCTGCCTGTTATTATAAATAATGTATGCTGATATTCAGGAAGTGCGCTGTAGGATGTGATCAATTCCTTCACGGCTTCATCCGTATACAGCAGGCTGGCAAAAAGGGATTTATTTTTCCGGACTCTTTTGGCAATATGGCGAGGATAATTATGTTTCCTGAGAAGCTCATCAACCCTGGTTTTATATTTCTGACCCTCAGGGATCAGGTAAGGATTTTGCGAACTTAGGGAAAGAAATACCTCCAAACGAGGATGCATTGACGGCTTTTCAATGGCAGCCCAATTCCGGAAAAGTTCTTTATCAGGATAACCCAGCGAAATTCCAGCTTTGTCCTCTTCCTGTCTCATGTACCTATCTCCAAAACTCTTCTGATCAACAACAAGGTCTACATGCTCTTCGAACAAGAAACGGTCTAGCTGGTTCAAGGCCGTATTGCCTCCGTAGTAAAACGAGGTGTGATATCCATTTTTCTTTAAAACCCCATACAAAGTCTGACGGGTCACCGTGTTTTCCAGATTGGTGAAACCATCTTCCCCGAATGGCAGGGAACCGATTATAGTGGGTAGCGCCGCATGGTTTTCTCCAGTATTACTCAAGTGATTGGGCCAATAAAGGGAATTATGTGCCAGGGAATTCAGAAATGGCGTAAATCCTTCATACACGGCATTATCCCCAATAAATTCAGAGCCCAGGCCGTCAATAACTATAAATACTATATTGGGTTTTGAAGTTGTTAAGTTCATGTACGACCCTAAATCATCGTCAGATATAAACTTCCTTGTGAGTGGATATTCCTTAGTGCCTTCGTATTCATCCCAGCTCAAAGCTTCAATGAGGATTGCAGTAACCAGATGTTGGGTTTTATTCTCATTCACGGGTTTTTTAGCAGTGCTAAGCGTGGCCAGAAACAGACTGAGCAAGATCAAGGTAAATGGATACATCTTACTAATCACCCTGTAAACAGTGGACGTAAGTCTGTAAAATAGATGGAACCAAATGGCCGCTGCAACAGCGTAGGCAAGCAATAAAAGTATAAACTTACCCACTGAAGTAAACGTAAAATATCGGCCCCAGAATCCAAATTCGAGTATTTCATAATGCTGCAGATAGAATTCCATAAGAAGACCTTCTATCACCAGCAAAATCCAAAATACGTAGCGCATTATCTGAAATCCTTTTTCAGGTTTGCTTTGCTTGTAATAGTTAAAAATGAATACGCCCATTAAAGCGACCAGGGAGGCAAAACCTGAGTGATGCAGAAAAGACAAAAACAGGCTTTTGGAGATTATTCCGTCTAAAACTCCCTCACTGTACAGGCGAACATTCTGATAGAACGATAGTAGGCACAGAGCAAGGAAAAAAGCCATTGCCAATTGGATGTACTCCTTCAGCGCTGGTTTTCCGTTTTGTACGTTTATTTGACTTAACAATCCCATTCTTATCCCTTAACAAAGCCTTTGCGGACCTGTGATCCCCAGCCTGCATTAATCTTAAATAGTTTCTTGTAATTCCCGCGAATGGCCGACCAGACCACAATGGGATGAAAAACGAATGGCTCAACCAATGCACAAAACACCAGTGTGGCCAGGTCACGTATACGAGTATATTGATTATAAGTGTACACTTCCCAGAGAATGGCATAAAGCGAAAACATTACGGAGAAGGTGTATATGGTCAGGGTAATGGCAATAAAGAACTCGAAATTTAAAATACCCAAATAGTAAAAGAGTACTATGGATATGAATCCAAAAAACTCGAGAATAGGCGCCAGCCATTCATAGAAAAACCAATAGGGATAGCTCAGCATACCCAAACGGCCATAACGCGGATTAAAGAACATGTCTTTATGATGGTAGAGGGTTTCCAAATTACCCCTGGCCCAACGATCCCGTTGATTTATTAAAATCTTCGTACTCTCAGGAACTTCAGTCCAACACAACGGATCCGGAATGTATTCTACAGTGTAGGGCAGTTCTCGTTCATGCATATAACGCCTCATACGAAAAACAATTTCCATATCCTCCCCTACTGTATTGGTGTTGTATCCTCCTGCAGCCAGTGCAATTTCACGATCGAAAAACCCAAAAGCTCCGGATATAATAAGAAGGCTGTCTATGCGCCCCCAGGCCATTCTTCCTAACAAAAAGGAACGGGTATACTCCAATAACTGAAATTTTGCCAGCCAGTTCTTGGGCAGTCGGATCTCCTCCAACTGACCCCCAGAAATTTTACAGCTGTTTGCAATGCGAATAACCCCACCTACGGCAATTACTCTTTTTTCAGAACGCTGGTAGAAGGCCTTAACCACATGCAGCAAGGCTTCCGGTAATAACAGGCAGTCTACGTCAATGCATCCTACATATTTATTTTCAGATAAACGCATACCTGTATTCAGGGCATCGGATTTACCACCATTGACCTTGTCAATCACTGTAAGCCTTGAAAAGGACCGCTGTCGGGATTTGTAGATGGCCTTAATAGGTTTACAAGGCCAGTTAGGGTCTATACTGCGTTCAACCTGCTCCAAATCATAGGCCTCAATCATTTTTTTTAGGGTGTCGTCTTTGCTACCGTCATTAACAACCATCACCTCGTAGTTAACATATTGAAGGGAGAGAAGTGAGCGTATGTTCTCTACAATGGTCAAAGCTTCATTATATGCAGGAGCTATAATGGTAATGCCCGGCGCGATAGGCGAAGCCATTACTTTGGAAAGGTCTCCAAAACTGTTTTTATTCCTGTAGTGTATAGCATTAAGTGTAGACAGGTAAGCCATGCCGGTAAATAACAGTACCAACATGACGCTAAATATCAAAAAGACAATATTGATATAATCCAGGATCATATGGAACATCCCACTATCCATAGATCTTTCCGAAGATTTTATGGGTGAGTACTGCAAATCGGCCCATCAGGTTACCAGCGCTATTTGACACTCCCAATTCTGGGTTGGTTCGTTCTTCTTTTTCCCGTTCTTCTTGAATATTGGGCTCCTGAAAGCAATCTGCTTCAGGTTCAAAACTGAGATCAAATAAGGTATCTTCATTGGCAGAATCAATCTTAATTGATGGACCCTCTATTTCGGTTTCACAAACCTCCGATTCTTCTTGTTGCAATAAGCTGGATGCTAATGCTTCATGTATTTGCGAAGCCTTGTTTCTTACTTGTGTTGAAGGATCTTCTGATAAGGTCTTAAGAAAGAACAACTCCTTCTTATCTCCTATGGCAAGTACTTCATCCAAAAGGATCATTTTGGATTCTGTATCAGCGGTGCGGAACAGCTCCTGAAAAATGCTGAACCCATAAGGATCATCCCTTTTTATTGAAGTATTTTTTAATTGGGTATCTTCCTCCTGATCTATAGTTAGTTGCAGGTTTTGGCTGGCTATAGATGCCCAGTTAATGGATTTCACAGCTTCAAAGGATTCTTCCGGAGGCACCTGTATACTGTAATTTTCAGATGCCCTATTCGCCTTTATGAAGGCTTTCGGAACCTTTTGCATAAGGGTTTCCGCAATAACTTCAATGGATCTTATATCCAGTTCTTCTTTATCATCCTTCACACTGGGAGTTCCAGCCTCATCAACCAGTATTGGAAGGAAATTGAGATTAAACACATCCTCTTCTTCATGGAACTGCGGCGTATCTTCATTTTCCATGGAAAGCAGAGCTTCGATTTCCCTGGTGATCCTCTCCTCCGCGTGTAACGTTTGATCCAGACCGCTTTTGAACCCAATAGAAGTATCGATAGTTTCCTCTGCAGTATCCTGGGATTCTGATGTTTTTTGCGCCTCTTGTTCTTCCACTATCAAAGGGAGAAAATCAAGTGGCAAGGTCCCAGGATCCCCTGTTTGTAACAAGGGTTCCCCAATCTCTTGTATAAGCTCCCTAAACTCTTGCAGGCAACAATGACTAAAAATTACCTCGTCTTCAAATTCCGGATTAAGAACATCTTCCCATGCCATAGGGTCTTCTTTAAAATCAGGTTTTGGTAAATGGACAGACAATGCCTCTTTTTCCTTTTCTTCCATCTCTTCAGGTTTATCTACGGTTGGGGTGCTTGTTAGTTCTTCTATGGGTTCTATATCTGACTCCGGTAGTATGGTTTCCGGTTTCAACGTATTAATTACGCTTGATGCTTTACTTGATATAATATGCGTAGTACTCTTATTAATAATATTTTGCAAAAATTTAATGTCATCAGTATTCCCAATTAGTCCAAGCGTGTCCAGGATCAGTAATTTTACTTCCTCATTCCCATTGGCAAAGGCGACTTTTAGTGGCTCTTTGGCGTCCTGAATAAAAAATTCACGAATACATTGGATCGCTTCTACCTTAATTTGCTGGTTGCGATGATTAAGCAGGGTAATAATGGCCTTACTGGCATCATTCTGTTTGTAGTATTTGATCAACCTCAGTGCAAAAAGCACTACATATGCATTTTTGGAGGTCAGCCAGTTCTTGAACTTGGGCGCTTCAAATCCATCCAGTTGTCTAATGACATCCAGGAGTTTTAATTGCTGCCACTCTGAAATCTGATATCGGTTGCTGTCCAGAAAGTAGGTTATGCCTTCATTCTTTAGCGAAACGGTTGCCAACTGTGCCTGTTTACGTACAATACTGCTGCGGTGGTTAACGAACTTTTTGATAAGGCCGTACGCCCCTCGCACCTCCATTTCAGTCAGTTCAAGTATGGCTTTTGATAAGACCTGCCACCGCCGACTCTTTAATCTTTGTATGGCGTCTTCCTGCAGTCCCAGGTCACTATATAGACTTAACAGCTCATTACGAGCACTACCAGACACATCCTTCTTAAGATCCCGTAGCACCTCACTCAAAACGGTCCGGGTAAGGCCATTTTTCAGTAACTGCCGTATTTCAATTTTAAGCTGTACGTATTCACGCCTCGCTTCAAGGGGATCTTCCTCTGTGTAAAAAAGGAATTTGCTGATCATAGGTGCCAGGTCCTTTTTTAATTCAGCTTCCCGATTAGCTTTGTTTTTTAAACGGGCACGGAAATAAAATACAGAGCTCAAATAAAACAGGGCCAGCATAAGGAATGCAGCGGTCATATACCAAAGCAATTCTTCGGGAACGCCAGGTGTGTTCCATTGAAGCGTTAGTGTATATGTGCTTATTTGGCCTTTCAAAAATTATGCTTTATTCAGTTCCCTGTTTACCCGCACCAACAGCTCTGAAGGATTTACCGGCTTTGCTATAAAATCGTTTGCCCCCAGTTCAAATGCACTCAGCACATTTTCCTCGTTTCCTGCAGAGGAAACAACGATGACCGGGATTTTAGAGTTTAGGGTGTTTCGTAAATAGTCTACCAATTCAATTCCTGAGAAATAGGGCATCATAATATCGCTCACTATAATATCCGGGGTTTCCCGTGACAAATACTCCTTTACTTCTTTTCCATCCTGGGCCAAGACCACTTCAAAACCAGCCATTTTTAGGCGGTATTCGAGCAGCGAGGCTAATAGTTCATCATCTTCTGCAAGTAAAAGGTGCTTCTTCTCCATATCTTTATCCTCGACCTTCCTTTAATTCCTTGAAGGCCTCATTAATTTGCTTTTCTAGGCGCGTATAAACCATTACAAACTGATCATAGAGATCATTAATGCGACCGGGATTTTCCTGTTTACCGGCCAGCTCATGGAGCTCCTCCACAAGGGTGCATAGTTGGTAGGTCTTAAGCATTTTAAGTCCGCATTTAATTTTGTGTGCTGCAAATGCTATTTGCTCATAGTTTTCCCCTTTCAAATGGAGCTTAACCTTCCCGATAAATTCAAGGGCATTCTTATGATAAAGCCCTATTAGCTCCTCCAGCATGGTGATATCTCCCATGCATTCTCTGTTGAGCACCTGGTTGAGATCAAATGGGCTTTCTGCAGTTTGATTTACCTCACTACAATTGGGTTCGGGAATAACAGCTCTTGTTCTTCTGTCTGCTTTCTTGTTGATTATTATTTTCTGAAGTAGCTCTTCCGGGGTATAGGGCTTGAGGATGTAATCGTTTATGCCTTCCTGATCGCATTCCACTTTGTCTTCAGCGGTGAAGTCTGCAGTCAGGGCAATTACAGGTACTTTATTAATGGCGCCGTCCTCATGCTCCCGGATAATACGGGTGATTTCAAAACCATTCATTACCGGCATTTTAAGATCCATAAGTACCAGGTCTACCCCCTTGGTTTCTAATATCCTGAGCCCATAGGAGGCGTTTTCTGTGATATAGGCCTTACATCCCCAGGCCAGCAATCGCTGCTCAATCAGGCGCTGGTTCATTGGGTTGTCTTCAAAAACGAGGATACGCATACCCCTTACTTTCTCAGGTGAAAGGGTAATTCCCGCGTCCACAGTATTGGCATTTGCCTTTCCCCTCCGGTAAGGTAATTTGAAGGTAAACGTAGTCCCTTTGCCAAGTTTACTGCTTACCTGGATGTTTCCACCTAGTTTTTGTATGATCTGTTTGACTATACTGAGACCAAGTCCCGTTCCGCCATATTTGGAATAGGTATGTTGTTTGGCCTGTTTAAAGGAATTGAAGATATGTTCAAGATCCATTTCTGAAATGCCGATACCGGTATCTGCAATCTCAAAATGAAGTAAAACCTCATTTTTATAATCTTTCAAACATTTGACTTTTAATCTGATCCTGCCCTTTTCAACAAACTTTATGGAATTACCCAACAGGTTGAGTAAAACCTGCGATAGTTTAGAGGGGTCACCCAGTAAATCGACCGGGATGTCAGGGTCCAGATCAACTTCCAGAGCCACATCCTTGCCCAGCATAAGGGTTTTACAGAGGTAGGAAACGTCCTGGATAATGCTGTAAAAATTGAAATCAACTTCCTCGAAGAGTTCCAGGCCGGCTGATAATTTCGAGTATTCCAGAAGCTCATTGATGATATCCATCAAAGCTTTTGAGGCCGATTGTATGGCATTTACCTGGTAGCGTTGCTCTGCATTGAGTTCACTTTCCCGAAGCAGGTCCGTAAAGCCAATAATACCGCTAAGGGGCGTTCTTATCTCATGACTTACCCTGGCGATAAGCATTTCCCCAGAATGGTGCGGCTTACTTTTTGAGGTTTCGGGCTCAGTTGGTCGTGGTTCGTCCCACAAACTGCCTTCTAGCTGCTTTTTGAAGCTTTCAAAGGATTTTTTTAGTTCCGAAGCTTCCGCCGCACTTAGTTCCTCATAGGAGAAATCGTCCAGATAGGCTTCGATGTCGGTTAGTTTAGATAATAATTTTTTAGAGTCCAAAGAGTCTTTGTTTCGCGTTTCTTGTATCGTTTAGTTTTTCAGGATTCCTTCCCCGTTGGCTTGCCAATGAAGGTTACCTAATCGATTAAAACTCCCCATTTCCCGTTGACCTGACAATTAAATGTTATCTACCCTATGGATTCTGTTGTCAAAGTGCTTTATTTGTAGGTCTAAAATTCGACCAAATGCGGTATTTCATCTTATTTTTTATCTCTTTATCCCTGTTTTCCTGTGCTGAATCCAAAAAAGACGACTTATCCCTGGAGGAGCGAGCTCGTAAGATCCATAAGGAAGTGATCACCATTGACACCCATGATGACATCAATGTCAGGAACTTCACAGATAGTATCAACTACACCCAAAACCTGGACACTCAGGTAAATCTGCCTAAAATGCAGGAAGGCGGACTGGATGTAGCCTGGTTTATTGTTTATACCGGTCAGGATTCGCTGACTCCTGCTGGTTACGCCAAAGCCAGTGAGAATGCCATGTCAAAATTCGATGCCATACATCGGCTATGTGAGGACATAGCACCTGAACAAATAGAACTTGCGCTGAATTCAGAGGATGTAAGAAGGATCTGGAAATCCGGAAAAAAAGCAGCCATGATTGGGGTGGAAAATGCCTATCCCATTGGCGAGGACCTAACCCTTTTTGAAAAATACCATGAGCTTGGTGCACGCTACATTTCCCTTGCCCATAACGGACACAGCCAGTTTAGTGATTCCAATACAGGAGAACGCGATAGTATATGGTTACATAATGGTTTAAGTGAATTAGGCAAAGAGGCTGTAATAGAGATGAATAGACTTGGCATTATGATCGATGTTTCCCATCCCTCAAAGGAGTCTATCATGCAAACTATTGCGCTGTCTAAGGCCCCAATTATTGCTTCACATTCTTCAGCTCGGGCCCTGTGTAACCACAGCCGGAATCTGGATGATGAGCAACTACTGGCCATCAAGGAAAATGGAGGCGTGGTACAGACCGTTGCCCTTGCAGCCTATGTAAGTGAAGAGAAGAGTCAGGCCCGAAGTGACTACATGCGGGAGATTTACATACAGGCAGCAGATTCATTAGGCCTCCCCTATTATGATCGCTCCCAGTTCCGAAACCTTACCGGGGAACAACAGCAGGTATACATGGAAAACAGGCCTAAGATTAGGGCGCTGGGCAAAGAACTAGTAGCCAGTCGCACTGATTCTCCTGAACCCACAAGCGTATCTGATTTTGTAGACCATATTGATTATATGGTAAACCTCATAGGTGTTGATCATGTAGGTATCAGTTCCGATTTTGATGGTGGCGGCGGTATAGAGGGTTGGTCCGATGCTTCTGAAACTTTTAACGTAACCCTGGAACTGGTTAAACGTGGTTACACTCAGGATGAGATCGAAAAGCTTTGGGGTGGTAACCTCTTACGTGTACTGGATCAAGTGCAGGCCATTGCTAAAACACTGCAGCAATAATCCTGATCCAGGTATCGGGATTATGTTAAGGCTGTTCCAAAGTTTTAATAAAGGTTGTTAATCTTAATCTAAACTTTTCTTAAGGCCCTTGGGTGTTGGATTTTATTAGGATAGCTTAGAGGTAACCTAAACAATTCATCATGCAAACACTCAGTCGTTACTTCGTCGCCTTTCTGCTCCTTCTCGTCAGTAGTTTTCTGGAAGAACAAGAAACAGTAAAAGCTCCCCAACATGCTTCCTTACAAAAGTTGGATCCAGTAATTAAGCAAGCTACAGACACCAGTCAACTGGAATTCTTCTATCGTTGCTCTTAGCTCATTGTTTTTAGGGCAATTTCAAGGAAAGCTTAACTCCTTTTTAATCGGTCAGGGTCTTAGGTATGTGAAGTCTGGTTCCTAGGCGAGAATTCATTTTTCGGATAAAGTAAGCTGCCAGTAAAGCCGACTCCTTAGTCATCTGCTGATGCACAAAGAAATGGATCTTCCTCAGGCCTTGCTGATGCCATTGACATAACCGCTCCACCCAGTCGTCCAGGCGCTTATAATCACTGTGGTGGTTGCCCGCTACAAAGCGTATAAAGGCCTCATCATTGGTTAAGCGCATATGCAGCATATCGCGCCTTCCGGGCGTGTCTGTAAGAATATTAGCAATACCATTCTCACGCAGCAATAGAAAAAGCTCATGCGCTACCTTGGTATCATTATACCAGTGGGCATGGCGGAATTCCAGGGCCAGCGGATATTCCCTTGGCCAGTATTCTACAAAACGCAGCACGCGGTCCCAGTTTTTAGGACTAAAATTCGGGTGCATCTGCATAAAGACGGTCCCCAGTTTATCCTGAAAGCCAGCTGTGGCTAATAGAAAGTTTTCCAGCACCGGATAGGCCATATCGTTGAGTCGCCTTAGATGGCTAACGTTTTGCACCACTTTGGGAAAGAAACGAAAAGAGTCAGGTACGGCGCTGTACCAGGTTTCATACTGCTGGGTGGGGAAAATCCGGTAAAAAGTAGCGTTGAGCTCTATGCCGTTGAACTGTGTGGCATAATAAGCCAGTTCTTCCTTTGTGCCTCTGGGGTAGAAATTTTTTAAAGCAAGTTTACTCCATTTGGCTGCGCCTACATAGAGCGCAAAAGGATCTTTGGCTTCCGGCTTTTGAAGCAATACGGTAGTGTCCGGATGGTCCGGAGGAAGTGTAAAATCAATAAGCTCCGGATGCTCTACTTTCCCAAATTTCATAGCGGGACGAAATTAAGGATTATTGAAGTATTTCACTGGGAGACATAAGGTTTATATAGGAACCAAATTACAACATCAATCGATCTCAGAAATATTGATTGCCAAAAGACCAACAAATAGGGTTTATACATATTTATCCTAAAAAAATCTGTTGCTTCTTAAAAGCCTAAAGAATACCCAAATTCTTGAAGTTCTAAGCATAGAAAAAAGAAACTAAATCGTCCTTATCAGGAATCTTAAATGGATATAGTGCTATATTAGATTGCAATAAATTTTCAGCAACATTCAAGAACGAAACTAAAATCCTATTAAATGGAAAAAATTTGGACATTATTAATCGCAACATTGATTTTCTTAGTTTTCGTTTTTCTTTTCTGGAAGTTGACCAGCGGAGATGCCAAGAAGGAATATGGTAAAAAAATGTGGAAGCATTGGCCAACAAGATTATCATATTGGCAAGGCGCAATATTTTATAGTTTCGTCTTTACAATTATAGTAATGATCCTTTTAAAATGGTGGGATGTATTGACTTTTTAGTAGGCCAAAACACAATACAAGTATACCTAATACCTGAATAACGAAACATCCACAGTCCGGCAATTGGATCGAAATTGTTATATATCATCAAAAAATAAAACACTATGATCAAGAATGCATTAAAATCGAATTTTTGGACAGCCCCTTTTGTGGTCTTTGTTTTTATACTCCCTGTATCGGGATTTTCTCAAAATACCCTGTCTATGCAAGATGTGGAATCCAGAAGAGAAGTATCAATGGCTGAGGCCAGTGGGAAAAGGACAGATGGGATTTACAGATATTATGCTAAAGAAGAAAAAGAACCCTTTACGGGAATTTTATTTGCCAAATATCCCAATGGTAATTATTCCTCCTGGCAAGAATATGTAGACGGTGTTGGTCAGGGCAAATGGATTAACTATTACGAAAATGGAAACCCCAAAGAAGAGGGGCATTACAACCAGAATTTAGTTGAAGGTTCCATAAAAAAATATTACGAAAATGGGGTATTAAAGTCAGAAGGAAGCTATAAGGACTGGAGGGTTATGATTGGTAAATGGAAGTATTATGATCAGAAAGGAAATCTGGAATCAACCAAAGATTACGGTAGTAAGGGAAGTATAAAAGAAGTACAGAAATTCTACGATAGCGGGGAAATTTCTTATAGCTGGTACGCCAACATATTGACCAAGAATGGTTTTAAGCCGCAATAATTGGGCTTACTACTTTAAAAGCGATTCAAGGATGTGTTGAAAGAGTAGTACGTAATGCAGAACAACAATTTACCTTGCCCGGCCACAGATCTTCAAGGAAACCATCAGGAAGGCGTTCTAATAAAATTGAACTAAGCTGCACCCCGATAAAGTTATCAGACTGATGAAACGACAAATAATTGCTTTGGGTGGTGGAGGTTTTTCGGATGAGCCGGAAAACCCGTTGCTGGATGATTACATATTAAATCAAGCTTCAAAAATAAACCCCAAAATTTGTTTTATCGGGACGGCTAGTGGTGATGCTGAGGCATATATTCAAAACTTCTATAAATGTTTTGAAAAAAGGGATTGCAGCCCCAGTCACCTGAGTTTATTTGCCGGCCATACAGACAAAATTGAAGAATTTATCCTGGACCAGGACATCCTGTTTGTAGGCGGGGGCAATACGCGTAACATGCTCGTCCTATGGAAGGAATGGGGCCTGGATCTGATGGTTAAGAAGGCTTATCAAAGAGGCACTATTTTAAGTGGTGTTAGCGCCGGTGCTATTTGTTGGTTTGAAGAAGGCCTTACCGATTCTATACCCAATCAAATCACTAAATTAAATTGTCTTGGTTTTTTGCGGGGAAGTAACTGTCCTCATTTTGACGGTGAGCCAGAAAGGCAAGCGGTTTACAGAGAAAAGATAAGCATCGGTGAAATGAAATCCGGAATAGCCTGCGATGACGGAGTAGCACTGCATTTTGTAAATGAAAATTTGGTTAGGATAGTTTCATCACAAGAGAACAAACGCGCCTTGCGATACGAAATGAAGACAACTTTAATAGAGCATCTGTTAGAACCTGAATACCTTAAAAAAGGAAGCCATCAGAAGTAAAAATAAGTTTTAAAAACGTATTTTGAGTCAGCAAATATTCGAATAACCAACTAAACAAATTATAAAATGAAACCATCCAATATTTTTTCGGTGAGCAAACCTAAAGGATATCTGACGCTACTTTTATGGATTTTTCTGATCGTTTTTGGGGGGCGTTTTATTATTAAAGACGCCCTACCCTATTATGGGTTCACTGAAGACATACTGGGCAGGTGGTGGGATTTTAAATGGTCTTTAATCGGACATATTTCGGGGGGTCTCCTGGCCATATCAATCGGTCCATTTCAGTTTTGGAAAGCGTTCCGCAATAAATACCTGACCACTCACAGGTGGTTGGGACGCATCTATTTGGTTGCCATTTTAGTAGGTTCGGTGTCTTCGACTCATCTGGCCTGGACAACTGCATTGGAAGTTCACTGGACCTGGGCATTAGCCCTTCAGGGTTTGGCCTTTGCCTGGATTACAACCGCTTCTATGGCTTATATATCCGTAATGCGAAAACGCATACAGCAACATAAAGACTGGATGATCAGGAGCTATGTCGTGACCTTTGCTTTTGTTACTTTTCGCTTTCTGACCGAATTACCCATGGTGAAGGAATTGGGATCCTTTATAGAAGTAGGGCCAACCGCTATCTGGGTTTCCTGGACTGTACCCCTCTTGGTCACTGAGATCGTCATTAATTGGAATAAGAAATAATTACTGCTAATCCTTCTAGATAATATTCATTTAAAACCAGAGAAGCGGATAAATACAAAAGACATCAGATGGTGTTCACAATGAGTAATGCATTTTTCCATTTTCTATTGAGGTGTTTTTTCATGTTAAACAGGACTGCAATCCCATTGGTAATCCTTTCTTTAATCCTTTTAGGCAGTTGCCGTGAAGAGGTTACGGAAGAATTACCCACGATTCGCGAAATATTTATCCCAATGCCTGATGGGGTCCAGCTTGCATCCGATCTCTACCTGCCCCATAATTTCGACACTTCCCAAAAATACCCCATCATCCTGGAATACCTTCCTTACCGAAAAGATGAACACCGGGCTTCCAGGTATGGCGTGTTTAATTACTTTGTGCAAAATGGGTATATCGTTGCCAGGGTAGACATTCGTGGGACAGGGAGAAGTGAAGGAGCTATTGTTCCCTATGAATACAGCGATCAGGAGCTAGATGACGGTGAGGAAGTAATCAGGCAGTTAGCAGCACTTAATTACTCCAATGGCAATGTGGCCGTTTTTGGGATCTCCTGGGGAGGTTTTAATGGGCTGCAACTGGCGATGAGGCGTCCGCCTGCCCTGAAGACCATAGTTTCGCTGATGTCTACGGACGACCTCTATCAGGACGACGTACACTTTATGGATGGTATTCTGCATGTGGATGCCTATGAAATTGGACGGGACCTCGACAATGCTTTTCCCCCATCACCGAATTTTGAATTGGATTCAGCCTACTTCCACGACCGTTTCCTGTCTGATCCCTGGTTTATCAAATACAAAAAACAGCAAAATGATGGACCCTTCTGGGATCGTGCCTCCCTGGATGGAAATTATGAGAATTTTGACACACCTACGTTCCTGATTGCTGGTTTATACGATGGCTATCGCGATTTGGTAGAACGCTTTTTTAATCAAACTCAGGGGGCCAAGAGAGCAATTATCGGCCCCTGGAACCATACCTGGCCACATAGAGCAAATCCTGGGCCTGGAGTCGAATGGCGAAAAGAGGTAGTAGACTGGCTAAACCTGTGGATGATCAAATCCGAAGCCCCAAATGAGTCCAGCTATCCGGAACTTATTCTTTACCAGAGGGACTATCATATCCCAGGAGCTGAGGTAGATCATATTCCCGGAGCCTGGAGGGTGTTGGATAAATGGTCAAATCTCGACAGGCAACATAAGGACTTGATGTTTGTTTCTGAGGGTTTTACCTTGAGTGAGGATAAATACACTGAGGTAGTTAAGGATACTATACGGAGTCTAGCCTCTGATGGAATAGAAGGCGGAGGGCCGGTGATGTGGTGGGGCGACTGGCCCCCGGATCAATCATCTTTTTATGAAAAATCCCTGGTTTATGACCTGGAACTGGAAGAAGAACTATCCATCATGGGATATCCTAAGGTACGGTTATGCGTGCAATCGGAATCCGAACATGTCAATTGGATTGTTCGGCTCAACGATGTTGCTCCGGATGGCAGCAGCACACTGGTGACCGGCGGTGCCTTTAATAGTACGCATTTGGAATCTGCCTCTGCACCTAAACCCAGTCCGATTGGGGAACCCTATTGTTTGGAAATCGATTTTCACTGGACCACCTGGAATTTTCAACCGGGACACAAACTGAGGGTAGCCATAAGCAATGCCCAATGGCCCATGTTCTGGCCCACACCTAGCCTGGGGGAAAACCTGGTAATAACTGGAGGAGAAGAGGGAAGCAGTATCGTGCTACCCTTAGGCTATTACAGGGCTGAGGAAGGATATGCCTGGGAAGCGATTAAACCAGACCCAAAATTACCTGATTTCAGGAAACTGTCGCAGGGCTCATCTTCGGGCTTTGCAGAGGTAAACAGGGTTGAATACGATACCCTAACCCAAACCCGGACTGTGGTGGCCATTAATAACTGGGAAGAAGCATTCCCCTGGGGAACTTATGAAAACTACGAATCCATTGTGCATAGCACCTCTGACCTGGATCCAGCGATTACTTCAGTTGAAGCGGAATATGGGGTGAATATTAAGTTAGCTGAAAGGCAAATCAACTTAGAAACTGAATTCCTCTTTAGAAGTGACAGGGACAGTTTTTATTACGATTACACACGGTCGATCAGGGAAAATGATAGTTTGCTAAAAGCAGCAAGCTGGGAGGAACATATCAAACGAGATTTCCAGTGAAGTCAGTACAAGCAAAATGAATAATAAACAAAGGATTTAATGCAATCCAAATGAGCCTAACCTTCCATTTCAAATGTTTCTTTCTTTTTGTACTTGCCTTTATATTATTTACGGCTATAGGGACAATTACCCATGAAATCGGCCATATTGCAGTGGCTGAATTCTTGGGTTATAGCACTACCCTGTATCACGACAGTATGAGTTATAATTCATGGGAAGCTTCTGAATTCCATGGATTTTTAGTAACCCTTGGTGGTCCTTTGCAAACCATGCTCACTGGTATTTTAGGCTTAGTAATTCTTCGCTTAAGAAAAAATAAAAGAAACACAACTGGATTTGCGCTATGGGATTGGTTAGCAGTATTCATATCCTTATTCTGGCTGCGTGAGGTCTTTAATGTTGTTATGTCGGTCGGCATGGAGTTAATGAAGCCAAATGGGACTTTTTTTGGTGGTGATGAAGCAGGTTTGGCTTGGTATTTAGGTATACCACACGGAACGTTTGCAATTCTTTTTGGAATGATAGGGTTGCTAATTGGCCTCTACATTGTATTTAGCGTAATCCCTAGAGAATTGAGACTAACATTTATTTGTGGCGGAATTATTGGAGGCATTCTTGGCTTTGTTATTTGGATGAATCACCTGGGTCCAATAATATTCCCATAACCTGCTAAAGATCGTGCGCAACAAGGCTATCTAAGATAAATCGAGATTCCTATTTCCAGGAGTATGCCGTTGCTAATGTCTCTCTCATTATCCGGATTGTCTTCAGAGTCTTTTTCTTTCAAGGTGCTGTAACCTAAAAAGGTGTCAAAGCTCACTTTGCTTCCTAACTGTGTGGCCAGTCCAACACCTCCCTTGTATCTGGATATATTCGTTTTGTTTGTGCTATCCGGATCAAAGCCGTCAGGATCTTCTGAGGTAAACTTACTTCCCCCAAACAAAGCTCCGATCTCAGCGAAGGGCCTCACCTGCTTCTTCCCATAATAGTATCGAAAAAAAGGTCCGCCAAGCAGAATTGTGCCATTGACATTATCACCAAAAAAGAAACTGTTTTTAATACTTATAAAATTTATGCTGCCCTCAACGCCCAATGCCAGGTTATCCCAGGCAAATAGCCCCATCTTTGGGGTCAGATTAAGGTTGAAGGTCTTTGTAGGATTGCCCTCAAAGTCATCATCCTTTGTTTTTTGAGTTTGGTAACCAATCTGCGACAAACCATTATTTAGGATGGTCGAATTAAGAACTACCAATATCTTTCCCTTTTCTGTTTGCGAAAAAAGGGGATTAACACTTAATGCCAGTAAAAAACCTATCAATAAAAATTTCCTCATATGAATATTATTTTTTCATTTTTTGAGGTGGTTACCCCAAACCACCAACATCCATCAATTAAAAACAAACAACCAACCCCCTACTCCACAAACAGCAAACTCCCAAACACATCGGCATTTACATAACCCTCATCATTATTGATTCCATGTGTCATTTTTGAACCCATAAAATTTTCACGACTGCTATTTCCGTCGTTATCGCCATAAGCGATAGAGAAACCAATTCGTTTCTGGCTCACAATTTTAACAGGCACATTGTCTTGTGCGTCTTCGTTGAACTCCTTGTCATATAACTTAATAGCCATTTCCCAGAGGTAATGGTTTCCTTCCTTAGTACGGGCTAATTGCATATGGTCATCGAAAAACACGGTCTCCTCATTGGTGTTTTTATCAATAGCATGACCTTCGGTAGAAACATGGTAGGCAAAGGCCTGGTGGTTATACTGGTGGTTTCCGCCGGATTGATCCTCGTCAATAAACACTTCCACATAATCGCCTTTCCAGTAATTTTCCCGTCCATCGGCCAGAGTCGCGTGTAAATAGTCATCCGTTACCGAAACCAAAACATATAAATAATCGCTGTCCCAGGCCAATTTGAACTTCCCGCTATAATCCGCGGGATCTACCTGCTCCCCCATCCATAGGTAATTCATGCTGTACCATTCCCTGTTGGACCAAACTGCATCTTTGCTACAACCGTCTATTTCTACGGCAGATGAAGTCTTGTAAGCTTTAAAATCTCCTTCTGCATTAGAAACTACCTTTGACATCCCTGAATCTTGCTGACAAACATCAGAGGATTCATAAGTTTTTTCATTGTTCGATTTTTTATTTAAACAGGCCGTCAGACAACAAGTAAGGCTGATCAGTATCAATTTGTTCATTTTCATCTTAGTCTTGTTTATCCGGTTGGTTATCTTTTTTCTAAAGTAAAACAATGTTTTATCACTTGGTACGCTTCCTTATGCTTTTTACGAAATTCCTTCATAATGAACACTAAAAATGAACATCGACATCAAATAAACCTGTGTAATTGCTACCAGTAATTCCCTATCTTAGACCAGCCAGAATTCAGCATTTTTAGAATGGGAGAATGGCCCTGGATATGCGATCAAACTAATCCGCTTATGAGATCTATCGTCTTAATTGCCCCTGCCCTGTTGACCTTCGCATTCCTGAGCTGTAATCAACCGGAGAAGGCCACTTCCCAATTCGATATTGAAAAAGCCAAACTGGAAATTGAATCCCGCCTTCGTGACTACGAGAATGCCATGGCCAGCGGAGACAAGGCTGTATTTGGCAATCTCTACGCTGAAGACGCCGAGATTTTTCACAACGGTAGACCTTCAACTATAGGCAGGCAGGCCATACTTGAGGTTTTTGATGGCTGGGTAAAGGATAGCGTTATCGGCGCCTATACCACCACTGGTTTATGGGGAAATGAAAAGATGCTGGTAGAACAGGGAACCGGATATTTCGCCCACGCAGCTGGCAAATGGAAATCTTCCGGGAAATACCTCCTGGTCTGGAAAAAGGTAAATGGAGAATGGCAAATTTTCCGGGATACCTGGTTTTCGGATCCCCCAACAGAAGAATAATTAGAATTTAAATTAAAACACATTATATGAAAAAACTAACCAAACCATTGAACTTAAGTTTTTTACTCTTAGCACTCGCATTTAGTATGCAAAGTTGCCAGGAAAAAGAAGTGCATCAGGATGCCGAAGAAGAAATAGAAATCAAAGCCGAAAAACCGGAGTATTTCTTACTCCGACCTGAAGTAGAAAAGGCTTATGGGTATTCCCATGCGGTTAAAATCGGGAACAGCATTAAGGTTTCCGGGGCCGTTAGTATGGACGATGAAGGTAACCCTACGGCCGTAGGAGATCTGGCGCAGCAAATGAAAAACTGCTATGCGGATCTGGAAAAAGTACTTAGCCATTACGGTTGCACCTTTGATGATGTGGTAGTGGAGAATATCTTTACCACAAACATGCCTTTGTTTCTTGAAAATGCGGGCTACCGCACCGAAATATATACCAAGCAATTTCCTACTGGTTCCTGGCTGGGGGTAAAAGAATTGGCCTTGCCGGAATTTATGATTGAGATTGAACTGGAGGTGCATAAATCGGACTAAGAGGAACCATCAAGTGCTAGAGATTACTCTTAAAGGATAACAAAAAGGCCGTCTCAACTATGTAGGACGGCCTTTATTTTTTTATGTAATTCCTGAACTATTGCTGGTAATAGTTTGCAGTTAAAGCTTCCTGTGTGGTTCCATTATAATCATTTACCATTTCCAGTAAAGCTTCCATAAAGGCGCGGTCACAATTGGCTGAAAAACTGGCTTCACGTTGAAACTCAATCCGGAACGAGTAGGCTCCGTCTATAAATTTCTGAAGCACCTCAGGGTTGTCACCAAAAAGGCTTTTTAGGTTGGCATTTCGGATGTTTTTAGGATTCTTCGACTTGTCCTTTTGGTATAGGATCTCAAAATTATTACGCATAAACTCTACATGCTCAGGACCTCCTTCCAGGACAGCATCCATCACCGGTTTATAGATAAAGCCATTGCGTGTGCGATAACCTCGCTTAAAAATAGTGATCTTACCATCAGCCATTACCTCCAGTAATTGCCTTCTCGGGAGTTTGTCGGTATTTTTCTCTGAAAACAGGTTTGCATACTTCACCTGTCGGAATTCTTTACCGCTATCCAGTACAAAACTTCGGATTTCTTTGACCTTGTATTTGTCAATAGCTTTCTTCTTTATCTTTTTGCCTTTGGCATATTTCTTATAGGTTTTTTCATCAATCGTACGCAGGCCCATTTGGAATAAATGGGGGTTACAATAATCAATATAGATATAGGCATCCCGGGTTTTACCATTTTTCAGGGTAATGGTACCCTTTTCGTATCCGGAACAGGGTTCAGGCTCAGTGGCAGTTGCAGTTGATAAAAAGATTCCTCCCAGGAACAGGAGAAAAATGATAAGATTAGTCTTTGGTTTCATGATAAGCAGGTTTGTCCTATAAGAAACGTAACTACCTAAAAACTATTGCCTTAAGTTTATAGCATTTCCTTATCTTAGGAATTTCCAAAACATTATACCTATTCTATCATCCAACAACCAACCAACGTGAAAACCTTTTTCAAATCAAGCCCAATCCTGGCATTTATCCTGATTGCCTTCGCCATAACTTTCTTTTTCTGGTTTTTACCAGTAATGATTAACCTTCCAAAGGACATTGCCTTTGCGGGCATAATTATAGGGTCATGTGGCCCGTTACTGGCAGGATATGTCCTTACCGTATTGAATTCTGACGCCCGATTCGCTATAGGATCCAAACCTATTTTTGTGATCACATTAATTGGGATAGGAATAGTGCTCTTTTTCAGATTGTTTCTTACCGGCAATGGCATGGCTGATATTAACGGGAAGATTCCTTCTTTGGGGGAAGTAGGGCTTTTTGGATATGTAATGTTAGCAATCGCCATATTTATCCTTGCCTTAAATATTAGTAACGGACTTAATGGCATCTTGAAGGAAAACTATCTTAAATCTTTTTTCTATAAGTTAAGTCGGACTAAATGGTATCTATTTGCCTTCTTATTTTTACCTGTTATTTCACTGCTGAGTTTCTATCTTGGTGGTTCTATTGGCATGGAAACATCAGCGTCTGCTATTAACTTTGAGACGGTTTGGCTTGTTGGTTTTTTCAGTACCTTTTTCTTTTTCGGGGGTAATGAAGAGTTTGGTTGGCGTGGCTTCCTGCAAAAGGAGCTACAGAAGAAATACAATCCACTGATTGCTGTATTTGTAATTTCATTTTTATGGAGTCTATGGCATCTACCGCTACATTATAACGGGTTTTATGGTACTGGCGGGTTTTTGGAAATGCTTCCCCGCTTTATATGGACCATTCCACTCACCATAGTCTTTACATGGGCCTACAACAAATCCAGGTATTCAGTACTTACCGTTGTGATATTACATGCCATGGTCAATAACAATGGTAAGTTATTTGGGTCTTCAGAACTACTCTATTTAATCCTTGCCCTGGCCTTTTGCATATTCTGCATTATCGACGATAAAATGTGGAAGAGAAAAGCCTATCACGATGTCTATCTGAATGAAGGATAACCAAAACACTGTTGCTATGAAATCCACAAGCCACCACGACGCCCGTATCGCCAACATGTCCTTTGCCTCTGTGTATCCGCACTATGTGACCAAAGTGGAGAAAAAAGGCCGTACCAAAGAAGAATTACATGAAATTATCGAATGGTTGACGGGATTTGACGAAAAGCAGCTTCAGGAACTTATCGAACAAAAAATCAACTTTGAAGAATTTTTCCGGAATGCTAAACTGAATCCTAACGCCCACCTGATTAAGGGTGTGATTTGCGGATATCGGGTAGAAGAAATTGAGAATGAGCTTACCCAAAAAGTGCGATATCTCGATAAATTAGTTGATGAATTAGCCAGAGGGCGAAAAATGGATAAAATATTACGCACTTAGTAAAAGACGCTGATAATGGTAGTCAGCCTAGAACAATACTAAACATATTAAATTAACTAGTTTAAAGAATTAAAACGACATCTATGAACCGAAAACAATGGGTCTATTTCATCCTGATGCTAATTTTTGCAGTACTCTTTGTCTTTAATTATTTGGAATACCAGAAATCCGAAAAGGCCATAAGTTCGCTCCTCCTTATGCTTTCCAACCTTCTTTTTATTCTTGCCATGGGGATCATGTGGTATTATGCTAAACAAAAATCTAAATGAGCGGTCATACACTAATCACTTTAAGAAGACTGACCTCAGAGGATGCCGAAACCATGGCTCAGCTGGCCAATAATAAAAAGATCTGGGATTGTGCGCGTGACCTTTTTCCGCATCCTTACACACTTGAAGATGCCGGGGCGTTTATCGGCCGAACGGAAAAGGAAGATCCGGCACATACCTTCGCCATAGTAAACACTAAAGATCAACTGTGTGGGGTTATCAGCCTTATGCCTAATGAAGGTGTGTATCGTATTAGTTCGGAAATCGGGTACTGGATTGGCGAAGCCTATTGGGGACGAGGAATAGCTACCCAGGCCATTGCACAAATAACCCGGTATGGTTTTGAGGAACTACAGTTGGAAAGGATCTATGCCGGGGTATATGAATTTAATCTGGCCTCCATGAAGGCGTTGGAGAAGAATGGATATATCAAAGAAGGGGTTATGCGAAACGCTGTAATTAAAAATGGACAAATCCTTGATGATCATCGCTATGCCAAAATCCGAAATACATAATTCCACTGTTCTGTACTGAAGGTTTTATTCCTGCCTGGGTTTTGCTACATTTAAATAATCAACTAATACATTCATCTATGAAACTTTACACTACTCCAGTCCTGGCATTGCTGTTACTCCTCCCCTCTTTATCCCTCTTTTCCCAAACTACAGAAGAACGTCTGGAAGCACTAAAAATAGAAGTGCAGCAGGAAATAGACAAAAACGCCAAAATGGCCCAGGTAATGGTAGACAAGGTATTCAGCTTTGCAGAGCTTGGTTTTCATGAAAAAGAAACCGCTAAATACATTACCGGAATCCTCGAAAAAAACGGCTTTAAAATAGAGCGCGGTATATCAGGAGTGCCTACGGCCTGGTGGGCCTCATGGGGGTCTGGAAAGCCTGTTATTGCGATTGGAAGTGATGTAGACTGTATCCCGCGTGCATCACAAAAACCTGGAGTGGCTTACCACGATCCTATTGTAGAAGGAGCCCCAGGACATGGGGAGGGACATAACGCGGGTGTCCCCCTGAATGTTATGGCTGCCCTTGCAGTTAAAGATATCATGAAGCGGGAAAAGCTCTCAGGCACCCTGATACTATGGCCAGGAGTAGCAGAGGAACTGGTGGCAACCAAAGCCTACTATACGCGAGATGGGTATTTTAACGAAGTGGACATGTGCATCTTTACGCATGTAAGCAACAACATGAACGTTTCCTATGGACAGGCAAGGGGAACCGGCCTGATCTCGGTAGAATACACCTTTGAAGGCGAATCTGCTCATTCTGCAGGCTCTCCCTGGAGGGGGCGCAGTGCTGCCGATGCCGTAGAACTAATGAATATTGGCTGGAATTACGCCCGCGAACATATGCATCCGCTGGGCAGGTCGCATTCCATTATCAATTACGGGGGAGATCAGCCCAACGTAGTCCCTTCCAAGGCCTCAATCTGGTATTACTTCCGGGAAATTACCTATCCCAAAATCATGGCCGCTTATGAACGTGGTAATGAGATTGCAGAAGCTGCTGCCATGATGACCCGTACCAAAATGAATAAACGCATACTGGGAACGGCCTGGCCGCGTCATTTCAACAAGGTAATGGCTGAAACCATGTATGAAAATATTAAAACCGTTGGCCTGCCTGAATGGAGTGAGGCAGATCAGTTGTTGGCGAAGGCCGTGCAACGAGAGGTCAATTCTCAAAGGGATACCTCAGGTTTAAAAGTGAAACTGGACACGATTGGGTTACCGGTAAAGAATCCGGTCAGCGGGGGATCAGATGACATTGGCGACATTAGCTGGAAGGTGCCCACCATAACACTGCGATTCCCATCAAACATTCCAGGTTTACAGGGCCACCACTGGTCTAATGCCATCGCTATGGCCACACCTATTGCTCACAAAGGCGTGGTTGCCGGAGCCAAGGTGGAAGCCATGACCATCCTGGACTTTCTTTTAAAACCTGAGCTGGTAGAGCAGTCCTGGGACTATTATAAAAATGTACAGACGGCCAATCAAACCTATGAGCCCATGATTTCTGAGGACGACAAGCCGGCAACATACTTGAATACGGATATCATGGAAGAATATGCTCCCAAGCTAAAGCCCTTTTATTACAATGAAAAAAAGTATGATTCCTACCTGGAACAACTGGGAATAAAATACCCCAGGCTGAGGTCCGATCAAATATCCACTTTACAAAAATAAAAACGTGCACAGGTAAAAGATGTCAGCTTTGTTTTTTATCAGAATAGTCTTACTTTACATCATCAATATAAGGTAGTTTTCAAAGCTATTTTGATATTGATCATCATTTAATACTTAATTATATTATCATCCCGCAATATGAAAAGATTTTTAGCTACAGCAATCATCCTCTTTTGTTCCTGTTTAGATCAAGCCCAGGAGGGTATTGTCTTCAAAGTCTTGATCAAGCCCAATACTACGTACGTTTCGGAGATGAATGCCCATACGCTTAACGAAACAGCTTTTACTTCTGGAGAGGCACTTTCCGATTCAATGGATAATAAATCATTGTTTGAAACTACCATAAAAATGAAAAGTATCCTGACTGCGGAGAATCCAAAAGAAAACGGTAATATTCCCATAAGCATACGCTACGAAGATTTTGCATCTACCACCTTAATTAATGGCAAGGAACAGTCCATGCCAATACCGCCGTTTTCAGACACTGCCATTAAAGCTTATTATACCCCTGATAATCAAATACTAATGGACACTATCATGGGAGGATCCTTAAGTCCTCAACTTAAAGGCATGAACAGTAACCTAATGGAGCAATTGACACAGCAAATAGATTTTCCGGAAAGCCCCTTACAGGTGGGCGATCAGTTTACTACAGAGAAACCCATGAGCATACCTTCACCCACTATGAAGCCAATGGAAACGAATATCAAGACTACCTATGTGCTTAATAAAATTAAAGCAGGCACAGCCTATTTCACTTTCGAACAGGAAATTTCTCTTGAAAGTGAGCAGGAGGGGTTTTCCATTAACGCTATGGGGTCGGGTACAGGATCCTGTGAATACGATATTAACGATCAATACGTAAGCTATTTAAAATCTGAGCTTCCCATGCTTGTTACCATGGATATGAATGAAAACATGAGGAGCTTGGTAAACCTCACTACCATTTCTGAGGTTAAAACGTCAATAGAATAAGCGTGTTACAACTTAATTTACTTTGGTCATTTTAATTTTGGGGTAACCATTAATAAATCTGATAACGAACAACCAACAACGATATGGAACTCGGAACTTTCTCCCTCAGCCTTACCGTAAAAGATATAAACGCCTCTCTTGCCTTTTATCAAAAACTGGGCTTTACCAAATTTCATGGAGACATTGAACAGAACTGGCTAATCCTGAAAAACGGGAATTGTACCCTGGGGCTCTTTCAGGGGATGTTTCTCAAAAATATCCTCACTTTTAATCCTGGCTGGGACACCAATGCCCAAAACCTGGAAAATTTTACGGATGTAAGAGAGCTGCAAGAAAGGTTAAAATACAAGGGAGTCAAGATCACTACCGAAGTTGCTGCTAACTCTGAAGGACCCGGTAGTTTTGTATTGGAAGACCCGGATGGCAACCCTATTTTAATTGATCAGCATGTATAGGTAAATTAAAGCGTGATTTCAAGGAATTCCACTGGAATATCTAGCTAACAATACGTATCTTCCAAGCTTCCTTATTTAGTTTTCCTTTTATGAAAAATATTTGTATTAGCCTCGTGTTTATTTGCACTGGCAGCTTACTATTTGCCCAGGATTTTTCTGTCTTTGAATACCGTAATGTAGGCCCCTATCGAGGAGGGAGGGTTACTACAGTAGCTGGTATTGCTTCCGAACCCGGCACCTTTTATTTCGGGGCTACCGGAGGAGGTGTCTGGAAAACGACAGATTACGGTACTTCCTGGAACAACATATCGGACGGGTTCTTTAAGACTCCTTCTATAGGAGGCATTGCAGTAGCCCAAAATGATCCTAATATACTGTATGTCGGTACTGGTTCCGATGGCTTGCGCAGCAACGTCATTGAAGGTAAGGGCATGTACAAATCCATAGATGCCGGAGAAAACTGGATGGAGATTGGACTTGAAAATACAGGTCAGATTGGTGGTGTGCGTATCCACCCCCAGGATCATAATACGGTCTATGTGGCCGCCATAGGAAGGGCATTTGCAGCAAATCCGGAGCGCGGGGTATATAAAACCACAGACGGAGGGAAGAACTGGAAAAAGATTTTGTTCATCTCGGAAAAGACCGGCGTTTCTGATGTGGAATTACTTCCAAGTAATCCCAATATCCTCTTTGCAGCGGCATGGAAGGCAGAGCGCAAGCCCTGGACGATTATCAGCGGAGGAACACAGAAAGAAGGCGGTGTCTATAAAAGTATTGACGGGGGTGTAAACTGGAGCAAGATTACCAAAGGACTGCCCCAAGGCCTTATTGGTAAAATAGATATTGAAGTATGCCCTTCTGATTCTCGTATTGTCTATGCTTTGGTTGAGGCACCAGGTAAAAAAGGAGGTCTTTATAAATCGGTGGACCAGGGAGAAACATTTGCTCATATTTCTTCTAACAATGGCATCCGCACCCGACCCTTTTATTATACCAACCTGAAAGTAGATCCTAAAAATCCGGATATCCTCTATGCCATGGCTACCGGGTACTATAAATCTACTGATGGCGGTGAGAACTGGTCGCGACTTCGTCCTCCTCATGGGGATAACCACGATATGTGGATTAACCCCAATAATACAGATCTATTTATACAGAGTAATGATGGAGGTGCTAATGTTACACACAACGGAGGAAAAACCTGGTCTACCCAGTTTAACCAGCCTACAGCCGAGATCTATCAGGTAGAGGTAGATAACCAGTACCCCTATTGGTTATATGGCGGACAGCAGGACAACTATTCTACGGTAGCAGTACCCAGCAGGCCTCCTTACGGGGTGCAGGCCAGGGGTATTGGATATATTCAGAATACAGGAGGATGCGAAACAGGACCGGCAGTCCCCTACCCTACAAATCCCGATATTGTATACTCTAATTGTAAAGGTCGGTTTACGGTATATAACAAAAGGACCGGAACCGAACAATCCTATTACGTTGGGGCTTCCAACATGTACGGACATAATCCCAGGGACCTGAAGTTCCGCTTTCAAAGGGTTTCCCCTATCCATGTATCCCCACACGATCCCAGCGTAATCTACCATACCTCTCAGTACGTGCACAGGACAACAGACGAGGGAAAGACCTGGAGCATAATTTCACCTGATTTAACTGCTTTTGAGGCCGATAAACAGGTGATCTCAGGAAGTCCAATCACAAGGGACATCACAGGGGAAGAATTTTACAGTACTATTTACGCAATCAGGGAATCTTCTGTACAGCAAGGGGTTATTTGGGTAGGTTCCAACGACGGCCCGGTACATGTGACGCAGGATGGTGGAAAAACCTGGACAAACGTAACACCCAAGAAACTCCCGCCAGGAGGTCGGGTAGACGCTGTAGAACCATCACCACACGATCCGGCTAAGGCATATGTTAGCATATTGCGCTACCAACTTGGTGATCGCAAACCCTACATCTATAAAACGGATAACTTTGGAAAAAGCTGGACCCTTTTAACAACGGGATCTAACGGAATCCCAGCAGATTATCCTACCCGGGTGGTACGCGAAGACCCGGTTCTGGAAGGATTACTTTTTGCTGGTACAGAATACGGGATGTATGTATCCCTGGATGATGGGAAGAGCTGGAAATCTTTCCAGCAGAACCTTCCTGTCACGCCTATTACTGACCTGAAGGTACACCGGGGCGACCTGGCTATTTCCACAATGGGGAGATCTTTCTGGGTGCTGGATAATATCGAAACCCTGCGCTATGGCGATTATTCAAAGGTAGATTACCCTATTTTATTACCCAGGACTAAGACCATACGTTATCGGATGCCTTCCGGAGCCTATGGCAGCAACAGACCTAATTACCCGGGCCCATCGGTGATTATGGATTACTATTTACCGAAGGAAGATATGCCTGTCCAATTGGAAATCAGGGATGATGACGATAATATCATCGCCTTTACAAACGACAGTACGGTTACCTCGCCTGATCCAAAGACTCCAAGGGCTTTCCGCGACATGAGCACAGAGTTCACATCGGTACTGCTCAATCAGTCGCTCACAAATAACAAGGGCTGGAACCGTTTTAAATGGGATATGAGAATGATGGGACCCTGGAACAAATCAAAAAGCCGACGATTCCGTAATGGACCCATGGTTAAGCCAGGTAAATATGAAGCTACACTGGTTACACCAAACAGCAAGACAATCGCCTTTGAATTTGAAATTGTTCCGGATCCCCGTATTATTAAATCAGGAGTTACGAAGACTGATATGCAAACACAGCTCGATTTACAGCTTAAAGTCCGGGATAAAGTGAGCGAAGTGCTGCAATTACAGGACAAACTGGAACAGGAACTAAAAAACCTAAAAAAATCAGATAAACTATCGGAGTCCAATATTGCAAGAAAAACCATGGTTGAAGAGGCTCTCAAACAAATAAAAACTAAGGAGGGTATCTACGAAAAACCTATGCTTGCTGCTCAATGGCGCTATTTGTATTCCATGATCAACCAGGCCGATCAGGTTCCCGGCAAAGATGCTTATGACCGTTACGAGGAATTGACTAACTGGCTGGAAAAAGTCAGGGATGAGGTGAAATAGCTTGATTTTAAAAGCTTTTGCATGTTCATAACCCCGTTGAAAACTTCCTTTTTTCCCAAATAAAGGGGGCATACCAAAGTGCTACCTTTAATAAAACTTCTTGTGATGAACCAAAGATCCGAAGATCTGCTTGGCCTAAGACCTACTATTTCCAGAGCCAAAGTCACCCCGGAGATGAGTGCAGAAGAGCGCTTCCAGAATCAAACCTTAAGACCCGTCATCAAATTTCAAAACAACCTCTTAGTTGCTGCTTTCAGGAACTATATCCGTAAACACAAGAATGGGTTTTATGAATTATCGATGGATAAACGATTGGCTTTTGTCGAAAATGCCGTACAAAAAGATATCAAATTCCGTAACTCCCTTAAAGGAATGATCATCGGGCAATTTACCCTGGAGGAATACGACTTATACACTACCAATTCGTCGGCACTGAACAAGCGGATGATGAATATGGTGATTGAACGACTTAAGGACCAGATTCAAATTTTTACTGCGCCTGCCCTAGTCTAATAGCGATTCGCCATTGAGGTTTGTAGTTAGAATCTCACTCATAAAATCAAAATAAGGCCTAATGGCTTCAAAAAAGTCATTGACTGTCTGGAGGAATCCAGGGTCTGTAACTTCCTTGTCAGTAAAATTCCGCACAAAGATGAAACCCTTCTTACGGATCAGGTCTATATCAGGATGATTTCGATCGAATCCCTTAGGTGCTGTTTTTACTTCATCTCCTGTCAGTTCTCCCCAGACCTTTTTAAATTGCTTGTTACCAATGACCTTACGGAATTCTGTGGCATCCATTTCTAATTCTTTTCGTATCCGCAATAAATCTTCCTTGTTGGGTTCCCAGAATCCTCCGGCAATAAAGGATTCCCCGGGACGGATCCTCAGATAGTATCCTCCCCTTCTGGCGGCTCCTGCCCGGGAATACGATCCCGCAAAATGTGGTTTGTAAGGGGTTTTATCAGCAGAAAAGCGTACATCGCGATAGATTCGAAACAACTTGTGTTTATCGATCTCATCATGCTTGTTAAGGGCGTCTTTAAGATCCAGATAAAAGGCTTTGGCAAGTGCATGTGCCTTTTGATATTGCTCCTTATTAGCCGCAAACCATTCGCGCGTATTGTTCTTTTTTAAGGCCTTCAGGAACCCAAGGGTTTCTTTTGTAATTACAGACGTTGACATACGACAAACATTTAACTAAAGTTAACCAATTTGGGAGCCCATAGCGTTATTTAATATGTAATTTTGATGTTAGTAAGCTAATACCATGAGCAAAGAAAAAATCATTGCAAAAATCAAGGCTAATAAAAAACAGCCTAATTTGCGGTTTCGTTTGAAACGCCAGGTAGAAGTATTTACGGACTTGTTGTTTCTTACCTTATTCGATATAGAAACTCCGGTAACCGAGAATATTGATAAACTGGCGCTACAGTTCGACGAACTCGTAAACCTGGCTTGTTGGAATATTGAAAAACCCTGCAGCAAGATCTGGGAAAATTACCTGGAACAGCTGCCTGATGTACTGGAAAGCCTCAACCTGGATGCCGAGGCAATTTCAGATTGCGATCCCGCCACACAGAGCATTGAGGAAATTTATATGGCTTATCCCGGCTTCTATGCTATAGCTATATACCGCCTGGCTCACGAGCTATACAAAAAAGGATTCCCACTGGTGCCCAGGTTAATGACCGAATATGCGCACAGACAAACCGGAGTGGATATTAATCCCGGTGCCCATATTGGCAAATCATTCTTTATTGATCATGCCACAGGTGTTGTCATTGGTGAAACCGCAGTGATCAAGGACCATGTGCGTATCTACCAGGGAGTAACACTGGGAGCGCTTTATGTAGCCAAGCACTTGAAAAATACGAAACGACATCCCACCATAGAAGAAAATGTCACCATTTATGCCAATGCCACTATTTTAGGAGGAGAAACCGTAATTGGAGCCAACAGTGTGATTGGTGGTAATGCCTGGATCACGGAATCTGTACCACCAAATTCCACAGTATTCCATACACCTAAAATCAAAATTAAAACAAAGGCCAATGTCTCATGATCTTCTGGATCTGATCGGTAACACACCTCTGGTCAAATCCCGTGTGCTAAATCCCAATAAAAAGGTTAGCCTCTATTTTAAAATGGAAGGTCATAACCCAGGGGGTAGTGTAAAAGACCGGGCTGCTTATAACATGATCAAAAGTGGTTTAGATCGGGGAGAAATAAACACAGACACTCCCTTGATAGAGGCCACCAGTGGTAATACCGGCATTGCCCTGGCCATGATAGCAGGTATTTTCGGTTTGAAAATGGAGCTGGTTATGCCTGAAAACGCAACTAAAGAACGGGTACAAACCATGAAAGCTTATGGGGCCAAAGTGATCCTGACCCCTGCCGATGTGGGTATAGAAGGTGCTCGAGATTATGCAGAACAAAAAGTGCGGGAAAAAGGCTACCGAATGCTCAATCAGTTTGGAAATGAAGATAACTGGAAAGCCCACTATAAAACCACAGGGCCCGAAATCTGGAAAGATACTCAGGGCAAGGTAACGCACTTTGTCTCTTCAATGGGGACAACGGGCACCATTATGGGCACTTCTACCTACCTTAAAGAAAAGAATCCCGACATACAGATCGTAGGCGTTCAACCAACCGATAACTCCAGCATACCCGGTATACGAAAATGGCCACCGGAATACCTCCCCAGTATTTTTAATCCCGCTAAAGTTGACCAGGTCATGGAGGTAAGTGAAGCTGAAGCTGCAGATATGGCCCGTCTTCTCGCTCGTGAAGAAGGTATTTTTTCCGGTATGAGCAGCGGTGGCGCCGCTACCGCAGCCTTACGGCTTGCAGCTACCCTTGAGGAAGGGGTTATTGTTTCCATTGTCTGCGACAGAGGAGACCGCTATCTCTCTTCAGCACTATTTGATTGATCTGACAACAGGGATAGCTCCAGTGCCTCTCGGAAATCCGGATAGGAGATCAAATCATTATGCCCACCGCCTTTTATGGTATGGAATACCTTATTCCTTAACGGGATAGTGTCAAATAGCTTTAATCCCGAATTGTAAGGCACTACCTTATCTTCAGTCCCATGGAATACCCGAACAGGACAACTTATCTCCTGTACGAACTCATAAGTGCGAAGTGGATATTTCATAAACCATTTGACGGGTAACCAGGGAAAACGCTTGACGCCAATATCCAGCAAACTGTAATAGGGAGTTTCTAAAAGTAATTGAGCCGGCTTATTCTGTGCTGCCAGTTTTGTTGCCAGACCGGTACCCAGAGAACGACCATACAGCACAATTTGATTTTCCTCATAGTTTTCAGCTGCAAAATCATAAAACAATTGTGCATCTGAAAAAAGGGCTTTTTCGCTGAGTTTACCCGTACTTTTTCCATAAGTTCTGTAATCCATAACCAAAACATCATATCCCTTCCTTACAAAGGGAATGGTAATCTCACCCCATCGGGACAGATTGTCGGCATTACCGTGGAAATAAAGTACCAATCCTTTTGGGTCTTCTTTCTTAAACCATAACGCATTTAGGCGGGCCCCATCATCGGCAGTAAGAAAGATTTCCTCAAAATATTCTGAAAAGCTGTACGCATAGTTTTGTGGTAAAGGCGTAGACAAGAATATCAACTTTTCCTGAAAAAAATAGAACATTACAATTGTGATTAAATAGGCTCCTAATCCTAAAAACAGTATCCTCTTAAATGCCTTCATTCGCGTTTGTTTCGGTTTTGGCATAATCGTGACTGCTTCCTCTCAGGTCAACAGCCTTAGGTTTAGAGCTAATTATGTCGCTAAGCATTTTATGATAGGACTCAAAGTAATGAAGATTTTTATGCCCTCCTCCAATTACCGTGTATAAAGTAGTCTGTTTTGGTTTGATCCTGGAAAGCTTAACGCTAGTTTGGTATGGGATCAGTTTGTCGTCCGTTCCATGGATGATATGTATAGGACAGGCCACATAGCGCAACCATTTATAGGTAGGCATGGGAAACTTGAGCAGCAGCGACAATGGCATAAAAGGCATATAGCGTTTACCTACTTTACTCAGGCTGTAGTAAGGTGCATCGAGGATTAGCATTCTCGGGTCATTCATGGAAGCCAGTTTGGCAGCAAAACCGGAACCGAGGGATCGACCGTAGAGGATAATGTATTTCTCATCTACTTTTTCCTTGATCTTGTTGTAGATCAGCTGCATATCGTGTTTAATGGCTTTTTGTGTCCGGCGTCCTGTACTCTTGCCAAATCCCCGGTAATCTACCATAAGAACATCATACCCATGTCTGGTAAAATCTACAGCAAACTTTCCCCAGCCTTTAATACTTTTAGAATTTCCTTTGAGGTAAAAGACAATGCCTTTGGGATCCTTTGCCTTAAAGCGAAGCCCATTAATTAAAGCACCATCACGCGTTTCTACATTGTATTCTTCTGTTACCTGATTTTCGTAAGCAAACTGAAAATCTGCAGGTAATTTTTCCGGTTTGAAAAGAAAATAATCCTGCAGGAAATACACTAACAGGCTTATCAGCAGATAGGCCAGAATCATTAGCATTAGGATGTTGAGCCAGAGTGGCATATGTTTTCCTTTAGTGGAATGTACAAAATTTTCAATTGCCCTCTCTAAAATCCAGCTGATGGAGATGCAAGCCCGAACCCGGGGCTATATAAGTCAATTCAAGCGTTTCAGGCGCATTTAGGGAGGTCCGTAGCTGATCCAGGCTTAGCTTACCACTTCCTAAACTGACTAATGCGCCCATGATCATACGCACCTGATACCGGACAAAACCATATCCTCCGATCCTTAACACATAGCTTTTATCAGGGAAAAAGCTGGCCATAAATTCGGTATTGGGCAGCAATTCGCTTAGGCTTACCGTCCTTTCAAGCCTACTGCCCTTTTGGTCCTTTGTTGTATAGGATGAAAAGTTATGGGTGCCCATAAAAAGAGAAGCCCCCTCCTGCATCAAAGGGATGTCCAGATTTTTGGGAAAACCCGCCATTATGGGAGCACAGAAAGGATGTAGCTTTTCACCACAAGCGAACAGATATTGATACTCCTTATAACTTGCATCATTAATGATATTAAATGCCTGACTAACCTTGGAAATTTCCAGGATGCGTATATCCGGTGGAAGATTAAGATTGAAGTCTTGCTTAAAGTTGTTTTCATCGGAAAGGGGTTGTCCTTCAAGAAAAAGTTCAAACGCCCCGTCGAGGGAAGAAACCCGGGAGTCGGTTCTGCTACTGCCCAAAATCTTATACTTTCTATCTGGCAAGACATATTTAAGTGTTTTGAGAAGCATCCCCTCAATAGTCTTTTGTCCAGGTTGTCTTTGCCAGCCACTATATCGAAATCCAAGGTACTGTATACGCAATAAGTAGTAATGTCTTTCCATAGAGAGAAATCTATTCAGGATTAGAGTATTATGGGTATCAAATGTCTCCTGTTCAGCATAAATCTCGTACTTTTTTGTACATTTCCATTAACAAAATAACCTTAAATCCAATTCAAATGACAAACAAAGCCAAACCAGCTACCTGGTACTGGGTAGTTTCTGTACTTGCACTCCTCTGGAATTTAATGGGGGTACTTGCATATTTAGGACAGGCCTTTATGACGGAAGAAATGAAGGTAGACGTACCCCCTGAACAGTTGGCCCTGTTAGAAAGCAGGCCGGCCTGGGTTACCGCAGCATTTGCGATAGCCGTCTGGGGTGGATTACTAGGGTGTATTGCCCTGTTAATCAGGAAGCGTTGGGCGCGACCTCTATTGTTAATATCCCTGCTTGGTGTCTTGGCCCAGACATCTTATAATTTGTTTGCGACTAATGCCGCCGAAGTATTTGGACAGGTGCAGGGACTTGTAATGCCCTTGTTTGTTGTCATAATTGCTATCCTGCTGGTATTCGTGGCTAAGATAGCTGAACGAAAGCAATGGGTTTCCTAAAGCAATCAAGCCTGAAATAAAATTTCAGGCTTTTTTATTCTTTATTTCTCCTGGCTGTAACGCATCATAATTTCAGGCATCTAATTTATAGAGCCCTTTAATCTCCCATCATGAACATTTTAAATTCGGGCAAGACTAGGATTCAAATCGTAGATGCATTAAGGGGTTTTTCACTTGCCGGTATTGTAATTGTTCATCTTGTAGAGAATTACATTGGTGCACCCACGCCTGAAGGAGCCCTCGAAGCTACTCATATTGGTATTCCAGATTATGTGGTTGATGGTATTATAGGCATCTTTTTCAGGGGGAAATTTTTTGCCTTGTTCTCTTTTTTATTTGGTTTGAGTTTCTTTATTCAAATGGACAGGGCTCGGGATAAAGGACAGGATTATCGTTGGCGTTTCCTTTGGCGCTTATTGCTTTTACTGGGTATTGGAATTGTACACCACATGTTCTATAGAGGAGATATCCTTACTATTTATGCTTTGCTTGGTGTATTCCTGATCCCTTTCTATAAATTGCGAAATCCCTGGGTACTAACAGTAGCAGCCTTGCTTTTTCTTGGTCTTGGACGTTTTCTGATATTCCTGTATACCCATGGTGACAACTTGTTTCTACAAGGAGGGTTTGACTCCAATAGTCCGGAAGTTGTGGCCTATTTTGAACTTCTGAAAACCGGGACAATAAATGAGGTCATGCACTCCAATGCCACTGAGGGACAATTAATGAAAATGGATTTTCAATTTGGGATTTTCTCGCGAGGCTATCTTACTCTTGGTTTTTTTCTATTAGGCCTTTATGCGGGTCGTATTCGGTTCTTTGAAAACTTCGAGGAAAAATGGGGGTTTATGCAAAACATACTTTACGGATCTATAGGTTTATTTGCCGTAGGGATCGGTATTACCATCCTGGGCTTTGCACCATTAGGACCCGTCGTAACCTTTGATAATTGGAATGCTATGATAGGGCTCACTGGAATGGACCTCGTAAATGTAGCCTTGACCTTTATGTTAATCACCCTGTTTGTATATCTCTATAAGAAAGTCCGATGGCGCCAATGGCTTCAGTCTTTTGCCCCCTATGGCCGTATGGCATTAACCAATTATGTATTTCAAAGTATTTTAGGGGCTTTCATTTTCTATGGCTGGGGGCTGGGTTATGTGGCTAAAATTCCAAACCGCTATACATTCTTGCTGGCATTTGGGGTAATTGCCCTACAGATGGTAATCAGCCGCTGGTGGCTAAACCATTTTTATTACGGTCCACTGGAATGGGTCTGGAGAAGTCTTACCCATTTCAAATACTATCCGCTTCGCAGAAAAAGCTAGATGATGTTCTCCATTCGATGAATGGTCTATTAATCGCACTACTCAATCCTTTTTCACCACAGCTTTTGTGCACTTCTCAACATTGAAAACCGTTCATCGAATTTTGTGAAATAAAGAGAAATGATAGCCCGTTAGCTATCCTGAACATCGGTACTATTACCCCGAAATCTTTGTATGAATCGTCTTTTAAGTGCTATTAACTGGAGATTTACCCTTATCCTGAGCTTGCTGGTGCTTTTGGTACTCATGGTCCTTAATTTTTACGGACTTTACACTGGGCGTTTTTATTTTCTAAAAGTAGACAATTACATCTTTCCACTACTCGGGATCCTCCACTTCAAGTATATTCATACGATGTGGTTAAAGATCCGTAAAAAAGGCTACCCAGACGCTCAGATTCGCAATCTGGAATACGGTTTATATCCCGTATTACTGGTCTATGCCTTTAAAGCTTCAGATACCGCTTACATGATGTTAAACGCATCTGGATTTGATGACGCCCTGCTACCACAAAATTTTATGCCGATGGCGACTACTATCCTGGCGTTGCAAATTATATTAATCCTGATCACCTTACTAAGCTTCACTCATCGAAAGAAGAAAATCGGGATTTACAATTTTGACAAAATCAACGAAAACATCGATTTCTGGCAATAACCAGAATCTCTTGTGTTATGGCGATTGAAAGCCCCGTTATTCGGGGCTTTTTTTATAATCCGCTAATATAACTTCCGTATAGATCTTTAAACTGATACCCACTGGTGAAGCGATGTTTGCTTAGCTTTTTGTAGACAACCAGTCCCCAGAGTAAAAACTCCATCAGGAAATACCGGTCCGCCTCAGGAAAATCGGGTTGATATTTCGACAGTAGAAACTGCAGAGGCCTTATTCCTTCCAATTGCTTCTTGTATTCTTCCTCGGAAACCTCATCCATCAGTTCAAATCCATCACCATTAAAAAACCAATCTATTAAATCGTCATAAGGACTTTCTGCATCCTTTTGCTCCAGTTTTTTAATCTCCGGGAAATACTGAGGAAATAAACTTTTTATGGCTTCCTCTATCAAATGCAAGGCAACAGTATCTGCTCCCTCCTGTTCTCCTTCATAAACCAATTCAATCTTACCTGTAATAGCCGGAATTACACCCATAAAATCGGATAAACGAACGGCAGTACGCTCTTCTCCTGAATTCAACAGTCTTCTTTCGGCAGTGCTGAGGAGGTTTTCATAGGCAGTAATACTGGTTCGAGCACTTACCCCGCTTTTAACATCTACATATTCACTATCACGCGCCTCAAAACTGATTTGTTCAAGGAGATCTTTGGCAATGGCAGGCACGTGAATAGTAGTTGCTTGTTTATCATCCAACTGGGCTTCCTGTTCGGTTATCTTCCGGGCTATTGCAATATCTTCGGGATAGTGTGTGAGGATTTGCGATCCGATACGGTCCTTTAGAGGAGTTACAATACTTCCCCGGTTTGTGTAATCCTCCGGGTTTGCCGTAAACACAAATTGAACATCCAAAGGTAAGCGCAACTTGAATCCACGGATCTGTATATCCCCTTCCTGCAGAATGTTAAACAGGGATACTTGTATACGTGCCTGTAAATCAGGAAGTTCATTAATAACAAAAATACACCTGTTTGCCCTTGGAATCATCCCAAAATGGATTACCCGGTCGTCTGCATAAGAAAGCCTGAGATTGGCCGCTTTGATTGGGTCTACATCACCAATAAGGTCGGCAACGGTAACGTCCGGGGTGGCTAGTTTCTCATAAAACCTTTCTTCCCTGGGCAACCATGAAATGGGAGTGTCATCACCTTTCTCTGCCAGCAGTTCCCTGCTGTAGCGCGAAATTGGATTAAGCGGGTCATCATTGATCTCAGAGCCAGCAACAACGGGAATATATTCATCCAGCAAATAAACCATGAGTCTCGCCAGGCGGGTCTTGGCCTGACCCCTTAATCCCAAAAGGTTGATGTTGTGCCGAGATAATATTGCTCGCTCCAATTCAGGGATTACCGAATCTTCATAGCCCCATACCCCTTCAAAAACAGTTTCTCCCTTTCTGATTTTTTCACGAAGGTTGTCTCTAAGTTCATCTTTTATGGATTTACTTCTATATCCCGCTGCCTTAAGTTGCCCCAAGGTTTGTATTTCCTGCTGTTTCAATTTCATAACATTAAATTCCTGGGAAAATTTATCCCCTTAATCTTCTTTTTCGGTTTTGTTCGTAGTCCTCGAAAATCATTTCACCCAAGCCTTGCAATCCTGTAAAAAAGGCCTTGCCCTTATTCGCCTCGGTAAAATGCCGTACAAATTGCATCAGATATGGATCTTGCGCAATCATAAATGTGGTTATCGGTATGTGTAATTTACGTGCCTGACGGGCCATATTGTAACACTTCTCCACAATATAGTCGTCCAAGCCTACACTATTCTTGTAATAATTTCCATCAGGAAGCCTCAGACAACTAGGTTTCCCGTCGGTAATCATGAATATTTGTTTGTTTGTATTTCTTTTTCGCCTGAGAATATCCATAGCTAGTTGCAGGCCGGCCACGGTGTTGGTGTGATAAGGACCTACTTTCAGGTAAGGTAGTTCCTTGATGGTAATGGGCCAGGCATCATTTCCAAACACCAGTACATCCAGTGTATCCTTGGGATACCTGGTGGTTATTAGTTCTGCCAAAGCCATGGCTACCTTTTTGGCTGGGGTAATACGGTCTTCTCCATAGAGGATCATACTGTGACTGATATCGATCATCAGTACGGTACTCATCTGCGCTTTATGGTGTGTGTCTTCAACTACAAGATCATCCTCCGTTAGTGAAAAGCCTTCTGTGCCGTGGTTGATCTGAGCATTTTTCAGGCTCTCTGTCATGGAGATATGATCGAGGGAATCCCCAAATCGATACTCCCGGAAATCTCCCGTATGCTCGTCGCCTCTTCCTGCTTTACCCGTCCTGTGGCTGCCTGCTCCACTTCTTTTAAGTTTACCAAAGATCTGTTCCAGGGCGCGCTGCCGGATTATCCGTTCCATCTTGGCGGTGATACTTCGCGTTCCTTCACCAGGAGTACCTTCTCCTGTTTCGCCCCCTTCTTCAAATTCTTCACGGATATATCCTTTCGCTTTGAGATCTTCAATAAAATCATCAATGGTGTAGTCGTCATCGGTAAGTTCGTATTCCTTATCGAGTTCGCGCAACCAATCCAGGGCTTCATCCACGTCGCCGGAGGTGTGGGTTATGAGCTCCTGGAAGATCTCAAAAAGCCTCTCAAATGGAGACTGATCCGGTGCGTTAAATGAAGAAAACCGAAATCCTTTTCTTGTTTCCATAGCCAAAAGCCTAAATTAATACATTTAGAACAAGGCCATATCGTTTTAAAGAAAACTTAACGCTTTCACGTATTTTAGTACCTATGGGAGTTTCCGTATTGAGTCGATACCTGGGGTTTTTAAACACCCCTCCCCTATGGATTAAAAAGCAGTTTGGGCTACAGCAGTTTAACTTTCCTCAGGTAGAGGTGCCAACACATTCGCTACCCGATATCCCGTCTGGAATCAGACTCGGACATCAGATGGAATTTATCTTCCGTCAATGTATTGCATATTCCAAAGACTATAAACTTATTGCCCATAATGAACCTATTAGGGAATCCGGCCGTACCATTGGAGAACTGGACTTTATCTTGTACGAGAAGAAAACAGATCAATTCCTCCATGTTGAGCTAACCTATAAGTTTTATATTATTGATCCTGATATATCGGAACCCATACACCGTTTGATGGGTCCGAACCGACGGGACATGTTTTTCACCAAACTGGATAAAATAAAACATGAACAGCTTGGGGTTATGTCAACCCCAGCTGGTAAAACCCTATTGGATAAATATGAACTCAGGGATGTGATAATCTCCCCTCAGGTATGTTTTAAAGCACAGCTCTTTCTTCCGTACGGTTTCGAATATGGCCATATCCGCCCCCTGAACACCACCTGTATTGCCGGATACTGGCTGCGCTTTGACGCATTTAACAGTCCGGAATTCGAGAATGATGTATACTATATCACCTATAAACACGAATGGCCTGTAAATCCCTCAAATAATGAAAGTTACATCACGCATTATGAGGTAATACTTGAGCTCAATATCCGGATGCTAAAAGAAAATGCACCCATGGTTTGGAGAAAAAAATCGGATACTTCCTTTGATAAATTCTTTGTAGTGTGGTGGTAGTGCAATTAATGATCCTTGTGGCGGCCATGCAGCAACTCTGCTACCTCGTCAAGGGTATGCCCCTTAGCCCTTAATAAAATCAGGTAATGAAACAACAAATCTGCAGCCTCGTTTAAAAAGAGCTCCGTATTGCTGTCCTTGGCTTCTATTACAGTTTCAACCGCTTCCTCTCCTACTTTTTGGGCTATTTTATTAATTCCCTTTTTAAACAGGGATGCTACATAACTGGACTCCCCAGCATCCAGACGCCTTTGTTCAATTATGTTTTCCAGCTGACTCAGGAAACCGTAGTTGGCATAGTTGGTTTCTGCCCAGCAAGTGTCTGTACCCGTATGGCAGGTAGGTCCGTCTGGTTTTACTTTAATAAGCAAGGTATCGGCATCACAATCAACGCTGGCCTCAACAAGGTTGAGAAAATTACCACTTTCCTCTCCTTTAGTCCAGAGTCGATTCTTAGACCGACTAAAGAACGTTACTTTCCCACTTTTCTGGGTCTTTTCCCAGGCTTCCTGGTTCATATACCCAAGCATCAACACTTTTCTTGTAGCTGAATCCTGGATGATCGCCGGAACAAGTCCGTCTGTATTTTTTTCGTAATCAATTTTCATGATGCAAATAGTTCAATTTACCCGGAATCTAATCCCTTTCTTTACTTATATACGCACAGGGATACCTTGGTTTTTCAATTCCCTTTTGAGATCGGATATTTCCATTTCTTTATAATGAAAAACACTGGCTGCCAAGGCAGCATCAGCTTTTCCAGCTATAAATGTATCTGTAAAATGCTGTACTTTGCCGGCCCCTCCAGAGGCAATAATCGGAATATTTCGCTCCGAAGATAAGCGCGCTAATGCTTCATTGGCAAAACCGTTTTTAGTGCCATCATGGTCCATGGAGGTAAAAAGTATTTCCCCAGCTCCTCGCTCTTCCACTTCTTTCGCCCAGCTAAATAGTTCCACATCCGTGGGCACTTTTCCGCCCACAAGATGTACTTTCCATTCCCCGTCTACCTGTTTGGCATCAATAGCTACCACAATACATTGCGATCCAAATTTAGCTACTAATTCGTTAATGAGGTCAGGATTTTTAACTGCAGAGGAGTTAATAGAAACCTTATCTGCCCCATTTTTGAGTAAGACATCCACATCCTGCACAGAGGAAATACCACCACCTACAGTAAAGGGAATATTCACTTTCTCGGCTACGTGATATACCAGTCTGGCAAGGGTTTTACGTTTTTCTTCCGTAGCTGAAATATCCAAAAAAACAAGTTCATCAGCTCCCTCGTCGGCATAGCGTGCTGCCAGTTCCACCGGGTCTCCTGCGTCCCTTAACTCCATAAAATTAACCCCTTTAACCGTACGGCCATCTTTGATATCCAGGCATGGGATTATGCGTTTGGTTAGCATAGTATTATTCGTTTTTGGCATTAAGGTCGGTTCCTGAATAAAATCCAAGATCCTTTCCTTTTAGTTGTTTGGTCCAAAAGGCCAGCTGACCGGTATGATAGGCATAGTGCTCCACTACATGTACCGCAATACCGATCCCGTTTAGCATAAAGCCCTGTACCTTGTATTCTGAATGCCATTCTTCCGGAGTACGGGATAACATAACTTCTTTGGCTTCAGATAATACCTCGTTGAATTTTGCGACAAGCTCCTCTTTTGAAAATCCACCCTGAGCACTAAATTCCAGATCGCGTTCTCGAAGGTCTTTTTTACCTCCCAGGGCAGAGATGGCATATTGGGTAATGTTACCACAAAGATGCAGAATAAGGTTACCGGCACTATTAGATAACTCATTAGGCCTGTGCCATAACTCGTCTTCCGTTAGCATATCAAGACACTTCAAGACCATTGCTGTCTTTTCATCCATTCTGAAAAGCAGGCTATCTAACAGTGTTGCTATGGTGCCTTTTTGTGTTTTCATGTATGCATCAGGATATAATTCTCCAAGTCTTTAAGTGCTATCCTGTTTTCATATATGGCTTTGCCGATAATGACCCCTTCACAGCCCAATTCAGCCAGCCTGGGTAACTCATTCATTCCGGATATACCACCACTGGCTATAAGATTAATTCCAGGGATTTCACGATCTTCAACACCACTCGGGCCCACTGTAGTCTCTACCCTGGAAGTCTTTTTTAAGATTTCCTGATAAAGGTCGAAGGCCGGGCCGGCAAGCATCCCATCTTTGCTTATCTCTGTACAGATCACGTATTGGATCCCTTTTTTCTGATAGCTCTTAATAAAGGGCACTACTGCTTCTGAGGAATCTTCCTGCCAACCAGATACCGAAATATTTCCATCCCGACAATCTGCACCCAGAATGATCTTATCCGGGCCATAATGTTCCAGCCAATTGAGAAAAGTATTCCTGCTTTTAACGGCAATACTGCCGCCGGTAGCCTGACTGGCGCCGCTCTCAAAAACCATATGCAGATCTTCATCGGATTTGATACCCCCTCCAAAATCTATCTGTAATCCGGTTTTGGAGGCAATTGTTTCCAGAATACGGTGGTTAACTACCCGTTTGGATTTCGCCCCATCCAAATCTACCAGGTGCAAATGTTTGATCCCATGGTCTTCATAAGCCAGAGCCACTTCAAGAGGATCTTCGTTATATACTTTCTTAGTATCGTAGTCTCCCTTGGACAGGCGAACACATTTCCCTTCAATTATATCAATAGCCGGTATGATTCTCATCCTCTATAAATCAATAAAGTTTTTCAAGATCTTCGCTCCAACAGTGCTGCTCTTCTCCGGGTGGAACTGCACCCCATAGAAATTACGCCATTGGAGCGCAGAACTATAGGAGAGCCCATAATCCGAAACGGCAATGGTATCCTTGCAAAGCGGAGCATAAAAACTATGGACCAAATAAATATAGGCCTTCTCCGGTATATCCCGGTATAGTTCAGACTTTAGCTCCGTAATCTGATTCCACCCAATCTGCGGAACTTTTACCCCGTGGTTAAACTTCTTCACCTTGGTATGGAAAATTCCCAGTCCCTTTGTATCTCCTTCCTCGGTATACTCACACATTAACTGCATGCCCAAGCAAATCCCCAATACGGGCTGGGTGAGTTCTGGTATGATCAGATCCAGACCGCTTTGTTTTAATTTATGCATGGCGCTGCTTGCTTCCCCCACCCCGGGAAAAATAACTTTTTCCGCCGTTTTAATGGTTTCTACATCCGAAGTGAGCTCTGCTTTCAGCCCCAATCTGGCAAAGGCAAATTTTATGCTTTGGATATTGCCCGCCCCATAATCGATAATTGCAATCTTCATTATTGTTCCCTTAGAGCGTTCCTTTGGTAGATGGCAATACCATCTTGTTAGTATCTCGTTTTACTGCCATTTTAATCGCTTTTGCGAAAGCTTTAAAAATGGCCTCGATCTTGTGATGCTCGTTAGTACCTTCCGCTTTTATATTGAGGTTTGCTTTAGCCGAGTCTGTGAACGACTTAAAGAAATGCATAAACATTTCTGTGGGCATATCCCCTATTTTTTCCCTTTTAAAATCAGCATCCCAAACCAGCCAGTTGCGACCGCCGAAGTCAATGGCTACCTGAGCAAGACAATCGTCCATGGGCAACATAAACCCGTACCGCTCAATCCCCAGTTTAGAGCCCAGCGACTCGTAAAACGCCTCACCAAGGGCAATTGCTGTATCTTCAATAGTGTGGTGTTCGTCTACTTCCAGATCACCTTTAACAACCACCTCCAGATCTAAATGTCCATGACGGGCCAACTGATCTAACATATGGTCAAAGAAAGCAAGGCCGGTATTGATGTTACCCTTACCAGTACCATCCAGGTTTAAGTTAATCTGAATATCGGTTTCATTTGTTTTCCGGCTTATAGAAGCTGTACGATCCTTTAATTTCAGGTATTCATAGATTTGGCTCCATTTATTAGTTTCCAGACTGATATGATTCCGCAATTCTGCTGGTGCTACGGTTACCTCATCCGTACCTAACTGGGTTTCATTATTGATAAATATCCCTTGTGCTCCCAGGTTTTTCGCAAGTTCCATATCCGTAAGTCGATCTCCTATGACAAAGGACTCGCCCATAGCACAGGAATCGTTTAGATAGCCTTCCAGCATGGCTGTACCCGGCTTGCGGGTTGGTGCATTTTCGTGAGGAAATGTACGGTCTATATGAATCGCGTCAAAATGGATTCCCTCATTCTCAAAGGCTTTGAGAATAAAGTCCTGTACCGGCCAGAAATCGGTCTCCGGAAAAGCATCCGTTCCCAGACCATCCTGATTAGTAACCATAATAAGTTGATAGTTCAATTCACGAACAATTTTGCCTAAATAAGCAAAAACCTCCGGATAAAATTCAACTTTTTCAAAGGCGTCTATTTGTTCATCAGCAGGCTCTAAAATCAAAGTCCCGTCCCGATCAATAAACAGTAATTTATTTTTTCTTGAATTATTTTCCATTACAAATCCTTTAGTACCTGCATTAGTCTGGCGTTTTCGCCTGGTGTACCTACCGTAAACCTTAAAGTATTCTCGCATAAGGGTTGTGAAGAACGGTTTCGAACCACTATTCCTTTTTCAATTAAGGCATCATAGCGCTTCTGGGCATTATCTACCCGGGCCAGTATAAAATTGGCGTCCGAATCGAAAACCTGCTGTATGCAAGGCACTTGTGGTAGATCGGACATGAGTTTCTTTCTTTCCTCAAGGATTTGAATAAGCTGTGACGCATTCTGATCCCGATTTTTTAGCTGTTCCATTGCCCGCTGCTGGGTAAGAGCATTCACATTATAGGGAGGTTTAATTTTGTTAAGTACCTCCACAATCTCCTTTGAGGCGTATGCCACTCCTAACCTGATACCAGCCATTCCCAGGGCTTTAGAAAAGGTTTGAGTAACAATTAAATTGCTGTAATCTCTCAGCCTATTGATCCAACTCCCCTGGCTTGAGAAATCAATATAGGCCTCATCAATAACAACAAGACCATTAAAGTTTTCCAATAAATGTTTTATAGAGGCCTCTTTAAAACGATTGCCTGTTGGATTGTTGGGAGAGCTAATAAAGATTGCTTTGGAGTGTTCGTTGCTTGCGTCAAGTATGGCATCAATATCAAGGGTAAAGCCCTCTGTGAGAAATATTTCGCAGTTTTCAACAGCATTTATCCCTGACAAAACTTTATACATCCCATAGGTTGGAGGGACGGTAATTACATTGTCCTGGTGCGGCTCACAAAACGCCCGGAAAATAAGATCTAAAACTTCATCACTACCATTACCCAGAAGAATGCTGGATGCTGCTACTCCCTTGATCTCAGCTAATTTTTGTTTTAAGATCCTTTGTTGAGGATCCGGATAACGGTTTAGGCCATTGTCAAAAGGATTTTCATTGGCATCCAGAAAGACCATGTCTGCTCCGCTGTCTGTATATTCATCCCGAGCAGAGGAATAAGGCTTCAGATTCCTTACGTTTTCCCTTGTTAGTGAATTTAGATCAAATCCCGATTGCATTTTTATTTCAGCTTATTGTTTTTATTTTTCCAAAGCCTCCAGACGGATGGTTACTGCATTTTTATGTGCCTGTAGTCCCTCGGCCTCCGCCATGATAGCCACAGTTGGACCAATCTGTTGAATTCCTTTTTTCGATATCCTTTGAAAGGTGATACTCTTCATAAAGCTATCCAGGTTAACACCACTATACTGCCTTGCATAACCATTGGTTGGCAAGGTATGATTAGTGCCGGAAGCATAATCACCTGCACTTTCCGGGGTGAAATTACCCAGAAAAACAGAACCAGCATTCACAACTCTTTTCGATAGGCCCTCTGCATCCTTGCAGCTGAGGATTAGGTGTTCCGGACCATAGTAGTTTATCATTTCCAGAATTACATCTAGATTATCTTCAAAAATAAGTTTGCTGTTGTTCAACGCTTTTTGAGCAAGCTCTTTGCGGGGCAATCCGGACAACTGTTTTTCAATCTCCTCCTGAACATCCTCCAGGAAGGATTCGGAAGTAGTTATGAGAACTACCTGACTATCTGCCCCATGTTCAGCCTGACTGAGCAAATCGGATGCTACAAAGGAAGGTACGGCCGTATCATCTGCCACAACCATTACTTCACTAGGGCCTGCTGGCATATCAATGGAAACTCCATATTGGGTTGCCAGTTGCTTAGCCACAGTAACATACTGATTGCCTGGGCCAAATATCTTATACACCCGGGGTACCGTTTCAGTTCCAAAAGTCATGGCTGCAACCGCCTGAACCCCTCCAATCTTAAAAACGCGATTAACCCCACATAGGGAAGCTGTATATAAAATGGCAGGGTGTACCTTACCTTCTTTATTGGGTGGAGTACACATAACCAGTTCTCTACAGCCGGCAATTTGGGCAGGAACCGCTAACATCAGGATAGTTGAAAAAAGTGGTGCTGTACCGCCGGGGATATATAAACCCACTTTTTCAATAGCCCTTTTCTCTTGCCAGCAAAGCACACCTGGGGCTGTTTCCACCTCTATACGTTCCGTTCTCTGAGCAATGTGAAATCGTTCAATATTGCTTTTTGCGTCCTGAATGGCTTTCTTAAGACTGGGGTCTAAAACCAGTTCTGCCTCTTTGAATTCTTCCGGAGCACAGATCAGGGTGCCCATTTCAACGCCATCAAAACGTGAAGTATAGTTTTTCACAGCCTCATCTCCTGAGTGCATTACCTCATGAAAAATAGGCTTAACCTGATCTTCTATTTCATCAATTTCGGGGGTAGGCCTCCTGAAAAGTTCTTCCCAATTATTTTTTATTGGATTCTTAACGATTTTCATAACACCATTTTTTCGATAGGACAAACCAAAATACCTTCGGCTCCGGCTCGTTTTAATTCATCAATCACTTCCCAGAACTTATCCTTATTGATCACGGTATGAATAGAACTCCAGCCTTTTTCGGCCAGTGGTAATACTGTAGGACTTCGCATACCCGGCAAAATATTTATGATCGCGTCTATTTTGTCGTTAGGTGCATTCATAAGCACATATTTGGATTGCCTGGCAGCCAGGACAGACCTAATTCTGAATCGTAAGTCCTCCAGGGTTTCTTTCTGCTCATCTTGTATCATGGGGGACACAGCAAGTACCGCTTCACTTCTGAGCATCACCTCTACTTCTTTGAGGTTATTCTTGAACAAGGTACTCCCACTTGAAACAATATCACAAATGCCATCAGCTAATCCAATATTCGGCGCTATCTCTACAGAACCGTTGATTACATGGAGATCGGCGTCAACGCCCCTGCTAGCCATATATTCTCTTACGGTATTGGGGTAGGAAGAAGCTATGCGCTTACCTTTCAGATCTTCTATTCCCTTATAGTCGAATCCCTTTGGTACGGCCAGAGATACCCGGCACTTTGAAAATCCCAGTTTCTCTACGATTTCTATTTCTTTTCCCTTTTCAACCAATACATTCTCCCCAATTATGGCAATATCTACTACGCCATCTCTGAGATATTGAGGAATATCCCCATTACGCAGGTAGAATACCTCAAGCGGAAAATTGCGGGCCAATGCCTTCAATTGATCCTTACCATTATCTATAGATATACCACAATCCTTAAGGATCCTTAATGAGTCCTCATTGAGCCTTCCAGACTTCTGTATTGCGATTTTAATATTTCCCATCGTATTTCCTTTTCAACAATTAATAATAAAAAACCCGTTTGAGCGCTCAAACGGGTTTTTTTATCGTTGCAATACGGCACAACATTTCTACCTCGCCTGAGTGCAAGTATAAAAATGATGATGTGTATTGTTTCTTTTCACAGTGCGTAAAATTAGGACTAATTTTAAATTCGCCAAATAATTACACCTTAATTATTTCCCAAAATCAAAGGAAGTCCATCATCACCAGACCCTACCACCACAACCTTGGCGTTAGGTGACTCTGCTAATTTCAAAGTAGCTTCAATCCCTTTATCCTGTAAGATCTTATCTGTTAGAGAAGCGCTCAGTATGCGGTTTGCATCTGCTTTCCCCTGCGCCTCTATGATCTGTCGCTGCGCTTCTTTGTCTGCTGTAATTAATCGGAACTCATATTCAAGAGACTCTTGCTCCTGCTTTAATTTACGCTCAATAGCTTCTTTGATAGTTGGCGGTAAGGTAACATCTCTTACCAATACTTCGTTCAGTTGAATGTACTGTCCGTCTACTATCTTTTTAGTTTCTTCAAAAATCTCAGCCTGAATAGCATCACGCTTGCTGGAATACAGCTGCTCTGGAGTATACCGTCCTACCACACTACGAGCTGCCGATCGTATTGTTGGTAATAAAATACGTTGTACATAGGCCTCTCCTTTATCCTGATGAAGTTTCCCTAAGAAGTCATACTTAGGCTCGAACCATGCAGATGCATCTAATTTTATCTCCAAACCATTGGAAGATAATACCTGCATTTTTTCAAATACCTCTTGTTGTCTTACTTCATACACAAATACTTTGTTCCAGGGTGCCACAAAATGAAACCCTTCACCCAAAGGTGGCTCGTCTGTTACTACACCGTCTCCCAGTGTTTTATATAAAACTCCTGCTTCTCCAGACCCGATGATAACGGTGGATTTGGAAACGAGAATAACTGCCAGTATTAGCAGAATAATTGTGGGTAATGCAATCTTGGGTAATTTGTCCATATTGATTTTTGTTTAAATAAGTCCTTGATACTTCCTGATAAACCACTCGATAGCAAGTGCCAGAACGATGGCTGCCAACAGGAATTTATAATCGATCAAAGATACGACATTTTGCTCGCTTCTCTGTCTGGGGTTAAACGCAGGATTCTCATAAAGTTCAGTTAAAAGGGGTTCCAAACTATCGGGAAAATAAAGTTTGCCTCCTGACCGTTTGGACAGTCGATCCAGTTTCTGGTAATTACTGGAAAGAAACAGGCGCTCCACATCGTATTCCAAAATTGTAAAGGCGCCTGACCGTGAGAGCTCTTCTTGCTCCACATCAACGGTAAATTCATAGACCCCAGGTTCCAAACCGCTTAAATCGGCCTCATAGTATCCTTGTTTAAGCAACATACTCCTTTCTGTGGAAATTCCTGCCTCAGGGCGGATCTGTATTTTGAGTTTTGCGTTACCATCAAATTGATATGCCTGATCGAAATAAGTTGCGCGTATGCGAGCCGTTTCCACCCCTCTGAATGTGTTTTCGTAATCCAGATTTAATCTGGACTTGGAGGTGTTGGTTGAAAGTAAACGGATAATCTTCCCTATCAGCTCGTCAAAATCCTCAAAATCCTGGTTATTTCTATAAGTCTGCATACGCCACTTCCAGATATTTTCACCAAACAGCATTGCTTCCCTCCTTTCACGGTCCTGAGCAATTACCAGCAAGGGTTCTCCTACATCTACCCCTCGAATTCGCTGCTCGAGGAGAATATCATGTGGTTTACTCAGCAGTATTTCACCCAGTGTACTCTCAAGTGGCGGGAAAGACCAAAAGTCCACGTTACCCATATCAAAGGCAGCAAACCCCTTATTTACAACGGGTAATACTTCGTCGTTAAGATCCACAAGCTCTCTTTCAAAAGAATTCTGAGCATTATTTAGAAACCTCCAGTCTGTTTCGGTTCCGGTAATGGTAAACCGGCTAACCCCGGATTGGTTCAAAAAATTATAGAGTGCCTGAAATTTACGGTTAGGCTGATAGAGGATAAACATGTTGTATTTACGCCATTCATCCTTGTTTGAAGTGGGTTTTAGTATAGATACAGCGCGCTGTTCATTAACTTCAATGGCTTTTCTTAAAGCGCCTATATCCGGGTGAAGTATGTCCGTTACAATGGCAACCTTGGTCTGTTCATCCAATACCTCCAAGGAAGTATATCTGATGTTATTAGCTTTGTTCCGTTCCCCGGGAAAACTACTTATTTCCAAACGAAGATTCATTATTCCTACACTACGGGCTTCAAGTAAAGTAGTTATCCGTTTAGTGTTCTGAACTCCACTCAGGCTAAAGTTTTCAGTATATACCCTCTCATCGTTCAAATAAACTGAATAGCGGGTATTAACCCTATTTTGTCCATGATAACTTATAAAGGATTCCAGCGGAAATTTATTCTTTAAAAAGGCGTATCTATTCAGGTTTACCTGATCTATTTTTAGGTCTTCGTACTTCGTGGTATCTCCGAGCACAACACTATAAATCGGGAATTTACTCTGAGAGCCAAAATATTCATAATCAGACCCGAAAGTCTGATTCCCGTCGGTAAGCAGTACGAGAACCGACTCTTCCTGCTCAACGATTTCATTAATGTCCCGCAGTGCCCGACTAATATCCGTTACGGAGCCGGAAAAGGAGAGCGAATCCCCAATTTGTAACCGATCGGTAAAATTATACCTCTGTACGTCGAATCGATTATCCAGGCCCGCTTCCTTGATTTTATCCAGGGCATTCAAAAGCGTAGTATCTACACGGGTATAACCTAATGAAGCAGAGTTATCGGAAAGCAAAAGCAGTTTGCGTTTTTCCAGCTGAATGGATTCCTTACTTATCTCCGGATTGATCAATAGCAGTAATGAGGCAAACAGGGCAATAAAACGGAAAATAGCCATGAGATGACGTTTCCCTCTACCCCTAGTTGAACGGAAGTAATACTGGTAGTATACCAGAAGACCTGCCGCTAGTGCAGCAGCGATTAGCAGGAGTACCGTATTAATCTGCATGGATATGATTCAATTCAACCAAAGGGTCAATATGACCCGAAAAAATTGGTTTTCCTAATTGTAAAGGTTGGCTGAAGGTTTCGGGATTAAGTCAGCATTCCGCCATCAACATTCAGTACCTGACCCGTTACATATGTAGAAAGGTCTGAAGCAAGAAAAAGACAGGCGTTGGCTACATCAGCCGGCGTTCCCCCTCGTTTTAAGGGAATTGCATCCCGCCATCCCTGTACTGTTTTTTCATCCAATTTGGCTGTCATTTCCGTTTCAATAAACCCGGGAGCTATGGCATTGCACCTGATGTTTCGGGAGCCGAGTTCAAGCGCTACTGATTTTGTAAAGCCAATCATACCTGCCTTTGAGGCTGCATAGTTGGTTTGTCCGGCATTTCCCTTTACACCAACCACGCTACTCATATTGATGATGGATCCTTGTCGCTGTTTTAACAGGGTACGCTGTACGGCTTTCGTCATATTAAAAACCGATTTTAAATTGGTTTCGATAACCTTATCAAAATCGTCTTCTCCCATTCGCATCAGCAGGTTATCGCGAGTAATCCCGGCGTTATTGATTAACACATCTATCCCACCGAAATCTTCAAGAACCCGGGCAACAAGTTTTTCAGATTCCTCAAAACTTGCCGCATTACTTTTATAAGCTTTGGCCTTTACTCCTTTAGAGGAAAGGGCTTTCTCCAATTCCAATGCAGGAGCTTCGCTGGAACTATAAGTGAAAGCAACGTCTGCGCCATGGTCAGCAAATACCTCTGCTATACCTTTCCCTATTCCCCGGCTGGCACCGGTTATAATTACCTTCTTTCCTTCGAGTAATTTCATTTGCTTAACTATTTGTAAGGTTTCTAATCAAATATAAGTTTTGTTTACGGCAAAGCCCAAAAAAAATCCCGTTCAAGAAGAGAACGGGATCGAATTTTTTATAAATAGCCTTAAGCTAAAACTTCTTTGACCTTTTTTCCTATTTCTGCCGGGGATTCTACCACATGTATTCCACATTCCCTCATGATTCTTTTCTTGGCCTGTGCAGTATCATCACTGCCTCCTACTATGGCACCAGCATGACCCATAGTTCTACCGGCAGGCGCAGTTTCACCCGCAATAAAGCCAATAATTGGTTTCTTGCTGCCACTATCCTTATACCATTTAGCCGCGTCAGGTTCAAGCTGACCGCCAATTTCACCGATCATCACAACGCAAGTTGTTTCCGGATCTTCTATCAGCAGTTTAATTGCCTCTTTGGTAGTGGTACCTATAATCGGATCACCTCCAATACCAATGGCTGTGGTAATGCCCAATCCCTGGCGCACTACCTGATCTGCAGCTTCATAAGTCAGGGTTCCGGATTTGGATACAATACCTACATTTCCTTTCTTAAATACAAATCCGGGCATAATTCCTACTTTGGCCTCCTCCGGTGTGATTACACCGGGGCAATTAGGGCCAATTAAGGTACAGTCGCGTTTTTTGATATAATCATAAACCTTAACCATATCCGCTACCGGGATCCCCTCAGTAATCGTAATGATTACCTTAATTCCGGAATCTGCCGCCTCCATGATAGCGTCTGCAGCAAAAGCAGGGGGAACAAAAATAATTGAGGTATTTGCTCCTACTTCAGCGACAGCTTCAGCAACAGTGTTAAAAACAGGTTTCCCAAGATGTTCCTGGCCGCCTTTCCCAGGGGTAACGCCGCCAACGACATTGGTTCCGTAATCTATCATTTGTCCGGCATGGAAGGTTCCTTCACTTCCTGTAAATCCTTGAACAATAATTTTGGAATCTTTATTTACTAAAACGCTCATAGGTTAATCTTTGATGCACAAAAGTATACGTTTAGCGAGAAAACCGCCTGTGGTTTTTCGCTTTATTTTTTCAGTTTATTTAAAATGTCGGGTATTCGCTTTACATTGGCGAGTTGTTTGAGTTTTTCCCTGGCCTCTTCCGCCGGACTTCCAAAGTACGTCTTGCCGCCAGGAAGCGACTTAGATACGCCGGTTTGGGCAAAAATCACTGCTTTCTCGCCTATAGTTACTGCGCTGATTACCCCAACCTGTCCCCAGAGGGTAACTTCATCTTCAATAATTACACAACCCGCTATACCTGTTTGTGAGGCTATCAGACAGCGTTCACCAATAACGGTATCATGCCCTACCTGTACCTGGTTATCCAGTTTACTGCCTTTCCGAATTCTTGTATCCCCGCTGACGCCTTTGTCGATTGTACAAAGCGCTCCAATTTCAACATCATCTTCAATAATTACCCGTCCACCGGATAACAGCTTATCAAACTTGTCGGTTCTCTTTTGATAATAAAAAGCATCAGCACCCAGAACAGTTCCAGAATGAATAATGACATTATTACCGATTACCGTATTGTCGTAAATAGCAACATTCGCGTGAATCACACAATTATCACCAATTACTACATTATTGCCAATAAAAACATTGGGCTGAATTATGGTGTCCTTTCCTATTTGGGCTGAATCAGAAATGGATTGATTGCTTTTTAGAAAGGGTCTGAAATGCGCTGTCAACTTATTGAAATCACGGAATGGATCTTCCGAAACAATTAAGGCTTTGCCTTCCGGACAGGAAACTTCTTTGTTAATGAGAATAACGGTAGCCCTGGAGTTTAGGGCCTTATCGTAATACTTGGGATGGTCTACAAAAACTACATCCCCCGGTTCCACAACATGGATCTCATTGATACCAAGAACCGGAAAATCAGGTTTTCCGACAAATCGGCCACCTATAAGTTCTGCTATATTCTGTAGGGTTTGAGGAGTTGGAAATTTCATAGCGCTCTGTAATGCTAGTCTTTAGCCCTTTCCATGTAGGTGCCTTTTTCCGTGTCTATCTTGATCTTATCCCCTTCATTAATGAAAAGTGGGACATTTACTCTGGCTCCGGTTTCCACTGTTGCCGGTTTAGTGGCATTAGTCGCTGTGTTTCCCTTAACACCAGGTTCGGTATGCGTAATTTCCAGAATAACGCTGGCTGGCATATCCACGGACAACGGCATACTGTCTTCGGTATTGAACATGATAGTTACCACTACCCCCTCCTTAAGTAATCCGGGTGCATCCAGAGTACTCTCCTGAAGGGCAATTTGATTATAATCGTCTGTGTTCATAAAGTGGTAGGTACTACCGTCTGCATAGAGAAACTGATAAGAGCGTGTTTCAACACGCACATCTTCTATTTTGTGTCCAGCTGAAAAGGTGTTGTCTATAACTTTACCCGTAGTGACACTTTTAAGTTTGGTCCTTACAAATGCCGGGCCTTTACCGGGTTTAACATGAAGAAATTCAATTATTTTAAAAATGTCGTGATTGTAACGAATACACAATCCTTTCCGGATATCTGATGTTGTTGCCATATATTAATTCGTGCTAAAATAACCTTTCATAATTCCACGCTGGGAATCCCTGATAAACTGTAATATTTCATCCCTTTCGGTGGTGGCCGCCATTTCTGCCTCGATAATCTGAACTGCCTGGGAATTGTTATAGTTTTTTTGATATAAAATCCGGTAGATATTCTGAATCTCTCTGATTTTCTCGGTAGTGAATCCTCTACGGCGCAAACCTATGGAATTTATCCCCACGTAGGACATGGGCTCCCTTGCCCCTTTTACAAATGGCGGGACATCCTTTCTTACCAGGGAACCTCCCGTGACGAAAGCATGCTGTCCGATGGAAACAAACTGATGTACTGCCACCATTCCCGCAAGTACCACGTTATCTCCTATGGTAACATGACCTGCCAAAGTTGAATTATTTGAAAAAATGCAGTTATCCCCAACAATACAATCGTGGGCAATATGGCAATAGGCCATAATCAGGCAATTATTTCCAATAACTGTTTTCATTCGGTCAGAAGTTCCCTTGTTGATGGTAGCACATTCACGAACGGTAGTATTGTCACCAATCTGCACAGTGGTGTCTTCCCCATCGTATTTAAGGTCCTGAGGCGGAGCACTAATAATAGCGCCGGGAAAAATATTGCAATTTTTACCTATCCGGGCTCCTTCCATAATAGTTACATTGGAGCCTATCCATGTGCCTTCCCCAATAGTCACATTATTGTGAATAGTAGTAAAAGGTTCAACAACCACGTTTTTGGCAATCTTTGCTCCAGGATGTATATAAGCCAGCGGCTGATTCATATTAGTTCTTTTTAGCAATTTGAGCCATCATCTCCGCTTCACAAACCAACTTATTGTTGGCGTAGGCGTAAGCCTGCATATGGCATATACCCCTTCTGATGGGTGAGATAAGGCTACAATGAAATATGAGGGTATCTCCGGGAAGTACTTTTTGCTTGAATTTGACATTGTCAATTTTCATAAAAAAGGTCAGGTAATTTTCAGGGTCTGGTACGGTACTCAAAACCAGGATACCTCCGGTTTGTGCCATGGCCTCTACTTGTAAAACACCAGGCATTACCGGTGCTCCTGGAAAATGACCTACAAAAAACGGTTCATTCATGGAAACATTTTTCATGCCCACTACATACTGATCCGTAAGTTCAAGTATTCTGTCGATCAACAAGAAAGGAGGTCTATGCGGTAACATGGCCATGATCTGGTTGATGTCCATTAACGGAGGTGCATTAAGATCATATTGGGGCACCTTATTCCTTTTTTCAAGTTTAACGATTTTGGCTAATTTCTTGGCAAACTGGGTGTTTACATAATGTCCCGGCTTGTTTGCAATAACTTTACCCCTAATTCTTGTACCTGTAAGAGCCAGATCCCCGATCACATCAAGTAATTTATGCCTTGCAGCTTCATTGGGTTGATGTAAAGTCAGGTTATCCAATATGCCATTGGGTTTGACAGAAAGTTTCTTTTTATTGAAGGCCTTCTCTAATCTCTTCATGGTTTCCGGGGAAATCTCCTTATCCACATAAACAATGGCGTTATTGAGATCTCCTCCTTTGATTAAACCATTTTCGAGTAGCATTTCCAATTCATGCAGAAAGCTAAACGTTCTGGCGTCAGCAATTTCTTTTTTGAAATCGGAAATATGTTCCAGCGTAGCATTTTGGGTCCCTAAAACTTTCGTCCCAAAGTCGACCATCGTGGTTATCTGATATTCCTCAGAGGGAATCACCGTTATTTCACTCCCGGTGGCATCATCTCTAAAGGTGATGACGTCTTTCACTACATATTCCTCGCGATCAACTTCCTGTTCTACAATTCCGGCCTCCTCAAGGGCTTCCACAAAAAATTTAGCCGAACCATCCATGATGGGAGGTTCTGTAGAATCAAGTTCAATGAGAATATTATCGATTTCAAGGCCGACAAGTGCAGCCAGTACGTGTTCAGAAGTCTGTATTTTTACACCTCGCTTTTCAAGGTTGGTTCCCCGTTGGGTGTTTACTACATAGTTAGCATCAGCTTCTATAATGGGCTCTCCCTCAAGGTCTACGCGTTTAAATGCATAGCCATGGTTAATGGGTGCCGGAACAAACTTCATGGTTACGTTCTCCCCTGTGTGCAATCCTACACCCTGGAGGGTTACTTCTTTTGCTATTGTTCGTTGTTTAGCCATACTAAAAATCAGGAATTGTTCCCTTTTTCGAATTCATCAATTTTGTTCACCAGTTTGGGTAAGTTCTTAAAATGAACATATGACTTGTTATAGTCGCTGTAGGGAAGTGCAGGTGAACCTTGGAGTACTTCATCATCCTTGACATTTCGGGAAATACCTGACTGCGCCTGGATCTTTACCCGGTCTCCGATAACTATATGTCCCACGATACCCACCTGACCACCTATTAGGCAGTTCTTTCCAATCTTGGTAGAGCCAGCTACTCCTGTTTGAGCGGCAATAGCTGTATTTTGGCCTATTTCGACGTTGTGTGCGATCTGTATCTGGTTATCTAATTTGACCCCTTTTCGCAGAATTGTACTGCCTAATGTGGCCCTGTCAATAGTGGTTCCTGCACCTACATCCACATGATCCTCCAAAATTACATTACCTGTCTGGGGAACTTTGCTGTACTCACCATTCTGATTTGGAGTAAAGCCAAAGCCATCAGCTCCAATTATAGCCCCGCTATGAATTACACAATGGTTGCCTATTATCGATTCAGAATAGATTTTGGCCCCGGCAAAAACGGTTACATTATCCCCTATCCGCACATTGTCTCCTACGTAAACATTGGGATATATCTTTACATTATCCCCCAGCACCACGTTATTTCCTAAATAAGAAAAGGCTCCCAGATAAAAATCCGTGCCGTATGCTGCCGATTCTGAAATAAATACAGGAGATTCAACACCAACTTTATTGTTCTTTACCTGATTGTAATACTCCAGTAACTTGGAGAAAGCCTTATAGGCATCCTCAACCTTAATGAGCGTTGTACTTAACTCCTGTTCAGGTTCAAAATCGTTATTTACAATGGTGATGGAAGCCTCCGTACTGTAGATATAAGGAGTGTATTTGGGATTGGCGAGAAAAGTAAGAGAACCTTCCTCTCCCTCTTCTATCTTTGCCAGTTTATTAACGGCAATCTCGGGATTTCCCACAACCGTTCCCTCTAAAATACCCGCAATCTGACTGGCCGTAAACTTCAAAACTTATTAATTATCCCGAAATAGTGGAGCAAAAGTAAGAAAATTAAGTTACACACTCTTTTGGATAGCATATATAATACTTCTCAACTGTTTCTCCTTGTGCCACTAAATTCAAATGATCCGAAGCCCCCGTAACTTCGAGGACCTCCCCTGTTTTTCTCAGAATGTGAATCTTTTGCTCTTGCTGATTGTAGGCACGATTATAAATATTCCCTTTGAAAGCAAAGTAACTAGCATCTGTTTTGGAGATTCCAAATAGTTGACTCACCTTATCTATATAATGCTTCAATTCTGTATCAGATACCTGATTGTTCTTTATTTCAATTTTTAAAAGCCGGCGGGTCAGCAGCATATTGCACAATTGGGATATTACTTTATCCTTGTGATGCTGCCAAAGCTTAATTGCTGCCAGGATATCCGTATCATCCAATTGAGAAAAGTATTCCAGGTCAGCTGCGGTAAATACCCCTGGTTGAAATTCCCCTTTGAGAAAATGCATTAAGGCAGGACTCCCCTGCAGATCATCACCTCTATGGAGCAGATCTTTAGCCCTTTTAAAAATCTGTATGAGCAATTGTTCGGCTACAATACCTGTTTTATGAAGGTACACCTGCCAATACATAAAACGGCGGGCCATCAGAAACTTCTCCACAGAATAAACTCCTTTTTCTTCTACAACCAGGTCTTCCCCAGCCACGTTCAACATATGAATCAGGCGTTCTGAATTAATGCTTCCTTCGGCAACCCCGGTATAGAAACTATCCCTTTTAAGGTAATCAAGACGATCCATGTCCAGCTGACTCGAAACCAACTGGTTCATAAATTTTCGGGAATAGGTGCCATTGAATATGGCTATTGCCAAAGTTAAACTTCCGTTAAAGTTTGCGTTAAGGGCATTCATAAAATGCAGGCTTAACCTTTCATGATCAAGACCTTCTGCAATTCCTCTTTCCATAGCATGAGAAAAAGGACCATGACCGATATCGTGCAAAAGTATAGCCACCAATAAGGCCTCCTCCTCTTCTTCTGAAATACTAACCCCTTTTAAACGAAGGGTTTGCAGAGCCTGTTGCATTAGATGCATGCTACCAAGGGCATGATGGAAACGGGTATGGTGAGCTCCGGGAAAGACCAGATAGGAGAGCCCCATTTGAGAAATATGGCGGAGGCGCTGAAAATAGGGATGCTCCACCAGACGGAAGACCAATGGATTTGGAATGCGAATAAATCCGTAAATTGGATCGTTAAATATGGTAAGCTTACTGGATACCGACAAGATACCTGCGTTTAGGGGGTTATTTGTCAAATTCAAAGGTATAGATTAACATGGAATATCTGGGGACAATCGAGAGCTTAATTTCGATCCAGCCCTGAAAGAGATTCCCTTCCAATCCGCTTAAGGGCATAATCAGAATAAAAAAATGAGTACAATAGCTATCTTATGGGTTGACGATGAAATAGACCTGCTGAAACCTCATATTTTGTTTCTGGAAAACAAAGGATATGAAGTGGAAACCTGCCAAAGCGGACAAGATGCGCTGGAAGTCATTAAGGATACCCGATTTGATATCGTTTTCCTTGACGAAAATATGCCCGGGCTTTCAGGACTGGAAACACTAAATGAGATAAAGACGCTTGATGCTTCTTTGCCTGTTGTAATGATTACCAAGAGCGAGGAAGAATATATCATGGAAGAGGCTATAGGCTCTAAGATTGCCGATTATTTAATCAAGCCGGTTAATCCTAATCAAATCCTGTTATCGCTCAAAAAAAACCTGGACATCTCTCGTTTGGTTTCAGAGAAAACCACGGCCAACTACCAGCAGGAATTTCGAAAAATTGCCATGGAACTCAGTATGGTAAATTCCTGGGAGGAATGGTCCGACTTATACAGAAAGCTCATATTTTGGGAATTGCAGTTGGAGGAAATCGAGGATTCAGGAATGTTTGAGATACTGGAGTCTCAAAAAACGGAAGCCAATAACCAGTTTGGGAAATTCGTGGATAAAAACTACCCAGGCTGGTTTACAGATGAAGACGGCCCCGTTATGTCTCACACACTCTTCCGTAAGTTAGTGCAGCCTGAACTTGGAAAACAACCAGTTCTCCTCGTGGTAATTGATAACCTGCGGTACGATCAGTGGTGTGCCTTTGAGGATGTCCTAAATCCATTCTACAAAAAGTCAAAAGAAACTACTTACTTCAGTATACTACCAACCGCCACCCAGTATGCCAGAAATGCTATTTTTTCGGGATTAATGCCATTGGATATGGAAAAAAAATATCCTAAATGGTGGAAGAATGATACTGACGAAGGAGGCAAAAACCTTTTTGAAGCTGAATTCCTTGGGGAGCAACTCAAGCGATTAGGGCTTTCCATTAATTGGGATTATCACAAGATCAGTAGCCTGAAACAGGGGCGTTCCCTCTGTCAGAATTTCCGGTCTCAAAAGAACAACGATCTGACCGTACTGGTTTACAATTTTGTCGACATGCTTTCCCATTCCAAAACAGAGATGGAAGTAATCAAGGAATTGGCTTCCAATGATAAGGCTTACCGATCCCTTACGAAAAGCTGGTTTAAAAACTCCCCGCTGTTGGAAATTATACAACAAGCCCAATCTTTGGGAATGAAATTAATAATTACCACAGACCACGGCACTATTAATGTAAAGCAGCCGTCTAAGGTAATCGGAGACCGAGAGACCAGTCTTAACCTGAGGTATAAAACGGGGCGTAGCCTTAGTTACGAGCAGAAAGACGTAATTGAAGCCAAGCAACCCGCTAAGATTCACCTCCCTAGCCTTACGGTAAGCAGTTCTTTTATTTTTGCCAAAAACGATCTCTTTTTTGCCTATCCGAACAATTATAATTATTACGTCTCTTATTACCGTAATACCTATCAGCATGGAGGGGTATCCCTGGAAGAAATGGTTATTCCTTTTGCAGTATTAGACCCTAGATAAGACTAACTGCTATTCAAAATAATTTATCCCGCATATATCTGCGTCATCCCATTTTGGTCCCCTACGGCTACGGATATATTAACGGAGAACTGAAATTCTCCCTGGTAAAAATAAGTACGCCTACCCCGGTCATAGCGAACCGTTGCCCCATAATCTCGCAACTGTTCCATAAGACAATAGATAAGACGTTCACTTACATGCAACCTTGCTGCCAACTGTTTAGGTGATCCCGTGCATTCCTGCTCAATTAATTCATGTAAATGATTGAGCCGTCGTAAATTTTTAATTGTTTTCATAGTTGAAAATATTTAATTGAACAAAAACAAGACCGGCGGTGAGGAAATTGGTACTTCACAACAATAATATAGATTATTTTCTATATTTGCAAATAGTAATAGTATTTTTTCTCTATGTATGACAGATAGTGTATATTTGCTTCATTAACGAAAGAACCCAGATGTTAAAAACGATTGATCGTTTGATGCAATTCATTAAACATTCCGGTATAAGTGCCAGGCAATTTGATATATCCATAGGAGCTGCTAATGGTTACACCTTGCGTATGAACAAAAACAAGGCTTCCATTGGCAGTGATGTAATAGAGAACATTGTTCGTACCTATCCTCAATTAAATGTAGTCTGGTTAATTACAGGCGAAGGAGAAATGCTGAAATCTGAAGCAGAACAAGAGCTTCAAGACTTTGAACAACTTCCGGTGGAGAAGCAAAAAGAGATTGAGAACATTATCGAAAATAAGATCCGGGAGCGACAGGAGGCAGAACTTCAGAGCCTGCTAAAAGAAGTGACACAGGAAATCAAACGTCGGCAATCCTGAACTACTCAATTTATCATTTTTCCCTGCAGTTCCTTCTGTAAGCGTGTTAGTTCAGTTAATGTAGTATCTGCCGAGTCCTGCATAACCAATTTACTTCGGAGTTGCTCATAGCGTTTTCGGTAATCGCCTACCCCCGAACGTTCCTCTCCCAATTTTTTGATCAAATGGTCAATTTCCGTAGAAATATGTTCATAAGTATCCAGGGAATGGGAATGCTTTCTTACAATTCGGGACAAGCCCAGCATCAGTATAATGGACAAAAAAACCAATGGGAATACCTTATAGTTACCGTAGGACTCAATAATTATATACCCATCCTGATATGCCTCCCAGAATTGATACAAATAGAATATCAACGGGGATAAAACGGCATATCGCCACCATGAATGATAAGTGACAAACCAGATCACCATGGGCACTATAACCATCAGCTTACGTGAAATAAACCATATAAATATCTGTACGTCATTAAAACCATGGGCGCTAATAGTAAAAAATCCTAATTGGTAAGTGGCAGCCCCTTTCGGAATAAAAAAATGCAAAGACCATAGACCCACACTTATTAGAACAATGAGAGCAGCTTTAAGGTTCCAAATAGTTGAGGTTTTTACGAAGTGTGTAACTCCATACCATTTATTGTTTTTATGTAGTTTCTCAAAATACAACTTGCTGTTGTAGAGGCCATATAGAAGTTTAGAGTTATTGACCTTTTCATCCTCAGGATTTAACCCCCTCACCTTCTTATCGAGTTCCTCCAAACCTAACCTTGAGGAATTGAGAATTAAAGAGGTTAGCTTAATACTAAGTCCCTGTCGGCGATATTTCCGAAAAAATTTATAATCAATTACTAAAATTGATATAATGGACGCGGTAAGAACTATGTACTTGATAAACAAATAGATATTATTAAGGCCCAGTAAATCATTTAGGTAGAATAGTGAATTTTCCAGATATATTGATATCGGTAAAAAAAGAATAAACTTCCATTTATCTGATAAACTAAAAAAAAGTACGCACAGAATTACAGTTGAAGTGAAGCTCGATAATAAAGTCCATACGAATGTCTGGATAGGAATAATTTCTAAATCAAAATAGCGTCCAAATAATTGAAAAGATGATTTGTTTGGATTAAAAAACAAATGGCAATAAGTCAAAAAAGGTGCAATGATAAGACATAGGCTTAAAATAAACTGGAATTTATATTTCCTAATCCATTCTTTATTGCGATACTTACTCAGCTTTTTTAGCCTATTTCTATCCATAGTTGATTCAAAATACAAAAAATGTCGAATATTGTCTATGATTTAAGTGAAATTAATTCAATTTCACAGACTATTATCTCTCAACTCCATTCTAAAATACTGGCAATCCAAGGAGAGATGGGAGCAGGCAAGACCACCCTGATCAAAGCCCTGGTTAAGGCATTGGGAGGCGAAGATAACGGAAGTAGTCCTTCTTTTGGCCTGGTTAATGAGTATCACACCGGCAGTGGGGAACTCCTTGGCTATCATTTCGATTTTTACCGGATAGAAGACATTTCAGAGGCGCTGGACCTTGGTTTTGAAGAGTATTTGGAGCAGGATTGCTGGATCTTTATCGAGTGGCCGGAGAAAGTCGCACCCCTGCTACCAGAAGTAACACAGCAACTACAGCTTTTTATCCTTGATCAGGAACACAGGCGTCTGGTATTTAAATAATATACAATTTTAACCCGGGATTTCTTTCTTATTCCTTTCCGCAATTAGCAAGCAGCTCGTTCCGAAATGACAGTTTTATCGATAAAAGGCTTGTTTTTCACGATAAAGTGTATTACTTTGCCGATGAAAAACAAATGTGGGTTAAATTTTTTCCTACATTTGTAATACGAGACCAAATCTGTTTAAAAACAAATACGATGAACACTAAGAAAATTATTTACGGAATATTTACATGTTCAGTCCTATTAGTCGCTGCATGTACATCATCAACTGCAGAAGATGATGAATTGTACGAAAGAGGAATAGATAAAAGCGAAGTAATAGTAAAAGGAATAGATAAAAGCGAAGTAATAGTAAAAGGAATAGATAAAAGCGAAGTAATAGTTAAGTAATTATCTTAAATGAAATGATAGTTATTCTAATAGATTAATTTTCTAATAGAAAATCTTTCATTTAATCGATAATATTTACTTTTTATCGGTAGTTATCAAAGGGCAGTCAATAAACTGCCCTTTTTTTCGTTAGTGCATTAACAAACTGAATAATTTGCATTAATGAAGGGTAAGACGAATAATAGCAAAAAAGTTAGAAAAAGATTCATTATTGAATCTATAGCTGTCTTTTTTATTATTGCTACTCCATTTATCCATAAAATTCATGACTATCTGCCTAGGGATCCTGATGAAACCTTCAATTTCTTAGGGATGTTGATTGATAGAAATGGTTTTACCAATTTGCGAGCCTATGGTTGGTTCCTTTTACAAAAAGTTATTCCCTTTTATTTGCTCCTTATTTGGTTTTTTACCAACAAGCACTGGTGGTACCATATCTTGCTAATACCCCTATGCATGTATGCCTTTCAAATTTTTGAAGTTCTTTATTCTGAAGATACTATAGTTGATACCGAGAATATTTTTTGGTTATTGCCCATATGTATGGTTGTTATCCCTTTTGTCTATTTTGTCCGTGTGAAATTATACGACAAACATGTCCATGGCATAGATTTAGAAGCCATGGATGCCGAACTAAAATACTACCGGGACAAAGAACGACAAGCAAACCATTTTGTAAAGGAGAAGCCTAGTGCTGAGCCTCAGAAAGAGGAAGAAGTAGAGGATGAATTGTCTGATGAGCTCCCAAGAAGCATGTTGCAAAAAATGTTTAGCAACTTAAAACACAGTATGCAAAACTTACTTGACATGCTCCTTTAGTACAAAAACAATATTTATAGAAAATCCCGCCATTGGCGGGATTTTTTAATTTATAGAGTTCTGAATATCTACTGATACAGCTACCAAAAAAATTGTATTTTTGGAAGGATTCACCCTTGTGAATAAGCTTTATCAATGGATCAACCAGCCTCACCATTCAGCAAACAACAGCTGCTACCCCAGGAAGAAACCCTGGAGATACTAAAACAGAAAGGGGAACTTTTTATCGGTATCCCTAACGAAATTCAATATCAGGAGAAAAGGATCTGCCTTACTCCGGATGCAGTTAACGCCCTTACAGCCCATGGCCATAAGGTTCTCATGGAAGCTGGTGCAGGGGAAAGCGCCAGTTATACGGATTTGGAATATACCAACGCAGGAGCGACAATTACACGAGATACCAAAAAAGTGTTTTCTTGTCCGATCCTGCTAAAAGTAGAACCCCCCAACCTGGCAGAAATAGCTATGATGAATCCCCAGGCCATAATCATATCTGCCTTGCAGATCAAGACGCGTTCCCGGGAGTATTTTGAAAAATTAGCCAAAAAACGGATCACGGCAGTTGCATTTGAATATATCCGAGACGAAGATGGCAAATACCCTGCAGTCAGATCCCTAAGCGAAATTGCAGGAATTTCTTCGGTACTTATCGCTTCGGAGATCATGGCGGCCACCAATGAAGGAAATGGCCTGATGTTCGGAAACATCAGTGGTGTGCCCCCCGTAGAAGTGGTGATACTGGGCGCGGGAACTGTGGGAGAATTTGCAGCACGATCAGCTTTAGGGCTAGGGGCTAACGTGAAAGTATTCGATAACTCCCTGACCAAACTGAGAAATATTCAGACCAGCCTCAACCAAACCATATATACCTCTACCCTGCAACCCAAGAACCTGGTTAAAAGCCTGAAAAGGTGCGATGTAGCTATTGGAGCGATGCGGGGTCGCGACAGGGCTCCGGTTGTAGTAAACCAGACTATGGTGGAACAAATGAAAAAAGGTTCTGTAATTATAGATGTCAGTATAGACATGGGTGGGTGCTTTGAAACGAGTGAACTTACAACTCACGATAAGCCAACACGTGAAAAATTCGGGGTTATTCATTATGGAGTGCCTAACATACCTGCACGATACCCGCGGACAGCATCGGTTTCGATTAGCAATATTTTCACCCCCTATTTACTTAAGATAGGTGAAGATGGAGGCCTCGAAAATTCTTTGCGGTTCGATAAAGGCCTGCGCAATGGACTTTATATGTATCATGGAATACTGACCAATAAATCCGTAGGAGATTGGTTCGAGCTTAAATACAGTGATATTAACTTCCTTATTTTCTAGTTGATGGCATTCCTGAAACGATTGGGTTTCTATCTTATCGGACTTTCTATCGGACTAATATTCCTATTCTTTTTCCTTAAAAAGAAATCAGAGGAAACCGGAACTTCCTTTTGCTACCTGCCCAATTGCCGAGTCTTGAAAGAGTTGCGTTCCAAACCACAACAACTCAGTCCTGAATTTATGGCCTTAGTTGATAACAGTGGCATAGACTCCTTACAAATTGATTCTTTTTTAATGGATGGGAAGGTTGACTTTGAAAAAAGTGATACCAAAGCTGAACCCTGCAAAACCTATCACGTTCACGGAACATTAGATGAACGGGAATGCACACTTATCATCGATAATTGTGTGGATGAAATTGTAATTAAGGACCTCTATATTCCAGCAACTGATTAAGCTATAAATCATCATACACCGAATATAATTAAAGAGCGCTATGAAAAACTCCTGGTTCCTTATACTATTGGCCCTATGTATGGGCTGCAATTCTCCAGAGGATAAAACAAATGCAGCTACCACCAACAACTACGATGACCTGGTGAAACTCTTTAAAGAGTGGCGTACGTTTGAAACACCTCCTATTTTGGATGGAGCACCGGATTATACGGCAGCAACTTTTAATACTAGGCGTTCTGAGTTTAAGAAACTGCAAAATCGACTAAAAACCATAGACACCACTAACTGGTCTATTGAAAAGCAGGTCGATTGGCGACTGGTACTGGCAGAAATGAATGGTTATCTCTTTAACGACAGCATTTTGAAACCCTGGGAACGCGATCCGGCATATTACAAATCCCTGTGGATGGCACAAAGCGATGTGCCCGCCCATGAGGGTCCAGCTCATCATGCAACCACAGAACTCTGGACCTATTCTTTTCCGTTGACATCAGAAGAAGAGGACAGGCTGCTGAATGATCTTCGTGTAATTCCTGCTTTAAACAAACAAGCGCAATCCAACCTGACCGGCAATGCCAGGGATCTTTGGGTAGCAGGGATTCGGGATATTGAAAACCAAAGTAAAAACCTGAAAGGAATGCTGGACCTGCCAGGTTTCGCCGAGTCCTCTGAGCTTATTCAGTCTGTAAATGAAGCGATTAGCAGCACCAATACGCTCGTGGATTGGTTAAAGGAGGAAGCAAAAACCAAGGATGGCCCTTCCGGTATTGGCAAGGACAACTATAGCTGGTACCTGCAGCAGGTTCACCTGGTTCCCCTGAGCTGGGAAGATGAAGTGCTCTTGCTTAAAAGAGAACTGGCCAGGGCTTGGGCATCATTGAAACTTGAAGAACATAGAAACCGCGACCTGCCCAAACTTGTCGCTGCAGACACGCCTGAGGCCTACCAGGAACTTGCTGAAGCCTCTGCTGCCAGTCTGATGCAATTTCTTGAAGAACAGGATATCGTTACGGTAAAGGACTATTTTGAACCCGCGCTCAGGGAACACCTGGGGGCTTTTGTACCTGAATCTACAAGGAATTTTTTCTGGATCACGGCTCATCATGACCCTCGTCCCCTTTATTCCCATTTCTATCATTGGTTTGAGCTTGCCAGGATGGAAAATGAACCCAACAACAGTGTAATACGAAGAGGTCCATTATTATACAATATATTCGATTCTCGTAATGAAGGAATGGCCACCGCTGTGGAGGAAATGTTTATGCAGGCAGGACTCTATGACGACAATCCCCGGGTAAGGGAAATTGTATACATCATGATCGCCCAACGGGCGGCAAGAGGACTTGGTTCGCTCTACGCGCATGCTAATGAAATGACCATGGAGGAAGCAGGCGGCATACATTCTGAATATACCCCCAGGGGTTGGATGAAAACAGAAAAGGAACTCTTGTTGTTTGAACAGCACCTTTACCTCAGACAACCAGGGTACGGAACAAGTTACATAACCGGGAAATACCTGCTGGAAAATGCAATGGCCGACTATGCCCGTATCACGGAGAACAAAGGACAGGAGTTTCGCTTACAGGATTTTCTGGATAGCATGAACGCCATCGGAAATATCCCGGTATCGCTGGGACACTGGGAATTGACCGGTGTAAACCCGCTGGCAGAAATTCAATAGCTTATACCCTGTAAGGCTTAATCGTTATACAAGGCTTTCGCCGCCTTTTCATATTTATCACCTGAGGTCCAAACCGGCGTCTGCGGGTCGTTAGCAATAAGTCTTCCTGACATCACGTAAGCGCGGAAAAACTGCTCCAGATAGTCGTAATCCATGGTATCGGCCTCATCACCAGGGCGATGGTAATACTTGGTTACTTCTCCATCGAACGAACTAAAGCCCATACTAAAAGTAGGTGCAGGGATTCCCTTTCTGGCAAAATGAACATTATCAGATCGATCAAACAAGCCCTGTTCAGGAGCGGGATCATCAATTGCCTTTAGGCCAAATTCGGCAGCAGCTTTTTTGATATGAGGTGAGGCTGTAGTCCTGGAAAGGCCAACAATAGTAGCAAGAGAGGTGTCATTGTACCCTCCGTTATCACTATTAAAACAATAGACCATCTGTTTTAAAGGAAGTACCGGGTGCTCTACATAAAATTCACTCCCCAATAGCCCTTTTTCTTCTCCTGTGAACAGTATGAACAGCGCAGATCGTTTGGTTGGGTATTTGGCCAAATTTTCTGCCATACTAAGCACTGTGGTTGTACCGACAGCATTGTCTCGAGCTCCATTGTAAATGGTATCCCCGCTTGCATCTGGAGATCCTATCCCTACATGATCATAATGAGCCGAATAAATAATGAATTCATCCTTTAGCTGTGGATCAGTCCCGGGTACCATTCCAATTACATTATAGGAAACAATAGCTTCCTTCTCAGGTACTTCAAGTATCATTTGTCCGCTATGTAGAGGTTTAGAGGAAATTTGTTTACTCATACTACCATCAGCATCCTGTACCCACATATAAGAGAATCCAGTATCCGCATCCTCTTTGTCTTTGGCCAAAGCAAGGCTTGGTGAATTAAACTGATGATCTACATACCCCCACATCTGATCCTGGGCCTTGATAAATTCTATCACGGCAAGGGCTCCTTTTTCCAGGGCAAGGTCCCGTTTTTCTTTTAACAGACTAAAAGCCCGTTGCGCTTCTCCGCCTTCGGCATTACCTGCCTTAACCAACACAACCTTTCCTTCTACATCAAGTCCTTCATAATTGTCTTCCAGTCCGTATCCCGCATAAACAAAATCGCCTTCATAGGCCATATTGTTAATACGCAAACCAGCAACTTTTTCAATCTCCATACCTCCAATTGACAAAGTAGTCTCCGTTGCAGGATATGATCTTTCCAGATTCACCTCCTGGTAATAATCGCCAGATAACGGATTGGGTTGCACACCATATCTTCTGAAGGCATTGGCGAGGTATGAAGCCGCGATCTTATTTTCAGGAGTTCCAGTTTCCCTTCCCTTGAGAAGATCATCAGCCAAAAAATATATATGGCCCTTAATGGTATTTCCGTTAACTGTTTCCATTACCATCTCCTGATCAGTTTGAGCCTGAAGAAAGTTCCCTATAAAAAGGAAGAGTATAAACCCTAGCGTTGTTCTCATGATTTGCTTTTAATTTGAATCTGCCTAAAATACATAAATAGCCGCTCCCCTACCAGAATTCGGTTATATTTTATACTTTTCAAATGATGGAAGCCTTTCGATAAGTCATGACTACTTTTATTAAAGCTAAAGATAAAAAGGCCTATGGGTTAATTGCCAAGCTTGCCAGCACCATATGGAAAGAGCATTATTCGCCTATTATTGGGTCGGATCAGGTAGCATACATGCTCAATAAATTCCAATCGGCTGAAGCTATAGCTTCCCAGGTTAATCAGGGTATTCAGTATTACCTAATCTTCCATAATTCCAAAGTCGCAGGCTATTTAGCATTTGAAAAACAGCATAGCGAATTGTTCCTTAGTAAGATCTATGTAAGTAAGGATATGCGTGGAAAAGGGATTGGCAAAGCCGCTATGGAATTTGTCGTGCGCGAAGGGCAGTATATGGACTGCAAACAAATCTCCTTAACAGTCAATAAGCAGAATACAGGTTCTATCAAGGCCTATGAAAAATTGGGTTTTCACAATCAGGGAGGTATTGTTCAGGATATTGGAAAAGGGTATGTCATGGATGATTTCCTTTTGATAAAACCCCTGTAAATTAACTTCTTAGCTGATATTTATCATAGTAACCCGGGGTAGACTCAGCTACTTTTGATCCTATATCCAAAAATTGACCAATATGACTGAAGTATCTAAAGACAAAGGCTCCCTGGCCATAGGTGGAGGAGTTATCCTAGGTTTAGGAGTTGGTTTTTTCTTCCTAAGAGCCGATGCCCTGTGGTTTGTGGGTTGTATTATGATCGGATTAGGTCTTGGACTCCTAGTTTCCTCCTTTATATCCAATAAAAATAAATAGAGGAACATAGCATAATTGTACAAAAACCTAAGGCATATCCCTTGATAAAACTATTCCGAAACACCCGAAAAAAACTTTTGGTGGAAAATAGATTTACAAAATATCTGGCCTACGCCATAGGCGAGATAATCCTCGTTGTGCTGGGGATCCTCATCGCCCTGCAAATCAACGAATGGAACAATCAGCGGATTGAGAATCAGGAGGAGGCCAAAACCTACCAGAATATCCGCAGACAGATCGAAGACGATCAAAAGGCATTGATTGATGCCAGAATGTACAATGACTATCATTTAAAAGCCTACCGGTACGCCAATCAAATTATAATTTCAGAGAATCGGCAAAAAGCAGATTCTTTGGCCGTGATGGCTATGTTACTCGGTCGTTTTTCCGATTTCCACCGGAGCAGTAACATCTACGAAACACTGGTAAACAGCGGGGAATTACGGCTGTTAAAAAATAACGCGATTACACAAAAGCTACAGCAACTGGAGATGACCTATACCTTTGTAAATAAACTAGAAGTGATGCATTGGGACATGATATCCAATGAATTGCCACAGGTACTGAGGGGTGTAGTTAACTATAACGACTTCAAGGCGGTTCGCCCGGAAAAACTATATGATGTAGATATGCAGAATATGTTTGTCTCCATCATTTACCTTTCTGAAACGAAGGCCAGTGTATATAAGCAGGCCTTATCCGAAATTGAAGAACTAATTGCGTTAATTGCCAAGGAAGTAGGGCCCACAGCAAATCAAAAGAATTCTGCTGATCCTCCAGCACAGAATTAAGAAATTCAGTAAAAAACGGTAACTTGAGTTTACTTAAATCAAAAGCAAACTCATGGGTGGTATCAACCGAAGAAACTTCATTAAAAAAACTTCACTTTCCACGGCAGGAATCCTGGCTGCCTCTACACTGTCTTCCTGTTCGCAGATAACTTCCGATAGAAAACCTGGTGCTATTTATATGGGGGATTTTGCCGCCCCCAGGCTGGAAAAAGTACGTGTTGCTGTGATTGGTGTAGGTGCCCGGGGACCTTCACATCTTAAATTCAGTGCTTCACTTCCCGGTACTGAAATAGTGGCTATATGCGACCTATATGAAGATCTGGCCAACAAATGGGCAATGGAAGCCAAATCCATGGGAGAAGAACAAAGACATCAGAATATTAGCACTTATTACGGAGATGAAAAAGCCTGGTTAAATATGCTCAAGGAAGTAAAACCGGATGTTGTCTTTGTTGCCACCAACTGGAATAACCACGCTCCAATGGCTATTGAAGCAATGAAACAGGGTGCCCATGTATTTGTGGAAGTCCCTATGGCCGTTACCATGGAAGAACTGTGGGAGATTGTAGATACCAGCGAAGAAACCCAGCGGCACTGCATGATGATGGAAAATGTCAATTATGGACGGGATGAATTGATGTTTCTGAATATGTGTCGCCAGGGGGCTATTGGTGAAATATTACATGGGGAAGCTGCCTATATCCATGAACTGCGCTGGCAGATGGAAGAAGTAACACGAGGAACCGGATCATGGAGAACCCCGCATTACGCAAAACGAAATGGAAACCTCTATCCTACTCATGGATTGGGTCCTGTTGCCCAATACATGAATCTGGGCCGCGGAGAAGATAACTTCAGGATACTGGTGTCGTTTTCAAGCCCGGCAATGGGTCGTAATAAATACGCAGCGGAAAACTACCCATCAGACCATCAGTGGAACCAAATGGATTTCAAAGGGGGTGACCTCAATACCTCCATTATTAAAACGCAGTTGGGGAGAACTATAATGGTTCAATGGGATGAAACCAGCCCCAGGCCCTATTCTCGCTTAAATCTCATACAGGGTACCCAAGGAACACTTGTAGGATTTCCTACGCGTGTAGCCCTTGAAGGCGGTGTTGAAGGAATTACGCAAGACCATCATAGCTGGGTTCAGGGAGAACAATTAGAAAGCTTGTATGAGCAATATGACCATCCACTATATACCAGATTGTCCAAAGCTACAGCAGGTTCCGGACACGGTGGTATGGATGGTATGATGGTTTACCGCATTATTGAATGCCTACAAAAAGGGCTGCCGCTGGACCAGAATGTATACGAGGGAGCTTTCTGGAGTGCTGTGGCCCCGCTCAGTGAACTTTCCGTTGCCCAGGACGGGATGCCGCAAATGTTCCCTGATTTTACGCGTGGCGCCTGGAAGGAAACATCACCTCTGGCTATCATATCATAAATATTAGGACTCTCGTATAACTAGCCCAGACTGTATTTTAAAATCAGGTGAAATTTTAACATGCTAAGTATTCCGTCTCTTCCAAAGAAGTGTTAATTTTGGATTATATCCATTATTTAGGATTATATCCATGTTATATACCAAATATTTTAGCGGTCTTATTCGCCAGTATGGTCGTCCAAACCTGTCTGATGAGCAATTCAGAAAGTTCATGAATATTGTGCATCTGGAAGGGCGTATTGCAGGGATCAACACCATTAAACGTACCCTAAAGGATACGCGGGAAGCTCACAGATTTGACCTGGAACATTACAACGTCAGTAAGAAGCTCACCGAGATAACCGGGAATCTGCCTCCTGAAAAACTTAAGGAACAATTGTTTCGTTAAGCATACTTTCCTTATTTTCATCAGCGTTCTTAAAAACCAGATCACTAATGAAAACAATCCTGTCTGCCTTAATCCTGTTAACTGCACTCACTTCTTGTAAAAATGGAGTAGAAAAAGAAGAATATGTTGAGGAAAAGATCAATTACAGCACGGAATATCAACCTGCAGTATTTACAAACGATTCTCGTAAAGCACAAATAAAGGGATTGGCAGATGAGCTGCATGAGCTCATTGTTGAACACAGTAAAGCAGAACATATACCGGGGATTGCTTACGGCTTGGTGGTAGACGATGAACTGGTTCTGTCTGCTGCAACAGGGGTTGTGAACCTCGAAAAAAATATTCCCGCAGGAACTAACTCGGCATTTCGAATAGCTTCCATGACGAAGAGTTTCACAGCCATGGCTATTATGAAACTGCGGGATGAAGAGAAACTTTCGCTTAGTGATCCGGTTTCAGACTATATTCCCGAGATGTTTGGAATAACATACCTTACCAGTGATTCACCCGAAATCACCATTGAGAATTTGCTTACCATGACCGCTGGATTTCCGGAAGACAATCCCTGGGGAGATCGTCAACTGGATGAATCAAACGCCATGTTGAAAGAGCTTATACAATCCGGGCCGTCTTTATCCAATACCCCTTCTTATACTTACGAATACAGCAATACGGGTTACGCCCTTTTAGGGGCCATTATTGGTAAGGTCTCCGGCAAACCCTATCAGGACTATATACAACAAGAAATATTTAAGCCCCTGGGGATGAATCAAACGTACTGGGAATTTGATAAGGTCCCTGAGGGCCAGCTGGTAATAGGCTATCGCTGGGAAGATGAAAATTGGAAACTGGAACCCATGCTGCATGATGGTTCCTACGGAGCTATGGGGGGCTTAATTACCAGTATAGAAGACTTCAGCAAATACGTGAGCTTCCATCTGTCGGCCTGGCCGCCAAGGTCTGATGCTGATGAAGGTCCCATTAAACGAAGCAGTCTAAGACAAATGCATACCCCTCAGTTCAGCAGACTATATTCAAATGCTGAGGATTTCAATGGTGATCCCTGTGCCGTTATGAATGGATACGGATTCGGACTGGGAATCCGTCAGGATTGCAATGGAAGGGTGCAGGTTTCGCACGGTGGTGCCCTGCCTGGTTTTGGGAGTAATTATGTATTCTTTCCAGAGTTTGGAGTGGGCCTGATGGCATTTGGCAACCTTACTTATACATCACCCTGGCCCTACGATAAAATCGCAAAGCTGCTTTTTGAAAAGGCAGCATTGAAACCAAGAAGTCTGCCTGTTTCGAATATCCTCAAAAAACGACAAGAACAGCTTACCGAACTGATCCAGGAATGGGACATGGATCTGGGCAACCAGATTCTGGCAGAAAATTTCTACCTGGATAAATCCAGAAATCACAGGATGGACGCCTGGGCTGAAATATGGGAACAGGCCGGTGCAATAGATAGTGTATCTGAACTAACACCTTACAATCAACTTAGGGGTGATTATTCTATCTATACTAAAAAGGGTACGGTCAGGGTAGCCTTTACCCTCTCACCAGAGCATGACCCTAAAATACAGCAATTGGAAAAAATGTTTGTGGAAGGGGATTAAATCCGGAGTTATAGCTTTCGTCTTTTCCTCTCTTTTTTCAAAAGTTCAAGCTCCCGATTGGTTTGTCCGGCAACAGAGGTGTTTTCCTCGGCTCTCCTGATCAAATAGGGCATCACGTCCCTAACAGGTCCAAACGGCAGGTATTTCGCTACATTATAACCTTCTTTCGCAAGGTTAAAGGAAATATGGTCACTCATGCCATACAATTGACCAAATCCCACCCGGTGATCATCTTTGGCGATCCCTTTTTCATCCATCCACTTCATAAGTTGGTGGCAACTGGCCTCATTATGCGTCCCGGAAAAAAGCGATATGGTATCCAGGTTATCCAGGATGTAGGCAACACAGGTGTCAAAGTTTTCGTCTGTAGCTTTCTTTGAAGGGCACATGGGGGTAGGATAACCCATTTCTTCAGCTCTTTCATTCTCTTTTTCAAGATAAGCCCCCCGCACTACTTTAATGCCTATTTTAAAACCTCCTTCTTTGGCTTTTTCGTGCAGTGTTTTTAAATAATCCTTGCGATCCCAACGATACAACTGCAGGGTGTTGAATACAATAGGTTTTTCTTTGTTATACTTTTGCATCATCCGCTCTACCAAATCATCCGCTGCATCCTGCATCCAGCTTTCCTCAGCATCAATCAACAGGGAAACATCAAGATCATGCGCCTTTTTACAGGTAGCTTCGAATCGGGCTACCACACGTTCCCATTCTTCATTTTCAGATTTAGAGAGTGGCTTACCTTCTCCAATTTTCTGGTACAATGCAAACCGTCCATATCCTGTGGGCTTAAATACCGCAAATGGCATAGCTTGTTTTTTCTTTACAAAGTCAAGGATCTTTAGGTTCTTCTCAAGTGCCTTATCAAGGGGGTCCTCAGATTCCTTTCCCTCCACAGAATAATCCAATACAGAATACACTCCTCTATCCCATAGCTTATCTACCACAGGCATAGAATCTTCTTCGCTTACTCCTGCGCAAAAATGATCGAATACAGTAGCCCTAATCAGTCCTTCTACCGGCAGATGCGCCTTAATGGCAAAATTGGTTACGGCAGTACCTATTCGCACCAGAGGTTCATTTGCAATAAGTTTGAAAAGGAAATAAGCTCGTTCCAGTTCGGAATCAGATTTTAAGGCAAAAGCTGTTGCCGTATCCTCAAATAATTCATTCATTTTTGTCAAATTATCGGCCTCTCAAAGATAATCACAGAATTTTTGAATAAAAAGAACTAGCATGTTTCAATTCCAAAAAAATTGGCCTTATTTTGCTTTGATTTAGAAACGTATCTGCATGGACGCAATCACCACCAACAATGGTACTATTTACTTTGATGACGAAGCATATTACAAGCTTCGGTTGCATCTGAAAGATAGGAAATATTCCAAGGTTTTTATCCTGGTCGATGAAAATACTGCCCAACATTGTCTTCCGGAATTCCGGGCCAATATGGGGGGTAAATTTGATTTTAAGGCTATTCAGATCAAATCCGGGGAGATCCATAAGAACATTGAAACCTGTATGGAGGTTTGGAAGCAACTGTCTGATATGAATGCAGACAGGAGGAGCCTGCTGATCAATCTTGGTGGCGGTGTTATTACTGACCTGGGTGGCTTTGTAGCTTCAACCTTTAAGCGAGGTATTGATTTTGTCAATGTACCCACTACCCTCTTATCAATGGTAGACGCATCCATTGGTGGAAAAACTGGAGTAGACCTGGGAGTATTGAAAAACCAGATAGGTGTTTTCAATAACCCGGAAATGGTGCTTGTAGTCCCGGATTACCTATCAACCTTAGACAAGCGGCAGCTCAATAGCGGATTTGCAGAAATGATGAAACACGGCTTAATTGCCAGTGGAAGTTACTGGATGACCCTTAAAAAGGTCGATTCCTTTGAGAATCTTGACAAGCACATCTATGAGTCACTCAAGATTAAGAATGACATCGTAAGCCAGGACCCCAAGGAAAAAAACCTGAGAAAGATCTTAAACTTTGGTCACACATTTGGACATGCCATAGAATCTTACTCTCTGGAGGACAATAATTTGCCTCCCCTATTACACGGGGAAGCTATTGCTATTGGAATGATACTGGAAGGGTACCTGTCCAACCGAATAATAGGCCTTGGCATGCACCAGCTGGAAGACATTAAGGCAGAATTCACCAAACGTTTTGATAAGGTTGATTTCACAGACGAAGACGTAGAGGAGATTGTAGGCTTGCTTAAATTCGATAAAAAGAATACCAGGGGAAGCATCAATTTTGTTGTGCTAAAAAGGATAGGCGATACCATAATCGATAATAAAATTCCTAAGGAACTTTTCCAGGAAGCGTTCTCTTACTACAAAGATTAAAGGCTACACCTACTTTTTTTCTGCATTGGCAACTGATAGCTTTCAGTAAAAGGAAAAATTTTCTAGCTTAGAATTGTATTTGTGTGCCATAGTATGCACGCATAAATGCCAACCCATGAAACGTATTCTCGTAGATTACAAAAAGCTGGATCGAAAAGCAGCTGCTTTATTGATTGAAACCTATCCTGATGGTTATGGTGATGATGATATCATTGCCTTTAAAAATGGTCAGGGAGAACTTGTTCAGGCTGTAGAGCTTAGGACGGAAGACATCCTTTATTTGGTTAAAATCAGCAAAAGCCTATCTCATTTCATAGCCAGCTTCGATGACAACATGGAGAGGGAACTCGAAAATTCATCTGTTACGGATGACCCTGAGTTGGAACTCAATATGGAAGACGAACTGGACGAAGAGTAAGTTAATTGCTTAGAGGTACCGTTCCCTGATTATATTCCTGTGATGCTTTTGATGTCCGCAGCAAAAGAATCCCAACGCCCTTACGCTCATTTCAACACCGCTGGCCTGCCCTTTGCGCATTAAGGCCTCCTTATCCAGGGAGGCAAACAAGGCTATGGTACTCTGCCTGACAGCCTGGTATTGTTGTATTAACAGTTCTTTACTAACGGAATCTGCCCCGGAATAGGAAATATAGTCGTCCTGATCAAAGCCAGGTAAAGGCGTCTGGTCGTTCCGGGCAAATCGCAGGGCACGATATTGAAACACCCTTTCTGAATCCAGAATATGAACTAAAACCTGAGCTATGGACCACTTACCAGGGGCATAGGCATACTGAAGCTTCTCCTCGGGGATACTAGCAAGGAATTGTGGAAAATTTACTAGTTGCCTGCTAAGCATTTCCAAAAGTTCCACATCACCCAGGATATCAATATAGGGTTTGTAGAATTCATGAAACTCATCCGATCTGAGTTCAGTGGATCGCATAGGCCTTGATTTTAAGATATATCGGAGATTTAGAGTTCATTGAAGATAGTATGCATCAACCTTTTCTTGTCGTTGATACTCTCTTCTAGGGAAATCATAGTTTCCGTTCTGCTTATCCCATCAATATCGTCTATCGTAAAAATGATGTTCTTTGCGTGTGTAGTGTCCTTTGCCCTGATTTTACAAAAGATATTGAATTTGCCTGTGGTTATATGGGCTACGGTTACATTGGGTATTTCCGTAAGTCGCTCCAGGACAAACTTAGTTTGATGGGTCTTCTCCAGGAATATCCCTACGTAAGCAATAAAGGAATAACCCAGTTTAACGTAGTCCAGTGTAAGCGAGGAGCCTTTGATGATACCTGCCTCTTCCATTTTCTTAACCCTTACGTGAACCGTACCGGCAGATATGAGTAATTTCTTGGCGATATCCGTAAAAGGCGTCCTGGTGTTGTCAATCAACATATCCAGGATCTGGTGGTCAATTTCGTCTAATTTCACTTTTCCCATAGTATCAAGAGAATTTTTGGCAAAAATAGAAAATTAAGAAATTATACATAACGTTTGTTGAGATTATTTGAAAAAAATGTAACAAATAATCCATTTTATGGAATTTTCCTAAAAATCCAAGATAGAAGAAAGTGATGAATTTCTAAGGTATTCGCGGTCTTTTTCATTATTGAAATCATAGGTCTGATGCCCGTAATGAGCATTAAGTTTTCCTCGCTCCTGTAAATACGGTACAAACTGAATTTGTCCGTCTACCAGATCCTCACGAAAAAGAATCCCCATATCTTCCAATCTCCCCTTGTTACCCCCAGACCGATAGTTGCGAATCAAAATATCAAAATAGCGCTTATTGTTTTCCGGGATATTGAAGTAAGATTGCAGATTGTATGCTAAATAAGATTTATTGCTTATTGCAGTTATGGCGACAAGAAGTGAATGGAATACATGCTTCCTGACAATTTCCCGTTCATAATCCCCAGGAAAATGACCTGCTTCGAACAAAAGAGTAGGCGCTCCAAGCATTTGAAGACTATCTCCAATACAGTTGGCATTAAAAGCATCGTCGTATCTGCCAACATTTCCTGGAATTACCTTTTGCAAGGCTTCATTTATTGCAGCAATAAGCTGCATACTGACCTCACGCGATTTATTAATTGTGCGTTCCGAGTCCATCGAAGGCGCAAGGAAGGATAGTGTTGCCGGGTGTTCTGACTCCCCTACGTTATATATGGTACGCTGATCATGAAGGTTGAAAGAGAAGTTGGGACTAAATGCTTGATAGGCTTTCCTTAAAATTTTACTCTCTGGCTGGGTTTGATCAAGTGCATCACGATTCAGATCTACACCATTGGCATTTTCCCTGGTATAACGGACAGCTCCATCCGGATTGAGCATCACGATAATCCGCAATTGACATTTTTTCAACAATTCTTTGGCAATTGGATTTTGGGAGGACAAAAAGGAAATAGCATCTAAAACCGCCTTGGTGGTTGTGGATTCATTCCCATGCATCTGAGACCACATCAGAATTTTCACCTTTCCAGATCCCAATTCTGCCATCTGTATCGTTCGCCCTTCAAGCGATTTACCCAATTCAACAATGTGAACATTTTTTGGGCAGGTGGCCAAAAAACCATCAACCTGACTGGGATGAACATATCTGCCCGTGACCCCGGCTACTTTATAATCCTCATGTGCTTGATCAAAATCCTGCATTTGAAATCATACTGACGCTACAAAGGTAAGTGCTTATTTAATTACAATTGTCATGGAAAATGTTACATTTGTATACCGGAATTTAGGCACCTAAAGCCTTGAATGATTACAATTGTATACGCTTATTTAACAAAATCGCATTTATATTATTATAATACTTTATATCAGTTATTTAAATATATCTAATGATAGTTTATATTTAATAATTTTGTTGAAATTAATGGCAGTAAAGAAGTCAATTTAACATTTTGAGCATAGTTTAATAGTTACAATGGTAAACACCGAAGCATTTATTGGCAGACTGGAAGAAATACTGCGGTTTTACAACCTTACAGCCTCTTCATTTGCAGACAGGATTGGTGTGCAGAGGAGCAGCATATCGCACTTGCTTTCCGGACGCAATAAACCCAGTCTGGAGTTTGTAATGAAGGTGGTGAAGACATTTCCAGAGGTAAATCTTTACTGGCTGCTTAATGGTAAGGGATCTTTTCCATATAAAGCCGAACAAAAAACTGCCACTGCTCCCACCCCGACATCAACTGCTGTCTCACAATCCATAGAACCCGCTAGAGGTATAGAAAAAATCATCGTGTTTTACAGTGACGGAACTTTTAAAACCTATTTCCCGCAAAAGTAACTTTCAAACCTCGCGGATAATATGAATTCTGCCCTCCTTTTTGTTATTTTGCATACATGACAAAGAAATGGAGTGCCCTTTTTGTTTTAGGACTTTGCCTGGCATCATGCTATCAACCGGAACGGAATTGTAAGGAATTCAAAACCGGAACTTATTCATTCACCGCGATGATTGACGGCGAGGAACAAACCACCACTTTTGTGAGGGATGAGGCTATAGAAATTGATTATTTCGATGGAAAACAGGACACTTCTTCCATAAGATGGCTTAATGATTGCGAATACATCGTTAAAAAGATTAATCCCAAAAGCAGGGCCGAGGAAAAGTCAATCCATATGAAAATCTTGTCCACTGAAGGGAATTCCTATACCTTTGAATACAGCATTGTTGGGAGTAGTCAGAAATCCCGGGGAAAAGCAATCAAAATCAAACAGTAATGTTCGATATTCTCTCCAGCCCGGATGCCTGGGTTGCCTTGTTTACACTTACTTTCCTGGAAATTGTTCTGGGCATAGATAACATTGTCTTTATTTCTATTGTTGCCAACAAATTACCTGAAAATCAACAAAAAAAGGCTACTAATATTGGACTGCTGTTAGCCATGGTACAGCGTATTATCCTTTTGTTCGCTGTATCCTTTCTTATTGGCCTTAACAACCCCTTTTATTACATAAATACAGAATGGCTGACTGTAGGGATAAGCGGACAAGCTGTAATTCTATTCCTTGGCGGACTATTTCTACTTTATAAGAGCACCTCAGAAATTCATGAAAAAGTGGAAATGCCGCACCATGATGAAAATGTGATCCGGGCCAAGGACCTAACCACCTATTCAAGGGCTATTTTTCAAATTGTACTGATTGATTTTATATTTTCTATTGATTCTATTCTGACAGCGGTTGGTATGACCAACGGTATTGGAGACAAACCCATGGATGCCCTAATTCTAATGATTATTGCGGTGGTGATATCCATAGTAATCATGATGATTTTTGCAAATCCCATCCGCGTATTTATCAATAATCACCCCTCAATGCAGCTGCTTGCCCTGGCATTCCTTATTCTTATTGGCTTTATGCTGATAGCCGAGGCGGCACACCTGAGCCATACGAAAGTCTTTAATCAGGAAATAGGGGCTATCCCCAAAGGCTATTTGTATTTCGCTATCGCATTCTCTCTGCTTGTTGAGTTCCTCAATATGAAAATGCGCAAAAAAATACCGTCTGATGAGGCCTCCCCTGCAGAGACAGAAGAATAGGCTTACTTTTTTGAGTTATTTCGCAGAATTTCATTTTGTTCCTCCATCAATTCCTCCAGGCGAGCCAATAGTTCAATATTTTTAGGAGTAACTTCTGCTTCATTTTTAGGGTCTTCAGCCTTGACGCGCAGCCTGTTTATAAATTTGATCACCAAGAAAATGGTCAATGTTATAATTCCAAAGTCGATTAAGACTTCCAGCAATTCTCCATAACCGATTGAGATCTCCTCAGTCCCTTCAGTTGCTGCACGCAGGATATATTTGCGGTTGATGAGGTTTACATCGTTTGTAAGGAGGGAAAGCGGAGGCATCAACACCCTTTTTACCAGTGTATTAACCACATTATTGAAGGCCGTACCGATAATGATACCTATGGCCATGTCAATCATATTGCCTTTGATAGCAAAATTCTTGAATTCCTTAATAAACTTTTTCAATCGACCTTAATTAAAATAAACTGGTTTGTCCGTCTGGCCCTTTATTCTCCCCGTCAGAAGGCTCGTCTTTAGAATCGGATTTCGATTTGGCGGAAGGGGCAACATCTTCCTCATCAACAACCTCAATTTCTTCTGGGTTATGTATTTCAGGCTCCTCATAGGGCAGTGGATCCAGGGCGTTAATCTCCAGAACTTTATCCTTTGTCAGGCGGTTCCCCATTGCCGTAATTCCCTTAACCGAAATGAATTCTTCCAGGTCTACCTGCTGGTTTTCTTTTCGATCTTCACCGCGTTTTTTAGCAAATATCACTTCAGCAACCGGCCTGTAATCTGTAAATACTTTTTCCAGATAGGATTTTGGATGGTCGGTGATAATGACCTCCTCCTTATCAGGATTCTCTATTACAAAACGTTTTACATAGAAGAAGTCTTTCTCTCCCTCCCAATAGATTGCGCTTAAAGGTTTTTTAGGATTCCATTTTTCCAGAATGATAATATTGTCATCAAATCGCATGCTTAGTTCAGGTATAACGGTCTTAACCCTGCCTTCCTGATTGATTATAAGCAAACGATCATCTGAAGTAAATTCTCCCAGAAGCTCACCTCTTCCGTCCACATTGAGCCTTTGAATAGTGTCATCGAACCAAATTTTACGGGGCTTCAGGGTAGATAATCCTTTTTCCTTGAGTTCTATTCGCTTTACCGAATATTTGGTCACAATATTACCTTTTGAACCTCTTCCCTTAATAAGAACATCGGCAAAATCAAGGTCCCACTTCAATTTTTTAATACCTCCTTTTTGACGGAGGTTTACCGTAACTACTTCCGCTTCGCCATTAGGGTTAGCCGTAAAATAGAGCACTTCTGAACTGCTTTTCCCGGCAGTAAGATCATAAACCTTATCCCTCGTGATACTGGTTACGTTAAAACGCTTCACGTAGGCGGCTCCACCCCTGCCATCTTTATAAATCATATTATAAGTAGTGCGCCTGTCTTTCTTTTTGAAAACTGCAACATGGATGATGTTTTTACCAACAAAGGTTTTGGAATCCACTTTGGTAACCATCATCTGACCACTTTTGGTAAAGACAATAATGTCGTCTATGTCACTGCAATCGGTCACGTATTCATCACGTCTCAGGGAGGTGCCAACAAACCCCTCTTCCCTGTTTACATAAAGCTTGGTATTGCGAATAACCACTTTAGTAGCTTCTATGTCGTCAAATATTTTGATTTCCGACTTACGTTCCCTGCCCTTACTGTATTTGGATTTGAGGTCCTTGAAATACGCAATGGCATAATCGACCAGGTTATTCAAATGATGCTTGGTTTCTGCAATTTTTCCTTCCAGGCTATCAATATATTGTTGGGCTTTATCCAGATCAAACTTGGAAATCCTTTTTATTCGGATTTCGGTTAGTCGCGCAATATCTTCTTCGGTAACCGCTCTTTTCAGGTGTTTGGTGTGTGGCTTCAACCCTTTGTCGATAGCCTTGATAACCCCTTCCCAGGTTTCTTCCTCCTCAATATCCCGATAAATCCGTTCTTCTATAAAAATTCGTTCCAGGGAAGCGAAATGCCACTGCTCCTGTAATTCGGAAAGCTGTATTTCAAGCTCAGATTTCAACATGTCCACGGTATGGTCCGTAGATCGCCTGAGCATTTCCTGCACCCCAATAAAAATCGGCTTGTTATCTTCAATAATGCAGGAAAGCGGGGATATGGAAGATTCACATGAGGTAAAGGCATAGAGGGCATCTATGGTCTTATCAGGTGAAATACCGCTGGGCAGGTGCACCAGGATCTCTACTTCTGCCGCAGTGTTGTCCTCGATTCGTTTAATCTTGATCTTCCCCTTGTCATTTGCTTTTAAGATAGAATCTATAAGGCTGGATGTGTTGGTTCCATGCGGTATTTCGGAAATGACAAGTGTATTCTTGTTGAGTTGAGAAATACGAGCTCTCACCCGAATTTTTCCCCCACGCATACCGTCATTGTAGTTAGTCACATCTATTATACCACCGGTTGGGAAATCAGGGAATAGCTTAAATCGCTGTCCTTTCAGGTGTTTTATGGAAGCATCAATAATTTCATTGAAATTATGCGGAAGGATCTTGGTGGATAGTCCCACAGCAATTCCCTCGGCTCCCTGAGTCAAGAGCAGCGGAAACTTTACCGGTAGGTTTACGGGCTCCTTTTTTCTACCGTCGTATGAAAGCTGCCATTCGGTAATCTTGGGGCTATAAACCACATCCAGGGCAAACTTGGACAATCGGGCCTCTATATACCTTGATGCTGCTGCGCTGTCGCCTGTGAGGATGTTTCCCCAGTTTCCCTGGGTATCAATAAGCAAGTCTTTCTGCCCTATTTGCACCATGGCGTCCGCAATACTGGCGTCTCCGTGCGGATGATACTGCATGGTGTGCCCAACTACATTGGCCACTTTGTTATACCGACCATCATCTAACTCTTTCAGGGCGTGCATGATTCTTCTCTGAACCGGCTTAAAACCATCTTCTATAGCAGGTACGGCGCGTTCTAAAATAACATAGGAAGCATAGTCCAAAAACCAATCCTTGTACATTCCAGTTACCCGGGTAAGGGTTTCCTGGCCTTGGCCCTGTTCTTCTTCCTGCGCTTCGTTCATCCCTTCATTCTCTGACATAAAGAAAGAAATCTATACTTTTGATTTACAATTGGTTTTCTTCTACTAGATCAACCTCCACTTTAAGATTTTCAATGATGAATTCCTGACGGTTTGGTGTATTCTTGCCCATATAAAACTTGAGTAATTCCTCAATAGACATGGCCTTGTCCAGCATCACAGGTTCCAGACGTATATCATCTCCAATAAAATGCTTGAATTCATCAGGGGATATTTCCCCCAACCCTTTGAATCGGGTTATTTCAGCTTTTCCGGAAAGCTTACTAATTGCTGCGCGCTTCTCTTCTTCACTGTAGCAATAAATGGTTTCTTTTCTGTTTCGCACCCGAAAAAGTGGTGTCTGCAGAATATACAAATGATTTTCCTTAATAAGCTCGGGGAAGAACTGCAGGAAAAAAGTAATGAGCAAAAGGCGAATATGCATTCCATCCACATCAGCATCTGTAGCAATTACTACATTGTTGTAACGCAAATTCTCCATGGACTCTTCAATATTCAAAGCTGCCTGCAAGAGATTAAACTCCTCATTCTCGTAGACAATCTTCTTAGACATTCCATATGAATTCAGCGGCTTACCCCTGAGGCTAAAAACGGCCTGGGTGTTCACATCACGTGATTTGGTAATGGATCCTGAGGCAGAATCCCCCTCAGTTATAAACAGCGTGGTTTCCAGCCTGCGATCATTCTTCATATTATCCAGGTGGATGCGACAATCCCGTAATTTCTTGTTGTGCAAACTCGCCTTCTTGGCTCGTTCCCGAGCTAATTTCCGTATGCCGGACAGCTCTTTTCTCTCTTTTTCGGCCTGTACTATTTTTTTCTGAATGTGGTCTGCTGCATCCGGGTTTTTATGCAGGTAATTATCCAGCTGCTTGCCGATAAAATCGTTTACATAGGTCCTTACAGTAGGCAGATTACCCCCCATATCTGTAGACCCCAGTTTGGTCTTGGTCTGACTTTCAAAGACAGGCTCCATAACCTTAATCGAAATAGCCGCTATTATCGATTTTCGAATATCAGAGGCGTCGTAATTTTTTCCGTAGTATTCCCGAATAGTCTTAACAATTGCCTCACGGAATGCCGCCTGGTGAGTCCCACCCTGAGTGGTATGTTGTCCGTTTACAAAGGAATGATACTCTTCACTGTACTGCGTTTTACTATGTGTTATAGCCACCTCAATATCATGTCCTTTCAGGTGGATAATGGGGTACAACATGTCTTCCAGGTTATTGTTGTCCTCCAGAAGATCTTTCAATCCATTTTCCGAATAGAATTTTTCACCATTAAAAAGTATGGTTAATCCCGGATTCAAATACACATAGTTTCTGAGCATGCGCTCTATATACTCATTGCGGTATTTGTAATGCTTAAAAATGGTTTGGTCCGGAGTAAAGGTAATTTTGGTGCCCCTCCTTCTGGAGGTTTCGTCTAGCATATCCTCATTCACCAGTTCCCCCAGGGAAAATTCTGCCGTTTTGGATTTCCCGTCCCGGTTAGATTCCACTCGGAAAAAGGTAGACAGGGCATTTACTGCTTTGGTCCCCACTCCATTGAGTCCAACCGACTTCTTAAAAGCACGGGTATCGTATTTACCGCCGGTATTCATTTTGGAAACCACATCTACCACCTTTCCCAAAGGTATACCCCTTCCGTAATCACGAACTGTAACCTTATCGCCCTGGATGGAAACTTCAATAGTCTTTCCTGCACCCATGACAAACTCATCGATGCTGTTGTCTATTGTCTCCTTTAACAGGATATAGATACCGTCATCCGCAGAAGATCCGTCCCCTAACTTTCCGATATACATCCCCGGTCGCATTCGGATGTGTTCTTTCCAATCGAGCGACCTGATATTTTCTTCTGTATACTGTGTAGTTGACATAGATTGGGCTTTATCTTGCTAATATAAAATTTCAAGCCAGATTTCAAAGTAGCCACAAAAGAAAGTAATTAACAATAAACGCGACGTATTGTTGATAGTATAGGAGCTTTTACCTCCCGTAAACACTGGATTTTTACCGCGATTTATACGTTAAATCGGAAATGCATCACATCTCCGTCCTGAACAATATACTCCTTCCCTTCTACTCTCATTTTTCCTGCTTCCTTCACCTTTTGTTCACTCCCCAGCGCTATGTAGTCGGCAAATGAAATAACCTCAGCCCTGATAAAACCTTTCTCAAAATCGGTATGGATTACACCAGCAGACTGTGGGCCGGTTGCGCCAATTGGTATGGTCCAGGCCCTGACCTCTTTAGGGCCTGCCGTAAAATAGGTCTGCAGGTTTAGCAAACGGTAAGCTGCCCTAATTAGTTTAGAGGCCCCAGGTTCATCCAGACCCAGATCTTCCAGGAACATTTGCCTTTCCTCGTAGGTGTCCAGTTCCATGATGTCGGCTTCCGTTGCCACTGCCAATACCAAAACTTCTGCATCTTCAGATGCCACAGCCGATTTTACCTCCTCTACATAATTGTTCCCGCTAACGGCAGCAGCCTCATCGACGTTGCATACATAGAGTACAGGTTTTGCTGTAATGAGCTGCAATGGCCTTATGTAGGCTATAAAATCGTCTTCCTTAAATTCCATAGCCCTTACCGAAACACCGGTTTCCAGTTGCCCTTTCAAGCTATCCAGAATAGCTTCCTCCTTCTGAGCCTCCTTATCCCCTGTTCGTGCTGCCCTTTTTACCCTGTCCAGTCTTTTATCAACCGATTCCAGATCCTTAAGCTGTAATTCCACATCTATGGTTTCTTTATCCCGAATGGGGTCTACTGAACCGTCTACATGTACAACATTGTCATTATCGAAACAACGCAACACATGCAAAATAGCATCAGTTTCTCTGATATTGGCTAAAAACTGATTTCCAAGGCCCTCGCCCTTGCTGGCACCTTTAACCAATCCGGCTATATCAACAATCTCCACAGTGGCTGGTATCACTTTCTCTGGCTGAACAAGAGTTTCTAATTGTTCCAGTCTTTTGTCGGGTACATTAACCACCCCAATATTGGGTTCAATGGTACAAAAGGGGAAATTAGCGCTCTGTGCTTTTGCGTTAGAGAGGCAATTGAACAGAGTGGATTTTCCTACATTGGGAAGGCCTACGATACCTGCTTTCATGAGATGTTGATTTTGAGGATGCAAATATAGTTTTTACATTACATTTACTAACTAAAACACAGGTAATATCCATGGATAAAATTCAGCTTCAAGGTATCCTATACGATGAAAAGTCATCTTTCCTGAGTGGGCCTGCAGATGCGCCTCCACTCATAAGGGAAGCCTACCACAGTGATGCCTTTAATTTTTTTGCTGAAGACGGATCTGAAATCAGCCCCGATAAATTAGTTGATCATGGTGATTATACTATTGATCAATATTTTGATATAGAAAAAATTAGCTATTCCCATTTAAAGTATAAAACACCTCTGATAACACTTGGGGGCGATCACTCTATCACCTATCCTATACTCAAGGCATTTCACAGGTATTACGGCCCTCTGGAAATATTGCATATTGATGCCCATGCAGACCTTTATGATTCATTTGAAGGAGATCCGTACTCTCACGCCTGCCCGTTTGCCCGTATCATGGAAGATAAACTAGCTTCCCGCCTGGTACAAGTGGGCATAAGGACGTTGTCTGACCACCAAAAGGAACAGGCAGAACAATATGGAGTAGAAATTATAGAAATGCGAGATTACTCGCTTAAGAAAGTACCGCAATTTAAAGGGCCTTTATACCTTTCGTTTGACCTCGACGCGTTGGACCCTGCTTTTGCCCCCGGTATATCACATCATGAGCCTGGAGGATTCAGTAGCCGACAAGTCCTTGAAATTATACAAAACATCAAAGCTCCGCTTGTTGGCGCCGACCTGGTAGAATTTAACCCCAAAAGGGATGTTAATGGGGTAACCGCAGCAGTTTGCGCGAAACTCCTCAAAGAAATAGCGGCAAGGATGTTAAACTCCTAGCATCAACAAATTTTAGTCAGGGTGCATAAAGCGCTGTTTGGAGAGCAGCTCCTCTTCATTCTCTACGCGATCTTCATCCGGAACACAACAGTCAACAGGACATACAGCTGCGCATTGGGGTTCTTCATGGAATCCCATACACTCCGTGCATTTGTCGGGAGAAATGTAATAAAACTCATCGCTGATAGGTTCCTGCACCTCATCAGCGTTAACACTTTTACCATCTGGAAGAACGATATCTCCTTTAAGTGAAGTACCATCGCTGTATCTCCACTCGTCTGCACCTTCGTAGATTGCAGTGTTTGGGCATTCCGGTTCGCAGGCCCCGCAATTAATGCACTCGTCGGTAATGATAATAGCCATAATTTTCTTTTTCTTTTTTCAGCTGAATTCCTTCAGCATCTTTATTTTTGCACAAAGGTAAAGGCTGGTCCTTTTTTGAACAAATATAATGCTTGAACCACAACAAAGATTAGAAGCTTTTGTTAAACTGGGAACGCTTTTGAAAGAATACACTCAGTACAAATCCCAAAATGAAAGTTTCATTTCGGAGAAGAAATCAGTATATAAAAAACTGGACACCAGTATTGAGCTAGCCGGTCACAAAAACGGCTGGTTTACGAGGGATCAGGTAGCATTTGCCATAGAGGTCTGGGGCAATTGTCTGGATGAAAAAAGTTTAGCCTCCTGGCTTGAGCCCTATGCGATAAAAGAGAACCAGAACGCAGATGTAGCGCTTATTCTCGCAGGCAATATTCCTCTGGTGGGTTTTCATGATTTGCTTGCCGTATTACTTACCGGAAATAATGCCGTGGTAAAACTATCCTCAAATGACAGTGTTCTGTTACCTGCCATTGTAGCTATCCTTGAGGAACTAATGCCGGGCATGAAAAAACTCGTTCATTTTGAAGAGGAGCGGTTGAATAAATTTGATAGGGTTATAGCCACCGGAAGTAATAACACTGCACGCTATTTTGAATACTATTTTGGCAAGAAACCCCATATTATCCGTAAGAATCGTAATTCAGTTGCCATTTTAAGCGGAAATGAATCCCAAGAGACCCTGATGGCCCTTGGGCAGGATGTATTTCAATATTACGGGCTTGGATGTCGCAGTGTATCCAAACTCTTTGTACCAAACGGCTATGATTTTGAACCCCTATTTAAGGCCTTTGAAAACTATCGCTATCTGATAGAAGAAAGGAAATATCAGAATAATTACGACTACAACAAGGCGATTTTCCTGATGAGTGAATTTTCCTTTCTGGACAATGGTTTTGTGGTTTTAAAGGAAGATCAGTCTTTTGCTTCTCCCATAGGCACCTTGTTCTATGAACATTACAACGAAAGCGAAAGTTTAAAATCACGTCTGGATATGGAACATGACAATATCCAATGTCTGGTAGCTGAAGGCTTTATTGAAGATGAAGTTCCTTTTGGGAAAACACAGTACCCCTCACTAACTGACTATGCAGATGGTGTGGATACTGTTGAATTCTTGTTAAAAAGATAACGCAATCTTTTCCTTTATTTCGTGTCGAATCGCTTATAAATTAAGACCTTTGTCAACTATTGTAATGCACTGAAAATGAAAAAACACAACTTTAGCGCAGGCCCTTGTATTCTGCCCCAGGAAGTGATGCAAAAGGCATCTGAAGCAGTCCTTGATTTTGATGGTCTTGGACTTTCCCTTATAGAAATATCACACAGGAGCAAGGAGTTTGTGGCCGTAATGGAAGAAGCACGAGCCCTCTCTCTCGAACTTTTGGGTCTTAACGGAAAAGGATACCAGGCACTCTTCCTACAAGGCGGAGCCAGCCTTGAATTCCTAATGGTGGCCTACAACCTGCTGGAATCCAAATCGGGATATGTAAATACAGGTACCTGGAGTTCAAAAGCGATCAAGGAAGCCAGACTGCTTGGTGAGGTGGTAGAGGTGGCTTCATCCAAGGATAAGAACTTTAACTATATCCCCAGAGGATATGGCATTCCGGACAATCTGGATTACCTTCACCTTACATCGAACAACACCATTTTTGGTACACAGATTAAGGAATTCCCCAAGACAAATTTTCCACTTATTTGTGACATGAGTTCGGATATTTTTTCCCGTCAGCTCGATTTTTCACAGTTTGATCTGATTTATGCGGGTGCACAGAAAAACATGGGTCCAGCGGGAACTACGCTGGTTGTTGTGAAGGAAGACATCCTGGGCAAAGTAAGTCGTAGCATCCCCTCCATGCTGGATTACAAAGTACATATAGCTAAAGACAGTATGTTCAACACACCTTCTGTGTTTGCTGTTTATACCTCAATGCTCACCTTGAAATGGTTAAAGGAACTCGGTGGTATTGCAGCTATTGAAGAAACCAATGAAAAGAAAGCCAAGCTCATTTATTCCGAAATTGATCTAAACCCGCTGTTCAATGGATTTGCCAGAGAGGAAGATCGCTCCGCCATGAATGCTACGTTCACCCTGGCAGAAGAAGGTCTTAAAGATACTTTTGACAGTATGTGGAAAGAAGCTGGAATTAACGGATTAAATGGACACCGGTCCGTTGGAGGTTACCGGGCTTCAATGTACAATGCGCTTTCCCTCGAAAGTGTTGGAGTACTTGTAGATATAATGAGCGAACTGGAACGCAAAGCTTAAATCAACTAGATAAAAAACATCACCCAAATTACTCATATCTGATGAAAATACTCGCTAATGACGGTATCTCTAATAGCGGAATCGCTGCTCTTGAGAACGCCGGATTTGAAGTGCTAACCACCAATGTTGCCCAGGAGCAACTCGCTAATTACATCAATGAAAATGATGTGGTTGGACTACTGGTAAGAAGTGCCACCCAGGTGCGTAAAGCCCTCATTGACTCCTGTCCAGGGCTTAAATTGATTGGTCGCGGAGGTGTTGGAATGGATAATATTGATGTTGATTACGCCCGTGAGAAAGGGCTGCATGTAATCAATACACCAGCAGCTTCTTCTGAATCGGTTGCCGAACTGGTTTTTGCGCACCTCTTCGGAGGAGTTCGATTCCTGTACGATGCCAATAGGAACATGCCATTGGAAGGTGATAAGAGTTTTAAAAAACTAAAAAAATCCTATGCTAAGGGGGCCGAATTAAGAGGCAAGACCCTTGGGATCATTGGTTTCGGAAGAATAGGGCGGGCAACTGCAAAAATTGGGTTAGGTATTGGCATGGAGGTAATCTTCCACGATCCTTTTATGGAAGAAGCGGAAATTGATTTGTCGTTCTTCGACGGTCAACAGCTGTCCTTCACCCTTAAGAGTCAATCTAAAGAGGATGTCCTGGCTAAAGCAGATTTTATAAGCCTTCACGTCCCTGCACAGAAAGAATATATCATAGGTCGCTCGGAATTTGAAATGATGAAACCTGGAGTAGGATTGGTTAACGCGGCTCGTGGTGGGGTTATTGATGAGGTTGCCTTAATAGACTTTCTTGAATCGGGGAAGGTAAGATTTGCAGGATTGGATGTTTTTGAATCGGAGCCGCAACCGGAAATAAGAGTACTTATGCATCCCAATATTTCCCTGTCTCCGCATATTGGTGCAGCCACGGGTGAAGCCCAGGATCGCATAGGAGAAGAATTGGCCACTCAGATCATCACACTTTTAAAGAATTAATAATAAGAATACAGGATAGCGGCGACAGAAATTTGTCGGGCTATTGATAATTTTAAAACCTAACAAAGAAACTATGTCTGGATTACTTGACCTTTTAAACAGCCCAATGGGCAAACAATTAATTAGCGGTGTAGCCGGTGAAACCGGCCAGCCCGAAAACAAAACAGCAGATGTGCTGGGTATGGCAATGCCTTTATTACTGGGCGCCATGAAAAAGAATGCAGGTACGGCACAGGGTGCCCAGGGCCTTATGAGTGCCCTTTCCAATAAACACAATGGAAGTATACTGGACGATCTCGGCGGACTTTTTGGTGGAGGTGTAGATAAGTCTGTTGTTGAAGACGGTGCAGGCATTCTTGGGCACGTCCTTGGAAATAAACAATCCGCTGTTGAGAATGCCATAAGCCAAAAATCAGGTATGGATGCTGGCAGCATTGCCAAGATATTGAAAATTGCAGCACCCATTGTAATGGGATTTCTGGGTCGACAAACCGCGCAAAGCAGTGTTCAGGATTCTTCAGGCATGAACGCTTTGCTAGGGAGCATGCTTGGCGGACAGCCTGAACAAAACCAAAGCCTGATTACCACACTTTTGGACTCAGACGGTGATGGAAGCGTTCTGGATGATGTAGCAGGCATGGTGCTGGGCGGATCCAAAAAGAAAGGTGGCCTGGGCGGTATGCTTGGCAACCTTTTAGGCAAGTAAACACTGCCATTACTTAACAAGAATTAACAAGACCGTTTGCCAATTGCAGGCGGTTTTTTTGTATCTTCTACTTAACTGAAAAGTATTTGATATGAGAAGATGGATTGCAGGTTCAGGATTAGTATTACTCGTTGTTTTATTTAGTGTGAGCAGCTGTGGAAGTAGTCAAAAATCAGTGAGTATAAGTGAAGGGGAAGCTGCTGCCTTTCAAAATAAGGAAGCAGACACAGTAACTATTAGTGACCCGGATTCGAAATACGAGATTATTATTATTGAACCTGGATTTAATTTTTGGCTAAATAGCATCGCACAGCCTAGAGGCTATTATTCGCAAAATTTCCTGGAAACCCGGAACCGACTTTATGTAATAGAGTGGAACCAAAGGGTGATGCAACCCAACCGTTTTGATCCGCTACTTTACGAGCTTCAGATAAACTATGAGCAAAATGTAGATTACGGATATGAAGTGAATTACAAACTGTACAATTATTTCATCTATTTCCAGCGTAAATACAGACAGCGATTAGGACCTTTTATCCCCCGGATATAAATAATATCTTTGGCGGGAGAAATCAGTGCTATGAACAAGCTCAAACAGAAATGGGGAATTGACTCAAATTTCCAGTTAATCGTAATATTTGTTGTTTTTGCCATTACCGGATCGGCCTCTGTTTATGTTGCAAAGCCTTTTCTGGAATTAATTGGCCTTGATCGGGCTAATTTTCCAGATGCCTGGTGGAGCGGCGTAATCTATTGGTCCATGAGGTTATTGATCATTTTTCCGATCTACCAGGTGTTATTGGTCTTTTTCGGGTGGCTGTTTGGTCAGTTTCAGTTCTTTTGGGGTTTTGAAAAGAAAATGCTGCAGCGCATGGGACTGGGTTTCCTTTTAAAGTAGATCCATTACATCTATTCGTTTTCAACAGAGACGTAATTGCTTTTTTTGCTTTTAATAACATAGGTGTAGATCCACATAAGGGTAAAAGAAGGTATAAAATCAAATCCAGGCAGAAGTTCTTCAAGGAACGAAACTACGCCTGCCACCTGCCCTACTCTTCCCTTGTACATACGAGTCATTAGCCAACCTGAAACGGGTGCCCAGATGATGTCAGAAAATTCACCAATACCCGGGATTACGAATGAAAGCATTCCGATTCCATCCAGTAGCAAGCCAAAAATCAGATTACGCCATTTGTGTTGTTTCTCCATAGCTAAAATCAATACAGCCTGGTTAATTAAACCATATCAAGAGGACAAATTACTGCTAATCAGTTTTAGAAATTCATTTCGCGTTTCCTGTTGCTCGAAAGAACCCCGGAAACCTGAAGTAGTGGTAACCGAATTTTGCTTTTGGACCCCGCGCATCATCATGCACATATGGGCTGCTTCAATTACAACAGCTACCCCGCTGGGTTTCAGCACATCATTAATACAATCCAGTATCTGCTCCGTAAGCCGCTCCTGAACCTGCAATCGCCGGGCAAAGATATCTACTACTCTGGGGAGTTTACTGAGTCCTACAATCTTTCCGTTGGGTATATATGCAATATGAGCCTTACCAAAAAAAGGCAGCATGTGGTGCTCGCAAAGGGAATACAACTCAATATCCTTAACAATAACCATTTCATTATACGATTCCTCAAAAAGAGCACTTCGTAAAACAGCAGCTGCATCCTGCTTATATCCCTGAGTAAGGAATAGCATGGCCTTAGCCGCTCGTTCGGGAGTCTTTACCAGACCTTCCCTGTTTACATCCTCTCCTATCTCATTGATTATATGGGAATAACGTTCTTTTACTTCATTGGTTATTTCAATATTGTACTCTTCAAGGCTTTTATATGGTGGCATGTGATAATTTATTTATGGCAGATAAGTATAAAATTTGCAGTAGCTACTAAGTTACTTCTTTAAACGGAATTTCTCATTGACATCCTATTTCATTTTAGGCATACGCTGATGAATTCTTCTATCATATCATTACTTTTGCTTAGCTGTTAGCTACACAGACAGATAGTCTTTATGATGATTAAAGCAAGGAACATTCAAAAGTCATTCAGTACACTTCAGGTATTGAAAGGAGTTGATCTCGATATTGAGAAAAGTGAAATTGTATCAATCGTTGGGGCCTCTGGAGCGGGCAAGACAACACTTCTGCAAATATTGGGCACCTTGGATGTGCAATCGAACACCAAAGACAGCCAACTGCTAATCAACGATACCAATATCACCTCCCTGAGCGGGCGTGAACTGGCGCGATTTCGCAATGAGCATATCGGTTTTATTTTTCAGTTTCATCAACTATTACCGGAATTTACAGCTCTGGAAAACGTCTGCATACCGGCCTATATCAAGGGAATTGGAAAATCTGAGGCTGAAAGAAGAGGCCTGGAGCTTTTGGGTTATCTGGGGCTTAGTGAACGTACACACCACAAACCACAGGAATTATCCGGTGGGGAGCAACAACGTGTGGCCGTAGCGCGTGCACTTATCAACCAACCTTCTGTTATTATGGCGGATGAACCCAGTGGAAACCTGGATTCTGAAAGTGCAGAAAGGCTTCATAAGTTGTTCTTTCAATTGCGGGATGAAATGGGGCAAACCTTTATCATTGTCACCCACAATGAAGAACTGGCAGAAATGGCCGACCGAAAGCTTACCATGGTAGATGGTCAGATAATACACTAGTTGCCACCCCTATGACCCGGCAAGAACTCAAGGAATTTCTGGACGCAAAGGTCATCCAGTACAATACCGCTGAATTCTTGGAGACAGACCCAGTTTCTATTCCCCACAGTTTTGACGGTAAGGAGGATATTGAGATAAGTGGATTTCTGACAGCCACCATAGCCTGGGGTAATCGTAAAAGCATTATTAAAAATGCCAGGCAGCTGATAGAATTGATGGACCTTGCTCCTTACGAGTACGTTATGGGCCATAACCCGCGAGACCTGGAGTCGCTTTCCTCTTTTGTACACCGCACCTTCAACGGCATAGACCTCACCTATTTTATAACGGCTCTCAGGCACTTGTATCGGAACCATAAGGGACTGGAAGGAATATTTACCCGATACGCGGAGAAAGACAGCCTCCAGCCGGCCATTACCGCTTTTAAGGGTCATTTTTTTGAATTAAAACATCCGGCAAGAAGCACCAAGCACATCTCAGACCCATCCAAAGGCTCGGCTGCCAAACGAATCAATATGTTTCTCCGATGGATGATCAGGAATGACCATCAGGGTGTGGATTTTGGTTTGTGGCGAAACCTGTCTCCGGCAATGCTTTCCTGTCCCCTGGATGTACATTCCGGGAATGTTGCCCGAAAACTAGGCCTGCTTAGCCGCAAGCAAAATGATGCTAGAGCGGTAATAGAGCTAGATCAAAATCTTAGAAAACTAGACCCGGAGGATCCGGTCAAATACGATTTTGCTCTTTTTGGTCTGGGGGTGTTTGAAAAGTTCTAAATAGCAACTTCAGGGTAAAATAGGTCGCTCAGAAATTGGTATTCTCCTAATCAATTTTATTCTATTTTCTTAAATAAATTCCATTTATATTGAAATAATGAATATTTATATTCCATATAGTTAATAATAATTTAATTTTTTAACATATTTACAGAGAAAAGTGAAATATTTTCATTAAATTTATCGTGAAAGAAAATTCTTTCCAACCTACCTTCCAGTGAATAAACATTCTTATAAGTAACCAGATAAGAATGAACAGCACGTATGCATTTAAGAACAAGGCAGAGTTCTTGGTCATGTCTATTGATGGCATCTATGATTATTGGGATTTCATCAAATACCCCAAAATCATTATGCGCAAGTGCCAATCGGTAAAGATTTATAAAGTACTTGTAGACCTTATTCCTGTGTCATACGCGGATTTGCCCACGATTGAACTCTTTTTCCTTGGTGAAACCATGGCTGAAGTTTTACGAGATAAGGTTAAACTTGCGCTGGTATGGAAAGGCAATGAGCAGGAACAGTTCCTGGAGCTGGTAGCAAACAACAGGGCCGGCAACTTACGGGTTTTTGATTCAATCAAGATTGCTGAATACTGGTTGCTTCATGATAAAGAAGACGAACCCTCCAACCTATTTCAGATGTAGCTGACTTTATGCTTGATATTAGACCAGTCCTAAGCTGCCGAGGTTTAAATTTTGCTTCTTTCCGCCAGAGGCTATAGACGCGTAGATCGCTTCCACAATAATCATATCCCGTTTACCCATTTCCCCTGGCGCCAGGTTTGGGGCTCCTTTCAGAATATGTTTGCTGAAATCATCCATTTGTAATTTTTGCTGACTTTCATGTGGAAAAGATACGGGACCTTTTGAAGTGTTTCCTTTTAGAGGTCCATATGAATTTGCCGGTTGCAGTTCCATCCAACCCCTGCTGCAGGAAACATATAAGCGGTTTGCACTGGCATTGTGAGAAGTCATAATTTGACCAACTGTACCGTTCGGAAATTCAAATTGAGCCGTAATGGTTTCATCCGTTTCCTTAAAATATTCCGGCCTTGTACTGAATTCCTGGGCGCTTACTGAAACTGGGTTCATCCCACAACCATAAATGGCGCTCTGGATGGAATAAACACCCATATTCATCAAGGCTCCTCCCCCTGAACGCTTGATGTCTAACCTCCATTGATCAGGGTTACCCCTGGAGATATAAGCCGCTTCGGCATTTACAAATAGAGGGTTTCCAAATGTGTTCTCCTGTACAAAGGTTTTTATTTGCTGGGTATAAGGTTCTGAGTGCAAACGATAGCCCATACCCAACTTTACACCGGCTTCCTTACACGCCTGGATAATCTCATCACATTCCGCAACATTCAAGGCCATGGGTTTTTCACATATAACATGTTTCCCTGCCCTGGCCGCACGTATGGAGAATTCCGCATGCATGCTATTGGGTAATACTACGTAGACAACGTCAATATCTTCATTGTTTGCAATGGTGTCAAAATTTTGGTAGTTGTAGATGTTTTTTTGAGGGATATTATATTTTTTAGCCCAAATATTTTCCTTGGCTGGAGTACCCGTAACTACTCCTGCCAGGTAGCAGTATTCGGACTGCTGCAAGGCAGGCGCCAGTTGATAAGTACTGTAACTACCTAGTCCGACCAGGGCAATTCCCAACTTATTTTTTTGCTGACTGCCCATGGCGCAGGAAAGTGGCATTGCACTTATTAAGGTAGCTCCTCCTATCCCCTTGGCTAAGGTTTGATTGAATCTTCTTCTTCTCATTTAACAGGTATTAAAGTCTTCCTATTAAAGGTACATAATTCTAAAATTACAGTGCTGTATTGGCAACAATCCAGAAATAAACTCTCATTGAAATTGTCTATTTTAGGAGCTGACTAAATCAAAAAATATGAAATTCAAATACGCCTTAGTGTCCATTTTTTCTCTTGGCCTATTGTCTAACGGTATCGCCCAGGAAAGAAAACTTCCACTTGACACTACTGTTACCACCCAACACAGTGTAGCTGTCAACGGGACAAGTTTTAACTATACCGCCGAAACAGGCACCCAACCTGTATGGGATGAGCACGGAAAGCCGATCGCTGCACTGCATTACACCTATTACACACGAAGCGGCATTAAAGACAGAGGCTCCAGGCCACTGTTGATCTCCTTTAACGGGGGTCCGGGATCGGGTTCGGTCTGGATGCACCTTGCATATACAGGACCGAGAATCCTGAATATTGATGATGAAGGTTATCCGGTGCAGCCCTATGGCGTGCGTGAAAATCCGTATTCCGTTCTGGATGTTACAGACATAGTATACGTAAACCCGGCCAACACGGGATATTCACGAACCATCCCGGAGACCGGCAAGGAAGTAGACCGAAGCAAATTTTTTGGGATCAATGCAGATATCAAGTATCTGGCAGAATGGTTGAATACATTTGTAACCCGTCATAATCGCTGGCGATCCCCAAAATATATTATCGGGGAAAGCTATGGTGGTACCCGGGTAATGGGCCTGTCCCTTGCCTTACAAAATCAGCAATGGATGTACCTAAACGGGGTGATTATGGTAAGTCCGGCAGATTACAAAGTAATTCGTGTAGGAGGCCCGGTAAGCAGCGCCTTAAACCTCCCCTACTATACGGCCGCTGCCTGGCATCAAAAAGCATTGCCTGAAGCACTGCAGCAAAAAGATCTATTGGAAGTATTGCCTGAGTCGGAGGAATACACAGTTAACACACTAATCCCGGCAATTGCCAAAGGTGGTTTCATTAGCGATCAGGAAAGACAGGCAGTGGCCGAAAAGATGGCTTACTACTCCGGACTTTCCAAAAAGGAAATACTGGATCACAACCTGGACGTACCTACGTCCTACTTCTGGAAAGCCCTTTTGCGGGACCGCGGTGGGTATACTGTGGGAAGACTGGACAGTCGATACCTGGGAATAGATAAACAATTGGCCGGGGATAGCCCTGACTATAATTCAGAAATTACCTCCTGGTTGCATAGTTTTACCCCGGCAATAAACTATTACTTGCAGGAAGTGCTGAAGTTCAAGACCGATATTAAATATAATATGTTCGGTCCGGTAAGACCATGGGATAACAAAGACGACAACACCCGGGACAATCTGAGGCAAGCCATGGCACAGAACCCCTACCTTAACGTGTTGATTCAGTCAGGATATTACGACGGTGCTACTACCTATTTTAATGCCAAGTATACCATGTGGCAGGTTGATCCCAGCGGGCGTATGAAAGATCGATTTGAGTTTAAAGGATACCGAAGTGGCCACATGATGTACCTAAGACGTGAAGACCTGAAACAAGCGAATGATGATGTTCGGGATTTTATAAAACGGACGCTCTCGAAGGGTAAAAGCGCTAAGTATTGATCAATTAGAACAGAACATTTTGCATCCTCTTACATGGAAATTTCAAGTGAAGTGCCTTATACTATTAACAATCATGTTCTTGTTTAATCATCAAGATACTATTGCTCAGGATTGGGCTTCCTTAAATCATTATAAAGAAGCCAATGCTCGCCTCAAAATGCCGGCCAAGGGGGAAAAACGTGTTGTGTTCATCGGCAATTCCATTACCATAGGTTGGCTTAGCCATTATCCGGATTATTTTGAAGGCAAACCCTATATAAATCGCGGTATTGGTGGTCAGACCAGCTCACAAATGCTCCTTAGATTTCGTCAGGACGTTATCCATTTAAATCCTGCTGTGGTGGTCATTTTAGCGGGCATTAATGACATTGCCCAAAATACCGGACCCATTAGTCTTGAGGATATTATGGAAAACCTCCGGTGCATGACAGAACTGGCATTACACCATGATATTCGAGTGATTCTGGCTTCCGTGACGCCCGCAGCGGATTTTAACTGGCGACCGGGGCTTGAACCAGATCAAAAAATTCCTAAACTCAACTCCATGATTAAAGCCTATGCTGAAAAAACAGGGATCACCTACCTGGATTATTTTTCAGCCATGAGCGATGGTAAAAATGGCCTTAAAAAGCACCTAGGCTCTGATGGGGTACACCCGAATAAAACGGGGTATCAGGTAATGGCTCCATTAACCGAGGAGGCTATTGAAAAGGCCTTGTCCAAAGATTAAATGAATACTCGAAGTAAACAGGGACAAACATCTTTTGAATCAGATCCTTTGGTAAGCATCCTTATGCCTTTCAGGAATACGGAAAAGTACCTCAAAGACTGCCTGGATTCAATCCTCAAACAGGACTATACGAACTGGGAACTACTTGCAGTCAATGATCATTCATCGGATAAAAGTGAGTCCATAGTAAAACAGTATGCCCATAGAGATAACAGAATTAAATTGTTACAAAATGATGGTAAAGGCATCATTCCTGCCTTAAGGACCGCTTATGCGAAAAGTTCAGGAGCGTACATATCCAGGATGGACTCAGATGACATTATGGTTCCTGAAAAAATAGCAACCCTGATTGCAGGACTGATACAGGAAGGTCCCGGACACCTGGCAGTTGGACAGGTTAAGTACTTTTCTGAGCGGGGTATCAGCAACGGCTATGCGCGATATGAAAAATGGATAAATGATCTTACTCTTAGCGGTGATAATTTTGGAGAAATTTATAAGGAATGTGTTATTCCATCTCCCTGTTGGATGGTCCTGAGAGAGGATCTGGATGCTTCAGGGGCATTTAGGCCTAATAGGTACCCTGAGGATTACGACCTCACCTTCCGGTTTTATGAAAGGGGACTGAAATGTTTGCCCTGTAAAGAAGTACTGCACTTCTGGAGAGACTATGATACCCGTACTTCACGAACAAGTGAACACTATGCACAAAACTATTTCCTGGATATCAAACTACACTATTTCCTAAAGCTGGACTACTGCAACAAAAGGCCACTTGTCCTCTGGGGAGCGGGAAACAAAGGGAAAACACTGGCCAAGGGTTTAAAACAGAGGGGAATTCCTTTTACCTGGTTATGCGACAATCCAAAAAAAATCGGAAAAAGCATTTACGATATTCCCCTGGCGCATTACCAAAACATGGCGGAAATGAAAAGACCACAAAGTATTATAAGCGTGGCGAACGAACTGGCGCAGGAGGATATTAGAAGATACCTGAGTACATTGGAATTCAATAAGCCCGGGGATAACTTCTTTTTTTGTTAATGGGTTGATTTACGGTGCTCTGCTAAATTTATACTAACAGCCGTAATAATAGGTGACTACTTCCTATATTTGTTCAATCAAGATCAGGAATGCAATTTAAATATCCGGAAATCTTTTGGGCACTCTTTCTACTCCTGATCCCATTGATTATTCACTTTATTCAACTTAGGAGATTTCAACGCACTTCATTTACCAATGTACGCCTCTTACAAAAGGTAACGGCACAATCCAGTAAAACCCGTTCTTTAAAAAAGTGGCTTTTACTGTTTTCCAGGTTACTGTTACTTACTATGTTAATAACGGCTTTTGCAGGACCTTACATCGCAGAACAGCAAATTGGCCAAAAGAGGGAAAGCGTGATTTACCTTGACAATTCCTTCAGTATGCAGCTGAGATCAGGAGATCAGTCCCTATTGGAAAATGCCCTTCAGGAGCTCTTACAGGGTTTGCCTGAAAGCAGGGAGTTTAGCTTGTTTACCAACCAAAAGACCTATAGGAAAACCCAGATAAAGGAAATTCAAAATGAACTGCTCAATATAGAACCAACTTATAAACAGCTGGATTTACAGGATGTGCTTTTTAAAGCTAAAGGACTTATTGAAAAGCGCGCAGATGTTCAAACTGATCTGATTATTCTATCAGACCTGCAAACCAGATTCATTACTAACCAAGATATTGAGCCTATATCGGGTATCAGTACGAGATTGGTTAGCTTAACCCCTGATGAGATATCAAATGTGGTTTTGGACAGCGCATTTATAGCTAAAACAACAACTGACCAGATTGAACTGAATGTCCTTTTAAAATCTACTTCCCCGGATATTGAAAATATTCCTGTATCACTATTCGATGGAGAAACGCTAATAGCGAAATCAGCTGCGGCATTTGAGGATACGAACAGCAGCGAACTCGTTTTTACACTGCCCGCTGAAGAAATTGCCAATGGCCGGATTGAAATATCAGATGGAGGTCTTCCGTATGACAATGTGCTTTATTTCTCCATTCCGGCACGTAGCAAAATCAGGGTTATGGTAATTGGAGAGGCTCAAAATAACTATCTGGAACGGATTTATGTTGAGGATGAGTTTGATTACACCGCAAGCCCGGTTGCGGAAGTTAATTTTAACGATCTTGCCACCCAGAATGTTGTAGTTCTCGATGAACTCAGGGATATTAATTCTGCCCTTGAGAATGCTTTGCAGGTTTTTGCAGAAAATGGAGGCAGTATAGTGATTATTCCTGCAGCAACCATTGATTCTCGTTCCTATAACAGCCTTTTGACCAATTTGAGCCTTCCCCTACTGGATTCCCTGGTTTATGAACCCCTAAATATCACGGATATTGCCTTTGACCATCCCGTATACCGCAATGTGTTTGAAAAGCGCATTGACAACTTCGATTACCCCCGATCAACTGCCCATTACAGTGTGAGAGGCAATGCACCTGAAATCCTGGGATATCAGAATCGCAATTCCTTTCTGCTGGGAGAAAACGGCAAGTATTTATACACCTCCCCTTTATCTGGAGAAAACAGCAGTTTTATCAATAGCCCTTTGGTTGTGCCCACCTTTTATTCCATAGCCTGGAACAGCCTAAAAACCCCCAACCTCTATCAAAGCTTGTCGGATAAAATGACCATCGATATTGCCTGGGTTGCCGGTGCTGATGAGATCATTAAGCTAAAAGGAAGCGCTTATGAATTTATTCCACTGCAGAAACGATATGCGAATAAAACCTCCTTAACCCTAACAGAAGATCCGGAAAAAGCCGACAATTTTATTGCGCTAGCAGGTGATGAAGAATTAACGTCCCTTAGTTTTAATTATCCCCGTAAAGAAAGCGAACTCAGTTACAGCGATGTTGGTTTTACAGCTTCTTTTGAAGTGCTGGATAGTATTCCAGGCCTTATCGCTTTACTTGAAAATGAAGACCGGGTAAATGAGCTTTGGAAATGGTTTATTATTTTTGCATTGTTTTTCGCGCTTACCGAAGTTCTTATTCAAAAGCTAGTCAAATGACCATACACATCAAGTCTGCAATTTTAGTTGACCCGTCGAATAAGAACCTGCATCTTAAAAAGCGGGATATTCTAATTAAGAACGGGCGTATTGATAAAATTGCCGCGCGTATTGAAGCACCCTTTAAAGCCACCAAAATCAATTTCCCCAACCTCCATGTTTCTCCTGGATGGTTTGACAGTGGAGTCTCATTCGGAGAACCTGGGTTCGAAGAACGGGAAACTATTGCACATGGACTTGAAGTAGCTGGAAAGAGCGGTTTTACGGAAGTCATACTGAATCCAAATACATATCCACTACCGGACAGCAGCGGAGATATTGTTTTCCTGAAAAACGCCGGTAAAAATGCTGTTAGCAAGGTATACCCCCTGGGAACCTTAACGGTGAAAAGTGAGGGAACCGCCCTTGCTGAACTCTATGACATGAAGAATGCGGGAGCAATAGGTTTCTATGACTACAAGTCAGCAGTTACCAATAGTAATCTCCTGAAAATTGCCCTGCAATATGCTCAAAATTTTGGGGGCGTGGTCTATTCATTCCCTTTGGATATGGAAATTGCTGGTAAAGGTGTGGTTAACGAAGGTACCGTATCTACCCGCCTCGGCTTAAAGGGTATTCCTGCAATTGCCGAAGAACTTCAGGTGGCCCGAGACATTTCAATTTTAGAATATACGGGCGGCAGCCTGCATATACCCACTATTTCTTCTGCCAAATCCGTAGCACTGGTAGAAGCGGCCAAAAAGAAAGGTTTAGATGTAAGCTGTAGTGTAGCGATACACAACCTTTGGTTTGATGATGAAGCTCTTGAAGGATTTGATAGTAATTTTAAGGTCCTCCCTCCTCTGCGGACTAAAAATGATAGTAAAGCATTGGTGAAGGGATTGAAATCCGGAGTTATTGATATGGTAACCACAGACCATTCTCCAATGGATATTGAAGAAAAACGTGTAGAATTTGACCATGCGGCCTATGGTACCCTGGGTTTGGAATACGCTTTTGGTGCATTGAACGCGATGATGGGGATGGAACAAGCCGTTGGTTTACTTATAAAAGGGCGGGAGCGATTTGGAATACCTGCTCCAAAACTTACAGAAGGATCTGGCGCCAACCTCACCTTGTTTAATCCGGATCCTGAAGATGTTATTAGAAAAGAGGATATCTTATCCACCTCCAAGAATAGTATGTTTATTGGAGAATCCCTGAAAGGTAAGGTTTATGGAGTGATCTATCAGGAGGGGATACTTATCTAATTTAAATGCGTTCTTTAACCTCAGATACATTTTAAAATGAGTAGTGCCGTCCCTGGAAAGACTACCGCCATTGTAGCTTACCTTACCATAGTTGGATCCCTGATTGCCATTAGCATGAATGCTGAGCCCAAACACGCCTTTGCCCGTTTTCATACAAGACAGGCTTTCGGTCTGCACCTTATTTTCTTAAGCATCGGACTATTCCTGAGCGCGTGGTTCAATCCATATGCCTGGTATGCATTGTATATCTTTTATATCGTTTTGTGGTTCTATGGATTTATTACAGCATTGAACAACAAACAGCAGGAAATCCCACTTGTGGGTTCCTATTTTCAAAAATGGTTTACGTTTATTCAATAATATGACTACTGCCCCCCTATCCCTGGAGCATTTGATACGCTCTTCTAAACAGACTCAGGGTAAGCCACCTGTGATATTCCTTTTTCATGGTTATGGCAGCAATGAGGAAGACCTTTTCTCCTTCGCTCCTGAATTACCCGAGCAATTATGTGTGATTTCCGCTCGTGCACCTATTCCCCTCCCTCCTTTTGGAAATGCCTGGTATGCAATTAATTTTGAAGCTTCCTACGGCAGATGGAGCAACGTGGAACAAGCCCTTGAGTCGCGTGCGATGATTGTGCAATTTATAGATGAGGCCTGCGAAGCTTACGGGCTGGACGCCAACAACATCAGCTTACTCGGATTTAGTCAGGGGACTGTCCTAAGTTATTCTATAGCGCTCTCCTTTCCGGAAAAAATCAAAAACCTGATCGCGCTCAGCGGATATATTGATGAAAACCTGTTAGTGTCAAATTATCGGGAAAAGGACCACAGCAAACTACAGGTTTATGCTTCGCACGGTCAATTGGACCAGGTAATTCCGCTGGATTGGGCTCTTAAAGCACAAGATTTACTTACGCAGTTGAAGGTTGACAAAACCTTTGAGGAATACCCGGTGGGGCATGGGGTTTCTCCACAAAACTTTCACTCATTTCGAAAATGGCTTGAAGAAAGGCTTCCCTAATTTCTTGTATAGAGCAGGTGGTCTGTTAAGACAAAATTTACGCTGAGGTCTTCTTTAAGTTCATAATTGATCAGTAGTTCTCCCCAGTATTTACCATCAGAAAAATCTGCTATGATCCATTTATGGTTAAGCAGCTTGATCTTATTAATCTTAAAACTATTCTCCATTCCTTCGTAAGGAATCAAGGGGTTATCTCCTTGTTGTTCATTGGTTTCCAGTAACTTATCTGCAATATAACGGGCGGGGTCATCTATCCCGAGATGATCGTAGTACGCCAGAGCATCGTCATTGTTTTCCAGGGAAAAATATTGCATATCCAATACCTCAAGGCGTGTTTGCTGAAGACTGTCTGCAAGCCTGACCATTTTATCTTCGGTCGATTTGAGTTTTTGATCATAGCCCTTTACCGTCCGATTACCGCTAATACCCAGATATAAGGCAACCAAAGCCGAAAATAGGAACAGGTATAAAAATATTCTACTTTTCATTTAAACAGTAACAATTAGATTATCATAGGCCAAATGTACATGATCCGGCAATTCCTTTTCCACCTGTTCATGAAATCCCATATGGTGGCTGATATGGGTAAAATATGCCTGCTCAGGACGGACCTTTTCGACAAATTCAAGGGCCTCCTCCAAATTAAAGTGCGAATGGTGGGGTTCTTTTCTCAAAGCATTCACGGTTAACACTTTAATTCCTTTAAGTTTCATCAGTTGATCCTCACTTACGGTCTTGGCATCTGTGATATAGGCAAAATCACCCATTCTGTATCCCAATACCGGCAAACGGTTATGCAGCACTTCAATCGGGATTGCCTCCAGGTTTCCAATAACAAATGGGGTGTTCCTTTCCACGGGGTTTACACTTACCGCAGGCGCACCGGGATAGCGATTCTCATCGGCAAAAATATAATCGAAGCGCCTTTGAAGGCCCTTGATTACCCTATCATGGGCATAAATGGGTATATCACCCTGACGAAAGAAAAAAGGTCGGATATCATCAATGCCAGCAGTATGATCGGCATGTTCATGAGTAAAGAGAATTCCATCCAGCTGCTCCACTTTGTGAGTTAGCATTTGCTGCCTGAAATCCGGACCACAATCAATTACATAATTGTAATTGTCCCAGGAAACCATTACGGAAACCCTTAACCTTTTGTCCTTGGGGTTATCACTAAGACAAACCGGGTGAGAACTCCCAATAACAGGGATACCCTGAGATGTCCCAGTACCTAAAAAAGTGATCTTCAACCGCTGGTCTATTTATATCAAATTTATAACTTATTTATTTAATAGATTGACCATTCTTATTAACTTTGTAGAGACAGACATCGCAACCTATGGCTTCAGTTTTTAAGAGGGATCCCGCTTTCGAGAATATTCCTTCCACCAAAGCAAAGACCCTCCGAATAAACCTCAATCCCGATATTTATGGATCATTTGCCGAAATCGGCGCAGGTCAGGAGACTGCCCGGCATTTTTTTCGTGCTGGAGGTGCTTCAGGAACCATAGCCAAGGCCATGAGCGCCTATGACAAATCCTTTAGTGATGCGGTCTACGGTGTAGAGTCAGACGGACGATATGTCACACAAAGCAGGCTAAAAAAAATGCTCGAACATGAGATGAGACTCATGGAAGAGAGGATCAGTAGGGATGAGCATCCGGACCGCCTTTTCTTTGCCTATGCCAATACAGTTGCCACCATTGATTTTTCTAAACGCTTTAAAGGTCATGGCTGGGTGGGAATCCGTTTTCAACTGGACCCCAAGCAGAAGGAATACGATGAAATAGTCTTACATGTCCGCTTCAAACAGAATGAAGCCAGGCTTCAGCAGGAAACCCTCGGAATCGTTGGGGTAAACCTGATCTACGGGGCCTTTTACAAATACAACAAACCCAAGAAATTACTTAAATACCTCTATGACCATATTGACCGGGATACCCTGGAAATTGATATGGTTAACTTCTCAGGTCCTAATTTTAGCAAGGTAGACAACCGTTTGATGAGCTTGCAGTTAATTCGATACGACATGACTGATGCGGTTATGTTCGGGCCGGATGGGAATAACCTCCTTCCTGCAGCCATACTCTACAAGAAGAACATTCTGGCGCTCAGGGGAAGTTTCAGGCCGGTAACCAAGGTGAATATGGATATGTTCGATAAATCGCACAATATCTTTTCCCGGGAACAAACCGTAGAGCCAGACAAATCGATTGTCATATTCGAGATTACCCTGGATAACCTGAAAACTGCCGGAGAAATAAATGAAAGAGACTTCCTGGACCGCGCGGAATTGCTGTGTTCCCTTGGACACACTGTGATGATATCCAAATTCCAGGAATACTACAAGCTGGTAGAATATTTTAGCAATTACACCAAAGCGCGCATAGGACTTACCATGGGCGTCAACAACCTGGTGGATATCTTTGATGAAAAGTACTATCGACACCTAAGCGGAGGAATCCTGGAAGCTTTTGGTAAACTATTCTTCAAAGACATGAAGGTGTACCTGTATCCGATGAAAAACCCGGAGACCGGTCAGATTATGACCAGCAACAACGTAAAAGTACATCCCAGAATGAAAGAGCTTTACAAGTTCTTCAAATACAACGGGAAGGTGATGGATATCATCGATTACGATCCGGAAATCATGCATATCTTCTCCCGTGATGTACTCAAAAAGATTACAAATGGTGAAGAAGGCTGGGAGGAAATGATACCGGAAGGAGTTGCTGAGATCATCAAGGAGAAGAAGCTTTTTATGAGTAACATGCTCCCGGAAAAAGTCCAATAAAAACCCCGGACCAGAATCCAGGGGTTTTCATTTACGCTAACGCTTCCTTTATAATATTTGTGCTGCGTGGTCTTTGGTCTTAACCTTGTCTATTACGCGTTCCACTACTCCATTCTCATCAATTAGAAACGTCTTTCTGTGGATACCATCGTATTCACGACCCATGAATTTTTTAGGGCCCCATACCCCGAAAGTATTGATTACCGTATGGTCCTCATCAGCTAACAACGGAAAAGGAAACTCAAATTTGTTTCTGAAATTGGCCTGCTTTTGCTGGGAATCCGCACTTACCCCTAGTAATTCATATCCGGCAGCCTGGAGTTCTCCATAATGGTCTCTGAGGTTGCAGGCCTCTGCAGTGCAACCCGGCGTATTGGCCTTTGGATAAAAGAAAACGACCAATTTCTTACCTTTATAATCAGCAAGATGTATTTCATTACCGTCCTGGTCCTTTGTAGTAAATTCCGGAACTTTTTCTCCGGCTTTCAATGTTTTCATAGTACTTTTTTTTAGTTAAGTTCGCAAATCCTTTGCACTTCAAAAATACAAAAATGACTAAGGCCGAAAAAGTGTCTTTTACAATCAATACGCTGGAAAAGTTATATCCGGAAATTCCAATTCCACTGGATCACAAAGATCCCTATACCCTGCTTATTGCCGTATTGTTATCTGCCCAAAGTACAGATGTAAGAGTAAACCAAATAACTCCCCTGCTTTTTGAACGGGCTAATAATCCCTATGATATGGTTAAACTAAGGGTTGAAGAGATTCGGGAAATCATTAAACCAGTTGGTCTTTCTCCTGCTAAATCCAAAGCTATACATGGCTTATCGGAGATCCTTATAAATAACTATCAAGGTGAAGTTCCAAAAGAACTGGAGTTGCTGGAAGAGCTGCCAGGGGTTGGTCATAAAACGGCAAGTGTTGTCGTTTCCCAGGCTTTTGGCATCCCTGCATTTCCTGTAGACACGCATATTCACAGGTTAATGTACCGGTGGGGTTTTTCAAGCGGAAAGAATGTAGTGCAAACCGAAAAAGACGCTAAGCGTCTGTTTCCTAAGGAATTATGGAATTCCCTTCACTTACAGATTATTTGGTACGGAAGGCAGTATTCTCCTGCTCGGGCTTGGGATCTGGACAAGGATATCATAACCAAAACTATCGGAAGAAAGTCTGTAATCAGGGAGTATCAAAAAAGAAAAAAGGCCGGATAAACCGGCCTTTTTTAGTTCATATTGGATTCAAACACCAATTTTTTATATCGCACGGGTCTAAGAGACCTGGAGTAATTCAATAAAAATTGAATGGTTTCAGGACCAGCCTTAGCCAGTTTACAGGTACTTTTTTCGGCAGAGTAAATTTTTTCCATACGATTATAGTCTAGTTATGTTAAAATAACGCAACTATTTTGGAATTATTGCTCGCCCTAAAATTTCTTTAAATTAGGAGCTGGTAAGTACGATATTGTTTCGCTCAATAATTTTTCTCAGGTTAATCAGAGCATATCGCATTCTTCCTAATGCAGTGTTGATACTAACTCCCGTATTCTCAGAAATTTCTTTGAAACTCATGTCCCGGTAAATTCGCATTACCAAAACTTCTTTCTGGTCATCGGGTAATTCTTCTATCAATTTAGATAGGTCACTATCTATTTGATCCTTAATCAGTTGTTTTTCAGCATTTAATTTGTCATCCCCCAGAACAGAAAAGATATTGAACTCCTCATTTCCTTCAAACCGTGGCATTCTTTTGTTCTTACGGAAGTGATCTATAATGAGGTTATGTGCAATTCGCATTACCCAGGGCAAGAATTTACCTTCCTCACTATATCTGCCTTTCTTAAGTGTTTTTATAACCTTAATAAAAGTATCCTGGAAAATATCTTCAGCTATATCTCGGTCCATTACCTTAGAATAGATGAAGCTTGTAATTCGTTGGTTGTGTCTGTTTATTAAAACCTCCAGGGCTTTTTCGTCTCCGCTGATGTAATCCTGAACTAAGATTGAATCGTCAATTGGATATTCCATGTTAGTATTTTTGGTTAAGGTTAAATGCCCTTGGCCTGAGCCGGGAATGATTTTCTATTTTATTAAAACTGTTTTGGTGTCTAAATCCAGTTCTAAAGTAGATAAATGGCCCCCTGCAGTAAAAAGTATGTTGTCAAACGCGGGATTTTTGATGTAAACACACGTTTTTAAGAAAAACCGTACAATAAAGGCTGAAAAAGTGAGTTACAGCCATTTGTTCTTATGGAAGTATTATTTCCTTACCTATGGGATATAAAAAAATCCCCTGATGCATTGCTCAGGGGATTTTTATTTCTTTTAAACCTTATTGTTAATTCAGGTTGCTTTCAAAGGTCACACCATGGTGTTCTATAATATTCAGGGATTTTGAATAGTCCAGTAAGAACCTGATTCGGCTAGGTCTGGTTTTAACCAGTTCACAATGGGTATTGTCTTTTATGTAAATATGCTCCATAATCACTTTTGTTATACCTAAATAACGTCAGTGTACGGGCATGTTTAATTATAGTCGTTCTAAGGTTGATTAATTCGTTAAAACTATATCGTGCTTCTCTATGACCTTCCTGATATTGATCAGTGCATAGCGCATTCTGCCCAGGGCCGTATTGATGCTCACCCCAGTGTTTTCGGCGATTTCCTTGAAACTCATATTCTTGTAAATCCGCATCAGGAGCACCTTTTTCTGGTCTTCCGGGAGTTCTTCGATTAACTGTCCCAAATCGCAGTCGATTTGATCTTTGATTAACTGGCATTCCACATTTAACTCATCATCGCTTATCACTCCAAAGATATTGAAGTCCCCATTCGATTGAAATTTGGGCATTCGCTTGTTTCTCCTGAAATGATCAATAATAAGGTTATGGGCAATACGCATCACCCAGGACAAAAATTTACCTTCTTCATTATAGGCACCGCGTTTTAGGGTACGGATCACTTTCATAAAAGTATCCTGGAAGATGTCTTCGGTTGCTTCCCTATCCTTGACTTTCGAATAGATAAAACTGCTAAGTCTTTGGTTGTGTTTGTTGATCAGAAGTTCAAGGGCGCGCTCATCTCCCTTCATGTAGTCTCGCACTAATATCGCGTCGTCGATCTGTAATTCCATACAAATTACCTTTTTTGGTTCAACATTAAAGCCTTTCAAAACCGTTAGAAAGTCAGTTATTCAGGCGTAATTCAAAAAAGTAATTGTATAGCTATAGGCGCTTTTTATTTAGGTATTATAATTCAAATATAGAAAAATTCCGGCCTAGGTAACAAATATCATTAAGCATTTGATCGAAAAGTAGCCAGGAACCAATGCTACTGGTCAATGATGGGAACATATCTTATCTTTGCACTCTCAACTGGAAAAATGGTAGCGATTAGCGAGGTAAATCCCAAGGAAAACATCATTATTAAAGGGGCTCAACTCCACAATCTTAAGAATATTGATGTGGTGATCCCCAGGAATAAGCTGGTTGTTATAACTGGTTTAAGTGGTTCCGGAAAATCCAGCCTCGCTTTTGACACTTTATATGCCGAGGGGCAGCGCAGGTATGTTGAAAGCCTTTCCTCCTACGCCAGGCAATTCCTGGGAAAACTGGATAAACCTAAAGTGGACTATATAAAAGGAATTGCACCTGCCATTGCCATAGAACAGAAGGTAAACACCAGTAATCCCAGATCCACTGTAGGAACTACCACTGAGATATACGATTACCTTAAACTGCTATATGCCCGGATTGGGAAAACTTATTCCCCTCTATCAGGAAAGGAAGTAAAAAAACACACGGTAAGTGATGTTATCGATCATGTCAAAGGCTTCGATAATGGCAGCAAATTACTGTTACTAGCCCCCATTCATATCCCGGATGAACGTGACCCAATTAAATCACTGGCCTTGCTTTCCAAGCAGGGTTATGCGCGTATACAGTACAAAGGGCAGGTTATTCGAATTGAAGAGGCCCCGGAAGATATTGGGTACGACTTTTACCTGGTAGTAGACCGAATAGTTAAAAGAGCGGATGAAGATTTTTTTAATCGACTGGCAAATGCAGTTGATAACGCTTTTTTTGAAGGGAAGGGTACTTGCCTTATAGAAGAACTTAAGACAAACACCTCGACTAGTTTCAGCAACCGATTTGAATTAGATGGCTTAAGCTTTCTGGAACCTAATGTACATCTGTTCAGTTTTAATAATCCATATGGCGCTTGTCCAAGGTGTGAAGGCTATGGGGATGTTATCGGAATAGATGAAGACCTGGTGATCCCCAATACCGCTTTATCGGTTTATGAAAATGCCATTTTCCCCTGGAGGGGAGAAAGCATGAGCTGGTATCGTGATCAACTGGTTAACGCGGCCTATAAATTTGATTTTCCTATACATAAGCCCTGGTTTGAGCTCAGTGAGGTACAAAAAGAACTGGTATGGGATGGAAATCAACACTTCACGGGTATTAATGCCTTTTTTAAACTCCTTGAGGATAAAAGCTATAAGATTCAGAACCGGGTGATGCTTTCGCGTTACAGGGGGAAGACCAAATGCCAGGAATGTCACGGAAAACGCTTACGCAAAGAGGCCAACAATGTAAAAGTTGGTGGAGTCTCAATCTCGGAGCTGGTTGAACTCTCTATTGAATCCCTTACTGAGTTTTTTGAAAGCCTGTCCCTGACAACATTTGAGACACAGATTTCCGGGAGATTATTAAAGGAAATTAACACGCGTCTTGATTTTCTTCAGAAAGTTGGCCTTGGATACCTTAGCCTGAACCGGAAATCGAACACCCTCTCAGGCGGGGAGAGCCAACGCATAAACCTGGCAACCTCGTTAGGAAGCAGCCTGGTAGGTTCCATGTATATCCTGGATGAACCGAGCATAGGGCTGCATCCGCGTGATACAGAAAACCTGATCGCAGTGCTCAAATCCCTGCGGGATCTTGGCAACACAGTTATTGTTGTGGAGCACGATGAAGACATTATGCTGGCTGCAGATGAAGTTATTGACATTGGTCCGGAGGCAGGCACCCGGGGAGGGGAAGTAGTTGCTCATGGCCCTATGTCTGAAATAGTAAAGATGGATACCCTAACCGCGGGCTATTTAAATGGAAGTGAGCAGATTGAAGTGCCCAGGGTACGCCGTGAGAGCAAAAATCAGATTATAATAAAAGGAGCACGTGAAAATAACCTGAAAAATATTGACGTTACCTTTCCGCTGAATATGTTAACTGTGGTATCAGGAGTTTCCGGCAGTGGGAAAAGTTCCCTCGTAAAACGCCTGCTCTACCCTATTATGCTTAAGAAACTAGGAGGCTACGGCGAAAAATCGGGTCAGCATACAGCCGTTGAAGGCGATTACTCTGGTCTGAAAAATGTAGAGTTTGTAGATCAAAATCCCATTGGCCGTTCGTCCCGATCCAATCCGGTAACCTATATCAAAGCGTACGACGAAATCCGTGCACTATTCGCTAGGCAAAAATTGAGCAAGATAAGAGGTTACCAGTCCAAACATTTTTCCTTTAATGTTGATGGAGGTAGGTGCGACAAGTGCAAAGGAGAGGGTGAGATTCGAGTAGAGATGCAGTTTATGGCCGATGTGCACCTCGAGTGCGACGTGTGCAAGGGAAAACGTTTCAAAAAAGAAGTCCTGGAAGTCCGCTTCGAAGGAGCCAGTATCGATGACGTCTTAAATATGACTATAGATAATGCCATTTCCTTCTTTTCCGAAAACAAGCAGCCAAAAATAACTTCGAGGCTACAACCCCTTCAGGATGTAGGTTTGGGATACGTTACCCTGGGGCAGTCTTCTTCCACATTATCCGGTGGTGAAGCCCAAAGGATCAAACTTGCTTCTTTTTTGGTGAAAGGAAACACTAAGGATAAATCACTCTTTATCTTTGACGAACCCACAACCGGCCTTCATTTCCATGATATTAAGAAACTTCTGAAATCTTTTGATGCCTTACTGGAGCGCGGGCATTCTATTGTAGTAATCGAACACAATATTGAACTAATCAAATGTGCCGATTACCTGATAGACCTTGGGCCTGAGGGAGGTGACCGTGGAGGGTCCCTTATAGTTGCCGGAACCCCGGAGGAAGTGGCTCAAAATGCTAATAGTTATACCGCCCGCTACCTGCAGCCAAAATTAGGGTTATAGTTTCTTAATTTTTTGAAAAATACCTTTCATCCCAGCCTACACTTAGTTGAGTATATCCTTTCAATATATTTTATCTTACTGATTATCAGTATTTTATAGTATAGTACCAATTTTTGGCACGCTGTTTGGTTTATACTAGGCGAATGTGAATATTTCCATTCGGAACAGTTTAAATCTAATATTATGAAACATCTAGTACTCTTAATTGCAGCCCTTTTTATTGGTGCACCGAGTACCATGGCTGCCACAGCGGACAATACCGTTACTATGCGTAACGCTTACCGATATGACAACTCCTTTATTTTTGTTCATAATGGGATTACATTTTCTGTATACCCGGATGGTGAGTTCGACTTCTTTATAAATAACCGTGTTAATGTATCAGCAGGCATAGGCGTAGGTCCGGCAAGCATAACATTTAATTCTGGTTTCAATTATAACCCTTTTGTACAGTATGATGACTATGGTGCAGTTGTACAGATTGAGAACGTACCTGTGTTCTACGATTTCTACGGTAGGGTATCTCAGATAGGCGATGTTAATGTCTGGTACCGAAATGGAAGAGTGAGACGTATAGGCGGGATGCGGGTTTTTTATAATAACCTGGGTGTTTTCCAATACCATACTGGATTCATAAACATTTATAATCGTCATTATGTTTATCGTCCGTTCCACAGGTTCTTTATAAGGCCAGCAGTAGGTTTCTGCCTTGTATACAATAATCCATACCGAAGGTTTTATAACCCTGTACGATATACCTGGTATCGACCTTACAGAGACAACTATAGGAGATCTTATGCAAGGATTGGTCGTGAGCACAGGAGAAACGATCGCGGTTGGGAAAGAAGGCGCAGTGTTTATAGAAATGACAAGCGGGTTGTTGCCAGAAATGAGCGTAACGGTTATGCCAGAAATAGTGTTGAGAGGAATCGTTCGGTTCGAAATGATCGCAACGCAAACAGTGGAAGGAGAAGTACAGCCTATCGCAGTGAAAACGCAAATCGCGCTGACAATAAAAAAGGCTCTCGTAATGCTTCTCGTAATGAGGTAGTACGGAGAACAAGTACCCGTAACAGCAGTGTTCAGAGAAATTCTGCACAAAAGCGTAACGATAAAGTGGTCAGGACAAGTACAGTAAAGCGATCCAATTCCGCCAGAGGTACACAAAAAGTATCCAGAACTGTGCAGAATAAACGGACGCAACGTGTTGGCGCTGCTAATAAAAATTCGCGAAGTCAAGCTGTAGCTAAACGATCTTCGAGCCGGAAACCAGCTTACAAGGCCCCTTCCAGGTCCAGGAGTAACGAAGTGAGCAAGAGTCGAAGCCCACAGCGAAAGTTAACTAAAAGTAATGCGAACAGAACAGAGCGCAGCAATACTGCTAAAAGAAGCAGAAGAACAATAAGATAGAAATAGTTTTTAGGTTGGTTAGTTGTTTAGACCCCGTAGCGGATTCGTCCCTGCGGGGTTTCTATTTTTTATTGTACCAACCTTTTACTATACCATTGATATCCTCTGAGATCCTTAACCTGAAGAGTACTCCGGCATACATTAGAACCATAAGGCTACTTTTAAGGATGATATTCAACACTGGGTGGAATGGAAATTCCAAGGCGTAAAACAAAACTCCAATAAACACCAGAAGCCCCAGAACTCTGATGGTGTTTTTGGAAAATGGAGAAATTCGGAATTTGTTCCAGACAAAAATCAATTTGGCCGAATTGTAAAGAAAAATGGCAATACAGGTTGCCATTGCAGCCCCTTCGGTTTGAAACATGGGAATAAAAACCAGGTTTAACGCTATAGTAGCAAGGGCAAGGAATACCCCCATAAGTAATACCATACGATAGTAACGTGAATTAAACAGTATGGCATTATTGTTTCCTAGCAATGCATCGAATACCCGGCTCAACCCTATGAGAAAGACCACAAGGTAACCTCCCCTGTAACTTTCCGGCAAAAACAAATAGAGATCCGGAAGATTCATCATAATGAGCAAAAAAATAATACCTGCTACAATAAATAGGGTCAATGAACTTTTGCTGTACAAGCGTTTTAAGGCATCATTATCCCCTTCATTCAATATCTCCGCGGTTAAGGGATATACTATTTGATGCATGGCTCTGGAAGGCACGGCAACTACCGTAGCAATAAAAATGGCGACCGTATAATAGGCTACATTTTCTATTTGTATAAATTGGTTGATCATAAAGCGATCTATCTCCAGTAGGATGATGGCAGTAGACCCTCCAAGTATAATCAATAAACTATAGGTGAAGATCCCACGGTTTACAGGTTGCTTGCTCAGGCTTAATCTCGGGAATTCCAGGGAAACGGCTACTATTTTCATAATTACTGCACGTAATAAATACAAGGCTACCAGGGAATTGAGAAAAACCGAAACATCAATTACATCTGCGTATAGGAGTAGGAGTAGCAAGGTCACTCCTATTCGAACAAAAACTTCCTTCATGAAATTCCCGAAAACCGATCTCTTGTGCACTTTGCACCAGGCATAAAAGACCTCAAAATAGGCCATACCCAAGCCGATCAGGAAAATATGCCATACATAATCCCGGACAATAAGGTTTTTATGAGCAAGGAATTCCCCAATAGCTTCATTAGCCAGGTAACTGAGCAATCCAAGGGGTAAAATCATGATCATGGGAAGTAACATCATACTTCCGAGAAAAAATGGAGATTCCTTATTATTAAATCTGCTGTAATACTTTATTAGCGTATTGGGCACACCAAAGGCCATGACAGGCATTAACAAGGTTCCTGTAGACAGGATTACCCCAACAAGGCCAAAGTATTCATCCGACAGGAATCGGGTGTACAGGAAAAGCGTATTGATCGCTCCAATGGCAAAACCAAAATAGGTTACCAGAGTATTCTTTGCCGATTGTCTAAATACGATTCCCATGAAGCAGTTCTGCCAGTTTCCGGGTTAGCTCTCTCCTACTAAACTGAGTGATTTGGGCGTCTTTCACTCTAAGGGTCCCCCTTAGGTAGTCCTGAAACCATTTCAAAATTACCTTTTTTAATTCAGTTTCTTCCTTATAGCCAAAAACCCTGCCGGCACCCAGCGTAGTCACAAGCTCACCTGCCTCCCACTCCTGGGGTCCTACGGCCAGTATGGGTCGCCTGGCTGCCAGGTACTCAAATAGTTTTCCCGGAATGATCCCCCTGGTTTCCTTAGCATCAATCTCAAGAAGTAAGAGGGCCTGCGATTTCTTCTGGTAGTCAATCGCATCCTCATGGGATACATAATCCAATCGGTGTGTATATGCTTTCAGTCCGTAATTATCCAGCGAATTCAAAACTTCTTCGCTCACTAATCCAATAAGCTGTAATCGAAACCTATCCCGGAATTCAGGATTCTCCTTAACTAATTCACTGAGTACCCTCCACAGATTAGCTGGATTGCGCTTGCTAAGAAGTGAACCTATATGTGAAATGGTAAATTGTGTGTCTAGGGGTTCATCTTTTTCATACCCAAGGTCATACCCGTTAGTGATAACATGAATGGGTTGTTGCGTGATGTTTTCAAACTCTTCTTTAGTAGTTCTACTGGTCACCAGGAGCTCATCCGCGGAATTCAAAACCTGACGTTCAAGGCTGAGGTGTTTCCTCCTGGCAACGCTACCTAGCTTCAGCTGTTTATGGTAGCCGATGCTTGTCCACGGATCACGGAAATCTGCAATCCAGGGTATTGAAAGCTGTTTTTTTAACTTTAATCCAATAAGGTGAACGCTGTGAGGTGGACCAGTAGTTATCAGGGCATCAAAATGTTCGTTCTCATTAATGTTCCTAAGAAAGCGCACAGAAGGTTTAACCCAGAATTTACGGGCATCTGGTATAAATAAGTTGCCCCTGATCCAGAGCAAAAGACGGTCTTTTAAAGATTGGCGTTCCGTGGGGATTATTCCTGTACGGATTACCTCTGTTTGTTTTCTCGAAAAGAGTCTTGCAATCCTGTAAGGTTCAAAAATAGTATGCCGGTATACACGAATGCCCTCAGGTAATTCCTTAGCCAGGGCAGGATCTTGTATAGGGTAGTCCGCATTAGACGGTGTAAAGATTACAGGTTCTACCTCAAACTCCCTGAGGTACTTCACAAACTTTAACCAACGCTGCACCCCTGGTCCGCCTGCTGGAGGCCAGTAATATGTAATGATCAGCACTTTTCGCATGGCTAATCTGATTGTTCTTGTTTTCTTCTGATGCGTAAAGTAAAAAGAAATCCGGCAACCCCGATTAAAACAAACAATAAGGACCCCGCCATTGCAATCTGTGAGCCTGTTTCAACTACAGTTGGTTCAAACCTGAATTCAATATCATTTTCCCCTGCAGGTACCACAAGCGCCCTTAGGGCGTAATTTACACGGAAATGAGGTGTTTCTTTACCATTGATATAGGCATTCCAACCCTGGGGATAGTAGAGCTCGGAGAAGACGGCTAACCCCTCATTGCTGTTGGACGACCTATAGATTAATCTGTTAGGCTGATATTGGTACAGGGATATCTGTGCGAGTGAATCGCGTTGATATTGCTTTTCTATGGAGAGGTCCGGAAAGTTGTTCTTGTTTACAATAGCTGAATCCCCAACGGACAGTGTTTTCAGCATTTGCATTTCCTCATCGGCAGAGTTAACTTCAATCAGCTTATTTACAAACCAGGCATTTCCCAAAGCATCAGGGTTCTGCACTGCATAAGCTCCCTCCTCCGCGCGCTGGATTACATACTTTACATTAAGCATGTTCAATATTTGCAGATTCCCCTGGTATATCTGGTATTCAAAAAGTTCCTGAATGCTGCGGGGCTTTGCAGCGTGGTAACCTCCAATAGATTTATGAAAATAGGATGTTCTAGCACCATTAATACCTTCCTGAGGGTCATATACCCGAAATACGGTGGTGTCTTTCCGGATTTCCTTGTCAAAGGATTGCTCCGCAAATGGTTCGCTCACCAGGCGCCGCCTCACAAAATCGTCCTCGTTTACGTAGCGCAGGTTAACCCCTACAAGGTCTACCGTAATAAGTACCGCAATTGCTAAAACGGTCAGGTTGTATTTCAGCTTGTCTTTTACAAACAACCAACAGGCAAGACCAGCCAGGAGCACAAAAACAAGAGAACGGATTAGGTCTTGATTATAGGCCATCTCCCTGTCTCGTCTGATCATGGTCATGATCTCCTCCCCATAGTATTGTAAATAGGTGGCATCATTCTGGCCTGTAAAGGAAAACATGCCTTTTACCAGAAACAATACAATTCCTGTACCCGCCAAAATAAGAACAGCCCCTTTAATCGCCCTTATTTTTTCCTTTGCCTTAATGTCTTTGTCAAACAGTCCGGCCAGGCCTAAAACACCCAGTAGCGGTATACAAAGTTCAAGCACTACCTGTATTGAGCTTACCGCCCGAAATTTGTCGTACAGGGGAAAGTAATCGATCATAAAATCGGTAAGGGCGCCAAAATTCTTACCCCAGGAAAGTGCCAATGAAACTGCTACACCTCCCAATAACCACCATTTGGTCTTTCCTTTTACCAAAAAAATCCCCAGCAAAAACAAGAGCAAAACAACAGCTCCAACATAAGCCGGTGCCGCTACTCCAGGTTGATCGCCCCAATAGAGCGGAAGGCTTCGTGAAAATTCAAGCGCCCTGCTTCTTGAAATACCCTGTTCGGTGAGGTACTGGTAGGCCTTTGATTTAGTTCCCAGGTCTTCTGTTGAAGCACCGCCGAACAACCTGGGTACGAATAGGTTCATGGACTCTGCTACCCCATAGCTATATTGGGTAATGTATTCCTTACTTAATCCAGCGGTATTCTCCTTAGCCGTACCGTCCGTATTTATTGTTAACTCAGTGGCACCCCTTGTGCTCCAGTCGGCGTATTCTTTGGTAGCCATTAAACCAGTGGCATTCATGGCAAGGCTCAGTAGTACTGCCCCTATCAATATGCCCATACTTATTGAAAATCGTTTCAGGGCTTTGCTGCGAATGGCATCTATTAGGTAAGCCAGGCCAAGTATCAGAACCAGCAACATAAAATAATAAGTCATCTGGTAATGATTTGCGCTTATTTCCAGCGCCATGGCAATTGCCGTAAGGAGGAATCCTTTTAAATACCTGCCCCTGAATGTCAGTATGATCCCCCCCAGAACCATGGGAATATAGGCTATCGCATGGGCTTTGGCATTATGACCAACTCCAAGTATAATGATCATGTAGGTAGAAAAACCAAAGGCCAGGGCGCCAAGAACGGCAAGCCGGTAATCTACTTTAAGGCATGATAACAAAATATAAAAGCCCAGGAAGTACAGGAAAAGATAATCTGCGGGCCTGGGCAGGAATCGCAACACCCGATCCAGTTGTTTCACATAATTGTGTGGATAATTTGCACCAAGTTGATAGGTGGGCATGCCACCAAAAGCGCTGTTTGTCCAATAAGGCTCCTGATCGTATTCTGCCCGGAAGTCGTTCTGCTCCTTGGCCATCCCGGTGTATTGCTGGATGTCTGATTGACTTATGGCCTTTCCCTGTAATACGGGATAGAAATATGCCAATGAGGCAATTATCAGAAAAACCAGGGCAAAAAAATGAATGAATAAAGAAGGGGTTCTCTTGACCATAAACAGCGAATACGATACAATTTAATCGATTTCCTCGTAATCTATGTATTCTCCGAGGGGTTCCTGATTATTTTTTCGGTTACCGGGCTTTTTGGAGATACTTACCTCTCCTTCAGTTTCCTTTTCATGTTGGCCCTGATAATGGTTGTACTGCTGTTGAAACCTTTGTTCTGTCTTTTTTACGGCATATTGGAACAACTTAGGAGCGAACCACCGACCCAGTAACCTGAGCAAAAAATAAAAAAGAAAAAAGAATAAAAGTACCTTTAAAAAAGTCATAATCTACTGCACTATTATATCAAAAGTACAATTCCGACGTTGTATAAGCAGAATAAATGTCATAAAAATATACTAAATCGCTATTTATGGGTCGACCGTCTATACTGAAGCCATCTTTTTGGTTAACAGGGCTTTTTCTGTGTATTGCACCACTTGCGGTAACTTCTCAATACACAGATGTTATCAATTCTAACCGCCCTGGCTTTTCTGTGAGTGCTTATGCAGTAGGCAAGAATGTTGTACAGGCCGAACTGGGCCTGGCCTTCGAACAACAGGATCACGCCGGGCTTAATACTACTTCGAACATTTTAGGTACAGACCTTGCTCTCAGGTACGGATTCTTTCTGGAACAGCTGGAAGTTATCTGGGAAGGCACCTTCCAAAACCAAAACATAACTTTTGAGAATTTTGGACTGGAGGAGTCCAGGACCGACTTTTCTCAGAATCGACTGGGACTTAAGTTCCTCATTTTTGATCCATTTAAAAATCCCGAGCGAAATAAACCAAACCTCTATAGCTGGAGAGCCAATAATAAATTTCAATTTCGCAACCTTTTACCCGCCATTTCTATATATGGTGGCGCGAACTTTACACTTGGAGACAACCCTTTCTATCCGGGAGAACCTACAATATCACCCCGGGCGATGGTCGCTACCCAAAGCCGACTTACACCCAGAATGGTGCTGATTACCAATATTGCCTATGATCGTATAGGCACGGATTTTCCTGAGCTTAGCTATGTAATATCCGTTTCTCACGCTTTCCGGAATCCCAAGTGGAGTGTTTTCCTTGAGAACCAGGGTATAGATTCAGATCGGTATTCCGATCTACTCTTAAGGAGTGGTATAGCACATCTTTTTGGTGAAAACTTCCAGGCAGATTTCAGCATGGGTGCTAATTTTAAGAATTCTCCGAGTCGTATTTTCTTCACTACAGGCATTTCCTACCGCTTAGATTACCATCAGGACCTGAAACCTATACAAGAGCAAAAGCCTATTGGCAAAGGAGGACTTTTCAAAAAGAAAGCCAATAAAAAACCAAAACGTAAAGCCAAGAAGAAGGGCAGGAAAACCGGGGCAGAGGATGTTGATCTAAGTCCCAGTAAAAGACAATTGCGTAAACTAAAACGTCAATCCGGCGGATAAGTCAGTTTCCCAGACAAAACACCTATACCCTTTTATACAAAGTTGCATTTTTAGTATTGCCAAATATTGCGGATATTGGCTGTATTAAATCAGCGGCATGGTTACATTAAAGGAAGTGCAGTCCAAAGACGGGCTAAAGAAGTTTGTTAAATTCCCATTTGCTCTTTATAAAGACTCCCCCTACTGGGTTCCCCCGATAATCAAGGAAGAGATGGATACCTTCAACAAAAAGGTTAATCCCATCTTCAACGATGCCGATGCACGGTTTTTCATTGCCTACAAGGATGGTAAAATCGTTGGCCGTATTGCTGCCATTATCAATTGGATTGAAGTAAATCAGCAGAAAATTCGCAAAATGCGATTTGGTTGGTTTGATTTTATAGATGACCCAGCTGTTTCCGAAGCCCTTATCAACAAAGTAAAAGAGATAGGAATATCCCAGCAACTCGAATATATGGAAGGCCCTGTGGGCTTTTCAAACCTCGATAAAGTGGGTGTTCTTATTGAAGGCTTTGAGCATATTGGAACCATGATAACCTGGTACAACCATCCCTACTATATGGAACATTATGAGCGGTTGGGATTTGTAACTGAAAAAACATACCACGAAAACAAATTTCCTTTTAAAAATGCAGATCCCAAACTATTCAAAAAGGCTAATGTGCTGGTAAAAAAACGCTATGGCCTGAGGGAGATCAATTTCACCAAAACCGAGGAAATAATGCCATGGACGGATAAAATGTTTGCTCTTTTTAATGAGTCCTATGCTGTACTGTCCTCCTTTGTACCCGTTTCAGACCTGCAGAGGGATTATTTCAAGAAAAAGTATCTTGGGTTCATTAATCCGGAATACATCAAGTTTGTGGTAAATGATGCTGATGATCTGGTGGCTTTTGCTATCGTAATGCCATCGTATTCCAAAGCCCTGCAAAAAGCAAAGGGGAAACTGTTTCCCTTTGGTTTCACGCATTTACTCAAAGCCAAAAAGCACAGCAAGGATGTAATCTTTTACCTTATCGGTATTCATCCGGAATACCAGAATAAGGGGGTAACGGCAGTGATCTTCAATGAATTTTACGAAACCTTTACTCCCAAAAATATAAAATATTGCTACCGTACTCCTGAGTTAGCAGATAATGTAGCTATCCGTCAGTTGTGGAAAAATTTTGATCCCGTCATCTATAAGAAGAGACGAACTTATCGCAAGGAACTGTAAGATTATTATTCCCCCATTGCCGCAGCAACCGCTGCAGATAGCCGCTTGTATACTCCTTTTTGAAGGCGCTCCCTGATTGATGAGAAAGCTTCCAGGGTTTCAGCGATATCTTCCATAGTATGGGTAGCTGTAGGAATCATCCTAAGTAAGATAAGGCCTTTGGGAATTACCGGATACACTACAATAGAGCAGAATATTCCAAAATTTTCCCTCAAGTCTTTCACCAATGCCATTGCTTCGGGAATACTTCCATTGAGATACACCGGGGTAACACAACTAGAGGTGTTGCCGATATCAAAACCTTTTTCTTTAAGTCCGTTTTGAAGGGCATTTACGTTTTCCCATAATTTTGCCCTGAGTTCTGGCATTGTACGGAGCATATCAAGTCTTTTCAATGCTCCTTTCACATATACCATTGGTAGTGACTTGGCAAACATCTGAGACCTTAAATTGTATTTGAGATAATCGATGATTTCCTTATCGGCCGCCAGAAAGGCTCCAATTCCAGCCATAGACTTGGCGAAAGTGGCGAAATAAACATCAATTTCGTCCTGCACACCCTGTTCTTCCCCGGCACCAGCACCCGTTTTTCCTAAGGTTCCAAAGCCGTGGGCATCATCAACAAGTAGTCGGAAATTAAATTCCTTCTTCAAGGCTACTATTTCCTTCAATTTACCTTGTTCCCCGCGCATGCCAAATACGCCTTCAGATATAACAAGGATACCACCCCCGGTTTGTTCTGCCATTTTGGTAGCACGTTCCAGGTTTTTTCTGAGGCTGTCAATGTCGTTATGCTTAAAGGTAAAACGTTTCCCCATATGGAGGCGCACTCCATCGATTATACAGGCATGGGAATCTACGTCGTAAACAATAATATCATCTTTGGACACAAGGGCGTCTACTGCAGACATAATCCCCTGATATCCGAAATTAAGCAGGTAAGCCGATTCTTTACTAACAAAATTGGCTAATTCCTTTTCCAATTTTTCATGCATTTCCGTATGCCCACTCATCATTCGGGCGCCCATGGGATATGCCGCTCCATACTCTAAAGCCGCTTCACCATCAACCTTCTTAATTTCTGGCAGATTAGCTAAACCCAGATAATCATTAATACTCCAGGTAATAACATCCTTCCCCTGGAACTTCATCCGGTTACTTATTGGGCCTTCCAATTTTGGAAACACAAAATATCCTTCTGCCTGCGAGGCCCATCGGCCTAAAGGTCCTTTATTCGCAATAATCCTCTCAAATATATCAGTCATTCAGCCTAGTTTGATGGGGGCAAAAATATGGAATTTTGGATAGGATTCATAATAATATTTACCCTATCCCAATTAGGGATTAGTATAGTTAATAGCTAATCAAATAGATTATTAATATGATTGTCAGCGTATTACCTCTACCGTCTTAACTTCGCCGGTCTTTTCCTTATCGAGGAATCCCTGGTCTTCCATCCACTTATCGCTGTAGATCTTGCTCATATACCGGGAACCGTGATCGGGAAAGATAAGCACAACGTTACTATCTTCAGTAAACGTTCCTTGCGCATCGAGTTGCTTTACAGCCTGCATGACTGCACCGCTGGTATATCCAACAAAAATGCCCTCCTTTTGAGAAATTTCGCGGGCGGTATGGGCGCTTTCCTCGTCGGTCACTTTGATAAAGGAATCGATAATATCGAAATCAGTAGCTGTTGGGATGAGATTCTTACCCAGGCCTTCAATGCGGTAGGGATATATCTCCTTGTGGTCAAATTCTTTGGTTTCGTGATACTTCTTCAAAACGGAACCATAGGCATCGACACCCATAATTTGTATATCCGGATTTTGCTCTTTTAGAAACCGTGCCGCACCTGAAATAGTACCTCCTGTTCCACTGCAAGCTACCAAATGAGTAATCAAACCATTGGTTTGCTCCCATATTTCTGGCCCAGTAGTCCGATAATGGGCTTCAATATTCAGCTCATTAAAGTATTGATTGATATAGATAGAGCCTTTAATCTCACGATGCAATTGTTTGGCAACTTCGTAATAAGACCTGGGATCGTCTGCACTAACATGTGCCGGACAAACGTATACCTTAGCTCCCATGGAGCGCAGCATGTCTATTTTGTCTTTAGAAGACTTAGAGCTAACCGCCAGTATGCAATCATAGCCTTTGATCATACAGACCATAGCCAGACTGAAACCGGTATTACCCGATGTGGTTTCTATAATGGTACTGCCCTTGGATAAGATCCCTTGTCGTTCAGCTTCTTCCACAATATGTACGGCAATACGGTCTTTTGCGGAATGCCCTGGATTAAAGCCTTCTACCTTGGCATAAAAGTTTCCGGAATAAGAGGAAACAATATTGTTGAGTCTGATAAGCGGAGTATTCCCGACGAGTTGCAGGATGTTATCGTACGCTTGAATCGATTTTTCCATATAACTTGGTTAGATCACCCAATTCTTTTGTACTCAGGTTGTCCGGGTAAAATTACAATTTTTTTTATTTAGGGGATTTTCCCTTCTAAATCCAATAAAAACGCAAACTCTTTTGCGGTCTCTTTCAGGGCTTCAAAACGTCCGGAAGCCCCTCCGTGCCCGGCATCCATGTTGGTGTCCAGATAAAGCTGGTTATTATCTGTCTTGTATTCCCGTAGTTTGGCGACCCATTTAGCAGGCTCCCAGTACTGCACCTGTGAATCATGAAGGCCTGTAGTAACCAGCAAATTTGGATAAGCCTGAGCCTTTACATTATCATAAGGAGAATACGATTTCATATACGCATAGTATTTAGGGTCATTCGGATCTCCCCATTCATCGTATTCCCCAGTGGTTAGCGGGATGGAATCATCCAACATGGTCGTAACCACATCAACGAAGGGAACAGCTGCAATAATACCGTTATACAATTCCGGCTCCATATTGACTATAGCGCCCATGAGGAGACCACCGGCAGAACCTCCATATGCGTATAAATGCTCCGTAGCGGTATAACCAGAAGCTATCAGGTGCTTGGAACAGTCGATAAAATCAGTAAAGGTATTTTTCTTGTTTAATAACCTGCCATCTTCATACCAGGGCCTTCCGAGGTATTCCCCTCCCCTTACATGCGCAATGGCATAAATAAAACCACGATCCAGTAAACTAAGTCGAATAGAAGAAAAGTAGGGATCTGATGTGCTGCCGTAAGAACCATATCCGTACTGGAAAAGCGGGCTGCTACCGTCCAGGGGGGTGTCTTTGTGATAAACCAGGGATATTGGTATTTCCTTGCCATCCCGTGCTTTAGCCCAGATACGCTCGGTAATGTAATTCGACTTATTAAATTTTCCACCTAAAACTTCTTGTTCTTTCAGGATCTCCTGTGAACGATTTTCCATATCAAAATCCACGATGGCGTATGGAGAGGATAGAGAATTATAAATGTATCGGAATTGTTTGGAATCATAGTCCGGGTTCACATAGGGGTAAGCAATGTAGGTTTCACTTTCAAAAGGTATCTCATAGACCTCTTTAGAATCCCAATTGGTGATCTTTAAATGGGTAAGTCCATTCTCCCTTTCCGAAACCACATAATAGTCCTTAAATATTTCCAGGTCTTCCAACAAAACATCGTCACGGTGTGGGATAAACTCTTCCCAATATTTAGCATCTGTTTGGTCCGTTCGCGTTTTCATCAATTTAAAGTTGGTAGCACCATCTTTATTGGTCAGTAGGTAAAACTGATCTCCAAAATGATAAATCGAATATTCAAGGCCGCGTTTTCTTGGTGAAAACACCTGGAATTCTCCATTGGGATTATCTGCTTTTAGAATTCGGTATTCCGATGTCATTGTGCTGTTGGATCCTATGACAATGTAATCTCGCGACTTGGACTTATAAACATATACATTATAGGTCTCATCCTTTTCATGGTATATGAGTTCATCCTGCTCTGTGGGCGTACCAAGAGTATGTTTGTAAACTTTCTCAGACCTCAGGGTAACAGGATCCTTTCGAACATAGAACAGCGTTTTGTTATCACCGGCCCAAACCGATGTGCCTGTAGTATTCTCTATCTTATCTTTATAAATCTCTCCGGTTTTCAGATTCTTCACCTGAATATGATATTGCCTTCTGGAAATAGTGTCAGTTCCAAAAGCGGCGTAGGTATTATCGGGGCTTATGGATATTCCCCGTAAATTAAAAAATTCATGCCCCTCAGCCAGTGCATTGCAATCGAACATGATTTCTTCCGCTGCGTCCAAAGAACCAGCCCTGCGGGTATATAGAGGATATTCCTTTCCCTTTTCATATCGTGTGGAGTACCAATAATCATTGAGTTTATAGGGCACAGAGGAATCATCTTCTTTGATACGGGATTTCATTTCATCAAAAAGCGTTTCTTGAAAATCCTTTGTATGTGCAGTAGCGGCCTGATAATAGGCATTTTCCTGCTCCAGGTATGCGATAACTTCAGGATCCTCCCTTTCATTCAGCCAATAATAGGGATCAATACGGGTATCCCCATGAATACTGAGTTCCTTATCTATTTTTTTTGCTATTGGAGGCGTAGTGGCCATTTCGTTACCTTTAGATTTCTGGCATGAGGCGGCTAAAATACTACTTAATGCCAATATGGAGATTATTTTAAGTGTAGATCGCATAGTTTAAATTTGAGCCGCAAATTAGTAAATTTGAAACAAAACAAAACCTAATTCTATGTTTGGAGATTTGATGGGCATGATGGGCAAACTAAAAGAAACCCAGGAAAAAGTAAAAGCTACAAAGGAACGGCTAAACTCTGTTAGTCTGCAGGAGACATCGTCGGATGGCTTGCTGGCAGTTACCATAACAGCAAACCGGACAATAAAAGCCATTGATATTGACGACCAATTGTTGGAGGACAAGGAACAGTTGGAAGACTATTTGATTCTTACTTTAAATAAAGCAATAGAAAAAGCTAACCAGATTCAGGAAAAGGAGCTGGCGGCGGTTGCCAAGGAAGGGATGCCTAATTTACCCCCTGGAATGGATTCCTTTTTAAAATAAGGACTAAAAACACAAAGCAGATGTACGAGATTCGAAAGGAAAAAGAAAATACATACCGATTCCTGCTGAAAACCATGCAGGGGCGTACGCTTTTGAATAGTGTAGATTACCGCAGCGAAAAAGAGGCGCTTGAATCCTTGCGAAAATTGAAACCTTCCACTGAGAAGTCTGTCCGTGTAGAACGAAAAACCAATTACAGCGGAAAATTCCTGTTCAACCTTAGGGATAGACAGGGAAAAGTTATTGGCAAAAGCGGAGTTTTTTCTTCAGAAGCGGGTATGGAAAATGGGATTAAACACCTGTTAAACCGTTTACAAGATCTCCCAGAGGATGATTTGCTATAAGGCTCTCAGCCTTTTCAGCAACTCTTTATGCATGGCGTCTGTATAATCGAGATGGGTTACCATACGTAGTTTACCCTGCCCCATACTAATAATATGAATATCATTTTCCCTGAGGGTATTGGTGAAGGATTCTGCAGTAATAACTTCCTCCTCAACTTCAAAAATGATAATATTGGTCTCAATGGGCTCCACCTTTTTAACGGATTCCATTTTGGCCAGGGTGTCACCAATCTCTTTAGCTTTCCTGTGATCTTCTGAAAGGCGTTCGATGTTGTTGCTTAGCGCGTACAATCCGGCAGCGGCCAAATAGCCGGCTTGTCGCATACCACCCCCCAACACCTTCCTAACGCGAAGTGCTTTATCCATATGTTCTCGATCGCCTATCAATAAAGAACCTACGGGGCAGCCCAGTCCTTTACTTAAACAAACACTGATGGTATCAAATAGTTTTCCGTATTGTGCGGCTGTTTCTCCTTTGGCTACAAGTGCATTCCAGAGGCGGGCTCCATCCAGATGGTAGGCCAGACCGTGTTTATCACATACGGTTTTAATTCGTTCTAATTCGTCGAAATCCCAGCATGCACCCCCTCCTTTGTTAGTTGTATTCTCAATACAGACCAGTTGGGTCAGCGGACTGTGGTAAAAATCGGGTGGATTAATCGCCTCCTCTACCTGTTTAGCGTTCATCATCCCGCGCTGTCCTTCAATTAGTTTACAGGACACTCCACTGTTAAAACTCACTCCCCCACCCTCATAATTATATACATGGGCATAATGGTCGCAAATAAGCTGATCTCCCGGATCGGTATGGATTTTAATTGCGGTTTGATTGGTCATCGTGCCACTTGGAAAAAACAGGGCAGCTTCCCTTCCGAACATCTTCGCTGCTTCTGATTCCAACGCATTAACGGTGGGGTCTGCTTTAAAGACATCGTCCCCAACCTGCGCATCCATCATTGCGGATAGCATTCCTGATCCGGGACGGGTAACTGTATCGCTTATTAAATTAATCTCCATACTTAATAATTGGGTGTAAAACAGTCCATTCCAATTGGAGAACCGTCGGGTATTTTTGGTGAGGGAATCACCTTAAACTCATCCGGATCGCTGTAAAACCGATCAATTCGCCTAACCATTTCCACGGCAACCTCATTTACTTTGGATGTTAATAGGGATGCCCGTAATGCTTTTATACGCTGATGTACCAGAGCATTAACCTGGGGGTGCACTTCATCATGTTGTGCCAGGTTCATCATATGATGCAATACCCGGTAATTTATGATTTGTTGAACTTCCGCCAAATAAGAATCTTTATGTTCCTTCAAAATAGTTTCTTCTATGGTTTTTTCCAATACTTCATCTAATCCCAATTGCCTGGAATCAAGTCCTTTTTGTTGAATAAGACGGGAAGCTCGTTCCGGGTGTAATAGTAGTCCCAGGGTCATATCGGCCGCAGTTTCTGCGGCAGACAGGGCATCAAAACTAACGCCCGTTTTGCCCCTAAACGATTCCCGGGTACTGTTGTAACCAATGGCCCGCGGTGGAAATAGCGGTAGTTTCTCCCGAGGAATGGCAACTTCACTGGCGTCAAGTGTGCTCATAAGGACATTTAAAGCCTTTTCCTGCATAGTTTTATCAACGGTTTTCCAAATTCCCTGTCGATCTCCCCTTACCGCATAGTTGTAATCGAGGCCGCCAACAACTTTAGCTGCTGCCTCTGTCTGGTATCTGTGGAAAAAATAAAGGGGTACAAATACGTCTTCGAGTACAGAATAGGGCTGATAAGAGGGTATATTTTCAGCGGAAAAGTTAGAAATGGCCACTTTCCTAATCTGAAGCACCTCTTCCAGCTCGCTTGCAGCCTGCTTCCCGTTATCCCATAGGTGCCCCAGGACATGGGCGCTTCCAAGGGGGCGAGCGTCCTGATCGGAAATAAAGCGAAGTCCGGATTCCCTTGCCTCATCTAAAATTTCATTTAATGCGCTCTGCTCATCCGTCCCTTCAGGGAAATGTGAATAGGAATAGGCCACAGTTACTTTGTCCCACTCCCCAATGCCAGTATCATAGGCATTTGAAAAGTCAATAACACCATCCTTAAGATTAAAATCAGGATGCGGATAATCCATTACAGAAGCACGATTATTTGTACTTGCAGCAAAATTATGAGTAAATCCAAGCGTATGTCCAATCTCATGAGCTGAAAGCTGCCGAATTCGCGCAAGGGCTAAATCCAGCATGGGTTTATGATTATCGTCACTTTCTGCATAAGGTCGGTTCATAAGAGCTTGAGCGATCATAAAATCCTGACGTATCCGTAAACTACCCAGGCTAACATGCCCTTTAATAATTTCTCCGGTCCGGGGGTCAGTTATACTACTGCCATAGCTCCAGCCACGAGTGGAACGATGTACCCACTGGATTACATTGTATCGGGCATCCAAGGGGTCTGCATTGTCTGGAAGTATTCTAAGCTGAAAGGCATTTTTAAATCCAATAGCCTCAAATGCCTGATTCCACCATCGGCCTCCTTCCAGAAGTGCAGAACGGACGGGCTCCGGGGTGCCATTATCCAGATAGTATACAATGGGTTCCACAGCTTCGCTTACGGCTGCTTCTGGATCCTTTTTCTCCAGCCTGTGTCTGGTTATAAAGCGTTTCAGAATGGGTTCTTCAACCGGAGTGGCATAATCGTAATAGGAAAAGGGATAAGATCCACTTCTGGGGTCAAATGCTCTCTGGGAATAGTTGTCATCCGGGAGTTCTATAAATGAGTGGTGCTGGGCAACGGTTACCAGGTTTGGATTGGGTGTTACTGAGCTGATGTAGCGCCCCTTGGGCTCCCCTTTGAAAGTTAGGGTATAATCAAATTCCAGGTTTTTAGGAAATGCACGGGTACGTTCCATGGCCATGGCACTTCGTGATTTGTCCAGCGTATAGCTCCCCTGCCCTGCGTTTTTCAAACGTGCCGACACGCCATGTGCGTCCCTCATCAGAAAATCTGTAATATCTATAATATAGGTATCATTGACTTCTTCTACTATAGGAAAACCAAAGAGGACTGATCTGGCAAAAGCCTGTTCAACTGCTTTGCTTTCCAGTTCGTTGTCTGTAATGGCACGAAACCGCAAATTGGGTTGGATTAGCAATAGTTTGTTTCCGGCCTTTTCAAAATACACCACCTGCTCGTTCCCAAGCTGTCCCCGGTCTAAACCAATGTCATTGCTGCCAATACCGCTGCTCAGGGAATACACATAAAGAAATTCCTCCTCCAGGGTTTTTACCTCCAGGAAAATCCGGTCTTTTTGGTCATCGTGATAATAATTGAAAAACCCCTGAAATTTTTGATAGTCCTTATTGTTTTTTGAGAATTGGGCGGTAAGGTTCAGGCAAGAGAAGATCAGAAGAATTATTAGAGTATTTACTGTTTTCATAGCGTTCTGTGTTGAAATTTTAAATTTATGCAAAATTGGTTGCCCAACCATGTTTAAAATGTATTTTTGAATAAAGCAAAAAACATGGTTACTACAGATCAATATAAAGATCTTATTGAGCGCCTTGGTGCGTTAAGGAGGTATCTTTGACATTGATGCCAAACGAATTGAAATAGAAAACGAAGAGGAGAAAACTTTAGCACCTGATTTCTGGGATGATCCCAGGAAAGCTCAGGAGCATATGCAGATCCTCCAAAAGAAAAAGAAGTGGGTAGCCGATTTTGAATCGGGTATAAGCCTGACTAATGATCTTGAAGTGTTCTTGGAGTTTTTCAAGGAAGGAGAGATCGATGCAGCGGAAGTAGACGCCCAATACCAAAAAGCCCTTACGCTTATTGAAGGCCTGGAATTCCGAAATATGCTTTCGGAAGAAGGTGATGATATGGTTGCTGTTTTGCAAATCACCGCAGGCGCAGGAGGCACCGAAAGCTGTGATTGGGCAGCCATGCTCATGCGCATGTACATGATGTGGAGTGAAAAGAACGGGTATAAGGTTAAGGAACTTAACTATCAGGAAGGAGATGTTGCAGGCATTAAATCAGTAACACTGCAAATTGACGGGGACTACGCTTTTGGTTGGTTAAAGGGTGAAAATGGCGTACACCGCCTGGTTCGTATATCTCCTTTCGACAGCAATGCGAAACGACATACCTCATTTGCCTCTGTCTATGTATATCCTTTAGTTGACGACAGTATTGAAATAGACATAAACCCATCGGATATTGAAATTACCACAGCACGTTCCAGCGGGGCAGGCGGACAAAACGTCAATAAGGTAGAAACAAAAGTGCAGCTGGTGCACAAACCTACAGGCATACAGATATCCTGCTCAGATTCCCGCTCGCAACATGATAATCGTGCAACGGCCTTGAAAATGCTAAAGTCACAGCTTTATGAAATTGAACTCCGTAAAAAACAAGAAGCCCGGGCTGCCATAGAGTCTTCCAAAATGAAGATTGAATGGGGCTCCCAGATCCGGAACTACGTTATGCATCCTTATAAATTGGTGAAGGATGTACGTACAGCTGAAGAAACCGGAAATGTCGATGCGGTAATGGATGGCGATATTGATGCATTTTTGAAGGCCTATCTTATGATGATGGGGCAAAAAGAAAAGGAAACCTGATTACTAAACCGAAATTAAGGATCAAATTTAACTGTCATGATCAAAATATATCATAACCCACGTTGCCGCAAGTCCCGGGAAGGGTTGGCTTTCCTGGAAGCCTCGGGAAAAAAGTTCAAATTAATCCGGTATTTGGACAACCCTCCCGGAGTTCAGAAAATTGAAGAATTACTGAAGGCGTTGAATATTCCCCCAATTGACCTGGTACGGAAAAATGAAGCCATATGGAAAAGCGATTACAAGGGTAAAGAACTAAGTGACCGCCAGATAATTGAAGCCCTTTCCCTGCATCCCAAACTTATTGAAAGGCCCATTGTAATAAAGGAGAATTCAGCCGTTATCGCCCGTCCTGCAGAAAGAATAAATGAGCTGTTTTAGTGAGTTGATCTTTGAGAATATTACTGTCATTACCTTTCTCTATACTGATATTGTTTAATAAAATGCTGCTTTAACAAACAATTAACCCCTAAACGTTAAACCATCTGTTAATTTTGGGCTCCAAGAATGAGAGTCATGAGGTTTAACGGTTCCATATTTATTACCCTTTTATTGCTGCTTGCAAGTATTTGCAGCTTGCATGGCCAGACAATGGGCAATCCTTATGGCAGACAAAGGAGTTCTATTCCCAGAGGCCCAGTTCAACAAAAGGAGGCCAAACCCTTAACTGCCGAAGAAATTGTTGCTCAGGAGATGCCTAAAATCACTGAGGCAATCGATCTTAATGAGTTTGAACAAGCCGTAGTTGGCAGTATACTCACCAAATATGTTCAGCAGCGCATTGAATTACAGTTGTTGAAACTTGAACCGGATCAAATGCGTGAAGGTTTTGAAAAAATCCAAAAGAACCAGGAAGAGGAATTAAGAGCCGGTTTACCTGAGGACAAATTCCTTGCCTTCGAAGAATTAGCCAAAAACAAATTCCAGGTCAAAAAAAAGAAAAAGAAAAAAAAGAAAAAGTCCAAGACTAAAGAACAATGAAACAACTCCTAACAATTGCCTGTGTTTTAGGGCTTTCACTGGCAGTGGCACAACGTCCTCAGGGACAAGGCCGACCCCAATCCATTAACATCACGGGTACTGTTTATGATCAGGAAACTGGTCAGCCCCTGGAGTATGCTACCCTGGTTTTACAGAGCGTAAGGAGACCCGATAGGATAACAGGCGGTATTACGGATAGCACGGGAAAATTTTCCGTAGAAGCAGTCGCCGGACAGTACAATGTTCGTGTGGAATACCTGGGGTACAAGAGCTATGAACTTCCCAACCAGAATTATCGGACATCTATAGATCTAGGGCGTATAGGTCTCGGAATAGATGCTGAACTACTGGAAGCGGTTGAAGTTGTTGGCGAACGAACTACCGTTGAGCTAAGACTGGACAAGAAAGTCTACAATGTAGGCTCCGACCTTACCGTAAGAGGTGGATCGGTAACCGACGTACTGGACAATGTACCCTCGGTTACGGTTGATGTAGAAGGAAATATCAGCCTTAGGGGTAATGAAAGTGTGCGAATCCTTATCAATGGTAAACCCTCCGCCCTGTCAGGACTCAATCCGGAAACCCTGCAACAATTACCCGCAGAAGCTATTGAAAAAGTAGAAGTAATTACGAATCCTTCTGCCCGCTATGATGCTGAAGGTACTGCGGGTATCCTCAACATCGTGCTTAAACAAAGTAAGACTGCAGGATTGAATGGATCTTTGAACCTCTTTGCAGGACAACCCGATAACTATGGGGGAGCACTAAGTCTCAACCTAAGAAGGGAAAAATTCAACATATTTACCAACACCACTTACAGATATCGAGATGCACCGGGTAATGCCTTATTTGAACAGGAGAATTTTAACTCGGATGGCAGCACCGCAAGCTTTCAGGATGAAATTCGTAATTACCAGAGACAAAGTGATGGGTTCAATACCAATATTGGTTTCGAATATTTTTTCGATGACAGCAGCAGCATAACCAATTCCCTTGTAATTCGAAACAGGAGTGGAGAAAGTGAAACGGATATTGATTTTTCAAATTTTGATGCCGCCCGGAATCCTACCATTCAAAGAAATCGGTTTACCAATCAAATTGGGGACGATGAAACGGTTCAGTACGCTGTGAATTTTATTAAACGATTCAAACGGGATGGACATGAACTAACCTTGGACTACCAGTATTCCAAAGGTGAAGAGACTGAAAATTCCATAATCAACGAAGTGGTACTGGGTGAAAATGTTATGCTTCCTACAGAGCAAACCATAAATGACGAGACTCAGAAAAACCAATTGGTGCAAATGGATTATGTGCTGCCTTTCGGAAAAGAAAGCCAATCGCAATTCGAATTTGGTTACCGGGGTACTTTTAATAATTTCAACACCGATTTCGATTTTGGTATCCTGGAAGATGGCATTCTCGACGTAGATCCGGATTTTAGCAATGAGCTGAATTATAAGGAATACGTAAATGCTGCCTATGCCCAGCTGGGGACCAAATATAAAAAGTTTAACATTCTCGGCGGTATTCGAATGGAAGCCTCGGACATAGGTATTGAGTTGGTAAATACCGGAGAAGTAGACAATAAGAATTATGTAGATTGGTTCCCCTCCTTGTTTCTCGGATATGAGTTCTCCGAAAAGGAACAGCTCACCATCAGTTACAGCAGAAGGCTGCGCCGACCCAGATCGCGTTTTATTAATCCATTCCCTTCACGATCCAGTAACACGAACTTATTTCAAGGTAATCCGGACCTGGACCCTACCTACACCAATGCCTTTGATTTTGGTTATTTAAAAAGGTGGGACAAAGTTACTTTTAATACTTCGGCTTACTATAACCGTTCTACCGGAGTGTTTCAGTTTATACAACAGGAAACAGGAGACTTTGTAGAAATAGAAAATCCAGATGATCCGGGAAATCCTGTACTGGTGCCGGTTCAAAGAAGGACACCCATTAACCTGGCCACAGACGAACGAATTGGTTGGGAATTTACAACTACTTATGTGCCCAAACGGAACTGGAGACTCACCTGGAATCTGAACCTCTTCCAACAGAATCTGCGAGGAGATTACACCTACACGGATTTCCAGGGTCAGGAGATAACGCAGAATTTCGATGCAGATAATTTTACCTGGTTCACTCGTTTAAGTGCTAAGGTGCCCCTGCCCTATCAAGTAGATTTTCAATCCAATATTTTCTATCGGGGCCCTACACGAAACGCACAGAGCGAGAACAAAGGGATCCTGAGTACCAATCTGGCATTCAGTAAGGATATTATAAAAGATAAGGCTACCTTATCACTGAACGTGAGTGACCTTTTCAACTCAAGGAAACGCCGATCAGAAGTAACTACAGAAAACGTCTTCACCTACAGCGAATTCCAATGGAGGGAACGGCAGATTACCTTGTCATTCCTGTATCGTTTCAATGAGCAGCAGGATCAACAGCGTAGAGGAAGAAGGAATGGTAATGGAAACGGAGAAGATTATGAATTTGAAGGATCTTCCAAGTAATAGCCTTAAATAGCACTAAATAAAAAAGAAGCCAAATGGCTTCTTTTTTTATGCTTCGCGTTTGGCCCGTTTAGCCTCACGTTTTTCTTTCCACATTTCCCGTAGGTTACCGGTTAGCCAATAAGGTACCACAAACAACAAGAGAAACATCATCAGCCAGAAACCAATGGTAACAATGGTAAGGAAGGCAATAAATCCTAAATACTGGTCAAATTCAAACATAGCGTGCGTTGTTATGGTCACAAAGATATATTGAAAATTGGAAAAATGGCAAGTCGACTTCAAAAAAAAAGCAGGAGATTCAAAAAATGATTCGCTACTCGTTTAAGAGAGGCGTTTGCCCTAACTTTGTAAAGACCTAAAATTAGTTACCTATGAGTTATAGAATAGAGAAAGACACCATGGGAGAAGTACAGGTGCCTGCAGATAAATACTGGGGTGCCCAAACCGAACGTTCCCGTAACAATTTTAAAATTGGCCCTGCTGCTTCAATGCCATTAGAAGTAGTTTATGGGTTTGCCTATTTGAAAAAAGCAGCTGCTTTTGCCAACTGCGAACTGGGCGTTTTACCCGAAAAAAAGCGAGATCTTATCGCAAAGGTTTGTGATGAAATTCTCGAGGGGCAACACAACGATCAGTTCCCGCTGGTTATCTGGCAAACCGGTTCGGGGACCCAGAGTAACATGAATGTAAACGAGGTTATCGCAAACCGTGCTCATGTACTTTTAGGAAACACAATAGGTGAGGGAGAAAAGGTGCTTACCCCTAATGACGATGTTAATAAATCGCAATCGTCCAACGACACTTTTCCAACGGGGATGCATATTGCCATATATAAAAAGGTAGTAGAAAACACCCTCCCGGGAGTTAGTAAATTACGGGATACCCTCAAAGCAAAATCCAAGAGTTTTGAAAAGATCGTAAAGATTGGGCGTACCCACCTTATGGATGCCACCCCATTGACCCTGGGACAGGAGTTTTCGGGCTATGCGGCACAACTGGACTATGGTATCAAGGCACTAAAAAACACCCTGGAACACCTCAGTGAACTGGCTCTGGGCGGAACTGCCGTAGGAACCGGTCTGAATACCCCGGCAGGTTATGACGTAGTCGTTGCCAAATATATAGCTGAATTTACCGGACATCCATTTAAAACTGCCGCCAACAAATTTGAAGCGCTGGCTGCACATGACGCGCTGGTAGAGACACATGGGGCGTTAAAGCAACTCGCAGTCTCCCTGAACAAGATTGCCAATGATATACGAATGCTTGCTTCAGGGCCGCGCTCTGGTATTGGTGAGATTATCTTACCAGCCAATGAGCCCGGAAGCTCTATCATGCCAGGAAAGGTTAACCCTACCCAATGTGAAGCACTTACTATGGTCTGCGCGCAGGTTATGGGAAATGATGTGGCTGTAACTATAGGCGGCACACAGGGACACTATGAACTGAATGTATTTAAGCCCCTTATGGCCGCAAATGTTATTCAATCTGCGCAATTAATAGGAGATGCCTGTGTGAGTTTTGAAAAGAACTGTGCAGCGGGAATAGAACCGAATCATGGGATAATACAGAAACTCCTTTCCAATTCATTAATGCTTGTAACCGCATTGAATACCAAGATTGGGTATTACAAGGCAGCTGAGATCGCGAATACTGCCCATAAAAATGGCACTACCCTAAAGGAAGAAGCTATAAATCTGGGATATGTAACTGCCGAAGAATATGATGCATGGGTGAAGCCGGAAGATATGGTAGGTTCCCTGAAATAGGAACACAATTTGAATTGAATTAATTTAAAGAAACAAAAAAGGGGCACCAGATCGGTGCCCCTTTTACAACTAACTAACTATCGTTCTACTTCAAAGTAAACTTGGAAGTTCCTAATAATTTTAAACTGTCATCATATACATTGACCATGTAATTTCCTTTTTGGAAATCTCCCGCTGGCTTATTGATATAGTCACATACATCCAGCGAATTGTTTTCGTAATAGAAGTTTGTGCCCTTGCTATAGCTTACAGAAGCGCCTTCTTCGGTAGATTTAGAAAGACCTCCACCAAGAATATTACCCTGTGGGTCTAATACCTCGATTAAAAACTCGCGGTCTCCTGCTTCAGCGATGATGTTATCGGCAACTGTAAAACAGATTTTAAACTTATCCGTACTGCGCGCTCTTGAAGTGGATACTAACTTGCCACTGTTTCTCTCGCGTACCGCATCTACAGTAAATTTAGATAGATTCAAAGCAGATCCCCGTTCAACTGCAGCAGCAAGCTGGGTATTCTGTACTACAAGCGAATCGTTAAATACGGTTTGCTTCTCAAGTTCGGTGAATGTACTGTCTCGCTGCATCGCGATGAAGGCGTTAGACTGGGTAAGAGAATCTACCTGCTTCAGTAATTGTTCGCGTTCAGCTCTAAGCACTCTCACCTGCCTTCTGTAACGTGATAAAGAAGAGATATCGGCTTTCATGGTTTCAACGGAATCGATGTACTTGGCGATTCGGTCTCTGGCAATAACCAATTCTTCGTTGGTAGCATTGCTCTCCAAAATAGCCTTGTCGTATTCAGATTTTAGGCTATTCAAATCTTCCACTACCAATTCTTTTTCTTCGGTAAGTGCAGTAGTGGTCTTTTTCTTGTCTTGGTAAAGACTAACGGTATAGATAATGGTACCGAGCAGAATAACCCCTAAGAGGCCTGCTATCACCTTTAATCCATTGTTGTTTTTTTGTTCCGTCATAGTGTAAATAATTAAATATGTTCTTGTCTTGTTTGCTTGATCAGGTATATTCCTGTCAGTCTATATACGCAATACTTCCGCATTTAGATTTTTTAACCTTAAAAAAAGTATAAACTGATTCGAAAAAATAGAATATGGCGTAACTTTAAAGTTCAATAAAAGAACCCTAACCCATGAAATATTTCGTTTATCTCCTTTCGGTTTGCCTGATAAGCTGCAAACAGCATCCCAAATCAGAAAATACTAGTGTTGCCAGTATTGAATCTACAGCAAAGACAGAAACCCCAGAACTTAAAATATACCCCGTAGAACATGCTACCGCGGTATTGAAATGGGATGACATTATCTTGTATGTGGATCCAGTGGGAGGTGCAGATAAATTTAAGGGATATCCCAAACCGGACCTTATCCTAATAACGGACATTCATGGGGACCACTTGAATATAGAAACCCTGGAAGCACTGGATACGGAAAAAGCAAAGATAATTGTACCACAGGCAGTCGCGGACGAACTACCCGCTTCATTTGCCCCTCTGGTTGATGTTTTAAACAATGGAGCGTCTAAAGAACGTTTCGGTGTGAACATTGAAGCGATTCCCATGTATAATCTCAGGGAAGAAGCAAAAAATTTTCATGTAAAAGGGAGGGGCAACGGGTATGTGCTGAACAAAAACGGAATGCGCCTCTATTTTTCAGGGGATACAGAAGATATTCCTGAAATGCGTGCCCTGCAAAATATTGATAAGGCTTTTATCTGTATGAACCTGCCTTACACCATGACAGTAGAAAGCGCTGCAGATGCCGTACTGGAGTTTAAACCATCGCAGGTATACCCTTACCACTACAGGGGAAGACCGGATGTAAGTGATGTTGCTAAATTCAAAGAATTGATTACTGCCGGAAATCCAGAAATTGAAGTTGTACAATTGGATTGGTACCCCAATGTACCTTATTAATCATATAGGCAAAAAAATAGACGAAACTCCCGGTGTAACACCGGGAGTTTTTTAATCCCTGATCAACTTTTTGTATTTGATACGCTTGGGCATAATGTCGTCGCCCAATCGTTTTTTCTTATTCTCCTCATATTCAGAGAACGAGCCCTCAAAGAAATAAACCTGTGAATCACCTTCAAAAGCAAGGATATGCGTACAGATACGATCCAGGAACCACCTGTCGTGCGAGATTATAACCGCACAACCGGCAAAGCTCTCCAAACCATCTTCAAGCGCCCTTAAGGTATTCACATCAAGATCATTCGTAGGCTCATCCAGGAGCAATACATTGCCCTCTTCTTTCAGGGTCATGGCCAGGTGTAGTCGGTTTCGCTCCCCACCGGAAAGCATATTTACTTTTTTATTCTGCTCGCTTCCAGAGAAATTAAAACGACTGAGGTAGGCCCGGGAATTAACTTGTTTGCCTCCCATCATAACCAGTTCCTGTCCATCACTGAAATTCTCCCAGATCGTCTTATTGAGGTCAATATTGGAGTGACTTTGATCTACGTAGGCGATCTTTGCAGTTTCACCAACTGTAAATTCTCCTTTATCCGGGTTCTCCTCCCCCATGATCATTTTAAAAATGGTAGTCTTACCAGCACCATTAGGGCCAATTATTCCAACAATACCTGCCTGTGGTAGCTTGAAATTAAGGTCCTCATACAACAGTTTATCCCCAAAGGCCTTACTGACCCCCTTGGCATCAATTACGTTGGTTCCCAATCGTGGTCCGTTAGGGATATAGATCTCCAGTTTTTCAACGAGTTGTTTCTGGTCTTGATTCAAGAGTTTATCGTAATTCTTGAGACGTGCTTTTTGCTTAGCCTGACGTCCCTTGGCGCCTTGGCGTACCCATTCCAACTCTCGTTCCAGTGTTTTCTGCCTCTTGGATGCCTCTTTGGATTCCTGTGCCAGTCGCTTGGCTTTTTGATCTAACCAGCTGCTATAATTGCCTTTCCAGGGAATCCCCTCTCCCCTGTCAAGTTCCAAAATCCAACCCGCTACATTATCAAGGAAATACCTGTCGTGTGTTACAGCGATCACGGTTCCTTTGTATTGGGCCAAATGGTGTTCTAACCAATGTACAGATTCTGCATCCAGGTGGTTGGTAGGTTCATCAAGAAGTAAAACTTCAGGTTCCTGCAGTAACAGCCGGCATAGGGCCACGCGCCTTCGCTCCCCTCCGGACAATACCTTAATCTGCTTGTCTTGTTCAGGGGTTCTCAATGCGTCCATGGCAATCTGAAGTTTGGTATCCAGTTCCCAGGCGTTGGAGGCGTCGATCTGATCCTGCAGGGCAGCCTGACGATTCATCAGTTTTTCCATTTTATCCGGATCTTCGTAGACTTCCGGCAATGCAAACATATCGTTGATCTTATTGTACTCGTCCAGTACAGCAACCGTTTCAGCAACCCCCTCTTTTACTACATCGAGGACTGTTTTTGCAGGATCAAGTTCCGGTTCCTGTTCCAGCATTCCAACATTATACCCCGGAGAAAAGACCACATCTCCCTGATAGTTTTTATCCCGCCCAGCTATGATACGAAGTAAGGTGGACTTTCCCGAACCATTAAGCCCGAGTATTCCTATTTTAGCCCCGTAAAAAAAGCTTAGATAAATATTTTTGAGAACCGGAGTATTGGCGTTCTTATAGGTCTTGGTTACTCCAGTCATCGAAAAGATAACTTTTTTATCTTCAGACATTTAAGTAATATTATCTTATTAAATGATTCAATATTAAAATTCCGGAAGCGTGTTTTTAAACCCTGCCTTTTAGCGCATTAAATACCCAGGCTATTGCAAAAAATCCAATACCCACGGAGGCAAAACCCCAGCCCGCAACATCATCATAGCGAAACGCACCAAGCGCAATTAGACCTACCCCAACAAATATCATAATAAAGGTGGCCCAGGCCAGGACGGTGTTCTTATTCATTCCCATAGTAGCTGTTAGTTAGTGAAACCCCAAATATCGTAATTTTCGTTGATTGTTCCTTAAGAGGGGTTATTCTTTATTCGAACGGGAAACGAATACCATTTTGCAGGCGGACTAAGTCCAGCGTTTCAATTAGGTCCAGGCTATTCTGGTGACTCCATAGTGCACTTTGCAGCTTGCCATTGTTCAGGCATTTATGTACCTCATGAATTTCATGTACATACCCTTTGCCTGTTTTGGGGAGCAGCATGGATTCGGTTTCTTCCCCTATCTGTAAGGTCAGCTCTTGTGCTTCATGCCATCTGGGATGTATATAAATAGTTCCTTTCGTTCCACATACCATTGCCTTCATCTCAGAAGTACAGCTAAACCCGCTGTATAATAAGGCTTGCGCGTTGGCATATTGGAAAATCATACTGGTCTCTATCTCGGCTCCTGTAGCATGAAATTTGGATGTAGATTGAATCTTATCGGGTTTCCCAAGGATTAAGTAGGAGAGGAAAATGGGGTAAATACCAATGTCCAGTAAAGAACCTCCTGCCAGTTCCGGGTTTAAAATGCGGCCTTTCTGGTCACGGTCCAGGGCATAGAACGCAAAATCGGCATGTAGGTAGCGGATATCGCCAAGAGTTCCGGAATCTATAAGTTCCTTCGCCCTTACTATTGCGGGCATAAATCGGCTCCATAAGGCCTCCATAAAAAACACCTGCTTCTCACGGGCTACATTAAGCATGCGGGAAGTCTCTTCCCGATTAACGCCCATAGGTTTTTCACATAACACATGCTTGCCGTGTTCCATGGCCTGAATAGCCAATTGGGCGTGATGAGAATGCGGTGTAGCCACATATACAACATCCACCTCTTTACAGGTAAAAAGCTCTTCATAACTGCCAAAAGCAAAGGTGCTGTTATGGGTATTCTTAAAAGCCTGTGCTTTCTCCAAACTTCGGGAAGCAACAGCAACGAGGTCTGCCTCGGAAACCAGAGCCAGATCCTTTGCAAAGGTGTCTGCTATCTTCCCCAGACCAACTATACCCCAACGAATATTAGTAGGCATCTCCATTTATTTTTAAACCAGGGTTAATTAATATTAGTCCGTATCTTTAAAGTCGATTTCGAACCAGTACGAAGATATGGATATCACCTTCAATAAAAATGAAGATCACAACAAATTACAACTCAGTGATCTAAGGAGAAAGCTCAAAAAAGTAAAAGAAGGCGGGGGGAAAAGCAGGATTGAAAAACACCATTCACAAGGTAAATTAACAGCTCGGGAACGTATTGATTTCTTACTGGACCAGGGCACAGACCGGATAGAAATTGGAGCCTTTGCCGGCGATGAGATGTACGAGGAACACGGAGGTTGCCCTTCAGGAGGTGTTGTGGTGGTTATAGGGTATATACGAGGTCGGCAATGCATTGTAGTCGCTAATGATGCCACTGTAAAGGCTGGTGCATGGTTTCCGATAACCGCAAAAAAGAACCTGCGTGCACAGGAAATTTCCATCGAAAATCGTTTGCCAATTGTCTACCTGGTAGACAGCGCCGGAGTTTATCTGCCCATGCAGGACGAAATTTTCCCGGACAAAGAACATTTTGGACGTATTTTTCGCAACAATGCTGTAATGAGTAGTATGGGGATTCCCCAGATTGCTGCGGTTATGGGCAGTTGTGTGGCTGGCGGAGCATATTTACCCATAATGAGTGATGAAGCTCTTATTGTTGACAAAACGGGTAGTATCTTCCTGGCGGGGAGCTATCTGGTAAAAGCAGCCATAGGTGAAGACGTGGATAATGAAACCCTGGGTGGCGCCACAACCCATTGTGAAATAAGCGGGGTAACGGATTACAAGGCAAAAGACGATAAACATGCCCTGGACACTATTAAAAATTTGATTGATAAAACCGGTATGCCCCAACAAGCTGGTTTTAACAGGGAAAAACCTTCCCTTCCCAAAGAAAAAATGGATGAGATCTTCGGATTGCTTCCTATATCAAGATCGGAACCTTATGATATGCTGGACATTATCAAACGGTTGGTTGATAATTCCGAATTTCAGCAGTATAAGGAGGGCTACGGCAAAACCATTCTTACCGGCTATGCTCGAATAGACGGCTGGGCTGTTGGCATAGTAGCCAATCAGCGTAAGGTAATCAAGACTAAAAAGGGAGAAATGCGTTTTGGTGGAGTAATTTACTCTGATTCGGCCGACAAAGCCACCCGTTTTATAGCCAACTGCAACCAGAAGAAGATCCCTTTGGTTTTCTTGCAGGATGTTACGGGTTTTATGGTAGGCAGTAAGAGTGAGCATGGTGGAATTATTAAGGACGGAGCTAAAATGGTAAATGCGGTAAGTAATTCCGTGGTACCGAAATTCACAGTTATTATAGGCAATAGTTACGGGGCTGGTAATTATGCTATGTGTGGCAAGGCCTATGACCCCAGGCTTATTGTTGCCTGGCCAAGTGCGGCACTGGCGGTGATGAGTGGTAATTCAGCGGCCAAAGTATTGCTCCAAATCGAAAAAGCGACCCTGAAAAAACAGGGAAAAACCATCACTAAGGAAAAAGAATCCGAGCTTTTCAACAAGATCAAAGCGCGATACGACCATCAGATTTCCCCCTACTATGCTGCGGCCCACCTGTGGACAGATGCTATCATCGATCCCCTGGAGACTCGCAAATGGGTATCCATGGGTATAGAAGCTGCAAACCAATCACCCATAACAAAACCCTTTAATATGGGGGTATTGCAGGTATAGACGCGAACTATTTCCTCTCAGGAAATTAGTTCTTTTCTGGATCTAAACGAAAAATCAAATCGTTTGGCTCCTCCACCTCCATCAGCAGCTTACGTGTACCAGGATAGGAAACTCCAAGAATATCTCCCTTGACCACCTTCAATCTATACCGACCCAATTTATCGGTCTTTACGCTAACGTTGCTGGTATAATTAGTAATGGTTGCTCCGCTTCTTCGGGATATCACCTGATAATTGCCGTTAGCAGCAGTTGTAATTACATATCCGGAAATTTCGCTTTCCCTTTCCTCCCTTTTTCGAGTTTGCCTGGGTATTGAAGACTTTCGGGTTTTCTCTGCATAATAAGTAGATTGTACCCCAAAACCTAAAACGTTCATACCCATAAGTTCCCAGGAGCCCTGGCTCGCATAACGACGAAAGGAACGCGTAGAGTTAACTTTACCGGCCGGTAAGCTCAAGGAAATATTTTCGGTTCCATATACCCCCAATAGCTCGAGACTCACAATGAAGTCGTCCCTGACCCAAATATCATAGGGCTTAAGGTCGATAACAGCTAAAAGATCAGTATTACGCAAGACGTGAATGATGTTGTTTCCACTCTCGTTTAGGTTTTTCCCTGGTTTTTTCCACTTGCCCTGTGGTTCATAAATATTGACACGGATACGGATACTGTCAGATGGGTTATGGAGAATTTTAAAATACAGGGTATTCAACCTTCTTAACCCCTTTTTTACACGGATAGCAGAAGCCAATTCACCCCCAAGCGCTACACTATCTTTCCAGTAACCAATTGCCTCCAAGGACAAATTCCTGTACCCCACTTCATCTTCGATCCTTTCATAATTTTTATTGGTTACCACTACTTCATCAAGCGATTCCGCTTTGGGCTTCAGACGTATTATCAGTTTAAGTACATCCTTTTTTAGTAGGGTGATAGGAATTTCATGGGACAAATAGCCTAAGGATGAGATTCGGATAATATCTCCCTTGTCCACCTCACTCCTTCTGAATTCCAGTAGAAATTCACCATTTTCATTCGTGATAGTACCAATACCGCGATCTACAATACCAATATTGACAAAAGGGATGGGTTTTCCGGTAGCAGCGTCCAGGACTTCTCCTTCAAAGGCCAGCTGAGCATGCACTACTGAATAAGCTAAAACAAAAAGGAATACCAATAGCTTTCGAATCATGACTAGCCGGCTATAACGGTAAGCTATCATTTCTGGGCTAATTACCCAAATGCTCACTAACCCTGGGAATCAGAAGAAGTTCTGTTTGTCTTTCGTTTACGTAGCGAAAGCCATTTTCACCGAAAAATCCAGCCTCTTCAAGCATGACACGAATATCACGTTTCCATTCCGGAATATAAACGGTTGTATTCAGTTCTATGGCATAAACTGTATTTGGATTTAAGGGATAGTTCTCCCCGTCGTCCTTCATAACCCCTCCTTGAGAATCCCACATGCCGATTGTAGTTCCAGCAGAATGGCCGTAACTACCCAAGGGATGCGTGTAAATAGCCGGACGCAGGTTGGCTTTTTTGGCAGCTGCCAGGGATTGGGCCAGAATCTCGTTGCCCGTTCTACCTGCTATCATGTTTTGAGTCAGGTAATCCTGTACCCGATTACCATCTTCAAGTGCATCCCTTAGGAAAGCAGGTGCTTCCTTTTCCCCTGGTTTCAATACATAAGCCAGTTCCTGACAATCCGTATTTAACCGCAAATAGGTAATCCCGAAGTCGCAATGCAACAAATCTCCGGGCAAAATCACCATATCCTCAGGTCTTCCTGAAAACGAATACAAATGCGATACGAGTTCCTCTTTGGTGCGCTGAACATCCACGGTTGGATGGAACCAGGTTTCCAGGCCAAGGTCGGTTACTTTCTGTCGCATCCACCATTCTAACTCCGTGGTGGTAGTAACTCCTGGAGTGATTACTTTTTCGGAAAAGGCTTCAGCTATAATATTATGGGTTATGGATACCAACTGGCTGAAGATCACCATTTCCCTTTCGGTTCGGGTTTCAATCCAGCGAACGGCGAGCTGCTCGGCAGAAACTACCCGCTTCCTGTAAGCCGCCGGTAGTCTTTCCATGAATGCGTCAAAATCGGTTTTGTCCAGACCATCGGCTATATTGTGATCCTGGGAGTAGTTAAGTCCGATTTTTTCAGGTTTACACTCCTGTATAATTTCCATGAGCCTTTTCCATTGATCGGGTTCTTTCTCTTTATCCCAGGCAGAAAGAATGCTCTTGCCAATATTATATCGGGCTACAGCCAGGCGTTCTGTTGTATCCCTTTCTTTATTACGATAAAAAACCAGAATAGTACGTCTTCTGGCATTAAGCCAGGTAGCAGGTAACATCGTCCTCAGTACGGGGTCTTCATTGTATTCCCTTGAGATCAATATCCACATATCGATTCCGGTGTCATCCATGATACGCGGCAGGACTTCCCTGAACCGCTCCTCCAAAAGCTCATCAACCACACGGGCTCTGTCTTCTTCAGGCAGGATATGCTGACTTTGAACAAGACAAGTTAAACATGCGAATAGTAGTGGTAATAATTTTTTCATGCGCTATGCTCTTAAGAAGAAGTAAGTAAAGCAAGTACCTGATCAAGGACTTCGCCTCTTTTAATTTTGCCGTTTTCCGTGAGGGGAAATTGATTTAAGTTAACTATACGTTTGGGGCGTTCATACTTTTCAAGTGCAGTTACACCACCCAGACGTGCGTTCATATCTTCTGATATTTGCTCAGTTTCAAGCACCAATATCAGGGCCTGTCCAAGTTTCTTATCGGGTATGCCCGTTAGTATGAAGCGCTCGGATATTACTGCCTTCAACTTCTCTTCAATAAGTTCAGGAATGAGCTTGACCCCGCCGGAGTTCACCATATTATCGTAACGGCCCAACCAATGAAATTCTGTTTCACTTTGTAATTCTACGAGGTCATTGGTAACCAGCTCAGACTGGCCTACGTCAGGCGCCTGTATCACCAGGCAATTCCTGTCATCTTTGGAAAATTGGACCCCGGTAAGCGCTTTAAAGGGGTTTACTTTATCCGCTTTGGAATCCTCAAAATGATTCAACTTCTTTAAGGCCACGTGAGAGCAGGTCTCTGTCATCCCATAGGTTTCAAATACCCGGCATTTCGAAGCTTCCAGGGATCCGCGAAGTGATTCTGAAACAGGGGCGCCGCCAACAATCAGCGTGCCAATTCTATCCAGTTTAGAAAGGGAGTTTTGAACCTGCATAGGCACCATAGCAACGAAATCGTAGGACTTCAAGCTTCTCCACATTGGATCTGAAGAGGGTTCCACAAAATCAATTTCCAGACCTAAGACCATAGCACGAACCAACATCATCTTACCGGCGATAAAACCTGCTGGCAGGCACAAGAGGGCAGAATCACCTTCTTTAAGATTAAGGAATTCGCCGGATGCCCGGGCCGAATTAACCATATGCTCTTTTTTCAAGAATACACGCTTTGGTATTCCAGTAGAACCGGAGGTGACGACCAAAATGGTATCCTGATCGAGCAACCAGTCCAATAAAAAATCGCCCATCTGCTGTTCAAAAGGTTCTCCTTCTTTGATGAGGCTGTAGGCTACATCTTTTAATGCTTCAAGACTGTAATTGATTCCGTTAAGCCGGAATGCAGGATGTATAAGAGGTCCTTCTTTATTCATCGTTTTGCGATTCGAATGCTGTTTGTTCTATTACTCTGCCCAAAAGCCTATCTTTCCAATTGGTCCATCCGTAACGCTTGCTGAATACCAGCAACATAATGGGATAGACTACCAAAACAGGTATAAATACGTCCCATCCCAATTCGGGTTCTGATACATCCCGGTAAATCGCAGGCGCTTGAAATGCACGCCACTCAGCAGTAACCAATAAAACAGCGAGCAGATTATTGGCTGCATGAAAACCAAGAGCCAGTTCCAACCCTTTATCCATAAGAGTCAAGATGCCTAGGAAAAGGCCGGTCCCAATATAGAAAACCATGATGCCATAACCCAATTTTTCTACCTCAGGATTAAAGATGTGCAGGAGGCCAAACAGTAAGGAAGTACCCAAAAGAGCAATCCAGCGATATTTCGTAATGAGTCCCGCTCCCTGCATCAGGTATCCCCGCATAAAATACTCCTCAAAACTGGTTTGAATGGGTATAAACAAAACTGCTATTAATAAAAGGATTAAAAAGGGCTCTAACTGGAAATTAAAGACGTAATCATCAGGGGAGAGGTATAAAACATCCAACAACATAAAAAAAACAGAAATCATCGTCCAGAGTGCAAATGCATAAACCACCCGTTTCCAATCTGTTATACTCCTTGCCGTAGTTAACGCACGCCAAGGCTGCCTGTGCAGGTATTTTACCACCAGGAATAGGGAGACAAAGGCGATCAGGAAGGAGAGTAACATGAGAAAAAGGAACAGATTGGCTCCCAACAATTCAGCCATTCCTGAAATGGAAGAGGGAAATGAACCACTATCCAATGCTTTTAAAACCAACAGTGCAGTTAATGGCAACGCACCAATAACCTGCCAGCCAATGAAGACAGCTAGTAGTCCTACTACATACCTCCAGGGTTCGTGAAAACCCTTATATCCTTGTTCTATATACATAATTCAGTAATTACTTCTGTATTCCAGGAATTATCCTGTATATACCTCAGACTGCCATTTTTAACAACCAGAGGTGATTCTATATTATTGGTAAACAAGCTCCCGGTACCTAGCCCCTGCGGCATCTTAACACCCAGCGTATATGCCCATTGTGCAATGGCATTAAGGCCAATATTACTTTCAAGGGCACTGGTAATCCACCATCCTATATCCAGCTTTTCTGCAAGTCGGATCCATTCTCCACTTCCGGCATAACCTCCGACCAGGCTGGGTTTTAAGATAATATATTGTGGTTTGATTGTTTGTAGGAGTTCCGCTTTTTTTGTTACATCGGTAATTCCGATCAATTCTTCGTCCAGTGCGATTGGCAAAGGTGTCTGGTCACATAGTGTAGCCATGGCCTCAGGATTTCCCGGCTTTATGGGCTGTTCAATGGAGTGCAGATCATATTCAGCTAATGCCTTTAGCTTCTCCAGAGCTTCGTCCGGATGAAATGCCCCGTTGGCATCAACCCTTAGTTCCAGTTGATCGGCCGGATGGTCTTGCCGGATCTGAGCCAGCAGTTCCAGTTCCGCATCAAATGATAAGGCCCCGATCTTAAGCTTTAAACAACGAAAGCCCTGCTTAATCTTTTCCCTAATCTGGCGTTGCATAAATTCCAGCTCGCCCATCCAGATCAAACCGTTGATCGGTATGGGCTGTTCGTTGATGATAAACTCAGAGGGAAAAAGATCAAACGGAGTACTGCCTTCAAGGGATAGAAAAGCCTGTTCCAGGCCAAATTGTATGCTGGGGTATTTGTCCATTGACTCCAGGAGTCTGTCTTTTCCCCAATGGATGTGCTCACAAACCCAGTTCAGTTTATCTTCGTAATCCGGCAAATCATCAGCACTCAGTCCCCGAAAAAGACCACACTCCCCTATCCCAATTGAATTGTTATCTTCCAGGATCAGGAACCAGGTTTCTTTTTCCGTGAGTATTCCCCGTGAAGTGCCGCCTGGCACCTTGAATTTAAGGAGGTATTTGGTATAGTGCGCCTTCATTTGCAATGGCTCCAAATTTAGTATATTTTGAGTCCAATTATAAGATATGCCGAGAATTAAAGACAAAATAATCTGGATTACCGGAGCATCATCCGGAATAGGGGAAGCATTGGCTTACGCCTTTAATGCTATGGGGAATAGAGTAATCATTTCGGCCCGGAATGAGGATAAGCTTCAAACAGTAGCGGATAACTGCCCCTATCCTGAAATGGTTAAATGCCTCCGCCTGGATCTTATGGAAGTCGATCAGATGGAAGAAAGGGTTCAACAAGCCATGGGGTTATTTGGCAGCATCGATATGTTGATCAACAATGCGGGCATTAGTCAGCGCTCCCTGATCGTTGACACTAAAATGAGTGTATACAAACAGTTGATGGATGTAAACTACCTGGGGACGGTAGCCTTAAGCAAGGCCCTCCTGCCCTACTTTATAAAGCAGCAATCCGGGCATTATGTAACGGTCACTTCCCTTATGGGTAAGTTTGGTTCTCCGCTGCGATCCGGGTACTGCGGAGCAAAGCATGCCTTACACGGTTTTTTTGATGTGATGCGGATGGAGCATGAAAAAGACGGGGTCAACGTTACCCTGGTCTGTCCGGGATTTGTGCAAACCGATATTGCCAGAAATGCCCTTACGGCCGATGGTTCTGCCCAGGATTCCCAGGATAAGGCCACCGCTAATGGCTTAACAACAAAAGTATTTGCCCAAAGACTGGTCAGGGCCGTACAAAAAAATAAACACGAGGCCTATATTGGCAAGGGAGAAGTTAGGGGCGTATACCTGAAACGCTTTTTCCCAAGATTACTGCATCGGGTGGTAATGAAATCACAGGTAGTTTAACCTAAATTCCATTTAAAGTTGATGAATATAGATTTTAATTTAGACGGCAAAATTGTAGTAATAACCGGGGCCAGCAAGGGTATAGGAGCCGGCATATCCAAAGAGTTAGCCATTGCAGGTGCTATAGTAATATTATGTGCCCGAAATACGGAGCAACTCAATGAATTAAAAAACGAAATTGAGAAGGAAAACGGTATTGCCCATGTCTTCCAACTGGATGTAAGTGCTGTAAATCAAATTGAGCAGGTTTTCAAGTCGATTTATGAGCAGTTTGGGCGTATTGACATCCTGATTAACAACGCAGGTTTAGGATATAACCATGCCGCTACTGATGTTAGCGAAGCCGATTGGGATGAAATGATGAATGTAAACCTCAAGGGCTTGTTCTTTTGTTCCCAACAGGCGGGGAAATACATGATTAAAAATGGTTACGGGCGAATCATCAACATGAGTTCTCAAGCGAGCCTTGTTGCCATTAAAGACCATGCAGTCTACTGCGCTACCAAAGGTGGTGTAAATCTACTGACCAAAGTTCTGGCTTTGGAATGGGCAGATAAGGGCATTACTGTAAATGGTATTGCTCCTACTTTTACCTATACGACAGGTACTGCAGAGCGACTGGATAATCCGGAATACTTAGAAAGCGTCTTAGATAGGATACCGGTAGGCAAAGTGGCAACAATCAAAGATATTGCGTCTGCAATCTTGTACCTGACCAGCTCCCACTCGGATATGGTTAACGGCACTACCCTGGTAATTGATGGGGGTTGGACTATTCAGTAAGGCCAATATGAAGAACAACCTAAGAGTCTGATTAAACTTCCAGACTTGCTCCTATCTCCAGCAGGTGCAATTTCTTGCCCGCGGCATCAAACTTGGCCTTGGCCCTCTGATGGTCTATTTCAATATAACCGAAGGTGTCATAATGATAGCCAAGCACTTTATTGCATTTGATTAAGTCTGAGGCAATCACTGCATCCGATACACCCATGGTAAAATTGTCGCCTATAGGCAGCACCGCCAAATTCAGTTTTCCCCATTCGGGGATCAGTTTCATATCCAGGGTTAAGGCGGTATCACCTGCTATATAAACACGTTTGTTATCTGCCGTCAGTATAAAGCCTCCCGGTTGTCCGCCATAAGTGCCGTCAGGAAAGGAGGAAGTATGGATAGCCTGGGTATACTTGACCTTTCCAAAAGGAAATTCCCAGCTGCCCCCGTGATTCATGGGGTGTACCTCAAACCCTTTCGCCTGATAGTGCATGGCAATTTCATAATTACTTACAATGGTTGCTCCGGATTGTTTGGCAATAGGTTCCACATCCAAGATATGGTCCTGGTGCGCATGGGTCAAAAGAATGAAATCAGGGTTCAGGTCTTCGATATTTACCTTACCCGCAGCTTTTTCATTGCCTGTGATAAATGGATCAATTAAAATGGAGTGGGCAGCAGTTTCCACCAACAAGGTGGCATGCCCCAGAAATGAGATTTTCATGTCGGCTAATTTTTAGTCCCTTAAAGTTATTTAAAATTGAACCAAAAACGAACCCCATCTGTAGTTTTATCAATATTGAGGGTAGACTGCAACTGATTGACCAATCGGTTCATGAGGCGTATCCCCATGGATGACTGTGTGCGCTCCTCGGTGTCATCAGGAAGGCCAATTCCATTATCCATATATTCAAAGAATCCCTGATCCCCGCCCTTTCTAAGGTGAATATAGATCTTGCCATCCTCTTTGTCATCCGGGAAAGCGTACTTAAAAGAATTAGAGACTAGTTCATTAAGGATCAGCCCAAAGGGAATAGCCCGGTCAATATCCAGCTCTACGCCCTCGGCATCAATGGTAATGTTGATGTTATGCCCGCCTTTTTTAAATACCGACTGCACACTATTGATAAGACTTTCAATATAGCCCTGCATTTCAATTACTGATAAGTCGTCGTTTTGATAGAGCTTCTGATGAATTAATGCCATGGCCTTCACCCTGCTTTTACCCTCCTCCAAAGCTTCAATGGCCGCCTTACTTCGGGTATTCTTGGTTTGTAGACTAAGGAGGCTGGATACCATCTGTAAGTTGTTCTTCACCCTGTGATGTATCTCTTTCAGCAAGGAGTCTTTTTCTACCAGGGAAGCCTCAATAATGTGATTCTGTTCGGCAATCAAGCGCTGGTTTTTAATACTTTTCAGATAGGCATAGACAAGACCTGCAAAACCTAAAAGGGTGAAGACGAGGGATATAAAAACCAAATTTGTTTTCCCTTCCTGCGCTTCCATATTCCTTCTTATCTGCTCGTTTTCCATCATGGACTGATCGAGCTTCCTTTTTTCATTGGCGATGTCGCGACCAGCAACCACTGCTAATTGCTGTTTTTGGAGGGCGCTATATGTCAGGTCCAGAGAATCTGCAATACGCGTATTCCTCTTGAGGTAGCGCGTGGCATTTTCAAAATCGCCGGTCTTCTCATAATACATTGCAGACAAACTGTTACGTTTTCTGCGATGGTCGATATTACTAAATTCCAAGGACGTTGATAATAAATCCGTGGCGACTTGAAAATTGCCTAGTTGTATATGACTTTCTGCAAGGGCCAGGGTACATTCTACCTCCTCAGAAGAATAGTTATTACGCTTGTGTTCTTTAATCTCACTTATGCCCTTTTCTAAAAAGGGTATGGCTTCTTCATATTGGTTTAGTTGCACATAGCACTTGCCCAGATTCCCTTCAATAATACCCTGAAGTAAATGCGCGTCTCTAATTTGGTCTTCTGTCTTTGCGCGGCTTTGGTCATTTAAGTAAACACTGACAAATCCTTTGGCTTTGGAAAGCCAGGTAATTGCCGTAGAAGGTGATCGGTCAAGACGAAGGTAATTCCCGATATTGTTGTTGTACCTGGCCAGACCAAAATAATCGTCCTCGGCTATTTTTCTTTTTTCATCATCGATATAGTATTCCATAGCCTGCCGATGAAGTCCCAGGTTGGAATAGATGTCGTAAAAAGTAATATTCTCAGTAAAGCCCCTGTCGCGCTTTTGCTCCCTGATTTCAACTTGCTGGCTATATAAACCCAAGCGTTCGTAGTTGGCATCTAAGAGGTTAAGGAGGATCTCCATATGCTCCCTATCCAGTTTTTCATTCTCGTTATAAAGGTCCTGGGAAAAGGCTTCACTTTTGTCGTAGTCGCCCAAATCAAAATATGTCTGGGCCTGCATTAGTTTATAATTGCGTATAGCTAGGGTGTCGCCATTTGTTTCAGCATTATTGGCATAAACATTCAGGGCGTCTAACCAGTCGTAAGCAGAATTTTCCTCATAGCGATCCGGTGTATTGAAGTACAGGTCGAAGCGCGCTTCACTTCCGGTAGTATTTCTAAACTCCCTGAGCAAATTGTCTGGTGGCGTCGCTGTATCTTGTGATCTTACACTGAACACGAAGAGAAAGCAGAACAGTAAAATAAGCTTTCCATGCAGTTTTACCATAACTCAACCGGGGACTACGCCCCGTTACCTTTAGTTTTAGTAGGTTGTACACAACAGAGAGAACAATCTCCCTATGTGTAACGAATGCAACATCCTTTTGTTGTAGCTGCAGGGCAACTTGTTAAGGGTTCACATCACTATTTAAACCTGGTGTAAGAAGCTTCTTGCATATCGCGCCCTTTCTTCATATCTACCTGGCCTCTTCCTGCCTGGCATAAGGGTTGTTCCTTCGATCAAAATAAAAGGCTATACAGGGTTGCATAGCCTTTCACAAACTAAAGGAAAAAATGGTAAGATTTGGGGATCTTATTCGAGGCTAAATTTAGAATTTCCATGCATTGGGAAAGGAAATATGTTGTGAAGCGACAGATTCTTGTTGTGAAATGCCAATAAAACGGCACAAAATGCATTTCATCGGTTTTTCGTGCATTTTGTCGACTACTAAAAAAGAGGAATAAAAAAAGGCCTTCCTAATGGAAGACCCCTTTTACGAGAACACTATATGAAAATGAAAAAAATTTACTTTTTAAATACAATCCAAATATAGAATCAGTTCGCCGGGAGGAGAAATTATTGTTGTCAACTATACAAAACTTGTGGTAAACCCTCTTAAAAAAAAAATGAGCCAACATCTCAGGGAGATATTGGCTCACATATTATGTATTTATACAGGCTCAGGAGTTCATCGCTGAAATGATAAATTCCTTAAAATCTTTTGATATCGGAATCAGTTTACTGTTTATCATGATATCCTTGGAATTTATAGCATCAATATGGTCCACATTTACGATATAGGATTTATGAGCCCTGTAGAATTTGTTTTTTGGTAGCTTTTCCAAATAATCCTTCAAAGGAGATCTTACCAGAAACTTCTTATCAATGGTATGTACCTCCAGGTAAACATTATCTGCTTTTATGTATTGTATATCTCCAAACTGTATCCGGTAATACAGGTGTTGTTTTTTTACAAAAATAGAATCCCTGAGAACAGAGTTGGAAACAACCTTGTCGTCGGTGGAGGCTGGTGCATCTGTTTCTGATTTGCCCGAATAATCAAAATTGGAAAGTGCAATTTCAATAGAAGTGTATAAATCTTGCTGTTCAAAGGGTTTTACCAGGTACCCATTGGGTTTAACCGTCTTGGCATTTTCAACAGTAGCGCGATCTGAGTTAGAGGTGACGAAGATAAACGGAATGTTATAATTATCTCGTATGTGTTTTCCCAGATCAATTCCGGTTTTATCAGAAGCAAGGATGATGTCTATCAATACCAGGTCTACTTCCTTGGTTTTCAATACCTGTTCTGCCTGTTCGTATACAATAACATTATCTACAATTTCATATCCGATTTCTTCCAGCATGGACTGCATATCATCTGCGATGATCACGTTGTCCTCAACGATAAGTATCTTTACGGGTCGTTCCAAATTATGTGAAGTTTAGTAAGTTGAATTCAATCAAAGTTACAAAAATTTATCATTAAGGAAATAGAAGATCAGGGCTAGTGCAAACGTGCTTAGCGCTAATTTCTTCAGCTCGGGATCCAATTGCTTTGGATCAACCACCCGAAGGACTTTATTTAAATGCACTCCTAAAGGAATGAAAACAAGCAGGTTCAGATAAGCTGTCCAGTCTTCAAACCTAAGGTCATAGATCAACAGGGTTACCAATGCCGTCAATATCAGTAATACATGATAATATCTGCCTTTATCAAATCCAATTTTCACTACCAGTGTTCGCTTGCCCGCGAGAGAATCTCCGGCATGATCCCGCAGATTATTCAGATTAAGTACGGCTGTACTAAGGCATCCAATGGTTATAGCAGGCAGGAAGTCAATTGGGCCGACCTGCTTGGTAAACAAAAACATAGTCCCCAGAACACCCAGCAAACCAAAAAACAAAAAAACGAAAAGGTCACCGAGTCCTGAATAACCATAAGCCTTGTTACCAACAGTATATCGAACTGCAGCCCATATACTCAACAAAGCCAATAAACCAAATACTATAAGGTATTCCAAAGAAGCTAATCCAAATGCCCAATTCAATAAATACCCAGCCAATAGCAAACTGAGCAGAATACTAATGCCGATGCCATATTCAAGTTCCTTTTTAGTCAATGATCCGCTTTGCAAAGCTCTGGCCGGACCCACGCGTTGGTCGTTATCCGTTCCCTTAATCCCATCTCCATAGTCATTGGCGAAATTGGAAGTAATTTGGAATCCCAGAGTGGTCAGCAAGGCCAGAACAAAAATTGTGTTATCCTGAAAACCCTTGCTGTTGGCAATGGCAGTTCCTACAAGTATTCCAGAAATAGATAGTGGCAGCGTCCTTAGGCGAGCGGCGGAGACCCATGCTTTGAATTTACTCAATGCTAAAAGGGATCTTCAATTTGTAATCGCTTGCCATCCTGATAGGAAGCGACAAAGGCATCTTTAAAGCCCATAGTGACCAATTGTTTACGAAATGCCTGTGCTTCTTCCAGCGTCTCAAAAGTGCCAAGAGAATAGGAATAATATGGATTGGTCTTCACAAAGAGGGTATTAGTCAGGGCTTCAGAAGACAGCGTAACATTATTGTCTACAAAAGACTGTATCTGGACTGAGTAAATCTTTTGCTTTTCTAAAAAATTCTTGGCCAGATAAAACTCCCTGACCAGGCTTAATTCTTCATTTTGCCTTTTGAGGTTATTAATACGTGACTCAACAATTTTAAGACTATCCAGTGAAGCCACTACCAAATTTGGGTCATCCATTTTGTTGGAGCTGGTAAGACCTGCGGTAAAAGCAGTAATTGCCAGCACACCAACCAAAAATAAGGCTGTAATACCCAAAAAGATATTTCGCTGTACCTTACTCCGTTTGAGTTCTTTATTTTTAAATTTAATCTGGTCCAGTAGACGCTCGTTAATTATCTGCGCCTTATCGATGTCTTTATGCAGGGCCAATAAATCGCTTTCCTCAATAAATGGCATATGCTTTGTTTTTTAGAGAATCATAAAAATAACCAAATTCCTTTGTTTCAACAAAATATTTAGCTTGATAAATGAGAGGTGTTGTTCCTCAGCTAATTCCGTATGTCTATATTGTGAATTGGAACGTTAATGCTGGTAGAATATTCAGGGGAAATTAGTCTGCTATACGATAGATTCCATCGTCACGAATCTCAATCTTTTTTTGTCGGTACAAGGTGCCAATCGCTTTCTTAAAAGTCTTCTTGCTCATGTCTAGTTGAAGCTTGATATCCTCAGGATCAGACTTGTCGTGAAGGTACAGTACACCACCCTTTTTGCCCAGTTTCGAATAGATTTTTAAGGCCGCTGGTTCCAGCTTCTCTATCCCTAAGGGCTCCAGGACCACATCCAGTTTATTGTCTTCCCTTATTTGCCTGATATACCCGGGCAGACGATCTCCAAGTTGTATTTTTCGGTATACCTGGTTATGGAACACGAGTCCACGGTGCTTGTTATTGATTATAACATCCCAACCCAATTCTGATCTCCTGGCAACCAAAAGTTCCACTTCCTGACGCAGGTCAACCTCCAAAGTAGTATTATCAAGGTATTTCCACCAACGTCCTGAGGCTACCAACCTCTGTGATTTGGGGTCTAAAAAACAGCAAACCACGTAGCTTTTACCAGACTCCATCTTGATGGGCTGTTCCCTGAAGGGCACAAACAAATGCTTATCGAGTCCCCAGTCCAGGAAAGCTCCATAATCGTTAACTTCCGCTACCTCGAGTAAAGCAAAAGAATTCCGGGTAATAAAGGGAACTTGTGTGGTTGCAACAGGTCGTTCTTCCTGGTCCAGATAGCAGAACACCCGAATTTCCTGCCCTATTTCAAAATCATCAGGGGCGTATTTATTAGGGAGCAGCAGATCGTCTACATCAGCGTCTCCAAGGAAAAGGCCTACCCGGGTACTTCTGAGTATTTTAAGGGTGTTATAATTCCCTAGTTCTATCATTGGTTTTTTCTTATTGAAGATTAGAATAGTAGCCGTCTCAAGGCCGTTTCTAAAAGGATATTCGTATGCATTAAACTAAAGGAAACCTATCTAGGCATAAACGGATTCCTTACTGAAATGCCTGGTAAGCTGGTAATATACAACAGCCCGATACTTGGTTCTTACCGAAGTTCCATACTGAATGATCACTTCGTTAATAGCTTCCATTAGCCCCGGACCGTCAGTAAGGCCTAATTTTTTAATCAGGAAATTGTTCTTAACCCGCTCAAGCTCTTTGCTATCACTCCCGGATACGGTTGATGAATCCCGATTGTAAATGGATGGCCCCAGTCCATCAGTAACTTTCTGTAAGAGGTCCATATCCGGATTTACATTAAACTTCTCCTGAAGGTCTTTCTGATACTTGATTATCAATTCCGATTTCTTACTGGCCATGGTTAGCTATTATGATTTGTCCGAAGATAGAAATTCAAAGTATCCCAGCAAAATTTTGTCATTTAGCTTTCTCGGCGTGCGGATATCCAGCAATTTCGGCGACTCCGATGGGTCATAGAAAGTGGATAGTTGTGTGGCCAGGCTTTCTTCATCTTTAGCTTCGCAATACTCAAGCCCATAGGCCGCGCAGAGAGCAGCAATTGACTGGTTTTGGGGGGTTTCGAAATATTGTTCGAATTCCGGACTCTCTTCCTTTCCCGGAAGAATCCGGAAGATTCCCCCTCCCCCATTATTCATAACCATTATTCTTAAATCATTGCGTAAATATTTATTCCAGAGGCCATTTACATCGTATAGGAAACTTAAATCACCTGAAATTAAGAGGGTTGGTGACTTGTAGTGCACTGCCGCCCCTACTGCAGTAGAAGTGCTGCCATCTATACCACTGGTACCCCTATTGCAAAAAACCGGATTAGTTTTAGACATATCGAACAACTGCGCATAGCGAACCGTTGAACTATTGGCCAGTTGAACCATATAAGACTCCGGGATACTCTTTATCAGCTGTGCAAAGGCCTTGAAGTCACTAAAAGGGATTTGCTCGAGATATTGTGCCCGTTTGGTCAGCACATGACGTTTACGTTTCAACCAAAAATCCCTATAGGAACTTTGAATATTCCCCTCATCACTTATCAGCTGCTCAAGGAAAATATCAGGTCGCGATTTTACATGATCCGTAAGGGAGAAAAAGGTGTCAAATGCCTTAATAGGGTCAATATGCCAATGAAAATCGGGTTTGTAATCCCGCAGGAAGGCCTTAATTTTCTTGGACACTACAAGACCTCCAAAGGTTAAAAGAACCTCCGGTCTTAAAGCTTGAAATTCACCTATTGGATCTTTGGATTTTTCAATGGGTGCAATGATGCTGTCTATACTTGGAAAAGTTTTCGAATGATGCAGGTTTGAAGTAGTTTCAGTAAAAATTAATACAGCGGGGTCTTCGGCCAACTTATCAAGGATCTCCTGTCTGATTTCTCCGGGTTGATTCACTCCAACAAGAATCATTTTTCTTTGAGATCGCTTCCATACCGCGCTGAACTTTTCAAGGTCTATAGCGGGATGTGTGGGTTTCTCCATGGTATAGTTAGGAGATGCTACCTTTAGATCATCACTTAGCCCGTACAATGGTTCTTCAAAGGGGACATTGATATGCACAGGCGACATATGCTGCAAGGCTTTTTGCAAAGCTTGTTGTAATTCCCCGTGGTTATATTCCTGGATATCGTCTTGTATGTTCTCAAACTTCCCGTCCTGACCTAAAAGCTGGGGCGCCAGGGAAGAAATAGTAGCTGTGGCATGGGTAACATCTTGTTTAAGGTGGGCCGAATAGGCAATATGCCTGTCAAAAACCCTATCCTGCCTGATGGTTTGGCCGTCTCCCCTATCAATCTTATAAGCCGGGCGGTCTGCCGAAATCAGCACAAGGGGAATGTTACTGTAGAATGCCTCTGCAACTGCGGGGTAGTAATTCAGTAATGCACTTCCCGAAGTACAAACCGCGGCAACAGGCTCCTGTAATTGCTGAGCCATACCCAGTGCGAAAAAAGCCGCGGAGCGCTCATCGACAATGCTGTAGCAGCTAAAAAATGGGTCATTCGAAAAACCCAGTACCAGCGGTGCATTTCTGGATCCCGGGGATATTACTATATGCCGGATTCCGCTGTGTTTACAGTGCATCACTACGGCCTGGGCGGCAGGAATGGTGGAGTACTTCATAGAAGGTGCAAAAATACAACAGCTGGCCTTCCTATCCCAATCCCTCCATAGAATTCCTCAGAAGGTGTAACATGGATTGGCTCTTATGTACGGTTTCCTGCCATTCCTGCTCCGGTTCTGATCCTTCTACCAGTCCTCCCCCAACATAAACATGAACATGATCCTTGTGTATATTCATGCATCTCAGGTTAACATAGAGTTCGCTTTCATCAGTTCCTTTCTTATTCAACTCTCCGAGATATCCACTATAGTAAGACCTGGGATATCCTTCATTAGCCAATAAGTACGCTTTGGCCTCATTTGCAGGGATACCGCATACCGCAGGGGTGGGGTGTAATACCTGTATAAATCGTGAAAGTCCAACACGTGGATTAGAAGCCCTGATCACGGTTTTCAGGTGCAGGAGATTACCCGCTTTTACTGTTTTAGGTTGTGTTTTTTCCGTTGGATCAGCAAGCCCTTCTACAGCCTTCTCGATGTATTGGGTTACATATTCCTGTTCCCTAAGTTCTTTTGGCCTCCAGACAGCATCCAGGTTCGTATTGGCTTTCTGGGTTCCTGCCAGAGATACTGTTTGGATTTCTTGCGTACTATACTTCAGCAGTGTTTCCGGACTTGCACCCATCCAGATACCGGTCTCAGGATGGTAGAATAAATAGCAGAAAGCTTCCGGGAATTGATTGAGTAATACCTGGAAAGTATAAAAAGGATCCGGCTGCAATTTATAAGTGATCTTTCTGGAAAGAACCACCTTTTGCAGTTTTTTTTGTCGGATTGCCTCCAAGGCTTCATTAACTTTGGAAATATATGCTGCTTTTCCTTCCTGCTCAGGATCATCTTCCGCTATTTCAAAGGGCAGCTGTTGCCCGGAAGTCTGTTGATCTTCCTCCAGGACTATATCTGGCCGGATCAATATGATGGGTAAACCTGTACTGAAGGGAGCCATAACAAATCCGGTTTCCTTGAAGTCGTGCACCGTTTCAAGGGACTGATCCGTTTGCAGAATCGCCTGGCACAATGAAGTATCCGGTTTTCGATATACAACAAAAGGCAGATGCTTGTTGTATTGCTTCTTCAGCCGTTTCAATAGTTCCATTTCGGAAAATTATTGGGGCCGTTCCAGGGCAATTGTGGTTAGCTTACATAGGGATATCAGATTATCTTCCGCATCGGTAATTCGGATTTCCCAAAGTTGGGTTGTCCTTCCCTTATGGATGATGGTAGCTTTGGCAAAGACCTCCCCTTCCCTCACACTTTTTATATGGTTGGCAGAAATTTCAATACCCCTGACGAAGTACTTCTTCCCATCTAAAAAAACATAGGATGCCGCGCTACCTACACTCTCGGCAAGAGCCACAGTTGCCCCTCCATGCAGCACACCGTCTGGCTGATGTACTTTTGCAGTAACTGGCATTCGGGCTACCAGGAAATTTTCGCCCACATCTACATAGCTTATATCCAGTGTTTCCATAAGGGTGTTTTTACATACCTCATTACACACGGCCAGTATTTTATTTTTGTATTCGTCCATCTGTTTTTTTTGCAAAAATAGGGATTCACATTCACAAGAAGGATTGCCTTATCTTTAAGCCATGAATGTCCGGGAAAAAGATGTGGTTTACAATAGCCAGAACACCTATTCCACGCTAAATACGTTTACGGAAACTACCAGGTGTGTTTGGCTGGTTTTTCATGGAATTGGTTTTCTGAGTCGTTATTTCCTCAGGTACTTTACTCAGTTCCCGAAAGAAGAGCATTATTTTATTGCACCCCAGGCCCCTTCCAAATATTATCTCAATGGGGAATACAAACATGTAGGTGCAAGTTGGTTAACCAAAGAGAATACGGTTATGGAAAAAGGTAATGTGATGGCCTATCTGGACAGTGTTTGGAAGGCTGAAGCTATTCCCCAAGATCGTCAACTAATCGTTTTTGGATATTCCCAGGGGGTTTCCATAGCGACCCGATTTCTGGCTCATCGCAAAATCAAACCTGCAAGGCTAATCCTGTATGCTGGAGGTGTTCCTGAGGAACTCAATGCCGACTCCTTTAGCTTTCTTAGCACAGAAACTGAAATCGTGTTTTTTTACGGGGAACAAGACCCCTATCTAAATCCGCAGCGTATGGTACGAGAACAGGAAAAACTTTACAAGCTGTTCGCCGGAAATGCGAAGTTGCTGTCTTATGAAGGGGGGCATGAATTGAGGAAAGAAATACTCCATAGCCTGATTCCATGAATTTACAACCCACACTTGAAAATGATCGGGTAAAACTTTCTCCTTTAAGACTGGAAAATTATCCTCTGCTTAACACGGTAGCCATGCAACCCGGTTTGGTTCGTTATTCTCCGGGGAATATTGAAAATCCTTTAGGTTTAAAGACTTATGTAGATAATGCCATTGAGGCCAGAGCATACAAAAAGGCCATTCCATTTATTATTTATGACAAGAGCGTTAATGCATATGCCGGCAGTACGCGTTACATGCACATTGACTGGAAGCACAAGGTCTTGCACATTGGAGCCACATGGATTGGAAGAGAATTCCACGGCACTGGATTGAACACCGAGATAAAAAAGCTCATGCTGGCTTATGCATTCCAGGATATGGATTTTGAAAAGGTTGAATTTCGCATTGACGAACGCAATACAGCCTCCAGGAAAGCGATAGAAAAACTGGGAGCCCAACTGGAAGGTATTCTTCGTAAAAATGTTTACCTGGATGACGGATACAAACGGAACACCTGTTGCTACGGTTTACTCAGAGAAGAGTGGCAGGTAATAAGCCGTTTTTCAAAGGAGTAAGAAAATCTTATGCTTGTCAATTCACCATTGACCACTAACGCTGCCTTGTTCGCAACAAACATTTGGCATATTTGGATATTGAGGGCACCTTGCAATAGCCAATCAAAGAAATAATGAATTCCAAGCTAATTTTCACCCTGTCAATTTTTGTAATAATCCTATGCTCCAACGTTCCAAAATCTAGTTGTGCCGATGCCTATACATCGGCGAGCTATGGACTATCGCATAGTAAGAAAGCATTCACCGCCCACAATTTTGATCACCAGAAATATTATGCAGAAAGGGCACTGGAGGCACTGGAAAAAACACGTGACCTTGTAGGGGAATGTGGCTGCACCGGGGCTATGAATGCCATTGAAGATGGAATCGAAAACATGGAAGAGGCCCAGGATCCTGTGGATTGGAAGATGGGTAGGTATTATACCAAAAGAGCTATGGAAAACACCTACAGCATCCTGGAAAATCTTGATATGTGCAGCACGGAAGCCGAAACCTTAACGGAAAATACGGATACCGCTGTTGATGAGCCGGCACTACAAATTTCAGAAGAAGCAGAAATCACCGCAGTCGAATTTGATCAGGATCTAGAAATATTAGAACAATCTTCGCAGGCGCATTTGAAGGAACTCAATAGCAGGATAAAGGAACTGTGTGCACTAATGGGTTGCGAAGGCAATGCCTTTGTCCTGGAACAGTCCGAAATTGAGAAGTCAAAAGATGGTTCGTTTGCTTCACTTGAAGAGGCACAAGTTTTCTACAGAAAACAGGCAGCCAAAGAATATCAGCAAGTGGCTTCACATCTTCAACAATGCGGTGGTAAGCAATAACTGATCTCGGCAAAGGATTTACTTTTCCTCTGTTTTAGGCTCAGAATCAAAATAGGTGATTCTTCTCGTTTTATAAGTATTGTCAGGAGTAACGACCTGTTTAATCCAATTCTTGAATTCACTGCCATCAAACTGGTAGATATAAGACTTGTTGGATTTAGCCCGCCCCAATAGAATCGACTCGGCATTTAGATTACCCTCCGCATCATATTCGTAGTCCGTTCTTTGTCTAAGTGCAAATTCATTTTTTACCGGATCAAAATAATATTCCTTTGAAGAAAGAACATACTGATCAGGGTCTCGTTCTACCTCAACTGCCCTATTTGGCTGACCTCCAAGGAACTCCTTAGTCAATTCCAGGTGTCTTTCGTCCGGGTTACCTTTTCCCTTTATCGATTTTCTTATCGACTTCTGAATGACCCCATTAACGGAATAGGTAATGGTTTGTTCATCCTTATAAGTCGTGTAAGTTACTTCGGTTTCATCCACGCCTTCCTCATTGGAACGAATGACACGTATCAATCTGTCTTCTTCGTCAAAATAGTACTCGTATTGATCTAAAAATTCCTTCTGGTACGAAAATATCCGTTCTGTGATCTTCCTGTTGTTACTGGTGTCCAGGGCATAGAAATGAGCAATGGATGTCCCTTCGTCCAATTGACCTTGTGCATAATTCTCATTGCGCTGTTCCAAAAGCAGGGAATCCCTGTATTTGTAATAGGTTACGCTGTAATCCTCTTCCGTAAACCGGGTAATTGATTTGGACAAAAGACCCGACTGGTTAAACTCAAATTCTTCCTGACCGTAATTGGTGATAACCAGGCAGTTTTTAACCTCACCCTTTAGGTCAAAGTCGCTACGGCTAAACAATTTGGGTTCCTGTGCAAACCCATATGCAGAAAGCAAAATGGCAATAAAGGAAATAATACAACTATGGATGGGCCGGGATATCATATTTACAAAGTTAGTCTTTTATTCAAGGGGTAATTCAAAAGGCGTACCAAAAAAAAGAGGGGTCAGCTGACCCCTCTTTGTAAAGATATAAAGATTTATTTTATGGTATAACCACTGTTACTTCACTTCTTCGAAATCTACATCTTCTACATTGTCTCCCTCTTTGCTCTCGCCACCTCCGGCAGTATCCTCTCCATTTGGAGACGCACCAGCCTGTTGTGCTTCGGCCTGGGCCTTGTACATTTCCTCAGAAGCTACTTTCCATGCCTCATTGATCTTCTCGAGTGCAGGATTGATCTGCTCAATATCCTTGGATTCGTATGCCTTCTTCAAGCCTTCAAGAGCTTCTTCAATAGGCTTTTTCTTATCGTCGGATAGCTTATCTCCAAACTCTTTGAGTTGCTTCTCTGTTTGGAAGATCATACCATCTGCCTCATTTAGCTTATCGGCAATTTCTTTGGCCTTCTTATCGGCTTCAGCATTTGCCTCAGCTTCGGCTTTCATTTTTTCAATCTCCTCGTCGGTTAAACCTGAGGAAGCCTCAATTCTGATATCCTGAGTTTTATTCGTTGCCTTGTCAGTTGCGGAAACCTTAATAATTCCGTTGGCATCAATATCGAAGGTCACTTCGATCTGAGGAGTTCCTCTTTGTGCAGGTGGAATACCATCTAAATGGAATCTTCCGATAGTTTTATTGTCCGCAGCCATAGGCCTTTCTCCCTGAAGTACATGGATTTCAACAGAAGGCTGATTATCTGCAGCCGTTGAGAATATCTGTGACTTTTTGGTAGGGATAGTAGTATTGGCCTCGATAAGGCGGGTCATTACACCTCCCATGGTTTCAATTCCCAGTGAAAGTGGTGTAACATCCAACAATAACACGTCTTTTACATCCCCAGTAAGTACACCACCCTGAATGGCAGCTCCTACTGCTACTACCTCATCGGGGTTAACTCCTTTAGAAGGTTTCTTGCCGAAGAACTTTTCCACCGCTTCCTGTACGGCTGGTATCCTGGTTGAACCACCAACCAAAATAATCTCGTCTATATCACTTTTGGAAAGACCCGCAGATTTAAGTGCCGTCTCACAGGGTTGAATAGTCCGTTTAACCAAATCACTGATCAGTTGTTCAAACTTAGACCGCGATAATGTGCGTACAAGGTGTTTTGGTCCTGACGCTGTTGCCGTTACATAAGGCAGGTTGATCTCCGTCTGAGAAGAAGATGATAATTCTATCTTCGCTTTCTCAGCTGCCTCCCGCAATCGCTGCAGGGCCATGGCATCATCCCGAAGATCCATACTCTCATCCTTTTTGAACTCTTCAGCCAACCAATCGATTATTTTCTGGTCAACATCGTCACCTCCAAGGTGAGTATCTCCGTCAGTTGACAGTACTTCAAAAACCCCGTCTCCCAATTCTAGAATGGAAACATCGTGTGTACCGCCACCAAAGTCAAATACCACGATCTTCTGATCCGTATCTTTTTTATCAAGTCCATATGCCAGTGATGCGGCTGTGGGCTCGTTAATAATTCGTTCTACTTTAAGACCTGCTATTTCACCCGCCTCTTTTGTAGCTTGTCGCTGGGCGTCATTAAAGTAAGCAGGTACCGTAATCACAGCCTGGGTTACAGATTGACCCAGGTAATCCTCGGCTGTTTTCTTCATTTTTTGAAGGATCATAGCCGACAATTCCTGAGGAGTATATAAACGTCCGTCAATATCTACCCTCGGAGTATCATTGTCTCCTTTAACTACTTTATAAGGTACCCTATCTGCCTCTCTCTTGGATTCAGAGAATTTATTTCCCATAAACCTTTTGATAGAATATATGGTCTTATAAGGATTTGTCACAGCCTGGCGCTTAGCCGGATCTCCTACTTTGATTTCCCCGCCTTCAACAAAAGCGATAACAGAAGGAGTAGTCCGTTTCCCTTCGGCATTAGGGATAACAACCGGCTCATTACCTTCCATCACGGAAACGCAGGAGTTGGTTGTTCCTAAATCTATACCAATAATTTTGCTCATTTCGCGTCTTTTAAATTAGTGTTTGCCGCTGCACTCAGTGTGCAAGCTGACATGGAAACGACAAACAATATGCCAAGAGTGCAAACCTGACATGATGTCATTAGCACTTGACATATCCTATTAATGTACTACGCTTGAAGTACAATATAAAAATGTGGATTTAGCTTTGATCTAAGGACAATCCTCCTTGCGGCGGGTATCAATAAGGTAGAGGATTTTCCAGGAACCGCCATCGTGGTAAAGTTGGAAGGAATTTACACCACAATGGCTGAAGGCGTTATTGCGCCAAAATTCGTATGTGGTCCAGGCATTTGCCATTGGACCATCTATCCTGATCTTATAGGAACCGATTCGCTCTTCAAAAGCCACACTATCCGGTATGCTGACAATAGCCTTAATCAGCTCGTCAAAAGGAATATCTCTTACCTGAGTCTTCCCCTCCCTATTAAGCCCAATGGTCTGTAAAATAGGATTTGGGCCCAACACAGACCGCATAAGCGTGGAATCCTGATCGTGAAAGCCCTCAAAAAAACGTTCGATGGTTTTTTGCACTTCATTTTCACTACTTTGCTGACTGTGCACCGCCAGTGTGCCAACTAGAAACGACAGCAGAATGGATTTGAACATGATTCTAAATTTTACGAATGGAAAATAAGGAATAATTGTCAGGCACCTGATACTATGAGGAAAATTATCCATTTCTCCTTATCTTTCAAAGCTAAATAACCCAGCATGTCTACAGCCAAAAAAGAATACAAAAGAGTGACCGTAAAGTCGCTCATCGAAATGAAACAAAACCAGGAGAAGATCTCTATGCTTACAGCCTATGATTACTCTATGGCCAAGATTGTTGACGACGCCAAAGTAGACGTAATCCTGGTAGGTGATTCTGCCAGTAATGTAATGGCAGGTCATGAAACAACCCTCCCCATTACACTGGATCAGATGATCTATCACGCCTCTTCTGTAATCCGGGCTATTGACCGTGCTCTTGTAGTGGTAGACCTTCCTTTTGGAAGCTACCAGAGTGACCCAAAAGAAGCCTTGAGATCTGCAATCCGAATAATGAAGGAAAGTGGGGCGCACGCTGTAAAAGTGGAAGGTGGAGCTGAAATAAAAGAATCGGTAAAGCGAATTCTCAATGCGGGCGTACCGGTCATGGGGCATTTAGGACTTACCCCACAAGCCATATACAAATTTGGAACCTACACAGTCAGGGCTAAGGAAAAAGAGGAAGCAGACAAACTGATCGAAGACGCCTTACTCCTCGAAAAGCTGGGCTGCTTTGCGATTGTGCTGGAAAAAATACCTGCTTCCTTAACCAAGATAGTTTCCGAAAAACTGAGTATCCCCACAATAGGAATCGGAGGTGGCCGCTATGCGGATGGCCAGGTATTGGTTATACACGATCTGCTGGGGATGACCCATGAGTTCAACCCCAGGTTTTTACGGCGGTATATGAACTTGTATGAGGAAATGGGTAGTGCCATATCCCAGTATGTTGCGGATGTGAAAAGCCTTGATTTCCCAAGCGAAGAAGAACAATACTAGGTTTTGGCAAAAATCCTTAGCAACGACAGGAACCTCCAGGTTCTTTACGAGGACAATCATCTTATTGCTGTCAATAAACGCCCCGGTGATATTATTCAGGGAGATAAAACAGGTGATAAACCCCTGAGCGAAATTGTCAAGGACTACATCAAGAAAAAATACAAAAAACCCGGAAACGTCTACCTGGGAGTAGCACACCGGCTGGACAGGCCTACCTCAGGAGTGGTGGTGTTTGCACGCACCTCCAAAGCACTTGCTCGTCTCAATAAGTTATTTGCCGGGAAGGAGACTGAGAAAACCTACTGGGCAATTATAAAGGACAGACCTCCCAAAGAAGCAGACAGCCTTACGCACTGGCTAAAAAAAAATCCCAAGCAAAATAAGTCGTATCCACATACCAAAGAAATTCCAGGCAGTAAAAAAGCAATTCTGGATTATCGGCTCATTAAGACCCTGGACCGATATTCCCTTCTGGAAATTAATCTGCATACAGGCAGACACCATCAAATACGAGCTCAACTGACAGCAATAGGATGCCCGATAAAAGGGGACCTTAAATACGGGTACGACAGAAGTAATCCGGATGGAAGTATACACCTTCACGCCCGGTCACTCAAATTTGTACATCCTGTTAAAAAGGAACTCCTGGCTATTGAGGCTTCTCCGCCCCAAAGTCTGTTGTGGGATTTATGCCTGTCTGATTAATGACTGTTATTTATCGGGTAAGGGCAAGTGCTTTTTCACGAATAACCTGGGACACTGGTTTATTCTGTAAATGACTTTCCAACCAGGAAAGGATATCCAAATACAAGAAAGCCCGTTTTTCATAAGGGTGGTTCTCGTATACTTTAAGTCGGTCATATAACTCCTGAAAAGCCGCTTTCAGTTCATGAGGATAAATATCGCCCAGACTCCTTAAAAATTTGATCATTTCCTTTTGAACTGCATGCAGGTCGTTCATTTTAAGCAGAAACTTGTAAGTGCTTCGAAGCTGCACCTCCAGATGATAATCCATCCCTGCCTCATAATGGGCTACCAGGCTTAACACTCTGGCGAAGCACATCAGGTCTTCACGCATTTTAAGGTTCTTGTTATTGATAATCTTCTTGAGATAAGCTATGCAGGACTTATTGTCGCCAATGCTGAAATATAAACAGGCAATTTTGTAATAAAGGACCATAATATGGTGTTCATCTATTCGATCCAGGTGTTTGTTAATTCCGTACTCAATGATCTTTACCAGGTATAGCGCCTTTTCAAAAGTACCTTCCATAAAATGTAAATTCAATTTATTGGAATTCACATATAAGAAGATCAGGGAAGCGATATTATCGTTCTTTGGAAAACTTTTGCGCCCAACGACCTCTTCCAGTTTTTCCAGTGTTTTTCGGAAATGGGTACTGTATTTTACAAAAAATAACGATTCCAGCAGGTAGTGGTTGCCTTTTAAATAAAAGACCGGATGCAGGGAGATCATACGTTCATTCTCATTGAACAATTCGACCCATTTGCTGGCAAATTTGTAGCAGGACAGGAAATCCTGAATAAGAAAGCTGTACCATAAATGCGCTTTGTACAACCACAATTTCTCGCGGAAACCGAGATCTTCAAGCTTAAACTCCGGCATATGCATTTTGAAATACCGTTCTACCTTTTGAAAATCCTCATCATTACGGACATAGCCCAGCTTGAGCATCATGCCATAAAGTTGAAGTGATAGATTGGACAAATGACTGGTAAGTGCGTTCTGATCCGAGAGGTGTTTCGCCTGGATGGCCAGTTCATCGGCCCTGTCAGGAATGCTCCTGGTAATATATTGGGTCTCTATAACCTTCTCCAGCTCTACAATCTCGTAGGCAATGTTTTTCTCCTCATTATCAATAGCTACCGCTTTGACTTTATCCAGAATTTTTAAGCTTTGTTTATATAAGCCTTTCTGATACAGGATAGTGGCAAAGTCCAGTTGTTCTCTGATCTGCACACGTATATTTTGGTTAACCGGATTGAGCCTGAGACTCACCAGGATTTGTTTGTACAGGTGTGCTTTAAGGTTGGATAGTTGTGTTTTCTTTACGATTCCACTGTCCAGAATGATCTTTTCATTATACGCCTTCATTTTGTCCAGAAGGTTAAACAAGGCTAAAAATTTGGCATCCGTATTTACTCCTAAACGGCCCACATAAAGTTTGAACTGTCGTTTTTCCGATTTCGACAAGGATTTAACCAATACAAACAAAGCGTCTTTGTGGACATTTGTCATCGTAAAAAAATCGATTTAAATAACTGAAAAACAGTTGTTTAGCATACAGTAAAAGTGAATAAACGTTGTAAATGCCTCCTTGGACCCAAGACAGATCATTTCACTAAGTATATTTTCGTACTTAAGTCAACTATTATACAAATATAATGAGTAAAGATAAGGTAGAGATTTTTGACACCACCTTGAGAGATGGGGAGCAGGTTCCCGGCTGTAAGTTAGACTCTGAGCAAAAGCTCGTGATTGCACGCCGACTGGATGAATTGGGTGTAGATGTGATCGAGGCTGGGTTTCCGATTTCAAGCCCTGGTGATTTTAAATCGGTATCTGAAATAGCCCGGATAGTCAAAAACGCCCGTGTATGTGGTCTGACACGTTCGGTTAAGAAAGATATTGAAGTTGCTGCAGAAGCCATCAAGCATGCGAAAAGACCTCGTATTCATACGGGGATAGGGACTTCGGATTCTCACATTAAATTCAAGTTTAATTCTACCCGGGAAAAGGTCCTGGAACGGGCTGTAGAGGCAGTAAAATATGCTAAATCCTTTGTTGAGGATGTGGAATTTTACGCTGAAGATGCCGGTAGAACAGATAATGAATATTTGGCCCGGGTTTGTGAAGCCGTTATCAAAGCAGGAGCAACCGTGTTGAACATCCCGGATACAACTGGTTACTGCCTGCCGGAAGAATATGGGGCCAAGATGAAATATCTTGCCGATCATGTTAAGGGTATCGAAAATGCTACTTTGTCCTGTCACTGCCATAACGACCTGGGGCTTGCTACAGCAAACTCTATTTCAGGGGTTATCAATGGAGCCCGCCAAATTGAATGCACTATTAATGGTATTGGTGAGCGAGCAGGAAACACCTCTTTGGAGGAAGTGGTGATGATACTCAGGCAACACCCTTACCTGGAACTAGACACGAACATCAACAGCAAAATGCTATACAGCACCAGTCAGATGGTATCTCAGCTAATGGGTATGCCAGTTCAGCCAAACAAAGCCATAGTAGGATCTAACGCCTTTGCCCATAGTTCTGGTATCCATCAGGATGGGGTGATTAAGAAAAGGGAAACCTATGAGATTATGAACCCTGCAGATGTAGGTGTAGACCATTCTTCTATTGTTCTCACAGCGCGAAGTGGTCGTGCTGCTCTGGCTTACCGTGCCAAGAATGTTGGCTATGAACTCACCAAATTACAATTGGATGAGGTTTATCAGGAATTTTTGAAATTCGCGGATCGCAAAAAGGAAATTCTTGATGACGATATTCATAAAATCATTGAATCCAGTAAGGTAAATATTGAAAGCATAGCATAAATGAAACTGAAAATAGCCGTATTGGCTGGGGATGGTATAGGTCCTGAAGTAACGGCGCAGGCACAAAAATGTCTAACTGCGGTATCGGATATCTTTGGCCATAATTTCAGTTTTAAGAAAGCACATGTTGGTGCCATTGCAATTGAAAAAAGTGATTCTCCCCTGCCCAAGGAAACCCTTGATCTTTGTCTTGCCTCAGATGCAGTGCTCTTTGGAGCCATAGGCGACCCCAAGTACGATCGAAATCCTGATGCCAAAATCAGACCAGAACAGGGCTTGCTTCAATTAAGGAAAGAGCTGAATCTTTACAGCAATATTCGCCCCGTAAAGATATTCCCTACGCTTATCGACAAATCGCCGCTGAAGAAAAAGGTGATCCAGGGCACTGATTTTGTAGTCTACCGCGAGTTAACCGGGGGCATTTATTTCGGAGAGAAAACCCTGAGCTCCGATGGGACCATAGCTTCGGATCTATGCGTATACACCGAAGAAGAGATAAGCAGGATCAGCCATCTGGCGTTTAAAGCTGCAAAGTCAAGAAGAAACAAACTGACCCTGGTAGACAAAGCTAACGTACTGGAATCTTCCCGCTTATGGAGGAAAGTGGTTTCCAGAATTGCACAGAGCTATCCGGAAGTTGCGGTAGACTATCTCTATATTGACAATGCCGCCATGCAACTGATTCTCAACCCCGGACAATTTGATGTAATCCTTACCGGAAATATGTTTGGGGATATATTATCTGATGAGGGTGGAGTTATTGGGGGATCTATTGGTTTATTACCTTCGGCTTCCGTTGGCGAGAAATATGCCTTATTTGAGCCTATCCATGGCTCCTACCCACAGGCCAAGGGTAAAGACATAGCTAATCCTATCGCCTCAATTTTGTCAGGGGCCATGTTGCTGGATCATTTTGGGCTTGATGAGGAATCCAGGGCAGTGGTTATATCGGTGTTAAAATCGATGAAGAAAGGTATTGTTACGCCAGACCTTGATCCGGATCAGCATTATGGAACCCAATATGTTGGTGATTTTATTGCCAATAATATTAACGATAGCGAAGAGAATCTCATCCTGAATCGGGAAAATATCTGGCTGGGCAAGTCAACCATCATTTAATTGTACAATATCCGGGCGCTAACCCTATCCTTACTCAGATAATAAGGAGTTTACAAAAGTGATGAACTCCTCCTTAAAGTCCAGGTACTTCTGTCCGGTGGCGGGGCCATTAAAACCGGTGGAGATTTTCCTTACTTTCCCTTGTTTATCAATAAAAACCGTTGTTGGGTAAGACAGCACAGTATTGAGCATAGGAAGCTTTTCACTGGCCTTTGTTTTATCTGAACTGCCATACTGGGCAAGAAGTATGGGATAATTTATGCCCAGGCGATCCCTGAGCCTATTAATTCCTTTAAAAGCCTGTTCTTCCGTTTTAGCATATTCAAAGGCAAGCGCCACAACGGCAATATCCGGGCTGGGATTCTGCTTGAGATACTCCACCAGGAATTTACTTTCATCCAGACAATTGGGACACCAGGTACCCATAATCTGCACAATAACGACTTTATCGGTAAAAGCAGCATCATCTGCCGAGATAATAGTACCCTCGCTATCTGGGAAGGCAAAACCAAAGCCCTCATAGCCTTCTTTTAAAAAGGTAAGGGTATTGGCGTCAGTTAATTTAAAGCTAGGGTTGCGTTTTGCCGTAAAGGGTTCCAGGGAATGGTTACCTGAATAAAATTTCCCATTAAGGGTAGAATCTGCCGTTATTCCTGCGGTAAAGAGAAAGGCGTGTGCACCATCAAAGGTGGAGAGCATCGCGGAATCACCTTCCACTACTCCCTCCAGATAGCGATAATCCCCAGTAGCCGTGCGAAAGGTGCCGGTTACATGACTGTCTTTTTGCGTAAAATCCCCTTAGCCAGATAAGGGTCGTTTTCCTCAGGGTAGAAAACGGCCTCCCATATTCCTGAGATATTGGAAGTGGCTTTATCCCTTTCAGGGAAACGTTCGTTTTCACCAAATTCCGCCTGAAACGGAACCACATGATCCAGACTTTCCTTAATAAAATCACCCCGGATAGTTAAGCTGTCGAAAGTGCCGGCAATATAACCCTCAAATACGGGTAGTTTTATGGTAATAGAATCCCCCAGGATAACTATTTCGTCTACGGATATTCGCTCTTCGGCATTCTCAATGGTCATTAGGTACATGCCATCCGTTATTTCCAGGTTAAAGGTAAAGGGTAGTTCTTGCTGTTCCTGTAGCAACAAGGCCCCTCTCCAGTTACCTGTTTTAAGGTATTTTACCTCAGGATTTTCACTGCATCCCAGAAGTAAAATGATCAATCCAATGATTATAATTTTGATTCGCATAGCAAATGTCTTGAATGCAAATATCGCTATATGGTCTAAAATCCTAGAAATTAGTCGTCAAAGAACCATTCTTTATTGAATCTAAGAACCCATTACCTTATATTTGGCCCCATAATTCCTGACTATGAAAATATCCTACAACTGGCTGAAACAGTTTATCCAATTGGATTGGGATTCACGGAAGACCGGAGATTTATTAACAGCTCTTGGTTTGGAAGTTGAAGGAATCAGCACTTTTGAATCCATTAAAGGGGGATTGAAAGGTGTAGTGGTGGGAGAAGTACTAACTTGTTCCAAACATCCTAATGCCGACAAATTAAAACTGACTACGGTTGATATCGGAACGGGCGAACCCGTTCAGATCGTTTGTGGCGCTCCTAACGTAGCAGCAGGTCAAAAGGTGCCTGTTGCCACTATTGGCACTACATTGAATACGCCTGAAGGGGAATCCTGGACAATCAAAAAGGGTAAGATCCGTGGCGAAGTCAGTAATGGGATGATTTGCGCCGAAGACGAACTGGGGCTCGGAGATAGCCATGAAGGAATTATGGTTTTAAGCGAAGACTTCAAACCCGGGACGCCCTGTTCCGAAATCTTCGAAATTGAGGAAGACGAGATATTTGAAATTGGCCTAACCCCTAACCGAGCCGATGCTATGAGTCATTTTGGAGTAGCCAGGGATTTAAAGGCCGGACTCCTGCAGCAAGAGATACATACCGGACTCAATACGCCTTCTGTTAGCAATTTCAATATTACCAACCGCTCTTTGAAAATTGATGTGGATGTGGTAGACTCCAGTCTGGCACCGAGATATTGTGGGGTTACCATAAGCAATCTTATTGTTCAACAATCTCCTGACTGGTTGAAGAATAGACTTCGTGCCATTGGGTTAAACCCTATCAACAACGTAGTGGATGCAACCAATTATGTCCTGCATGAATTGGGGCAACCTTTGCACGCTTTTGATGCGGATCGTATCTATGGTAATAAAATAGTAGTAAGACCAGCCGAACCCGGATCTACTTTTATGACTCTGGATGGAGAACTACGGAAGCTGGACGAAGAGGATCTAATGATATGTGATGCAGAGAAGCCAATGTGTATTGCCGGTGTTTTTGGAGGAATCAATACCGGTGTTACGGAAGATACGCGAGCCATTTTCCTGGAAAGCGCATATTTTAATCCGGTTTCTATCCGGAAAACAGCCAAGCGGCATGGGCTTAACACAGATGCCTCATTCCGGTTTGAAAGAGGAATCGATATCAACAATGTGGAATACGCTTTACGGCGGGCAGCCTTACTGATATGTGAAATTTCCGGAGGTGACATCACTTCGGATATTGTTGATCTGTACCCTAAAAAAATGGAAGATCAACAGGTATTCCTGACTTTCGAAAAGATCAATACCCTGATCGGGCAGGAGATCCCTAAAGACAATATTAAAGCCATTCTGGCCTCGTTAGACATTCAGGTAAAGAGTGTTACTGAAACGGGCCTTGGTTTACTTATACCTTTTTACCGTGTAGATGTTCAGCGGGAAGTGGATGTTATTGAAGAGATTTTGCGGGTATATGGATATGACAATGTGCACATACCGGAGAAACTTACGGCTTCCATCGCTCCTTCTTCAAAGTTTGAGGATTATAAACTTGAAAATGCCATTGGCCAACTACTGGCATCAAATGGTTTCTATGAAATACTTTCCAACAGCCTTACTAATCCCGATTACGCAGAACACCTGGAAAAAGAGGAAATTGCTGGTCAGACCGCTATTTTAAACCCCTTAAGCAAAGAATTGTCTGTAATGAGACAGTCGATGCTTTTCTCGGGGCTGGAGGCTATATCACATAACCTCAATCGTCGGAAGACCAACCTCAGACTTTTCGAGTTTGGAGTAACTTATCACAAAAAAGAGAAGGGGTATAAGGAAGTAAAACACCTATCCTTGCTTCTGAGTGGTTCTCGTTCTGCACAGGATTGGACAAGCCCTGAGAAAGAAATGGGCTTTTATTACCTGAAAGCTGCTACTGATCTTGTACTTGACAGGTTCGGAATTAAGGATTTTGCAGGCAAAGCCGGATCTACCACGATACTAAATGAAGCATTGGATTATTATTTGGGTGACACCCACCTGGTCTCTTTAGGCGTAGTAAAGCCAGATATCCTCAAAGCCTTTGATATTAAACAGGAAGTACTCCATGCAGACTTCCAATGGGAAAATCTAACCAGGATTGCTGCTAAGCAAAATATTGTGTACAGACCTATACCCAAATACCCGGATGTAAAAAGGGACTTTGCCCTGCTTCTGGATGATGGTATCCCCTTCGAAAAGATCAAACAACTCGCTTTTAATACAGAGCGAAAACTCTTGAAAAAGGTTGATCTTTTTGACGTCTACAAAGGAGATAATCTGCCTGAAGGAAAGAAGTCCTACGCAGTAAGTTTCACCCTGCAGGACGAAAAAAAGACGCTAACAGATAAGCAGATCGATAAGATCATGAATAAGCTTAGGACTGGATACGAAAAAGAGTTAGGTGCTGAATTGCGTTAATCGGAAGAGCCAGGAGAGATTACTGAATCTATAAAATGAACCACTCCATTACTCAGGTTGGTTTCTTCGGTTTTGATTTTTGCAGAGTTCCCGGAACAATCTGTTAGTAAGATATCGGTACCTTCCAGTGTTGCCAATATTTCATTTCCCTGAATGGTCTTAAACACTGCACTGCCCTTTCCACTAGCCATAGCCTGCAGAATTCTGGAAGCTGTGAGTTCTCCAACAACCATGTGGTAAGTAAGCATTTTCAGCAACTCCTGTTTGTTCTTGGGAGATAGCCACTCCTCCAGTGCTCTGCCGGAAAGCTTCTGAAATGCCGTATCGGAAGGAGCAAAAATAGTTATGGGCCCTGGACTTTTTAATATTTTGTCCAATTCTGCCATCTTTAAAGCTTCCAACAAGGTTTTGTGGTTTTGAATCAAGACCTCACTTTCTATAATGGATGGCTTAAGAGCTGGAGAACGAAAGGTTTCAGAAGAGTATTGGGCCTGTACCGATCCCGCTACCATGAGGCATAACACCAGGGAAAATTGAAGTAGCGATTTCACGGTCATGTTCTGTAAGTTATTGTGGGGCGCTCTCGATAAACGGTATCAAAAGCCCGACAATATACAATATAGACCTATTGAGCTGTAAGTATACTCCAGGAAAGTTATGCACATTAACATAATATTAACATATTTTAACTCCTTTGAGTTTTTGTCAAACGCCGGCGTATTGTTTAATTTTGGAGCAATTGCTAAAAAAAGAAAATGTTACCACGAACAAATATCGAGGAGAAACTCTATAATCTCCGTTCCCAAACTTCTCAGGAGGATAAGCTTCTTGGGGAGGTCTACGAACTGCTCAGGCAGGATCAGGAAAAAGAAAACAGAATTACTGCCAATATTTCCGGAGCTTCGGCTAAACCAGCAAATGAGTTTGATTTCGACCTGCTGGAAACCGAGAATATCTTTCATGTCGATCAGATCAAAAACATCTGTATTGACTATCGGTTGCGATTCCTGGACACCAAATATTTTAAGGGTCAGATCCCGGCGGAGGCTGTTTCTAAAATAAAGCATCTGGAAAAGGAACACGGTACAGAGATCAAAGGATTTAAGATCATCGCCCCTTCAAAGCTCTTTAAATTGGAAGACAAGGACGACCCCTTACTCTTTGCTCCTATCGGTAATGGATATTATTACCTGATCCACAAATGGGGAAATGACCTGCACCCCCTGAGAAGGATTCTCGTCTGGCCTTTTAAAAATATTATTAACCTCAGTACTTTGGTAATCCTGATCAGTTATCTGGCTACCCTGATGGTACCAGAAGGCTTATTTTCCAAGCAGAATTCCACAGCGGAGTTTTGGATCATATTCTTCTTTATGTTCAAATCCATTGCAGCCGTGGTTATTTTTTACGGTTTTGCCCTGGGTAAGAATTTTAACCCGGCAATTTGGAATAGTAAGTACTTCAATGCCTAATCAAATAAAAAAGCACTTCTTCTGGAAGTGCTTTTTACTTTTAAGCTAAAACGGAATACATTTTTTCCCGCTGTTCTTTAATTGAGGGATCATCCAAATATTCGTCCAGTGACAGGTGCCTGTCAATGACATTCTTTGGAGTAAGCTCCACGATCCTGTTGGCCACGGTATGTGCAAATTGATGGTCATGCGTCGTAAACAACACAGTTCCCTTGAAATTCTTAAGGGAATTGTTGAAGGCGGTAATGCTTTCCAGGTCTAGGTGGTTGGTAGGTTCATCCAGCATAAGTACGTTTCCACGGAGCATCATCATCCTACTCAACATACACCGCACTTTTTCGCCTCCGGATAATACAGTACACAATTTTAAGGCCTCTTCCCCGCTAAAAAGCATTTTACCCAAAAAACCTCTGAGGAATACTTCTTCTTTTTCTTCATCTGTCTTGGCCCATTGTCGTAACCAATCTACCAGATTTATTTTTTCCTGAAAGAAGTGTGCGTTGTCCGCAGGAAGATATGCCTGGGAGGTGGTAATCCCCCATTGAAACTTACCGGAATCGGCTTTACGTTTACCCGTTAGAATTTCATAAAATGCCGTTGTAGCCCGGGAATCTTTTGAAAGTATTACTACTTTATCTCCTTTGGCCAGGTTTAGGTTTACATTTTTAAAAAGGATTTCTCCATCTTCTGAAGTAGCCGAAAGACCTTCAATATTAAGTATCTGATCGCCCGCCTCGCGTTCGCGGTCAAAGATAATCGCCGGGTATCTCCGACTTGATGGTTTGATATCCTCCACCCTTAACTTTTCCAGCATCTTTTTCCTCGAAGTAGCCTGTTTGCTTTTGGCTACATTCGCACTGAAGCGCTGGATAAATTCCTGGAGCTCTTTTGCTTTTTCCTCGGCCTTTTTGTTTTGCTGGGCCCTTTGTCTGGCGGCCAGTTGACTACTCTGATACCAAAAAGTGTAATTTCCGGAATACAGGTTCATCTTACCAAAATCTATATCTGCAATATGGGTACAAACGGCATCGAGAAAATGGCGGTCGTGAGATACTACTATCACAGTATTATCATAATCTGCCAGAAAGCTTTCCAGCCAGTTTATAGTTTCGAAATCCAAATCGTTGGTTGGCTCATCCATGATAAGTACATCAGGATTACCAAAAAGAGCCTGTGCCAATAACACCCGAACTTTCATTTTGCCTTCCATATCGGCCATCTTGCCATAGTGCAAACTTGGCGGTATCCCCAGGTTGGAAAGAAGAGCAGCTGCATCACTATCGGCATTCCATCCGTTCATTTCTTCAAAGCTAACCTGCAGCTCCCCTATTCGATCGGCATTTTCATCGCTGTAATCGGCATAGAGCGCATCTATTTCCTTCTTGATTTCAAAAAGGGACTTATTTCCCATGACCACAGTCTCAAGAACTCCGTATTCATCATAGGCGTTATGGTTCTGCTCCAGGACGGACATTCGCTTACCAGGCTCCAGGTGTACGTGACCTGAGGTAGCATCTACTTGCCCTGATAAAATTTTGAGGAATGTAGATTTTCCGGCACCGTTTGCCCCTATAATCCCGTAGCAATTTCCCTGAGTAAAACTCACGTTTACTTCATCGAAAAGCACTCGTTTGCCAAATTGCACACTAAGATTGGATACTGATAGCATTTTTCCGTTTTTAAAATTTCCGCAAAAATAGGGAAAAATACAGCGCTTTAACAATAGTCCGCCAAGGGATTTTATCCGTGATTAAGTACCGTTAAGACTATTTTAACGCCCCATTAACAGCAGGGCTATCATCGATTTTTTAGCTTTGTTTACTACCAACCGCCCTAGAATTATATGACAAGATTTTTATTTTGCTTTCTTGCATTATGGATAGTAAGTTGTGGGGAGAAGGACAGTGATTCCTCCTCCGTGATCTTTGCTGGTGAAATTGTTAACCCGACCAATGACAAAATTGTCCTTTTCCGGGGAGACGAGGCCCTGGATACGGCATATTTGGATCAATTCAATCGCTTCGCCATCAAACTGGATTCTGTTGTGGAAGGTCTTCATCATTTCCAACACCTTCCAGAAGAACAGTATGTTTATCTTGAAAAAGGCGATAGTATCCAACTACGTCTGAATACCATAAATTTTGATGAATCATTGGTTTTTTCCGGTACTGGGGAGGAAATCAACAATTTTATGGTCGAAATGTTTCTCACAGATGAGACTGAAGAGCGTTTGGTATATAAATTCTATAAGCTGGAGCCCGGAGTATTTGCTACTAAAATCGATTCCCTAAAAAGCAGTAAGCTGCAAAGTCTGGAAACTCTATATCAGGAAAACTCACTTTCAGAAGGGGCATACCAAATGGCCAAGGCGGGAATTGAATACGGCAGTTACATTTATATGGAAGCCTATCCTTTCTACCATCGTAAAAAAACCGGGGAAAAAATCTTCCATAGTCTGCCAGAGGACTTTTATGACTACCGTGAAAGCATCAACTATAATAATGAGGGGCTTACCTACCTGAGACCTTATTACAACTTTATGAAATACCATCTCGGGAACTTATCTTTCATGGGATGCAAAAAAAACTGTGGCGATATTAAACTTGGAGAAAACCAGCTGCATTTTAATCAGCACAAATTAAAGCTGATTGATAGTCTGGTTAAACAAAAGGAATTGCGCGATAATCTCTTCCGGAATGTTGCAGTAGACTACCTGCTTAAATACGACAATGAAGAAAACATTGGTAAGTTTATCGCTGATTTCCACAAGCTTTCAGGAAATAACAGTCACATGGGAGAAATCAATACTCTATATGAAGGCATAAAGCGAATGCAACCCAGTAAGCAATTACCGGAGTTGGTATTATATTCTGCCGAAGAACAACCCATTGCGCTCTCAGAATTAACCCATGGTAAGAAAACTGTATTTTACTTCTGGTCAGGAAGTGAAATGGGGCACTTCAAAAATATGAGCCGAAGGATAGCCAAGCTGAAAACCAAATATCCGAAGTACAACTTTATTGGGATTAACCTAAGGACGGATATGAACCGCTGGAAGTCTTTGGTAGAAAGCCAGAACCTCAGTCCAACCGAACAATATTGGGCAAAAGATTATGACACCTTTAGGCATTCCCTAATTATCTCAGAGCCTAATAAAAGTATAATTGCAAAGGACGGCATTATCCTGGATGCATTTGCCAACGTCTATCAGTCGTTCTGATATAGCAATGCAATATCTGGTCTCCCAGATCTAAATAATTTAATTTCCCTTCTTGTAGTCTGCCAGGAACTTTTCTAAGCCTATATCCGTTAGCGGGTGTTTGAGTAAGCCATCAATGGAAGAAAGCGGCCCCGTCATTACATCTGCACCCAATTTAGCACATTCGATCACATGCATGGTATGCCGGATTGAGGCAGCCAGGATCTCCGTTTGAAAGGCATAATTATCATAAATCTGGCGAATCTCTGCTATCAGACTAAGCCCATCCGAGCTTATGTCATCAATTCGGCCAATAAAAGGAGAAACATAGTTAGCTCCGGCCTTTGCCGCCAGCAATGCCTGTCCAGGAGAAAAGACCAGGGTGCAATTGGTTCGGATACCGTGGTCTGAAAAATATTTCAGCGCTTTTACCCCATCCCTAATCATTGGAACTTTTACAACGATCTGATCGTGAAGTTCGGCCAGCTCTTCCCCTTCTTTGATCATTCCTTCAAAATCCGTGGCGATCACCTCAGCAGAAACATCACCTTCAACGATATTACAGATATCTACATAATGCTTAAGGATATTATTTCGGCCGGTTATTCCTTCTTTAGCCATCAGGGAAGGGTTGGTAGTTACTCCGTCCAGAACACCCAGTTGCTGGGCTTCGCGGATTTGATCCAAATTAGCGGTATCGATGAAAAATTTCATTTAGGAAAATTTAGTTGAAGTGTATAATTATCATTAAGTGTGAACGCGGCAAAACTACAATTTATAATGCTTTTTCAGCATGCCTTCGTAGACTTTATCGGGCAGTATTTTCTTTAAAACCACAGATAACTTCTGCAGAGGGGTGCCCACTCGGTAATGCACTTTGGGTTTTTGATTATTTATGATGGCATAGGTTTTTTCCGCAACCATTATCGGATCCTGACCGCTATCTACATGGGCATTCATAAGATCCAGCGATTTCTGATATACTTCTCGGTAAGGTGAATCCTCATTTACCGGGGCATGATATCTGCCACCGGCTATATTTGTGGCAAAATCACCGGGTGCAAGGTTGGTAATGGATATGCCAAAAGCCTGGGTTTCCATCCTTAGTGCCTCTGTAATGAGCTCGAGAGCTCCCTTACTTGCAGAATATACACCGCGAAAGGGAAGCCCCATATAGCCAGCAATGGAAGTAATATTGATAATGATGCCGCTACCCTGAGTTCGCATCTGAGGCAGTACCTCTTTAATCATGCGTATGGGACCGTGAAAATTGGTTTCAAATGCTTTTAAGATCTCCTCATAAGGTGTTTCCTCAACAGGACCAGTTATGCCCACTCCTGCATTGTTTATAAGGATGTCGAGCCGTCCTTCCTTTTCCACAACCTCCTGAACAGCATCGCGAACCTGGTCTTCCTGGTTAACATCCAATTTGATCAGTGTAAAAGGGCCAAAATCAGGATATTTGGAAACATCACGGGTAGTCCCGTATACACGATACCCTTTGTTATGCAGGTACAGGGCAATGGCTTTGCCTATTCCGGAGGAGGCACCCGTCACTAAAACCACTTCTTTTGCCATAGTCATTACAAATATAACAGACCCGACTTGAAAATCAGCTTATGAAACTCAAGACTTTTTAAGAGACCTAATCGCCCGATTTACCTCACTTTTAGGCATAAAAAAAAGGCAAGCTACCTACGTCGCACCGCTACGACCACATACCCTTGCTGTGTTCCCACCCTGGGGGATTCTGCAGGAGCTGGTCGCGTAGGACTTGCCTAACTGCAAATATACGACCTTTTAAATTTGGGGCAATCAATATACATATGTAATTTTGAGCTTTAGGCATTCAATACCATATGCAATGGAAGAAGAGCACAATACGCGCTTTTCATTCCAGGCACACAGATAAAAATAAAATGAGCTCCCTGAAAGTTATTGTTGGTACCATTGCACTGTTATTCCTCGCTTGCGGCGGCGATCAGGATCCTGCTAAAAACTTCCAAATTGAATTACAGGGCAATTCAAATTCCCTGAAACAGGACGATACGGTCAAGGTCTGGGTTGAGGACAAGGAAGGAAATACCGTTCCCGGAGTAACCTATTCCATAAACGGACGGGAATTGCCCCTGAACGATGATGAGCTTGTAATCAAGCTACCAGATCTTGGCAACCAGCTATTACAGGCAGAATTTAATTGGGAAGGTACCTCTTTACTAGTAAATAAAAAGATTCGAATACTGGCCAAAAACCCACCCAGCCTGTATACCTATGAAATCATAAACGAATTTCCACATGATATCAGGGCCTTTACCCAGGGACTGGAGTTCTATCAGGATACGCTGTATGAAAGTACAGGAAGGAAAGGAGCCTCTTACATACGCAAGGTAGACTACAAAACGGGCGAAATCCTGCAACAGGCCGCCCTGGATAACACCTACTTTGGCGAAGGGATTACCATTATGGACGACACCGCATACCAGCTGAGCTGGCAAAGCGGAACAGGATTCATGTACGACAGGGAGAGTCTGTCTGAAAAAGGAAAGTTCCAGTATGGCAAGAGCAAAGAGGGATGGGGACTTTGTAACGACGGAAAAATCATCTACAAAAGCGATGGTACAGAGAAAATCTGGAAATTGAATCCAGAGACCTTGAAGGAAGAAGGTTTTATCCAGATTGTAACCAACAAATCCGTATTCAACAAAGCCAACGAACTGGAATATGTAAACGGAAAGATCTATGCCAATGTCTGGCAGAAAGAAAGTATGATGATTATCGATGCCGAAACCGGCGCCATTGAAGGTGTGGTGAATTTCGGAGGGCTAAAAGAACGAGTCAGACAACATCGCGATCTGGACGTGCTCAATGGCGTTGCCTATCATCCGGAAAGGGAATCTTTTTTTGTCACCGGGAAAAATTGGGATAAACTTTTTGAGGTCAGGATTAAGCCAAAAGGATAATGGAGTTGCATCAAAAGACCATCCGTGTTGCCAGGGAAGACCTTGATGATTTACAGCATGTGAATAATGTAAGATACCTGGAATGGATACAGGATATCTCCCGTGAGCACTGGATGCTGAAAGCTCCGGAATCAATCCAAAAAGAGGTCGTCTGGGTAGTACTGTCACACCGAATCTCTTACAAGAAGGCGGCTTTTCTAGGAGATGAACTGTTGATTAAAACCCATGTGGCCAGTAATAGCGGCGTTACCTCCCAAAGGGTTGTGGAAATTACGCACGCGGATAGGGGTCTTATTGTACGCTCTGAGACGGACTGGTGCCTGTTAAAGGCAAGTACGCTTAAGCCTATGCGCATTACGGATAATATTAAGGATCTTTTTCCTGGGGTCCGGAATAAATAAAGACTTCTATGCCGCGATATATCATGGTTGTGCTCATCCTAAGTTTGCTATCAGGTTTGTCCTGCAGGAAAGACTTTGATTTTGAGACCAGTCAGGGGCAACTTCGGTTTTCAAAGGATACGGTGTTTCTGGACACTATTTTTACAGGTATTAGTAGCAGTACCTATTCACTCAAAGTATTCAATCCAACAGATGCTGACCTGAACATTCCTTTTATCGGTCTGCTTGAGGGAGAAAGTAGTGGTTACCGACTTAATGTAGACGGTCTTGCAGGCAAAGAGTTCCAGGACATTCCAATCCTTGCCCGGGACAGCCTCTATGTATTTATCGAGACTACTTTAGATATTAGTGCCCAGAACCAAAATCAATTTTTATATACCGATATACTGCGGTTTGGTTCCGGTGGTGTTACCCAGGACATACCATTGGTTACCCTTATTCGGGATGCTATTTTCCTGTACCCGGCTACACTCCCTGATGGTACAAAAGAAACGATCAGCCTTGGGCTTAATCCTGACGGGTCTGAAGCCCTGGTCCTGGGATTTTATCTGCAACAAGAGCAGCTCAATTTTACAAATGAAAAACCCTATGTAGTCTATGGCTACGCTGCGGTACCAGAGGGAGAAACCTTGCAAATGGCAGCAGGAGCCAGAGTGCATTTCCACAAGGAATCCGGTCTTTGGGTAGCTCCAGGTGCTTCACTTCAGGTGAATGGAGAACTCAGTGCAGATTTGATAGCTATGGAAAATGAAGTAATCTTTGAGGGAGACCGACTGGAACCGGAATTCGCCGATGTCCCCGGCCAATGGGGTACCGTCTGGCTTGCCCCCGGCAGTACTAATAACACTATTAACCACTTAACCGTTAAAAATGCTACAGTTGGACTTCTGGTAGAAGGTAGGCCGGAAGCCAATCCCCCTACCCTACAGATCTCCAACTCTCAGATCTATAGTAGTGCTCTGGTAAATCTGTGGGGGCGGAATACCAGTATTTATGGAGAAAATTTCGTTTCGGGAAATGCAGGTAACGCCGCTTTTTACGGTAACCTTGGAGGTAGTTATAGGTTTCTTCATGCCACCTTTGCCAATTACTGGAGTAATGGACCACGTACTGGTGCAGCCATTCAACTGAACAATTTTGAGGAAAGTATTAGCGGACCCACGATAACCGGTGATCTAACCCAGGCATTTTTCGGGAACTGTATCGTTTCCGGAAATAGCAGTAATGAATTATTTTTCAACAGTAATGGCCTCAACGCGTTTGATTTCAATTTTGATCACAGTATGATCCAATTTGGCAGTAATTCGAATAACCCTCTATACGATTTTCAGGATCCGGAACGCTATAACAACATCCTCTTAAATGCCAATCCGGCATTTGTAGATGTTGTAAATCAGGATTTTAGGATATCACAAGATTCCGATGCTATTGGCAACGCCAATCAGGTTCTTGCGCAGGAGGTGATTTCAGACATTTTGGGAAATGACCGGTCAGTTCTGGCTGACATCGGTGCCTGGCAATACTTACCTGATGAATAATTCTTAATAAATATCTGCTTATTTTTAAGGAATTTTCCTTCAAATACCTTAGTTTTCTATGTTCTATTACTAAAACCATAGGAATTCTAAGGTTTTACTATAGCCTAATTATCAGCTAAATAGGTAATTTCAATCCTATATTCAGGTTTATGCCCTATACCTACTCCATAGTAGATGCCGAAGCATCCTCAAAATTGCAATTACAGCACTTTCTTGAGGACTATGGGGATTTTTCATGTATAGATGAAGCGCGTGACAGCAACTCCGGCATAAATTCCATTATTAAGTTCCTTCCTGATATCGTATTTGTTAACCTGAATGACCGGGCTCAGGAATATTTCCATATGGTAACTGAATTGTACCAGTACATGAAGGAGCTTCCAGTTTTTATTGCCGTTTCCAGGTCAAAGGATTATGCCTATGATGCGATCAAATATAATTTCTTTGATTACTGGTTGCTCCCCTTTAACGAATTTGATATTCGAAAAACGGTGAGGAGGCTGCAGAAACAAATACCCCAGGAAGAGACAAGCCCTACGCTATGTCTAAAATCGTATAACGATTACCAATACCTGAATACAGACGATATTCTTTTCCTAAAGGCAGATAATAACACCACGGATTTCCATATGAAAGATGGAAGGGTCATCAGTGCTTATAAGACTTTAAAAACTTTTGAGACACAACTACCACAAAACTTTGTCCGGATACACCAGAGTTATATTCTGAACAAGGATTATGTGTCTCGAATCAATTATGGGAAATCCCTTTGTTCCCTCAAAAGCGGAAAAACCCAACTGCCTTTCTCTCGTTCATATCGGCCAAAAATAGACGAGCTGAAAAAAATCCTTAGCCGTAATTCCATTTCCTCCCCCAGGTAAATTCTTTCAAAACCCGGTCAGTTACTCACAAACTCCGGTCACTTACTAAATGGGTGGTGTTTTGTGCAATACGCCTTGTTCATCTTTAATAAGTTCGGGTAAGAGAATTCCTAACAACATTTAAAACCCATTGAAGATGAGAAAACTTGCCAGCATTTTAGTCGCTATTATTTTTAGTATTGGATTAGTTTCATGTGAAGCCGAAAGCACTGCCGAAGATCAAGTACTATATGAATTCAACACAGATGACGATGATAATCCGGTTGTAGAAAGGGAAGGAACCGATGATGACGATAATCCAGTCGTGGAACGAGAAGGTACCGATGACGATGATAACCCAGTTGTAGAAAGGGAAGGATAATAAAAACCAACATTTCTTAAAAAAAGAGCTGTATAACCGTGCGTTTACGGCTCTTTTTTTTTAATTTGAAATAATGGAGACCCACTTACTTAATAGTAGCATGATCCGCTATTTTATATTATTAACAGTTTTAATAAGCTTAACAGCTTGTAAGGAGTTTACAGACGGCGCAGATCATCAACCTGATAACCAAGAAATTGATAGCATATCATTATGGTTAGATGAAGCCAAGAACAGCAAAAACCCAATAACTTATAGAAGAGACATCCTTACTAAAGCTTCTAATGCAATAAACTACAAAACGCATGATACTCTGAAGTTGGAATATTATTCCCAATTATCTCTCATATATTCAGCATTTCAAGATTCGTTATTATTCAGAAAATATAGTAACCTATATAAAAACTTAGCGAATAAGCTTGGAAATAATGAGGATCTAGCCTATTCCTATTGGGATTTAGGAGCCTACTTCGCCAAATTATCCATTCGTGATAGCTCATTTTATTATTATAGATCTGCATATTCACTTTTTAATAAAATTGGAGACATCAAGAATTCTGGAAATATGCTTTATCGCATGGCAATTCAGCAACAAAAGGCCCGAGCATACATTGAGAGTGAAAATACTACCTATGCAGCCATTAATTTGATCGAGCCTATAAAAGATACGATACAATTATTTCTCTGCTATAATAATTTAGGGTCGGTGACCAAGGAATTGAAAGAGTATGATCGTTCTCTTGAATTCTATAATAAGGCGAAGGATTACCTGAATATAATGGAGGAATCCGATAAGGCTTATTACACCCGTACATTAAATAATAATCTTGGTAATGTATACAAGGAACAGGAAATGTGGGAGGAAGCCATCCCTTATTTCGAAGCCGCGCTGCAATATGAAAACCTGGAATCAAATCTTCCCAGGTCGTACGCCCAGACACTAAACAACCTTACCATAAGCCGATTTTTGAATGGAGATACCACTAACGTACTGGACGATTTATTCAAAGCCTTAAAAATATTTACCCTGGAAGACGATAATGCTGGTATTTCATTGGTAAGCTACAATTTGGCTGTCTATTATGCTAATATTGGCAATAAAAAAGAGGCTCTTTTTTACGCGGCGGATGCTATTGAAAAGGCAGAACTGAGTTCCAATTATAAACGCAAACTGGAAGCCCTAAAGCTTTTAGGGTGGGTAGACCCGCAAAACGATTTGTACTTTGATGAATATGTAATGCTTAGTGAGCGCCTGCAAGATGAAGAGCGGGCCATTCGGGACAAATTTGCCCGCATAGAAAGGGAAACCGATGAAGCCCTGGCCGAAGCAGAATCCCTTGCCAAAGAAAGACAAATAATTATGGGAGTTTCCCTAGGCCTTATTTTATTGGGTATCGCTTCCCTAATTATCATATTCCAGCGTATTCGGGTACAACGGCTGCGCTTCCAGCAACAGCAACAGGAAGCCAACCAGGAGATCTTTAACCTTATGCTTTCTCAAAAACAGAAAATGGAAGAAGGCAAACAATCGGAACAAAAGCGAATTTCAGAAGAATTACATGATGGTGTCCTGGGGGCCCTCAATGGTATTCGCATGGTCTTACTGGGGCTTAATGGTAAAAACGATGACAGTGCTGTGGCCATGCGGGGTGATGCCATTGATAAACTCAAGGGGGTACAGGAGGAAATCAGATCCATCTCCCACGAATTGAATGATGCGGCCTATCAGAAATTCAACAATTTTATCAATTCTCTTCAGGACCTGATAAAGGAAACCCAGGCTTCTTCCAACCTGTCCATTAAACTGAATTACGATGAAGATGTAGATTGGGATACACTTAGCGGTGAAATTAAGATCAACCTGTACCGCATCATCCAGGAAAGCATCCAAAATGTGGTAAAGCATGCCCAGGCAAATCAAATTGAATTGAATTTAATCCCCTGGGATAATATGTTGAAGATCACCATTAGCGATGATGGAAGAGGATTCGACACCAGAAAAATGAAAAAGGGCATTGGGCACCGGAATATCAAATCCAGAGTGGAAAAGATAAACGGAAGCTGGAATATTGAAAGTACCATTGGGAAAGGTTCCCATATTACTGTAATTTTACCTTACGAAAAAGAGGTATCTCAAACGAACATGCTTGTAAATGAGGCAGGTGAGTTACAGGAAATTAAAAAGGATTGACCATGAAAGTGATTAAGATTCTTGCCGTAGACGACCATGAAATGACTACCCTGGGGTACAAGTTTATCCTGGAAGACACGCAATTTGAAGACTTCTCGGTTCAGGTAGACACCGCGAAATCGTTTCAGGAAGCCCAGCAAAAAATAAGTGATTCTATGCAATCCTTTCCTTATGATATACTCTTGTTGGATATTCAGCTGGGACCCAGTACTGAAGGCACGGTAAAGACAGGTGAAGACCTGGGTATCTGGGCCCGTAAGACAAGTCCGGATTCCATGATCGTTTTCATGTCCTCTTTTAGCGATAATTATCGGATCAATAGCATCATGCAAAGTGTAGATCCCGAGGGTTATATGGTGAAATCAGAAATCGATCAGCAGTCCCTACAAGCTATGGTAAAAACCGTTTTAAAAGCACCTCCATACTACACCCAAAAGGCTTTGGCGGCTATTCGTAAGCGGATGGCCAATGATCTGGCACTTGATGATAACGATAAGAAAATCCTGTATCACCTATCCATAGGCACCAAAACGAAGGATATGGTAAATTATATCTCCTTATCCCTTCCAGGTATTGAAAATCGCAAACGCCACCTGAAAGCTGTTTTTGGGGTTGAAAAACAAAATGATCAGGCCCTGATCACCGAATCCAGAAACCGGGGATTTATTTAAACATGCTTCTTCTCTAAAGTCGAGTACCCCCAGAAATTGCTTATTTCGTTCATTATCAGTGCGGTTTATAGGTAAACCTTAATTATTCTATGGTTTTTCTATAACCCTATATGCGGTATTAAATCTAATTTTGACATAGAGGAAGTCTCAACACCCTAATTTATATGCAAAGAGAGGGCTTCAATAAGAATCTAAGCATCCGATTGGATGATAATCCGCCCCTTCTGGGTCTGGATGACTTCAAGCGCAACCTAGAAAAAGATTATTACTCCCAGGCTTTAGTGCGAAGTTGCTCTCAAAATGGTGACCGGGGCAACCTGGTAATTGAGATGCAGTGCCCTTTTGCCCTGAACGAGCTTTTATTTCACCTGCAGCGCGGAAATTGGGGTTCCGGAAATACCGAAATTTATTCCGGGTATGGTGGGAATCCCCTTGCTAAAAGGGTATGGCAGCTTCAACAGCTTAATGAATCCCTTATTGAGGTAGAAGAACTGGCCTTGCAATTGAAGGATGTCAATCTGGTAATCAAAAAGATATATAATCACAGCATTGAAATTGAGTTGGATTACATCTTAGCGGCATTGGCAGAACACCACACCTCCCTTTCAAAAAGTCGGTCTGAATCACCTTATGAAATATATATACCCGTAATTGAAGAACAAATAATTTCAGTACAACCCAAATTCTCTGAAACCCTTCCGAAGAAAGCGAATCCCATATATCTTCGGTATTGGGGCTTATACTTTGACTCAGAAGAAGATGCCGTAATCTATGATTTACGCCGCAGGTCTTTCATTTCAGGCGACCTCTACATGCTTAATCATTGATCTTGATAATGGAAAGCCGGCATATAGGGCTGCTGGTTTTCCATTTTACGGCATTTTTTTACCAGTCAAATAAAGGTTTATCCTTCATCATGGTATTAATTTCTGACCTTACCTGATTGATCACGGCTTCGTTCTCCGGGTTCGTTATTACCTGATCAATCCAGTCAACTATTGTATTCATATCCGATTCTTTCAATCCCCTGGTAGTTATTGCAGCAGTCCCGAAACGGACTCCGGATGTAACAAAAGGCGACTTATCATCAAAGGGAACCATATTTTTGTTGGCTGTAATATCTGCAGATTCCAGCACACGTTCTGCGTCCTTTCCAGTGATATTCTTATTCCGTAAATCAATAAGCATCACGTGATTATCTGTTCCTCCTGATATAATATGATAATCCTTTGCCACAAACGCTTCAGCCATAGCCGCTGCATTCTTTTTAACCTGCTTCATGTAGACCAGAAAATCATCAGAAAGGGCTTCCCCAAATGCAATCGCCTTAGCCGCAATAATATGCTCAAGCGGACCACCCTGATTTCCCGGGAATACCGCGAGGTTAATCAAGGCAGACATCTTCCTAAGTTTGCCGCTTTTAAGACGAATTCCAAAGGGATTTTCAAAATCTTCGCCCATCAGAATGAGTCCCCCGCGGGGACCCCTCAGGGTCTTATGTGTGGTTGTGGTAACAAAATGACAATGTGGAATAGGATTACTGAGTATGCCTTTGGCAATCAATCCTGCAGGATGCGCAATATCTGCAAGTAAAAATGCACCTACCTTATCTGCAATTTCCCGGAAGCGCTTAAAATCCATATCGCGCGAATAGGCTGAGGCCCCGGCAATTATCATTTTTGGTTTTTCTTCCAGGGCAATGGCTTCAATCTTATCGTAATTGAGTACCCCGGTTTCCTTTTCAACCCCGTAAAAGACAGGATTGTATAGTTTGCCAGAAAAGTTCACCGGAGAACCATGGGTAAGGTGTCCTCCATGGGCGAGATCGAATCCAAGTATTTTATCCCCCGGCTGTAAACAGGCCATATAGACGGCAGCATTAGCCTGGGAACCGGAATGGGGTTGTACATTGGCATAAGCAGCACCAAATAACTCTTTTGCCCGGTCTATAGCCAGCTGCTCCACCTTATCCACTACTTCACATCCTCCATAGTAACGTTTACCAGGATAACCTTCGGCGTATTTATTGGTCAGAACAGAACCAGCAGCTTCCATTACCTGAGGACTGGTAAAATTCTCTGAAGCAATGAGTTCAATTCCGTTGATTTGTCGTTGTTCTTCTGCTTTTATAAGGTCAAATATCTGATGGTCTCTTTGCATGTAGTCTCTTAACTTTATATGATGGGTAAATGTACAAATTGCACCGGTTTAATGCAGAGAAAATAATATCTTTGGATGAGAATTTATCAAACATAAATTAACAATTAGTCCATGTCCAGTTCAACCAATGATCCATCCAGAAAATCCTGGATAGCAGTGCCTCAACATTCTGATTTTCCAATTCAAAATATTCCCTTCGGCGTTTTCCTGACCAGGGATGATATTATAACAATTGGCACCAGGATTGGCGACTATGCCATTGACCTTGGAGCATTGCATCAACTTGGTTATTTTGACGGGATTGAATTGACCGAGGACATCTTTTTACAGGACAGTCTTAATGATTTTATCTCAGATGGTAAAAAGACATGGCGTCTGGTCCGTAAACGTATTATTGAAATCTTTGATGCGGTCAATCCTAAGCTCCGGGATAATGAAGCCCACCGGAACATCGTGCTCTTTACTATGGATGAAATAGAAATGAAACTCCCGGTTCAAATTGGGGATTATACCGATTTCTATTCCAGCAAGGAACATGCAACCAACATCGGTTCTATGTTCAGGGATCCTGAAAAAGCACTCTTGCCCAATTGGTTACATATCCCTGTTGGATATCACGGCAGGAGTTCCACAATAATTCCAAGCGGTACCCCCATCCGCAGGCCCAAGGGACAAACCCTGCCCAAAGGAGCTGAAAATCCGGAGTTCGGGCCGTCGAAAATGGTTGATTTTGAGCTGGAAATGGCCTTTATTACCACAGATGCCAACAAGATGGGGGAAACTATCTCCGTTACGGAGGCTGAAGATTATATTTTTGGTTTGGTTTTATTTAATGACTGGAGTGCCAGAGATATACAGAAATGGGAATATGTCCCCCTGGGGCCCTTCCTGGCGAAGAATTTTGCTTCCTCTATTTCCCCATGGATAGTAACCCTCGATGCCCTGGAGCCGTTTAGAACCGATAGTCCAAAACAGGATCCGGATCCACTACCCTATCTGAAACTGGAAGGTAAAAACAGTTTTGATATCCAATTGGAAGCTGCCATCTCCCCAAAAGACGGAAGTCCCACTACTGTAGCCCGATCTAACTTTAAGTACATGTACTGGACTATGGCACAACAATTAGCACACCATACCGTAAATGGGTGTCAGGTAAATAGTGGAGACATGATGGGAAGTGGTACCATCTCCGGACCTACGGCAGATAGTTATGGTTCCATGCTGGAACTGGCCTGGCAAGGCACAAAACCTATTACCCTGAACGGTGGTGAAACGCGCACTTCTATTCAGGACTATGATACGGTTACTATGCGTGGATATTGTGAAAAGGGTGACCTCCGAATCGGTTTTGGTGAGGTTAGTACCCAACTGCTTCCCGCCCTGCTCTGATTCCACTTCATATTCTACATTTCGCCGTTTATATACGATAGTTAGTCCTTTTTCGTTATGGAAACAGTTGTTTTTGGCATGGCTATTGAAATATGCCTAGAAACCATAAATCTAAACATCATGAAAAAGACAGTACTTTTTGGAACTTTTGTGGTCTTGCTAATGGCTTGTGGCGGGGTGAAAAAAACCCAGGAAGCCCTGAATACAGGGAATTATACCCAGGCTATGAATAAGGCCATCAAAAATTTATCTGAAAACAAGGACAAGAAAGGAAATCAGCCTTATATCCTGCTTTTGGAAGAGGCTTTTGCCAAATACACTCAGCGTGAATTAGAGCATATCAACTTTCTTAAAAAAGATGGGAACCCTGCTAACTATGAATTCGTTTTTAAAGGGTACAATCAGATTAAAGCGATGCAGAATCGCATCAGGCCCCTGTTACCCCTTTATATACAGGATGAGAACAGGGCTGCCCGTTTCGATTTCGGGAATTACGATAATGAAATCCTCGTAGCTAAGGATCAGCTATCCGAATATCTTTATGATAATGCGGCCACATTGCTGGCCAATGGAAAGTTTAAAACAGATTTCCGCCAGGCCTACGATGATTTTAACTACCTGCTTGAAATCAATCCGGGATATCAGGATGCTCGCGAAAAAATGGAAGAAGCCTGGCAACTCGGACAGGATTTTGTCAAAGTGAATGTCTTGAATGACACGGAACAGGTTATACCACAAAGGCTTGAAGAAGAATTATTGAATTTCAATACCTATGGATTGAATGATCTGTGGACACAATACCATACCACACCGCTAAAAGACATTCGATACGATTATGAGATGCAGGTTGCTTTTAGGGATATCAACATTACACCTGAGCAGGTAAGTGAAAAGCAGCTCATCAAAGAAAGGCAAATCAAAGACGGATACAAGTACCTATATGATGATGACGGTAATATTGTAAAGGACAGCCTGGGTAATGAAATCAAGGTCGACAAGTTCAGGACGGTGCGTTGTAACTTTTACCAGTTTACACAACACAAGGCGGCCATGGTAACGGGCACGGTAAGCTATATTGACTTGAATACCAAGCAACAGGTTAACACTTACCCTTTATCCAGTGAGTTTATTTTTCAACATATATACGCGAACTATAATGGCGATGAACGCGCTCTGGAGGACGATCTTATAGCGCTCGTTAATTTAAGAGCGGTTCCTTTCCCAAGTAATGAACAGATGGTGTACGACGCGGGAGAAGACCTGAAAAACAGTTTAAAAGATATTCTGGTCAGGCATCGATTTAATTAAAAGTAAAACCCGGCAATTGCCGGGTTTTTTATTGATAGTCCCCCAGATCCAAGGAATCAATTTGCCAATGGGATGCATGGGCTATTACTGCACCCTCTTTTACGATTAAAAGTTGAGGTGATTCATGTCTAACCTGGAATTCTGCCTCTATTTGTGCGGATAACTGGCGATTCTTCTGTACAACCAGTAAGTGGAACCCATATCGATCCGCGAAACTGCCTGCTCCGGCCTCGAAACGCCTTTTGGTCATTCCACTTATTCCACAGGTCATGGAGTGTTTAAAAATAAGCTGAGGCAAACTATAGGAAGCTTCTATCAGCGCTTTCAATTCTTCGCTGGATATTAATTTGACCCAATTTACAGGTTCCCTGCGATTGCCATTTTCTTCCTTCGTGCTTCCAAACACACTATCCCATATACCCATAAATCCTTATATCACTAAATTTAATAATCTGCCGAAATGTCTTGATAAATGGGCTCTAACACGACATTTTGTCGGTTCCCATAGCTTGGTAAGGTTGTTGACCCTTTGATAACAAAACTCAAAGAAAGGAAAAAAACAGGAAAAATGAACATCAATACATTTACAATAAAATCACAGGAGGCCTTGCAACTGGCGCAGCAAATTGCACAGGGTTATGGGCATCAGCAAGTTGAGAATGAACACTTGTTTAAGGCCATAGGCGAAGTAGACGAGAATGTAATGCCATTCCTGCTTAAAAAACTCAATGTCAATGCAGCCATGTTAGACAAGGTGTTGCAACAGGAGTTAGAACGGTTTCCCAAAGTTTCGGGAGCCGATCTGATGTTTTCCCAGGAAGCGGGAAAAACAATTAACGAAGCCAATATCATTGCCAAAAAAATGCAGGATGAATATGTTTCAATTGAACATCTCTTGCTGGCTATATTCAAATCCAAAAGCAAAATCAGCCGTATGCTGAAAGATCAGGGAGTTAATGAAAAGGATCTTACAACAGCTATACAGGAACTGCGTAAAGGTGGTAAAGTTACTTCCCAAAGTGCGGAAGACACGTATAACTCCTTAAACAAGTATGCCCGAAATCTCAATGATCTGGCAGATAAGGGAAAATTAGACCCGGTTATTGGCCGGGATGAAGAAATACGCCGGATTTTACAGATTTTGTCGAGGCGAACTAAAAATAACCCTATGCTTGTAGGAGAACCGGGTACGGGTAAAACAGCTATTGCAGAAGGACTGGCTCATAGGATAATACAAGGGGATGTTCCTGAAAATCTAAAAGACAAGGTAATTTATTCGCTGGACATGGGTGCTTTGATCGCAGGAGCAAAGTACAAGGGTGAGTTTGAAGAACGTCTCAAGGCAGTAATAAAAGAGGTAACCACCTCAGACGGAAACATTGTGTTATTTATTGACGAAATCCATACCCTGGTAGGAGCCGGTGGCGGACAAGGGGCAATGGATGCTGCCAATATCCTGAAACCAGCACTGGCGAGGGGCGAGCTCCGTGCTATTGGAGCCACTACCCTGGATGAATACCAGAAGTATTTTGAAAAGGACAAGGCATTGGAAAGGCGTTTCCAAAGAGTTCCTGTGGATGAACCCGACACTGAAAGTGCCATATCCATCCTAAGGGGCCTTAAAGAGAAATACGAAGCCCATCACAAGGTACGGATCAAAGATGAAGCCGTTATAGCAGCAGTAGAACTGTCACAACGCTATATCACCAATCGATTCCTTCCAGATAAGGCCATAGACCTAATGGATGAAGCTGCTTCGAAATTGCGTATGGAAATCAATTCTAAACCAGAGGAACTGGATGTGCTGGACAGGAAGATCATGCAACTGGAAATTGAAATTGAAGCCATAAAAAGGGAAGATGACCAGGCTAAACTAAAAGCACTGAACATAGACCTGGCTAACATTAAGGAGCAGCGCAATGAGATCTTTGCGAAATGGGAGAGCGAGAAATCAGTAGTGGATAATATCCAGAAGACCAAGCAGGATATTGAAAACTACAAACTGGAAGCCGAGAGAGCTGAAAGAAATGGCGATTATGGCAAAGTTGCCGAATTGCGATATGGGAAAATCAAAGAGTCTCAGGCTAATCTGGACTCCCTTCAGGCGGAACTGGCATTACAGCAGGAGGCCGGAACGCTGATCAAGGAGGAAGTAACAAATGATGATATTGCTGAAGTCGTTGCAAAATGGACAGGAATACCGGTTACGAAAATGCTCCAAAGTGAACGAGAAAAACTTTTGAAACTGGAAGAGGTACTTCACAAGCGGGTAGTTGGACAGGATGAGGCGATTGAAGCTGTTTCTGACGCGATCCGAAGAAGCCGGGCCGGGCTGCAGGATGCAAAACGCCCCATTGGTTCGTTCCTGTTCCTGGGTACTACAGGCGTGGGTAAAACCGAATTGGCCAAAACACTGGCCTCCTATTTATTTGATGATGAAAATGCTATGACCCGGATCGATATGAGCGAATATCAGGAACGGCACTCCGTAAGCCGACTGGTAGGAGCACCTCCCGGATATGTAGGATATGATGAAGGTGGACAGCTTACCGAAGCCGTAAGGCGCAAGCCCTATTCCGTGGTGCTGCTGGATGAAATTGAAAAGGCACATCCGGACACCTTCAATGTCTTACTTCAGGTTCTCGATGAAGGTCGCCTGACTGACAACAAAGGTCGTGTTGCTGATTTCAAAAACACCATAATTATCATGACCAGCAATATGGGAAGTCATCTTATTCAGGAATCTTTTGAAAATAGCAAAGATATTTACAGTGCTACCGAAACAGCGCGCCTTGAAGTTTTAGCTCTGCTGAAAAAGACCATCAGACCGGAGTTTCTGAACCGGATAGACGATATTATTATGTTTACTCCGCTGGATATGGAAAACATTGTGGCAATTGTAAAGTTGCAATTGGAAAACCTAAAAAAGATGGTTGCCAAACAACATATTGTAATTGATGCAACGGAAGAGGCCATCCAATACTTGGCTAAAAAAGGATTTGATCCACAGTATGGGGCTAGACCTATTAAACGGGTAATCCAAAAAGAGGTGCTGAATGCACTTTCCAAGGAGTTGTTAAGTGGAAAAGTTAAAGCCGAGAGCATCATTTTACTCGATAGTTTTGACGAAGGACTTGTGTTTCGCAACCAGAGTGAACTGGTGGAATAAATAAGAAATATAAACTAGGATTTGGGGTGCCGTTGGTTGGAAATATACCGGCGGCACCTTTTTTTTACTAAGTATACCATTCCGTATATAGTTTTTATATATTCGTATAAAATTGAAGACCCTATGTCAACCAAAGCCGAAAGAACCACTGCTTTCATAATTGAGACTGTGGCCCCGCTTTTTAATAAGCACGGCTATATTGGCACAAGCATGAGCGACCTTACGGAAGCTACGGGACTAACCAAAGGGGCGATTTACGGGAATTTTGAAAACAAAGAGTCCCTGGCGCTCGCTGCTTTTGAATACAGCAGCAACAAGTTGCTTCAAAGACTGGAAGACCGACTAAATGTGCCTGGAAATGCCTTAGATAAGCTGGCTTCTCTGACTGATTTTTATAAAAACTACGATCAACTGATTGAAGAGCTTGGCGGTTGTCCGGTCTTGAATATAGGCGTAGATGCACAAAACAATAATTCCCAGCTTGCTGCCGCGGCGCATGAAGTTGCCAAAACTATAGAAGGTAAAATAGCTCTGGTACTTGAAAACGGTGTAAACCAAAAAGAGATTAAATTACCTGTACCGCCGCTCCTTTTTGCCAAACAACTCTACACCATGCTGCAAGGAGCAATCGCTATGGCCACAATTTCCGGAGACAGGAAATATTTACTGAATACCGTGGCATATCTGGAAGTGCTTATTAATAGAGAAATAAAGCATTAATTATTCCCTGGCTACAGCCCGAAAGATCCACAAATTATCTGTGTACTGACCCTTTAACTGGTTATCCCTGGCCTGTCTGGCTTCAGCTATGGTGTTGTATTTCCCGAGATAAACATAATTGTAATTCCTGCTTGCCCGGTAAAATGATTTTGGGTTTAAGCCACGATCCTTAAGTGAGCCCATAAAGGCTTCATAATAACGCTTTGTTCTAAAAACGTTCGCTATAAGGTAGTATCCAGCTTCAAGACCTTCCTCATTTACGGCTTCTTCATATTTCTCACCTTTGCGCGGAGTAACCTGAGTTTGCTCTTGTTTTATTTTGGTTTTTTGGGCTGCCTGTTCTATGGCATCTGCTTTACGGGCTTCTTCCAGAACTCGAATAGAATCCTGTCTTCTCCGGGTTGCTAGCGCCTGGGCTTCTTCTTTTGCAGCCATGATTGAATCATTTCTCCTCTGGATATCTGCCTCCTGGGCTTTTTCCCTTGCAGCGTTAATGGAATCCTGTTTCCTTTGCATCAATACCCTGGCAAGCTGCTCCTCTTGTTCTTTTTGAACAATGCGAAGTGAATCTTTTTCCTTTCTTCTATCTAACCGCCTTTGTTTTCCGGATTTCGTTGGAGTAGCATCATCTGTGAGTTGTTTATCAATAGCTTCACCCTGCTCCTTAGCTTCCTCAATCAAACCTATTTCTTTGGCATTCTCTTCTTGCATTTTCAATTCAACATCATTCTTTACACCAAATGTTTGGGGGCCAAAACTATAGGATGTAACTAATTCGAAACTAGGGTCTTGATCCTTCAAATCTCCCTGGATTCCGTATTCGATTAATGCTCCAATTGAGAAATTTTTAAAGAAACGCCCCCCTATCCCGCCGGAGACACCATAAAAACTATTGTACCCCCCTTGTACCCAGAATTTGGGAGTTGAAAAAAGTGTCGTTATGCCAACCTGATTTTCAAAATCAGGCAAGCGTTTAACATATAAAGTGGGTTGTATCATGCTTGGCCCCAGCTCTTCAGATAAATTTACCGGGATGCGGTAACCCAATATCCCAATGAACACATTACCATTGTTGCTTATTTGATTTTCACTTGTACTAAGGTTGTATTCTATGAGGTTTTCCACAACCATGCCCAAACTAAACTCTCCGTAGCTAAACTGTATACTGGGCGCTAGTTGGACTATAAAATCATCAGTCTCCTCTAATTCAGGTAAGTTTATAATTGAATTAACATTAAAACGGTCATCCGCCAACTGTCGCTGATAACCAAATAGATTAAAACCTGCTGCAAAATCAAATCCGGGTACTATCTCAGTGGTAAAAGCATAGTTTAAGACTCCGCCCCTATTCAGGAAAACACCGGTATTTTGTTGAAATACACCCAATCCACCAGCCATCGATGGGTTAATTTTACGGGTATAGTTCAAGAACATGGTAGTTGGATCTCCATCCACCATTTGCCATTGCCATCGGGTCCAAAGTGCTAACGACTGAGGCTGATTTCGATCCAGAGAGAATACCGGACTGAAAAGACTGCTGTTATATTCTGTGAGATTGTGCTGGCGAAGATCGATGGGAAGTACAGGTTCCTGTGCAGTAGCAGAAAGCGTAATCCCTAGTAAGCCTAATAAAAATATATATCTCCGTATTATTCCCAATTTCCGAATCTTAACATACTATTTTAAGTGAATTTCAGTTACTTTTAACAGAAAGGATAAAATTAGCCAAACCAATCCAGTATGAAAACATTTAAGCTTCTATTCTTCGCGTTTTTGATAACATTGGGCACCTCTTGCAAGGAAGATCCAAAAGAAATCATGGATAATTCGGAGCCTGTGGTGTCTACCTATTATTTCATACGCCACGCGGAAAAAGATCGGAGTAATCCTGAGAATGTCGATCCGGAACTGAATCAAAAAGGGTTGGGACGTGCCATGCACTGGGCTGAGATTTTGAATGAAGTATCCCTGGATGCCATATACACTACAGATTACGAAAGGACGCGTATGACCGCCGCACCCACTGCTATTAAACAAGAGATTACAGAACAGTATTACGACCCGCAATCACTAGACATTGAAGCATTCCAACTGGAAAATCTAGGCAGGAACGTACTGGTCGTGGGGCACAGCAATACCACCCCCGCTCTGGTCAACCGTATGATAGGAGAAGAAAAATACGAATCTATGGACGACTATGACAATGGCAGTTTGTTTATTGTAACCGTAGTTGACGGTAAGGCGATAGACAGCCGTTTGGTGTTTAATTGTAACTGCCCGGACTAACTTCAATATCTTCCATTTCTATTCGCGAAAGTAGTTCCAGTTGATTTTCCATAAAAAGGGAGTCCAGTTGATAAACGCTTATCTCTTCCGTGACCGGTTTGTAATTCAGGTAATCCACAAAGCGAATTCCTCCCACATAGCGTTCATTTAAAGCTTTTCTGAACCGCATTCCACCACCATCTACATGGAATTCATATGCCAGGTAATCAGGTTTATAGGTGACCTTATTGAACCAATAAACATAAACATCATCAAAATCATCTCCTCCTCCTTCCTCCTGGAAGGTCACTTCAATCTTGTGATATGATTTTCCTTCAATAATTGACTCGCCCAGGTACCGCTTCATTACGGCCTTGTCGTTTAGCCCATATGGTAATCGGGCAAAATAATGGACGGAATTTATGGAATTGGCATATTTTACAGCCATGGTATCCGGAACAACTACAGGTTTTCCAGCAATATTACGTGTGAATACCCCGCCTTCCAGGATATCCAGAACTTCCACACTATCCTGAAAAAATGAACGGCTAAGTGTTTTTCCACTGGCTCCGCTTTCACTGGTATAGTTGATATCTCTAAATTTAAAGCTAACCCGGGCCTCAGAATACCGGAACCCTCCGGATACTTCAATAGCCTTATCAATAATAGCCTGTGATTGGTCCGCTTTTTTTGGTTCCCGACAAGCAATAACACTACAACATAAAAGAATCCAAACAGCTTTTTTCATTCCGTCTTTTTAGAAATATTCGTAATGATCCGAAAAACATTACAAACAAATTTACCATTAAAGAAAACTTTATGAAAAATGACCATTGCCCTTTTGTTCTTATTTTTGTGCTTGTATGCAGAAAAATATCAACATAAAAAATAAACGAGCTCGTTTTGAATATGAATTGCTGGACACCTACGTAGCTGGCATTGTATTGTCAGGAACGGAGATTAAATCTATCCGACTGGGAAAGGCATCCATATCCGAAAGCTTCTGTGAATTTAACGACAAGGGAGAGTTGTTTGTAATAAACATGCAAGTAGATGAATACGCTCATGGTTCACATTACAACCATCGTCCCAAGGCAGAACGAAAGCTTCTTTTAAACAAACAGGAACTGAAAAAACTGCACAGGGAAGTAAAGAACTCAGGGCAGACTATAGTGCCGCTTAACCTCTTCATCAATGATCGTGGCCTGGCTAAACTAAAAATTGCCCTCGCCAGGGGTAAAAAGCTCTACGATAAAAGAGAAACGCTAAAGGAACGCGACACAAAACGAAACCTGGACCGCATTAAAAAACAATTCAACAACTAGTTGAAAACCCTAATTTTTATCCCCAAGTAACGGAACAAAGCGATAGGATCCGAATTCAGCTTTTTCAAAGGCTTTTTCTGACTTTCGGGTTATAACGGTCATGATCTGTTCTTCTTCACCTACTGGAATGACTAATTTACCCCCCACCTTTAATTGTGCCAATAAGGCTTTGGGGATTTGAGGGGCACCCGCCGTTACTACTATACCATCAAAGGGAGCTTCCTCGGGTAATCCCTTATAACCATCACCAAACACCATTTTTTTGGGACGGTAGCCCATTTTATCAAAAAACAATCTTGTTTTCTTGAAAAGCTCCAATTGCCTCTCAATGGTGTAAACCTTTGCTTTAAGTTCTAAGAGAACTGCAGTTTGGTAGCCGCTACCCGTTCCTATTTCCAAGATTTTCTGCTTAGGTTTCACCTCCAGCAATTCGGTCTGTCTGGCCACCGTGTAGGGTTGTGAAATGGTCTGGTCTGCCGCGATGGGAAAGGCTTTGTCCTGATAGGCATGACCTTCGAAACCACTATCCATAAATAAGTGCCTTGGCACATTTCCCAGGGCCTCCAGGACCTGTTTGTCTGCAATGCCTTTGGATGCAACTACTCCTACAAGTTTGTTGCGCATGCCCTGATGTTTGAGCGTATCTTTCACCCTTTTTGTTTAGAATTACTAAATTATCAATTTGCCATAAATCAACCTACTGATTCAGCACGAAGGATTCAGGTAATGTTGATTTTATCCCCTATTTTTGACAAAACAAAACTCCATGCTAAAAGTTGGTGTACTTGGCGCAGGACATTTAGGTAAAATTCACCTCCGCCTCCTGCAGGAATCTCCAAAATACGAATTGATTGGTTTTTACGATCCGGATGCCATAAATGGCAAGCAGGTATCCCAGGAATTCGGATATACCTACATAGACAACCTGAATACACTAATAGACGAGGCCGATGTAGTCGATATCGTAACCCCTACTCTTTCCCATTTTGATTGTGCTAAAAAAGCCATGGAAAAAGGAAAGCATATTTTCATTGAAAAACCCATTACCAATACCCTGGCAGAGGCCGAAGAACTACTGAATATCCAGAAACGCTTTCGGGTGAAGGGACAGGTGGGGCATGTAGAGCGGTTTAATCCGGCTTTCTCTGCCATAAAGGGAAGTATTACCGACCCAATGTTTATTGAAACCCATCGCCTTGCGGAATTTAATCCCAGAGGAACCGATGTGCCTGTGGTCCTGGATCTGATGATTCACGATATTGACATCATTCTAAGCGTAGTAGACTCCGAAGTTAAACAAATCAATGCCAGCGGCGTATCGGTAATTAGCAAGTCGCCGGATATTGCAAACGCACGTATTGAATTTGAAAATGGGTGTGTAGCCAACTTAACCGCAAGCAGAATCTCCCTAAAGAATATGAGAAAATCGCGCTTTTTCCAGCGAGACGCTTATATCTCAGTGGACTTCCTCGAAAAGAAAGTAGAAGTAGTACGCATGAAGGACGCTCCGGAAGAACCAGGTGCCTTTGATATGATCCTTCAAAATGCCGAAGGCGAAAGGAAGCAAATATATTTTGAAAATCCTGCGATCAACATGAACAATGCCATTCAGGATGAATTGGAAACCTTTGCGGATGCAATAAATGGAGACACAAAACCACTGGTGCCCCTGGAAGAGGGCACTAAAGCACTTAGAGTGGCACTTCAAATAATTAATTCATTTGAAAAAACAGCAGTATGATTAAAGAAATAGCTGTTATTGGAGCAGGAACCATGGGTAACGGAATTGCTCATGTTTTTGCACAGCACGGATATAGCGTCAACCTGATTGATATTAGTAATGTTGCTTTGGATAAAGGCATGGGTACCATTTCCAGGAACCTTGACCGCATGATCGCTAAAGGCAAAATATCTGAGGCCGATAAGGAGGAAACTATTTCTCGAATTCAACGTTTTACCAAACTTGAAGAAGGAGTTAAGGAAGTACAATTAGTGGTGGAAGCAGCAACAGAAAACATTGGGCTTAAACTGGAAATTTTCAAACAAGTGGATGCCGCCTGTTCTGCTGATACCATTTTGGCAACCAATACTTCGTCCATATCCATAACCCAGATCGCCGCAGTAACACAACATCCGGAAAGGGTAATCGGGATGCATTTTATGAACCCCGTACCCATTATGAAACTAGTAGAAGTAATTCGGGGATATAATACTTCTGACGAGGTGCTTGAAATCATTATGGAACTATCTGCTAAGGTTTCCAAAATTCCTACAGAAGTTAATGATTACCCCGGATTTATAGCTAACCGCATATTAATGCCTATGATTAATGAAGCTATTGAATCACTGTATCAGAGCGTGGCTGGTGTTGAGGAAATTGATACGGTAATGAAGTTGGGAATGGCTCATCCAATGGGACCCCTCCAATTAGCAGATTTTATTGGGCTTGATGTCTGTTTATCAATCCTAAATGTCATGTATGATGGGTTTAAAAATCCAAAGTATGCACCATGTCCGTTACTGATTAATATGGTTAACGCTGGAAAACTAGGAGTTAAATCCGGAGAAGGTTTTTACGATTACAGCGAATCGCGCAAGGCCGAGCGAGTATCCAAGCAATTCCAGAACTAGTATGCCCAAGGTAAAACCTTTTAAAGCTATTCGGCCAACTCCTGATAAGGTTGCATTTGTATCCTCACGTTCTTATGAAGAGTACTCTAAAAAGGAACTGGAGGCCAAATTAAATTATAACCCTTTCTCTTTTCTCCACATTATTAATCCCGGATTCAAATACGACAAGAGGGTTTCCGGAAATGAACGCTTTCGCTTGGTGAGAAACCGCTATATGGAGTTTTTGGAAGACCGGATATTCTTGAAAGATTCTGAACCCAGCTTTTATATTTACCGGGTTGAAAAAGATAGTTATTGCTGTACTGGTTTTTTTTGTGCAACGAGTGTAACTGATTATGAGAATGGGATCATTAAAAGGCATGAAGCGACTATTGCGCGAAGAGAAAAGCTGTTTGCAGACTACCTGGAAATAGTGCGCTTTGAGGCTGAGCCTGTCCTGATGGCCTACAAAGACAATGCTGCCGTAGCTGATATTCTCGCTGAGGCCACCAAAAACACCCCGACATATGAATTTACTACCCCTGACCGTATTAAGCATACTCTTTGGGTAGTATCCGACAGCAAAACCCTGAAAAAGATTCAGGAGGAATTTAATAGCACAGATTCCCTTTATATCGCAGACGGACATCACCGAAGTGCTTCTTCCTGCTTGTTGGGCAGGACTTTAAAGGACAAGAATCCGGAACATACCGGAAACGAGGCTTATAACTATTTTATGAGCTACCTGATTCCCGAATCGGATATACGAATATTCGAGTTCAATCGAATGGTGAAAGACCTGAACGGGCTCAGCAAAAAGGAATTCCTGATCCGATTGGATGAAAAGTTCAGAATCAAGAGTTATGGTGATGAGCTATATAAACCCAGCAAAAAACACCATTTTAGCATGTATCTGGATGGAGAGTTCTACTCTTTATACCTCCGGCGTAAAGCATATGAATTTTCCGATGCTTTAAGTAAGCTGGACACTCAGATCCTTTACAAAACTATACTGGAACCCATATTGGGAATTCAGGACCTGAGAAATGATAAGCGTATACAGTATGGATATGGCAAACACAACGCACTAAAAATGAAAGATGTTATAGATCAGGGTAATTTCAAAGTGGGATTCGGTTTGATACCCGTGAACATTGAAGAGATTAAGGCCATAGCAGATGAAGGACTGGTTATGCCCCCGAAAAGCACCTACATTGAACCCAAATTACGAAGCGGTCTCACGGTTTTTGACCTGTCTGATACGCTATAAAGAAGAACTCCCTATATAACACTATCCATGTCCATATCCGAAAACCTTTTGAAAATCAAGGCTAATTTGCCGGAGGAAGTAGTTTTGGTAGCGGTTTCAAAAACGAAATCTGCCGAAGAAATCCTTCAGGCCTATTCAAGCGGGCAGAGGGTGTTCGGTGAAAATCGCATTCAGGAAATGGCAGATAAGCATGATATCCTGCCCAAAGACATAGAATGGCATATGATTGGACATGTACAGCGCAATAAAGTCAAATATATGGCGCCTTTTGTTAGTCTTATCCACGGCGTGGATAGCCTTAAACTGTTAAAGGAAATCAACAAACAAGGACAAAAAATTGGGCGCAAATTAAGTTGTTTACTCCAGGTCCATATCGCGGAGGAATCAAGTAAATTTGGTTTTGATAGTGAAGAACTCAAGGCTTTGGCAACCTCCGGGGAACTCAATAATTTGGAATACGTTAGGGTATGTGGCCTAATGGGCATGGCAACGTTTACTACAAATATGGTACAGGTTCGCAGGGAGTTCAAAGGTTTGAAACTATTATTTGATAGCCTCCGGGAAAGTCTGCCCGGCCTGGAAATCCTATCCATGGGCATGAGCGGTGATTATAAGGCAGCGCTAGAAGAAGGAAGCAATATGGTACGAATTGGAAGCAGTATCTTTGGAGCAAGAAACTAACAAGCCCTAGATAGCTCTAAGAATAAAACACATTTATGTACGCCATTCTGGATATAGAAACCACCGGTGGAAAATACGATGAAGAAGGTATAACTGAAATTGCCATCCACAAGTTTGACGGACATCGTGTAGTAGACCAGTTTATCAGCCTGGTTAATCCGGAGCGGGAAATTCAACCCTTTGTGGTGAAGCTCACCGGCATAAACAGTCGGATGCTCAGGACTGCCCCAAAATTCCATGAGGTAGCCAAAAGGATAGTAGAGATTACCCAGGATGCCGTTGTGGTTGCTCATAACGCGCAATTTGATTATCGAATTCTCCGCACTGAATTCAGAAGACTTGGTTATAATTTTGAACGAAAAACCCTTTGCACAGTTGATCTTTCTAAACGATTGATCCCTGAAGCTGAATCACACAGCCTGGGAAAGTTGGTCCGATCTCTAGGAATTCCTGTAAGTGACCGGCATCGCGCCAACGGAGATGCCCTGGCTACATTGCAGCTCTTTAAGTTGTTGCTCACAAGAGATTCTGACAAAAGCATAATAAAAGGCGTAATCAGAGCCGAAAGCCTGGGTGAACTTACAACTCGACAGCTTGATATAGTGGATGACATGCCCCTGGAAACGGGAGTTTATTATATGTACAATAAAGAAGGTGACCTTATATTTTTAGGTCATAGTACAAATATTAAAAAAAGAGTGAATCAACATTTCACCAATAGTGGTGGCTGGGCAAGGTCTATTCAGAAGGAAACACGAAAAGTAACTTTTGAAATAACGGGTAGTGAATTGGTAGCCCGACTAAAGGCTGAAGAAGAACGGCATCTGAATAAGCCCAAATACAATGCGCCGGTGTCCAAACACATTAAGCTCCAGGAGCAGCAACGCATTGTACAAGGCTTTTACCAGGAAATCGACCTGGCCAATAACAGTGTCTTGCTAATAGATAAAGGACGTGATGTGGGCGAAAGGAGTGCAGTTCTTTTGAAAAATGGTATATTCAGGGGTCTTGGTTTTTATAACCTCAACCATCAAATCAATAATATTCATATCTTAGAAAAAATCATTACCCCAATGGAAGGTAGTCCGGCATCCGGAATAATCATTAGCTCTTATCTCCAGGAAAAAAGGGTTTTGAAAATAATTGAACTGAACTAGTACATTGGAAAGAGAGGTACCTATTAAGAGGGACTGGAAGTTTAAGCTGCACGAGATTATCTACGGCACGCATACCCCTGCCGGTAAATTTTTTGATATTGTTTTACTGGTAGTAATCCTCTATAGTGTAATCATTGTAATGCTCGAGAGTGTTCCTCGTTTTGATGAGCACTATCACGATTTTCTGGACATTTCAGAGTGGATAGTTACTATCCTCTTCACTATTGAATACATACTTCGGATTATTTGTATTAAAAGACCCAGCAAGTATATTTTCAGCTTCTTTGGCGTTATCGATCTTCTTTCCACCATCCCTAAATACCTGTCCTATTTTGTAGTAGGGTCTCAATATTTTGCTGCTTTACGGGCTTTTAGACTCCTCAGGGTATTCCGGATCCTTAAGCTGGTGCGGTTTGTAGGGGAATCTAACAATCTGCTCAGGGCATTGAAAGCCAGTAGAACCAAAATCTTCATTTTTGTATTCTTTGTATTGATAATTTCTGTGCTCCTGGGGACTATCATGTACCTCGTTGAAGGACCGGAGCACGGTTTCAACAGTATTCCCCACAGCGTTTACTGGACCATTGTTACGCTTACCACTGTTGGTTATGGAGATATCTCCCCGGAAACAGGACTTGGACAGTTTATTGCCACGCTGATTATGATAATCGGTTATGGGATAATCGCAGTTCCTACCGGGATCGTTACGGTTGAGTTTGCCAAGAACAGAAGCAAAAACACCGATCAAGAGGGCAAACGTGTTTGTGAAAGTTGTTTGGCCGAAGAACATCAGGATATTGCCAGTCACTGTTATCACTGTGGTAGTCCATTGCCATGAACAAGTTTCTTATAACGGTTATAGGACCAACTGCCATTGGTAAAACTGCACTTGCCGTTTCACTAGCTAAACACTTTAACACCGAAGTAGTTTCTTCGGACTCCCGACAGTTTTACAGAGAAATGTCCATAGGCACTGCTGTACCAGGCTCTGATGAACAACAGAACATCCCCCATCATTTTGTTCAGCACATAAGTGTAGTTACCCCTTATTCCGTAGGTAATTTTGAAACAGAAGCTTTGCAAAAGATAAAAGAGCTCCATAATGCCCACGAAACTGTAATCCTGGTAGGTGGCAGTGGACTTTATACAGAAGCGGTTCTTCAAGGTCTTGATACCTTTCCCAAGGTATTACCTGGCATAAGAGAAAAGCTGAACAGGGTGTTTGAAGAAAAGGGGATTGCAGCCTTACAAGACCAGTTAAAAGAACTGGATCCCGATTACTACCAAATAATAGATCTGCAGAACCCCCATAGATTGATAAGGGCTCTGGAAGTTTGCCTAAGCAGTGGAAAACCCTATTCGAGTTTTCTGGGACAACTTAAAACCGTTCGTCCTTTCAAGTCAATCATCGTTGGACTCAAAGCAGATCGGGAAATACTCTATCAGCGGATTAATGCTCGCGTAGATGAGATGATGGAAAAGGGACTCCTCGAAGAGGTGAGGCAACTCCTCCCACATAAGGACCTTAATGCCTTGCAAACCGTGGGTTATAAGGAATTATTCGCATATTTAGAAAATAAATGTAGTTTGGAATCTGCCGTAGATGAGATTAAAAAGAACACCCGTAGATTTGCCAAAAGACAGCTTACCTGGTATCGCAAGTCCAGCGATGTACATTGGTTTGATTACCAGACTTCTCACAATGAGATTATAGGTGCAATCGAAAAACAAGTTGATCTATTAAAATGAGTGATAAGAGCGGAACAGTGTTTTATATAATGGGGGTTTCCGGTTCCGGCAAATCAACGGTGGGGCAACTACTGGGACAGAAACTTGGATTCCCTTTTTTTGACGGGGACGACTATCATCCGGAGGCTAATATTATTAAGATGTCTAAGGGAGAGCCCCTTGATGATGAAGACAGGCTGCCATGGTTGCTACGTATTAGAAAACTGGCTTTGGAAAGAGGGTCGTCCGGATGTGTGATTGCGTGCTCCGCTTTGAAAGAATCATACAGAAAAACGCTTTCCGAAGACTTGCCACATCACATTGAGTGGGTATTTCTCACTGGAGATTACAAAACCATTTTAGCCCGAATCCAGGAGCGGGCAGGCCATTTCATGCCTGAGGAATTGCTTAAGTCCCAGTTTGACGCACTTGAGACTCCTGATGATGCTATTCCTGTTCCAGTGGAAGCATCACCCTCTGAGCAGGTAATACTAATTATTAAGAATTGGCAGTCCAAAAGAAAAAGCGGCCAGTAGCCGCTTTATCAGAAAAAATAAATATTTTCAATTAAGAAGACGGATTCTTGACCACCAGGCGGAAACCTTCTCCATGAATATTTAAGATCTCAACGGAATCATCTCGTTTGAGATATTTCCGGAGTTTGGCAATATAAACGTCCATACTCCTGGAAGTAAAATAGTTATCATCCCTCCAGATTTTGGTAAGTGCCAATTCTCGCGGCATTAAGTCATTTTCATGTAGCGCAAGAAGCCTGAGCAGTTCATTTTCCTTGGGAGATAATTTTATGGGCTCTTCCTCCTTGTACTTCAAGAAACGAAGCTTGGAATTCAAATGGAAATTTCCAACCTGAAATTCAAATTGCTTGCTATCTGCAAGGGTGTTGGAAGCTTTTCTTTGAAGAATTGCTTTGAGTTTCATAAGCAGTACTTCAGAATCAAAAGGCTTATTGAGGTAATCATCTGCACCTGCCTTGTATCCTTTAAGTACATCTTCCTTCATTGTTTTGGCTGTGAGGAAAATAATCGGAACGTTTTCATTCTTTTCCCGAATTTCCTTGGCCAGTGTAAATCCGTCCTTATAAGGCATCATCACATCTAGAATGCATATATCAAAGTTGTCCTTTTTGAACTTTTCAAAACCCTCCATACCATTCTTGGCAAGGGTTACATCGAAATCGTTCATTGAGAGATAATCCTTAAGGACAATACCAAAATTTGGATCATCTTCTACTAAAAGAATCTTCTTCTGAGCTGTTTCCATAATCGTTTATATTAAGGGTAGTTTTATGAAGAAAGTACTTCCTTTTCCTTTCTCACTTTCTGCATACACCTCACCCTGGTGATCTTCTACTATTTTCTTGACATAGGCCAGTCCAAGCCCGTGTCCTTTTACATTATGTATATCTCCGGTATGTTCCCGGTAAAATTTTTCAAATACTTTTTTCAGTACAGCTTTGCTCATCCCCGCCCCCTGGTCCTCGACCCGGATTATGATATAATTCTTCACCATACTGGTGTATACCTCAATCTTAGGGGCTTCGGGTGAATATTTAACCGCATTATCCAGGATGTTTACCAAAACATTCCCAAAATGCACGTCGCTGGCCAGCACCTCATCTCGTTCTGCTTCCAGATGCGCGTTGACATAGCCTCCGCGATCAGCAACAATTAACTCAATATGGGATATTGCTTTTTTAACTAGGTCGTGAACATTAACCCTATCCTTACGGATATCCAATTGGTTTTTTTCTAATCTTGAAATCCTCAACACATTCTCTACCTGGGCATTCATCCTCTTATTCTCGTCACGTATCATTCCTAAGTAACGTTGTACTTTTTCCTTATCCCCTATCACTTGCGGATTCTTTATGGCCTCTACAGCCAAATTAATGGTAGCAATAGGAGTCTTAAATTCATGGGTCATATTGTTGATGAAATCACTTTTTATTTCAGAGATCTGCTTTTGTTTTATCAACTGGTAAATGGCACTGGAATAAGCCACAACAATGATCAATGTAAACAGAAGTGAAAGAAATGCCATTCCCACAACAGAACGCAGTAAAAATTTCTTCTTCTTTGGAAAGGAGAGCAAAAGTGAAAAATTGCTAGTCCCTTCACTGCTTTTAAATACAGGAGCCTGGTAGAGCTGGGTTTCGGCGAACTTAAAACGCCGGGATTTCACTTTAGTGGGTAAACCCCTGCTGTAAATCCCATACTCATAATCGAGGTCCAATCCACTATTCTCCAATTCCTGGTCAAGTAACAATTCGATTTCCTGTTTACTTATTCTATTATGAACCGGTATCCTTTTGGCATACTCCCGATAAACATCGTCGAACGCTGCTCTATCTATAGCCGATAGCCCACCTACTTTTTCAAGTTTCTGGATAGGGTTTAGCTTATAACTCCTGCCATCAAGGCCATATTCTTCCTTAAATATGGTGGTTGTACGCTTACTTGTAAAATTGGTAATGGTGGTAGTGTCTGTAATGTCTGTACTGTCAGTATTATCAAAGAACGTTGACGCGATATTGTAATTTTCCTCAAGGATCCCGTGGGAATAGAACAGGATCTCATTGGAATTCAAATCGCGATCAATGAAAAAGATGTTACTCAACTGGGAGCTCTTGAATTCCCCCAGGCTGTCTCTCAATCTCAGAAATTTTTCCGAATAATTGTTGATTTCCCTGGTCTCAATTTTATCTGTTACCCTGCTCAAGACCTCGGCTACAATATTGGCAAACTGTTCTTCCTTATCTTCAACGGACCGTTTGATCCAATATAATTGAACAGAGATGATCCCAATAAGAGACAAGCTCATTAGAATGACCAAAAGAACAAATAATCTCTTATTCATTGTTCGCGTAAAATTAGAAATTTAACATTTAGGCGTTCCCCTGTTTAACCTAACCTTAACAAAAATGTTAAAATTCGTGATTATCTATAATTCAAGGAGTTCCGCGTGTATTGCCATAACTTGTTCGCGGGTTTCTGGCAGGTTTATGTTCTCGATGACATAGTTCGCTAACTGAATTTTTCTTGAATCTTCCCATTGATTTTGTATACGTTCCAAGATCGCTTCCCTTGTACTTCCGTCCCTTTTCTGGATACGGGATATTCGTTCCTCAACAGGAGCCGTTACCAGGATCATCTTGTCAAATGAGTCATGGGATCCATTTTCAAAGAGTATAGCCGCTTCCTGAATTAGGTATGGGTATTCTTGGTAAAGCGCCCATTTATAAAAGTCTTTCTTTACGGCAGGATGGACAATTGCGTTAAGTTGCTGTAGCAAATCAGGTTCAGAAAATACCCTTTCGGCAATAAAGCGCCTTTGTAATTCCCCTTCTTTGTATGCTTCGTCTCCCAGGAGTTTGATTATCTGACCTTTCAGCTCCTCAGAGCTGTTCATCAGCCTCTTAGCCTCTTGATCACTATTGTATACGGGTACTCCAAGTTCAGAAAACATCTCACTGACAGTGGTCTTACCACTCCCTATACCGCCTGTAAGTCCAACTAATTTCATTGTCGTATCAGCAGGAATTCTACCTGATCATTCATAAGCTGAACGCTCTGAACAAACGCCGGTTGCTGTTCAATTTTAACCGGAAGCGTTTTGATTCCTTCACGCATATCTTTATAATCAACTGCTATGGAAAATTGATTTGGTTGTAATTCTTTAAGCGTTTCCAATTCTGCCCTGCAAAGTATTTCTACCGTATTAGGGAATATTTTCAGTTCCGTATTCTCAGGAAGATTGAGCACAGAAACTGGTATGCTTATCATTTTTTCCGAAAAACGGAAAACGGTCCCTTTTAGGTTCACCATACTAATGTCCAGGTTTATCGATTCCCATTCTTCCGGAATCAATAGCGGTATTTCCCTGCTAAAGTTTTGCTCCAACTCATTTAACTCCAATAGTTCAGTACGCACTTCCATGATGGCCGCCAATTGGTTTTCTGGTCCTCTGAGCAGCACACTGTCCGGTAAAACCTCCACGGGTCCTTTCATCATGTAATTCTGTGCCAGACTTATATTGAGATTCGGTTTTACGGGTACTTTTCTGGAAACGAGCTCGTACAATTCAAGAAAAAGGGTATCCCTGTCTATGTCCTGTAATTGAATTGACCCCGATAATTGCTGTTCCATTTGCCTGCGGTAATCTGCGGGGCTTATGTAATACCGACCACCTCTTTGTCTAAATTTTGAAACATCGATCGCTATTTGATTACTCCTGAATCCAGAGCTTAGCATCTGAAAGCCACTTGTTTGTATCCTTGTCGAGAGTGTGCCTTTGGAACTGGAGGTAAGAAGGAGAGAGTCCGGGACACTTACATATACTATTTCAAAGGTGGTTCTTTCAGTATAGGTTTCGGAAAGCTTGCTTATCAACCAGATCAAAAAAGAGCAAAACAAGAAAACCAGAAAAATCTGCATTTTCCTTTTATCTACCCCGTTTTTAGGTTGTGCTGTCATTCCTGATCCTTTTGAAAAAACAAATTGGGAAACACCATCTGCGGTTCTTTACTGCTAAAATTAACCAAGATAGTCGACTTTAGGAAACCGTATCCATATGCCGTGAATTGAACGAGTACAGCCCATAGCGAAAAAATGGCCACTTTTGGCTGTTTGTATTGGATCAGGCAATCAATAAAAAGGAGTATAAAGTAAAGCAGGTAAAGTAAAATTGGCACATAGAATTGCACCGCCATTAGCAGTATGGAGGCGAGTAAACCCAAAATAAAAAATGAAGGGAACCAATAAGATAATTTAGCTGATCCAGGGTGCCATTGATTTAGAATGGGCCTGACCATACCAAATTTATTCATCTGTTTGTAGAATTTACCGAAATCGATCCTCCTTTTATGAAAAACATACGCCTCAGGTATCAGTCGGGTCTGGAAGCCCTTTTTCCACATACGGAGGGTCAAATCAGGATCTTCGCCGGGATGAATGTTCCCGAACCCACCGGTTTCTTCAAAGGCACTGCGAGAAATACCCATATTAAAGCTCCTTGGCTGAAAGCGTTTTGCAGCGGCCTTATGTCCACGAATGCCACCTGTGGTAAGCAGGGAGGTCATTACGTAGTTAATGGCCTTTTGGAGGGGGGAAAAGTCCTTATGAAAGGTGTCCGGACCTCCAAAGCCGTCTACAAAATTCTTATTTAACGATTCTGCTACCCGCTGCAGGTAATCAGGCGGTAGCATACAGTCCGAGTCCAGAAGGATAAAATAGTTGCCGTTTGCTTTACGCATTCCGCAGTTCCTGGAGTCACCAGGACCGCTGTTGGGTTTAAACAGATACAGAATATTTAGCTGTTCTTTGTACTGCCCAACAATGTCCTCCGAAGTTTGCTGAGACCCATCCTCAACAATTACTATTTCAAATGGTCTAGCATAAGTTTGATGTGAAAGACTTTCTAACAGCTCCCTTATTTCATTAGGTCTGTTATATACAGGGATAATAAATGAAAAGGAAATATCTTTTGTTTTCATTAGTTTAAACAAAAGTAGTTAATCCATATCGTATTTAAGATACTTCCTCTAAAACCTCTTCTGGTTTTAAGACCCTGTATAATTCCAACTCAGAAACTTCTAAATTTTCAATAAAATTATAACTCTCAAAATTTTCAGCTCTTACAAGATTTACAAACAATCTTGCCGCATTTGAGAAGGTCTCATTTTTTTGACTATTTAGGACTAAAAGGTAACCCATAATTATGTTCCCAGCCATTTCAACTAAACGTCTAGAATGGAAATCCAATAATTCATTATTATTTAATTCAATGACCCTATTTGTAATGGATTCGTAGGATTCAGTCATTTTGTGAAGTTTGGTTCTGATCTCACAGTTTTTATCTGAAACCTGAGTGTCATAGAATTTTATCTGCTCAATAAACACTCCAGTTGTAACGCCTTTTATTGCGGCAACAGCTTGTAATTGAGAAGTTCCTTCATATATTGATGTTATTCTTGCATCTCTATAAATTCGCTCAATTGGAAAATCCTTCATAAATCCTGTTCCGCCATGAATTTGTAGTGAATCGTAGGCCATTTTATTACAAGCTTCACTCGATGTTAATTTTATTAGTGGAGTAAAGACATTTGCTAATTTCATGTAATGTTTCATTTCCATACGCTCTTCTTTCTCCAAGCGCCTTTCTTTCATAGTTTCTTCATAAGCTTTCGTCATGTCAACAAACAAAGTCGTTTCGTATAACAACGAACGTAAGGCGTCTATTTTCACCTTCATATTTGTTATCATTTCATAAACAGCTGGATAGTTTAAAATCACTTTTCCAAATTGCGCTCTATCCTCTGCATATTTCAAAGCTTCTCTATATGCAGCATCGGCAATACCAACTGATTGCGCTCCAACACCAAGTCGCGCAGAATTCATTAATGCCATAACGTATTTTATCAACCCAAAACGTTCTTTACCTACCAATTCGGCAGGTGCGTCTTTAAATACTAATTCGCAAGTTGGTGACCCCTTGATACCCAATTTTTTCTCTAAGTGTCTTATCTGTACTGCATGGTCGTTTCTATCGTAAATAAACAATGACAAACCACGAGCATCTAATGTGTTTGGTTCTGATCTTGCAAGAACTAGAGAAATATCAGCATCTCCATTGGTAATAAATCGTTTAACACCGTTTAGTTTCCAAGTGTTTTCCTTTTCATCGAAAGTTGCTTTCAATTTTACAGATTGCAAATCTGAACCTGCGTCTGGTTCTGTCAGCACCATGGCTGCAGTTGCTCCATCTCTATTAAAACGTGGGAGAAATTTGTCTTTTTGTTCTTCTGAACCAAATTCATAAATAGTTTCAGCGCAATCCTGTAATCCCCAAATGTTCGCAAAACCAGCATCTGCCCTAGCTACCATTTCTGCAGCCATTACATAAGGCAGCATAGGGAAATTTAAACCCTCATATTTTCTAGGTAATGCCATACCTATTAATCCTGCTTTATAAAGTGCCTTATAGTCTTCTGTAGTACCCTTAGCATAAATTACTTCATTATTTTCTATATGAGGTCCTTCTAAATCTACAGACTCTGCATTTGCTGCAATTGTATTGGCACAGATCTCTCCGACTATTTCTAAAACTTTTTCGTAATTATCTATTGCATCCTCATGGTTTAAAGGTGCATAATCATACTCTTCAGCTTCTTTAAAATTCTTTTCTTTAAGTGCTACAATTTTTTGAAAAAGAGGATGCGTTAAATGAAATTTAAAATCCTTTGTATCGTTAAAAAAATTATCCATTTTCTAATTTTTTATATTTTGAGTTAATGGTAACGCTGCATTATAAACACTTACTTGGCGTTTGCTTTATAAAACTTAATCATCTTAGGGATTACTACCCCTAAATCGCCTTGAATCACATAATCGGCAAGTCTATTAATTGGCGCTTCAGGATCGTTATTAATAGAAATAATCATTGAAGCATCCTGCATACCAGCTGTATGTTGGATTGCTCCTGAAATTCCTGCAGCTATATATAGCTTAGGTCTTACAGTTGTACCTGTTTGCCCAATCTGACGATTATGATCAATAAAACCAGCATCTACAGCTGCTCTTGAGCCCCCTACTTCGCCTCCTAATAACTCGGCTAGTTCTTCCAGGTGTTCAAAATTTTCTTTTGAACCAACACCATAACCACCAGCTACAATAATTGGAGCTTCTTTAAGATTAACATCTGATTCCTCTATATGTCGTTCAATAATTTTTACTACAAAATCTTCTTCCTTAACTAAAGAGTTTACATCTACTTCAACAATTTCCGATTTATAATTTTTATCATAAATCTCTTTCTTCATAACACCTTCTCTTACAGTAGCCATTTGCGGATGCTGATCCCAATTGATAATATTTGCCATAATACTACCTCCAAAAGCAGGGCGTATTGCATACAGTAAATCTTTATATTCTCTCTTTTCTTTCTTTACGAAGTGATCTCCGATGTCTAAGATAGTAGTATCAGCAGTTAAACCGCAATTAAGCGCTGAAGCCAGTCGAGGTGCCAGGTCCCTACCTACAGATGTTGCTCCAAATAATACGATTTGTGGATCTTCCTTTTTTAACAAATGTGTGGCTAAAGACGCGTGAGGTAAGGTTCTATAAGGCTCTAACCTGTCATCATCTGCGATATATATTTTATCTACACCAAATGGTGAAACTTGACTTTTTATTTTATCCAGTTTACTACCAAAAACCATCGCTTCAAGTGGGCAACCTAATTTTATAGCTAGTTTTTTACCTGTTGATAATAACTCTTGGCTTATTTCCGCAACTTTTTGATTTTCAACTTCGCAATAAACAAATACGCTTTTCATTTTAATTCAATTTATTGGTTATTATCCAATCGTATGGTGCTCAATTAATTCTATTATCATGCCTTCAATATCAGAATCAGAATCAGACAAAACTTTAGCTTCACTTGCTGTTAAAACAATACTTTCTACACTTTTAACTTTTGTTGGCGAACCTGAAAGTCCAATTTTTGATATTTCTGCATCAATATCTTCAACCCCCCATTCTGGAATGGTTAAATAGGGTCTTTTTGCATGTAATTCCTTCATAAACTCATCATTCCTCTTTATTTCAGAATTGGTTCTAGCATATTTAAATTGCATTACGCGCTTAGCTTCCTTAGATCTGCAGGCTGGAGAAGCACCATGTACTGTCATTAAACATGGTAAGGGAGAAGAAACAGTCTCTACGCCTTTTGATAATCTGCGTTTTGCGACAACCTCATCATTGGTAATTGAAATGACTTCTTCAACATAGGTTACTTGAGGTATTCCTAATTTTTCTGCACATTGAGGTCCTACCTGAGCGGTATCTCCATCAATGGCTTGTCTTCCACACATTATGATATCAAAAGAAGCTAATTTTTTAATTGCTTTTACCAGTGTATAACTTGTTGCCAAAGTATCTGCGCCTCCAAAACGCTTATCAGAAATCATAATTCCATTATCAGCTCCTCTATATAAACTATCCCTGATAATATCTGCAGCTCTTCTTGGACCCATTGTCATAACGGTAATTTCTGTTCCAGGAACTCTATCTTTTAAATTAAGGGCTAATTCTAAAGCATGTAAATCGTCAGGATTAAATACTGTATCTAATTTTCCTCTATTAACAGTACCATCAGGTTTCATTGCGTCAGGACCGACGTGCCTAGTATCGGGTACTTGCTTTATAAGTACAACTATTTTGAGTGGTCTCATAGATGTTATTTGAATTATTTTATTAAACGAGACCTAATTTAAAACTTCTTTTTCGTGAAAAAGGTGACATAACTCATGCTTAAGAAAAGAATGACATAAAAAAAAGAGGTCTAAAACTAGACCTCTTTTAAATTGAAAACCTTTTTAAGATTACTTCTTTCTTCCTTTTTTAACGGTTTCTGCAACAGATTCTTCAGGAGGGTTGTTTTGCATAAAATCTTCCATTATTGCGGTACTAACTCCCATATTTGAGAATCCACCATCATGGAATAAGTTTTGAAGCGTTACTTTCCTTGTTAAATCTGAGAATAGTGTTACAATATAATCTGCACATTCCAATGCAGTTGCATTACCAAGTGGTGACATTTTTTCTGCAAAAGCCAAGAAACCGTCAAATCCTTTTACTCCACTACCAGCTGTTGTTGGCGTTGGGGATTGTGAAACAGTATTGACTCTTACTTTTTTATCTCTTCCGAAGAAATAACCAAAACTGCGGGCGACAGATTCTAAGTAGGCTTTATTATCTGCCATATCATTATAATCCGGAAATACACGTTGTGCTGCCATATATGTCAATCCCACAATACTTCCCCATTCACTAACAGCATCTTTATTATAAAGTACACTCATTGTTCTATGGAAAGATAAAGCCGACACATCCCAACCTGTTTTAGTAAAGTTGTAATCTTGATGTGTATAGGGATTTCCTCTTCGCACATTTACAGACATGCCAATAGAGTGTAACACAAAGTCTATTTTACCTCCTAGAATTTCAATGGCTTTATCTACCAAGTTCTCAAGATCCATCATTGAAGTTGCATCTGCAGGAATGACTTCAGAATTTGTTTTTTCTGCAAGTTCAGAGATAGTCCCCATTCTTAAAGCAATTGGTGCATTAGTTAGCACAAACGTACCTCCTTCTTCATGAATTCGCTCTGCGGTTTTCCAGGCGATAGAATTTTCATCTAATGCTCCGAATATGATTCCCCTTTTACCCTTTAATAAATTATGTGACATTGTGTTTTTTTTGGTATTAGTTGGGGGCAAAGATATCAAAATTTGAGCACTGAAATCCTTCTGTCAGAGCAAATACCCCCTATTTGCAAACAGCGCCCCTCACTAACTTAATTTAATAATTGTCTCGCGTGTGCCAGGGCCGATTCTGACAAGGATTTGCCACCGAGCATTTCAGCCAGTTCCACGATCCTTTCTTCAGGTTGTAGTTCCTTCATTCGGGTATGTGTAATACCATCCTTATCTTCTTTAAATACCTTAAAATGCTGATCGCCCTTAGAAGCTACCTGGGGAAGGTGGGTGATAGAAAATACCTGCATTCGTTTACTCATTTGAGTCATGATATCTCCCATACGGTTGGAAATCTCCCCTGAAACACCAGTGTCTATTTCATCAAACATCATGGTTGGCAGGTTTTCATATCTGGCCAAAACAGCCTTGATAACAAGCATAATTCGAGAAAGTTCCCCCCCGGAAGCTACCTTCTTCAAAGGTCCGTAATCGGATCCTTTATTTGCAGAAAACGCCATGGCCAGCCCATCTTTGCCATTTCTATTAAAATCTGGAACCTCCTTTACCTCAATATTGAATCTGGCATTGGGCATTCCCAGTGGTTCCAGCATTGTTTCCAATTCAGAAATCAGATTTGGGATCACACTGTTTCTTTTTTCCCTGAGGGATAACGCCATCCCTTCCAATTCCTTATTCAGAATATCCAGGGTATTGCGCTTGCTTTCAATCTGATTGTCCAAATTGTCCGTGTCAATGACCTTTTCTTCCAGTTCCTGTTTTATGGAGAGCAACTCCTGAACAGAACTTACAGTGTGTTTTTTCTGCAGCCCGTAAATGGACTGAAGACTTGACCCCACTTCTTCCAGCCTTCTGGGATCTACAATCTGGGATTCCTGTTGCTGTTCAATCTCCGCAGCTACATCGTCTAGCTCTATATAGCTGGAATTAACCCGTTCTGCAAGAGTCTGGAAATGCGACCCAAAATCGCTTAGTTTATTACAAATCTGTTTCAACTGACCCATTGTAGCCAGCAAACCTATCTGATCTTCCTGTAAAATACGGGAGGCCTGGGAAAGTTGTTCCAGGATCTCTTCAACATGAGTCAACTGCTCGTACTCTGCTTCCAGCTCTTCTTGATTAACCCCCTCTAATCTGGCATCCTCTAGCTCCTTTAAAAGAAAACTATTGTAGTCGTAGTCTTTCAAGGCCTGTTGTTGTCTTTCCAGAAGGGTTTGCAATTGCTTTTCTTCCTCCCGGTAACAAGCCAGTTTCTCTCTGAAGTCGGCCAGCAATAGCCCATTATTTGCCAGGGCGTCTACCACCTTAAGCTGAAAATCCGCTTCTGTCAGTTTGAGGGTTTGGTGCTGTGAATGAATATCGATCAATTGTTCGCCTAGAGCGCTTAATATATCCAGGGTGACCGGGGTGTCATTGATAAAAGCCCTTGATTTTCCACTCGGCAGAATTTCACGTCTCAGAATGGTATGATCATCATAATCCAATTCCTGATCCGCAAAGAATGTTCTCAGGTTATAGGACCCAATCTCAAACTCGGCTTCAATAATACATTTGCTTCCCTGATCCCGCAGAGTGGAGCGATCTGCCCGTTTTCCGAGGACTAAAGACAAACCTCCCAGGAAAATAGATTTACCAGCACCGGTCTCGCCTGTAATGGTTGTGAATCCATAGGAGAATTTGACGTTCAGATCGTCAATAAGAGCAAAATTCTTTATGGCAAGTTGCTTGAGCAAGGCGGTTTACTTTACAGATTGTAAAGATAAAAGAATCACCTTGTTTAGGGATAACTACTAGTATTTAATTTCGTTCCAGGTAGAAGCGTAAAAGGGTGCCACGCGGTTCAGGGTCTCCTTGAGGGAAACAATGTCTACTTTAGGACCATCTGAAAAGATATTTCGTATTTCCTCCGCTTTGGCATCAAAGAAGGTTTGGATAAGGAAAGCATTGGGACGCCTTTTGATTAGGGTCTCAAAGAGGCGCATAGAACCTGAAATAACCTGTTTGCCGGTGCTGTTATTATCTCCCAATATATCAAGCCCCTTTCGATGGTAGTTGTACATAGCAATGCGATATTCCCGGAATGTGTTCGACAATAAATTATCGATTAATACAAAGCGAGTCCTGTTGGAGGTGGCCGACTGGCTCCACCCGGCGAAATTCGACCCCTGAGCCTGAGTCACTACCTGTTGAGCCTTTTTAAACAAGTCTGTTCCACCCTCAAGAGCAAAAGTATCGGCATCTAACCCCAGAATGATATAGGCGTAATAGGCCATTACAGCAATGAGATTTGATTCGAAGACATTCTCATTGTACACCAGCGGTTGAAACTCTATATAACTGAAATTGAAATCGTTATCCTTATAATTAAAGATAGGGGTTTCGTAAGAGGTATTGAAAACCGGCCTGGAGGATTGAATCTGGATGTTCGCGGCAAAGTTGTTGTTTTCAAATTGGGTAACGGTAATGAACATACGGCAGTTCACTTTTTCATTTTCCCGGTAAACACGGTTGGTCCACTTGGTTTTATTGACAAAATCGTTCAGTGACCGCTCCAGAGTCTGAAATATTTGTTGATTTGTCTGGCTTACCTGATCGGAATTGACTGTAATGGTACAGTTAAGTTCCTGTGACCATCCCAGGAATGAATAAAGAAATGCGATTAAAAGTAAAGTCTTACGCATGGAGCCCATTGAGAATTTCGTTCCAGATATCCAGGGCAACTTCAGCCTTGGTTTTAAGTTCAAACGCTTTTTGGTTGAAATTCTTATCTATATAGGTGATTTTATTGGTATCGCCTCCAAATCCAGCTCCTGCATCCCGCAATGAGTTCAATACAATGGCATCCAGGTTCTTTTTGGCAATTTTTGCCTTAGCATTGGCCAGTTCGTCATTTGTTTCCAGCGCAAACCCCACCAAATACTGGTTTGTTTTCTGGCCACCCAAGGCTTGCAATATGTCTGGGTTTGGCACCATTTCAATATTTAAACCGCCGCCATTCTTTTTGATTTTTTTATCCGATGTTGTTTTAGGACGAAAATCGGCCACGGCAGCTGCACCTATAGCCACATCAACCAGGTTATAATGTTCCAGTGCTGCCTGGTACATCTCCTCGGCAGAAACAACAGATATCCTGGTAATACCAGAATGATCAAGCTGTAAATGCGTAGGCCCGGAAATCAGAATTACCTCAGCCCCCAGATCGGCTGCCGTTTTAGCAAGCTCGAACCCCATACGACCTGTGGAGTGATTGCCAACAAAACGCACAGGATCTATTGCTTCGTAGGTAGGACCAGCGGTAATAAGCACTTTTTTGCCTGTCAACGGCTGTCCTTTTTGTAAATAGTTGGTTATAAAGTCAAGTATGTCTTCTGGTTCGGCCATTCTCCCTTCTCCATGTAGTCCGCTTGCCAATTCTCCGCTTCCGGCAGGGATCATGATATTCCCAAAAGATTGCAGTGTTTCAAAGGTATTTCGCGTACTTGGGTGACGATACATATCGAGATCCATAGCTGGAGCAAAAAATACCGGACATTTTGCCGACAGATAAGCAGCCAGTAATAAATTATCGCAGGTTCCACCAGCCATTTTTGAGAGTGTATTGGCCGTCGCAGGCGCTATCAGCATGAGATCTGCCCAAAGTCCAATATCTACGTGATTGTTCCAATCCACACTATGCTCCTCTTTATTGACAAAATCGATGAGCACTTTATTCTTGGACAAGGTTGCCAAGGTAAGGGGGGAAACAAAATCGCCGGCGCTTGGGGTCATAATTACACGAACCTCGGCGCCGGCTTTAATAAATAAACGGACAAGAAAAGTGATCTTGTAGGCAGCAATACCCCCGGTAATACCCAACAGGATTTTTTTGCCGCCTAACATGCTATTCTCCGTCTTTCTCCGTATTCCTGTGGTATATTTTATCCTCTAACCATTCTAATATTGCCAGAGCGTGTGGCTTAGGCAATTTCTCATAGAATTTAGATACTTCAATCTGTTCTTTATTTTCAAAAACTTCTTCCAAGCTGTCACTGTAGGTAGCAAATTCCTCAAGTTTCTCAAGAAGTTCTTTCTTAATTTCGGCATTTATCTGAACAGCTCTTTTGGCTGTTATTGATATTGCCTCATAAATATTGTCTGTTTGTGCGTCAAATTCGTTCCTGTTATAGGTAACAGTAGAAACGGGTGCTTTAGTTGTTTTCAGATCCTTCATGCTCATTTTGTCGGGTTAACTTGTTCTGTAAATGGTTCTAATTCTTCCCTAATCCTTTCAGCAAAGTCTTGGGCTTCCTTCATGTATTTAGTATCAGGGTAGTACCTGATTAGTGTCTCATAAGCTGCCATTGCATCTTCCAGTCGTTCTTTCTTTTTATCATCAGTACTGTTAAAGGCGAGAATGCTGGTAGCCTGTATTTTGTTAAAGAAAGCATCTTCCCTGAATACAGATCCCGGATTGTCCGAGATAAAATTATCAAGGGCAGCAATCGCAGAAATATTGTAATCCAGAAAATATGATTTTCCCAATTTGGTAAATTGCTTGGCAATTTCATAGGCTTTCTTTTCCTTCTTTGTGGTCAATTCCCGCGCCATGGAATTCGCTTCCTGCAAATATTCCGAATCAGGGTAAGAATTGATAAATGCCTGCAGTTTGACTAGGGCCTTATCAGTATCCGTCTGATCGAGGGAATATCTGGGTGAAAGGTTATAATAACTTTTGGCGCCTAAAAATGAAGCTTCTGCAGCTTTATCACTTTTAGGGTATGATTTTACAAAACGCTCGAACTGGTAACCGGCGAAATTGAAATCCTTGATCCGAAAGTAGCTGTCCGCAAGGAAAAATTGAACCCTTTCACCCTGAGGTTTACCTACATACCTGGGAGCTATTTGTTCGAACAAACGGTTAGCCCGTTTGTAGTCGCCTTCATTATATAGCTTCTCTGCAAGATCATATTTGGCTTTAATATCTTCGTTCTTTAAAACCTTCTGGTATTCATTACAGGAGACCAGGAGTAGAAAACCCAATAAAACGTAAAGTGGTCGTATCAATTTAGAAAACATTTTGCAAAATTAGGGATTACAGCCGGAATACAAAATAATTTAATTGATCCTAAGGTAGTTATCCTGGGGAATAGCCTCTATAACTTTATGGAAGTTTTAACTACTCAGGCCTGAATCTGCTCCAGAGTCCTCACACAGCCTGCTATCCGGGCTTTTAAGGCAGTAGAGGCCTCCACAAGTGGGAGCCTTACACCGGCATTACAAATACCCAAAATTTCAAACATCGCCTTGATGCCGCAGGGATTTCCTTCCTGAAAAATAAGATCCATAGCTTCCAGGAGTTGCTTTTCCTGCGTTTTTGCCTTTTCCTGATCTCCTTGTAAAGCGGCGTTCATCATCGAAGAAAAATGTTCCGGAAGTGCCTGAGCTAGAACGGAAATAACTCCATGACCTCCATGGGCTGCAGTTTCTCTTGCGGTAGTATCATCTCCAGAAAGAACTATAAAATCTTTAGGTTTATCCTGAAGTATTTGTTGTATTTGCTTCATATCCCCGGAGGCTTCTTTAACCCCGATGATATTATCAAAATCCCGTGCAAGACGCAGTGTTGTTTCAGGAAGAATATTACTTCCTGTTCGTCCGGGAACGTTGTACAGAATAAGAGGTTTGCTACTTGCCTTTGCCAAAGCGCGATAATGCTGGTAGATGCCCTCCTGGGTAGGTTTATTGTAATAAGGAGATACCGATAACAAGGCTTCAAAAGGTTCGAGATCTGACTCTTGCAGTTCTTTAACCAGCGCCATTGTGTTATTGCCTCCCATTCCCAAAACCAGGGGCAGTGCACCATTATTCTCCTGAACAACGGTTTGTATTACTGCATTTTTCTCTTGCTTGTCAAGCGTCACAGATTCTCCGGTAGTCCCTAATACAACCAGATAATCTATACCCCCTCCAATACAGTGTCTCACCACCCTTCTAAGGGCCTCCAGATCTAGTGTCAACTGATCCGTAAAAGGGGTAACCAGCGCTACCCCGGTTCCTGTTAACTGCCTCATGCCGGTAACTCATTTAATACATTCAGGTATTTCCTGACTTCATTCTTGAACAAATCAAAATCCTTAATGGAACAATCCAGAATAAGATCGTTAAAGGTTTTATCCACAGCAGCAAAACCTACTTTTATCCGCGCCCGGGTTTTTACTGTCATTAATTGCATCATCAGGTTTTTTTCTGAGTAATAGTTGATCAACACATCGAATTCCCTGCTTAAGAACTCCTGGACATAACTATTATCTATGGCGCCATTCCATCCCAGATCCTTATCTGAAAAGATAGGAGTAGCGTAGGGCGAATTGGTATCATAATAGCTTTTATAGCCAATGATCTTTACTGCGTTAGGATGTAATCCGAAGACTTCTACGAACTCTTCGAAAGATTCTGCACTGGGAAACTTATCCAGATCAACAATAACCCCTAATAATTGAATACCGTTTTTTCTACTCGAGGGACGTGGCGGATTCTCCAACTCTTCCCGCATATATTTGAGGGCAGATTTATGTTTGAATCTGTCTTTTAGTCCCTTGAAAAACATGTATCTTTGGATTTCTCACAAAGGTAACCATTATCAGGGCATTTCTAACGCGAAGATAAAAAGGCAAATGAATTTATATACCAAACTTTTTGTTGTATTTATAACAATTTGTTTGTTCTCCAGCTGTCAGGAAAGGCAGCTTAAGTTGCGGTCTATAAGTGGGGAAAGGCTGCCTATAGACAATTCAATTAAGGCTGCAGACTCTCTTGAGCAGTTTATCCTTCCTTACCGCAACAGGGTTAATCAGGTTTTGGACAGCACGCTGGCCTATGCTCCTTACCCCATCACAAAATCCGATGGAAAATTGAATACGACGGCTGGCAATCTTATGGCGGACATCGTATTCGAACAGGCAAATCCTATTTTCCAAAAACGCACTGGTAACCAAATCGACTTTGTAGTCCTGAATCATGGAGGAATCAGAAGTGTTATTAGCCCCGGTGCCGTCACGGCAAGGACTGCCTATGAAATTATGCCATTTGAAAATCAAATAGCGGTAACCCAACTAGATGGCCAAAGTGTTAGAGCGCTTGTGCGATTTTTGATTCGTTCAGGAAGGGCGCATCCTATTTCAGGAATGGAAATCCTGCTGGATGCTGACAATACGCTACAGTACGTTCATGTTCAGGGAAGGCCATTTAATGAGAACAGGAAATACTATGTAGCCACGTCGGATTATCTGGTAAAAGGCGGAGATGACATGGGCTTTTTCAAGGATGCGGATACTACCTTTCTGCTGGATTACAAGATACGGAATGCCATGATCGACTATTTCAAAAAAGTAGATACCCTCCAACCTGTTGTAGATAATCGTTTTAGAAAAGTAAATAGATGGACAGACGTGAATTTGTAGGTAAAACGGCAGCAGGATCTGCGCTATTGGCTTCTGGAGGACTGGCCCTGGGAGGCTGTACTATGAATCAGCAAAAACACATAACCATCCTCCATACCAATGATGTGCACAGCCACATAGATCCTTTTCCGGCAGATCATGCCAGATCAGCCAATATGGGAGGGGTTGCCCGCAGAGCTGCACTTGTGGAACAAATACGAAGCGAAAATCCCAACACCTTATTACTCGATGCCGGGGACATCTTTCAGGGAACCCCATATTTCAATTTCTACGGGGGTGAGCTCGAATTCCGTCTCATGAGCAAAATGGGCTACGACGTGGCTACTATAGGTAATCATGATTTTGACAATGGTATAGATGGCCTTCTAGCTCAAATGCCATATGCTGATTTCCAATTGATTTCTGCCAATTACGATTTTAAGAATACCGTAATGGATGGCTACGTTAAGCCATACACTATAAAGACTCTCGATGGGATTAAAGTAGGGATCTTCGGATTGGGCATCTCTTTGAGAGGATTAGTTTTACCGGAACTGTATAAGGAAACCATTTACCTCGATCCTGTTGAAACCGCACAGGATATGAGCAGGATTTTGAGAGAAGAAGAGGGTTGCCAGCTAGTCATTGCACTTTCACATTTAGGGCATGAATACCGCAATCCCAATATCCCAAGTGACGTTTTACTGGCTTCGCAGACAGATAACATTGATCTTATCATTGGCGGACATACGCATACCTTCCTTGAAAGACCTATCATCAGACCAAACAGGCGGGACCAGAACGTCCTGATCAACCAGGTTGGCTGCTATGGGTTATATCTTGGCAGGCTTGATTTTTACTTTGATTCCAGAAATCAAATGAAATCAGACGGAGTCAGCATTTCCGTTTAGACTGACCCCGTTAAACGTTTTTTATTTGCCGCATATGATACTGACAATGGCCTGAACAGGCAATTTCCTGCTTTCCCGAATTGCATACTTCAAGGCCATGCTATTTAGGTAATTAACCTGTATCTTTAAATCAGAAACAAACATTTTGTAACATGAGTACCGTAAACGCCTTTGCAGCAGAATCAGCCGGAGCTGAACTAAAACCTTTTACCTACAAACTGGGCCCACTTGGATCCGAAGAGGTAGATATCAAGGTCCACTATTGTGGTATATGTCATTCTGACCTGAGCATGTTAAATAACGAATGGGGAATGACACAATTTCCCTTTGTGCCCGGCCACGAAGTAGTTGGTGAAGTAATTGCCATTGGGAAAGAGGTAAAGTCAATTTCCGTTGGAGACCTGGTTGGATTGGGATGGAATTCTGCCTCTTGCATGCATTGTGCACAATGCATGGGAGGGGATCATCATTTATGCGGTTCTGTTGAGGGAACCATAGTGGGCAGGCACGGTGGATTTGCAGATCAGGTCAGGGCACACTGGTCATGGACTATACCCCTGCCTGAAGGTGTCGATTTGCAAAAAGCAGGCCCCTTATTTTGTGGCGGAATTACCGTATTTAACCCCATTATCCTGGGAGAAGTACAACCTACGGACAAAGTTGGCGTTATAGGTATTGGCGGCCTGGGTCATATGGCCCTTAAATTCCTTAATAAGTGGGGCTGCGAAGTGATTGCCTTCAGTTCAAATCCAGATAAAAAACAACAAATACTGGAAATGGGTGCCACTAAGGTGGTCAATTCACGCGACCCCGAAGAATTGAATTCCATAGCTGGCAGTCTGAATTTCATACTGAACACCACCAATGTTACTTTAGATTGGGATGCCTATCTGGGTGCCCTTGCCCCAAAAGGGCGATTGCATAATGTAGGGGCTGTATTGGAGCCCATGGCTATTCCAGCATTTTCACTGATTATGGGTGAAAAATCCGTGGCGGGAAGTCCGCTTGGAAGCCCGGCACTAACGGCAACCATGATGGATTTTTGCGTTCGCCATGACATCTATCCTATTGTTGAGGAATTTCCTTTAGCTAAGGTGAACGAGGCCATGGCACACCTGGAGGCAGGAAAAGCCAGGTACAGAATTGTGTTAAAAATGAACTGATTCCTCAGGAAATAAAATGGCGTGAAACAAGTTTGCCTTTTTTAGCATGAAATTCTTTAGAAACCTCAGACAAAATCTACTCCGTGAAGGGAAATTCAGCAAATATTTGCTTTATGCCCTTGGTGAGATCCTGTTGGTTATGATCGGTATCCTTCTGGCTTTCCAGGTAGACAAATGGAATGATCAACGCTTAAATAGGGTTGAAGAACTGAAATATTACAATAACCTAAAAGGGGATCTTGAACAGCAGCGCCGAGTTATCAACGGCCAGGTTGAACACAATGGCCGGTACCTGGGCATTTTTAAATATGCCCTCGAAGTCAGTACTCAAGGTGATCGAAGTCAACAGGATACCTTAATTGCAACGGTTCCGGGATTGTTTGAATACTCAGATTTTGACCAATCTGGTAACATCTATGAAACACTGGTCAATAGCGGTGATATAAAGCTCCTGGAAAATACAGACATTATTAAGGGAATTCGAGGCATTGAATGGCGGTATCAGTATATGAACCGTATGGAAAATATCCATTGGGATGTAATCCTTGATTTTGTTTCGAGCTGGGCAGCCAATAATTTCAATTTTATAAAGAAGCAGCCCATATCTTCTGAAATCTTGTATTCTTATGAGTTTCAAAACATCCTTGTATTGCTCCAGAGAGTCATGGAGGAAAAGGATGTAATTTACAGAGCGGCCATTGAGGAGATCGATCTTTTGATAAAGGAAGTAGAGGAAGAAATCAAAAAGGGCAAATAACTAATTTGTAGCTGTTGAAATAACTTCCCCAACCAATTCCAGAAATTCTGCTTCAAGACTAACCAACGGAAATTCCCTATTGGCCCTGGTATACCAGTAGCCTGCATTCCATTTGTCGCCTTCTTTGCGATGCAAATAAGCATGTATCCAATAACCATGTATTGAGGGTATATCCTGGGCTATATTATGGGCCATTTCCCAATTATCTTTACCATCATACCACAGCGCCTTAAGGGCTTCCGGCCAGAGCACCTCTGGTTTGTCTGCTTTAAGGCTTTGTACGAATGCGTCAAAACTTTTCGGAATCATACTAAAGCTTGGATAAAATTTAACGGGGTTTCGGACAGTAAAACGATATGTTCATCCTAAAATCAAGAGTTTTCTTCAGCATCTTTCTTTTCTTCTCGCTCGAAATACAATGACCTAACCCTTAATAAATATATGAAATCATGAAAAAAGTATTCTTATTTCTTTTTACCGCTGCGCTCGTAACGAGCTTTTCGAACATTTTGAGCGCGCAGGAAACAGAAGAACCCATTTGGGAAACTATTCTCCTTATCCCGGACAATACCAAATTGAAAACTCTGGGTGAAAATATGAGGAAGCACAACCAGAAATATCATAAAGAAGGACCACATCAGGCATCCGTTTATAACATTACCACCGGACCGGATACGGGAAAAATGGTATGGATTATGGGACCGCTGCAGTACAGGCATTTGGATACAAGACCCGCTGCCGGAGGACATGATGACGACTGGAGAGACAATATTATGCCGTACGTGCGACGTGTTCAGCAAGGTGAATACTGGGCCGGGGATATGGAATTATCCAACACCGCTATGATGGACGGTGATCCTGGTGATTATCCCATTTTGTTTACGCGCTACTGGGAAATTCGAGAAGGTCATGGATTTGGTGCTGAAGGCCATTTTAAAAAGGTTAGTGCCACAATCAAAGCCCTTCCGGGAGAAAATCCATGGGGAATCTACTACAATGAATTCCAGCAGGGAAACATCGGGCGGCATATCGCGACCGTCTCCTTCCACAAAAATTGGACTGATTTTGGAAAATCATGGCCCTTTAGAGCAACTTTTGAAAAACTTAACGGAGCTAATTCCTGGATGCCTTTTGTTAGGAACAGTGATGCCACTTTTGAAAACAGATGGGATGAGATCTGGGTCTATAACAAAGAACTCAGTGGTATGTAAATATTATTTGGGAAATGACCTCTTTACAACATTCCCAAAAAATCATCTTCTGAAATAATAGGAACACCAAGGCCCTCGGCCTTGGTTTTTTTGCTTGGGCCCATATTGGCTCCGGCTACTACGTAATCTGTTTTAGATGAAATGGAAGAAACGACTTTGCCCCCATTATCCTCAATTAGCTTTTTAAGTTCTGTACGTGACACCTTTTCAAAAACCCCGGATACTACAAAACGCTGTCCCTGAAGGGTATCGGATTGTGAAGACAATTGTTCTTCAGAAAGTGACATCTGAAGTCCGTAGGACTGCAATCGGCTTACTATTTCCTTATTGGTTTCATTATTAAAGAAACGAACTACACTTTGGGCAATGCGCTCGCCAATCTCATCTACGCGGGTAAGTTCTTCCTCAGTTGCCTCCATCAAAGCATTAATGTTCTTATAATTCCGGGCCAGTTTTTTAGCTACTGTTTCCCCTACATAGCGAATTCCCAGTGCAAATAATACACGCTCAAAGGGGATATTGACAGACGCGGCAATACCTTGTATTAAATTATCAGCAGATTTTTCTGCCATGCGTTCCAGAGGCATTACGTCTTCTTTAGTAAGAATATAAAGGTCGGCATAGTTGGCAATCAGGTCGGCTTTGAACAACAACTCTACGGTCTCTGAACCAAGGCCTTCTATATCCATGGCCTTGCGTGAAATAAAGTGTTGTATCCTCCCTGTGATCTGCGTGGGGCATCCGTTATCATTAGGACAAAAATGCTGGGCTTCCCCAGATTTCCTGATCAATTCCGTACCGCATTCGGGACAGTGAGTAATATAAACAGTTGGTTTAGAGTCTTCTTTGCGCCTGGTTAAATCCACTGCTACAATTTTGGGGATTATCTCCCCCCCTTTTTCCACAAAGACCGTATCCCCTTCCCGTATGTCGAGTTTGGCAATTTGATCCGCATTATGAAGTGAGGCACGCTTAACAGTAGTTCCGGCCAGTAAAACGGGTTCCAGATTTGCCACAGGGGTGATGGCGCCGGTACGTCCCACCTGGTAAGTAATCTTATTCAACAAAGTAACTGCCTGCTCTGCCTTGAATTTATAGGCCATGGCCCAGCGGGGAGATTTAGCAGTATACCCCAGTTCCTCCTGATGTTGCAAACTATTTACCTTGATTACAATTCCATCAGTCTCATATGGGAGATCATGTCTTTTCTTTTCCCAGGCATCAACAAAAGCCATCACTTCCTCTGTGCTGTTACACAATTGTGCTGTATTGGGCACCTTAAAGCCCCATTCCCTGGATTTTTCCAACATCTCGAACTGTGTGCTAACACCCAGGTTTTGACCTGCTAATCCGTACAAGAGACAATCCAGTGGACGTTCTGCTACCAGAGCACTATCCTGTAATTTCAAGCTACCCGATGCCGTATTTCGCGGATTCATATACGGGTCTTCCCCGGCAGCAATGCGCTCTCGATTCATTTGCTCAAATCCTGCAATGGGAAGGACAATTTCTCCCCGTATATCAAACTTTTCCGGGTAATCACCCTTCAGTTTAAGTGGAATAGAACGGATAGTCTTGACGTTGGTAGTGACATTGTCTCCCTGGAACCCATCTCCCCGGGTCAGGGCACGAACCAGTTCCCCTTTTTCATAGGTGAGACTTATGGAAGCACCATCGTATTTTAATTCACAGGTAAAGGCCACCTCAACATCCCCCAGGATACGCTGAATACGTCGTTCCCACTCCTGTAATTCTTCTCGGGAATAGGAATTGTCCAGAGAAAACATCCGATATTGATGCACAACCGTTTGGAAATTTTTAGTAACCTGTCCGCCTACACGCTGCGTTGGCGAATTGGGATCCTGATACTCCGGGTGTTCCTTTTCCAATTGCTGAAGCTCTTTGAGTTTCATGTCGAACTCATAGTCGCTTATCACAGGCTGATCCAATACGTAGTAACGGTAATTGTGTTCGCGAAGCTCCTTTCTTAGTGCTTCAATAGATTCTTTTATATTCATAATAATAGATGGCTTCCCTGCCCTGGCTTAAGCTTTCCATTTTTAAATTCTCCTGCAAATATATCAAAGAGTTTCTCCTGAGAACACCGCCCTGACCATTCTGTCTTTGCCAAAAAGGTCTGATTTTAATTCGATATTTATATAGTCGTCTTCTGACAATAGCTTTAGCACTTCTTGTCCCAGGTATTGATTGATTTCTAAGTATAATACCCCTCCCACCCTAAGATTATTCTTTCCGAAATTCGACAGAAATTCATAAAATAAAAGTGGTGCTTGATCCGGGACAAAAAGCGCCTCCCAGGGTTCATATCTTTTAACATTGTTCTTCATCATACCACGCTCTGATAGGCGCACATATGGCGGGTTGGATACGATAATGTCATATGGCCCATTCAGTCGATCAATTTCCCTGATGTCTCCTTGAATAAATTGAACACTAACCCCATTAGCCTCACTATTAATTTTTGCCGTTTCCAGGGCTTCTTCGGAAATATCCAGGGCATATACACGAGAATTGGGTAGCTGTTTAGCCAGGCTTATGGCTATGTTTCCACTGCCCGTGCCTACGTCAAGGATATTAAGTTCCTGATCATGACCCTTTAATTCCTGTAGAATCCAGCGAATAAGGTCTTCCGTTTCCGGGCGTGGAATCAATACACTTGGATTTACCTGAAAATCTAACCCAAAAAAGTGGGCGGTACCTGTAATGTATTGCACAGGTTCTTCATCAATAAGACGGGCCAGTGCCTCGATCAAAGGTTGCTCCTCTTCCTTCGTCAGGGAATAACGGGGTTGCATGGCTAATATAAAACGACCAATTCCCAAATAATGCTCAAGAAGAATATCTAAAATACTGTCTATTTCCGCTTTGGGATAAATTGGCTGCAGGTCGTTTTGGAAAAGGGTTCGCAAGTCTCTCAACAACATTTACCGAATACTTTTATTAATGAGCTGACCAGTGGTCTGATTACGCTTCTTATTCCCCTGTGATGATTCATGGTGAATACCCTATTTTTGCCAAGTGAAGATACACGAAAAATACATGGCCCGATGCATAGAAATTGCCAAAAACGCCATGGGTACAGCACCTCCTAATCCCATGGTGGGTGCTGTAATTGTGTCTGAAGATCGTATTATCGGTGAAGGCTATACCAGTGACTTTGGTGGCCCTCATGCGGAAGTAAATGCCTTTGATTCAGTCAAGGATACTTCTCTACTACCTAAAGCCACACTTTATGTTACGCTAGAACCTTGTTCTCATTATGGTAAGACCCCGCCTTGTGCGGATTTAATTCTGGAGTCCGGAATTCCCAATGTGGTTATTGGAATCGAAGACCCTAATGAGAAGGTGGCCGGCTCGGGAATTCAGCGCCTACAGCAAGGTGGTTGTAAGGTAATTACGGGAGTACTGGCACAGAAGTGCCGGGATCATCACAGACGATTTCTTACCTATCACGAAAAGAAACGCCCCTATGTGATCCTTAAATGGGCTGAAAGTGCAGATGGATACATCGCACCTGAATCGAATATAAGGGAATCCAATCCCAAACCATATTGGATTAGTTCCAAAGAATCCAGGCAATTGGTCCATAAATGGAGGAGCGAGGAACAGGCTATCCTTGTGGGAACCAACACAGCATTGCAAGACAACCCTTCCCTTACCACAAGAATGTGGAAAGGTAAAAACCCGATACGTGTATTGCTCGACAGGAATCTTAAAGTTCCGCAGAATTTCAAGCTGTTTTCCGGTAATACCCCTACCCTGGTGTTGACCCATAAAGCTACTCAGAAGGATACCCCAGGAGTAGAATACATCACACTACCTAAAGAAGAATTTGACGCACAGGGCATCCTTAAGGTTCTATGGGAGCGGGGAATATCGAGTATTATTGTAGAGGGTGGCAAAAAGGTTCTCGATCTGTTTCTGCATGAGGAACTATGGGACGAAACCCGGATATTTACAGGCACTGAGTCTCTGGATGGCGGATTAAAAGCCCCAAACATTAAAAGGGAAAATGCAGAATTGCTTGAAGTTGGAGCCGATGAATTAAAAATCATCCGAAATGATTAAAAATATCATTTTTGATTTTGGGGACGTATTTATCAACCTCGATAAAGAGGCTACCACGCGGGAGTTGAATCGTTTGGGGTTGTCCGAACTGAATCCTGAGTTAATGGAACTATTCCTGGCCTATGAAAGAGGCAGTTTCTCCACGGACTCCTTTATCACAAAGGTTAGTCCCTTTTTTCCAAACATTCCTACTGTAGAACTTATGTCGGCCTGGAATGCCATTCTGCTGGACTTTCCCGAACACCGATTAGCGTATTTGGAATCCCTTGCCAATAGCAGTTCTTATCGACTATTCCTACTCAGTAATACCAACTCCCTGCACATGAACCATGTAGCAAAGACCATGGGGGAAAGCCGCTTCAATCGGTTTATAAATTGTTTTGAATCGGTTTGCCTGTCGCATGAGATGAAAATGAGAAAACCTGAACCCGAAATATTCCAGACTGTCCTTGAACAATTTGAATTAAACCCGGAGGAAACATTCTTTATAGACGACAATCTGGAAAACACACAAGCTGCGGCTAGTCTTGGGATCCGGGTATGGCATTTGATTCCGGAGCAGGAAGATATCGTAACACTGAGTAAAAAACTGTCGGATGCTTGATCTCCTTTTGAGTATTCTGTGCTCCAGTTTTATCTTTGTAGTATTCAAACTGTATGATGTTCACAGGGTACAAACTTTGTATGCTATTATCATCAACTACTTTATAGCCTGTTTGGTTGGTTTTCTATTATACAAAGGTGAGGTAAACCTTGTGGAAATCCCATCCAGAACCTGGTTCCCCTTAACCCTGGCTTTAGGGGTTTTATTCATTATCATCTTTAACCTGATGGCCCGAACCTCTCAAATTATGGGTGTTTCAGTAGCCTCGGTAGCCACAAAAATGTCACTTGTCGTTCCTGTGATTTTGGGTATTGTCTTGTATAAGGAAGAGTTGGGTTGGATCAAAATCCTTGGGATAGGGCTGGCTCTTGGTGCCGTGTTTTTCACCTCCATGAAAGACAAAACACCCAAGACGCTAAAAGGCAGTAACCTATGGCTCCCTGTTCTTGTTTTCCTGGGTTCCGGTATCATAGATTCCAGTATTAAGTACTTACAGGAGTACCACGTGGATGAAACTGAGTTTTCACTCTTATCAGCTACTATATTTGCAACGGCAGCAATCAGCGGGGTAATATTTCTTCTTTTTAAGCAGGGGATAGTGTTTTTTAAGATTAACATTCGCAATATTTTGGGAGGAATTGCCCTGGGAGTTCCCAACTTCTTCTCTATATTTTTTCTGTTGAGGGCTCTCCAAAATAATTTTCTTAACAGTGCTTCCATATTCACCTTGAATAATGTTGCCATCGTAATGCTGACAACCTTACTGGGTATTGGTTTGTTCAAGGAAAAGTTAAGTCCTAAAAACTGGGGAGGTATTGTGCTTGCGGTAAGCAGTATTATTCTCATCGCCCTTTTCTGATGTCCGATGAATTATCTACATATCGAACTCTGAAGGCGCCTGTTGAGCATATTATCTTTAAAGAACGTAAAAGCAAATTTATCGGGTATGCTTATCCAGTGCAATCACAGGAAGAAATCAAGACACACCTTTCTAGGTTAAAAGGCCTGTTCGCAGATGCAACTCATATCTGCTATGCCTGGAAAATAGGCGTGAAAGACCCTATCTATCGGGTTCAGGACGATGGTGAGCCGAGAAATTCAGCAGGTGTTCCTATCTACGGTCAGATCAATTCACTGGAATTGACGAATACATCTGTTTTCGTTGTGCGTTATTTTGGTGGGGTAAAATTAGGTGTAGGCGGACTTATCTCTGCCTATAAAGCAACAGCGCGAACTACACTTGAACTGGCAGACATTGAAGAAAGAACAATAAGCTGCCGTTATTCTCTGGTATTCGATTATACTCAAATGAATACGGTTCTGCGAATCATCGCCAGGCTACAGCTGAATATTCTAGAGCGGATATTAAAAGAAGAGGCCATGTTTATCATTGAAGTGCCCCTGGCGAAGAAGTTCAGGTTTTTGGAAGCAATGAATAAGCACTATACGGTTAAGGTTACTGAGCTAGGAGACCATTGATCCTTAATTTGGCTACTAAACCTCAGCTGGGTTGATTTTTTCAAGAAGATACTGGGGGCATCGGGTTGGTTTGTTGGTTGCTTTATCCATGAAAGCTAAAACGGTATTTGCAGTTGCTAAAATTTCATCGTTTTGATTATAGATTTCATACTCAAATTCAATCTTTACAAGAGGTATTGATTTCAAGCGTGTAACTACCCGTATTTGGTCATCGTAAACTGCTGATTTTTTAAAATTTATGTGCAGTGATATCACAGGAAGGATTAGCCCGGATTCTTCCATGCTTTTGTAGGAAATTCCTAACACCCTCAACCATTCAACCCGTCCCATCTCCAGATATTGCGCGTAATTACCGTGGTAAACCACTCCCATCTGGTCTGTTTCTCCGTATCGGATACGAAAAGAAATCTCGTTTTGAATCATGAAAATTCAGCTAAAAACTTTATATTTAGAAGGCATCGAAAACTGGGCTGGGAACATGCGAAAAAAAAACAATAAATTCAACCCTATTTCATTTTTTTTTTAGCTTTTTTGTTCACATATTTGTCCATCTATGTGAGGGCTTTTCAAGCTCTTTTTTTGACCAGCTAATTTTAGTCACTAACCAACGCTAACCGAGTATATCAAATGAGTGTTTCTGCCAAGTCCGTTTGGAAAAACTGTTTGGATTTTATCCAGGACAACATCCAACCGCAGGCATTCAAGACTTGGTTCGAACCTATCAAACCGATTAAACTCTCCGAAAATGTGCTTAGCATAGAAGTGCCCAGTAAATTTTTCTATGAGTGGCTCGAAGAGCACTATGTAAAGTTACTGAAGGTTGCCCTTACTAAAGAACTGGGTGAACACGCTAAACTGGTGTACATTATAAAAATGGAAAACACCTATGGCAATAGGGAACCATTTACTGAAAAAATTCCGAGTGCAAACCGGGGGCAGGTATCTCCACAAGAAATGGATGTACCTATTAAGTCTAAGAACCCGGAATTGAAGAATCCATTTGTGATTCCAGGGATACGAAACATTAAAATTGAATCCCAACTCAATCCAAATTACAATTTCGATAATTTCCTTGAAGGAGATTCCAATAGACTTGCAAGATCTGCTGGTCTTGCAGTGGCAAATAAACCGGGAGGCACCTCATTTAATCCACTGTTGATCTTCGGAGGGGTTGGATTGGGAAAAACGCACCTGGCCCATGCCATTGGAATAGAAATTAAGGACAAATATCCAGAGCGCACAGTGCTCTATATCTCTGCCGAGAAGTTTACGCAACAATATATTGAATCGGTAAAAAAGAATACACGTAACGACTTTATTCATTTCTATCAGCTTATCGATGTATTAATCATTGATGATGTTCAGTTTTTCTCAGGCAAATCCGGTACTCAGGATGTTTTCTTCCATATATTCAACCATTTACACCAAAACGGAAAGCAGGTGATACTCACCTCCGATAAGGCGCCGGTGGATATGCAGGACATTGAGCAACGATTATTATCCCGATTCAAATGGGGTCTATCTGCCGAACTCCAAAGTCCTGATTATGAAACCCGTATTTCCATCCTGAAGAATAAATTATACAGGGATGGTGTAGAAATGCCAGACGATATTATAGAATATGTTGCTAAACATATCAAAACCAATATCCGTGAACTGGAGGGGGCTATTATTTCCCTTATTGCGCAATCTTCTTTCAATAAAAAAGAAGTAACCCTCGACCTTGCCAGACAAGTAGTTGAGAAATTTGTTAAGAATACCAAACGGGAAGTTTCTATAGACTACATTCAGAAGGTTGTATCCGATTACTTTGAAATGGACGTGGCTACCTTACAATCTAAAACAAGAAAACGCCATATCGTACAGGCACGGCAATTGGCTATGTTCTTTGCCAAGAAATTTACCAAGGCCTCTCTGGCCAGCATTGGATCTCAAATCGGAAAACGGGATCATGCCACGGTACTGCATGCATGCAAAACGGTAGATAACCTGGCAGAGACTGACAAGCAATTCCGAAAGTATATAGAAGATTTAACCAAGAAATTCTCCTGATCCTCTGATGAAAACCAAAGTGCTAATGGTGTGTCTCGGAAATATATGCCGATCGCCATTGGCTGAAGGAATTCTAAAATCCAAAGTAGATACTACTCTAATCGAAGTGGATTCCGCGGGTACAGCGGGTTATCATACTGGCAACCCTCCAGATCCCAGATCCATAGCTGTAGCCAGAAAGTATAAGATCGATATATCCAGGCAGCGTTGTCGTCGTTTTGTAAGGGAAGATTTTGATCGATTCGACCATATTTTTGTAATGGATCAAAGCAACTATCAGGATATTATGGAAATTGCTGAGGACAGCGGCCATCGGGAAAAGGTTAAATTACTGCTGGAAGAAATTGATACGGGACCTTCGGAGGTGCCGGATCCCTATTACGGGGGCGATTCAGGTTTCGAATACGTCTTTGAACTGATAGACCAGGCATGTAACGCACTGGTATTAAGATTACAACAACGCTAAATGAAATTTCCGGAATCTCACGGTAAATTATATCTGATACCTTCTACCCTGGGGGAAAATGAACCTTTGGAAGTTTTGCCCATTTCCCTAAAAAGGACCATTGAAGAAATAGACGACTATATTGTTGAGAATGAAAAATCTGCAAGACGCTTTATTAAAAAAGTAAGTCCGAGAAAGTCTCAGCCTGATCTGAATATACAGGTGCTTAATAAATATACCGACCCTGCAAGCTTGCCGGCCTTACTTGATCCATGTCTTGAAGGATTTAATGTGGGGGTATTGTCAGAAGCAGGTTGCCCAGGAATTGCAGATCCTGGAGCAGATGTTGTTCGTCTGGCGCATCAAATGAATATCCGGGTTGTTCCCCTGGTGGGTCCTTCTTCCATAGTCCTGGCCCTTATGGCAAGCGGGTTAAACGGTCAGTCATTTGCCTTTAATGGTTATCTTCCCATAGATACTGCAGAAAGGAAAAGGACTATACGCAGCCTGGAAAAACATGCCCGCAATAGCGGTCAGTCACAAATTTTCATCGAAACCCCCTACAGAAACAACAAACTCATGGAAGAGTTCCTCAGGACACTTTCCGGTAACACTTTGCTGTGTGTAGCGGTTGATCTTACCTTACCCACGGAAATGGTCGTTACAAGACCTGTTTCGGAATGGAAACAAGAGCAGTTACCCGATTTACACAAAAGACCTGCTATCTTCATCTTACAGGCCTAAAATATAAAAGCCCTGAAATTACTTCCAGGGCCCTGCGAAAAAAACATAATGTAAAATTAGACTTTGGGATTACGCTGGGGCAGTACAACTGACGTATCGTAACCGGAAAACTTTTTGATGTAGTCACCAATAGAAGTTCCATAGGCGTCTTGCACATCTAATGCGCCATAAGACCTAAGGTACTTCTTCACGTTTCCAGCACCTGCGAGGTGTGCTGCGGCCAAAATCCCTGATTCGGTAATTTCTACTCCCTTGATTTTCTTACCTACAAATCGGTTGATGTCCCTTCTTAAAATCCACTTGTTGCGAGCAATGTTGGTACGAAAAACCTTTTCCTGCAAACTGGGATCATTAAGAAACTGGGTGGCATTATAAACACCCATCAACTGTAAGGTCCCGATACCAAACTGATATTTCCCCAAGTAGCCTAATGTATTTGTGATAAAGTAATTACCCTGTGATTCTTTAAATGCAAGGGCTTCTTTAAAACCAATGTAGGAACTACCAATAAATGGGGGTACTACCATGTTGGGTTGGGATACGGTTTTGTTTTTGGGAAACAAAACCAAAGTAGGTTCTTTTACTTTTAGCGTCTCTGGTACTTTAACCAAACTATTATTGGTATATAGTCCAAATCCTGCTAAAATAAAAATCATGGTAAGCAGACCGAATGTGCTTAGCCATCTTTTCATATAGGTGTTTTCTTAAGACTGACAATCAGATAAACCGATTTGCTTAAATTTCACAATACAAAGATACGCCCGATCTGAAAAATAGTGCCAAAATTATACTAAAATTGGTCGTTTTTTGGCTGTTTTGTAGGAAATATCCGATGAAGCTGTCACCGGTTTACGTTTTGTCCATTAATCCATCGGACGTACTGCACTTTATTCCGATTGTGCTGTGAAAGCGTCTCAGCGAACTTGTGATAACCAAAAGATTCCACATCCGCCACAAAGTAAAGATACTTGTGTTTTTCTGCATTCAGAACTGCCTCAATAGCCGAAATATCGGGCATTGCGATAGGTCCAGGTGGTACACCGGGATATCGATAGGTATTATAGGGAGAATCCAGGGCTAAATCCCTGTAAAGTACCCGTTTTATAACAGTATCGTAGTTTCCACTTTCCTTTTTAATGGCAAATATTACGGTAGGATCTGCTTGTAATAACATATTTCGTTTTAACCTGTTCAGGTACACCCCAGCTACACGAGGACGTTCCTCTATTTTGCTGGTTTCCTTATGAACAATGGACGCAAGGGCTGTTACTTGCATAGGGCTTAGGCCTATATCCTGAGCCTTTTTCTGCCTTTCAGAATTCCAGAACCGATTGTATTCTTGTAGCATGCGATCTCTAAATTCCTCAGCCCCAGTATTCCAATAGAGTTCATAACTATTTGGCAAATATATTCCCAGTGCTGCCTCGGAGGATAGCCCTTTTTCTTGAAGGAAGTTACGATCCTTCATCGCATTAAGCAATGAAAGGCTGTCTGCCTCTATTTGAGAAGCAATTCTTCCTGCCAATAAAGGCAGGGTTTCCTGATTATTAAAGGAAACTTTTACCGGAATATTACCTGTTCGCAGGGTATTCACCATCTCATTGTTGTTCATTCCCTTAGCTATGCGGTATTTACCCGGCCGCACATTATTTATGTATAGTTTCCGCTTTGCAACGGCCTCAAAACCTTCTACATCTTCTAATAAGGGTTCCAGCATACGCTTAACCTGGGAGAAATCAGCATCAGATGGCACATAAACAAAGGCTTCCTCATTGTTAAATCGGGTATTGGGGAGGAAAAAAGTATCGTAAACCATGTAGGCGAATAATCCACCTCCTATTAACCCCAGAAATACAATAATCAATAATAATCTCTTGATATACATCAGCGATTTAATTTTTGAAACAACAAAACATTCCTGAACTCTGTCCCAAACCGGGTCCAGTCTTCCAGGACACCTGCTTGTTTGAATCCAAGTTTTGTAAAAACATGAATACTGGTTTTATTCTGTTCCCCAACATGGGCATATACCTGTCTCAAGTTGAGTGTGTGAAAAACATAATCACAGACCAAAGAAAGGGCCTCACTCCCATAGCCACGATCCCTGTTTACGGAATCCAGTACTACAATACCAACTCCTGCGCGTTTATTTTTGGGATCAAAATCGAAAAGATCAATCAGGCCTAAAAGGTCATGGTCTTGACCACAAATGCATAGCCTGAGTTGTTTGGCCTCAAAAATATCCTTGTGTGCATTATCCAGGTATTTTTTCAATACGTGCCTGGAATAAGGCGCCAGCGTTCCACTAACCTCCCATAAATCAGGATTATTCTCCAATTCATATAGAAAATCGAGGTCGTCCGGCTCAATAGCCCTTAAATAGATATGCTTACCGTGAAGTTTCAATATTAATAGCTCCTTTAAATACTTGATTAACAGGTCCTTTTAAGGTGATGCTTGTATATCCTGATTCTATTGCTTTAAATCCTACTTCAAGTATCCCGCCCCGGGTTTTGAGCGTTATGGTATCCTTTTTGGTTTTACCCAGGTGATGCATACCGAGTGCAACGGCCGTTACGCCTGTTCCACAGGACAGCGTTTCTGCTTCTACTCCACGCTCATAGGTCCTTACGGCAAAAGTAGCATTGCCCAGCTGCTCAACAAAGTTAATATTACTGCCAGATTGTCCATATAAGCCAAAACGCAACCGCTTTCCTTCATCATGGACATTATAAGCTTCGATATTTTCTATTAGCTGAACATGGTGTGGTGATCCGGTATCCATGAACACATATTGCGGCTTTTCTTTAATGTTTTGTACATCCTGCATTTGAAGCCGTACACTTCCGGGTTCCCATTGGGCTGAATGGAGCCCATCGACAGCGATAAATGTAGCATCTTCTGAAATGATACCCAGGTGATGCGCAAAATCTACCATACATCGTCCACCATTCCCGCACATACTCCCTTCCCGCCCATCTGCATTGAAATACACCATGCGGAAATCAGACGATTCGTCATCCTCGAGGAGCATCAGTCCATCCGCCCCTATGCCAAATTTTCGGTCGCAAAGGCGCGCGATCAATTTGGTATCATTTTTGGGGAATGAAAGTGACCTGTTATCGAACAGGATAAAATCATTGCCAGTGCCCTGATACTTGTAAAAAGAGAATTTCTTCGTGTCCATTACCAGGCAAAGATAAAACTTTATTTAAGGTATCCCCGGCCGTTAAAATGTCGTTAAATCAACAAATGAGCACATAAAATATGCTAATTTTAAATATCTCAAAATAAGTTTTAAATCATGAAAAAAGTAGCGAGTTTATTATTGGTGGCTATTGCAGGTGGAGCCATATCACTAGGAGCTTATACACTTTTTCTGGCACCTGAAAAGATCGAATTGATTTCGGAAAATGCGGAAATGCCCGTTTTTCAAACTAGTAATACACCGGTCTATACTCCAATGCCGGGTGCTGAAGATTCCAATTTCATTACTGCAGCTGAGAAAACCGTTAATGCGGTGGTCCATGTAAAAAATGTGACAATATACCGCGGACCTACTTCCTTCGCGGAATATATTTTTGGATATGAGCGCGAACAGAGGGCACAAATTGGTACGGGTTCCGGGGTAATCATATCGCCTGACGGATATATTGTTACCAACAACCATGTTATCGCCAAGGCAGCAGAAATAAACGTAACCCTGAATGACAATAAATCCTATACGGCTGAAGTTGTCGGTACGGATCCTTCAAGTGATATTGCCTTAATTAAAATTGAAGCAGACGAACAACTCCCTTACTTAGCTTTTGGAGATTCTGATAATGTCAGGATTGGGGAATGGGTATTGGCAGTAGGCAACCCGTTTAATCTTACTTCCACGGTGACTGCTGGTATTGTTAGTGCCAAGGCAAGGGCGTTGGGTAGGAACAATCAGACTTTTTTACAAACAGACGCCGCGGTAAATCCCGGGAATAGCGGTGGTGCCTTGGTAAATACCAATGGGGACCTCATCGGGATCAATACAGCCATAACTTCTCAAACAGGCTCTTATGTTGGGTATTCCTTTGCTGTACCCAGTAATAATGCCAAAAAGGTGGTAGAGGACATTATGGAGTATGGCAACGTTTTAAAAGGAATACTAGGGATCAACTCACCAAGGCCTGATACCCCCTATGCTAGGAATAATGGCTTTAATGAAATTGATGGCGTTTATGTGGATGGTATTGAGGAAGATTCTGGAGCTGATGATGCTGATATACAGCGCGGTGATATAATTAGAAAAATAGACGATATACGTGTACGACGATTTTCCGATTTAGTAGGATATGTATCCACTAAGCGTCCAGGTGACGAGGTTTCAGTAAGTATAGAGCGTGATGGGGAAGAACTTGTGGTGCCCGTAATTCTCAAAGAGCGTCAGAAATTAAATGTCCCCGTACTGGGACTAGAGGTTAAAAATCTGACCGAGGAAGAAAAAGAAATCTTCGGAGTTAAAAAAGGAGTTAAAATTATCGGAGTTCCAGAAGGGTACCGTGAATACGATCTGAAAGGCAAAGCCATTATCGAGGTAAATGGCGAAGATGTCAGAAATATACAGGATGCACGAAACCTATTTGGGCAATTGAAAAGATATGGGAATAACAGCTTTACCGTTGTAGATGAAAATGGGGATAGAGAGCGTATAATCTTTCAATAAATCCATTGGAAAAGACGTTATATAAGCACCTGGTTTCAGGTGCTTTTTTTATTTCCAACCTATGGCGAAAACGTTTGAAAGAACTACTTTTGCCTCATTATAAAATGCAGCTTAACCAATGCGAAGAATCAATTCTTACGAAAAAGAACTGGCCTTTCAGGCAGACCGCCGTAAAGCCACCACAGAGTTTATTAAAATAATAGGAGATCTTTGGTATGACCGGGCTATAGAAGTAGTCCTGTTTCGTAATCAGGTCATTGACAAGAGCGTTAGTGAAATCATCAACTTGCACGAATATGCAGGAGAATTTGTGCAAAAACCAATCTCAATCTTTGATTCGGTCGAGATTTTACGAGCCATCAAAGACATTCTACTACCCCCTTCAAAATTAGATATAGGCAAACTCACTTATGAATACCATTCTGCCGGACACCACAAATATCCGGATGTAAGGGCTTTTGTAATGGATAAACTGAAGGACGGTAAGGAGTATAGGGATATTCGTCCAAGGGACGTTGTCCTTTATGGTTTTGGACGCATAGGGAGAATCCTTGCCCGTGAATTACTTGCAAAAACAGGTAAAGGCAACCAGTTACGATTACGGGCAGTAGTAACACGTGGGACGCTTACTGAGGAAGTATTATTGAAACGCGCCAGTTTGTTACACACGGATTCCGTTCACGGGCAGTTTACGGGTACTGTTGAAGCTAACTTTGAGCATAAAGCATTAATTATCAATGGAACTACGGTTCATATGATAAGTTCGGATCGTCCTGAAAATGTGGATTACACCAAGTACAACATCCAAAACGCATTGGTTATTGATAATACAGGAGCATTTCGAGATAAGGAGTCATTATCTGCTCATTTAAAGGCCAAAGGAGCATCTCAGGTATTGCTTACCGCACCGGCAAAAGACATTCCGAATATTGTCCATGGGGTTAATCAAAATGAATTTGATCCGGATGAGGGCTCAATTTTTTCCGCTGCCTCCTGTACCACCAATGCGATAACCCCAGTTCTTAAGGTTATTGAAGATTCTTTAGGAATCAAAAAAGGGCATCTGGAAACCATACATGCCTATACCAATGACCAGAACCTGGTAGACAATATGCACGGTAAATACCGCAGAGGGCGAGCAGCAGCCCTGAATATGGTTATAACGGAAACTGGAGCTGGTAAAGCGGTAGCTAAAGCACTTCCTTCCCTCAAAGGAAAACTTACTTCAAATGCGATCAGGGTACCGGTACCAAACGGCTCGCTGGCCATCCTGAACTTGGAGGTAAACACAAAAACTTCCAAGGAAAGTTTGAATACTATTCTAAAAAAGTATGCGCTCGAAGGAGACCTGGTAGAACAAATCAAGTATTCATTGAGCAATGAATTGGTTTCCACGGACATAGTGGGTAATAACGCCCCGGCAATCTATGATAGTCATGCCACCCTGGTTTCAGCAGACGGTAAAAATATCGTTTTATACGTATGGTATGATAACGAATTTGGCTATGCCCACCAGGTGATTCGATTGGCAAAATACCTGGCCAAAGTCAGGAGATTTACATATTATTAGGGATCCAAGCAGGAATAGTCCTTAAGAAGGCCTTTCTTTAAAACCAGATATTTAGTTCTAAGGTGTTTTTTTTAATTAAGATTATTGAAGTACTTTAGTTCTCCCATAAGTCATGTTACTAACCTAATGACCAGTACAATGAACAAATTCAGAATCATACTGTTGGCCCTGGGATTGCTAGTTTGTAATCTTCAATTTGCACAGGAAGCGACACAGAATGATGAGCCATCCCTAGACAGGGGAAGTATAGACAGCCAGTTCGAGTTCGTATATAAAAAATCAGGCAATTACCGTGCCGATGGGAAAAGGTATGAGGTGGTACGTACCCTGAATTTGGATAAGCTTCGTAAGAATGTCAGGGATAGTATCGATGCTTTGAATAAGAATAAGGCTGAATTAAAGGCCACTATTTCAGGTAACGAGGCTACCATTGCTTCCCTTAATGATAAACTGGAGCAGACTACGGTTAACCTTAACCGAGTTACAGAAGAAAAGGATAGCATGTCCTTTTTTGGGCTGCTTGTTTCCAAAGGCAGTTACAACCTGATCATGTGGACTGTAATTATTGTCTTGTTTCTCATGTTATTGCTTTTTATTTATCGATACAGAAACAGCAACTACCTTACTCAGGAAGCCAAGGTAAGGCTTTCGGAACTTGAGCTAGAATATGAAGACCATCGGCGAAGAGCGCTCGAGAGAGAGCAACGCATTAGTCGGCAATTACAGGACGAAATCCTCAAGTACAAAAAATCCAAATAGCAACTATTGGGCACAGATAATCCTATTCATATTGTCCGTGCCTCATTTGCTGATATAGCGGTATTGGCTCCATTATTTGATCAGTACCGTATTTTCTACGGACAGACAACAGACCTTTCTTCGGCCGAAATATTTTTGAAACAACGTTTTTTAAACGAGGAATCTATTGTATTCCTGGCCAATATGGGTACGAGGGCGGTAGGATTTACACAGTTATATACCACTTTTTCATCTGTAAGTCTTCAGTCCTTTTTTATTTTAAACGACCTTTATGTTGCTCCTGAATATCGCGGCAGAGGGCTCGGAAAAGCCTTGTTAATCAAGGCACAGGAATATTGTATCTCACAAGACTACAAAGGCCTCGCCCTTGAAACGGCTTCGGACAACCCTGCACAAGGGTTGTATAACAAATTAGGATGGAAAAAAGACGCCGAATACGTTCATTACTTCTGGACCGCCCCGGCTTAATATTCCGATCTAACAATACTGGTACCATGCGTATAGATATTATTACCGTTCTTCCTGAATTACTCCGAAGTCCCTTTGAAGCCTCTATTTTAAAAAGGGCCCAGGACAAAGGTCTGGTCTCCGTACATATTCATAATCTTAGAGATTTCACTGACGACTCCTACAAGCAAGTAGATGACTACCAGTTTGGTGGAGGTGCAGGAATGGTCCTTATGATCGAACCCATTGACCGGTGTATTTCAAAATTAAAGGCCGAGCGGGACTATGATGAAGTTATCTATATGACTCCGGATGGGGCAACTTTGGATCAAAAAACGGCTAATAGTCTATCGTTACTTAAGAATATTATTATTCTTTGCGGACACTACAAAGGGGTTGATCAACGTGTACGTGACTCCTTAATTACTCGGGAAATTTCCATTGGCGACTATGTCCTCTCCGGCGGTGAATTAGGTGCGGCTGTGCTGGCAGACACTATTATACGGTTACTCCCAGGGGTACTTAATGACGAGACCTCCGCCCTGACCGACACTTTTCAGGACAACCTGCTTGCTCCTCCTGTGTATACCCGCCCAAGGGATTATAAAGGTCTTGAGGTCCCTCCAGTATTGTTAAGCGGTAATTTCCCGGAAATTGAGAAATGGCGTGAGGAAAAGGCTATGGAACGCACAAAAGAAAAAAGACCAGACCTCCTTAAATAATGGGATTAATGGACCAATAAAATTTTGCCAAATTCCCTTGCCGGTTTTAATTTATCAATTATTTTTGCACTCTATTAAATCAACCGCTGACGATAGCCGTGAATGTTGTTTTGATTAACCATTGAAAATTAACAAAATGGAATCATTGATTAAATACGTAGAGGACGAATTCGTTGCCAAGAAAGATTTTCCTAATTTTTCTGCAGGAGATACAATTACCGTTTACTACGAGATCAAAGAGGGTGAAAAAACAAGAACCCAGTTTTTTAGGGGTGTAGTTATTCAGCGCAGAGGTTCAGGAGCTACAGAGACCTTCACTATCCGGAAAATGTCTGGAACTGTAGGTGTAGAAAGAATCTTCCCTGTGAATATGCCTGCTTTGCAAAAAATTGAAGTAAACAAACGAGGTAAGGTACGTAGAGCACGTATTTTCTATTTCAGAGGATTAACTGGAAAGAAAGCGCGTATCAAGGAAATACGTTCCTAACAAAAAGACATTCAATAAGAAAACCCTGGGAAATCCCAGGGTTTTTTGTTTTTAGTAACGCAAATATCTTAACGTTCCTCGGCATATTGGGCATCAAATTCCAGTATGGTTTTATTTATTATGCCAATACACTCATAGAGCTGTTCTTCTGTCATTACCAGAGGTGGCGCAAATCGAATGATATTCCCATGTGTAGGTTTTGCCAGTAGCCCGTTTTCCTTTAGAGCAACACAGATATCCCAGGCAGTTGAACTGTCTTCGGTATCATTGATAACTATAGCATTTAACAAGCCTCTTCCGCGAACCACCTTAACCCATTGTGATTTTTGAATTAGTTTGTTCATCTCTTCACGGAAAATCTTACCCAGATAATCCGCACGTTCGGCCAGTTTTTCTTCCTTAACCACTTCCAAAGCCGCCATAGCCACCGCACAGGCTAGTGGATTACCCCCAAAGGTAGAACCGTGATTTCCGGGACGGATCACGTCCATAATATCTTCATTTGCAAGGACAGCCGATACAGGGAACACTCCGCCGGATAGTGCTTTTCCTAATATTAGGATGTCCGGTTTCACCTCTGGCACGCCACTGCATAGTTTATCGGTACAGCTGCAATTTCCACAACTAGCCAGGAGCCTGCCAGTTCGGGCAATACCCGTCTGGACTTCATCGGAGATGAAAAGAACATTATTCTCCTTACATATTTGATAGGCCTCTCTTAAATAATCCTCATCCGGCACATATACTCCGGCTTCACCCTGAATAGGTTCCACAAGGAAAGCTGCAACATTCTCGTCCTCCAGTGCCTCACTAAGCGCATTTAGGTCATTATAACGGATGGATATAATGCCCGGGGTGAATGGTCCAAAATTCTCAGTAGCAACCGGATCGTTAGAAGCTGAAATTATCGTTATCGTTCGGCCGTGAAAGTTATTCTGGCAAACAATAACCTTTGCCTTATTGGCGTGGATCCCTTTTTTTTCATATCCCCATTTCCGAGCCAGTTTAATGGCCGTTTCCACTGCTTCGGCACCAGTATTCATGGGTAATACTTTGTTAAAGCCAAAAAACTCCGATAAATACTTCTCATAGCGCCCCAACATATCATTGTAAAAAGCCCTCGAAGTAAGTGTAAGGCGTTCGGCCTGATCTTTCAGAGCACCAATTATTTTAGGATGACAATGACCCTGGTTAACGGCTGAGTAGGCAGACAGGAAATCATAGTACTTTTTTCCTTCAACATCCCACACATATACGCCTTCTCCCCGGCTAAGTACCACAGGTAATGGATGATAGTTCTGGGCACCATATTTCTCTTCCATGCCGATTGCTTCCTGTGAAGTCATCTTTTGCTTTTCTGACATGATAAAAACTTTAAATGTAATACTTAAGCAATTCCTTCTTAAGGAGAGAAATCATCCAACGCAGTGTTGTAAAATTACAAATATTTATGGGCTTAATAAAACCTCATATTACCATTCCGGGAATGTTTAATCTGTGACCAAATAAAAGTGTTATTCTTAAAAAAGATTTTACTTTTGATCCATGCGAAAAAGGAAAAAGCGTCTGGTTTTTGAAGATATAGAAGTTACCGGCGCGGGAGCTAAGGGTAAGGCCATAGGTAAGGCACCTGACGGACGTGTTATATTTATCACCTATGCTGTCCCGGGCGACGTAGCTACGGTACAAACTACAAAGAAGCGAAGGGCCTATTACGAAGCCACCGCAATAGCATTCAAACAGCTATCAGATAAGAGAACTAATCCTAAATGCGAGCATTTCGGGGTCTGCGGCGGTTGTAAGTGGCAGCACATGAGCTACGAACACCAGTTGCAATACAAGCAGGAAGAAGTAGTGAATAACCTCAGCCGAATTGGAAAAGTATCCCTCCCTCCTATTAGTCCGATTATAGGATCGGCCCAGGAATATTTTTACAGAAATAAAATGGAGTTTTCTTTTTCAGACAGCAGGTGGCTGACACAAGAAGAAATAGCTTCTGATGTAGCTATCGAAGATAAGAATGCCCTGGGTTTTCATATCCCTGGTATGTGGGATAAAGTACTGGATATTAATACGTGTTATTTACAGGAGGAACCTTCAAATAGTATTCGGATGGCTGTAAAAGATTTTGCAGTTAAACATGAAATCCCATTTTTCAATCCGAGAAGGCAAAGCGGGCTCTTGAGAACCTTGATGATAAGAACAACATCGATTGGGGAAGTCATGGTGCTTCTGCAGTTTTTCCATGAAGATGCTGAAAATCGCAAGAAAGTACTCGATCATATACTGGAATCATTCCCGGATATAACATCACTGCTGTACGTGATCAATTCCAAAGCCAACGACACCTTGTACGATCAGGAAATAATTTGCTATGCCGGCAGAGACCATATTTTCGAGCAGATGAAGGATCTTCGATTTAAAATCACCGCAAAATCCTTTTATCAAACCAATTCAGAACAGGCTTATATGCTATATAAGGTGGTAGAGGAATTTGCAGGGCTAAAAGGCAATGAACTGGTTTACGATCTGTACACAGGTACAGGAACCATTGCGCAATTTATTGCTAAACAGACCAAAAAAGTGATCGGTATTGAAACCGTACCAGAGGCTATTGCTGCCGCGAAGGAAAATGCGGAATTAAACAGCATAAACAATGTGGAGTTCTTTACGGGCGACCTCAAGGATTTCTTAACTGATGACTTCCTGGAAGAAAAAGGTAAGCCACAGCTTATTATAACGGACCCCCCACGAGAGGGAATGCATAAAAATGTTGTGGAACAAATCCTGAAAGCAGCACCTGAAAAAATTGTATATGTTAGTTGTAATAGCGCTACTCAGGCAAGAGACCTGGGACTTATGGATGCAGATTATCAAGTCAACAGGGTACAACCGGTGGATATGTTTCCACAAACTCACCACGTAGAAAATGTTGTACTTTTGGAAAAACGTCAAAACCCCGGATGAAAAAGCAGTTTTTTCTACTCATACTCATACTTGGCTCAATGCTTATTTGTGCCTGTGAAAAAGATGACATCTGCGTTGATGGAGACACCCCTCTGCTTGTTTTGAGGTTTTATGATGCAGCGGACACAGCATCGTTTAAAAGTGTAACCAATTTACGTATTATCGGGCTGGGTCAGGAAGCTCCTGTCAATACATTCTCTGATCGATCGAGCACGGATTCGGTCGCTATTCCTTTGCGTGCGGACCAGTCCCCTACTCAATTTTTCCTGATACTGGATTCAAATGATGAAGATGAGGTAGAGACGGGAAACATTGACACACTCAGCTTTAACTATACTATAGAAGAGGTCTTTGTTTCCAGGGCCTGTGGTTTTGTGGTAAATTTTAATGAATTAAATCCGGATTTAACATCCGGTTCAGACAACTGGATTCAAAGCATAGAGGTAGTTGACACTACAGTAACCAATCAGTTTAGCGCCCATGTTAAGATATTTCATTAAGCTTTTCCTGTTGGGAGGTATTATGATGGGCTGGTCTCAGGAGTCTTTGGATCCCAAAGAACCAGACCTAAAGGATACCCGTCTGCAATATGGCATACGCCTGGGTGTTGACCTAAGCAGGCCTGTACGGTCTTTTCTTAATGAGAATTATACTGGATTAGAGATCACAGGAGACTTGAGGATCACAGAAAAGCTCTATTTGGCGGCAGAATTGGGGAACGAAGATTTTACCCAGGTTGAAGAGCTTGGGAATGATTTGGAGGCGCCGGTTGCAGAAGTTTATAAGTACACCACCAATGGAAGTTACCTCAAATTAGGGGTAGAATACAACACTTATGAAAACTGGTATGGTATGAACAACACCATATTCATTGGAGGGAGATACGCATTCAGCACCTTTTCGCAAACGCTTAATGAGAATGCAATTTACGACAGTAACCGCTATTGGTTTCCAGATGGATTGGCCCCTGGTTCATCAGCTCCAGCCGAATATGGAGGCCTTAACGCATCATGGCTGGAATTCCTTTTCGGTTTAAAAGCAGAATTATTTGCAAATATCTACCTGGGTGCCAGCGTTCGCCTTGGTTTCTTAATTAGTAATAAAGAATCGGACAACTTCCCTAATCTGTGGATACCCGGGTTTAATAAGGTTACTGACGGGAGTAATTTCGGGGTGGGGTTTAATTATTCTATTTCCTATTTCCTACCGCTTTATAAAAAAAGAAAGAAGCCTTCCGAAGGTGAGGAATAATATAGCCCTTAAAGTTGCCGTACCTTCTTGATGAAAATCCACTTCATCATTTGTTTCTCTCCGCTGTTTGTTTTAATCACAGCGAACTTAGGAGCAAAAATACTGGCAATAATCGCAGAGCCCACGGCAAGAAAAACGGCGTTTTCAGGCCAGTAGTACCCTAAAATCAGGCGTGCTATCAGAAATAGAGCACCGAAGGCTAGAAAGTTTAGCAAGAGTGCTTTATATGCCGGTTTCATGTAGTAGGATTCTGGTATTTTGATTTACGGCTTCCTTCATAGATCTCATATTGCACCAGACGGGCTTCCAGTTGGCCGTTATACACTTTGATTTTTCTTGAAGTTCGCAGTCCCACATGTTTGAGGGCGTCCAGGTTGGCAGTAATCATCCAGGCCTGAGTGTTCGGGTACCCTTGTTTCAGTGTATCCCCGATCTGTTTGTAGAATCGTTCCATTTCCACATTGAGACGTTCTCCATAAGGAGGATTAAAGACCATGTGCAGCGGACCCTGGGACTCTTTAGCCGTCTTAAAAAAATCCTGATGCTCTATACTAATATATTCCTCCAACTTGGCTTCTTCAATATTAGTCCGTGCCTTACTTACGGCTGAAGGAGCTTTATCATACCCTTCTATCTTAAAGTGAAATTCCCTGGTTTTATTTAAGCTGGCTTCGACAATTTTTTCGAAAAGAGATTCATCATAATCTTTCCAGGTCTGGAAGCCAAACCTTTCTCGGTTTATATTTGCCGGAATATTACAGGCTATCATAGCGGCCTCGACTAAAAAGGTTCCACTCCCGCACATCGGGTCCAGGAAATCTGAACGGCCATTCCATCCGCTCATAAGGAGCAATCCTGCGGCCAGCACTTCATTTATGGGAGCAATATTCGTTGCCGTTCTGTAACCACGGTGATGTAGGGAATTTCCAGAACTATCCAGGGACAGGTGGCATTGTTGGTTTTGTATGTGAATATGGATTCTGAGGTCGGGATTGCGGGTATCAACATTAGGTCGTTTGTCGAAAAGATTTCTGAATCTGTCGGCAATTGCATCCTTTGCTTTTTGAGATACATAGAGGGAGTGCGTAAAAGTTTCCGATTTAAGAACTGAGTCGATCGTCAGGCTTTGATCCTGACCGAGATATCTCTCCCACGGGATCTCCTTAATCCTGCGGTACAGATCATTTTCACTCCTTACCGGGAAAGAGGCAATAGGTTTCAGAATGCGCAAGGCGGATCTCAGGCATAAATTAGCCTTGTACATAAAACCCAGATCGCCCTCAAAAGTAACATTACGTATTCCTTCCTCAACCTTTCCAGCCCCCAATTGTCTTAACTCCTTTGCCAGTATGGGTTCAAAACCATAAAAGCACTTTGCCAGCATTTTGAAATTATGAGCCATAGGAAACTTTCTTGATACCGGCAAAAATACATTAATTTTGGAGGCTATAGGACCCTGGTCCTTTTAAGAAACTTTAGATGATCTATTGGCTCCCCGTTCTCACCGTACTAGTCGGTTATTTTCTGGTCCTGTGGTTAAAACCCAAAAAGAATCTGGGCATTACCCTTTTGCTTGCCTTTAGTGGTTCCTTTCTGCTAGCTACTACCCTTTTTGAGTTATTGCCTTCAGTATACGCTGTGTCGACTGCAAAAGAGATTGGGTTATATATTATGCTGGGTATTGTACTTCAAATATTCCTGGAGTTCTTTTCCAAAGGAGCGGAACATGGACATATGCATTTTGACGAAGAAAAAACAATCTTTCCCTGGTTGTTATTTATCAGCCTGTCTGTTCATGCTTTCCTGGAGGGGGTCCCAATTTCGGAGAACGAACCGATTTTATATGCTGTCATTATACATAAATTACCCGTTGCCCTCATCCTGAGCATTTTTCTGGTCAGTTCGCGTATCCATAGCTGGCAGGCCGCACTGTTCATGGTATTATTCTCGCTGATGACTCCATTGGGTACCTATGCAGCTCAATCAAGTCCAGGTATAGAAATCTATTACGTTCCGCTAACCGCTGTGGTAATTGGGGTATTTCTACACATTTCTACAGTAATATTATTTGAAAGCAGCAAGGGGCATAGCTTTAATCTGCGGAAGCTACTGGTAATACTGCTGGGTCTGTTTGCTGCCTACCTAATTTTCTAAATTAAGCTTAGATAACTTCCAGGTAGATATACATCCAATGGCTAATGGCACCACCTAAAACAAAGAAATGCCAGATAAGATGGTTGTAAGGAATGCGCTGAAATGCATAAAAGAAAATACCCAGGGTATAAAAGGCTCCTCCGATAAAAAGCAGGGTTAGCCCAAATGAAGAAGTAAGCTGCATTAGGTTTCGGATATCAAAAATAATCATCCAGCCCATGAGCAAATACAGGAACATGGAAAAGTACTCCCATTTTCCAGTAAAGAACAGTTTAAGTATCGTTCCGCCTAAGGCAATCGCCCACACGGCATAAAAGATGATCCAGCCATTGTCTGTTCCAAGGGTAATAAGGGCTACCGGGGTATAGGTGCCTGCTATGAGGTAATAGATACTGATGTGATCCAGGATACGCCATTTTCGCTTCTTACGCGGGTCTGCAACCGCATGATAGGTAGTTGAGGCGGTAAAAAGGAGGATTATAGAAAGACTATATACCCAGACCGCAAAACGCTCCCAAAACCCTTCATCGGCGGTTTCCCGGACCATGAGATAACACCCGATTATTCCAAGCAATACACCTAAGCCATGACTACCTGTATTCCAGTATTCTTCCTCCTTATAGTTCATAGGGGTTTAATTAAATACCGTTAATATTTTGATTATCAATACTATATACGCTTGTAGAAATTATTCTCGATAATACCAGAATGGTATTTGAACTATCGTTCTTTTGTAAACACTATCGCGTCTGATGTCTTTTCTCAGAACCTTTAAGTTGTGTTTCCCTTCTTCGATTTCTCGTATATTGAGGAAAGTTTCAAACCCTAATTGTTTCTGACTATTTTCTGTTATTACGAATTCGGGTTTAAATGATACAGTATCTACCTGCAAGGTGTACATATCTTCTATTGTCTTTATATATTCTCCTAATTTCTCACGTTTGGACCAGGGCAAAACACCATCTGAAAACACGGAGAAGATTCCTCTGAGATCTTCATCAGGTTCAAGGTCTTTATTGAAATAAAAAACATCATCTTCCACACTACTGCCGTATTCTACAAAAACATTGAGATATGGCGTGTTTATAATTTTAGACGGGATTGCTGCTCTATCTGCAAACAACTTTTCCTCCTGAATTACGTCCATATAGTTCTTCTTATTCGCAGTAAAGGAATTGGAAGCCATATCATTCTCCAGGTAGTTTGAAGTGCTAAAACCTGTACCTGCGAGTATAGTGAGTGCTAAATAAAGAGGGACAATAACAAGACTTAGCCGTTTCCCGAACTTGGTATCCAGGAAATTGTATACCATGGGTCGATATAAAAAGGATAAGGTAAGGTATTTAAATACCCAATAGATAGGATAATAGAATCGGGATATCCATTTTTTCCTTTTTAGCCAACCTTGTGTAGCAAAATCGATAAAAGTCAGGAATGTACCAAAACCCAGAAAGATAATGGTAGGAATGAGTATCCAGTTTCGCACCCAGTCCGGGGTTTCCTGCTTATCTATAGCCAGTCCCAGCAGAGTAAATACAAAGACAATGGTCAATAATCCAATAAGGTAAAAAACCAAAAGGAAAGTGACTGCGAAGATTATACTGCAATACTTTTCCAGATTAGCAACGTAATTATCAAAAGAACCCACCCTTTTATTAAGGTGACGGCTAAATTTTGGACTATAGTTTAATTTTTTATAATCAATTTCCCCCGATACATACCGAAGTCCGATCGCCCCTATCCACAAGCCTCTTAGAATAACATGTGTAATTAGGTTTATGGTTATGATATACCAGGAAATACCCAACCCCTGCATAAGGAGAACCCGATACATATTGCCATTATTCTCGGCCTCCTGCGCGGCCAGTTCAATGGGGTCTATCATCATGAAAAGACCATAGATAGCAAATCCGGAAATGATCAATTCCAATTGCCAGCTCTCTTGTTGAAGGATGTCCAGCCATTTCTTGAACTTTTGGTCCTGGGGATTGTTGCTCATACTTATTTGGTTGTTGTTTATAAATATAATTGAAAAATTAAGGGAAATCCTCCCCTTTATTTGAAATTACCATGTTCTGCTTGCGAATGGCAGTAAGCGGGGTTATCTTGATTATGTGGGGAGGAGGCGCATAGCGCCCCGCGATAGGTATTGGAGGTAGTTTAGGGTGAGGTTTTTGAAGGGAAGGAGGTAGTAGTAAGGCAAAAAAAACCCTGACGATCTTACGATGTCAGGGTTTAAAAGAAGGCGGCGACCTATCCATGAGTCAGCTAAAAGATATGCTTTTCTCGCTGCTCAGGACCGTGATTTTTGCCGCAGGCAATACATCACGGCTCTCCCCTTACAGTATAACACAAAAAAAATCCCGACCATTTTCATGATCGGGATCAAAGAAGGCGGCGACCTACTCTCCCACTTGGTGTAGCAGTACCATCGGCGCTGACGGGCTTAACTTCCCTGTTCGGAATGGTAAGGGGTGGACCCCGTCGCCATGGCCACCTGAGTT
>JAJTJC010000017.1 GCA_021295155.1 Flavobacteriaceae bacterium D16 | reverse complement strand
ATTACCATTATCTACAGTAGAAGCAATTCCGTTTCCGTCAGCACCATCGGCACCATCAGCACCATCCGCTCCGTTAGCACCATCTGCACCAGCAGGACCGGCTGGTCCGGTAAGATCAGCAGTGGTATAGCTGGTTCCATCGGTAAAATTCAGGGTGAAAGTACCATTACCATTATCTACAGTAGAAGCAATTCCGTTTCCATCAGCCCCGTCAGCTCCGTTAGCCCCATCAGCA
>JAJTJC010000001.1 GCA_021295155.1 Flavobacteriaceae bacterium D16 | reverse complement strand
TCTAAGTAGCCGGAGGAGGAGAAAACAATAGTGATTCTGTGAGTAGCGGCGAGCGAAAGCGGAAGAGCCCAAACCATTGTTGTTTCGGCAACAATGGGGTTGTAGGACCACGATATTCGATGCATAATGAACCGGAACCATCTGGAAAGTTGGACCAAAGAGGGTGATAGTCCCGTATGGGTAAGTTTATGTTATTGATAGTGGTATCCTGAGTAGCGCGGGGCACGTGAAACCT
>JAJTJC010000020.1 GCA_021295155.1 Flavobacteriaceae bacterium D16 | reverse complement strand
GTAAACACAGATGGCACGGATGAGGTAGATTACCTGGACGGCGACACGGACAATGACCTGGTAGCTGATAACAATGAAGGCAACGACTTTAACTTCGACGGCATCCCGGATCAAACGTTCACGGGCACGGATACCGATGGCGACGGACTGGATGATGGCTATGAGGGCAGTGATGTCAATGATGGCTTTGATGTCAACGACGAGATCGATGACCCTGCCAACGACCTTCCCGAT
>JAJTJC010000002.1 GCA_021295155.1 Flavobacteriaceae bacterium D16 | reverse complement strand
TCTAAGTAGCCGGAGGAGGAGAAAACAATAGTGATTCTGTGAGTAGCGGCGAGCGAAAGCGGAAGAGCCCAAACCATTGTTGTTTCGGCAACAATGGGGTTGTAGGACCACGATATTTGATGCATAATGAACCGGAACCATCTGGAAAGTTGGACCAAAGAGGGTGATAGTCCCGTATGGGTAAGTTTATGTTATTGATAGTGGTATCCTGAGTAGCGCGGGGCACGTGAAACCT
>JAJTJC010000003.1 GCA_021295155.1 Flavobacteriaceae bacterium D16 | reverse complement strand
CATATTCAGCAACTTCGGTGGTGGTGTTGGTACCATCATCGACAATCCTGACACTTCAGTAAATACAAGTGCCAAGTTAGGGCAGTATGTTAAAGGAGCCGGAGAAGTATTTGCAGGCATCACCATAGCGGTTGATCCCGACATTGATTTCAATGCAGGTGTATTCTCTATCGATGTTAACTCGCAAGCAGTAAGACAGTTGTTATTCAAGTTGGAAGGCCCGGGTATCGAGGTT
>JAJTJC010000004.1 GCA_021295155.1 Flavobacteriaceae bacterium D16 | reverse complement strand
TGTTGGTACCATCATCGACAATCCTGACACTTCAGTAAATACAAGTGCCAAGTTAGGGCAGTATGTTAAAGGAGCCGGAGAAGTATTTGCAGGTATCACCATAGCGGTTGATCCCGATATTGATTTCAATGCAGGTGTATTCTCTATCGATGTTAACTCGCAAGCAGTAAGACAGTTGTTATTCAAGTTGGAAGGCCCGGGTATCGAGGTTATACTTCCGACATCTGGAACAGGC
>JAJTJC010000005.1 GCA_021295155.1 Flavobacteriaceae bacterium D16 | reverse complement strand
TGCTTCTACTGTAGATAATGGTAATGGTACTTTTACCCTGAACTTTACTGATGGAACCAGCTATACTACTGCTGATCTTACCGGACCAGCCGGACCTACCGGCGCGAATGGTGCTGATGGGGCTAACGGAGCTGATGGAGTTGACGGTGCTGATGGGGCTGACGGAAACGGAATTGCTTCTACTGTAGATAATGGTAATGGTACTTTTACCCTGAACTTTACTGATGGGACCAGCTAT
>JAJTJC010000019.1 GCA_021295155.1 Flavobacteriaceae bacterium D16 | reverse complement strand
AGAAGTAGTCTCCGTAAAGGTGGTTATCGTACCATCCTCTGAGGTATAGGTAAAGCTGCCATTTCCGTTATCCACCAATGTGGTGACTGTATTGTTGGTGTCGATAGTTACCGAGGTACCAAAGTCGTCTGTAATGGTATAGGTACCATCGGTGTTGTCTACTACCGTAGCGATCTTCGAATCAAAGGTAGTGGCTACTCCATCCTCATTGGTGTAAGTGAAGGTACCGTTACCATTGTCTACCAAAGTA
>JAJTJC010000013.1 GCA_021295155.1 Flavobacteriaceae bacterium D16 | reverse complement strand
GGTAGATAATGGTAACGGTACCTTCACTTACACCAATGAGGATGGAGTAGCCACTACCTTTGATTCAAAGATCGCCACGGTAGTAGACAACACCGATGGCACCTATACCATCACAGACGACTTTGGTACATCAGTTACTATCGACACCAACAATACAGTCACCACATTGGTGGATAACGGAAATGGCAGCTTTACCTATACCTCAGAGGATGGTACGATAACCACCTTTACGGAGACTACCTCTACTTTG
>JAJTJC010000008.1 GCA_021295155.1 Flavobacteriaceae bacterium D16 | reverse complement strand
TGTTCCTGATGTAGTGGATATTGATGATGATAATGATGGTATCCTGGATACTGTTGAAGATCCTAACCTGGATGGAGACGACGATCCGCTTACCGATCCTCAGGACAGCGACGGAGATGGCAAACCCGACCACCTGGATATCGACTCAGACGATGACGGTATTCCGGACAATGTGGAGGCTCAGACCACGGCGGGTTATATCCCACCTACGGGAAATGACAGTGACAATGACGGACTGGATGACGCTTACGAAGG
>JAJTJC010000036.1 GCA_021295155.1 Flavobacteriaceae bacterium D16 | reverse complement strand
CGGGGCTGACGGGGCTGATGGGGCTGACGGAAATGGAATTGCTTCTACTGTAGATAATGGTAATGGTACTTTCACCCTGAACTTTACTGATGGAACCAGCTATACCACTGCTGATCTTACCGGACCAGCCGGACCTGCTGGCGCGAATGGTGCTAACGGTGCTAACGGAGCTGATGGGGCTGACGGAAACGGAATTGCTTCTACTGTAGATAATGGTAATGGTACTTTTACCCTGAACTTTACTGATGGAACCAGCTATACTACTGCTGATCTTACCGGACCAGCCGGACCTACCGGCGCGAATGGTGCTGACGGTGCTAACGGAGCTGATGGAGTTGACGGTGCTGATGGGGCTGACGGAAACGGAATTGCTTCTACTGTAGATAATGGTAATGGTACTTTTACCCTGAACTTTACTGATGGGACCAGCTATACCACTGCTGATCTTACCGGACCTGTAGGACCTGCTGGCGCGAATGGTGCTGACGGTGCTAACGGAGCTGATGGAGTTGACGGGGCTGACGGAAACGGAATTGCTTCTACTGTAGATAATGGTAATGGTACTTTCACCCTGAACTTTACTGATGGAACTAGTTATACCACTGCTGATCTTACCGGACCTGTAGGACCTGCTGGCGCGAATGGTGCTGATGGGGCTAACGGAGCTGACGGGGCTGATGGAAACGGAATTGCTTCTACTGTAGATAATGGTAATGGTACTTTCACCCTGAATTTTACCGATGGAACCAGCTATACCACTGCAGATCTTACCGGACCAGCCGGTCCTGCTGGTGCAGATGGTGCTAACGGAGCGGATGGTGCTGATGGTGCCGATGGTGCTGACGGAAACGGAATTGCTTCTACTGTAGATAATGGTAATGGTACTTTTACCCTGAACTTTACTGATGGAACCAGCTATACTACTGCTGATCTTACCGGACCAGCCGGACCTGCTGGCGCGAATGGTGCTGATGGTGCTAACGGAGCGGATGGTGCTGATGGTGCCGATGGTGCTGACGGAAACGGAATTGCTTCTACTGTAGATAATGGTAATGGTACTTTCACCCTGAATTTTACTGATGGAACCAGTTATACTACTGCTGATCTTACTGGACCTGTAGGACCTGCTGGCGCGAATGGTGCTGACGGTGCTAACGGAGCTGATGGAGTTGACGGGGCTGACGGAAACGGAATTGCTTCTACTGTAGATAATGGTAATGGTACTTTTACCCTGAATTTTACTGATGGGACCAGCTATACCACTGCGGATCTTACCGGACCTGCTGGTGCGGATGGTGCTGACGGTGCGGATGGTGCTGACGGAAACGGAATTGCTTCTGCTGTAGATAATGGTAATGGTACTTTTACCCTGAATTTTACTGATGGGACCAGCTATACCACTGCTGATCTTACCGGACCTGCTGGCGCGGATGGTGCTAACGGTGCGAATGGTGCTGACGGTGCTAACGGTGCTAACGGTGCGGATGGTGCTGACGGAAACGGAATTGCTTCTACTGTAGATAATGGTAATGGTACTTTCACCCTGAACTTTACTGATGGAACCAGCTATACCACTGCTGACCTTACCGGACCAGCCGGACCTGCTGGCGCGAATGGTGCGGATGGTGCGGATGGTGCTAACGGAGCGGATGGTGCTGATGGGGCTGTTGGAAACGGAATTGCTTCTACTGTAGATAATGGTAATGGTACTTTCACCCTGAACTTTACTGATGGGACCAGTTATACTACTGCTGATCTTACCGGACCAGCCGGACCTAAGGGAGACAAAGGAGATGCGGGCGATCCTGCTACCAACATCACAACAAACCTAAGCCAGAATACCAGTACAGGGGTTATTACCTATACAAATGAAGAAAGCACTCCTCAGACTGCAAATGTCGTTGGAGGTGAGGCGGATAACAGTATCACTGTTGGAGCTAATGGGGGCGCCTATTATGCAAGTCCAATTAAAGCCTTCGGTAAAATAGCCTCTAACGGAACCGTAACGCGGGCAACTGCAGGTGTTACTGCAACCAGAGTTTCTACAGGTCGATACCGTGTGACCTTACCAGCTGGTGTAGTTTCCGATGCCAACTATATAATCCAGCTTACCCAACCAGGAAGAGGAGGTGCAGGTAATGATGATCCAGGAATTTCCTACAGTAATCAGACAAGCACCAGCTTTGAGGTAATTATTGGCGACAATGATAATGGAGGAACGGACAGGAGTCGTTTCAATTCCGAATTTATGTTCACAGTATTGGATCTGTAAAAATGAAAAAAAGCTTCCTTCTCATACTATTTATATCCATTTCAGTCTCGGGAGTGGCTCAAATAGATCCGGGCCTGCTTCTGGGGCTCACCAATGCCTCTACTACTGAAATGAACGCAGTAACGGCTGCTACAGGCTCTTTATTATACAATACCACCGAGGGTCGCCTGTATCTTTACAACGGCAGTTCCTGGGTCAGAGCGGATGCCGGGGGCACGGATGACCAGACCCTTCAGGAAGTACTGCTAATGGACAATAGTGCAGGAAACACTAATATTAGTGACCTCGCTGATCCGATAGCATCTCAGGACGCTACTAGCAAAAACTATGTAGATAAGCTACCCAGGGCTTACACGGGGGCATTCAAAATAACAGGAACAGGTACTCAGGACATTTCTGGCCTACCTTTTGAGCCAACAAGTATTACCTTTTACGCTCATGCCAATGTTGAGGATTATAATATAGATTCCGACAATGGTACACGAAATAATGAAAGAGGTCTTCCAAACTCCTACGGGTCAATGAATGGTTTTGCAAGGAATGATAGTGGGACCATAGCTCATCAGGTCATCTATGTGGGGGGGCATGGCAATTCCATAAATGATATTTCAAGATATGCCTCTGACTCGCATTGTATCGGTATCCGCTATGGTAATCAAAATGGAGATAGTCTTGGACTTACCACTGCCAGTATAACCGGTTTCAATAGCGATGGATTTACTGTCAATACGGATAATTATGCGGATGGACTACTGGTATTATATACAGCTTATCGATAATAAAAAATGAAGGCATCAAAAAATACATACAGGGTTTTTACAATAGTTGGTCAGCACGCCTTTATATTTTGGTCTATCATCTTGATGATAGGCAATTTAGCTACTGTCAGTGCACAAATTGAAAGTGGACTCTTATTGGGTCTTATCAATGCAACTACAACGGAAATGAATGCTGTTGTAAATCCCGAAACTGGTGCTATCCTATTCAATACAACCGAAAACGCAATTTATCAATGGGACGGGAGTAACTGGAGCAATGTGGCCTCAAATGGAGTAAATCTAGGTACGCAGAACCTTATCCAGGACAATGAACCAAGAACTTATGATATCAACGGACAAAATCTGGGCCTTACGAATGGAAATGTCGGCATAGGCACTAATACGCCTAACTCAACATTACAGGTGTCTGGTGCCGTATCCATGCCCATCAGATCAACCAGCGTAAATGTGACCCTTGGGAGTAATGACTATACCCTCGTAATGAACAACAGAAACCTGACGATCACACTACCGGCAGCCAATAGTTGCCAGGGGCGCATATATATCTTAAAGAACATCGCTAACGGAGATAATAATACCAGTATAAATTTTCTTAAGGAAAATGGGGATCCCGACAATAAATTGGGTAAGGATCGTATTATCTGGCTGCAAAGTGATGGAACAAACTGGCATCAGATAACTAAGGATTAACAATTACTAAGTGAAGAATTGGAGAATCATATTAACTAAACCTGCTGTCAAACATCCTTATTTGGGAAAGGGAATGCTTTTCCTATTGTTGCTATGTACAGTGCACCTAACAGGACAGGAAGCCTTTCATAACTATGGAAACATCCAGGTACATGACGCCGCACAGGTCGGTTTCCACCTGGACCTTACCAATGACGGTACTTTTGATCAAAATATGGGACTCGTAGGCTTCTACAGTGATATGAATCCATTAAGGATTTCTGGTGCCTTCACCCCTATTTTCTTCGATACTGAAATTGCTGTAGAGAACGGTCTCTACCTGGAAACCGCTATCGGAGTAAACAACAATTCTAACTTGATTGTGGGTAATATTATTACCTCAAGAAGAGCTACGGATGTTTTTTCCAATTTCATGGATTTCTCTTTTTACACTGGAGAGAGCAGTGTTTCAAAAATAGACGGCTATGCCGCGATTACGAATAAGGAAACCTTTGTGTTTCCTGTAGGCGATCAGGATCGACTGCGACCCTTAACCATTGACTCAGAAGCTATTAATGCTACCGTAAAGTGTGCCTATTTCCCTGAAGATCCCAACAGTCCGAAATCTATTGATGGGGTATTCAACACCGATAGAAGGGCTTCTCAATATATTGCCGTGAGCGACAAAGAATTCTGGAGGCTGGAAGGAGATGTCCCCTCACGGGTCACCCTGACCTGGGATGAATACAGTAATATGAGGGCCTGGGCACAGTATCTAAGTGATATCAAGGTAATGGGTTGGAGTAAATCCGAAAACCAGTGGGTAAACCTAGGCAATACAGGCGTCGAAGGAGGATTAACCAATGGGGCTATTACTTCGGACACCTTTGTTCCCAATGAATATGAGATCATTACCCTTGGAGGAAACGACGATGATCTGCAAACTTATGACACCATAGAGTTGGATAATTATTACATGACTCCCAATGGTGATGGCCAAAATGATGCTTTGGTAATTGAAAACCTTGATTTGTCTGCCAATAATTCCATTCAAATCTTCGATCGTTACGGGGTTATGGTCTATTCACAGGACAACTACCAGAATGATTTTGATGGCAGGTCTAATCGTGAACAGGTGATCAAACGAAACTCAGGTCTTGCATCCGGTATTTATTTCTACATCATTACCATGCATGATCTTGCGCAGAAGCATCAGGGCTATCTCTATTTATCCAACTAATTATCATCAGGCTTCTTTTCCAATTCATATTTAGCGATTTAGTGCAGAGTTACTACCTTTGGTTAAGCATTAGTGTATGGCATATTCTTACGCTGCTTGCTCATTAAATAGCATATCATGTATATATCTAACTACACGCACCGGTTGAAACCCTTTCTTGTATTATTGATTTTTATAAGTAGTCTTATTTCTCATGCACAGGAGGAAGAATACACTATTGACGAGTTAATGGGAAAAGCTGATATTGATCTATACGGTGAGGATATTAATCTCAGAAAAGACGCTTATGATTCGTTTTTAGCTATGAGAGATGCTGCAGCCAAAGACGGGATAAAAATTCAGGTAGTATCCAGCTATCGTAGTTTTGACAGGCAAGCCAGCATATTTGAGGCCAAGTATGAGCGCTTTACTGATCTGGATGGGCTGAAACCCCTGGAGGCTATTGATAAGATCATTGAGTATTCCACTATCCCGGGTACAAGCAGGCATCATTGGGGTACGGATGTGGATCTAATTGACGGTTCAGTACCGCCTGAGGGGGATGTGCTGGTTGCAAAAAAATTTGAATCCGGTGGACCTTATGAAAAATTCAAAATATGGATGGATGAGCATTCTGAGCAATATGGATTTTACCTCGTCTACACCGATGAACCCAGGCGAAGGGGCTTTAAATATGAACCTTGGCACTACAGCTACGCTCCTTTATCCAAACCCATGCTCGAAAGTTTCCGAAAGAAGAACATACTGCAACTACTTGAAAGAGAAGATTTTCTGGGAGTAGAACATTTCACTACCGGATTTATTAAAACGTACATTACTGATAATCTTCTGGACATTAATCCTGATCTCTTGTAATTTTTTGGTATTTTAAACCAGCTTTCTAAAAACAAACGCGTGAGAAGAGGAAGTTGGAAATTAAGGATCTTCATTGGCTTTGCCATAGTTGCTTTTGCCCTGGTTCAGCGTTGCTACAATAAGGAGGTAAATCCCTATACAGGCAGAATTCAGAACATTAGTATGTCTGCAGAACAGGAAATAGCCATTGGTCTGCAAAGTGCTCCGGAGATTGCCCAGCAACACGGTGGCCGCTACCCGGATCAAAGGTTACAAACCTTTGTTTCCGCAGTAGGAAACAGGCTGGTAAATAGCAGTATAGCCAGGGAAACCCCATATCAGTACGAATTTCATTTGCTTTCAGATGAGCGTACCATTAACGCCTTTGCATTACCCGGCGGTCAAATATTCATAACTTATGCGCTGTTTTCCAAGTTAAATGAAGCCCAACTTGCCGGAGTGCTGGGGCATGAAATCGGACATGTAATTGGAAGGCATTCCGCAGAAAGGATTGCAGAAACATCATTCTGGAAAACCGTTTCTATGGGGGCTTCTGTAGGAGCAGATGCAGGAGGCATAGTAGGCAGTATAGGGCAGAATACCTTGTTGAAAAACGGGAGGGGAGATGAATTGGAAAGCGATGATTTGGGGGTGCTATTGATGATCCGTGCAGGATATGATCCATATGAAATGATACGGGTTATGGAAATTCTCAAAGAGGCAGCCGGACCTAACAGGATGCCTGAATTCCAGAGCACACATCCTGACCCGGAAAATCGTATTGATGAAATAAAAAGAGCTATTGCGAAATACAACGGGAAATAAGGGTAACTTGCCTATAATTTTTCTGGCAGTACGTCCCAATTTTATACATTTGGCTCACTCCCAAATTTTAATTTTCCCCTGATTTAGCCCTTATAGCTTTTACAAAGAACACTATATGGGAGCACTATTACTATTAAAAGGTATTTACCTTAGGGCATTTGATGATTGCAAGCCAGATTTTTTAGTACTACTACTAAAGGCGTATTCCGCATTCTGTGCATTTATGCTCATGGTAGTATTTTATGCCTTTTTCTATCGGATTTTCACCGGTTTTGAATTTTAAAAAACCCTTTTACGAGAACATTATAAACCACTTTAAAAAGGTAACCCTGACATCGAATGATAGTCAGGGTTTTTTGATTGATGAATAAACCTTTCGTTTTAACTAAGAGACGTGTTTTTTGTCCAGGTGTTTCAGTTTTTGCCGTACCCTAACAAAAGTTTAACAGACAATTCAGTCCTAAAAGGCCCCAGACTTCACTTTTATCCTTTTCCTCTCCTCTTTAAAAAAGCTTCGTATAAAGCTGGCAATCCAGCTCATTTCATACTATTTTTGCGTGTTTAGCAACCAGTATTCAAATAGTTATGAATAAGAAAGTAATTCTAATGATTCTCGATGGATGGGGCATGTCTCCCGACCCGGATGTGAGCGCTATTGAGCATGCCAATACTCCTTTTGTAGACAGCCTGTATCAAAAGTATCCCCATACCACCTTACTTACCGATGGAATGAATGTTGGTCTGCCTGAAGGACAGATGGGAAATAGTGAAGTAGGTCATATGAATCTGGGTGCTGGACGAATTGTCTATCAAGACCTTGCGAAAATCAACCTGGCTGTAAGTGAGGACAGCCTAAAAGAGGAAAAGGCATTAGTAGATGCCTTTAACTATGCCCGAAATGAAAATAAAGCAGTTCATTACCTCGGACTGGTTAGTGATGGTGGAGTGCATAGCCATATCAAACACCTTAAAGGACTTATCAGTGCAAGCGAATCTTACGGTCTGGAAAAGGTGTACGTCCATGCTTTTACAGATGGCCGTGATGTAGACCCCAAAAGCGGCAAAGGATTCCTGGAAGACCTTGTACAGTTCTGTGATAACACCCATGCTAAACTCGCAACTGTAATTGGCAGATACTACGCTATGGACCGGGATAAGCGTTGGGAACGTGTAAAAAAGGCTTATGACCTGGTGGTTCGCGGTATAGGTTCAAAAAACACCCATGTGGGTGATGCCATGCAACAAAGCTATGATAAGGGAGTTACCGATGAATTTATCGATCCTATTGTATTGTGCGATGAAGAAGGCAATCCCAACGGCACCATTCAAACAGGAGATGTAGTTATCTTTTTCAATTTCCGAACAGACAGAGGTCGGGAACTAACTGAAGTCCTTAGCCAGCGTGATTATCCGGAGTTCGATATGCAAAAACTTCAGCTGTATTACGTGACCATGACCAATTATGACGACACTTATCAGGATATCCATGTAGTTTACGACAAAGAAAATATTAAGGATACCCTTGGTGAGGTTCTCGCAGAGGCGGGCAAAAAACAGATACGTATTGCGGAGACAGAAAAATACCCCCATGTAACTTTTTTCTTTAATGGCGGAAGAGAGGTTCCCTTCGAGGGCGAATCCCGCATTCTTTGCCCATCCCCGAAAGTAGCCACCTATGATCTGAAACCTGAAATGAGTGCTTTTGAAGTAAGGGACGCCATTGTACCGGAATTGCAAAAAGGTGAAGCAGATTTTGTATGCCTCAATTTTGCAAATCCTGATATGGTAGGACATACCGGTGTGATGGAAGCTGCGATAAAAGCTGTTGAAACAGTGGACAGTTGTGCGGAGGCAGTAATTACTGCCGGATTAGAAAACGGCTATTCAACCCTGGTAATCGCCGACCATGGTAATTGCGACACCATGGTTAATCCGGATGGATCTCCCAATACAGCACATACTACGAATCCGGTACCGTTAATTGTGGTAGATCCGGAAATAAAAACTGTAACACCAGGAGTTCTGGGAGATATGGCCCCCACCATCCTGAAAATGATGGGAGTCCGGCAACCGGAAGCAATGACACGGGAATCCCTTGTTTAAAAGAACACCTATGATTATTCCCAAAACCCCGGAAGAAATAGAATTGATCAGGGAAAGTGCCCTGATCGTATCCAGGACCCTTGGAATGCTGGCCGCTGAAATTAAACCTGGGGTCAATTGCCTGTATCTGGATGGACTGGCTGAGACATTCATTCGCGACCATGGTGCCGAACCTGGTTTTTTAGGAATGTATGGCTTTCCTAACACATTGAACATGAGTCCCAATGCCCAGGTGGTCCATGGTATCCCCACGAAAGACCCCCTGAAGGATGGAGACATTATTTCTGTAGACTGTGGCGCGCTCAAGAATGGATTCTACGGAGACCATGCCTATACCTTTGAAGTAGGTGAAGTTGCTCCGGATACTAAAAAACTATTGCGGGTTACCAAGGAATCCCTGTACATCGGTATCAGGGAATTCCGGACAGGAAATCGGGTGGGCGATGTAGGCTTTGCCATACAGAAATACTGTGAAAACCATGGCTATGGTGTTGTGCGGGAACTTGTAGGACACGGGCTGGGAAAGAAACTACACGAAAGCCCCGAAATGCCCAACTATGGAAAACGCGGAAGAGGCAAAAAGTTTGTTGAGGGTATGGTAGTAGCCATTGAACCCATGATAAATATGGGTACCCGAAGGATAAGACAATTGCGGGATGGATGGACCATATTAACAGCAGATGGACAACCCAGCGCCCATTTTGAACACAATGTAGCAATTGTGAACGGCAAACCTGAACTTTTGTCCACCTTCCAATACATCTATGAGGCTCTGGGTATTGAAAGTGATGAAGAGGAAGAGTTTCGTCAGATAGCAGCAAATTGAAAAAAGCCTTCAAATATCTCCTTAACAAGCTTCCCCGGCCTGTTTTGATCCAATTAAGCTACCTGGCCAGACCATTTTTAACCCTTTGGCTCAAAGGATCGCGTTATACGGATCCGATAGATGGTAAAAATTTCAGGTCTTTTCTTCCTTATGGCTATGAAAAGCCCCGTGAAAATGTACTATCTCCGTCTACCCTTTCCCTGGAAAGACACCGTTTACTCTGGCTGTTCCTGAAAAACAATACTCGTTTTTTCAGCGAACCTGCCAAACTTCTTCATTTCGCACCAGAACAAGCGTTTTATAAGCGCTTCAAAGGTCTTGCTCATTTAGACTATACAACCACTGACCTCAACTCACCTCTGGCGACGGTAAAGGCAGATATATGTGACTTGCCCTTTGAGGACAATGCTTTTGACGTCATTTTATGCAATCACGTACTTGAACATATCCCGGATGACAAAAAGGCCATGCAGGAACTATTTCGGGTAATGAAACCGGGCGGATGGGGTGTATTCCAGGTACCCCAAGACCTCAGCAGAAAAGAAACTTTTGAAGATCCAAATATTACCGACAAAAAGGAAAGGGCTAGAATATTCGGGCAGTACGACCATGTGCGGATCTATGGCAAGGATTATTTCAATCGACTTCGAGAGGTCGGTTTTCAGGTAGAAGAAGTAGATTACACCTCAGACATACCAGAATCGGAAGTAGACCACTACAGACTGGCAAAAGGAGAGATAATACCTTTTGTAAAAAAGAATTAGTTTTTGATAATTCGCTTCTGGAATCCTTCAGTGACAAATTCCCGAACTTGCTGATCTTGATCCAGATAAACCAGATAAGCCTCGAGCTGCTTCTCTTCTTTTAAAAGTGCCTTACTATCTTCCAGCTCCATCGCCATAAAGGCCGTTGCAAAGGCATCAGCTTCTGCACAACTTGGGGCAATGACACTGGCACTTAGAACCCTGGAATTCTTGGTAAATCCACTGATAGGATCAATCGTATGTACAAACTTCTCTCCAGTAATGCTATCTATGCGAAATTTCCGATAGTTGCCAGAGGAGGCCAGTGCCCCGTCTCTTAATTCAAGTGCTACTTTGAGTCTTCTTCCCTGCTCTATCTGAGGATCATCTATCCCCAGTACCCAGGCCTTGTTTTTAATCATGTTCTGACCTTTGGCCACTATTTCTCCACCAACCTCAACCAAATAATGGTCAATACCTTTTTCATCTAACATATAGGCCAAACGATCTATGGTATACCCCTTTGCAATAGCGTTAAAATCGAAACTGATAGCCGGATTTAACTTTGTAACACGTCCATCTGCAGTAAGATTGACCTTTTCAAAACCAACATATTGCAGCAGACTGTCTACTTTGGTGCTGTCAAGCGCCATAGCAGAGCCAGGACCAAAACCCCAGGCATTTACCAAAACCCCTACTGTAGGGTCAAAGTAACCCTGTGTTTTTTCATAGACCTCTTTGGAAAGTGTAAATACCTCCTGGAACATAGCATCTACCAGTACAGTGGAATCTCCCCGATTGATCCGGGAGATATCAGAATCCGGCCAATAGGTGCTCATGGACTGATTTACCACCTGAAATACAGAATCTATTTCTTCCTGATAATTCAATTCCTCTGGAGCTAAATAGGTGATACTGTATGAGGTGCCCAATGCACCCCCATAGTTAAAGTTGCGTTCCCAGGAACCTTTATCCGGAGTACAGGCCGCAATAGCAAGCACTAATATTGCAACTAATACGATTCTAATTGATCTCGATAAGTCCATGATAATCTACAATATAGGCTTCATTCAGGTAGACTGGCAACGTACGATCTTCTGCATTGGCCAAGCCAACACCCGCATAAAAAGTACGCGCCTCAAATTTGAGTGCATGCTCTTTTACCTTGTTGAGCAAAGCCTCGTCATAGGTGCGGGGATCTTCGGGAAATGGAACATTGCGGACCACTATAAAATGAAGTTTCTTTTCCTTAAGACAAACAAATTGCGGATTCTTTTTGGGTTTACTGTTTACACCCATAAACTCATAACCCTGGGCTTCCAGTTCCTTACCAACGATATTCATGGCCAGGTTATGCAGTTCCTGATCCGTTAACTCCTTCATAGCCTTTTGATAAAAAAACCGATATGTTTCATATCGGTTTTCCTTGATTCTTTTATAATTCCATTGACGAACTATTAGCCTCCGAAATCGTCAAATCGAATATGTTCATCCGGGATACCAAAATCTTCTCCCATTTTTTGAACCGCCTTGTTCATGAGCGGTGGTCCACAAAAATAGAGCTCTATATCCTCAGGGGATTCATGATGATTTAAGTAATGGTCAATGACACAGTTGTGGATAAATCCAACAAAGCCATCACCTGGCGCATCCAGGTTTTCCTTAACCTTCCAGTCGTCTTCCTCAAGCGGTTCAGACAAGGCCATATAGAACTTAAAGTTTGGAAACTCCTTTTCCAACTGTCGGAAATGATCAATATAAAATAACTCTCTTTTGGACCTACCACCGTACCAGTAGGTTACTTTTCGGTTGGTCTTGAGGGTTTTAAACAAGTGATACAGGTGAGAACGCATAGGAGCCATTCCGGCACCTCCTCCAACATAAAGCATTTCTGATTCTGACTCATTGATAAAGAACTCCCCGTAGGGTCCTGATATGGTTACCTTATCACCCGGTTTCCTGTCAAAGATATACGATGATGCCACCCCTGGGTTTACATCCATCCAACCATTCTTAGAACGGTCCCATGGCGGTGTAGCAATACGCACATTCAACATGATCTCCCTGCCTTCTGCCGGGAAAGAAGCCATAGAATAAGCCCGCTCTACAACCTCTGTATTTTTCATTACCAGTGGCCAGAGATTGAATTTATCCCATTCCGCCTGAAACTTATCAGGAGAATCATGCTCTTCAGGGTGAGCCGTAATATCAAAGTTTTCGTATTTCACCTCACAGGCAGGAATTTCTATCTGGATATACCCACCAGCTTTGTAGTTCATATCCTCAGGAATTTCAACAACAAATTCCTTGATGAAAGAAGCTACATTGTAGTTTCTAACTACAGTACCTTCCCATTTTTTAATACCAAACACCTCTTCGGGTATGGTAATATCCATGTTCTGTTTTACCTTAACCTGACAAGCTAACCGTGCCCCTTCATTCAATTCTCGTTTTGAGAAATGAGGTGTTTCTGTAGGCAGGGCCTCTCCTCCACCAGCAAGAACGTGACATTCACATTGAATGCAGGTACCCCCACCACCACAGGCAGAGGGCAGGAATATTTTCTGATTTCCCAAAGTCGACAACAGGGAGCTTCCTGAAGCAACCTCAATTTCCTTCTCACCGTTGATCGTGATGGTAACCGGACCTGAAGGGGATAATTTTTCCTTGGTAAAGAGCAATAAAGCCATTAAAAGTAATAGCAAAATTAAAAAGGCTACTACCGTAATAACAATGGTTCCTAATGTAGTTGCTGCTAATATCATTCTTGTACTAAATTGACCTCGTTATAAGTTATAGACTGTTCGTCTATTTCCTCCTTATCTTCTTTCTTTACTTCTTTTATCTTGAGTTCTACTGCTGTTTCCTCAACAGGAGCAACACTCTCATCTCCACCTGTGAGCATTCCCCCAAAACTCTGGAAGCCAATACCCATAAGACCTGTAATAATAAAGGTAATTCCAAGACCTCTCAAAGGAGGAGGTACGTTGGAGTACCGTATTTTTTCCCGAATAGCGGCAATAGCAAGAATTGCGAGGAACCATCCTATACCGGAACTAACCCCATAATTTAAAGCCAGCCCCAGGGAAGGGATTTCCCTTGCCTGCATGAATAGCGATCCACCCAGGATGGCACAGTTTACAGCGATCAGGGGAAGGAAAATACCTAGTGAGTTATACAGGGCGGGAGAGAACTTCTCCACAACTATTTCCACCAACTGAACCATGGTTGCAATGGTAGCGATAAACAGGATAAAAGACAGAAAACTAAGATTGTAATCTGCATATTCTGGCCCTAACCAGCTTAAAGCACCTTCCTGCAGGAGGTACTGATCTAACAACCAGTTAAGCGGAACTGTAACCGCGAGTACAAATATTACTGCCGCTCCCAAACCTACAGCTGTAGCTACTTTTTTCGAGACGGCGAGATAAGAACACATCCCAAGAAACACGGCAAATACCATGTTGTCTATGAAGATGGACTTAAAAAAAAGTTCAATATGTTCTAACATAGTTTGTTGTATTAACTATTCTTAATTTTCTTCAATCAGGGCCCGGTTGCGACTTCTTTGCACCCAGATAATAATTCCTACTACAATCAAAGCAGCAGGCGGGATAATCATAAAACCATTGTTCTCGTAGCCAAAGGCGTAAACTCCTGTCTTGGCAATGGGATCACCCAAAACTTTAATCCCAAATAAGGTTCCTGAACCGAGCAGTTCCCTGAAGAAACCTACAATGATCAGGATAACCCCATATCCCAGGGCATTTCCAATCCCGTCAAGGAATGACTTCCATGGGCCATTACCCAGAGCAAAAGCCTCAAAACGTCCCATGATAATACAGTTTGTAATGATCAGACCTACAAACACCGCAAGAGTTTTGCTTAATTCATAGGCAAATGCCTTCAGTACCTGATCAACTACAATAACCAGGGTAGCCACTACAATCAGCTGTACGATGATCCGAATCTTGGAAGGGATGATATTCCGGATTAGTGAAATTACCACATTACCCACTCCCAATACAAATATTACAGAAAGCGCCATAACCAGGGAGGCCTTGAGCTCAGCTGTAATTGCCAATGCGGAACAGATACCCAGTACCTGAATGGTAATCGGGTTATTGTCCGCCAGCGGATCTATAATCAGGTTTGCATCTTTTTTAGATAGTAAAGCCATAGTTTATTGCTTTCTTATGGTTTCCAAATAATTCCTGTACAGGTTTACACTTTCACGGATCATAGCCGAAACGCCATTACCGGTAATAGTTGCCCCGGCAAGTGCGTCTACCTCATTATCATCCTTGATCTGGTTAACTGGGTCGTTATTACCCTTTGCCACTGCTATTCCAGCATAACGCTCACCATCGAGGATAGACTCCCCGATAAAATCGTCCATGAAATAACGCATCTTGATGTTGGCTCCCAGACCCGGGGTCTCCGCTTTATGGTCAAAATAAACCCCTTGTACAACCATATCTTCATTGAGGGAAATGAATCCCCAGATAGCATCCCATAATCCTTTACCATACATAGGCAGGATATAGAATTTTTTTCCTTCTTTTTCACCTATAAACACGGGAAGTCTTGGCTTAGCTCCATTCTTGGCGGCAGCCATTTCTTTCTTGAGGTCGATCAGGAAAGCCTCATTGTCTTCTGAGATCCCCCCCCCATTGATTACCAATTGCTGGGTGATGAATTTAGAAAATTCATCTTCTACCCGATCCGTGGGTATAAAATTTACACTCCCTTCGCCCTCATTTTCGTGGACGCCCATGGCATAAAGAATATTCTGTTGCTTTTCAAAGCGCTCATTCTCCTTGATCTTTCCGCTAAGGGCTGAGGCAAGGAATGCCAGAACAGAACCGACAATAATTACCATTACCACGGCAAAGAGCACCGTGTATACATTTTTTTCTGTATTGATCGCCATAGTTAAACCGTTTCTACTTTAAGGTTTTCTTCTTCCTGTGTTGCTACAGGCAATACTGCCTTTTTAAGTCGCTTCATGCGCCTTTTAACATTCCCGCGAATTACATAATGATCAATAGTTGGGGCAAACACATTCATAAGAAGGATAGCCAGGAATACACCTTCCGGATAGGCTGGATTGAAAACCCGTATCATTACGGATATAAATCCAATCAGGAAGCCATAAATCCATTTACCCCTATTAGTCTGGGAACCTGTAACCGGATCTGTTGCCATATAAACAATGCCAAATGCCAGTCCGCCTACTATCAGGTGCTTCCAGAAATCAAAACTCATTAAACCGTAAAATGTGCTGGTCTCAGTAATCCATCCAGCTTCCACGACTCCATTAAAGATCAAACCCATAACCAGCGATCCTATCACTGCACTGAGCATGATTCGCCAACTGGCTATTTTGCTGAAAACAAGGAATAGGCCACCTAACAGAATCAGAAATGCTGAAGTTTCTCCAACCGATCCCGGAATGAATCCGAAGAACATATCAGATACAGAATAGGTAAACTCACTGGTATTATTTTGCGCCAGATAACCCAGGACGGTCTCCCCGGAAATGGCATCTGCCGTTCCGGCTCGTTCCACGGCACCATGTACCCAAACCTTATCACCACTCATCCAGGTCGGATAAGCAAAGAAAAGGAAAGCCCGAATGGTCAGGGCAGGGTTCAAAATATTCATACCCGTTCCTCCAAATACTTCCTTACCTATAACCACACCAAACACTACAGATACAGCTAACATCCATAGCGGCGTATCTACTGGGACAATTAGCGGTACGAGCATTCCGGTTACCAGATAGCCTTCTTCTACTTCGTGTCCCTTTATGACAGCAAAGATGAACTCAACTAAAAGGCCTATTCCGTAGGAAACAATTACCAGCGGAAGCACCTTGGTAAAACCTAGCCAGAAATTCTCCCAGGTTAAAAAGTTTTCAAAAAGCATCAATTCCCTTGGAGTACCGCTAGCCGCATCTATTGCTGCGTAGTGCTGGTATCCCGTATTGAAAAATGAAAACAACAACACCGGTATCAAAGCCATGATCACGGTGTTCATTGTCCTTTTCAGGTCGTCTACCGCACGCACGTGGGAACCAGAATGTGTTGTTTCATTGGGTGTAAACAGAAAAGTGTGGAAGGCGTTGAAGGCAGGGGCCATCTTCTTTCCTCTATATCTGTGTTTGAGTATATGCAGCCTCTTTTTTAATGTCAGTTTCTTGTCACTCATGGTTATCCTATTTCTTTATATAGCAAGTCCAATCCTTCACGGATAATCTGTTGGTGAGGTTGTTTAGAAGTACAAACAAATTCTGTAAGTGAGAAATCTTCCGGAATTACTTCGTACAGACCAAGTTGTTCCATTTCATCCAAATCCTTAACCATACAGGCCTTAAGCAACTGCATAGGGTATATGTCTAAAGGAAAAACCTCTTCGTATTGTCCCGTTACCACAAAAGCCCTGTGTTCCCCATTGGTATTGGTATTCAGGTCGTACTTCTTACTGGGTTGCATCCAGGAAAAAGTAAGTGCACGAGTAGTTGATATTTTATTGAATACCGGTTTGTTCCAACCGAATAGCTCATAGTCGTCTCCTTCCGGAATGGCCGTTACGGTGCTATTGTAAAAGCCCAGATATCCATCAGGTTTGGATTTGGATCCGGTAAGAACGTCTCCGTTTATTACCCTGAAATTATCCGTATTTACCCCACTTGCATATAAGAAGGTAGAAATTTCAGCTCCGATTTTGGTAAGGTAGTATTTGGGCTCCTTAATGGAAGAACCGGATAAGGCCACCAGACGCTCTGCGTTAAACTTGCCTGTAAGCAAACATTCGCCAATAATAACGAGATCCTGGGGGGACAGGGTCCAAACCTGTTCTCCCTTATTAATTGGGTCGATTTTATTGATCTGTGTTCCTACAAGACCTGCAGGGTGCGGGCCACTTATCTTGTGCAGACTTATGCCTTTTAAACCGTTAAATGGAGAATTGCTCTTTTTACCGATGGAAACATGGACTTCTCCAGGGCTAAGTTTGCCCAATGCAGTAAGGGCAGCCTGAAGCTCCTTTTCTTTGCCTTGAAGCACATAATCCATATCTGCTGCCAGAGGGGCAGTTGCATATGCTGAAATAAAAATAGCCTTTGGAGCCACTCCAGGATCGGCCACAAAATCGTAAGGCCGTCTTTTTATAAATGGCCAGCAACCGCTTTTGAGTAGAAATGAGATGATCTCTTGTGCAGAAGAAGCCTCCGGATCAATCGTCTTGTGTGTGAGATGCGTCTGTTCCTTATCTGCCAGGATCTTTAACATAAGCACTTTCCTTCTCGCCCCGCGAATTATTTCAATAAGTTCCCCGCTAACCGGGGAAACAAACAACATCTCTTCGTTGTCTTTATTGTAAAAGAGGGGTTCCCCAGCTTTGACCTCTTCACCTTCCTTGACCATCAATTTGGGAGTAATCCCGTAAAAATCGAGGAGGTTAATGGCATAAACGTTACTGAGAGCTGCTTTGGAAGTGGTATGTTCTGCGGCACCGACAAGATTAATGTTTAATCCCTTTTTAATTCGGATGTCTTTGGACATATCTTGGTAAACCTTTAGTTTATCGTAATTGGCGTCAAAAATAGCATTTAATGCATTGTTTTCATAATAATTAACTAAAATTTGGACATTAGGCCGAAGGTAATTTATTGGGCATACATTTTGTTTACCTTTGCCGGATGTAATCCTTAAAAATGGGTTTAAAACTTAAACATTTGATCTTGATATTTTGTACTGCGCCTATGTTTGCGCAGGTGCAGTTGGAGGTTAATCCACCAGAGAATATCAAAACCATCATCTTTAAGGGGCAAACCGAAGACCAGTTTCCCATTGTTAAACTCGGGGAGTCATTATATCTTGAATTTGATGATATCCTCGCAAACGAACAGGACTATTACTATAAAATTTTGCACTGTGATTACGACTGGACCCGTTCTGATCTGCTTAAGTCCCAATATCTTATCGGCATAGACAACCAGCGGATTATTGATTACGAAAACAGTTACACTACCCTGCAACCTTATTCCAATTATCGCCTTACCATCCCGAATGAGAATGTCCGTTTGAGGGTAAGCGGAAACTATATACTGGAAATATACAATCAGTCGGGCGACCTTCAATTTTCGCGCAGGTTTTTGGTATACCAGGACCTTGTGCAGGTAGGCGCAATTGTAAAAAGAGTGCGCGACTACCGCTATTTTGATCAGAAACAATCGGTACATTTTACCATTAACAGTGCTGGCTTTCCCCTGGTTAATCCAAAAAAGGAAGTGAAGGTGGCTATCCTTCAGAATTATCACTGGCCAACCGCCATTTATAACCTGCCACCACAGTTTACCATAGGAACAGAATTGGTATATCGCTACGACCAGGAAACCAGTTTTTTTGGAGGTAACGAATTTTTAAATTTTGACACTAAGGACCTGCGTGCGCCAACCGCTGCTATTTCCCGAATTGAGTTCGAGGATGTCTACCAGCATTTCCTGTTCACAAACCCCTACAGAAACGATTTGCCCTACACTTATTTTCCTGATATCAATGGTGATTTTGTAGTTCGCACCCTGCAGGGAACAGATGTAGCTCGTGAAGCTGAGTATACCGATGTGCATTTTAGCCTACCCTACACAGAAATTTTAGGTCTGGATGAAGTCTACGTTTATGGTAAGTTCAACAACTATGAACTGGAGCCCATCAACAAAATGCAGTATAATGAGACCAACGGCAATATGGAAGTGGTTATCAGGTTAAAACAGGGTTTTTACAACTACAAGTTTGTTACCCGTAATGATGATGGGCTGGTAAACCTCAACCTTGTTTGTGGTAATTTTCATTTTACGGAAAACAACTACACAGTCCTGGTCTATTACCGCAATTTTGGGGATCTATACGACAGTATAATTGGTGTCGGTTCTGCGAATTCCAGGGAAATTACCAATTAAACTAACTGGATTGAAACCAATCCTCTGACCACAGGGTTAAGGATTCTACTCGACGAACGTAACGCGCCATGCGCATACATCAGAAAAAGAAGGGCATTGGACGAAGTTCGAAAGCTATTCTTGGCGATGTTAAGCCGAACCCCTATTTTGGCCAATGCAAAAAGGATAACCCTGCTTTTATCAGTTATTAGTCTTTTTGTTTCCCCAAATCCTTTAGCCTAACCTTCTCTGATATGGTAATCCAATACAAGTATGGGATTTAAACTATTGTTAAATCTCAGGGTGCGGATTCAGATTTAATTAATTTAGTCGGAAAGTTAGTGAAAGCTTGATTTCATTCTCCCGGCAATTTGCAGAGAACTATGATTACAAAAGTTACCAAGGGCATTAAAATATCGGTTGACACCACTTTTGAAGGTACATTCTTTAAGAATTACAAAATGCACTTTGCTTTTGGTTACACCATTACTATAGAAAACCAGGGTAAAGATGTAGTGCAGCTAACCTCCCGGCATTGGGAAATATTCGATGCCCTAAACGAATTTGAAGTGCTGGACGGAGAAGGTGTAATCGGGAAGAAACCAGTAATCAGGCCTGGTGAGTCTCACACCTATAGTTCCGGCTGCCTTCTGGCCTCTCCTATTGGGGCGATGAGGGGACACTACAACATGGTTAATTTTACAAATTCCGAGAAATTCCGGGTATACGTTCCTACCTTTAAATTCAGCGCTCCTTTTGCTTTGAATTAGCCCTATCATTTCCCTTCTTTTATTTCAATAAGCCTTATCCTTTTCATACCTTTGACGAAATTTTTTAAACAGCATTTCGATCATGGGAAAAGGTTTTTTTCAGGTACCTACAGCGTTCAACGAAACAGTAAAAAGTTATGCCCCGGGAAGCCCGGAAAGAGAATCGGTTTTAAAACAATACCGTGAATATCTCAGTGGCAATGTGGATGTACCACTTTATATTGGAAGTTATGAAATCAGAACGGAAAATAAAGCTTCCATGTCCCCTCCCCATGACCACAAGAACGTTGTTGGACATTTTCACCTTGCCGAAAAAACACATGTAGAAAAGGCTATTCAGTCTGCTTTAGAAGCTCGCGAAAAGTGGGCCAATCTGGCCTGGGAACAAAGAGCTTCTATATTCCTGAAGGCTGCTGAACTTATAGCCGGGCCTTATCGGGACAAGATCAATGCAGCTACTATGATCGCTCAGTCCAAAACAATTCATCAGGCCGAAATAGATGCTGCCTGTGAATTTATCGATTTCCTGAGATTCAATGTAGAATACATGGCACAGATCTATGCGGAACAGCCTGATTCTTCTGAAGCGATCTGGAACCGTGTAGAGTACAGACCCCTGGAAGGTTTTGTCTATGCGATTACCCCTTTTAACTTCACGGCTATTTCCGGAAACCTTCCTGCGAGTGCAGCCATGATGGGTAATGTGGTGTTATGGAAACCCAGTGACAGCCAGGTATTTTCTGCCAAGGTAATTATCGACCTGTTTAAAGAAGCTGGATTGCCGGACGGAGTAATCAATGTGGTTTTTGGAGATCCCGTTATGATTACCAATACCGTGCTGGACAGCCCTGATTTCTCCGGAATCCACTTTACAGGATCAACGGATGTATTTAAATCGCTTTGGAAACAAATCGGGAACAATATTGACAAATATAAAACCTACCCCAGGATCGTAGGGGAAACCGGTGGAAAGGATTTCATCATCGCTCATCCAACGGCTAATCCGCAACAAGTTGCAACAGCCATTACCCGGGGCGCCTTTGAATTCCAGGGTCAAAAATGCAGTGCAGCTTCCCGGGTCTACCTGCCCAAATCCACGGCAAATGATATTCTGGAGCGCGTAAAATCAGATATCGCTTCCTTTAACCCTCCCGGATCACCCGAAGATATGAGCAATTTTATCACGGCTGTAATTCATGAAGGTGCGTTTGATAAGCTTGCAGGATACATAGACCAGGCCAAAAAGGATAAAGACGCAGAAGTAATTGCCGGTGGCGGATACGACAAGTCCAAAGGTTATTTTATAGAACCTACCGTTATCCTTACTACCAATCCGCATTACGTGACTATGGAAACCGAATTGTTCGGTCCTGTGGTAACCGTTTATATTTATGAGGATACCGACTGGAGTGCAACCTTGGAACTGGTAGACAATACTTCCATCTACGCACTTACCGGCGCTGTTATATCGGGAGATCGATATGCCATTGATGAGGCTACGAAAGCCCTGCAGAATTGTGCGGGAAATTTTTATATCAATGATAAACCAACAGGAGCGGTAGTAGGCCAACAACCTTTTGGTGGTGCCAGGGCTTCAGGAACCAATGACAAAGCCGGGTCCGCACAGAACCTATTGCGTTGGGTATCGCCCAGATTGATTAAAGAAACCTTTGTAACTCCTGAAAATTACCGTTATCCTTTTCTGGGTTAATACCCTAATTGGAAAGAGGGAGGTAAACCACTTTTTTGGTTTCAAAGAAATCTTCCTGAAAATAATCAGACAAGGGGTAAATACGTGCTTTTGGGTATTCTTTAAGTTCTTCCCTCAGGTCTCCCCCTTTCAGATATAAAATCCCGTTGGCCAGGCTATGTCTTGATTTTTTTTTGATCTTACCTTGTGTCCAGTGTACAAAAGTTGGCATTGCCGCCACTGCCCGGCTCACAATGAAGTCGAAATGACCCGGTATTTCCTCAACGCGACTGTGGATGGCCTTTACGTTCTTTAATCCCAATCCTGCCACCACTTCATTGACCACCCTGATCTTCTTACCTATGGAATCTACCAGGGTAAAATGTGTTTCCGGGAATAATATGGCAAGAGGTATCCCTGGGAAGCCTCCTCCGGTGCCCACATCGAGCACTGAAGCTTTCGGATGGAATTCCATTACCTTCGCGATCCCCAGGGAATGCAGGACATGGCGCAGGTACAGTTCATCAATATCCTTACGGGAAACCACATTGATTTTCAGGTTCCAGTCCTTGTACAGCAGCTCCATTTTCTCCAATTGTTTTTGCTGCTCTTCAGAAAGATTAGGAAAATATTTGTATACAATGCTCACAGACATGCGTACCTTTGTTTTTCATCAAAAATACTACATTCGACTTCAATCCTTTAGTATTATAGTCCCCGCACAAAATGAGGATTGCTGAGGATTGTTTTATATTTACATAAAATTGCGAACAATGAATCAAACGCAAATTAAGTTTTCAAGACAGGATTCCATGAATTTCTTCAGGACCCTGAATAAGCGCGTCAACAACTACTTTAAAGAAAATAAACTTAAGAAAACCGGGAACTGGAAGCTCCATCTCAAGACCATAATCATGTTTGGTATGTTTCTGGCTCCGTACTTTCTTATCCTTAGCCTTAACCTTCCCAATTGGGCCAATTTACTACTCACCATAGTAATGGGGATTGGCATGGCCGGTGTGGGTATGAATGTCATGCACGATGGGAATCACGGTTCCTACTCAACCAAGAAATGGGTTAACAAACTGATGGGAGGAAGTATTTATATCCTGGCTGGCAACGTCTATAACTGGCAGGTGCAACATAACGTGCTACACCATACCTATACCAATATCCAGGATCACGATGAAGATCTGGATGCAGGAAGGGTCCTGAGATTCAGTAAACACGCTAAATGGCACAGGTTCCATAAATTCCAGCACTACTACTCCATATTTCTATATGGATTGCTGACATTTAACTGGGCAATCACCACAGATTTTCAGCAGATGTACCGTTATACCAAAAGGAAGCTTTCCTATGGCAAATTTCCGAAACCTGCTATGAACTGGAGCATCCTGGTAATTACCAAGCTTATTTACCTTACCATTTGGATCATTATCCCAATGCTATTCCTGGACATCGCATGGTGGAAAATCCTTATTGGTTTCTTTGTCATGCACTATGTTGCAGGACTCATTTTAAGTGTGGTTTTTCAGCTGGCACATGTGGTAGATCACGCTGAAACCCCCTTACCAGAAGAAGATGGAACCATGAAAAACAGCTGGGCAATCCACCAGCTGCTGACTACGGTTAATTTCGGTACACGGAACCGCCTTGTGAATTGGTTTACGGGAGGACTTAACCATCAGGTTGAGCATCATATTTTCCCTAACATCAGCCATATTCATTACACTAACATCTCCAAAATTGTGAAACAAACGGCAAAAGAGTTCAATTTGCCCTATCACGAATACGAGACAACCAGAAAAGCCATAATTTCGCACTTCAGACATTTAAAAGAACTGGGGCAAAACCCTGCACTGCAGTATCAATAAATAACAGCCTGATATGAATAACCATCTTTCCGATAGAATCAACAATATGTCTACTTCGGCTACCCTCGCTATGGCTGCCAAAGCCAGAGAACTGCGAAATGAAGGGAAAGACATAATCGGACTGAGTCTTGGAGAACCAGACTTCAACATTCCTGATTTCATCAAGGACGCTGCCAAAAAAGCCGTAGATGAGAACTACAGCAGCTATACCCCTGTAGATGGTTACGGCGATTTAAAAGAAGCCATATCCAGAAAATTTGAACGGGATAATAATCTTGTTTATCATACCAACCAGATTGTTGTCTCCACAGGTGCCAAACAATCTCTGGCGAATGTGGCTATGGTAATGCTGAATAAGGGTGAGGAGGTTATCCTCCCTGCACCTTATTGGGTGAGTTACCGGGATATCGTAAAACTAGCTGAAGGGGTGCCGGTTGAGGTTCCTACTGATATATCCACGGACTTTAAGATGACCCCGGAACAGCTGGAAGCTGCCATTACTCCGAAAACCAAGATGTTATGGTTTAGTTCTCCCTGTAATCCCAGTGGCTCTGTTTACAGCGAAAGCGAATTAAAGGCCCTTGCAGAAGTACTTCTGAAACACCCGAATATTTTCGTCGTTTCCGATGAAATCTACGAGCATATTAATTTCCGGGCTAAGCATGCCAGTATTGCCTCTATACCGGGAATGTACGAGCGCACTATTACTGTAAACGGAGTTTCCAAAGCTTTTGCCATGACTGGCTGGCGTATTGGATATATTGGTGCCGCTGAATGGATTGCCAAGGCCTGTACCAAATTTCAGGGACAGATTACCAGTGGAGCCAATGCCATTGGCCAAAGAGCTACCATAGTGGCACTTAATGCACCCGTAAGCAAAATCCGTTATATGATTGATGAGTTCCATAATCGCAGAGATCTGCTTTTGGGACTTTTAGGAGAAATAGAAGGGTTTCAGCTCAATGTACCGGAAGGGGCATTCTATGTGTTCCCAGACATCTCCGCTTTCTTTGGAAAGACCTTTAATGGGGTAACTATTGAGAATGCTTCAGACTTTGCCATGTATCTATTGGAAAACGCCAACGTGGCAACTGTAACCGGTGAAGCTTTCGGAAATCCAAACTGCATTCGCATTTCCTATGCCGCATCCGAATCGGAATTGAGGGAGGCAGCCGCGCGTATCAAGGTTGCACTTTCTGATTGATTAACCGCAGGTGAAACAGATACAGGGTCAGGTCCGTTTCCAGAAATAGGGAGTAAAAAGTATCAGGACCGTAAATAATTCAAGTCGGCCTGCCAGCATCAAAAACGCACACCACCATTTCCCCAGCATGGGAAGTCCGCTGAAATTACTCAAGGGGTTTAGCGTGCCAAAAGCAGGTCCCACATTGCCCAGAGACGAGGCTGCACCTCCAATGGCAGATACAAAATCCAGTCCAAGAATACCTAATATGGATGCTCCTATTAGAAATAACAGCATATAAAGCACAAAGAATGCTATTATGTTATAGACAATGTGTTCGGTTACTGGTTTTCGATTAAAACGTACGGGGATGATCGCATTGGGATGCAGGGTGCGTTTAAATTCAAGCAGGCCATTCTTAATAATGAGAATGTGCCTCATGACCTTAATACCACCCGCCGTACTCCCAGCCGAACCACCGGAAAACATCAGTCCAAAAAAGAAAACGGTTAGAAATGGGGTCCAGGAGGTGAAATCTGCTGTCACAAATCCTGTGGTTGTAATAACCGCCACTACCTGAAAAAGCGCATGCCTGAAAGCACTTTCCGCTTCGCCAAATACCATTGGGAATGCGGCTCCCTGTTCCACATTGGCTCTTGTAAATACCACTAATGCCGCAATGACTACGAAAAACAGAATAAAAATGCTGTAATATTTGAATTCCTCATCTTTGAGAACCCGTTGCACTTTGCCTTTAAAGGCAAAATAACTCAGGACAAAGTTACTCCCCGCCAAAAACATAAACAGGATAACGATGTATTGTATTAAGGGTTGATCGTTCCAGAAGGCCAGACTGGCATTTTTTGTAGAAAAACCTCCGGTAGACAGTGTAGCCATGGCATGATTTATCGCATCAAAAAATGACATCCCTGCTAGTTGGAGTAAAATGGTTTCCGCAGCGGTGTACCCTACGTAGATCAACCAGAGGCGTTTTGCAGTATCTGTGATTCTGGGGTGTAGTTTATCGGCATTTGGGCCGGGAGCTTCAGCGGAAAACAACTGCATTCCTCCTATTCCCAGTAAGGGTAGAATGGCTATAGCCAGCACAATTATTCCCATCCCTCCTATCCAGTGGGTGAGACTTCTCCAGAAGATAATGCCTCGGGGCAGACTTTCAATATCATTTAAAATGGATGCTCCAGTAGTAGTGTAGCCTGAAATCGTTTCAAAAAAAGCATCTGTGATATTCGGGATGGCTCCTGAGAAATAATAAGGTAATATGCCGGAAACGGACATCACCAACCATCCCAAGGTAACGATTAGATAACCCTCCTTTCGCTTGACTTCTTTTTTATGGCCTCTGGTAAAGAACATGGCCAAAATACCTATGAGCAGCGTAAGGATTGCAGAAAAGGTAATTTCCTCAGTTACCCCATCCTGATAGAGACCACTTACCAGCCCGGCAACTAGCATAAATGCCCCGTTACACAGGAGCAAAAGCCCCATAAGATGAAATATAATTTTGAAGTTCAAATGCATCAGAGGAACATCTTTTCAATCTTTCGGATAGCCTCTGGCATACAGCAGACCACTACACGGTCTCCTTGCAGGATTTTGAAGTCGCCCAGGGCAATAAAACCCTTCCCGTCTCGTATTACACCACCTATTGTCGCAGTTTTTGGGAAATGTATCTGTTTGATGATTTTACCGTTCACCTGAGATCCCGGCTTAACCTCAAATTCCAGAATCTCGGCATTCAAGTTGTTTAATCGGGTTAGTGCCACAACTTCACCTCTCCGTACATAACGGAAGATATTATTTGCCGCCAAAAGTTTCTTGTTAATCAGGGTATCGATCCCAATGGACTGAGATAGTTGGAAATAGTCCATGTTTTCAACCAGAGCAATGGTTTTCTTAATGTGCTTGGATCTGGCTACAAGGCAAGACATAATATTGGTTTCCGAATTACCCGTAACCGCGATAAAAGCATCCATAGATTCCAGGCTTTCTTCTTCCAGTAATTCCACATTACGGCCATCGCCATTAATAACAAGGGCATTGGGAAGATCCTCCGCCAGATCGAAGGCTTTTTCCTTATTCTGTTCAATGAGTTTTACATTAAATCGCTTACTACATAAGTCCCTGGCAGCTTTATACCCTACTTTACTTCCCCCGAGGATCATCACATTTTTGATTTCCTCTTTTTTCTTCCCCGTTAATTTGTACAGCTCTTCGACACCTTTCCTGTCGGTGATAAAATACACCTGGTCTCCTTTATCAAAGGTGGTATCGCCCCTTGGGATCAGGGTATACTGGGTTCCTGCCCGCTGTAAGGCAATTGGCATAAAGTGGAGCTCAGGAAATATCTGAGCCGATTCCTTAACCGTCTTGCCCACAAAAGGTGCCGATGAAGGGAGGGAAACCCCTACCATGATCAATGCGCCGTCTTCGAACTCATAGGTATCGTTAAATGCCGACTGGTTCAGCAGTAACTGGATTTCTGAAGCCGCCAGCTCTTCCGGGGAAATCAATTCATCTATGCCCAGATTGGAAAACTTAATTACGTCCCGGTTATCTACAAATTCGGTATTGGAAATACGGGCTATAGTTCGCTTACTGCCAAGTTGTTTGGCAAGCATACAGAGCGTAATATTTGTTGTTTCTGAAGAAGTTACCCCGATAACCAGATCGGAGGACTCTACTCTGGCCTCTTTAAGCACTGAAATAGAAGTGGCATCTCCTTTTAGAACTCTGATATCCAGATGACTATCTGCATATATCAGGTTTTCTTTATCGGCGTCAATAAGGGTGATGTCCTGTGACTCGTATGATAAGAGTTTTGCCAAATGAAAGCCTACCTCACCAGCCCCGGCAATAATGATCTTCATCTAATAAATTCCTTGTTGTACAATCTCGCTACCGGTATATCGAATTGGTCTAAGCCAGTGGAGTCAAAGCTTCTAAAGCTCATTCAATGTAAGTTATACCAGGCAAAATTACATAAATTTCTTTTCATCCGGGAAGCCAAAGGATGGAAATTGAAAGGGCATATGACTTTCCTAAATTAAAGTTAGGAAAAGTGAAGATGCCATTTACATCCCTATCTTTGCGCGAAATAAGTGAAATGGCTAAAAAGGTTACCCCATACAAGGAGTCTGGAGAAGGCAAAAAGAAGCAGGTTACCCGTATGTTTGATACCATATCGGGAGAGTATGACAAGCTTAACAGGGTCATTTCCTTTGGGACAGATATCCGCTGGAGGAAACGTGTAGTATCTATATTGGCTTCGAAAAAACCTCGCCGAATCCTGGATATTGCCACGGGAACCGGAGACCTTGCCATTGCCCTGAAACAAACCGGGGCGGAACAAATTGTTGGATTGGATATTTCCCCCGGCATGCTGGATATCGGGAAACGAAAAGTAAAGGAACATGCTCTTGATGATACTATCGAAATGGTCATTGGGGATAGTGAAGCGCTGCAATATAAGGAGGACACCTTTGATGCCGCTACCGTGGCCTTTGGCGTGCGTAATTTTGAAGATCTTCGAAAGGGGTTAAAGGAAATTTACAGAGTACTAAAACCAGGCGGCACACTGGTAGTTCTTGAGACCTCAGTGCCTACACGATTCCCTTTCAAACAGGGATATTACCTCCATTCGCGATACCTACTGCCTATGATCGGTCGCATATTTTCAAAGGACCGTTCCGCATACCGTTATCTTTCTGAATCTGCTGCTGCATTTCCCTATGGTGAGGCCTTCAACAATATTTTGAAAGAAATCGGGTTTATAGGTATTGAATGCAGGCCTCAGACTTTTGGGGTGGCTTCTATCTATATAGCCACCAAATAACTAAACGCCGGGTGTTTGATCACTAAAGGAAAAATTCATATGGGGATCACTTCCACAACAAAAAATACCAATTTTTGCACCAATTCTCTTGGTGTATTCCTTTTGTTTTTTTCACTGGTATTTTTTGCAGGCAATGCCCAATTTAATGAAAAACCCATCCTGAACCTTCAGAGTGAGGATAAGGATTTTTTGAATTGGGGTTATTTCCTGGGTCTCAACCAATACGATTTCAAATTTGAATATAAAAACGATTTTGGGGATATACTGGTAGACAAATCCATCGGTTTTAATGTTGGCCTTATTGGTGAAATGAGGCTACATGAATTCCTGGATCTGCGCTTTGAGCCAGGTTTGTTTTATACACAGCGAACTTTGGGGTTTCCCGGTTTTACAGATCCGGTTGATGCTATTCGGGAAGTCAAATCAACCTATATCAATTTCCCACTTTTACTCAAAGTCAGCACCCGAAGACTTGGCAACTGGAAACCTTTTATTATAGGAGGTATTGGCACCCAGTTGAATCTGGGAAGTAATGAAGCTAGTCTGGATGATAACAGTGGTGGCACCTTCCGAATGAAAAAAAGTGTTTTTCATTACGAACTGGGCTTTGGGATTGATTTTTATACGGAATATTTCAAGTTTGCCCCCTCTATTCGCGGTGTTTTTGCTCTTAGCGATGAACTGGTTCCGGATAATGACCCCAACAGTCCATGGACTGGCAATATCTCAGCCTTGAAAACAAGAGGGATCTTTATCAACTTTACTTTTGAATAATTAAGCTCGCCTGATCTCATTAAGCAGTATGGCCGTTGCAGTAGCAACGTTCAGGCTTTCTGTTGCAGACGTTCCATACCGGGGAATACTTACTTTTTCTTCAATAATTTTAATTACCTCCCTGGAGATCCCATTAGCCTCATTGCCCATAACCAATATACCCTTGGCCGGAAGGGTTGACCCATATATCGATTTACCCTCCATAAAAGCCCCGTATACCGGGACATCAGCGTCTTCCATAAAGGCAACTAAATTCGTGTAGTGAATATGTACACGGGCAATCGAGCCCATAGTAGCCTGCAAGACTTTCGGGTTAAATGCATCAACCGTGTCTTCTGAGCAGACCAAATGGGAAATCCCAAACCAATCGCACAAGCGAATAATTGTTCCAAGATTACCCGGATCCCTTACCTTATCCAGAGCCAGAACCCAATCCGCGAAGTCGACTTTCCTTGCAGGCGGGATTTCAAAGACCCCTAAAACCGGACTGGGACTTTTAAAGGAACTGATCTGAGACATCTGTCGCGCAGAAATCAGCTGAGTATCAGCGGACACTTCTTCGGATATCCCCTCTTCGGTTGCAAATAGTAACTCGGCCTTACACCCTGCCAATAATAATTCCCTGACAGTCTTTAATCCTTCTGCCACAAAGCGGTTATGCTGTGTGCGGTATTTTTTTTGCTGAAGGCTTTTGATATACTTCAATTGACTTTTGACAACCATTCAAATAGTGTATTTTTGATGTTTATGGGGACCCTTCATCGTTTTAAAGTCCGTAGTGCAAAAATAGTTTTATTCTGTTTTGCAATACTGATGGCCTCTTGTAATACGCTTAAAAGGGTTGGAGAAGATGATTTACTTCTTAGCAAAAACCGCGTTTACACCAATGGAGAGCGGGTTGTTGACGATGATATTCAAAGCCTCCTGGTACAAAAACCCAATAGCAGGGTCCTGGGATACCCCCTAAGATTGAATCTTTACAATCTGGCCAAACCCAACCCTGACTCTACCTTCCAGGCCTGGCTGATGCGAAAACCAAAAAGGGAAGACCGCTTAACGCGCTTGCTATCTGAAAAACAGGTTAACCGTCTGGGAGAATCCTTTCTGGTTAAAGGTTACAGTGAATGGCTAAAAAAGGTCGGTGAAGCTCCCGTTGTTATTGACACCAGTAAAACCAGAAGATCACTGGAACGCCTTAGTGCCTATTACGGGTCTAAAGGTTATTTCAACAATACAACCAATTATTCTATTATTCCGAACCGTAAGCAGAATGCGGAGATTAATTATAATATCAATCTTGGGAAACCTTTCACCATAGAAACATTTTCTAAACAAATTGCATCCCCAGCCATAGATTCCCTCTACAACCAGAATGCGCAAAACTCCTTTATCCGCACAGGGGAGGTTTTTGATCTGGCAAATTTCAATATGGAACGCGAACGCCTCACAAGGCTCTTCAGGGATTCAGGTGTTTACAATTTTCAGGAAAGCTCAATTACTTATAATATTGAGCGGGATACTACCAGATCCAATGACGATCAGCTGATGAATGTTGAACTAAATATTGAAGACCTCAGAAGACGTAACGACACCACGGTTACCACAGCGGCCTACAAGGTCTTTAAATTTGATCAGATCAACATATACGCCGATTACCGCTTTGGTCAGGATAAGGACTCCCTGAAGTCAGTCAACTTTGACAATTACACCATCTACTATAAGGACAAGCTCCGATATAAACCCAAGGCACTGACGGATGCAATTTTCTTTCATAAAGATAGTATTTACAGGGATTTGGACCGTATTCGAACCTACAGGCAAATCACCAACCTGAACACATTTAAATATCCCAACATCGAGTTCATCCAGGATCCCGAGAGAGACATATTGACCTCGAATATTTACCTTTCTGCCCGTCCTAAATATTCGCTTGGGTTGGACTTTGATATTACGCATTCCAACATCCAGCGATTGGGTATTGGATTCAGCACAGCTCTGGTAAGCCGGAATATTTTTGGTGGGGCAGAAACACTAAGCCTTTCTGCCAGGGGCACCTTTGGGTTGCTGAGCGATGAGTCCCTTCCCGAGGATTATTTCTCTGAAGTTGGTGCTGAAATTAACCTGACCTTTCCCAGAATTTGGTTCCCATTCTGGCTTCCTTTCCTGAAAGCAGATCGTATCGTACCAAATTATATGCTGCCTACAACGCGAATAACGGCGGGTACCAGTTTCCAGAAAAACATTGGTTTGGACAAGCAAACTTTTAATTCCATTTTTGGTTACAACTGGTCTCCCTCAGATTTTAAGAGAAGTGCACTGGAATTGCTTAATGTGCAATATGTTCGGAATGTAAACCCGGATCGCTTCTTCAATGTCTACACCAGTAGCTATGAATCACTGGATAACGTAGCGGACAGCTATGAGGATCCCTTGGAATATCCTGAACTGGATGAATTCTTTGAGACAACAAGTAGTGCATCAGACTCCAGAAGACTGATTATACCAGAAGGAACCACCGGGTTTACCAACGCTGTTCTGAATGGAGACGTTGCTACTCCCCAGCAGGATTTCGTTGATGTGAGTCGTATTGAGGAACGACGCCAAAGACTAACAGAAAACAACCTGATCTTTTCGAGTAACTACAGCTTTACGCGGAATAATCGTTCAGGGATTAACGACAATAGTTTTTCTCAGATCAGGATTAAACTGGAAAGTGCAGGAAACTTGCTTTCCGCAGTAGCCAACATTATCCCGTATGAAGAAAACGACAATGGTAATCTCCTGGTCTTTGGGGTACCCTTCTCTCAATACTTCAAAACCGAATTGGATTATATCAAACACTGGGACCTTTCGCGCTCTAATGTCCTTGCCATGCGTACTTTTTTCGGGATAGCGATACCCTATGGTAATTCTGAGAGTGTTCCCTTTGTGAGAAGTTATTTTGCAGGAGGTTCAAATGATAACAGAGCCTGGTTCCCCTATTCACTCGGACCTGGAAGTTCTCAGGATATTAACGACTTCAATGAAGCCAACCTGAAGTTATCTTTCAACCTGGAATACCGCTTTCCCATAGTTGGTAATATTAAGGGTGCCCTTTTTGCCGATGTAGGTAATATATGGAACGTCTGGGATAATGTGGATGATCCGAAAAAAACCTTCAGCGGATTTGAATCTCTGGCCGATATTGCCATAGGATCTGGCTTTGGCCTACGCTATGATTTCTCCTATTTCGTTTTTCGTCTGGACACCGGATTTAAAACCTATAATCCTGCTGAAGTGCCTTCTAAACGGTGGTTCCGGGATTACAACTTTGCTAATGCAGTCTTCCAAATAGGGATCAATTATCCTTTCTAGAGCTAATTATTTTATTACATTTGCCTCATCTACAAATAAACCAATCAACACTAATATGTCGCACAATATCAAGCCTGGAGTAGCCACTGGAGACGAAGTTCAGGAAATTTTTAAATATGCAAAGGAAAAAGGCTTTGCCCTTCCAGCCGTTAATGTAATCGGGTCCAATACCCTTAATGCAGTATTGGAAACTGCTGCCAAGTTGAATGCGCCAGTCATTATCCAGTTTTCCAACGGAGGTGCTCAGTTCAATGCTGGTAAAGGTCTTTCCAATGAAAACCAGCGGTCTGCTATTCAGGGTGCAATTGCCGGAGCAAAGCACGTACACCAATTAGCCGAAGCCTACGGGGCCACTGTCATCTTACATACGGACCACTGTGCCAAGAAACTACTTCCATGGATAGATGGATTGCTCGATGCTAGTGAGCAGCATTTTGCCGAAACGGGAAAATCGCTTTACAGCTCGCATATGATTGACCTTTCTGAAGAACCTCTGGAGGAAAATATTGCCATTTGCAAGGAGTATCTGGCCCGGATGAGCAAAATGAACATGACCCTGGAAATAGAGCTTGGGATTACTGGTGGAGAAGAAGATGGTGTAGACAATACGGATGTAGATGATTCCAAACTTTATACCCAACCCGAAGAAGTGGCTTATGCATATGAGGAGCTTTTAAAAGTAAGTCACCGTTTTACCATAGCCGCAGCCTTTGGAAATGTGCATGGGGTATATAAGCCAGGTAACGTTAAACTAACCCCTAAGATCCTGAAGAACTCCCAGGAGTATGTTTCAAAGCATTACGGGGTTGAACCTAATCATATTGATTTTGTCTTCCATGGAGGTTCTGGTTCTTCACTTGAGGAGATTCGGGAGGCCATTGGTTATGGGGTAATTAAAATGAATATCGATACTGATCTTCAGTATGCATTCCTTGCCGGAGTAAGGGATTACGTCCAGGAGAAATCAGCCTACCTACAAGCTCAGATTGGGAATCCGGACGGGGATGATCTTCCCAACAAAAAGTCCTATGACCCCAGGGTATGGTTACGAGAAGGAGAAAAATCATTTATAGAAAGGCTGACTCAGGCCTTTGAAGATTTAAATAATGTCAACACGCTGTAAGGATAAAATCAAAAAATGGAGACGGATATGACTGCCTGGTTTAAGCGAAAAGAAAAGGGAATACAAACCGCAACGGAACAGAAAAAAGACACTCCTAAGGGTCTTTGGTATAAATCACCTACTGGAAAGATTGTCGAATCCGAAGAACTGGCTAAAAACTTCTATGTTAGCCCGGAAGACGATTATCATGTGCGTATCGGGAGTAAGGAGTATTTTGAGATCCTTTTTGATGAGAACACCTTTACCGAGCTGGATCCGAAGTTAACTTCAAAGGACCCACTGAAATTCGAAGACACCAAGAAATATTCAGACCGGCTCAAAGCAGCTCAAAAGAGGACTAATCTGAAGGATGCGGTTCGTTCTGCCGTGGGTAAGTCTTTAGGCAAGGAACTTGTGGTATCCTGTATGGATTTTACCTTTATCGGGGGTTCGATGGGAAGTGTAGTTGGAGAAAAAATTGCACGTGCCATTGATTATGCTATCAAAAATAAGTTACCCTTTCTAATGATTTCGAAATCAGGAGGAGCGCGGATGATGGAAGCTGCCTTATCCCTGATGCAACTCGCTAAGACTTCGGCAAAATTGGCCCAGCTCGCTGAAGCCAAGCTGCCTTATATCTCGCTATGTACGGATCCAACTACCGGGGGAACTACTGCTTCCTATGCCATGCTGGGTGATATTAATATTTCTGAGCCTGGAGCCCTGATTGGTTTTGCAGGACCACGTGTGGTAAAAGAAGCCACAGGCCAGGACCTTCCGGAAGGATTCCAAACGTCAGAGTTTGTATTGGAACATGGTTTCCTAGATTTTATTACACACAGAAGGGACCTCAAGAGCAAGGTGAATCTCTATATTGACCTTATTCAAAACCAACCTGTAAGAAAATAAAAAAAGCCCTGACGAACCGTCAGGGCTTTTTCAATTTCATTTCGCACTAAGTCTACTTAAACCTTCTTAAGAATATCTCCTCAGTTTCTCCATCGGGATAGGTGAGTAATCCTTTGGCATCACATGAACCATCGCCAAAGTCAAGGCTCGCAGTCAGATCGTTTCGGGAAATCTGAAGTACTCCACTTACGATAAAGCGACAGGCCAGTTCTCTTCTGAGGGGGCTGATGGTTTCTTTTACAAAAACATTACCCAGTTTCCCAGTAAAGGTCCCTTTTCCGGAAATCAGGAAAACATTGTCTCCCCAGAAACCACTTCCAAAGCCTTCGATCCATTCCCGGGTACGGTTTCCTGTAAAGCTAGCTGTACTGCCATCAGGCCAGGTTCCACTGAAGCTGGCATTTGCATCGGATTGGGGATTACCACTTTCATTAGATCGCATACGTAATATAGAAGCACTACCTTCCACACCTACACCATTGAAAGTGAAATTCTCCAGGGACAGTGCAAGCGTTTTGGTTGCCAGTTCCATGTCTTTTTCATAACTCAGGTAAATAATCCCACTCAGAATGTTTCCATTAGGAAGCTCACAACCTTCACCAAAGTCAATGGTTTTCTCTCTGGTGGTACTGGTAACTACAGTGGTGATGGTTACACAATCTGGCAGGTAATCTGAACGGTAATCACCTTTAGATGTAAGTGCGATTTCATCTGTGGCATAGACATCTTCCCCAATGTTGAGGATTTCCTCCGAAATCAGTTCGGATTCATCACTAGCCTGCAGATCTGCTACTTCAAAGGTTTGCTCCTCTTGGATAATTTCAGGAGACTCATCTTTTTCACAGGAGACAAATAAAAGGGTTGCCATTAGCATTACTCCTGCAAAGTTCATTTTTTTGAGACGTTTCATAATAACAATTTTTTAACATTACAACTCTAGGACTGTCTACTACAAAAAAGGTTTAAAATGGTCCTAAAAAAGTTTAGTCGGGTATTGGAAAAAATATTGCTATCTTTGCGCCCTGATTGGAGATCAATCACATACATAATAATCATTTTAACAATATTGGCATGTATTTAACTAAAGAAATCAAAGCAGACATTTTTAAAAAACACGGAGGTTCGGAGTCGAACACCGGATCAACAGAAGCGCAGATCGCTTTATTCACTTTTCGGATCAACCATCTTACAAAACACCTCAAGGAGAACCAAAAAGACTTTAATACGGAAAGGTCTCTGGTAAAACTGGTAGGAAAAAGAAGAAGTTTACTGGATTACCTGAAGGATAAGGATATTGCAAAATACCGTGAACTTATTAAAGAATTGAACATAAGGAAATAAACATTACTAGGGGAAGCGCTGCTTCCCCTTTTTATATACCCCAGGGGCCTAATCGGGACCCTACAAAAAGCTTACACACCTGGTTTTTCATTGGTCAACAACACAACACAACCCTGACCGGCCGGTAAGCCCGGAGACCATAGTATAACAATCCTGTATAAATACAGGTACTAACGAATTTTTATGATTCCAAAAATCTTTAAAGAGGTCATTGACCTTGGAGACGGTAGAGAGATCTCTATCGAAACCGGAAAATTGGCCAAACAGGCACACGGGTCTGTTGTGGTACAATCTGGACGCTGTATGTTATTATGTACCGTAGTGTCTAATTACAAAGCTAGTGATGTGGATTTCCTTCCACTCACTGTAGATTACCGTGAAAAATTTGCAGCTTCCGGGCGTTATCCCGGTGGTTTTTTCAAGCGCGAGGCCAGACCCAGTGATGGGGAAATCCTTACCATGCGCTTGGTAGACCGGGTCCTCAGACCCCTCTTCCCCAAGGATTATCATGCTGAAACGCAGGTTATGATCCAACTAATGTCTCACGACGACGAAGTTATGCCAGACGCCATGGCCGGACTGGCCGCTTCTGCTGCCATCCAATTGTCTGACTTTCCTTTCGAATGTGCGATCTCAGAAGTTCGTGTTGGAAGAGTAGACGGACAATTCATCATCAATCCAACCAGAGAACAACTGGGAAATTCCGATATCGATATGGTAATTGGTGCTTCTGAGGATTCTGTTATGATGGTTGAAGGTGAGATGGGAGAAATTTCCGAAGAGGAGATGGTTGAAGCCATTAAGTTTGCACACGAAGCCGTTAAAGTACAATGTGCTGCACAGATGAAACTCGCAGAGGCTGTAGGTAGAAAAGAAGTTCGGGAGTACGATGTTTCTGCCGAAGAAGAATCTGTTGAAAAGCGTATTCATGAAATGGCTTATGACAAGGTCTATGCCGTTGCCAAAGCTGGCTCTGCCAAACACGAAAGAAGTGCAGCATTCTCTGAGATTAAGGAAGAGGTAAAAGCTAGTTTTTCGGAAGAAGAACAGGAAGAACTTGGAGATTTAATCTCGAAATACTACCGCAAGGCAGAAAAAGCTGCCATTCGCGACCTGGTCCTTAATGAAGGATTACGACTCGATGGCCGTCAAACAGATGAGATCAGACCAATATGGTGTGAAGTAAATTACCTGCCTTCAACCCATGGTTCTGCCATTTTTACCCGGGGAGAAACTCAGGCCCTGGCCACAGTAACGCTAGGTACTTCCAGGGAAGCCAATCAGATCGATATGCCTTCCTTTGAAGGAGAAGAAACTTTTTACCTGCACTATAATTTCCCACCCTTCTCTACCGGGGAAGCCCGACCTATTCGCGGTACCTCTCGAAGAGAAATAGGGCACGGTAACCTGGCCCAAAGGGCGCTTAAGGGTATGATCCCTGAAGATTGTCCTTACACGGTTCGTGTTGTTTCCGAAGTTTTGGAAAGTAATGGTTCCTCTTCTATGGCAACCGTATGTTCCGGTACTATGGCACTTATGGATGCAGGGGTTCAATTGAAAAAACCAGTTTCCGGAATCGCCATGGGGCTGATTACGGACACAGAAACTGGTAAATACGCAGTTCTTTCTGATATACTGGGAGATGAAGATCACCTTGGTGACATGGACTTTAAGGTAACTGGTACAACAGATGGTATTACCGCCTGCCAAATGGATATTAAGGTTAAAGGCCTTTCCTATGAGATACTGGTAAAAGCCTTGAACCAGGCCAAAGAAGGACGTCTGCATATTCTTGAAAAACTCGTTGACACTATTTCAGAGCCGAATGCTGATGTGAAAGCCCATGCTCCTAAAATGGTGACCACCACCATTCCAGGTGAATATATTGGTGCATTGATTGGTCCTGGAGGTAAAGTTATTCAGGAACTGCAAAAAGAAACCAAGACTACCATTGTAATTAATGAAGATCCGGTAACGGAAGAAGGACTAGTAGAAATACTGGGTACAGATCAGGACGGCATTGATGCCGTACTGGCCAAGATCGATTCTATAACCTTTAAGCCGGAAGTAGGTAGTATCTACGAAGTAAAAGTAATTAAGGTACTCGATTTCGGAGCAGTTGTGGAATACGCTGATGCACCGGGTAATGAAATCCTGCTTCACGTTTCTGAATTGGCGTGGGAACGCACAGAAAACGTAACGGACGTAGTGAAACTGGGTGACGTGCTCGATGTGAAGTACTTCGGTACGGATCCGCGTACACGAAAGGAGAAAGTTTCGCGCAAGGCGCTGTTACCTAAGCCCGAAGGGTACAAAGAACGGCCTCCAAGAAATGACCGAGGCGGTAGAAATGACCGAGGTGGTTCCAAACGACCATTTAAGAGAAGAGACTAAAAAATCCTCTTTCAAATACAGAAAAGCCCCGAAAAACGGGGCTTTTTTACATTTTTCTTAAAATTTAGTAACCTCTTTGTAACATTTGACCTCTTTTTACGTATAAGTATATGCAGCAGTAATGCTATGAACTTAATTGAAAGGAAATTTAGATGAGACAACTAAAGATTACAAAACAGGTAACTAACAGGGAAACCGCCTCTCTGGACAAGTATCTGCAGGAAATCGGAAAAGTAGATCTGATTACAGCTGATGAGGAGGTAGAACTGGCACAACGGATCAAAGCAGGTGACCAAACCGCTTTGGAAAAGTTGACTAAAGCCAATTTGAGGTTTGTGGTATCTGTTGCTAAACAATATCAAAATCAAGGGCTTACCCTGCCCGATCTTATTAATGAAGGAAACCTGGGACTTATAAAAGCTGCCCAAAGGTTTGACGAAACCCGTGGATTTAAATTTATCTCCTATGCGGTTTGGTGGATTCGACAGTCAATTCTGCAGGCTTTGGCCGAGCAGTCTCGTATTGTACGTTTACCCCTGAACAAAATCGGATCGATAAATAAGATCAACAAGACTTTTGCTTTCCTTGAGCAGGCACACGAAAGGGTGCCTTCTGCAGAGGAAATTGCCAAGGAATTGGACATGACCGTTGAAGACGTAAAACAGTCCCTGAAAAACTCAGGCAGACACGTATCTATGGACGCTCCATTGATAGACGGAGAGGATTCTAACCTCTACGATGTGCTACGAAGCGGGGAATCTCCAAATCCAGATAAGGAATTGTTGCACGATTCACTTAGGACTGAGATTGAAAGAGCTCTGGAAACGCTTACTCCGCGCGAGGCAGACGTGATCCGACTTTACTTTGGTCTTGCAGGACAACATTCCATGACCCTGGAAGAAATTGGTGAAACATTTGATCTGACTCGTGAACGCGTTAGACAGATCAAGGAAAAAGCAATACGCAGGTTGAAACATACCTCCCGTAGTAAAATATTGAAGACCTATCTAGGATAGCGATCTTCCTCCAGGTTAACCTGTGGATATCAATTGGATTAATGATATAAATATTGTAACTTGGAAACGGTAACAACAGTTTATCATGACTGTTCGTTTTTTGATTGATGAATAAACTCCGGCTGATTACCGGAGTTTTTTCATTTACGGTCAGCAAGAACGAATATAGATGCTCCGTTCAGCTCTTAAAGATCGTAATAAAAGGAATTTCTAAGAAGTTCAAGGCTTTTGGGAACGGCTGTATCCGGGCTTTCGTTGCCTTCAAATTCAAGAGAAATATACCCCCTATAATTAAGGTCCCGCATCATTTTCCCGATTTGGTCATAGTCGATGTCCAGGGTGTACCACTTACCTCCACCAAAATACGTTTTAGCTTGTATAAGATAAGCTCTAGGAGCCAAAAGGGCCAGCTGCTCTTCGCGTTTCTCTAGAAAATTACCCGTATCCATGGTTACCTGTAACCACGGACTGTCAATCGCATCCACGATGCGCAAAACCCCTTCAGCTGTTCTTCCCAGGCCCCAATGGTTTTCGAGTCCTAATACCACACCGCATTGTTCTGCTGTTGGTATGCATTGCTCAATGGAATCAATTACCCAGGCAAAACCCTCTTCGTCCGTGTAGCCTTCAATCGCAGGCTCAATCCCCTTATTGGCCATCAGGGCATCAAAGTTTTCGGAAGTGCCCCAGCGTCCGGTATTGATCCGCATGGTGGGAATACCTAGCTTATACGCCAGCTCTATCTGATGTATGGTCTTGTCAATATTTTCCTGCCTGTACTCTTTTGAGGGATTCAGGAAACCCTGATGGGTGGAAAAGCCCATGATATCCAAGCCCGCATGGAAGGCGCGTTTCTTTAAATTTTGCAGGTACCCGTTCTCTTCGGAGGCCATCTGAACCAAAAGAAGCTCAATCCCATCAAAACCCATGGCTGCTGCTTTATCAATACAGGCCTCAATGGGACTATTCTCCTTGGGTCCATTGAATTGCCAGAAAGAATAGGTAGAAACCCCAATGGGATTATGTTTGATTTTCCTTGCCGGAGTGCTCTCCTTTTCAGTTTCGGTTTTAGGGGTACACCCTATTAAAGCTGTGCTTAATCCCAGAGCTGTAGCCTGCCCTACAAAATGACGCCTTTTCATATTTTAGTAATTGAAGGTTATGTTTAAAGATACAAAACAAAGAGTATGCATATTGCAGTTTAGTTTTACCATACATTTTAAGAATTATGGTTTTTGTTTATTGTTTATCTTTAAAAACCATGAAAAATTTGGGCAATCCATCTACTGTAAATAAACTCGGTTTTGGAACACTGATATTCGGCCTAATCCTAATCCTGTCTTACTGTAAACCGAAAACTTCGGAACAACTTACCAACCCAAAGGAGTTTACTACGCCCCTTGGAAAAGTCTATTCCCTATCGGAACCTTCGGAAAAACTACTGCAGCAATTTGAAGAAGCCAAAACGGCTTATGAAAAAGAACCCGATAATCCAGATTTGCTTATTTGGTACGGCAGAAGAAAAGCATATTTAGGTCATTATCAGGAAGCCATAGATATCTATACCGAAGGGATAAAAAAATTCCCTGAAGACGCACGTATTTACAGGCATAGGGGACACCGCTATATTTCCATACGGGAATTCGATAAAGCTATCAATGACCTCAGCAAGGCTTCGGAGTTAATCGAAGGCAAACCCAACGAAATTGAACCAGATGGTATGCCAAATGCACAAAATATTCCTGTAAGCACCCTCCATGGAAACATATGGTATCATCTGGGCCTGGCCTATTACCTGAAACAGGACTTTGAAAACGCCCATAAAGCCTACCTTAAATGCAGGGAAAGTGGTTCCAAAGACGATAATCTCGTGTCCAGCACACATTGGCTCTATATGATCCAAAGGCGACTGGGAAATAAATTGGCGGCAGACAGTCTCCTACAACCAATTACACCCGAACTCAAGATTATAGAAAACATGAGTTATCACAAGCTGTGCCTCTTCTACCAAGGTTTGCTTTCAGAAGAAGAGCTTTTACCTAAAGGGGAATCCTCCTCAGCTTCGGATGCGGTGGCCTATGGATTGGCTAACTGGTATTTAGTAGAAGGGCAGGATAAAAAAGGCCTGGAATTAATGCGTCAGATTGTAGAAGGGCCAAACTGGAGTTCATTTGGGTATATCGCTGCGGAAAGTGACATGTTAGACAAGCTAGAGGATGCAACTATTACTTTCGAGAATAAACAATAGATAATCCCTGGGCGTATTCATTTTAGTCAAGGTTTGATTACTTTTGCACACAGAAAATCAAGTGTACAGATGAATTCGGTTAAAATAGCTCCCTCCCTGCTTGCCGCAGACTTTGGCAACTTACAACGCGATGTGGAAATGGTTAATAATAGTGGTGCGCACTGGCACCATTTGGATATTATGGACGGGGTTTTTGTTCCCAATATTTCCTATGGAATGCCCGTGATAAAAGCAATTGCGCAACATGCCACAAAACCGCTGGACGTGCATCTTATGATTGTTGATCCGGATCGTTACATCAGTACTTTTGCTCAATTAGGAGCAGATATCCTCACCGTTCACTACGAGGCCTGTCCGCATCTACATCGCACGCTTCAAAAAATAAAAAATGAAGGAATGAAAGCCGGGGTGGCCATTAACCCACATACTCCAGTTTCTGTTCTATCATCCATAATTCAGGATGTAGATCTGGTATGTTTGATGAGCGTTAATCCTGGTTATGGAGGACAAAAATTTATCACACACACTTTTGAAAAGCTGCGGGAATTGAAATCGTTGATAAACGAAACCCAATCCGGGACGCTTATTGAGATAGATGGTGGTGTAGGAACAGCTAATGCGGCAGAACTAGCCGAAGCAGGCGCAGATGTTCTCGTGGCCGGAAGTTCCGTTTTTCGCTCGGAAGACCCGGTCCAGGCTATTGAGGCCCTTAATGGTTTGGTCTCTGCTTAATCGTTTTTGAGTAAATATTTGATCAGGTCCGTAGTGGTTACAATGCCCACCAGGGCGTCTCCTGCTACAATAGGAAGCGAGTGATATTCGCTCTGTACAAATATTTCCGCCACTTCCCTTATAGAATTATCCGGATTTACTGTAGTAAGATTATTACGCATCAATTGAGGTATGGTAAACATTTCGTAAAGTGAGGAAGAGACATTGTCTTCTTCACGGAAAGCACCATCAGCAAAACTGATCCGCAGCAGGTCATTCATACTCAGCATGCCAACCAAACGCTTTTTCTCCACTACCGGGATATGACGAATCTTGTGTTTTTTAAACAAGTGTTCCGCTTTTTCAAGGCTATCTTTTGGTTTTAAGGTAATAACTTCAGCGGTCATTATGGTCGATATCGGTACGGCTACTTCCACATTCATGACAATACGATTTATAATTCCTTCTAAAGATCATTTAAATCCATCCTAAAAAGAATGACAAAAATCATATTCCCAGCCAATTTTATGATTTAGAGGTATATGAGAGCGGGAACAATATAGCAGGTTTCAAAGCTGTAATTTCTGTTGTATTTTTACACTTCGGACATTTGTGCATATGGAATCAGTGGATGTGTTAATTGTGGGGGGCGGACCAATTGGTATTGCCTGTGGACTGGAAGCCAAGAAAAAAGGGCTGAAATACCTGATTGTGGAAAAAGGAACCATTGTGAATTCCCTGTTTAACTATCCTGTTAACATGCAGTTTTTTTCTTCTGCGGAACGGCTGGAGATCGATGAGGTTCCATTTATCAGCAAGGAAGCCAAACCCAAGCGAAACGAAGCCCTCGAATATTACCGCCGTATTGTTACCTCCAATAAACTAAATATCCATCTTTTTGAAAAAGTCATGGGTATCCAGAAAAAAGATGGCGGTTTTCAAATTGATACGGATAAAGCCCGTTATCAAGCCGAAAGAGTGATCATTTCCACAGGCTTTTACGACCTTCCAAACCTCCTGGATATTCCCGGGGAAGAGCTACCCAAGGTATCTCACTATTACAATGACCCACACTTCTATGCCAGTCAGAAACTGGCGGTCATAGGGGCCAGCAATTCTGCAGTGGATGCTGCCCTGGAATGCTGGAGAAAAGGAGCAGAAGTAACGATGATCGTCCGGGAACCCGAAATTGGTCAACGGGTGAAATATTGGGTCAGGCCGGATATCATTAATCGGATTGAAGAAGGCAGTATCAAAGCCTATTTCAATTCCAATCTTAAGGAAATCCGGTCTAATGAACTGTTGATTGACACCCCGGAGGGAATGGTAACACTGGAAAACGATTTTGTTCTGGCACTTACCGGATACCAGCCCAACTTTACATTTCTTGAAAAAGCCGGGATAGCACTCTCTGATGATGAAAAGCGCTTGCCGGACTATGATCCGGAAACTATGGAAACCAACGTGAAAGGCCTTTACCTTGCCGGAGTAATCTGCGGTGGAATGGAAACACACAAGTGGTTCATTGAAAATTCCCGGATACACGCCAAGCTAATCATAGGCGACATCGTCAACAAGAAAAAAGAAGCTACAGCTCTTTAGGAATTCCGGGTAAAACCGCTTATTTACGCTACAATGGATATTACACAGAATAAATTCTATTCGCTTTTTGAAGCACAGCAGAAAAACCAACTCGCCGTGGGTAATACCTCGTACAAAACCCGCATAAAAAAACTGAATGCACTTAAAAAAGCGGTGGAAGTAACGTTCAGGGAGCAAATACGGCAAGCCTTGTACGATGATTTTAAAAAGCACCCTACTGAAACTGACCTAACCGAGGTTTATCAAATTATTGGGGAGATCAAGTTTGTCAGGAGCCGACTGCGTTCCTGGATGCGCAAGCAACAAATGGAAACACCACTGCCCTTAGCCGGAAGTTCTTCCTGGGTTCGTTATGAACCCAAAGGGGTATGCCTGATTATCTCACCCTGGAACTTTCCTTTTAACCTTACCCTGGGACCTTTGGTTAGCGCTATTGCTGCGGGGAATACGGTCATTGTTAAACCCTCCGAAATGACCCCGAATTCTTCAGCAGTAATGAAGCAAATTGTAGCGGCGGTTTTTCCGGAAAATGAAGTTGCCCTTATTGAGGGGGAGGCTGAGGTTGCACAAGAACTGTTGAAACTTCCCTTCAACCACATCTTCTTTACAGGATCACCAGGAATCGGGAAACTGGTAATGCAGGCCGCCGCCCAACACCTGAGTTCTGTTACCCTGGAATTAGGAGGAAAATCGCCTACTATTGTCGATCAAACAGCAAATTTAAAAGCCGCTGCACGTAAAATAGCCTGGGCGAAATTCATGAATGCCGGGCAGATCTGTATTTCCCCTGATTATCTTCTGATTCAGGAATCGGTGCGGGAAACATTCCTTGGGGAGCTCCAAAAACAGGTTAAGGCCATGTATTCGGAGACACCTTCCCAATCGGATTCTTATGCGCGAATCGTGAACCCAAGGCATCTTAGACGACTTAAAACGTCCCTGGAAGAAGCCAGTGATAAAGGCGGACAGATTATAGCCCCTGAACAAATCAATGCTGAAGAGAACTACTTCCCTCCCACTCTGGTCTTGAATCCACCGGACAACAGCAGCTTAATGCAGGATGAGATCTTCGGGCCCATTTTGCCAGTGGTATCTTACGGAACAACCGAGGAAGCCATAGCTTTTATCAACCAAAAGGAAAAACCACTTGCCCTTTATATCTATAGCAAAAACAACAAAACTGTTCGCGATATTATTAGCAATACTCGTGCGGGAACCACCTGTATTAACAACAATATAGTCCAATACGCAAACCACAACCTTCCCTTTGGTGGTTCCAATAACAGTGGCATTGGTAAATCGCACGGTTTTTATGGTTTCAGGGCCTTTTCCAACGAAAGAGCCATCCTTAAACAGCACACCGTTGGGGCTATGGAAATACTCTACCCGCCCTATACCAACTTTAAACAGAAGTTCGCCAGGTTTACCATTAAGTGGTTTTAAGAAAACTTGATAAATGTGGGTTATTTTGAGTAAATTATACCAAAATAAATCCCATGAAGCCTATCAAAAAAGACCAGATCAGTCAGGAAGTTTTTGACCTGTATGACGACTATGCCCACAACCGTATCGATCGCAGGAAATTTATTGACAAACTATCCACCTATGCCATTGGTGGACTTACCGTAGCTTCGCTGCTAAGTTTTATCTCGCCAAATTATAAAGACAAGATTCAGGTCCGTCAGGATGATACCCGACTCAATTCTGAATTCATAGAATACGAATCACCAAAAGGGGGAGGTAAAATCAAAGGATTACTGTCCAGGCCTAATGATAAAAAGGGGAAACTCCCCGGGATTGTAGTCGTTCATGAAAACCGTGGCCTGAACCCTCATATTGAGGATGTGGGGCGAAGGGCCGGACTAGCGGGTTTTATTTCCCTGGCACCGGATGCACTGACTCCGCTTGGAGGATATCCGGGTAATGATGATGATGGCCGAACCCTACAAAGGCAGAGGGACCGCAATGAAATGCTTGAAGACTTTATCGCAGCCTTTGAATACCTGAAAAACCATCCGGAATGTACAGGTAAAGTTGGGGTGGTAGGTTTTTGTTTTGGTGGGTGGATCTCCAATATGATGGCAGTAAAAGTTCCTGATCTTGCGGCAGCAGTACCCTTTTACGGCGGACAGCCGAAAGAAGATATTGAGGAAATAAATGCCCCCTTATTACTGCATTTTGCGGAACTGGACAAAAGGGTAAATGCAGGATGGCCGGATTATGAGGCCGCCCTGAAAGCGAATAATAAGGAATATACAGCCCATATGTATCCCGCGGTGAATCATGGTTTCCATAACGATACCACACCCAGGTATGACAAAGAAGCGGCAGAACTGGCCTGGAGTAGAACTATTGAATTTTTTGAGAAACACTTAAGTTCCTAGTGCGGTCCATCGGGCAAATGAATAATCAGTGAGATTGAAATTATGGAGATCATCAAAGAGTGGTTAGAGAATCAACCTATAGTGGTGAGCCTGCTCAAGTATTTGCTTTGGGTGATCTTTGTACTTGGGATGATACAATTCCTGAGAAGGCTGTTGAAGCGTAACCTGCCTTCCTCGAGCACACGCTATAAATCCCAAAAAGGGATTGAAGTAATTGGGTATTTTATTTTGATAGTCCTGACCCTATCCTACTTCACAGGGAATATAAAGGATTTCACTCTCGCCATTGGTCTGCTTACCGCCGGTATAACCATTACACTCCAGGAGCTTATACTGAGTATTGCCGGTTCTATATATATTTTTGTGGTTAAGGTTTATAAGCCAGGCGACAGGATCGAAATTCATAACATCAAGGGTGACGTTATCGATATTGACAGCATTTATACCACCATGATGGAGATCGGAGAATGGGTAGGTAGTGACAATTACAGCGGGCGGATTGTTAAGTTGAGTAATGCCTTTGTTTTTAAGGGACCTGTATACAATTACTCCAGGGACTTCCCGTTCATTTGGGACGAATTCAATTTGCCTATTAGGTATGGTTCAGATATTGAATTGGCGAAAAAAATAATCATAAATATCGCGAGTGAAACTTTGTCGGATTACGTTTCACAATCTATTGCCCAATGGAAAAATGTAGTAGACAAATACTATATAGAAAACGCAGAAGTAGCTCCTACCCTGGCGATTACCCTTACCGACAACTGGATCAATTTTAACCTGCGCTATATAGTCGATTACATGAAAAGGAGAGGTACAAAGCATCTCCTGAATGAAAGAATTGGACAGGCTGTTGCTGAAACAAACGGCAAAGTGGAGCTGGCATCAGCAACTTTGGAGATCGTAAGGATACCAACAATTCCAGACCAAAATCAGTCCGCCCGGTAGTTTAGTCTACTACCGGTGCTTTTCTATGTGCAGTTCCCTGTTCATACGCGTACACCAATTTGATCAGAGTTCCTTCATCGTACATCCTTCCAAGAAATTGAATTCCTGCTGGTAAATTATCAGATAAAAATCCCATCGGAACAGTAAATGCGGGTTGTCCAGTATGCGGACTGATCACCTGGTTGTTGTCTCCCAGGTATTCCTCCTCAAAGCTGTCTATTCCGGCAGGTCTGTTGTTCCATGAAGGGTAAACGATGGCATCCAGCTCAAGTGAATCCATAACCGCTCTTATTGCCTTTCTGAATGCAATGCGCCTTGCGTCCTGGTAGGCATCAAGACATTCCGTCTGGGCTCTTCCCCACCTTCCTGTTTTACTGGCATAACCCTCCAGTCTTCTTTCAGCAAATTCAGAAGGCGTGCCAATCTTTATGATATCTTCTATGGTTTGAAGGGAATCTGACTGTACATACTGCTCTAAAAATGTTTCCAAATCTATTTTAAATGTACTGCACCATTGATCTTCGCTAAGCTCCCTGAAGTTTGGCACCTCGATTGGGTCAACAACCTCCGCACCTAAAACCTTAAGTTCACTTAAGGCGTTATCAAACAAACCTGATATTTCCGGATCGGTATTGTCGTTCATGATTTGACGAAGCACCCCGATCCTTGATCCCTCTAAACCATTTTTAATTAAATATTGCCGGTAATTATTCTCCGTTTTACCCTGTGAGTAATTGGTAATTAAGTCGGTTGAATCATAACCCACCATCACCTCCATCACCCGGACGGCATCTTCAACCGAACGGCACATGGGTCCTACCACATCATTTCTCAGCATTAGAGGTACTATACCACTTCTGCTGATTAAGCCCAATGTAGTTCTGAAACCAGCCAGCGAATTGTGTGAAGAGGGACCTCTAATGGAGTTACCCGTGTCAGTTCCTAATCCAACAGCTCCCAAATTGGCTGCAATAGATGCTGCAGTTCCCCCACTGGATCCTGCCGGCACATAATCTAAATTATATGGATTCCTGGTGGTACCCTGTGTAGCGCTTTCTGTATGCATTGGAGAAAATGCCCACTCAGCCATATTGGATTTGGCCAGGATTATGGCACCCGCTTCCTTCAACTTCTCAATGATAAAAGCGTCCTCTTCAGGATAATAATTCAATAAGGCGATAGAGCCAGCTGTTGTTGGCATGCCCTTTACATTGATGTTGTCTTTGACAATAATTGGGATCCCATGTAGGGGTTTGAGTTCATAATTCTCACCTATCTCTTCATCAAGTTTTTTAGCAACTTCTAAAGCATTTTCATTGATATAGGTAATGGCATTGATGGAAGGATTAAGCTTGTCTATCCGGTCCAGGTAGGCCTGTACCAATTGCTGACTATTGAACTCGCCATTTTGGTAAGCCCGATGAATAGATTCAATGGTAAGTTCTTCGAGATCTATTGAGACAGGCTGTTCTGTTGAGTCTGCGCAACCCAATAGTACAGATAACAATACTGCAGCGAAAAGTCTTTTCATAGGTAATCTTGATTGAGGGTTACCATAAGAAGCCTGAATAAAATGAGTTAGTCATTTTATCTTTATTGAGGAGTTTTGAAGCAATCCCTTTTAACCCCCCTGTGCGGCGTGTTTTCGTTCTTCCTCATCCTGCTCGCGCGACATATCTTCCAGACTCCGGCCTTTAGTTTCCTTAACAAGTGCCTTAACAAAGAAGTAGGCTACCACACCAAAGACGGCATAAACACCATAAGAAACCCCAAGACCCAGATAGTTGAGCATTATAGGGAAGGTCATAGTTATGGCAAAGTTAGATCCCCATTGGGCGATACCACATACAGCAAGGGCTGCCCCTCTGTATTGATTGGGAAACATTTCCCCCAGCATAACCCACATTACCGGACCCCAGGAGGCCGCAAAAAAGGCAATGTAACCATTAGCCGCCAATAAAGCATAGGTACCATTATTTCCTTCTAAAATCAGATTGTTTGCACTATCCACGGTTGCCGTGCCGAAAAGATAGGCAAGTACACCAAGCATTACGGCCTGCCCTAGCGACCCGACCAACAATAAAGGTTTTCTACCAACCTTGTCTATTAGCATTATAGCTACAAAAGTGAAGAATATGTTCACACTACCGCTAATGACGTTAGTCAGTAAGGCATCTGACTCCGCAAATCCTGCAGCCTGCCAGAGGGTAGCACCATAATAAAAAATCACATTAATTCCCGTAAACTGTTGCAATACGGCAATGCCGATACCCACCCAAACCAAAGGATGTATTTTGCCGGTATATTTACTGATGATATCACTTAGCCTGGGCTTACTGTCGACCCTTACCGTTGATTTAATATCGGCCACCTTGGCGGTAGCCTGTGCCGCATTACCAATTGCAGCAAGTACTTTGTGTGCTTTTTCAGATTGGTTTGAAGCAACCAGATACCTAGGCGATTCTGGTATAAATATCAAAACAATTACGAATAAAGCTGCTGGCAGTATTTCCGCCCAGAACATCCAGGACCAGGTCTGAAATCCCATCCAGAGCTCTTCCTGTGCACCACCAGAAACTCCGGCTAGGGCGTAATTGCTCATAAATGCCATAAACAAGCCAATTACAATCATAAGTTGTTGTAAGGTCGCCAATCGGCCTCTGATTTTTGACGGGGCAATTTCACTGATATAAAGGGGTGCCAATATACTGGCTGCACCTACGGCTAGTCCGCCAACCAATCGATAAATAACAAACTCTAAGGAACCTTCAGAGATACCAGAACCCCAGGCACTGATGATAAAAACCACCCCAGCCGTTAGCATCATTGGTTTTCTTCCATACTTGTCGGCCAAAGTACCGGCGAAAAAGGCACCTACAACACATCCCAGCAGTACAGAAGCCACATTAAATCCCGTGCCGGTGGCATCGGAGTCGAATGCAGCTTGCAAGGCGTCTACAGTACCATTTATTACTCCACTATCAAACCCGAATAAAAAACCCCCTATTGCAGCGACGAATGCCAGGAAGAGGACCTTTGGTAAATTATAACTCTCATTCTGTTGGAAATCCTGTTGTTGATCAGACATTTGGTTTAGTTGTTTAGTTAGGTATTCTTCAATCTGTGAGTCGTAACTCTGTCTCAATTATGGTTGTAATATAGTGGATTTTGACGAATGTTAAATACAAACAAACTCCTAAGGATGGACAAACTCAATTGTTATTTAGCACAAAACCATCCCAGCGTTGCATATAGGTGATAAAATTTTCGCCCAAACCTTCCTTTCGCAAGTAGTCAGCAGAGACCGGTGTTGCAATCGGGTTAAAATCTGAATTTTCCATAACACGTTTTGGGAAGTCGTGATGCAATATGGCCGCACGGCCGATACTCACAAAATCAACATCCGCTTCCAGTACTTTTTTAACATCGCTTCCGGTCCTTATATTTCCGGCTACGGTGAGTTTTACAGCTCGCCAGTCGAGTTGGGTGAAATGATCCAGCAAGCTATGGCCCTGGTGCTCCTCTTCCTCAGGCAGTTTAAAAACATCCCAAAGCGAAATGTCTAAAAAGTCGATATTCCCTTCGTCAATTAGGTGGTGCGTGACCTCTTTAACCTCGCTTAATTTCATTCCAAATCGTTCCGGCGAAAGCCTTACGCCCAGTAGGAAATCCGAGCCACACTTTTTCCTAATTGCATTCACAATCTCGAATAGCAATCGCGATCTGTTTTCAAGACTACCCCCATATTCGTCTGTTCTGTTGTTGATCTTACTACTGAGAAACTGGGTAAGGATGTAGCCATGGGCACCATGGACTTCCACCCCGTCATACCCACTCGCTTTGGCCCGTACTGCTGCTGCAATAAAATCATCCCGTAGTTGATGTACTTCAGCTGAAGTTAACTCACGGGCGTTGTACTTTTCATGATCTGAGGGACAAACTGCCTTTTCTCCTATCAACTCTTTCGGCGAGCGCATACCTGCGTGGTGCAATTGAACAACGGCCAAACTATCGCAGGCTTTAATACCTGCGCTTAATTTTTGATGACCCTGGATATGATCATCGGAGAAAATTCCCAGTTGCCCCGGGAAGCCTTGGCCAATTTCCTGAACGTGCGAGGCGCAGGTCATGGTGATTCCGAATCCGCCTTTGGCCCTCATGGTTAGCCAATGGTATTCGTCCTCTGAGAGCGTTCCATCGGCATGACTCTGCGTATTGGTCATGGGGGCCAGCATAAACCTGTTTTTACTGTGGATACCACAGGGAAATTGGAAGGGAGATGAAGGGATTGTTTTCATGCTGGGCTCGCTCGTTAGTGTTATTTAGGATTTAATTGATACATACATCATAAAGAACACGGTCTTAAAAAGATGTACACCTTGTTTAACTTCTCCTCCTTAATGGATGCTTTTTTAAATAACTTAGGTTTCTCCATATCCATTCCAAGGGACCATACTGATAATATTTCAGCCAAATTGGGCTGGCAATTAATTGAAAAATCCAAATACCAAATACGACGTATAATAACTCAAAACGCTCGAATGTTCCAAACAGCCCAAAACCTGCCCCTGTAAAAATAAACATAGCAAAAACGGAATGCATCACATAATTGGTTAATGCCATTTTACCTACTGCAGCGAGACTGCCTTTTAACCAACGTAATAAAGGTAATTTACAAAATAGCATGATAGCACCAACGTGGCCGATAGCTACAGGAACTCTTCCCAAATCGTAGGTAATATTTGCTTTAGAAAAACTTAAAAGCGAAAAATCCTCCTCCATAATGGAATATATCTCATGATAATTTATACTCAATCCTATCAAATATCCCGAAGCAGCCATTATCGCATAGAATTTATACGATTTATCTGCCGAAAGAATTTTCCATTTAAATAAGGCGATCCCCAATAACATCATACTAAGAACATCCCATAAATCATATCTGTAAGGCCAATTTTCATCAAAATGTTGATTTTGAGGAGCAAGAAATGCCACTACTTCAAAATACCCTTTCCTCATATTCGAATTATATTCTGCAATACCTTCCGGAGATCTTTCCCATTCCATATTTTTCCATTCTACAGCTACTTCTTGAAGGTCTCTGGATAACGTTTTACCTTCTGATTCAAAGGTTTCAATAAGTGCTACCTCTTCCATGAATTTTATATCCTTTTTATAATCTGCGTAATTCCATAAGGCACCAATTGAAAAAAGTAATACTGCTACAAACGATAATTTAATAGGTGGTAAGTTTCTAAAGGAAAACACCAGAAAACCCATAAGTGCATATTGGTAAAGAATTTCACCGGTCCAAAGCAATAAATATCCATGTATCAACCCGAAAACCAGTAACCAGATAAGTCTTCTGAAATAAATATTTGCGGCATCTATTCCAGCTCCTTTTTTTTCAAGTCTATCCATAAATATGAACATTCCAACTCCAAATAATAGGGAGAAAAGTGCTCTCATTGTGCCTTCAAATGCAAAATTTGCGGTAATCCATGTTGTAAGATTCCATCCTGTGGAACCACCAGAAACTGTTGGGTCTCCATAAGCTCCGGCTAGCCCCATACCATTAATGTTCATTATAAGTATTCCTAATAGAACAACTCCTCTCATAATGTCAAGAGACTGTATACGATCAGAAGATTTTAAGGGCGCAAATGATTTTTTAGGTGTAGTCATATTGATAAGGTTGGTTAATTGTTTTATGGTTTGTTTGGGACAATGACCGCTAAAGGTCCTGCCTATAATTCTAGCTTGAAATTATGTTAGTAAAATCAAGCTTGTTAATCAAGTTGTTTAAATGTAGGTAATTCCCGAGACTTGAATGGAAAATTGAATTACAGCCTTGGTTGTGGGTTGTGTTCGGATACTAATAAACTTAATAAAGGAACTCTAAGGAATATGCTTAATTATTTTCCTGTATCGGTTTTATGTACTTTAACATAGAATAAAAACCAGCATCAATGGAAGAATCGTCGATTTTATTGACATTTACTCAAGTTACCGTTGCGTTTGTGGGATTTGCTGCAATTGTGGCAACATTCCGATTTAGGGATGAGTTTACTATTAAAAAGAACGATGCCATTGATCTGGAATTGATAATTAATACAGGATTGGTAGGGGCTTTTTTTTCAGTCCTTCCGCTAGCATTATCAAGTTTCGGGTTAGAGGATACTTCGGTATGGGCGTTATGCAGTGGCATAATGAGCCTAAATTACCTCGGGTTTATTTATTACTTATTCAGGAAGGTAGCCATATCCAAAATTCGAAGAAAAAAGTCCAGATTGATTGTGATTTTATATTTTTCAATTGGACTATTAGTATTTATAATGAATTTGATGAATGCTTTAAATATTCATTATAAACGTGAATTTGGACCATTTTTAATATCCTTGATTTATCCACTGACCATGGTTGGTTATATGTTCACACGCTTGCTGTTTCTACCGATTTGGAGAACACTAAAAAATCAAGAATAGTGGATTCTAGAGGGTTTGTGCACAACGGTTCCGGCTATGACACGGTCCTTGAGTGCGGCCAGCCTTCCGAAATCTTGAACGGAGGAATGGCAGACCCTAGCGGACCAGATTTGTTTTAACTAAGATAGGAAATAAGCGCATGCCTGGGAGAGCGATGCCTGTGCCTACCCATCAGGCTTAGGCCGGTTATAGGCGTTATTGAACGTAGTTTAATTAAAAGTATTATAGGCTAATATGTGGACCAGTAGGTGAACCACATAATCCAAATAGCAAAAAAGAGTAACGGGCAGAATATTGAATTTCCTAAAAATATAATCCCGATGGGTTTCTTTATGAAATAGAATATTAGGCCGATGATTAGATTGACTACAAATAATATGGGCACAACCATAATTATTTCCATCCCGGATTGCGATTCAGGGCGGACGAGATAAAACCATAGGGCCATCAATGCAAACTCAATAATAAAAAGTAGAAAAACTAGTACTGTTATCTGTTTGCGGCTCATGTTATATAAATTAAGTACAACTAGTTATATGCCTACTAAAATAGCCATTTATCCTTTTCGGTTTCCGGATACGAATTGGTTTATCAGGTTTTTATCCCTAGGGTAGTTCTACGGCGAACCTAAGCTTTTTGGGCAGGTAAGAAAGGTAGGCTTAAACAAGATTCCGTAGGATTATCTCCATGATCCTCACTGCACTCCACACCTTCACTTAGTTACGGTGCGCAAAGCTCTTTGCAAAACTGCATGGCTGCACTGATCCTAACAAGGCTTCCCAAGGATTACCGCCCTAAGGCGATGATCCTCACAACGCTCGCTCCTGAAAATAGAAAATCCAACGACCAGGATTACTTACGTGATCCTCATAACGCTCCACACCCTCACTTCGTTACGGTGCGCAAAGCTCTTTGCAAAACTGCATGGCTGCACTGATCCTAACAAGGCTTCGCAAGGATTACCGCCCTAAGGCGTTGATCCTCGCAACGCTCGCTCCTGAAAATAGAAAATCCAATGGCCAGGATTACTTACGTGATCCTCACTGCGTTCCCCTCTGGAAATACCAAACCTGCATGGCAAAGAGCCATGCTGTTTTAGTTTCCCCAGCGCCAGGCTTATGCAAGCTTAGCCGGCGCTTTGGGAAACTAAAAACCCCGCAACTTTCGTTGCGGGGTTTGGTGCTTGTCGTGACCGCGGGAGGATTCGAACCCCCAACCCTCAGAGCCGAAATCTGATATTCTATCCAGTTGAACTACGCGGCCTTGTGTCATTCGAAGACCAGTACCTGCCTTTAAAATCTTCCAGCGGGTACGCGGCCTAAATGCGGGCGCAATTTACGCAAAAACTGCTTTCCGGGGCCAATAAAATGCGCGCAAATGGAATATTTTCTCCACATTTCTGGCATTTACCAAATTCCTGAGATCCCAGCTGATCCAAATGTCTTTGCAAACCCTCTAATCGTTGTTGCGCCTTCCTCAGTGCAGCTTCCATCACGCTTTTGTTATTGATGGCATCCATTCTGGAAACCCGTCCAATAGCATTGTCCGGGACAATAGGTTGCGTCATTTCTTCATAACGCCGGATCTTCAGTTGGGTCTTGCTAATTGCTTCCTCAAGCCTGCTCCTTTGGGGCTTAGTGCTCATCAGGTTTAGGAAAGTTTACTCCTGACTATGGCAGATATGGTTTTCCCATCGGCCTGTCCAGCTAGTTCCTTGGTAACCATACCCATTACCTTACCCATATCCTGCATACCGCTGGCGCCAATAGCATCTATGGTCTGTACCACTACCTTTTCTATCTCTTCCTCGCTTAGCTGCTCTGGTAAAAATCGGGAGATCACCTCTACCTGCGCCAACTCCGGTGCGGCCAGGTCTTCCCTGCCCTGCTCCTGGTAGATAGCGGCACTGTCTTTTCTTTGTTTCACCAGTTTCTGGACCATCTTAATTTCATCTGCCTCTGATAATTCGCCTCCGGCGCCTTTATCGGTTTGCGCCAGTAACAAGGCAGATTTTATGGCCCGAAGCGACTCTAGTGCCATAGTATCCTTGGCCTTCATCGCAGCCTTCATCTCTTCCATTACCTTTTGTTGCAGTCCCATAATACGATTCTTTTAAAGTGACACGAAGTTAAAAAATAAACCCGAAAACCGTTAGGCTTCCGGGCTTATCATGGTTTAACAAAAAAAGACTAATCCACATTATCGTGTAAAAAAGAGTTATTGGATCGCAACTGGATTTCATCGTTGCTGTCCTCTCCCAATGTTGTCCTGGAAACCTTGCCATCTTTTGGATTTTCATCCAGATCCACGCCCTGGCGCTTGTAGGCAGGCTCCTTTTCTATTTCATCAATGTTGCTCAGATTGTTCTGGAACTTATAATTGAAGTCCTTGAGTCTCCTCCTCCGTTCATCAGCACGTTCACGAAGCATGTCTTCAATAGAACTGTTCATGGGATCTGATTCCTTTGGGGCCTCATTATCTTCTTCAGAGGGGGGTAAGGTCTTCTTCTCAAAAACCAGCTCGTCTTCTACAATTTTGGGTTCAAACTCCTCTGCCTTGGACTTGGCGCCGGTCAGTTTGCTTTCCAGCTCCATATAATCCTCCAGGCTATATCGGGTTTCTCCTTCTTTTTTGTAGTCCAGAACCGGTATAACTTCAATGTGCTCCTTGATATCTATATCGCGTACTTCGTCATCCAGATTAAAGGTGATTACATTTTCATTTTCTTCCTTTTCATCTGTTTGTTCATTCAAAGGGAGGTCGAAGCTAAAAGCCATCTGGTCTTCATCCACGGGTTCAGGTGAAACCACCTCCGCATCTACAACATCCATATTGAGCAATTGATGGTTGGCATCAATTATGAGAAAATCGTCCTCAGAAACACCTTCCGCAACTACTTCTTCGTAAAAAACATTGAAATTTCTTATGTAATTGGTAGTTGGAATGAGTTCCATATGCTCCTCTTCCTCCTCCTCGACCAGTTCATGTTTGATCACCGGCTCAAAAACTGCTTCTTCTGTTTCCAAAGTATGCACCACCTTTTCTTCCTCTTGCCAGTTTTGAACAGCTTTCTGATCGTCTTCAAGCGTATGGATGATTTTCTTGGTCTCGGTATTGACAATATCATCTTGCTGGTCCATATTAAAGCCGGTGGCAATAACAGTAACCGCTATGGCATCTCCAAGGCTCTCATCCTCCCCAACACCCATGATGATATTGGCACCATGTCCGGCCTCGATTTGAATATGGTCGTTGATCTCCCCAATTTCATCAATAGTAATTTCCTGGGCACCTGAAACGATGAGCAAGAGTACGTTTTTGGCCCCATTAATTTTATTGTCGTTGAGTAAGGGAGAATCCAGCGCCTTCATAATGGCTTCCTGCGCCCTTGCAGATCCTGAAGCTGTAGCAGAACCCATTATGGCTGTGCCGCTGTTGGCGAGAACAGTTTTGGCGTCCCTTAAATCTATATTTTGGGTATAGTGGTGGGTTATTACCTCGGCTATTCCCCTTGCGGCAGTAGCTAATACTTCATCTGCCTTGGAAAAACCAGCCTTAAAGCCCAAATTGCCGTATACTTCCCGTAATTTGTTATTGTTGATCACAATCAGGGAATCAACATTGGAACGCAACCGCTCTATACCCTGCTGTGCCTGCTTACAGCGATTTCTACCTTCAAACTGGAAGGGCATGGTTACAATCCCAACGGTCAGGATATCCATTTCTTTGGCCTGCTTGGCAATAACGGGTGCAGCACCTGTTCCGGTACCTCCTCCCATTCCTGCCGTTATAAAGGCCATTTTGGTATTGGTGGTAAGCATCTGTTTGATCTCCTCCATGCTTTCCAGTGCAGCCTGTTCGCCAACTTCGGGATTGGCACCAGCCCCCAAACCTTCGGTTAGTGAAACGCCTAACTGTATCTTGGTGGGTACTGCACTATTCTGCAAGGCCTGAGCATCCGTATTGCAGATCACAAAATCTACTCCATTGATGCCGGCCTGGAACATGTGGTTTATAGCATTACTGCCACCCCCTCCAACGCCGATTACTTTTATGACGTTACTTTGATTTTTGGGAAGATCAAAGGAAATACTATCAAATTCGGTGTTCTTGCTCATGTTTCTTTAATTACTGGTTATTATATGCTTCTATGTAGGTTTATTCTGCGTTATCGAGGAAGTCCTTTAGTTTCTCTGACCACTTTTCGAAAACCGATTTCCTTGGTTTACCGTTAGCCTGATCCATGGTTCCTTCAGGGTGACCTTCCAACACCATTTCTTCTTCCATTTCAGTTTGATCCGTGCCTGCACTCATCATACGATCCTTATTCTCAATCGCATTCATTAGAAGGCCAACTGCGGTAGCGTAAAGCGGACTGGCAATCTCTTCCTCCGAATCACCTGCCAGATGCTCGTTTGGATATCCTATCCGGGTATCCATTCCGGTGATGTATTCCACTAACTGTTTCAAATGCTTTAACTGGCTTCCTCCACCGGTTAATACAATCCCCGCTATTAGTTTTTTCTTCTGGTCCTCATGTCCGTAGTTCTTGATTTCCAGGTAGACTTGTTCCACGATCTCAACAATCCTTGCGTGGATGATCTTGGAAAGGTTTTTAAGGGTTATTTCCTTGGGCTCCCTTCCTCTTAAACCCGGAATAGAGACAATCTCGTTGTCCTTGTTCTCTCCCGGCCAGGCAGATCCAAATTTGATTTTTAGCAGTTCGGCTTGTTTTTCTATGATGGAACACCCTTCCTTGATATCCTCAGTTATGACGTTACCACCAAACGGTATAACCGCCGTATGACGAATAATGCCGTCCTTAAAAATGGCCAGGTCTGTAGTACCGCCACCTATGTCAATAAGTGCTACACCGGCTTCTTTTTCTTCCTGACTTAATACAGCATCAGAGGAGGCAAGCGGCTCCAGGGTAATATTTCCCAGATCCAGTCCTGCACTTTTTATACAGCGTCCAATATTTTTAATAGAAGAAACCTGACCTACCACCACATGGAAGTTGGCTTCCAGGCGACCGCCGTACATACCAATGGGTTGTTTGATTTCAGGCTGACCATCTACCTTGTACTCCTGAGGTAAGACATGGATAATCTCTTCTCCCGGTAGCATGACCAGTTTATAGACCTGGTTGCAAAGTTTTTCCAGATCTTCCTCGCTTATCACCTCTTCCGAATTTGGCCGCGTGATATAATCACTATGCTGTAGACTTCTGATGTGCTGTCCGGCAATACCAACCACTACAGAACCAATCTTAAGTCCCGCATCGGCCTCTGCCATTTCTACAGCCTGCTGTATGGACCGAATGGTCTGTGTAATATTGTTGACTACCCCCCGGTGCACGCCGAGACTTTTGGATCTCCCAATCCCCAGTACCTCAATTTTACCGTATTCATTTTCCTGTCCAATTATGGCGACGATTTTGGTGGTTCCTATATCAAGCCCCACAGAAAAATTTGCCTGTTCCATATTATCTAAATTTTGGTGCATACCACTTGATTATCAAATTCTAAGCTCACTATTTTATAGTTGTCCAGTGTCTGGTCTTTCATGGCCTTGGCATAAAAGGCTTTGAAATTGCTGAATTTCTCTTCCAGATCATTTACATCCCCCAGGTTTACGACAAAATTCTCCACCCGAAACCTGAGCTGGTATTTTTCTTCGTCTTCAATATGAATACCGATAATGTTCTTTCTCAGAAAATCATCATCATTCACAAATTGCAAGATGACATAAACATCCTCCAGGCTTCTGCCAGTAATTTTACCCGTAATGATCGGAACACGCGCAGAGTACTTTCTGGAGAGGGGCATTTTTTTACCATCCTCATCCAGATAGAATTGATTCAATCCTTCGATGCGTCCAATTGGCTGCCTTTGTGCAATTTTCGATTTAAGTTCTCCATTAATAGTAAGATAGACCTGGGCATTTTTCACCATATCATTGGCCTCGATGACCTTTTCTATAGTATTCAAAACTATGTCTTCTTTGGGGACGTTTTTTAGGCTCCCATAATTTTGTATTAACAATTTATTAACGACGTCTTTGCTAATGAACAAACTGTTCTCTCCTACAAATTCCAGGCTGATCCCATTGACGTTTTTTTGTTTGCTTCGATAATCTGTAAAGGAGTAAAGTCCTGTTATACAGACTATTAATAGAAATAGTTTTATATAATTCCAATTAAATCGCATGTGCTAATTCTTTTTTTAATCCGTTAATCTCCAGGCCAATATCACCAGCTCCCAGGGTTATAAATACCTCAGGAGAATACGCCATAATTTCCTGGCTTATTTCCTCCTTATTTATTCTTTTTTTGTTAGGGTTTTTAATCTTCTCAAGTAACCATTCGGCAGTTATCCCGGGAATAGGCTTTTCTCTTGCCGGATAGATATCCAGCAGCAAAACACAGTCGAATTTTTCAAGGCTTCTCGCAAAAGCATCACCAAAATCGCGTGTCCTTGAATACAAATGGGGCTGAAAGACCACCATAGTTTTCATGTTGGGATGCATTTCTTTTACCGCATCATAAACCGCATTTATTTCAGTAGGGTGATGCGCATAATCATCAATAAACACAAACTGTTCCTGCTTAATTGCATAAGAGAATCGCCGTTGGACACCCTTGAATGACTCCATGGCCTGAGCGAGTTTATCTGGTTTACTGCCGGCCTTTAATGCCATCGATATAGCGGCTACTCCATTTAATAAATTGTGTCGGCCAGGTTTATTAAACCGTATTCCACGCAGATTGGTTTCCGGGGTTTTCAGATCAAATACGTAGGCGCCGTTATCTACCTTTACATTCAAGGCACAATAATCCGCATTGTCCTCTATCCCATAGGTCAGTCCAGAAATCGGTAGTCCCTTTTTAACAAAAAGGGTACCCCCCGATTTTAACCTTGCAGCAAATTCCCGGAATGATTGTTTAAGCTGATCGTGATCTCCATAAATGTCAAGATGGTCTGCATCCATAGAAGTAATACAGGCGATATCTGGTGAGAGATGGAGAAAGGAGCGATCAAATTCATCTGCCTCTACCACGGTGTAATCCGGGCCTTTCATCAGGAAATTACTATTGAAATCCTCAGAAATACCCCCAAGAAAAGCCGTAATTGGGGTTTCACTTTCATTTAATAAATGCGCCAGAATACAGGATGTAGTTGTCTTTCCGTGTGTTCCTGCTACCGCAAAACAATAGGTATCCCGGGTAATCAGCCCCAAGACCTTTGCCCTTTTGTACATGGTAAAATCCCCTTCACGGAAAAATCGCATTCCTGTATGCTCATCAGGCACAGCCGGGGTATATACCACAAGGGTGTTTTTGCTGTTTTGATAAGAAGGCGGAATGGCATCTTGCTTATCTTCATAAGAAACGAAGATTCCCATATCTTCCAACTCCCGAGTAAGCGGTGTCTCAGTCTTGTCATAACCGGCCACTTCTTTCCCTAAATGATGGAAATACCGGGCCAGGGCCGACATACCGATCCCTCCAATGCCCAGAAAATATACCCTATGTATGGTATTTGTATCCATCAATTTTTTAATAAGGAGCTTATTACGTCTGCAATCTGCTCTGTAGCACCCGGAAGTGCCAGTTCTTTTATATTGGTCGATAATTGTTCCCGTTGTTCTCCGGAACCCATAAGTTCCTTGAACATATTTGGAAACTTTGTGTCCAGATCTGCTTCTTTGATCATCAATGCAGCCGATTGGGCCACCAATGCCATCGCATTTTTGGTCTGATGGTCTTCTGCCACATTAGGGGATGGGATAAAAATCACCGGTTTCCCCACAATACATAATTCAGATACCGAACTAGCTCCAGCCCGGGAGATTATAACGTCTGCTGCGGCATACGCCAGGTCCATCCGGTTCACAAAATCCAGCACTTTAACCGCCGGATTGGTATACTTTTCATACTGTTCAAAATATCCTTTGCCACACTGCCAGAGGAGTTGCACTTCCATTTCCTCAAACAGGGGTAATTGATCCAGAACCAATTCGTTGATCCTTTTAGAACCCAGACTTCCTCCCAGAACAAGCAGTGTTCTTTTCTCAGAGTTCAATCCAAAAAACGCATCAGCTTCTTCAAGAGATGTGGTAGTGTCTACAATATGCTCGCGAACGGGATTGCCCGTTTTGATGATCTTTTCTTTAGGAAAATACCGATCCATATTGTCGTAAGCGACACATATGCGGGCTGCCCTGGAAGCCAGTAACTTATTAGTCAGTCCGGCAAATGAATTCTGTTCCTGTAGCACACAGGGTATGCCTCTTTTGGAGGCAACCCGTAACAGGGGCCCGCTGGCAAAGCCTCCGGTTCCTACCACCAGGTCCGGTTTAAATTCGCGTACTATTTTCCCAGCCTTTATCAAACTACTGATCAATTTTATCGGAAAAAGCAGATTCTTTAAGGTCAGCTTTCGCTGTAATCCACTAATCCAAAGTCCTTTAATACTGTACCCTGCCTGGGGTACTTTTTCCATCTCCATTCGGTCTTTCGCTCCTACGAATAAAAACTTCGCCTTAGGATACCGCTCCTTCAATATGTTGGCAATTGCAATTGCCGGATAAATATGCCCTCCTGTGCCTCCGCCCGAAAGAATAAACCTATAGTTGTCCACTTAGTATTTCTAATGGGTTGTTCTCATCAATTGCACTATTCTCAATCTCCTGTCTGTTATTGGCTTTATTGCTGGCGCTCAAAACAATACCTATTGCCAAACAGGTCATCCATATCGATGTTCCTCCACTACTGATCAGAGGAAGGGTTTGCCCCGTAACCGGAAACAATTCTACTGCAACGGCCATATTGATCAGGGCCTGGAACACTATGGGTAATCCTACTCCCACTACCAGGAGTTTTCCAAATACCGAATCATTGGAATTTGCCACTACTATAATTCGAAACAACAACAGCAAATAGATAAACATCAGGGTTAAGCCCCCCACTAGGCCATACTCTTCTATAATTATGGCATAGATGAAATCCGACGAACTCTGAGGTAAAAAATTCTTCATCACACTCTTTCCGGCACCATTCCCCACTATACCACCACTGGCAATGGCTATTTTGGCTTTTTCAATTTGATAATCCCCCTCCGTATCATTTGGGTCCCAAAAGCTTTCTATTCTGCTCATCCAGGTATCTACCCTGTTTGGAAACAAATCAGGCAGTGCTTTTGCTGTGAGCACAAATAAGGTCAGACACAGCAACCCCACACCAACCATACTCGCCAGATACTTCATGGGATAGCCCCCGAGAAAGCAAATCACAAGGACCATAAAAAATAGTATCGCCGCTGTTGAGAAATTAGCCGGAAGAATCAATACAATAACCAGAAAAACGGGCACCCAAAGCGGTAAAACACTCTCTTTAAAGCTGATCTTCTTTTCGCGAATCTTAGCGAGGTAACGGGCAATATAGATCATCAGCACAACCGCTGCCAGGTTTGAAGTTTGGAAGGTAATCCCAACAAAGGGAATTCGAATCCACCTGCTGGCATTGGCACCGTCTATAGTTGTTCCCTGTGCCAGGGTAAAAATCAATAACACCAGAACCAGGGGAAGGGCTATAATGGAAAGCCCTTTAAAAAAGTGTGCGGGAATCTTATGGATCCCATAGATAATGCCAAAGCCCAGAACAAGTAACATTCCGTGCTTTACCAGGTGTCCCATAGTGGTACCATTGCCCACTACATAGACCAGGTTACTGCTGGCACTATAGACCGGCAAAAAAGAAAACAGGGCAAGAAGGGCCACCAAGCCCCAAATCGCTTTATCTCCTCCTATATGTCGGACAATCCTTTTCAATTGCTACAGATTTTTAATCGCTTCCTTAAACTGATCTCCACGATCCTCATAATTTTTGAAAAGATCAAAACTTGCGCAGGCCGGGGAGAGCAAAACAGTATCTCCTCGTTCTGCTATTTTGTAAGCCACCTTAACAGCCTCTGACATTGCATAAGTCTCAACAAGCAGGTCTACCACATTGCCAAAGGTTTCTTTGATCTTGCTGTTATCCATTCCAATACAAATGATAGCCTTAACCTTCTCCCTCACCAGGGGTAAGAGCGACTGATAATCATTTCCTTTATCCACCCCCCCTACAAGCCATACCGTTGGGGTATTCATGCTTTCCAGGGCGTAATAGGTAGCATTTACATTGGTCGCCTTAGAATCATTAATGTATTGTACATGATGTATTTTCAGGACTTTCTCCAATCGATGTGGCGCCCCCAGGAAATTCTCAATAGAATTGCGAATTGTTTCTTTTCTAATACCAACAAGACTAGCTACAGTGGAAGCTGCCATGGTGTTTTTCAAATTGTGCTTGCCTGATAGGGCTAAGGCGTCTGTTCTCATTTCAATTGTGTTATTAGGCGTCCTAATCAATATATTTTGGTTCTTGATACATGCTCCGATTTCCGGTTTTTGCTCCAGTGAAAAAGGATAGGTTTTGGGTCGAATGGGGTGCTCTCCGAGCCATTCTGTCAATACAGGATCGTCCAGGTCATACAGGAACATATCCTCGTGAGACTGATTCATGGCTATCCGGAACTTGGAGGCGATATAGTTCTCAAACTTATAATCATACCTGTCCAGGTGGTCTGGTGTGATGTTGGTTATTACGGCGATGTCCGGTTTTAAATCGACAATACCATCTAATTGGAAGCTGCTGATTTCCAAGACATAATAGTCATAGTCATTTTCAGCTACCATTTGAGCAAAACTGTCGCCAATATTCCCCGCCATACCAACATGTAAGCCACCATTCTTTAAAATATGGTGGGTAAGCATGGTTGTTGTGGTTTTTCCGTTACTTCCGGTAATCCCAATGATAAAAGCGTCGGTATACCGGGAAGCAAATTCGATTTCGGAGATTACCGAAATCCCTTTCTCAACCAGTTTACTGACAATTGGTACCGTATCCGGAATTCCGGGGCTTTTCATAACCAGATCTGCCTTCAGAATTCGTTCTTCAGAATGCCTGCCTTCTTCCCATTCAATCCCAAGATGTATAAGAACGTCTTTGTATTTATCTTGTAACTTCCCCGCATCAGAGAGGAAGATTTCAAATCCTTTTTTCTTAGCCAGTATGGCTGTACCAACTCCACTTTCACCTCCACCAAGTATGACCAACCGCTGCATCTTACCGAACTTTGAGCGTCACGATGGTTATGATAGCCAACAGGATTCCGGTAATCCAGAAACGGGTGACAATCTTGCTTTCGTGATAGCCTTTCTTTTGGTAATGATGATGCAAGGGCGACATGAGGAAGATTCGCTTTCCTTCCCCTGATTTTCTTTTGGTATACTTGAAATAACTCACCTGTATCATGACCGAAAGGGATTCGGCAAAGAATATTCCGCACAGCAGCGGGATCAATAATTCCTTTCTCACAATCAAGGCTATAACCGCGATAACTCCACCGATGGTAAGACTGCCTGTATCTCCCATAAATACCTGTGCTGGAAATGCGTTGTACCACAGAAATCCTACCAGCGCCCCTACAAATGCCGCGATAAAGATCACCAGTTCCCCAGCGCGCGGGATAAAGAAAATATCCAGGTAGTCCGAGAAAATAATATTCCCGGATACCCATGCAAATATGCCCAGGGTGAGGACGATTATTGCCGAAGTACCGGCTGCAAGCCCATCGATACCGTCCGTAAGATTAGCTCCGTTGGAAACGGCAGTTACTATAAAAATCACAATAGGAATGAAAATCAACCAGGCGTATTTCTCTGCCCCTTCGCCAATCCAGGAGATAAAGACACTATAATCGAGCTCATTGTTTTTAAAGAAAGGGATATTGGTTTTGGTAGATTTAACTTCTTTGCCTTCCACCTGCTGAATCGTGAAATCCTGAGTAATAACCGTTTGGCTTTTCTCTTTCATGGTTACCTGGGGATGAAAATAAAGAGTTGCCCCTACCATAAGACCCAGGACTACCTGACCTAATATCTTAAATCGGCCCTTGAGTCCCTTTTTATTTTTCTTAAAAATCTTGATGTAATCGTCAATAAAGCCAATGATACCCATCCAGATGGTGGTAACGATCAACAGGATTACATAGATGTTTTCCAGATCGGCAAATAGCAATACCGGTATGAGTGTGGAGAAAATAATGATAATCCCACCCATGGTTGGGGTACCTGATTTTTGTTGCTGCCCATCCAGACCGAGATCACGGACAGTCTCGCCTATTTGTTTCCTTCTTAATAAATTGATGATCCGCTTACCATAAACAGTAGCCAGTAGCAGCGACAACAGAACTGCCATTGCTGCCCTGAAGGTCAGGAACTGGAACAATGACGCTCCGGGGAACTGGTATTGTTGCTCTAAGTATTCAAACAAATAGTACAGCATACTCTTGTTATCAGATCATTTTATTTATTCAGTGTTGCCAATGTTTCTTTGACAATCTTAAAGTCGTCAAAGTCTACTCGCTTTCCGTTTGTTTCCTGATAGGTCTCATGTCCTTTACCTGCTACCAGGATAATATCATTACTATTCGCCAATTGACAGGCTGTTTTAATAGCCTGATGACGATTTTCAATAGACAATATTTTTTTGGTGTTTTGAGGCTCTACCCCAGCCTCCATCTCTTCAATAATTACTCCCGGGGATTCGGATCTCGGATTATCCGAAGTAAAAATTGCCTTGTTACTCAATTCAGAAGCGATATGACCCATTACCGGACGCTTAGACTTGTCACGATCACCACCACACCCCACTACGGTGATGACGTTTTCATTTCCAGTCCTCAATGTATTGATAGTATTCAATACATTTTTTAAGGCGTCCGGCGTATGGGCATAATCAACTATCGCTGTAATTCGTTGTTCCGAAATAAAATACTGGAACCGCCCGTCAACATTCTCTAACTCGCTGAGAAGTCTGAGAATTTCGAGCTTTTCAAGGCCTAAAAGATCTGCAGTGGCATAAATTGCCAGGATATTGTAGGCATTGAAGTGGCCGATGAGCTTTGTCCACAATTCATTGTCCTCTATTTTGAGCAATTGACCATTGAATTGATTTTCCAGGATCTGTGCCCGGTAATCCCCAAAGCTTTTCAGTGCATAGGTATATTTACGAGCCTTACTGTTTTGCAACATGTAAAGTCCGTTTTTATCATCCAGATTGGTAAGGGCAAAAGCCTTTGGCGCCAGATCATCAAAAAGCTTCTTTTTGGTATCCCGGTATTCTGCAAAAGTCTTATGATAATCCAGGTGGTCATGTGATAAATTCGTAAATATGGCACCTTCAAAAGACAAGCCCAGTGATCGTTTCTGGGCTATTCCATGAGAGCTGACTTCCATAAAGCAAAACTCCACCCCGACCTCGTTCATGAGGTTCAGGTGTTTATTGATAACCAGTGGATCTGGTGTTGTATGGCTAGTAGCAAACTCTTGTTCATCTACCATTATTTTTATAGTAGAAATAAGACCAACCTTATATCCCGCCTTTTTGAAAAGCTGGTACAACAAACTTGAAACCGTTGTCTTTCCATTGGTTCCGGTAACTCCGATAAGTTTTAGGTTACGGGAGGGATTTTGATAATAATTGGCAGCCATAATAGCCAGTGCTGCCTGACTATCATCCACCTGAACATAGGTAACTTCATTAACCATTTGTTCAGGAATTTCCTCGCATATCACGGTATTGCATCCCTGCTCAACAGCTTTGGTAATATACTTGTGCCCGTCCGTTAAAGTGCCTCGTATAGCTACAAAAGCATCATCGAGCGCAACCTGCCGGGAATCAAAATGCAGGGCGTTGAACCTGATATTGGTAGTGCCGCTTACAGCAGCAATACGCACCCCATAAAGTATGTCCTTTAGTAGCTTCATGAGAGGTTCAAGACGATTTTTTTGACCTTTTTCAGGGCCGTTCCTTTTGAAATGGATTGTTTTTTCACTTTCCCATTCCCTTTTACTTCAACTTCCAACCCCAGATTTTCAAGGATGGATATGGCATCCATACCGCTCATGCCCTTTACATCGGGAACCGATTGGTAATCCTTCTGCGCTTCTGCGAAATAGCGCTGATAGTCTGACTCGAGTTCACGGTTTTCAAATTTGAGATCCTGCACCTCATCAATTACCGGGTTATTGGCATAGATTTTTTGCGCAATGGATTTGAAAACAGGCCCTGAAACATCTGCCCCGTAGTAACCCACACTCTTATCGGGTTCATGTATTACCACGATACAGGAATATTTAGGATTATCTGCTGGAAAATATCCGGCGAAGGTGGATATATAAGCTAGTTTATCAGGATCTCTTTCCACGTAGTTCTTCTGCGCCGTTCCTGTTTTGCCAGCCATGGAAAAATTAGGGGAGTATAGCCCATGTCCGGTTCCGTGGTCTTTTTCCACTACATTCTTTAATAGATGCTGTACTTTTTTTATTGTTTCCTCAGAGCAAATGGAAGGGTTAATAACCTCTTTGTCAAAGCGCTGTATGGTTTTGTTCCATTCCCTGACTTCTTTTATTAGCCTGGGTCGCAACAATTCTCCTCCATTGGCTACGGCATTGTAGAATGCAAGCGTCTGCAGTGGTGTCATGGATACTTCGTAACCGTGAGACATCCAGGCCAGTGAAACCCCTGACCAGCCTTTATCCCCTGGGAAACGAATTACCGGCTTTCCCTCTCCCTTTATAGGCAAATTCAACTCCTCGTGGAGTCCCATATCCATCAGTTGATTTACAAAACGACCTGGTTCGGATTTATAATTTTCATGGATCATTTTGGCAAAAGCCGTATTGGAAGACACCTCAAAAGCTCTGCCTACTGATATTTTACCATAACCTCCGTGCTTGGAATCACGTACGGTTCTGTCATAAATACGCCATCTCCCCTTTTCTGTATCAATTACGGTACTGGTATCTACCTTTTTATCTTCGAGGGCAGCGACTAATGACATCAACTTAAATGTGGAGCCGGGTTCGTGAGATTCGCCAATGGCATAGTTCAGACGCTCATAATACTTACCATCTGATGTCTTGCCCAGATTCGATATTGCCTTGATCTCACCGGTCTGGGTTTCCATTACAATTACACTACCATGTTCGGCACCGTATTTTTCGAGCTGGGACAGCAATGCATGATGGGCTATATCCTGGATATTGATATTTATAGTGGAAATCACATCATAACCATCCTTGGGTTCTACAATATTATCCAGGCCAATAGGCTTCCACTGTCCCTTGGCTATCTTTTGCTTAAGTCGCTTTCCTTCAATTCCCCTCAGGTAATTTCCAAAAGCTCCTTCCAGGCCAACGCGGGTAGCATAGCCATTTTCATCAAAACGTTCATAACCAACGCTGCGTTCTGCAATCTTGCCCAGAGGATGTTCCCTCACGGTGCGTTGTTCAACAATCAGACCCCCTTTATAGGGCCCCTTATTGAAGAGTGGGAATGCCTTTACCTTTAAATAGTCGGAGTACTCAATGTTGCGAGCTACCAACATATACCGGTTTTGGTTGACTCTGGCTTCCCGAAAACGATTTTCGTAGTGAGCTGGCTGTCGTCCAAAGTGGTTCCCCAGTGCCTCGGATAAGGGCTGAACCAGGGTTTCAAAATCATGCTGACCAACCGTTACCGCATCAAAACGAATAGTGTATTTAGCTACTGAGGTGGCTAAAAGGCTGCCATCATCGGAATACAGATTACCCCTGTTTGGAGCAATGGTGAACATTTTTTCCGTACGCTTCATGGCCAAAGCCTTGTATTTCTCTCCCTGCACCATTTGAATGCTGACGAGTTTGAACACCACTGAAGCTGCGAACAAAAAGAGGCAGGCGGCCACGATATAGAGTCGGGTCATGATATTTTTGGGGGTGATCGCCATTTTACTGTCTAGCTGCTTTTACTTTGATTTTCTTAGGAGGAGTCTCGGAAGGGAACAGACTGTCCTGGACCACTGATTCTCTCACAGTAGATTCCAATTTCAATCGTTGTACGTCTGATCGCATATCCACAAATTCACTCCTTAGTTCACGGACCTCTTCATTAAGAGCAGCCAGGCGGTGCACTTTACGGTCGGCACTGTGGGAAGATGCAATCATGATAGTTGCCAGGAAAGAGGCGTAAATAATAAAAAGCCAGTTTTTGGGAGCATCTCCGCTCACCAAAAACTTACCTTTCAATAAATCCACAATTCCCTTTTTCATGTATCGTTTTACTTTATCTTATTTTTAAACACGTTCAGCAATTCGAAGCTTTGCGCTTCTGGCCCTGCTGTTTTTCGCTATTTCTTCAGCCGACGGCACAATTAACTTCCCTACTTTCTTGAAGGGAACATGAACCCGACCATAAAAATCCTTTTCTGCTTCCCCCTCAAACTTACCCTCGCGGATAAAACGTTTCACCAATCGGTCTTCCAGAGAGTGATAGCTGATGATAGATAGTCTACCCCCCTTATCCAGTAAATTGGGAGTCTGCATTAAAAACTCCTCGATTACCTTAATCTCTTCATTAACCTCTATCCTTATTGCCTGATAGACCTGCGCCAGAATTTTCTGTTCCCGATGTCTGGGAAGAAATCGCTTCAGGGCTATTTTTAACTCAGCAGTGGTCCTTATAGGTTTGCCACTTCTTGTCTGCACAATTGCCGAAGCCATATCCCTTGATCGTTTCAGTTCTCCATAGCGATATAAGACCGTAGCCAAATCCTCTTGCGTATAGGTGTTCACCACCTCATAGGCAGATAGCTCATTTCTTTTGCTCATCCTCATATCGAGATCTGCCTCAAAACGCGTTGAAAAACCCCGTTCCGCCTGATCAAATTGATGGGAAGAAACCCCGAAATCGGCCAGAATCCCGTCAACTTTTAGTATGCCATAGAACTTTAAAAACTGCCTGATGTACCGGAAATTCTCATTAATCAATCGAAACCGGCTATCATCAATTGTATTTTGCAGGGCGTCTTCATCCTGATCAAAAGCGATTAGCTGCCCTTTTTCTCCAAGTTGTTTCAGTATCTCACGGGAATGTCCTCCACCCCCAAACGTAACATCCACATAAATTCCATCTTCCTTAATCCGGAGCCCCTCAACAGACTCTCGAAGCAGAACGGGGTTATGATAGGTCCTCTCCATCGTCGCCCATCACCTCTTCTGCCAATTCCGCAAAGTTTTCGGCAGTATCATCTAACACCTGCTCATAGCTCTCTTTATCCCAGATTTCTATAATATTAATTGCCGAGCTCAGGACTACTTCCTTTTTGATTCCGGCAATTGCCACCAGGTTTTTGGGTATTAAAAGCCGTCCGGTAGAATCGATTTCCACCGGTTTAACCCCGGCTGAAAACCGCCTGATGAAATCATTGTTTTTTTTCCTGAACCGGTTTTTTTTATTCATTTTCTGCATCAGCAGATTCCACTCTTCCATGGGATACAGTTCGAGACAGGGATGGAATACGGAGCGCTTCAGGACAAAGCCCTGAGCGAGCAATGGAGCCATTTGATTCTTCAGGGTTACAGGTATCATTACCCGCCCTTTAGCATCGGCCTTACAATCGTATGTCCCAATAAAACTGATCACGGAAACCGGTTTGGTTTGTTATTTAAACTCAAATATATAGAAATTATTACCACAATTTACCACAAATTACCACTTTGTTGATAAATTTAGGCGAATCACAGCCCAGACGGGCCGCTATGCAGGAAAGAAATAGCGCTCTGCCATACATTCAGGAACCGAAAAAGTCTTGTTCGGACCTGGGCGAAAAACGGGGTGGTTGGTTATTACAAAAATAGGGCTATAATAGGGAAATCCCTATATTTGCCAACTAACAGAACAAGCCACTCTGCATGCAAGAGGACATTATTACGGAAGGAAAATTCCGGTATATTGAGGTTGGGGAAGGTAAACCCATGATTATCCTTCATGGTCTGATGGGAGGTCTCAGTAATTTCCATGGGGTAACTGATTTTTTCCCTAAAAAGGGGTACAAGGTCCTGGTTCCTGAGCTTCCGATTTATGAAATGCCCACTATAAAAACCAATGTCAAGAATTTTGCCAAATTCCTGGAGAAATTTATTGAATTCAAGGGGCTAAAGGATGTTATATTACTCGGAAATTCCCTGGGCGGACATATAGGGTTGCTGCATACTAAATTATACCCTGAAATGGTTAAAGCACTTGTAATTACAGGGAGCTCTGGCCTTTACGAGAGTGCCATGGGTGACGGATACCCGAAACGTGGCGATTATGAGTTTATCAAGAAAAAAGCGGAGGACGTGTTTTACGATCCGGCGGTGGCCACCAAGGAGATCGTTGATGAAGTATACGCTACGGTAAACGACCGTATGAAGCTCGTAAAAACGCTGGCTATAGCGAAAAGTGCCATCAGGCATAATATGTCTAAAGATCTTCCTCATATGCAAACGCCCACTTGTATAATATGGGGGAAAAATGATACGGTAACCCCTCCTAATGTTGCTAAAGAATTCCACGAATTGCTTCCGGATTCCGATTTATTCTGGATTGAGAAATGCGGACATGCTCCTATGATGGAACACCCTGAAGAGTTTAATGTCATTCTCGATTCCTGGCTGGAAAAAAGACAATTCTGATCGAAGCACTTTAAACAAATTCCCGCCTGGGTAAAAAGGCCTCAATATGAAGATCAAATCGGCCCAGTTTGTTATCAGCAATTCCAAGGTAGAGCACTGTCCTAAGGAACTGCTGCCGGAATACTCGTTTATAGGCAGATCTAATGTTGGAAAATCATCCCTTATTAATTCCCTGACGCAACGTAAGGGCCTGGCTAAAACCTCTGGGCGCCCGGGTAAAACCCAGTTAATCAACCATTTCAAAATAAACGACAACTGGTTTTTGGTAGACCTTCCCGGATATGGTTATGCACGGGTATCGAAAAAGGAAAAGAAAATTTTTCAAAAATACATTACGGATTACTTCCTGAAACGAAAGCAGTTGGTCAGTGCTTTTATCCTTATTGACATACGTCATGAACCACAAAAAATAGATCTTGAGTTTATGCAATGGCTTGGAGAAAACGGGATTCCCTTTGCTATTGTATTTACAAAGGCAGACAAACTAAAACCAAACGCTATACAACCACAGGTACAATCCTATCTGGACACCCTGACCAGCGGAGTATGGGAGGAAGCGCCCCCGCACTTTATCACCTCATCAAGTAAGGGAATGGGGCGGGAAGAACTTTTAGATTACATAGATTCCATTAACCAGAGCTTTCACAAGGAAACCCGGAAATAGGCTGAAATCCATTTAAATCCTTGCTTCCAACAAAGCAATGAGTGACTGGGTATCAGATAGCCCATTGAGTTCTTCTTTATTTACAACTACTTCCAGTCCGGAATGAGTAGTGCCGAGTACCAAAGGAAAGTCAAATCGGTGCCCAAATTTGGAAGCATATTCCTTTCGGAATTCATCCTTGTGTAAAAACTTCATGGGTAGTGTATACCGTTCCCTGAACTTGCGCCAAACCCTCTTTTCCAGAAAAGCCCCATGGGTAAGCTGGCAAAGGTTACAATCGTACGTCGCCGGACTTAATACTTTATGCGCTCCGTCCAGGAGTGCATTTTTTATTCCCGAATCGGCATTGTAAACAAAAATAAGCTCGCTAAGTTCTTCTACCTTCATAACTCCGTTGGAATTGTAAGATCAAATATACAGTACAATTGTCTGTAGTTGACCAGAGACCTTTCCAAGCAGATAAGAAAGAAAGTCACTAAAACGGAGCATCACGTATCTAAGCTCCATATTTTATTATATTCGCCAGGTATTTCAAGATTGCTATCAGAGAGATAGGAGTATTATTGAGCTATTAAATACAAGTTTTATGAGTAGTAAATACGCCAAATGGCATCATCCCTATAAACCGGCCCAAAAGTTCCAGAAAAAAATTGCCTATTTCAGTATGGAATTTGGAATTGACCAGGGCTTAAAGATCTATTCGGGCGGTTTGGGATTCCTAGCTGGTTCACATATGAAGGCAGCTTTTGACCTGAAGCAAAACCTAATTGGTATAGGAATGCTTTGGAAATATGGGTATTATGATCAAACCCGGAACCCTGATCAGACACTCCTGCCGGCCTTTGTAGAAAAAACCTATAATTATCTTGAAGATACCGGCATTGAGCTGCAAGTCAGGATAAGGAATAATCACGCGGTTAAGGTGGGTGTCAAGGTTTTAAAGCCAGAAATTTTTAACACGGCTCCTATTTACCTTCTTACTACGGACGTGGATGGCAACGATCATCTTTCCCGAACCATTACCAACAGTTTGTATGATGGCAATGACGAAACCCGTATCGCCCAGAGCATAATTCTAGGTGTGGGAGGAGCACAACTTGTAGAAATTCTTGGGGGTGCAGATGTATATCATTTAAATGAAGGACATGCCTTACCTGCATTCTACTATCTTCGAAATCGGGGTGGCAACAAAGAGCAAATGGTGTTTACCACGCATACCCCTGAAAAAGGCGGGCACGAAGAGCGTTTTGGACCCTTGCTAAATGATTTTGGCTTTTTTGAACGCCGGCTTAATGATGAAGAACTGGAACGGGAAACCGGTCCTGGAAACCAATTAAATTATACCATAGCAGCGCTTCGAATGGTAAAAAGGGCGAATGCCGTTTCCAAACTGCATTCCAAGGTTGCCCGGAAAATGTATGAATCAGTTCCGGATCTAGCCGGAGTCATTCCAATTACAAACAGTCAGCATCTTGGATTCTGGCAGGACCCTAAACTGAAACAGGCCTGGAAAAAAGGCAATTCCAATTCGTTCAGGAAACGTAAACTGGAATTAAAAGAGGCGCTTTTCGCGGAAGTACTGAATCAAACAGGAAAGATCTTTGATCCCAAGGTCCTTACCATTGTCTGGGCACGGCGTTTTGCGGAATACAAACGCGCCGATTTAATCCTTTATGACCTGGAACGTTTTGAGCAGATTGTTGCCCAATCCAAATACCCGGTACAGATTATTTGGGCAGGGAAACCATATCCAGGGGATCAGGGAGCTATAGGTATTTTTAACCAACTTGTGCATTACACCAAACACAAGCCAAACCTTGCTGTGCTTACCGGATATGAAATTGCACTCTCCCGCTTACTCAAGGAAGGTTCGGATATCTGGCTGAATACGCCAAGGATTACCCGGGAGGCATCAGGTACCAGTGGCATGACCGCTGCCATGAATGGTTCGGTTAACCTGTCTACACGAGACGGATGGATACCTGAGTTCATTAAAAATGGTAAAAACGGTTTTGTACTACCGGCCCTTGATCATACGCTACCACACAGCGAACAGGATTATAAGGACAGTCTGAGTTTATACAAGATTCTGGAAGATAAAGTGTTTCCTACCTATTATGATAATCCGGATACCTGGTCTGAAATCGTCTTTGAAGCGATTAAAGGGGTGGTACCAGAATTTACCAGCGCCAGAATGGCTACAGAGTATTACGAAAAACTATATCGCTAGGTAAAATTACTAGCTCTTTAATTCCAGTTTATCTGCGAAATATTCACAGAAATCCTTCATGGTAGCAGTCATTTTTTCATCCTGTGTGGCTTTCATAAAGGTATCTGACATTGCTACGAGGGTTTGATGAAAAAATATCTTCATTTCATCTACAGGCATATCTTTTGTCCAAAGATCAATTTTCAGGGATTCTTTGTTCTTGCTATCCCATACTGAAAGCAACATTGCCTTGGCCTCCTCGTTATGGATTCCTCCATCATCTGCGGTCCAGTTGAGGGATTCAGGCACCCGGTTTTCGTCCAGGGAGACTTCCAATATTATTTTTGAAGTATGCGACTTGGTCATGACTATTTTTTAGGTTTATAATTGGCCTGCTCAAAAATTGTTTTCCCAGGGGTTTTAAGCAATTCCTTTAGAGGCACATCATTGTTGCGGGCAAAGGCTTTTACAATCTGCCAGCCCATATACCGTCCGATCCTTCCCGGAGATTCATTGTCTAACATTAGACGGAATTTCGAGAAAGGGGCTGGTTCCAGAAAACGAGGTCCAAGCTTTCTGTCCGTGCTATACAGCAGTTCCCGCTCCACAAAGTACCGCCAGATCTGCTCTTCATTGGCCTGAGCCCACTCGAATTGCGCAGGCGTATATCCTATTTTGTCCTCATCTGGTATTGATGGCAAAAGTTGATCCTTCAGATACAATTCCTTACCATAATAGATCATTTGAGACAGGAAAGTTATGCCTGTTGGAGGAGGTATAACCTTTTTTGCAAAAGCAGCGGCCACATCAGATTCCAGGAATTTTTTGTCTAAACCCTCCGAAATATAGCGATCAATACCTGCATAGAACCGGTGATCCGCACCCAGATAATTATCCAAGCCTAGTAAGAGCAAAGTATCTGCCAGGATAACGCGATTGTTGTAATCCACATCTGATGAGACCGTTACAATTTTAGGGGTCGGCTGGTTGGGGAAGTAGTATCGGATATGCTTAAATAGTAATTCCAATCCGTCCTTTTCGTCCTTAAAATCACCAAATGCAAGATCTATTTCCTCCAGGAGTGATTGTTGCAGCGTGTCCTGTAGTTTAAGGTCCCAGATACTATCTGCATATTGCTGAGGAAAAAGATAAGGGTATTCCTTTTTGAGGTTATCCAGGGTTTCCGGTGATGCACTGGCAAACTCACGATCGAAGCGCTTAACTTCGAGATTAACCTTCATAGATACTATTTCCTCCGGTACTTCAGAGCCTTCCCTGCAGCTGACAAATAAGAACATCATCGTGAACATACACAAGATGCTCAGTGGGTTTACAACAAATTGGTGCTTCATTTCCATTTTCGACCCTGTGGCCCTATTTTTACGGGGGTAAATTTAAGGCATTCATTATTAATATAGAGACGTATGCAAACGGAAAAAGTTGTTGATCATATTGTTGACTGGTTAAAAAGTTACGCAAATAACGCTGGGATCAAGGGCTTTGTTATTGGGGTATCAGGAGGTATTGATTCCGCAGTAACATCAACACTTTGTGCCAAAACAGGCTTGGACCTCCTATGTGTTGAGATGCCCATACATCAGGGCGAAAATCAGGTTAACCGTGCCGATGAACACATTAACTGGCTTCAGGAAAACTTTCCCAATGTAAGTCGGGAGCCGGTAAATCTGACTCCTATTTTTGACAGTTTTGTTTCAAGCATGCCTCCTGTTGACAACGAGGAGGAACGTTTTATGTCACTGGCCAATACGAGGGCCCGCCTCCGTATGACTACGCTATATTATTTCGCAGCCCTTAAAAAGTATCTGGTGGCCGGTACCGGCAACAAGGTAGAAGACTTTGGGATAGGTTTTTATACCAAATATGGGGATGGAGGTGTGGACCTCAGCCCCATAGCAGACCTGCTTAAGACTGAAGTATATGAAGTTGGGGCGCAACTGGGTATTATTGAATCTATCATGACCGCTCCACCAACAGATGGCCTTTGGGGTGATAACCGAACGGATGAAGATCAGATCGGGGCTTCATATCCTGAACTTGAATGGGCTATGAAAATGAAAGATCAGGGCAAATCAGCGAAAGACTTCACAGCTAGAGAAAAAAAGGTGTTTGAAATTTACATACGCTATAACAAAATGAACCAACATAAAATGGTTCCTATCCCGGTTTGTGAGATTCCGGAAGCGCTAAAGTGACCTCTTACCTATGAATCAGGCTTTTACCTCGAATATTGTAGGAAAAATTGGGATATATCCTCAAAATTTAGCCAATTTTGTTTAGCTAATTAGATTATATATCTTATATTCCGAGGAAGCCCTAGCCTCATTATATAAGATAAAATCTAGAAATCAACCCACAAAATGATCAAAGTTGTAATTGCGGACAACCACCCCATAGTTCGTCTGGGAATCCGCAACATACTTAGTACTACAGAAGGTTTTGAGATTCTTGATGATGTTGGAACTACTACAGAATTGTTCCAATCACTCAAAAAGGTTGCTCCCGATGTAGTTTTACTAGAACTGGATATTCCGGAAATTAACGGAATAGCAACCATTCGAAAGATTAAACAAGAGTTTCCCGAAGTGAAAGTACTGATATTCAGCGGACAATCTGAGGATGTTTATGCCCTCAGTACTATTAGGGCCGGTGCTTTTGGTTATCTTTCCAAAACGGCTGACCTGGATTATGTAGTAACGGCCCTCAGAAAGGTAAACGAAGGGAAGATGTTCATCACCAATGAACTCGCCCAACGTCTGGCATTTGATGAAGGCACCCAAAAGCCAAGAAGGTTCTTCCGGAAATTGTCTACACGAGAAGTAGAAGTCTTAAAAATGCTTGCCAGCGGTAAGCGAAATAAGGAGGTTGCCCAGGGCCTAAATCTCAACGAGAAAACAGTAAGTACTTACAAGGCTCGTTTAATGAAGAAACTGAATGTGGACAATCTGGTAGATTTGCTCCAGCAGGCGAAAGCCCTTGAGCTCTATTAGTGTATTGTATGCTGCATAGAATAAAAAACCCAGCCAAATGGCTGGGTTTTTTGATTTCCATTAGGAGAGCACCCTATTTAATTTGGTGTTCAATAATTTATTCAGCTGTAAGTATAGCATTATTTCCTCCAGTATTTCCCGGTTATCTTCATTTTCGGCTTCGGTATTTTTCTGCAGGTCCTCTATTCTCCTTTTAATCAGGAAACAACGCAGGGTAAGAATGGTCTCGCTCACCAACTGGGCAATCGCATTTTCCTTTTCTTTAGGGTAGATATCCTTACGTTCCCAATGATGCAGCTCGTACTTTTCCTCATCCATCAATATGGAAGATACTGCCTCCAAAAGGTCTTTGTCCAGGTAAGACAAAAATGTATTTAAGGAAAATTGATCCTCCTTACTCAATTCTTCCATAAGGCGATAATATATCTTCCTGAACTCCTCATGAGTGAAATCAATTTCATCTTCCTGTAGGGCCAGATACACCTTTTCGTAAACCTTAGACACCGCCTGTTCAGGTTGCAACTCCAACTCTCCCGAATCATTTTCTTTCAGTATAAGGTCCTCAAACTCCTGCTCCTGGTTCCCGTATAGCAGTAGCATTTCTATGATTTTCTTTTCCAACTCAAATTGCACATTTACCTTTTCCTGCAACTCGCTGTTCTTGACTACAGCAAATGACTTTTGCTGCTTGAGTTGCCGCTGTACCTCGCCATAATTCTTTTTATCTACCTGCGCCAGGGTATTGAAAAGAACGGCTTCCGAGATATTCATGATACGGGCACATTCCTGTATATACACCTCTTTCTTAATGCGATCCGGTATCTTAGCTATACTATTCACGATATCCCGTATAGTATCTGCGCGTTTTATTGGATCCCTGGCAGCATCTTCTGCAAGCAGGGAGGTTTTAAACTGTATAAAATCCTGTGCATTAGATTCCAGATACAGGATGACTTCTTCATAAGTATTCTGCTTGGTAAAGCTATCCGGATCTTCCCCTTCCGGGAAGAGGCATACCTTGACATTCATCCCCTGTTCCAAAATCAGGTCAATCCCCCTTAGTGAAGCCCTCAAACCTGCCGCATCTCCATCGAAGAGCACCGTGATATTCTGGGTTAAACGGTTGATCAGACGGATTTGCTCAGGGGTAAGGGCAGTACCACTGGAAGCAACAACATTATGGATACCCCGCTGGTACATTTGAATAACATCAGTATATCCTTCAACCAGGTAGCAATTATCTTCTTTGGCAATTGCCTGTTTGGCAAAATGGATCCCGTACAGAACCTTACTCTTATGATAAATATCGCTTTCCGGGGAATTCAGGTATTTGGCCGCTCGGACATTATTGGCCAGGATTCGGCCTCCAAAGCCCAGTACCCTGCCACTCATGGAATGTATGGGGAACATTACCCGGCCTTTAAAGCGATCAAAGGTCTTCTTCTTGTTGGGTTGTGAACCGTCTTCCTTTACAATGGTTAAACCTGTCTTTTCAAGATAGTCTAACTGATAACCCTTTTCCAGGGCGGCAGTGGTAAAAGCATCCCATTGATCGGGGCTATAGCCCAATCCAAAATTTCTTATGGTCTCTTCACTAAAACCCCGTTCCTTGAAATAACTTAACCCAATGGCTTTTCCTGCCTCTGTTTCCCATAGCGATTTTGAAAAGAATTCCCGCGCATATTCGGAGACCAGGTACATACTCTCCCTTTCATTGGCCTTTTCCTTCTGTTCATCAGTTTGTTCAGTCTCTTCAATTTCTATCTGGTACTTTTTCGCGAGGTATCGGATAGCCTCCGGATAAGTAAAATGCTCATGCTCCATCAGGAAGGCCACTACATTGCCTCCTTTTCCACTACTGAAATCCTTCCAGATTTGCTTTACCGGCGAAACCATAAAACTGGGAGTACGTTCATCCGTGAATGGACTTAGCCCTTTGAAATTAGAACCGGATTTCTTCAACTGTACAAAATCGCCGATCACCTCTTCTACGCGAGAGGTTTCATATACCTGGTCTATGGTCAATTTTGAGATCAATTGAAATAAATGTGTAACGGTTAAAGGTAAAAAATAGCGGCTCTTTGCAAAAGCTTTGAGTTATAATATTATCCCGATTGCTTAAATTAGAAGGACAATTAAAATAAAACCCATGATTTTGTTTTTTGGCACGAGACCTGGAAAAACAAGAACTGTTGCCCTTTCTGGTGTAAGCTGCCCTCATTGTGGCAGCCGCGGACAGTTAACGGCCAGTAGTACGGCAAACTTTATTCACATATTCTGGATACCCGTATACCGTCTGGGAACAAATTTACTGGCAGAATGCGGACACTGCAAAAGAGGGTTTTTTAAAGAAGACTTTACTACTGAAATGAAACAGGCCCTGAAAGATCGCTTAGGTTAAAGCAAAATGCCTCTCCCATTGAAACCAGACATAGTTTGGTTTCATGGGAAAGGCAATTGAATTCCAAGAAGCTTTCCTTACAGATCGAATCGCAATCCAAGGGATATATTGCGCTGCTCAACAACGGCGTCATCAAAGATCGGATTCAGGTCGTACTTGATGTACAATAAGACTCCGCCTACCCCCGCATAGGCACTTAGTCCATATACGAAGTTGCTGGTATTATATCCTCCAATTAGTTTATCCTTTACGTCCTGGCCATTTCTGGTGTATTTAAGCTTTTGCCTTGCACTGGTATTGAATCCCCAATATCCTCCAAGTCCAATTCTAAATTGATCCTCAATGGAAAATCTGATTTTATTGGCATACTCTTTCCTTTTGGAGGGACCAAACTCGAGGTAAACAGGAAACACCAAATTATCCATTCGAAACTTTGATTTTCTTAAATCGAACTCAAATTCTTCCTGGGACACATTCCCATTTTCATCCACAACGAAATATTGATTATTCTTAGACTTCAAACCGTTGTTCTGAAATGAAAATCCATAGTGAAGTCTTAAAAAATTCGAGTTTTTAAAGACACGTGTTCTCCAAGACCAACCAATTTCAAAGAAACGGCTTCCGCCTATTTCATAGGGTGAATCTTCTAAGGAACTGCCGTCAATAATCGCATTATTTAACCCGAAGGCTATAACAAAATCGGAATAGGTCCTTTTGTCGTATACTGGCACTTTACCTTTATTGCTAAACAGCTGTAGCGCTTCATCCCCAACATTAATACTAAGGCCCACCCCATCTTCAATTATGGATATCTCCTTTTTAGCTTCCAGCACCTCGCCTTTATTGCGTTTAAGCAGTGCGATTTGATTATCGATTATGGCTATTCGATCTTCAATATTCATCGCTCTTTTTCTGGCTGCCTCTTCTTTCAATTCCCGAGCCTTATCTTCGGTAATCTCACCGCGCTCCAGTCTCGTGGTTATGGTTTTAACTTCTTCTTTCAGGGCTTCTTTTTCCTGCAAGGTAATTTGCTCCTTCTGTTTCTCAAGTTTAGTAACCTTGTTCTGATAGTCTTCCTGTGCTAAGGCCGTTGTCCCAACTAAAAGGAACATGGCTAAAAGGATTTGTCTGGTAATTGCTTTCATGGTTTTGATTTTAGATGATTGATGAATATACTCCTCCTGCATCCTGTTGACGGGATGATGGCTTTTACTACTGTTTTTAGGGGTTATCTTTTAGTTATTTCTATCGGCTACCGCGGTCCTGACTTTATTAAATCCCGATTTAAGTCGGTCGAATATCTGGTCCCTCAAAGACCTGTCTAGCTCATCCTCCACTTCATTCAGGAGGGCCATTGCATCCACGGATCTATCCTCCATAAAAATCTGCTCCTGTAACAACTCACCCTGAGCTTTTCTCAAAAGTGAATCTACCTCCATTCTGGTAAGTGCATCATTATTCAGTTCCAATAATCGCACTTCTGCTACAACCTCAGTAATCTTTGCTTGAATGATCAACTCTTCTTTCAGCTGCATTTCCCCGGGCGGTATGTTCTGTTCGGATTCAGAATTCACATCCATTGAAGCGAGTTCTTCTTCTACTGGCATAGGGATCATTTCCTTATCGGGATCCAAACCTTCTTCCCTGCTACCTTCCTGCAAATCAGGGGTTACTGCCAATATTTCTGGCTGTTCTGCTTCCGGAGTCCCTATAACTGGCAATTCGTCTTTTACATTAGTTTCATCCGCATTTTCTTCGGTTGCCACTATCTGCTCAGGTGATTCCAATACTGGTTTTGTAGACTGGGTAAAGTAGAGGGTAATTATCAGTATCCCAACAAAACTTGCTGCAATACTATACCAAACTAGGGGTCTTTTCCTCTTTTCTTCCTTATCAGGCAACTGCCCAGCTATTTTGTTCCAGGCCTCATCTGAGGGAGTAATTTCCCTCTGCCTCATTTTCTCCTTTACGTACTGTTCAAACTTATCTGGTGCCATACCCTAATCGGTTTTGTGCTGCCAATTTTTCCTGTAATACTTTCCTCGCTTTATACAATTGCGATTTGGAGGTGCTTTCTGTAATCTCCAACATTTCTGCGATCTCCTGATGCTTGTAACCTTCTATGGCATATAGAACAAAAACCATTCTATATCCCTCCGGAAGGGAATCGATTACGGCCTGGATTTCTTCTACTTCCAAAGAGGTAGATACATCAACCTTTGCAGGCGGGCGTTTATCCATAACTTCCTCGTCAAAGACCACAAATTGCCTTTTTCTCAGGTAATCTATTGCTTCACGGACCATGATTCGCCTGATCCAGCCTTCAAAGCTTCCCTCATTCCTGAAGTTTTTCAAGTTTCGGAATACCTTTACAAATCCTTGCACCATCACATCTTCAGCAAACTGCAGATCCCGGATATATTGCCTGCATACACTTAACATTTTCGGAGCATAGTGCTCATAGATCAGTCGTTGAGACTGACTGTTCCCGGAAGCAGCCCTGCTGATCAACAGCTTTTCGTTCTTATAAAGAGTAATGATCTTCAAAGGATTCATATTTGTGCTCTATTAATATAGACGAGTAATGCGGACAAAGAGTTGCCTGGATTTTGAAAAATATTATATAATCTTGATTTTCAATTATATAACTTTACTTTTTTCGCTCCACAACATAGTTCAGCATTAGATCTAAGGCCTCTTTGTAAGGTGAATCCGGATAAGGGGTAAGTATTGCCAGGGCCCGGTCTTTAAACTCATGCATCTTGATTTCTGCATATTCCAAACCGCCTTTTTCCTTTACAAAGGCTATGACCTCTTTTACTCTCTGTTTATCCCGGTTGTGGTTTTTCACAGAATTGATCAACCATTTCCGTTCCTTGCTAGTCGAATGATTGAGTGCGTAAATAAGCGGGAGGGTCATTTTCTGCTCCTTGATATCGATCCCTGTAGGTTTTCCGATACGCTCCTCCCCATAATCGAATAAATCATCTTTGATCTGAAAGGCCATTCCACAGAGTTCACCAAATTTCCGGAAGGTTTCCACATGGGGAGAATCAGGCTTTACCGAAGTTGCACCTAGTGAACAGCATGCAGCAATGAGTGTGGCAGTCTTCTGACGGATAATCTCATAATACACCTCCTCGGTGATATCCAGTCTACGAGCCTTTTCAAGCTGCAAGAGTTCGCCTTCACTAATCTCCCGAATAGCAACGGATATGATCTTAAGTAAATCAAAATCTCCACTTTCCACAGACAGCAGCATTCCCTTGGAAAGCAGATAATCGCCTACAAGAACCGCAATTTTGTTTTTCCAAAGCGCATTGATAGAGAAAAACCCCCGGCGTTTATTGCTGTCGTCCACAACATCATCATGCACCAATGAGGCCGTATGGATCAGTTCAATTACCGAAGCCCCTCTGTAGGTACGTTCATTAACTTTCCCATCGTTCAGCAATTTGGCACAGAGGAATACAAACATAGGGCGCATCTGCTTGCCCTTGCGATTGACTATGTAATAGGTAATTCGATTGAGCAAGGCAACCTTAGAGGTCATGGAATCATAGAACTTCTGTTCGAATAATTCCATTTCCTGTAGAACAGGTTCTTTTATTTGGGCTACTATCTTCACACCGATGGACCAATCATTTTATTCAGGTCCCGTAAAATTAGGGAAAATACACCTTGGTTATTCGTGAAATTGCTCATTTGGATTTATTGGCCAATTGACCACAGGCTGCGTCAATATCCTGGCCTCTTGACCGTCTTATGGTAACTGTGATACCCGCTTTTTCCAACGACTGCTGATATTGATTAACAACATGTTCCGGGGCCTGTCTGAACTCACCCTCGCCAATAGGGTTATATTGGATCAGGTTAACCTTAGCCGGGGCAAAACGACAAAAGCGGATAAGTGCTTCAATATCCTCCTGTTTATCATTTACCCCTTCCCAGACCACATATTCATAGGTAATTCTGTTACGGGTCTTGTGATACCAATACTCCAGGGCTTCGCGTAAATCCTGTAGTGGCATTTTTTCATTAAAGGGCATAATCGAGGTACGCGTTTCATCAATTGCAGAATGCAGGGATACTGCCAGGTTGAATCTGACCCCCTCATCTGCCATTTTCTTGATAATTTTAGGTACTCCTGAGGTAGATACGGTTATTCTTTTGGGGGACATACCAAGCCCTTCTTTTGAGGTGATTTTCTCAATAGCTTTAAGTACATTCCTGTAATTCATCAGGGGTTCACCCATTCCCATAAACACGATATTGCTCAGCGGTCGTCCGCAATAAAGCCTGCTTTGCCTGTCTATAGCCACCACCTGGTCATAGATCTCATCCGGATTAAGGTTACGCATGCGCTTTAAGCGCGCTGTAGCGCAGAATTTACAATCCAGGCTGCAACCCACCTGACTAGAGACACAGGCGGTCGAACGTTTATCCGTAGGGATTAGCACGGATTCGACAAGCAGTCCATCATGCAGTCTGATAGCATTCTTTATAGTACCATCAACACTTCGCTGCAATTGGTCTACAGCTACATGGTTGATAACAAAATGCTCATCGAGTTTGTTTCGGGTTTCTTTGGAGATATTGGTCATATCCTCGAAACGGTGGGCGGACTTTTGCCATAACCATTCATACACCTGGTTACCACGGAAAGCCTGATCTCCCTGTTCCACAAAGAAGCCTCGTAGTTCCTCTTTACTTAATGCCCGGATATCTCTTTTCTTCATTTCCATTACTGCAGCTTGTTGAAAATCCTGTCCTGCTTTTCAATGTAATGCTTCCACCGGACGATACTGGTAACTCCTATAAAATCAGCATCGCATCCCCGTAGGAATAAAAGCGGTACTGTTCCAGGATAGCTTCCTTATAGGCACGTTTCATAAGATCGTGCCCAACAAATGCAGAAACCATCATAAGTAAAGTGGACTTCGGTAAATGGAAGTTAGTTATCATTGCATTTGCAATGCTGAACTCATAAGGTGGGAAAATAAATTTATTGGTCCAGCCTTCAAAGGTATTCAGAGTCCTTTCTGAAGATACTGCGCTTTCCAAACCTCGCATAACCGTTGTTCCCACTGCGCATACCTTCCTCTTGTTGGTCTTAGCATTGTTGACAATTTCTGTGGCCTTTTCATCAATAACCAGCTCCTCACTATCCATTTTATGTTTGGAAAGGTCTTCTACCTCAACAGGGTTAAAAGTACCCAGACCGACGTGCAATGTAAGTTCTGCAAACTGAACACCCTTGATCTCCAATCGCTTAAGCAAGTGCTTAGAAAAGTGTAGACCTGCGGTAGGTGCAGCAACAGCACCTTCGTGTTTGGCATAGATAGTCTGATACCTCTTTTCATCCTCGGGTTCTACCTCACGCTTAATATATTTGGGCAGGGGTGTCTCTCCCAGTTCCCTTAATTTCCTTCTGAAATCGGTGTAAGAACCATCATAAAGGAAACGGAGGGTTCTTCCTCTGGAAGTAGTATTATCTATTACCTCAGCCACCAGACTTTCATCTTCTCCAAAATAGAGCTTGTTCCCTATCCTTATCTTTCTTGCAGGATCAACCAATACATCCCAAAGCCTCTGCTCTTCATTTAATTCACGGAGGAGGAACACTTCAATCCTGGCTCCTGTTTTTTCCTTATTACCAAATAGTCTAGCCGGAAATACCTTAGTATTGTTGATCACCATCACATCGTCTTCATCGAAATAATCGATAAGATCTTTGAACATCTTGTGTTCTATCTTACCTGTATCCCTGTGGATGACCATCAGTTTAGACTCATCCCTGTTCTCCGCAGGATATTCCGCCAATAAATCTTTAGGTAATTCAAAATTGAAGTGAGATAATTTCATAGGGTCCTTTTTGTTCGGATTTTAGAAGGTGCAAATATACAACCTGGCACCGGGGGTTGTCAAGTAATTGTCTTAGAAATGCTAGGAAACCTCCTGGATTTCAAAAGAAAGGGTTTTCAGATCTTCCCAAAAGTCCGGGTACGACTTAGATACTACCCCTGCATCATTAATGCAGATTTCGGTATACATGGCAAGGGGTGCAAAGGCCATGGCCATGCGATGATCATTATAGGTATCAATGCAGACACCAGAATTCAGGGTATTCCGAGATTCAAGTTTCAATGCGTTTTTAGTTGTTGAAATTTGTCCGCCGAGTTTGGTTATTTCAGTTTCCAAGGCAAGTAAACGATCTGTCTCCTTGATTTTCAGGGTATGCAGTCCGCTAAGGGTACAGGAAATACCTAACCCAAAACAGCTTACCGCCAGGGTCTGAGCCAGATCAGGTGCTTCGGTAAGGTTGCAATCCAAGTGAGTGATTTTTGGTGGCCCCACTTTAATAAGTCTGATGGTGTGACCTTCAAAACGGGTTTCTAGCCCGAAATCCGTAAATATCTGTTGCAAGACACTATCGCCCTGTAAACTATCCGTTTTATATGAAGATAAGCTAATCTCCGAACCTGGCTCACTCATAGCTATGATGCTATAAAAGTATGAGGCAGAGCTCCAATCAGACTCCACAACAACTTCCTTTGGTTCAACATGTGTTTGAGGAAATACCCGAATCTGTTGTCCTTTAAACTCAGTAGCAATCCCCAGTTCTTCAAGTAACTTCAGGGTCATCCGGATATAGGGCACCGAAGTAATCTGTCCTTCCAGATTCAGGGTCAATCCTTTCTCCAGGGATGGAGCTACCAGAAGCAGTGCAGAAATATACTGACTGCTAACATTTGCAGGCAGGGAGATACTGCTCTTAGTCAGGGTGCCTCCACGAATACCCAATGGTGGGTATCCTTCATTTTCCAAATAGGTAATCTGGCCGCCCAATTCGCGTAAAGCCTCCACCAGAATACCAATGGGACGCTCCCGCATTCGGGCAGAACCCGTAAGAACAACATCTGCACCTTCAAGCGTGCTAAAATAGGCCGTGAGAAATCGCATAGCCGTGCCCGCATGATGAATATCTACTTCACCTTGCTTAAGCAAAAGCCCTTTTTGCATAACCCGGACATCGTCTGCATTGGACAAGTTTTTTATGGCAATACCAGAATATAAAGCCTGCAAGAGCAATAGGCGATTCGATTCACTTTTAGAACCGGTAATCGTTATATTCGCTTTTATCTGCTGTCCGTGGGGCGTAGAAATGGTAAACCTCAAGAGATCGTATGAATTGGTTAGTTTCCCTGAGATCCTTAATGGATCCGGGATAAAAATAGTGCTATTTTAGTTTTTTGTTGCGCTGATGTCTATCGTGATCACGCTCTGCTTTTAATTGCAGTTTCCTGTCAAAAGCTTCCTGTAGATCTATACCCGTTTGGTTAGCCAAACAAAGCACTACAAAAAGTACATCCGCAAGTTCCTCTCCAAGGTCTTTGGTCTTGTCAGACTCTTTTTCACTTTGCTCTCCGTATCTACGAGCAATAATACGCGCCACCTCACCTACTTCCTCGGTAAGCTGTGCCATATTGGTCAATTCGTTAAAATAGCGCACACCATGGTTACGAATCCACTCATCAACTGCTGTTTGTGCGTTTTCAATATTCATAAATCTTTGTTTTTAGAATCTATAAAAATAGTAACCGGGCCATCATTCAAAAGCTCAACCTTCATATCAGCACCAAAAATGCCAGCGGCAACAGGTTTACCCAGGTCTTTGCCCAATTGTGCCAGAAAGGCCTCATAAATTGGGATAGCCACCTCTGGTCTGGAAGCCCTTATATAGGAGGGCCGATTCCCTTTTTTGGTTGAAGCGTGCAGTGTAAACTGACTCACCACCAGCACATCCCCACCTACCTCAATAACCGATCGATTCATAACACCCTGCTCGTCATTGAATATACGGAGGTTTACCACTTTACGGCTGAGCCAGGTAATATCCTCTGTAGTATCAGCGTCTTCAATACCCAATAAGATCAGCAGGCCGGTACCAATTTTACCCGTCTGCTTGCGGGACACAGTAACACTGGCATGGCTTACTCTTTGTAATACAACTCGCATCAGGCTTCGTAATTATCCATTCTGTAGGTATCGTCCTCGCCTGTTACCATCTGCACATAGGAGCGGTAGCGGCTTCGGGAAATCTCGTCCTTTTCCAAAGCATCCTTGATTGCACACTTAGGTTCATCAAGGTGGAGGCAATTGTTAAATTTACAATCGCCTTTAAGCGCCAGAATTTCCGGAAAATAGTCGCCAATTTCATCCTTCTCCATATCAACCATGCCAAAACCTCTGATCCCGGGAGTATCAATAATCTTCGCCCCTATCTCCAGGTCATACATCTCAGCAAAAGTTGTGGTATGCTGACCCTGTAGATGCTGTTCTGAAATTTCAGATGTCTTTAGGTTTAGTTCAGGTGCAATAACATTGATAAGAGTAGACTTTCCAACCCCAGAGTGACCCGCAAACATGCTCGTCTTACCTTTCATCAAATCAACCACCATATCCAGGTTTTTGTCTGTTTTTGCAGAAATTTCAATGCAGGTATAACCTATTTCCCTGTATATCCCTGATAGATATTGTAATTCCTCCAGTGCCTCCCCTTCATAGAGGTCAATTTTGTTGAACAGCAGTACAGCTGGTATGTCATAGGCCTCGGCAGTTGCCAGCAAGCGATCGATAAAGATGGTATAGGTTTTAGGTTCTTTGAGGGTGATCAATAGAAATACCTGATCAATATTGGCGGCTATGATATGGATTTGCTTGGAAAGCTTGACGGACTTTCGAACGATGTAATTTTTGCGATCCTGAATCGCGGATATGATTCCCACCGTTTCATCGCCAATAGCTTCCACCTGGAACTCTACCTGATCCCCAACTGCCACCGGATTGGTGCTTTTTAATCCCTTGATACGGAACTTCCCCTTAATCCGGCAGTTATAGGTTTCCCCCTCGGCTGTTTTAACCGTGTACCAGCTTCCTGTGGATTTGTATACCGTTCCTTGCATTGCTGTTGAAAACTCTTTTACAAAGAAACAATAATACTACAACTTTGCGTTTACTCATTAGGCTAACTTTGATAGCAAACAATTCATTAAAACAAAAAAACATAATTATGAAGAAAATCCTTTTTATCCTTTTCATATGCCTTGCTGCTTCATTTGAGATGCATGCTCAGCAATTCAAGGTAATTACCAGTGTAGAATCCATTGTGCCTAATGGGTTGGGACGTTCGCGTATTGTGAATGCAATGGAAGATAAAGACTACACCGAATATACCAGCGTTCAGACTGAGGAAGACAATTCCCGGAACAAATCTAAAAGGGGAGACATCCGTGTTAAAAACTTCGAGGAAACCAAATTACTTAACTTTTTTAACCTGGGGGGTATCCGGTTTCAGAATATTGCGGCAAATGATGCCCTGTTGACCTCCATGATTAACGATATGGTGGCAAACGGATGGGAATTGGCTTTCGTGACCAGTGCCGTTGAAAGTGACGGTGGTAAAGGAGACGGACAGGGAATTTTTATTACACGATATATCTTTAAGAAGTAATATAAATCCACAAAAAAACCTGGCCTTGAAGCCAGGTTTTTTTTAGATAAAACTTAACTAATCCTGAATATAAATTCTTCCACCGGCAAAAGTGTTTTTGTTCACCTCCCTGGGGTTTCCATAAACATGAACATCACCACCTGCCCTCACATTGATATCTACCTTTTCAGATACATATAACTCCGCTTCACCACCTGCAGATATCTTTACGCTTGCCTCTTCCGATTTCAAATCCCTGGCTTCCACTATACCTCCGGTATTGATAACTACAAACTGATTGGTAGCAAGGCCTGAAGCTTCAACAATCCCACCGGTAACAGCTCTAATATCCACATTTTGTACTTCCAGGCCCAATCGGATACTGGCACCTTCCTGTACTCGAATTTCAATCCGGTCCTGTTTGACCAATTCATTAGCAACGATCCTTGCCCCTTCATTACCGTCTATGATTTCTAAATCGGTATAGTAGACTTCTATCAGGGTGTCTTCCCCCTGGAACTTTTTGTCAAGCTGCATTTTGAGTTTTAACACCCCGTCTTTGTTTACAAATTTGATTTCATCCACATTTTCACCCTTGATAAAAATTCGGTTCTCATCAGATTTGATCAGGTTAACTTCAATCAGGTCATACACCTTTATTTCGTGAAAGTCCCCTACTTCTTTATCCACAATGCGCTGGCTAAACCCTGCCGTTGCAACTAAAAAAAGGCAAACAGTTAGTATTTTTTTCATTGTTTTTTGCATTAAGGTTCCCAATAAAGACCTGGCCTCATTAAAAATGTTACAGTTTGGCTAAAAAAACCTCCAAAAAAAGAGGAGGTTTTAAAATTGGCAGCTAAATCTCCATCCTCAGGCGTTAATAATCTTTTCCTGGTGATTGATAGATTCCTGGTGGATGGCCTTGAACATACGAAGTACAAACTCTTCACTCAGGCCTTTGGTTTCCCCCTCAAGGATCATTTTACCTAAAATGGCGTTCCAGCGATTGGTTTGCAACACGGCTACATTCCTTTGCTTCTTCAACTGTCCGATCTCATCGGAAACTTCCATCCGTTTTCCAAGTATATCAAGGAGCTGGTTGTCAATCACGTCGATTTGTGCTCTTAAGTTTCCAAGCTTATTTCTGTATTCGGCTTCCTGATCGGTCACCTTTCTTATCTTAAGGTCTTCCATAATCTGAACAAGTGCTTTAGGAGTAACTTGCTGGGCAGCATCACTCCATGCATTATCGGGGTCTATATGGGTTTCTATCATTAGGCCATCATAATTCAAATCCAGAGCCGTTTGGGATACGTCAAAGATAAGATCCCGCTTACCACAGATATGCGAAGGGTCGTTTATCAGGGGTAAATCAGGGAATCTGGTTTGCAATTCAATAGCCAGCTGCCATTCCGGTATGTTTCTATACTTGGTTTTCCTATAGGAGGAAAAACCTCTGTGTATTACACCCAGTTTATTGATATCGGCTTTATGCAAGCGCTCTACCGCCCCCAACCAAAGTGACAAATCGGGATTAACCGGGTTTTTAACCAGAACCACTTTATCAGTTCCCTTCAGGGCATCTGCTATTTCCTGCACTATGAATGGGCTCACTGTAGAACGGGCACCTATCCAGAGGAGGTCTATATCGTGTTCCAGAGCAAGGTCTACATGCGCCTTATTGGCTACTTCGGTAGCCGTCTTGAGACCGGTTTCTTTCTTGACTTTCTGGAGCCATTTGAGGCCAATTGCGCCAACCCCTTCAAAATTTCCGGGACGGGTACGCGGCTTCCAGATACCAGCCCGGTAATAATTTACATCTGTATCTTTTAACTCATGAGCAATTTTGAGGACCTGTTCTTCAGTTTCAGCACTACAGGGTCCTGCAATGACCAAAGGATGTGGAAGTTCCATATCGTCCAGCCAGGATTTGAGTTGTTTTGTATTTTCCATTGTTTTGATTTTATTTTTTGTTTAGTGGGATTCCATCCAGGATTGCTTTTATCCGGTTGGTATCGTCCATTTCCTTAAAAATGCCCTGAAAGTCATTATCCACAAGCTTCTGCCTGAATTGTTGCAGATTTTGGATGTACTCTTCCAGTGTTTCTATTACGTTTACTTTGTTTTGTTCAAATATTGGGGTCCACATGGCTGGTGAACTCTTGGCCAGTCTTACAGTGCTCTCAAATCCACTCCCCGCCATGTCAAAGATATCACGTTCATTCTTTTCCTTTTCAATAACTGTTTTACCCAACATAAAGGAACTGATGTGGGATAGGTGAGATACATAAGCTATATGCTTGTCATGGGCCTCCGGGTTCATATACCGGATCCGCATCCCCAGCTTTCTAAAGATTTCCAGGCCATATTCCTGTAACTTAAATGCCGTTTTCTCAACTTCACAAATAATATTGGTCTTCCCATCAAAAAGCCCCTCCAAAGCTGCAGAGGGTCCTGAGAACTCCGTTCCCGCAATTGGGTGACACGCCAAATAGTTTCGTCTTTTGGGATGATCCGCCACAAACTGGCAGATTTCGGCCTTCGTAGAACCGGCGTCCAGCACCAGGGTTTCTTCACCTACATGCTCCAGCACCAGGGGTAACTCATTAACCATGGCATCAACAGGAATAGTGAGGATAACCAGATCAGCATCGGAAAGCCCATCGTAATCCGAGGCCTCGTCAATAAGTCCTAATTCCAGGGCTACTTTGAGGTGAGCCGGATCAAGGTCTATCCCGTAAAGTCTGGCCTCAGGGTAATACTTACGGATATCCCTTGCCAGAGAACCGCCTATTAATCCTATTCCTATTATAAATACATTCATGATCTCTTCTACTACACTGCCGAGCTTAATTCTTAAGTCTGGCTATAGCTTCTTTTATTTTTTCTTCTTTTACACAAAGGGACAAGCGAATATAGCCCTGTCCATTGCTGCCAAAAATAGTTCCTGGAGCGATAAAAACATCTTTTTGATAGAGCAGGTCGTCAATGAAGGATTCAGCATCCGGGGCATTTGTAGGCAGCTTACACCAAACAAACATACCCACGGCTTTCTTATCGTAGTGGCAGCCCAAAAGATCAGCTACCTCAAACATAAGCGCTCGTCTTTTCTGATATATTTCGTCCAGTTTTTCAAACCATTCCGTACCGCTTTTCAAAGCGGCAATTGCTCCTTTTTGGATACCGTAGAACATCCCCGAATCCATATTACTCTTTACCTTTAATATCGCTTTTAAATAATGAGCATTTCCAAGGACCATGCCTACTCGCCAGCCTGCCATGTTAAAAGTTTTGCTTAGGGAATTCAATTCTAATGCTACAGATCCGGCACCGGGAATAGATAATAAACTTATCGGGTTCTTGCTCAGTACAAAGCTGTAAGGATTGTCGTTAACCAAAAGAATATCATTTCTTTGGGCGAATGCCACCAGCGCAGATAATTGCTCTGGTGTTGCTGTTGCTCCAGTAGGCATATGGGGATAACTCACCCACATAAGTTTGACCTTTTCCAGATCATCTTGTTCTAAATGATTCAGGTCCGGGAACCAACCTTCTTCTTCAGAAAGAGAATATTGTCTGGGTTTAGCGCCAACCAGCTTGGTTACTGCGCTGTAGGTGGGATATCCGGGATTGGGGATCAGTACCTCATCACCTTCATTCAGAAAAGCCATACTAATATGCATAATGCCTTCCTTAGACCCCATCAGAGGAAGAATTTCACTTGCGGGATCTGCATTCACCCCAAACTTATCCATGTAAAAACGGGATATGGTTTCACGGAGTTCAGGCAAGCCCTGATAGCTCTGGTACTGATGGGCTCCCGCCTCGCCTACCGATTCTTGCAAGGAAGCTATTACAGCATCGGAAGGAGACAGGTCTGGACTCCCAATACCCATATTGATAATGGGCTTCCCTTCAGCCATTAGCTGCCTTACTTCCCTGAGTTTCCGTGAAAAATAGTATTCTTCAACGGTATGTAAACGATCTGCAGTGCGTATCACAAACGTGCATTTTTATATTCTCCCAATACTTTAAAATCCTCAGACATGATGTCCAAAAGGGATTTCGCTTTGGTAAAATGTTCGTATTTATCAAAGGTAACATCCACAAAAAAGGCATACTTCCAGGGAGTTTCGATAATAGGCAAGGATTGTATTTTGGTCATGTTAAGGTTGCAATCGCTCATTACATTAAGTACAGCAGCCAAACTTCCCCTTTTGTGGTCTGTTATAAAACGGACCGATGCCTTGTTGATCTCCTCTTCAGGTAGTACCTTATTCTTTGTTTTAATGACGATGAAACGGGTTGCATTGTTCTTTATGGTCTGAATGTCAGAAGCCAAAATTTCCAATCCGTACAGATCGGCGGCAACTCCAGGCGCTATCGCTGCGATTCCCTTCCATTGATTTTGCTGGATCTGACGTGCTGTTTCTGCGGTATCAAAGTCCTCTACCATTTTAATGTGGTTTTTGGTCTTCAGATATTCCCGGCATTGCAACAGCGCCATAGGGTGAGATCTTACTTCTCTTATATCATTCAGAGATTGTCCCGGAAGGCTCATCAGGTGGTGATGAATATTTAGGTAATGCTCACCAATAATGTGCAAATTGTTTTGATAGACCAGGGCATAGTTGGGAATAATAGAGCCCGCTATAGAGTTCTCTATCGCCATTACTCCCTTGTCTGCCTTCCCCTGAATTAGCTGGTCTACCAGTTCATGGAAAGTAAGACATTCTACCAGGGTAATGTCTTCATTAAAATATTCCCGGGCCACCTGATGGTGGTTAGAACCCTGAATCCCCTGAATGGCTATTTGTAAGGCCAAAATTGTTGCGATTTATATCAAAAAAAAGTCCCGTACGTTACGGGACCCTATTTTACTATATTGTTAGCAATGTTCTAGAACTGTCCCGTACCTCTTTGTCCAAAGAAGTAAAAATAAAACCTGTTCCAGAAATAATTGCGTGCCATATTTCTTATTTGAAGGGACTAAGGTAATTATTATCTGTAAAAATCAAAGAACTGCCCACTCTTTTTTAAAAAATCTCCGTTTTGAGAGAATTCTTTGCATAAAAAAAGCAGATTAGTAATTCTAATTGTGAAATATTCAATTTCTCCGGATAAGGAATCCTTTTATTCTCTTTTTTAGATTCCCTGATTAACTGCCAAGATGAAATGCCTGTTTTATGTATTTTTACCTGAAAATTATTCGCATGTCCATACAGGTAGCAGGTATATCTAAATTCTATGGCAAACAAAAGGCCCTGGACGATATTTCTTTTGACATTAATAAAGGGGAAATTGTTGGCTTTCTCGGTCCTAACGGAGCTGGTAAATCGACCATGATGAAAATACTGACTACCTACAGCAAAGCCCATTCAGGGGCAGCCACAGTAAATGGTTTTGATGTGGAAAAGGATAGTCGGAAGGTGCAACAAAGTATCGGATACCTTCCGGAACACAACCCATTGTACCTGGAGCTGTATGTAAGGGAATATCTGACCTTTAACGCCGAGGTGTACGGCGTTTCAAAAGACAGAATAGATGTGGTTCTAGCAGAAACCGGACTGGGTCCGGAAGCCCATAAGAAAATTGGTCAGCTATCCAAGGGGTACAGACAGCGTGTAGGCCTGGCTGCGGCACTCTTGCATGATCCGGAAGTACTTATCCTGGATGAACCCACAACCGGGCTCGATCCCAACCAACTTCAGGAAATCAGGAAATTGATCAAAAAAATGGCACACACCAAGACCATCCTGCTTTCTACCCATATCATGAAGGAAGTTGAGGCCTTATGTGATCGCGTACTCATTATTGACAAGGGAAAACTGGTAGCGGATAAATCACTCTCAGACCTGAGAACACAGGAAGAGCAGATCATAGAAGTGGAGTTTGATTATCGGGTGGAGGAAGCGTTTCTACAAAAACTACCCCACGTGACCGCTGTAGACAACACCGGTGGTTTTGTCTATGAGATAACTTTTAGCACTTCGAAAGATATGCGACCTGCCGTATTTGACTTTGCTCATGACCACGAATTGAAAACCCTGCAGCTCAGCCGCAAAAACAAGAATCTGGAAACGCTGTTTACTGATTTAACAGGGGAATAATTTTCCATCATAGCTTTTCAGAAAGGATGGCCATCATGGTCTTGATGCCTTCCCGGTAATTCCCCAATCTCAGATTTTCATTTGGACTGTGTTGGTTGTTGTCCCGGTTCACTGTGGGGACTGTTACTGCAGGGACCCCAAGGGTGTTTACAAAAGGAGAAATGGGAATAGAGCCTCCACTCATCCGTATCCGTATCGGGTCTTCGTTAAAAGCACGCTGCAAAGCGCTGGTCAGCCATATACCAACTTTGGAATCAAAAGGGGTTCGAAACGATTGATAGGAAACCTCAGAAGTAAAGGTGGCGATTTTAGCATGATTAAGCCTTTCCTCCTTAGTGGGTTCTCGATCGATTACATGGTAGCCCTGTTCTCCAACATAGGATTTGATGAGGCCCAGTAAGCGCTCAGGGTTACTCTCCAGTACCAGGCGGACATCTATTTCTGCGCGGGCCCATCCAGGGATAATAGTTCTTACCTTTTCATCAATCCAGCCCGATTGCATGCCCCGGATATTCAGGGAAGGATACTGTATCGCCTCCTGATAGAATCGGCCTACCTTGTCTGTATCTGCAATCTGCAATCGATCTTTGATCTGGGTCTCATTATCAGGTACTGCTCTGAGGATTGCTTCGGTTTCTTCACCAATAGAGACCCCATCATAAAATCCAGGGATAAGGACCCTCCCATCGTCGTCTTTCATACCAGCAAGGAGTTTGGATAGCCGTAGAGCGGGATTTGGGGCATAGTTTCCAAAATGTCCACTGTGCTGGGGCACTGCAGGACCATAGGTTGTAAGGGTAATGGTGGCTATTCCACGGGCCCCAAAAGTCAGGGTAGGTTTGTTGGTGATATGGCGTGGCCCGTCAAAAATAATCAGCATATCAGCTTTTAAAAGTGCTGCATTTTTGATGACAGCCTCTGGCAGGTTGGGGGATCCGAGTTCCTCCTCAAAATCCATAATAACCTTGATGTTATAATTAGGGCGAATATTGTGTGCTTTTGTTTCATCTAGCGCCGCCAGAAACATAGCCACAGGACCTTTGGCATCACTGGCAGAACGGGCAAATACCCTCCAGTCGTCTTTATAATCCGTTAAGCTTTCCCAGGAGACTTCCTGCCATTCTTGCCCCACTTGTTGTTTAAGCACAGGGAGATATGGACTCTCCTGGAACCAACGGGTGCTGTCTACTGGTTGACCGTCCAGCTGCAGGTAGATCAATACCGTTTGCTTTGCTCCAGGATGGTTCTTTTCTGCCAGCAATAGTGGTGCCGCCGGTGTTTCAATCCGCTTTGTAGTAAATTCACGTTTGGCGAAGGCAACTTCACACCAACGCACATTCTTTTCAATATAATCCGGATAAAAGGCATCATTAGGGATACTCAACAATTCTTTGAGCATTGGGAAAGACTCCCTTGCTGCCCGGTCCGACCACTTTTGAAGCTCATCAGCAGATTGGGCGGTTAAAGAACTAACAGCGAAGCATAGACCTAAAGTACAGATATAGAGATGGCGGAACATTATTACAGGTTTTACCATAAAGATAGGAAACCCACGAATATCACGTTTTCGCTGTGGTAAGCTGTATCTGTCCAAGCACCTCTTCCAGTTCTTTGAGTGCTTCAGGAGGAATGATATGCGTATCGATCCGCAGCTTTTTTGTTGGTGTTTTTAGGATGTAATCCCCGGCGTATTTCTCAATATGAATAACCTCATCCAGGCGTATTTTTCTGCCCCAGATATCATTTCTTTTTATCATTCCCTCACTTATGGTAAGGTATTGTTGTTTTCTTTCCCGGAAGTACAAAAATGTGGAAACTATAGCAAGGATTAAAAACCCTATTTGTAAGTATCCCAAGTCATCTGCGCCCAATATATTCATCAAACAAATTACCCAGTAGAGCAGAGACAACAAGAGGGTCTTTCGGAGACGTTTGCTAGTGTATGGGATGGTAAGGTTCATGCAGTGAAGGATATTTTATAGGATAGTTCTAATAAATATATAAATCCTGTTGTTTGAAATCAAACATTAAAGGAGTGAAAATCATCCACTACACCATCCAGGAGATCCTGGATCTTAGGGTCCCCGCAATTGACCAGTGCGGCAGCAATCAGGCCGGTCTCTGGAAAGATCCTGAAGTAACTATACCCCCCAACCTGGTTCCCGATATGGCCATAAAAGGGCCGGCCTTTTTTATCTTCACTGACCTCCCAACCAAGACCATAATAGGTATTGTTTCCCGCTGCACCCTGGGCTTCCAGGAAGGTGGACATCACATCAGGATAAAAGCGTTCTTTGAGAACGGCCTGCCCTAATTGGATCATGTCCTGTACAGTAGTCAGATAACCCCCTCCGGCTAGTTTGTAGCGATTGTCAACAGGCGTTGCTATTCGAAATCCGGAAGACCATCGGGTGTAAAAGGTAGTTCGTTGGCGGTTGTTCGTTGTTGGTTGTTCGTTAGTAATTGCTGGTTTTTCGGCGACAGTATTAGTCATACCCAAAGGGATGAGGACCTTGTCGCGGGTGTAGACATCAAAGGGTATTCCTGAGGCCTCTTCCATAGCCAGGGATAAGAGTACATAACCAAAGCTGTTGTAATGAAAATGTGTTCCTGGTTCGAACAGTAGAGGATCATCCTGAAAGACTTGCAGGCTCTCCCTGATGGTATAGGGCCTATTAAGTGCATATTCCTTTCCTATATATCCTCGAATCCCAGCAGTATGGGCTGCCAGCTGACGAATACTGAAGTCGTATTTTTTCTTGGGAAAATAGGGGACATACTTATAAAAAGATGCTTCAAGATCGATCAGCCCTTCCGCAACCATTGATGCCAGGGCACATGCGGCAATAGGCTTGGAAACACTTGCTGCCCGGAACCTTGTTTCAATTGGATTTACGGGCTTATTCTCTTCTATGTCGGCAAAGCCAAAACCTGCTTTCCAATGCCAGTAGTCCATTACAGAAACAGCGATAGCCAAGCCGGGAACTCTTTTATCCCTGACAAGCAAATTTAAGGTTGACTCAGATCTTGTAATTGCAAGCTGTTTTGCCGAATGCCCCATTCGGTTCCTTTTTAAAGAATGTTTATTAATCTCTGAAAATTAATCGCCCCCGGTAAATCTCTTCTACCTCAACAATTGGAGGTCGGTTAAAACTTACTACATCACCGGTTCCGCGAATCACACCCCTCAGCACTTCTTGTGGATTGATCCGGATATCATTACTGCCTCTATGGTTTAAGCTGACCTCTTGGGCCAGTAGATTTTCTGCCTCTATCCGACTATCCCCGGCCGCGATGGTAACATTCATGTTATTAGCGGTTCCCCTGAGCTGAAAATAGGCAATCCCATTGGCCACAATACTCAGGTTTTGTGTCGCCACATCCAGGTCAAACGAACCGTCTGTAGTTTCCGTTTCGGGACTATTAAAACTTTCTGAAATAAGTGAAAGGGAATTATAGGCTAAGGTCCCTTCACTACTTATGGGGAAACCTGTACTGCTTCTTATCGTATCAATATTGGGTGCGGTTACGTAGACTGTAGTCAGACCATATTCACGGAATAAATTACAGTCATTAGTATCTGTAAGCATGAGTATTCCATCTACTACCTGTGCATTAACCTCAGGTCGTAAATATTCACCGGTTTCAATCAATACCCGCTGTTCTGATCCCTGACTTAAAACCAGAGTAACATTCTCAAAGACTGTAATTTTGGTAAAAGGATCAACAGTCACTTCCTCCTGGATCAAGTCTCCGGCATTCTGAAAGCAGTCCAGTACATTTTCTCCATTGCAGCCATTAACTCCTACCGCTACCACTAGTAGCGCTGCAATATTTCTCAATCCTGTTAAACTTATCCTCATTGCTTACAAACCAATATCACATCCTTATACCAATCCCAAATTCAATTGCTTCTGCCTTGGCGGCATGAGACTTCAAAGTGATAGCTCCAAACCATTTTGATCCGAAATATCGCTTTATTCCAATCCGGTTATATACCCTACCTTCAAAATCAAAGGGGTAATAAATATAATAGCCCAGCTGTGTAATAACACTCATTTTATTTACAAACAATTCGTGCCCTACAAACACCCCTACCCTTTTAAAATCTGCATCTTCCTGAACATTCAACTCCGGGAAGGAAATGGCCTGGAAACGGATTAGCTCTTTTAAGAAATTGGAGAAAAAGACATCTGTGCCGATGTGCAGGGCACTTTTGCGATTAAAGCGTTTGTCTACATAGGCGGAGAAAATATAGAAAGGAAACTGCCCTGAATTGATCACATCGCTTTCGTTAAGTCCGGAACGAAAAACGAGGTTGTACCGTAGAGGTTCACGGAAATCCTCTTTGTTGGCTTTTTCCCTGATAATAAACGATTGCGGTTCACCTAATCTGTAGACAAACCCCGCATTAAAGGCAAAGGTATTGGTGGAGGTATTGGGGGCCTTGACATTGGCATTGGAATAATGCACCAAAGATATCCCCGCCCGAAAACCGAGGTTTCGATAGATGTTTTCACGATAATAATTGAGCATAAGATAGGTAGAGCTCATCAGGTGAGATCCATAGGCATTGCCCCTAAAATTCTGATTCTTATCGTAGGGATTGGTATTATAGGCTATTCCCTGGCCTATCCGGAATTGCATATTTCGCTTCAGGAAATAAAAATTGTAATGGGCATACAATCCGAAGTTTTCACCCAGCGTGGTGGTTTTCATGTCCTGATATATAAAGGAGAAGCCTGTATCCGGAAAGCCGTATTCCTGTTCCCATTCCCGGTTACCAAATGTCTTTTTGCTAAACCCCAAAATTACTCCGGTTGGGTGTTCACGGATAAGGTGGGAAATATCGGTATTGTGGAGCACGATTGAACCATAAAACGGATTGGCATCCAAGGTATAAACCGGATTAGCTTTTTGTTGCTGTGACCATCCGAAGACCGAACACAGTATAAGCCCTAAGCAAATTAGTTTGTACATCTGCGGTAAAAGTAGGAAAAAGGCATCTTATGATAGTTGTTGATGCCAGCAATAACGCTTTTAAAATATAGCTTCAGCTATAGCCTTTATATTGGTGGATTTACCCATAGAATAGTAATGTAAAACCGGAACGCCTGCATCCCTGAGTTCCCTGGACTGTTCGATAGCCCATTCTATACCAACCTGGCGCACCTGCTTATTGTCTTTGCAGGCATCTACAGCATCGATCAGTTCCTGGGGCAAGTCTATCCGGAACACCTGAGGAAGCAGGTGAAGGTGCTTCTTTATGGCGATGGGTTTAATCCCGGGAATGATAGGAACATTAATTCCTATACTCTTTGCTGCTTCAACAAAATCAAAATACTTCTTATTATCAAAAAACATCTGAGTTACCACATAATCTGCTCCCAGATCGACCTTGTATTTCAACCACTTCAAATCTGTTTTCAGGGAAGGGGCTTCCATATGTTTTTCGGGGTAACCGGCCACCCCTATACAGAAATCAGCACAATCATCAGTCTCAATAACCTCATGGAGATACTTACCATGATTAAGGTTGTGAATTTGTTTGACCAGGTCTGAGGCGTACTCGTGCCCACCCTCTGAAGGCTCAAAATATTTTTCCTCTTTCATTGCATCCCCCCTTAGGGCCATAATATTATCAATACCCAGATAATGACAGTCTATCAGGAGGTATTCCGTTTCCTCTCTGGTGAATCCACCACAGAGCACATGCGGTATCGTATCTACATCGTATTTGTGTTTGATAGAAGCACAGATTCCAACCGTACCGGGTCGCATACGGGTAAGCTTCTTATCTAGCAGACCATCGCGATCAATATATACGTATTCTTCCCTGGAAGTGGTGACATCAATAAAAGGCGGATTGAATTCCATCAGGGGATCAATATTGTTATATAGCTCTTTGATATTCCTTCCTTTTACAGGGGGAATGATCTCAAAAGAGAACAAGGTTTCATTCTTCGCTGCCTTAATATGATCCGTAACCTTCATAAAGATGGTTTTTACTTTTAAAATTTAATCATTTTCTGCAAGATTAGGGGCCAACCATTTTTTGGCTTCTTCCTTATCAATACCCTTGCGCCGGGCATAGTCAGAAAGTTGATCTTCCTTGATTTTTCCCAATCCAAAATACCTGGCCTGTTTATGTGCGAAATAATACCCGCTTACACTGGCCGCTGGCCACATGGCCAGATTTTCGGTAAGGGTAACTCCTATATTCTCTTCAACACCAAGCAGCTCCCAGATCGTTTTTTTCTCCAAATGGTCCGGGCAGGCCGGATAGCCCGGGGCTGGTCGGATTCCCGTATAGGTTTCGTTGATCAGTTGTTGGTTGGTGAGTTTCTCGTTAGCCGCATAACCCCAGTATTCACTACGGACTTTTTCATGCAGGTATTCTGCAAAAGCCTCGGCAAGCCGGTCTGCCAGAGCTTTTAGCATAATCGCGCTGTAGTCATCGTGATCCTGTTCAAATTCTCTCGCTTTTTCCTCCGTTCCAAATCCCGCAGTAACACAAAAACATCCTATATAGTCCTGAATCCCGCTTTCCTTTGGTGCAATAAAATCGGCCAGGGCTATATTGGGGACTCCTTCTTTTTTAGCTGTTTGCTGACGTAAGGTGTGGAATAATATCGATTCAGATTTTCCAGCGGTAGGTTTAGGGGTCACTTCAATATCGTCCTCGTTTACTGTATTCGCAGGAAACAAACCGAAAACTGCTTTCCCTTCCAGCCACTTCTCTTCGAATATCCTGTTCAGCATTGCTCTAGCATCAACATATAGTTCAGAAGCTTGTTCGCCCACAATTGAATCCTCTAGTATTGCGGGATATTTTCCGTGTAAATCCCAACTCCTGAAAAAGGGCGTCCAGTCTATATAAGCTTCCAAATGACTCAAATCAAAGTCGTTCCAGACCTGAGTCCCTAAATTTTGCGGTTTATGGATCCTATCAGCTCGCCATTCGATCTTCATCTTATTTGCCCTTGCAGATTCCAGGCTGACATAGGTCTTCACTTTTGCCCGATCCAGGAATTTATTCCTGAAGATTTCGTAATCGGTTTTGATTCGGGATTTATAAGCATCCGATGTTTCCTCCTGAAGCAGGTCTCCTACTACGGTGACTGCCCTTGAAGCGTCATTGACGTGTACCACCGATCCTTTGTAATGCGGAGCGATCTTCACAGCGGTATGGGCCTTACTCGTAGTGGCCCCTCCAATAAGCAGGGGGACTGAAAACTCCTGCCTTTCCATTTCCTTGGCCAGGAAAACCATTTCATCCAGTGAAGGTGTTATCAGGCCGCTCAGCCCAATCATATCTACCTGTTCCTCTCTTGCCTTTTGTAAAATCTTTTCAGGAGGCACCATTACGCCCAGGTCGACGATTTCATAATTATTACAGCCCAGGACAACGCTAACTATGTTCTTGCCGATATCGTGGACATCTCCCTTAACGGTTGCCATAAGGATCTTTCCTGCTGACCTGGTATCTTGGTCTTTATCCTCTTCAATATAGGGAAGTAAGTAAGCCACTGCCTTTTTCATTACGCGTGCAGATTTGACCACCTGGGGCAAAAACATTTTCCCGCTGCCAAACAGGTCCCCTACAACATTCATCCCCTCCATCAAATGTCCTTCAATCACCTGTATGGGTTTGGCCACCACCTGACGAGCTTCTTCCACATCTTCTACTATGAATTGGTCAATCCCCTTTACCAATGCGCGGGTTATCCGACTCTGCAAAGGCTCTTCACGCCAGCTTAGGTCTGCTTTCCTTTCCTTTGATTTGCCCGTGACCGTTTCGGCAAAACTCAGCAAGCGTTCCGTGGCATCTGGCTTACGATCCAGGATCACATCTTCCACATGTTCCAGAAGGTCTTTTGGAATATCGTCATAAACCTCCAAAAGAGCGGGATTTACAATCCCCATGTTCATCCCGGCCTTGATGGCATGGTAAAGGAAGACAGAATGCATGGCTTCCCGCACTGCGGTATTCCCACGAAAACTAAAAGATACATTACTTACCCCGCCACTTACACTACAATAGGGAAGGTTTTGCCTGACCCAGGCCGTAGCCTCAATAAAATCAAGCGCATTACGCCTATGTTCTTCCATACCCGTGGCTACAGGAAAGATATTAAGGTCGAAAATAATGTCTTCCGGCAGGAATTTTACCTTATTAACCAGGATGTCGTACGAGCGTTTGGCTATCTCGATGCGACGCTGGTAATTGTCGGCTTGCCCTACCTCATCAAAGGCCATAATTATTACCGCAGCACCATATCTTTTGATCAATTTGGCCTGCCGGACAAATTCTTCCTCTCCTTCCTTCAGGCTAATGGAATTTACCACACACTTTCCCTGAACAACCTGCAGGGCCGCTTCAATGATCTCCCATTTGGAACTATCAATCATTACCGGTACGCGGGCTATATCCGGTTCGGCCATGACCAAATTCAGAAACCTGACCATGGCTTCCTTACCATCGATCAGGCCATCGTCCATGTTCACATCTATAACCTGGGCCCCGCCTTCTACCTGATGCCGCGCTACTTCCAGGGCCTCAGCATAGTTTCCCTCTTTAATGAGCCTGAGAAATTTTCGTGAACCGGAAACATTGGTACGCTCCCCTACATTGATGAAATTGCTTTCTGGGGTTACCACCAGGGGTTCCAGTCCGCTTAGCTGCAGGTATCGTTTTTCGTTGATCGTATCTGGTTTCTGGTCAAGGGTCATTACAGTTTTTTAAAATACTTAATAAAGCCGTTCAATAATTTTTTTGTCCTCTCGATTTCCAGATGAATATATTGAGAATCATCGGTTAGATAGTTTAAGTCTTTTGCTAATATCAACTGCGTTTCGAGCTCAAAAAGAGACCCTCTGGCAATATGCAAAAAGTGAATCGTTTCCCGATTAGTTCCCCTACCACATCCCTCAGCAATATTTGACGATATCGATATTACGCATCTTCGAATCTGAGAGGTTAGTGCAAACTGTTCGATTTTCGGAAAACCATTGGTTAAAACGTAAACATTTTTTACCAAATTTCGGGTCTGAACCCAAACATCTAATTTCTTATAATCCATGCCCCCTATCTAAACCAAAATCCTGTAATTAGCAATCATCATCCATCAACCAACAACCAACAACCAGATACAATCAACGACTCACTGTCAAAGCCCTTGGCTCATATTCCTTCACCAATTCAGCAATCGCGTGTATATGGTCCGGAGTAGTCCCGCAACAACCGCCTACGATATTTACCAAACCTTTTTCCAAATATTCCCTGATCTGATCTGCCATTTGTTCAGGTGTTTGATCATAAGCTCCAAAGGCATTAGGTAATCCAGCGTTTGGATGGGCAGATATGGCAAAAACCGATTTATCTGACAGCACCTGGAGGTGTGGTGTAAGCTGACTTGCCCCGAGGGCGCAATTGAATCCTACAGATAAGAGTGGAAGGTGCGACACCGAGATCAAAAAAGCCTCTGCAGTCTGACCAGACAAGGTACGTCCGGAGGCATCCGTGATGGTGCCACTGACCATGACCGGGAAATCAATCTGTAGTTCTTCTTTTAATTCTGCTATGGCAAAAAGGGCTGCTTTGGCATTCAGGGTATCAAAAACCGTTTCTACCAACAAAAGGTCTGCTCCGCCTTTTATCAGGGACTTGGCCTGCTCCCCGTAGGCATCTTTCAATTCTGCAAAGCTTGTGGCCCTGTAACCGGGATCATTTACATCCGGAGACATGCTTGCCGTCTTATTCGTAGGCCCCATACTACCTGCTACAAATCGCGGTTTATCCGGATTCTTTGTAGTAAATTCTGCAGCCACTTTGCTGGCGATTCGAGCCGATTCATAGTTCATTTCAGGAACTATCGCTTCCATCTGATAATCGGCCATTGCGATAGCGGTAGCAGAGAAGGTATTGGTCTCAATTATATCGGCCCCTGCTTCGAGGTATAGGCGATGTACTTCTTCAATAGCTTCCGGTTGGGTAAGACTCAACAGGTCGTTATTGCCTTGCAGTGCACAGGGCCAGTCTTTAAATCGGTCTCCCCGAAAATCATCCTCGGTGAACTTATAGCGCTGCAACATAGTGCCCATGGCGCCATCCAGTACAAGAATTCGTTTCTCAAGTAAATCATAAATGGATTGCATAGGCATATATCTCCTTTCAATGCATCGGAATCAAGAAAAAGGGAGTCCCGGGGGATATCTTTTTCGTTATCTATTCCATTTAAGGATAGAATGTAGCACCTTCTTTACCGGGAAAGGGTTGCTAAGGTTTCACCGGGTCTATTCCCTCCACCTTTCTTGATAACTAGCCAATTTAATTAGGAACTCCTGCAAAGAAAATGTACCTGTACTGGATATACAAGGATTTCTACGGATTTTTAGAATCCGCGGCGGTCGTATTGGTATTCGGATCAGCGAAGCCGGATTATATCTGCAAGCGTAGTATTCCTGTATACCTCCAGAGCACTATCGCGTACAGCTATCATTAGTTTGTGAACCGCACAGCCGTGCTCATCCGGGCAATCGTCGCATTTTTCATAGAAATTGAGGCTTACACAGGGAATCATGGCAATGGGCCCTTCCAATACCCGCATCACCGCGGTCATTGGTATTTCCTCCGGGGCCTTAAACAAGTAATACCCACCTCCTTTTCCTTTTTTGGAACCCAGTATTCCGGCTTTTCTCAGGGTGAGCAAAATACTTTCCAAAAACTTCCGGGAGATGTTCTCGTGTCTGGCAATTTCTATTATCTGGATCGGTTCCCGGTCTTCTTTTGAAGCCAGGAAAGCAAGGGCCTTTATTCCGTATTTTGTTTTCTTGGATAGCACGGTTTAAAGATAATTAAAATCGACTGAGGTATACTACCAGACCTTATCCAGCGCCTGCGCGATATCCTGCAGGATATCTTCTATATGTTCAAGGCCCACAGAAATCCTTACCATTCCTTCACTAATTCCTGCCTCTTCCCTTTCTGCTTTTGAAAGTTTACTGTGTGTAGTGGATGCGGGATGGGTAACTATACTTCTGGAATCACCCAAATTAGCCGACAGGCTTAACAGCCTGATCGCATCAAAAAAACGTTGGCCGGACTCCAGTCCGCCCTTAAGTGTAAAAGCCACCACACAACCCCCGGCTTTCATCTGTTTCCGAGCTACTTCATATTGGGGGTGTGATTTAAGAAAAGGATACTTCACCTGTTCCACTTTAGGATGACCTTCCAGAAATTGGGCTAGCTGCAAGGCATTTTCGCAGTGACGATCCACACGTACCGCTAATGTTTCCATACTTTTTGAAAGCACCCAGGCATTAAAAGGAGAAAGTGCAGGACCCGTGATCCTGGCAAATCTGTAAATCCGGTCTATCAGATCTGCACGACCCACTGTTACTCCGGCAAGAACCCTGCCCTGGCCATCCATAAGCTTGGTTCCCGAATGAATTACCAGATCTGCCCCAAACCTTATGGGTTGCTGCAAATAGGGGCTGGCAAAACAATTATCAATCAACAGTAAAAGCCCGTGTTTTTTTGCTATCCTGCCTAGTTTTTCCAGGTCCAGTATATCCACCCCGGGATTGGTTGGGGTCTCTGCATAGATCATTTTGGTTTTGGGGGTTACCAGACTTTCGATAGTTTCCAGCTCATCAATCTTAAAATAATCATGATGAATATCCCATTTTGGAAAAACCTGAGAGAATAAGCTATGTGTTGATCCAAAAATGCTTTGGGCAGCCAATACATGATCTCCTCCCTCAAGCAGCGCAGCAAATGTTGAAAATACGGCTGCCATCCCCGATGCAAAAGCAAACCCTGCCTCGGCCCCCTCCATGGCACAAACCTTGTCTATGAATTCGGTAGAATTGGGATTGGAATATCGACTGTAAATATTTCGATCGATCTCTTCCGCGAAGGAAGCACGCATATCCTCAGCATCCTCAAAGACAAAACTGGAGGTAAGATACATGGGCACAGAATGTTCCTGAAATTGAGTCCTTTCTGCCTGTATCCGAACTGCTTCGGTCTCTACTCTTCTGTTTAAAGAAGTCTTTTCCTTCATAAAAAGCTTTCTAAAGTTTCTCCGCTATTCGTAAGATATCACCAAACACCCCACGTGCCGTAACCAAGGCCCCTGCTCCTGCCCCCTGGATGATCAGTGGTTGGGCGCCATAGGACTCCATAAAGATTTCAATCAGGGAATCAGATCCCTGCACCTGGCCCAGGGTACTGTTCCTGGGGGTGGAAATCAACTTTACTTCCAACTTGCCTTTATTCTTTTGTAAATCGCCTTTCAATTCCCCTACATAGCGCAACACATAACCTGGCTTTAGCTCGTCCTTAAGTTTTTGAAATACAGGATCAAGCTTTGGCAGGGCCTGGGTGAATTCTTCCAGGGATAAATTCCGCATATCTTCCGGAATCAGGTTTTCAATGCTGATCTCATCAAACTCATTTTGCAAATCCAGTTCGCGTGCCAGAACCAGCAATTTACGTCCCACATCATTACCGGAAAGGTCTTCACGGGGATCAGGTTCGGTATAGCCCAATGATTTCGCTTTGGCCACAATGGCTGAAAAAGGAAGATCTGAATCTGATAAGGTATTGAAGATATAACTTAGTGATCCCGAAAAAACTCCTTTAATACCGGTAATATTTTCACCTGACAAATGCAGCAATTTAATAGTATCTATCAGTGGTAATCCTGCCCCCACATTCGTTTCATAGAGGTACGATTTCTGATATTCCTTAAGTTCCTGTCTCAAATTTGTATAGAAATCATACGAAAGGGTGTTGGCTATTTTATTGGATGAAACCAAATCAAAACCACCCTGCAATAAATCAGAATAACATTCCACAAAGGCTGTACTGGCGGTATTGTCCACGGCAATCAGATTCTCCAGATGATTCCTTTGTGCATAGGCCACAACATCATGGACGGAATAAGGTTCACCTGCCTGGTTTAATTCGGACTTCCAGTTTCCACTAATACCGGACTTATTCAAAAGCACTTTTCTGGAATTAGCCAGGGCAAAGATGTTTAAATGAATGCCTTTGCGCTTTTCAATACTTTCTACAGATTCCAGGAGCTGATCAATAAGGGCCCCTCCTACCTGTCCGTGGCCAAAAATTGCCAGGTTTATTTTTTTATTAATCCCAAAAATCTGACCGTGTATTACGTTCAGGGCTTTGTGCAAGTCCGACTTATGTACTACCAGACCCACATTATTTCCTGTCACGGAATTGTTGAAAAGTAAGGGTTGAATTTGATTTTTGATCAGTGTATTAAAAGGTTTGTGAAAGCTCCCCAGTTCAATCCCTACTATCGATACTATAGCCACATCGCGGTAAATGCTTACGGCGCTGATATCTCGAGTTTGAAAATCATCCTGAAACGCACGCGTGAGGGCTTCCTTTGCAAGATCTGCCTGTTTAGCCTTGACAACCAGTCCTATACCACGTTCTGAAGAACCTTGTGAAATAATGCTTACGCTAATACCATATTGGCTTAACGTGCCGAATATCCGGGCATCTACGCCTACTTTTCCCAGCAGACCTCTTCCCTCCAACACGATTAACGCTTCATCATCAATTACCGAGATTGCCTTAATGCCTTCTTCCTCCGTTTCTGAACTAATACGGGTCCCTTCATTGTCATTGTTAAACGTATTCAGTATCCGTAAAGGGATATTTTTTTCCAACAGTGGAATGATGGTTTTGGCATGTAAAATGCTGGTTCCGAAATTGGCCAACTCATTGGCTTCTTCATAGGAGAGCTGTTTAATTTTCCGAGCATCCGTTACCAACTCGGGGTTGGCCGTATAAATCCCGTCTACATGGGTGTAGTTCTGTAATTCTTCTGCATCCAGAAAATTGGCAATTAAGGCTGCTGTGTAATTACTTCCGTTTCTTCCAAGTGTAGTTGTTTCTCCAGCTTTGGTAGAGGCAATAAATCCGGTTACCAGAGGTACGCAGTTTGGAGGCAGGGCACTAAATTCGGTCTCGGTATACGCCCTGGATAAAGGCTCGATCAATTTAGCATCGCCAAAGGTGCCATCAGTTTTGATCAGCTTCCGCGAATCCAACACCTCAGCCAGAACACCTCTGGAATTTAGCAATTCAGCTATCATTTTAACCGAAATCAGTTCCCCCTGGGCAAGCACCTGGTCCTTAATCCGGGCACTGTAATCGCCAAGAAGGGCTACCCCTTCAAGTAATCTGGCCAATTCACCGAATTCGACAGATAGATCTACCTGGGCTTGTCCATTCTGCTGGTACTCTTTAAAACCATTTAAATGCTCCTGGTAATCCTCCCCATTGGCCGCCAACTGAAGTAATTCTTCCAATTGATCTGTGGCTTTTTCCCTGGCAGACAACACCACCGCAATACTTTCCCCATCAGCTACTTTTTGCTCAATTATTTCAAGCACGCGATTGACACCATTTCCGTTTGATAAGGATTTGCCTCCGAATTTTAATATCTTCCATCGACTCTCACAATTTTCCGGATTGAAGATGGGGTTAAGCAAATGCTCCAACTGGCCAAACTCCATTAAAAAGGCATCATGGCCATGTACCGAGCGGATTTCCCCATAGGTCACATTGCTCTTTGCTCTGGCCAATTGCCTGTAGGTTTCCCGGTTTTCATTAGCCGAGAAAAAAAGATCGGAATCTACCCCTATAATATGGATATGGGTATCACTTTCCTGAAGTCTTAAAAAGGCTTCTTCACCCTTACGGGTAATGTCGATGGTTTTAAGCAACTGATTGGTCAGCTTATAAGCCGAAAGCTGAAACCGCTCCTGTAGCTTTTTACCATGGTGTATCAGCCAGCTCTCCACATTGAATACCTGTAATTCCTCATTAGTACTCCGCTTAAAACGCTGTTTGAAAGACTCCGGGGTTCTATAGCACAGCATGGCATGCATACGCGCATCATGGACCGGTTGATTGGAATTGACCAAAAATTGTTCCTGTATCTGACAATTGGCAATAAGCCAGTCCGTAGACTTCCAGTCAGAGGCCACAGGGATCAGATGCTCAGTCAGTTCAGGGTTTAGTGCAGCCATTTCCCAGGCCAAACCGCCTCCCAGGGAGCCTCCTATCATGGCAAATAATTTTTGGATACCCAGATGTTTCAATCCCATCAGAAATAATCGGGCGATATCGCGGGCTATGAAATCTTTGTAATTGTCGATCACAAAACCGTCATAGCCATTACCCGGAATATTAAAACACAATACGGTATATCGTTCGGTATCTATACATTTCCCTTTTCCGATCAATGCGGACCACCACCCTGTGGACCCCGCCACATGAGAATTCCCTGTAAGGGCATGGTTAACCAGCACAACCGGGGCCGTATGCAGGGGTTTCCCAAAAAGTTGATAGGAAAGTTGAATATCCCCGGTACTACCACTTGCTGTGGTAAAACCCGGGATATGTATAGTGTCCAGAGATGTTGCCGTTGCTTTCATGTGCTTACTGAATCAAAGATGACCCAACTTAAACAGGCGTGTTTCCTTAGGCTAAAACTTTAGAATCAATTGTTGCAAAAGCCTCAGCAAGATCGGATGTAAGATCGGCCAGATCCTCCAGTCCAACTGACAGCCGTATCAGGTCTTTGGTAACTCCAGTTGCCTCCTGATCCTGATCATTTAGTTGCTGATGAGTTGTACTTGCCGGATGGATAATCAGGGATTTGGTATCCCCAATATTGGCTAAAAGTGAAAATATTTTGGTGTTGTCCGCTATTTTCTTGGCCGATTCGTATCCTCCCTTCACGCCAAAGGTCACAATGCCGCTTTGCCCCTTAGGAAGGTACTTTTCTGCGAGCTGGCGGTAGGAACTACTCTCAAGTCCGGGATAGTTGACCCAGGTTACCTCATCCCGTTCCTGTAGCCATTTTGCAAGGGCAAGGGCATTCTCACTGTGTTTTTTCACTCTTACTTCCAGGGTCTCCAGTCCCTGAATGATCTGGAAGGCATTAAAAGGACTCAGGCATGCCCCGTGGTCGCGCAGTCCTTCTATCCTCACCTTGGCAATATAGGCAGCTGGCCCTAAAGCATCGTGATAAACCAAACCGTGGTAGCCTGGTGAGGGCTCCGTAAATTCAGGAAACTTCCCGTTGGCCCAGTCGAAAGTACCTGCATCAATAATGACTCCTCCAAGGGCCGTTCCGTTGCCATTGATATACTTGGTAAGGGAATGAATTACAATATTAGCCCCGTATTCTATTGGGTTGAGCAGGGCTGGAGTGGCCACTGTATTATCAACAATAAACGGGACTCGCGCAATTTTGGCCTCTTCCGAAATAGCTTCCAAGTCCAGTACATCGAGTTTTGGATTTCCAAGGGATTCGACAAAAATAGCCCTGGTATTTTCCTGTACTGCCTTCCCAAAATTCCGGGGATCCGTGGGATCCACAAAAGTAGTAGTGATTCCCAATCGCGGCAGCGTTACGCTCAGCAAATTATAGGTTCCTCCATACAGGCTGTTGGAAGCTACAATGTGATCCCCACTCTTAAGCAATACCAGGAGAGCCGTATTTATGGCTGCTGTACCCGAGGAGGTTACCACAGAGGCAATACCCCCTTCCAGGGCAGCTAGTCGCTGTTCCAGGATATCATTGGTTGGATTGTTGATCCGGGTATAGATATTCCCGAATTCGGCCAGGGAAAAAAGATTGGCCGCATGGTCTGAATCATTAAAGACATAGGCTGTACTCTGATAAATTGGCACTGCCCTTGTCCCGCCGTTAACGGCCGGGTCGTGCCCGGCATGTAAGGCATTTGTACTGAATTTTTGCTCACTCATGATTTTAGTTTTTTATTAATGAACCGATTAAATAAAAAGCCAAACCCCTACCTGCTACATATGAGGTTGGGTAAAATCAAAAAGTTATAAGAAAGTGATATGCAGTGTATACTGCGTATGTTATCTGCCCCGCCAAGCGGGATAGAATTTAGCACCTTCTTTGCATGGGAAGCAAAGGGTTGCTAAGGTTTCATAGGGTCTATTCCCTCCACCTTTCTTGATAACTATTCAATACGTGTTTGAACTTCGAATGGCCCAAATATAACCACCTATATTTGGAATAACCTAATTCTTTTTGGAAAAATTACAAATTGAATGCTTCTTTTACGGCATCGACCATATCGAGTTTTTCCCAGGTAAAGAGCTCCACCTCCTTCTCAATACGTCCGTTATACGGGGATTCAAACACCTTTTTCACGGTCCTGGGTGATTTGCCCAAATGCCCGTATGCCGCCGTTTCCAGATAAATCGGGTTTCTTAGTTTTAAGCGTTTCTCAATCTCAAAGGGACGCATATCAAAAAGGTTTTTTACCCTTGCAGCAATCTCCCCATCGGAAAGATCTACCTGCGCAGTTCCGTAGGTGTCTACATATATGGAAGTAGGCTCTGCCACCCCGATGGCATAGCTCACCTGCACCAACATTTCATTTGCCACACCGGCTGCTACCAGGTTTTTGGCAGCATGACGCGCCGCATAAGCTGCACTCCGGTCTACCTTGCTTGGATCCTTACCGCTAAAGGCGCCACCGCCATGGGCTCCTTTGCCCCCATAAGTGTCCACAATGATTTTTCGTCCGGTAAGTCCGGTATCCCCATGAGGGCCACCGATTACAAATTTACCTGTTGGATTGATATGATATTTTATCTGGTCATTGAATAGCCGCTGAATTCGTTCCGGTAATTTGGCAATTACCCTGGGAATAAGAATGCCAACTATATCCTGCTTAATTCGGGCGAGCATTCGGTTGTCATCCTCATCAAAGGCATCGTGCTGGGTAGAAACTACAATGGTATCAATATATTGGGGGATATCATCATCAGAATAAGAAATCGTTACCTGTGCCTTGGCATCTGGCCGCAGATATGGAATATCATTTTGCTCCCTTCTTATCTGTGCTAGTTCCAATAATATTTTGTGCGAAATATCCAGGGCAAGGGGCATATAATTGTCAGATTCGCGGGTAGCATAACCAAACATCATCCCCTGGTCTCCTGCTCCCTGTTCTTCTCTGACCTCACGATCTACCCCTTGGTTGATTTCTGTAGACTGTTCGTGAATCAGGGAAATTACCCCACAGGAATCCCCGCTGAATTGATATTCCCCTTTGGTATAACCAATTTTATTGATGACGTCACGGGTGATCTGTTGTAAATCAACGTAGGTCTTACTCTTTACCTCCCCAGCCAGAACCACCTGCCCGGTAGTCACCAGGGTTTCACAAGCCACTTTACTATTCGGGTCAAAGGCTAGAAAATTATCGAGTAAGGCATCACTGATCTGGTCTGCAATTTTGTCGGGATGTCCTTCGCTTACGGATTCCGAAGTAAATAGGTATGACATTGCTTATATATGCTTTAATGGGGAGGTTCTGAATTGGGCTGATGGCAAAGTGAAGTCAATAGATCCCAAAATCTAACGGGATGTACTGCTTTAGCATTTTTAACTTCCTGTTAGAATCAGAAGTAAGAGGTTGCAATCAGTCAAATCTCTCCTCAATCTTGAAGGGCAAAAATAAACCAAATGATGCGGTCGGCAAAATCGGGGAACCAAAAAAGCCCCTTTTTAAAAGAGGCCTGTTCTGGTGCTTCGGATTAAAAATCATCCCCTGTACTTGCTTAGGAGTTTCTCCGTAATATGAAACATGACCTTTTGTAATTCCCCACGTTCTGATTTATATCCGCAATGGCTCTTCTTTAAATTCTGAACATTCACCGAGCAGGATATAAACTTGTCTCCTAAAAAAGTTTTTCATTTCAACTTATTTTTTTCCCATAACTACAGATACTTCGTATATTGTAACCCTTTGATAGTGCGATAAAAAACATAAAAAACCTACCTAAAAATGCACATTGCAGTTGCCGGCAACATTGGCGCAGGTAAAACAACGCTTACCAGATTGCTCTCCAAACACTATAAATGGGACGCCCATTTTGAGGATGTTGTGGATAATCCGTATCTGGATGATTTTTACAACAAAATGGAACGTTGGAGTTTCAACCTGCAAATCTATTTTCTAAACAGCCGCTATCGTCAGATTTTAAAAATCAGGGAAAGTGGTAAGAATGTGATCCAGGACCGGACCATTTATGAGGATGCCCATATTTTTGCGCCCAACCTGCATGCCATGGGATTAATGACCAACAGGGATTTCGGCAATTACACCAGTCTTTTTGAACTCATGGAATCACTGGTGCTTCCGCCAGATCTGCTGATATACCTGAGGAGTTCTATACCCAATCTGGTCAACCAGATCCACAAGCGCGGCCGGGAATATGAAAATACTATTTCAATTGATTACCTGAGTCGATTGAATGAGCGCTATGAAGCATGGATACATAGTTATGAAAAAGGAAAAATGCTCATAGTGGATGTGGATGACATTGATTTCGTAGACAATCCTGAACACCTTGGAGAAGTGATTAATAAGATCGACGCTGAAATTCACGGACTTTTCTAATTGTTTCACTATTACAAAGAATAATTCCCAAACTTTGGGCTTCCCCGTTTCTTAGGGGGACTCACAAGTAACAATTCCATAGTTTTTTTAAGGAAAAGTACCTCCGGTAAGGAATAGGTAGCAGATCCTGGCTTATTCCCTCATTGAAGTGTCCCGTTCCCTCAAACCGGCTTTTTAATCCCCTAAGGCCCCATTAGCTTTACTAAAGGATATCCTTAAATAATTACGGACATATCCTCACAGAGGATTTAATACCTAGAAATTATGGAAGTCAAAAAGCATCGCAAACACAACATCGACAAAAATTCAGGAATCTATTTCAGTCTGGGCCTGGCCTTAGTTCTGTTTTTAACCTATCTGATACTGGAATGGAAAACCTATGACAATGAAAAAGATTGGGATATTGGTCTATCCCAGGTGGAAGAGCTGGACTTAGATCTGATTCCTGTCATTAAGCTTGAAAAGCCAAAACCAAAAATTGTCAGAACACCCCCGATAATAGAAATTATTGAGAATGATAAAGATGAAATTGAAACTGTGATCGAAGCTACTGACATCGATCAGAATACTACTATAACACCCATTGATAGCATACAAGTCCTGGACACGGATGTGGATGAAGAGGAAATTCCGTTTATCCTCATTGAGGACGTCCCGGTCTTTCCCGGATGTGAAGGGGCAGGTGATAAACGAGCATGTTTTCAGGAAATGATCATGAAACATGTAAGGAAGAATTTTCGATATCCGGAACTGGCCGTGGAGATGGGACTTCAGGGCAGGGTAAGCATTGCCTTCATTATTGATAAGGACGGAAGCATTGGCAATATCCGTATGCGGGGACCGCATAAAATTCTGGAAAAAGAGGCTGGGCGTATCATATCAAAACTGCCACAAATGACCCCTGGCAAACAGCGGGGAAGAGCCGTTAAAGTTCCTTTTATGATGCCTATAATGTTTAAACTGCAATAGCCCTGTTCTTCCTCCTTAAAATAAAAAAGCCCTGAATAATCAGGGCTTTTTTAAGTTATGTGGGCAGTGGTTATTGTTTTTCTTCAACCTCTACCTCTTCAATTACTTTCTCAACTTTGATCTTAACGTTTTCGTCGATCTGGTTGTAAGCATCAATTTTAGCTTTTACCTCTTCCATGGTACCTTCGAAGACCTTTTCTTCTGTTACTTCTTCACCGTTGTTCTCAGTTGTAGTTGTAACAACAGCCTTGAATTGTCCTTCTCCGAGGGCCTTCATTTCTACCATAACTTCTTTCTTAACCTCCTGGCTTACCATCTCAGTAGCCGTGTTAGTTTCATTATAGGCTGTTAAGGTATCCGCAGATATCGCAATACTTGGTGCAATTACCAAAGCAACAACAGACATAAGTTTTAAGAGGATATTAAGGGAAGGACCAGAAGTATCCTTGAAAGGATCCCCTACGGTATCTCCAACAACTGCAGCCTTGTGGGCATCAGAACCTTTTCTTCCTTCTGATTCGATCATCTTTTTCGCGTTATCCCATGCACCACCCGCATTGGATTGGAAAATAGCCATCAGCACACCTGCTGTGGTTACCCCTGCAAGCAATCCACCCAACATTTCAGCTCCTCCTATAAAACCAATTGCCACAGGAACGGCAATAGCAAGAATTCCTGGCAATACCATTTCACGAATAGAAGCCCTGGTAGAGATTTCCACACATTTTTCATATTCGGCAACACCGTCCGCTTCATCAAAAATCTTGCGATCAGCTTCAGAGGCCTTAGACATATCGGAATCATATTTTTTCATTACCTCCAGAGCAGCCTTCAGTTGCGGGATATCCCTGAACTGGCGTCTAACCTCTTCGATCATTGCCATAGCAGCGCGACCAACAGCTCCCATAGAAAGAGCTGAGAATACAAACGGAAGCATACCCCCTATCAGGAGACCAGCCATAATATCGGGTCTGGAAACGTCTATGGCGGTAACATTTGCGGTTTTCATGAAGGCAGCAAACAAGGCCAGAGCAGTAAGTGCCGCAGAGGCGATTGCAAAACCTTTTCCAATAGCAGCGGTGGTATTCCCTACTGCATCCAGTTTGTCCGTTCTTTCCCGTACTTCGGGAGGGAGTTCAGCCATTTCGGCAATTCCACCAGCATTGTCAGAAATGGGTCCATAAGCATCAACCGCTAGTTGAATACCTGTATTGGCCAGCATCCCTACAGCAGCGATGGCAATTCCATACAAACCTGCAAAATGGTGTGATATTATAATTGCTGCGGCTATCAAGAGAATTGGAATAGCGGTAGACATCATTCCCACACCTAGTCCGGCAATAATATTAGTTGCTGAACCGGTTTCGGATTGCCGGACAATATTGTTTACGGGTTTGGTGCCGGTTCCTGTGTAATATTCAGTCACCTTTCCTACACACAATCCGGCTACAAGACCGGCGATAGTGGCAAAAAATACACCGTTAGAGGTAAAAGTTTTACCCCCCTCTATCCAGCTTTCGGGTAGCATTTGGTTGATAAGCAGGTAAGAAACGATCAGCATAAGGAAGGCTGATCCAAATTCCCCATAATTTAATGCCTTATGTGGTGACCCCCCTTCTTTAACCTTCACAAAGAATGTACCGATGATAGACATTATAATACCTGCAGCGGCAAGGGCTAATGGCAAATACACCGCCCCGAGTCCGTCAAAAGAAGCTGCAAACTCAGGCATAGTGACAAAAGTAGCCCCGAGTACCATGGTACCAATGATGGAACCTACATAAGACTCAAAAAGGTCAGCACCCATACCAGCAACATCACCTACATTATCCCCAACGTTATCCGCAATGGTAGCGGGATTGAGTGGGTGATCCTCAGGGATACCAGCCTCAACTTTTCCAACAAGGTCAGCACCAACGTCAGCAGCCTTGGTATAAATACCACCCCCAACACGGGCAAAAAGAGCAATGGAAGATGCCCCTAGCGAGAATCCGGAAAGTACATTCAGTACTTCGGCAATTTCCCATCCCTGTCCGCTATATATCATAAAAAGGCCACTAAGGCCTAAAACTCCAAGACCTACTACGCCAAGTCCCATTACAGAACCTCCTGCAAAAGCTACTTCCAGTGCTTTGCCCAGTGACTCCCGGGCAGCATTGGTAGTTCTAACGTTTGCCTTGGTGGCTACACGCATACCGATAAAACCGGCAAGTGCTGAACAGATAGCTCCTACCACAAAGGATAAGGCTACCATGCCATTGGATCCTGCTTCACTTTGGCCCTTAAAAAATAAAAGGACTGCGACGGCCAGGACAAAAACAGATAAAACACGGTATTCAGCTTTTAAAAAGGACATGGCACCGTCGGCGATGTTTTTGGCAATTCTGGCCATTTTTGCATCTCCAACAGCTTGCTTGGATACCCAGATGTTTTTTAGCCAGACAAAAAGCAAAGCTACAATACCAAAGGCCCAAAGATAGTCTACGAGTATTTCCATTTGTTTAGTTATTTATGGTTTTAAACGGGTGCAAAAGTAATGAAATGGATTAGAATATAAAAGGAATATGTTGCCCTATAAAGCGGTGGTAAGAAGGACATTTTACGATCTGTTTTACTAACCCGTTTTAAAAATTAAAACCAAAAGTACCATTAATCCTGAAAGCTCTTGCATCAGGGGCGTCCAGATAGTTACCCCGAAAGTTAAAGTCAATCCTAAAAATCTTAAATATATTTCCTACGCCAAGAGAATATTCCCAGTATATCTCTTCATTTGGAGCTATCAAGGGAATATTGGTGGGTGCGCTCAGGGCGATGTTCTCATCGGAAAGTTCTCCCCAGACCCCCCTCAATCCAACAATTTCACGCAGGTTGAGTTTACGCAGCAAAGGGATTCTGGAAAATAAACGACCATTAAAGTTGTGTTCAAAGTTTGCCGAAATGTAGGTATCCGTCACAAACTCATAAAAATCCAGGTTGGGAAAAGTATTATAGATGGAAAACAAGGTCTGGTTTCCCGGAATCACGTTTAATAAACCAAGGGGCACCTCCCCGAAAGTCTTTCCTACCTCCACCGTGCTTAACAACCTTCCGAAACCCCCTAACTGCCAGGGTTGTGTATAGGAAAACTGTATTTTTTCGTAATTGAAATTGCTCTGGAGGAAGCCCTGAACGCCTTTGGTGTAATTAAGCAGCAAAGTGCTATAATTGTCATTAACATCGCGTCTTTCTACCCCATAGCCTATGGTACGCTTACCCGGCGTATAGATCAGGGTGGTAATTAAATCGAACTGTCTGATTTCCGAAGATATTCCTGTTGGAGACCCCGGATCCACATAGTCCAGGCTAAAGTCTTCTGGAAGGGCTGAACTCAAGGTGCGAAAAGAACCACCAAAACGAACTCGAAAATTGGTCAGGGGTTCTACCTCCAGAGCTATTGTACTCAGATTGATATTGGTAAGCCTGTTATTATTTCCAACTGTAAATACGGCAGAGGAAGCAACGCTTCTGCCCAAAACATCATTGGTAGCCGTCAAACTAATCCCCAGCTGTTCAATATCCCTTCTATTTCCTCCTGATATAATCAGTCGGCTTTTGCGATCCAGTAGCCATTTCGCGGAGAAGCCGTGTTTAAATTTTTTATCATCAAAACCATAAGCCAGGTATCCCTCCAGACGCCAGGGATCATTTTGCCCAAAATAAGTACGCGCACCACCACGCAATCGAATTCCTTCGGCATCATTAAAACCAAAAGTGCTGTATATATCTCCAATATCCAGGTTCCACTTATCTATTTCAACGTATCCTGATCCCAAAATACTGACCAGGTTATAGTAGGTCTTGAATTTAGGTACTGTCTTAAGTGTATCCAGTAGTTTGTAGATCCCCTGCTCATCTTTGTTCAGAGATTCCAATCGATTGTTTCTCCAAAAAACACTGTCCCGTTCAAATATTATAGGATTATAAGGATCAGATACTTTCTTATAGAATTCCTCTTGTCTGGGGTTGTCAAATTCGTAATTGTCATAAACCGTTGTCCGCTTACCATATACCCCCTTGGATTTTTCCTTTTTGTTGAAACTAAAATCGCTCATGAGGTAATCCCGCTTTAGCAGGAAAACAGAATCATTGACCACCTCAAATTCCTGCTGGATATAAATCTCCTTAACCCAGTTGATATTTGCACTCTTGGTCACTTCCAAATCGATCTTCTTTACCGCATAGGTAGTGTCATTCACCCAGAAGTCGCCCTTAAAGGTCAACTCATTTTTTCGTCTGGGATAATAGATAATATGGTAGCACCATTTATTGTCAATATAAGCGCTGTCTGCCAGCACATAGTTATAGGTATTGATTCCTGTTCGGGATAGCGGACTCGTGAAACTCTTGTCCACCAATTTGATGTAGTTATCGTAAATATCGTAGTCTGAATACAGGTCATCCACAAAACCTATAATAGCCTGGTTATTACTGAACCCGGAGTTTTTGCTCCCCCTTACCTCTTCTTTTTCCAGATTGAGTCCATTATCGCCATATACCTGGGAAAAGGTTTCATTAAGGAATAAAGGCAGGTAGGTCTTACCAGTAATCCTGGAGGTATCAAGGTCGGCAAATATGAATTCCAGTCCTTTGAACATCCTGCTTTTCATCAGTGCGCTGTCTATGGTATTCAGGTCGAATTCAATCTTCTCGTATTTGTCATACTGATATTGCCGGAATTTTTTTAAACCGTTTATGCGCTTGTTGGCCCAGATCTTTTTCAAGATATCAATGGCCGGATTATCCTTTTTGGATTGTTTCCCAACATAGACCACTACCTCATCTAATTGCTCCCCTTCCCTAAGAGTTACTTGCAGGTTATAGGTTACGCGTTGTTTGAGCACCACTTCTTCTGTGGCATATCCGATAAAGGAAACGGACAACAGGGTGTAGTTTTCGTCAGATTCCAGATAAAACCGACCGTCCTCGTCGGTTATAGTTCCCTCCGTAGTATTTTTAAACAACACATTGGCATAAGCCACAGCTTCCCCTGCCTCGTCAACCACTGTTCCGCTCACCTTGGTCTGGGCATTCAGGGCCATGCCAAAGAGCAAAAAAACAAACAGCAGGAATCTCTTCATGGGAATATAGGGTTCATATGGGCCATCTTAGTGGCAAGTTTACGGTAAAACTTACGCCTTATCCGCTTCCCTTCAAACGCGCAAAACCTCAGGGTCGTATGCAGTGGCTGCAACTTATGCAATCAAAAGTACCTGTGAAATTCGGAAAGGCTTATTTGTATAACACTTTCTTAACAGCCTTTATGACATCCTCAGCATTGGGAAGCCACTCTGCTAATAAAACTGGCGAATACGGTGCCGGTGTGTCCGCTGTATTTAGCCTTACAATAGGTGCATCCAAATAATCAAAGGCCTGGGATTGTATTTGATAGGTGATTTCGGTGGAAACATTTCCAAACGGCCAGGCTTCCTCCAGGATAACCAACCTATTGGTTTTCTTTACAGATTTCAGAATGGCATCATGATCCATCGGGCGTACTGTCCTAAGATCAATGATTTCACAACTTACTCCTTCTTTCTCTAATTCTTCTGCAGCCTTGTAAGCTTCTTTGATAATTTTACCAAAGGAAACGATGGTGACATCAGTTCCTTCACGCTTGATTTCGGCAACTCCAATTGGAATGGTGAATTCACCCTCGGGCACCTCTCCCTTGTCCCCATACATTTGCTCGGATTCCATGAAAATTACCGGATCGTCATCACGAATAGAAGACTTAAGGAGCCCTTTGGCATCATAAGGATTGGAGGGCACAACTACTTTGAGTCCGGGACAATTGGCAAACCAGCTTTCGAATGCCTGGGAATGTGTTGCCGCAAGCTGCCCGGCTGAGGCCGTTGGTCCGCGAAAAACAATGGGAATATTAAACTGACCGCCTGACATTTGCCGCATCTTTGCCGCATTATTGATGATCTGGTCAATCCCTACCAGGGAAAAATTAAAGGTCATGAATTCAATTATGGGTCGATTACCATTCATGGCAGAACCCACGCCAACACCGGCAAAACCTAACTCCGATATTGGGGTATCCAATACCCTTTCTGGTCCAAATTCATCCAGCATACCTTTAGAAGCCTTATATGCTCCGTTGTACTCTGCTACTTCTTCTCCCATCAGGTAGATGGATTCATCCCGACGCATTTCTTCGGACATGGCTTCGGCGATAGCTTCTCTGAATTGGATTGTTCTCATCGTATACTTCTTTTTTTGCCCCTGAAGGCTTTGTCCTTGCGGCTGACAAAAATAGGAAAATATCAGCCAATAAAACAGTAGGTAAAATCAAAAAAAGCAACAAAATTTATTATGCATGCATAGTATTTTACAAATATATTGGCTATCTTTGATTCCATATTTAATGGACTGAACAAATACAAATCTCTATGAAAATATTAGTCTGTATCAGTAGTGTACCCGATACAACCTCTAAAATCAATTTCACGGCAGATGACACCCGTTTTGATACCACCGGAGTGCAGTTTGTGATTAATCCCAATGATGAATTCGGACTTACCCGGGCCATGTGGTTTAAGGAGAAGCAAGGTGCAGTGGTTCATGTTGCTACAGTAGGCGATCAGAGTGTTGAACCTACCATGAGAAAAGCACTCGCTATTGGAGCCGATGAAGGTATTCGGGTCGATGCTACCCCCACCGAAGGTCTCTTCGTGGCACGCCAATTGGCAGAGGTGGTTAAAAATGGGGAATATGACCTGGTTATAGCCGGCCGGGAATCCATAGACTATAATGGGGGGATGGTACCAGGTATGATGGCTGCCATGCTCAATATGAATTTTGTCAATACCTGTATTTCACTGGAAGTAGAGGGAAATCAGGCAACCGCATTTCGGGAGATTGACGGTGGAAAAGAAAAAATCGAAGCTTCGTTGCCGCTGATAATTGGTGGTCAAAAAGGACTGGTGGAAGAAAGTGATCTTCGAATCCCTAATATGAGAGGTATTATGATGGCCAGGAAAAAAATACTTAATGTTATTCCTGCCGTGGAGGCTAAACAAACTAGCAAGGAGATCAAATTTGAGCGCCCGGCCCCCAAAGGAGAGGTAAAATTAATTGATGCGGAAAACCTGGACGAACTGATCGAGTTGTTGCACAATGAAGCCAAAGTAATTTAGTGCCCTACCCCAATTATTAATTCAAAAAGAAATTCATGTCAGTTTTAGTATATACCGAATCAGAAAAAGGAAAATTCAAAAAAAATGCATTTGAGGTAGCCTCTTATGCCAAAGAGATTGCCGATAAAACCGGAGCAGAGGTAACCGCAGTAGCTTTTCATGCAGAAGAGGCTGAAATGCTCGGTAATTATGGGGTTTCCAAGGTTTTGCATATCCAGGATGATGCCCTGAAAACGTTCAATGCCAAGGCCTACGCTGCCGTATTAGCAGAGGTTGCAAAAAATGAAAATGCCTCTGTAATAGTTGTAAGTTCCAGCACAGATGCCAAATATATGGCGGGAATACTGGCAGGAGCGCTTGAAGCCGGATACGCAACTAATGCGGTTGCCGGACCAGAAAATGTATCTCCTCTCGTAGTAAAGCGAACCGCTTTCACTAACAAAGGCTATATGTTTACAGAACTACAGGCTGATAAAAACATTATCGGGGTTTCCAATAATGCTTATGGAACTCATGAAAATAGTGTTAGTTGTTCCGTAGAAGCATTTAGTCCGAAACTTAGTGATGAAGATTTTGGAACGAAATCCGTTGAAATAGACCAGGTTGTGGGTAAGGCAACTATTGCTGACGCCGATGTGGTAGTTTCCGGTGGACGAGGCTTAAAGGGACCTGAAAACTGGGGATTAATCGAAGATCTTGCCGATGTGCTCGGTGCTGCAACCGCCTGTTCCAAACCTGTTTCCGACCTGGGGTGGCGTCCTCACGGAGAGCACGTTGGGCAGACAGGTAAACCGGTGGCCAGTAATTTATATATCGCTATAGGAATATCAGGAGCTATTCAGCATTTAGCAGGTGTTAGCGCTTCTAAGGTAAAAGTGGTCATTAACACAGACCCCGAAGCTCCTTTTTTCAAAGCGGCCGACTATGGAATTGTTGGAGATGCCTTTGAAGTTGTACCGAAACTCACTGAAAAATTAAAGGAATTTAAGGCCCAAAACGCCTAAATTTTGTTAATTTGTGCCTCTAAAGGGCTGTTTAAATAACAGGTTGTACCTTTTGTTTAAACGCCCTTTTTTTGTTTAAACAACCTGATGAGTTTAGTTAGACTACAAATCAAGGGTATTTCATACAGTCAGACCCAAAACGGGGCCTATGCGCTGATATTGAATGAATTGGAGGGAGATCGTAAGCTGCCTATAGTTATCGGTGCCTTTGAAGCCCAGTCCATTGCCATTGCCCTCGAAAAAGAAATTAAACCTCCCCGACCCCTCACCCACGACCTTTTTAAAAATTTTGCTGATCGTTTTGAGGTGGTTATTAAACAAGTAATTATTCATAAACTGGTGGACGGGGTCTTTTATAGCAGCATTATTTGCGAACGCGATAAAATTGAGGAGATTTTGGATGCCCGAACCAGTGATGCCATTGCCCTCGCGCTTCGTTTCAATGCTCCCATATTTACCTATAAGACCATTCTGGATAAAGCCGGTATCTTCCTGAAATTCTCCTCCAAGGATAAGGATAAGGATGGTGATGACAGCATTGTTGTCGATGAAATACTTCAGGAAGGGGAAACGGTAGAGATTGACTCGGGCAGCACACCGGCGTATAAAGAGCTTACCTTGGAGGAACTACATAAGGAACTTGAAAAAGCCGTGGCTAATGAAGATTATGAAAAAGCAGCCAAATTGCGGGATGAGATTTCCAAACGCAAGTGATCAATTAGCCTCAACCACATGAGATTCAGATCCCTGATTACCTTATTTATTTTCTTATTTACCTTATCACTAATCGCTCAGGAACCATTGACTACAGATAGTTTAACTGTAGGAACGGTAGATATAGTCGATCAGCAGAGTACAGCCACCATTACCCCCAACCAGGGGTTTTCTGCTAATTCACTAGGTCGTGGAGCCTTAGGAATGGCAGTTCTTGTATTGATCGCATTTATTTTTAGTGCAAAACGAAGGGCCATAAATTGGAAAACCGTCGGCATAGGATTGGGCATTCAGCTTGTTCTTGCTATAGGCATTTTAAAAGTTCCATTTGTACAGAGCATATTTCAGGCTATAGGGACATTCTTCGTTAGTATTCTGGATTATACCCTTGCGGGAAGTGAGTTTCTCCTGGGAAGCCTGCTCAATGTGGATAATCCCAATATTGGGTATGTATTTGCATTCCAGATTTTGCCAACTATTATTTTCTTCTCAGCGCTTACTTCGGTATTATTCTACCTGGGGGTGATCCAGAAAGTGGTAAAAGCATTGGCCTGGCTCCTGACGAAAACCCTGGGGATCTCCGGGGCGGAAAGCCTTTCCGTAGCGGGGAATATTTTCCTCGGTCAGACAGAATCCCCACTTATGATCAAAGCCTATTTGGAAAAAATGAATCGATCAGAAATCCTGCTGGTCATGATTGGAGGTATGGCCACAGTGGCCGGTGGCGTACTGGCCGCTTACATCGGATTCCTCGGAGGAACAGATGACGTGCTCCGGCTTGAGTTTGCCCGCCATCTGCTGGCGGCCTCAGTGATGGCTGCTCCAGGTGCTATTGTAGTATCTAAGATCCTTTACCCCCAAACTGAGGCAATTGATAAAGAGATTCAGGTTTCACAGGAAAAAATAGGAACCAATTTATTGGATGCCATTGCCAATGGAACTTCAGAGGGCTTGAAACTGGCAGTAAACGTAGCGGCGATGTTATTGGTATTTATTGCCTTCATTGCCATGATCAATGGGATTTTAGGTTGGGTAGGCGATCTTACCTCTCTGAACACGTGGATTGCTGCCAACAGCACCTATGACCAATTCTCGCTGGAGGCAATACTCGGCGTTATTTTTGCTCCGCTTATGTGGCTTATTGGTGTTAATTCAGAAGACATTATGTTAATGGGGCAGTTACTGGGCATAAAACTGGCGGCCAGCGAGTTTGTTGGTTACATCCAGCTGGCTGAGTTAAAAGATCTGGCCTCCGCACCACATTTTGGATTTAATAAATCCGTTATTATGGCAACCTATATGCTATGTGGTTTTGCCAATTTTGCTTCTATAGGGATACAAATCGGCGGTATTGGATCACTGGCTCCCGGACAACGAAAAACACTTTCTGAATTTGGTATGAAAGCTGTTCTGGGAGGAACTCTGGCTTCACTCCTTTCTGCTACGATTGCCGGCATGATACTCGGATAGTCCACAATTCTGAATTTGATCTGAAAAGAAACCGAAATTTAAAAATCCGGGATCCCAATGGCCCATCGATCGCTTCCTAAAATTGAATTGCACCTCCACCTCGATTGTTCGCTAAGTTTCGAAGTGGCCCGTCAGATCAAACCCGAGCTGAGTAGGGAGGATTATGAAACCAATTTTGTAGCTCCACCCAAATGCACAGACCTCGCAGATTATTTAACCCGTGCCGTTAAAGGGTTTGAGCTCATGCAAACACGGGAACAATTGCATCTGGTAACCCTGGATCTTTTTAAACAACTTAAGGCCGATAATGTTATATATGCCGAAATCCGCTTTGCACCCCTACTCCACACCAGGGAAGGCCTTAGTCCGGAAGAGGTGGTGGAAACCGTGCTCAAAGCAAGCCTGGAAGGTATTGAAAACTATGGGATAGAAGCACGTCTGATCCTTTGTACATTAAGGCGATTTAACGAAGAGCAAAGTCTGCAAACCGCAAAGCTTGTTCACAATTACAGGGGAACCTTGGTTGCAGGAATGGATATTGCGGGAGATGAAGCGGGGTATCCTATTGATGCGCACCTAAAAGCATTTAACTACGCCAGGGAAAACGAAATTAAATGCACTGCTCATGCCGGGGAAGCCTGTGGGGCACAAAGCGTGTGGCAAACGATCAGGCAGTTTTATCCGCACCGTATCGGGCATGGGGTTCGTAGTGTTGAAGATGAAAGCCTTTTGCAATTCATTAAACAGCAAGGGCTGCATCTGGAAGTATGCCCAACAAGTAATATCCAGGTTAATGTTTTTGATCGAATCGAAAACCATCCTGTTGATATGCTTTATAAAAAAGGGCTGTCCCTGAGCATTAATACGGACGCCCGGACCATATCGGATACTACATTGGAAAAGGAATACCAAAAACTAGCCGATACTTTCGGGTGGACACTTGAGCAATTCAAATATTGCAATCTTGAGGCTATTGAGCATGCTTTTGCCCCGGAAGCACTAAAGGCACAGATTCGCAAAAGGCTATTAAACGCCTACCAGTAGCAACGCTCCTGATTAAAGCCTGTTTTTACCCAGTAGTCCGTTCCTGTTGATAAATGATAACATCTCCCTTTTTGAAACAAGCCCCTAATCCGTATTTTTGATTCTGTTGAAATATTCCTGCCTGCAGGCAGTTCTCCATAAATATGCTATAGAATGAAGCAATACCACGACCTGCTAAAACACGTTTTGGAAAATGGATGTAAGAAAGAAGACCGTACCGGAACCGGAACAATAAGTGTATTCGGATATCAGATGCGGTTTGACCTACAGGATGGTTTTCCATTGGTTACTACCAAAAAACTGCACCTAAGGTCCATTATTCATGAATTACTTTGGTTTTTGAAAGGTGAAACCAATATTGGTTATCTACAGGAGAATGGGGTCCGTATCTGGAATGAATGGGCCAACGAGAATGGTGACCTGGGACCGGTTTACGGGTACCAATGGCGTAATTGGAACGGTGATGGTATCGATCAGATCAAACAACTTATACACAACATTAAGACCAACCCGGACAGCAGGCGTTTGATGGTTACTGCATGGAATCCCAGCGTACTTCCGGATACTTCCAAATCCTTTGCGCAAAATGTAGAAGAAGGAAAAGCAGCCCTCCCTCCCTGTCATGCCTTTTTCCAGTTTTATGTTGCCGACGGCAGACTATCCTGCCAGCTCTACCAGCGCAGTGCAGATATCTTCCTCGGAGTTCCTTTCAATATCGCCTCTTATGCGCTCTTTACGCTCATGGTAGCACAGGTATGCGGTTTACAGCCAGGAGAATTCATCCATACTTTTGGTGATGCCCATATTTACAACAACCATATGGAGCAAATTGAACTTCAGTTAAGTCGGGATCCACGTCCGTTGCCCAGTATGAAGCTAAATCCTGAAGTGGATGACATATTTAATTTCAAGTTTGAAGACTTTAGCCTGCTCAATTATGACCCGCATCCGCATATAAAAGGTGTTGTGGCTGTCTAATAGTATTTTAGCTTAAAGCTCGTGCCAGGCTAATACTACAGTTCAGAAAATTAAGGCAATATTCCTATCTTTAAGGAAAACGTGGCTATGCTGCTTACCGAGACTTTGCTGGATACTTTTCTGGACACACGAAAGCGGTCAGAAACCCTTTGTGCTCCTCTTGAAACCGAAGATTATGTAGTGCAACCTGCGGAAGAAGTTTCCCCACCCAAATGGCATCTGGGCCATACTACCTGGTTTTTTGAGGAATTTATTCTCAAGGCCCATGACCCTGGCTATCGCTTATTCGACAAAGACTTCTCCTTTGTTTTTAACAGCTATTACGAAACGGTAGGCAAACGGGTAGTACGTGCCAATCGGGGCAATCTTTCCAGGCCATCAGTGCAGCGCATTTACCAGTATCGCAAATACGTCACCGAACATATTCAGGAACTTTTTGAAAAAAAGCCCGACGCTTCCCTATGGAAACTTTTAGAAACAGGCATCAACCATGAGCAGCAACATCAGGAATTGTTGCTGACAGATATCAAGTATATACTTGGTCATAATCCGCTGCTCCCGATTTATTCCGAACTTATCCCCGAACATTCTCCAGAGGCCCCTGACGAACTATGGATACCCGTAGCAGATGGGGTATATGAAATTGGCCATAAGGGTAAAGGCTTTTGCTTTGACAACGAACTCGGGCGACATAAGGTATACCTGGAACCATTTGAGATCTCTGCTGAGCTCGTCACCAATCGGGAATTTATCCGCTTTATTGAAGATGGGGGATATACCCGTTTTGAGCTCTGGCATGCAGACGGATGGGATTGGGTAAAACAACAAGGTATTACAAGCCCGTTATATTGGCATCTGATTGAGGGACAATGGCATCACTATACCCTTAACGGCCTGAAAGCTGTTGATGCCGATACTCCCATTACCCATATAAGTTATTATGAAGCCTTTGCCTATGCACAATGGAAGGGCATGAGGCTGCCAACAGAATTTGAATGGGAAGCAGCACAATCCCTATTCTCCTGGGGACAGCGTTGGGAGTGGACAGAGAGCGCCTACCTCCCTTATCCAGGATTTACGAAAGCTCCAGGCGCCTTAGGAGAATACAACGGAAAATTTATGGTGAATCAAAAGGTCCTCAGGGGAGGATCAATAGCTACTACTCCCGGGCATAGCAGACCCACTTATCGCAATTTCTTTCATCCCCATGAACGATGGCAGTACACCGGTTTAAGGTTAGCCCGTTAATCCCGACAAAGTACCTATGTCAAAAAAAACAATAACCACCTTCAACTCTGTTTTTGAACAAGACGTTTATCAGGGACTAACCGATTTTCCAAAGCACCTTTCGTCCAAATATTTTTATGATGCTCGGGGCGACAAGCTATTTCAGGAAATCATGAAACTTCCGGAATACTACCTCACTAACAGTGAACTGGAAATCCTGCAAGCTCACAAAGAAGCAATCACCGGGCATTTCAGCAGTGCAGGAGAAACCTTTAACCTTATTGAGCTCGGGGCCGGAGACGGCACAAAAACCCGGATTCTCCTTAAGTACCTCCAAGAGAACAAGATCTCATTCCAATACCTTCCTATTGATATTAGTGCTAATGTGCTGGAAGAATTAACAACAAGTTTAACATCTGAATTACCGGGGTTAGCGGTAAGACCCGTACAGGGCACTTATTTTGAAAGTCTTGAAGAAATCTGCCGGTTGGAACAAGAAAGAAAGGTAATCCTCTTTCTGGGATCCAATATCGGAAACCTGCTGCATCCCCAGGCAGTCAACTTCCTGCTGCAGGTTCAAGAAGTGATGTCCGGGAATGATCTTTTCCTGGTCGGATTTGATCAAAAGAAAGATCCTCAGCAAATACTCGATGCCTACAATGATCCTACAGGGGTTACGGAGGCGTTTAACAAAAATATCCTTACCCGGATCAACAGGGAACTTGGGGGAGATTTTAATGTGGACAATTTCCGGCACTGGGAAGTATATGATCCTGAGACCGGAACAGCAAAAAGCTATCTGGTTTCCAAGCAAGCCCAGGAAGTCAATATCAGTGATTTGAATTTGAAGGTGAATTTCAAAGCCTGGGAAACGATTCATACGGAAATCAGCCAGAAATACGATGATGAAATAGTAGCCTGGTTAGCAGGCAAGGCGGGGCTGGGGATTGTGGATGTCTTTAGTGACAGCAAAGAATTATTTAAGAACTATATCTTTAAAAAATTGCCATGAAAGCTATTTGGAATAACAAAGTAATCGCAGAAAGCGATGAGACCGTAATTGTAGAGAACAACCACTACTTTCCTGTAGAGAGTATTCAGAAAGTATATTTTAAGGATAGTAACACCCATACTAGCTGTCCCTGGAAGGGTGTTGCCTCATACTACCACCTGGAAGTAGATGGTAAAGAGAATAGGGATGCGGCCTGGTATTATCCTGAAGTCAGTGAACTTGCGAGGGGTATTAAGGGAAGAGTTGCTTTTTGGAAAGGTGTTGAAATTATAGAATAAAAAAACCGGGTTATTTCAAAAACAACCCGGCTTTGCTTAATTTTTTCGTAATTACAACTCCAATACAGCGTTTTCAGCTCCAGCAAAGTCATTCCACTGGTAACGATCCGCGGCATCATCGTTTATGTAATTTCCGTCTACCAAGTAACGGAACTCAAAGCTTTGCTCTTTAGGAAGATCAAAGGTGCCTTTGAAGTTGCCATTCTTCAATTTCTTTAACATACTACCCTTAGGGTTCCAGTTGTTGAAATCACCCACGACAGCTACTTTCTTCGCTTCTTTTGCAGGTACAGTAAAGGTTACCTTACAAACGGGTTTGGTCTTTAGATACTGTTTACTAATCGACATGTTTTCTTTGTACTTAATTTAAGGGCAAAACAAAACAATAATCCCTTCAACTACAACAAAGAAAATCAGTTTTATCATTTTAATAATATTTAGGGAACTATGGATTTACTTTGACAATAATGGCTCCTTGTTTTTGCCACTGTCGAAATCTTACAGTTGCCTTTTGATTAGCTCCATAACCTGCTCTACCTCTTTTTCTGTATTGTAGAAGTGAAAACTTAAGCGAATACGTCCTCCTCGCTCCGAAAAAATAACGCCTGCTTCACTTAATGAGGCGGCCAGGCCCCTTTTTGGATCAATACTGAAGATTGGGCCATGCTCTTTCCTTGCTTTTAGGCGGGGTTCCAAAACACCCATGTCTGTGAGTGTTGTCCAAGCCTTGTTAATTAGTTGCTCATTATGGGTGGTGATGTTCTTCATTCCAACTTTGGACAACCATTCCAGTGAAAACTTAAGGCTCCCGAAGTTGAAACTATCCAAATGCCCCGGTTCCAGCCTTCTGGAAAACGGTATTTGCGCTTTTTTATCAGGTCTCCCCCCGGTAGCATTGAAGCCTATTGATGGAAGGGACATTCTGTTTTTCAATTCAGGGTTAAACAAATAAAACCCATTACCATATCCTGCAAGCAGCCATTTGTATCCGCTTGCCCCCAAAACATCAATGCCTGACTCTGCAAAATCAAAATCAAATGCCCCACAGAATTGTGTGCCATCTGCAATCAAAATGAGTTCAGGGTACTTTAATTTCAATTCCTTTAAAAAGTCAAGGTCCATTCTAAATCCATCCACCCACTGAACAAGGCTAAAAGCAAAAACAGAAACTGATTCTGAAGCCAGCATCTTCCAGATATGGTCTTCCAGGTTTGCGTCTGCAGGCACATAGCTAATGGGGTAACCACGGCTCTCAAAAGGCCAGTTCACGGAAGGATAATCCTCTTCCAAAAGCAATATTCTGGAGTCTTTGTGCAAGCCTTCCAGGATAAGGTTTAGCCCAAGGGAAAAATTGGGAACCAGGGCAATATCCTCCTGTAAAACATTAAAAAAGTTAGCCAGTGATTGGTGTGTTTTATCTACCAGATCAAAACTTTCGAACTTCATGGTACTTCCGCCAATTAGAAAATCCAGGTCGTGCCCCTGCCTCCATTCCAGTAAATCCTCATATAACAACCCGGATGCTGCCGTATCGGCATAAATTCCTTGATTCAAAACCGGAAATTGTTTTCTCAGATGTTCCATATGGCTAAATACTCGATGGGTGAATTCCTTTATCTTTGCAGTTAAATATAAGGATAAGCGTGAGCTCCAAAAAAAAAGCGGAACCTAATATAAGCCTTGAACAACACGAGCAACTCGAATATGCACAAAAGCGTATTGCTCAGAAAAAAAAGTTGTACCGGCATTTTATACTCTTTTTAGTAGGGTCCCTATTCTTCATAATATTAAACAAGGCCCTTAATTACGGGGGGGAATATGACTGGTACCTATGGGGTATTCTTTTATGGTTTTTCTTGCTGATCCTGCATGCACTAAACGTTTTCCTGCTGAATCCTTTTATGGGGCAAGAATGGGAGCGCAGCCAAAGAGAACGACTGGTAGCCCAGCAGCAGGAACGCCTTGCTGCATTACAAAAGGAGATAGAGGTTGAAATTCCGATCCCCGATCCCAATAAAAAAAAAGTGTAATGGGCAATATAGTCATGATTGCAGCAGTGGGAGAGAACAGATCCCTGGGTAAAGACAATAAGTTACTTTGGCATCTTCCAGACGATTTCAAGCGATTCAAAAAAATCACCACCGGGCATAAAATAATTATGGGTCGCAAGACTTTTGAAAGCTTCCCAAAACCACTGCCCAATCGTTTTCATATCATCATCACCCGTAATAAAACATATTCCCCAGGGCATCCTGAATGTGAGGTAGTGCACAGCCTGGAAGAGGCCCTACAGCAAGTAAATAAGGCGGAACAGGCTTTCATAATAGGAGGAGGGGAAATTTATACCCAGGCTTTACCCCATGCAGACAAGATAGAGCTCACCAGGGTACATGCAAGTTTTGAGGCCGATGCCTTCTTTCCTGAAATTGATATGAAAGAGTGGGAACTGGTGGAGGAAACGTACCACGAAAAGGACGACCGGCATGCCTTCCCCTTTAGCTACCTCACTTATACAAGGAAATAATTTACTAATTAAAAATCGATAAATTTTACATCCCCACTGGCATTGAGTTGCCCGAGCATTTTATTCAGGATATCCGGGGATTTATTGGTATAAAAATGGGATAGTCCAGGTTCTGTGGAGGTATGCCCTAATTGTTTTTCCAATAGGACACGCTGGGTCTGACGAGCAACAGCCATACCACAATCCAGGACATTGATATGATCAGGAAGCAGTCCTTCCAGCAAAGGCATCAGAAAAGGATAATGGGTACACCCCAAAACAATCTGGTCTACCCCGGCATCCAGCATGGGCGTAAGGTATTTTAAAAGCAGTGCACGGCTGGCTTCAGAAGTGGCTTCTCCTGCTTCTATCAGCGGAACAAGTCCCGTGCCTATCTGGTCAATTATGGTTATCCCTGCAGCGTGATTGCTGGCCGTATGGTGAAATAGAGAGCTCCCCAGGGTACCCTTTGTCGCCAGTACGCCTACCTTACCAGTCTTCGTGTGCAGGGCTGCAGGTTTTATTGCGGGTTCAATACCAATAAAAGGCACAGCATAATTATCTCGCAAATAAGCAATAGCATTTGTGGTTGCCGTGTTGCAGGCTACAACAATGAGTTTACAATTCCGTTCCAGTAAAAACTCCGTGTTCTTGATACTCAACCTCAGGATTTCTTCAGGAGGTTTATCCCCATATGGTGCATGCCTGCTGTCTGCCAGGTAGTAGAATTCCTCATTGGGCAGCAGGCTCTGAATATCCTTCCAGATGGAGAGTCCACCTAAACCAGAGTCAAAAATACCGATAGGGTTGTTGTTCATGTATTCCAGTAATTGCAGCTGTATATGAAGCTGTCAGGTCACGGATAAAAATAAAAAAACCGTTCTTTATGAGAACGGTTTCCTTGAAGTGCTATTGCTTTTAGAATCCTAATTCCTGCTTTACTGCAGTAAGAAGGTCTGGACCTTTAGCTACGATTAATCCTCCACCCTGGGTAGCATCGATTACATAGTCAAATCCCTGGGCTGCGGCAACCTTCTCAATGGCTTCCTTGGCCTTTTTTGATATAGGTTCGAACAACTCGGCCTGCTTTTTTTGCAGCTCTTGTTGTGCGGCCTGCTGGGCTTCCCCAATATTTCGTTCAAATCCCTGTAATTCCAAGGCTCGCTTTTCATTTTCCTCTGCCGACTTGGCGCTGGCTTCATTGGAATATTGGGTATACTTATTCTTCAATTCAGTCATTGAGCTTTCGATATCTGCTCTATACGTCTCCTGTAATTTTTGGAGCTCTGCCTGGGCAGCTTTCATTTCAGGCATCTCAGCTAATAATTCCGATACATTAATATGGGCAATTTTACTCTGAGCATTTACAAATCCAGTGGCGGCAACAAACAGTACTAATGCTACTGCTACGTTTTTCAATTGTTTCATGATCTTTTATTTACTATTTGAGTGTTAATTTTAATTAGTTCTTCTGATTAACGGTATCGTTTTTCTTCTCCGTTGCTTTATTACGTTCTTCTTCTTTCGCTTTTTTACGAGCCTCTCTTTCGGCTAATAGCTTCTTCCTTCTTTCCTCGTAGGCCTTCTTGCGTTCCTCCCGCAATTTTAATTGTTCCGCCCTACGGTCTTCCGAAGTTTTCTGGCGAGCCTGTTGCGCCTGATCTGCCTTCTCCTGACGTTCTTTCAGAGCTTCGCTGATCTCTTCCTTTTCAGGACCTTCGTCAAACTCATCCAGCCTACTCTTAGCTGGTTTCTTTTTGGGTTTGCTTATTTTCCTGGTCCTCCCAATTTCCCTAAGCACTAATTCACTGATATCGTGTCTTTTTTGGGAGTACAACATTACAACATCCGCTGATTTATCGAAAATAAAATCGTACTTTTTGTTAGTTCCTATCTTTTGTACCTCATTGAACACCTGGTCCTGAATGGGCTGAATTAATCGTTGTTTCTGCAGCACCAAATCGCCTTGGGGTCCAAACCGGTCTTGTTGATATTCGATCATTTCTTTTTCAAGAATTGCGATTTCCTCCTCACGTTCTGCTACTAATTCGTCTGTGAGCAACACCTTTTCGGCCTGCAGGTCTTTTTTCATCTGATCGATGCTACCTTGTTTTTGCTCAATCTCCACTTTCCATCGCTGCACCCTGTTTGCCAGTTGCTCATTTGCTTCCCTGTACTCTTCCACATTTTCAAGGATATACTCCATGTCCACGTACCCGATTCTTACACCTCTTTGCGAAAAGGCAAAAGAAGTAAGCAAGGTAGCAGTCAATATTAAAAGAACTTTGTGTTTCATTACTGCTTGCTTTTATAACATAGAAAATATCGTGCCAAAATTACTAAAACTATTAAAATGAGTGGATTATCCTTTGGCTATTCCGGGGAAGTAATCAGGAATTAGAACTGTTGTCCTATAATGAAGTGGGTTTGCCACCCACTTGGGCCTGTACCTGCAGACTGTGGTCTCAGGTCTTCATCAAAGCCATATCCAAAATCGATCCCCAAAAGACCAAAGGCCGGCATGAATATTCTTAGCCCCACTCCGGCAGATCTTTTTAATTCAAACGGTCTAAAATCCTGAAAATTGTTGAACGAGTTACCCGCTTCCATAAAAACAAGCCCATAAATAGAGGCTGTTGGCTTCAAAGTAAGGGGATATCGGAGTTCCATGGAGTATTTATTGTAGACAATTCCACCCTCCTGCTGCCCTGTTAAGGGGTCTACCGGCGTTAGGGAATTGTTTTCATATCCCCGCAATTGGATAACTTCACGACCGTCTAGTGTAAAGTTTCTGCCCAGACCGTCACCTCCTAAGAAAAAGCGTTCAAAAGGAACCTTACCCACATCGCTATTGTAATTACCAAGGAAGCCAAATTCTGCATTGGTTCGCAGTACCAGTTTATCAACTATACGCGTGTACCAGTCACCTTTAAACTTGATCTTATAGTATTCTAACCATCGGAAACGTTCCTGATCTACTTCTTCCAGTTCCGTTCGTTCCTCATCGGTCAGGGTTCCTCCCTGCTGTGCTCTTTCTGTCCTCAGCTCGTTGAGTTCTTCACTCCTAGCCTTTAGTGCCGCAAAATCCTTGTCACTAAACAGGGAATACGGAGGTGTAAACTTGGCTGTAATCTCAAATATAGAACCCGATACGGGATATATTCTTCCAGGACCTGCTGAACTCCTTGAGATCCCAAGCGTGTATGCCAGAGAATTAGACTGACCATTACCAAAATTAAAGAGCCCGGTACGATAGTTCTCAAAGTTGTACAACTGATAGCCCAGGGCATGTGAGATAGTAAAAAAGTCATCTGGCCATTGTACGCGTTTGGCCAGGCCAAGCGATACTCCTGTTATCGAAAACTGTTGATCTTTATTCACCTGTATCCGACCATTACTACTAAAGGAAGCGAGGAATTGCTGTGTTCTGGACAAAGAAAGGTTGAAACGAACCGGTTTTTTACCTCCCAGCCAGGGTTCAGAAAAATTTAGACTGTATACACGGAAAGTCCTACTTGCCTGAAGGCGTAAGGCAAATGTTTGCCCATCACCCATAGGTACAGGTTTGTAAGCCTCACCTTTGAATAGGTTTTGAATGGAGAAGTTATTAAAGGACAGGCCCAGGGTACCAATAAAACCGCCGCCGCCATATCCACCCTGTAATTCAATCTGACTTGAGCCCGACTCTACGAGGTTGTAACCAAGATCAACGGTTCCCTCATTGGGATTTGGATTCTGAATATCCGGACTGATTTGTTCCGCATCAAAGAATCCCAGCTGTCCTAATTCGCGTACACTCCTGATAATATTATCCTTACTGTAGCGCTGTCCCGGACGCGTTCTAAGTTCCCGGAAGATCACATGGTCATTGGTTTTATCGTTTCCTGTTACCGTAACATGGTTCAGAAAGGTTTCCTTACCCTCTATTATTCGAATTTCAAAGTCTATGGTATCATTCTGTGCCGATACTTCTACCGGGTTGATCTGAGAAAAGAGGTATCCGTTATTCTGATAGAGGTTAGTAAGGTCCTCGGCATCAGGTTTGGTATTATCGGCTATTCGTTCTCTTAGTAACACCCCATTATAGGTATCTCCCCTTTTAATTCCAAGCACCTGACTCAGCATGCGATCCGTATAAACGGAATTCCCAACAAAATCAATATTACCGAAATAGTACTTATCCCCTTCTTCTACTTTAATGCGAATATCAATATTGTTTTCGTTCAAGATCACCAAGCTATCGGAAACAACACGGGCATCCCTGTATCCTTTTTCGGCATATTTATCTAACAGACTGGTCAGATCTTCCTGATAATCGTCTTCAATGTATTTTGATTTTTTCCAGAAACGCCCAGGCCGTTTCTTTTTGGTATTCTTCATCGCCTTTCGCAGCTTGGAAGACGATATCATCTCATTGCCTTCAAAGATGATGTTCTTTATTTTTACCTTATCCCCTTTCTTAACATTGACCACCATGCTCTGGGCATTGGTATCCGAAGTATCGCGGGCGGTAGCAATGGAAACCTTTGCATTCAGGTACCCTTGTTTCCTATACTTATTTTGTAAATAATTCTTGGTATTGGCAATAAGACTTTCCGTAATCTTCTTGCCCTTTTTCAGGTCAGTGTCGTCTATGATGTCCTGCACCTTCCTTTTTTTAACCCCGTATACAGTAACTTTGGATAAAGTGGGCCGTTCTTTAATGAAGAGTTCCAGGTATATCTTTTCTTCCTCAATATTGGTAATGTAGAATTCTATGTCACTGAAAAGTTCAAGGCTCCATAACTTCTTGATCACATCACTGATCTGATCTCCCGGTACCGTAATCGGAGTTCCTTCTCTAAGTCCGGTATAGGTTTTTACGGTTTGTTCATTGTAACTTTCCAGTCCTGTAACCGTAAGGCCCCCAAGGATATATTCCTTTCCCTGACCATAGGTTAGTTCCTGGCTAAAGGCCGGATAGGTTATAAATAGAAGGAGGAAGTAAAAATAGAGTGTTCGGAGTAATCTTGTATTCATACCCCTAGTTAAGTTGTTCGCTGATCTTTCCAAATCTTCGTTCTCTGTTCTGGTAATTCAAAATAGCCGCTACCAAATGCTCCTCGCTGAAATCGGGCCAAAATGCATCTACAAAATACAATTCAGCGTAAGCAATCTGCCAAAGCAAAAAATTGCTGATCCGGCGTTCCCCGCTAGTCCGGATAAGCAAGTCTACATCTGGTAAATCGTGCGTGTAAAGATGACTATTTATAACGGTTTCATCAATATTTTCGGGGGAAATTATGTTATTTTTAACTTTGGTCGCCAAACAGCGGATTGCCTGTTTCAGCTCCTCCCTTGACCCATAACTTAGGGCAAGGGTAAGGGTCATCCCCGAGTTAGATTTGGTTTTGTCCATTACCTCCTGCAGTTCCAGGAGGACTTTTTTGGGTAGCGATTGGATGTTACCTATGGCATTCAGCCGGATATTGTTCTTTTTTAAAGTAGCAAGTTCTTTTTTTAAGGTAGAAACCAGCAGTTTCATAAGGGTTTGCACCTCAATCTTTGGTCTTTTCCAGTTCTCTGTGGAAAAGGCGTAAAGGGTAAGATAATCTATGCCCGCTTTTGCACAATTCTCTACTGTGGCTCTTACCGCTTGCACACCATTCTGATGACCAAAGACACGTAATTTGCCGCGCTGCTGCGCCCAGCGGCCATTACCATCCATTATTATAGCCAGGTGTCTCGGAAGATTTTCGCTTTTTAAATCTTCAATAGTGTTCATTTATCTGCTACTCAAAACAATCCATGCAGGGTTTCCTGCCAAAGGTATAAGTTACTGTAAATCCTGAAAACACGTACCAGTCATCACTAAAAATATTCCCAAAACGGAATTGTTCAAAGTTAGTACCTTCCGGGTTACTGGCATCAAGATTATCGGTAAAAGTATACCTTGCTCCAATTTCAGCCCCAAAAATAAGGAATTGATTTATCCTAGCCTTAATTCCCAAGGTCATTGGGATAGCAAATGAGCCATCTCGCTGGTCAAGATTCTGCAATAAACCAGCATCAAAGTAATTATAGTCGTAGCGAAAATATGAAAGTCCTGTATACAGATATGGGGTCATCGCGGGGCCAACCTTGTGAAGATTATACTCCCAGAAATGAAATTCAAGTCCAGCTGAGACCTCCAATATCGAGTTGTCAACTGAGTAACCTCTTTGAATTCTGGAAGGAATATCTGATTTGGCATCATCAAAGGAAAATTCGCCATAAATTGCGCTGGCCCGCCATGCGTAACGTTTGCTTTTGTTCCATTTGGCAATAGCCCCGAAAGCAATACCGGACGGAGCGATATAATTCATCTTACCCACATCGCCTATGGCATTGGCACCCCCGGCAAAAAGGCCCACCTCATAGGTTTGCGCACTTCCCGAGAACAACAAAAAAAAGAATGTTACAGCAATGATTCCCCTCATCAAATCCCTTTTGTTCTTGACCACTATCAACCCATACAAATCGGGTTTACGTTATAGAGGTTCTTCCATGTTAAACAGGAATTGAGGGCATTTATTGTTTCAGCTAAGATCAATTCCGGCGGTCTTCCCCCCAGAGCAGTTTATTGCGTAGCGTTTTGAGAAAACTTTCTGAAGTATATTCAACCATTTTAATCTTGAAACCTGCCTTTTTTATTGTTAGTTCCCTTCCGTTTTCTATGGTTGCCAAACGGGAATCCAGGGATAACAGGTGATGCTCCTCTCGTCCTGAAACAATTAGTCTTATTTCTGTATTGTCTGAAATAACCAAAGGTCTTGCATTCAGATTATGCGGGGCAATGGGGGTTATGACAAGTGATTGGGCGGTTGGTGTAATCACCGGCCCTCCACAACTCAGCGAATAACCTGTAGAGCCCGTTGGCGTGGCAATAATCAATCCATCAGCCCAGTAAGAGGTGAGATACTCATCATTCAGATAGGTAGCAATGGTAATCATGGATGTAGTATCCTTGCGGCTTACTGACACCTCATTTAGAGCAAAATTCAGACTGCCGAATTCGGGTATTTCATAATCAGAATAAACTGCCACCAAACTCCTTTCTACCAACTCGTAGGCTCCTGCTTTAAATTCAGTTACCACCCGCCTGACTTCCTCTTTCTTAAAAGTGGATAAAAATCCCAGTCGACCTGTGTTTACTCCAACAACAGGTATACCAAGGTCCTTTATATAGGTGATAGCCCTTAAAATTGTACCATCTCCACCAAAACTCACAAACAAGTCGAATGTACTGTCTAAACCCTTATCGGAAGTAAAGGTACTGTACTGACCCAAAGCCTTAACACCACCCAAAAACTGGTAGAATTGAGACTCAAATAGTACAACGGCCTGATTTTTTTGGAGTTCTTCAAGGAGTTCCACAACATATTCCAGGGCAGTCTCCTGGTATTCCTGTCCGTAGATGGCGACTTTCATGCCTGTTAGACATTTAGGTATTTATCCAAATACTCCGAGCGCCTTTTGAGGCTTTCCATGAATTGGTCTTCATCGTTGCCGAAAAGGATATTATAATTGTATCGGCGTAAGGTCTGGATTACATCATTGCTATTCTCCGAAGTAATCTTCAGGGTAATCTGTATGAGCTCGTCTCGGGTTTCTGTAATAATAGCTCCCAGCAGCTTTGCATTATTACTTTCCACTATCTGAGCAATCTCACTAAAGGAATAGTCCTTAATGCCTTTTGCGATAACCAGGATAACCCCGGGTTCAATAAAGAAGGGTGTATCGATAAATTCGGCTACAATATCATTGAGGTCAAAATAACCCAGCACCGATTCATTATCACCAAGAACTGGTATCAGGTTGGCTTCATTTCGTGCAAAAAGTTCAAGTGCATCCAGCCAGGATGTTTCCTTACGCGCGAAAAATGCTTCCAAATCATAGCGGTAGTCTTCTACTTTCTTAACTTGTTCAAAGCTCTCAAGATCTGTTTCAGAGAGCACCCCGACAAACCTCCTGTCTTCCACTATAGCCACATGAGAATAAGTGGTATGCTGGAAAAATTCAATAACCTCAGTCATTGAATCATCAAGATTAAAGACTGGTAAGGTGTTGATTATGTGTGATTGAAGGTGCATATCTACGCTATCTGGTGCAAATTACTAATTTTAAACATCAAAAGGTGTGCCTTATTTGTATTTTTGTGGACCTAAAAATTAATGCAGGTTCATAATGACAAAACTAAGCGTGAACATCAATAAAATTGCCACTTTGAGAAATTCCAGAGGAGGCAATATGCCCAATGTAGTGCAGGTTGCTCGTGATGTGCAGGATTTTGGTGCCCACGGAGTTACCGTACATCCAAGACCCGATGAACGCCATATTCGCTATCAGGATGCGCGTGAACTCAAGGATGTTATAACCACTGAATATAATATTGAAGGTAATCCAATCCCTAAATTCATTGAACTGGTAACCGGAATTAAGCCAACACAGGTAACTTTGGTGCCGGATGCTGTAGACGCCATAACCTCCAATTCAGGCTGGGATACACATACCCATCAGAAATTCCTTCAGGAAGTTATCAGTGAGTTTAAATCCCATGGGATTCGAACATCCATATTTGTAGATCCGGACACTAGCATGGTTGAAGGAGCTGCAAAAACAGGAACAGACCGCATAGAACTTTACACAGAACAGTATGCCAGCGATTTTGCTGCTGGTAAGCTAGAGGGCGTAATGCCTTTCGCGAAAGCAGCGCAGTTAGCCAACGAATTGGGGCTTGGCGTTAATGCAGGACACGATCTGAATTTGGATAATATTGCACATTTTAAACAAGAGGTCCCTGAGTTACTGGAAGTATCCATAGGGCATGCCCTGATATGTGAGTCTATCTACATGGGATTGGAAAACGTAGTAAACATGTACCTGCATCGCCTGAGCTAATGGAAATATTACATTCAAATATCCTGGGAGAAGGAGATCCCTTGTTAATCCTGCATGGATTTTTGGGTATGTCCGATAATTGGAAAACCCTCGGAAGTCAATTCTCCAAAATGGGCTACCAGGTGCATTTAATTGACCAGCGCAACCACGGTAAGAGTTTTTGGTCTGAAGATTTCAACTACGATATCCTTGCTGAAGACCTGTTAACCTACATGGATCATCACCACCTGAAAAGTGCGTGTATCCTGGGGCATTCTATGGGCGGGAAAACAGCCATGACCTTTGCATGTACCCATCCGGACCGGATAAAAAAATTGATTATTGCGGATATTGCCCCTAAATTCTACCCTCCTCATCACCAATATATAATAGATGCACTTGTAGCACTTCCAGTGGCTTCATTGAAATCCCGGAGTGCCGCTGATTTTGAACTGGCTAAGTATTTACACGACTGGGGTATTCGGCAGTTTCTCCTGAAAAGCCTGCATTGGGTAGAGAAAGATAAGCTCGACTTTCGCTTTAACTTGAAGGTACTATCCCAAAAAATGGAAGAGATAGGAGATGCTCTCGAGGCTACTGCAACCTATGACGGGCCTGTACTTTTTCTACGAGGAAGCCGCTCTGAATATGTGGCAGATGCCGATATTAATTTGATCAGAAACCACTTTCCAAAAGCCTATTTGGAAACCGTTGAGGACGCCGGTCATTGGCTGCATGCAGAAAACCCACAGCAGTTTATTGAATATGCTGAAGTATTTCTCAAGAATTGATTGCCAGGGTTTTGTTATGCATGCATAATTTAACACCCCCCAACTTGCATGTCTTGCATTTTTAATTATTTTTGACTCTGCCCTGCCTAAATGGCAGTTTAACTAAACTAAAATCATACTGACAAAATGAAAAAGATTTGGATGCTGTTCGCCATGGGCGGACTTTTTTTGATTTCCTGTAGCGATGACGACTTCTCAGGCAATGAGATCCCTGATCCGGATCCCATAGTATTTACTGCTGGAACCGCCGATTTTTCGAATTATGTTGCCCTGGGCAACTCGATTACCGCCGGATACTCTGACAACGCTTTATTTATTGAAGGACAAACAAATTCATACCCCAATATGCTGGCGGGTAATTTCGAACTTGTTGGTGGTGGTGCTTTTAATATTCCTTTTATGGCCGATAACTTGGGTGGCGCCACCCTGGGCGGACAACCTATTTTGGGAAACAGGCTAATTCTCGATTTTTCAACCGGATCTCCTACACCAACTGCGGTTAGCGGAACTGGGACAACTGAAATTTCTAATGTTCTGGGTGGAGCCTTCAACAATATGGGCGTTCCCGGTGCCAAAAGTTATCACCTGGTAGCTGAGGGATATGGTAATGTGGCTGGTGTTGCCCTAGGTCAGGCTAATCCCTATTATGCCCGCTTTGCAAGCTCCCCCAATGCGACAATTATTGAGGATGCTGCGGCGCAGAATCCTACCTTTTTCTCTTTGTGGATCGGAAACAACGATGTATTGGGTTTTGCCGCTTCAGGTGGTTCAGGAGTAGACCAAACAGGCAACCCTGATGCCACAACCTACGGAGGTTCAGATATAACAGATCCGACCCTTTTTGCAGGTGTTTATTCCGGCCTGCTGCAAACGCTTACTGCGAATGGCGCTGACGGCGTAGTGGTCAATCTACCAGACGTAAGTGCCCTGCCCTATTTTACAACGGTTCCATATAACCCTTTGGATCCTTCGAATCCTGATTTTGGACCTCAAATTCCGCTCCTGAACACAATATTCGGTGCTTTGAATCAAATTTATACAGCCATAGGTGCGACAGAACGTATCGTGGTATTTTCAGAGACGGAGGCAAGTCCTGTGGTCATCATAGATGAAGATCTCGCAAATCTATCTGCTACTATTGCAGGGGCCCTGCTCGCAGATCTTCCGACATTCGAGGCCTTCATCGCACAGTTTGGATTACCGCCCCAGGCCGCGCCACTTGTAGCCAATTTATTGGGAGCAACTTATGGACAGGCAAGACAGGCGACCGCTGAAGATTTGATCGTTTTAACCAGCTCTACGGTGATCGGAACAGTAAATACAGACGTCTTACAGAATTTAGTCAACCAGGGATTGTCTGCCCAACTTGCAGGTCAATTTTCTGTGGAAGGCGTTTCTCTTCCCCTGGAAGATAAATGGGTATTGACTCCAGAAGAGCAACAGGCCGTTGAAACTGCAACCACAGCTTATAACCAAACGATTGCGGCTCTGGCCACCCAATATGACCTCGCATTAGTAGATGTAAACACCTATCAAAATGTCATCTCAACACAAGGGGCACCTTTAAGTGATGGCAGTATAGTTACTGATACATTCGCCACAGGTGGAGGATTTTCTTTGGATGGGGTACACCCGGCTCCCAGAGGATCTGCATTGCTGGCAAATGCTATTATTGAAGCAATCAATGCCAAATACGGCTCTAACCTACCAGGAGTCAATCCGCTGGACTATAAAGGGCTTTACATCAACTAGAAATTAAAATATTTTGTACTTTAAAGGTGTCGAAGGTTTCGGCACCTTTTTAAATTTGGACATGAATTTTATACTGAAATTATTACTGAGCGCATTGGCAGTGGTGGTACTGGCCAATATATTACCTGGTGTTACCGTAGACAGCTATATTACTGCAATTATTGTGGCGCTGGTCTTAAGTTTGCTTAATTTCCTGGTCAAGCCTATTCTTATAATTCTCACCTTGCCGATTACCATAATCACCCTCGGGCTCTTTTTACTTATCATCAATGCCCTGATAATCCTTTTAGCCGATGCCCTGATCAATGGCTTTTCAGTAAGCAGTATTTGGTGGGCCCTCCTGTTTAGCCTGCTCCTATCGCTATTGAATTCCATCCTGCATTCCTTCCTGAAATCAGAAAATAAAAAGTAAGCAGAGAGGTCTGTTTTTCAAGGGTATAAAACTTGTTGAACTAAGCAAAATACGCTACTTTTGCATGCTCTAATTCATAGATTCACGGCTAGAATCAGTTAAGAAATAATTGTGAGGAGTTAGTCATACGGTATACATTACCCAAAATCAATGCGAACACAATATCAGGTGTAGTACAAATTATTTTTCAATGAATATTACCAAAGAACAAATAGACGAGTTAAATGCAGTTGTAAAAGTTGATATTTCCAAAGAGGACTATCAAGATAAGGTGGAGCAAATCCTTAAAGACTATAGAAAGCAAGCCAACATTCCGGGTTTCAGGAAAGGGCAGGTTCCTATGGGACTTATCAAAAAACAATATGGCAAGGCGGTTTTGGTAGACGAGGTAAACAAATTAATTCAGGATAACCTCAACACTTACCTTACGGAAGAAAAACTGGATGTTCTGGGTAATCCACTGCCCAAACAACAGGATAATTTCAACTGGGATTCAGACGAATTCTCATTTGAATTTGAACTGGGACTGGTCCCTGACTTTGAGGTCAGCCTCAAAACCAAAAAAAGCATCCCCCATTATAAGATCGTAGCCGATAAAAAAATGGTTTCCGAGCAAGTAGACCGTGTAAAAAAGCAATACGGGAAACTGGTAAACAAATCGGTAATTGAAAAAGGGTTCGAGGTAACAGGCACCTTTAGCAACGAAAGCGAAGAGATCAATAGGGACAGTACTATTGAACTCGAAAAGATAAAAAGTAAAAAAGCCCTGGATTCGCTGGTTGGCAGCAAAGTAGGCGATACGGTAACTCTTAAAACCAAAGGGCTGTTCAAGGAAGATTACCTGCTTCCCAGTACGCTTGGAGTTGACAGAGAAAAAGCGGATGGACTGAACATCGAAGTTGAGTTTACGATTCAGGAAATCAACGAACGAGAACCTGCAGAACTTACTACAGAACTATTTGATCGCCTCTTTGGGGAAGGAACAGTATCGTCTGAAGAAGAAATGCGTGCAAAGATCAAAGAGGACGCCGAAAAACAGTTTGAACAACAAGCAGATCAAAAACTGCTTAATGATGTGACAGAGCGTTTAATTGAGGCTGTAAAATTTGATCTGCCTGTAGAGTTTTTACAAAAATGGATTCAAACCACAGGTGAGCAACCACTTTCTGAAGCGGAAGCCAAGGATGAATATGAGAAGTCTGAAAAAGGCCTTCGTTATCAGCTAATTGAAGGTAAATTAATCAAGGATAACAATATTGAACTTCAGTTTGATGAATTGAAAGAATTCGCCAAAGGATTTATTAAGACTCAGATGGCCCAATACGGTCAGATGAATCCCCAGGACGAAGAATTAGAGCCTATTGTTATGCGCGTACTCAGCAATCAGGATGAAGTGAAAAGGCTTTCTGAACAGCTGATGAGCAAGAAACTGCTTGATCTTTACAAGGAAAAGGCCAATTTAAAGGTCAAAGAAGTAACCTACGACAATTTTGTCAAGGAAGTTTACGGATAGCCCGGATGGAGAAAGGATTTCGTTACACGGAGACCGGGCTTAAATTCTTGATTAAATAAGTATCTTTACAGTGCCGATACTTGTGTTTCGGCACCTTTTTTTAAAACTCGACAGGACAAAGCATGAATTACGCTAAAGAATTCAAAAACTACGCGATAAAAGATCAGGGGATTAGCAGCACCTACTACGACAGCATTCTGGAAAGTATGTATCCCGTAAGCATGACCCCTAATATTATTGAGGAACGTCAATTGAATGCCATTGCCATGGATGTGTTTTCCAGGCTGATGATGGACAGGATCATCTTCATGGGTACCGGAATTAACGACCAGGTAGCCAACATCGTTCAGGCTCAATTGTTATTCCTTGCCAGTGCGGACTCATCCAAGGACATACAGATTTACATCAACTCTCCTGGCGGTAGCGTTTACGCAGGCCTGGGGATTTATGACACCATGCAGTTTATCAAACCAGATGTAGCGACCATTTGTACAGGGATGGCGGCATCTATGGCGGCTGTATTGTTATGTGCCGGAGAAAAAGGGAAGCGTAGCGGACTAAAACACTCCCGCGTAATGATCCATCAGCCCATGTCTGGAACTCAGGGTCAGGCCAGCGACATTGAGATCGCTGCCAAAGAAGTACTTAAAATAAAAGATGAATTGTACCATATTATCTCTCAACATTCCGGACAGTCTTTTGACAGGGTGTATGAAGATAGTGACCGGGATTACTGGATGAAAGCTCAGGAAGCCAAGGAGTATGGTATGATAGACGAAATTCTTGAGCGGGAAAGCGATTAATCTGAGCTAACGCAGACCGAAAAAGGTATATTGTAAACCAAAATGCCTTTTGCGGCGTTATAGAGTTGGACAGACACTCACGAATATGGCAAAAGAAAATTTAGAATGTTCGTTTTGCGGCCGAAAAAAGCCTGAGACCAATCTTTTGATTGCCGGGCTGGATGCGCATATTTGTGACCGATGTATTGAGCAAGCCCACGGCATTGTAGCTGAGGAGTCCAGGCAGTCTAAAAAAGATGACCTCAATGCAGAGTTGGTCCTGAAGAAACCCAAGGAGATCAAAACCTTTCTGGATACTTATGTAATTGGGCAGGAACGAACTAAAAAAGTGCTTTCTGTTGCCGTTTATAACCATTACAAAAGGCTTCTCCAACCGCACTCCAAAGAGGACGATGTTGAAATCCAGAAAAGTAATATTGTAATGGTTGGGCAAACCGGAACTGGTAAAACCTTAATGGCCAAAACCATTTCCAGAATGCTCAATGTACCGCTTGCCATTGTAGATGCCACCGTACTTACCGAAGCTGGATATGTAGGAGAAGATGTTGAAAGCATCCTTACACGTTTATTACAGGCTGCAGATTACAACCTGGAAAAAGCCGAAAAAGGGATTGTCTTTATAGACGAACTTGACAAAATTGCGCGCAAAAGCGATAACCCTTCCATTACCCGGGATGTTTCCGGCGAAGGGGTTCAACAGGGACTTTTGAAATTACTGGAAGGCACGGTTGTTAACGTACCGCCCAAAGGCGGCCGTAAACACCCTGATCAGAAATTTATAGAGGTTAACACAGAGAATATCCTGTTTGTCGCCGGAGGAGCATTCGACGGGATTGAACGCATCATTACTAAAAGACTGAACATGCAGGCCATTGGGTATAGTGCTTCTATGCGCGAGGAAACTCTGGATGACACCAATGTACTTCAATATATTATCCCCAAGGACCTAAAAGAATTTGGACTCATCCCTGAAATTATTGGCCGTTTACCTGTCCTTACGCACATGAATCCCCTGGACAAGAAAACGCTTAGGGCAATCCTTACTGAACCCAAGAACGCCATCATCAAGCAATATGAGAAATTATTTGCCATGGATGATATCACCTTTAAGATTACAGAACAGGCCCTTGATTATATCGTGGATAAGGCGGTAGAATATAAGCTGGGAGCACGTGGATTGCGTTCCCTTTGTGAAGCAGTATTTACCGATGCCATGTTTGAACTTCCAAGTAGTGAAGAAAAAGAATTCAAGGTTACTAAACCTTATGCCGAAGACAAACTTTCCTACGAAACAATCAAAAAGCTAAAAGCGGTTTCCTAGTCTTATCGCTTAACTTACCTCCATATATTGATATTGAATATTGAAGTTGCTCTCTAAAAGGTCCAGACAGACCTTTTGTATGATCTTCTCATCAGTATACAGCTCGTACCCAAATTTGGGAATGGTTTCCAGAATCAGTCCTTCTTCAGAACTTCTTTTTTCAGAAGGGGTTATGTTTTGATATTCTCCATAAAGTAAGTTTACCAGGATATCTGGTTTATCCAAGGATGCCTGTAAACCAAAAGGAGAGATTGCGTAGAGCGATTGAATAGGTAAGCCCTTCAATGCCGCTTTCCAGGCAATAGTAGACCCCGCACAAAATGTCAGATAATGAGCAGGTTCCTGCTCCTTTTTAAGCAAATTCTGAACTGCAGCTTCCATACCACCATCTAAAAAGGCATTATGAAGTTCATCTGCTGTGTTTACCTTCATATCTACATAACCCAATTCCCTGCAATCATAAAAGGTAATATCAAAATAAGATTGTAAATATCCGAGGTAGGAAGTAATCCAGAGGCCTTTTTTGCATCCCCAGATATCGGATAAAATTACTAGTCTTTTACTCATTGGTTAGGTTTTCTAAATTTAGGAAGGCTGAATATCTTAAGAATTATTGTTGAATGCACATTTATTGGTTCATATGAAGCAATTCATCGATATAAGCCCTGTCATTGGACAATCGCGGGATTTTATGTTGCCCCCCAAGCTTGCCCTTGGCTTTAAGCCAGTCATAAAATAAATTGTCACGGGCTACCTGGATTTTGGGTAAATTCAGGGTCATGTTGTTATAGCGTTTCGCTTCATAGTCCGAGTTAAGAGATTGGAGCGCACGGTCTAATGCATCCCGAAATCCATCCATTTTGTTAGGGGCATTTCGGAACTCTATCAACCATTCGTGTGCTCCCTTGGCCTTCCCCTTCATGAATACAGGAGCTACTGTATAGTCCTTGATCTCAGCCCCGGTCTCGAGGCAGCAGCGCTTAAGGGCTTCTTCTGCATTTTCTATAATAAGCTCCTCGCCAAATACATTAATATGGTGCTTAGTACGTCCAGTAACCTTGATACGATACGGATTCAAGGAAGTAAACCTTACTGTATCCCCGATCTGATACCGCCAAAGTCCGGCATTGGTAGTAATCACCATGGCATAATTGGTATCCAACTCAACTTCCCATAAGGGAACAGTTTTTTGCGTGGGTTTTCCGAAAACGTCCATCGGTATAAACTCATAGAATATTCCGTAATCCAGCATGAGAAGCAAATCCTGCTCATCATTGCGGTCCTGAATTGCAAAGAACCCTTCGGAGGCATTGTAAATTTCATAGTATCGAAAGCGTTTCCTGGGTAGCAGATTGGTATATTGGTCCCGATAGGGATTAAAGCTTACTCCCCCGTGAAAATAGACCTCGAGATTTTCCCAGACCTCAAAAAGATGCGATTTTCCGGTCTGTTCCAGTACGCGGTTCAACAGTACAAGCATCCAGGAGGGCACCCCTGCCAGACTGGTTACATTTTCCTGTATACTTTCTTCAATAATGGCGTACATCTTGCTTTCCCATTCGCTCATCAGCGAAACCCGGTTGCTTGGTGTACTGCTTAATTCTGCCCAGAAAGGCATGTTGTCTATGAGGATTGCCGACAGGTCCCCAAAAAAGGTTCCGTTATCTTCGTATAATTCCTTACTCCCTCCCAGCCTGAGGCTTTTCCCGGTAAAAAGCTGAGAATTTTCATTATTGTTGAGGTACAAGCAGAGTAGGTCCTTACCCGATTTGTAGTGGCAATCTTCAAGTGCTTCCATGCTCACTGGGATAAACTTACTTTTCGCATTGGTCGTACCGCTGCTTTTGGCAAACCATTTTATGGAAGTAGGCCAGAACAAGTTCTGCTCGCCTCTTCTTGTTCGTTCTATCAAGGGCTCCATTTCCTCATAGGTAACAATAGGGACCCTATTGATGTAAGTCTTATAGTCGGTTATGGTCTCAAATTCATATTGTTTGCCGATTTCAGTCTCCTCTGCCAGATGCAATAGCTGTTGCAACACTTCCTGCTGTACCTCCGCCGGGTATTTCAGAAAGAGTTCAATTTGGTGATAGCGCTTTTTCAAGAGCCAGGAGGCTATGGAATTAAAAAGCGGGATCGGCATTTTTGAATATCTTTAGGTCGTCAAAAGTAGACTGAAATATAGTAAATTCAAATCGATTTAAAGCTTCATTTAGTTCATGCAATATCAGGGGGTTCTTAAGAAAATGGAAAGTGAAATGGGCGAACCCATTCAGTATTATATGTTGTTTGAAAACGACTTTCTGAATGTGAATCAGGTCTTGGACAAATATTTACAGATCGATTTCATCAAGTATCAGTGCTTGAGATGTGGGGAAGACCTGCCTATTTTTCGTCAGGGTTTTTGTCGAAATTGCTTTTTTGAAACCCCGCAGGCCGGTGAATGGATCATGAGACCCGAATTGAGCAAGGCGCATCTCGATAAGGAAGACCGTGACCTGGAATACGAAAAGAAGGTACAATTACAGCCGCATGTGGTTTATTTGGCTAACTCAAGTTCCATAAAAGTGGGTGTCACCAGAAAATCCCAGGTGCCAACACGCTGGATCGACCAGGGTGCCCACGAGGCCATTCTTATTGTTGAAGTCCCTAACCGTTACCTGGCAGGCATTACGGAAGTGGCTTTAAAGGAACATGTTTCCGATAAAACCAATTGGCGAAAAATGCTAACCAACGATGTAGATGATGAAAACCTTCTTGCCTGGCGGGATAAACTCAAACCTTATATCCCTGCTGAAACCCTCGAATACTTCTTAGATAAAGGTGGTGAGATCCATATGGATTTTCCCGTGCTACAATACCCGGAAAAGGTCAAAAGCCTGAATCTTGGTAAAACACCCTCCTACCAGGGAAAACTAAAGGGTATCAAAGGGCAGTATCTTATTTTCGAAGACAATACCGTATTCAATGTGCGCAGTAATGAAGGATACTATGTATCGCTTGAGGTCAGTTAGACTGCTTACTGCCGGTCTTGGAAGTATCCTTTTTCTTGCCTTTTAATAAGTTTTTCAAAAGCCCGGTTGCCTTTTCTTCTAAAGGATTCGACTCCTTTTTAAGGGAATCCTTGCCCAAACTATCTTGTGGTTGGGTAGTAAGGTCTTTCAGGACGTTGTCCAGAGTATTGTCACCCTTATCCAAGTCCGCAGAATCTGATTTCTTACCCAGCAAACCACCAATCAATGATTTCGCCTGGTCACTTCCTTTATTGATCAGCTTTTGCTTTTGCAGCTCAAGCAGGTTATTGGTTAGGGATTTAACCCCACTGCTTAGGTCAGAACTAATCCGAGGTGATGTATGCGTACCTCCCAGACCAATCTGCACAGGAATACTTAGTTCTTTTAAATCGTCTTCCTCTAATGCTGCCACCATACCCTGTACTTCCTTGCCCAGGTATTTTGCAGGAACATCGAGGGTAAGCTGATAATCCAGGGAGCGGTCAAAACCATGCCCGCCTGCAACCTTGATCAGGATATCGTCATATTTAATATTAAATGGCTTAACCCTCACTTTGCCATTTTCGAAAGCCAGTGCTGTCTTTAAGCCTCTTAGATCCAATTTGTTGGTGTCGAAAAAGTCAAAAGAAGAATTCAATTCTGTTAAGACGGGGAGTTCACCTGACTGTACATCCGCTGTAAGAATTTCAGCTAAAACAGCGCCAGTCAAGGTGGCGAGTTCCGGTGTATAGCTGTTGGTCAGTTTTCCAGCCAATTCTACCTGAGAGGAGAATTTTCCCTTCAGGGCACCCGCCACTGGTGCCACCACTTGCAAGAGCTCCATGGCTTCAAATGCTTTTTGTATCTGAAGACTTTCCATATCCAAAGTAACGGCAAATTCTGGCTGCTCTGTAAGGGTATTTAGTGAACCTTTTAGAGCGAGCTGACCCTCAAAGAATCCTGTGGTAACCTCATCAAAGTCAATCGCCCCATTTTGGACCCTTATCTTTCCTTTGAAGTCTTTCAATTCAAGATCATTATAAACAATTTTACCAGCCACAGTATTGAATTCCAGATCCAGGTCTGTTGGAATTTTTAAGGCTGCTGTTGAATCAGGAGTCGTCTCCTGAACGTTTGGTTCTTCCGGGCCCATAAAATCGGACACAAGAAAAGTATCAGATCTTAAATTCAGGCTTCCCTGCAGGTCCTGTTTTCCCAATGCATACCCTGCCAGGTGCTGCAATGATCCGCTCAGCTGGAAATCACTTTGCCCTACTGTACCATTTCCTTCCTGAATTATTGTCCTATCGTTGTCTAATTTTACTTTAAGATTTTTCAGGATAAGCGGAGCATTTAATTCCGGATTGTTGTAAACAAAGTCCCGCAGGTCTATTGCGCCATCCATCTTGATTCTGTTATACTCCTGGGCTTCCAGTGCTTTTACCGTGAAAGATGCGCGGAAATCTGCATTTAATTTCCCGCTTAAATTCATTTCAGCCGGTAAGGGATATGCCTCTCCCAGGCGAGCTAAATCCATTCGCGTTTGGGCTTCCATTCCCACCTGTTTATCGCCCATGATATCACTTATAGTTCCTTTTAACTGAAATTGATCCTGAGCAATAGCAAAAGACGATTGTTTTATCTCCAAACGCGTTCCTGAAACCTTACCAGAAGAATTAACCAATCCAACGTCCAGGACGATATTGTCAATAGTGCGTGGTAAATCTGCGTATTGGACTGTAGCATTTTCCGTTTTAAGCTGAACATCAAACCCGGGGATACTTTCTTCTGAGGAAATCCCCTTTATAGTTCCGGAGACCGCTAGTTTACCAGAAGCATTTACGCGATCCATATCTTGTACAATAGCCTCGGGCATTATTGCGATAAAGTCTTTAAAATCTGCAGCTGGGGCATCGAATCGAATATCTATTTCCTGATGATCCTCATTAACCAAAACCTCTCCCTCGAACACCAGGGCGAGATTCATAAGTAAGGCCTGGTTTTCCAATAATTGATATCGATTTTGTTTCAAATCCATTCCAATCAATGCCTTGAGTTCAAAAGGGATGTCCTTCAAATACGCAACGCTATCTAACTCAAACGAAAGCAATCCCTTAGTTTGGGTATCCAGCTTGCTATTGTCCAGGGATAAATCACCTGAACCTTTATGATCTTCAAGGAATATTTTAAGGTCTATCTTAGAAGGACTGCTGTGATAGGCAATTTCAGAGTCCTTTATGGCATAGGTTTTCAGAGAAAAGGAAAATGGAGTGGATTCCTCCTGGCTTTCGTTCTTTCCGGGGGTGTTGCTGGCTATATCATAATTGGTCGAGTCATCAGCATTCACCTTCAGGTTTAGTCTAGCCCGGTCTACAGTTATGTTCTCAATAGTTATAGTATCATCCAAACCTTTAAACAACTCGCTAATGGCCATTTCCAGGCTTAGTGCGCCTGCATAGAATAAGGTGTCTCCCACAAAAGGTTCAGGGGCTATAAGATGTGATCCCTCCAGACTAAGTTTGGCCTTGGGGAAACTGGCAATGAGTGAAAGGCTTGCCTGATCGAAATCAAATTCACCTTCGATCTGCTTATTTACATTCTCCTTAAGTAGTGTCGCAATTTTTGCTTCAAAAAACAAGGGCAGTAGAATCAAAGCTGCAAAGAACACCACCAGTATACTAGCGATGACAATAAGGAGTTTCTTTTTCATAAGTGCACAATTAGCCTATGCAATACAAACAGTAAAAGAGGGTATTTATTTTACATTTCAAGCGCTATTTCCTCCCCCACTTCCAATTTAAATCGGCTCCTGAGCAGAAAAACAAAAAAGTAGAGCAAAGGAGTGTCCAGAAAGGCGATAAAGATCTTAAAAATGACCCCGCTTACTACCAATCCATAAAACATATTCCAGGGGATTACCCCGAAAACACAAAGCAATCCCACAACGGTAAAGGTGTCGATAATCTGGGAAGAAAAGGTCGAAAAATTATTACGCAACCAGAGCATCTTCCCTTTGGTTAACCTTTTCCAGAAGTGGTAAATGGCAATATCCACATACTGGGCACAAAGATAAGCTATCATGGACGCCAGCACTGCTATAGGCGATAGTGCAAAAACCTTCCCAAAAAGTTCATCATTCACCGGAGAGGAGGGAATTGCAGGAGCCAAATCGGCCAGCAGAACAATGCCCATAGAAAAGAAGGAGGCAAAGATTCCGGCGGTAACCACCTGATTTGCTTTTTTCTTACCATAGATCTCGGAAATCAAGTCCGTTATAAGAAAGGTAATGGGATAAGGCAATACCCCTACGGAGATCTCAAAAAGTGGAGCTCCAAAAATAGTAGCATCTCCAAAAGGATTCCAATAGAAAAATTTCTGGAATATAAGATTAGAAACAACCAGGGAAGTTATAAACAGAGCACCCAGATACAGATAGATACGAAAGGCCTGCTTCTTATCGTTGAGGGTCATTTTACTAGCGGACATTGATACTAAATGGCATTCGGGCCTGTATTCCTTTTTGATTTAAGGTTGCTCGGATCTCCTTCAGTATGCCATATGCCTCTGCTCCAAGTTCTTTTTCTATTGCAGTTTCCCGAATTTCTGTACTTGCTCCACTCAAATCCTCCATCAGGCGTTCAAAATCCGATTTATAGCGTGGTAGTTTCCTCAAGCTATAATTTTCAATTCCTGCCAGGCTGGCGGCTTCCGCAATAGCATCTTCCAGACCTCCAATTTCATCTACCAGGCCTATTTTTTGCGCAACCTCTCCGGTCCACACCCGGCCCTGGGCTAACTGTTCCACCTCTTCCACTGTCATGTTTCGGCCGTTTGCGACCCTTTCCAGGAAGGTTTGGTAAGTAGTTGCAATACTTTCTTTCAGAGAAGCCCTGAAGTTATCAGACATGGGTTCAAAAAAGGAATAATCCACGGCGTTAGTATTAGTGCCAACCTGTTCGGCATTAACACCGATATTGTCGGCAAGGCCACTTATATTAGGTATAGTCCCAAATACCCCTATAGATCCCGTAATAGTAGTTGATTCAGCAAAGATCTTATCGGCTGCAGCGGCAATATAATAACCTCCGGAAGCGGCTACGTCTCCCATGGATACCACCAAAGGTTTCTTTTCTTTAGTAAGGACTACTTCCCGCCAGATGATGTCTGAAGTAAGTGCGCTACCCCCAGGTGAATTAACCCGGAGTACCACGGCTTTAACCCTCTCATCTTCCCTGGCCTTTTTCAAGGCTTTGGTCATGGTTCCCTGACCGATAATATCGGGGCTTCCTTCACCGTAAAAAATCTCCCCTTCGGCAAAAATGACTGCTACCCGGTCCTTACCTTTATTCAGCCGTTTGGTACTGGCAAACTGCGAATAATCTAACAGGGAGATAGTATTGTAATTTTTGTCCTCCGATACTCCTAATTGTTCTTTGATGAGAGCGTCGTATTCATCCTGAAATAATATGCCATCTAATAATCCAGATGCTTTGGCGAATACCGGATTCCTGGCTCCAAGGGTATCTGCAATCTGGTTGAGTTCTTCAGATGAAATCCCACGGGATTCGGCAATCTCCTCCAGCATGGACTCCCAGACACCTCCTATAAGTTCCTTGATCTGCATCCGGTTCTCTTCACTCATTTCGTCGTCAAGGAATGGCTCCACGGCGCTTTTGTACTTCCCTAGTCGGATGACTTCCATTTTTACACCAGTCTTTTCCTGAAGTCGCTTCAGGTATAAGATCTCAGCAGACAGCCCTTTGAAATCCATACTGCCTACCGGGTTGATAAAAATACTGTCGGCTACAGAAGCCAGGTAGTAATCCTTTTGCAGGTAGATATCCCCATAGGCATATACAAATTTGCCACTGCTCTTGAACTCGGAAAGGGCCCGGCGAATGGCCTGGGTCTGAGACATACCTGCCATCAAAAAATTTCTGTTGATGCTTATACCGGAAATCTTGTCGTCTGATTGAGCTACACGTATAGCATGCAGGATCTCATCAAGCCCCTGTTTTTGCTCAAATAAGCCGGCAAAAGGATCGGCGTCATCTGTGCCTGTATAATCCTTTATTGGGAGGGGAAGCCTTAGTTCTAAAACTGAATTATTCCTGACTACCACACCTTGCTCTGCACCGGCCAGGCTAATAAAGATCAGAAACATAAAAAAGATAATACCAAAAGCCACGATGCTTCCGATGATAGAGGCCAGTAAATTTCTTAAAAATTTCATCTCAATTTAACTGTAAAAGGCCCAGGTTTTATCAGTTAAAAAACTGATTTAAAAAATGGCCCTTGTTGCAAAACGTCCAAAGATAGGGAAAGCACCTGGCATCTGTTGTGATTTAAAGATTTTCTTAACCTTCCTGTGCTTATCCCTTATTCTATCCAAAATGTACAATTCTTTTCTTTAATTTGCCTCTTCGAAATGAAGGAAGCTGTTACCGTATATCTGTCTTTAGGAAGCAACCTAGGAAACCGCCTGTATAAGTTACAAAGGGCTGTAATCGCCTTAGGTGATGCCTTGGGCCCTGTAACGAAACTATCTTCCATTTATGAGACCCCGGCCTGGGGCTTTGAAGGAGCACCTTTTCTGAATGCCTGTATTGCGTTGGACACCTCAAAAACTCCAGATGATGTCCTTAAGACCTTATTGCAAATAGAAGTAGCAGCCGGAAGGGTTCGGGGGCAAGAGTCCGGCTATATCTCCCGCACGCTGGATATCGACATCATCTACTACGGCCAGGAGGAGGTTAAGAGCAGTGAGCTTATTATTCCCCACCCTCATATGGAAAAGCGCCGGTTTGTATTAAAACCTTTGGCTGATATTGCCCCGCAATTTTATCATCCCATACTCAATAAAGACACACGAAATTTGCTTCAGGAATGTAAGGACAGTAGCACCCTGAGCAAAACAGACCATAAGCTTTACGCGAACCGGGAAGAGTTCTTTGCCCAGCTTCATCTGCTAGCCATAGAAGGTAATATAGGGGTGGGCAAAACCACACTGGCCAAAAAAATATCGGAAGAGTTCAACGCCAAACTGGTATTGGAGCGATTTGCAGACAACCCCTTCCTGCCTAAATTCTACACAGATCAGGCCAGATATGCCTTTCCGCTGGAAATGTCTTTCCTGGCAGACCGTTACCAGCAGTATACAGATGATACCCACCAGTTTGATCTGTTTAAGAAGTTTATGGTAAGTGATTACGATATTTTTAAATCGCTCATTTTTGCCAAGGTTACCCTCGGGCCCGAAGAATATGCTTTGTACCGAAAGCTATTCACCTTTATGTACAAAGAGGTTAAAAAGCCGGATCTCTACATTTACCTGCACCAGGAAACCCAGCGTTTACTGGAAAACATTAGGAAAAGGGGCCGGGACTACGAACAACAGATTGCACCGCAGTATCTGGAACAAATCAACAAGGGCTATGTGGAATTTCTAAAAACTATTCCCGAAGGCAACCGGCTGGTTATAGATGTTACCTATCTGGATTTTGTAGACAGAAGGTCGGATTACGAACGTATCCTGGACACGATTATGGAGCATATGATGAACTAGAAACCCCCAACAGGCAGGTCGTCGGTCTGATCTTACCCCTTAACAATTATTTAAGTAAATATTTGCACAGCTAGAATACATTTCTTTTATTGCACGTCCCTTTTGTAAGGAACTAACTAGCTCAAACTATATATCGAGTGCCCTGGCAAGCAATTGTCAGGGTTTTTTTGTGCTTGATTTTAGCTGAAGTTTTGACCAGAAATCCCAGGTAACTATACCGGCACTTACGGCAATATTGAGCGAATGTTTGGTGCCGAATTGCGGGATCTCGATACAGCCGTGGCAGCTGTTGACTACCTCCTGCCCCACTCCCTTTACTTCGTTACCCAATACCAGGGCATACTTCATTTCGCTTTCCGGCTGAAATTCCTGTAGCATATAGGCATTTTCGGTTTGTTCAATAGCCAGGCAGTGATATTGGGATTTAAGTTCTTCGATCAGTTCTCTGGTATCTTTTCGATACTCCCAATCCACACTCTCGGTAGCTCCCAATGCCGTCTTGTGAATGTCTTTATGGGGTGGAGAGGCTGTGATACCACAGAGGTAGATCTTTTCAACCAGAAAAGCATCCGCAGTACGAAAAACCGAACCAATATTATTCAGACTCCGAACATTATCTAAAACCAGCACTATCGGAGTTTTTTTGGCCTCTTTAAATTGATCAGGGCGTAAACGATCTAATTCGCTGTTGAGTAGCTTTCGCTTTTCCATATTAACTTTCTTGCAAAGGGGTCTAAAGCGGTGTTTGTAAGTTATCCGAAAATATCAACAAATATTCTCCCACCCAAAGAGAAATGGTATTTTAGTGGTTACCCCTGAGGGTAAAATTAAAACAAAATTAAAGTATTGGGTAAGAAAGCAAATATAAAGAAGGTAACCCCCTTGATGCAGCAGTACAACAACATCAAGAGCAGGTACCCTGATGCCCTGCTTTTATTCCGTGTTGGGGATTTTTATGAAACCTTTGGGGAAGATGCCATTAAGGCTGCCGGCATCCTGGATATCATCCTTACCCATCGCAATAACGGGGGTGATAAAACTGAACTTGCCGGTTTTCCGCACCATGCCTTGAATACATACCTTCCCAAATTAGTACGCGCTGGTCAGCGCGTTGCGATTTGTGATCAACTCGAAGATCCTAAACTAACCAAAACCATAGTAAAACGCGGCGTAACTGAACTGGTAACACCAGGTGTTGCCCTGAATGATGATATTCTCAACTCCAGGAAGAATAATTTCCTTTGTGCCATTCATTTTGGTTCCCGTAGTACCGGTATGGCTTTTCTGGATATCTCTACCGGGGAATTCCTGACCGCTGAAGGGAATACGGAACAGGTTGATAAACTGCTCCAAAATTTCAACCCCTCGGAAATCCTGATTTCCAAAACTGAAAAAAACAGCTTTTTAGAAACCTTTGGGAAGCAGTGGCATTTATTTTTATTAGACGATTGGGTTTTCCAGGAAGACTATGCCCAGGAATCCCTGAATACCCATTTTAAAACCACTTCCCTGAAAGGATTTGGCGTAGATCATCTGCATAACGGCATCCTTGCCTCCGGAGCTGTATTGCATTACTTATCGGAAACCCGTCATAAACAGCTGGGTCATATTAATAAAATACAGCGGATTGCCGAAGAAGAATACATCTGGATGGATCGCTTTACCATCCGGAACCTGGAGCTCCATCATTCCCAGCATGAACAGGCAGTAACCCTGTTGGAAGTTATAGACAAAACGCTTTCCTCCATGGGTTCCCGTATGATAAAACGCTGGTTGGCACTGCCCCTTAAAAACATCGCTAAAATCAAGAAACGGCATGAGGCCGTGAGCCATCTGTTGGAGAAAGAAGCCCCTCTGGAAAAACTCCAGGAATATATCAGAAAAATTGCGGATCTAGAGCGTTTGATTTCCAAAGTAGCTACAGGCAAAATCAATCCCCGGGAAACCGTACAGTTAAAGAACTCCCTGGAAGCCATTATCCCAATCCGACATCAATTGATGGAATCCAGCTGCCCTGCCCTGAACAAACTGGGCAAAAACATCTCCCCTTGTGACGCTTTGGGCACCCGAATAAAGGAGATGTTGATGGAAGAAGCTGGCACCCATATCCAGAAAGGTGATGCTATTGCCGTAGGGTATTCAGTAGAACTTGATGAATTGAGGAACCTGGCCACTACAGGAAAAGCGTATCTGGATCAGATGCTGGCACGAGAGAGCGAGCGTACCGGTATCCCATCGCTAAAAATTGCCTCTAACAATGTATTCGGGTATTATATAGAGGTGCGGAATACACACAAGGACAAGGTACCGGAAGAATGGACCCGTAAACAAACCCTGGTAAATGCCGAAAGGTACATCACGGAGGAACTCAAGGAATACGAGGCCAAGATCCTGGGAGCCCAGGAACGTATCCTGGAATTAGAGCAGCAACTCTTTGCACAGCTGGTTGTCTGGATGCGTGAATACATCAGCCCTGTGCAACAGAATGCTATTGCCATAGCCGAACTGGATTGTTTATGTGGCTTTGCACAGCTGGCCAAAGAAAACCGCTATGTAGCCCCGGTAATTGACGATTCCACAGAAATTGAGATCCGAAATGGAAGACATCCTGTTATTGAAAAACAACTGCCTCCAGGCAAGGATTACGTGCCCAATGATGTGGTCCTGAACCGTGATGAGCAACAAATCATCATGATCACCGGGCCTAATATGAGTGGTAAATCTGCCCTGCTAAGGCAAACCGCGTTAATTGTACTTTTGGCCCAGATGGGAAGTTTTGTTCCCGCAGATTCAGCCCGAATTGGGGTTGTAGACAAGATTTTTACCCGGGTTGGGGCCAGTGATAATATTTCCATGGGGGAATCAACTTTTATGGTAGAAATGAATGAGACGGCTACCATTCTAAACAACCTGTCGGAACGCAGTCTGGTATTGCTGGATGAAATAGGCAGGGGTACCAGCACCTATGATGGCATTTCCATAGCCTGGGCGATCTCAGAATACCTGCACGAACATCCTGCGCATGCCAAAACCCTCTTTGCCACGCATTACCATGAACTCAATGAGATGTCGGCCACCTTCGAACGGATCAAGAATTACAATGTTTCTGTAAAGGAACTCAAAGACAATGTGTTGTTCCTCAGAAAACTGGTGCCAGGGGGTAGTGAGCACAGTTTCGGAATTCATGTTGCCAAGATGGCGGGAATGCCCCAACAGGTAATTCACAAAGCCAACAAGATTCTGAAGCGCCTGGAACAATCGCATTCCAGCGAAGAACTTACTGAAGACCTGAAGGCGGTACAAAATGAGATGCAGCTCAGTTTCTTCAACCTGGATGATCCGCTGCTAGAGCAAATCAAGGAAGAACTTGTTCACCTGGACATCAATACACTCACTCCGGTGGAGGCCTTGATGAAGCTCAATGAGATTAAAAGGATGCTGAGCAAAAACAAACGTGCCAGCTCTTAAACTACCCGCTTTTTAGTTGAAAAGTACTTTGGATTTAGCGAATTTGTATTAAATTTGCGTCCCTATCTGATGGGTAGGAACGTTCAGCGAAATATGCGAATCCTGACGATAACTGTCAGGAGTGGAGCGCCTAACGAGGGCAAAGATCGTTTTCGTTCGGAAGGTATTTTGAAATGCGAAAATAGCTCAGTTGGTAGAGCGCCACCTTGCCAAGGTGGAGGTCGCGGGTTCGAATCCCGTTTTTCGCTCGACAAAAACGCTGCTTGTCAGCGTTTTTTTATTCTGTTCTCCTACGCCAGCCTACTTCGCAGTCCGCGTGCCGCTGAAGCTATAGCGGAGGTGCAAGTAGCTAAGCTACGAAGGCTGAAAGGCTTCGGAGAACATGCTCGAGTGGTGGAATTGGTAGACACGTTGGACTTAAAATCCAATGGCCATTATGGCCGTGCGGGTTCAAGTCCCGCCTCGAGTACCTTGAGAAAACCCTGACCAAATGGTCAGGGTTTTTTATTATATAAAGCGTGTCTCTAAAACGCATCAAACTTAAACTTTTGTCCGCCTACAGAGGCCTCGTACATCAATCCGCCTTTTTGCATGGTAAAGACCATTACCCCATCCACGTACTTGGCATCGGCCGAGGCACCTGCGGTAACCGCCACCGCCGAAGCCTGTGCTGAAAATTCTACCTTATTTTCCTTAAATCGATCCATGGCAGCCTTATCCTGGAAGAAGATAATTTCCCGGTAAGCCTGTCCACCCCATTGAAAACCAATACTGAGTTGAGTAAGTTTGGCCATGCCGATTTCCTCTCCGCCCTCATAGGCTACGCCATTACCGGCGGCTCCGCCAATTCCGATTGCCCCTTTACCTACATTGGGGAAGATCACATATCCGTGAGCGTTGTTAAAATGCTTTTCCATTCGCCAGTCCGACTCCAGAAATTCTGCTTTGGCCTCTTGGGCGTCTGCTCTGATCTTTTCTACTTTTTTACGCGACTGTGCGTGGACATCATAGTTGTTCCATCCAAATAAGAATAAGAACGCAAACAATCCTAATGTTAGCTGAATACTTCTCATAACCAATGTGATAATTTTAGTTTGTACCCATAAAATTAAGAGGATTTACCTTAAATTTCCTTCGTCCAGGGTTTTTATTTTATTAACAATCATTGATTTGCTTTGAAACTTGCCATCCTATCTGATATCCATGATAACGTATGGAACTTAAAAAATGCTTTGGCTATGCCGGAGATACAAAATACAAATGCCCTTTTGTTCTGCGGAGACCTCTGCGCTCCTTTTATTATTCACCTTCTCGGTCGGGGATACCCTAATCCTATACACCTGGTACTGGGCAATAATGATGGCGATGTGGCCGCAATCATACAGAATTTGCATCAATATCCACACATGCAATTACACGGGGAATATTTCAGGGGAGATTTTGACGGCAAAACTGTGGCTATGAACCACTATCCGGACAAAGCCCGGGAACTGGCTAAGTTGGGGATTTACGACCTGGTTTGCTACGGTCATAATCATACGCTTAAGGAGGAAAAAATAGGTCCCACCTTATTACTTAATCCTGGAACCATCATGGGTTATCATGGAGGTAAGCTGGAGGATATTCCGGCTGGCTTTCTCACTATTGACACCGAAACATTGAGTGCCACCACCTACTGGATCTAATAAATCAGTATGTGATGAGTGCCAATTTGTAGTACACTAGCGGTCTATGCGGAAGTTTTCCAGGTTTACATCATCCAGGCCATCATCATCAAAAGGATATTCCAACTGGTCCTGGATATTGTAAAGGGAGATCAGGATAAATTGGGTGAGTAGCACTATGAAATAGCTAACCCCTTGCGGAGTTGTGGGTCCTACATGGAATATAATGGTAGGGGCATAAATGAAGGGGAAAATGTATATAAATACCTTGCAATAGGCTTTTAGGGTAATTGGGGTCCGATGTATATTGATCGCGTGCAGGTTTTCAATAGACTCGTGTAGGTCCTTCATAAATCGAAAAACCCGGTCCTTTAGTTTAGGGGAAACATTTTCTCCGGTTTCCAGCATGAAGAGATTTACACTATTAATGATCTCATCCAGCTCTTTTGTGCTCTTGAAGTTCCCTCCCAAATGCAAAATGGTTTTACTGCTGATCTGAGATAGTATACCCTCCATCTTGTTCTTATCCTCTTGTGGTAATTCCAGATTGTTCAACACAAAATAATTCACGGTTTTAAGAGCCGACCGGAACTTACTTAGGTGCTCAAGAGCCTTTTCCCGTCTCCTGAAGGAGCCCCGAATGGTAAAAACCAGGGGGAACACAATAGCAATACTTAGAAGTGTAAGGTCTACATCATAGCTGAATTCAAACCAATAGGACAGAAATACAGTCAAGATGGCAATGGCCATCACTATAAAAGTTCTATAGTTGATTATGGAGAGATAAATTCTAATAGCCAGAAAATTAGTACCTTAATAAAGATAAATCCAACCACAAGATAATGAAAATACCCAAGGCATTGTTTATTTTGATTGGGCTCCTGACCTTTTGTTTCCACTCCTACACTCAGGACATCCAGGATTCTTCAGATAAAACCATCATTACCCCACTCTTTTCCAAGGAAGAACCGCTTACCATCAAACTTCGATATTCCAATAAGGAATTACGTAGAGAAACAAATGACAGTACCTATCTGGAATCAGTTCTGGAATATACAGATGCCAACCATGAGTGGAAATCACTGGATATCAAACTACGTGCAAGGGGAAATTTTCGGCGGAAAAACTGCTATTTCCCACCGGTAAAATTTAAAATCAAAAAGAAGAAAGCCAAAGGAACATTGTTTGAAGGTAACAAGGAGCTTAAACTAGTGCTTCCCTGCCAGTTGAAAAATAGTCAGGACTACGTTCTAAAGGAATATCTGGCCTATAAACTATATGAGGTAATTACGCCTTTCCATTTTAAGACAAAACCTGTTTTTCTGCAGCTAACAGAGATCAGAGGAAAAAAAGAGAAGTCCCACACCTTAATCGGTTTCCTGATTGAAGATATAGATCAAGTAGCTAAACGCCATGGGGCGAAAAAACTGAAGCGTTCCGTACATCCACTACAACAAGACAATATTTGTTCTGTTCAAAACGATTTCTTCCAGTATATGATTGGCAATACTGATTTTTCTGTTGCCTATCAGCACAATGAAAAACTGATATTCCTGGCCGGCAGAAAGGCCATACCCATACCTTATGATTTTGATATGTCAGGACTGGTAAACGCCAATTACGCAGTAGTTTCACAGATACAGGACCAGAACCTGAATATCACAAAGGTAACTGAGCGCTTGTATCGTGGGTTTAAGCGTGATGAAGATGTATATGAATTTATCCGACAGGATTTCCTGGGGAAAAAGAATCAAATGCTAGAAATTGTCGATAGTTTTAAGACTCAATTTCAGGACCCGAATCAATTTAAACGAGCGAGGAAATTTATTGCGGATTTCTTTGTAGTCTTGCATACTGAGGAGAAGTTCCAGAAAGAAATCCTGGCTGCAGCAAGAGTTAAATAAGTTAAATTTAGCTACTCCTTATTTTCCTGCTGGAACAGAACTCAATACTATTTGCTTTTAAAAATGAGGAAAAAAATCCGCATATTAGTCTTGCTTCTAATCGCCTTGCCATTGTTGGTGATCTTGTTGGCCAATATTGTCATCGATCAGGCTACAAAAAGTAAAACCTATGACACTGTTGCCGATATTCCCCATAACAAAGTAGGTTTGGTTCTAGGGACAGCACGGAGACTGGTGGAAGGAGGGCTAAATCCTTACTACACTCATAGGATACAGGCTACGGTAGATTTGTTTCAGGCAGGTAAGATACAGTATGTACTGGTCAGTGGCGATAACGGAAGCATTTATTATAATGAACCCACAACCATCAAAAATGACCTGGTAAAGGAAGGCATTCCAGAGGATCGTATTTTTTTGGATTACGCCGGTTTCAGAACACTGGATTCCATGGTACGTGCGAAGGTAATCTTCGGGCTGGACAGTGTAACGGTAATTTCCCAGGAGTTCCACAACAAAAGGGCCATTTACCTCGCCCGGAAAAAGGGTCTGGCGGCCATAGGTTTCAACGCCAAGGATGTAAGTGGTAATCCCGGTTTAAAGGTACACCTAAGAGAATACCTGGCCCGGGTAAAGGTTTTTGTAGATCTTGTGCTTAATACCCAGCCGCGCTATTACGGCAAACGCATTGAAATTCAATAGGCTTACTAATTCATAAAATATCCTATTTTAGTAGCACTAAGCCAACCTTTATATGCCCAAACTAAAAACCTTCCTGAGAAATCTTGGACCGGGACTGCTCTTTGCAAGTATGGCCATAGGCACCTCCCACCTGGTGCTCTCTACAAAAGCAGGAGCTCAATACGGTTGGGTTATGGTTATCCCTATTATCCTTGCGAACCTTTTGAAATATCCCTTTTTTGAGTTTGGGATCCGATATACCAATGTTACAGGCAAATCTTTGATTGAAGGTTACCTGAGGCGCGGGAAGGGCTGGTTATGGCTGTATGCGTTTATTACCCTGATGACTACGTTCACCATCCTGGCAGCCCTGTATGTAGTTACTGCAGGCCTGTTTATCAACCTTTTTGATCTTCCCGATCTTTCTGTCTCAACTGTAGCCCTTGGGCTATTTATTTTTATCAGCGCACTTCTGATCATAGGGCGGTACAAATTTCTCGAAGATTCCCTTAAAGTAGTAGTCTCTATTTTATTTATTGCCCTGTTGGTGACTACGATTCTAGTATTGTTCAAAGGACAGGTAAGTCCAGTTCCCAATTTTGAGCGAGCACCTATTTTCAACGATGTTGGCATACTGTTTCTTATCGGCCTGATTGGATGGATGCCCACAGCCGTGGAAGCCTCGAGCTGGATTAGTCTCTGGAGTCTGGAAAAATACAAGCTAAGCGGAAATAAACCCAGTTTGAAGGAAGCCCTTCAGGAATTCAATTCGGGCTACCTGATGACGGCATTGCTGGCCATATTTTTCCTAATCATTGGCTGGATGACCCTATACGGAACAAATACGGAACTAAGCGGCAATGCGGTGACCTTTGCCGATCAGGTGGTACAACTGTTCACCACGCATATTGGAAATTGGGCCTATATCTTTATAGCAGTTTCTGCCTTTGCCACCATGTTTAGCACCTGCATGACTGCCCACGACGCCATCTCCAGGGTTAGTATAGACATAATAGGCTACCTGACTCCGGAAAACAAGGATTTCTCCCGGAGACGACACTATGCTGCAGGCGTTATTGTACTGGCACTTGTAAATTTTGTGGTCGTAACTCTTTTTAGTGCCAATATGGGCATATTGGTGTCCCTGGCCACTTTTATCTCCTTTGTCCTGGCTCCGGTTGTGGGGTATATGAACCTCAAAAATGTTATGAGCCACGATTTACCTCGAGAGTATTGGCCTAAAAAATGGTTACAGGGGCTCACCTTTGCCGGGATAATTTTCCTTACCCTTTTCGCCCTGTACTACTGCTGGATTGAGCTTACTTAATGCATTTATAACGCATTATCCATGATTTCCTGCACGACCTCTGGGTTGAGCAGCGTACTGATATCTCCAAGGTTATCGGTATCCTTAGCACCGATCTTCCTCAGGATCCTACGCATGATCTTCCCGCTACGGGTTTTTGGTAATCCTGATACAAACTGGATTTTATCGAGTTTGGCGATTGGCCCAATCTGCTCCGTAATCTGTTGATTGATCTCTTTGCGAAGCTCGTCACTATCCCGTGATTCCCGCTCTTCTTTCAGGATAACAAAACCATAAAGGGCATTCCCTTTGATTTCATGAGGGAAGCCAACAATAGCAGATTCTGCAACCGCGTGGTGCTCATTGATAGCATCTTCTATTGGGGCTGTTCCAAGGTTATGCCCGGAGACAATGATCACATCATCTACGCGACCAGTTATCCGGTAGTACCCTACTTCATCCCGAAGGGCTCCGTCTCCCGTGAAATACATATTTTCATAGGCAGAGAAGTAAGTGTCCCGATATCGGTCGTGATTACCCCATATTGTCCTTGCAATACCCGGCCATGGAAACTTAATGCACAGTCGGCCATGCACCTGATTGCCTTTGATTTCATCACCATGCTCATCCATCAGCGCTGGTTGCACCCCAATAAAGGGCAAGGTAGCGTAGGTAGGAATTGTTGGTGTTACATAAGGAATAGGTGAAATCATAATACCCCCTGTTTCAGTCTGCCACCAGGTATCCACAATTGGACTTTTGTCATTACCCACAACATTGTTGTACCAATGCCAGGCATCTTCATTGATTGGTTCTCCTACGGTTCCCAGTACTTTCAGTGAAGACAAATCATATTGTTCTACATATTGGACGTTCTCTTTAGCCAGTGCCCTTATAGCAGTAGGGGCCGTGTAAAACTGATTTACCTTATGTTTTTCAACTATTTGCCAGAATCGTCCATAATCCGGATAGGTCGGCACTCCTTCGAACATCACAGTTGTAGCCCCATTGGCTAATGGGCCATAAACGATATAGGAATGTCCGGTAATCCATCCAATATCTGCCGTACACCAGTAAACATCATTTTCCCTGTATTGAAAAATATTTTTAAAGGTATAAGCAGTAAAGACCATATACCCGCCACAGGCATGGACCATACCCTTGGGTTTCCCGGTAGATCCCGAAGTATAGAGGATAAAAAGTGGATCCTCAGCATCCATCTGGATCGCTTCAAAATTACTATCAGCCTTATCCAGTAAAGGTTGTATGAGTTCATCGCGGCCCTCTTTCATAATTATATTGGTCCCTGTCCTTTTTACAACCAATACGGTTTCAACGCCGGCACACTCTTCCAGAGCGATATCTACAATACCTTTTAAATCGATTTTCTTTTTCCCCCGGTAAGAACCGTCTGAGGTAATTACCATTTTACAATCGCAGTCATTAATTCGTGTAGCCAGGGCTGTGGATGAAAAGCCTGCAAAAACCACAGAATGGATTGCCCCAATACGGGCACATGCAAGGACTGAAACAGCAAGTTCCGGGATCATAGGCAGGTAAATGCAGACCCGATCGCCCTTATTGACACCCTTAGCCGTAAGCACGTTAGCCATTTTACATACACGCTCATGCAAATCCTTGTATGAAATATGCTCTGCCTCCTCCTTGGGATCATTGGGTTCAAAAATAATAGCTGTTTTATTTTTACGAATAGCTAAGTGCCGGTCCAGGCAATTCTCAGTAATGTTGAGTTTAGCATTCTCAAACCATTTGATTTCTGGTTTTTTGAAGTCCCAGCTTAGCACTTTGTCCCATTTTTTACGCCACACAAAATGCTCTTCTGCGATTTCTTCCCAAAAGGTTTCAGGATCTCTTACAGACCTACGGTAAACCTGAAAATATTCTTCCAGGTTTTTAATGTGATAATTACTCATAGAAAAATTATTTTAGTGCTTCTGAGCATCCCCTGCATCTGAAGGGATGCGGATGTGATCTACGATGTCCTGAACACTTAAGGGAGGGTCTGGAGTAAACCGACTTACGACGATGGAAACAGCAAAATTCAGCAACATGGCGACGGTTCCAAAACCCTCTGGGGAAATCCCAAACCACCAATCTTCCTGACTTCCCCCACCGAACAAATCAAACTTAAATTTAAGCATATAAAATGACATAATCACTATCCCAACCAGCATTCCTGCAATGGCTCCTTCCCTATTCATTTTCTTGTAAAAAATGCCCAAAATAATGGCTGGAAAGAATGAAGCTGCGGCAAGTCCAAATGCTAATGCAACGGTTGCTGCAACAAAATCCGGAGGGTTAATTCCGAAGTATCCGGCAATACAGACAGCGACTACAGCAGATAAACGGGCAACAATAAGTTCTCCCTTATCTGAAATGTTAGGACGGAACTGTTTTTTAATAAGATCATGGGATATTGAAGTAGAGATAACCAGCAACAAGCCAGCTGCAGTAGACAAGGCAGCTGCCAGTCCACCTGCTGCAACAAGGGCCACCACCCAATTAGGCAGATTGGCAATTTCCGGATTAGCCAGTACCGTGATATCGGGATCTACGGTTAATTCGTTGATCTCCGGGTCTGCCACATACTGTAGCCTACCGTCCTTATTTTTATCTTCAAACCGGATAAGCCCCGTGGTTTCCCATTTAGAGAACCAATCCGGCATATCTTCATAGGGTTGGTTGCTAACTGTTTCAATTAGATTGGTACGGGCAAATACAGCAACCGCAGGTGCGGTAGTATAGAGAATTGCAATAAACAATAAGGCATAGCCGGCAGATTTTCGGGCATCCCGAACCTTTGGAACCGTAAAAAAGCGTACAATTACATGGGGTAATCCTGCTGTTCCCACCATGAGGGCTGCCGTGATAAAAAACACATCGATCATAGGTTTTGATCCTTCCGTATACACATGAAAACCCAGGTCACGGGACAGACCATCCAATTTATCCAGTAAGGATATTTCCTCACCTAATACCATGCTTCCCATTCCCAATTGCGGTATGGGGTTACCGGTCATTTGAATCGAGATAAATATGGCCGGGACCATAAAGGCAAAGATGAGCACACAATATTGGGCTACCTGGGTATAGGTAATCCCTTTCATGCCTCCAAGAACGGCGTAGAAAAGTACAATAACCATTCCTATGACCACCCCGGTATTGATAGGAACTTCCAGGAACCTAGAAAATACCAGGCCTACCCCTCTCATCTGTCCGGCTACATAGGTAAATGAGACTAACAAAGCACAGAACACTGCTACAGTTCGGGCAATATTAGAATAATAGCGATCTCCAATAAAATCGGGCACAGTGAACTTGCCAAATTTCCGAAGGTAGGGTGCCAGTAATAAAGCCAGTAATACGTAACCTCCGGTCCAACCCATTAAATAAACTGAACCATCATAGCCATTGACAGATATAAGACCTGCCATCCCCAGGAAGGAAGCGGCAGACATCCAATCAGCAGCTGTAGCCAGGCCATTTGCCAAGGGGTGGACACCACCTCCGGCAACATAGAATTCCTTCGTAGAACCTGCCCTGGACCACACAGCGATCCCGATATACAATAGGAAAGTGGATACTACAATAGTTAAGGTCCAGGCTTGAACGTCCATATAAAAAGTATTAATCGGCTGGAATTATTCCTGGTATCCGTATTTCTTGTCCAGGCGATTCATCAACCAGACATAGACAAAAATCAGGATCACAAAAACATAAATAGACCCTTGTTGCGCAAACCAAAACCCCAGTTTGAATCCCCCGAGCGGAATCTGGTCCAGCGTATCTTTTAGGAGGATACCAAACCCATAGGAAACCAGAGCCCACAGGCTAAGTAAGATAGCCAGGTATTGCAGGTTCTTTTTCCAGTATTTCTGCGACTTCTCAGAATGCTTCATACAGAAGGTCTTTACCCTTAAATATAAATATTCCTTGTCAGCCAGATGGAATAACTTTGGAAGATTTTTGGAGAAACGGCAAGTATCAGTAAAGGATATTGTAGTTCAGCACTACAATAAGCTGACGTTCATTTTGCTTATGGAAGGTATCCAGACAGTATACCCCGTTTGTGCAATCATTCAGGATCTTGTCCTCCCCATACCCAATCGCGTAAAGGATATTGGATTCAGGCACTCCCTGAGATTTCAGGTAATCTTTGATAGCATTAGCACGATTTTGGGATATTCGGAAATTGGTGGCACCTCCACCGCGGCTATCCGTATGCGATTCAATCCTTAGTTGCAATCCTGGAAATTTCTGAATTATGTCTACAACCTTGTCCAATTCCAGGGCTAACTCGGGAGTGATTTGACTTTGACCTCTCCTGAAATAGGCTTTGTTTAGTTTAATAACGGTTTGACCCTCTTTTTCTTCAACCAGGTCTTCAATAAAAGCGATGGAAATGTCAAAAAGTGATCCCTGAATCGCTTCCATTTGGGCTTCGTCATAGGAAGCCCTGTAAGTGGAGTACTTGTCTTTGGTTACTTCCAGGCTTATCCCTTCCTCCCAGGGAATTTCGAACTGATATGTTCCATTGTCCGCAGCATAGAGTTCTTTAAGAACATTTCCCGATCCATCAAGTACTTTGATATAGGCCTCAGGGACTATAATCCCGGTAACTTCATTAACAATACGCCCGTTCAGGGCAAAGGTTTTAATGCCAGGTTTTTCTGCAACCCTGAATCCATAAAGATCATCCTTGCCCTTTCCTCCAGGGCGATTAGAGGCGAAATAACCCAGTAAACTCTCGTCCCCGAAGTTTCTGATAATAAACCCAAACTCATCGTATTTGGTATTTATTTCATTACCTAAATTCACGGGAATACTAAAGGAGTCGTTACCAAGGATCTTTGAACTATACACATCCATACCTCCAAAACCATAGAAAACATCAGAGGAAAAATACAGGCTGTTCTCAAAAATAAAGGGTGCTATCTCATTTCCAGGTCCGTTAATTCTGGGCCCCAGGTTTACCGGAGACGACATAATAAGTCCATTATTAGTGTACACGTAATACAAGTCTGTACCCCCATAACCGCCTTCCAGATCAGCAGCAAAATAGAGTTTCTCATTTTGTTCATCAAAGAAGGGATAATAAAATGAGGTGTTCTGGTCTCTAAAGGCATATCGAAATTCTCCAGAACTATCAACCAACCCAATTGCTAGAGTGTTTTTCCCTTCATCACTGAACAACATCTCTTCATTTTCAATATTGGATCTTACATAGAAGAGTAGATCCCTTGATTCGGCATAAAAAGGAGTGGCCTGATGGAATGGAGTTTCTGGAATTCCCTTAAAATGGTTTGCACTGATAATATCGCCCGTTATGTTCACATAAGCCAGGAAAATGTCTGTATAGGCCTCTCCTGTGGGACCATAAACCTCTTTTTTTTTGTATCCCCTTGAGCTGGCAAAAAGCAATTGATCCTTGAAAAAAGAAGGTGAAAAATCGGATGTTGAAGAATTCGCCTGTACATTGAATAACTGGAAATCCAGAACGCCTGCCGCTTCTTTTTCCATAAGGTCAAAGTTAAACTGGACATTCTCCAGAAATTCTGCAGTAAAATCTGTTTTACGAGTTTCTAAAAAAGCTTTGACACGATCTCCACTGTTTTCGTTTGACATTGCCAGTAACATCCTATTAAAATAGGAAGCATCCATGTTGCTATCTCGCTTAAAAACCTCCAGGAAGATAGTCCTTGCCTTTTCCTTGTTGCCGGTCTTAAAATAGGCGTCAGCAAGGTTAAGCAGTTGCTGGTTAGATAGCGGGTTCTTTTCCTGTTCCTCAAGATATTCCGTAATTGCCTGCTGATACTGGTACTGGTAAAAAAGCACGTCTGCTCGCGACATGTTTTCCTGAGCATTTAGGGTAAACCCTGCAGACAGCAAGAAGGAAATCAATAGATATGTTATTGCAATCCTGTTTCTCATCTAAAAAAATCTTGGCGAATCGATTTGTTCTGGTTTACCTTTTTTATTTTTTGAGCGATTCTGTTTGCCTCTGTTACCTCCTTCTCCGAGATAAAATTTCAGAATCACTTCGTGTGATCCCTGATTGTATTGGGCGAGAGCATTTGTACTGTAGTCATATGAATAACCTAAAAACATACCGCTAGAAATCTGGACACCCGCAAGACCACTTAATGCATTATCTATACGATATCCTGCTCCAAATGTAAAAATATCATTAAATAAAAAGTTAGCAGAAATATCCAACCTAAAAGGAAGGCCTTCAAAATAACTAGCAAGCAAAGCAGGTTTAAACTTAAATTGGTCTCCCAGATCTAACACGGCACCACCTATAAGATGTACTTGTACGCGATCGTTAAAAAGCGCTGCCACCTCCTCATCTTTGGTGATGCCTGTTAAAAAATTGGGTACGGAAGCCCCTAAATACCAATCCTCTGCATACATGAAAATCCCGGCCCCTACGGTTGGATAAAATTTATTGAAGACTGTTGTATTCAATAATGGTTCATTGGGGTCTTGAAAATTACCTTTGGTAAAGTCAATATCCAAGATACCACCACCAGCGTCTACCCCAAAAGACAAATAGGTGTCGGCTGATAAATTAACTTGAAATGAATATGATGCGTCGAAAAATGTCTGACTTGTAGGTCCAAGCTGGTCACTGATAACGTTAAATCCTAAACCATTTTTACCATTTGCCATAGGAATATTAGCCCCAAAACGCAAAGTTCGCGGAGCCCCATCAATATCTATCCATTGTGCCCTGTACATAGCGGCAATTTCAGCCTTTTCTACAGAACCTACGTATCCAGGGTTAAAGCTTCCTATGTTATACATATATTGTGTATACTGCGGCTCTAATTGACCGTAAGTCATGGTACTACATGTTAGGACAATGATTAAGTAAAAAAGGTTCTTTATGTAGGTATCCAAGGCCATGTTGCTATCGAATTATTTGGATCCATCCCTTACGTACTTCCTCTCCTTCACCAAAATCGAGAATGTAAAAATAGGTACCCTTTGGTAACTCGCCGTTTTTGCCAGTTCCATCCCAGGTATTATTGTATCCTTTTGCTGAAAACACGCTGTTCCCGTATCGATCAAATATCTCCAGACTATTATTTGGGAAAAGTTCTATACAGTTTACAATTAGTAAATCATTAGTTCCATCACCATTCGGGGAGAACTGGTTAAATTGTATTCCACAATCATCCGGAATCTCCGGACTAGCCTCAATACTTACAGAGGAAGAGTTGTTGTCTGCATTGTTATCGGCAGGCAATGACGATGTAAGCAAAGCCGTGTTATTCAAGGTAACAAATGCATCCAATTCGGGATTAATCTGTACCGTAATGCTCAAGTTAATAACCTCACCTTCTAATAGTTCAGGAATCGACCAAAAACCGGTTTGCGGATCATAACTACCGGCAGCAGGTATATCCGAAATATATATAAAATCATCTTCCAGAACATCAGTAACCTCTATGTCGACAACCCTACTAGTGGACAGGTTTGTAACTGTTATTGTGAAAATTACTTGATCCCCTGCGATGGCCTGAGCGACACTTGCTACTTTTTCAACACTCAGGTCTATCGGTTCTGGGTTACAGTTTTCTGTCAGGAAAGGATCACAGGGGTCTAAAGGATTACTTGTACGCTCTGGAACTGCAGTTGTATTTGGATCATCTATATTGTTTACTTCCTCTCCATCAGTCAACCCATCCCCATCAGTGTCGGGATTGCTAGGATCAGTGCCAATACCTACCTCCTGTCCGTCTGTAAGACCATCGTTATCGGTATCCTCAGAGCACTCTGTAACCGTTATGGTAATTTGTACTGATTCATTTGTACATGGTGCCTGGGCGTCAGTAGTGGTATAGGTAAAAACATAATCGCCATCAGGAAGTCCAGCAAAATCAACAATGTTGTCTGCATCAAAGGCTACCTGGCCACCAGAGGGGTCTGTAGTAATAGCCCAGTTTCCAGGGTCTGCTCCACTAAGCTGATCATCCAGATCAATGATGGTGGGTCCATTAACGTCTACACTACATATAGCTCCATCTGAAGGGATTCCAGCATTTGGAGGAATTAAAACCGTAACTGTAACAGCAACCCTTGGTGTAATACAGCCGTTGGCATTTCCTTCCGCATAGAATATGGTTGTTTCGGTAATTGTTGGAGTAATAAAGTCTTCACCTGTACCTAAAGGGGTACCCCCTGTTTCAGTGGCATACCAACTTACTGTACCTTCTGAGAATATGGCGTTTATGGTGGCAGATCCCTCACCACAGATATCAGCTCCAGTTGCGCTAACCGGTGCTGGTGTAGTATTGAATTCCAGGGTCACTTCGAGAACCGGGCTCGCGCAATTATTGGCCACATCAAAGAAAAATCCATAATAGGTTCCAGGAAAATCTGAGGTTACTACCGCGTTTATTAAATGCGTTGCAGGATCCAATATATTGGCCAGATCGTTGGTCCAGCGTAATTCTGTTCCCGCCGGAGGCACACTATTGGTATATTCATCAAGGTCCTGACCAGTGACATCACAAAATGAAGTAGGTACGGCGGGATCCAATAATGGAGCATCAGTACCAGCAGGACAAACATCGTTATCTGTTATGGTAGCCACTCCCCTGGGATTTCCAATATTAACAAGACTTGATCCTAAAATGCTATTCAGATTTAAAAAGAAAATCTCATCAGCCTGCTCCACTACGGTATCCTCTAAAAGGGGAATAGAAACAGTTCGGAATTGCCCATCCGCTCCTGTAAAGTTAACTGTGCCGGATATAGGGTTGTTGTCATTAAGTATGCCATAATCTGAACCAACTACGGCCGTGCTGTCCTGAGTGCTGTAATTCACTGTGAATCCACCAGGAACATTCCCTCCATTCAATGTTAGGGTAAATACTGCGTTGCCGTCACCTTCATTCACCACAATATCATCAACAGTCACATTAGGGGCTTCGTTATCAATAATACTTACTACCCCGAGGGCTTTAGTAATATTAATATTTCCATTGGCTATTACATTATTAATATTCACAATTAAAAACTCACTACTCTCTACAATACCGTCATCAATAATAGGGACGGAGATGATTTGTACCTCTCCCGGGTCTCCTATGAAGGTTATAGTCCCGCTGGAAGCGGTATAATCCTGACCTGCAGTTGCTGTATTATCGGTAGTAACAAAATCTACCGTAAAGCCACCTTCCACTTGTTCAATGATCGTCACTTCTATATCGGCAGTACCATCATCCTCATTTACCGTTACATTACTTATGCTTAGGTTACCCACATCATTATCATTGTTAACAACGGTAATGTCTTGGATATCGATCCCTGTAAGCACATCATAATTAGCATCTGCGGAGGTCACATTTCCGGTTACAATGCTGAAAGTCACGGGGCCATCTACCAAATCATCGTTAATACCCGTTACGGTAACAGGAACACCAGTATCCCAATTTGAACTATTCAAAGTTATACTTGTAATGGGAATAGTTCCTTCTCCTAAATCACTGCTGGTTAAAGGAATATTGACATCACCACTGGGTTCACTTTCTAAAAAAACAGTAAAAGTAGCTGTTACCCCGTCCTCAGAAGTGTTCCCACTAATCGCAGAAACAAAAATACCTGCAGCGTCATCATCATCGTTGGTTACATTTACAAACTGATCTGGGAGTGGGTCAAAAAAGTCATTGCTATTCAAATCATCTACCGATATAGAGATGTCGTAATTTTGTGTTCCATCTACCAGCACATCGTTAAATGGGCTGACCGTAACTTGTCTGACCAAATCCCAATTGGCTGTAGTAAACGTAAGGCTTGAAGGGCTAACGGTTCCCTCCGTTGTATCCTGAGAAGTCACATCGAGAATAACCTCAGTTGCGGGAGCGGCATCCAATACTACATCAAATGTTACGGAAGTACCGCCTTCAACGGTATTTAAGGATAGTGGAGAAACCGTAAAACCAGCTACATCATCATCTAAAAAGGCACTTTCACCCACGTTGTCCGTTGCCAGAGTGGCATTACCACTAGGGTTACTGAGTGTAACGGAAACAGGTAAATCGTTCTGTACAATAAAATCACCTGGAGTTGTTACATTTATGTCCGCCGTTAAACTTGTGGTATTCGCTGGAAAAGTTAGGGTAGATCCTGTACCATTTTCACTACCCCCACTAATAAGATAATCTACCGTAATAGGATTATTAGGATCTGCCTGACCCAGGGAAACAGTAAAGGTGATGGTAGCGGTACCAGTATCCCCTTCAGGTACTGCAGTGGGATCATTAATACTGATGGTACTCGAATCATCGTTGGTGAAACTACTACTACCCACATTGTCAGCATCCAGCACTGCATTCCCACTTGGTCCGCTAAGAGTAACTGTTACGGGTTCATCCGCTTCCACAGCGGTATCTCCTGTAGTGGTGACCGTGATATCCTGAGAGAGTGTAGTGGTGCCAGCAGGAAAAGAAAGGCTGCTACTGGTTCCACTTTCATTACCTCCGCCAATTAAATAATTAACAGTAACCGCATTATTGGGATCGGCCTGGTCAATACTAACCGTAAAGGTCAGGGTTGTTGTGCCTGAATCCCCCTCCGGAACTGTAGCCGGGTCGTTTATGGTAATAAGTACCTGATCGTCATTAGTAAAACTACTAGTCCCCGCAACTTTTGAAATTAAGGCATTAGAAGAGGGATTATTCAGCGTGATCGATACTGGCTCATCGGCTTCAACTGTGGTATCACCATTAGTAGTCACCGGGATGGTTTGAATCAGAGAAGGGGTACCAGCTGTAAAGGTTACTGTACCTGTATCGCTATCTTCATTTCCACCACTAATTGTATAATCTACGGTAATATCATTAGAAGGATCAGATTGGTCAATACTTACTTCGAAATTAATCAAAGCCGTTGCGGAATTTCCTTCTGGGACCGGGGTAGGATCATTAACAGAAATATTAGCCTGGTCATCATTAAGGAAACTACTGGTTCCTGTCGCCTTTGCGATACTGGCATTGCTACTTGCATTACTCAGTGTAATCTGGACCGTTTCGTTCCCTTCCAGATCCGTATCGCCGTTAGTGGTTACAACGATATCCTGGGACAGGACGGTAGTCCCGGTCGGAAAGGTTAAGGTACTGGAAGTCGTGTCTTCATTACCTCCGGAAATCAGATAGTTTACCGTAATGGGAGCTGTGGGATCAGACTGTCCAAGTGTAACTGTAAATGTAATTGATTGGATTCCTGTATCCCCTTCATTAACAGGAGTCGGATCATTGACACTGATGGAAGCAGAATCATCATTGGTGATCGAACCTGTTGCAGGAGAACCGCTAGTGCCAACGCCGTTAGATGGCGTTTCCAAAGTAACGGTAAAGGTTTCTGTTCCTTCTACAAGGCCGTCATCTATGATAGGAACCGTTATGTTATCGGTCTCACCTGCAGTACCCGTAAAATTAAGCGTACCTGGAGTACCTGTGTAATCAGCTCCGTTAGTTGCTGTACCATCCGTGAAGGTATAGTCCACCTGTGTACCTCCGGCTACAGCATTATCAAGAGTAACCGTAAAGACCATATTACCGCCAGCAACATCCTCAGCTACTGTTTCATTAGTAATTGTTAGCAATGCTGTATCGTCATCTGTTATAGTTCCAGTTGCAGGAGAACCGATCACGGTAACTCCGTTCGTAGGAGTACCCAGATTCACAATGAAATTCTCAGTTCCTTCAAATAATGCGTCATTGGTAATAGCAACCGTGATAGTTTCCACTTCTCCGGCATTGCCGTCAAATATTAAGATCCCCGGAGTGCCAGAATAATCTGCTGAAGTGGCTGTGCCGTCTGAAAATGTAAAGCTGACTTCTGTTCCTGAGGCAACATCATTATTTAAGGTGACTGTAAAAACCATGTTCCCACCTGCTACGTCTTCCGAAGCGCTTGCATCTACTATGGTTAATGTTGCATTATCGTTGTCCGTTATAGTAACTGTAGCGGAGGCAGGACTGCCAATGGTAACATTACCATTATTTGTTCCCGTCATGGTAATAATGACGGTCTCGTCACCTTCAAAAATAGCATCTGTTAATACCTCCACCGGTATGGTAACCGAAGCAGTGTTCGCAGGAAAGAGAACAGCAGCACCTATGGCGGTATAATCAGTTCCTTCAATTGCAGTTCCACCTACCGTAAATGTCACTGTTGTAGCCGTGGGAAACTGGTTTGAAGTAGTAATAGTAAACAAACCATCAGTAGCATCCTCAGCTGCCTGGGTAGTTGCCACAATGGATAAGGTAGCGCTGTCATCATTAATAATGGTATAGGTAGTAGTGGTCTGTGCTCCTAAACTCGCATCACCTGTCGGTGCGCTTAAGCCCAAGTCGATCGTCTCATTACCCTCTACAATCGCATCATCAACAATCGATAAGGTTGGGATCGTTATCTGGGTTGTAGCAGTACCGTCATAGGTCCCTGCAGGTATATTTACAACCTGAGGAGAAGTAAAATTGTAATCCGTACCACCTCCGGTAGCCGTACCTCCAGTGGCCGTTACCGTTACCGTAGTAGCTGCACTTACCGTACCCGTTACAAACAAGGTCGGTAGATTCCCCCCTACTGCCTCTGAGTCTGATCCCGTGGCCTGGGAAAACACTACCGTAACACTATCGTCATCATTGATGGTATAGGTAGTAGTGGTCTGTGCTCCTAAACTCGCATCACCTGTCGGTGCGCTTAAGCCCAAGTCGATCGTCTCATTACCCTCTACAATCGCATCATCAACAATCGATAAGGTTGGNATCTGGGTTGTAGCAGTACCGTCATAGGTCCCTGCAGGTATATTTACAACCTGAGGAGAAGTAAAATTGTAATCCGTACCACCTCCGGTAGCCGTACCTCCAGTGGCCGTTACCGTTACCGTAGTAGCTGCACTTACCGTACCCGTTACAAACAAGGTCGGTAGATTCCCCCCTACTGCCTCTGAGTCTGATCCCGTGGCCTGGGAAAACACTACTGTTGCCTGCCCATACCCAACAAGCCCAAACAAGAAGAAGAACCCTGCGAAAAAAAGTTCTTTTATTTTAAAGGAATTCCTAAACAATTTTGTGAGGGTAATTAAAAGATTTCTTCCCATAACGCAATCAACCCTGATTTAACTTAGAAATAGTAATCTGTTTAAATCTAAAGGACCTCAAGTATAAGAAAAAAACGGGCTTCAGCCGAATAAAACAGCCTAAACCTGACTTTTCAGGATGAAATGCCGGATACCACTAAATTTGTGTGTAATTAGAGGGTTGCCGATTGCGCATCGGCCTCTTTTTCAATCTTTTTTACCAGACCCTGTAAAACCTTTCCTGGACCTACCTCAATAAACCGGGAGGCTCCGTCCTTTATCATCTGCTGCACACTCTGTGTCCATTTTACGGGAGAAGTAAGTTGCGCAATCAGGTTTTGTTTGATTTCTACCTGATCCGTGACTGCCGTGGTGCTCACATTCTGATAAATGGGACAGGCAGGTGATTTAAAATCTGTAGCCTCTATAGCTGCCGCAAGTTCTTCCCTGGCCGGTTGCATTAAAGGAGAATGGAAAGCCCCACCCACAGGCAATACCATTGCGCGCGCGCCTGCAGCTTTCATGGATTCACAGGCTATATTAATGGCCTCTACTTCTCCTGAAATAACCAGCTGTCCGGGACAGTTATAGTTGGCCGGAACCACAATGCCCGGTGTACTTTCGCAAATTTCAGCTACCTTCTCATCAGCTAAGCGTAATACGGCTGCCATAGTTCCTGGCTGGATTTCACAAGCCTTCTGCATGGCTTCTGCCCGCTTAGAAACCAAAGTAAGCCCATCTTCAAAATTTAGTGTATTGTTCGCAACAAGGGCAGAAAATTCACCAAGGGAATGCCCTGCAACCATGTCTGGTACAAAAGAATCCCCCAGCACATTACTCAAGATAACCGAATGCAGAAAAATAGCGGGTTGGGTTACATTGGTTTGCCTCAGATCATCTGCTGTACCCTCAAACATGATATCCGTTATGGAAAAGCCTAAAATCTCATTGGCCTTCTCAAATAGTTCCTGAGCTATAGCATGGTTTTCGTATAAATCGAGTCCCATTCCAACAAATTGGGACCCCTGTCCGGGAAAGATATAAGCTTTCATTCGTGCGTTTTTTGGTAGTGTAAAAATAAGGATTCTTTATCCGATTAACCTAATCCTCATCATACCAGCTGGCATACTTGACATAATTGTTGGCAATGCGTTTAATCTCTCCCTCGCTAAGTGCCGGATCAATGTCTTTGATCTTTTTTGCTGGCATACCGGCAAAGACACTACCGGCAGGAACCCTGGTTCCCTTGGTTAACACAGCACCCGCAGCTATTATACTGTTAGATTCAATGATGCAGTCGTCCATAATAATACTGCCCATGCCAACCAGTACATTATCTTGAATAGTACAGCCATGCACTACGGCCCCATGGGCTATAGATACATTATTTCCGATATTGGTAGGAGCCTTCTGATAAGTGCAGTGAATGATGGCCCCATCCTGAACATTTACCCGGTTTCCCATTTTAATGTAATGTACGTCTCCCCGAATAACGGCGTTATACCAAATACTGCATTCGTCTCCCATTCTGACGTCTCCAATTACAACCGCATTTTCCGCGAGGAAGCAGTTCTTACCAAGTTGAGGCGTCTTTCCATTCAATTCTCTAAGCATAATGTTTCATTTTCTTTAACCTTACCAGCATATACTCATTTATAGAGGAATGCAATATTGAATTTACGAGGTACAAAACTATGGGTTAGCCTGGAAAATTATTCGAAATGCGAAAGGAATTGTCGTTTCTTTGAAGCAGACACCATCAATTCCTTTCCGTTAGAAACGACAACCGAACCCCCTTTTCCCTTCTTGTATTGCAAGACCTCATTTACATTTACCAGGTATGACTTATGAATACGAGCAAAGGAGAAATCTTTAAGTGCATCCTCAAAATATTTCAGGGTTTTACTCACGAGGTACTTCTTATCTTTCAGAAATATTTCGGTGTAATTATCATCAGCTTTACAATAAATTATGTCTGCAATATCCAGCACCTTAAATCCATCTTGCTGCGGCAATGTAATTTTCCCCTCTGCTTTTTGTATTCTTGATTTCAATACCCGTTTTTCCAGAAATTGTTCTTTTTCTTTAATTTCCTTTACATAAGTCACAGCCTTAATCAGCTCCTCAATATTGATAGGCTTCATCAAATAATAGGCAGCATGATTGTTTAAGGCTTCCATGGCATAAGCGTTATATGCGGTGACAAAAACAGTTTCAAAATTCCGGACTTCCAATTGTTCTAAAAGATCAAAGGCATTCCCGTAGGGCATCTCCACATCCAGGAATACCACATCGGGCTTTGCACTTTGGATCAGTTCCAAACCCGCTTCTATATTGTCAGCCTCCCCAGATAAAGCCACTTCAGGGCAATATCTCTCCAGGAAATTTCTTAAGATATCCCGGCTATTCGCCTCATCCTCTATGATTAATGCCTTAAGTTTCATTTTGCTTTTCTTAGCGTTACCACAACCTTTGTGCCGCTCTTATCCGGCAGCAGGTCTGATACAGCTATGGCGATTTTATTTTGGTACATGCTGTTAAGGATGGCTATACGTTTACTAATTATTCCCAGGCCTTTGGACTTTTGTTTTTTCTGGTGGCTGGTTTTGAGTTTTGAAGATGTTGCGCGACCAATTCCATCATCTGATATAGTGATCTGCAACTGATCTTCTTCCGGTTGCTGCAAGTGGATATCCAAAGAACCCTTTTCCTCCTTATACCTGAGGCCATGCCATATCGCATTTTCAATAAAAGGTTGTAATAGCATAGGCGGAATGAAGAATTCATCTCTTGCCAATTGCTCATCAACCTTGATTTTATAATCAAATTTTTCAGGGAAACGGGAATGTTCCAGTTTGACATATAATTCCAATAGTTCCAATTCTTTGGAAATAGGAATGTAATCTTCGTCCGAATTTTCCAAAACTGCACGCATCAACATGGAAAAATCACTTAGATAACTATTAGCGCTACGCTCATCATTTTTTGCTATAAAGCTGTTTACAGAGTTCAGGGCATTAAAAATGAAATGTGGGTTCATTTGGGCTCTAAGCGACTTCAAAGCAAGCATATTGTTCGCCAATTTTTGCTGTTTTGTACTTCGATAGAAGAAAAATGCAGTCAGTGCGGTAAGAAATAACCCAAACACCAATGAATAAATTATAATACGTTGTGTTCTATTGCTTGCCTGAATTAAATTTTGCTCTGCAAGCGCAAGGTCGTAACGGCTTTGGGAAAGTTCACGTTCCTGTTCAAGGCCGGTAATCCTGCTCTGTTTAGAAGCAATTTCGCGGTTAAACCTGGCCGCTCGGGATATTTCCTGTTCTTTTCGAATGTATAACGTGTCTACAACTGCCACGTATTGCTGATACGTTTCAAGGGCCTTATCATAATCGCCTTTTTCACGATAAACCTCCGAAAGTTTACGCGTGGCGTCTTTTTTCACCACGAGATCATCCCCGTTATCTGCCTCTCTTATACTCTCCTGGAGATATGGAATAGCCTCATCATAGCGATCCTGTGCGATATATGCATTAGCAATTTTATAATTGATTCGCTGAGCAGTAATTGAATCAGCCATTACCATATTTTCATCCATCCTGGCCACCGGGGCAGGTAACTCCTTAATCTGTTTCAGACTTTCCTTACGCAGTTCTATTTCTTTATTAAACTGACTGCTTTTATTAAAAAAATCGGCCACCTTTTCCTTTTCCTGAACCGCTCTTTTAGGTGCCTGCTTCTTAGCCTCCTGAAGTGAATTACCATAAAATGCCTCGGCTTCTATCATTCTATTGTCGATGGCATAGACATCTGCAATTTTAGAGTTCAAATCGGGAATTTTAGCCATTAACTGATTCTTACGCGCCACCTTAAGACCCTCCTGATAAAAGCTAATAGCCTGATTACTATTCTTGAGGCCTTTATAGGCATCCCCTGTAATTTCATAAAGTACAACTCTTTGAGATCCGGGTAAATTTCTTATTTCCAATAGGGGTTTCAATACCTCCAGGGTTTTTTCGTATGCCCCGGTAATGTTATAAACCTCAGCTAATTGCAACGAGGTAATTGTAGATTTACTCGCTTCCAAAGAGCTCATGAAATTATCAATTGCCAGATCAAATTGTTGATGGTATTGGTATATATCCCCAAGTGTGGCCAACGACGCTGCTAATTGTTTTTTGTTTCCTTTATCTCCCAAAAGGGCGATGGACTGGGCGATAAAATCCAAGCTTTTTTCAATATCATCTATCTTATAGAATCTGGCAGAATCCAGATAGACCTTATGCATAACCGTCATAGGTTTTAAGCGGCTTTTGCCTAAATCTCCTTGCCGCTCATAACCCTCAACTTCCACCCGGATAGACTCATCATTGACCACTGTATACTGAACGGGAAGAATCTCCTGGCTTTGAAAAGTGATGACATCCCCAACCTTTACATTTATTCGGAATTCCCCAAAGGCATTTGTCTGGGTACTAAATCCCTTATCTGTGAAAACTTCCACACCAGAGATAGGCTGTTGACCGGCCTTTCCCACTACCTTTCCGCTTACTTCAAAAGACATGGTTTGTGCCTGCGCATTAAGATGAAAAACGCTCAGGGAAACAAATAGGATGATAAGAATGTAGCGGAGCTTACACATAATAAGACTTCTAATCAGCCTAAACATACTGGTTTTTAACTGTACTTAAAAATACGATAAAGGCATATTAGCTAGTGAAATGCTGTCTTTTACAATGATTACGAAGACAAAGGTACTATTCCCTAAAGCAAAGCCATCCTTGCCTCATTTCTACTTTTTCTTCTTGCAGGCCAGGTATAATTTTATTCTGTAAACCATAAAATTCTATGATATGAAAACGCTAAAAATTATGATTGCCGGATTATCCTTAATTCTCGGTACCGGCGGGTCATCAGAGGTAGCCTGGTTAGGGGAACCTAATCATTGGTCTAAGACTAAGACTGAGCATTCCACATATGATCATCCTAAGGGAAATACAGTCAAAATTGCCCTTTTACTAGATACCAGTAACAGCATGGATGGGTTAATACGGCAGGCTAAGGCACAGCTATGGGACATCGTAAATAAGTTCACCTATGCCAAATGCGGCAATGGAGAAAAACCCAATCTGCAAATAGCACTATATCAATATGGTAATGACGGCCTGCCATCACAGGAAGGTTATCTGCAACAGGTGATCGGTTTTACCAGTGACCTGGATGAACTATCAGAAAAATTGTTTTCTCTTTCAACCAATGGTGGAGAAGAATTTTGCGGTAAAGTAATCCACACAGCTGTAAGCCAACTCAACTGGGGGAAAAACGAAGATCATTTGAAAATGGTATTTATTGCTGGTAATGAACCCTTTACCCAGGGAAAATTGGATTACAGGGACGCTATTGGCAATGCTAAAGAAAAAGATATTATAGTCAATACTATTTTTTGCGGAGATTACCATCAAGGGATTCGTACGAGTTGGAAAAAAGGTGCTGACCTTGGAGGAGGTGATTATCTGACAATTGACCATAACAGGAGAGTTGTACATATCAAAACACCTTATGACGAGATCATATTAAAACTAAACAAGCAACTGAATAAGACTTACATTTCATACGGGATGCGCGGTGCTCATAAAATGGCAATGCAAGCTACTCAGGACCAAAATGCTGAAGCCTTAAATGAAGTGGTAGCCGTAAAACGCGCGGTGAGCAAGAGCTCCAGAATCTACAATAACAGTTCCTGGGACCTGATTGATGCAACAGAACAAGAAGAATTCGAGATTAGTGAATTAAAAAAGGAAGATCTTCCTGCCGAACTTCAGGGAAAATCAGACCAGGAAATAGCGCGTTTTATTCAAACTAAAAAAGTGGAACGCCAGCGAATTCAAACTGAAATACAATCCTTGAATGCAAAACGAGAGGCCTTTGTTACCAACCAGCAAAAAAATGAGAAGGGAGAATTGGAAAATGCCATATTGAATGCTATTGAAAAGCAAGGGGCCCGTAAAAACATAAAATGGGAGTAAAAGCCCTCAGTTTATGTTAATACTGATGTTACCGAAAAACGGCATTAGATAGATATAGCATTGATAGTAAAAGGCTGTCCGGAAGTATTCCTGGCAGCTTTTTTTGTCCTAATAATTCGCAGCCGGGCAATAGCAGTCGTACTTACTACCGCGATCAGACTGCCCAAACTGGTAGCCCAAAGTTATTTGATGAAAACCGCCGTTGTCCAGTCGGATATCACCAGATTGATAGGAATAGGTATAGGCAAACATAAAGTTGTTGTAATTCAGGCCTATAATAGGGGTAAACAACTGAAGTCGCTGTTCCCCGAAGGTGCCGTCTACCTGGAATTGGGCCCCGTCAAAACTCCTTCTATAGGATAAACCTCCCCAAACGGTTCCGAATCCGACATCACGATAAACCTTAGCGTTTAAATCCACAGTCGTTTCTTCCGTAAATTCTGTTAACTGCAATAAGACAGAAGGCTCAAAGCGCCATTCACTCCTGCCAAAAACATATCCTGCAGATAAGAGATACCTCCTGAGATTGTCAAATTCAATGGCAGTATATAGATCACGCCCGCTTCCCAAAGCATTTAATACAGAAAAATGTGCGTAAAACTCCATATAGTTGTAAGACATGCCAAAGTCTACATTAAAATAGCCTACACTGTTGCGTGCTCCTGAGATAATTGGATCAGGTATTACAGAGCGGAACTCGGTTTCATCCAAACTACTCTGTATAAACCCCGCACTCATTCCAAAAGAGAGCTGATTCAAAATCCGAATCTCCGGCCCCATTTGTAAATGGTGTGCATAGGTGAGTTTTACCCCGGTCTGACTATGATATCCATTGGCATCATTAAAGATGATGGCTCCTACCCCGCTGCTGGTCTGAGGAATTCTGTAGTGTGCACTCAGCGTTTGCAGGCTGGGTGCTTCGTCAACATTAAACCACTGCTTCCTGGCCGTAAGCCGTATTTTAGCACCTTCACCTATCCCCGCCATAGACGGATGGACCAGATAATAGTTGTCTGATAGATAATCAAAATAGACGGGAATGCCTTCCTGTGACCATGCTAATGAGCAAAACAACAGACAGGAACAAAAAAAGGTTATGGTTTTTCTCATCAGCGAATGTGGGGCTGGTTTTTTAGCAATATGCTCTAAATATAAAGTATAACGGACGAAATACTACATTATTATATTAAGCATAAGTAGCAAATAGATTGTATTTTTGCAGGAAAATCAGGCTAATGAAAACTTTTAATATTTCCGTAGTACCTACAAATAATCCTACAGTTCTCAAGTTCGAAGCCAATCACATGCTGGTTGAAAACGGACACTATGAATATCACAACATAGATGAGGCCAAGAACTCACCACTGGCACAGCAGCTATTCTATCTGCCTTTTATCAAAACTGTTTATGTTTCCGGGAATTTTATTGCCCTGGAACGCTTTGAGATAGTAGAATGGGAAGATGTAAAAGACGAGGTTGCCCAACAACTGGTTGAATACCTGAATACAGGAGCAGCAGTAGTTCAGGAAGAGACCCCTGGCAAAAAGGTTCCGGTTACCCTCTATGCCGAGGTAACCCCCAACCCTGCCGTAATGAAGTTTGTAGCAAATAAACGCTTGGTTCCTGCAACTTTTGAATTTAAAAACATTGATGAAGCCTCTACCTCTAAATTGGCAAGCTTTCTCTTCCAACGCCCCTTCGTAAAGGAAGTTTTTATGGATGAAAATTATATTTCTGTCACCAAATATGAGGTAGCCGACTGGAATGACGTGACCATGGACTTAAGGGACGAAATACGCAATTTCATTGCCGAGGGGAACGAGTTGATCTCAGAGGCAGCAGTTGCCAAAGAGGCCGAGAAAAAAGAAGAAGAAAAACAGTCGAATAGCAATCTGGATGATACCTCAAAACAAATTGTAGATATTCTGGACGAATATGTGAAGCCTGCCGTAGCAAGTGATGGAGGAAATATCCTTTTTCAGTCGTATGAAGAAGAAAGTAAAACCGTCAATGTTATTTTGCAAGGTGCATGCAGTGGTTGTCCTTCCTCTACATTCACTCTAAAAAATGGTATTGAAACCATGTTGAAGAATATGCTGGGTGATAAAGTAGAACAGGTTGTTGCCATAAATGGATAAGGGCATTATTTCTGGTTTTCTTCGTCATATATCATTATCTTACCTATTAATAAAATCTCAAAAATATGTCAGTATTAAAAGTGATTGAAATTATGGCCAGCTCCGATGAGAGTTGGGAAGATGCTGCAGGTAAAGCTGTTGCCGAAGCCTCCAAATCCGTTAAGAACATTCGATCTGTATGGGTACAGGAACAAAGCGCCACGGTAAAAGACGGAAAGATAAATGACTACCGGGTGAATGTAAAAATTACTTTTGAAGTAAAATAAAAACTTCATTCTAATAAAGCGCCAAATGGCGCTTTATTCTCAGCCCCATATTGCCATCCTTGCCTATGTGGAGAACCTATTTCCTTTTGATTGTATTATTGACCTCCCTAACGAGCTGTCAACGAAAAAACAGTGCTATGTCCCATCAATATACCAATGCCCTGATCAATGAAACGAGCCCTTATCTACTTCAACATGCACACAACCCGGTTAACTGGGAAGCATGGTCTCCTGAGGTGCTGAAAAAGGCCCAGCAAGAAGACAAATTGTTACTGATCAGCATTGGTTATGCGGCCTGCCACTGGTGCCATGTGATGGAAGAGGAAAGTTTTGAAGATGAAGAAGTGGCAAAGGTGATGAACGATCGGTTTATCAACATTAAAATAGACCGGGAAGAACGACCTGATATCGACCAGATCTATATGGATGCCGTTCAAATGATGACCGGCCGGGGAGGATGGCCGCTTAATGTTGTGGCCCTTCCTGACGGAAGACCTTTCTGGGGGGCAACCTACGTTAAGAAAGCGGAATGGATTAAGGTGTTGAATCAGTTGAGTGATCTGTACACAGAAGATCCTGTTAAGGTAACAGACTATGCCCGTGATCTGGCCAAGGGGATCAAAGAAATAAATCTGATCCCACCCCATGAGAATCCCGATTTATATGACAAGGAAAAACTTGACAGTGCGGTAGCCCAGTGGAGTACTTTCTTCGACCTGGAAATGGGTGGTTACAAAAGGGCGCCGAAATTTATGATGCCCGTTAACCTCGACTTCTTGCTTCATTATGCCTGGGCAGAAGACGACCTACAAATTAAGGATTATGTGAACCTTACGCTGACTAAAATGGCTTACGGTGGGGTTTACGATCATCTGGGAGGAGGTTTTGCGAGGTATTCTGTAGATACCAAATGGCACGTTCCCCATTTTGAAAAAATGCTTTACGATAATGGCCAATTGGTGAGTTTGTATGCAAAGGCATATGCCTACACCCAAGACCCCCTGTACCGAAGGACCGTAGAAGAAACCATTGCCTTTGTGGCCCGAGAACTAACGGATGAAACAGGAGCATTTTACTCTTCACTAGACGCCGATAGCAAGGATGAATCCGGAAAATTGGAAGAAGGCACCTACTACGTATGGGGAGCTGAAGAATTACAGGAAGTCCTTAAGGACGATTTCCCCATATTTAAGGACTATTACAACATCAACCCCTATGGATTCTGGGAAGAAGGCAAATTTGTCCTGATTCGCAACAAAAGTGAACTTGAAATCGCAGAAAAACATGGACTAACGACTGAAGCATTAGGGAAGTTAATTCGTTCCTGTAAGGAAAGACTGCTGGAAAAACGCGACCAAAGGGAACGTCCAAGGTTAGATGACAAAATATTGACTTCCTGGAATGGGCTTATGTTAAAAGGATTGGTAGATGCTTATAAAATCATTGGCAGAAGCAGCTATCTGGATATGGCCCTGGAAAATGCACATTTCATTTCGGATAATATGATCAAGGAAGACGGTGGCCTCTATCATAACCATAAAGAAGGCAGGAGCACTCTTAACGGTTATCTGGAAGATTACGCTAGCGTTATTGATGCCTTTCTGGGATTGTATGAAGTTACCTTTGATGAGCAGTGGCTGAGGAAAGCAGACTCCTTGACGGAATATTGCATTCAAAACCACTATGATGAATCGTCCGGCCTGTTTTTCTTTACCTCCAAACAGGATGATTTTGTGATCAGGAGAACTTTGGAAACCGTTGATAATGTTATCCCTGCTTCCAACTCTATTATGGCTAAGAATTTATTTTACCTGTCTAAACACCTCTATAACACTTCTTATGAAGAAACTGCACTGGATATGATGAAGGCGGTGCAAGGGAATTTTAGTGAAGATGTATCGGGTTACGCCAATTGGTTACACCTGGTATTATTTACGCAAAACCCTTTTTATGAAGTAGCGCTATTAGGAGTTGATAATGCAGATGATCGATCCTTTTTACAGCAGCATTACCTCCCTAATACCATTATAGCCGGATCGGACAGGGATAGCAATTTACCACTGTTAGAAAATAGATTTGTAGCAGGTGAAACACTTATTTACGTCTGTCAGAAAGGATCTTGTAAACTCCCGGTGAAAGTTGCTGCCGAAGCCCTTGGGCAAATCCAGCCGAATCAGCAAAACTTTTTATAAATCGCAGAGTATCTTTGTAATTTGAATAACGTTAAACACTAATTAAAATGGACAAATTAAATGATCTTGAAGGTCTTGCCAAAGAAGCATTAAACTGGGTAGTAGATATACTACCTGCGCTAATAACGGCAGTAATTATTCTGGTCCTCGGATTATGGATCATTCGGTTTTTAAATCATCTTGTTAAGCGCTTTTTTGATAAGAAAGATTTTGATCCGGCCCTGGAAACCTTTCTGGCAAGTTTTATCAAGATCAGTTTAAAGGTCATTTTATTTGTATTGGTAATAACCCAATTAGGTGTAAAATCATCTTCCCTGGTAGCCATGCTTGGTGCCGCAGGTCTTGCCATTGGCCTGGCCCTACAAGGTTCCCTGGCTAACTTTGCCGGAGGAGTCCTGATTCTTATTTTTAAGCCCTTCCGTGTAGGCGATTGGATCTCCGCCCAGGGAGTGGACGGCAGTGTTAAGGAAATTTCCATTTTTACCACCAAGCTGAATACCTTCGGGAATCAGGTGGCCATTATCCCCAATGGACAGTTGTCCAACAATAATATTGTAAACTACAACGCAGAACCTATGCGCAGGGATAAAATAGATGTAGGGATTAGCTATGGTTCCAACATTAAAAAAGCCAAGGATATTTTGCTGGAAATGTGTGGGGAATATGAAAAGATCCTGAATGATCCTGCCCCTGAGGTATATGTGGGAGAACTCGCGGATAGTGCAGTTATCCTGTCGCTTCGTTTCTGGGCGGCCAACGAGGACTATTGGGCGGCACATTTCCATATGATGGAAAACCTCAAATATCGCTTTGATGAAGCGGGTATTGAGATTCCTTTCCCACAACTGGATGTACATCGCAAACCTGAGTAGGGTTTTAAGTTTCGGATAGTACTAAAGGATAGGGTTATTTGCCCAGTATAAATTCTTTCAGGTAGTAGGGTTCAAAGTAGGCGAGGTCTTCAAATTCTTTCTTCGCATAGCATTCATAAGACATGCCTGCCATTTCTTTAGCAGAGGGTACCAATTCTTCCTGGAAATGGAAGTTGGGGTGCTGCAGAACGGTTGCACATTTCTTAGCCCCATTACCTATGAGATAGACCGGGGATTTTTCGGCCAATTCTGCAAAAGAATTGACTTCTACTATTACTGCCTCTGTAGCCCTAACCGTTTCATAAGAAGTATTAAGCACCTTGGCATAGACCTCCATTCGTCTTGCATCCAGCATAGGGATTAAAAGGCCTTCTTCGGGGATAGTACCTTGCCTGGCCAGGCTGTCTAAGGTGGGAATCGCGATTAATGGAATATCTAATGCAAAACATATTCCTTTGGCAGCCGCCACACCAATGCGCAAACCCGTATAGGAACCCGGGCCTTTGCTTACCGCCACAGCATCCAGTTCTTCCATACCTACGCCTGCTTCTTGCAAGGCCTCATTTATAAAAACATGTAATTTTTCGGAATGGGAATATCCCTCGTAATTCTCTTCCCGCAAGGCAATAAGTTTCCCGTCTAGCGCCAGGCTAACAGAGCAGTTGGTAGTTGCGGTTTCCAAATTGAGAATTACGGCCATAATGGCGGCAAAGATACGATAAAAAAAAGCCTGCCGATTGAGTAACCGGCAGGCTGTGCTTCAAAACATTTCCTAATGAATCTGGTTTTAATTCAGTACAATTGGAAGGCCGAAATAAAATTCCAAAACCTTAATTCGAAAGATATAATCGTATTTAGAGCGAATCACCTCTGCCGCAGCATTATCTACCCGGGCTTGTGCCTGACTAAAGTCAAAAGCATTCATAACCCCAACATTATACCGTTCTCTTGCATATTCAAAGGCGAGTCTGCGTGCTTCCAATGTTTTTTGAGAAGCCTCAAAGGTCTTTGCCGTGTTCTCCACATCTACATAAGCCTGGTTGATATTGGTTTCTAAATCCAGTTTATCCTGTTCCAACTGTAACTTTGCCTTTTCGAGGCTAATACGTGATCTTTTAATACCATTTCGGGTATTGAATCCATTAAATACAGGGATGCTAAGCTGTCCGCCAAAAGAAATACCATCATTAATCCAAAGCTGGTCCTTGAAAGGAATCAGCTGCCCGGTAATCGGATCAAAGAACTGGTCTGAGTAACGGGTGTTGTAGTTGATAAATGCCCCAAGCGTAGGATAAGCAGCTCCCTTAGCTATCTTGAGGTCCTTCTCGGCAAGTGCAACGCTAGACTCAGAAAACTTGATATCGTTCCTAAAACTTAAGGCCTTGGCAAAGATGGTTTTAGGTGAACTATTGAGAATATCTGAAGGGGGCACCTCAAATTCTTCATCGGCAATATCAAAATTCACATAATCCGTAATCTGCAATAGCTGAGCCAGATTTATCCTTGAAATCAACACCTGATTTTTGGCATTAATGATTTGTTGCTCTTGTGTTGCCGCCGTTGCTTCAATTTCTAGCAAATCTCCTCGTGGCAATACCCCGGAGTCTACCAACTCTTGCGTGCGCTTTAAGTCCTGCTCCGTTACTTCATACTGGGCCTCAAAAACTTTTAGTGATTCTTTGTTGGACAACACATTCAGGTAATTGAGGGCCACATTCAATCTGATATCATCTACAAGATTATCCAGGCGGTACTGACTGGCTATGGCGTTCAACTTAGCCCGTTGGATCTGGTTGTAATTTCGCAAGCCGTCAAAGAGGTTAACAAACGAAGTGACCGTACCCGAAGATGAAAGCTGGGTGATGTTCACCGGTTGATTGTTGGTTGGATTAAAGGAAAGACCCGTGTTGCTTTGAAAGTTAAGCTGCCCATTTAAAGTTGGCAGAAGGTTTCCCAAAGCATCAGACTTATCGATCCTGGCGTTATCCAGATCCAGGCGGAACTGCTCTATAGACAAATTATTCTCTACCGCATAGGTTACGCACTCTTCTAGGGTCCATTTCTTCAATTGCGCAGAAAGCGTAATCATTCCGAACACAAGGAGCAAAAGCGTTAATTTGTATTTCATTTCTCGTTTTTTGATCAATTTGATATTAACTTATATGCTTCTGGTTTTTAAGAAGCCTCTTCCTCGCCCTCTTCTCCATCTTCTTCCTCTTCCCCTCGTTTTATGGGCTCGGTTTTGTTCCAGATTTTTACTTCATCTTCAAAGGTCAGGCCGGAAACAATCTCAACGTTTACACCATCCGAGATGCCAATTTCCACATCCCTGCGTTCAAATTTCTGGTCTCCTACCAGAATCTCAACATAAGGTTTATCGTTTTCTTTATCGAATTGCAATAGGGCTTCAGGAATAACCATAATACTATCCTTCTTTTCCAGAACCAATGAGGCATTGGCGCTGTAACCAGCTCGAACAAAGATGGAATCGTTGATCTCTACATCCCCTTCAATCTTGAACTGTACGGCCCCTGCTTCTTCAATTCCTTTTGGAGCGATAAACTTCAATTTTGCCTCGAGTTTCTGGTCCTCTATAGCACCAAGGCTAATTTCGAGCGGCATACCTAACTGTAGTTTACCCACTTCACCTTCGTCTACCTTTCCTTCAAAAATCATCTTGCTCAGGTCGGCAATGGTAGCTATGGTAGTACCATCATTGAAGTTATTACTTTGAATAACCTGATCTCCTTCTTCCACTGGGATTTCCAAAATGGTTCCGTTTACAGTGGCGCGGATATTGGTGTTGGCCTGGGAAGAACCTCCTGCAGATCCTATACGTATGATCTGATAATCTGCCCTTGCATTATCCAACTCCTGTATGGCCTGGTCGTACTGCAACTGCAGGTTCAAAAAGTTCTGGCTGGAAATAACTCCTTTATCAAATAAAGCCTTGTTCCGGTCGTATTCGATCTTAATATTATTCAGGGCTATTTCGGCATTTCGGACACGTCCTCTGGAAGAGTTGAGTGCCTGTTCATTGGGAACAACCTTAATAACCGCAATCAGATCACCTGATCTTACATCCTCCCCTTCTTCCATGTATATCTTATCGATGATACCTGAAATCTGCGGCTTAATCTCGACCTCATCCTCTGGGATCACCTTACCCGTGGCAACCGTTTTCTTTTCAATGTTAGTGGTAAACGGTTTTTTGGTATCGTAAGTAGTGGCCGATTTACTGTTGGATTTGACAAAAAACGCTGCTGCCCACATCGCTCCCAGAACGAGGACTGCTATCAATCCATATTTTACGTATTTGTTCATCTTCTCTGTTTGTGTTAATTATTATACAGTTAATGTTGTTGTTACTCTTCCCGCAGGGCATCTATCGGTTTAATACTAACCGCCCGCTGTGCCGGTATAAGTCCGATGAGTGTTCCCAAAACGACCATAATCAATAGCGCTCCAATTACCAATGGTATGGGTACCGTAGGGTTGGTATAAGGAAATTCAGTATCCTGGGTGAGGTTATTAATCAGATTAAGTACGGCTGCACCCAGTACGATCCCTATAACACCGGCCATCAAAGTAAGGAAAACAGACTCCAGAATGATCAATGTGCGTACTTCGCCAGGAGTAGCTCCCAGGGCACGGCGAATTCCCAATTCATTGGTTCGTTCTTTTACGGAGATCAAGAGGATATTCCCAATACCGATTACCCCGGCTAGAATGGTAGCCAATCCCACGATAAGGGAAAGGAAGGTAATCCCTTTGGCAAAGCCGATAATCCTATTGAAAATTTCTCCCAGATTAAAGGCCCCAAAGGCGCGCTCATCATCCGGGTGTACCTTATGCACACTTTTCAGCACCGCCTTTACATCTTTCTCTACCTGGACTACATCCGCATCATCGTAAGCCGCCACCGTGAAGAACTGAGCGTTTTCTCCTGTATTGTAGATCTTTTTAAATGTGGTAAATGGAATAAAAATATCACCGTCATTACCAAAAGGCGTAGTTTGAACAAACTTATGGACCCCTACTACCTGGAAATAAATATTTTCAATCCGGATATACCCTCCTATGGGATCCTCATCTTCCTCAAACATTTCCTGTTGCGTACGCTCTCCGATCACACAGACTTTTCTGGCCTGTTCGATATCCTGGTCGTTTATAAAACGTCCGTTGTCAAAGATTTTTTGGGTTGCAATCTTGGCAATATCAGGATAGTAGCCATACATCGCATAGGTATTTGATTTCAATCCTCTGACGGTAAGCGCTCCCGCACCTCCAAATACTCCTTTAGTATTTACAGGAGCTATATATTGGATTTCCGGAATTCGATTTCGCAGAGTAGTGGCATCTTCTACCTTTAAACGAAGGCCCCGTCCTGTTTTGTAGCCCGCATAAGGCATGCTGGTACTTTGAGCCCAGCACCAGAGGCTGTTTTTTGCAACAGATTCAAAGTTGCGTTCAAAACCATTGTCCAGACCCTTGGACGCCCCTGCCAGAACAATATAGATAAAGATACCCCACAACACCCCGATTACCGTGATAATAGTCCGGGTACGGTTCTTTCCAATAGAACCGAAGATCTCCTGCCAGGTATTTTTATCAAACAGTAGTCGCATTAATTAGTCATTTAAGGCCTCAATAGGCTTGATTTGTGCCGCTTTTTTTGCGGGTAAATATCCAGCTAAACTTCCAAAAAAGATTAGCACAATTGTTGCGGATATGGCAAGCCCCGTATTAATCCCGGGGTTTAATATGAAATAGTCATCCATCAGTTTATCACCAAGAGAACTGAGTAAGGCAATACCGGCAATCATCCCTGAAAATCCGGAAAGGGTGGTTATAAAAATAGACTCTAATAGAATATTGCCAATAACGGTGCGCGGTGTAGCTCCAATAGCCTTTCGTATACCAATTTCCTTGGTGCGTTCCTTCACCACATAAACCATAATGTTGCTGATTCCAATAATACCTGCGATGATAGTTCCGAATGCTACCAGGGCAGCAATAATCATCAAAACCCTGGCAAAATCCTGATTTTGCTTCAACTGATCCGCGATATTCCGGATAAAAATCCCATTCTGGTCTTCAGGGCTAATGAATTTTTTATCTTTTAAAAACTTATTCAGATTACGCTGCAGGGCCATAGCTCCCACATAACCCAGTTCTGGTTTAAAGCCTACTACTATCCGGTCAACTTTATCTGTATTTTTTTCAATGAGCTGCCGTGTGGTATAGGGTATAAATATCTGACGTTCTTCCCGGTCTCCCCCCTCATCCTGAAATACTCCAATAACTTTAAAAACACTATTGCCAACATCGATATATTTACCCATGGCATTCTTGGTGCCAAAAAGGTCTTGCTCTACCAGCCTGCCGATTACCGCATATCGGGTCTTATTTTTGACGTCTTCCTGATTGATATAACGCCCCTTCATCATGATAGTCTTTTCGGCAAACTGCTGGCCCCAGTCAACTCCAATAGTTGTGTAGTTATTGGATTCTTCCCTATACTTTACCAGGGCACCTCTTTGAATCATTGGCGAAACATAGTCTATGAACATGGCAAAATTTTCCCTGATGTCTTTCAGGTCATCATTTTCAAACTCAATCCGCCTCTGAGATTTGTATCCTTTGTAAGGCTTGGTTGTCCTACCTGGGAACAGATATAAAATATTGGTGGCATCCTGAGAAAAATAGTATTCAAAAGTATTCTGCAGACCATTGGTCATTCCAACCAGGCCAACAAAAATCAGGATGCCCAGGGCTACGGTAAACCCGGACAGGAAGGTCCTGAGCTTATTTTTATTTAAGGTGTCAAATATTTCCCGCCATGTGTCTCTACTGAACATACTCCGCAGCTCTTACTTGCTTTACTTTTTCATCTTTTACAATTACGCCGTCCCTAAGATGAACGATGCGCTTGCACATATGGGCGATATCATCCTCATGTGTCACCACCAAAATGGTATTTCCTTTATCATTAATTTTCTGGATAAGCCCCATAACCTCATAGGATGTAGTACTATCCAAGGCCCCGGTAAGCTCATCCGCCAATAAAACCTTGGGTTCAGTAACCATGGCCCGGGCAATGGCAACCCGCTGTTTTTGACCTCCTGACAGCTCGCTTGGCAGGTGGTGCGACCACTCCTTTAAGCCAACCTGCTCAAGGTATTTCAGGGCCTTTTCCTGCCTTTTTTTTCGATTTATCCTTTGATAGTATAGAGGCAGGGCCACATTCTCCAATGCAGTTTTGTAGTTGATCAGGTTGAACGACTGGAAGATGAATCCCAGAAACTTATTGCGGTAATTAGCCGCTTTGGTTTCATTGAGGTTTTTAATGGGCATACCATCTAACAGGTATTCTCCTTCATCCGCTACATCCAGCATCCCCAATATGTTAAGGAGAGTAGATTTTCCTGATCCTGATGATCCCATAATGGCTACCAATTCTCCTTCTTTTACGGAAAAGTCTATGCCTTTGAGTACGTGAAGGGCATTGCTGCCCATCTGATAGGATTTATGAAGATTTTTTATTTCAATCATGGTTAGTGAAGATATTTATAGCCAATCCTTTTATTGGACTCGCAAGCTGTTCATTTGTTACAAATTATTATCAAAAGATTATGTTAAAAAAGTTACCCGCCGGACTGTGGTTCCACCTGGTTCCATACCTTAATATCCTCTTTCCCGGTAATGCCAGATTTGACTTCAACATAGATCCCGTCGCTTATACCCAGTTCCAGATCCCTGCGCTCAAATTGCTGGTCCCCGGTAGCTACCTCTACGAAAGGTTTTTTGGTTTCCTTGTCGAACTGGATTAAAGCTTCTTTCAATGCTAACACACTATCCGCCCTGTCCAAAATAATGGAAGCATTGGCACTTAATCCGGCCCTTATAAATACCGTATCCACCTTTTTTAAGGTTCCCTTTATTTCAAACTGAATGGCCCCGTTTTCTTCCTTGCCCTTTGGGGCGATATAATCCAGAACAGCGTCAAAAGTAATATTCTCAAGGGCTCCTACCGTAATTTCAAGTGCCAGATCTTCCCTGATCTTACCCACTTCAGATTCATCAACCTTGCCTTCAAAAATCATCTTATCTACATCAGCAATTGCTGCAATAGTAGTTCCCTCATTGAAATTATTACTTTCGATTACCTGGTTGCCTACTTCTACAGGCACCTCCAGGACCATACCACTTACGGTAGACCTGATAATGGTATTGGCAGCATTGCTAAGTCCTTTAGTCGTACCGGTTTTGACAATATCATATCGTTTATTGGCAGCTTCAAAAGATTGTTTGGCCTGGTCAAAAGCTACCTGAGCCCTTTCCAGGTCTTGTTGAGATATAACCCCTTTTGCAAACAGACTTTTCTGACGGGTATAGTTACGCCGCTGATCATCGAGACTAATTTTCGCTGCATCTATAGCATTTCTGGAATCATTAAGTGCAGAGAGGTTGGGCACTACTTTGATGGTGGCTAGCATATCGCCAGATTTAACGTAATCCCCGCCTTCCACAAAGACCTCTTCTATGACCCCTGAAATATTGGGTTTGATAAGCACCTCTTCCAGTGGCAAAATACTCCCGGTGGCTACAGTCTTTTTTATTATGGTTTGAGTGCTCGGTTTTTCCGTCTGATAAGTGATCGGATCCTCCGCATTTTTCTGATACAGATAGACCATGGAGCCTCCAAAGGCAACAACTATGACCAGAAGAATTATTACGGTTACAGATTTTTTCATTTTATTCTAATTGATTGATGTATAGTATATTATTCTGTTCTTAAGGCCTCAATAGGCTTTACTTTAATGGCACTTTGTGCCGGGATATAACCCGCCAGTAATCCCGCAATTACCAGGATGCTCAGGGCGATGGTTACAACACCCAGATTTACACTGGGATTCATAAACATATCTACAGGTCCATTGGCTTCTAAAAGGGCGTTTATACCATAGATAAATAGTGCTCCTACCGCAATTCCCAGCATTCCAGACATAATGGTCAGGAAAATTGATTCCAGCAAGATCTGTTTTCTGATGGACCAGGGTTCTTCCCCCAGTGCCCTTCGGATTCCAATCTCTTTAGTCCTTTCCTTCACTACAATAAGCATGATATTACTCACCCCAATAATCCCGCTTAAAAGAACCAGGGTACCTACGAAATAGGCAACAAGTTTCAAGGCTGCAAAAAGGCGATCAATTTTGCTAAATTCTTCGTAAGCATCATTATATCCAATTGCCCGACTGTCTTCGGGATGTACCTTATGCCTTTTCTTCATAAGCCCAATAATATCCATTTTGATATTGGTGATTGGGTTTTCATCTTCTGCTGTGATAGCCATCCAGCCTACCCTGTTAGCCGTGTTAAATGCCTGGGCAAAAGAAGTAAATGGGATGAAGATTTGTTTTTCACCTTCCTCCCCCTGATTAGCAGTCTTCCGTTTATAGGTGCCAATAACCATAAAGTTAACCCCTTGTATCTTGATATAAGTGCCCAGAACTTCCTCGCCCAAATCGTACAACTCATTGCGTACTCCGTTACCAATTATGGCCACTTTTCGTTTTTCGTCAATGTCGTTGTTATTGATGAACCGCCCGGCAGTTATACTTATGGGTTCCTGATTGATGATTTCAGGATAATCCCCATATACGTTGTAAGCACCTGTTCTTATCCCCCTGACCACATTGTTGCTTCCTCTATATCCACCCAACTGATTCCTTGGTGAAACATACTTTAGGTTAGGAACATTGTCTTTAATGGCCTCAATATCTTCCAACTTAAAGTTAAAGCGACGGTTCTTAGGAAGCCCCATATGCGCTTTTGTTGTTCTTCGTGCCCACATATACATGGAATTGGTAGCCAAATCCCCAAAATCGGCCTTAACCCCGTTTTCAAGTCCTTTACCAGCAGCCAGTAGGATAATCAGGATAAGAATGCCCCAAAAAACACCAAAGGCAGTGAGCACCGTCCGGAACCAGTTGGTGGTCAGTACTTCCAGGATTTCTTTCCAGCGGTCGCGGTTAAACATAGGTTCTAATTATTCGTCTTTAAGGGCTTTGATCGTATGAATATTGGCCGCCCGCCAGGCCGGGAAAAAGCCGGCCAGGGTCCCAGCTATAATCAGCAGGATTACCGTAGATAGGGCCACATTGAAATTTACCGAAGGATTCACAATATAATCTACCTCAATATAGGGCCCGAAAATCTCGAGTAGCCCCATACTGAATATAAAACCTGCAAAGCCAGAAATAGCGGTTACAAATATGGATTCTTGTAGAATAAGTCCAACTATGGCCCAGGGTTTGGCCCCAATAGCTTTTCTGATCCCGATTTCCCGGGTTCGTTCTTTAACAACGATGAGCATGATATTACTTACCCCAACAATTCCGGCGATAACGGTACAAATCCCCACAAACCAAAAGAAAAATTTGATGTTGTCTATAAGGCTGAAATACCGCTGAGCTACTTCCATCATGCTAAATACATTAAGTGCACTGGTGTCGTCCGGTGCAATGGTATGCAGCTGTTGCAGATGGGTCCTTAGCTGTTCCTTAAATTGTGTGGCTTCTGCTACTGCCGCTTTAAAATTAGCCGCTGGAGGTAATGTATAGGAAATGTTACCAAGCCTATCGGCACCATTGAATACTTTCTGAGCAGTATTGAGCGGAATATAGATGCGTTCTTCTTCCCTGTCCTCCGTCTCACTATAAACACCTACTATATGAAATGGGATTCCGGAAACCTCAATTAATTCTCCTATTGGAGTATCAAGTGAGCTGAAAACATCCTGCTTGATCTTATTTCCGATGACTGCCACTTTGGTTGTATTGGCCTCATCGTTTTCATTTATAAACCTTCCCTCAATTATCTTGGCATTCTCAATAAACTGAAAATCCGGTGAGACCCCCTGCAGGTCGTAGGCCAGAGATTCTTTCCCATAATTTATAGTCATTCCGCCAATGTAAGTCCTGGCTGATTTGAATTCTATGTCTTCTCTGAAGATATGGTTAGTCGATTCAAAATTCTCATTCCGAAGTTGGATTCTCCTGCCCGGATTCATCCCCTTGTATTCTTTTGAAGTGCGTCCTGCCCATACGTTGATACTGGTTATAGCGTCTTCTTCGAATTCCTGGGCTACACCATTTTGCATACCCTGGCCGAACCCCAAAAGGATTACCAGTATAAAGATCCCGGAAGCAACAGACAGGCCAGTAAGAAAGGTTCGTAGTTTGTTTTTACGAATAGTATCAAAGATTTCCTGCCATCTTTCTATATCGAACATTGGGTTGGTGATGACTGATGATAAAAAGCGTGTATAAGAGAAGACGCTTAATCTCCCCATTTGTTACAGTTTTTAGATTAAAAAACTGTTAAAAGATTAACTGGTTTTTGGCGTCCTCATTTTGCGATAAACAAGGTAAAAAATGACCCCAACCAGAATGTAGGGAATCGCCATGAGGTAGACAATCCCATTGTTGATCCCCTCAGCAACGGCATTGTTATCTCCACTTTCCAGAACCGCCCTGCACATAGCACACTGAGCCTTTGCGACCAGTGGTAAAAAGGCCAAAAGGAATAGGGAAACTATTTTTTTTGTGCTGTGCTTCATTTACTAAAAAGTTAATAATTATAATAAGGCGAAATCATCAGATATACAATAACCCCCGTTACGGCCACATACAACCAAATAGGAAAGGTAATTCTGGCGATCTTCCTGTGTTCTTCAAATTTCTTTAGATAAGCCCTGGCATAGGTTTTCAAAACCAGAGGGATTATCACAATAGAAAGCAGTATGTGGGTAATTAATATGAAAAAATAAACATACCTCAACACTCCATCACCTCCATAAGGTGTAGAATCTGATGTCATATGATAGGCAACGTACATCACCAGAAAAAGCAGCGACAAGACGATACAGCTGGTCATCAGGGTCTGATGTAGTTTCTGCTTTCCATTCTTGATAGCCAAAACAGCTGCAATCAACAAAACGGCGGTTATTCCATTAATAGTAGCGTATATGGGAGGTAAAAACCCCAAGGGTTCCACATCTGGAATTCGAATACCAAACAAAGCAACCACCACCGCCGGTATTGCAATGGATATTATAGTGATATACCGGTTAAATCTTTTTTCTCTGCGTGCAACCTGATCCATATTATTCTGCCAGTAATTTTCTTATGTCGGTTTTCAGTATACTTATTTGTTCTTCTTCCCCATCAACATTGGTGCCCTGAGCTTCGGTAATGGTGCCGCGGTAATAAATAATAGGATTCCCGAAATCATCAGTACGGGAACGTATGTAGCCTTCCTTATCGATCAGGGCAAACAGACCGGAATGTTCAAAGCCCCCGGGGACCTCGTCTGCCTGGGCCGCAAAGATATTAAAGCCTACATTGGCCAGGTCATAAATCTCATCGCGGTCTCCGGTAAGTAAATGCCAGTCCATATTAGTGATGCCATATTTTTCGGCATACTCCTTTAGCACTCTTGGTGTATCGTAATCCGGATTGATGGTAAATGAAGCAACCCCAAAATTTTCAAATTCCCGGAATTCTTCCTGGATCTGCACGAGGTTTTGATTCATGATCGGACAGATAGTGGGGCAGGTTGTAAAAAAGAATTCAGCTACATAGACTTTCCCCAGATAATCATCATTGGTGATCAGCAAGCTATCCTGGTTTATAAATGCAAAAGGAGGGACTTTCCTTTTCTCACCATTGAGTATTATATAGGCCAGTTTATCGGCCGGGTCCGTCACGTTCATACGATCGGTCTCTACAATGGTACCCTCCTTAAATCGATCAACAATCCTCGGGATAAAAATGATCCCAAAAATGAGGATAATCAATGAAATCCATATGTAGTGATACTTCCCCTTTTTCACGCCTAATCTCGTTTTGCGTTATTCTTTTTAAGTGCCAGCCTATACTCCGCCAAAATCACCTTTACATCATCTTCCATCTTATTGTTAAGATCGGCAACAGAAGTGGCGTCAAAGCCGTATTTCAATCCTTCGTCCTCATCATTACTCCTGCCCCTTAGATTACGTTCTTTATCGATAATAAAGACATAGTGTGATCCTAGCTTTTCATCTAACTCCAAGTTGCTCTCCAGAGAATTAAAAAGGGCCTTAATATCCTGGTCCTCTCCATAAATAAATTTCCAGTTTTTAACATCAGCGAGTCCGGCAAGTTCCTTTTTTAGTTCCGCGACCTTCTCCTCCGATCCATTGGGGAGCACCATAACCATTTGAAAATCCCGAAACTCATAGAAGGGCTTATAAATTTTTTGATTCAGATTAAAAGCATTGCCTTTTTTTAACTCGGAATCATATCCAAGAAAGCCAAGAATGCTGATCTTGCCATTCAGTGTGGCCTCAGGACTAAAAGCTTCCAGGTCCTGAATATTTTCTGTAAGGGTAGGGAGTCTTCCAAAGTTATTCACGCCCGATGCAAAAAACATATAGGCCACCAGGGGCAGAATAAACAGAACGACCAGAACAAAAGTTTTTTTCATAGCTGTTGAACTATCTTACAAAAATAAAAAAGACGGTTTCAAAACCGTCTTTATCTCTTGTTAATTCCTTGTTAGAAGTCCCAGGCTACAAATCCGTCCTTGTAGACATTGTAGATATAATCGGCTTCGAACAGCAGAATAAATATCAGGTAACAAACCAGGAATATAGGCGTCCACACAATGGTTCGCCTTAGGGAAGATTTTTCATCTCGCAAGTGCATGAAGTCCCAGGCAATATAATAGGCCTTTACCAGGGTAAGGACAATAAAGATCCAGTTTAGCAACTTCATCCCAACCAATGTATTCTTGGTCAGTAATTCCGGTTTGGTGATCCCCAGGGCTACCTCAACTGCAGTAACAATGGATAGGAAAATCAATACCCCCCAGATTTTTTGGGTGTTGGACTTAAATTTTAGCAGGCCTCTGAAAATTTCAAGTTTATGCTCGTGTGCCATATGCTATATCAATTAATGCTTTTACTTTTTAAAATTAGTTTTAAACAAGATAGAAGAAGGTAAATACGAATACCCACACCAAATCTACAAAGTGCCAGTACAATCCCACTTTCTCTACCATTTCATAATGTCCTCTCCTCTCGTAGGTACCGAGAATGATATTAAAGAAAATAATGATATTGATCACTACCCCGGAGAACACGTGAAAACCGTGAAATCCTGTGATAAAGAAAAAGAAATCTGCGAAGAGGCGACTTCCGTATTCGTTTCGAATCAGGTTTGCACCTTCTACTACCAGTTTGGCATCCTGTATACGATCAAGCGATTCTTCCCGTGTTAGCAGGGTTTTTTCTCCTTCTTCATTGATGGTTTCTGTACGGATCAGGATATTCGGATCGGCCAAAAAGCCTGCTTTTACTTCTTCAACAGTATAACTGGCGAGTGCAGGTTCATCGTTAAACCATACCCCTACGTTACTGCTGTGTTGTTCCCTTTCGCCAGGGATTATCTTGGCAAAATCTGCCAGGGCTGCTCTATCACCCGAATCGGCCTTAACAAACTGCAGAATTCGACCTCCATTAGTTTCCAGTGCCCCATAATCACCTTTTATAAAAGTAGCCCATTCCCAGGCTTGTGACCCAACGAATATGGCTCCTCCTATAATGGTAAGGAACATATAAATTATGGCCTTGTTCTTCATCATCTTATGTCCGGCATCAACAGCAAGAACCATTGTCACAGAAGACATAATCAGAATAAAGGTCATAAATGCCACATAGTACATGGGATAGTTGCCATGAAAAAAGGGCACGTGTGTAAAAACCTCATCGGCTATAGGCCAGGTTTCTATAAATTTAAATCTTGAAAAGCCGTAAGAGGCAAGGAATCCAGAGAAGGTTAGCGCATCCGAAACGATGAAAAACCACATCATCAGTTTACCATAACTCGCACCAAGTGGGCGGTTACCCCCACCCCAGACATTTTCTTCAGTAACCGTAGTATCCATATAATCGTATATACATTAACAGAACATTGGCAAATTTACACCTTTTTCTATCATAGAAAAGTGGATTTTGCCGTCATTGGAAATTTATTTTAAAAGCTTTATCCAAAGAAATAAAAAAAGAGGATTAAGTATATCCAGAGGAGATCCAGAAAATGCCAGAAGGTAGCACCCAGTTCTAATCCAAGGTGATCCTTTGCCGAATATTTGCCCCGCAGCTGATTAACCAGGACTACCAGAAGGGATATCAGGCCTGCTACCACATGCGCTATATGTACAGCTGCTATCAGGAATACATAAGACATGGTGATATTACTTGTGGGCCCGGTGAAATAGTATCCCAGACCTATCATTTCCGAAAATCCCTGAAATTGTAATAAAATAAACCCGATCCCCAGTAGCATGGTAATTACCAGCCATTGGGTACATGATTTATGATTTTCCTTTTTTATGGCGTTTTTAGCCAAAATATAAGTAAGGCTGCTAAACACCAATAGTATGGTACTATAAAGGAATGCTTGTGGCAGGGTAAAATCGGTCATCCAATCCTCACGGGAGCTACTCACAATATAAGCACTGGTCCAACCTGCAAAACCCATAATAAGGCTTACAATTCCAAACCAGAGCATCATCTTTTTAGCCCTTACATATTTATCTCTTTCTGTTCCCTGGGTAAGATCCATAGGTATTACAATAGTTTATCAATTACATATACAAGTTGCATGAGGGTTATATAACTCACACTGGCCAGCATTAGTTTCCTTGCTGTCTTGTTATCTCGTTTTTCGTATAATCTAAAGGCAAAGGCCAACATAACCATTCCCATTAAAAAGACAATCACTGCGGCTAGCACAGAAAGGTGCAGGCGCCCCGTAATACCGAATACGGGAATTATGGAGATAATGATCATCCATATGGTATACATGATAATCTGAACTACAGTTCCTTTATCTTTTGCCCCAGTTGGAAGCATTTTAAAGCCACCCCTTTTGTAATCATCATCCAGCATCCAGCCTAAAGCCCAAAAGTGGGGAAATTGCCAAAAAAACTGAATCATAAATAAAGTACCGGGCTCAATCCCAAAGTCGTTTGTTGCCGCCACCCACCCTAGCATAAAAGGAATAGCACCGGGTAGGGCACCTACAAATACCGCAAGGGGTGTCACCGTTTTTAGAGGTGTATACACGCCGGTATACAGGAAAATGGAGATCGCCCCAAACATGGCCGTTTTAGGATTGAGTATGTACAGCGTTATTACTCCGAGTAAAGTCAGGGTAACTGCCATGAACATAGCCGAGTTAACCGATACGCGACCTGCAGGTAATGGCCTGTTTCGTGTACGCATCATTTTGGCGTCCAGATCCTTTTCAATTACCTGGTTAAAGGCGTTAGATGCCCCTACCATACAGTAACCACCAAAGGCAAGCAAGAGGAGAGAAACAACTTCAATCTGTGTTGCGCCAAGGAGGTAACCTGCAATTGAGGAAAAAACAACACTAACGGCAAGCCTGGCCTTGGTAAGCTCCTTAAAATCCGCTAGGATTAAGGAAAAAGAGTGGCTCTCTGCCGTTTCAACTGCCGTCTTCATGCTGTTTTAATAAGTGTGCAAAGATAAGGCCCTTAGTATACTAATCCAACTCAATATTGCATTCTGCAACTACTGTCCGACGAATATAAAAAGTAAAGAAAATAAAAATCCCCGGTGTTCTCCGGGGATCTTATGAATACTATTTTTTGTTGTTTTATTGCAGTCTGAAGGTAATAGGAATACTAAAGGGAACCCTTACAGCTCTTCCACGCTGTCTTCCCGGCACCATCTTAGGTAGCTTTTCGATAATTCTCAGGGCCTCTTTCTCCAGGTTCTTGTCCGGACCACGGTACCGAATATTCCCAATACTTCCGTCAGTCATTATGGTAAACATCACATTTACTCTTCCCTGAATCCCCATTTCCTGGGCGATTTCAGGATACCGGAAATTTTTACGAATATGCTTTTGAATCATTTCATTGAAACAAGCCCTTTTGTCTTTGGCGCCCTCACATCCAGGATATACAGGAACGTCTTCAATTACTGCAAAAGGAACGTCTTCAATTTCCTCCACTTCCTCTACTTCAATATCTTCAATTTCGATAACCTCTTCCTCCTGACTAGTTTCCGTTGATTCAATTACTGTTTCCTCAACTTCCTCTTCATCTTCAACTACTTCAATTACTTCAGGAGCAGCAGGTGGCGGTGGAGGTGGTGGGGTTTTAATTTGTTCTGTCATTGGAACTTCCTCATCCAGTTGATCCTCAACATTCAGGGAAATATCATAATCACTAACCTCGTCATAGGTTTTCCATTCAAAGGCTGCATATACCAGCCCCATTACAATTACCAGTCCGACTACAAAGTATAGTCCGCTGTTTTTTCTCAGATCAGCTTTTGGATTTTTCTTTGGTTCCATTTTCTTCTTCGTATTAGATGTGCGCTAATATAACTATTAATTTCAAAAACATAAAAAGCATTTTAATCTTTCCATCGATAAGCACGCTCCCCTGAAAACCAGAGTTTTAAGAGCAAGACACCGATGAGTGCCCCTAAACAATTGGCCCAAACGTCCTTTAGGTCGCCACTTCGGGCCGTTGTAATCGTGCTTTGTAAAACTTCAATTAATATACCATAAAACCATGCAAATAACATGCTGATTAACAGAATCTTATTAAAAGTAAAGTTTTTATGTAAGGTCTTTTCCAAGAAGAAACAGCCCAGGATAGCTGCTACAAAATAGAAAGTAAAGTGAACTAATTTATCAAGGTGGGGAATTTCCAACCCTATCTTCGGGTCATCCGGGAAGCGAACAAGGCTTAGAATTGTAATCAGGAGCATCCAGCCAATAAAACTCAGGCCAAAAACCCACTTATTATCCACCAATCAAGGTTTTGTAATCCTCATCGGAAAGTAATTCATCGGCTTCCGAAGGCTCACTAATTTTAATCCTGACCATCCATCCTTCACCATAGGGATCCGAATTTACTTTTTCGGGTTCATCTTCCAGGGCCTCATTGAATTCAACTATTTCACCACTTAAGGGCAAAAACAAATCAGATACTGTCTTGACGGCCTCAACAGTGCCAAAAACTTCCTCTTTATCAAGTGTTTCGTCAACCGTTTCTACCTCAACATAGACAATATCCCCAAGTTCCCCCTGGGCAAAATCAGTGATCCCAACGGTCGCAATATCTCCTTCTATTTTAACCCATTCGTGGTCCTTGGTATACTTCAATTCGGATGGTATGTTCATGTCTGCTTTTTTAGTATGAACAAATGTAATTTTTTCTTCCCGTGTAATCAAAAAAAGAAGCGTGAGAAAAATCAGAAAAAAAGGACCTGGTGATGAGGTATTAATTTCCGAAGTTATACCTCAGGGTGAATCCGGTGTTGATGGTGGTCTGCGGAAAGGCTGTAGAGACCGCAAACTGAGAGAAGGAATGGTCGTAGAAGAAAAGTGCATTGAGGTTCTTACTAAGCGCATAATCTGCTGTAAACTTGACAGAAAGGAGGTTTTGTCCAGAAGTAATCTGATTGCTATCTACATCCAGATTGCGGATAATGGTAATATTATCTCGTAAACTGATATCAGCTTTCAGGTTGAGGTCTCCTTTCAGACGTTGTTTCTCACCTCCAAAATTGGTTACCAGTTTTACATCCTTGAAACGGTAACCCAAGCCCAGGGTATATTCCTTGCCGTTTATTTCCGTAAGTAAGTTATTGTCAAAACTCAAAGATAACGCTCGGTCTGCCCGCACTTCGGCTAAAACACTCAACGAATTCTTCATTTCAAAATCTACCCGGATTAATGGATTAAACTGATCTGTAAGCACCACGTTGTTAATGATGTTTTCTGGTAGTAAATCCTGATTTTCCGGATTTATGGGATTATTCTGGCGTTCCAGGTTAGTTTGGAAGGAGTTAATGCTATAGGCTGCTCTATACCCATGACTCAGTGAAAAACGTTTGAATTTTTTCTTAAACCATTTATTGCGCATGAGTCCTGTATACTTAACATTCCAGTTGGGAATGGGAATTTGTCGAAATGCATCGAGATTTACCCGATTCACATCCTGCCCGGAATAGGCCGCAAAAAATGCTGGTAACAGTACATCCTGGTTCGTCTTGCTGTAACGGATAGGGAAGCCATCCGCATCCACCCCCTCATCGGACCCGGATCGGTCAGATAGCAATCGGTTGGCAATCGTTATCCTGTTCTCTTTAAACGTTTCAAAATTATCGGATCGCAACTCATCGCTTTTACTGAAAAATGTTCCTATCAGTATAGTGGATATACTAAAGTTACCAAAGGTATTAGGAGTCTGCTGGATATATTCCCCATCCTCGACTTTGAAATTTTCTTGCAGGCTACTTGTAAACTGCCTGTCTGCAGTCAAGTCAATGGTAAGGTCTGTGGTGAGTTGGGCCGTGGCCGTGATGTTCAACTGGTTACTATTTCTCTGAATAAACTGCTGATTAAATTCGGGAAAAGTAGTAAGCCATCCATTTCTTGCTGCCTCAAACCTTACATCTGCCTGGCTTCCAAACACAAACCCCAGTGTAGGGCGTGTAGTACCAATAAATCCGATCGACTGGGTATAGCCTGGCAGTACCTGTCCGTTATTTTCGCTATAATTAATATTTAATCGCTTTACCATGGTCAAGACATCAATAAGTGCATTTCCAAGTCCACTGGCTTTGCGTGACTTTTGCTGCTGACTTCCACTGGGTGGGTTACCTGCCTTGTCGCGCCTTACTGCTTGGGTTGAGCCCTTGGTATCGCGCTTCTTTAATCCGATCTGATCATAAAACCTTGGCATACTCAATGCAGCAGTGAATGTATGCGTCTGTGCATTTTGTATGGTGTTGATGTTTTCACCGGTTACTTCCCGAATAGCATCTCCCCCGCGCTGCCAGTCGAAATTACTGGTGTAGGTGTACTGAGCATTTATAAAATCGAGGATTGGGACCTTATTAAAAGGCAGTTCATAATTGATCTGCATTTGCTGGGAATGCCTGTTGGGTTCACCCACATCAAAGAATCCATCCCAGACTTCCAGGGATTCATCGATGGGAGAATCCGGATTTCCTTCCTCGCTAAAATAGTTTCTTACAATATTATTATTCGAAGTGGTAAGGTTTACCCTAAGAGACTTAGTGAGGCTGTAATTCAGCGCATATTCCCAGTTAAACAAATAATTACGTTGTTGAAGCACGGGCAGTTGCAATCGTTCTACCCCCGGTTCAAGTACATCGCGGAAACGTTGTTGATTGAACTGCCTGTTAATATCAGATCTAACGGACAAACTGGAAGGAAGCAGATTAATATTCAAGTCTTTGAGCCATTTCCAGTAATTCCCCCGGAAAAGTGAATCATTTTTTGCAAAGGGTGCCACCGGGGCTGGTTTGAAATTATGATTGTATACAAAACCGGCTTTCACGTTCTGATCCCGCAATTGCTGCACTTCAAAATCCCGATGTTGGGTTTCGTTATAGGAGTAATTGAAGGTGAAGTTCTCGATGTCAAAGAAATTGGCCTCTGCCTCAGAACCTCTGTTTTTCCGAACACCGATAAAGTTGATACTCGTCCTTTTCGTATAGTCCTCCGCCTGTTCCTGTATCTCTTCTGCTTCTGCTTCGGTAGCAGCGGCAGCAATACGATCGTCCAGCTTAAGATCATCGTAAACAGGATCAAATTCAGGGGTGATAAGTTGTTCAGATATGCCATAATTAAATGGGATCTGTAAATTCCACTTTTGGGGAAACAACTGACCAACCTCTACATTAGTAACCACGTCATAACTTATAGCGTCTTCCCTTAGCCTTTCATTGGGCATCTGGTCGATCGCACCGAATCCGGATGTACTTTTGCTTCCTGTGGCCGAAACATTAGCAAAATCGGCGATATTGGCATCAATTGCCCCAACTGCAGCCCATCCGCCATTATTATCCAGTCCAGCGAGCCGTAGTTCATTAAACCATACCTCTCCCCTTGCCGGAATATTGTCGATGTTTTTAATCCCCAGCATTGCACTGCGAATACTTCCTAAAGAAGGATTTCCCCTTATCCCGATACGGACCCTGCCCTGGGTCCTAGGTGCAAATTCTGGCACGGAAACCACCTCTCCATCTATCACTTCATAAAATAGCAAGTCTCCGAGTGTCTGATCAGCAATCCCCTGTGATTTAACTCTCTTCAGGTCTTCAATGGCAATGTCCAGCTCATTCACATCAGGCCAAATCTCCTCGGGGGTGGTAGCTCCAAAAGAGGTAAACTGCAGAGGTACCTCCAGCTGGTAGAAATTTTCGGAGAAATCGGTACCTATCCTCAGAAACCCTACCAGAGGCACATCCGAATCCAGGTAGTCTGAATCAACAATTTTCTCTGCATGCAGGAACATCTTAATCCGTTGGTATTGACGCACGTCGACATTGACATTCTTAAATACCCCCCTTGAATCCTGAGGTTCCAGGTTTTCTACCACAAAGGAAAGGGATTGTTCATTCTGCCTGATGATGGTATTATTATTATTCAGTTGTTCCCTCACCACTCCAGGAGGCAGCACATAAGGTATTGGGATCCTGGAATTATTTTCCTCAATATTAACCGTATTTACGTCGACTAGGGTTCCGTCATCGGAAGAATCATCCCCATCACTTTGCAGGGATTTTGTGTAGAGCCTCCAATCGCCACGAACCAGATCCAGGGTAGCAAACCTGAGAACCACATCATCTGAAAAACCTGTAAGGTACATCCTCATAAAACTTATGGATCTGAAATCAGAGATTCCGCCAACGGCATCTGTGAAATCACTTAGTGGTATCTTATACTGTATCCACCTTCTGTTTATCTGGGAGCCATTGGGCAAGTTGGGAGTAACCCCTTCCTTGATGTCTGTTACATAGCGATCATTAATGGTTGTATTAGGTCTGATCGGGATACGGTACTCATAATAACTATTAATGGTATTCATGGTAAGGTCCCGGTCTACATCTTCCACATCGGGCAGGGTGGTAGAACCTCTGTTGGTATTGGTTACCTCAACCGGGGAGTTTCCATCCGGGTTGTTAAAATCCAAATAACGTTCCAGAATGCCACCCTCTCTGTTCAGGTAGTATTGATAGTTATCCAGTGCAGGATCTTCTGGCGGACCCGTATATCCCTGAGCTGCTTCGTCTGCATCATTTAGTCCGTCAAATCCTATGTCCTGCAAGCCCCTGTTGGTTTCATTTGCATCAAAAGCATATACCAGTGATTGGGTTGCTGGCACCTTTCCCCAATCAGTAGTGGTTGTCAGATCATTACTGTTTAGTCCGGGCAGCCCGTTTTCATATTGTTTCCTGCCATCTTCTAGGATGTCTTCCGATATATTCCCCAGATTGATTACCAATTCTCCGGGACTGTTGGTAATTCCATCTACATAGGGATCCAGAACCCAGAATTGTACAAACTCCACATTGGACTGCTCAAAATTAGTACTGCTCAGTGATCTCATGATACCTGCCCATTTCTGATCAGCAGTCAATGTGGTAAAATTATCATTGGCATTATAGGGACCTCGCAGGTCGGGATAATAAACCAAATCCAGGGTGTTTTGTACGGTGGTTTGTCCCTGGGCCACATCTATCTGAGGGAAGACCTCATCAATGAAAACCCGCCGGGTGGCATTGGTAGAAATATCGTTGTCAGAAACTGAAGCCGGCCTCTGGTTTGTATAAAAGATGGGGTCAATGGTATACCAGGCCATTTTGGCCCTTTCAAAGCCTGTTTCCAGATCGTCTTCGCCATCTACCTTAAATTCTTCTGGGGTACTAGCAAGCGACCAACCCAATGACGAGCGGATATCAATCAGTGCCTGAGCACCTTCAAAATCATCCAGGTAAGTGGTTGTTTCCCCCCTGAAGTCCGCATTTTTCGGAGAGTTAGGCTTTAAAAAGGCCACTTCACCCCTGAGGGAAAGATTAGAAGGAACATCGGTGTCAATGTTAGGTAACTTATTGGCCAGTCGTGTCAAAAAGGGAATTTCTGTAGAAAAGTTCCCGTTAAGTCCAAAAATGGTGTTGTTAACAGGCTCTATTCCATAGTTCGATTTTTGGGTAAGTGGTCTTTCATTCAAATTGAGCAGCGTAGCACCCAATACAAAATTGTCGTTGAATTGGTGTTCTACGTTTACTCCGGTAAAACGCCGTGTTTGCTGACCAAAAACTGCATTGTTCTCTACAGAGATGTTGATAGGTGTATTGGAAGCCTCCAGACTGGGATCCAGGATTTGCACCGTCCCTGCCTGATAATTTACAGTATAGTCTATTCCCTCTTGTAGTTGACGACCGCCAGCGGTTACTCGTACAGAACCCCTGGGCACATTAAACGCCCCAATTGGAATCCCACCAGATCCTTCGGATTTGTATCGTCCTTTGAGCCTGAACCTGTTCTTTTCCGCATCCTGCAGTGAAGCTGCCTTGGTTTGTGCATACATGTTCCGGAAGACGTACTTCTGTTGATTGAGATTATATCCCTGGTCGTCGTCTATATCATAGGTTCCCCCTCCAAGCACATTAAAGAGGTATTCTCCAAAGGGTTCCACCTTGGTAAAGATGATTTGCCCTCCCTGGGTATTCACGGTTATCCCGGGTATAAAGTCGAAGAATCCATCTCCACCGGGCTGGACATCATTGTAAATGTTGAGCCTATCCAGATTAAACACATCAATCAGGATTCGGTCTTCAAGTGGTTCGGGTGTGTTGGGCCAACCATCATTGGGGTCTACTGGGGTTATATAATTCCTGGGTGTTGGATCGGAATAGAGTATGTTGAATTTAAAATCCTCCTGGCTTAGCTGGAAGGCGCCGGTAGAATAAATATTTTTCATCATCAGATCCCAGATGGGGTCATTGACGTTGGTAATATTACTTTTCAGCAATTTCAAGACCAGGGTGTTGTTGCTGATTTCCGGGTTAACTCCCCCTGAAACCGTAGTGGCATCTATCCCGCCATTCGCGAATTCTCCAACCTGAAAGACTTCGCCATTAAAGGTATACTGAAAAGAAACTGCGAGGACCTCATCATTGCTTAACCTCTGGTTCAGGGAGATATAACCCAGCTGGGAATTAAAGGAATAGTCCCTGCCTTGTTCCAATTTCCGGGCATTTTCCAGAATGGCATAGTCAAATCCCTGGTTAATCTGATACCCCGTAGCTATGGAAAACCCATCGTCCACGGTGGCTATATCCCTAATTTGGTCAGTTAACACGCCACCCGCTCCAATAAGGGATGGATCAAAATCGTTCGCCCCGTTCCTGGGCAAATCAGGATTAGAAGCCAGAATATTAAAGAAGCCTGCTGGTTCACCGTTGGCAATACCAATACGTGTTTTATCTTTTGTGGGTTCCCCAAGATCCTGGAGTGCTACTACATTCCGGACATTCAGGGTCTGCTGGCTCCTGTTGGTTACCCACACCTCAAGACGGGTAATCTGAACCTGGCTGCGGATAAAGGGATAGGATTCAAGAGCTGCATCGTACTGGTCCCTGAAAAACTGGGACAGGAAAAAGTGCCGGTCCTCATCATAATCCAAAGCAGTTAATTCAAATTCGTTCAATGTTCCACCACCTTGGGCAACTACCGTATTGTTTTGTGAGCGTTGCTCAGAAAAAACAGCAGTTACCGTAGTCTTTCCGAACTGGAGTTGTGTTTTTACCCCAAAAAGGCTTTGGGCACCGGTTATTAAGGAACTGTTCAGGGGTAGGTTTACGTTTCCTACTTCAATTTTCCTGATAATATCATCCTCCGTAGGTGTATAGTCAAGTTTTACAAGATTCTGGAAATCGAAAGTTGCTTCAGTATCGTAGTTAGCTGTTACCTGGAGACGTTCTCCTATCTTGCCGAGCATGCTCAGGCTTATACGCTGGTCGAAATCAAATGACAGATTCGTCCTGTTCCGTGGCGATAAAGCCGGATTATCATTTTTCTGCCAGATCACCCCGAGATCCATAGCGACGGAACCCTGAGGAATCACCTCAATGGTATTGCCTCCAAAAACAGATTCAAAGAAACTATTGTTGACGTAGAAATTAGGCAAAAGGTTTTTTCGGGCCTCCTCACTACCTGCTTTTTTGCCGGAGTAGGCATCGATCTTATCCTTGAAATAAGATTTCATACCCTCCTTTCTGACCATTTCCAGATATTCCTTTGGGGTTAGTATTATAGGGTAATTAATGTTGAATTCTCCTACACTTTCTGTGTAGATATAGCGATCCAATTTAGGGTCGTAGGTATATTTTGAGACAATGCTCTCCGGGTTTTTCAGAAGAATACGACCCAGGGCGACTCCTGTCTGTACAGAGTCTGCAGGCTGTTCTTCCTGTGCGGTAGCCCATTGGGATCCGACAAGAAATAAAGTAAATAGGAAAGCAACCTTAAATGAATAAGATTTAAGAGTTGAAAATGCCCCTTTTTTCAAACTAGTTACAAATTTTTCAGCGCCCGTTTTATAATGTCCTCTGCGCTTAGAGAAGGATCTTGAGATAAGACCTGATCTACAGCCTTCTCAGACTGTTTTCTGGCAAAGCCAAGAACCTCTAAAGCTGATAACGCTTCTTCTCTATTTGTATTGTTTGAATCTGTGGAAACTTCTTGTAGGTTGTATATTTTTAAAATCTTGTCCTTGAGGTCAAGTATGACGCGCTGTGCGGTCTTGGCCCCAATACCTTTTATAGACTGAATAAGTGCAACATCACCAGAGGCAATTGCATCCCTGACCTGTTCCGGGCTCATGGAAGATAACATAGTCCGGGCCGTGCTGGAACCGATTCCTGAAACGGAGATTAATAAGCGGAATATCTCCCTTTCGGTTTTATCTGCAAACCCAAAGAGTGTGTGGGAATCTTCCTTCACCTGTAAATGGGTATAAATCCGAATATTTTCCTGGTCCGGAACCTTGGCGAAGGTGTTGAGGGAAATATTCACAAAATACCCCACTCCTGCGCATTCCACGACCAGGTAGGTAGGATTTTTTTCAATCATACGGCCATTTAAATGTTCAATCATCTGAGGCTATTCTCCGTTACATTTATTTTTTTTTATTATCCACAATACGGGCCTTCCGGCGCTTTTCACGCTCCTGGGCATCTATAACAGCCACTGCCGCCATATTGACCATTTCAGGTACACTGGCACCTAACTGCAGTACGTGGACTGCTCTTCTTAAACCAAGCATGATGGGACCAATGGGATTTGCCGTATGCAATTCCTTTAACAGTTTATAGGTGATGTTAGCAGATTCCAGGTTAGGGAAAATAAGTGTGTTTACACGTTTACCTCCCAGGTTGGAAAAGGGAAACTGAGAATTCCTAAGTTCGCGATTAAGAGCAAAATCCGTCTGGATCTCCCCATCAACAGTGAGATTCGGGTGGCGTTCATGCAGCAATTGGACCGCATCACGCACCTTGATAGCGTGAGGGTGACTTGAAGAACCAAAATTGGAATAGGAAAGTAAAGCAAGGACAGGATCAAAGCCAAATGCTGTTCCCAGATTGGCCGTCATCCGCGCTATTTCTGCCAGCTCTTCTGCATTTGGATCAATATTGATTGAGGTGTCCGCTAAAACTAATGGGCCCCTGTTTGTAATCATAATATGTGCGGTTGCTGCCCTGGTGATATTAGCCGCACGACCAATCACTTCAAAAATGGGTCGGATTACATTGTTGTAGGCACGAGAATGTCCGGTAATCATACCATCTGCATCTCCAACCAACACCATCATGGATCCAAAATAATTCCGCTCCCTCATCTTGGTCCTAGCACCATAAAGGGTCACTCCTCTTCTTTTCCGACCTTCATAGAAGCGTTCCGCATAGACTTCGCGAGTTGGTTCACTTGAGGGATCTTTAGGATCGATTATGGGTACATCTGCGTCAAATTCCAGTTCTTTTTTCAATTCTTCGATAACCTCGCGATTCCCCAGGAGGATAGGAAGTGCAAAACCATCTTCGTATGAAATTTGGGCAGCCTTCAGCACATCCAAATGATTGGCCTCGGCAAATACAATTTTCTTGGGATTAGCCTTAGCCCGGTTCATCAGCATTCGCATTACCTTATTATCGTCTCCTGAACGCGAAAGCAGAGCTTCCTTATATTGGTCCCAATCGGAAATAGTATTGCGAGCAACACCGCTCTCTATGGCTGCTTTTGCAACAGCGGCAGGAATTTCCGCGATAAGTCTTGGGTCAAATGGTTTGGGAATGATATACTCCCTTCCAAAGGTTAGCCTGGTCTCCCCATAGGCAATATTAACCTGTTCGGGAACAGGTTCTTTGGCAAGTTCGGCCAGCGCCTTTACTGCCGCCATTTTCATTTCTTCGTTGATCTTGGTTGCCCGGATATCCAAAGCCCCTCTGAAGATAAAGGGGAAACCCAATACGTTATTTACCTGATTTGGATGATCAGAACGCCCGGTAGCCATGATAATATCCTTTCGGGTTTTACAGGCCAGTTTGTAATTTATTTCCGGGTCCGGGTTCGCCATTGCAAAGACGATGGGATCCTTAGCCATGGAAAGCAACATTTCAGGGGTCATGATATCCGCAATGGATAGTCCGATAAATACATCTGCCCCTACCATAGCCTCTTCCAAGGTAGAAACTTTAAGGTCTGTGGCAAACTCCAGTTTTTCCTTGGTTAGCCCTTTTCTATCTTTGCGAATTACCCCTTTGCTATCCAACATCAATATGTTTTCTGCTTTCGCGCCAAAGGCTTTGTAAAGTCTAGTACAGGATATAGCGGCAGCTCCTGCTCCACTGATTACAATCCTGACCTCACCTATTTTCCTGTTGGTGAGCTCCAAAGCATTCAACAAGGCAGCGGCCGAGATTATGGCTGTGCCATGCTGATCATCGTGCATTACCGGAATATCCAGCTCTTCCTTTAAACGTCTCTCAATCTCAAAAGCTTCAGGAGCCTTGATGTCTTCCAGATTAATCCCGCCAAAGGTGGGGGCTATGGTTTTAACCGTTTCCACAAACTGGTCCACATCTTTGGTGTCCAGTTCAATGTCAATACCATCGATATCTGCAAAAATCTTAAAAAGCAGGCTTTTTCCTTCCATAACCGGTTTGGCCGCCTCTGGACCTATATCCCCTAATCCGAGAACAGCGGTACCGTTGGTAATCACCGCTACAATATTTCCCTTGGCTGTGTAGCGATACACGTTTTCACGGTCCTTGTGTATTTCCAGGCAGGGTTCGGCCACTCCAGGGGAGTATGCGAGTGCAAGATCCTTTTGGGTAGCATAAGGTTTGGTTGGAACCACCTTGATTTTACCCGGCTGTGGTTTGGCGTGATATACCAGCGCCTCTCGGCGTTTCTTATCTTTCGACATAGGATTGAATAAAGCACAAATTTACAGGTATTCCCATGAACTTGGGAAAACACTTAATTATAATACCGTTTTAAATCTCACCTTCCTCTAAAAACAACAGGAGTTGGAATCCAAACTATAAGTCGTCTCCGTTAGGATCTTTGACCACCTTTAACCTTAGGGCAAGACTTCCGGCAATTAAAAAGCACGCTCCGGCAAACAGCATAGCGTTCACCGAATTTGACCCCAAGAGGTTTTTAAAGATAGGTCCGAAGGACAAGGTTTGTATACCCATAGGAATCACAATCATCATATTAAGAATTCCCATGTAGACCCCTCTCCTTTCCTGAGGAACGATTTTAGACACCATACTGTAGGGAATCCCCATCATAGCCGCCCAACCAATTCCAAATAAGACCATCGGAAACAAAACATAAACCGGATCCGCAATATGGGGAATGGTAAAAAGGGCGATAGAGGTACCAAACAGGCTCAGGGCATATATTCTTTTGCCACCAAACTTCATGGTCAGGGGCACCAGAATAAGGGCAACCACAGCGGTTACTATATTATAAGTGGTGCTCATCTTTGCGGCCTGGGCTGCAGCTTCGGAAGTATCAAATCCCATCGTTGCCCTGAATAGCGGTGTGATAAACTGCCAGTAAATGAAAAGGGCATACCACTGGAATAAATAAACTAAGGAAAGGCTCCACATAAACTTCGGCATATCTTTAACTGCATGGGCAATCTCTATAAAAGGGACCTTGAAGCGTTCTGAAAACGACAAAGCCTTATGCCGGTTAATCTCTGCAAGTTCCTCTTCCGTGGGTGGTATTTCCGGTGTTTTTAAAACCGACCATAAGATGGTAGCGACGGATAAAAAAGACCCGATAAAGAAAGAATAATACAACCATTTTGGAACCTGACCAGTTACTTCTTCACCTCCGCCAAACCAGTCCTGAAACAAAAATATCGAGGCGTTGGCGAGCAAAATACCAGCACCAACAAACAGGCTCTGCATCTGATAGCCAATACTAAGCTGTTTCTCAGGAAGCTTGTCGCCTACAAAAGCCCTGTATGGCTCCATAGCCATATTATTACCCACATCCAATATCCATAAAAGTCCTACGGCAAACCACAAGGCAGGACTAAGCGGAAAGGCAAATAAGCATAGACTTCCCAAAACGGCTCCGATAAGGAAAAATGGCTTTCTTCGGCCCCATCGGGGTGACCAGGTTTTGTCTGAGATAGCGCCAACTAAGGGTTGCACAACCAATCCGGTTACCGGGCCTGCAATATTCAATATGGGTAAAATTTCCTCAGAGGCGCCTAAAAACAGGAATATTGGGTTTATAGCACTTTGCTGGAGTCCAAAGCTGTACTGTATCCCCAAAAATCCGACGTTCATGTTGAAAATCTGCCAAAAACTAAGGGTTGGTTTTTTTATTCTCATTGGTCACTTGAATCTGCGGTTATTTATAAGAATTGCCTTTTAACACAACTCAAAAACAAAGTTCCAATATAGGACTTTATCGGGCTACTTCATCGAAAACCTCATTGGAGAAACCTAATATTTCGCTTTAGGCCACCATATTTGGTGCGTTTTACAGCGGATTTTTTGAAGACTTTACGAAAAACCTCCTCTGTAATTTCCTCCCAGTCTTTTTTGGTCATAGACAGCAGCTCCGGATGGGGCTGGAATAAAGGTTCCTGATGGGGTTTGGAAAAGCGGTTCCAGGGGCAGACCTCCTGGCAGACATCACAACCAAATATCCAATCGTCAAATTGGCCTTTTACCTCATTAGGAATTTCATTTTTCAATTCTATGGTAAAATAGGAAATGCATTTGCTGCCGTCTACTACATAAGGTTCAACTATGGCCTGGGTAGGGCAGGCATCCAGGCAGGCCGTACAGCTCCCGCAATGGTCGGTTGTGGCGCTGTCATATTCCAGTTCCAGGTCAAGAATCAATTCTCCGATAAAATAATAGGAGCCTAGCTGTTGGGTTAGCAGGTTGCTGTTTTTCCCTATCCAGCCCAGTCCGCTCTTCGCTGCCCAGGCTTTATCCAAAACGGGAGCTGAATCTACAAAAGCCCTGCCGCTTACCTCGCCTATGGTTTCCTCTATGTATTCCAGAAGTTGCCTTAGTTTTGTTTTCATCACATGATGGTAATCCTGCCCATAGGCATAGCGTGATATCTTATAAGTCCCTTCGTCCTGAGTTTTTTCAGGGTAATAATTGAGTAATACGGAGATCACAGATTTGGCGTCATCTACAAGCAAACGCGGATCCAGTCGCTTATCGAAATGGTTTTCCATATACTGCATTTCCCCCTGCATCCCCTTTTTAAGCCATTTTTCCAGGCGGGGAGCCTCCTCTTCGAGGAATTCGGCTTTGGATATACCGCATGACAAAAAGCCGAGGCGTTTGGCTTCGGCTTTGATTGCTTGAGTATGTTTTTGGGCAGATACCATGGTTGCCCAAAAATAAGGAATCCTGACTATCATTAACTGCCGTAATACAGAAGTAAAAAAATCGCCCAATTTGTATTTGGGCGATTTAATCATCTGGATAGTCAGTTTGAAATATTACATCCTTTCCCATGTCATTTTCAGATTCTTTTTCTTATTGTTTTTCTCAAGTTGGAAATGGTAGGTCTTTTTTGCTCCCTTATCGCGATAATAGGTCACAACATATTTGTTACCATTCATGTTCCAGTCAGGATACGCCTGAAATACTGTTTCCCTCACAGTATTCGGTACCATTACATCTCCAAACCTTTCAAAGGCAGAAATGATCTTTCCGTTTTCATCATAAACGGCTACAATTTTTCCTTTGTGGTTTTCAAAGAACACTTCGTAGGCTTTGTCTATCTTATTGTACATAGGAGATTCCTTAAGATCAAAGTTGGCAACTTCTAGTTCTAGTTTGCCAATAGTTGGAGAAACTCCCGGTTCCCGGACTTCTGCCAGGTAATCGTAATTGGGTGAGGTCAATTCAACACCTTCCAGTTCAACTGTTCGGACATCATCCTTGGGACGGTCCTGTGCAAATGTTAGGCTGGCCAGACCTAAAAACAGTAAGCCAAACATCCATTTTTTCATGACTAACGATTTAAAGGATTAATAATCAAATTTATTAACCCAAGGATCATTTAAATGGTGTTGCAAGACTAAACAGCTATGTCCCGGATGATTTCAAGTTTTTTTGGAAGTCTTTAAATCCAGTCCCAGAAAGGTTCCAAGCAAAGTGCTTTTTCAATTGGGACGTGGAGGCGTGGGAAAACCCACCTTATGGTATAAATCGACATATCTGGGGTCGCTTCGCAGGGGTATTAAAACAGATTCTTCCCGTAGCCAGATCATTTCCACTTCATGCCTGTCATATGACTTTTGAAGCCATTCAAAAGCCTTTTCACGGTCTCCAGACCAACAATAATATAAGGCCAGGAACCAGGCTGGACTGCCGGAAACTTCCTCTAAATACTGACTTCTAAGAATATTCAAGTTCGATTCTAATTCAGTCGTATTATCCTCTAGTGAGTTATGTAATGCCTTGAGCCAAATAATAATCGGTGGTCTTTCTTTATTTTTGACCATGTACTGCTCCAGATACCATTTAGAGCGTTCATAGTTTTGCAAATAGAAGCAGAGCTTGGCAGCTTCCCTCAAAGAAGCCAAATGCCTTATGATCAAACTGTCCTTACTTTCCAGGAGATCAAATGCTTCTTCATATCTAGCCAGATGAAAGAGGGTTTCGGCTTTCTTTGTATAGATGAATGCCGAATTCGGACGTTTTTCAATACGATCATTTATCATGTCCAGCGCTTCTTCGGTCCTTCCAGTTTGTAAGAGATAAATACTTGCCGCACTGGACTTTTTATATTCCCGCTCCATGGTTTCAAAATCCCATTCATAGACGTAAAGACCATCTAATAGGAGTTGCTGTACAAATAGATTTGTACTGTCAATTTTTTTAACTTTTCCCAGATATTCCTTGGCTTTGTACCATCCTTCTTCCTGGGTTATCCGTCCGTGAATTGTTCCGCCCCATAAGTAGAGGTAAGCCATCTCTAAATAAGGATAGACGAAAGCTTCATCCAGGGCAATCGCCTTTTTAAAATATTGGATGGCGTTTTCCCGGTTTTCTTTTGTACCTGTAGATGCTAGATATGCGCCTAACATCCATTGATCATAGGCCTCTCTATTTTTGGTAGGGAACTGATCAATATCAGAAAATTCTTCACCTCTTAGATTAATTTGCAATTGTGTTGCGATATTTTCGACAACATCTGCCTGTATGCTGAACATTTCTTCTAAATTCCAGTCTGTATTAAACCTTTTCGAAGTTAGGATGGAATTCTCTGGGCCGTCAATTACATGCCAGTTGAAACTGTTCTCTTCCCCATATTTCTGGTAGTTCCCAAAAATAATCTGGTCAACCCCTAATTCTTCTGCTATTGTTGGTGCGTCCTTTTCAGTATCCGCATATTTGAGTACCTTATTATGAGGGGTTACTATCACAGACTCCAGTTCATTTAGCCCAGTAATAACAGCATCCGTCATGGCATAGCATATCCGGTCCATATCAGGATCCCCGCTTAAATTCTTAAAGGGCAGCACAGCGATTGAATTTTCTTCTTTTACAATAGCTAACTCAGCAGACTGTGGTTCTTCTTTGGCATCGATATAGTACGATGCTGCCCAGGCCATGGTGACGCCAATTCCTATGGCGAGCACCACTATCCATCGTTTGGTATGCTTAAGTCTTCTGTTTAGATAAGTGATTCTGTCCTTGGTCCTTACCTGCGGATAGGTGTTTACTATATGGCCTTTTTGCTCATCTGATGAACCACCTCTCAATTTTACTTCACCCGGAGGGTAGCCGTAGTATACTTTAAAACAGGTATTGAAATAGGTTGGACTGGAAAATCCTACCCTATAGGCTACTTCTGATGCGGTCTCTTCTCCATCAAGCAACATTTCCATGGCTTTCTTCAGGCGGAACTCGCGGATAAACTGAGAGGTGGAATTACCATTGTAGGCATGGACTTTTCGGTGCAGGCTGGAACGACTAAGGCCGGCTTTCTTGGCAAGTTCGCTTACCCCAAAGTGTTCATTCTCCAGGTGGGTTTCAAGAATAGCTTTGAGTTTTCTGATAACTAATGGATCCTTTGAAGCTGAGTTGGTCATTTCACCTTTCAATTGCACTGGATGCTGTAGCCTTAAAGCCACAACATAATTCTTTAACAATCCAACTAGTTATAAAATCTTAGTTTAAACTGAAATGACCTTGGTCATTTGTAAGGTGATTCTGATAAACATATTTCCCTTGATAGATTACCTGGGATGGAAAAGAACGGGAACTGTTTTCGGTTTCAGGGATATCAGCGGATCCAGTTGGAGCTCCTTTAAAGGGGACTCCAAACGATATTGCTTTGCTATTAGTCCAAGAGCAATCATCATTTCATACATGGCGAAATTATTACCCACACACATCCTGGGGCCACCGCCAAAGGGATAATACACCCGGGATAAATCCTTTTTACGATCAGGGGCGAAGCGTTCCGGTTTGTATTCTTCCGGTTCTTCCCAATGCTTCCGGGAACGGTGTAATTCAAATATGGAAAGTAATACCAGCGTATCTCTGGGAAAGTCAAGTGCACCGGCCTTATCCTGTTGCACAGTTACCCGGTCTATTACGTAAACAGGCGGGTATAACCTCAGGGCTTCCTCTATACATTGTTTGGTGTATTGCAATTTGGGTAATTCCGCTATGAGGTCAACTGCTTCCCAATCGATTGCGCATACTTCCTTATAAAGTTTTTCCTGTATTTCAGGGTGATTTGCCAGCAGATGCAGGGTAAAACTCAGGGCATTGGCGGTAGTTTCGTGCCCTGCAGTAAACAGGATCAGTACTTCGTCTATAAGTTGCCTTCTGGGCATTGGGCTACCATCTTCATAGCGGGAAGTTAACAACATATCCAATAGGTCGTCTGGTTGTTGTTTACTCGCAATACGTCGTTCAATAAGCTCATTCAGCAGGCTTCTGCCTTCCTCTGCCATCTTCAGATGCCGCTTGACCCTGCCGCTCAGGTGAAACCACCATTTCAAATAGGGTTGGCGCATCTCCTGGATCAGCATACGCTGATTGTCCTCCGTAATTTCCTGCAGGCGTTTCATTTGTTTGGTGATATCTGATCCGCTGAACAGCGATCTGGCCACCACCTGAAAAGCAAGATCACCCATCAGAGGAAATATGTCTGAAACTTCTCCAGGCTTTATCCCTTTCAACTCAGCAGCAATAGTTGCCTTCATGATATCGAAGAGTCCTGCGAGTTTCTTTCTGTGGAATGCAGGTTGTATCATCCGGCGATGCACCCTCCAGTGTTCCCCGGTAGACGTGAGAATACCTTTTCCTATGTAACGGGCAAGATCCCGGGTCTGCAATGCCGATTTCTGATAATTCTTATGGTTCTTTTGAAGTACGTGTGCAATAATACGGGCATCCCGAGTAAAGACTACCGCAGGTCCCAACATTACCTTAACCCTGAAGGTGTCTCCCAAAAGTTCAAAATTTTCACGGTGAAAGGGTAAGGGGTTTTTAAGTATCCGTTTACGGTTCCTGAACACCTCCCGCCTGGATATAGTGGGCAGGTTCTTCATTTTTCTCCTAAAAACCAGTCGATATGACTGCATTTGGCGCAGACATAGCAAACAGCACTTCTATTGGCCCAGTCCACATTAAAGAAGGTTGCTAATTGGGTATTCAACTGGGAACGCCTTTTGTAAAAGGTGTCGTGATCACAAATTCTGCATTGAAGGGGTTTACCGTGGACTTCTACTTTTACTGGTGTTTCTTCTTTAGAAAAGAGGGGCATAAGATATTGAATTAGGTTATTTTAAGATTTGGCATCTTAAGTTCTTAAAAAAGTCCGGGCTGTGATCCTCCCTTTAATCGGCCAAGGTGTTTATAGGCCAGTTCTGTCACTTCCCGGCCCCTCGGTGTCCTCATAATAAAACCCTGCTGGATTAGGAAAGGCTCGTACACCTCTTCAATAGTTTCTGCATTTTCAGAAACCGCTGTGGCCAGTGTACTGATTCCAACAGGACCACCTTTAAACTTGTCTATAATGGTAACCAGGATCTTATTATCCATTTCATCCAGGCCATGGGCATCCACATTAAGGGCCTTTAATCCGAATCTGGAAATCTCAATACCAATATTGCCATCTCCCTTGATTTGGGCAAAATCCCGAACCCTGCGTAACAGGGCATTGCTAATCCTGGGGGTTCCCCTGCTCCTGCCTGCAATCTCAATCGCCGCCTCCATGGTGATGGGCACTTTCAGTATTTGGGCACTACGCTGTACTATAGTTGACAACAACTCGGTGGAATAATACTCCAGTCGACTGGTAATCCCAAACCTTGCCCGCATGGGTGCTGTAAGTAGTCCGGAGCGGGTAGTTGCTCCAATAAGCGTAAAAGGATTGAGGTTGATCTGAACAGAACGCGCATTAGGGCCTGTTTCGATCATGATGTCTATCTTATAGTCCTCCATAGCCGAATACAAATACTCTTCCACTATGGGACTCAACCTGTGGATCTCATCGATAAAAAGCACATCCCGTTCTTCCAGATTGGTAAGTAATCCTGCCAGATCACCGGGTTTATCCAGCACCGGGCCGGAGGTAACTTTTATTCCCACGCCCAGTTCATGGGCCAGAATATGTGCAAGAGTAGTTTTACCCAGTCCCGGAGGGCCATGCAACAAGGTATGGTCCAGGGCTTCATCACGCAGGTTAGCCGCCTCAACAAAGATCTTCAGATTCTCTAAAACCTGGTCCTGACCTGTAAAATCGTCAAATGAAATAGGTCTAAGGGCTTTCTCAATGGCAAGCTCCTCTTGTGACAGATTTTCGGTTGAGGGATCCAGGTTTTCATTCATAAATCAAAGATAGTAAAAATAGGAAGGGGTAAGCTGCTGATCTCTGCAGTAATTAAGGCCTCCAACGAGCCTTTTCAAATGTTGATTTGAACTGATAATTATCATCTTTTTTACTGAGATTTATCCTCTACTTTGCATTGTATTTAAGAACATTACCTAATTTTATATAGTGAAAGTTTTAACCTGAAAAAAGAAAAGACAACCTTCAAAATTTAGAATCCATGACAGCATCATTTAATTTAAAACAATACGGGATTGAAACCGAAACCATTTACCGGAATAGTAGTGTTCCCGTACTTTATGAACTGGGACTAAAAATGGAAAAAGGGACCGCTATTTCCAACGTTGGTGCCCTTATGACCTATTCTGGAGAGAAAACCGGTAGGAGCCCAAAAGACAAAAGAATAGTAAGACACCCGGATTCTGAAAACAATATCGATTGGGGTGAAATCAACATGGGCCTGGATGAGCATACTTTTATGGTAAACCATGAAAGGGCCATGGACTATCTGAACAGCCTGGATCATCTTTTTGTGGTTGATGCATTTGCCGGATGGGACCCAAAATACCGTCTTAAAATACGGATTGTGTGTACACGTGCCTATCACGCCTTGTTTATGCAGAATATGCTGATCATGCCAACAGCAGATGAACTTGCTAATTTCGGTGAACCAGATTACGTGGTATTCAACGCGGGTGGTTTCCCAGCTAACCGATACACTTCCGAGATGACATCAAAGACCAGTGTAGACTTAAATCTGGAAAGAAGAGAGATTGTGATCCTGGGTACCCAGTATGCAGGTGAAATGAAGAAAGGAGTCTTTACAGTAATGAACTATCTCATGCCATTAGAGGGAGTATTACCAATGCACTGCTCTGCCAATGTTGGTGAAAAAGATGATGTAACCATTCTCTTTGGTCTTTCCGGTACTGGTAAGACTACATTAAGTGCCGATCCTAAACGAAGATTGATAGGTGATGATGAGCATTGCTGGACGGATGATGGTGTCTTCAATATTGAGGGTGGTTGTTACGCAAAAGCTATCAACCTTTCTGCGGAGAAAGAGCCGGATATTTTCAATGCCATCCGTTTTGGAACGGTACTGGAAAATGTAGTGTACGACAAGGATTCTCGTGAAGTAGACTACACTGACACTTCCATCACTCAGAATACACGTGCATCCTATCCATTATCCTTTATAGATAATATTCAGGTTCCCTGTATGGCAGGTCACCCGGAGAACATCATTTTCCTTACCTGTGATGCTTTTGGTGTATTGCCTCCAGTTAGTAAACTTTCCCCTGAACAGGCCAGTTATCACTTTATTGCGGGGTACACCGCTAAAGTAGCCGGAACTGAGATGGGAGTAACTGAGCCTCAGGCAACCTTCAGTTCTAACTTCGGAGCCGCTTTCATGATGTGGCACCCTAACAAGTATGCTGAAATGTTGGCGGAAAAAATGAAGAAACACAATACTACAGCATGGTTGGTGAATACCGGTTGGACTGGTGGAGCCCATGGTGTGGGATCAAGGATCAACCTGAAGTATACAAGGGCCATGATCGATGCTATCCATAACAAGGACTTTGACAATGTGGAATACACCACTGATGAAGCCTTTGGTTTCCAGATCCCATTGAGTTGTCCTGATGTGCCAGCAGATGTATTGCTACCTAAGAACACCTGGGAAGACAAAGAGAAGTATGAAGAAACCAAGAAGAAGCTTATCAAGCTCTTCAATAATAACTTCAAACAGTTTGAAGCTGGAGTAAATCAGGAAATTATTGATGCAGGACCTAAATTAGAAGTCTCTGTGTAACCACAGTCATGGTTTAACAACCCTGTAGTATTTATTTACTACAGGGTTTTTATGTCTTAATAGTTAACCTGCGCGCTTTTACTCCTGTTCTTTGTGGAGTTCGGCACTGTCCTCAAAGCTTGTCATTGTAATTCCAGGATTACCATAAAGGTAGGTACGCGAAGCACCGGTTGCCAGCAACTCAAATTCGCGATATCCGTAAATTCTGGCTACGGCTGTCTCTCCTGTTTCCAGTCTAATTACAGCTGCCTCCAGTTTCTGGGCTTTCAGGTTGGGACTTCCCTTTAAGCTGATGTTTAAACTGTCTGAAGTCCCCTCTAAGTTAGCGGTAGCATTTCCCTCCATTTTGAGTCTGTGCTGTTGGGTGACACTATACAATTGAACACTTGCTTTATCTTTCAACGCAAGACTTAATGAATCGCTTTCTATATTATAATTCCCTTTACTATTTTCTTCCAGGGACAGATTAACCAATGCCGCATTTGCTGAAAGCTCAACCTTTGCCAAACCATTGGTAAGCACTGAAAGTTCGTCTGCCTGAATTTTCTGGTTAGCCAATACGGAACCATCCCGGACGATAATTGATTTTAACTGTCGATAGTTTACCGTAATATCTAATTGTTTTTTTCCAGTGATTTTATAGAAGGAACTGATGATCAACGTACTGTCCACAACACGAAAGCGCAGTACATCAATGAGGTTATCATCGCCCACTATGGAATAACTCTCAGCAGCAGAGTCATCCAGGTTGATCTGCAGATCGTCCTTTAACTCAATAGAATGAAAGGCCGGCAGTGGTTCCAGTACTTCTATAACGTTTCTATTTCCCTTGATTTTCGGTTTTCTCTGAGCATGAGTAACGCCCAGAGAAAGGATGAATAAGACACACAGTAATTTTTTCACCTTGGATTGTTTTGTGTTCTGTTTATAAAATTAGGGGAAAATACTTTAAGTAGATCATGTACATCCCAACTGTCTGGTAATAAAAAGGCCCATCAAAAGATGGGCCAGTGTTACTTATTCACAGAAAACACTTAGTGGTTGAGTTCTTCCTCATCCTCCTGCAAGGGTATGTTCTGTGGCACGAAGTCTTGTCCGGCAATAATGTATTCCCCATTTTCCTTGGTCTTGCTGTAATCATAAGCCCAACGATGTACCTCAGGAATTTCACCTTCCCAGTTGCCGTGGAAATGTTCCACAGGTGCGGTCCACTCCAGGGTATTGGATTTCCAAGGATTCTGTACGGTAGGTTTCCCGTAAAAAATACTGTGGATAAAGTTGTATACAAAAACCAATTGTGCCACTCCTGCTACCAGTGCGAAAACGGTAACCAATACGTTTACGTCTGCCAGTTCATCAAACATAGGGAAGGCAGTATTCTCGTAGTATCGTCTAGGAACTCCGGCCATACCCACAAAGTGCATGGGGAAGAATACCCCATAGGCACAGACGGCTGTTATCCAGAAATGCACATATCCCAGGTTTTTGTTCATCATACGTTTGAACATCTTAGGGAACCAGTGATACACTCCGGCAAACAGTCCATAAAGAGCAGAGATACCCATCACCAGGTGGAAGTGGGCTACTACAAAATAGGTGTCGTGTACGTTGATATCCAGCGTAGAGTCTCCCAGGATAATCCCGGTCAATCCACCTGTAATGAAGGTAGAAACCAGACCAATAGAGAACAGCATAGCCGGGTTCAACTGCAAGTTACCCTTCCAGAGCGTGGTGATATAGTTAAATGCCTTTACCGCAGATGGAATGGCAATCAATAGCGTAGTAAATGTAAATACTGATCCCAGAAATGGATTCATCCCGGATACAAACATATGGTGCCCCCAAACTATGGTAGAAAGGAAGGCTATAGCAAGTATAGAAGCAACCATCGCACGGTAACCGAAAATAGGTTTACGTGCATTGGTAGACATCACCTCAGAGGTAATACCTAATGCAGGCAGTAATACAATATATACTTCCGGGTGACCCAGGAACCAAAACAGGTGCTCAAACAATACCGGAGAACCCCCCTGGTAGTGTAGTACTTCTCCCTGGATAAAAATATCCGAAAGGAAGAAAGACGTACCGAAGCTTCTGTCCATGATCAACAACAGAGCAGCTGATAAAAGTACCGGGAACGAAATTACCCCGATTATAGCGGTTACAAAGAACGCCCAGATGGTCAGTGGTAATCTGGTCATAGACATCCCTTTTGTTCTCAGGTTGATCACCGTTACGATATAGTTCAATGAACCTAATAGCGAACTTGCGATGAAGATAGCCATGGATACCAACCAGAGCGTCATCCCCATACCCGATCCGGGCTGTGCCATTGGCAGCGCACTTAAGGGCGGATAGATGGTCCATCCGGCAGCAGCTGGTCCAGCTTCCACAAAGAGGGAAACAACCATGATAACACTCGAAATAAAGAAGAGCCAGTAAGAAACCATATTCAGGAATCCAGAGGCCATATCCCTTGCTCCAATCTGAAGCGGAATCAGCAGGTTACTAAAGGTTCCACTAAGCCCTGCCGTTAATACAAAAAAGACCATGATTGTTCCGTGAATGGTAACCAGGGCCAAATAAACATCAGCATCCATTACTCCACCCGGAGCCCATTTTCCAAGCAATGTTTCAAAAATCGGGAAAGATTCCCCGGGCCATGCAAGCTGCAATCGGAACAATAAAGACATAGCAATCCCTATGAAGCCCATGATCAAACCAGTGATCAAGTACTGTTTAGAGATCATCTTGTGATCCTGGCTGAAAATATACTTGGTTACGAATGTCTCTTTGTGATGGTGATGCCCGTGGTCATGTGCATGTTCATCTACCGCGGCATGTGCTGTTACAGACATAATTGATTTTTTAATTTTTCTTTTTTAGCAATTCTAATTCATGGAGGCCATCAAATCCCCGAAGGTCTGTTGACTGGCGATCCATTCGTTGTATTCTTCTTCAGTTTCTACAATTATCTTCAACTGCATATTGTAATGTGATTTTCCACATATCTTATTACAGAGAAGTACATAATCAAACTCCCAGGGATCTGAATTAGGTTCCCCGTTGGCAGCTCGTTCCGCACGGATAGCATTGGTTCTGTTTACCTTGTCCACAATCTCCGGCTTGAGTCGCATTTCAGCAGTGGTAATTGAAGGCGTAAACGAGAACTCGGTTATCATTCCCGGCACACAGTTCATCTGTGCCCTAAAGTGTGGCATATAGGCCGAGTGCAATACATCCTGTGAACGCATTTTAAAGTTTACTTTCCTTCCCACCGGAAGGTGCAGTTCTTTAACAATAATATCATCTGATGCATTAGGATCAGACTCATCCAGTCCAAGTATATTGGCCCGGTCAATATCGATCATCCTGACATTGGCATCTCCTAAAACATTATCACTACCCCCATATCTGGCCGTCCAGTTGAATTGCTGAGCATACAGCTCAACAATCAGTGGATCATCATCTTCGTTGATATCCATGATATTGGTCCAGGTATACAGGCCCCAAAGGATTAGTCCTGCCAAAACAATAACCGGAATAATGGTCCAGATAAACTCCAGACGGTCATTATCGGCAAAAAACAGGGCTTTCTTTCCTTTTTCACCCCGATACTTATAACCGAAATAATGGAGTAAAGCCTGGGTAATGGTTTGTACAATAAAGATGATTACAAAAGACCATAGCAATAAGCTATCGTATTCTCTTCCGTGTTCAGAAGCGGCTTCCGGAAGAATAAACTTGGAGTATTTCCAGAAACTAAATATGGTAATCAGGTAAATGAAAACCAGGAAAGCAAACAGGAGATAGCCATTATACTTATTATCCTTGTCGTTTGCCACCTGCGTCATCTCCGCTTTCACCTGCGACAATTCAAATATCTTAGTCATCTGCCAGATGGCGATGGCAACTAAAACTAAAACAGCTATTGTTAATACTGTGCTCATTTCAACTCTTCAAATTAGTCTTTTACTACTTCATTCATTAATAATGAAACTGACGGCTTTCCTCAATATACGGGTTACGCGTAACCTGAAGCGGTGCCTTGGTCAGTGCCCGGAAAACCCAAAGGAGGAAGGCACCAGCAAAGAAACTCAATGCTCCCAGTTCCGGGAATCCAATATACCACTGGTCGCCAACAGCTGAAGGCATGATCATATTGAATACATCGAGGTAATGTCCTAGCAGAAGTACGATACCTGACATAATCACAAACCAGTTAATACGTTTATAATCACTATTCATCAATACCAGTAATGGAAATATAAAATTCATTACCACCATACCAAAGAATGGCAATTTATAATCTTCTATCCGTTGCACAAAATAAGTAACTTCCTCCGGTATATTCGCATACCAGATCAGCATAAACTGTGAAAACCAAAGATAGGTCCAGAATATACTAAAACCGAACATGAACTTGGCCAAATCGTGAATATGGCTGTCATTTACATCAGGAAGATACCCTTTAGACTTCAGGTAGATGGCTATCATAGCGATCACCGTAATACCAGACACAACCATGCTGGCAAATATATACCAACCAAACAGTGTACTGAACCAGTGTGGGTCAACACTCATAATCCAATCCCATGACATTATGGATTCAGTAACCAGATAGAATACCAGAAAGCCTGCAGACCAACGGAAATTTTTCTTGAAGTTGGAATCATCATCTGCTTTATCCTGGGCAATGGAAAGTCTTCTGGAAATTTCCCTGTACGCGATCCAGCCAGCAAGGAATATAGCAGCGCGAATCAAAAAGAAAGTAGGATTAAGATAACCGGCCTTGTTCTGTATAATTTTATCTTCTGCAACTACCTCAGGATCCATCCATGGAAACAGGTGGTTAAAGTGAAATACGGAAAGTACCAGGATAACAAAAACGACTATTCCTCCCGGCACGATATAGGCGGTAATTCCTTCCATAACCCGGAAAAGCATGGGAGACCATCCTGCCTGCGATGCCCGCTGAATGGCATAGAAAGCCAGTACTCCAAGTGAGATCATAAAGAAAAAGAAAGCGGCCACATAAAGGGCTGCCCATGGCCTGTTACTCAGTTGATGGTAAACATGCTCATCGTGGGCGGCATGCGCTTCTGCAGAGGCTTCATCATGGGCTTCCTGCCCCGCTACGGCATGATCTGCTCCGTGGGCATCACCATGTCCGTCATCATGTGCCGCGACATATGCCTTGGCTTCTTCAACATTCCCCGGTGCAGAAATGAAACCAATACTCATTCCCACTAATCCCAGAGCCATTAAGATGATAGCGCCTATTTTCAATCTGTTCGAAAAGGTATACATAGTTCTGTGCGCTCTATTATTTTGTTAAGTCGTTTTTCAGTTTCATCACGTATTCAGAAACCTGCCAGCGTTCTTCAAAGTTCATCTGACCGGCATAGGACCCCATTGAATTGAGTCCGTAATAAATAGTATGATACGTGCTTCCCGCTGTAATATTTCGTGCTGCATCCGCATAACTGGGTACCCCGAGAATTTTCTCCCGTTTTACAAGCGTTCCCTGTCCTTTACCCAGGTTTCCATGGCAAATGGCACAATAAATATCGTATAGTTCTTTACCCTTCGCCAGGTTAGCTTCCACGTTAAGAGAATCCAGCGGACTTTGTTGAGCCCTGGCTAATTCCTTCCCTTCCAGGTCATTGCTGAATTCATAAGGCAACCATCCTCTTTTTACCGTATTATCCGGTGGAGTGAGGGCTGAAGTGCCTTCCGGAAGAAAGTCTACTTCCTGATAAGTTTCGTACCCTATAGGTTCATACATGTTGGGCATGTACTGGTAGTTAGGTCTGCTACTGTCTGCACAGGAGGCAGTCAGAAGTAGTATCCCCAATACGATTACACTTTGGAATATCCCTTTCATCTCTTAATGACGCTTTTTAATAATATTCAGTTCAACAGCACCGGTATCCAGCAACAATTCCTTAAGTTCATCTTCATTGTTGTGCACTTCCACTTCCATAACAAAATGGGCATCCGTTGTACGTACGTCCGGATTCTCAGCTTCCTTAAAAGGCCACAGTTTGCTTCTCAGGTAAAAAGTGATCACCATAAGGTGAGCAGCAAAAAATACAGTCATTTCAAACATGATCGGAACAAATGCCGGCATGTTTTCTATGTAGCTGAAACTGGGTTTTCCTCCGATATTCATCGGCCAGTCCTCGATCATGATATAATTCATCATCACTACAGCAACAGCAAGACCTAAACAGCCATACATAAAAGAGGTTATGGCAATCCTGGTTGGAGCCAATCCCATAGCCTTGTCCAGTCCGTGAACCGGAAATGGGCAGTAAACTTCTTCAATATGATGCCTTGCAGCCTTCACCTTTTTCACGGCATGCATCAGGACATCATCGTCGTCGTAATAAGCGTGTATTTTGGTTTCAGCCATAATTATTTGTCGGTATTTAATAACATTCTCGCCTGTCCGGCCCAATCATCCCGTTGTGCTCTACCCGGGAAAGATCCGGTGAGTTCATCCAGGAGGTTGTATTCTTTATCGGTCATTTTGCTTATTTGCAAGAAGCTAAAAATGCCCAGTTTATTCAATGTCTTTTCCATAAGAGGTCCAATCCCTTTTACTTTTTGGAGCTTATCCGGTGTCTGAGAAGAAGCATCGAAGGATCCTAGTGTATTTAACAGATTGAAGGCGGGTGTTGCTCCTGATGGAGCTTCGGCTTCCACTGCTGTTTCCTCGTCATCAATAAAAGTCTCTCTTACCACACCGTCCTTACGAATAGCATACATTGGTTTTCCGGCAGCCCTCAGTGATTTGTAACGCTCTCCGGAAGATTTCAGGATAGACTTCACTTCGGCCTGTGCAATTACCGGGAAGGTCCTTGCGTATAACAGGAATAGTACAAAGAAAAATCCGATGGTACCAATGAAGATTCCAATATCCACAAAAGTTGGAGAGAACATGGTCCAGGAAGATGGCAGGTAATCCCTGTGTAAGGAAGTAACAATAATTACAAACCTTTCGAACCACATCCCAACATTTACTACGATAGAAATAATAAAGGAAACCATGATACTGGTCCTGATCTTTTTAAACCACATTATCTGTGGCGATACCACATTACAGGACATCATCAGCAAATATGCCCACCAGTAAGGACCGGTAGCCCTGTTCAGGAACGCATATTGCTCATATTCTACTCCGGAATACCAGGCAATAAACAACTCGGTTATATAGGCACATCCCACTATAGAACCCGTAATCATGATGACAATATTCATCAATTCTATGTGCTGTACAGTGATATAAGCCTCCAGATTACACACCTTACGCATAATGATCAGCAGGGTCTGCACCATGGCAAAGCCTGAGAAAATTGCCCCTGCAACAAAGTAGGGAGGGAAAATAGTGGTGTGCCATCCCGGGATAACTGAAGTAGCAAAGTCAAAAGATACAATGGTGTGTACAGAAAGTACCAGAGGTGTAGCCAATCCGGCTAAAACCAGAGATACCTCTTCAAATCGTTGCCAGTCTTTGGCCCTTCCGGTCCACCCGAAACTAACAAGACCGTATATTTTTTTCTGAAACGGTTTAACCGCGCGGTCCCTGATCATTCCAAAATCAGGAAGAAGACCAGTCCACCAGAATACAAGTGAAACCGACAGATAGGTTGAGATCGCAAATACGTCCCACAAAAGTGGGGAGTTAAAGTTTACCCATAAGGAACCAAACTGGTTTGGAATGGGCACAACCCAATAGGCCAGCCAGGGTCTACCCATGTGAATGATTGGAAAAAGTCCCGCCTGGATAACCGAAAAGATGGTCATGGCTTCTGCGGAACGGTTGATCGCCATTCTCCATTTTTGTCTGAACAACAACAGTACTGCTGAAATCAGCGTTCCTGCGTGACCAATACCAACCCACCATACGAAGTTTGTAATGTCCCAGGCCCAGTTAACCGTTTTGTTTAATCCCCAGGTACCGATTCCGGTACTTATGGTATACACTATTGCACCAATACCCCAGAGGAGCGCTGCAAGCGAAATGGAAAAAACAATCCACCAGTGTTTGTTGGCCCTGCCTTCCACTGGAGCAGCAATATCTACGGACACATCGTGGTAGCCTTTGTCTCCCAGAACTAAGGGTTTCCTGATTGGTGCTTCGTAATGCGATGCCATATATTGTATTTAGTTTATTATGTTGATTATGCTTCTTCGGTGTTCCTCACTTGTACGTGGTAGAAAACATTGGGTTTAGTTCCCACATTTTCCAACAAGTGGTACATGCGGTCACTTTCCTTCAATTTAGCTACCTGGCTTTCCTTATCGTTAATATCTCCAAAAACAATGGCTCCACTGCTACATGCATTGGAACAAGCCGTCTGGAATTCGCCGTCTTTGATCTCACGACCTTCTTTTTTGGCATCCAGAATAGTTTTTTGAGTCATTTGGATACAAAGTGAGCATTTTTCAATTACCCCTCTGGACCTTACTGTCACATCCGGGTTAATAACCATCTTACCGAGGTCGTTATTAAAATGGTAATCGAACTCGTCATTGTTATTAAAGAGGAACCAGTTAAATCGTCTTACTTTATATGGGCAGTTATTTGCACAATAACGGGTACCAACACATCTATTGTACGCCATGTGGTTTTGCCCCTGTCGGCTATGTGTGGTTGCTGCAACCGGACAAACCGTTTCACATGGTGCGTGGTTACAGTGCTGGCACATTACCGGCTGGAATGCTACCTGCGGATTGGCTGCAGCCTGCTCCATTTCCCCGAATCCAACTTTGGATTCAATTGCTCCAGAAATATCATCTTTCTTCTCAACATCCTCAGTGAAGGTATCTTCCGAAGAATAATACCGGTCTATACGCAACCAGTGCATATCCCTTGAACGTCTTACCTCTCGTTTTCCAACTACCGGTACGTTATTTTCTGCATGACAGGCAATAACACAAGCTCCGCAACCGGTACAGGCATTAAGATCGATGGACATATTGAAATGATGTCCTATAGACCGATCAAAACTGTCCCATAAATCAACTGTTGTTGCAGGAACTTCCTGGTGGTCCAGTGAAACCTTAGGGACCGGATTCCATTCTGTATGGTCCTTGGTATTGAAGATCTCCAGGGTAGTTTCCTTAATGATATCACCCCTACCCATCAGGGTCTTGTGCAATTGTATACAGGCAAACTCATGCATTCCGGAGGATTTCTCCAGTTGCACGGATTGAATATTATTAAACTGATTATAGAGCTTATAGGCATTTACCCCGGTCATCATTTCGGGTTTCATCCCTACTCGCCTACCATATCCCAAAGCCATACCAATAGTCCCTGGTGCTTGTCCGGGTTGGATAATTACAGGAACTTTATTAAGGCTAACCCCATTTACGGTTACCTTAGCATAGCTACCATCCAAACCACCGTTGGCTGCATTTTCATTTACAAAACCTAATTTGTCTGCATCCGAGCGCGAAATAGTCAGGTAGTTATCCCAGGATACCCGTGTAATAGGGTCAGGGAATTCCTGCAGCCATGGGTTTCCGGCTTGTTGACCGTCTCCCATACCCACCTTGGAGTAAAGGGTAAGCTCCATTTCTGAGCCTGCAGTACTGGCAAGGCGTTGCACGGAAGCCGCCATGTCCTCCATGTCTGCAGCTGCCACCTCTTCTTCTTGAACAGAAGAAGATGTTGAGCCATCTGTTTCACCATTAGCGGCATAAACGCCATCATGAAGTGCCTTATCCCAGGAATTTTCTCCAAGGATACCAGAGGTCCAGGTATCTTTTATGTATTCGTAATAGGTTTGCTCGCTATCCATCCAGCCAAGTACTGCCTGCTGGAATTGTCTGGTATCGAATAATTCACGGATAGCTGGCTGAGTAAGGCTGTAATGGCCTTTTTTCATTTCAACATCGCCCCAGCTTTCCAGGTAGTGGTTGGAAGCTGCGATATACTGACAAATCTCAGTTGTTTCGTTCTCATTTGTGGAGAAAGCAACCGTCATATCTACCTTGGCAACAGCTCCGGCAAATTCTTCTGCGTTGGGCAGGGTAAACATGGGGTTCACTCCATCCATGATCAGTGCACCAACATTTCCAGATTTCATGTCCTGGATAAGGGTGTTTAGCGCTTCGCTATTTCCTTGCCTGATATATCGTGGGGAAGAAGCATCAAAAGCTTCACTGTTGAGCATATTGTTGATGGCAAGAACCAGCTTCTGGGCATCCAGGTCATTTAATCCGGTCACTACAACGGCTTTGGCTCCAGCCTTTCTGATCTGCTCTGAGGCCTGATCTACGGCTTCCTTTATAGACTCTTTAAGGTCTGTACTTACACTACTGCCATTGAGTTGGCCGAACAGGCTGGCCAGTGCTTTCTTTTGTTCAGTAGGAGTGAGTGGTACACGCTTATCTGCATTGGCCCCGGTAAGGGACATGTTCGATTCAAACTGAATATGCCGCGACATTTTACCTTCAGCAGGCACTCTGCCTCTGGCATAGCTGGAATCATATCCGCCTCCCTGCCAATCGGAAAGGAAATCAGCTCCAAAAGAAACAATGAGCTCAGCCTTACTAAAATCGTAATCAGCGAGCGCTCTGGAGCCATATTTTGCTTCGTATGCTTTTAAAGCAGCCTCTTCTGAGATTGCATCGTAACTAACATGGTTTACGTTCCCGAATTTTTCTTTGAATTCACCAATCAACCTGCTTGTAGACGGACTGGCATAAGTTTGTGTCAGGAAAGCTATTTGCCCGCCTGAAGCCTGAAGGGAAGCAAACTTTGCTTTTGCTGCAGCATCAAGGGCATCCCATTCAATGGAGTTCCCATTGGCGGCTGGGCCTTGAAGTCGTGTACTGTCATACAGAGACAATACTGAAGCCTGAATACGTGCATTGGCACTTCCCAGGGTTTTAGCGTCTTTATTGTTCTCTACCTTAATGGGTCTTCCTTCCCTGGTTTTGATAAGAATACTTGCAAAATCAAATCCATTGGCAATGGTTGTGGCGTAATAATTAGCCACCCCAGGTACAATACGCTCTGGCTGCACCACATAAGGGATAGATTTCCTAACCGGGCCTTCACAAGCAGCCATAGTAGCCGCTGCAGTACTAAACCCTACGTATTTAAGAAAATCCCTTCGGTTTGTATTGCCCTCGGAAAGCCCTTCCTTATCACCAAGGAACTCATCAACCGGAATTTGCTCGGGAAATTCGTTTTGTCTTAGCGTCTCAATAATGGAATCATTCGGATTTAGTTCCGCTTCACTCTTCCAATATCTTTTGTTTGATGCCATGCTGTTTACGTCTGTTTCGCTTCTTGTACTTTAATCTTAATAGTGACACTTACCACATTCGAGGCCACCCATTTGTGCCGCTGTAAGTTTATCTACGCCATATTTCTTGGAAAGTGCCTCATGAATTTTTTCATAATACCCGTTATCTTCCACCTTTACGTTGGTTTCCCTGTGGCAGTTGATACACCAACCCATTGTAAGTGGAGCGTACTGGTACATAATTTCCATTTCTTCTACCGGTCCATGACAGGTCTGGCATTCAATAGCTCCAACCGTCACATGCTGTGCATGGTTAAAGTAAGCCAGGTCTGGTAAATTGTGAATCCTCACCCATTCTACAGGTTGTGATTCTCCGGTGTAGCTCTGATTTTCTTCATCCCATCCTACAGCCTTATACAATTTCTTGATCTCAGCTGTGTAAAATTCGTTGGTATAACCTTTGGCTAAATCTTCTGCAGTTGGTCCTTCGGGATTGCCCTTGTATTCGTAGATCGATTTGTGACAATTCATACAAACATTAAGAGCAGGTATTCCAGAATGCTTAGACACTCGTGCAGACGAGTGACAGTATTTACATTCAATTTTGTTATCTCCTGCATGGATCTTATGAGAATAGTGTATGGGTTGTATGGGTGCGTAACCCTGATCTATACCTACCTGCATAAACCAACCATAAGCAAAATAGGCTGCTGCTAATAATAGGAAGATAGAGGAAACCAAAACCAGAAATTGATTCTTGGCAAATGCTTTCCATAACGGCATGCGTTTTTCAGCTTTTGCTTTTTCCAATACCACTCCATTAGCTTCAGCTATGCGCCTCAGGGTATTGTTTACCAGGATGAGCATCATCACAAGTAAAGCAAAAACCACAATCAGGGCTCCAAGGATGAGTTCATTGCTAATACCGGTATCAGACCCAGTTGTTTCTCCCGTAGCGGCGGCCGCTGTAGCTGCTGCTGGCGCAGGAGGTGGTGCTGCCGTGTAGGCCAGAATGTCATCAATATCTGCATTAGACAGCGTTGGGAAGGCTGTCATGGCTGCCTGATTGTATTCGTTGTATATCTTGACCGAATAAGCATCTCCGGAACTGATCATTCCAGCGCTGTTTTTGATCCAGGAATATAACCACTCCTTGTCCAAACCTTCTTCTTCGGCAAGCCGAGTCTCAACATTGGCCAGGGCAGGTCCCGTCATTTTTCTGTTCAAAGCATGACAGGCTGCGCAGTTCTGATTAAACAATTGTTTTCCTTTAACCGGATCTCCTCCGGCATTTTCTACGACTTGTTCCTCTGCAACAGCTGTTTCACTGCCTTCTTCCTGGGCATACAAGGACGAAGAAAAAAGTAAAAGGAAGATAAAAGTACTACCGAAAATGGTCAGGATTTGATTGCGGTATGAAACCTTTTTCATATTGGATTTGTTTCTATCGAAATCTTGGCACGATTATTACAGTGAATATCGAAAAAACACGTAATTCCTCGGCGTTTAAATTGTGGTCAAAAATACAACATTGACTTTATTCTGAAAATGTTAAATTCTTTATAACAGATAATTTATAATTATTCTAAATAATTTGATTTTCCCTTGATTTTGGGCGAATCCATTACCTTTGTCCCATGGCTAATTATCACAACAATAGCGCTATAAAGCATGCACTGCCTACCCTTATACTACTGTTAACTTGCTGGTCTTTTACCTATGCACAGCAAGGAACGGTTACTATAGAGCAGGATCCAAAAATTGATCGGTTGGTTGAGTTATACAAAATCACCAATTCCCAGGCAGATTTCTATACCATACAGATAGGGTTTGGTAATTACGAGGAAGCGGAGGAGCTTAAATCACTGGTGAGCATCGATTTCCCACAATGGACTCCCCAAATAATTTTTGATTCTCCAACGTACCGCGTGCGGATTGGACGTTTCAGAACTAAGTTGGAAGCTGAACGGAAATTTCTGGAGGTTCGAAAAAAATATCCGGCGGCGCTTATCCTTAAACCAGATTCGGAATCCCGCACGAATAAACAATAGCATTTGCTACCGGTGTTTATTACAGGTATTCCTATCCTAATATAAAGTAAGGGAACAGGGTTTACAGGGTTTTCTTAACTGCTATTTCCTGGAAGGCTTCTACAATATCTCCAATCTTGATATCATTATAGTTCTTGATCTGCAGTCCGCAGTCATAGCCTTTTGACACTTCCTTCACATCGTCCTTAAACCTTTTCAGGGAAGCCAACAGTCCTGTGTAAACTACCACTCCGTCTCTAATAAGGCGTATTTGTGAATTTCGAAACACTTTACCACTGGTAACCATACATCCTGCAATGGTACCGATTTTAGAAATCTTGAAGGTTTCCCTTATTTCAGCTGTTCCGGTAATCTCCTCCTTCATTTCAGGAGAAAGCATCCCTTCCATTGCGTCCTTCAGGTCATTGATAGCGTCATAGATAATGGAGTAGATTCGGATATCGATTTCTTCCTTATCTGCTATATCACGGGCGTTACCCATTGGTCTCACGTTAAACCCGATCACAATGGCGTCTGAGGCAGATGCCAGCAGTACATCAGATTCTGTAATGGCTCCAACACCTTTGTGTATAATGTTGACCTGGATTTCGTCGGTTGACAATTTCTGGAAGGAATCCGTTAGTGCTTCTACCGAACCGTCCACATCACCTTTGAGGATAATGTTCAATTCTTTAAACTCACCAAGGGCAATACGCCTTCCAATTTCATCCAGGGTAATGTGCCTTTGCGTACGAACCGCTTGCTCTCTTTGTAACTGGCCTCTCTTGGCCGCAATTTGTTTGGCCTCTCTTTCATCTTCCAGCACACTGAATTTATCCCCGGCTTGTGGTGCACCATCAAGTCCCAAAATAGAAATAGGGGTAGAAGGTCCTGCCTCTTTAACCGTTTTGCCACGCTCGTCCTGCATAGCCCTTATCTTTCCGCTACAGGTACCCGCGAGAACATAATCGCCAATCTTCAGGGTCCCGCCTTGTACCAGGATGGTAGATACATATCCTCTACCTTTGTCCAGGAAGGCTTCTACGACTGTACCATTGGCCAGTTTATCCGGATTGGCCTTCAGCTCCAGTAATTCGGCTTCTAGTAATACCTTTTCCAGTAATTCCTTAACTCCGTCTCCTGTTTTTGCAGAAATATCATGGGACTGGATTTTTCCACCCCAATCTTCCACTAAGAGGTTCATATTGGCAAGCCCTTCCTTAATCTTATCGGGATTAGCAGTAGGGCGGTCAATCTTGTTAATCGCAAATACAATAGGGACACCTGCAGCCTGTGCATGACTGATGGCCTCCTTGGTTTGAGGCATAATATCGTCATCAGCGGCAATTACGATTATGGCAATATCCGTAACCTGGGCACCACGCGCACGCATCGCCGTAAAGGCTTCGTGACCAGGGGTATCCAGGAAGGTAATCTTTTGTCCACTTGTAAGGGAAACACCATAGGCACCGATATGCTGGGTAATACCTCCGCTTTCACCTGCTATTACATTCTCCTGTCGGATGTAATCCAGCAATGATGTTTTACCGTGATCCACATGCCCCATAACGGTAACAATAGGTGCTCGCGGTTTGAGGTCTTTCGGATCATCGACCTCTTCTTCTATAGTTTCTTCTATATCGGCTTTTACAAATTCTACTTCGTAGCCAAATTCATCTGCTACAATAGAAAGGGTTTCAGCATCCAGACGCTGGTTCATTGTAACCATAATTCCTAGCGACATACAGGCAGAAATTATATCGGTGATGGGCACTTCCATCATTGTAGCCACTTCCCCTACGGTAACAAACTCGGTTACCTTGAGGATTTTGCTCTCCAATTCTTGTTGTTCAAGGTCCTTCTCCGTCTGCTGACGGTGTAACTCCCTTTTATCCCTTCGGTATTTGGCGCCTTTACCTTTTTTGGATTTCCCCTGAAGTTTTTCAAGGGTTTCGCGTACTTGTTTTTGTACTTCTTCCTCTGTAGGCTCTACCCTAGGTGCTGTAAAACGTTGCCCTTTCTTTCCGACTCCCCTAGTTCGTGCACCGCCTGTTTCTCTATTGCTGACAATACGCTTTCTGCGTTTTTTCCTTTCGGCTTTATCGGGTTGTGCAGTTTCTTCTTTCTTCTTTTTCGGCTTTTTGAATTTAGAAAGATCTATTTTGTCGCCCATAATCTTTGGGCCGGATAATTTCTTGTACTGCGTTTCAATGGATTGTGGTTCCTCCTTTGCAGGTTCTTCCTTTAGAGGTTCTTCCTTTGCAGGCTCCTCTTTTACCGTTTCTTCTTTTTTAGCCACAGGCTTTTCCTGGACAGCTTCCTTCGGTGAAGCCGGAGTCTCTGCCTTAGGGGCAGGTGCTTTGGGCTTTTTATCCAGATCAATCTTGCCAACCTTTTTAGGTCCGGCTAATTCTACCTTAGCTTTTACCACTTCACGAGCAGCTGCTCTTTTTTCTCGGGCAAGACGCTTCTCTTCCTGTTCCTGCTCCATTTGCAATCGTAAGGCTTCTTTCTCCTTCCGCTTCTCCTCACCTACTTCCATTGAGGCAGCTTTCTTGGACATATCCGTTTGAAACTCATCCAAAAGCACCTGATATACCTCATCGGATATTTTAGTTGTTGGCCTGGCATCCACGTCGTGTCCTTTAGATGCAAGGAAATCAACCGCCCTGTCCAACGAGATATTGAGTTCCCGAAGTACTTTATTAAGCCTTATTGTTGCGCCTTTTGCCATAAATATGCTTTACCTCTCTAAAATTCTGTGCTAATATAAAGTTTAATCTTCTAATTCTTCCTTGAGTATACGTACTACATCGAGGACAGTTTCTTCCTCTAGATCAGTCCGTTTAACCAAGTCATCCGCATCCTGTTCCAGAACACTCCGAGCTGTATCCAGCCCGATTTTCTTGAACTCTTCAATAACCCAGGCCTCAATCTCATCGGAGAACTCGGTCAACTCCACATCTTCTTCAACGCCTTCTCTGAATACATCAATCTCATAACCAGTAAGTTGACCCGCAAGTCGGATATTATGACCGCCTCGTCCAATAGCCTTGGAAACCTCTTCAGGTTTCAGGTAAACCTGGGCCGTCATATTCTCATCATTAAGCTTGACGGAGGAGACACGAGCAGGACTCAATGCTCGGGTTACCATAAGTTGTGGATTGTTAGTCCAATTGATCACATCAATATTTTCATTGCCCAATTCACGAACAATACCGTGTATTCGGGAACCTTTCATCCCTACACAGGCTCCTACAGGATCAATACGATCATCATAGGAATCAACAGCCACCTTAGCTTTTTCCCCAGGGATGCGCACTGCCTTTTTAATGGTAATCAGCCCGTCGAAAACCTCTGGAATTTCCTGGAAGAACAGTTGTTCAAGGAAAACAGGTGAGGTGCGGGACATAATAATCAGGGGTTTATTACCCTTTAATTCTACTCCTTCAATGATACCGCGAACATTATCTCCTTTTCTGAAGAAATCAGCAGGGATTTGTTTTTCCTTCGGTAGAATAATCTCATTCCCTTCATCATCCAAAAGGATTATCGCTTTATGACGAATATGGTGTACCTCAGCAGTATATATTTCCCCTTCCAGGTCTTTGAATTGCTTGTATATTGTGGTATTATCGTGCTCGTGAATCTTGGATATCAGGTTTTGGCGCAGAGCCAGTATAGCTCTTCTTCCCAGATCTACCAGTTTAACCTCTTCAGACACATCTTCTCCTACCTCAAAATCGGGCTCGATTTTGCGGGCTTCGCTTAGTTCGATTTCTTCATTGGGCTCTTCTACTTCTCCATCTTCTACAACTACCCTATTTCGCCATATTTCCAAATCTCCTTTATCAGGGTTAATAATTATGTCGAAATTATCATCAGATCCGAACTTCTTTTTCAAAGCATTCCTGAATACATCTTCCAAAATAGCCATAAGTGTCACCCTGTCAATGAACTTATCATCTTTAAATTCCGAGAAAGATTCAATCAATGCGATATTCTCCATGTCCTACTAATTAAAAATTCAATTTTACTTTTGCTTCTTCTATTTCCGTTATCGGGATTTCCTGGGATTTTAATACCGTTACCTTTCCCTTACCTACTGGTTTGGGCTCCCTGGTTTTCCATTCCAATACTATTCGCTTGTCATCAGCCTCAGAAAGGTTTCCTTCGAACTTGTTTTCTGCTGTCCTGACGGCCAGTTTTCTGCCAATATTCTTTCGGTACTGCCTGGGATTGACAATTGGGGCAGTAGCTCCGGCAGAAGTAACTTCCAGGGAAAAATCATATTCTTCCCTATCCAGTTCCCCTTCAATGGCCCGGCTAAGCGCAACACAGTCTTTTAAACGAACTCCTTCATCTCCGTCGATTACAATTTTAACGCCGTTGCCCGGTGTTACCTTGAAATCAATCAAAAAAAGTGAGGGGCTATTGCTGAGCTCCTGTTCTAACAACCAGGCTACTTTCTCCTTCAATATCATTTCTGTAATAAAAGAGGGGACTATTTGTCCCCTCATGAATACATTACTATCCTTTCAGTGGCGCAAATATACAAAATTTTTTATGAATATCCGACTCTCAAATCCCGCTAAATCAACCCTTAACTTTTTTAAATTAGGTTAGAAGATTTAATAGTACATTTATTATAATGCAAACAGGTGGTTATCCTGCTTAAACCCTGTCTATGGATATTTTCTCTTCCTACAATCTGATTATTGAGGCTTCTGTAATCCTGATCCTTTCGTTTTGGTTTAACGGGTTGTCCCGTAAAACGAATATTCCCTCTGTTCTAATGCTCATTATCTTGGGTATTATCCTCCAATACGTGGCCAAAGCCTTTGTAGACCAACTACCGGATCTATTCCCCGCACTGGAAGTTCTGGGTATCGTCGGACTTATTATGATCGTATTGGAAGCGGCCCTGGAACTGGAACTGCGAAAAGACAAAATCTGGATTCTATTAAAATCCATGGCGATTGCTCTAATGGGTTTAGGCCTGTCTGCATGGATCGCGGCCCTGATCCTGCATGCCCTTGTTCCGGAAATGAGCATGCCTCAGGCCTGGGTTTACGCCACACCGCTCTCCATACTATCAAGTGCGATAATAATCCCCAGTGTTGGGAGACTATCGGAAGAGAAAAAGGAATTCCACATTTATGAAAGCACCTTTTCAGATATTGCCGGTATCATTCTCTTCTATTTCCTTATTGGTCAGCTTAACCCGGAAGAAGGTACCGGAGTGGCTGGGTATGCCGGAAGTATTTTACTAACCATTGTGATTGCCATTATAGCCAGCTATGTAATTATCCTGATCTTTCAGGGCATTAAGTCGCAGGCAAAACAATTCTTGCTGATAGCCGTTTTACTTTTGTTATACGCAATTGGCAAAAAATTCCATCTTTCATCCCTGATTATCATACTCATTTTCGGACTGGTGATTGCCAACATGAAGCTGTTCTTCGGAGGACCCCTGAAACGTTATTTAAAAGAAGACAGGGCAGAGCAAATCTACAAGGAATTGCATATCATTACCCTGGAATCTGCCTTTGTGGTGCGGACATTTTTCTTTGTGGTATTCGGTATTACCATTGTACTTTCTTCCTTATTAAGTATACGCGTTTTGTTGATCAGCATGCTGATCCTGGCTTCTATTTACGGCATCCGCTTTGTTTTACTGCGCACCTTTTTGGGCAAGGATATATTTCCGCAACTTTTTGTAGCTCCCAGAGGATTGATTACTGTACTGCTGTTCTATGCCATCCCGGCGGAAGCCCAGGTGATAAATTTTGAGCCGGGCATATTGTTGTTTGTTATTATTGGTACCAGTTTAATCATGACCTGGGCAATGATAAAGAATCGCAAGAAACCGATTGCGCCAGATAATATAGACTTGGAAATTATCAATAATGATATCGAAGAAGAGGAATAACAGCTATGTTGCAGGTGGTTCGTGATAATAAGAAGTTTTAGAAACAAAGCGCTATTTATATCTGTTAACCCGTTCATCTGTAATAGTACCTGCCCAATTTAAACCGAATGCAAAATCGTATTTATTTCCTTCAGAATCCTGGTAAGGTTTCATATCTCTTGGCAAATCCTCTAACTGTTGCTCAACGGTAATCATATCAGCCGGCATCTGAAATGGTAGTAATGCCGAGGGTTCTGTTTTACCCGATATGATATCCATCAATGCCTGGTCCTGTACACCCATGTGGATTAAAATGGATGCGGCATTGCTTTCAATTTCCGAAAATACCATGGGCTTGGAAACATGGACGACCACAATTACAGGTTTATCTCCCATTTGCTTCTTGGTATCATTAACCAGTTGCATATCTGAAATGTTATTAGCATTTACTTTCTTGCCCCTATACGTGCGGTTGCTAAAGTCTTCCAGAAAACTCCCTCCGGCCAAACTTGTATCACGTGCTCGGGCCGCCTCGTAGGAACCATACTGCAAACTTATAGGTACATAGCCGTTACCACCCTGCTCCTTATCCTTAATATCATAGCCAACTCCGCCATCCGGGCTTTTTATTGCCACTAGTGCAAAATCTGCATCCTCAGGGTTGTTAACTACCTCAAAATAATCATCAACTACTTCCATATTAATAGGGTGTTCCTGACGCTCAGGCGTTACCACCCCAAACCAATTTCTACTTGCAGCTACATAGCGCTGAGGAACATATACTTTTTTTCTTTCCATTACAGGTAAGGTGTTATGGGTATTTTTCAGCATCACAATGGATCTAAGCTGAGCCTCATAACCGGCCTTCATAAATTCAGGGTTACCAACTGTATTTTTGGTTTCCGAGACGTCTAAATATGGGTTTTCAAATAATCCAACCCGGAAAATGTTTTTTAACAAGCGAACAGCCGAAGTCTCAAAACGTTTGCGCATATTCAATTCCCCATGTTCGACTACCCCCATATTATAGGCTTCTATTACCGGACCCATTTGGTTATTACCCCCAAATTGGTCGCAACCTGCTTCGATAGCCTTATAATGCCTTTCGGCCTCACTAAGTTCTTCCACACCCCAGGGTTTGCCCTGAAATTCATGGACATTGGTAGCATCGCGTGTAATTCCCCAATCTGTACACACTACCCCATCATAACCATATTTCCCCCTAAGTAGATCTGTGATTAAATACTTATTGAAACCGTTACCTACATTTTCATGGTTAATGGTATCCTGATTAAATGAAATGGTGTAATAAGGCATTACCGCCGCGGCTTCCCCGGTCCCCCCTTCTAAATTAAACGCTCCGTGGACAAAGGGTTTCAAATGATCTTTAAGATTATTACCAGGATATACTGCATAGGCCCCATAACCGAAGTGGGCATCACGCCCTCCTTCTTCAGGCCCTCCTCCAGGCCAGTGTTTAACCATGGCATTGACGCTTTGATAGCCCCATCCGCCCTCGTCTGACGATTGAAAACCTTCTATATAGGCCTTTGCCATATCCGTTACCAAATCAGGGTCTTCTCCCATAGTGCCATCAAAACGGCTCCATCGGGGTTCTGTCGCTAAATCAATTTGGGGAGACAATGCTGTGGCTATTCCCAAAGCTCTGTATTCTTTGGAACCTATAGCACCGAACTGATACATCAGCCCGGGATCAAAACTTGCAGCAATTCCAAGGGTGCCGGGCCACATAGAGATATCTCCTCCAGCACCGGCATTATACTCTGCATAGGCGTCACTCCCGTGCCTGGGGTCAGAGCTGGAATTTACAGGGATACCCATACCTATTCCCTCTACCATCCCCTGAGCATTGTTATTCCAGCGAGCAGCTACCTCAGGAGATGCTACACTGGTAATAAGTACATGCCTTAAATTGTCTTTCGTGAGGAATATTTTTTGTGCATCAGAAAGATCACTTGGTTCGGCACCACTTTCTGAAAAGGGTTTCCCGTTATAGGTTACAGGCCCAAAAAAAGATCTGCCAGCTCCGGGAATAGACTGGTGAGCACTGTACAACATCAGGCCAGCAATTTGCTCGATGCTCATTTTAGAGGCCAGATCCGTTGCCCGTTCATCTACAGGTAGTCTCCAATCCTCATAAACATCAAGGATTCCGTTTTTGTTTAAATCCTTAAAAGCAAAACCGTCTTCTGTAAGTATTTTGACGCCGGAAACAGGACTAAATCCGAGAGTACTTCCCCCCTCGTTGTGAACCATTGTATAACCTTCTTTGATTTCTTCGGTAAACTTAGGGCCACAAGCTGTTACAAAAAGCAATATCAGCATACTAGCTGATTTCATTACATCTTTAAAATTTAACATTGTCAATTTTGTTAGAAAAAGCCTCCTCAAAAAAAGCCCAAACTGTAAATTATTCCATCTAAGACATTGTTCCTTTGCCATACATAAGAGTTGGTTTTAGGAACAAATTGCGTTTAATTAAATCCCATTTTCTTTATCCCATCATGGCTTATTCTGATAGCCTCAAGAGGCTCCAAGCCGTCAAAGGTCCTGTCCTGTTCTACCATATAATATTTCATTCCCGACAATGATTTCTGTTGAAGTATGCTCTCAAAGTCGATGGTTCCCCGGCCTACCGGCGCAAAGCGGCCCTGATCGTCCATATCCTTAACATGCCAGATCTTAAATCGGCCCGGGTATTTTTCAAAATAGGCAATGGGATTGGCACCAGCCTTGGTTACCCAGAACAAATCCATCTGGAAATTTACGTATTCCGGGTCCAGGTTTTCAAGCAAATAATCTATTGGAGCAACTCCATTTTCATTGGCTTTGAACTCAAAATCATGGTTGTGATACAGGAGTTTCAGTCCGGCTTCATTACACTTTTTACCCAATACCTTTAAAATATCGGCCAACTCTTCTATACTTCCTTTCATCCCCATGGACCCGGTATTCCTATCGTATGTAAACATGCCCATAGGAGGAACAGGAACCACAAAATAGGTAAAACCAGCGGCCTTTACATCCGCGATCATGGCATCGGCATTTTCCAGTGTTACGCTACCCTGATGGGCACTTAGGGGTTGAAGACCCAGACTTTTTAGTTTGGAATTGAATTCACTGGGTTCCATCTCGTAGAATTTTCCGTTTCTATAGCCAGCAGATTCAACATAGGCGTAGCCCGCTTCAGCAACCTTTTCCAAAGTTTCCAAGGGGTCCTTGTTCATTTCTTGCCTGACGGTATATAGGGCAAGGCCTCCAAATTTTTCCTGGGCGTTATTCTCGTTAATGAAAAAAAAGGTCAGGGCTATTATCCATAAACCTATCCTGCCAGATATTTTAAAATTGTTCATAACCTTAGATTTTACGGTGGATTAAAATTTAATTGCTTTTATCGTTCCCTCATCCCAGCCTTGGGTTTAGATGAAATTATAGGACCAGAAAGATAAGGCTTTATGCTAAAATAACTAGTCAGGTGAATCAGAAGTTCCGTTATCCTACCCCCAACAAAAAACCCCTCGAAAAATAAAATTTCAAGGGGTCTCTGCGTTGGCCTACTAGGACTCGAACCTAGAATGACTGGACCAAAACCAGTAGTGTTGCCAATTACACCATAGGCCATTCTCTTGGAAGAGCGGACAAATTTAAAACAATCTTTTGTTTGGACAAACAAATTATGGATATAAAACAGGCAATACCGCCCTTGAGGCTGTTAAAGGTTTTACAAAAATAACCGGGGTTAAATTTTATAATTAGTAAATTCGCTCCGACCCGTAAATAGGAACATCCATGTTTGCAAAGAACTTTGAAAAATGGGAAACCCGCCTAGGCTGGGTTGCTTTTTTAATAGCCCTGATAACCTACGGATTAACCGTAGAACCTACCGGCAGCTTCTGGGATGCTGGTGAGTACATCACTACCTCAGCCAAATTACAGGTAGGTCACCCTCCAGGTGCCCCTTTACTTCAAATGATCGGGGCCTTCTTTGCCATGTTTGCTCTGGAGGCAGATCAGATAGCGCGAATGGTCAATTACGTATCCGGGGTTTCCAGTGCCTTTACCATTCTATTAATGTTCTGGACCATTACCAATCTGGTTCGTAAATTAATCCCAGCTGGTGTATCCTTTACAAACGGCCATGCTATTGCCGTTTTGGGTAGCGGACTAGTAGGAAGCCTTGCTTTCACCTATTCGGATAGTTTCTGGTTCAATGCGGTAGAAACAGAAGTATATGCCATGGCGAGTTTTATAATGGCTTTGCTTTTATGGCTGGGTCTTAAGTGGACCGATGACCTGGATCATCCCAGGGGTAATCGTTTTCTTATCCTGATTTCTTTTGTGGTGGGACTCACATTTGGAATTCAATTCATGGGCTTCTTAGCGATCCCGTCTATAGGTTTGCTTTATTATTTTAAGCAATATAAAACTACTACAGTCAAGAACTTTTTAGCGGCCAATATTCTGGTAATTGCAGTATTGATGCTGGTCTATAAATTTTCCCTAACCTATGTATTAAAGCTATTTGGATGGAGTGAAGTGTTTTTCATCAATAGTATCGGCTTGCCCTTTAATTCGGGAACTATCATTATGGGACTGCTTTTTATAGCAGCCTTTTATTTTGGTCTGCGTTATACCCGTAAAAACAATTTTCGCATTGCCAATACGCTGGTATTGTGCGCGCTCTTTTTGTTCCTTGGATTTTCATCATGGCTTATTCTGCCTATACGGGCGAATGCCAATGTAGTGGTTAATGAAAATAACCCTTCAGATGCAAGGTCTTTATTAGCCTATTACAATCGAGAGCAATATCCGGGAGTAGATAGTCCTGTTTACGGAACCTATTTTTCTAACCTTTTTGCCCCGGCTGGCGAAGATGAAGACGACAAACCCAAATATGAAAAGGATTATGCTCTGGGCAAATACATCATTGTTAATAATTACAAGGATGCCATGCAGGGACCTAACGAAGGCCACCGTGGCGTGTTGCCTCGAATGTGGAGCGAACAGCATGCGGAAAACTATATGAAATATTTCGGGCCGCTGGAATTTCGTCTAAAGTCTTCCAATGAGGAGTTAAGGAGGGCAGCCGCACAGGTAAAGAACGGGCTGGCCAACGGTGAAATTGACGAAGCCCAGTATATAAATTTTCTCAGGCAATTTGGGGAATACCTCGAGGTAGAACCTCCCTCTATTTGGGATAACCTGGGTTATATGTTCCAGTTTCAGTTCGGATATATGTACTGGCGCTATTTCATGTGGAACTTCGTAGGGAAGAAAGATGATATCCAAGGCCGTTATAATGGCAATGGGGAATGGATCAGCGGAATCAACTTTATTGACAGCCTGCGCCTGGGGAGCCAGAATAACCTCCCGGACGATGTTTTAAATAACAAGGGCCGCAACACCTATTTTTTTCTACCCTTGCTGCTGGGTATAATAGGATTGGTATTCCAGCTTTCAAAAAACCCGAAACACTTTTGGGTACTTTTTGTGTTTTTCCTGTTCACAGGGCTAGCCATACAATTTTATACAAATCCCTACATATTCCAGCCCAGGGAAAGGGATTATTCACTGGTAGGTTCCTTCTATATTTTTGCACTCTGGATAGGGATTGGTGTATATGGCCTTTTTGAGGAATTTAAAAAATACCTGACACCAAAAATACTGGCACCAGCGGTACTGGTAGTATGCTTACTGGCAGTACCGGGGGTCATGGCCTTCCAAAACTGGGACGACCATGACCGTTCAGGGCGATATACAGCAAGGGCGAGTGCCATGGCCTATCTGGATTCCTGTGAGGAAGATACCGGTGCCATGCTTTTTACCATTGGTGATAACGATACATTTCCTCTATGGTATGTTCAGGAAATTGAGGGGCATCGCACAGATGTGCGCGTAATATGTACAAGTCTTTTTGCCACAGACTGGTATGTAGATCAGATGAAGCGAAAAGCGTACAAAAGTGATCCTATTCCTTCTCAACTGACCCATGATTTATATCGTTACGGAAACCGGGATGTTATCTATTACCAGGAAATCACTGATAAAAGGTGGAATATCAAAGACTTCATGAATTGGGTGGCCAGTGACAATCCACAAACCAAATTGCGGTATATCCTTGAAAAACAAGGACGGGATCTAAGCGAATACCCGGAAAGCACCCTGGATTTAGTTTACTATCCTACCAATAAACTAAGGATACCTGTCAATAAGCAAAATGTCTTGCAAAGCGGCCTGGTAAAAGCCAAGGACTCTGCACTAATTGTGGACTATATTGATATTGACCTGCCTTCGGCATTGCCCAAAAACCGTATCATGATGTTGGATATAATGGCCAATAACGATTGGAAAAGGCCTATTTATTTCTCAGGTGGAAGCTTTGATAAGGCAGAGTATATCTGGATGAAGGATTACCTGCAACTGGAAGGATTGGCTTACAAGCTTGTTCCCATAAAAACGGTTAATGAAAGTCCATATGAAATGGGTCGTATAGATACCGATCGCATGTATGAGGTTGTCACCAAATGGGACTGGGGCAATTCAGGAAGCTCAGACATCTATCACGATCCCCAGACGCGAACTCAGGGACTATCCTTCCGTGGAAATCTGGCAAGACTTGCGGAAGAACTTATAAATGAAAACAAAATTGATAAAGCCAGAGAAATTTTAGATATCGCACTGACCAATATGCCAGTTGAATATTTCGGGTATTACACCTTTGTGGAACCTTATGTAGACGGGTACTATAAAGTTGGGGAAACGGAGAAAGCCAGGGCGCTCTTTAAAAAGCTTAAGGGAATCTATCAGGACCGTCTGGAATACTATGCCGGCATTCCACTTGATGAGCAATACGATAAAATTGAGGAGATTATTTCTGATATGGAAGGCTACCGGCGGAATATTGATATACTTATCGAGAATAACGATCGGGAAATGGCCGAAATAGAAACAGAAGTTTTCAATGAAACCATTGACCTGTTCAGTCATTTTTACCAGGATGAAATACTAGAAGAGGACAGTTGGGAGGAGACCCCAGATACAATTCGTATGGAAGTTGATACTGCATCAGACAGTATGTTGCCATAGGCAATATACGAAGTTGATAAAGGATAAAAGCCTTATTTTTTTACCGTAGAAAACAGGAGGGTAAGCAGCGCCTAAACATACTCGTTCAAGATACCTATGAGGGTGTTGGCATCCTGTTCACCGCTTTGTCTCCAAACCATCTCACCCTTTTTGTAGATCATTAAAGTGGGTAAACCCTTGATACGAAGGGCCTGGGAAAGCTCCTTGTTTTTATCCACATCTATCTTAATCACTTTGCCTTTGTCTCCAAGGGCGGCAGCTACATCTCGTAGTACAGGGTGCATGGAGGTAGATTGTTCGTTCCATTCTGCATAAAAATCCAGAAGTACCGGGACATTTAAATCGATGAGTTCTCCAAATTTCGACATAGAAATAACGTTGGATTACCGTTCAAAAGTAAGAAAAAAAGTGAATAATACCGTTAGGGTCAATAATTTGTAGAATTAAGCCTTAAACTGCTGATACGCCAGATTTCTTTTTCAGGGTAATCACCGTTATTTCAGGCCATATTCCAACTCGCCCGGGGTATCCAAGGAATCCAAAGCCACGGTTAACATTTATGAACTGGCCCAATTCCTCATAAATACCTGCCCAATATTTATAGCGCCATTTAACCGGGCTCCATTTTACCCAGCCCGGAATCTCAATACCAAACTGCATTCCGTGCGTATGTCCACTAAGAGTCAGATGATAATGATAGGGGTGGTGAATTACAATATCCTCCCAATGAGACGGGTCATGACTTAAGAGGATTTTAAAATCATCCGAGCTAATCTGTGAAGTAGCCTTATCCAAATCTCCAGCTTTCTTGAAACCTCCTCTACCCCAGTTCTCCACGCCGATAAGTGCCAATTGGTCCGCTCCCTTCTTAAGGTATCGACTTTCATTGAGTAACAGATCGAAGCCCATTTCCCTTTGTAGATTTTTCAGGTCTTCGAGGTTCTGACTCTTTTTTTCTGGTGTATCCCAGGGAATATAGTCGCCATAATCGTGGTTACCCAATATGGAATATTTACCATCCGGTGCCTGCAGTTTGGAAAACAAATTGGCCCAGGGTCTCATTTCATCGGTCTTATTATTTACCATATCCCCGGTGAAAAAGATAGCATCGCTCTGCTGCTCGTTGATCAGGTTAATAGCATACTCAATCTTCTCCCGGTTGTCAAAACTGCCACTATGAACGTCAGATATCTGGGTGATTTGGTATCCGTCAAATGCTTCCGGCAGGTCTTCGAATTCCATTTGGTATTTCAGCACCTGAAAATTGTATTTCCCACGATACATACCATAAAGTAAAGCCCCAAAGGGTATGGCAGCAACTCCCATCGCAATTAAACTGAGAAAGCGCCTTCTGGTAGGCAAACTAAAATCCCCTGAACCACCAAATACCTTTTGATAGGTAGCAGCCAGGAAACGGAAAAGGTCTTCGGAAAAAAGAAACCCGATAGTGATAATCTTAAAAGTAAGCATAGCCAATAAAAAGCCAAAAGCATAACTCTTGGGCCGGCTCAGAACACGACCTGCTTCTTCTCCGATAGTAAACTGGTAAACAAAATTCCCAATTACAAGCAGGGACAGGCCCATGAAAGCGTAATAAACATATGGAAAACGTGTGACGGTTTTAAGGGCTTGAAGAGCATAAAAACCCATAACCAGATAAATCACGATAAACACAATCCAACGCAGCATACCCTTTTTTTACAAAGATATCTGTTTAACGCTATTAGCCTAAATCTCTTTGGCTATTCTTTAACGCTTTGTACTACTGCTTTTAATTTGGCATAATCGGCAGTGGCTATATGTGTTTCTGATAACAGCTCGCTCCCCATTAAACTGATACCATCATGCACAACACTGTTGTTTTGCATGACCGATCCTGATAAATGCAGGGCTTTAAAACCGGCATCGCTAAATTGACGAACGTTATCCGGATTAATACCTGCTCCAGGCATTACCATGGTTGTAACAGCATTATTATGAATCTCTTTTAAAAGGGGCAGACCCTGTAATGCGCTGGGCGCCTTTCCTGAGCTTAACAGGGTATTTACACCCATATCCTGTAGCAATTGAAACCCATGAAGCGGATCCGGGATCCAATCAAAGGCCCGGTGAAAAGTAAAGGATAGCCCCTCACATTTTTCCAAAACCTTTTCCGTACGACCTATATCCAGGCTGTGATCTTTGTTCAGTATTCCGCACACAATGCCTTCTGCACCCATGGCCTTAAATTGGGCAACATCAGCCAATATGACGTCAAATTCTGTATCGGTATATGTGAAATCACCGCTCCTGGGGCGGATCAACACATGAACAGGTAGTGACGTATGCGCTTTTACCTGTTTAAAAAGCCCCGCAGAAGGGGTAATTCCACCTACCCCAAGTTCAGCGCACAATTCAATTCGGTTTGCCCCGGCACGTTCAGCTGTCAATGCTGAATCCAGAGAGGCGGTACACACTTCCACTATCATATTTATGTATCTTTAGTACAACCTAAATGTAATCACCTCCTTAGATGAAAAGAAGAAAATTTGTAAAAAACTCCGGATTAGGTGCTGCAGGTATTATTTCAGCATCCTTGGTCAACAGCTGTGCCGAGGCCACTGAAAAAAAAGATGCCCCTGCTGCGATTAATGCCTTGAAACCCATTGTAATTGCCACCTGGGATGTTCCCAATGCCACAGCAAAGGCCTGGGAGGTGCTGGATAAGGGAGGCAGTGCGCTGGATTCCGTGGAACAAGGGGTTCGCATGGAAGAAGCCGATATTTCCAATCAGAGTGTTGGAAAAGGGGGGCGCCCGGATCGGGATGGGAACGTTACCCTGGATGCCTGTATTATGGATCACCAGGGAAATTGCGGATCAGTAGTTTATTTGCAGAATATCGTCCACCCTGTTTCCGTGGCCCGCAAGGTCATGGAGGAAACCCCTCATGTTATGCTTGCCGGTAAGGGGGCGGAAAAATTTGCTGTTGAAAAAGGCTTCCAGAAGGAGAACTTATTGACGGATAAGTCGAAGCTAGAATGGGAAAAATGGAAGGAAACAGCGGAATATAAACCCATTATTAATATTGAAAACCATGATACTATAGGGATGCTGGCCATAGACCAGGCAGGAAATCTGTCCGGTGCCTGCACCACCAGCGGTATGGCCTATAAAATAGCCGGCCGGGTTGGGGACTCACCCATCATTGGGGCAGGATTGTTTGTAGATAATGAGGTAGGGGCCGCTACGGCCACCGGTGTGGGTGAAGAAGTGGTCCGCACCGTAGGGAGTTTCCTAATTGTAGAACTTATGCGCCAGGGAAAATCACCACAACAAGCCTGCGAAGAAGGGGTTCGGCGTATCATTGAAAAAAATAAAGGAAAACTCGATTTCCAGATTGGTTTTATTGCAATTAACAAAGAAGGGCAGGTTGGCGCCTATTGCATCCAACCCGGTTTTACGTACAGAACCTATTCTTCAGAGGGTCATACAAATACTCCCTCTATGAGTCATATTCCGGCCTGATATTTTCGTTAGGAGACTTATCTTCGTAGTTTTGAATTTGTGCTAGCTCATTAAATATGTCAGACCAAAAAAGACTTTTCCTCTTAGATGCCTATGCCCTTATTTTCAGGGGGTATTACGCTTTAATTAAAAATCCCAGAATCAATTCCAAAGGAATGGATACCTCAGCCATTATGGGATTCGTAAATTCTCTGTTTGATGTTATCCGACGAGAAAAACCGGATCATCTGGCGGTGTGTTTTGACAAAGATGGTAGTGCGGAACGCACAGAACTTTTTGCCGATTACAAAGCCAATAGGGATGAGACACCGGATGCCATACGGGTAGCTGTTCCAATAATTCAGGATATCCTTAAGGCCATGCATATTCCTGTTGTGGAAGTTTCCGGCCTGGAAGCAGATGATATCATCGGCACCCTTGCCAAGCAAGCAGAAAGCCAGGGATATAAGGTATATATGGTGACGCCCGACAAGGATTTTGGACAACTGGTTTCTGACAATATATTTATGTACCGGCCTGCGAGAATGGGGAATGGCATTGAAATTTGGGGGATCCCCGAAATACAGGAACGTTTTGGTGTGCAGCACCCGGAACAGGTTATTGATTATTTGGGGATGATGGGCGATGCCAGTGATAACATACCTGGTTTGCCTGGGGTTGGCGACAAGACTGCAAAAAAGTTTATCGCAGAATTTGGTAGCATGGAAGAATTGCTTGCCAATACAGATAAGTTAAAAGGTAAAATGAAGGAAAAAGTTGAGGCCAACGCCGATTTGGGCCGACTTTCCAAAAAGCTGGCTACCATTTGTATTACTTGTGATGTCTTATTTGACGAGAAGGACTATGAGCTTTCCCAACCAGATAGTAAACAGGTACAGGCCATTTTCGAAGATCTCGAATTCCGAAGATTGCGGGAGCAGTTCCTGAAAATATTTTTTAGCGAATCAAATGAAACTAAGACTACAACCTCTGCACCAGTAAAAGAAGTTCCAAAAGGAGTGGCTGGCGGCGGACAATTTTCATTGTTTGGGGATAATGGGGCTGAAACTGAAGGAAAAGTAATCTCCGGAAGGCGAACCATAAAAGACACTGCTCATGTCTACCAGCTCGTTAACCCGGGGATGAGCCGTAAGTTGTTTCTGCAGAACCTGATGAAACAACAAGCTGTTTGCTTTGATACGGAAACCACCGGAATAAACCCATTGACTGCCGAACTGGTAGGGATTGCGTTTTCCTGGGAGGCAGGAAAAGGATTCTACCTTCCCTTCCCGGAAGACCAGGAGGAAGTCCAGGAATTGCTCAATGAGCTCAGACCATTCTTTGAATCCGAGGATATTGAAAAGATTGGGCAAAACCTGAAATACGATATTAAAGTACTGGGTAAATACAATATCGAAGTCCGGGGTAAACTTTTCGACACCATGCTCGCCCATTACCTGATAAATCCGGATATGCGTCATAATATGGACGTCCTTTCCGAAACATACCTTAACTATACTCCGGTTTCCATAACCGAGCTTATTGGGAAAAAAGGTAAGAATCAATTAAGTATGCGCGAAGTACCTATTGAGCAGCAAACTGAATATGCCGTGGAGGATGCAGACATCACTTTTCAACTGGCACAGCATTTTGCGCCTGAACTGGAAGCAGCGAATACCCGGAAGTTATTCGATGAAATTGAAATACCACTCCTACGTGTACTGGCGGATATGGAGCTGGAGGGAATTAATCTTGATATCGATTTCCTTAACACCCTGTCAGTGGCTTTAGACAAAGATATAAAGGCACTGGTGGAAAAAATATACGAAGAGGCAGGAGAGGAATTCAATATTGCATCTCCAAAACAACTGGGAGAAATCCTTTTTGAAAAACTCAAACTGGTTGACAAGCCCAAGAAAACCCGTACCGGCCAATATTCTACTGCCGAGGATGTATTGTCTTATCTGGCCAAAGACCACCAGATTATACGGGATGTCCTTGAATACCGTGGCCTGAGTAAATTAAAAAGTACGTATGTAGATGCCCTCCCCGAACAGGTAGAAGCACAAACAGGAAGGGTCCATACAGATTATATGCAAACCGTGGCTGCCACAGGAAGATTGAGCAGCAACAATCCAAACCTGCAGAATATTCCAATCCGAACAGAGCGGGGAAGACAGGTTAGGAAGGCGTTTATACCCCGAGATGAAGATCACGTGTTATTGGCCGCAGATTATTCACAAATAGAACTTCGGATAATTGCTGCCTTAAGTGAGGAAACCACCATGATCGAAGCTTTCAAACAGGGTGAGGACATCCATGCTTCAACTGCATCTAAAGTATTTAACGTTCCTATTGATGAAGTTACCCGGGAACAACGCGGAAATGCCAAAACCGTGAATTTCGGTATCATCTATGGAGTGTCTGCATTTGGTTTAAGCAACCAAACCGACCTTTCCAGATCAGAAGCACGGGAACTTATTGACACCTATTATAAAACCTACCCCAAACTCAGGGATTATATTCAGAATCAAATTGAATTTGCCAGGGAAAATGGCTATGTACAGACTGTTCTGGGGCGAAGGAGATACCTAAAAGATATCAACGGAAGTAATGCCGTTGTTAGAGGAGCAGCCGAAAGGAATGCTGTCAATGCACCGATTCAGGGAAGTGCAGCGGATATTATCAAAATAGCCATGATCCGAATTCACGATAAACTGAAGCAAGGAGGTTATAAGACCAAAATGCTGCTGCAGGTTCATGATGAATTGGTTTTTGATGTTTACAAACCCGAACTGGACGAGTTAAAGACCCTCATCAAATCTGAAATGGAGCATGCCTTTGATCTCCCCGTTCCACTGGACGTAGACCTCGGGCTCGGGGCCAACTGGCTGGAAGCTCATTAAAAAGCACAAAAAAACCCTTCAGCACAACTGAAGGGTTTCTCTATATTTTCTAAAGTTTTACCTGCGTGTAAAAATCAATTGTCCGCCTGTATCAAAGTTGTCAATTCCAAATTCAACTGCATTTATACTCATGGTATTTCCTGAAATTTGTACAGTAACCGTAACAGTTTCCAAACTGTCGTCTATATAAGTCAATCGCTCGCCGTCAAATGTGTAAGTACTTATATCCGTATCACTTTCCGTGGGGCATGGAACATCGAGGCCAGTACCTCCCGGATTTACATTAATTTCTATATAGTTTCCTGAATTCTGAGATACTACACTAAGATCTTCATTAAAGGTTAGTGTAATAATATAGCATTGCTCAGCAGTGAGCGCATCCAAAATCTCTTTGCCAAACTCCTCATCTGTGGTTGCGTTGTTTTCATCAATCTCAAGTGCTGTGAGATCCCATGTCCCCAGGATAGCTGAGGCATTTGTTCCTTCATCTTCTTTGTCTGAAGAGCAGGAGAACAGCATTCCGGCAGTAATCATTGTTAAAACAAACTTTCGTAGCATTTTGCGTTTTTTTATTGGGTTTGTAAGGGTGAGAACGAAAATTGCACTCCAATAGTATGTTATTGTGTATCCTTTTTAGTTCTATTATTAAGGTATGATAGAGAAACATAGCAGGACTTAACAGCTTAAATGAGCCTGGGAAATACCAAATCAAAAAAGTAAAAATTATGAGAAACAACCATTTGTATTTCAACTTAATAATTGTACATTTGCAGCCCGTTTATCGGGATATACTTGTTTAATAAAAAAATATAAGTAGTGGATACGCTTAGCTACAAAACGATTTCTGCCAATAAAGCTACTGTTAACAAACAGTGGTTATTGGTTGATGCTGAAGGACAACACCTGGGGCGACTTGCTTCCAAAGTTGCCAAATTACTCAGAGGTAAACATAAGACCAATTTTACCCCTCATGTAGATTGTGGAGACAACGTCGTTGTTATCAACGCAGATAAAATCGTGCTTACTGGAAACAAGTGGGACGATAAAACCTACATCCGACACACAGGCTATCCTGGCGGACAAAGAAGCCGTAGTGCACAGGAGTTGTTCGACAAACACCCTGAACGCCTGGTAGAAAAAGCAGTCAAAGGGATGCTTCCCAAAAACCGATTAGGTGCCGACTTATTTAGAAACCTGAGGGTTTACGTTGGAACTGAACATGGACAGGAAGCTCAAAAGCCAAAGGCAATTAATCTTAATGACCTTAAGTAATGGAAGTAATACATAAAATAGGAAGAAGAAAAACGGCTATCGCCCGAGTATATATTTCTGAGGGGAAAGGAAATATCACGGTTAATAAGCGTGATCTTAATGAGTACTTCCCTACTGCAACACTGCAATACAAGGTTAAACAACCATTTAGCTTAACTGAAACTGATGGAACCTATGACGTAAAAGTAAACGTTTATGGTGGTGGGATTACAGGACAGGCTGAGGCAGTGAGACTTGCTCTTTCCAGAGCGCTTTGTGAAATAGACGAGGAAAACCGTCAGGTATTAAAACCAGAAGGTTTGCTTACCCGTGATCCAAGAATGGTGGAACGAAAAAAATTCGGTCAGAAAAAAGCCCGGAAGAAATTCCAGTTCTCCAAACGTTAATACATGCCGTGCCCTGCCAGGCATAATTGCAGGGTTCAAAAGTTCATTGATAGTCTTATTAAGACAACAACTGTTTTACCCGCGTATATAGAAATTGCCTTGGGTAGAGCAATTTAGTTTAGCATCTAAATGCAAGAGGCTGGCCAATGGCTTACCACTCTTGCATTGCTAAGAATTAAGAACGTAAACTAATTTAAAAATGGCTAAAAAAGCTGAAGTAAAAGACCTCTTGGAGGCCGGTGTTCATTTCGGACACCTTACCAGAAAATGGAATCCTAACATGGCTCCCTACATCTACATGGAGCGTAATGGAATCCACGTAATCAATCTTTACAAAACTGTTGCAAAACTGGATGAAGCTAATGAAGCGCTGAAAAAAATAGCGGCTTCTGGGCGTAAGATCTTATTTGTTGCAACCAAGAAACAGGCCAAGGATATTGTTGCCGACAAAGTTTCGAAAATCAACATGCCCTATATCACGGAAAGGTGGCCAGGTGGTATGTTGACCAATTTTGTGACGATCAGAAAAGCCGTTAAGAAAATGGCTTCCATTGATCGCATGAAGAAAGACGGAACATTCAATACACTTTCTAAGAAAGAACGCCTTCAGGTAGATCGTCTCCGGGCGAAACTGGAAAAAAACCTGGGCTCTATCTCAGATATGACCCGTTTACCAGGGGCAATTTTTATCGTTGACGTAATGCGCGAGCATATCGCTGTGAAAGAAGCGCAAAAACTCAATATTCCCATCTTTGCAATGGTAGACACGAATTGTGACCCGCGCCCAATTCATTATATAATCCCATCGAACGATGATGCATCCAAATCTATTGATATTATCATGGATTCTGTGACTAGCGCCGTTGCTGATGGACTGGCTGAGCGTAAAGCTGAAAAACAAGCTGAAGAAAAAGAAGCTGTAAAAGAAGCTCCTGCAGCCGTGGAAGCTCCGGTTGTAGAAAAAGAAACTGCGAAAGAAGCTCCTGCAGCTGTGGAAACTCCAGTTGAAGAAAAAGAAGCTCCTGCAGCCGTGGAAGCTCCAGCTGAGAAAAAAGAAACTCCCAAAAAAGAGAAAAAAGAGGCTCCCAAAAAAGAAGCTGCAAAAGCCGATGACCTTACTAAAATAGAAGGAATTGGACCCAAAGGTGCAGAAGCTTTGGTAAATGCCGGGCTGAATACCTTTGAAAAACTTGCCGGGTCCAAACCCGATGCGATCAAAGAGATCCTTACCGAGGCTAGTTCAAGGATGGCTCATCTGGATCCTACATCATGGCCCAAGCAAGCTAAAATGGCCGCTGACGGAGATTGGGATAAACTGAAAGACTGGCAGGATAAGGCCAAAGCAGGTGTAGAATAGACCCCTGAATACAACTATATAAAAAGACATAAATAAATTGGAAATGGTTAAGATTACCGCCGCAGAGGTAAACAAATTAAGAAAATCTACGGGTGCAGGCATGATGGACTGCAAAAACGCCCTTGTAGAAGCAGAAGGGGATTTTGACAAAGCAATTGAAATCCTCAGAAAGAAAGGTCAGAAAGTAGCCGCAAAACGTGCCGACCGAGAATCATCTGAAGGTGCTGCTATTGCCAAGGTTAATGAAGATCGTACCAACGGGGTTATTATCTCTCTGAACTGTGAAACTGATTTCGTAGCTAAGAACGATACCTTTGTTACCCTGGCGAAAGATTTGGCTGAACTGGCCCTGAATTTCGATTCCAAGGAAGAGTTTCTCAAGGCAACTTACAACGGCCTTACCGTTGAGGAAAAGCTTATTGAGCAAACCGGAGTAATTGGTGAGAAAATTGAGATTGGTGGTTTCAAAAAACTGAATGCACCTTTTGTAGGATCTTATATACATGCTGGTAACAAGATCGCTACTTTGGTAGGATTGTCCGGCGCTGTTGAAGGTTCTGCTTCAGCTGCCAAAGATGTTGCCATGCAGGCGGCCGCTATGAATCCTGTAGCGCTTAATGAAGATGCCGTAGAGCAAAGTGTTATTGAAAAAGAAATAGAGATTGCCAAAGATCAACTTCGTCAGGAAGGAAAACCTGAAGCAATGCTTGATAAAATTGCTCAGGGAAAACTGAAAAGATTCTTCAAAGACAACACACTTGTTAATCAGGCCTTTATTAAGGATAGTAAACAAACTGTAAACCAATATGTTAAGTCTGTAGATTCCAGCCTTGAAATCACAGGTTTTCAGCGTGTAGCACTAGGGTCATAAATAACCTTAGATCAAAATTTTCAAAAGCCGCCTTTATCAAGGCGGCTTTTTATTTTAGGACCAGTCTCGCGCCTCCAGTATAAAAAGCTCGTTCACTCCTACACCAAAAATCTCGGATAACTTTAATGAGAGTATTGTGGAAGGGGCATACTTCCCCAGCTCCATAGCATTAATGGTCTGGCGGCTTACCTGTACTTTGCCTGCCAGATCCGCCTGTGTCATTCCCAATCTGGCTCTGTTAACTTTAATCGTGTTCTTCATGACTGGCGGAGGCTTTAAGTTTTCGAATAGCAAGGGTAAACCGAATAATAAACAGATAAAGAATGGTAAACATGTTGAACACCATTACCCAATAAAAGGTAAGGTCATACAGGAATAAAAAGGCCAGGATCAGGATACCGTAATTCCAGTAGGTTGCCCAGACCAGGGATTCCAATCGGATTTTTGTAATCAGTTCATCCTCATCACGCTCACGGCTGAAAGCAACAAGCAGTCCGCTAAGAATAACTAATATTCCAAGTATCTCATTTAAAATATTGTTCTCCGTGAAACCTACGAGCTTTTCCACACCAAAAACCTCATCGATAAAAAACCCCAAAACCTTTACATCCAATAGCGCAGGTTCCCATTCCAGGATTAGGGTGAGAATGCCCAGGATGGTGGCCGGCACAAATACCATCCAGCCTAATTGGCGATACTTCGCGTTAAATAAATACCTCGTGTTCATCATACAAATTTGTTCAAATGTAAAGTTTATTTTACTTTTTGACAAATATACTTTACTTTTTAAGTGATAATCCACCTTCTAGACCTTGATATTAGTAGTGCAATGTTGGTATCATTTTTGACAGAAAGTGCCTGTATGCCCTTGTTTTTTTGATTATTTTTGTTTGACATCAAGCCGAAATTCATGCGATATAAAAGGATCCTTTTAAAACTAAGTGGTGAAGCCTTAATGGGAGAAAGACAATACGGAATAGATCCCAAACGCCTTGCCGAATATGCAGATGAGATCAAGGAAGTCCTTAGCACCGGTGTTGAAGTCGCAATAGTAATTGGTGGAGGTAATATTTTCAGGGGACTGGCCGGTGAGAGCAATGGCATGGATCGTGTTCAGGGAGACCATATGGGAATGCTGGCCACGATCATCAATGGCCTGGCGCTGCAGGCTGCTCTGGAAGATAAGGGTTTGGAAACGCGCCTGCAATCTGCTATTAAGATCAACGAGGTGGCTGAACCTTTTATCCGAAGAAGGGCCATGCGCCACCTGGAGAAGGGCAGAGTGGTTATTTTTGGAGGAGGTACGGGCAATCCGTATTTTACAACGGACTCTGCAGCCGTACTTCGGGCAATAGAGATTGAAGCTGATGTTATCCTGAAGGGAACCCGGGTAGATGGCATTTACACCAGTGATCCGGAAAAAGACAAAACGGCAACCAAATTTGATAAGATATCCTTTAAAGATGTACTAAACAAAGGGCTGAAGGTTATGGACACAACAGCCTTTACCCTTAGTCAGGAAAATGAACTTCCAATTGTTGTTTTTGACATGAACAAAAAAGGAAATCTTTTGAAGATTGTTTCGGGTGAGAATATCGGAACCGTAGTAAATCTATAATTTGATCAGGTAATTATTAACCTTAACAACGTGTAGAAATGAATGAAGAAATAGACTTGGTACTGGAAACAACCAAAGAAAGTATGGATGCTGCCATTGAGCATTTGGAAAAGGAGTTTATTAAAATCAGAGCCGGTAGAGCAAATCCTTCCATGTTATCCAGCGTTATGGTAGAATACTACGGATCTATGACCCCGCTATCGCAGGTATCCAACATCAACACCCCCGATGCACGGACCCTTTCTGTACAACCCTGGGAAAAAAGTTTGTTAGGAGAGATAGAAACGGCCATTATGAACGCCAACCTGGGTTTTAATCCTATGAATAATGGCGAGACGGTGATCATTAATGTACCGCCGCTTACTGAAGAGCGAAGAATACAATTGGTTAAGCAGGCCAAAGCTGAAACAGAGGACGCCAAAGTTGGTGTAAGAAGTGCACGACAGGAAGCCAATAAAGAAATAAAGAGCCTGGAGGTTTCTGAAGATTTAGAAAAAAATGCAGAAATCGATATACAGGAACTCACGGATTCCTATATCAAAAAGATAGATGCCTTGCTCGAAGTTAAAGAAGCTGAAATTATGAAGGTGTAGTTGTCAGGCACTTCCCTACTCCATGTACTCTTTAAAATAAAAGCCAATTACTGCCATAATCAGAACACCAACACATAACAGGATCAAAATCCGGTAGAGTCGTCTTGCTCTGCGCCTGTAACGTTTATGAGGAGTTTCTGATACCACCCTGTAAGTTTTATTGCACAGGAAGTTAACCAATTATGCTGTGTCAATGCTATTTTTCCCGATTTCAGTTTGTTATCTATCCCTTTTCTCAAAGGTCTACTAGGAACACTGTTGGTCATTTTCTACCTTTGCCGCCCGGAGAAGGTATACAATGGCAGCAAAATTAACACAGGGCTTTTGGCTAAAAGTAGCACGGATCATCTTGCGCAACAGAATTCTCATTCTTGCCTTGATAGCCGTGGTAACTGTGTTTCTTGCCATGCAGTGGCAACACATGCGATTCTCTACCTCAGAAGCCAACCTGCTTCCTGACGATCATCCAGTAAACCTCAAGTACAACGAATTCCTGAGCATTTTTGGAGAAGAAGGTAATGCTATAATACTTGGCGTTAAAGACAGCTCTTTGTTCACCCCGGAAAAATTCAATCGCTGGAATATACTGAGCAAAAAACTGGATGCCTTTCCTGAAGTGGATTTTGTAGTCTCCACAGATAACCTTCAAATTCTGGAGAAAGATAATGATAAACAGGAGTTTGTATTGCTGCCTTTCCTGCAGGGCGAAGTAAACTCTCAGGAAGAAATTGACAGCCTTACCAACAGGCTCTTTAATGAGCTGCCGTTTTACGATAAAGTTCTCTATAACAAAGAGACAGGAACTATCCGAACGGTGGTATATCTGGACCAGGATATTGTAAATACCTCGGTCAGGAAAGATTTTGTCCTCAATGAACTTACAGGATTGGTGGAAGATTTTGAGGAAGAAACGCAGCTGGATGTCCGCGTTTCAGGCATGCCCTATATCCGCACCCTCAATTCGCAGAATATCATCGATGAAATAGGGAAGTTTATTGGGGCCGCCCTGTTAGTAACCTCCCTAATTTTCTTTTTCTTTTTCCGCAGTATTCGGGCCACTTTTATATCCATTTGTGTTGTGACCATTGGAGTTATGTGGGCTTTCGGCATACTTGGCCTGCTGCGTTATGAAATAACCGTACTGACGGCACTGATCCCGCCTTTGATAATTGTCATCGGAATCCCCAATTGTATATTCCTGATCAATAAATATCAGCAGGAAGTAAATAAGCACGGAAATCAGGCACTTTCACTGCAAAGGGTAATTTCTAAAATTGGCAATGCTACCCTGATGACCAACGTTACCACGGCCTGTGGGTTTGCAACATTTATCATTACAGACAGTAAACTGCTTACCGAATTTGGCACCGTAGCATCGATTAATATACTGGGTATTTTCATGCTTTCGTTGTTGATCATTCCCATTGTCTACAGTTTTATGGCCTTGCCCAAAACCAAACACCTCAAACACCTCAACAAGAAATGGATTGATGGTTTTGTTAGCTGGATGGAGCGCATAGTTCGTGAACATCGTATTGGGGTTTACTTTACTTCTGTGGCCTTACTGGCCTTGAGTATAATCGGAATCTACCAGATCGAAATCTCCGGAAGCCCTATTGAAGACATGCCCAAGAAAGCCGAATTTTTCGCAGATATCCGGTTTTTTGAAGAAGAGTTTGATGGCATTATGCCTGTTGAAATTGTAATTGATACAGACAGGGAAAAGGGGGTCATGAAAGCCGCTACACTTAAGCGCATGGACCGCCTGGGACAGATCATAGAAGAAACCCCGGAACTTTCCAAACCGGTATCGGTAGTAAACTTAATAAAGTATTCCAAACAGGCTTTTTATAACGGAATTCCAAAGTACTATCAGCTGCCAACTGCTCAGGAAAATACCTTTATTATGGATGTAGCACGAAAATCCCAGGGAAATAGTGATCTCCTGGAAAGTTTTGTGGACAGTACCGGACAGGTAGCCAGAATGACCACCTTTATTCGGGATGTGAAGACAGATCGGATGGAGGAGATTGAAAGGCTGCTGATAGAGAATATCACTAAAATATTTCCGGATGAGCGTTATTCGGTATATATGACCGGTAAAGCCTTGTTATTTCTAAAAGGCACCAAATACCTGGTGCGGAATCTGGTTCTATCGCTATCACTGGCAATCGGATTAATCGCCCTGTTCATGGCCTATCTTTTTAGGTCTGTCCGCATGATTCTGATTTCACTAATCCCCAACCTGCTACCCCTTCTGATTACTGCAGGGGTAATGGGTTTCGTGGGAGTTCCTATTAAACCATCGACCATATTAGTTTTTAGCATCGCATTTGGTATATCCGTAGATGACACCATTCATTTCCTTGCCAAATACCGGCAGGAATTATCCGCTAACAAATGGCGTATCAAGCAATCGGTTTACGCTGCCCTTAGGGAAACTGGGGTAAGTATGTTCTATACCTCCATAGTGCTCTTTTTTGGTTTTTCGGTATTCATCATATCCAGTTTTGGAGGCACAGTTGCCTTGGGAGCGCTGGTTTCGGCCACCCTCCTCTTTGCCATGCTGGCTAACCTTATCCTCCTGCCCTCACTTTTACTCTCCCTAGAGCGTAGCATCGCGAATAAAGAGGTCCTCAAAAAACCTCAGATTGACATTCTGCCTAAGGATGAACTTCCTGACAGCACAGCCTGATTTCAACTCGCTTTTATAACTGCCATAAAACAGCAGTATACGGCTCTTTTTTTTTTGATATGGGTTATCTTTGGGGTTTGAATTAAGATAACATTTGTATGGAGGCATATCGAATTATAGATCTCTTACACCGGGATTGGATTGGCAAGGAAGTTGTGGTTAACGGATGGGTACGTACTTTTCGCAGCAACCGTTTTATTGCACTTAATGATGGATCCTCTCAACGTAGTCTCCAATGTGTAGTGGATTTTGAAGCCTTTGACGAGGACCTCCTGAAACAGATCTCCACCGGAGCAGCCGTCCGAGTTTCAGGAACCGTGGTAGAAAGTATGGGTCGCGGACAGGAAGTAGAGATTCAGGTAAAGGAACTTTTTATCCATGGAGGGGCAGATCCCGATCGTTATCCGATACAGCCCAAAAAGCATTCCATGGAATTCCTGAGGGAACAAGCCCACCTGAGGGTTCGCACCAACACCTTTGCAGCTGTAATGCGTGTGAGGTCGGCTCTTGCTTTTGCTATTCACAATTATTTCAGGGAAAATGGATTCTATTATTTCCACGCTCCGATAATTACCGGCTCAGATGCCGAGGGGGCAGGAGAAATGTTTCGCGTCACTACCCTGGATCCTAAGAACCCACCTTTAACTGATGGGGAAGAAGTGGATTATAGCCAGGATTTTTTTGGTAAGGAAACCAACCTGACGGTATCCGGGCAACTGGAAGCTGAGGCCTATGCCATGGCCCTTGGTAAGGTATACACTTTTGGACCTACCTTCCGGGCGGAAAATTCGAATACCTCGAGGCACCTTGCAGAATTCTGGATGATTGAACCCGAAATGGCTTTTTATGATCTTGAGGGCAATATGGATTTGGCAGAGGATTTCATTAAAAGTGTTCTCGGATATATTTTAAATCACTGTGAGGAAGACCTTTTATTTTTGGAAAAACGACTGCTCGATGAAGAAAAGACCCGTCCGCAAGCAGAGCGCAGTGAAATGGCATTGATAGAAAAACTGAAATTTATAACAGACAACGAGTTCAAGAGAATCCCCTATACAGAGGCCATCGATATCCTGCGCAATAGCAAACCCAACAAAAAGAAAAAGTTTCAGTTCCTGGTTAATGAATGGGGCGTGGACCTCCAGAGTGAACACGAACGGTACTTGGTTGAAAAACATTTTAAATGCCCGGTAATCCTTTTCGACTATCCGGCAAAAATCAAAGCCTTTTATATGCGTCTCAATGACGATGGTAAGACGGTTGGAGCCATGGACATCCTCTTCCCGGGTATTGGGGAGATTGTTGGTGGTTCGCAGCGTGAGGAGCGTCTGGATGTACTTCAAAAACGCATTGGTGAAATGGGTATTGATGAAAAAGAACTATGGTGGTACCTGGATCTTCGAAAATTTGGAAGTGCCGTACACAGCGGATTCGGACTAGGATTTGAAAGACTGGTGCAATTTGCTACAGGCATGGGTAACATTCGTGATGTAATTCCATTCCCAAGAACTCCGCAGAATGCAGAGTTTTAATACTTATATGTAACTTTATGAGGAAGGTTGATCTGTTACTCAAATGCTGAAACAATACTTACAGTTTAAACTTGCGCAAAAGCTAAGTCCCCAACAGATCCAGTTAATGAAGCTCATTCAATTGCCAACACAGGCATTTGAACAGCGGCTCAAACAGGAATTGGAAGAAAATCCTGCACTCGAAAGTGGCAAGGAAAGCCTGGATAATGAAGACGAGTACAGCGAGTCTCTGGATGGGGATATGGATAATGAGACCATTGATACGGAAGACATCAATATTGATGATTACCTCAGTGATGATGAAATTCCGGATTACCGTACTCAAACCAGCAATTACAGCCCCGACGAGGACGAAAAAAGTATTCCATTTGCTGCAGGGGTTTCCTTTACTCAATACCTTATGAATCAGCTTAACACCATCTACCTCAATGATGAGGAGTGGGCTATTGCTGAATTCCTGGTAGGGAGTATAGACGAAAGTGGATATATCCGAAGAACAATTCCCGATATCATGGATGATCTTGCTTTCACACAAAACGTATATGTAGATGAAGCTGCTATTGAAAGCGTGCTGAATGTTGTGCAAAACCTTGATCCTCCAGGAGTGGGTGCCAGATCGCTAGATGAATGCCTCATTATACAATTAAAACGTAAAAGCCCCACATCCGAGATAGAACTTGCACTGGATATCCTGAATAAATCCTTTGAACATTTTACGAAAAAGCACTACAAAAAACTGCTGCAAAAACACGGTGTTGGGGAGGAAGAGTTGAAGGCGGCTATCTCCGAAATAGAAAAACTCAATCCCAAACCAGGAGGGTCCTACTCTGGGGGAAATAAGATCATTGAACACATTGTACCTGATTTTTCCATAAAAATCGTAGATGGAGAACTCGAGCTTAGCCTGAATTCAAGAAATGCTCCGGACCTGCATGTGTCAAAAGAGTACAATAATATGCTACAAGGCTATAAAAAATCCAAAGAGCGGACCAAAGCTCAAAAGGATGCCGTGCTTTTTATCAAGCAGAAACTAGACGCAGCAAAATGGTTTATCGATGCCATTAGGCAGCGGCAACAAACCTTGTATGTAACCATGAAGGCCATTATGGACTATCAGAGTGAATACTTCCTTAGCGGGGACGAGCGAAAACTCAAACCCATGATCCTGAAAGACATTGCAGACACCATTCAAATGGATGTTTCTACGGTATCTCGGGTAGCCAACAGTAAATATGTAGACACCCCTTACGGCACAAAATTGATTAAGGAGTATTTCTCGGAATCCATGAAGAACATTGAAGGGGAAGACGTGTCTACACGGGAAATCAAGACTATTCTGGAAAGTGTTATCGGTGAAGAAAACAAGAAAAAACCATTAACTGATGACAAACTAGCCAGGTTGCTTAAGGAAAAAGGGTATCCCATTGCCAGACGTACCGTTGCCAAATACCGGGAACAGCTGGGGATTCCTGTAGCTCGTCTTAGAAAACAGATTTGATGAAAGTATTCCTCAAAGTACTGTCTTATTTATTCCATCCGCTGTTTATCCCACTAATGGGTACGCTATCTTATTTTGTGATCACACCGAAATACAGTCCGAAGGAAATGCAGTATGGTAACATCCTGCCCATTTTTATTCTCACCGTAATTATCCCCATTATTATCTACTTTATTTTGAGGAACCTGAGCGTGGTGAGTAATATTTTCCTCCCCGGGGTTGGTGAAAGGAAATACCCCTTGATGATTAGCCTTGGACTCTTACTTATGATTGTGATTAAGGTAATTCCCAATAACTACACGGTAGAACTCTATTACTTTTTTATCGGATTGATCGCAGCCACGGCTTCCAGTTTGTTTTTACTTTTACTAAATTTTAAAAGCAGCTTACATATGATGGGCATGGGCACCCTGCTTATGTTCCTGATTGGGTTAAGTATTCATTTCGAAATAAATATTACTATAGCCATAAGTGCATTTACCCTGGCTGCCGGCCTTATCGCTACAGCGCGGCTCTACTTCCAGGCCCATAGCCGTTCCGAACTGCTAATTGGTTTTCTCTTAGGGATGACCTCCCAATTGCTGACCTTTAAATTCTGGCTCTAAAGCATAGCAAGGAGAGAAACTAGAGAATATAAAAGATAATCCCTATACTCATAGGGGTTAGGGCAAGAGCTTCGCCTGTATCCAGGGTGGTATTGTCTTCGAAAAAGTCATTTAGAGAATAATACAGGTGGATGTTAAAAGTATTATACCCTACATTGAGTACAACTCCGTAACGAAAATTTTCCGTATCCCGGTTGTAAAATGAATCCTTGAAATTGTCTGCAACCAGCTTGGAACGTGAACCCACGACGTAGCCCAGTTTGAATCCGGTGTAGATACGCCAAAACCTGTATTCTGTAGCTGTAGAATTTCTCCATCGAATCTCTAGCGGCATTTCCACCAGGTGTGTTTCTATTTTATTCCTCTTATAGGCAAAATCTTCATCAAACACCCTGTAAGTGATCCCATCAGCCGTTTGGACTGCCTGAATGTTCGTATAATACGAATTCACAGCATAGCCCAGTCCAATACCGATACCAAAATTACGCTCTTTATTCAGTGGGATATCCTTAATAAATCCGGCCTGAAACCCATAGGATAAATTCTGTTGTGTAACAGTCTCAGGTTTATTCAACAGCAGGTTATACGTAAAACCAATATAAAATTGATCTTCCAGATACGCATTCTGTTCTACAGACAGGGAGTCCTGAGCAAAAAGCGCAGTAGATAGAAAGAGAGTGAAGATAAACTGAACTGTCCTGAACATGGTTAATAAAGGTACTTATTTCCCGGAGCTTCCCACAAAAAAACGCTCCAAATATTGCATTTGGAGCGTTACTAACCTTGGTTTAAGTTTTACTATACTTCTCCCTTTACTGGAGATTTCGGAAGGCATCCCCTTCGTAGGTTGTGTAATTAACCTTTAGGGCATTTACCTTTCTCAGTTGCTGTTTAATATCCGAGATAAGTCCCATATTGGCTTGCTTATCGACTTTAAGAGCCGTAGTAAGCACGTTTTGGAGCTCCTGAGGTTTCTTGGCGCGTTCCATTAGAATGAAATCACCGACCTCAGAAACATCAGCGAACTTATCGTTCAATTGTATTTTAGGTTCTGTACCGAATACTTTCTGATACTCCCGGGTTGGTTTTCCTACATAGATATACAGGACCCGGTCTTTCTTCTCCAGTTTCTTAACCTCCGTTGCATTTGGCAAGGTATTTTGAACCATGAGAGAACTATCTTTCATAGTGGTTACGGTCATAAAGAAGAACAAAAGCATAAATACAATATCTGGCAAAGACGCCGTAGATACTGCGGGGACATCCCCATCCTTTTTCTTATTAAATTTACCCATGATTACTTAGCTTTTGTTAGTTACTCGCAGCTGTTTCGGCTTCAGACAGCTTTTGTGGAAATAAATCCTGAACGGTCTTCACCTTGTCCTTCAAATCGTCTCGAATACTGGCTGGTGTTTCCGGATTGAGGAATTCTGCCTCCATTTCCGTAAAGTTCCTCCCGTATAGCCGTTGAGCTTCCCGGTTCCGCAATTCATTATATGCCCCAACCAGTTCATTCTGAACCGTAATGTAGGTAGCATACTTGGTTTCCCGGTCATTCTTTAGCGAGATGATTGCCTTTGTGGGATTATCCGAAGAACTGCCATCTTTGCCACCCTTGCAATAATTACAAGATCCGTCACCACCATTATCCAGGAACGCCACAGCTCTGTTCCTGAGATCTCGAAGATCCAGAAGTTCCTCTTCTACGAGAAGCTGGCCGTTTTTGTTAATGTTTACAGTGAATATATTCTTCTGTTTAATCACCACATCCTGATCTGGCGGTTCAATTGGGGGCAGCATACGATCCAATCCTGCGTCTGTTTCGATGGTGGTAGTCACCAGGAAAAAGATCAGCAAGAGGAACGCGATATCTGCCATTGAGCCTGCGTTTACTTCCGGTGGTCCTCCTCTTCTAGGCATAACTGTTCCTTTTTATTTACTAATTACTTTCTTCAATCCTCCCCATGCCATTGATCCAACAGCGATAATTACCAGGAAGAAAAACACATTCAATCCGGTACCGATGTTCCTTACAACATCAGTGGTGGTTTCCACACCCCTGCTGGACATAGCTTCAACAGTTCCGTCGTCTCCATCGGAAAGGGCGTAGGCTATAACTACTACAACCGCAAATCCTACAATAAGCATTAAAGTCTTTTTAAGGCTTTTCGGGTTAGAAAAATAGGCGCGAATGGCAAATAGCACACTTGCAGCCACTGCAATACCCAATAAGAGGTACATCAGCATAAACATAGCATTCATTGCGCCATTATCGATAGCCTCTGATACAGGCACATCTCTACCGGGCAAATTATACCACAGAATCGCAGCCACAACTCCTATTACGGCAAGAACTATTTTTACAATTTTGTTCATAATATGTTCTTTTAAGAGTTCAACTTATTTCTTGTGGTCTACCAGCATATCGATCAAAGTGATCGAAGAGTCTTCCATATCGTTAACGATACTATCGATTTTAGCAATGATATAGTTATAGAAGATTTGCAGGATGATTGCTGTGATAAGACCAAATACTGTAGTCAAAAGAGCTACCTGGATGTCACCTGCAATCAGGGAAGCACTCAGGTTACCAACAGCGCTAATTTTCTGGAAGGCCTGGATCATACCAATTACCGTACCCATGAAACCAAGCATGGGAGCAATAGCGATAAAGAGTGATAGCCAGGAAACGTTTTTCTCAAGCTGACCCATTTGAACCCCACCATAAGCAACAACTGCTTTTTCAGCGGATTCTACACTTTCACCTGCACGGTCAAGACCCTGGTAGTAAATAGAAGCAACGGGCCCCTTTGTGTTCCTGCAGATTTCCTTGGCAGCTTCAATTCCTCCTGAAGACAATGCATCTTCTACTTGTTGCTTAAGCTTAGCAGAGTTAGTGCTTGCCAGGTTCAGATAAATAATTCTTTCAATCGCAACGGCCAGACCCAGAATTAAACAAAGCAGTACAATGCCCATGAAACCTGCACCCCCTTGAATGAATTGTTCTTTCAAGACTTGTGTAAATCCCTTAGCTTCTTCTGCTCCGGCTTCGTCCTGTAACATCACCATTGCTGTGTTGACTGTAGCTGACAAGTTAGACATTGCAGCTGTTGCCTTTGCGCTCACTGTATTTGTACTTAGGACAAATAACCCGGCCATGGCCAGGATCGAGAATAATCTTTTCATTTTTTCAAACTTAAATTTAGTTAGTTAATAGGGTTAAAGATAAAATAAAAAATACAATTAAAAAATTAAAACTTGGAGGCAGAAAAGCAGGCTCAAATCTTGATTTGTCCAATAAAAATCGGCTGTTCTGAGCGGTGCCGCCAAGGAATTTTGTTGCAGAGAGGAAGGGATTCGAACCCTCGATACACTTTTGGTGTATACACACTTTCCAGGCGTGCGCCTTCGACCACTCGGCCACCTCTCTATTCCTTGATAAATAGGGCATCCAAGAAACAAAAAAATTATTACTAAATAAAATTTTCCCGCGTTAATTTTAGGACATTTCGCCGCGTAGTGGGGTTTCAAATATGGTTTTAAATGCTTTACGGGAAACCTTGCTCCCAAGCAAATACATAAGCTTGGTTACCGCTGCTTCTGTAGTAATGTCTCCTCCGTCAATTATTTGCATTTCCCTGAGCGCCAGACTAGTCTTGTAACGCCCCATCATTACGCTGCCTCCTGGACATTGGGTAACATTTACCACATGCAGGCCTTTTTCCAGGGCACACTTTAGTGCATTTAGCATCCAGGACTCAGTTGGTGCATTACCTGCCCCATAGGTCTCGAGTATCAGGGCTTTTAATCCTGAAATGTTTAATATTCCTTCCAATAAATTTTTGCTCATGCCCGGAAAAAGCTTGAGAATGGCCACATTGGCATCCAGATCTTTATGCACCTTAAACTTCTTCCGGGTACTGGTCTGCAATAGATTTTCCCTGTTAATCCTCAGATGCACCCCTGATTCAGCCAAAGCTGGAAAATTCGGGGAACCAAAAGCCTCAAAATGCTCTGAATTTAATTTGGTAGTCCGGTTGGCCCTGTAAAGCTTGTATTCAAAATAAAGGCCTACTTCCCTAATAACGGGCTTTTGTTTGTCCTGAAGGGACGCCAGTTGTATGGCTGTAATAAGATTCTCCTTGGCGTCCGTGCGTAAATCACCTATGGGTAACTGGGAGCCGGTAAAAATTACTGGCTTACTCAGGTTTTCCAACATGAAACTCATTGCAGAAGCCGTGTAACTCATGGTATCGCTACCGTGAAGTATAACAAAGCCGTCGTATTGATCATAATGTTTTTCTATAAGGGTGGCAATAGCCGTCCAATGGCCCGGGTTCATTTCGGAAGAGTCCACCGGCCTTTTGAAAGAAACACTGTCTATGTGGCAACCCAGCTGTCGCAGTTCCGGGATCTGTTCCACTACCTTCCCAAAATCAAAAGCCTTAAGAACACCGGATTTATACTCCTTTACCATTCCAATGGTACCCCCGGTATAGATAATCAGTATGTTAACCTTTTCATTCATGAATTAAATGGGTTAAGGTAAGTCCATTTATGCTTTCCTCCTTCATATTCCAAAAACCACTTTGGAATTTTCAGTAGTTATCCGGGCAATCTCCTCTATCGGCTTATTATAAATAATAGAGATTTTTTCAAGGATTTCCCGCAGGTAACTACTTTCGTTTCTTTTCCCCCGATACGGTACGGGTGCCAGGTAGGGCGAATCGGTTTCCAGTACAATATGTTTTAAGTCTATTTGCCCCAGAAATTGATCAATCTTTCCATTCTTAAAGGTAACCACACCGCCAATACCTAATTTCATATTATAGCCAATAGCCCTGTGTGCCTGTTCCAAAGTGCCTGTAAAACAATGGAAGATGCCCCGCAGGTCCTCCCCTTTTTCCTCCTCTAAGATCTCAAAGATTTCGTCAAAAGACTCCCTACAATGGATAACAATCGGCAAACTATTTTTCTTTGCCCACCGGATCTGTGTTCGGAATGCCTCCTGTTGCTCTCGGAAAAAAGATTTATCCCAATACAGGTCAATCCCAATCTCTCCAACAGCACAATAATCGCCTTTGGCTAACAAGGCTTTTACGTGTTCGAGTTCCTCCTTATAATTTTCTTTCACATGAGTGGGATGCAAGCCCGCCATGAGAAAAACCTGATCAGGGTAGTTTTTCTTTAAGTGGAGCATTGACTGCGTGTATCCTGAATCAATAGCGGGGATAAAAAAACGTGAAACCCCTAGTGCTATGGCCCGGGAAATAACGGAATCCAGGTCCTCCTCAAAAGCTTCCACGTAGAGGTGACAATGTGTATCTGTAATAACCATGGAACAAAAATAGAATTATCTTTGTCAAAACAGCTTTTCATGGCCAGTCTCAAGAAGTTTCTGGAAAAGAAAAATTACGTAAGGGTACCCCTGGTATTTACCTCCACCAATCATTTTGAAATTAGAGCCAAGATAAATGGGCAAGCTGGCAGGTTCATTGTTGATACCGGTGCTTCCAATACCTGTGTTAGTTTTGATAAAATTGCGTATTTCAATCTCACCACCAGGGAATCTAAGGTAAAAGCGGCCGGAGCCGGGGCTACCAACATGGCCACACTAGTCTCTTCCAAAAATAAACTGGAGATTGGTGACTGGAAAAAAAACAAACACAAGCTTGTCCTTTTTGACCTGGTTCATGTGAATGAAGCTCTTCAGGCACATAAAGCGCTGCCCGTTGACGGGATTATTGGGGCTGATATTCTTAAAAAGGGCAAGGCGATCATTGATTATGATAAAAAATGCCTCTACCTCAGACTAAAGCCTGAAAAAGAAATGTCCCCCGAAACCTAGTCTCGGAGGACACCCTCAGATTGTTCTGTTTTATTTATAGTTCCAGGGCCTTTTTAACATTGCCTTCCATTAGAATTTGCACAGGATTTTCCAGGGCCTCCTTAACAGCTACCAAAAACCCTACCGACTCCCTGCCATCAATAATACGGTGGTCATAGGAAAGAGCTACATACATGATTGGTGCAATTACAACAGCACCCTCTTTCGCTATGGGTCGCTCTACAATATTATGCATCCCGAGTATACCGCTTTGAGGCGGGTTGATAATTGGGGTGGAAAGCATGGAGCCGAATACTCCACCGTTGGAAATGGTAAAGGTTCCCCCGGTCATCTCATCTACAGTGATCTGTCCGTCCCTTGCTCGTATTGCCAGCCTTTTAACCTCTGATTCTACACCTCGGAAGGTGAGGTTTTCTGCGTTTCGGATCACGGGTACCATTAATCCTTTTGGTCCGGAAACCGCAATACTAATATCACAGAAATCGTAGGTGATCATTTCTTTTCCATCTATCATGGAATTTACTGCAGGAAATTCTTTCAAGGCCCGGATCACAGCTTTGGTAAAAAACGACATGAATCCGAGGCTAACCCCATGTTTTTCCTTAAAAGTTTCCTTGTATTCTTTACGGAGTTCAAAAATGGCAGACATGTCTACCTCATTGAAGGTAGTCAGCATTGCCGTCTCGTTTTTAGCGGCTACCAGCCTTTCCGCCACCTTTCTCCGAAGCATAGATAGTTTGGTTCGGGTTTCTCCCCGACTGCCTCCTGTTGGTGTTCCCATAGCAGGTACAGCTTTCATGGCGTCTTCTTTAATTATTCGGCCATCCCTGCCGGTACCCTGAACCGTAGCAGGATCTATTCCTTTCTCATCCAGAATCTTTTTAGCGGCAGGAGAAGCCGTTCCGGTAGCATAGGTTGCTGCGGCTTCTTTTTTTGCTTCAGGGGCTGACTGCTCTTGTGCTACTTCCTTTGGTGCCTCTACCTTAGTTTCCTCACCATTAGCACTAGCTGCGGAAGCTCCTTCAGGCTTTTTGGCACTGGTATCAATCAGGCAGACTACCTGCCCTACTTCAACCGCATCTCCTTCTTCTGCCTTCAGGGTGATGATCCCACTTTGTTCCGCAGGAAGTTCGAGCGTGGCTTTATCCGAATCTACTTCAGCAATAGCCTGGTCTTTTTCTACATAGTCACCGTCACTCACCAACCATTCGGCTATTTCTACTTCAGTTATGGATTCCCCTGGAGAGGGAACCTTCATTTCTAAGATCATGAGTTATCCTTTTATCATTAATTAAGTTAATTCGTATTTCTTATAAACTGTTCCTTCACAGGCAGGTAATCTACCTGAAGTTCTCCATTGACCAGGAGACGTTCGAAAAACAATTTTCCTCCGATAGCATCTTCCATTTCCAGGGTGTTTTGCAAACTCAGGTGCAAATGAGGTTCTGTTGAATTCCCAGAGTTACCGCATTTTGCCATGAGCTCACCCTGAACTACTTCCTGACCCTCTTCCACGATGATTGAACCCTCCTGAAGGTGTGCAAATAAAATATATTCACCGGCATCAGTTTGTAAAACTAGGGTATTTCCGGTTAGATCCTGTGTATTCACTTCTCCGGGTATATTATCCGGCACCCCATCTATTACTTGTACAATTCGCGCATTACAGGGGGCAATAATATCTTTTCCAAAAGCGTAATAACTCTCATTGTCTTTGGGATCGCCCTCGAATGAAGATCCGTCTTTAACCTTCAATATATCATAGGCAAACTGCTGGCTCATTTCCCGTACATGATAGTTTTGCGCCTCTGTTACTCCTCCCCAGTACACAAACCATTCGTCTTCAAAGGGAAGCATCATGGGAGTGCTATTTCGCTCCAGGATTGCCGTTCCAAGGGGTTTAGGGGGAGAAATAAACAATCCGCTTATCCTGTTCTGTCCGTTAAGTGATAAAACTAAATCTGCCACAGACCGGTCAAATTCTACCCGATACACATGGGCCCCGTCGCGCAAGCCTACAAAATTCATGGATTTAATAGCTCCGGTTAGCCTTTTGACATTTTCCCCGTAGAAATTTCGCGTTTCCATAAGAGTAAAAGCCTTTTTCATTCTAATATCGTATAGCTCGTAGATACCATCATAATTGGCACTGTTGTACATTTCTGAAAACACCTCAGCCATACGGGCATAATTTGGCTGCTCTTCCTGTGCCTGAATCGGAAGGCATACCCAAAACATCAATATGAAATACAAATATTTCACTTCTTCTTGTATTCACTTTGGGTAACCCTTCTCGTCATATTATCCGCAGTTTTATCGAATACATAGTCGATTACCTGCTGGTGTCTCATCCTCGATCTTACCGCACTTCCCGCTGCAGGGGAGGCATAGAATCTTCTTGAGGCTACCCTGAAATCCCGAGCTTCATCAAGATGAGTGAATAAATGGGTCCATGCACCCATGTTACGCGGCTCTTCCTGGGCCCACACCCAGTCATCTGCCTTGCTGTATTTTTTCAATAGCCGCTTGATATCTTCCACCGGCAGTGGGAAAAGGAGTTCCAGGCGCACCAGGGCGACGTCATCACGAGCTGTGTCTTCCTTTACGGCAAGTAAATCATAATAAAACTTACCCGTACAGAATACCAGTGATTTTACCTTTTTAGGATCGGCTTCCGGATCGTCAATCACCTTTTGAAAGGTACCATTGACAAATTCATCAACCGAAGAAACCGCCTTTGGATGCCTCAGCAAACTCTTTGGTGTAAATATGATAAGCGGCTTCCTGAAACTGACTTTCATTTGTCTCCGCAACAGGTGGAACATGTTGGCCGGAGTGGTACAATCGGCCACATACATATTGTCCCTCGCGCATAGCTGCAAATACCGCTCCATCCGGGCGGAAGAGTGCTCGGCCCCCTGACCCTCATAGCCATGAGGCAATAGCATTACCAAGCCGTTCTGAAGCTTCCATTTATCTTCTGCTGCAGAAATATATTGATCGATCATGATCTGGGCCCCATTGCTAAAATCTCCAAACTGGGCTTCCCATATAGTCAGTGTATTGGGACTGGCCATGGCATAACCGTAATCGAATCCTACCACCCCGTATTCGGACAACAGGGAATTATAGATCTGAAACCTGCCCTGATTATCGGAAATATGATTGAGCAACATTACCTCCTCTTCGCTTTCCTCCACCTTCATTACTGCATGGCGGTGGGAAAAAGTGCCTCGTTCCACGTCCTGGCCAGACATCCTGACTCCATACCCTTCTTCCAAAAGTGTCCCGTAAGCCAATAATTCTCCCATGGCCCAATCTAACTTGTCGGTCTCGAAGAACATTTTCTTCCGATCATTCACAAGACGCTCTACCTTGCGCAGGAATTTTTTATCCTTTGGCAATTCCGTTATAGCGCGGGCAATAGCCGACAGGTGTTCACGGTCAAAAGAAGTATCCTCATCATTCATCATTTCCCATTCCCTTACCCTTCTGAAACCACTCCATTCATCTTCCATAAAGGGAGTAATTACCGTCTTGTCTTCTTTCCTGGAATCTTCCAGTTCTTCCTCCAGGCTGGCCTTGAATTGTTTTTCCAGGGACTTGACATAGGTCTCATCTATAATCCCTTCTGCCATGAGTTTTTGCGCATAGATATCCCTCGGATTGGCATGTTTTGCAATTATCTTGTATAGTTTTGGCTGCGTAAACCTGGGCTCATCACCTTCATTGTGGCCATACTTCCGATATCCGAGTAAATCCAGGAAAACATCCCGTTTAAATCGCATCCGGTATTCCAGTGCAAAAAGCGAAGCGTGTACAACAGCTTCAACATCGTCGGCATTTACGTGCAGCACCGGGCTTAACGTTACTTTACCCACATCGGTACAGTATGTAGACGAGCGTCCATCCAGGTAGTTGGTGGTAAACCCAATCTGGTTGTTCACCACAATGTGAATGGTTCCATTGGTTCGGTAACCGTCCAAAAATGCCATCTGTACCACTTCATAGGCAATTCCCTGTCCAGCAATGGCTGCATCGCCATGGACTACAATCGGCAATACCTTGGAGAAATCATCCGGATAATGCATATCCTGTTTGGCTCTGGAAATCCCTTCAACAACAGCACCCACTGTCTCCAAATGCGAAGGGTTGGGAGCGATGTTCATGTTGATCTTGTTCCCGTTATCGGTTTCGCGCAAGGAAGTCCACCCAAGGTGGTATTTTACGTCGCCGTCAAAAATTTCCTGTTCGTAATCCTTGCCATCAAATTCACTGAAGATATCCTTGGCCGATTTCCCAAAAATATTGGTTAGCACATTCAACCTTCCGCGGTGTGCCATACCCATTACAAACTGTTTTACCCCCATGTTTGCAGCACGCTCGACTATGGCGTCCAGGCCTGGAATAAGTGATTCATTCCCTTCCAGTGAAAAACGCTTCTGCCCCACATACTTGGTGTGTAAAAAGGATTCAAAGGATACGGCCTGATTGAGTTTTTTTAGTATGTGTTTTTTTTGTTCAGGATTGTAATCAGGCTGGTTGCTGTTTACATTCAACTTTTCCTGTATCCATTGTACCCGTTCCGGATGGCGTATATACATGTATTCCACACCTATGGCATTGCAATAAATCTTTTGCAAGTGCAGAATAATGTTCCGCAGACTGGTAGCTCCGATGTCGATAACCTCCCCCGCATTGAAAACAGTATCCAAATCTGCTTCGGAGAGGCCAAAATTTTCGATAGCAAGGGTAGGGGTATATTTTCTTCGTTCCCTTACCGGGTTGGTCTTAGTAAACAAATGCCCCCGACTCCGGTAGCCATCAATTAAGCGGACTACCTGAAACTCTTTATGGAAGGATTCCGGAACTTCTATCTTTTCCCCCGAAGGCAGGGTAACGGTTGTTTCCCCGGTGGAAATACCTGCCTCGTCCAAAGCGCTTTCCGTACCAAAATCAAATCCCTGGAAAAATGCCCGCCAGCTGGGTTCAACACTATCCGGGTTGATTAAATATTGATCGTATAGTTCTGCAAAAAATGAGGTGTGGGCTGTATTCAGAAAGGAATATTTGTCCATAGCACGGGCTGCTTTCGTAGATTCAAATTTAATTTCAAAAATACAACAATAAATAGTTCAGCAGGATGCCTGAACATACAAAATCGATAGACTCAGGAACGGTAATAGGCTTTAAGCCATACTTTTTGCCATTCTCTCCTCAAAACAAGAAAGGTAAGTTGCTCTGCCACCTCCACTGCGTCTGTAAGTTCCAGGTCCTTAAATGCCCTTTCAGGAACATCTATGATATACATGAGATTGAGATAATCTGCAAAGTTTTCCAATAAGAGTACATAGAGTTTCTCCTTCAAAGCAGATAATAGCTCCTCCGGTGGTATCTCCTCCCGAAATGAGCCTGGTATATTGGCCCTGGCAAAATCTTTGGACAGTTGATTCACCAGTGCCTTATAAAGTGTTTTTGCGGAAGCCCCCTGCAAAAGGCTAAGGCTGTTTTCGAATTGCGGAACCTTTTCTTTTGAATCTGACATAAAAACCGCGTATTAAAGCTTAACCCTTTATATCGCGAATCTTCTTTTCCCAGTCCCATGCAGATCTCATGGCATCGTCCAGGGTAGAAACTGCCTTCCAGCCAAGCTCTTCATTGGCTTTAGAGGTATCGGCATAAGCGCTGACGATATCCCCTGCGCGTCTCTCTGCTATGGCATAATTGAGCGAATGTCCGGAAACACGTTCAAAACTTTCGATCACCTCCAATACAGAACTTCCTTTTCCGGTGCCAATATTGAATACTTCATAATTCTCCTGTTGCTTTTCATTCAGGATTCGTTGCAGGGCTACCACATGGGCCTTAGCAAGGTCTACCACATGGATATAATCCCGGATACAGGTACCGTCCGGAGTAGGATAATCGTTACCGAATACAGATAGTTTTTCCCGGAGTCCTGCGGCAGTCTGTGTAATAAAGGGCACAAGATTCTGAGGCACGCCGATAGGCAGCTCGCCAATATCAGCACTGGGGTGGGCGCCAATAGGATTAAAATACCGAAGGGCTAGAACCTGTAACTGCGGGCTTACCCTGCAACTATCTTTAAGGATCTCCTCCCCTATTTGCTTGGTATTCCCATAAGGAGATTCTGCGGGTTTAACCGGAGCATCTTCAGTAATTGGCATTTCATCTGCCTGGCCGTAAACCGTACAGGAAGAACTAAATATAAAAGGGGCTTTTTCCTTTTTGCTGAGGCATTGCAAAAGATAGATCAGGGTATTGAGATTGTTTTCATAATACAGCAGAGGATTATCAACACTTTCCCCCACGGCTTTAGAAGCCGCAAAGTGAATGACACCTCCAAGATCGGCATGTCTTTTAAAAAAGTCCAGCACATCCTCCTTAATCCTAAGATCCAATTTCTCAAACTGCGGACGAACACCGCTAATAGCAGTTATTCCGTCCAGCACATTTTCTGAGGCATTAGAACAATCATCAATAATGACCACTTCAAAGCCTTCCTGCTGTAGTTCTACAACCGTATGAGATCCTATAAATCCAAGACCTCCAGTTACTAGTATTTTCATGTAATAATTGGTGTTAGGTAGGTTGATCAGGTGTTAACTGCTTCTATAACCGTCTTGGTAATTAAGGAGATCTGTTCATCGTCCAGTTCGGTATGCATGGGCAGTGAAATGACCTCTTTTACCAATTGATTGGTTACAGGGAAATCTTCTTCCCTGTAGCGCTCATCTGCATAAGCCTTCTGCCTATGCAGGGGTATGGGATAGTATATCCCAAAAGGTATTCCCTGCTGCTGTAGATGTTCTGCAACCTTATCGCGTTTTCCGTTAGTAATCTTCAGCGTATACTGGTGGAAAACATGGCAATCACAGGTATCGCAAATGCCTTCACATCCTCGTACTGTTTTTGGCACTGTAATATGTTCCTGTCCTTGAAAGGCCCTGGAGTATTTTCTGGCCGCATCCCGGCGCCTGTCGCAATAGGCATCCAAATGCGGAAGTTTAGCATTGAGTACTGCAGCCTGAATAGAATCCAGACGTGAATTCACCCCAATTACGTCATGGTGGTATCGCTCGTACATCCCATGGTTAACAATACCTCTTAGGGTATGAGCCAGCTCATCATCATTAGTGAAAATAGCGCCTCCATCTCCATAGCAGCCCAGGTTTTTAGAAGGGAAAAATGAAGTGGCACCCACATGTCCAATGCTTCCCGCTTTTTGCTTACTGCCATCCTGAAACTGGTGATCGGCCCCGATAGCCTGCGCATTATCCTCTATCACGTAGAGCTTGTGCCTTTTTGCTATCTCCATAATAGCATCCATATCCGCACACTGCCCAAACAGGTGCACAGGAACAATGGCTTTTGTTTTTGGGGTTATCGCCTTTTCCACCGCAGCAGGGTCTATATTGAAGGTATATGGGTCTACATCCACCAATACGGGTGTAAGTTGGAGCAAACCAATTACTTCAACCGTTGCGGCAAAGGTGAAATCAGCAGTAATTACCTCATCCCCCGGTTTTAGCCCCAGTCCCATCATGGCAATCTGAAGGGCATCCGTACCATTGGCACAGGGAATAACATTTTTAACTCCCAGATAGGACTCCAAAGAAGCTTGAAATTCATGGACCTTGGGACCGTTAATAAAAGCTGCTGAATCCAGGATTTGGGTTATGGCTTCGTTGACCTCATCTTTAATTGTCTGGTACTGGCCGATAAGGTCAACCATCTGTATCTTTTTCATAGATGGTGTTTGTGATTACAATATTACAAAATTAAGGAAGCGGGATCGATGTATTGGGAAAAAGTGGTGTATTTTAGCGCGAAACACTAGGACGTGTATTTTTTCTACAACCTCTTGGTATCCCTGGTTGGTATTTTGCTTATTCCAGCCAGCTTTTTCAACAGGAAGCTCAGGCTTTTCCATACGGGAAGACGCACTGTATTTGCTTCACTTGAAAAGCAGCTGTTATCAGATCATCCCAGGATATGGGTTCACGCTGCTTCCCTGGGGGAATACGAACAGGGATTGCCTGTGATAAAAACACTCAAATCAGCCTATCCCAATTATCAAATAGTAGTTACTTTTTTTTCACCTTCCGGTTACGAGGTAAAAAAAGGCAGCAAGGAGGTAGATCTGTTAACTTATCTACCCCTGGATACCCAATCAAATTGCAAGCGATTCCTGGACCTGGTACAGCCAGAAATTGCCATTTTTATTAAATATGAAATCTGGCCCAACTATTTAAGGGAACTAAAAAGAAGAAATATTCCCGCAGTACTTATTTCTGCCATTTTCACCAAAAAACAAATCTACTTCAAACCCTATGGAGGATTCATGCTTAAGGCCCTGGAACAGTTTCAACACTTTTTTGTTCAGGACCAGAAATCCGGGAGATTATTGGAGGGAATTGGAGTAGAGAACTACACCGTTAGCGGGGATACACGTTTTGATCGGGTAACTGAAATCCTGAAGCAGAAAGAACCCCTGCCTGAGGTCGCTAATTTTGTGCAGGATCGGCCCTGCGTTATTGCGGGAAGTACCTGGCCAGAGGATGAAAAAATTCTGGTGCCCTACATCAACAACACTGAAAAAACCATAAAATTCATACTTGTACCCCACGATATTAAAAAGGAACATATTCAAAGCCTGACCAAAAGCATTCAGAAACCCGTTACCACTTATTCTGAGCTCCAGGCCTCCGGTAAAACCGACTTTTCAGTACTAATTGTAGACACCATAGGCCTGTTGACCCGTATTTACCAATTCGGACAGGTTGCCTATGTAGGAGGGGGCTTTGCCACTGGTCTGCATAACACTCTGGAACCTGCGGTTTACGGAATCCCCGTTATAATCGGACCAAAATACGAAGGCTTTAGGGAGGCAGAAGAACTGGTAGCGCTAAAGGGAATTTATTCTGTAGCAAGTGCTAAAGCTTTCAATAAGACACTGGATACACTATTAGATAATGAGGAACTCAGGAATAGCACTGGGAACATCAATTCTAATTATATAAATCAAAATATCGGAGCTACCAGAAAGATTTTGGATTATTTACAAAATACACGTTCCAACTCCTAATCTTTGCAAGTATCCAGCTGTAGATTTTTTGTTAGCTTTACCCAAACCAACTGACCATGGAACGCAAAATTTTCAAGATTTCCTTAACGGCTGCCCTGGCCGGATTTCTTTTTGGATTCGACACGGTAGTCATTAGCGGGGCCAACTTACCCATAAAGGCTTTATGGAATACTTCCCCCTGGTTTCACGGTATGTTTATCATGTCCATGGCCCTTTGGGGAACGGTAATTGGAGCCTTGTTTGGAGGTATCCCATGTTCCCGGTTTGGTCGAAAGAAAACGCTGTTCTGGATCGGAGTATTATACTTCATTTCTGCCCTGGGATCGGCCTTTGCCTATGACCCGTATATGTTTTCTGTTTTTCGATTAATAGGAGGGATAGGCGTTGGTGCTTCTTCTGTGGCTGCTCCTATATATATTTCAGAGATAGCTTCCTCTAAAAATCGGGGAAAACTAGGTGCCTTATATCAGTTTAATATTGTTTTTGGGATTTTTATCGCCTTTATCTCCAACTATTTATTAAAGGGATTCGATGGTGCTAATGACTGGCGTTGGATGCTGGGAATAGAAGCCATACCAGCATTGATATACACGCTAATGGTAGTGAAAATACCCAATAGTCCCAGATGGCTGATACTTAAAAAACACGATGAAAAGGCAGCCCTTGCCACGCTGGAATTTCTTTCAAACAAAGAACATGCGCAGGAAAAACTTATAGAAATCAAAAGTACAGATACCAGTGATGCGCATAAGGAAAAGCTATTTACCCGAACGTATAAAAAACCCCTGATGCTGGCCTTTCTAATCGCTTTTTTTAATCAATTATCCGGAATAAACTTTGTGTTGTATTACGCTCCGGAGATATTGGAGCGGGCTGGACTTGCAGCAAAGGAATCGCTTTTCAGTTCGATTTCCATAGGTATTGTAAACCTTATTTTTACACTGATTGGAATTCGCCTGATCGATCAACTTGGCAGGCGGCAACTTATGAAGATTGGCTCCCTGGGATATATACTAAGCCTCGGTATGGTTGGTTGGTGTTTCTACAGTGGGGCAAGCTCCACCCTTCTAATGGTTTTTATCCTGGTCTTTATTGCTTCTCACGCCATTGGTCAGGGTGCGGTGATCTGGGTATTCATATCCGAGATCTTCCCAAACAGGGTGAGGGCATACGGACAATCCTGGGGTACGGGTACACATTGGGTATTTGCCGCGCTGATCACCTTGCTTACCCCGATTTTCCTGGATGCTGAAAGCGGTATATTCCGGGATAATCCCTGGCCTATATTTTTCTTTTTCGCCTTTATGATGGTCCTGCAACTCTTATTTGTACTCTTCATCATGCCGGAAACCAAGGGAGTTTCACTCGAAGCTTTGGAAAAAAAATTGAGTCCCGGCAAGTAGTCTTTTGTGAATTTATTTCACAGTCCGGAGAATAGTTTTAAGGCCAAATTTTAACGATTAATCGGATCACCTGATTCTTTAATCGATTAATAATGAGGGATTATTGAACTTTACCCTTTAAATTGTACATTGTGTGAAACTATATGTACGATGAAAGAACACTTAACTTTAGGTACACGTTTCCTGAACGGCTTCCTTAGTGTGATGGTTGTGGTTTTAGTGCTAATTCTGGCCGGCGTGGTCATTAGTTTGATTTTAGCGCTTTTCGGCTTCTTTAACTAATACAACTGATCAGGACTCAATCAAGTGCAAAAGCAATTTGAACCGAATAACAACCCTTCAATTTTGGAGGGTTTTTGTTTGCATATCCTTTGTCGGCATCATCAATAAACTTTAGGATCGCTTCAGCAATTGCAGCCAACAAAAAAGCTTGCCGTTTCTGAGAAGCTTTTTTTGTACAGGCGGAGAGACTCCGTGAAGGACTGCGCCTTCACGATAAACTTCTCGCTCTCCGCCATTATGAGACCTCCATATATTACAAAACCCCTGAAAGATCAGGGGTTTTTTTCTGTACAGGCGGAGAGACTCGAACTCTCACACCTTTCGGCACTAGATCCTAAGTCTAGCGTGTCTACCAATTCCACCACGCCTGCATTTTCCTAATTGCTTAGGGGTTGCAAATATAAATTAATTTTTCTTTTCAAAAACAGGCTTAACTCAAAAATTATAACACTCCTTTTTGTAATTTTATTGGAATTACAAACTCTTTATAATGGATGACATAAAGGCCTACATTGCCGAACATCGTGAGCGTTTTATTCAGGAACTCATTGAATTATTAAAAATTCCTTCAATTAGTGCCGATTCGGCTTTCTCCCAGGATATTTACAATGCAGCTGAAGCTATTAAAAAAGGGCTGTCTGAAGCTGGCTGTGACCACGTTGAAATATGTGAAACCAAAGGTTATCCTATTATATACGGAGAAAAGATCATTGATCCGGAATTACCCACCGTTCTGGTATACGGCCATTATGATGTACAACCACCAGATCCCCTAGAACTCTGGGAAACTCCCCCTTTTGAACCTACCATTCGCACCAACGAGCTGCATCCTCAGGGAGCAATCTTCGCACGTGGCGCTTCAGACGACAAAGGACAGGTCTATATGCATGTTAAAGCACTGGAATTTATGGTAAGTAAGAACTTACTCCCCTGTAATGTGAAGTTTATGATCGAGGGTGAAGAGGAGGTTGGAAGTGAGAGCTTATCCGATTTTGTGCAAGAGAACCACGAAAAACTGGCTAATGATATTATCCTGATCTCGGATACTGGAATGATTGCCAATGATATCCCTTCAATAACCACAGGACTGAGGGGATTGAGTTATGTAGAAGTGGAAGTTACCGGTCCTAACCGCGACCTGCATTCCGGACTTTACGGCGGAGCTGTAGCCAATCCTATTAATATCCTGGCCAAAATGATTGCTTCCCTGCATGACGAAAATAACCATATAACAATCCCCGGATTCTATGATAAAGTTGTAGAACTTACAGATGAAGAAAGAACTGCCATGGCCAAGGCACCGTTTGATCTGGAAGCCTATAAAAATGCCCTGGACATTGAATCGGTGTATGGGGAAGAAACTTACAGTACCAATGAGCGTAATTCCATCCGGCCTACCTTAGATGTGAATGGCATTTGGGGTGGATATACAGGGGAGGGTGCCAAGACCGTTATCCCCAGCAAGGCCTTTGCCAAGATCTCAATGAGATTGGTTCCAGATCAGGACTGGCATGAGATCACCGATCTTTTTTCCAAACATTTTGCGCAGATTGCCCCTCCTGGAGTACGTGTAAAAGTTAATCCACATCACGGGGGTGAAAGTTATGTTACTCCTATTGATAGTATAGGCTACCAGGCTGCAAGTAAAGCTTATGAAACCACCTTCGGGAAAGTGCCGGTACCGAAACGCAATGGCGGGAGTATTCCTATTGTTGCCCTTTTTGAAAAGGAACTTGGTAGCAAATCCATCCTGATGGGATTTGGCCTGGATAGTAATGCCATACATTCCCCCAATGAACACTTCGGGATTTGGAACTTTCTGAAAGGCATCGAGACCATACCCTATTTCTATAAATTCTACACTGAAATGTCGTAAAAGTGGTGAAAACCAAACTTTTGTAAATTTTATGTAACAATTTATTACTAACGGCGTTCTAATAGTCACAATCAAAAACGAACACTATTATGATCCGCCGATTTTTCGTGCTCTGTTCCGGAGCTGACGTTTCCATTCTTGATACCTGTTCCTCAGGGGAACAAAACAAATATGCCGGTATTGGTGCTACCGTATTCTTTACCGCTGTAATGGCCTTTATTGCCAGTGCATATGCCTTGTACACTGTATTTGACAATGTATATGCCGCCCTGTTTTTTGGGCTGGTGTGGGGACTGTTGATATTTAACCTGGATCGCTTTATTGTTTCTACAATAAGAAAAAGGGATAGCTTTTGGAGTGAGTTTATACAAGCCACACCGAGGATTATCCTGGCGGTAATTATAGCCGTGGTGATTTCCAAACCTTTGGAGATGAAGATTTTTGAAAAGGAAATCAACCAGGTACTCCTGGAAGAAAAAAACACAATGACCCTGGCCAATAAAGAACAAATAGCCCTACAATATACACCTGTAATTGAAGGACTCAACAAGGACATTGTCAATCTCAAAGGAGAAATTGCAGCCAAGGAAGCCGAAACTAACGCCCTTTACGATACCTATATCGCTGAAGCAGAAGGCAGGGAAGGCACTTTATTAATTGGGAAAGGGCCGGTTTACAAGGAAAAACGTGAAAAACACGATGCCTACTTACTTGAACTTCGGGATCTCAAAGAGCAGAACGGGCAAAAAATAGAGGCGATAGAAGCACAAATTTCTTCGCTACAACAGGAATACGGACAGGATGTGGAAAATTCACAACCCATTATTGATGGATTTGACGGTCTTATGGCCCGGATCAACGCCCTGGGTAAATCGCCCTGGTTTCCTTCCTTCTTTATTTTCCTTTTATTCCTGGCTATTGAGACTTCTCCTATTGTGGTAAAATTACTATCCCCCAAGGGTCCGTATGACTATAAATTGGAGGATGAAGAAACAGCTGTAAAATCCTGGGTGATGCAGAAAGTAAAACAACGAAAAGATATCCTTGCTACGTATCTTGCGTTGAATGAAAAGGTCTATGGTGAAATCAGGGAAGAAGAAGCGGTTTATGCTTACAAAAAGGAAAAAGCCGAAGCACTAATGAGATTGCAGGCAGATGCATTTCACGACCTGCAGATAAAGAGCCTTTAATTAAAAAGGTTGTTCAATTTATGAACAACCTTTTTCTCTTTCATAAGAAAGACTTGGGAACTATGCAGTTTCCAGAATTTTAAGGATAATCTCATTTTGATTTATACTTACTTCACAAAGTTGGTATAGATTCTGAGCATTTTCCACTTTAATAAATCCAGGATTGGCTGGATAACTATTTGATTTCATGCGTTTTATTTTTCAATTATGATTTAAATATCCTCATTAATCTCCCAGAACTACGGCACTTTGAGTCAGCTGCGATTTACCTGTTGGTGAATAGCGATTTCCTTGCGATAAATGATTTTCAGATGAAGAATTGCTTTTAACTGCCTTCCGCTGTTCCGCATTTTTGCGCCCTCTGTAATGCCACGCGATCTTGGCCAATTGTCCAACAATCTTTATCGAATCTTTCATGGACAATTTAGATCCATCGGCATGTATCCATCGTTTTAATGGCTGTTCACATATAAATTGCTGAACCCTTTCTTTTCCGTAAAATTTACGCATCCGCATAAATATTTCCACATCAAATAACCAGCGCGTAATAAATTTTTCGGTAAACATTTGTTGAGCAATTTCCCTTCTCATAATCTTGGCGCCGCATTGGGTATCCTTAAAATTCATCCCTAGAATACTTCGAATGATCAGGTTAATGGTCTTACTAATTATCTTTCTTGCTGATTCCTTGGTTATATTCGCCCCCATACGGTCTATCCTGGAACCACTGACAATTTTATATTCTGAATCGGCAAGGGTCTGCACCAGTTGATCAAAATCACTCAAATCAGTTGAAAGATCAGCATCCAGATATCCAATAAAATCAAATTGAGGGTCCTGGGAAAGGTGAGCAATTCCCTGCCTTACAGCCTCTGCCTTACCCCCATTCCTTGCACAGTTATAAATGCTAATTGCCTTCTCATTTCCTTCTTTAAGATCGTGAAGAACTTCCAGGGTGTTATCCGTACTCCCATCGTTTACAAAACAAAGGTGATACCCGAGATGTTTAGAGACAAATTCTTTAAAATCGGTTCCTGAAAGGCGATCGGCCTCATTGTAGCATGGGATTACTACGCCAACGCAATGTTTTTGTAAGACTTGTTTTTTTTCTGCCAAGGCAGGAGCATTCAGATGCACTTTCGGATCGCCAATGGTTTTCTGTATTCTAATCTGAATCTCATCCAGGCTCATGGGCTTTTTAAGGTAATCGGTAATACCAAGTTTAAAACCTTCTGCAATTATCTCGTCCTGGGTATTTCCAGACATCACCATAATTGGCACCTCAGAATTCCTTTCGTTACGTATGTGCTGAATTACTTTCAATCCGGATATTCCCGGCATATTAATATCCAGTAAAACCAAATCGGGTTTAAAAGATCTAAAGGCTTCAATACCCTGCTGTCCTCCTGAGGCCGTACGAACCTGATATCCTGATTCTGAAAGCCTTTTTTCTAATGACAGCAAGATAAGTTGCTGGTCGTCTATTGCTAAAATCTTCATAGGTTAAGCTTTTTTTGGTTATCAATCCAGCACTATTTGCACTGAAATTTTAAACAAAACTAGCAGGGTAAGACGAAAGTAATGAGCAGATCTTGACTAGCAGGCTATTTCTGTAGACGAATGGTTGCTTTCCGTAGGTGGTTGATTGTGAAGTATTTTTACAATATATCTACTTTTATACTGTTATATTTTCCTACAGCACCGCCTAAGTGAATCGCACCAATACCATACTTATTTTGGCCCTTTTTGTTGGCCTTGTTTTTCACGGCTCCGCCTTGTTCTTTACGCTTGAATCAACTTACGATGCGCTCATTCACTTGTTTTTTGCAGATCATTACGCAGAAAACTGGTTCGATCCCTGGGACTATAGATGGTATACAGGATTTACCGTAATGTCTTATCCACCCCTGGTGCATCAATCCATAGCCTTATTGAGTTTTATTGGAGGCCTCAAATTTGGGTTATACACGGTGGCACTCCTGGGAATAGTCCTTTTTATTACCGGTGTTTACCGCTTTAGTCATTTACTTTTGGGTAATAGGAGAATCGCGGGCTATGCCGCTTTACTCGCTGTAGCCTCAACTACTTTCATTGAAACCTTGCACCTGTTTGGGCAGCTTCCAAGTATTATAGGTTTATCTGTTCTATTACATGCCCTGCCCGAAATATACCTCTGGTTAAAAACGGGGAAGTATCGGTATTTCTTTACCTCCCTTTCCCTAATTGCAGTTACGGTTACATCCCACCACGTTACACCCATTTTTGGAATGGTCTTTTTTATTTTTCCATTGATCGGGATGGCGATAATGGACAAGGCCACTAAGCAGACCGGCGGTTTGCGAAAGGTTAACTTCACATCTTTCCTGATTGCCTTTAAGGCCATGTTCAATAGAATCCTTGGATTTGGTGTTGGCTCCCTGGTGCTGATTATAACTTGTATCCTACCCTACTGGATCAATACCAAAAACAACCCCATTACCCAGGTTCCCATCCCCCACGGTTCCAGGGATAACTTCCTTGAAGTCACCTCTTCAGGCTTGGTATTCTTCCTGATTCCCTGGGGCGTATTATTGTTGCTGTTACCCTATATTTTCTATAGGTTTTACAGTAAACGTTACCTGTTTTTCGGACTATCTATATCCTTGTTAACCTTGTTGGGTACCGGGGGTACCACGCCGATACCCAAAGCTATCCTTGGAGAAAATGCCTTCAATATTCTAACATTAGACCGGTTTACACTTTGGGCTACCATAATGGCGCTGCCGCTGTTTGGAGAATTCGTATTCCGCTTAGTTGAAGGTGACCTGAAGGCTTATCTCAAGGAGAAATATGGTTCTATATTTCCTAAAATGGTTGGCGGTTTCTTATTGACTTCTCTGGTATTCATGGTCGTTTTTACCATGAGTCTTGGGTATTTTCGACCGGCACAACCCGCCAAAATTAAAATGCTGCCTCTGGTCAACTTTCTGAACCAGGACCAGCATGATCAGTGGCGGTACCTAACACTGGGCTTTGGCGATCAGATGGCCTGGCTTGCCGCTCAGACTAATGCCCTGACCGTAGATGGAAATTACCATTCGGCACGCAGGCTTCCTGAATTAACCAGTCGGGCAATTGAGCGCCTGGAGAACTCTAAGTTTAAAGGGGTGGAAGGAATAGGGTCCCTACAGCAATTCCTTACCGTACCAGAGAAATACAACCTTAAATATATTTTCTCTAACGATAAGTTTTATGACCCAATCCTGTATTTCAGTGGTTGGCAACGTCTTCAGCAACTGGAAAATGGTATAGTGGTTTGGGAGAAGGCAAACGTGCCCCCTTTGGCCAATATTCTACCCAAAGAAGATGTGGGTATTTATTTAAAATTAATGTGGGGAATCATTCCACTCCTAACAGTAATTATCGCTTTTCTTATCAATATCCAGCCCATATGGTACAGAGCATTAAAGACCGCTAAATACCATGAACCAGTCTATGAATCCCATGCTGTGAATTACAACCGTTTTGCAGCCAAAGTTGCCCATAGCAACCAGCTTTGGGCCATTACAATAATGTTGATTACCTCTTATGGGATTTATCATTTTTACTTGGACAATCAGGCTCAGTATTCCCCGGAAAATGTGCTGTCGGCTTATTATGATGCGCTTGATTTTAAAGAATTCGAAGAAGCTCACGCCTATATTGATCCTGAAAGTAAACTAAGCCTGGCCCAGTATATGCTGGAGACCTCAGTCAGCGATGGCTTATTGAGTTCCTATGCGAAACTGGATTCACTAGTTGTGCAAATAAAAGAACAAACTCCTGAGGTGGTAACGGCAGAAGTAATTACCCGGTGGATCACCCCCCTGGAGGAAATAAAGAAGGTGAATCAACATAAAGTAGTTAAGCGTGATGGCTATTGGTATCTTGTTCCCAATCCTCCCGAAAACGACCTGCCCCCCGATCAATTATTCTCCGAAAATGGCACGCGGTTTTACAATCAGGGCAGACGGAGAATAACCACGGAACAGACCTATCATGAAGACGTACTGGAGCAACCTGTGCTGGAAGTAATTTCTGCCAAACTTGTAAAATTCCAGGATCAATATGCAATTATTGGAGAAATCCAGAATCTGGATAATGTTCCGGCGGATGTGGTTATTAATGCTACTCTTTACGATAAAGCCAATAAACAACTAGCCAGCTATAATGCAAAATATGAGATGAAACACAAACTCCTGCCCAAGGAAACTACCCCATTCAAAATCTATTTTGAGGGAGTGGCATGGTCAGGGAATGACGAAAAAAGCCCTGATAGCTTTAATCCAAATGAATTTACACCGATTTCCTTCAAAGAGGCTCCTGTGAGATTCAACCTGCAATGTGCCGGGAATGTTGCTACCCGGGACCTGTATCGCGGGCTGTCTCTGCAAGAAATTACCTTTTCAGAATCATATTTGGAAGGGTTGCTATTTAATCGTGGAACTCATGAAGTAACCATCCCCCAATTATTGGTTTCCTATTTAGATAAAGAGGGTGAACTGTTATGGGTAGACCATAAGTTCCTGCAAGACGGAGTGAGGGTCCAGAGAACGCAACCTTTTGTCTATACCACGCTGGACTTAACCCAAATGGAGGTAATTAACCAAGAAATGGACCTGATATTTATAAATGGAATGCGGAATGATGAAATTTCCAAGAAATATCTGCCAGATCGCAAACTGCAGCACTGGAAAAAAGGGCTACAGCCAATTTCCGGTCCGGGTTATCAATACCTGCGAATAGACCTTAATCCTTATACGGCAAAATCTTTTTAACCATGAGGATACTGTTTTTCATTTTACTAATTGTTTGTCTGTCTAGCTGCAAACAGAGGGAGGTAGCTGATCAGAGGGATTACACTCTGAAGGAAGCGGTAAATATGACCCGCGAGGCAGGTGATTCTATTGTATTGACTTTCCCTGCAGATGAAGAAGCAGTACCCGGTCTTTTGGTAAAAAATGCCCAGGGCAGCACTGTACTAACCGGAAAAAAAACGGGAAACGAGTGGCATTATTTCTTACCAGAATTCCTGTCAAATAAATCAGGGATTGCCTCCTGGGTGTTGTTGAAAACCAATAGCCCACTTCCCAATGGTCAGATACAAATTAATCCAAGCCCTGAACGTCAAAATATGATTGAGACCTACCTGGGTCCTAAATCCATCCGAACAGGGGGAAACAACCACTCCATGTTGGTGGCTCTACCTACAGATATTTACGACAATCTGCTTGCTGATAACAGCCCAGTCGGGATCTCACGGCAGCTAGAAGAAAATATTATTACCGATACAGCTTTTACCAAAAACGGACTGGTATGGGCAAGCCTTTACAGTCCAGAAAAAAGCGGGGTAATGTTGACCTCCGCAGCCTTTGAAAATAGTCAATCCAAAGAATTGAGTATACAGGTCCAGCCCGAGAATGCTGTGGATTTTAAAGTGTCTTTTAAACGGGTACACCCCTATGCAGACGGACATCAGTTACTTACCCTTTCCAGTTCCAGGATAACAGATTCGTATGGCAATACGATCAGTGATGGCACTTTGGTGAACTACGAAGTAGAAACCGCGGCAGGCCAAATATTACAAGCCGTGGCAACCACTATTTTGGGTGTGGCTACCGCCACTTTTTTACATCCGGAATATCCGGATACTTGGAAAATCAGCGCCTACATAACCGGCATTGCACAAAGTAATACCCTATCCCTGGAATTTAAACCTGCTTTTGCCGATTATAGTATCACTCTTTCGAAAAACAACCGTGTCCTAACCATTGGACCTATTCGAAGTTTTATGGATCAGATTATCCCGGATGGCATGAGCATTGTATGGGAGATTACCGATAAAGCCGGAACAAGCAAGAAGGCAGCTACATCCACACGCCATGGCAAAGGTCAGCTGATCCTGGACTCCGGTCTGTTTCCTCCTGGGAACTATGAAGTAACATCAATTGTAGGAGGAATCCGAAAAACAATAACCGTAAGACTATCAGATGACCCGCTGGAATAAACAGGTTTACCGCGCCACGCTTTTGCTCTCCTTTATAGGGGTCAATGCACTTATCCTTATGGGTATTGGGGCTGTACTGGGTTATCTCAATACTGGGGCCGAACGTTCCTCCATCCTGCATCTGGGAGTTGCGCTGGAACAGGTTTATCTCCCCGATACCGGTTGGGACACCCTGGATAATGAAGGCCGTAAAATGGAAGAACAAACACTGGATGATATTGAAGACGACTTCCTGAGGGCCTGGTATGTAAGGTCTGTTGCCCTCAAAAATAATGACCCCTTGGGACTTGATGATTACTATACCGAAAGTATGCGTAACAACTTGAAATCCCTAATTAGAATAAACAGTGCAAATAATATTTCGATAAGTAGCACGGCTCTAAATCATAAACTACATCTCGATTTTTATAGCGCCGATGGGAAACTGGTATCCTTTACAGACAGTATGGTAACGGAAGTCCATGAGGTGTATACCGCAGGAGAACTGGTGAATCGCTACAGGGATATCACTTCCTATCGTGTAATTATGCTCCTGGAGGATGGGTTCTGGCGTATCCGCCACCTTATGACCTTAGACCATCAACTTGATCCGAATAAACCGGAAATACCTGCTGTAAAGTTTAAAGATATAGCAGACATTAGGGGCGCCAATTATTATCCTAGTGCCCAGGCCTGGTGTTTATTTGATCAGGAGTTGGATCAAAGTGCTTTAAATGAAGATTTTGAACTACTAAGGTCAAATGGCCAGAATACGCTGCGTGTTTTCATACCTTTTTCCTCTTTTGGAAAGGCAGAAATATCGAAAGTTAAACTGGAACGTCTGATCGACTTTATGGACCTTGCGGGACAATACAACTTACAGGTACTTGTCACCCTTTTCGATTTCTACGGTAATTATGATCTGCCCGACTGGACCCTGACTCACCGTCATGCAGAAGGTATAGTTAGGGCTTTACGAGATCATCCCGCCCTCCTCGGCTGGGACATTAAGAACGAACCTGACCTGGATTTTGAGAGTCGTGGAAAAGAGCGGGTACTTGCCTGGTTAAAGGAAATGATAAAACAGCTTAAAACCTGGGATCCTAATCACCCGGTGACCATAGGCTGGTCTAATCCAAAAGATGCCCTTGAATTACATAAGGAGGTTGATTTTATTTCATTCCACTATTACCATGACCCTGCTGATTTTACAAACGCTATTAAGGTCTTGAAAAAAAATGTGGGAGATAAAGAGATTTTGTTGGAAGAATTCGGGTATTCTTCTTACAGCGGCTATGCCAATATGTGGAGTGGTTCAGAAGCAAAACAGAAAGAATATTTTATGGAAATGAAATCCGCATTGATAGCTCAAGAAATACCGGCACTATTCTGGACACTTCATGATTTTGAGGAAATTCCCAATGTGGTTGTTGGAAGGCTTCCCTGGAGAAAGGCCAGACAAAAATACTTTGGATTTATACGTTCTGATGGTTCTAAGAAACCGGCCTTTGACTATTTAAACAACAATTAAAAAAGGGGGGTAGTTATTACACTATCTCCCCTTTCCACTTAACCTAACCAAAAAAACGTTTACTGCTCTTCAGCCAATACTTTTTCATTCTTGGGTATGTTTAAATCAAATCCGGTCTTTTTGGTCAGTTGAATTGCTTTAAAGTACTCCAGGTACGTAGCAGCAATTTTAGACATGGGGATGGCACAGGCGGCCCGGTAATTAGTCCGTCCCAACTCAATACGATGCTCCTCGTTATCCAACACCTTTTGAATAGCATCTGCTAGGGAACCTACTTCAGTTGGATTAAAAAACTCACCGGCATATCCTTCGTCTTGAATCAAGTGGCTCAAATCACCCAGGTCTGGTAGGACAACGGCCTTCCCATAACAACCTGCCTGGTGCAAGACCCCGGAACTACCTGTTGTACTTGTATAGGGAAATACCGCCACGGCACTGTCCTGAAACAAGCCGGGAACGTCCTCCTCTGCGACATAACCGGTAAACCTCAGCCCGTCGACATGGGTATATTGCCTGGCTACATTTTGCAGATATCCCGGAGTATTGGGGCTGTCCGTTCCTGCAATAACTATCTCCATTTCGATATCGGTTCGCTTGCGAATCAGCTCTACAGCTTCAATCAGTATTTCTACCTTTTTATAGGTGCCAAACTTCCCAAAAGCCATTACCTGCTTGGGCCCCTCAGGTAATCCGTAATCAGGTTCTTCCGGGGCTTCAAAAGTGCCATGAGGAACCAGAGCAACATTCCGGGTCTTGTATTTCTTTTCCAGAACATCTACATATTTGCTGATGGTTACCGCCAGGATATCCGAACGCAACACCATACGGGTTAGTGTAGTACCGATAAAGTTGTAGATCCGCTGCATCAGTTTATTAGCTGTAATTCCCGCGTTATCCAAGTCTACCTGCTCCAAAATATTATGAAGCAAAGAGATTGTTGGAATACCGCGCAACCTGCAATACATGGGTAGCATTAAGCCCAATGCGGCAGGTATTTTTTTATCACCAAACTTCAAAAACTGAAGGTTAAAAAGAACCGCATCGGGTTTTTCTGATTCAATGGTCTTTGCAATTCGAAAGAAGTTCGTATAACTGTTAAAATCCCAGCTTTCTCTTACTGTTATTTTGCATCCTTCTTCTTCAAAATTGAGGTCTTTTGCCCCGGTAGTACGATCTGTGATCAGAATGAGTTCTGAGACTTCATCTTGTAATCTGAAATGTTTTACCAAATGGTATCCATATTCCGTAAGGGTGACCTTACTGGGCGGATACGCGGTTACAATTGCTAATTTCATCAGGTTAAGCTTTATGGTTAATAACAGTGCAAATATCCTCGATTTTCCAGCAAAATCAGGGTATTTGAGATGGATCAACAATTGCTGTAGACGAATGGAAGCGGCTAAACGATAAAGGGGAAAGTGCAGCTATTTGCCACAATTAAGAACAAAAAAACCGGGCCTTATTCAGGGCCCGGTTATCAAACATTCAAAATTCAATTGTCATTTATGACTCAGGTAATATATCCCCTGAAATACCAGCAGTGAGAACATGGCTACGATCTGTATGCCTACAACTAGTTCCAGGCTCGAATGGAATATAATTATAAATCCCATTTGGGCTACCCCTACCAGGCCGGAAAGTATTACTGGTGTATAGCGATCTAACGACAAGAAATAGTAGGCAAATATATTTGATAAGGCAAACAAGGAAGTTGCCAGGGCATAGTGCCACAGAAGATCCGCAGCGGAAAGGTAGGCTTCCCCGAACATAAGGGATATGATTAATTCCGGGAACAGGTAGCAGCACAATACTATAAGAAAGGATAAAATCCCAACATAACTGATATTTCGCAAGAGCACAGGATTTGTATCCAGACCCTGTTTCTTTTTCTGCAATACATCCGGCAACAGCAACATTACAAACATCCAGGCTATAAAATACACTACCCTTCCAATTAGGGCAATAGAAGCATAAAGTCCTGCCTGTTCCGAACCAAAAAAGTGCTTGACCAGAAGCACATCACTATTGTTGATGAGGATCTGTGTTAGTTCGTAGCCGGCGGTAAGCAAAAGAAAGGTTTTAGCCTTATTCCAGGTTTGGGCGTCTATTTGAAATCCAGCGCGGATTTTATAATCCTTGCTTTTAAAGGGAATAATCCCAAAGATGAATGAAATAACAATTCCCAAAGCCACGATAATTACCGGGTTCCAGGGCAAAACGAACAGCAACAATAGGGTAATAAGCAGCCTGCTCCACATTTCCGTCTGGTAAGTGAGGGAAAGTGATCCAAATTGCTGTCGGCCTTGCAGGTATCCCCGGTTAATACACATCGCGAAATACACAGGAATTCCTAAGCCAAAGATGAAAAACATCCCGGAAGAGGAAGTGTTAAAAAAGCTTTGCATAAAATCTGACAACATCAGAATTAAAGCGGAACCCCCAGCTCCCAGAATAAGGGCCAACCGCATCATCTTCACCAAAAAGGCCTTACGGTGCTGACCAGTTAATATTACGGTAAATTTGGTAGTTGCTATTTGAAAAGTCATGCCCGCGAAGGAAACTATCAATAACATGGTTACCAGGAGTGCAGCTTCCGCGAATACTTCCGGTCCCAGAAACCTTCCCAATATCAAATTATACAGATAATTTCCTGCATTTACCAACATTACACTGCCCATGAACAACTGTTCCGGAGCAATCTGCTTAGAAATTAGTTTAGACCCTGTCATGACTCAGTATATAATCGGTTTTGGTCTTGCGCATCAAAGGAAGAATATTGGCATTCTGATCTCCTATAATGGTTAGTACTTTGTTCTCTTTTGCCGCGCTTTTGTAGAGTTTTTCAAGCTCCTTCGCACTAACATGGTCAAGCATGGTCACCTTTTCCAGGGACAGCGTGAGAAAATCGCTTTCATTATGAATTGCTTCAAGAAAGTTGTGTAAGTACTCCAGCGAGGAACCTGCCAGTTTCCCGACAATTTCCACAATTTCTTCGTTTTGCAGGATTTGTAAAGCCATAATTGATAGGTTAAGTTTTATATCGTTTTGGACTGCAAATATGTAAAGACCTGACCCTTAAAATTCAGGGAGTTAGACGGATGGCCATTTGCTGTAGACGAATGGAAGATATCGCACTTCCGGGGTGGATAAAGGAGTCTTAATTTTATCCTACCAAAAAAACAGTATGAAAATCAGTGGTTTAACAGCTTTGATTTTCCTTAAATCTTAACCTATGAATACCAAATTAATTTTCATCCCACTTTACCTGGCTACTCTGTTAGCTTTTGGACAAGGTCCTATGGATCCAGGATTCAGTATGTTGGAAAACGGGGACTTTGAAAGTGCCGAAGCGTTTTTTGATTCCTATCTGGAGAAAGAGCCCAAAAACAAGACAGCCCTTATTTGCTATGGAAGGGCTGTTGGACTTAATGGAAGACCTGAAAACGCCAGTTTTCTTTTTGAATCCTTGCTGGAGGAATACCCCGGGGATCTGGAAATCCAATTGAACCTATACGAATCTTTGCTGTGGAGGGAAGATTACGAAAAGGCCAAAGGATATTATCAGGCATTGGTAAAGCAAAATCCCAATAATTTTTCAGCCTTACTGGGCTTCGCAAATACCCTCAGTAACCTCAAACAATTTAAGGATGCACTATACCATATTAATAAAGCAATACTCCTGCAGCCGAAAAACATTAGTGCCCGGACTTCGAGGAAATACATAAGGCTTGGGTTGGCAAATCAACTGGCTACTGCTAAGAAATTCACAGAAGGTATTTTACTTTTAACGGAAATCTTTGAAGATTTTCCAGGAGACCGGGAGGTGCTACTGAGTCTTGCCAACCTGAACATTCAGGCTGGAGCACTAGAAGAGGCCAAAGCATCGTATTGGAAAATGGCCACACATACGCGCGATTCAATTATTGCACTAGCAGGTGTTGCCCTGGTGGAACACCTTGATGAACAGGATAAAGCAGCACTGCAAACAGCTGAACAGGCTAAAGACATGGCTGCTCCCTTTGTAGGTGAACCGGAATATCAGCAGGCCCGGGAACGTTATCTACAGGCACTCATCTGGAATGGAAAATATAAAGAAGTTCAGAAGCAACTAGATAGTTTAGCTGTCACGGGAAATACTAAAAATTGGGTGCTGGCATTGGAAGCAACCCTGGGGATGTACACCGGAGATTTCAGGAAAAGTCAGCATGTCTATGATGAGCTCTTAGCCAGGGACAGCCTTTCATTTGACGGAAATCTGGGAATGGCCAATGCTCTGTATGCCAAAGGAGATTTTAACAAAGCCTATCAGGCGGTCTACCGAACCCTTGAGATTTTTCCCAACCAGAAGGATGCAGCGTCTTTTCTGGAGAAGCTGGATCGTCAGTTTCGTCCCGTGGTATCCCAGCAGGCGGGATATACATTTGACAATGGCAACAACACCGCCTTTCTTCAAAGTAATTCGCTAAGAATCCCCGTTTCAACAAAGCTTATTGGGACGCTCTCCTACCAGTATCGGTCAACAGAAAACACCTTAAGTGGAGCAGAGGCAACCTCCAATCTGTTTGCGGCTGGCCTGGAGTATCAGTTGCTACCGGGTATAGCTCTGAATGCAAACCTGGGAGTAAATAAAAGTGAGTTTGCTGACGCTTCGTATTCCCTGCCAATAAGTGGAATTAAATTACAATTGAAGCCTTACAAACTCCAAAACCTTGAATTGGGGTATGCCCGGGAAGTACAAAACTTTAATGCCGATCTGATCGCACGTGAAATCGTCATGAATCATTATGGCTTAAACTACAATCTCGGAACCAATATCAACCTTGGCTGGTTTACACAACTTATGCATACCCGTCAATCTGATGGCAATAACAGGAACCTCCTATTCAGCTCGCTGTACTACACACTTATGAAGAAGCCTGCCCTAAAAATAGGTGTCAACTACCAGTACATTAGTTTTACGGAGCAACTGCCCCAGATATACTTCAGCCCTGAATCTTTCCAGGCATATGAATTGTTTGCAGATTCCCGCGGCAATCTGTCCAGCAAGCTGCAATACTCGCTTGGCGTTGCCAGTGGATTTCAAGAAGTAGAGGATACTGATATCAGTCCGATCTTTAGGGCAGATTTTACTTTAAAACATTCCCTGTCTAAACGATTCGACCTTGGCGTTTATGGGAAGTATTCCAATATTGCCTCGGCTGTAGCCTCAGGTTTTGAGTTTACCGAACTCGGAATAAACCTGCGATGGGCGCTTTCAAAAGCACCAATATTTCAAACCAAGCCTTGATGGGTATAACCTTTAAGAATGTTTTATCCCCGCTGTCTAATTTCAGCGGTTTTTTTATAAAGCCATATGATAGAGATGGCTGTTTTTCAGGCTAAAGCCACAAGACTCATATAATCGATGTGCTTCTTTCCTGTGGGTACCAGTATAGAGCAATAACTGATCAAGTTCCAGTTCCTTACTCAAACGTATCAGCTCTTCAGTAAGTAATTTTGCTATCCCCTTTCGCCTGTGTTTTTGGTCAACCACAACATCTTCTACCCAACCTTTCCTACCTGACAGCACCGAGTAAAGGGCTAAACTGGCAATGCCCATTATCTCCTTTCCTTCTAACGCACATAATACGTAGAGGCTGGTTGATTCAGAGATGACATCTACCAACTGCTGAGGCCTCAACAGCGGATTCAACTGGTCCATTAACAAGGAGATCTGCTGTTCTATTTCAGGGGTAATATCTTTTTCCTGTAAAACCTTTATTTCCATTATTCTCTGGTCTTATTCCGAAGATAGGAATAAAAGGTAAAGGGTAAAGGTTTACAACAGTGCTGTGGATGATCTGATATGCCCTTTAGCAGGGCCTCATAGATGTGAACTGTAATGAAATATTAAAGCAGGTTGAGCCTGCGCATCAATTCGGGGCGATTTGACCGGCTTATGGGGATTACATTCTTTTCAATTAGGACACTATTATCCTCGATATCAATGATTTTGGTAAAATTAATGATGAACGATCGGTGGATCTGAAGGAATTGTTCTGTTGGGAGTTTTTCCTTGATCTTTTTCAGTGTAGTATGTACTCGATAATTCTCTTTATCTGTTTTAATATCAATATAATCACCCTTGGCTTCAATAAACAGGATCTCATCAAATTTCAATTTGATAAGCCGGCGATCAATATTTATATAAAGGTCCTCCCCCAACCCACTCTTTTCCCTATGCTGGTCAGAAACCTGTGCCTTGTTTATGCTGTTCCTTACTTTCTGGATGCACTTATCAAAACGCTCCGGGCTAATCGGTTTAACCAGATAATCCACAATGGATTCATATTCGTAGGCCTCTATGGCGAACTCCTTATCTGAGGTAGTTAGGACTATTCCCGGTGCTTCCTTTAGGGTTTTTATAAAATCAATCCCTGTAAATCCGGGCATATGAATGTCCAGGAAAACGACATCCACGGGTTGTTCGTTCAGGAATTTGATAGCCTCAATAGCACTGGGAAATTCTTCAATCACTTCAAGATCAGGAACGTTACTGCATAGCTGAGCAACAATAGCTCTGGCAGCTGCTTCGTCGTCTACGATGATACAATTCATGCTTATATGGTTTTTAAATAGACCTCTATTCGGCTCAAAACCTCCAGAAACGCCGGGTTCAATCCAAAATCACCCTTGTTGAGTGCCTCTTCATAATCCACGGCCAAACCGTAGCCCTGATGCAGTCCTAAAATATTGAATTTATGCTTCAGTTTGTGAACAATTTGGGCAGCCCGACCCCCATCTTTCATCCTGAGGCTTTCCAGGTATTCCTTTTGCTCCAAAGGAAATTCCTCCTTCAAGATAAGCAGGAATTTTTGCTTAAATGACGCATCATTTCCTGAAAGTTGATCAATATATTCCATATTAGGCTGCTCTTCCTTCATTATTGCTTTATTAATGTAAAGTAAAAACAGGTTCCCGAACCGGGCTCAGATTCCAGCCAGATATCACCCTTATAAAGATCAACGATTTTTTTGACTATGGAAAGTCCGATCCCAGTAGATTTTTCAGTAGTTTCCAGAGATTGAAATACCTTGAATATCTTCTCATGGTATTCCTTGGCTATTCCAACACCATTATCTTCAACTTGAAATTTCCAGTGGGTCTCCGTTTCTTCACTACTGATCTTTACAAGGCCCTCTTCCTTATCAATGTGGGAAACCGCATTGCTGATCAGGTTTTGAAACAACTGATGGATTTTGGTATCATCTGCAACCATGACGGGTAGTGGATTCATGATTACAATATTTACGTGTTCCGGCACATAAATAATTTCACGAATGTGTTTAACCACATCGTTTACATCTACCTTTTCGTATTCCAGTTTGTCGTATTCAATACTGGAATATTTTAAGATCCCTTTGATCAGGTTGTCCATACTTTCGGTCTTCTCCTGTATCATTTTGAGGTTATAAACCCCGGTTTCATCCAGGAGTTCCGCATAGTCTTCATGTAGCCAGGATGCCAGGGCATTTATACTGCGCAAGGGAGATTTAAGGTCGTGTGATACAATATGTGCATATTCTTTAAGCCCCTCGTTGCTTCGTTGTAGTTCTTCCAGTAGTTTTTTGTTTTCTTCTTCCGTAAGCAGACGTTCCCTCAGGTTAATCGCATTCTTTAGCTGCATAGCTACCAATCTGGCTATATTTTTTAGGGTTTCCAGGTGTGCCTTGGTATAATAGTTCTTTTCCGGATGCTCGGAATCAATGACCCCGATTACTTCTCCTTCAGAGATAATGGGTACCGTGATCTCTGAATACCGGATAGCGTCGTCTACCACATAACGCTTATCCCTACTGGTATCCCCAATGAGTTCTGCCTTGCCGGTGCGTGCTACAGTCCCCACGATTCCCTGATCGAGGTGGAGTTTAATTTTATTATATATTTCACCTTGATGACCTACTTTATCCCCATAGGCTGCGATTTGTTCCAGGAATTGTTTGTCCCTATCAACCAGATAAATAATACAATCCTCTGATCCCAGGTAGTGGGTAATGCTTTTGGTTATTTCCCAGGCTATTTCGTGAATATCCATTTTTCCCAGGATTGCCTTTGCTACGTCATTTATTACCTCAATCATCAATTCTTTTTCCCGCTCTACGGTAATGTCTTCTACAATTGCCAGTTGATATTTGATAACCCCATTCCGATCCCTGACGGCATTTACATTGGTTTTTGCCCAAAGAATGGATCCATCCTTTCTTTTGTATCGTTTGTTGATAATGAAATTGTCTGTTTTACCGGCATTCATTTCCTCCATAAGGGACTTGGAGGCGGGAAGGTCTTCTTTGAATGAGATATCACTCACCTTTAGTTTACACAATTCCAATTCCAAATATCCCAGGAAATTACAGAACGTACTGTTCGCTTTTACGATCTGTCCTCCCACCGTAAGGACAAATCCCAAAGGAGAGTTATCTACAATTACGTCCAGTTGTTTTTTCTGATCAGATAATAGTTGCTTTATTTCGGTTTCAGAGGTAATATCTCTGATAATACCCTGCGCAGCTATTGGATCCCCTGTCTGATTGTAAATAATACTGCTGTTTATCTGAACGAAGCGCTCTGCTCCTCTTTTTGTTCTGATCTTGGCCTTGTAATTCTGAAGCGTCCCAACTTCCTTCAAGGTGGCTATAGACTCCATCGTATATTGAAGGTATTCTTCATGTACCAGTTCTGAAAGGTTTACTGTTTCCTTGCTGTGATCAAACCCCAGGAACTCTTTTGCGGATTTGTTCATATTGATCACATTGAAGTCGAGATCCATGACTACATAAGGATCAATAATATTCAGAAAGGCACCATCCAGTTCGGAAGTCTTCTCGTTCAACAGGTTTTCAAGCCGGGCATTGGCATGTTCCAGATGCTGCTTGGCATCAAATAATTCCTTGGATTTTTGTTCCAGGATTTTTTCTGCCTGTAAACGTGCTTTTTTTTGACGTTCCAGAGCCCTTTTAAGAAGTAAAACTTCTTTGTTATCCATGCTGAACAATATCAAACTTCACTTCTGTACCATCTTCAGACAAGAGGGTATATTTGATATCCGCCTCACCTTTAAAATGGGTAAATGTCTTTTCAATTAGGCCATGAGCCAGACTGTACAATCCCCTGGAAGAAGAATAGATCATGGAAAGGGAATGGTCTGTCTTGTCCAGAACCTTGAATTGAGGTAACTCTGCATCGGGGTACAGTTTCTTAACATGCACATGAATGTGGTCTTCTATGGAATTTAAGAGAGCCAGTGGCGAATTGTAATTTTGGATTACCTCCGGATGTACCTTTCCCAGACTGTCGAACAGATACAACCCAAATGCATAAAGCAGGTCATTGACTTGCATGTTCACCTGTTCACTTAACTGGCTGATCAGACTAACCATTTCATTAAAATCATAGGTACCCACAGCGGTATAAACACCTTCAGATGGTAATTCGGCTTTCTCTATAATGGTATCTACCACCTCCAACCCAAACTGATCCTCAACCATTTCGAGAAATTCTGTAAAAACAATGCCTTTCATGTAGTTATTTTATTGGAAAGTAAGAAAAGTAGCACAACAGTGGAAAATTTTGTTGTGAAATGAAGCTTTCTGTTAGGGTTTTACCAGTTCATTGATGTCCCAGTAGTCCATTACCCTTTTAAGTTTGGCCTCGTAGTCTTCATGTTTTAGAGGTTTGATCACATACCCTGCAATTCCAATTCGATACGCTTCAAGCAGATCAGCCTGGTTTTCCGAAGTGGTAAGGATAATGGTTGGCAGGTATTTTAACACCTCATCCTCCTTGAGGATTTTGAGAAATTCCAGCCCATTCATGCGGGGCATGTTTAAATCCAGCAGGATAATATCAGGAAGTGTACTGCCATCTTTTAAAACGGCTAAGGCTTCTTCCCCGTTTTTGGCTTCACGGATCTTATGTTTCAATTGCAGTTTGGCGATGGTCCTTTGCAATTTCATGGTCTCAATAAGATCGTCTTCTATAAATAAAATATTCATGGTGCGATTAAGTTAGCCTACTAATTTCCGTATTTCAAAAGATCTCGTGTATCCTTTGATGATAAACCGACAATAGCTGTAGATGAATGGCAGTTTACTGTAGATGAATGAATTTCAGAAATCATCCAGATCCTAATCTATTCAACAATCTTCATTTTCTTTAGCAGGAAGGAAGCATTCATATTCTGACAGATCCCCGGCTTCAATTGATAATCAAAATACAACTCCCCGCCTACGATATTGGCATCGAAATAATAATTGCTTACCTGTTTGTTGGCATCAGCAGCATCACAAAGACTGAGGTCGTGGGTAGCAATAAGTCCGGCCGAGAGCGAAGTGAGCAATCGTTCCAGAAACTTACGTGACCCCTGCGCCTTGTCGGTACTGTTGGTCCCTTTCAGGATTTCATCCAGGATGATGAAATAAGGTTCCTCGCCAATTTCATCCACGATAAACTTCAGACGTTTTAGCTCTGAAAAAAAGTAGGATTCATGCCGGGACAGCGAATCGGCTGTGCGCATACTGGTTATCAGCCTGACCGGTTTGTATACCATTCCAGAAGCACATACGGGAAGTCCTAAGTTAGCCGTCACGATAAGCAGGGATACTGTTCTGAGGAAAGTACTTTTCCCAGCCATATTCGCTCCGGTAATTATGTGAAATTCTTCTTCACTGATACGAAAGTCATTGGTGACCAATCGGGATCTTTCTAAAAGCGGGTGTCCGGCGTCCTTTGCAGCTATTAGTACGTTATCCGAGCTGATTTTGGGGAAGGCATACGTAGGGTGATTAAACGCAAAAGTGCCAAGGCTGATGCTGGCGTCAAAATAACTCAGCACATCGAACCATACCGCTACCTTATCTCCATACTCCAGAATCCAGCTTTCAATTCGATACGACTGGTACAAGTCCCACAACAAAAAACCATTTCCCAGGAAACCGAAAATCATATTGTTACGCTGGTCAAATGCATTTAAAATATCAGCAAATTTTCGGACCAGCTGTGAAACCGATTCCTTCTCTTTTTTATAGATCGCTTGTTTACGGGCAAGGAGTTCAGAACGAAATGATACGGATTCCAGCAAGGCGATCAATTTGTGATATTGCTGAAAGGTATTCAACGCATGAGATGCAGAAACTGCAAGCCTATTGATCTTTTTTAGGTAGAAACCCGTAATCCCCAGGCCTGCAAAAAGCCAGAATACGATACTCCAGCCTGATAATTGACCCAGGAAATAGGCCACTATCAAGGCAATGGAGATGAGGCTAAAGGCCAGGGGTAAAATCCTGAAGCGTTTACCAAGAAACGGTTTATAACCCTTAAACCAATGAGTAAGTGTTTCAGGATCGACTTCTGTCTGAAGCAGGGTAGCCGTGGCCGTAAAATCTTGCCGCCACTCAGGCATATCGCGCAGCTCCTGCACGGCCAATTGTTTCTGTTTAATATGATCTGTATGGTTGCTCAATAACCAACTGGCTAGCATATCCCTTCCCTCCTTCAGTCCGGTGCGGTTGGCGTACTGGAAAAAACTACCGTCTCCGAAGAGATCAATATCCCGTGCAAAATGGTGAGCCTCCTGCTCATATTCGGATCCAGTGGGCAACTGGCTAAACTTCCTATCCAATACTTCCAATTCCGTTTCATTAAGTCGGATAAGGGCTTTTAACTTATTCCTCTGATACTGCAGCCTGTTAAACCTGAGCACCAAAAAAACAAATAGGAAAAGAGCAATTAAACCTGAGAACCCGATGAACCCCCAGTCGTTAAATCGGAAATAAATCACTGCTATCAGCAACACAAACACCAGCAAGCGCAACAAGCTATAAGTCAGAATTTTTTTGGAAACTTTAGCCTTGTCCTCTTGAAGGGTCTTTAACCTTTGGGAATAATACGTTTTGGGATCCTGCATGTGTGCCTACGATATAAAGGAATACAAAGATATACAATAGCCTTTGGCGCTTCGAAAAGTCGATTAGACCTTTGCCCTAATCAGGGAGCTCTTCCCAGGCAACTCGCAATTTTTTGGGAAATTTAGCCACAACCAGGTCATAGGAGTGATCGATAAGTTCAGTGAGCAGGTCATTGGGTAATTGTTCCATAAATAAGGTATTCCAGTGTAACTTACTCATATGGTAGCCCGGCATTATAATCCCGTCCCATTCTTCACGAAGGAGCTGAGCTCTCTCAGGATCACATTTCAGGTTAATCTGAGAGGGAATTCGCTCTAAAGGGGCAAGCGCAAACATTTTACCCATCACCTTAAAAACCAGGGTCACCTCATCAAAGGGGAACTCTTCCGTTACCCCTTTTTTGCTGAGACAATAGTGTCTGAAACTCTCGATATTCATGATTGAAAAACGGCTATACCTTCAATTTAAAAGGGCCTACTCTACCTTACCCCGGGCATCGTATACAACCACTTTTCTCCAGAGCGACTGCGCTTCCTCAATAAATGCCAGGTGCGCCTCTTCTACCTGGTAAGCTTCCTGGGCGTCTGCAGATTCGAAAGTAACAAACAAGTTGTAGGTAAAAGAGTCGTCTACTACCTCTCGCTCAGACTTTGGCGGGATGCCCAAAAAGTTGGTTTTGGTATACTTGGAATTGACTAAAAGGGTATGTATTGCCTTTTCAAAAGCTGCCCTATCTGCTTCATTGTCCGGATTGTTTAACCAGAAATAAACGCTGTGTACAAAAGCGGGATCAAATTCAGGATCAGATTTGGATTCCTGTCCGGAAACGTAGAAAGTCATAACTAAAAAGATCAGTGTTAAAATATTGTTCTTCATATGTGGTTGGTACGTTTTACTATTCTGGTAATCGTGATCGAATCTTATCATCTATTTCAAGTGCTGAATAATCGAGGGTCCAACCTATGGTTTCAACAATCTGCTCGATCAGCAAGACTGCCTCAAGGGCTTCCCGTTTAGCAGTATCCATTAGGCCGCTTTCCGGGATTTTTTCCCGGATATGTGTCTTAGCCTCTTTGTTAAGTGTAGTCAGGTCTTTTGGCCTGAAACTATTGAACAATCCGTTTTTAATGTCGTAGAATTCGAGTTCCGGTTCAATGGAAAGTACTTCCGGTTCCGGAAAGTTGGTCATGATAATCTTTTTCTTTTCATTGTCGGCATGCATATGTACTTTCTTGAGGTCGAACCCGATCTGTGCCTTGGCATTAATTACAATCAAAGCCTTTTTTTTGCTGCTGAACAGACTCATAAAATGCTGTCTGGTGTTTTCATACCGGTAGATCTCGGCAAAATCACCCTCAATGGTCATCAATTTGCAAACACTGCGGATCTTCTGCAACAATATGGTGGATTGATGCTCTGTTAGTTCCTTGCTTTTCTTTTTCCTGAAAAAGGAATAGGTCCAGAACATGAATATGGCCCCCAGCAGCAGCCCCAATACAATTTCAATACTGTTCTCCATAAGTTAAATATAATAAGATTACAGACGAGGGTGTCTTATACTAAGGGTTGGTATAATACCGGCCTGGAAGGACTGGCATCGTTTTCAAATGGAGCTAGCTGAAGATCCAGCAAATAGGTGCCGTCTTCTATGGAGTTATCTACATAGATGAACTCAGTAATGGTAGCGTCATACCTGATTTTGCCCTGTAATTTCCAGAATGCACGGTGGGCTCGCAAGGCTCCTTCATCCTGCTCCCTGTCTATAGAAGGCAGGTCTATCAACAAATGTTTTATCCCTTTGCTCGCTAAATATTGGGCAGCTTCTTCGAGCAAATAAGGGGGATTGGTATTGGAATATTGTTGGGAACGCTTTTGCAGCATATTGGGCAGCGTCCTTATAATCAGGGCCTCCCTTTTTTTGTTCCTCAGGGCATATCGGATCTGTTTCGCAGAAATAACAAAATCACCTCCCAGGTCTTCAGGGGCTACTGTGATGAGTTCTGCCAGATGGAAATACTGCTTTAAATGGGAATTGACAGAATGTACTTTTTCTGTGATATGACCAACGCATTCGGTGTGCGTGCCATGCGAATGCGGGATGAACTCGAACTTATAAAAATTGACTGCAAAACCCTCCTGTACACTGCCTGTAAATTCGCCATCGGTAAAGGGCTGTAGTTTGGGTGGTCCCACATACCATGCATTGACATTCTCTTCACCATCTCTAATGGGGATTGATATATCGAGCGGTTTACTAAGGTCTACCTTGATGATTTTACTTCGTAATTGTATGCTGGCAATCATTTTCTAATATTAATCTGCTGAAGTTCGAAGTTACAAAGTTTAATGTAACCTTCTCGGCAGCTGTTCCTGAAATATGAAGTCCTGATCTACTCGACACGAAACAGGTCTGCGGCTATCCCATCCACCAGGAATTTGCCAGAGGAAGTAGCTACTACAACTTCTTCTTTTTTCATTAATTCGCCACTGTTTAGATAAACAGCAACTTTAGACAGGAAGTACTGTTTGTAAGGTTCACCGAAACGCTGTTCAATTTCCAATGGGGAAACCCCCCAGATGGTCCGCAGACCGGTCATGATATATTCGTTATATCGGTCCTGCTTACTCAATTCCTCATATTCGACCGGTACTATCCCCTCTTGAATAGACTTGATATACTTTGTGTTATTGGCGACGTTCCAGGCACGTTTATCCCCAAAAAACGAATGCGCGGACGGACCTAATCCCAAATAAGGTTTCCCGGTCCAGTAAGCTGTATTGTTTCGGGAAAAATACCCGGGCTTCCCAAAATTGGAGGTCTCATAATGTACATAACCTTCGTTTCCCATGGTATCTGTAAGCATTCGGAAATGGGCGGCTGCCTGCGCTTCATCTGGAGGGGCAACCTTGCCCTTTTTGATAAATGTATTTAAAGCGGTTTTAGGCTCAACAGTGAGCGCATAGGCTGAAATGTGCGGAACTTTATAGGACAAAGCAATCTCCAGATTCTTCATCCACTTCTCCCCGGTTAGCAGGGGATAGCCATAAATCAAGTCTACAGAGATATTATCAAAATGTGCATTAGACCATTCCAAAGCCTTTTGGGCTTCTTCGGCATTGTGGGCACGGTTCATAAATTTGAGATCTTCCTCAAAAAACGACTGCACCCCCATGCTGAGGCGATTTACTCCAACCTCTGCCCATGCTCTGGCTTTCTTTTGGGTAACATCATCCGGGTTAACCTCCAGTGTGATTTCCGGGTCTTTTATAAAAGTAAAAGTTGCTTTGGCCTGTTCTATAAGCCCGGCAATTTCTTCGGATTCCAACAAGGAGGGAGTACCTCCACCAAAATACAGGGTTTCCACAGCAGTGCCCCCCAGTGCATCCCGGCGCAATTCCATCTCACAAATAAGGGCATCCAGAAAGGGCTTTTTTTTCTTTAACTGTGTAGAGAAATGAAAATCACAATAATGGCAGGCCTGCTTGCAAAAGGGGATATGGATATAAATGCCGGCCATAACCACTACTTAAAAAGGACGATTAGGTATGAAAGTCCATAAGACATTGCAAAATAGAACACGAAAGACAAAAGATATACTACAATGGATTTTAGGACAACAACAAAGATGGGTTTTTTCAATAAAGACAGCATCGCGTAAATGAAGTAAATCATCATCACAAGGATCCTTACACCCTGGGCTTTATCGGTAATAAATTGAATTATTACTATATCAATAGTTGATAGTAAGGTATATATCCCCAGCAGGTAAAATGAAATTACTAAAAACTCAGCCAGAGAATAGCGTCGATGATAAAAAAGTTTGGAAAATATAGCAAGCGTAAAAACGAAAATAAAAAGTAAATTATTGATATTCAGTAAAAAATAATTTCTGGCTTCTTCAAATTTTGTGGCCCCATCTGCCCCATCCTGTACCTGGAAGGCATCATTCCGAAAAGGATCAAATCCAATAATTGTGCGAATTACTATATAAAGAACTGTGGTTAATATAAAAAAGGCAACAGGTTTATAATATTTCTTGCGCTGACCTCCCAGGTAATTCCTGAGCAGTTTCCCCGGGCTGACTATTAATTCCCTAAGGGTGACAAATAAGGGAGCATTTACAGAAAAAAGAGTATCTATAAGATCACTGAAAGTTTCTCCAAAAGTTACCTTATGAACAGCCATTCGCTGTCCGCAGTCCGGACAGTACTTACCTGAAGAGAATGCTCCGCAATTTTTACAGGTATTATTGGCTAATTCACTCACGTTTACTTCAATCGGTCTTCGTTCTGCTTCACAAACGCTGCCCAACCGGTATAGGATTTGCCTATTTCAGGCCTTCCGGCATTGTAAAAATGGCATACCGCAGCGGCAAGGCCATCGGTGCTGTCCAGGTTTTTGGGCAATGATTTTAGTTTTAAAGTGCTCTGAAGCATCTTGGCCACCTGCTCCTTGCTGGCATTTCCATTTCCCGTAATGGCCATTTTAATCTTTTTAGGAAGGTATTCCGTGATAGGAATCTGTCGTGATAATCCGGCCGCCATGGCCACCCCTTGAGCACGGCCCAGTTTGAGCATAGACTGTACGTTTTTACCAAAAAAAGGAGCTTCAATGGCAATCTCATCCGGATGATAGGTGTCAATGAGCTCCAAAGTTCGCTCAAATATTATCTTGAGTTTGGTATAAGGGTCCGAATACTTTTTGAGTATTAACTCATTCATCTGAACAAACTCCATGGATTTGTCCACCACTTTAATGATACCGAATCCCATAATGGTAGTCCCCGGGTCTATGCCTAAAATAATCTTCTCCATTTTTACTCCTGTTCTTCGGTTTCTATAATCATTGGGATCCTGAATTTTGCGCTAACAGGGATTCCCCGTTTTAATGCCGGCTGCGGATGAGGCATGACTTTTAAGCACTGAACTACAACTCCCTCAAACTCCGGGATTTGATCGGCCACTTTATCATGGTGTTCAATATCCAGTACTTGCAACTCGCCTTCATAGGTAACCAGAAAATCGAGATAAAGCGTATCCTGCACCGTAGTATCCAGGACAAACTCGAAATCGCTCAACGTACGGGTGAACTGTTCCAGTAAAGTACGTTCAAAACAAGATTTTTGCTCCTGCTTGTCAGCCAGTTCATCACAGTTTTCAAACAGGGGATATTGGTCTAATTCCTCCCAATTGATACTCTGCATTTCCAGCTCAACCCATTTCCTTGTTTTGACATCACCAGGGGCAAGCCAATCACAAGAGGTCATAAATAACAGGCAAATGAAACAAGCCAGGGCGCGCATACCTTACATATTCAATGACGGAAATTACGATATTTTTGACGATTTTACCCTCGCAATTTTCTTTCTTCCCACCTAGGTTAGGGTGTAACAAAACCTCCTTATCTTCGTCAAACAAAAAACTAGCAAGGTGGATATTTTTTTACTCGTCGTAGGTTTTGTGCTGATGCTTACTGGTATTTTCGGAAGCTTTCTTCCCGTATTGCCGGGCCCGCCTTTCAGTTGGCTGGGACTTCTGGTTTTGTACCTAACCTCAGCGGTGCCCAACGACTGGTGGTTTTTGGGAATAACCCTGGTAATTGCCCTGGTGGTGTTTGCTATGGATTATATTATCCCTGCGGTTGGCACCCGTAAGTTTGGGGGTAGCCGTGCGGGAATGATCGGGACCACTATTGGACTGCTGGTTGCCATCCTATTTCCTGTATTGGGGATTTTTGGTATCGTTATCTGGCCCTTTGTGGGTGCCCTTGCGGGAGAGCTAATCAATAAGGCCGATAAGAAGACGGCCCTGAAAGCTGCGTTTGGGTCCTTTATTGGTTTTCTTACCGGTACCTTCCTGAAATTTTTAGTAGCGGTAATCTACTTCGGACTGTTTATCTCCACTGCCTGGGAATACCGGTCTGCGCTTTTTCCCTATTTCGAATAGGTGTTATTTATCCAGCCAAAAGACCTTATCTTCTATGGGCTTCCTTACTCCTTCCATAAGCTCCATGTCTGTATACCCCATATAGAAAAGCCCCAGGCAGCGTTCCCCTGTTTCCAGTTCAAAAAAGCGGTCCATTTGAGCAATGATCCCCGGAGAACTCCAGTAGCTGCCAATTCCCATTTCCGTACAGCTTAGCCACATGTTCTGGACAGCCATTGCAGTAGCCGCAACCTCTTCCCATTCCGGCAAGAGATCTTTCTGATTCCGCTGCATGCATATGACGATGATCGCGCCCGATTTTTGCGGGTTTTCCCTTAGCTTTTTTATTTTCATCCGTTTGGGACGCTCCTCGTTTTGTTCGTATGCTTCAGCCATAAAATCCCCCAGCCTTGTAAGGGCTTCACCACGAACCACTTTAAACCGCCAGGGTTCTGTTTTTTTGTGAGTTGGAGCCCAATTAGCCGCCTCCAGCACAGTTTCTATAGCTTCTTTAGGTATGGGTTCTCCATTGTATTGCACTGGAAAAACCGAACGCCTTTTTTTAATTATATCTAATATCATAACCGTAATTTTTTCTTTTCAAAGATAAGAGAACGGATTTCATATTTTACCCAGGCCAAACTGAAACTTTCCCTGCATCAGGGACAAAAAATCTGAAACTTAATAGGTACATTTATAGAACCAATTAATAGCATATGGCTCAATCCAAAGGTGTTTTCCGATACGGGGAAGATCGACTCACTGCAGGAATGGCCCTTTCACTGGCTCGAGGAGAAAACTCTGGAATATTGTCTGAAACAACCCTGGAGCGAATCCGACTAAGTCATGAAAGGGTACAACTACTTGTTGCCAAAGGAACCCCGGTATATGGCATCAATACGGGCTTTGGCCCATTGTGTACCACTAAGATTTCCGCAGCAGACACCAGGCTATTACAGGAAAATATTCTAAAGAGTCATAGTGTAGGTGTTGGACCTCCTGTAGAACAAGAAATTTCAAAGCTCATGCTGATCCTGAAAGTCCATGCTCTGGCCATGGGCTACTCCGGGATAGCGGAAAAAACATTGCACCGTATTGTCTGGCATATAGAAAATGATATAATCCCAGTAGTACCTGCACAGGGCTCGGTTGGTGCCTCGGGCGATCTGGCTCCACTGGCCCATTTATTTCTTCCACTTATTGGGCTCGGCAAGGTTGATTGCAAGGGTAAAATTTGTCTAGCTGGGGATGTTTTTGATGAATATAAGCTAACCCCCCTTGAGCTTGGCCCCAAGGAGGGTCTGGCATTGATAAACGGCACCCAATTTATCTCTGCTCATGCGGTTAAAGTGATTTCGAAAATGCACAGCTGTCTAACACAGGCAGATATAATTGGAGCCATGATGATTGAAGGCCTTCAGGGATCACTGAAACCCTTCGATGCAGCATTACACCAGCTCAGGCCTTACAAAGGCACACAACATGTAGCTTCAAGGATTAATGCCCTGCTGAAAGGCTCGGAAATCCTCGAAGATCACATCGATTGTGACCGGGTGCAGGATCCTTACAGCCTCCGTTGTATTCCCCAGGTGCATGGCGCTTCGCGAAATGCCTGGTTACACCTTAAAGATCTGGTGGAAATTGAACTGAATTCAGTAACCGACAACCCGGTAGTCATGGAGAATGGCCAGGCTATTAGCGGCGGCAACTTCCACGGGCAACCCCTGGCTATGGCCCTTGACTATGCCTGCGTAGCCTCGGCGGAAATGGGCAATATTTCGGACCGTAGGATCTACCTTGCCCTAAAAGGAAATCCGGGAGTCCCGAAACTCCTCATGGAAGATACCGGGATCAACTCGGGTTATATGATACTTCAGTATACTTCAGCAGCTTTGGCCAGTGAAAACAAAAGCCTTTGCTTTCCTGCCAGTGCAGACAGCATCCCTACCTCATTAGGGCAGGAAGACCATGTAAGTATGGGATCCATAAGTGGCAGGAAGACCCTTCAGGTATTGGAAAATGTGGAAAAAATTCTCGCTATAGAGCTATTAACAGCCGCCCAGGCTTTTGAATACCGTAAACCCCTTAAATCGGGAAGGCTGCTTGAACAAGTACACAAGGCAGTGAGAGAAAGGGTGGCATTTGCAGAAAAAGACCGGGTTTTTAGTGAAGATATTGAAAAAGGGATCCTGATGATCCGGAACAAAGTAATTGTTGATATTGTAGAGCAGGCACGCGAAGAAGCCCGGATATCCGTCAATACCCCTTTTACAGAAGAATTTGAATATTATTGATCCTTATGGCGGCATATACCTTTATTGGCCCGATTACCCAATTACTAACGATGAGCGGCTTACCGCTAAGAGGACCTATTGCTGATTCCGAATTACCCCTCTTTGAAAACTGCGGCCTGCTCCTTCGGGATAAACAGATCATGGCTATCGGTAATTATGCGAATATGGAAGAGGAGGCCCGGCAGGTTAAGGCAACTTTCATTTTATTGGAAGAGCCTTGTGTGGTATTACCAGGTTGGATTGATGCCCATACCCATATCTGTTACGCGGGAAGCAGGGCAAAAGATTACGCCCTGCGCAATTCAGGCGCAACCTATCAGGAAATAGCAAAAAAAGGAGGTGGCATCTGGGATACGGTACAAAAAACAAGAGAAGCTGATATAACTGCCCTGACTAATGGTGTGATCCGAAGGGCCCTCAGGCATTTACAAAATGGGGGCACCACCATAGAGGTCAAAAGTGGCTATGGGCTGAATGTTGAGGAAGAGCTCAAAATGCTCAGGGCCATAAAGCAGGCCAACAGGAAAGTTCCTGTAGACCTGATCCCCACCTGTCTCGCTGCCCATATTACCCCCAGAGATTTTGAGTCTGGGCCCGTTGAATACCTGAAACTCCTTACATCCGAATTATTACCCCTGGTAAAGCAAGAAGGCCTTGCCAAAAGGGTTGATGCTTTTGTGGAAGAAGGGGCTTTTGAACCAAGTACTATACGTCCCTATCTGAAAAAGGCAAAGGATATGGGGTTTCAATTAAGCATACACGCAGACCAGTTTTCAACAGGTGGAAGCGAGGTAGCAGTAGCATTCGGTGCTCTTAGTGCCGATCATCTGGAGGCCAGTACGGACAAGGAAATTAAATTATTATCTGAAAGTTCAGTCATTTCCATGGCCCTCCCCGGGGCTTCAATAGGTCTGGGTTGTGGATTTACCCCGGCCAGGAAAATTCTAGATGCAGGGGGATCCCTCGCCATCGCCAGCGATCACAATCCCGGTTCTGCACCTATGGGAGATTTACTTACCCAGGCCTGTATCCTGGGTGCATTTGAGAAGCTGAGTAATGCGGAAGTACTGGCAGGTATTACATTCAGGGCTGCTGCTGCATTAGACTTACAGGACCGTGGCAAATTACAGCAAGGGTTTTTGGCAGATTTTAGTATCTTTTATACTCCTCACTTTAGTGAAATCCTTTACCATCAGGGCAGCCTGAAACCAGATAGGGTATGGAAAAATGGACAAGAGGTTTTTGCTGTTGATAACAATAAATGATATGGCAACATCTGTAGACCTAACCGAATTTCAGGCAGCTATTTTGCAAGGCATCCCGGAGAACCTCCCGGCTAAAGCGGTTTTTAGTAGTAAGGTGAGTCACGCTCCAAAGCGCAAAGACCTCCTCACCCTGGAGGAAAAGAAATTAGCTATCCGAAATGCCCTGCGTTATTTTCCAAAAAAATGGCATAAGGAACTGGCCTTGGAATTTGCCGAAGAACTTGAGCAATACGGGCGCATTTATATGTACCGCTTCAAGCCTGCTTATCCTATATATGCCCGTCCTATAGCAGAGTACCCTGCAAAATGCAGCGCTGCTGCGGCAATTATGCTGATGATCCAGAACAATCTGGACCCGGCAGTTGCCCAGCACCCGGATGAATTAATCACCTATGGTGGTAACGGGGCAGTGTTCCAGAATTGGGCTCAGTACCTGCTTACTATGAAATATCTGGCCAGGATGTCCCAGAAGCAAACCTTGCATCTTTACTCCGGTCATCCTATGGGTCTGTTCCCATCCGATAAAAATGCACCACGTGTAGTGTTAACCAATGGAATGATGATCCCTAATTATTCTAAACCAGACGACTGGGAAAGATACAATGCCCTGGGTGTAACCCAATACGGTCAGATGACCGCCGGATCCTACATGTACATAGGGCCTCAGGGGATTGTTCATGGCACTACGATTACGATCATGAATGCCTTCAGAAAAGTGCTGCCTAGGGGAAGTCAAACCAAAGGAAAAGTATTTGTTACCTCCGGTCTTGGGGGGATGAGTGGAGCACAACCCAAAGCGGGAAATATAGTCGGATGCATTACAATCTGTGCCGAAATTAATCCTGCTGCAGCTCAAAAAAGGCATGAACAGGGATGGGTGGATGAACTCATTGAAGACCTGGATAGATTGGTCAAACGGACCCGGGAGGCTATTGATAAAAATGAAGCCATCTCCCTGGCCTATGTAGGTAATGTGGTGGATCTCTGGGAACGGCTACTGCAAGAAGAGCTCCCCATACAATTAGGTTCTGATCAGACTTCTTTGCATAACCCCTGGGCAGGTGGATATTATCCGGCAGGATTGACTTATGAAGAAGCCAACTCCCTCATGGTGTCCGATCCGGATTTGTTCAGGAAAAAGGTTCAAGAATCTCTGAAGAGGCAGGTAGCAGCTATTAATGAGCATGCTTCCCGCGGTATGTACTTCTTTGATTATGGTAATGCGTTTCTGCTGGAGGCTTCTCGGGCAGGCGCTGATGTATATGATGAAAATGGAATTGATTTCCGGTATCCCTCCTATGTACAGGATATCCTGGGCCCTATGTGTTTTGACTATGGATTTGGACCCTTTCGATGGGTTTGCACCTCAGGAAAGCCAGAAGACCTGAAAACAACAGACCTTCTGGCCCAAAAAGTACTGGAATCACTAAATGAAAGAGCTCCAGAAGAAATAGCACAGCAATTGAAAGACAATATTAAATGGATTGTGGAAGCCGATCACAACCAACTGGTAGTAGGTTCACAAGCCAGGATCCTGTATGCCGATGCAGAGGGCAGGATACGAATTGCAGAAGCCTTCAATAAAGCCATAGCAAGTGGTGAAATATCAGCACCCGTTGTATTGGGCCGGGATCATCACGATGTTAGTGGTACGGATTCTCCATTCAGGGAAACCAGTAACATCTATGATGGAAGCAGATTTACGGCAGACATGGCCATTCATAACGTTATCGGGGACAGCTTCAGGGGCGCAACCTGGGTGTCTATCCATAATGGAGGCGGTGTTGGATGGGGAGAAGTAATCAACGGAGGTTTTGGGCTGTTACTGGATGGCTCTGTAAAGGCCCTGAACAACTTGCGCAATATGTTATTTTTCGATGTGAATAATGGCATATCCCGAAGGGGATGGGCCCGGAATGAAGAAGCTCTCTTTGCCATTAAAAGGGAGATGAAAAGAAGCCCTGGTCTTGAAGTTACCTTACCTAACCTGGTAGAAGAAGATTCCCTGAAAGGACTGTTCCATGATAAACCAAACCCTAACGCCAGCTAGTGCCATGAAGAACTATCATCCCCCCAAACCAAAACTATGGAAGGGTCGCAGCAGTGGTACAGGTCAATATCTGCACGAAAGGATCGGTTTTCTGAATTTGGAAACTGATGTAGCCCTGTCAAATCCGGCCTTTACCATTCTGGGATATGCCTGCGAGGAAGGTGTAAAGAGAAACCAGGGAAGGATCGGCTCCGTGGAAGGGCCCGTCTCTATCATACAGGAATTGGCAAAACTACCACACCCCCGCGGTATGAATACTCAATTATGTGATGCCGGCCTGGTAACATGTAGTAATCAGAACCTCGAAGCAACCCAGGATTTACTGTCTTACAAAGTAAAACAGTTACTTGATTTAGGATGCTTCCCGCTGCTCATAGGTGGAGGTCATGATATTGCTTACGGCCATTACAGGGGACTCAGAGCCTATGCGAATTCGAAAGAATCCATAGGGATAATTAATCTTGACGCTCATTTTGATCTCCGGTCAGCCGAGCAAGGTCCTAATTCCGGTACTCCGTTCTATCAGATAGCAAAGGAACTTGAAAAAGCGGGACAACCCTTCCATTACTTCTGCCTGGGGATTAGAGAAGAAGCCAATTCTGCAGAACTTTTTGATACGGCAGACAAACTGGGTGTTAACTATGTCTTGAACTCCGATTTTCATATTGGAAACACCGCTACTTTAAAAAAAGATCTGGAAGAATTCCTCGAGCAGGTAGATCGGATATACCTTACTATAGATCTCGATGGATTTTCATCAGCCTATGCTCCGGGGGTTAGTGCGGCTTCCCCCTTCGGGTTTCGTCCTGATATTGCCCTCTGGACACTGGAAGAAATCATCCATTCGGGTAAGCTTATGAGCCTGGATCTGGCAGAATGCAATCCCAGGTTCGACAGGGACGGACAAACTACAAAACTCGCTGCCGGCCTATTACATTATGTACTCAGGCATCCTGAATTAATCTAGCCAGGACTGGTAGTATTTGCCATCATCTAAATCCAGAGCCTGTTGTGTTAGCATCAGCGGTTTGAAGGTATCGATCATCACAGCCAATTCTTCTGTACCCTTTTTGCCAATACTGCCCTCGTAGGTGCCTGGGTGCGGACCATGTGGGATCCCGGCAGGATGTAATGAAATATAGCCCTGGTCTATTCCCTTCCTGCTCATAAAGTCACCATCCACATAATAGAGAACCTCATCTGAATCTATATTGGAATGATTGTAAGGGGCCGGGATAGCTTCCGGATGATAATCGTAAAGTCTGGGACAAAAAGAGCAAACTACAAAGGCATTTGTTTCGAAAGTCTGATGCACGGGAGGTGGTTGGTGTACGCGACCGGTAATGGGTTCAAAATCATGTATGGAGAATCCATATGGGTAGTTATAACCATCCCAGCCTACCACATCAAAAGGATGGGAAGCGTAGATCAGGTGGTGCAATTGCCCTTGCTTCTTAACCTTCATCAGGAATTCACCATGCTCGTCATGCGTTTGAAGGTTTTGGGGTAGTTTAAAATCACGCTCGCAGAATGGAGAGTGCTCCAGGTGCTGGCCGAACCAATTGCGGTACCTTTTGGGTGTGTATAGGGGATGATAAGATTCCGTAACCAGCAGGCGGTTATCTTCCGTATCAAAATGGATCTGATAGATCATGCCTCGGGGAATGAGCAAATAATCTCCATATTCAAATGGGATTTCTCCCAAAAGAGTCTTCAGAGTACCGCTACCCTTATGGACAAACAGCAGCTCATCTGCATCGGCATTCTTATAGAAATAGGAGGTCATGGACTTTTTTGGTGCTGCCAAACCAACATGAACATCAGAATTAAATAGTATAACTTTCCGACTATCCAAATAGTCGTCCTCAGGCTTTACCTCAAGACCCTTGAGCAATCGGGATTTCATATTGTGTTCCACGGCCGCTCTTGGTTGAAAATCCAAAGTTTTGCCCACTTCCTTAACCATAGTAGGGCGATGGAGGTGATACATCAGGGATGACATCCCATCAAAGCCAATGGTACCAAAAAGTTGTTCATAATGTAAACTACCATCTTCCTTTTTAAAAATGGTATGTCTCTTGTGCGGGATCTTCCCCAATTTGTGGTAAAGTGGCATATTTTTGGTAGTTTTTAAGCCTTGTAAAATTACGATAATTTCCCCTCTTGGTGAAGCTGGTTAGGGTAAAAGTGGGGCTGAATCAACATGTTGCGTCAGAACAGGATAAACAAAAAAAGCCTCCCAAACTGGAAAGCCTTTCATTGGTATAACCCAAACCTTTACAGGCCTTTTGGGTAACAACCTGGTATTAGCATAACTAATACCCAACACAACGTGACAAAGATACGAAAGCTATTGCTATTAAAATAGATTTTTATAGAATAAGCCTGTTAATCTGGTGATTTCCAGTGGCATTTATCAATCTCTTAACAATAATCCAGGGATATAATAAATAACTTGCCAAAAAAAAGATGCGCACTTCTGCTATGTTTTGGGTGGGACTGACCACCATACTATTGATCATGGTAACCATAATGGTAACTATGAATTTTCCTTTTAATTGGGTGTTTTATACTACAGTGATGGGCCAGATCCTTATCGTATATATGGTTTACAGGGTACTGACCGATAACTACACCACAGATAAAACCTTTGATGATTTTTACGAAGATGCCCCACTTCGCGGTGAGTACCTAAATCGGGAAAATTACTGACATTCCCGTTTTACGTCCAGGTTATTCCGGCAACACCAGCAGCGGTATTTTCGTGTGAAATGCCAACCTCTTAATGACCGGTTCTCTCACTAATTCTTCCAGGAAGCCGTGACGGTGTAGTACCATGGATAACATATCCACATTATGCTCCACCAGATAATGCTGCAATACATCCGACTTGCTTGAAAAATAAGGAAGACTTTTCAGTGTAGTCCGGATAGGAGCAAAATAATCAAGGAGGATATCCCTGTTGGATTTTTGGAAGGCATCCAATTCTTCTTGCTGCTGTATATGCACAATTTGTATGGCCGATTCAAAGCGATCTGCCAATTGCTTTAAGGGCGCCAATATCCTGGGAGAGAAGCTTCGTTTAAAATCTGTTGCAAAAGCGATTGTACCAGGCAGTCTGTACTCAAACTCATTTGGAATGGTAAGTACCGGGCATTTACTGCTGGACTTAATAATTCGTACTGAATTACTGCCCATAAAGACCTCTTCGAAACCTGATGCCCCTTTTGTCCCTGTAATAATAAGGTCAATTTTCTCCGTCTCTACTACCTCTCTTATTTCTTCGGTAAGCAGGCTAAACGAAGAGATAGTCTTAAACTGATGTTTGCTACCAAAATCCTTGGATTTGATTTGTTTCACAACATTCTCTAGTCCGCTTACAGAGCGATTGCGCACGTTGTCTTCCAATAAGCCACCATTTGCAGTGGTGGCCATAAATCGGCTGTGGACTATAGCAGGGGTATATGTATTTACCAAATAAAAAGTGCAGGGTTCTCTTTCGAATAACCTTAAACCATACTCGGTGGCATTCCATGCATTTTCAGAAAAGTCCGTTGGTAGCAAGATTTTTATCATGGCCACAGTATTTCAAATTCAGAGATAAAAGTAGCCGGCGATAGTCAGGCAAACAATGATATATGTCAGCTTTTACGGGGACTTCCCAACATGGTGTTGAAAAAAAAGAATTTAAAGCACCTTTTTGCGTACAAAAAAATCCGTTCAGGGAGGGTTAAAAATTAGTTTGAAATAAGGTGCATTTAGGAGAAAATCAGAAGCCGTCAGCGAGGTCCTGCAATCCTTTTTCATTGACAATCCCGAGTTTTTTACCGGAACTCTTCAGCAGGCCTTTCTTTTTAAATTCAGAAATAATCCGGATACAGGATTCTGTTGCAGTACCTACTACATTAGCAATATCTTCCCTGGAAAGGGTAAGTAGCAGATATCCTTCATCATCATCTCCGTAATTGTGCTTTAAATAAAGGAATGCCTCTGCAATACGCTGCTTCACTGTTTTCTGGGACATATTGACAATTACATCGTCTGCCTCTTTCAGGTGGTGCGCCATATGGCGAAGCACTTCATAGGTAAAGTCCGGATTGGAATGTAAGGTATTAATAATGGCTTCTTTAGGAATAAAGCAAACCTCCATGTCATTAACAGCCACCGCGCTCAGGTTAGCGCTTTCTTCCACTATTACGGAACGCTGCCCCATTACCTCCCCTTTGGTTGCCAGTTTTACGATCTGGTCTTTACCATTGGCACTAAGCTTGGAAAGTTTGGAAACCCCATCGCGAACACAGTATACTCCATTGAGTTTTTCACCTTCCTCAAAAAGTGCTTCTCCTTTTTTAACTGTTTTCATCAGTTTGGAATCAGAAACGCGCTTTAATTCCTCCTTGGTCATTGCCCTCAGAGAGTTGAATTGACGAACAATGCAATTTTCACAACGAGTCTTATGATCCATCCTTTTGCTCTTTACCTAAACGAACGTAAAAATATCGAAAAACTGACAATTATCATATAAAATCCGTTTAAATTCCGAGACTTTTGGCATCAGGTATTTAGCAAATGTTTCTATGGATAAGGTATCTTGTTACCATTGTGGGGATCCCTGCGGTAACACGAAAATAGTCTTTGACAGTAAAACCTTCTGTTGTAATGGGTGTAAAACGGTATACGAGATTTTCTCTGATCACGATCTATCCTATTATTATGATTTACAGCAAGCTGCTGGTAGTTCTCCAGCGGAAATCGAGGGCAAGTACGATTTTCTCGATACTCCTGCTATTGCTGAAAAACTGATTGAATTTCAGGATGGCCAGATGGCCATAATCAACCTCTATATTCCTACCATACATTGCAGTTCCTGTATCTGGGTCCTGGAAAATCTGAACAAACTGAATCCCCAGGTGTTGAATTCCCAGGTTAATTTCCCTAAAAAAACTATTCGGATAACTTACAACCGCAATTACCTGACCCTGAAAGATCTGGTGATCCTGTTGTCAAGGATCGGCTATGAACCGTATCTGTCTTTGGAAGATCTGGGAAAACCAACCAAAGCCAAGGACCGAAGCCTGATTTATAAATTAGGTGTTGCGGGTTTTGCCTTTGGCAATGTGATGTTCCTTTCCTTTCCCGAATATTTTGATATTAAGGAGGCACAAGCAGCCGACTTTTGGCTTACAGAATACAAAACTTTCTTTCGCTGGCTCATGTTTGCCTTTGCATTACCCGTGGTTTTTTATGCAGGCCAGGATTACCTCAAATCTGCCTACAAGGGGCTGAGAGCAAGAATGCTCAATATTGACGTGCCAATTGCCCTGGGGATCATAGCCCTTTTTACAAGGAGTACCGCAGATATACTCTTCGATTTTGGCCCGGGATTTTTTGACAGCCTGACCGGCTTGATCTTTTTCCTATTATTAGGTAAATTCTTTCAACAAAAAACCTATTCCTTCCTGTCTTTTGAACGCGATTATAAATCCTATTTTCCCATTGCTGTAACTAAATTACTGCCTGGAGGAGCAGAAGAAAATGCGCAGGTATATCATATTAAAAAAGGAGACCGACTGCTCATACGAAATCAGGAACTGATTCCGGTAGACGGCATTCTGATCAGTCCCAAAACCTATATTGATTACAGTTTTGTCACTGGAGAATCTGCCCCGGTACCCAAAAAATCAGGCGATAAAATATTTGCCGGAGGCAAACAGATTGCAGGAGCTATAGAAATGGATGTCCTTAAACCGGTATCGCAGAGTTATCTTACTCAATTATGGAGTAATGCCGCTTTCCATAACCGCCATTCCTCCGGATTTAGAACCCTTACGGACCGGATAGGTAAACAGTTTACTCTGGTGGTCCTCAGCATAGCTACCGTATCAACCCTTTTCTGGCTCTTAACTGAACCTTCAATGGCCCTCAATGTGTTTACAGCAGTATTGATCATTGCCTGTCCTTGTGCCCTGGCACTGGCAGCACCCTTTACCCTGGGTAACCTGCTGCGTATTTTTGGGAACAGGAAATTTTATCTCAAAGATACGGAGGCCATAGAGCAGCTTGCCAAGGTAGACACCGCCATATTTGACAAGACCGGAACACTCACCAAATCGAACAAAGAACAGGTAACTTATGAGGGAATTGTTCTGAGTGAAGAGGAGAAATCCTTGTTGGTAAATACCCTTCGCGCTTCCAATCACCCTTTGAGTCGCAGTTTGTATACTATTTTGGCAGACCATGACATTATTACCCTGGATGAGTATGAAGAGATTCAGGGCAAAGGCTTATCGGCCAAGGCAGATAACCAGCAAATTAAAATTGGCTCTGCTTCTTTTGTTGGGAAAAATCAGGATGAAGACTTAGGTAAGACGGTAGTGCATATTAGCACAAATGAAACCTACAAGGGATGCTTTGTGTTCCGCAATGAATATCGTGAAGGTATGCCAGAGCTGTTCAGGAAACTTTCTGAACAGATGGATGTAGCGGTGCTATCTGGCGACAATGAAGGAGAAAAATTAAGATTGCAGACCTTGTTGCCAAAATTAACTCCCCTATTCTTCAATCAAAAACCAGAGGAAAAACTGGAATTTGTTAAAAGCCTGCAGGATCAGGGAAAAAAAGTGATGATGGTTGGAGATGGACTTAATGATGCCGGAGCTCTGGCTCAAAGTGAGATAGGGATTGCACTCTCTGAAAATGTAAATGTTTTTTCCCCGGCATGCGATGGAATACTGGATGCCACAAAATTTAAAGAATTGGATTCCTATATAGAGGCCTCGCAGAAAGCCATGCGTATTATTAAATGGAGTTTCGTTTTCTCATTTGTATATAATGTGGCAGGTCTGTATTTTGCAGTAACCGGACAATTGGAACCCGTTATCGCGGCGATATTGATGCCCTTGAGCTCCATAAGTGTCGTGGGATTCACTACAGCAGCCACAAACTATGTAGGAAGAAGATTGAAATAATTAAAAAAAACTGACATATGTCATTTTTTGCCTTTTGTAACCAACTTAGTTTTACGCCAGAATTCAGGTAGGTATGAGTGTCATTTATGTATTGCTAACCATAAGTGTTACGGTAGCAATATTCTTTTTTATCGCTTTTATAATCTCTGTAAGGAGCGGGCAGTACGATGATTCGTACACCCCTTCTGTGCGTATGCTATTTGAAGATGAACTGGTAAAAAATGAAGGCAGTTCCAAAAAAAAGGGATCAGAAATCAACCCAACTAAATAATCGTCAAAAATTGTAATTATGGAAGTACAACAGTTTTATTACGATAACAAAATCGTAAAAAAATTCCTTTACGCCACCTTGTTTTGGGGTATTATTGGCATGCTGGTAGGTCTCCTGCTGGCGTTTATGTTTTTATTCCCCAACATAACAGATGGTATTTCCTGGCTGAGTTTCGGCCGACTTCGACCACTGCATACCAATGCGGTGATCTTTGCATTTGTGGGGAACGCCATTTTTGCGGGGGTTTATTATTCTACACAAAGATTATTGAAAGCGCGCATGTTCAGTGATTTCCTCAGCAATTTCAATTTCTGGGGCTGGCAAGCCATTATTGTATCAGCAGCTATAACCCTGCCCCTGGGATATACCACGTCTAAAGAATACGCCGAGCTGGAGTGGCCTATTGACCTTGCAATTGCTCTTGTTTGGGTGGCATTTGGCTGGAACCTCATCGGCACCATGCTCAAAAGAAGACAGCGGCACCTCTACGTAGCCATCTGGTTCTATATTGCCACCTTCGTCACTGTTGCTGTACTTCACATATTCAATAGCCTCGAGTTGCCGGTAAGTGCCTTAAAGAGTTATTCGGCCTATGCCGGTGTTCAGGATGCCCTGGTGCAATGGTGGTACGGACATAATGCTGTAGCATTTTTCCTGACAACGCCTTTCCTGGGACTGATGTACTATTTCGTCCCAAAAGCGGCCAACCGTCCCGTATACTCCTACAGGCTGTCCATAGTTCACTTCTGGTCCCTGATCTTTATATACATCTGGGCAGGGCCACACCACTTGTTGTATTCTGCACTACCAGACTGGGCACAAAACCTGGGTGTTGCTTTTTCCGTAATGCTTATCGCTCCTTCCTGGGGAGGTATGATTAACGGACTGCTAACGCTAAGAGGTGCATGGGACAAGGTTCGTACGGATCCAACTTTAAAATTCATGGTTGTGGCAATTACCGGTTATGGTATGTCCACCTTTGAAGGTCCGATGCTATCCCTGAAGAATGTAAATGCTATTGCCCATTTTAGTGACTGGATCATCGCCCACGTTCACGTTGGCGCACTTGCCTGGAACGGGTTCCTGACATTCGGTATGGTTTACTGGCTCGTACCCAAAATGTTCAAGACGAGATTACACTCTGTTCCGATGGCCAATTTCCATTTCTGGGTTGGTACACTGGGAATCGTGTTATACGCATTACCTATGTATGTGGCCGGATTTACACAGGCCCTGATGTGGAAAGATTTCAACCCGGATGGTTCCCTGGTTTACGGAAACTTCCTGGAGACTGTGAATGAGATCATCCCCATGTACTGGATGCGAGCCATTGGTGGTTCATTGTATATCATAGGATTCATTGTGATGTTGTACAATGTAGTAGTTACGGTAAGATCCGGAAGCAAGGTAGAAGATGAACTGGCAGAAGCTCCTGCACTGGCAAGAGTCAGCAAAAGGAGGGTCGCCGGGGAAACCTACCATACGCTGTTGGAACGTAAACCTATACAGCTGACCATATTTGCAACTATCGCTATTCTTATCGGGGGTATTGTTCAAATAATTCCTACCCTGCTGGTAGAATCCAATATTCCAACTATAACCAGTGTTAAACCCTATACTCCTCTGGAACTGGAAGGAAGGGATCTTTATATCCGTGAAGGCTGTGTGGGATGTCACTCCCAGATGATCAGACCCTTCAGGAGTGAAGTTGAACGATATGGTGAATACGCCAAGGCTGGGGAATTTGTGTACGACCACCCCTTCCTGTGGGGTAGTAAAAGGACCGGGCCTGACCTGCTTCGTGTAGGAGGTAAATACTCAGACAGCTGGCACCTGAACCATATGTACGATCCCCAAAGTACTTCCTCAGGATCCATAATGCCTGCCTATCAATGGTTGGTTCTCAGCGAGCACGACCGATCTATGGTCCAGGCTAAAATGGAGGTCATGGTCAAATTGGGCGTACCCTATACCGAAGAAGAAATTGCCAATGCCCAGGCACATATGGATGCCCAGGCAACGCAAATTGAGCAAAACCTCTATACCGATCCGGAATTTGCCCGTTCGTACGAAGAAGAGAAAAAGTACGCACAGGAAAACGGAGAAGAATTTGTAGAGATGCGCAACAGGGAGGTTGTAGCCCTTATAGCCTACCTGCAAAGGTTAGGAACCGATATCAAAGTAAAAGAAACAGATCAATTATTATCCGAAAACAAATAGGTTATGCTCAAGTTTGTTAAAAATCATATGGAAAGTATAGAGGGTATAGCGGCTTATCCGATTATATCCCTAGTGATCTTTTTTGTCTTCTTTTCCGTTCTATTCTGGTGGGTATTTACCACTTCCAAAGAACGAATCAAAGAACTAAGTGAACTGCCTTTAGACGATAATCAACCTAAACCGTAATACCCATGAAAAATATGTCACCATGGTGGATTAGAATCCCCGTTGTTTTTTTCCTCATATTCGGATTGATGGAATATTTCATCGATTCCGGTGAAAAGCCGGCCTTCCTTGAATATCCCATCACCCAGTTTTTCCTTGTAATGGTGTTGTTGATCCTTGTTGCGATCGAGCTCATCCTGAAATCTATTGAGAACATCATGTTCCAAACCCTTTCAGAGGAAGCCAAAGAGCGCTATTTGGAATCCAAATCAAAATCCTTGGAATGGAAATGGGGCAAACGTATGTACCTGAAACTTCTCGGCTCTAAACCTGTTGAAGCAGAAGGAGAGATTATCCTTGACCATAATTACGATGGCATCAAAGAACTGGACAACAAGCTACCACCCTGGTGGATATACCTATTCTATGCCACCATCATCTTTGGGGTGGTTTATCTGGTCCGTTTCCATATTGCGGGAGACTACGACCAGGAACTGGAGTACGAAATGGAAGTAGCAGCTGCCCAGCTTGCCATAGAAGAGTACAAGAAAACGGCAAAAGACCTGGTAGATGCCTCCACAGTAGAGCTACTTACCGATGCTTCGGACCTCAATGCAGGTAAGGCTATTTTTGAAACCAATTGTGCCGTATGCCATATGAACGACGGTGGTGGTGGTATTGGACCAAACCTGACAGACGAACACTGGATCCTCGGAGGCGGTATTAAAAATGTATTCAACACCATATCAGAAGGTGGGCGTGCAGGAAAAGGAATGGTACCTTGGAAACAGAGCTTAAAACCATCTGAAATTGCACAGGTGGGTAGCTATCTTTTGACTTTTCAGGGGACTACACCAGCCAACCCAAAAGCACCAGAAGGTGAAGTATGGGTTGACGAAAATGCACCCGCAGAAGGAGATGCTCCTGAAGAATCAGTCCCTGAACAGGAAACAGATTCGACTTCAGTGGCTATGAACGACTAGTATATCAGGTTAAACACCCCGCAAGGGAAGGACCATGGATGAAAACTTTAGGGACTCAATAGGTACCATAAGTGAAGAAGGCAAAAGAGCCTGGGTATTTCCTAAGAAACCCAGTGGGCGCTTTTACAAATACCGCAAATGGGTTAGTTACGGATTGCTGTTATTTTTATTTGCCGCCCCTTTTGTCAAGATTGGTGGTAACCAATTCCTGATGTTCAATGTACTGGAACGTCGGTTCAATATCTTTGGTTTCCCCTTCTGGCCCCAGGATTTCCACCTTTTTGTAATCTCCATGATTATAGGGGTCATATTCATAGCGCTGTTTACGGTAGCCTATGGTCGGATCTTTTGTGGTTGGATTTGTCCGCAGACGATTTTCATGGAAATGGTATTCAGGAGAATAGAGTACTGGATCGATGGAGATCGCGGGGCACAAATGCGATTAGACCGGCAACCCTGGAACGGGGAGAAGATCAGAAAACGACTTTTGAAATGGACGGTCTTTTTCGTCATATCCTTTCTTATTGCGAACATCTTCCTGGCTTATTTAATTGGAAGTGACCGTTTACTTCAGTATGTAACAGAAGGCCCTGCTGCGCATACGAGCACCCTGATACCCTTGCTAATCTTTACCCTGGTGTTTTACTGGGTATTTGCCTGGTTCCGGGAACAGGTATGCATTATTGCCTGTCCCTATGGAAGAATGCAGGGCGTATTGCTGGATAATAAATCCATTGTAGTCGCCTATGATCACAAACGCGGAGAAGGGGACAACGGTCGGAAGAAATTCAGAAAAAATGAAGATCGGGATGCCCTTGGCCATGGCGATTGTATAGACTGTCTGCAATGCGTACATGTATGCCCAACTGGCATAGATATCCGGAACGGAACCCAATTGGAATGCGTAAACTGCACGGCCTGTATTGACGAGTGTGACACCATAATGGAAAAGATCAACAAGCCCAAAGGACTTATCCGTTATGCAAGTGAAGACAACATTGTAAATAAATCCAAATTCACCTTCTCACCACGTTTAAAAGGGTATTCTGCAGTTCTGGGTATTCTTATAGTTGTTTTGATCGGGATGCTTTTCCTGCGCAACGAACTGGAAGCCAATATCCTTCGCCTTCCTGGGCAATTGTACGAGCGCAAGGAAGGTAACATTATCAGTAATGTATACACCTACAAACTGATCAATAAAACCACTTCGGATATCCCTGAAGTAAACTTCAAGTTGCTCTCGCATAAGGGTTCTATCCAGATGGTGAGTCAGGATAAATTTGAGGTGCCGGCTCAGGAACTGGCTGAAGGTACGCTGTTCATAGAAATTAATGCAGCTGCACTAAGTGGCGATAAAGACAAACTCAAAATTGGTGTTTATAGTAAAGACGAATTGATAGAAACCACTACAGCTCGTTTCCTTGCACCCAGGAGTTATAATTAAAAAAAACGATATGAAAATTTCATGGGGTACCGGCATAGTCCTTGCTTTTGTTGCTTTTATCATCTTCATCCTCTATTTCGTTGTATTGGCGAGCACTAAAAATCAGGCCAATCATGACCTGGTAACGCGGGAATACTACAAGGAAGAACTGGCCTATCAGCAAGAAATTGACGCGCAGCAAAATGCACTTCCCTATGCAAAGGCTACCACATTTAAAAAGACCGGAGAGGGCTTACTGATCAGCTTTCCGGATGACTTTAAATTTGACAATACTCAAGGAAAAGTGTCCCTATACAGACCATCCAATAAGCACCTGGATTTTGACTTACCAGTAAGTTTATCCAATAAACATTTGCTCATACCTGACAAGCAGCTTTTGGATGGTCGCTGGGACATTCGTATCTACTGGTCAGACAATGATCAGAACTACCTCATTAAAGAAAGTATCAACTATTGATCATTTGTTATGTTACTGTCTGCACTGGTGTTGGGTTTGATGGGTAGTTTGCATTGCGTAGGCATGTGCGGACCTATTGCATTCATGTTGCCTGTAGACCACAAAAAACCCATTAAAAAGCTTGGACAAGTTACCATTTACCACCTGGGCCGGATGTTGGCCTATGGTATTATTGGACTGCTATTTGGATTTATAGGCAAGGGGTTGTATCTGTTTGGGGTACAACAGAAACTTTCTATTGCCATAGGTGTAATCATGATTATCCTGGTCCTTTTACCGTATAAGTACCTTAGCGGTCTAAGCCTGGCCCGACCGGTCTACAGCCTGGTTGGAAAAATTAAGGGGTGGCTTGGGGAATCTTTGAAAAGCAAAAGCCCTGACACCTTTCTGACTATTGGATTTTTAAATGGCTTTCTACCTTGTGGCCTGGTTTATATGGCGCTTCTGGGGGCAATTGCTTCAGGAGATCCAGCTGCCGGAGCCCTGTATATGATGGTTTTCGGCCTGGGCACGATACCGCTGATGACAGCAACAGTTTATTTCGGAAGTATGCTCAAAGGCTCACTGCGACAACGAATAAAAAAAATTATCCCTGTTTTCATTGTTATCATAGGTGTTTTGTTCATCTTAAGAGGCATGGGGTTAGGTATTCCCTATATATCCCCTAAGCCCAGTATGAATATGGTGTCAACGGAAATGGAATGTCATACCCCTTAAATGATATTACACTAAAGAGCTTAGACCTCAAAAATAAATTCTATGAAAATAGTATCCTTAGCTGAAGCAGCTGGCGTGGTAAAATCCGGAGACCGGTTGTTCCTGCAGGGTGCAGCCATGACACCTAATACGCTTATCAATGGCATTTGTGATCGTTATGAAGAACTTAAGGATGTAGAAATTATCTCCATCCATACAGAAGGTCAGGTAAACTATGCCATTCCACCCTACAATAAAGCTTTCAAAATCAACAGTTGTTTTGTAGGAGGTAATGTACGTAGGGCTGTCAATACCAACCAGGGCGATTATATCCCGGTTTTCCTCAGTGAAATACATCTTTTGTTCCGAAGGAATATCCTTCCGCTCGACATTGCAGTTGTTCAGGTTTCACCACCTGACAGGCACGGGTATTGTTCCCTGGGTGTGTCTGTAGACATTGTTATTCCCGCCATTCAAACAGCTAAAATGGTGATCGCGCAGATAAATCCTCATGTTCCGCGAACCCATGGAGACGGAATTATTCATATTGATAAGATTGACCTGGCTATTGAAGTGGATGCTCCCATCCATATTTCTCCCATGACTGCTATTTCCGATGTTGAACATGAAATAGGCCGTCATGTGGCCAATCTCATTGAAGACGGTGCCACACTGCAGCTGGGAATAGGAAATATTCCCAATGCCGTCCTGACCAATCTGCATAACCACAAAAGATTAGGAGTCCATACCGAGATGTTTTCAGACGGCTTACTTCCCCTTATTTATGAAGGTGTGATTACAGGAGAGGAGAAGGAAATGAAAACAGGCAAGATAGTTACTGCCTTTGCGGCCGGTACTCGAAAATTATATGATTTTGTGGATGATAACCCCCTGGTGCATTTTAAGGAAGCTGCTTATACCAACGATACTAACCTGATCAGTCGAAATCCCAAAGTAACCGCTATTAATAGCGCCATCGAAATAGATCTGACCGGCCAGGTTTGCGCAGACTCCATTGGAACCAGGCTTTTCTCCGGTGTTGGAGGACAAATGGACTTCATTCGCGGGGCTACCATGTCTGAGGGCGGAAAACCCATATTTGCTATTTCTTCAGTTACTAATAAAGGATTATCAAAAATCACCCCTACCCTTAAACAAGGTGCCGGAATTACCTCAACCCGTGCCCATGTGCACTATGTAGTTACAGAACATGGTGTGGTAAATTTATTTGGAAAGAACCTGTACGAACGGGCAAAAGCACTGGTCTCAATTGCGCATCCGGATCATCGGGAAATATTGGACCGGGCGGCATTTGACCGTTTTGGCAGGGAATAAAAACAAAGCGATGCTACCACTTGAAAAATATATAGACCATACTCTTTTAAAGGCTACAGCAACTCCAAAGGATATTGAAAAGATATGCGAGGAAGCCCGGTATTATGGGTTTTACGCCGTTTGTGTAAACAGCACTTATCTTCCCCTTGCAACGGAAATGCTGACCGATTCCTCAGTAAAAAAGGCAGCGGTGATTGGTTTTCCCCTGGGCGCCACTGCCACTTCCGTTAAATTAGCTGAAGCTGAGTTTTGCCTGGCCCATGGTGCAGATGAACTGGATATGGTAATTAATATCGGACGGTTTAAATCCGGGCACCATTCTGCTGTACGAGATGAAATAAGCAAGATCAAATCATTGATGCAAATGGGGCAGGAATTGAAAGTTATCATTGAAACTTGTTATCTTACTAAGGAAGAAATTCAAACAGCCAGTCGTTTAGTGGTAGAAGCAGGAGGAGATTTTGTTAAAACTTCCACGGGATTCGGAAGCGGTGGTGCAACCCTGGAGGATGTTGCCCTCATCAAGGCAATAACTGGCAATCAATGTAAAATAAAGGCTTCCGGAGGTATTCGTGACCGAAAAACAGCCCTGACCTACCTGGAACAGGGAGTACATCGAATAGGCGCTTCTGCTGGCGTTGCGATGATGAAAACAAAAGAATAAATAATGAGCTTGCACATTGAGGCCAAAAGTGGTGAGATTGCGGAGACGGTATTATTACCGGGTGATCCGCTACGGGCCAAATGGATTGCAGAAACCTTCCTGCAAGACGCCCATTGTTACAACGAGGTCAGGGGAATGCTGGGATATACAGGACTTTATAACGGAACACCTGTTTCTGTTCAGGGTAGTGGGATGGGTATTCCTTCTGCAATGATCTACGCTTCTGAACTTATCCGGGATTATAATGTGAAGAACCTTATTCGGGTAGGCACAGCAGGCTCTTTTCAACAGGACATCAAATTGCGCGATATCGTAATTGCGATGTCCGCTTCTACTACTTCTGCTATTAACCAGCATCGCTTACCGGGCAGCTTTGCCCCTACTGCAAACAGCACCTTGTTCCTAAATGCTGTTGATTACGCCCGGGTAAACAACATACCGTTTAAGACCGGAAATATCCTTTCTGCCGATGAGTTTTATGATTTTGAGCCTGAAAATTTCAAAAAATGGGCACGTTTTGGTGTGCTTTGTACCGAAATGGAAACTGCTGGATTATACACACTTGCTGCTCAATATGGAGTAAAGGCACTGGCAATTGTGAGTATTTCAGATCACTTGTTAACCAAAGAGAAAATCAGCAACGAGGTGCGGGAACAAGGCTTTGTAGAGATGGTTCAAATTGCCTTGAATTGTACCAATTCATAAATGGAATGAATAAGAAGTTAGGTCGGTTGGAGGTGGCAGAATCCAGGTTTCTGGAAGGTCCACGGTCCAGAATTGGGGAGTTCTTCTTTACCCTAAGGGTACAGTTCAGTTTTATCCGGGCTTTCCGGAAAATGCACTTTATCGGACCATGTGTAACGGTTTTTGGTTCCGCACGATTTGAAGCAGATAATCCCTATTACCAGCAGGCCATAAAAGTTGGAGAGGCTTTAGCTAAACTGGGGTTTACCGTCATGACCGGAGGAGGCCCGGGAATTATGGAAGCAGCCAACAAAGGAGCTTACGAAGCTGGTGGTTTTTCTGTGGGATGTAATATAGTTTTGCCCTTTGAGCAAAAGCCAAACCCCTATTTACACCGCTGGATCGATATTCGTTATTTTTTTGTGCGCAAGTTCCTGCTCATGAAATATTCTTATGCCTTTATTGTCATGCCCGGCGGGATTGGCACCCTGGATGAACTTTTCGAGTCCCTGACCCTGATCCAAACAAAAATGATCGCCAATTTTCCGATAGTCATCATGGGTAAAGCCTACCACAAGGAACTTTATGAGCATATCCAGCTAATGGCCAAAAATGAAAGTATCAGTCCACAAGATATGGACCTCCTGTATATCACCGATTCTGTAGAAGAGATGGTAGCTCATATCCAGACCCATGCTATCAAACGGTTCAATTTAGTAAAGATGCAGAAGAAGCCCCAGTGGTGGTTTGGCGAATGGGGAAGCAGAACTTCAAAGGCTTTATGAAAAAACCTTCCAAACCTAAATTTTTCCGACATCTTGAAGGCCTCAACATTTCAGCCGTCTTTTCTGATTGCGGCAACTACCGTTACTTGCTGGAAATCGAAAAAAACGCCATAAAGCGGGGGAAAAAAGTCTGTGCTATTATGCTCAATCCCAGTATAGCTGATGAAAACCAGGCCGACAAATCCGTACAATTCCTGGAAAAACTCATTTTTGAAAAATCTACCTCCTATTTCAAAAACGTTACCACATTGTCTATAGTTAACCTTTTTGCCTTTATTCAAACCCGGGATTTTGAAGGGAAGCCCGATCAGGTAGGGCCACGGAACGATAAGCATCTGGAGGCAGGAATTGCAGCTGCGGATATTGTTCTGATTGCCTGGGGAAAAACAAGCGCTCATCAGCAACGAAAAGCCAGGGTACTGGAAGTTTTAGAACGATATCCGGGGAAGAAGATCTTAGTCACGAAAATCCATCCCTCCAGGGGACACTATGCAAATTTTATAACCGAATTTCAGTCTTAAAAGTCCTTTCTTTTTGCCTGCTTTATAGAGGTCCACAAAGGAATCAATAACCAAAACATAAGCATCAATAAAGCAGAGGTAATCCCTAGGCGAGTCCCAAAAAATGCTTTGAAATTTGCACCAGTGTAACCTAATAGTGCTGAAATATCCAATTCAAGAAGGATCAGGATTCTTGAAAGATCTATGGGGTTAAGGACAGTAGCAACAAGGGAAAATGTATCCAGGGGATACTCCTCAAAAACGATTAGTGTCAATAAGAACAGCCCGTCATAAATAACTGCCATAAATAACCAAAGTAGCACAGCATAGCCAAAACCTTTAATTCTATTTTCATTGGAAATGGCAATATTGAAGGCAAGACCGTTAAAGATGAACGTTAGGAAAGATCCTGTTATAATTAACAAGGAGAAGTTCAGTATATCCCCACTCTTGAACAAACCGTACAATGCAAAGGGTAGCCCTAGCCCCAGAAAGAGGCTAAGTGTTAGGGAACCTGCAACACCAAGGTACAGACCCAGGAAAATTGAAGTCCGTTTTAGTGGCTGAGCGAGCAGTAGTTCGATGAACTCCCTTGAGTTATAATAGTACATTATCCCGAAAATTGTGGAGATTAGAGGTACAAGGACTACAATTATATTCATTAAAGTAATAACAGCCTTAGAAAGGTCATTGTTCAGAAAGAGCAACACAAAACCAAGCAAAAGGTAAAAGAGGAAGTATACATAGCTCCACCTGCTACGCATCAGATCTTTAAAGCTGTATTTTAGGATTTTAAGCATGCCTAGTTTCAGTTGTTATTGCTGCGATGGCATGTTCAAGATCATTTTGCCCTGTCTTTTTATATAGACCTGAAAGCGGCCCGGTATAATAGATATTCCCCTCCAGCAAGTAAATGACCTGATCTGCGATCTCTTCCACAAACTGCATGATATGGGTAGTTATCAGAAAGGTTTTACCTGCCTGCTTTTCGTCCCTAATGAGTTTTTTCAGGGCAATCAGAGAAGCAGGATCCAATCCGGAAGTGGGTTCATCCAAGACCATTACCGGACTGTCGAACATAAATGCCAGAGTAAGGTTTACCTTCTGTTTAGTCCCTCCAGAAAGGTTGGCCAGTTTTTTATCAAGGAAGGGTTCCAAACCGAACAACTTAACCAGAAAATCTTCATTACCTTCCTTTTTTCGAAGGTCATTGATCATACGAATTAGTTCACACACCCTTATATTCCCTGGAAAATTGGCAATCTGAGGCAGATAATTTATTTCTTCCCTGTATTTCCATTGTTCTTTTATCGGTTTGTCTAATACCTTGATTGTACCCTCATCGGGAATCATCAATCCTAAAAGGCATTTGATGAGTGTGGTCTTACCTGAGCCATTAGGTCCCAGTACCGCATAAATTCCTCCTTGGGGTATACTCAAGTCAACTCCTTTCAGCACTTCATTCTTACCAAACCGTTTATAAATTTTTTCTATTTGGATCATTGAACTACTCTCATTTTGGGTTTGGCATCTACCAGATTATCTGGAGTAAACACAGGGGACACTCGCTCGGAAAAATCGATCAGATCCATAAAAAGACTCCTTAAAAGGATAAGAGTTTCCGGAGTTCTGTTTACAATATAGGAAAACAACTTTACGGGGCGGTGGGGCACATCCCCTATGCCATCTTTATCCAGATCATATCCTGAATAGTTGCTCCAGTAGTTCCCTTCAAATATATTGTCGTTTATGTTACTATTGTATGAAAGATCAAAGGAATTATATAGAAAATCATTAGCCATAAACCTATTCGTATAACAAGCACCCAAAACCTTTACGGCCCAACCATTCCTGACGAATTGGTTTCCCTTATAAATTATCCGGTTTGATCCCTCAATATTGATTCCGACAGTGTTTTCCTCAAAAAGATTATCGTTAATTTCGGCGTCATTTATTTCCTTGAGTAACATTCCATAAGAAGCAGGGCCCCAGTTTTTCCTGAAGCGATTTCCCGTCATACGGATCCGCTTCGAAAACATGACCGCGACACCGGCACCGTTGTTTTCAAAAAGATTATTGGTATACTGGTTGTCATTGGAAAACATGAAATGCAGCCCATAACGAAGGTTTCTGCGACTTTCATTCCCGTGAATGCGTATGGTATCTGAAAATTCCAGGTAAATCCCATCCCTAACACCCTCTATCCGGTTATCCGAGACCGATATATTATTGGAATACCAAAGATGTACTCCATTGCCGGAATTATATTCATCCCTAGCGATGCCCATTATACGATTGCCCTTGATAACCCCTTTGGAAGACCTTTCCAGGAAGATCCCAAAGAAAAGGTTTTCAAAGCGGTTGTTCTCAATGTTGAAATTACTGCTTCTAACTACCCGGATGGCGGCATGGTCTGTGGTATAACTCACCCCCACATTAACGATAATAAGCCCTTGAATACGGACATTATCAGAGACAATCCTAAAAATCTCTCCCTTTTCCTGCCCATCTATCACAGGAAAGTCTTCCCCAATGATGCTTATAGGTTTATCAACCAGGATATTAAACTCCTGATATTCCCCTTTTTTAATAAGTAGTGTATCCCGGTCTTCAGCCAGAGCTACTCCCTGTTGAATATTCTTCACTTCGCATTCAGCGCATACTTCAATGATTTGGGCTAGGCACTGCGGTGCGGTTAATAGCAGGGTTACTAAGAAAATGTATATGCTATGTTTTTCTGTCCTAATCATAATACTCCACCGCTTCGGGCACCGAGTCCTAATAGCACAAAAAGTACGGAGAAAATGTTGCTTTGTAGTATCATGTTAGCGAATAATCAAGAATCTGGTATTTGCTTTGCCCTCCACCCAGTGTAGTGTTTCTTTTGGGAATGAGAAAACCTCCAAATATTCCAAAAAATACGTTTCTTCCTGAATATGAAAATCAAGAGCACCTTCAAGAACAATAAGGGTGGCATCCCTTGGTGAAGTGTGCTCTGGAAGTACAGAACCCGTTTCCAAGGTAATGCTCAGGACCTCCAGAGCGTCATTTTTCAATAGTTTACGAACATTCTTTCCGTTAAAAGGTTGGGTTTTTATTTGATTGCCTATCTCGTACATTTCTTAATTTTTAAATCGGTTTCTTATTTCTTGCCAGGAGTAGTGTTGGCCTCCGTGTTTTTCTTGAGCCTCAACAGCTTCCATCTCTGTTTCAAATGCAGTCAAATATTGCCCCATAGGACTTGGGATACCTTCACTAACCAAATAAGTGGCCGCCGTAGCATCTATCAATTGACCGGGTTCCGTATATCCGTTCACAAGAAATAAAGCAATGGATTGATCTTCTTTATCTTTCATATAATTAAGCATACACTCAACGGCATCGAATTTATGAGCCTTGCCTTTCTTAGTAACAATTTCTGAAGCATGTTGTTTATCTACTATGGTCATACGACAGAAGTGGCAAGCATCGGTGCCATAGGCAATTGCAACAGGTTCCACCGCACAACTCGCTATAAGCAAAGGTGTTAGAATTATTATTGCAATGTAGGATCTAGTGACTTTCATAACTTTATAGTGGAGTTTACTATTCCGCAGTATCAAGGAACGGTGCAGATTTGGAATTCTTCCATCCAAGGTAGCCAGCAATGAAGATCAGGGTCATCCCCACGAACATGAACCAGGCTCCAGAGGCCGGCATTGAAGTTACGTCGAAATTCAACATCTTCACATGACCCAGCAAAGGCGGTTTATATGATATAGGAGTGCCATCTAAATTGGTTAACTTCATGATCGCATTTGGGTCAAGATTAGTCCCGTAATCTACCATCCATGCGTTAAAGTCGTACATCCCAAGGGCACCGAGAACCGACATCAGGATAAACCAACCCCAAAACCACTTGTAGTTTAATTTTTTAAAAAATCCTAACAACCCAATAAACACTCCCAGTGCAACCATTCCTCCTACGATAATGGGAAAGGCACTAAACTCCCACATATCCTCATCCTTCGGTAGGGTTCTCATCCCAATATAATGGTTCAGGCCATCAATGTTTTGGATATCAAATTCACTAACACCTCTTATGCCATTGATATGGATATTCATCCCTAGGGGTTCAGGATATTGAGGAGCCCCGAGCATGATATTCCAAAGAGGCAGGAAATATAATCCCAAAAGGAACAATGGACCCAGAATCATTAGTATACTTGCTTTTTTCATGTTGTTTTAGCTTGTTTTTGGTCCACTAGGGGGTAATGAGATAGCGGGCAGGGTTTCACACAGCCCGCTATTCCATTCATATCCAATAAATCTTGGAAGCATATTATTCTCCAACCGACCAGGATAATTCAATATTGGAATTTGTTGGCGAAACCCTGACATATCCCTGCATTTCCTGGTGTAGTGCAGAGCAGAAGTCTGTACAGTAGAAAGGCCATACCCCTACTCTTTTTGGCTCCCAAACAGAAGTCTTGGTCTGTCCCGGCATTACCAGAATTTCGGAAGTATTCTGACCAATTATGGAAAAACCATGTGGTACATCGAAATCTTGCTCCTGGTTGGTGATATGGAAATATACCTTATCTCCTACTTTGACTCCTTCTATATTATCTGGTGTAAAATGACTTCGTATAGTAGACATATAGATATGAACTTCATTACCCTCACGCTCTACCCTTGCATCATTAGGGCCTAAAGTTGCATACTTATGTTTGTTTTCATCCAACCTATATATTTTCTTAGAGTTGGGTTTCAACAATTCAGCTGGACAGCCAGCGGCATAATGAGGCTCCCCGTGTGTTGGGAAATCATATAGCAATTCCATCTTTTCTCCAGAAATATCATAAATCTGGGCAGAGTGCTCCATCTCTGGACCAGTAGGCAAATAGCGGTCTTTAGTGATCTTGTTCATCGCTACAACATATTTGCCAAAGGGTTTTCTAGAATTCCCTCCTGGAATCATCAAATGGCCCACAGAATAATAGGTCGGTTTCCTATCGACAACTTCCCAGGTACCCACGTTCCACTTAACAACTTCTGAAGAAATAAAGAAGGTGGTATAAGCATTTCCTTTCCCGTCAAATTCCGTATGTAAAGGGCCTAAACCGCCACTTTTAACAGTGCCTGCCAGAACCTCCTCAAAGTTGAGAACAGGAATACCATAAGCCTCACCATCAAATTTTTCACCTTCGATAGCAGCTAACATTTTGTCAAACGAATGTACCGTAATATCTGCAGACAACTTACCACTACCAATAATATATTCGCCTGTTGGGTTGACATCGCAACCGTGTGGTGATTTAGGTGTAGGCAGGAAATATATAGACCCAGGTACCATAGTTGGGTCTACTGTAATAACTTCTTTCTTCATGGTAGAAATTCCTGTATGGCTTTCCTCATCATATACATTATGTGCATAGTTTGCTGGCATTTTAGTACCCCCACCATTTTTTACATATTCCTCAATTTTCTGCCAATTTACCGCAGCTATAAAATCCTTATCATTTTGTGAGGCCATGACCTCCAATAGAGAATTGGCCTCTTCCGTATTATAGGTTGAGAAGAAGAACCATCCATGAGATTTCCCGCGACCAGGATGCGAAAGATCATAATTGAACCCTGGCATTAATACCTGGAATTCAAGATTCATCCGCCCGTCTTCAGGTGCTACACTAATAAAGGATAACGCGCCTTTGAAATTTCCTTTGTATTCATTGATTGGCATATCGCGCTGAGGGACCGGTACAGAGAACCTGGTTCCAGCTACCACATATTCCGTATTTTCAGTAATGAATGAAGAACTGTGATTTCCGGCGCTGTTGGGCACCTCAATGATCTCTTCCGTTTCAAAAGTACTCAGGCTTACTCTGGCAATGCGAGGAGTATTGTTTCCATTCACAAAAACCCACCTGCCATCCAGCTCTCCGTTGGTTTGTGAAATGTCTGGGTGGTGTAAATCATCCCAAGGAATAAAACCAAAAGAAGTGTTCAGCATTGGTTTAGTCTCTTCTGAATAACCATACCCAGAAGTTGGAAATTGGGAGAATACGGGAATTTCCTTGAACATACGTCCAGAAGGAAGTCCGTAGACCGTTAGATTACCGCTATACCCTCCTGAAAGGAAAGCATAGTATTCGTCTTGTTCACCTGGCGCTACATATACTTTTTCTGCAGCGCTTGACGATAATGCCCCATTCGAGGATTTCCCCGCATCATTACAACTGGCAAAGACCAATGCCAGTCCTAAAAAGGCAAGTGTAGAATATCTAATTTTTTTCATCGTATTTGTCGTTATGGTTTATTTGAATTGAATCTTTATTCTGCTGGTGGCAACATTACTTTGTCAACAACATGTACTATACCATTACCTGCCTTTACACTGGCGATAATCTTAGCCCCACCTACATACACCTCTCCATCTTTAACTTCTACCTCTACGTTTTGGTCGTTGGCCTGTCCCAGCTTTTTGAACTTCATAATTAACTCTTTACTATAATTACCAGGTGTTACATGATACTTGAGTATGTTTGCCAGAACCTCCTTGTTTTCAGGTTTTAAAAGATCGTCCACGGTCCCTGCAGGTAACGCATCAAATGCCTTATTGGTTGGGGCAAAGACCATCAAGGGCCCAGCATTAACCAGTGCATTCTCAAGATCTGCAGCTTGCACTGCTGCTACCAGTGTAGTATGGTCCGGAGAGCCGATGGCAATATTCAAAACATTGGGAGTAGACCCATCGTCTTCAATAAAGGCCTGGCCTTGTTCTTTTGCTTCCGAAGTTGTTGGGGTGGAAGATGTTTCTCTAGTTACTGTTTTGGCTTCATTTTTACAGCCGATTAAAAATATCAACAAGAAAAATGTTCCCAAAAATAATCCTAATTTGGTGGTCGTTTTCATATACTTATCTATTTGAGGGTTCTAAAATATTCCAGTACAGCCCTTGCTTGTTCTTCTGTAAGCCCCTGGTTTGCCATAGGGGATCCGTTAAATTCTATCAGTAATTCTCTAGCCAGCGGATCTTCCTTTACCATTTTTTCGGGAGCAAGAATCATATTCATGACCCATTCAGGGCTTCTTCTTTTCAAAATACCATTGGGAGCCGGACCAATAAACTTTTTACCGATACGGTGGCAGGCCAGACACATTTGATCATAGACCTCTTTCCCCTGGGCCGCCATTTCAGTATTTATTTCTTCAGTAAGTGTGATTGCTTTAATTGGACCTACTCCTTTGTTATCAAGAGCTACTCGTTCAGAGGCCTTGACTCCTGAAGTTTCAATTGTAACAGCCTTTTCGGTATCTTCCTTTTTCCGATCAATAGAAAAGCCCTCTTTCTTTTCTTCTTTGCCCCCACAGGATAGCATAAGAAAGGTACAGGCCGTTGCCACAATGGTATTTGTAATTTTCATATAAATTTGCTTTGAATTTAGTGTCAAATGTACCGGCCTGTGAGCTTACAAAATATGATTTTAGTCATATTTAAGACAAAAATGTCTTTTTATTTTGCAGTCCATTAATATTCTTGTTTTAAATGATTAGTAATTCTTCTAAATATGCGCTTAAGGCTGTAATTTTCCTTGCACTACATACAGATGATACCCGTAAGATGTCGGTTAAGGAAATGAGTAAGCATATAAAGGTCCCTCAGCCATATATTGCCAAGTTATTACAGGAACTGTCCAAGCGTAATTTAATTTCCTCTACTCGGGGTCCCAGAGGAGGATTTTATCTAAATGAAGCCAACAAATCATTACCCATTTCAGAAATCGTTTATGCCGTTGAGGGTAGAAATCAATTTAGTTCCTGCCTTCTGGGCCTGGAAGATTGTGATCAGGCAAAACCCTGTCCCATACACCATTTGATAGGGCCCCCACGGAACGAGCTTTTGGCCATACTTGAAAAAACTACCATTGCCCACCTTGCACATGATCTTAAGACAAAAAATACGTTCCTACAATAAAAAAAGGAAGTGAACACTTCCCTTTTATTCCTCCTGTTATTGGCAATATTAAATTTTAAAAGTAATAACCGGAATCTTAGAATGATTGGCAATATCCTCCCCAATACTTCCCATAAAGAAATGAGATAAGCCTTTTCTTCCATGAGTTGGAATACTCACTACATCCGCATTCACCTTTTCAGAAAAATTCAAAACCCCTTTTTCTACACTATAATCATTAAAGATATTCACCTTATGGTCTGTTCCGGCTTTTTCCATGAACTTGGAAATCTTTTCCTGTATATCCTGGTCACTTAGGAAATTATCCCCTGGCGTATTGATATATACTAAATGGAAATCTGCATTCAGTTTTTCTGCAAAATCCCAGGCTTTATGGAAGGCCCCAAGACTCTCTTCCTTATAAGCACAGGCAAAAACAAAGGTGTCTACCTTGAAATCTTCTAAATCATCCTTAATAACTAAAACCGGTACCTGCGCATGGCGCACCACTTTTTCGGCATTAGAACCGACGAATATTTCCCTCAGTCCGTCACTACCGTGCGATCCCATAACAATCATGTCTGCCCCATGCCTTTCTACCACATCGTTTACTTCGCCAAAAACCTTGAAGTGTTTGATAATGGGGGTAACCTTCTTAACGCCTTTCAAATATGGCTTGTCGAGGAAATCATTTATGCGTTTCTCTGCCAGTTTCAACAAGAAAACTGTTTGCTCCGGATGGAAGCCTTCGGATGATGAAATCATGGCTTCATTCAATTCGAGCATATGCAATGCCAATATCTCGGCATTATAATTCCTTGCCAGTGAGGCGGCCACTTTTAATGCATATTCAGACTGTTCGGAAAAATCAACGGGAACAATAATGGTTTTCATGATTCAGGATTTTAAAGTGAATATACCATTTTTAGATGGTCATAGAAAATAATTGAGTTTCTGGCGCCTTGCGCTGCATCCGCAGATCAAAAGCCATACAAATGTTCCGGATAAAGGGCTTTCCTTGCTCCGTGACGATCAGTTCGTTTGGCGTAATTACCACCAATCCGTCCTGCTCCATTTCCCCTAGTCTTTCCATCGCATGTGCAAGCTCCGGGAACTGTTGATTCGGCTCATTCCACGATGTACGGAACCGGCACATTAGATTGAGTATATGTTTTCTGATGATCCGATCCTCTTCGGTAAGAATATGGCCACGGTATATCGGGATGATGTCATTGTAGATCAAATGTTCGTATTCCTCAAGGCTCTTGACATTCTGGGCAAAACTGTACCAGCTGTCACCAATACTTGAAACTCCCAGGCCTATCATTAGTTGTGTGGTGGAGATGGTATATCCCATGAAATTACGGTGTATACTCCCGTCTTCCATGGCTTTATAAAGACTATCGCTTTTCAGTGCAAAATGGTCCATGCCTATTTCTTCGTAGCCCGCTTCAATAAGAAGCTCCCTACCCCATTCGTATTGGTGTTGTTTATCCTTCGGACTGGGCAGGTCAGTGTCTTTAAATCCACGCTGGCCGTTTCCCTTTAACCAGGGCACATGGGCATAACTGTAGAACGCAATACGATCCGGCATAAGCGACTTGGTCATAACCATGGAGGCCTCTACATGAGAAATATGTTGGTGAGGCAATCCATATATAAGATCATGCCCTACTGAAGTATAACCGATTTCCCGTGCCCATTCGGTTACATTTTTCACATTTTCATAAGGCTGTATCCTATGAATGGCTTGCTGAATGGATTTACTGTAATCCTGAATACCAAAGCTCACCCTTCTGAAACCGAGGTCATATAATACCTGCATGTGTTCTCGCGTGGTGTTATTGGGATGACCCTCGAAACTGAATTCGTAATCTTCGGCACGGTCTGCACAGCGGAATATTCCATTAATGAGCATTGCCAAATGCTCTGCAGTGAAAAAGGTTGGTGTTCCACCACCCAGGTGTAACTCCTTCACTATGGGTCTTGAACCCAGTAAATCGCAATACAAGCGCCACTCGCGCAATACGGTTTTAATATAAGGGAGTTCTACATCATGCTGTTTGGTGATCCGTTTGTGACAACCGCAAAAAGTACACATACTTTCACAAAAAGGAAGGTGTATATAAAGACTGATCCCATTCTTCTGATTGCTTTCTTCGAAGCTTCTTTTCAGGGTTTCTTTCCAACGTTTGCCGGAAAAGGTGTCCATATCCCAATAAGGTACCGTAGGGTAGCTGGTATATCGTGGGCCTGGAACATTGTATTTGGCTACTAAACTGGACATAACTAGCAGTTTCTAACAAAACTAGCTTCTTTAGCTACTGGAAAAAATGATATAAATCAGTTTATCTTATCGTTAAAAAACGGGAATACATCTACTCTTCCTTTCAAGTTGGTGTATAAAACCTATTTTTGCCATCAGAAATTACACTTATGATATTGCTGCTCATGGCTGCCGGAAGAGGAAGCCGATACGGAAAACTAAAACAATTTGACGGTCTCGGCCCCCGGGAAGAGTTTTTAATGGAATTCAGCATTTTTGATGCACTACAAAACGGCTTTGACCATATTGTGGTTATTACCCAAAAAGACAATGTCGATTTTCTTAGAGACCACCTTAGTCCAAGGTTGCCGTCAGGGACAAAACTGGATGTTTTGGCTCAGCGACTGGAAGATCTTCCTTCGGGAATTGAATTTAATGGAGAACGTGCCAAGCCATGGGGTACAGCCCATGCCGTTTGGACAGCAAGAGAAGTCATTGATGCTCCTTTTGTAGTTATTAATGCCGATGATTACTATGGGCAAAATGCCTATAAAAACGCGGCCCAGTTTATCAAATCTGAGGATGGGGAAAATTCCTTTGGCCTGGTGGCTTATACGCTTAGGGACACCCTTTCGGAATATGGCTCTGTATCCCGCGGGGTGTGTGAACAACAAGGTGATCAATTAGTCTCCGTTATTGAACGGACCAAGTTAGAAGAGCAGGAAAATGGGATTCTAGATATTGACTCCGGCTTATCATTCACGGGTGATGAATTGGTGAGTATGAACTTCTGGGTTTGCCAACCTACACTTTTTGATCAGGTCACCAAAGACTTGAAGAGCTTTATTGCACAGGGAGAAAACCTAGATAGTGGAGAAGTATACCTGCCCTTTGTAATTCAGGCTATGCTTAAAAATGATCTGGCTCAGGTAAAGGTAATTCCTTCTGAAAGCCTTTGGTTTGGGGTTACCTATTTAGACGACAAGGAAAAGGCAATGGCAAAGCTCAGAGAAATAACAAGCTCCGGGGGGTACCCAAGTCCGCTCTGGCCCACTGTGACCGCATAACAAAACAAATACAAGATGGGACAAAAGGAAATAAATGCCGTTCTTAGCGGTTTCCCTGTCCCGAAAGATCCTTCCCGCATTCTATCTTTGAACGCCGGTTATATCAACAGATCCTATGCTATAGCCTATGGAGGAAAGCCGGCCTATGTTCTCCAACAATTGAATACTCAGGTATTTGAGGACATAACAGCTTTGATGGATAATATGAGCCTTGCCCTGATCTCCCTGCAACGGTCTGATTATTCCGGACCTGAATTGATACCAACCAAAACAGGCGCTCCTTTTCTAAAGACCCCCTCAGGGGAATATTGGCGTTTAATGACCTTTGTCCCGGAAAGCTGTAGCTACTTCTTCTGCACAAGCGAGCAAATGGCCTCGGAAGCTGGACGTATTCTAGGGGTTCTTCACGACCTTTTAAAAAAAGCCAAACCAGAGCAGTACAAAGTATTCCTTCCTGATTTCCATTCCCTTTCAAGAAGATTCGGTCAGTTTGATAAGGCCCTTGAAAGATCGTCCTCAGATCGAAAACAAAAAGCTGGTACGGCCATCAAAATTGCCCTGGCAAAAGGAGCGAGGCTGTTGGAAATGGAAGCCAAACGCCTACCCTTACGGATTTGCCACAACGACACCAAAATGAGCAATTTCCTATTCTCAAAAGAGGACGGAAAAGCGCTATGCCTGATAGATTTGGATACCCTAATGCCGGGCTATTTTCACTTTGATTTTGGTGATGCCTTGCGAACTATTGTAAATCCAGCCCCTGAAGATGAGCGGGATCTGGATAAGATCAGCTTTAACCGAAATTATTGTGAAGCATTTGTTTCTGGTTTAAGCCAGGCTGCACCTCCACTTAGCCCTGAGGAAATTGAATCCCTGACTTATGGAGCACAATTAATGCCTTTCCTTCACGGATTAAGGGCACTAACGGATTATCTGCTGGGCGACCTGTATTATCGGGTTAATTATCCCAATCAAAACCTGGACCGCTGCCTGGCCTTATTTAAGTTTGCTGCATTGGCAGAAGCGGAAAGGCCTTTTCTGAATGAGGTGATTAAAAAGTATTTTCCGGAGTAAATATCCCTTATTTGAAGGCCTGATGACCCGTGATATCTGCACCGGTGATCAGGAGGTGGATATCATGAGTTCCTTCATAGGTAATGACAGATTCAAGGTTCATCATATGACGCATGATGCTGTATTCCCCGGTGATCCCCATTCCTCCAAGTACCTGCCTGGCTTCCCGTGCAATTTTGATTGCCATATCCACATTATTTCTTTTGGCCATGGAAATCTGGGCAGTTGTGGCCCTGCTCTCATTCTTGAGTTGTCCCAGACGGAACGCTAGTAGTTGTGCCTTGGTTATCTCAGTGATCATTTCTGCCAGTTTCTTTTGTTGTAACTGGGTAGCGGCAATTGGCTTTCCAAATTGGATGCGTTCTTTGGCGTAACGAAGTGCCGTATCGTAGCAATCCATGGCAGCCCCTATAGCTCCCCAGGCAATCCCATAACGGGCAGAATCCAGGCAACCCAGTGGAGCCCCCAAGCCATTTTTCCCTGGAAGGAGGTTTTCTTTGGGCACCTTCACATTGTCGAAGATAAGTTCCCCGGTGGCTGAAGCCCGAAGTGACCATTTGTTATGCGTCTCCGGGGTAGAAAAACCTTCCATTCCGCGTTCCACGATAAGCCCATGGATCCTTCCTTCTTCGTTTTTGGCCCAGACGATAGCAATATCAGCAAAAGGAGAATTGGAGATCCAGAGTTTTGCCCCATTAAGGAGAAAATGATCGCCCATGTCCTTAAAATTGGTAACCATACCCCCCGGATTGGAACCATGGTCGGGTTCGGTTAGCCCAAAACAGCCCATCAGTTCGCCTGTAGCCAGCTTGGGCAGGTATTTTTTACGCTGTTCTTCCGAACCATAAGCATAGATGGGGTACATGACCAGGGAAGATTGTACGGAGGCCGTAGACCGGACACCACTGTCTCCCCTTTCGATCTCCTGCATAATAATCCCATAGCTGATCTGGTCCAGCCCAGCTCCACCATATTCCTCGGGAATATAGGGTCCAAAGGCCCCTATTTCAGCAAGGCCATTCAGGATTTGCTCAGGAAATTCTGCCTTTTGGGCAAACTCCTCAATAATGGGTGAAACATCGCGCTTTACCCAACTGCGCGCTGCATCCCGAACAAGCTTGTGTTCTTCACTTAAAAGATCGTCTAAATTGAAATAATCAGGGGCTTCAAAGAGGTCGGGTTTCATTCTTTTCGATTTTTAACAAAGGTACTTAATGCCCGTGTATCGTCCAATGGAGCAGAATACAATTTCAGACGATTTTGCCGGGGTGCAGATCTAAGTTACATTTTCAGGTAAAAATCCCGGGTAAGTGCAATGTATGCATCAGAATATTCATGCCTGCCATGCTCAATAACCAGCTCTTTATGCTCACATCCTGTACTGCCAAATTGAAATGCAATCAGGCTCCGCTTAACTACTACTTCAGGGTTGCCACGAACGGCGAGCAACTTAATGGGGTGCAAGTTTTTTGCTAGGGCGAGTTCAATAAAGGAGGCCGATTCCTTGTGGGGTAAAATGATCGCAAAAATTCCGTTTCGATCCAATAATTTACTAACACCTTCAAGAAGTTCCGGAAAGGGAAGGAACAGGTTTTGTCTGGCCATTTCACGTTGTGGATCCGCACCGGTCTGAATTTCCGAATGGAAAGGCGGATTGCTTAGGATCAATTCGTATTGGTCTTCCACTTCTTCGGTAAATTCCTGCAGGGAAGCATGATAGGCATATAGCCTATCTGACCATTTTGAGCCCTCGAAATTTTCCACACATTGCTCAAAAGCCATATCCTGTATTTCTATGGCATCTATGATTTCGGCAGAACTTCTCTGAGCGATCATCAAGGACAACAAACCTGTACCGGCCCCAATATCGAGGACAGAAACAGGATTATGATCTATGGGTGCCCAAGCACCAAGCAGTACCCCGTCTGTACCTACTTTCATGGCACAACGGTCTTGTTGAACAGTGAATTGTTTGAACCGAAATGGTTTGCTCCCAGCCATATTCGTTTACTACCTTGTATATGACTAGAATAGGTAAAGGTCTACCAAACCCTCCGGTGTGGCTACGTGGATGGTCCTGGATTCACGGTCTACCTTAAGGATTATATCATCATTTACAGGAATCAGCAGTGTCTTCCCGTCCTTTTCGGCCTCAAATAGCACTTGGGCTGCACGGTCATTTACTCCCTGAATGACCCCTATATCCCCATATTTTTCGTCAACAAGACGGAATCCTATAACTTCATGGTAATAAAACTTATTCCCTTCCAATTTTGGAAGCATCTCCAGGGGCAGGAAGAGTCCGGAACCAACAAGAGCAATGGCCTCCGATTCGCTGCTCACCTCGTCGAATTTGATTCGCAACAGGTTGGATTTATGAAGTCTGCAGCGTTCAATAAAAAATGGAACCAGGTTGTTTCCTCTAGAAACAAACACTGATTCCATGTTTTCGTATATCTCGGGTTCGTCTGTGTCTAACTTAACTAAGACTTCCCCTTTATAGCTGTGTTTTGCAACGATCTTGCCCAGGTAGAAACATTGTTCCTTAAGCATGGTGTTGCCGCTTTCTCTATTCTTCTTTAGCTGATTCCTCAGGTGCAGCTTCTTCTGTCGTCTCAGCGGCAGGAGCTTCTGCCTCAGGAGCCGCTTCAGCGGTTTCAGTGGCTTCAGCAACTTCAGTAACTTCGGCTTCCGGGGTAGCTTCAGCCTGTACCTCTTCATTGGCAGCTTCCGCCTCAGCCAATTCAGCAGCTTCTGCTTCCGCAGCAGCTTGTGCACGCTTCTCGTTAACTTCTTTTTCAGCCTCAAGTGCTTTAGCTTTGGCATCTGCCTGTGCTTTTTCGAGACTTGAAGTTTTGTTGGCTATGGCTTTTTCTTTCTCTGAAACCCAGGCCTGGAATTTTTCTTCAGCCTGTTCTTCAGTAAGGGCTCCCTTCCTAACGCCACCTTGCAGGTGATGTTTTAGCAAAACCCCTTTATAAGAAAGAATGCGTTTAGCGGTATGCGAGGGCTGTGCTCCCTTATCTAACCACTGAACAGAGTTGTCTACGTTAAGGTCTATGGTCGCCGGATCTGTGTTGGGATTGTATATCCCTAATTTTTCAAGGAATTTTCCATCTCGCTTAGCACGCGAATCAGCGGCTACTATCCAATAGAAAGGTTTTCCTTTTTTTCCGTGTCTTTGAAGTCTAATTCTAACTGGCATATCACATTAATTTTGTAGGGTTCCCGACCCTCGGTTATTAATTCTTTATTCCTTAAAAGGACGGCAAAGATACTTTATTTCTTTTAATGCACAATACCTAAGAATTATTATTTTAGAGCTTGGTTATCAAGAGGATGACCATTACTGGCAATTACGTATTTCATCCTTTAAATACGGCGCTATTCAATGCGTTAATAACTCCTGATAACTACCCTTTTCCCCATGCGTTCATTTGCCTATTTTTATAGCCTTCTTACCCAACCAAGAGTATAGTATGTACTTAATTTTTGATACCGAAACCACTGGATTACCAAAACGCTGGGATGCTCCTTTGAGTGATCTCGATAACTGGCCAAGATGCGTACAGATTGCCTGGCAGTTACACGATGAAATGGGTGAGTTACTGGACCAGCAGGATTATCTGATAAAACCTGAAGGATATACCATTCCATATGACTCAGAGGTAATCCACGGTATCTCCACCGAATTGGCAGAACAGCAAGGTGAAACACTGGAGGTGGTATTGGATCACTTTCGTGAAGTATTGGTCAAAGCCAAATTTGTAGTTGGTCAGAATGTTGGCTTTGATATGAATATCATGGGCGCAGAATTTCTACGTCAGGGGCTCCCTAATGAAATGGAATCCCTGCCGGTTCTGGATACCTGTACCGAAGAAACTGCCCTTTTATGTAAGATTCCGGGTGGCCGTGGCGGTAAATTCAAACTTCCTACCCTTTCTGAATTGCACGCCTTCCTTTTTGAAGAATCCTTTGTAGAGGCCCATAATGCCACTGCCGATGTGGAAGCCACTACCCGCTGCTTTTTTGAACTGATCCGAAGAGGGGAGTTTTCGGCCTCCCAGCTAAAATCTGATCCGGACTATCCTGCAAATTTTACCAAGGCCCATCCGGAGCCCATAGCCCTTATCGGCCTGAAACATATCAATTTCAAAGAAGCCTCCCGTAAGATCAGGGAGCAACTGGCTTCCGGAGATAGTGATATTTCACATCAGGAACTTGAAGAAAACATAGCATCACTTGAAGATGCTACTTTTGTACACCTACACAACCATTCCCAGTTTTCCATCCTACAATCCACCATCCGGATTAAGGATTTGGTTAAGAAAACTGCTGAATTCGGTATGCCTGCGGTTGCAGTAAGCGATCATGCAAATATGATGGGCGCTTTCCACTTCGTCAAAGAGGTAAAAGCATATAATAAAAGCCTGAAAGAGCGCAACAAAGAAGCTGAAGAAAAAGGAGAAGAACGGCGCTGGAACCCTATCAAACCCATAATCGGATGTGAATTTCACGTCTGTGAAGATCATACCAACAAAAACATTAAGGATTACGGGTACCAGGTGGTCTTATTGGCCAAGAATAAAAACGGCTATCACAATCTGGCCAAGATGTCTTCCCTGGCCTATACGGATGGCTTTTATTACGTGCCCCGAATAGACAAGACTCTGATTACCAAGTATAAGGAAGACCTAATTGTCCTGACTGGAAACCTGTATGGAGAAATCCCTGCCAAGATTCTTAACCAGGGTGAAAGACAGGCCGAGGAAGCCTTGCTGTGGTGGAAAGAACAGTTTGGCGATGACCTCTATATGGAGATCATGCGGCACGGGCAGGAAGATGAAGATCGGGCCAATAAAGTGCTGATCAGTCTGGCTCAAAGGCACGAAGTTAAGCTGGTTGCTACCAATAACACGTATTACTGCGATAAAGAAGATGCCAACGCGCATGACATCCTGCTTTGTGTAAAAGATGGTGAGAAACAGGCCACACCGATTGGTCGCGGTCGTGGGTATCGCTACGGACTGCCAAATCAGGAATATTACTTTAAGTCGCCTGAGGCAATGAAGTCCCTCTTTAAGGACCTGCCGGAGTCTATCCTCAATCTGCAGGAAATTGTTGACAAGATAGAGACCTATGAGCTGGCACGGGAAGTACTCCTGCCCCAGTTTGATATACCGGAAGAGTTCCAGGAAGCAGAAGACCAGAAAGACGGTGGTACGCGAGGAGAAAATAAATACCTGAGGCATATCACCTATGAAGGTGCCAAAAAGCGCTATGGGGAAATCACCGACGCCATTAGCGAACGTATTGATTTTGAGCTTGGTACCATTGAAAATTCGGGGTATCCCGGCTACTTCCTGATTGTGGAAGATTTTATCCGCGAGGCCCGTAATATGGGTGTATCTGTAGGTCCCGGACGAGGGTCTGCCGCCGGATCTGTAGTCGCCTATTGCCTGGGCATTACCAATATAGACCCGCTCAAATACGATTTACTTTTTGAGCGTTTCCTTAATCCTGATCGAGTATCCATGCCGGATATCGATATTGATTTTGACGATGAAGGCCGGGGTAAAGTCATGGATTATGTGATTAACAAATACGGAGCCAACCAGGTAGCCCAAATCATTACCTATGGGACCATGGCTGCCAAATCGAGTATCCGGGACACAGCACGGGTATTGGACCTTCCACTGAATGATGCGGACCGTCTGGCCAAACTCATTCCCAATATGGCGAAGTTTGGGAAGATCTTTGGGGTAGCGGAAAGTGATCTGAAGAAAAAATTTCGGGCCGATGAAATGGATAAGGTAAACCAGCTCCTGAATATTTCCGAAGGAGAAGACCTGGAAGCCGAAACCGTAAATCTTGCGAGAGTATTAGAGGGGTCCTTAAGAAACACAGGGATTCACGCCTGTGGAGTAATTATTACCCCGGATGACATTACCAATTTTGTGCCGGTAGCCACAGCCAAGGACTCGGATTTATATGTCACCCAATTCGACAATTCGGTGGTGGAAAGTGCCGGGTTGCTTAAGATGGATTTCCTCGGGCTCAAAACCCTGACCCTGATCAAGGACACGGTGAAGATCGTAAAAGCCCGTCAGGGGATACAGTTGGTGCCGGATGATTTTCCGCTGGATGATGAGAAGACCTATGAATTATTCCAGCGTGGAGATACGGTAGGTATCTTCCAGTACGAATCCATTGGGATGCAGAAACACCTGAAAGACCTGAAACCCACGGTTTTTGACGACCTCATCGCTATGAATGCGCTTTACCGGCCTGGCCCCATGGAATACATTCCCAGTTTCATTGCCAGGAAACACGGAAAAGAGGATATCACCTACGACCTTCCGGAAATGGAGGATAACCTTAAGGAGACCTATGGGATTACCGTTTACCAGGAGCAGGTGATGTTGTTATCTCAAAAGTTAGCAGGCTTCTCCAAGGGCGAAGCTGATGTGCTTCGAAAAGCCATGGGTAAAAAGATCTTTGCCTTGCTGCAAAAACTCAAGCCGAAATTCTTAAACGGAGGGGAAGAACGGGGACATCCCAGGGATATACTTGAAAAAATCTGGAAAGACTGGGAGGCTTTCGCTTCTTATGCCTTTAACAAGAGTCACTCTACCTGTTATGCATACATTGCCTATCAGACCGCTTACCTCAAAGCACATTACCCAGCAGAATATATGGCGGCCGTTCTGTCTAACAATATGAACGATATCAAGCAGGTGACCTTCTTTATGGAAGAATGCAAGCGGATGGGACTGGAAGTACTGGGACCGGATGTCAATGAATCCTATTACAAATTTGCCGTAAACCAAAACAATGCCATCCGTTTTGGGATGGGAGCTATAAAAGGTGTGGGGCGTTCAGCGGTGGAAACTATCGTATCTGAACGAAAGGCCAATGGACATTATAATTCCGTATTCGACCTTGCCAAACGTATAGACCTGAGGGCTGCCAATAAGAAAGCATTTGAAAACCTGGCTCTTGCCGGGGGATTCGATTCCATGGGGAATAGCCACAGGGCACAGTATTTCCATCATGAGGGAGATGGGATAAGTTTCCTGGAGAAAATCATCAAATACGGGGCAAAATGGCAGGAAAACGCCAATTCATCCCAGGTAAGCTTATTTGGTGAGGCAAGTGAAGTACAAATTCCGGAACCCTCAATCCCCCCTTGTGAGGAATGGGGTACCATGGAAAAATTACGCCGGGAGAAAGAGGTAGTGGGTATCTACATTTCCGGGCATCCCCTGGACGATTTCCAGAAGGAGATACAGGCGTTCTGTAATGCTAGCGTGTCGTTTTTCAGCAGGCCAGAAGATTTTCTTAACCGGGAACTGACATTCGCTGGTGTAATTACCGATGTCCAGCACAGGATATCCAAAAACGGGAAGGGCTGGGCAATCTTTACGGTTGAAGACTATACCGATACCCATGAATTCCGGATTTTCGGGGAGGAATACCTGAAGTTCAGGCATTTCCTTATGATCAATTCATTTATCCTGATCAAGGTATTCGTCCGCGAGGGTTGGGTAAATAGGGATACCGGCCTGAAAGGCGATCCACGATTGCAGTTTAACCAATTCCTGCTGCTGCAGGAAGCCATGGAGACCTTTGCCAAAAGGCTGACTATTAAAATGAGTCTGGAACAGGTAAAAGAGGATCAGATCAGCCAACTAAAAGATACCCTGATATCATACAAGGGAAAACACCCGCTCAGTTTTACCATTTACGAACTTGAAGAGGAAATTAAAGTAACGCTGGCCAGTAGAAAACAGAAAGTTCAAATTACCAGTGAATTGCTAGCTGCCCTGGAGGAACAGCAGGTGCACTATAAACTAAACTAGCGCATTAGGTATTCTAACTGTGGAAATTAAAGTATAGGAAGGACTGATATCTGCATAAGAAAAATGTATGCATGAGGCGTAAGGAAAGGGCCAAAATAATAACTAACTTTGTATAATCTAAAATTTTAAAAATCATGGCATTAGAAATAACCGATGCTACATTTGATGAAGTAGTTCTCAAAAGCAAAAAACCCGTAGTTGTAGACTTTTGGGCCGCATGGTGTGGTCCCTGCCGAATGGTTGGTCCTATCATAGACGAGGTTAGTACCGAATACGAAGGTAAAGCAGTAGTTGGAAAGGTAGACGTAGATTCTCACCAGGAATACGCTGCCAAGTACGGTGTACGTAACATTCCCACTGTTTTGGTATTTAAAAATGGTGAGATTGTAAGCAGGCAGGTAGGGGTTTCCCCAAAGAAGGCCTATACAGATGCTATTGAAGCAGCGCTTTAATCGACCTTAACAAGGAAGCATACAGAAAGGTCCGGCACTTGCCGGACCTTTTTGTTTTATCTTAGTACTCTGTTTGAGTTATGCATATCCCATCGGAATTACATAAAGCTCCCTTATTCCAGAACCTTGAGCTGCTGGCCAGGCAAGTTGTGGAAGGATTCATCAGTGGTATCCACAAAAGCCCCTTCCATGGGTTCTCCGCAGAATTTGCAGAGCATAAGATCTACAATACCGGGGAGAGCACACGGCATATCGACTGGAAATTGTTTGCCAAAACGGATAAGTTGTACACCAAGCGCTACGAGGAGGAAACGAACCTGCGCTGCCATATGATCCTGGATAACTCTGCCTCCATGTACTATCCGGATGTGAAGAAGCTGGATATAGACCACCTTAATAAGATTGGTTATTCTGTTTTGGCTATTGCAGCCCTGATGAACATCCTTAAAAAGCAACGTGATGCTGTAGGATTGAGTGTATATTCGGATAGCTATAACTTCTATACTCCGGAAAAAGGCAGTGAACGCCACCACCACATGCTACTTTCCAAACTAAGTGAAATCAGCCTTGATCCCAGTCCGCCACGGGAGACCCGCACCTACACTTTTCTGCATCAGATTGCCGAAAAGATCAAAAGGCGAAGCCTTATATTCCTGTTTACCGATATGTTCCAGACTACACAGGATAATGCCAAGCTGTTTGATGCGTTGAGACATCTGAAATACAACAAACACGAGGTGGTGTTATTTCATTTACTGGATTACGAAACCGAAGCACACTTTAATTTTGAAAATACCCCAAAACGTTTTGTGGATGTGGAAACAGGGCAACACATTGATGTATATCCGGAAGAATTAAAGGCTTCCTATGAGGCTGAACTGCAGGATTATATCCGCGATATCAAATTAAAATGCGGGCAATACAAGATTAAGTATGTAGGGGTAGATATCCAGGATCGATTTCAAAAAGTGTTGAACACCTTCCTCATTGAACGGCAAAAATTTGTCTAGCGCCGAAAAGTGATTTTTTTATTTGCGGGAATCAATAAGGAGCGTATATTTGCATCCACCTTTACTTCAGTGGAAGTTTTGGTGGACAACGCATGCTTTAACCAAGCGGTTGAACAAGATTTGAAGCTGACTGTTGTCAGCGTACTGACGGAGAGTCAATATAAAATCATTGGTCTGGTAGTTCAGTTGGTTAGAATACCTGCCTGTCACGCAGGGGGTCGCGGGTTCGAGTCCCGTCCAGACCGCAGAGAAGCAGAGCCCTTCACGAAAGTGAGGGGCTTTTTCATTTTAAAACACTGGAGCTTGCTCCATAGTGGGTAAAAATGAAAAAGAACCATTGGCTGCGAAGCAAACAGAAGGGTTTACTTTTTTGTAGGGCCACCTTTGTGCCGCTTTCTGAGCAAAGCAAAGAAAGCAATCCCGTCTCGCATAAATACCAAAACTGGAGCTAAAAGGCCCGCCAACTGCTGAGCAGGCGGAGGGGCTTGCATTATCGCTAGTTCATCACCCTGCAGGAAATCCTAATTACAGAGCTCTTTAAACAGATCTAATTAAGGAAATTCTTGCCCTAACTTTATGTAGGTCCGGTTAATAGTGGTGTCACTCTCATTAAGAGTCGCATTACCAGTAGCAGTTAAGAACTCCCCAACTCTTTCTAGTGTCAAATTTACAGTTTCTCCTTGCTGCGTAATATACCTTAATACAGTTGCTTGGGAAATATTACCTGTGTTTGTAAAAGTTGTTTCCGAATACCAAGTTGCCTGGATGATACTTTGTACAACTATACATTCTCCCGTTTCGTTTAAAGCATAATCGTATAACTCCGCATTGGAGGAAGGATTGTCTTCACTAAATCTATACAATAATAAAATACTGTTCTTTGTACAATCGTTTATTTCCATAGACTCAGCACCGTCAAAAGTTGAACTGGACAATTTCCACGACCCCAAAAATAAATTAGGGTCCGGGGTGCTTGGTACATCATCCTGCTGACAAGACTGTATTAAAACGATACAAACAAATAACCTTATGATAGAATAATTTTTCATGGCTAAATATTTTTAATAAGATACAGAATTTTCCTATAAGATACACCCTGCCTGCAGCAAAACACATCTACTCTGAACAAATGGGCATTGGCTATGGCGGAGTTGATTAAATCGCACGTGACAGAGAAGCAGGACCCCAATAAATTAAGGCCTTATCTCTGCGTAGATGTATTTGTTAATTACCATCAAGGTGATTACGAGATATTTCTGGAACTTGCTCAATAAAGCTTGGGAATGAAAAAAGACTACGCAGACTAAAGTCTGCGGAAGGGCTAAATTTCTGCAGGCCCTCCCTACCGATAGTTATCGGGATCGGGAGGCCCCTTGCAATCCACCGAAGTTTTTACGAAGGTAGGGTTAAAGGATGTGGGTAAGAAAGCAATTGCCCCAACAGGGCCGGCAATAAAATAAAGGCAAGGCCTGAGGATCAATCCGATATTAGCAATACCTTTGTTTTTTCTATCCATACCATATCAGTGAAGAAGGTATTTCTAGGATTTCTTATCATTATATTTATCCCTGCCCAGGCTATTTCGCAACAGGGGATAGCGTCAGAGACCTTTGAACAAACTCAATTCTGGACCAGTATCAACAGTACAGCGCGAATCAGCAAGCACTGGGGTATGATTGCTGATGTACATCTCCGGCGTGAAAACTTTATCAGTGATCCCAACTTCTATTTTCTTCGCCTGGGTGCCGCTTATTGGTTAAATGATCAAATCTCTTTTGTAGGCGGAGGAGCTGCCCTATGGCTGGCCACGGAAACGGATTCTGGAAGGAAATACGCTCTGGAACGCAGGATATACCAACAGGCTCTTTGGCGGGCCTTAATAGGAAAAATAACCTTCCTGCAACGGGTTAGGATAGAACAGCGCTGGCACGAAGTTCTGAATACAGACAGCGGTTCGGTAGATCGGACCCGGTATTCTACCCGTTTTCGCTTCCTGATCTCAGCTGCTGTGCAGGTGTTCGAAGATCCCAGACTACCAAGACCTGTGCTCTCCAATGAGATCCTGTTCCATGCAGGCAAGGAGATCATCTACAATACCTTTGACCAGAACCGTTTGTTCCTGGGTTTTAACCAACGACTCAGTAAATCCCTGACTATTGATTATGGATACATGATGGTTTACCAGCAGCGATATACTGGAAATCAATACGACCTCAACCATACTTTTCGCCTCTTTCTGTATTATTCTCCCGATTTCAGGAAAAGAGCGGATGACGATCTGCCTCACTATCCTGTTGGTGGCATTGAATAGCCCTACATTGGCATTGAAACAGTTGGAAGGACCCAAACAACATATGAAAATCACTTTTTAAAAAGGGTACAGGGGGGCCAACCACATTTCCTTTCCTTACTGTCCGAAATTTTAAGCTTTTTTGCGGGTCTATGTGATTAAAGAGTCTATGGGGTCAATTAATGTTCACTTTATGATAATAATCATAAAAACAGAGGGCCACACTGCGCTACTTTTGACCTGTGTAACCATTTATTACTATAGTTGTTATATTGACAAATGCCTCGTGAATATCACTTCTGGATTCAGTTATCCCAGACGTAGTTGTAAGCCCTGAAACGCATATTATGGAGCTCATCAGTCACCCCATCTTTAAGGAACACGATACAGGCATGCACCCTGAGAACAAAAAGCGTCTCGATGCCCTCGGGGAACTTCCCGTTTCTGATATTTCTTTTGATGAATCCGTATTAAAAATCATCCATGATGAGGGGTATATCAATATGGTCAAAGACTATTCAAAACTGAGTAAGTCTTTAGACGGGGACACACACAGTTCACCCAAATCCTATGAGGCTGCAGTGTATGCTGCAAATGCTACCATCAAGGCTTCAGAAGAACAGGGTTTTGCCCTGGTAAGACCTCCTGGCCATCATGCTTATCCCAATCGCGCCAGTGGTTTCTGCTTATTTAATAATGTTTCCATTGCTGCCCGGCGATTGGCCAATCAAGGCAAGAGAGTTCTCATTTTTGACTTTGACGGGCATTTGGGTGATGGCACTTCAGCAATCTTTAATGATACGGACCAGGTAATGTACTGGTCAATACACCAGTTTCCGGCATTCCCCGGTCATGGCTCTGCAGACGAAATTGGAACAGATAAGGGGGCAGGCTTCACCATAAATGTTCCGCTACCGCCCGGGTCAGGTGACGATATTTATGCCAATGCTATAAAGTATACGCTTCCTATCGCTCTGGAATTTAATCCCGATGTAGTTGCTGTTTCGGCGGGATTTGACGCGCATCAATACGACTTACTTCTGGATCTACGATTAACCGTAGATGCATTTTATAATACTGGAAATATACTTGCTGATAATTTCAGTAACGTTTTTGCCACCCTGGAAGGTGGATATAATGTAGAAGAATTACCAAAATCCATTTACAATTTTAGGGATGGAATATCAGGCAACTCAAAAAAATATTCAGAATTAGCAACAGAATCAGCAATTCAGGTCTGGATGGAATACGAAATGCGACTCGATAAGTTATTGTCCAATTTGACACCCTACTGGTCCATTTGAATTGCTCACAAAAAATTATATTGAAATGATGAATCCTTTAAACAGAATTTTTAAACCCCAAACTGTAGCTGTTATTGGGGCCTCTAATAATGAAGGTAGTGTTGGATATGCCTTGATCAGCAATATGATTGGTTCCGGATTCAAGGGGACCGTCTACCCAATAAATTATAAGAACAAAAGCATTTATGGGGTCAGAAGTTATGCCAAGCTCAGTGATACCAGGGATGAAATAGATTTGGCGATAATTGCCACCCCCTCTGCCACCGTTCCTGAACTGGTTAAAGAATGTGGGGAGTACGGCGTTGGAGGTATCGTGATCATATCTGCAGGATTCATGGAAGCCGGTGAGAGCGGACAGGAAATGAGCAACACCATACTGGGGTATGCCAAAAAGTACAACATGAGGATAATAGGACCCAACTGCCTCGGGTTTATTAAACCTTCCATCAAATTGAACGCAAGTTTTGCCAACAAAATGGCCTTGCCAGGGAAGATAGCGTTCATTTCCCAGAGTGGTGCGCTTTGCACAGCAATCCTTGACTGGTCTGTGGAACAAAATGTTGGCTTTAGCAACTTTGTCTCTATTGGATCAATGCTCGATGTTGGTTTTCATGATCTTATCGATTATTTCGGTAATGATCCGCAGACTAGCAGCATTGTCATATACATGGAATCAATTACGCATACGCGTAAATTCATGAGTGCTGCCAGGGCCTTTGCCAGAACTAAGCCTATTATCGTATTAAAAGCAGGTAAAAGTGATGCCGGGGCAAAAGTGGCGCTTTCTCATACAGGAACACTGGCGGGTAATGACATTGCATTTGATGCAGCCTTTAAACGGGCAGGGATAATTTCAGTAAATACCATAGAAGAATTGTTCAATGCAGCACAGGCCCTCGCTATGCAACCCAGGCCAAAGGGTAGAAGACTCGCCATAATTACCAATGCAGGCGGACCAGGGGTATTAGCCACCGATCACCTTATTAAATTAGGGGGTGAGCTTGCACAACTGTCTGATGATACCATGGAAAAGCTCAATAATGCCCTGCCAGCGGTATGGAGCCATGGAAATCCGATCGATGTCCTTGGAGATGCAGATGCTAAGAGGTATAAAGATGCAACTGAAGCCGTTTTGCTGGATAAAGGGGTAGATGGGGTGCTGGTTATACTCACACCGCAAGCCATGACCAAGGCAGACGAAATAGCAGCGGAAATAGTCAAATTGGTGGATAAGTATCCAAAACCTATCCTCGCATCCTGGATGGGTGAAAAGGATGTGGAAAAAGGTAGGGAAATACTTGAAACCAACAATATACCGGTTTACAGAATTCCGGAAAATGCCGTGAATACCTTTATATCAATGCATAGATATACCAGGAATATTGAAGCATTACATGAAACTCCGTCTACAATACCACAAAGCTTTAATCCGGATACTGACAAAAATCATGTACTGATTAAATCCATTATGGGCCAAAAGCGCTATGTGCTCACTGAAGATGAGGCAAAATCGGTCCTTACTAATTATGGAATTCCGGTTACAAGGCACGAATTGGCGACTACAGAGGAGGAAGTTGCAATAATTTGTAAGAAGATAGGATATCCGGTGGTGATGAAGATCGCGAGTGAGGACATCACACACAAAACAGATACAGGGGGTGTAATTCTCAATATCAGGAATGAAGTGGGGGCCATAGATTCCTATAAAAAGATCATAGAAGCAACACTTTCTGCAAAACCAGATGCCAAGATTAAAGGAGTTCTGATCGAAGAAATGGTCAGTAAAAAATACGAGCTAATCATTGGTTCAAAAAAGGATCCTATTTTCGGTCCCATTATCGTATTTGGGATGGGTGGAGTTGCTGTTGAGGTGTTCAAAGACCTGAATGTTGGGCTTCCGCCGTTGAATATGGTACTTGCGCAAAGAATTATAGAAGATACCCGAATCTACCGGCTTTTGAAAGGTTACCGGGGCATGAAGGGTGCAGATATAGAGGCAATAAAATTCTTGCTGTACAAGTTCGCTTACCTGGTCATGGATTTTCCACAGATCAAGGAAATAGATATCAACCCATATGTTGTTGATCATACCGGTGGCGTAGTTCTTGATGCCAAGATTGTTCTGGACGAGACAGTTTCACCTGAAAAAGTAAAATCATACTCCCATCTTGTTATCTCACCTTACCCGCGCGAGTTGAATAGGGAATGGACCATGAGCGATGGAACAAAAACACTTATCCGTCCGATTAAACCAGAGGATGAACCTATGGAACGGGAGCTCTTCAAGCGCATCTCAAAACAAACGGAATATTTCAGGTTCTTCGGAAAGCTGGGTACCGTTACCCATGAAATGTTGATCCGGTACACCCAGATCGACTACGATAGGGAAATTGCACTGATCGCAAAGGTCAACGAAAATGGTGAAGATGTGATGGCCGGGGTGGTCCGTCTGGTTGCCGATGCCAATAACGACGCTGCAGAGTTTGCTATTCTTGTGGCGGATGATTATCAGGGCAAGGGACTTGGCAATAAATTCATGAACATTATCATGGAAATTGCTGAACAGCGCAAAATCAGGAAGGTATACGCTACAGTCCTCAATGCAAATACGGTTATGTTGCATATGTTCAGAAAACGAGGTTTCACGATTAGGGACGATGATGATCAATCCCGTTATGCCGAAAAGATCCTGAATGTAGAACAGGAAGCAGAAGCTTAGTAGTTGCATATTTCAGCAATAGCATAAAATTATATTCTGTAAAGTCGGTTATGGGCGTTATCAAAATTCCCTCATTGTAGGGAAACCATAATATTTCTATGTTTTTTGTTAGGCATTATCCTGGTACGCCATGCTCGCCACATTCCTATCTAGTTCATTTTAAACTTAATAGCTCTTAGTGATAGTCAATCCCTTATTTAACTGAAAATTGCAAGCACTTCACATTATTTTTCTTACAGGTATTTGTTCCTTATCTTTTGGATCGTTTTAAAAATCAAACAAATTGTTACACATGAAAAAGATTACTTTACTCTTTATTTTTGCCTTTGTTGGCCTTTCAACTCTTTTTGCCCAGACCGATGGACTGAGCCCCACAATTATTCCTGAAGAAAGTATCCCTGTCGATCCTAATGTCAAGGTCGGAACCCTGGAAAATGGCTTAACCTATTACATTAGAAATAACGGAAAACCAGAAGACAAAGTTGAACTTCGCCTGGTAGTTAATGCCGGCTCTATTATGGAAACGGAACGCCAACTGGGCCTTGCGCATTTCATGGAGCACATGAACTTCAACGGCACCAAGAACTTTGAGAAAAACGACCTGGTAGATTACCTGCAAAGTATTGGGGTAAAGTTTGGAGCTGACCTGAATGCTTATACCAGTTTTGATGAAACGGTTTACATTCTGCCCATCCCAAGCGATGACCCGGAGAAACTGGAACAGGGCTTCCAAATTCTGGAAGACTGGGCACATAACACCACCCTGTCTGAAGAGGCAATAGATGGGGAACGCGGAGTTGTACTCGAAGAACTGCGTTTGCGACTTGGGGCGGAAGAGCGCATGCAAAAGGTAACACTGCCAAAAATGATGTACGGTTCAAAATACGCAGAACGACTTCCTATTGGTACTAAGGAAAATCTGGAGAATTTTACTTATGACGATGTTCGGGATTATTATAAAACCTGGTACAGACCAGATCTTATGGCGGTTGTTGCGGTAGGGGACCTGGATGTTGCTACCATGGAGTCTAAAATAAAGACCCATTTTTCAAACATCGAAAAAGCCAAAAACCCTGCAAAACGTGAGGCCTATCCCTTACCCAATCATGATGAAACCTTTATTGCCATAGCGTCGGATAAAGAAGCTGCTTTTAGTCGGGTACAAATCCTCTACAAAGATTATTTTGAAGCACCTCAGGTTAAAACAGTTAAGGATTTTCGCGAAAATTTGGTTAAGAACCTTTTTTCTACCCTGATCAACAATCGATTGGGTGAGCTTCGAAATAGTCCCAATCCTCCTTTTATATTTGGCTTTTCATATTATGGAGGCACCTTGGCGAGAACCAAAAATGCTTACCAATCTTTTGCGCAAACCAGTCCTGATGGACAATTGAAAGCACTTAAAGCACTTTTGGAGGAGAATGAAAGGGTTAAGCGCTATGGATTTCAGGAAGCCGAGTTTGAACGCGCTAAAAAAAGTCTTTTGGCTAGGCTGGAAAAACAATATAACGACCGTGATAAGTTAGAAAGCGGCCGTATGGTCAACTCCTATGTTTACAACTACCTGAATAATTCACCTATCCCTGGTATTGCGTGGCAGTTTGACATGACCAAGCGCTTATTGCCCGGTGTAGCACTTGAAGAAATTGGAGCCCTCATCAATAACTTCCTGCATGATGACAATCGTGTAATTGTGATTACTGGTCCTGAAAAAGAAGGACTTGATCAGGTAACGGAAGAAGAGGTAAAAACCTTGTTGGATGCAATGAAAACGGCGGAGATAAATCCTTATCAGGACGAGGCCGTACGTTCCGATCTTATTGAAAAGATGCCAGCCCCTGGTTCCATTGTAAAATCGGAAACCAATTCAAATCTGGATTTTACCACTTTTACCCTCAGTAATGGGGCTAAGGTAACCTACAAAAAGACGGATTTTAAGAATGACGAAGTACTATTTGAGGCTTATAGCCCTGGAGGTACCAGTTTATACAGTGATAATGATTATATGGCTACTGCATTTGCCAATGGAGGACTTGCGGAAGCAGGTATAGGGGGCTTATCACTAACCGATATGGGAAAATTTATGAGTGGTAAAATCGTAAGTGTACGCCCTCGAATCAGCTCTATTGGAGAGGGCTTTAATGGTTCTGCAGCACCTAAAGATTTGGAAACCTTATTTCAAATGGTCCATCTCTACTTTACTTCACTCAATAAAGACAAAGAAGCTTTTAACTCTTATATAACCAAACAAAAAAGCTTTTTAGGTAACCTGATGGCAAATCCTCAGTTTTACTTCCAGGACCAAATTGGTAAGCTCAGAAACGAAGGTAATCCGCGATATACCGGGTTTCCTACCGCAGAGAAAATGGACGCTGCCGATTATGATCTTGCTTATGAAAAATATCAGGAGCGGTTTGCGGATGCTGGAGATTTCCACTTCTTCTTTGTTGGTAATGTGGATGAAGAAAAATTAAAAACATACGCCACTACCTATATTGCTTCCTTACCCGGTCTGAACAGCAACGAATCCTTTATCCCAACAAAATTCAGAAGGAAAGACAGTTATCAGAAACACGTTATAAATAGAGGAAGTGACCCTAAGAGTAATGTGAGTTTTACCTGGGAAGAAGAGATCCCCTACGACAGTGATACTGAAATGGCTGTAAAAGCCCTTGGAGAAGTATTGACCATTAAACTAGTTGAAAAACTCCGGGAAGAAGAAGGCGGAGTCTATGGTGTAGGGGCCAGAGGTAGTTTAAGTAAATTATCTTTCTCTAACCTGACTTTCAATATTGGTTTTCCCTGTGGCCCGGAGAACGTGGATAAATTGATTGCTGCTACTTTGGAGGAAATAGAAAAGATCAAAAAGGAAGGGGTTACCCCAAAAGATATGGCCAAGGTTAAAGAGACCTATTTGGTAAAGCATAAAGAAGATCTAAAAACCAATAGATTCTGGTTGTCCAGTTTGTCAAAAGCGGAACGGGAAAACAGCGACCTGGAAAGCAGCATGAAACTGGAAGCTAAACTTAATGAATTGACGCCCGAAGACCTACAGGAAGTAGCCCAAACCTATTTGGATGAAAACTACTTTTTGGGTATCCTTATGCCGGAGGAAAAATAGGTGCAATACGTTTTATGCTGAGTCAATTAAGTAAATAATTAGAATTAACAGAATGGTATCCATTCTTTAGTCTTTAAAAAGCCCTTCACCTTTGTGAGGGGCTTTTTATTCCGGATTGTTGTATCAGCCCTTGCCAGGATCAGAAGGTTTTACTTTTGAAAAAGTTGGAACGAGTATCCCCTGACAAAGATCATTGTCCCCTGCCCCATTCAGAAATACTTTTGTCGGAAATACTTAGATCATGAGCAAAAGGAATAGGCGGACCAAATCAATCGCAATTTTCCTGATTGGTTTATTCTTGCTTCAGAGTTGCGCTACCTACGAGGCCCCCTTGTCCATACAAGAGAAAAAAATTGATAATCCGAGGGGGTTTTGAAAAAATTTAATGTTTATAATTCTTTGGGGCTAAATCGCTTACCATACAAGCGATAATAAAACCAGGCAGCGATACCTCCCACCAAAGAAAAACCAGCTAGCATCCAGAATACATGCTGATGTCCGGCTTCCCCTGGGGAACTATCCAGCAGATAGCCCATGGCGGGCCCTGCAAAGATATCCGGGGTATAGCCAATGATGGATATAAGTCCCACAGCAGTCCCGGTCAGAACCAAAGGGATCCTGCCTTTTTGCATCACTGCAAAATACAGGGATCGTGCCGCATATACGCCGGTGGCCACCACTAAAATGGATATAAAAAACAGCACGGTAGTTGAATCTGAAATGACTCCGGTTGCAAACAGCAAGGCCCCGATAAAGGTTATCCCAAAACTAATCAGCAACCATAAGGTGGTTTGTGTACGGTCTGCCAGAATTCCGATTAAGACACCAATCACCGGGCGGATAAACAGTAGGAAGCTCCCCACTTTTGCCGCTTCCACCTGGTTGTAGAACATCACATCCTGGGCATAGAGGGAAAACACATCCGTGATCTTATACCCTGTATAAGCGCAAAGGATAATGATCATTAAGAGGCCCACCGCAGGAAGTCGCAAGACCTCTCTTACCTGTGAGATGGTGATCCGCTCCAGGAGGACCTTTTTCTCAATCTCCCTGTCCATTTTCAAAAAGAACCAGACCAATACCCCAACTGCAGTTACAATCCCTGAAGATACCAGGACTACATAGCGGAAAGCTTCCCTGCTTTCAGTAACCCCTGCCTCGGCAGGTTCCATTGTAAGGAAAAAGGAGAAGATGACTACCCCAAGGATTCCAAATAAGGCACCTACCAGACCACGACCGCCATCTAAAAACCCAAAAGCCTTGCCCTGGGAAGTGGTACCGCCCCAGATCCGTGTAGCTTTAATCATGGGAGCCCAGAATAGAAATATTGTAGTGAAACCCCAATAGCCATACAAGATGCGCAGCACAGTAAAACCGGGAAAAGTTGCATAAACCAACCCACCAAGTGCAGTCATCCAAAGGGCGATTGCAATTAGTTTCCCGGGTGGGTATTTATCGGCCAGGGGACCTCCGAAGAAATAGGAAACCAATGCCACCACACCGTAAACCGAGAAACAAAGACCAAGGGCTACATTGTCCAACTCGAAGGCCTGCAATACCGTAGGCCTGAAAACCCGCGCCAGCACAAAGGGCAGAATAAATACAGACTCCCCGGCTAAAATGAGTAATGCAAGAAAGTACCAGGGGGTTTTGATACGGCGCTCTGGTGATTCATTACTATTGTGAAGCATTATTTTATTTTAAGACTATTTCCAAAATAGTATCTGCCTTATCTATTTTGCCTTCAGGAACCTGGATCAACAGTCCAAATTCATTTTGTTGATGTTTCAAAACGGTTTTGTCCCTGAAGAGTTTTACATTTTCTATTTGCTGATAAAAATCTTCCAGGAATACTTTGTTGCTCTGATCAAGAATATGCAGGTATATGGTTTTTCCTTTTTGGGTAGATGCCCTCTTTTCGGTGGGTGGAATGGGGCCAGCTGAAGTACCATAAATGGTTTCCCCGTTTTCACGCATCCATATTCCCAGTTCTTTCAGGGATGCTTTGTGTTCATCCTGAATTTTACCATTGGGCATGGGTCCAACATTTAGTAAAAGGTTACTCCCATATCCAGCCGCTTTTACCATATAGTGGATGAGTTCTTCCCTGGACTTGTGCTTTCGGTCCTGCAGATTGAAGCCCCATGATCCATTGATAGTCTCACAGACTTCTAAAGGTAATTGACCAATATCGGTTGCCGAAGTACCCCAACCAGTAGTGTTCTTTCCAGGGAGATCCTTTTCAAACATTTGAAAATCCTCGCCTTCAATTGGTGCCAAATGATGGTTGTTACCAATAAGGCAGTGTGGCTGTAAATCGTGAATCAATTTGTAGATTTCATCATAGTGCCAATCTACCTGCAGCTTGCCAAAGCTTTTACCATCCCACTGTTTTTGATCCCAATGTCCATCAAACCAAATACCCGCTATATCCCCGTAATTGGTTAAAAGTTCCCTAAGCTGGGTCTTCATAAAGGCTATATATTTTTTCCAGTCGCCCTCACCCCTTCCGGGAATATTATTACCTGTCCTGCCCCTAGGGAAATAATCATCGTTATGCCAGTCCAGCAGCGAATAATAGAAAAATAGTTTTATCCCCTCTTTTCTGCAGGCATCGGCCAATTCTTTTAATACATCCTTTCCATAAGGCGCACTGTCCACGATATTATAAGTATTGGCTTTGGTATCAAACATGGAAAAACCATCGTGGTGCCTGCTGGTAATGGTAATATATTTCATTCCGGCATCTTTCGCCATTTGCACCCATTCATCAGCATCAAAGCCAATTGGATTGAAAAAGGCCGGCAGTTTTTCATAGGCATCAATCGGTATGTTTTGGTTGTTCATCACCCACTCTCCGTCACCCAGAATACTATAGACCCCCCAGTGGACAAACAGTCCGAACCTGGCCTCTTTGAACCATTGTCGGGCTTCCAGATTTTGTGGAGATGGTTGATAGTCTTTCTGCCCCTGGCCATAGGACAGCAGTCCACAGAACAGGAATAATACAATAAGTTTTAAGTTAAATTTCATGATATTGTTCCTTTGTTATCCTTTGGGGTTTAACAGTTTAGCGTGTTATTGCAAAGATTGCTCCAGCCCCCGGATCAACTGGTTTATTTCATCTGCTGAAGTATAATGCACAAAGGACATTCGTATAACACCCGGATCCCTGGGAATATCCATATCCATTAACGGTCTAGCAGCATAAAAATCACCATAACCCAGCATCAGTTGATGTTGAATCAAGCCATTATAAACCTTCATGACCGGTTTATTTTTAGGCAGGATGGCTACGATAGGAGCCCTGTTTTTATTCGAATCAGGACCTACAATTCGGACATCTGACCGGGATCGCAGGAATTCCAACAGGGTTTCCTGCAGGGTTTCTTCATGTTTCCGGAACAGGCGGTTGAGGGCTTGATTTCGTTGGGCAGGAACCGCCTTTGTATCAAAATGGCATTCATACAAGGCATCAAAATAATCCAGGATCCCGTTGATTGTGGCAATCTGCGCATGATCAGGCCCTGCTGGTGTAATCATACTTTTCGGAATGCCTTCTTTAAAGAAGTGCGACTGGTTTTCCAGCTTGCCCATAAGATTTTTGTTCACGTACATAACCCCCAGGTGTGGGCCATAGGTTTTATAAGAGGAAAACATATAAACATCGGCTCCCAAGTCTCTTAAATCCGGAAAACCGTGAGGGGCCCAGCCTACTCCGTCTACCACGGACAGTGCACCATGTTCATGTGCCAGTTTGCTAATTTCTTTTACCGGGTTGATATACCCAATTACATTGGAACAATGCGGAAAGGCTAACATTTTTGTCCGACTGCTAAACAGGCCTTTTAAAACCTCCACATCCAGCATTCCGTTTTCCTTGTCCACATGCCATTCGATCACTTTCATCCCGCGCTGGGCGAGGCGCCTCCAGGCACCTGCATTGGCTTCGTGGTCCTGGCAGGAAACGATGATCTCATCCCCATCTTTCCACATCGGACGCATAGCATTGGCCAGCACATAAACGTTCTGTGTGGTTGAAGGACCAAAATGGATTTCAGACGAATCTACATTGAGATAAGCCGCCATACGCCGGTAGGCACTGTCCATCAAATCTCCGGCCTTTGCCGAAGCCGGATAGGGATAATAGGGCTGTACCTTAGTTTGGGTGTAAAAATCAGTAAGTCGTTCTACTACCTGCTTACAGGGATAGGATCCCCCGGCATTTTCAAAAAAGGCCCAGCCCTCTAGGGAAGGCTCAGAAAAAGCAGGAAATTGGGAACGGACAAAGGAAAGATCGAGTTTCATAATCACAGTTTGTTGATCCCTCAAGTTAAGGAAAAACACCCATAAATATTGAAATGATATCCCAGGATTTTATCAGTTGCTCAATCAATAAAAGCTGCTTGGAAGAATCAGTTTTTTCCCAAAAATCCTTCCCAGATCTGATGTTGTAATTCGGTCTTCTCAGGTATATGGCTGAGCTGCAATTGTTCTTCAGCCAGATTCACTTGCATGCCCGCATGAGGAAAGTATTCCTGCAGGGGCATGGCAGCAGTACCCTCAATATAGGTTTCTATGAATGTCTTGAAATTAGTGTTGCCCTGTTTATTGGCATACCGGATTAGTGTATTCTGATCAATAAGGGCGTCTTTACCTCCAAAATCTAGATAAAGCTTTCGCATAACATCATCAAGGCTGGTTTTATTTTCTGTATTCTTACGAATCTGCATATCCATGCATACTCCCGCAAAAAAACCACCACCATAGACCAGTCCCCAATGATTGTCCTTGTCAAAACCGGAGGCAGCTTTAGCCGGAGCCAGCTTACCATAGGCACTGTCATTCACATATCGCTGATAAAAGAGGTTGTTCATGATCATTTTTGAAACCTCTTCATTCACCATTCCCACCTGGTTCAATGCTTTAAGTGTATAATAGCTGGTTACCCCTTCCTTAAACCAGTCAGTTTCACTATCCTGGAACCTCAGGGTTTTCCCATTCCAGAGATGGTAGAATTCATGGGCAAACATAAACCAGCCAATCATTTGGTTTTGCATATCGCCCTTAGGATTGATAAACATGCTCAGGTGGTTTCCAATAACCTCACCATCCGTCGATTCCGATTGATTGATGATCACCATTGCTGTGGATAAATTATTGCCTGGGGTGGGAAGAGGATTACCTCCCATTAATTGAATATAGTAATCGAGGACTTTCTCTGCGGTATCTACATACTCCTTTTCCTTCGCCAGGATTTCCTCGCCTCCCAGGACGAATTTGAGCTTAAAATCTCCTCTTGGCATAATTATTTCCTTGTGGGTTCCTGCAAAAAGGAGCGATTCCTGAAGCTGAAGATGGTTTTTTACTACAAAGGTGTTGGGAATCCCTGCCACCCCATTCCAGGGTGCTGAAAACTGGTATGCATCAGGGAGCTCAACCTGTACTTTAATGTCTTCTTTATCGGAACCGTTAACCACAAATAGGGAGCGCCCGGAAAGCATTATTCCCCAGGTCCTGACAAATGCAACACCATCTATTCCTCCGGGCCAGTTTATCTCTTCATGATCAATGTGCAGGTCATAACTTAATTGGATATAAGCTCCGGGTTCAGCATTTGCAATAATCCACTTTGCTTCTTTTTTTTCAACAGCTCTGACTTGTCCTTCATCATCTCGTACCTCAAGATTTTTAACATAATCCGGCCATCGTTCCGGCATTGGCCCGTAATCGCTCATTCGCAATGTATCATCCTCAAGGGTTAGGTTGGCCTCTACGTGGACTATTTTGCTCTCCTCGCTATCAAAACGGATAAAATAGGAATCTGAAGAAGATTGCTGTCCCGCTAAGAATAATTGAAAGCTAAAAAATGTGATTAACAGTACGAAGAAAGGCCTGGATTTAGGTAGTTCTTTGAACATGATTGATTGATGATGTTTCTCTTTTGACGATCAAAGCTCATTAAATGTTACAGTTTCAGACAAACATCAATACCGTATCTACTAAACACTATCAATTATGATCTAGTATACAAACAAAAATCAATCCAAGTATCGTTCCAGCAAGTTGGAAACCTTAAGGGTTTTCGTATTTTCAAGAATACTATCCCTCACCTTTAAAGCAAGTTCCTTTTCAACCCGCAATTCTGCTGCAGCCATTGGGGTTTCGTCCGCAGGATCCGGGACGATATTTTCTTGTTCAAAAAGCCTACGGGCTGTGTAGGCAACCGTTGCAGCCCCTTGCAGATCGTCCTGTTTGGAAAGGAAATTTACAAGGGCAATTAATCCGTATGCATCCTCCCTATCCGGATTTCGTTCTTTCATTATATCAAAATAGCCTTTGATTAATTTTGCTGCCTCCTCAAATTCACCTTGCTCAACAGCAATAAAGGATTTATTGAAGTGTTCAGCTGCATACATGCCTAAAGAACCTATGGATTTTGCTATGGCCATACTTTCGTCATATAAGGCAGCTGCTTCATCCAAGTTCCCTTGCATTCGGTTCATTTCTGCATTCATATGGGCCCGGACCATCATCCAGACATCCTGTCCTGTCTTTTCAGTTAGATCGGCCAATTGTACGCTGTAGTCCTGCAGGGCAATCGTATCGCGATCTCTTAAAGCGGTTCTGCAAAGACTCATCAACGCACGCCCTGCCAGGGAGTCGTTACTGATATCGCGGGCATTGGTTAATACTTGATGGGAAATGGATTTGGATGCTTCGTTATTCCCGGCCCGGAATTCAACATACGCACTGTCTATTGCTTTGTATCCTTCTTCAGCTATGGTAGCCTTGTCTTTTTGCTCGCATGAGGATGTAAAACACAAACCAGTAATAAGCAGAGGCAGAAGCAGAATAGGAATAAATCGGCGACAAAATATTTTGGTTTTCATGGCTTTAGTTTGAGCTTCAATTTAAAAAATCTTTTCTCATTCTTTATGTTTTTGATGCGATACCTCATTGTTTAGATTGTGCTATCCTACCATAAAAAGCAAAAAAAAGGCGGACCGTTAGGGACCGCCTTTGATTTATAAAACGAATAGACTAGTCGTCTGCCGCAATCTGAGCAGCAAGTCCGTTGACATCAAAATAATCTGATGATTCAACAATCATTCCTTCATCGTTAATAGTGGTAAGGTTAAAGAATTTAACGCCGATTTCCTTGCCGGTTTCGGTATGGGTAGCACTCCAGGTACCATAAACCCGAATTACTCCAGGAACATCTGTTGCTGTGGTCTGTGGAAATACAGAGCCTGACCAATAGCCGTTCACTGTAGAATCTGCCATTACAATACCCTCATGCCACTGTATATTATCAAAAGCGTCGTGGTAATTTTTCAGTGCAGCCAGCAGGTCTTCTTTGCCAAGCCATTCATTGCCGTTATAGGCAGGTGGGCTCCATTTCAGATCTTCTGAAAGCATAGCACTTTGTGCCTCCAGGTTTTCCTCACCATGTGCTTTGTAAAATGCACGGATAATCTCTACTTTTTTGTCAAAAGCAGTATAATCCGGGGCTTCACTTGCTTTTTCAGCCATTTCAGTTTGAGGTGCCTGTTCCTTGCAGCCAATGAAGGCCAGAACAGCTAAAAGCATCATTCCAATTAATTTTGTTTTCATGTTGTTGATTATTAAAAAGTTAGTGTTATAAAGGTAAAAACTAAAGGTAAGTAATATTATCAACCTCAAGAAACTGGCGTAACCAATAAGATACTTACAATTCAGGTTAAATGTGAGCGTCTAAGAAATAAATGGCTATATGAGATAGCCATTATTTGGATGTTATTCAATACTCAGGTAGAAGTAACCCTGATAAGAGCGATTGATGTCTTTTAATTCCAACAAGTAGAAATAGACTCCTTCGGGCAGGAGGTTATTGCGAAAAAGAATATTCCTGTTCCCAACACCCTTGAATTCATTTTTATAATTCGTCTTTTCATAGACCAGCAGTCCGGCCCTGTTGTAAATTTGCAATGTATTATTTGGAGATTGTTCTATGATCTTCAAACTGAAATTATCATTAATACCGTCTCCATTAGGGGTAATAGCATAATTTCCAGGTTTGTCCTTATCCGGGTCATTAATAAAGCCATAGGTAAAGATTTCATAGTCATTGGCATTAAAAATATGTGACATAACTGAGCCTTGCCCTAAATCACCTTCAATCTTAGCATTCCCAAGATTTTGCCATTCTTTATTAAGTATGTTCCATCCCGCCACGGTGATGCCAGTCAAATCTTCAGTATAAAAACTGAGATTCGTTTGTTCATCCCAATCCAGTGTTATTTGAATTCTGCCTGAAGTTTTTAAATTCCAGAATTCCTGGGGACAAACAATACCTAGCTCCTGATCCCGATTGTTGAGATCAAAGCTTTCAGCAAAACTTTTGGGATTACCGGGATTCTCCATAAAATAAGCGCACTTTGCCAAGAATACCCCATCTACAAATTGTATATGAAGGGGTTTACTAACAGCTCCCTGTCCAACGGGGAAGCGAAATGATTTTTGGTCTGTTACTGCTGCATATCCATCTATTTTGGATTGATTTACAAGGCCACTGTATATAGCATCTTCCGAAAAATTTGCATACACATTTCTGTATTTGCGTGGCGTTTGGATGTTACCGTAGATAAAGCTCAGACTATTGTCTACCCTGATGGTCACGTCCAATAGTAAATCGTTATCAAGGGCCAGCTCAAGATCATGAAATGTGGGGGTAAAAGCACCTGAAATTGTCAGTCCTTCTTCATGGTCGTAAAAACCCATAAGGCCCAGGTTATTCTCAAAACTCCCGTCATTAATAAGATCTGAATGAAAGCCAAGCTGTCCTTTTTGATGTAGCTGGAGATTTCCAAAATTATGGATGGCTTGCTGGGAAACCACATATTGCCCCAGGCTAAAGAAAAACAATAATAAATAACGGCTATACATTTAGTGCTGTATGTTAATTTGCTGCCAGTCCTGACCATCACTTTGGAGCCAAACGATCTTGTTTTTGGACAATTTATCCATTAGCATTCCCTTATTACATATATATTCAACGTTTGTTTTATTATTTCCGCTACTGATATTTTTAAACATATAAAGCCTCCCCGGACAGGTAGATGCATTAGGAAGTGATATGGTGAGGTTTTTTTGTTTCATTATTATGGTAAAATCGTTTTCGGTCAATGTCACATTAGATACCACAACCCTTATGGGAAGTGCCAGTGTTCCGGCAACTTCCATAGTTGAAGTTGGAGTGGTTGTATTCATCCCAATTTTACCATTCATAAAGCTGAGGCTTTGATTATTGACATCGTAGGTTCTTGGTTCATCATCCTGAACTATATTTTGAGAACCAAAATTTTCACCTTGTGGGCCTTGTGGCCCAATTTCACCTTGAGGACCTTGTGGACCAGTTTCTCCTGGTATTCCTTGCTCGCCCTGTGGGCCGGCAGGTCCGACAGGGCCAGTATCACCCTTATCTCCTTTATCGCCTTTAAGACCTTGCTCTCCCTGAGGTCCGGTTAATCCAATTGGTCCCTGTGGACCGGTTTCCCCCTGCGGGCCGGTAGCGCCCGTATCTCCTTTTGGTCCAGCTTCACCTTGTGGTCCGATTGGGCCTTGCTCACCTTGGAGTCCGGTAGGACCCGTATCACCCTGGTCTCCCTTATCACCCTTCGGGCCAATTTCTCCTTGTAATCCCTGAGGACCGGTAGCACCCGTATCCCCTTTTGGGCCGATCTCTCCTTGAATTCCTTGCGGTCCGGCGGGGCCTTCAGCGCCATCAACACCGTCTGCGCCATCAGCTCCGGCGGGTCCGGTTAATCCTATTGGTCCCTGTGGACCGGTTTCTCCTTGTATTCCTTGTTCTCCCTGAGAACCAGTTTCACCTTGATCACCCTTATCTCCTTTAGATCCGGTTTCTCCTTGTGGTCCGCTTGGGCCTTGCTCACCCTGTAGACCGGCAGGTCCTTCAGGGCCCGTATCACCTTTATCTCCTTTTGGTCCAGATTCACCCTGTAGACCTTGAGGTCCTTCTGGGCCTGTTTCTCCTTGTATACCCTGTTCACCCTGGGGTCCCTGAGGACCAACGGCACCATCAACACCATCTACACCATCAGCTCCGGCTGGGCCAGTTAATCCTATTGGCCCCTGTGGACCAGTTTCTCCTTGTGGTCCGATTGGGCCTTGCTCACCTTGTGGACCAGTTTCTCCTTGAGGTCCTGTCTCACCTTGTATTCCTTGCTCTCCCTGAGAACCAGTTTCACCTTGATCACCCTTATCTCCTTTTGGTCCAGTTTCTCCTTGTATTCCCTGCGGGCCGATAGCGCCCGTATCTCCTTTTGGTCCAGCTTCACCCTGTAGACCGGCAGGTCCGACAGGGCCAGTATCTCCTTTATCCCCTTTAAGACCTTGCTCTCCCTGAGGTCCGGCAGGTCCTTGTGGCCCTACGGCGCCATCAACGCCATCAACACCGTCTGCTCCGGCGGGTCCGGTTAATCCAATTGGTCCCTGTGGACCGGTTTCACCTTTAGGACCAGTTTCTCCAATATCTCCTTTTGGACCAATTTCACCTTGCGGTCCTATTTCTCCTTGTATTCCCTGTAGACCGGCAGGTCCTACAGGGCCAGTATCACCTTTATCTCCTTTGGGGCCTTGTTCTCCCTGAGAACCAGTTTCACCTTGTATTCCTTGTTCTCCCTGCGGGCCAATAGCGCCCGTATCACCCTTATCTCCTTTTGGTCCAGATTCACCCTGTATTCCTTGTTCACCTTGTGGTCCGGCGGGTCCGGTTTCACCTTGTATTCCTTGTTCACCCTGGGGTCCCTGAGGTCCGGCAGGACCTTGTGGCCCATCGGCGCCATCAACACCGTCTGAGCCATCAGCTCCAGCGGGTCCTGTTAAGCCTATTGGGCCTTGTTCTCCCTGCGGGCCGGTAGCGCCCATATCACCTTTATCTCCTTTTGGTCCAGTTTCACCTTGTGGGCCTTGAGGTCCTTCTGGGCCTGTTTCTCCTTGTATACCCTGTTCACCTTGTGGTCCGATTGCTCCGTCAGCTCCGGCGGGTCCTGTTAAGCCTATTGGGCCTTGTGGACCGGTTTCTCCTTGTATTCCTTGTTCTCCCTGAGAACCAGTTTCACCTTGTATTCCCTGTGGACCGGCAGGTCCTACAGGGCCTGTTTCACCTTGTGGACCTTGAGGTCCTTCTTCTCCGGTCAGTCCGATTGGTCCCTGAGGTCCTGTCTCACCCTGTATTCCTTGTTCTCCCTGCGGGCCGGTAGCGCCCATATCACCTTTATCTCCTTTTGGTCCAGTTTCTCCTTGTATTCCCTGCGGGCCGATAGCGCCCGTATCTCCTTTTGGTCCAGCTTCACCCTGTAGACCGGCAGGTCCTACAGGGCCCGTATTTCCTTTATCCCCTTTAAGACCTTGTTCTCCCTGAGGTCCGGCAGGACCTTGTGGCCCATCGGCGCCATCAACACCATCAGCTCCGGCTGGGCCGGTCAGTCCGATTGGTCCCTGTGGACCGATCTCTCCTTGAGGGCCGGTCTCACCCTGTATTCCTTGCTCTCCCTCTGGTCCTTGTGGTCCGATTGGGCCTTGCTCACCCTGAAGGCCTTGTAATCCTTGCTCTCCCTGTGGGCCAGCTTCACCCTTATCTCCTTTAAGACCTTGCTCTCCCTGAGGTCCGGCAGGACCTTGTGGCCCATCGGCGCCATCAACACCATCAACACCGTCTGCTCCGGAGGGTCCGGTTAATCCAATTGGTCCCTGTGGACCGGTTTCCCCCTGAGGACCGGTAGCACCCGTATCCCCTTTTGGGCCTACCTCTCCTTGTATCCCTTGCTCACCCTGCGGGCCAGCTTCACCCTGATCACCCTTATCTCCTTTTGGTCCAGCTTCACCCTGTAGACCGGCAGGTCCTACAGGGCCTGTATCCCCTTTAGGGCCTTGTTCACCCTGCGAACCGGTAGGACCCGTATCACCCTGGTCTCCCTTATCACCCTTCGGGCCAATTTCTCCTTGTAATCCCTGCGGGCCGGTAGCGCCCATATCACCTTTATCTCCTTTTGGTCCAGTTTCTCCTTGTGGGCCTTGAGGTCCTTCTGGGCCTGTTTCTCCTTGTATACCCTGTTCACCTTGTGGTCCGATTGCTCCGTCAGCTCCGGCGGGTCCTGTTAAGCCCATTGGGCCTTGTGGACCGGTTTCTCCTTGTATTCCTTGTTCTCCCTGAGAACCAGTTTCACCTTGATCACCCTTATCTCCTTTAGATCCGGTTTCTCCTTGCGGTCCTATTTCTCCTTGTATTCCCTGCGGGCCGGTAGCGCCCGTATCTCCTTTTGGTCCAGCTTCACCTTGTGGGCCTTGAGGTCCTTCTGGGCCTGTTTCTCCTTGTATACCCTGTTCACCTTGTGGTCCGATTGCTCCGTCAGCTCCGGCGGGTCCTGTTAAGCCCATTGGGCCTTGTGGACCGGTTTCTCCTTGTATTCCTTGTTCTCCCTGGGGTCCTTGCGGTCCGATTGCTCCATCAGCTCCGTCTGCACCTGCAGGTCCGGTTTCACCCTGAGGGCCGGTAGCGCCCGTATCTCCTTTTGGTCCAGCTTCACCCTGTAGACCGGCGGGTCCTACAGGGCCCGTATCTCCCTTTGGTCCCTGGAGACCAATTTCACTACCTGTATCTGTCTTGCTACTATTGTCATTAAAAGTAAAAGTGGATCCATCCGCATTAAAAACAGTAATAGAACCATCTTCGTTTTGTTTCAGATTAACCCCGGAACCATTAGTAGTTGAACACAAGCTTTTCCAATTTTTTCCATCATATTGGTATATACAAGACTCATCAGTATTGTATATCAAGGCTCCTGCTAATGGCTTTATTTTTAACATTAAAGCGGAATTGACCCTGGAAAGTACCAAAACCTTATTCCTGCTTTCCAGTTCTAATAGGGAAGAGCCGTCTATTTCATCCGGGTTATCGCCTACCTTCAGTTGTGCCTGGGCAAGAAAAGCGCTAAAAAGTATGAGAATTAATGAGGTTAATAGCTTGTGCATAGGGAATATCTTAATCCCCCTAAACTAAGTTTTAGAACAATCTTGTAGTAATTATAGTTGTGTACTTGTAAGAATTGTATGTCAACAAGTGTAATACTGAGGTGATATATTGTTGATTTACTGTATTTTAAAAAAATAGTGCTACTCAACTTTAAAAAAAAAGCATCTAAAAGGATGGGCTTTTACTCTGCATAGGTAGTGGGACTTCCTGACGCGATGGTCGGCATTAACTTCTCATCTCTCAGCTTCAAAAAAATGAAGCCCATCCGACAAGGATGGGCTGTACTTCGTACAGGTGGAGAGACTTCCCGCTTCTTCGATCGGGATAGACTTCTCGTCTCTCAGCTTCAAAAAAATGAAGCCCATCCGACAAGGATGGGCTGTACTTCGTACAGGTGGAGAGACTCGAACTCTCAAGCCTTGCGGCACTAGTTCCTGATACTAGCGTGTCTACCAATTCCACCACACCTGCAGTAAACAATTCCTTCATTCAAGCGTGTCTACCTCCTGACACCGATGAAGTCGCGTCAGGACCACCAAAGCTGCCTAAGGAGGCGCAATTTACGTAATTTCTCTGTTTTTTCAAGTGGTTTTATAGAGGGAATTCAGGGAGGATACTCCCTTTCAACCACCTTTAATTGCCTATTTAATGCAGTTGGTTGCTTTCCTGGGTTTTAGGGCCTTGTGGATCAAACTATTCATGAACCCGGCAGCGAAAACGAGGAGTCCGAAGAAGTACTTGTAATTTGGATCGTCCTTAAACAACCAGGACGCAATTAACAATACGGCTGCCCAGACAATGGCATTTAAAAGAAGGATATTTTTCATACCTATAGGTAGGCAAAAGTGGCTAATTGTTACAGTCAGGGATCAAATAAAAGAAAAGGGAGGTTTTAACGACCTCCCCTTATATTGAATTAGCTGAGCTTAAACCCTATAAGGCAAGTAACAACCCTATATTAAAACTACCCAGGTAGCTGCATCGGAAATGCTCTCATATGAAGCATTCAATTAAATAACGCTTTTCCCTGCAGCATTGAAAGTATATCGTAAATTCCTAGGAATCGAAAACTTTTCGATCATTAAGGGTATGCTTCCGCAGTATTCTGCGGTTCTCCTCTTTGACAGCCTGACTTTTGCGATAATCCCAAAGCGTCTGGCTGGCCTTTTTTCTGCTTACCTCCAGGTTTACGATAGGCATGGGATAATCTTCTCCCAGGGTAAAACTCGCAAACTTCTGATCCAGCTCTGTCATCAGGTAGGGCTCATGAATAAATGCCTCGGGTATCTCCCGGAGTTCCGGCACCCATTGCCTAATAAATACACCTTCGGGATCATGCTCGTAAGAGTTCTTAATTGGATTATATATCCGGATCTGGTTGATTCCTGTCTCCCCGGCTTGCATTTGCAGCTGAGGGAAGTGAATCCCGGGTTCAAAATCGAGAAAGCAGCGCGACAAGTGCTTGCTGATTGCCTGCCAGGGTTGCCAGAGATGGTGGGTTGCAAATGATACCACCATGGCCCTCATTCGAAAATTGAGGTAGCCAGTTTCTTTTAAACAGCGCATACTGGCGTCTACCAGCGGAAATCCTGTAGTACCAGTCTCCCAGGCCTTCAAGTAAGCTTCTGATATCGGTTTTTTGAGAGAACCGTAACCCTTATTGACACTCTCCTCTTGCATGGTATCTTCCATTTCAAACTTCTGGATGAAATGGGCCTGCCAGCGTAAACGTGATGTGAAACTATCCAGCGCCCTTTTATGGGAACTATTAGCGCGAAGTGCCTTCGCATCCTGCCAGACTTCCCTTACGGAAAGGTTACCCCAGGCCAGGTAAGGTGAAAGCCTGCTGCAACTTTTTCGAGCTTCTTCAGGTTTGGAGATATGGGTATTGTAGTGCACATATCGGGAATCAAAAAAGGATTGCAGATATTGCCTGCCGGTCTGCGTACCCCCTTTTTGAAAAGGTGTATTTCCAGGTGTTTTAAGATTAGCATTTGTAAATCCGGCTTCAATGAGCTGTATGCTGGGCAATCCTAAAACCTGCCCTTCTCTGGGAGCAAATGAAACCAGGTCCTGCTTCATATAGGTTTCCCAGTCTTCCTTCCATGATTTACGGTCAACACGACCGCGAAATACTCCATTATTGTTAACTTCTTTCCAGTTTATCTGGTTATTCCGACAATACCGTTTAAAGTTTTTGTCCCGTTCATAGGTAACCCTGATTCCGGTTTCCTGATGGGAATAAATATTTTGAATTCGGTAATGCGACTGTAATCTGTTAAAAAAAGGGATAACCTCAGCCTGTACAGTGAGGACTTTACTCCCATGTGACTTTAAAGCTTCGTTTAAGTCGCACAAGGACTCTTTTATAAAATTCCAGTGCCTGCTGTCATAATGAGTATCATTAATCAGAAAAGGTTCGAAGAGGTAAACAATAAGAAATGGGATGTTGGCCTGGGTTGCCCGGAACAAGGCTTCATTATCATGCAGCCTGAGATTCCGCTTTAACCAAACCACATTGATTTCGGGTTTGTCCATAGCGGGTACAGGTATTATTTTTCCAGAGCATCAATTTGCTTAAGCACCTCATCGGCTTCTGCTACCTTATCGTCACTCAGTCGGCGATTGGTGGTGGAGAGCTTGTGGGCCTCGGACATCAACTTTTTGTATTTGTCCTGCAATTTTTCTTTTTCGGACTTCTTTTTGAATAAATTCAACATACTGTAAGTGATTTAGACTTATACCAAACAAAACTACTATTTTTGTTTAATCTTTTGTGTTAATATTTAAACAATAAATGCAAAAATCAGCATATAGAATCCACATTGTAGGGGCAGGGTTAAGCGGATTGATAGCCGCTAAAGTACTGGAGCAACATGGTTACCACCCTAATGTACTGGAAGCATCGGACCGCGCTGGAGGACGTGTAAAAACGGACGAGATAGCAGGGCATTTGCTGGACCATGGGTTTCAGGTACTCCTTACCTCATATCCTTTGGCACAAAAACATCTGGATTATAAGCAACTGGAGCTTCAATATTTTAAGCCCGGGGCCATGTTATTTAAGAATGGTAAGAGCCATCCCCTGGGAGATCCTTTACGAAGTGCTTCTCTGCTGCTCCCTACCCTCTTGAGTAATGCTGCTTCTTTTAAGGACAAGCTCAAAATTTTCAGGCTTAACCGTGAATTAAAGAAAAAGACCCTCCAAGAGATCTTTGATAGCCCTGAGGTAAGTACACTTAGCTACCTGAGAAACTACGGTTTTTCAGAAACCGTAATCAGCAACTTTTTTAAACCTTTCTTTACGGGAATTTTTCTGGAACCTTATTTGGAAACCTCCAGCCGGATGTTTGAATTCGTGTATAAAATGTTTGGGGAGGGGAATGCGGCGATCCCAAAGGCAGGGATAGAGGCGATACCCAATCAAATTCAAGGCCAGTTAAGGCACACCCGTTTTCACTTTTCAACACCTGTGGATAAAGTTGAGGAAGGCAGAATTACCTTGGAAAATGGAGAAGTAATTCCCAGCCACCTGACTATCGTTGCCACGGAACCCTCTGGATTAATTCCAAACCTCAGAAACCAGGAACTTGATTGGCAGCGTTGTGATACGCTTTACTTTGAAACCAGCGAGCGTTGCATAAAAGGTTCGTTAATTGGTCTGGTAACGGATCCCGATGCCCTGATCAATAATATTGTTTATGACCTTGCCCCAAAAACCAATGACCAAAATATCCTTTCCGTGACTATTGTAAAAGATCATAACCATCATGCAAATGAGCTGATACAGCAGGTACAGTTAGAACTGAAAACCTATTGTGGCATTAATAATTGCCGTTTTATCAAACATTACCAGATCAAAAGGGCTCTACCGAAACTCCAGAATTTGAAATATGGCCTTCCCCCTTCCGAAACGAAAATAAACAGTACCGTTTTCCTGGCAGGTGATGTGCTGCTGAACGGTTCTTTAAATTCGGCCATGCTGGCTGGAGAGCAAGCGGCAATGGGAATAATATCCTTACTGGAAGAGAGTCCGGACCTGGATTTTCTTATTTCAGAATATCTTTAATTTTTCCGCTTTTGCAATTCAATAATAATAGCGTCACATCGATCCTGCAGTTCTTTCAATGTCGGCTGGAGTTCCATAGCGCTTTCCTCTAAAAGCCAGACATCAGGTTCTATCCAAAAACGACTCTGGTCGTTCAACTGTTTGGCAAGGCTTTGATCTATGGGCATCATGGCCGCAAAGGCCTCATTCCAAAGGTCGGACAATTGGGCATTGGGTCGATAATTATCGTTGGATTCATTAAGGTATAATTTGGTACGGTTCACTGCCTTCTGCATAAGTTGCACCGCCCGGATCTTTTTCTCGATACGGGTACCCCGCTTGGTCAGAGCCTTTCCCACTGCCGATATGGCCAGGTTTAGTATGGAAAGAATCTCATTCATGAGAATGGATATTTACAGGCCTAATATGCTTAGTCTCCGCGTCCATTAACAAAAACTCAGTAGCAGCCGTTATAGTTTGATTTGACTTTATATGCTGTCCTTTGCCCTGATATCGCTTTCCATTTTTCTTTGAAAAAAGTTCAATAGTAATCCCAACAGTTATGCCACCTAAAACAGTAGCTCCCAGATCGCCATTGTCCCAGCTATTGGAGTTTCGTTCATCTATGACTTCTTTGGCAAGTCCGACTAAAAGACTACCCGCTACAGAGCCGGTAAACGTCCAAAACCGATTTTGATTAGACAGTTCAGAAGCGATAAATGCCCCTCCAGCCCCTGCAACGACACCTGCACCGAAATGAAGAATCTTATCATTTTCCAACTGTGCCTTAAGCGGTGTTCCGTAAAGGATTAAAAGAAAAAATAAAAAGGCTGCCATTCGCATTTCCCGAAGTTAAAAATATTCCGGAAATTGTAGGTGTCAGTAATTGAAAACCTCACCAGATTGTTGACCAAAATTTGATTAATTCAGGGCTGGCAGTACGCCCAGATTTGCCTACATTTAACCATAGCAAAAATATAATCCGGCCTCCTCAATTTTTATATTAGAACTGTACCTAGTATGACTTAAAGGAGCCGTTGTGTACTATAAAATTTTAAGCCATGAACTTTGAATGGAAAGGCGTGATGCCGGCAGTCACCACAAAATTCACTGCAACTGACCAATTGGATCTGGACAGCTTCCGTCTAAATCTGGAGGCGCAACTAAATGCAGGGGTTAGCGGCATAATTTTAGGGGGTACCCTTGGAGAAGCCAGCACACTAAGCGCAGATGAGAAGAAGACCTTGGTAGAATCAACGGTCGCCTATGTAAATGGCAAAGTGCCTGTGATCATGAACATAGCAGAACAAAGTACTGCAGGGGCTATAAAAGCAGCTATGTCTGCTCGTGATCAAGGGGCCTCCGGACTTATGGTACTTCCGCCCATGCGATATAAAGCGACAGACTACGAAACCGTTACCTATTTTAAGGCTATTGCACAAAGTACGGACCTCCCTATTATGATCTACAATAATCCTGTAGATTACGGGATTGAAGTTACCCTGGAGATGTTCGAAGAATTATTAAAGTTCCCCAGCATTCAGGCGGTTAAAGAATCTACACGGGATATTTCTAATATCACACGTATCAAAAGCCGCTTTGGAAACCGACTTAAAGTATTGACTGGTGTAGACACCCTTGGACTGGAAAGTCTCCTCATGGGGGCAGATGGATGGGTAGCCGGACTGGTCTGCGCCTTTCCTGCAGAAACTGTTGCTATTTATGAACTGGCCATAGCGGGGAATACGGAAGAAGCCCTGGCAATTTATCGCTGGTTCCTTCCCTTACTGGAACTTGATATCAATCCACAATTGGTCCAGAATATTAAACTGGCAGAAGTAGCCACTGGAATTGGTACAGAACATGTCAGAAAACCCCGCTTACCCCTGCAGGGTTCGGAACGAGAACGGGTACTTGATATAATTTCAAGAGGTGTTAAAAGCAGGCCTGAATTACCTGACTATCTGGCCTTACGCAAAGAATAAGGGTCAACAACCAAATAATTGCATTCTATGATCAGCGGCAAGAATTACATTGGGAATACCCTTTCAGCAAAGGGCAAGGTAACTTATACCACCTTTAATCCGAGGCTTAATCTTAAAAATCCCTGGACCTTTTTCGAAGCTTCGGAAGAAGAATTGGAGGCTGCAGTACAATTAGCCTTCAGGGCCTCTGAATTCTATCAGAGAGTTCCCGGTAAAAAAAGAGCAGCCTTCTTGAGAACCATAGCCGATGAAATTGAAGCACTGGGAAATGAACTCATTGAAACCTATATGGCCGAATCCGGCCTGCCGGAAGGTCGGGCTAAGGGAGAAAAAGGGCGAACAGTAGGTCAACTTCGCATGTTTGCCGATCTCCTGGATGAAGGCAACTGGGTTGAAGCAAGTATCGATACGGCCATCCCGAATCGCACACCTGTACCCAAACCGGACCTTAGAAAAATACTTACCCCAATTGGCCCTATTGTAGTTTTTGGTTCGAGCAACTTCCCACTAGCCTATTCTACTGCCGGAGGTGATACGGCCAGTGCACTGGCCGCAGGTTGTCCGGTTATTGTTAAAAGCCATCCCATGCACGCAGGTACAGGAGAACTGGTAGCCTCAGCTATTGTCGCTGCGGTAAAAGCATGTGATATGCCGGATGGGGTATTCTCCAATCTCAATAGCAGCGACATCCAAATTGGACAACAATTAGTGAAGCATCACCTGGTAAAAGGAGTAGGTTTTACAGGAAGTATTGCCGGAGGTACCGCACTTCATAAACTCTCTAATGAACGTAAAGAACCTATCCCCGTATTTGCGGAAATGGGTAGCGTAAATCCGGTTGTGATACTGCCCTCTGCACTTAAGGAAAAGGCTGAATATTGGGCCAGTACCTATGCTGCCTCAATCACCCTGGGGACTGGGCAATTTTGTACCAATCCGGGCTTGATTCTGACATTGGAGGGTGATGGCCTGGATACTTTTTTGGAAACACTCGGACAGGAAATACTGAAGAAGGAAGCCGGACTGATGTTGCATCCCGAAATCCATAGAAAATATGAGGAAGGGCATAAGGAAATGACCATACAGGAAGGGACTTCAGTGGTAGCCGACTACCAGGAAAAGACGGCTCCCAACTATGCCAGACCAAAAATCCTTACGGTATCGGGGCAGGCATTTTTTGCTAATCCCAATCTGCACAAGGAAGTGTTTGGGCCCTTTTCGCTGGTTGTCAGATGCAAGGACCTGGAAGAAATGAAAAATATTATTTCTGAATTGGAAGGGCAGCTAACCGGCACCATTATTGGCAATGAGGAAGAACTCAAACACAATTCAGCATTGGTTGCCCAACTTCAGGGACGTGTAGGACGATTGATCTTTAACGGGGTCCCAACCGGAGTAGAGGTTTGCACCTCTATGGTTCATGGAGGGCCTTTTCCTGCAACTACCGATTCACGATTCACGGCAGTTGGGTCTGAGGCCATAAAGAGATGGGTAAGACCTATCAGCTATCAGGATTGGCCTGATGAACTATTACCCGACAGCCTGAAAAACGGCAATCCCCTGGGCATCCGTAGGATGGTTAATGGGGAATTTACCACTAATGCCCTCTAAAAAATGAGCGTTCATACCTTCAACTGTATTGACGGACATACCTGCGGTAACCCGGTCAGGGTGGTAACAACCGGAGCACCCCCCCTGCAAGGGAAGAACATGAGTGAAAAACGGGCCCATTTTTTAAAGGAATATGATTGGATCCGTACGGGGCTGATGTTTGAACCCCGGGGTCATGATATGATGAGTGGCTGTTTTTTCTATCCGCCGAGTGATCCTCAAAATGATCTTGGCATACTCTTTATTGAAACAAGCGGCTGTTTGCCTATGTGTGGGCATGGAACGATAGGCGCCATTACCATCGGACTACAGGAAGGGTTGATTCACCCAAAAAAACCAGGTGTTGTCCGACTGGAAACACCGGCAGGCCTAGTTAACGTCCGCTATCTAATGAAGGATGATCAGGTAGAATGGGTCCGGTTTACCAATGTGAAATCCTACCTGGCTGAACAGGGCCTTGAGGTGGAAAGTTCATACCTGGGTAAGCTTTCTTTTGATATAGCTTATGGTGGAAATTTCTATGCCATATTTGATCCTCAGGAAAATTTCCGGGGTCTGCAGACCTACAAGGCTTCAGAACTTATTCTCATGGCGCGTGAACTTCGGGAGCGGATCAATGCAAAGTATCCCAATCTTTTTGTACATCCTGAAGATCCTACCATAAATGGGGTAAGTCATGTCCTCTGGACAGGAGATACCCTCAGCGAAAAAGCTACGGCAAGGAATGCCGTGTTTTATGGTGAAAAAGCCATTGACCGATCCCCTTGCGGTACCGGAACCTCGGCCCGGATGGCCCAATGGCATGGCATTGGCAAGCTAAGCCTAGGAGAGTCTTTCATCCATGAAAGTTATATCGGATCAACCTTTGTAGGCAGAATAGAAGAAGAGAGTCAACTTGGTAATCACACCGCCATAATTCCCAGCATAGAAGGATGGGCCAAAGTGTATGGCCATAATAGCATCACCATTGATGAAGAGGATCCTTTTTGCCATGGATTTCAGGTAATCTAAGGGAGGGAAAATGGAAAATCTAATAGTCAAATCCCCCGGCCGTATCAACCTGATTGGGGAACATACGGATTACAATGACGGGTTTGTGCTGCCTACGGCAATTGACAAGGCAATCACCCTGAGCTTTGCCAAAAATGATTCCGAATACAATTTCGAAGTCTTCAGTAAAGACTTGGGCAAAAGCTTCCAAACCGATTTACGAAAACTTGAACCTCAGGATTCTGGCTGGGAAAACTATATCCTTGGAGTTATTGATGGGTTGCAACAACGATCGGATAAACTCAGTGGATTTAATTGCTCTCTGAAAAGCGACATCCCCATAGGGTCCGGGGTGAGTTCCTCTGCCGCCCTGGAGTGCGGGATAGCTGTGGGTCTTAATGAGTTTTTTAATCTGGGACTGGATCCGATCAGCCTGGTTAAAATAGGGCAAAAAGCCGAACACAATTATGTGGGTGCAAAGTGTGGCATTATGGACCAGTTTGCTTCGGTTATGAGCAGGGTAGGACATGTGATCTTGCTCGACTGTCGTTCGCTGGATTATACCTATGTTCCGCTCGAACTCGGTGAGTACTGCTTTCTTCTGGTGAACAGCCATGTTCATCATTCATTGGCCTCAACGGAATACAATGTCCGTCGGCAACAATGTGCTGAAGCAGTGGCTATCATCCGGAAATCGTACCCCGAAGTAGGTTCTCTTCGGGATGTTACAACTACTATGTTAGAGGAGTATAAAAACGTTTTGACCGATACGCTTTACAGACGCTCAAAATTTGTAGTCGAAGAAAATCTACGGGTCCTGGATGCCGTGACAGCACTGAACAGTGTAGACCTTCCTAACTTAGGGGCTTTACTCTATCAATCGCACACCGGACTTAGAGACGAATATGAGGTAAGCTGTCCGGAAATTGATTACCTGGTCGATTTCACCCGGGATAATCCTGAGGTTCTAGGATCCCGTATTATGGGAGGTGGTTTTGGAGGTTGTTCCCTGAACGTAATCCATAAAAAGGCTGTATCCAATCTTATCAGTCGCTTGGCCCCTGCCTACAAACAAGAATTTGGTAAAACCCTAAGTTGGTTCGTGGCTAAACCTTCCGGAGGCACTTCCTTTAGCTGGACTTAATCATGTGTTTATTCAGGAGCTTCTGATAAATAAGAATTTGTAGAATCGTCAGTGGTTGTCTTGTTTGAAAGCCTTTTGGTTGCTGTTTTTATTTCGGCATAACGCGGATCCTGTACATAATCCTGTTTTTCCATTTTGATTACCTCAATACTGAGAAAGCCAAATTCGCTGACCACCTTGCCATAGGAACGATAGATACCCCGACCCCGGAAAGAATATTTGGCAGCTACAGGAGGGAAGAGCACTGTATCAAAAACCTCCCCGTACTGGTCTACAAAGGTGGCAAAATGCATGCGCTTTACGCTATGGGTCTTCGTATTCTTCACCGTTACCAGATAACCATAAATATCGATATGCCCATTCAGGTATTGTGCAAAGTGCCGGCTTCCCATACGGTTTTGAGGCCTGGCTTTTAACAACTTAAAAGGGCTGCAAAGGGCAAATCCAAGTAATTCCAGCTGGGTGAAAGCGGCCTCCAGATCTGTGGTATGGAGCTTGGGTATCTGAAAATCCTGCTGTGCCGGAGGAAAGAGTTTAGGGTGTTCCAGCGGATTTCCATGTCCCAGGAACAAGTGGGCCTGCCACAACAATTCGTGTTTATTGATCCCGGTAAAACGAAAGGCATCAATACGGATCAATATACTCAGCTGTTCAATAGAAATAAAGACCCGGTCCAGGAAATCCTCCAGGGAAGTGAATGGACCTTCCTTTGCACGTGCCTTCAGGATACGATCCATGACCCGACTTTCTAATTCACGCAGGTATATAAACCCCAGGTAGATATGCTTCCCGCATATACAATTGGCGGCCTGGCTTTTATTAATACAGGGCGCGTGGATCACTGCCCCCAGCATCCGGGCCTCATGTACATAGAACTCAGGCCGATAAAACCCACCTCCGTTGTTCAGTACAGCCACCATATATTCCAGAGGAAAATAGGCCCTGAGGAACAGACTTTGGTAACTCTCCACCGCATAGGAGGCAGAATGACCCTTGGCAAAAGCATAGCCGGCAAAACTGGCCACCTGGTTCCAAATCTCGTTAATAAGCTCCTCCCCAAAACCTTTCCTCCGGCAATTCTGAATGAACTTATCCCGGACCTTTTGAAATTCTTCCCGCGACCTGAACTTGCCGCTCATCCCCCGTCGTAGCACATCAGCTTCCCCCAGGCTCAGCCCTGCGAAATAGTGGGCTACTTTAATTACGTCTTCCTGGTAAACCATTACCCCATAAGTGTCGGGCATAATATCCAGCATTACCGGGTGGGCCTCCCTTTCAGCCCGTCCCTTGTGCCGGTGCCTGAGGATGTATTCCCGCATCATCCCGCTTTTGGATACCCCCGGCCTTATGATGGAACTGGCGGCCACCAGCCCCAGGTAATTGTCTACTTCCAATTTTCTCAATAACATCCGCATGGCGGGAGATTCCACATAAAAGCATCCCATGCACTGGGCTGTTTTCACCAGATTGTTGATCACCGGGTCCCTGACAAATCGCTTGATATCATGAATATCAACCGCTGCTGCAACTTCTGGCTGGTTCTCGCGGGCAATCTGCAAAGCTTCCTTGATCTTGGCCAGGCCCCGCTGGGCCAGGATATCAAACTTGTACAAGCCCACATCTTCCGCAATTACCATATCGAACTGGGTGGTAGGAAACCCCTTTGGAGGAAGGTGGGTGGCAGAGAAATAATGAATGGGGTTTTCGCTGATCAGAATCCCCCCGGCGTGGATACTCAGGTAATTGGGCATCCCCCTGATGAGTTGCCCATAGCGAAGTACCAGCTGGGCCACTCCGTCGAGTTTATCAAAATGGTAACGTCCCTCAGACAGAAAATCAATTTCAGCCTTGGGTAGTCCGAAAACCTTCCCCAACTCCCGGATGATTCCACGATCCCTGAAGGTAACATAGGTCCCCAGCAAGGCTACATTTTCAAACCGCCCAAAAATATACTGCGTCATCTCTTCCCTATCGCGCCAGGAAAAATCAATATCGAAATCGGGTGGGTTGGTGCGATAGAGATTGATAAAGCGTTCAAAATAGAGGTCCAGGTCAATAGGGTCCACATCCGTAATACGCAGCAGATAGGCTACAATACTATTGGCACCGCTCCCCCTGCCCACATAGAAGAAATTCTTCTTGCGTGCATAAGAAACGATATCCCAGTTGATCAAAAAATAAGAGACAAAGCCCTTTTCCTTAATAAGTTCCAGTTCCTTTTGCAAGCGGGTATGGATATGATCTCCCCCTTCAGGGTATCGATATGGGAGCCCCTCCTGACAAAGTTTTACCAGCAGTTCCTCATCTGCTGTTGTTGTACCCGTATAGGTCTTCAGGTTTTGTGGTACCCGGTCCTGGGAAAAATCGAAATGGATTTGGCAACTCCGCAACAAATGCTCTGTATTTTCAAGGATATAGGGATATTCTTTACAGGCCTCAGCCAGGTTGGCAACAGGGTACATCTTCTCCTCCGGGTTGGCCTGCTCTTCCGGGAGCAGCTTACTTAGCAGCACATTGTTGTCTATGGCCCTGAGCAATCTATGGGCGTTAAAATCCCTTTTATTGCGAAAAGTGACGGACTGTAGTAGTACCAGTTTTTTACGATAGTCCCCATAGCGGGAAAAGGGCAGTCGCCGTAGGTCATTCAGGGACACCCCTATATACTCATGAGGCAGGAAATGATCCAGGTTATGCTGCTGTACATGCTCAAAGGGGTAGACTACAAAGGCATTGTGAAAATGGGGCGCTTTGGGCGGAAAGGGTTTTTCTTCGTGCAGGTATTCGGAAAGGAAGGTGTTCAGTTCCTGATAGCCCTCATTATTCCGGGCAAGCCCCACAAAGCAGGGAACCACCCCGTTGCGAAAATCGATCCCCAGAACCGGAGCAATACCATACTCCTGAGCCTTACGGACAAAATTAAGTCCTGCCGACGTATTGTTGATGTCGGTTAGTGCCAGTCGGGTTAACTGGTTTTTACGTGCCAGCTCCAACAATTCCACCTCGGAAAAGGTTCCGTAGCGGAGACTGTAGTAGGTATGGCAGTTTAAATACATGTTCTTTTATTTATCTCTTTATTTCTTTTGTTCTTCCTTTTTCGTAGGCGATTTTAATGCAAGCATTAAAACCGGAGCCAGACCCCTAAATCGCTTCCAAGGCTTCAGCGATTTTTTACGGAGGCTAACTCCTTCGCTGACGATAAAGGTTCAAATTAGAGCTGAACCTTATCTTAAGAATAGGGTCGAGAAAGCTCCGGTGGTACTCGTCCCGCTAAGGGCGGGATGGCGGAGTTTCGAGACCGGTTTACCCGCTTGTCGGGTAAAATTCCTCAGATAAGGCGTCTTTTCTTTTCTCCCTTTTCTTTGGACGGGCAAAGAAAAGGGAAGCCATCTGAAGAACTATTGTTTCCGATGTGCCAGAATAATCGGAGGTTGTCCATTAAATGGATTGGTCATCCTTCCAATAGTCTTAGCTCCCATGCCCGAGGCACGCAGCACACTTTTATCTCCATATCGTTTGCGGATGGAATCCATGGCCGCATACAGGTTCAGGGCCTCCTCGGTATCCTCAAACAGGTTAATTTGGTAATTCCCCGAAACCAGGTGACTGAAACGAATCCCCACCAAACGAACCAGCAACCGCCTGTTGTACAACGTCCTGAAAAGGTCCAGTATCCTCGGGATCAGAATATGGTCTGCGCTGGTATAGGGAATCCGCATCTGCTTGGAATAGGTGTTAAAATCCGAATACCTGATCTTCACCGCAATGCAGGCCGTAAGTTTTTCCCCCCTGCGCAACTGATAGGCCAGGTTTTCCGTCATGGCTATCAGGATACCCCGAAGCTTATTCACATCAATAGTATCCTTATCAAAAGTGCGTTCAGTAGAAATGGATTTGCGCTCTGAAAAAGGGATCACCGGGCTATGGTCTACTCCATTGGCGCGTTTCCAGATCACCCTGCCATTGGCGCCCAGCACCCGCTGCATGATATCTACCGGCATCTCCTGGATGGTTTGAATTTTTCGAAGTCCCAGATTCCGAAGGGTCTGGTAGGTTTTATCGCCTACCATGGGGATTTTTTTGATCGACAAGGGGGCGAGGAAGGGTTTTTCATATCCCAGGTCTACTTTAAGCTGGTTGTTGGGTTTGGCTTCGTTGGTAGCCACCTTGGAAACCACCTTGTTTACCGAAAGCCCAAAGGAAATGGGAAGCCCTGTTTCCTTCGTGATCTTCTTACGTAATTCGGAAGCGTAACGGTAAGCCCCAAAAAAACGGTCCATCCCTGAAAGGTCTGCATAGAACTCATCTATGCTCGATTTCTCAAAGACAGGCACCTGCTCTTTAATAATGTCGGTTACTACATCGGAGTGTTTACTATAGGTCCCTGCATTACCGCGGATCACCACGGCTTCCGGGCAAAGTTCACGGGCCATCTTCATGGGCATGCCGGAATGCACGCCAAAACCCCGGGTCTCATAGCTACAGGCTGCAACCACGCCCCGGTCACTTGTACCCCCTACCAGCAGTGGCTTGTCACGCAATTCACTATTAATGAGTCGCTCTACGGATACAAAAAAAGTATCCAGGTCCAGATGAAGTATGGTCTTTTGCATTACTATCCAAAAAAGGATAGCTAAGATATGGAATATATCCTATTTTATGGATTATTTCCTAATTTAAATATCCACAAATACCATCAGGATGAATAGCAGGATATTCTCCGGCAATAAAAAGTAGTATTTAGCACGGTTTTATTCAGTAGCCTCGGGAGGAAGTATAACCACATAATCGTACTGGATTTGCCAGCCCTCTTCGGTTTTCTTCCACATAACCAGATAGTCGCCCGTCAGTTGCATGGAAGGGATAGGACTGTCTTCATTGGCGGTAAACGTCTGGATCCCACGTCCACGTTCCACAGCACGGTCTCCCAGATATTCAAAGTTGAGCACTTCAAGTTCAAGGTTCCAATCACCAATCTTTGCTGCTTCACGTTGTGCGGTAATCCAAGCCTCACGACTATAAATAGGCGGTTGACCAGAGATCATCTGAACCACATCCGGAGCAAAATATTTTCCAGCTTCCTCGTATTTTCCTTCGCGAATCAACGCGGGAATCGTAGCGTTTGCATCTTCAATAGCCTGCAGGGCAAGGCTGCTTTCTTTTTCGGCCTGCGTGGCCAGTTCTTCTTCCGAAACTTGTTTTTGTCCCTCGCCGCAGGCAGCCAGAAAGAGTGTAATAAGTGTAAAATAAATAACTTTTTTCATGGTAGTGCTTGATTAGTATTGTAGATTTTTCACCCGATACAATAATCGGGTTGCTGCTTAAATTAACAAATTACCTACAATAATGTCAAGCCTTCTCTAAAAATACACCAACTTTTGCCGGTTCAAGGGTTTTGACCTATGATCAAACCAAAGACAAAATCTTACCAAAGTCTAAGTGTTTAATCAAAAGCGAAGCCTGTAGACATTCTAAAAATCAAGGCATACAAGCCAATGAAAAATAGGATAAAACTAAACCAGGCGAATACTTTAAATGTATGCTTCACCATATAATTGCCAAGGTTTCTGAAAGCCTCTGCGTAAATCTCTTTAATTATAACTGCTGTTTTCATAACTATTGCTTTTATAAGTAAGAAGGCAAAGCCTGTACCAGGTTTAAACCCCTGGAAGATATTTTGGTTAAACTGCGGAAAAAAAGGACAAAAAGCCCATTTTGAGGGCTAGAAAAGAAAAATCCCGCAAAATCGCGGGATTGGAAAATTGCACTCTTGGCTATGGTAATTCTAAGGGCAAACCCGGGAGGTCAGCATATCAAAAAGTATCCATGGCGTTGATTATAAGGAATACCATACAAGAGATATAAAGGTATCCTACAATCAGGAATAAGTTGATATAATTGAACTTCTTAGGTCTCCACATATATTTTAAACTGCCCGAAGGATCTAATCAAACGGGAACCCGGTTACAACCCGGTATATAAATGCATAAAGCACAATGGTAAACATTACAAAACTAAACCAGGCAAAAATCTTGAAATAGCGTTTTAGCAGGTAGTGCCCTAAATTTCTGAATCCTTCTTTATAAATTTCCTTAATTAGTAAAACTGTTCTCATATGCGATATTTGAGTTAGTATTTTTCATTAATCTGTTCGGTTCAAATATATTTTCATTATTGCGTGGAGTTCTTGTAAATGGTCTTATTACACAAAAAAGCGATGAACAACAGGGTGTTTACCAATGGTCTATAAAACCGATATGTTCATGGGAAATGGCTTATAAAGTGCGATATAGATAAAACGAAGAATTCGTCGGTGACGGTAAGGCAACAAAGACACCTCGGATAAAAACAAAGATGCCTCGGATATGATATCCGGGGCATCTTTACTATAAGGCAATATTTATTTACTGAACCGTTACATTGAAAGTCTGAGCAATGTCAGTTTCCCCGCCAGCATCTGCTAAAGTTCCATCGTTTGGCTTCTTAGGCTCATGGCGAAGGGTCACTTGCAAAGTGGCATCTCCAGCAGCCCCTGTAATCAACTCAAAAGTGAGTCCAACCGGATTTCCATTTCCATCCTGATCAGAATAGGCAACCGCTGTTATGGCTCCGGTAGCTATATAGAAGAACTGGTGCTCTTCGTCTTCTTCTGCCACTTCCAGTGTAATATTTTCTGGCGGATTCTCCGTTTCATTTAGCAGCGTGATTGACCCTGTGTAGGTGGCATTTGCATCCAGAGCTTCTGCCACTGCGAAAATTGGAGGATTCGGCCCGTCTCCATCCAGGTCCTGGACCGACAGCGTAATGTCTGCCCCACCTGCCTGAGGGGTTAATGTTAACGTCATGGTAGTGATAAGTTCTTCTTCATTTACCGGTTCCGGACTATCATCATCATTAGAACAGGAAACAAATAATACTCCAACAAATACCAGTGATAAAATGGTTTTAAAGGTTTTCATATGATTGCAATTTTAAGATTAATAATTAAGTTTTAATTGTAAAATGATGTTTCTCCCAAGGTCATCTGCAAAGAATCGTTGCCTGTTTAAATAATCGCGGAACGATGTATCAAGCAGGTTATTTACCGATAAGGAAGTGGTTAATTGTGTTCGTCCGCCCAGTGGAAATGACATACTGCTGTTAAGGTTCAGCAAATGATAAGCCTCCGGTGCGGTGTTAATCTCCAGTAAGACGTTCTGCTGCTGGTCCGGGGAGAATACAATGATATCGTCTGGTGTTTCATTCTGCCTGAAAACATATTGGCTTTCCAGGGAGATTTCAAAGTTGTGCCAATCCAGTTGGGTATAAGATATTTGGTTCACGATGTTGGCGGCCGGGATATTGATCAGAGGAATATCAGTATCTGTATCATTCCCCTTCACCAATGAAAACCGGTGATCTGACCGCCAATTTTGGGTATAGTCTACATAGGCAGATACGTCAACCCCTAAAAGCCTGGCATCGGTTTGTCGGAAACTCCAGACCGGAAATGCCCCTCTGAGGGTAAATTCTACCCCGGTGGGTTCCAGTAACACAAAATCCTGTATAAAATTGGCATAGGGTTCAATGGTAAAGCCCCAGTAATCAAAATCTTTTTCAAAAGAGAACGAAAACTTATGGGAGGTTTCCTGATCAATTCGGAGGTCCCCTAGCTCAATTCTGGCAGCGGAATGGTGCAAGCCATCACTGAACAATTCTGAGGGATTTGGTGCCCGCTGGGACAAAGCATAATTGAATCGGAAATTTTGATCTTCATCTTTGTAGGCAACCCCTGCAGAAACAGAAATGTTGTGATAATTAAATACCGGATTTGTAAGGTATTGCGTGCCCAGATCCTCTACGATAATATCTGCAAAATCCTGATCGTACCCCCTTTCTTCCCATCGCGAGACCCGATAAAACTTCTGGGCGTCAATGCGATTGAAATCATAGCGCAGGCCAGCTTCCAGGGTCCACAACTCAGAAAGGAAATACTCCCCGGTAATAAAACTGCCCAGATCGTATTTCTGATAATCCGGAATAAGTCTTCTGACCCCCGTTGCCGGATTGGCAAAATTGTCCTGGTAGCGCCCCAATAAACCAAATTGTAACTCGTAGCGCTCGTTGGCATCCAGCTTGAAGTCTGTGGTCAGGGTGTGGGTTTGCAATTCCAGGTCAATCGATGGGGTGTCATCACGTTCCCCTCTCCTCACATCATATTCAAAGCGTCTGTTATTCTGAAAATCGTATTGGACATTCAATCGGCCCAGACCCTCAAACCGCCTATAAATTTTGGCTTTAGCTAAATGGTGGGTGACTTCCTGCCTTGGATTCTGCAGGTCATAGGTGAAATCACGAATTATTTCAGGCTCACCACTATTGATGCTTCTTATCAGGTCATCTATATTCCCGATGTGAGAAGAACGCAATATGGCGATCTCCGCATTGTAAAAGGCATAACGCACATCCCAGCCCCAGGCCAATTGTTTTCGCCCAAGTTGGAATGATGCTCCTACCTCACTGATCCCTGTGTTAGACAAGATATAATCAGGCGCCTCAGCATCTCCCAGTCGCTTAAAAGAGGCCTGTCCCTTAAGATACAAACCGCTATGAAATGACTTATTAAGTTCAGATGTGATGGTTCCGCCACGTCCATTGGTTAATCCTGTCAACAGGGTTTTACCAAAAAGTGTATCCTTAACTGCAAGGTTTTTCTGCTCCAGAAGGATAACCCCACCTATAGCGTCTCCACCATATTTTAGAGCAGAAGCTCCCTTAATCACAGTAACCGAATTAGCCGCATTAAGATCAACGTTAGGTGCATGCTCATCGCCCCATTCCATATCCTGCATACGTACACCATCATTTAAGATAAGGACGCGACTTCCATTTAAGCCGTGGATCGCCGGTTTTACTATGTTTGCTCCCGTATTCAAACTGGATACGCCAGAAATGGTTTTTAGTGCATCTCCTAAACTGGCCCCACTAAATTGTTCCAAAGTCTCCTCTTCCAGGCTTTGCTCAATGGCAGAAATAGTCTTGTCTGCCAGGGGAGCACCAAATACACGGACTTCTTCCAATTCTACACGATGGTGTTCCAATAGGATTTCTGTATAGGTATCGCCTGATATTTCTACTTCAAGAAAAAGCGTTTGACATCCTGAATGTGCTGCCTGTATCTGGTAGGTCCCCGGACACATTTCCTCGAATTCAAAATTTCCCTGAGCATCGGTGACCGCAGAGCGACCTATTTGATTGATAAAAATACTTGCCTCAGCCAGGGGTGATTTATCGTGAAAGTCCACCACCTGTCCTTTAAACACATACCTGCATTCCTGGGCGAATATTATAGCCGAAGGAAGCAGCATTATTAAGCAAGCTATCTTGAATTTCATAAAAAAGAGAATAATTAACAAAGGGGTTCGCCCTCTTGTTTCAAAGGCGAAATTGGCTATTGAAGACTAGGCCAATTGAGGTGGAGGGCGGGAAAAATACCGCATCCATGCATCCCTAAGGTATGGGGTGCTTAAATATGAAGCCTGCTCTTCCTCGGCATCGGGCTGAACCACCTTCTCAGGTACAATTTGTACTTCCGGAGAGTCAAAATCTTCAAGCTCCTTTTGTATTACGAGGGTGCAAAACTCGCAGGGTGTGGGTTCCTCGGATTCCTCATGAGTAAGCGGATGGAAGGCAGATGCTTTTACTCCTAGAAAAAGCAGTAAAAACAAAAGCGGTAATCCTTTTTTAAAATAACGAGTTCCCATTCGGCACGAAAGTAAGCCAAGACGTTGAATAATACTGTTAAGAAATTGTAAATTATGCTTGCTGTCAGGGGTTTACCTAACCCAAAACCAGCTGTAAACAGTTAACCAGATACAATATCCCCGGTCTCTGTGATTTTTAAATTTCAGACCAATGTTTTAGGTCTGCTAGCAAATATCCTGTATTTTCATTTGGAATCTATCACTCTTCATTTCCAACTCATGAACAAAACACCTTTACTTTTGATCTTCCTGTTTTTTCTAGGCTATACCGTTAGTGGCCAGCTCAATTCGATTGAAACCGATGAACAAATAGTCAGACGGCTCATCATGCGGGGGGCAGATCTTCCGCCTGGCATGACGGATTCTCCCTATGACAATGAAGAGTTTCAGTTGGGAAAAACGATCATTAGAGATAGTATTGTAAAAAATGCCATGTTGCGATATGACGCTTATCGGGATAATATTGAAATACAGGAGAAAGGCGGATCGTTCGCATTATTTAAAAGAGATTATATCCGAGCTAGCATTAATGGGGAATTATTTGGGATATTTAAGTATCTGAGCGTTAAAGGAGAACTAAACCAGGGATATTTTGTCCAACTAACAGAAGGACCTGTGATGCTTTTAAAAAAGAAATCGAAGACCTTCCATTACGGAACTCAGGGCGATGGGTATACCGCGGCGAAGCCGCCAAGGTTTACCGATCTTACTGAATACTACCTGAAGTCTGGTGATAGCCCTGCCGAACCGGTAAAACTTCGTAAAAAAACCATTTTAAAAGCTTTGGGAGATACCAAGGAAGCATCCAAAATCGTAAAGGAAAATAATTTGAATTTAAGTAGAGAGCGAGATGTGGTTCTATTAATAAACGGACTCAAAAATTTGTGAATAAGCTAACTTCATTATGCTTCATTTTGATTTTATCAGGAACTGTTATTCAATGCGATTCTCAAGAACTATGTCCCGATGATAAAAGGATTATAACCCTAATGGTAGATAAATTTTCCCTTCCATTACCTCCACCACCTCCACTAGACAGTAAGGATACCGTAATTCCTGAAAGAATTATAGATTCATTGCGCGAAGTTAAAATGACTGTTGCAGTTCATCCAAGAATGGGACGCTATTTGGACTCACGTGGAATGAAAGAGATTCCTCAAGAGTTTAAAACCTTTATCGACACTACTCTTCACAATAATTACATTAATACTGTTAAAGATTTTTACAGTAAAAAAAGGCATACAATTGTGCTGGCCGACACATTAGAACTAAAAAAATCATACGATTTCGATGACTTTGATATGCTGTTCTCTTTCAGCAGGATTTGGTATAACACTGAAAAAACAAAAGCTGTATTTGAGTTAGGAGTAAGCCGAAGCAGACTTTGGGGTTCTGCAACCATATTTTGTCTTGAGAAAGAAAAAGAAAGTTGGCATGTTGTAAAATCAATTCCTACCACAATGTGGTAAGATGGGTATTTCCCTACTATATTAAAACTGGATTTTCCATTAAGTAATGCCTTGATAAATACACTTCCTCTTAAAGCTACTTAGGATAAGGCTTTTTATTCCAAAGGTGGGGTTATATTACTCCAATCCTCTCACTCCAGGGAGCCTACCTCCCGGGATGGACTCGGATTATTGTTATTTTAAAGACCTGCTTTTTTAGCTCTTGCCTGATCCTATAGTTCTTGTAGTTTCTTTTTTTAGAATATTGTCTGAAATGCCAGGCTAATTCTTTCTTTAGGAGCTAATCATTTGAGGTTTTTATTGACAATAACATTGTACAAAACCTTAAGAAGATAATGGGAACCTGTCAGTCCCAATAAGGAAAGTAGACTATATATCAATATAATAGAAAGCGGCAGGTTGAACTCTGGATAAATCCACAAATTCCGGTTGATTATCGTCAACAGAATAATGAGAACACTCGATAGGCAAATTGCCTTGAAAATAGTGTTAACATCCCGGACACCGGTGTGCCGAAACACCCCCTTGTAAGAACCCGTAATCAGGAAAGCCATCAAAGCAATCAGTACGACCATTGGCAACTGCAGGGCCAATACTGACAGATCAAAATTCATGCTCAGGTTAAACCGGATGAAGTAGGCCAGAACAAAAGAAACCGCAATCGTTAACAGATCGATTCCCAAAATGAGCCATTTGTTCGTAAACCACGTTGCCATATGTCTAAGATAATTTGGAATTAATATAGCGGTTTTTTAAATAATTCCAACAATCATTTCCAGATCGGCATCCTTTAAATTCAAACCGCTGTGGATTCATTTGAAGTATTGATCAAAGAATATCGAGTACAAATGGATATGTTGAACAGACCTTTATGGCCCTTGTTTGGAATGACTTACTGCTAATCCTTCCCTTCATGCTCGTTTTGAAAACTGCAAAAAGACATACGACGTTCGCTTCAAATTACGAAGCCTTTAAACCGATAAATGAAATCAAAACTCGACGGGAATGCTTTCCTCTCGGAAAGCTTCCCTTCAAGCTCGTTTTGAAAACCACCAAAGGAATTACTGCGCTTGTTCCAAAAAAAGAAGCGAGCTTCATTTTTGAAACTCGCTTGCACTTCCACTCTTTGGTGGTTTATCCGTACCTCGGGTGGGAATCGAACCCACACGATATTGCTATCACTGGATTTTGAATCCAGCGCGTCTACCAATTCCGCCACCGAGGCAAAGGGTTTGCAAAGCTATAAAATCCTGCTCATTAGAAAAATTAAAATTTCAGTTTTATCCTTTAGCAACCCAAATAATTGTTTAAATTTGCACCTCCTTAAAATACAGGGTACCAAAAATTTAGACAAGAATTATACTGGCATGCCTTATCAAGTTCCCGAACCAAAAATATTTGCCTGCTCCCAAAGCAGGATACTCGGAGAAAAAATAGCCGCATCTTACGGGATGGAATTGGGAAATGTGCATTTCTCAAGATTCAGTGATGGAGAATACCAGCCCTCCTTTGAAGAATCCATTCGTGGGACACGCATTTTTATTATCGGTTCTACCAATCCGAGCTCGGAGAATTTGATGGAAATGCTGCTGATGATAGATGCTGCGAAAAGGGCTTCAGCGCGTCATATAACTGCTGTTATTCCCTATTACGGATGGGCCAGGCAAGACCGTAAAGATAAACCCCGGGTGCCAATTGCTGCCAAACTTATTGCCAAAATGCTGGAGGCTGCAGGTGCTACCCGTATCATTACCATGGACCTTCACGCAGATCAAATCCAGGGATTTTTTGAAAAGCCGGTAGACCATTTATATGCCTCTACCCTATTTCTCCCTTATCTGAGAAGCCTGAATCTGGATAATCTCACGATTGCATCACCTGATATGGGTGGCTCCAAAAGGGCTTACGCCTATTCCAGAGCACTGCAAAGTGATGTAGTGATATGTTATAAACAACGGGCCAAAGCCAATGTCATTTCCCATATGGAACTTATAGGGGATGTAACGGATAAGAACGTAGTCCTGGTAGACGACCTGGTGGATACTGCCGGAACCCTTACTAAAGCAGCCGACCTGATGATGGAACGAGGAGCCTTAAGTGTGCGGGCTATTACAACCCATGCACTGCTGTCTGGCAACGCTTATGAAAAAATAGAAAATTCCAAACTTTTAGAACTCATTGTCACCGATTCAATCCCTATCCAACCCAAAAGTGATAAGATCAGGGTATTGAGTTGTGCCGATTTGTTTGCCGATGTAATGCACCGTGTCCATAACAACACCTCCATTGCATCAAAATTTCTAATGTAAATCTATAATTCATTATATAAAACACAATGAAATCAATTACAATCAAAGGATCAGAAAGAGAAAGCGTGGGCAAGAAGGCAACGAAAGCCCTACGTAATGCTGGAAAGGTCCCTTGCGTGATATACGGGGGGGATAAACCATTACACTTTTCAGCGGATGAACTCGCATTCAAAGACTTAGTGTACACCTCCAAAGCCCACACCGTTGTGGTTGATTTTGAAGGGGGTGAAAAGATTAAAGCGGTATTGCAGGACATTCAATTCCACCCGGTAACGGACCGTATTCTGCACATCGACTTTTACCAGTTATTCCCAGACAAGGAAGTTACTATGGAAATCCCTGTAAGATTGCAGGGTAACTCTCCAGGGGTACGAAACGGAGGAAGGCTTCTGTTCAGAAGGCGTAAACTTACCATTAAGGCCTTACCGGATAACCTGCCCGATTTCTTTGACGTGGATATCTCCAAGTTGAAAATCGGAGATCATGTTTCCGTAGATACGCTTAAAAAAGGTGATTTCTCTGTTCTTCACCCGGATGCTTCAGTTGTAGTTCAGGTCAAAATGGCTCGTGCTGCGGTTGTGGTCGACGATGAGGAAGAAGAAGAAGGACTTGAAGGTGAAGCTGCTGAAGGTGCAGAAGCTGCCGCTGAAGGCGCAGAAGCTCCTGCAGAAAGCAACGAATAGTTTTACAACATTCAGATACAAGCATCCCTGCGGCTAATGGCTTCCGGGATGCTTTTGTATTTTTAGGCTATGTTAATACGCTATTTATCGAAGCTATTTAAGAATCAAAAAAGTATCCTGAGTGAAACAGAAGAGGTTATGAAGAAGTTTATGCTAGTAGGCTTGGGCAATATTGGGTCTGAATACCATAATACCCGCCATAATGTAGGGTTCCGCATATTGGATACCCTTGCTGCTAAAATGGATTTCTCTTTTGAATCGGCAAAACTTGGTGATATTGGCACTTTTCGTGTCAAAGGAAGGCAGGTTCTTTGCCTCAAACCATCCACCTATATGAACCGTAGCGGGAAGGCGGTAAAATACTGGATGGATAAGGAAAAAATTCCCCTGGAAAACGTGCTCATCATTGCTGACGATATAAACCTCCCTTTCGGTACACTTAGACTCAAAGCCAAAGGCAGCGATGGCGGCCATAATGGGCTAAAGGATATTCAGCAAATACTTCAAACCACCCAATACCACAGGCTCAGATTTGGTGTGGGTGCCGATTTTAGCAAAGGAAGGCAAGTAGATTATGTTCTGGGTAAATGGGGGCCTGATGAAGAAGAAGCGCTACCGGAACGCCTGGAACGTATCATGGAATTGATCCCCTCCTTCATTCTGGCGGGACCAAAGATTACCATGAATATATTCAACGGGACCTAGCCTAGAGCACACGAAAACTATACACCCCGGAATCGGAGGTATTGTTTTCCCTATCCCTGGTGATTATTTTCCAATAATAAACGGTATCTCGTTCCACCCCTATATCTACACTACTTAGGCTTACAGACGGACTTGCTATAAGTGTTGTCGGGGGATTACTGTTGTCCAGGTATATCTCATAACCCTGAATATCATTATCAATATCGACGCCAACCCACTGAATTGTAATTTCATTATTGATGTCTCTTACAACCGAAGCTCCGGAGAGAGGAGCTACAACTTCGGCTGGAAATGGAGCATAACTGGTTTCTGACCCGGCATTATAGAATAACCAGGTTTCACTGGTAGCAATATCTTCGGTTTTATTATTTAGCGTTCGGATATTCCAGCGAAAAAGTGCTCCTTTCTCTAGTGGACGGCGTGCCGAAAGTGCAGTAGTGGTAACCGTTTGGGATACCCCCGTATTAAGATTTGTAACGTTTAATTCATAGCTGTCTGTAAACTTTGCTTGCTGCCACCTAAATTCCACCTGACTCGTTTCTTCATTCAGATCCACTCCTGTAGTGCATTCGGAATTGCGATCGGGAAAAACCAAAAGTGCAGCTTCCGGCGGCTTGGGAGGAGAATCTTTACTGCAACTCACCAGGAGTGCCACGGCCATAAACATAGCTATTCTTCTCATCGCTTGATCAATTTATGGGTTTCAGTGAACGATCTACCCTTTAGGTAAATAAAATACAAACCAGACGGCCAATCACTGGCATCTACTTCGAACTGATTTAAGGAATCGGTATATTGGAATCGCTTGAATAATCTCCCCTGAAGGTCAAATACAATTACTTCAAGATCCCTTTGTGGTTCAACAATAAAAATTGAAAACTCGTTTTCAACAGGGTTGGGAAACAGTAAGGTCCGATCGCCCTGGAAATAGGTTTCCTCAAATTGACCCTGGCAAGGTAAGTCTCCGCTAACTCTTAAGGTATTAGGACCTGCATCCAGTTTAAGCATTACAACAGACTCTGAAGTACGGGTTAATATCCCGTTGAGTTCAATATTAAAGAAATCTGCACCGCTCAGGTTCAGGGCGAGGTCTATACCATCTGGTGAAACAATAGCATTTACATTTAAAGGTTCCGGTTCTGATATTACGGCCTCAAAACAAAGGGTTTCATAAATGATGGTGCCATCGGTACCACTGATACACATCTGATATATACCGGCACCCAGATCAGAGAGGGAATACCCGTTGGTAAAACTGTCATTGACGTCAGTGCCCGGACCGCTGACACTAATATTGTAATCCAGAGACTGAGAAGGAACTATCTCAATTACACCATCATTATTCCCTATGCAGGATTCACTGGTGATGGCAAGGGTGAAGTTATCCTGGTCAAACCGATAAACCGGGCAGCCATCCGTATTCACTTCTGTGCCTTCCGGGGTGCCAAGGCAAAGGTCGTCTGTATCATCAAAGACCCCGTCGTTATCGTCATCGCGTCGGTATTGACCTTCTGCACATATTGTTAAAGAAAAACCATTGATCAAACCTCCGTCTGAAGTAACGGTATCACTAACCTCAAGGGTCCAGGTGCCCAATGTTGACTCTCCATTAAACGAAGAGAGGGTGCCAAGTGGTTTTACCGTTCCGGATATCCCGGGATTACCTCCACAAGTAAATGCAGGAGCATCATCATCAAAAACAGCATTGATGTTCTGATTACTGCCACAGGAATTCGATAGAAGGGTTACCGCAGTTCCGGAGGGTGATATCAAACGGATAACCAAATCAGACAAATAGGTATGATCTATATCCAATCGCACATCAATATCCCCAATGGGCAGATCATTTATAAAGGTAATCTCCGAGGTAACCGTTGGGGTTCCTGAAGAAGAAATCGACTTCGGCAATCCTGAGGCGCCTCGTATTTTACATTCCAATTGAATGGTAGTAAAACTGAATGCTGTTGAAAAAGTTCCCTCACCACAAGAGTTTTGTGGTTTTACCCTCCAGAAGTAGGTGGTATTTTCCTGCAATCCCTGTGGCCTGAATTGATTCTGAATTACATTGCCAGAATCCACAACATTAGTAAAGCCGGCATCTGTTGCTATTTCTACCTCATAGGCGTTATAGTTGCTATTATCTTCCCATTGTAAGAGGGTACGTAAGCTTATATCTGCTGCTGCATTGGACGGACTAAGCAAAGGGACTTCAACAAAAGAATTATCATATATATTTAGCTGCAAGGGAACCGTGGTGGTCTGGCTTGCACTACTGGCGGTGACAGTAACAGGGTAAGATCCTTCGGCAATAGCCCCCGTATTGGAAAAAGTAAGGTTTACGGCAGAGTTGGCACCCGCAGAAACAGGGTTAAAGCTTACTCCAAGCCCTGCCGGAGCATCTGGCACTGAAAATGTCACCGTTTCACTGAAACCCTGGTAGGTCTCAAGTTGAAAAGGGATGATCAGATCAGCAGGTTGGCAGACTTCATAGTCCAGTGATTCAAAATCCATAACAACTTCGGATTCCGTTATAGAAAAATCCGCGTCGTTAATGGCAAAAAAGATATTGTTCGCGGCCTTTACCATGATCCGTCCGCCACTGGTGGCCGTCCCAGGCAATAAAACCTCTTGTTCCCCATCATTGGGTACCTGTTCTGCCAGAATTATCGGAAAACTTTCGCCACTATCAAGTGAAAGGTAAATATCAACTTCTTGCGCAAATATTGGTCGTTCGTCGGTTCCGGAAACATCCCAGTTCACTGTTTGAACAGAACCCCCGGCATAAGAAACAGTATTGGCCTGCGAGGTGACTACGAAAGGCCCTGCATTATTAACCACAGAAACCATCATCAGCTCCGACCTAACCTGTCCCCCTCCTGGAGCATTGTCCCGTACCGTAAGGGCGAAGTTCATTTCGCGTTCAACATCAGACACTGTTTCCCAGGCAGAATTCTCGGTTGGGTTTATTTGGGTCAGGTCGCCACTGGCTACTCTGGAAAGTTTTGGAAAATAACGTTGCGGACTCAAAGTTGGTGGGAGGGAACGAAAATTGGCTCCGCTTACATTTTCCGGACCAAAAGAATTTGAGGTTACAATCCCATTATCTACCTGCTCCCAGGTATAAGTGAGTTCATCTGCCGTATCCGGATCAGTAGCATCACCGCTGAGAACAAAAGCCGTTCCTTTGGGAATGTTGTAATCCGTTAAGGGCTGAATTATTGGCGGGTTATTGGTGAGGGGCAATTCTTCAACACAGAAGTTGTTTTCCACATAATTGGCCACCTGTAATATGCTGATATAATGAAAGTAGGGGTCACTGAAACCGGCTACATCATTTTCACCTGTAATCCCTGCATAACTCATGATTGTAGTCCCGCTTCCAGGTTCCATTTGTACAAGAGTACCCTCCGGATCATGGGAAAAGGTATGATTGGCCCCAAATTGATGACCCAATTCGTGGGCTACTAAATCAATATCAAATCGATCTCCTTCCGGAACTATCGCTGCTGAAAAGGCACTTGCTTTTTTAGTGTCCTGGCAAACAGCTCCTATAAAACCTGCATTACCCCCGATATTCTCTTCATGGAACAGGTGGCCTACATCATAATTCAAGGCTCCGATTGCATTGTTTATGGTATTTTGTGTTTCGGTATTCAGGTTTCCACCATAAGGATCGGTTTCCGCATCTGTAAATATTAGCTGGTCATTATTGGCAACCAATTGCAGGGTAATGGCCATATCCGCTTCAAAAACTTCATTGACCCTGGTAAGTGTGGCATTTATAGCAGCCAGGGCATCTACAACGGCGCCGCCATGATATGCCGTATACTCGCCAGTGGTGGAAACGGCAATTCTGTACCTGCGCAATATCCGGTCGTCAAACAAAGGAAATGATTGTGAAATCTCAGGCATCCTGGAAGTTTGGGTATTGCATATAAAATCTTCCTCACTGGATGAGAGACCATCACGATTATAGATAGCATAGATGCCCTTTTCCTTGTTTACTTTCTCAATAAAGGTAGGCTGGCCTTTTTCCGATGAGATCATCATACTTTGCAAACCCTTATGGGAATAACTAAACCGTATTTTTAAAGCGTTGGATCCTGTACTATATCCTGTAAATGACCTTATATTTGGATATTTGGCAGATAGTTCCGGAGCAAAAACTGGAGTTTCCTTTACCCGGAATTCAATAAGTTTTCCGTCGGCGTCTGGAAAAGATATGGTTTCCCGGGAAAGCAATTGTGGTTTTACACCCTTGAGCTTTTGTGCTAACACTACCTCGTTGAGGTTGAATAGTGTTGGTTCCTTTCCATTTATCTCTGTCTGAAAATGGTCAGGCAGGGTCTCTCCTGGAGATGCTGCCACCCAATACTCCGACTGTGACCATAGGCAAAAGGAAAAAAAGAAAATAGGAATTGATAAAACAAGACGTAATTTTGCTATCATCAAGGGGAGTTTATTGCGCTAAAAATAAGCCTTTTTATTAATTTCATTCTGTGATTACAGTCCAAAGCATTTCCAAATACGACCAACGGCAAAATACCGCGATTACCATTGGAACATTCGATGGAGTGCATATAGGACACCGTAAAATACTAGAACGTCTCATAAATAGTGCCAAAACAGCCGGAATGCGCGCGACAGTCCTCACTTTCTATCCCCATCCTAGAATGGTATTACAGAAGGATACAGACATCAAATTACTGAATACCATTGAAGAAAGGGCCTCGATTATGGAAAAGATAGGGCTGGATTGTCTGATTATTCACCCATTTACCAAGGAATTTTCACGTCTCACGGCTACAGATTTTGTTCGGGATATCCTAGTAAATCAACTAAAAACCAAAAAGATCATCATTGGATATGATCACAGATTTGGTCGCAACCGAAATGCCAACATCCAGGATCTTATAGCTTTTGGCAATACTTTGGATTTTGAAGTTGAGGAAATTCCGGCTCAGGAGATAGATGAAGTCTCGGTAAGTTCTACCAAGATTCGAAAGGCCCTTGAAGAAGGGAATATCCAAATGGCAAATAGCTATCTGGGCTATCCCTATATGTTAACGGGTACGGTTGAAAAAGGTAAGGGACTGGGCAGAACGATGGATTTCCCAACAGCCAACCTGCATATTCCGGAAAGCCATAAACTTATTCCCAAGAATGGGGTTTATGTAATTCAAAGTCATTTAAACGGAAGGCTTGTACATGGCATGATGAATATTGGCGTAAACCCCACGGTTGATGGCTCAAAACGGAGTATTGAAATCCACTTCCTGGATTTTAAGGCCGACCTCTATCACAAGAAAATACAGGTTGAAATTCTCCATAGGTTAAGAGACGAACAAAGATTTGACTCGGTTGAAGCCTTACGGCAGCAACTTAAGAAGGACAGGAAAAATGCACTCGCACTAATATCCTGATCTATGTTTAACCGCTTTCTATTCTCCAAAATCGACAACAGTGCGCTGGTACTTTTCCGTATTTTTTTCGGAATACTCATCAGCCTGGAGTGCTATGGAGCGATCATCACCGGTTGGGTAAAGACCAATCTGGTAACACCTGATTTTACTTTTACCTTTATAGGTTTTGAATGGCTGCGCAACCTGCTTGGACCAGGCATGTATGTATACTTCTTTATCATGGGCTCCCTGGGCGTTTTAATTGCTCTTGGCTACCGCTACCGCCTTAGCATGATCTCCTTTACCCTGATGTGGACAGGAGCATACCTGATGCAAAAAACATCCTACAACAATCATTACTACCTGTTAATCCTGATTTCTGGAATCATGAGCTTTCTTCCTGCTCAGAATAGTGCCTCTCTTGATGCAAGGATAAATCCCGGAATTCGCAGGGAATGGATGTACAGCTATGTCAAATGGCTTGTTATTTTGCAATTATTTATTGTATACACCTATGCATCCATAGCCAAATGGTACCAGGACTGGTTCGATTTTAGCATCATCGAAGTATTGATGAAGGGCAGAAGCCATTATCCAATTATTGGAGAATGGTTGCAGTTAGAACCCGTTCATCAGATCATAGGAGTCTCAGGCATTCTATTTGACCTGCTCGTGGTACCGGCTCTGCTATGGAAGCCTACCCGCAATCTTGCTTTTGTGTGCTCTATATTTTTCCACCTGTTTAATTCCATTGTATTTCAGATCGGGATATTTCCCTATTTGTCCCTGGCCTTTATCGTGTTTTTTTATCCCCCGGAAACAATTCGTCGGATATTCCTTCGCAAAAAAAACGCATACTCAGGGAACGAAATAGGAAAACCGCTATACCGCAAGCCCCTGTTGTTAATAAGTGCGTTATATTTTCTTATTCAGCTACTTCTACCGCTGCGGCACCATTGGATACCAGGAGATGTGCTATGGACTGAGGAAGGACATCGGTTGAGTTGGCGAATGATGCTCAGGACCCGCATGGGTCAAGTAACATTTACTGTAGTAAATAAAGAGACGGGGGAAAGACAACTAGTAGATCAACGTGAATATTTAACTCCAAAACAGCGGCAAAAGGTTGCTGCATACCCTGATTTTATCTGGCAGTTTGCTCAATACCTAAAGGAAACCTATGCAAAAGAAGGGAAGGAAATTGCAGTCTATGCAGACTCCAGGGTACGGGTAAATAAGCACGACTTTGCTCCTCTGATCGATCTCAATGTAGATCTCGCTCAGGAGCAATGGCTCCCTTTGCAGCATCATCAATGGATCATGCCTTCACCCTGGTCTGCCAAAGGAGGAGAGGTAAACCAATAAACCTTTTCATAAAGCATAATCCCTATCCAAAGTACCTTTGATTCATTGGGCTTTTAGCCCTAAATTTGTGCTCTAAACCATACCTAATGCTCCAACTGAATATCCTCCGGGAAAAGGCAGAAGACATTTGCAAAGCCCTCGAAAAAAGAAACATCGAAGCTCGCCCTCTGATCGATCAGGTGCTTGCTCTTGATGAAAATAGGCGTTCCTTACAAACACAACTAGACAACACCCTGGCAGAGTCTAACAAGCTTTCCAAAGAGATTGGTATTTTATTTAAAAACAAGCAGGTTGAAGAGGCCAATGCACTGAAAGCAAAAACTTCATCCCTGAAGGAGGTGGCCAAAACACTGGGTGAGAGCCTAAACAGCACGGCAAGTGAATTAGAGGAAGCCTTGTACCAGATTCCCAACATACCCCATGAACTTGTGCCTGCCGGGAGCAATGAGGAAGATAATGAAGAAGTTTTCCGGGAAGGAAATATTCCAGAATTGGGAGCCCATGCCAAGCCACACTGGGAACTGGCACAGCAGTATGATATCATCGATTTTGAGCTGGGGGTTAAGATTACGGGGGCAGGATTTCCGGTATACAAAGGAAAAGGGGCGAAATTACAACGCGCCTTAATTCAGTACTTTCTGGACAAGAACACCGACGCCGGATACACCGAGATGCAAGTACCTCACCTGGTTAACGAGGCTTCAGGATATGGCACAGGACAATTACCAGACAAAGAAGGGATGATGTACCATGTGGGTGGTGACGACCTCTATTTAATTCCCACAGCGGAAGTACCTGTAACCAATATGTTTCGGGATGTAATCCTCGAGCAAAAAGAACTCCCTATTGCCTATACGGGATACACCCCCTGTTTCAGGAGGGAAGCCGGAAGTTATGGGGCCCACGTCAGGGGGTTGAACCGATTGCATCAGTTTGACAAGGTGGAAATAGTTCGAGTAGAACACCCGGACAACTCGTATGCAGCCCTGGATAAGATGGTAGAGCATGTTAAAATGCTGTTACGCGAATTGCAGTTACCTTACCGGATTTTGAGGCTGTGCGGGGGTGATCTTGGTTTTACCTCTGCATTGACCTATGATTTTGAGGTTTATTCCACCGCACAGCAGCGTTGGCTGGAAATCAGTTCAATTTCCAATTTTGAAACCTTTCAGGCGAATCGCTTAAAATTGCGCTACCGTGGAGATAATAACAAGAAAACGCAATTGGCGCACACCCTTAACGGCAGTGCCCTGGCTCTACCCCGGGTCCTTGCCGGAATACTTGAAAATTACCAGGAAGAGGACCATATCAGAATCCCGGAAATATTGGTACCCTACACCAGGTTTGATCGCATTGGATAATGGATTTTTGTGATCTGAGTGCCCGCTATATTGAAGCCCTGCAAAAGGGAGAACTTCAGGAAATACTTGAACTTTTTGCAGCTGATGCTCAGGTAGTTTCACCAGTATATGGGCGCTTAGATGCCCATAAATTCTATACTTCACTGCTGGCAGACACAAAAAGTTCCCAATTACAACTTCATCACAATATTTGTGATCGGGAAGGGCGTAAAATGGCCGTTTATTTTACCTACCACTGGACCCTCAAGGATGATTCCCAACTGATTTTTGATGTAGTAGATATTCTTGTGCTGGATGATAATGACAAAATCAAGGGGCTGACCATCATCTATGACAGTCGGGAAACTTCTAAAAAAATAGCATCACTTCGCCAGCAGGAATAGGCATAAAGTACACCTTGTATTCTCGTTAACAGTGGATAAATAGCAACTGTGCTATCTTTGTAAAAAAGACGGCATGAAGCATATTTTGTTCATACTGATTTTATTATTGAGTATTCCAGCCATGGGTCAGACAGATTTCCTGGCCAAGCAATATCTCAATGATGGCGATTATGATAAAGCCGTGGTTTTCTACGAACGACTGGTAAAGTCCAATCCGCGAAGGCCTGATTATGTGGAGGGCCTGTTATCATGCTATCAGCAACTGGAAAGGTTTCAGGAGGCAGAAAAACTCCTGACAGACCGTATCAATAGTAAGAGCGCCTCTCCTTCATTACACATTGAGCTAGGATATAATTACCTGCTCCAAAATATGCCGGAAGAGGCTGAACAGGCTTATGAAAAAGCGCTGACTTATATTGATTCCAATCCCAACTTTGGGTATTTGATCGGGATGAGATTTGAGCGATATGCCTTGTTGGACTACGCATTGCGGGCCTACTCGAAGGCGATGACCCTTAATCCTCAATTAGACTACAACTATTACATAGCAAGGATCTACGGCGAAAAGGGAAATATTGAAAAGATGTACGAAGCATTTCTGGAATTACTAGTAAGGGGTAAATCTCCCAAGACAAGTATCCTTCGTAATATTGACAACTTCATCTCCCAAAACCCGGAAGATCCCAACAATCTTACGCTTAAGAGACTATTGCTCCAAAAAGCCCAGGCTAATCCGGATCTTCTGTGGAACGAGTTACTCAGCTGGCTGTTTGTTCAGCAACGACAATTCAACCTTGCCTTCATTCAGGAAAAAGCAATTTTCAGACGAGCTGCGGAAAACGATCTGCAACGTATGGAAGGTCTGGGAGAAATAGCCCTTGAAGATGGTGCAGTGAATCAGGCTGTTCCCATATTTGAATTCATAGAAAAAAACAGCATCAATCCCGTTACACGCCTGAATGCACAACTCAACCTGATTGATATTGAATTGCTGGAGACGTCAGATAAAATATTGGATCGTGTAAATGGGAAATTCGAAAATCTTATCGACGAATACGGGTATCGGCCGGAGACCCTACAACTTCAAATCGCATATGCCAATTTTCTAACTTTCAGAAAAAGCCTTCCAGGAGAAGGTGAAGCTATTCTGAAAAAATCACTGGAATTGCCGCTTACCAAATATTCTGAGGCCTATGTTAAAATTGCCCTGGGTGACATCCTGGTCTTTGGGCAAAAATTCAATGAGGCCCTCATCAATTTCTCCCAGATCCAGAAAAGGCTAAAAAACGATCCCCTGGGGCAGGAAGCACGCTTCCGGGTGGCCCAGACAAGTTTTTACAAAGGCGACTTTGACTGGGCCCTTACTCAACTGAAAGTCCTCCGCGGATCTACCACCCAGCTAATTGCCAATGACGCCATGCAATTAAGCCTGCTGATTGCTGACAATACCCTGGAAGATTCCACCCAAACTGCCCTTAAAAAATACGCCCGAGCCGATTTTCTGGCCTACCAGAACAAAGACAAGGAGGCCATTGAAACCCTGGATGAAATACTCAAAAATCATAAGGGTGAAAAAATTGAAGATGAGGCACTACTAAAACAGGGGCGGTTACTGGAAGCAAGGAAGGATTTTGATGCTGCCAGGCTCAATTACCTTAAGATCGTAGAGTTCTACGGTCAGGATATACTTGCCGACGACGCCCATTTTGCAATTGCTGAACTGTACAGAAAATACCTGGATCAACCGGAGAAGGCCAAATACCACTACGAACAAATAATTTATAATTATCAGGATAGCTATTATTTTCCCTTGGCCAGAAAAAATTTCAGGATCTTGAGGGGAGATGTCGTAAATTGATCTCAGGCAATCCATAGCAACCTCCTTTGAACAAATTAGCCGCAATTATCGACCTGAAACTTCCAAACCAGGAACCATGATTATATATAATGTAACCATAAATATTGACGAAAAAGTGCAACAGGCGTGGTTAGATTGGATGCAAACCATACATATCCCGGACATGCTGTCTACCGGCAAATTTATCGAGGCAAAAATGAGTCGGGTATTGGTGGATGAGGAAATGGGCGGTATTACCTATTCCGTTCAGTATACCGCAATTAACCGGGAAATGCTTCAGCAATATTACAATGAAGATGCGCAGCGCCTGAGGCAAGACACCCAGCAACGTTTTGGGGGTCAATTTGTAGCCTTCCGTACAGAGCTGGAAGTACTCAACATACAGCAAAATACTGTTGAGAGAGCAACGGAATATCTGTTTGTTTATGGTACGTTGTTGGAACGAGATGTAAGGAAGTTGGTCTTTACCCGGGAATTGGACGGCAGAAAGGACCTGCTTTCTGGCTATCGTATTCACAGAAATAAGGTTTCAGGACTTTATCCTTCAGTTGAAGCCACCGGTCAGGATGAAGACCAGGTAAACGGAGAAGTGTTTGTAGTTAGCACAAAAGACCTCAAACGTGCAGACCAGTACGAAGGTGAGGCATACACGCGTAAACGGGTATTACTCGCTTCTGGAACGGAAGCCTGGGTTTATCAGGAAAAATCTGATTGAAAATCACATCGGTGAAAGGTAAAAAGCATAAATCTTACAGAAAAAAAGGAAGATCCCCAAAGGAACAGAGAGGAGCAACTGACGTACGAGCCAAAAAATACCTGGGACAACATTTCCTCAAAGATGAAAATATTGCCGGGAAAATCGCCGACACACTTTCACTGAGCACCTGTTCCAATGTCTTGGAAATAGGCCCAGGAACCGGAGTTCTAACCCGATTCTTGCTGGAGAAAGACATTGCCCTCACTGTGATGGAAATCGATTCAGAATCTGTATCCTATCTCAGGGATCAATTTCCTATCCTCAATCCGGAAATTCTACCACACCTTAAAAAATTACGAATACTGGAATCCGATTTTCTCAAAGAAAATCTCACTCCCCTTTTCAATGGGGAACCTTTTGCCATCACCGGGAATTTTCCCTACAATATTTCTACACAAATTGTTTTCAGGATGCTGGAATACCGGGACAGAATTCCTGAATTCTCTGGTATGTTCCAAAAGGAGGTGGCCAAAAGAATTTGCGAAAAAAAAGGGAGTAAGGCTTATGGTATCCTTTCGGTATTGACACAGGCATTCTATGAGGCGAACTACCTTTTTACTGTTCATCCGGAAGTATTTGATCCTCCACCAAAGGTACAATCCGGAGTAATTCACCTTGTCAGGAAAGATCCTTACCATTTGCCCTGTGATGAATCCCTGTTTTTCAGGGTAGTTAAAGCGGCTTTCAACCACAGACGTAAAACACTTCGCAATAGCTTAAAACCCTTTGACTTATCCGATAATCTCAAAGAAGATACTATATTTGACCAGCGCCCGGAGCAATTGAGCGTTTCCGATTTCATTGCGCTTACTCAGAAGATAGAACATGACACCGTTTAAGCTTACAGATGAACTGCTGGCTGAAATTGAACAGCTGGTAGAACAGCAACAGGACGCCAGGCTACTCTCCATCCTGGATGACGTTCACTATGCGGATGTCGCTGAAATTGCCAATGAACTCGAAGTAGATCAGGCTACCTACCTCATTAAGCTACTCGAGAGTGATAAAACATCTGACATTCTTACGGAACTGGATGACGATGTAAGGGAGGCCATACTCAATAACCTTTCTTCCAAGGAGATCGCCGGGGAATTAGGGGAGTTGGATACGGATGACGCCGCCGATATTGTGGCAGAACTTCCGGATGAAATTGTTAAGGAGGTGATTTCTGAAATCGAGGACCGGGAACATGCCCAGGCTATCGTAGATCTCTTGCGGTACGACGAGAATTCAGCCGGGGGGCTTATGGCAAAGGAATTAGTCAAGGTTAATGAAAACTGGAACGTCCTCACCTGTGTGAAAGAAATGCGTGCCCAGGCCGAAAATGTAACACGGGTACATTCCATATATGTGGTAGATGATCAGGATGTCCTGAAGGGTCGGCTCTCCCTCAAAGATTTACTAACTACTTCAACAACGGCGCCCATTAAAGATGTCTACATCCCCAAAGTGGATTCCGTGAATGTCAATGAAAACCCGGAAGAGGTGGCCAGGATTATGTCTAAATACGACCTGGAGGCCATCCCTGTTGTGGATGAATTGGGGCGACTCGTTGGCCGCATCACCATTGATGACATCGTTGATGTTATCCGCGAGGAAGCAGAAAAGGATTACCAGCTTGCTGCAGGTATCTCACAGGTGGTGGAAGCAGATGACAGTATTTGGGAACTCACTCGTGCGAGATTGCCCTGGCTCTTTCTCGGTCTCATCGGAGGTGTGGGCGCAGCTGCAATCATGGGAGGATTTGAAGCCATGATCAGTAAACATGCTATCCTGTTCTTTTTTACTCCACTTATTGCTGCTATGGCTGGTAATGTGGGGGTGCAATCCAGTGCGATAATCGTGCAGGGGCTGGCCAACGACGATCTAAAAGGCAGCGTCTCGAACAGGCTTATAAAAGAAATTCTTCTAGCCACCTTGAATGGATTGGTTCTCGCCCTGGTACTTTTGTTGTTCACCTGGTTTTGGAAAGGTAATTTTCCGACAGCGCTTGCTATATCCATTTCCCTCATAGCGGTAATTATTGTAGCCGGAATTATAGGCACTTTTATCCCCTTATTTCTCCATAAAAGAGGTATTGACCCCGCCATTGCTACGGGTCCTTTTATCACCACGAGCAATGACATTTTCGGGATCCTCATATATTTCTGGATAGCGAAACTGGTCCTGGGTATTTGAAGTCTTGCCTTATTTCAAAAATGGCTAACTTGGACAAAAGCGAGTAAGATTGTTCCCCTATAAAAATGAAGGTTAAAGTCGCCGTAATACAGGAAAGTCCGGTATTTTTCAATAAAGATGCTAGCTTACAGAAGGTATCCTCTTTGTGCAAAACCTATGCTGCCAAAGGCTGCCAGCTCCTCGTATTTCCAGAATCATTTATTCCGGGTTATCCCAGAGGGTTCACCTTTGGAGCTACTATCGGCAATCGGACCAAAGCCGGCCGGAGCCTTTATGCCCAATATCACAAACAGAGCATTTCCCTTGAAGGACAGGATCTTCAATTCCTGGAGGATGTGGCGCGAGAAAACGGCATTTACCTTGTTCTGGGAGTAACCGAAAAAGAAAAAAAACACGGTAGTTTGTACTGTTCCATGCTTTATATATCTCCATCGGCCGGATTGCTAGGGGTACACAGGAAAATCAAACCCACTGGAACAGAAAGAATTGTTTGGGCTGAAGGTGATGCTTCTTCACTAGTGACTTTTGATACCCGGGTGGGTCTATTAGGCGGACTGATATGTTGGGAAAATTATATGCCCCTTGCCAGGCTGTCTATGTATCAAAAAGGAGTTCAGATATACCTGGCTCCAACGGCGGATGCTCGTCCGGAATGGATAGCAAGCCTGCAACATATTGCATTGGAGGGCCGCTGTTTTGTGATTGGCTGTAATCAGTATTTCACCAGGTCCATGTATCCCGAATCTTTCAGGGCCTTGTTGCCTGAAGAAACGGAAGAAATATGTCCCGGAGGTAGCGTTGTTGTTTCTCCCTTGGGAAAAATAATTGAAGGGCCTCTATGGAACAAGGCAGATGCCCTGATATGTTCCCTCGATCTGGATGAAGTAGCCCAAAGCAGACTGGATTTTGATCCTGTTGGTCACTACAGTAGAAATGATCTCTTCCGATTTGAAGTGGAAGGACAACCGGATACACAAAAAGAAGAACTATGATCCCGATAAACCTCAAGTCAAAATTTGAAACTTTCAATACCCGGTGGCATCCACACCAGATCGCAGAAATTGAAGATATGCAGGTATTACTGGCCAAGGTAGAAGGCGAATTTGTATGGCACAAACATGAGGAGGAAGATGAATTGTTCTACGTTGTTAAGGGAACCCTTCAAATGCGATTCAGGGATCGAACTGAAGAGGTTAAAGAAGGGGAACTAATCGTAGTTCCAAAAGGTGTGGAACACTGCCCGTCCACAGCTACTGGTGAGGAGGTTCATTTGCTGCTTTTTGAGAAAAAATCCACCAAACACACCGGCTCCGTCATAGATACAAAAACCAAAACCTATTATCCCAAAATTTAAATGAAAGTACTGCATCTGGACACAAATCACCCCTTACTTTGGGAAGGGCTTGAAAAGCTCGGTTTTGACAATGAAGCCGACTACACTTCAACTAAGAATGAAATAGAAGAGATCATTGCCGAATACCAGGGTATAATTATCCGCAGCAGGATTAGTCTGGACAAATCGTTACTGGAAAAAGCAGTTAATTTAAAATTTATCGGACGGGTCGGTGCAGGTCTTGAAAATATCGATATGGCCTACGCAATAGAACGGAATATTTTCCTTGCTGCTGCACCTGAAGGCAACAGGAATGCTGTTGGAGAACATTGCCTGGGCATGTTATTATCATTGTTCAATAACTTCAACAAAGCCCATCGCGAAATACAACAGGGGATCTGGGAAAGAGAAGGAAACCGCGGGGTAGAGCTGGAAGGTAAAACAGTGGGTATAATTGGCTACGGTAACACGGGTAAAGCCTTTGCTCAAAAATTAACCGGTTTTGATGTGGAGGTGATATGTTACGACATACTAGGGGGTGTAGGCGATGCCAATGCTCGTCAGGTTGGGATTATGGAACTTCAACAACGTACCGATGTGTTGAGTTTGCATGTACCGCAAACTCCGCTCACTAAAAATATGATCAACACCTCATTCATTGAAGCGTTTCACAAACCATTCTGGTTACTTAATACGGCCAGGGGTAAATGTGTAAACACGGATGACCTTGTTGCAGCCTTGAAATTCGGTAAAATCCTGGGGGCAGGTTTAGATGTACTGGAGTACGAAAAAGCCTCCTTTGAAAACCTCTTCACAAAAGGAACTTTACCCAAGGCTTTCCAATACCTGATTAATGCCGATAATGTATTGCTCACCCCCCATGTGGCAGGGTGGAGTAAGGAAAGTAAGGTAAAACTCGCCCAAACAATACTGGATAAGATCAGCCAACGATTTTCTTAACTTTATTAGGTGAGAAAAACAATTTGGATATTTGGTCTCCTGGCTCTGGCCATCATGTTGCTGTTCAAAATTAGTACCTATGCGATAGTTGACGGCAATATGAAGATAGAACTGGTGATTGCCGCTGTGGCACTGGTTTTTTTCATCATTGGTATCTATCTCAACAAAAAAACGCTTTCCCGAAACCCACAAAAAAAACCTGAGGTTGATAAAAATAAAATTGCCGAACTCGGATTAAGCAAAAGGGAATACGAGGTATTAGTAGAAATATCCAAGGGGCTTTCCAACAAGGAAATCGCAAATAGTCTTTTCGTCTCCGAGAGCACTGTAAAAACACATGTCTCCAATCTTTTGGTCAAACTCGATGCCCAAAGACGCACCCAGGCAGTCAGGATTGCCAGGCAGTTAAACATCCTCTAAAGCGCTGATTAGTACTTTAGTCGGAGCTTTTTGGTACTTTAGTATGAATCCTCCTTAGGGAAGACAGGATACATTTGGGAGAAATCAAAACGTATCGCATTATGAAAACAACTGTAATCAAATTTGGTATCTATGGCCTTATCCTGGCCATGGTCATTTTCTTAAGTGCCCTGTATTTTGGGCGAGAACTGTCTTACAGCACTCAGGAAGTATTGGGGTATACCTCAATGATCGTTTCCCTGATGTTTGTCTTTTTTGGAATTAAACATTTCCGGGATAGGGAAAACGAGGGTAAAGTAAGTTTTGGAAAAGCCCTGATTATAGGCCTTTTAATCTCGGTAATCACAGCAGTTGGTTTTGCCGTTGCCGATTATATCTACACCACAGTAATAAATCCTGATTTCTTTAAGGATTACGAAGCGGCCATGCTCGCCCAGGGCCATGAAGGGGAAATTCCTGAATTTACCAGTAGCCTCGCGGCACTCTTAATGTTTTTAACCGTTACCGTGTTAGGACTGATTATCTCCATCATCTCGGCATTGATCCTTCAAAAAAAATAATGCGTCATGATCTCTAAAGCGAAAACACCGGAAGCCTATCTGGCTGAATTACCTTCCGAGCGCAGGGACGTAATGGAAGAATTAAGGCGGGTTATACTCAGCAACCTCCCCGAAGGATTTGAAGAAACCATGAATTACGGGATGATTGGCTATGTGGTTCCACACAGCATTTATCCTGATGGCTACCACTGCGCAACAGAATTGCCACTTCCTTTTCTAAGCATAGCCTCGCAAAAGAACCATATTGGATTTTACCATATGGGCATCTATTCTGACCCGAAACTATTAAAATGGTTTACTGATGAATTCCCTAAACACAGTAAACGCAAATTGGATATGGGTAAAAGTTGTATCCGTTTTAAAAACCCAAATGATATTCCCTACGAACTGCTGGGGCAACTCCTTGGTAAAATGAGTGTGGCCGACTGGATTAGCAAATATGAAAACACGGTAAAGCGCTAACAGTATGAAAAAAAGAGTAATTGGCCTGGGGGGAATTTTTTTTAAAACCCAAAACCCTGATATGATTAAAGAATGGTATCGGGATCGCCTCGGACTGAATACAGATCAGTATGGCTGTACCTTCTGGTGGAAGGACGATTCCGGAAAATCCTGTTCTACACAGTGGAGTCCTTTTAAAGAGGATACTGCCTATTTCCAGCCAAGTGAAAAACCGTTTATGATGAATTTCCGTGTGGAAAACCTGGTTGAATTATTGGACACTTTAAAAGAAGAAGGAGTAACCGTTATAGGTGAGATAGAAGAGTATGACTACGGGAAGTTTGGCTGGATAATGGATCCTGAAGGCAATAAGATTGAACTTTGGGAACCTGTAGACAAGGCTTTCCTCTAGAAAGAACCTTTGATTATACTTCTAATTTTATTTCGATCCTGATATTTTCCTGAAACGAATATTTTGCTACTTTTAAAAATCATTAACCAACACCATAGACCATGTCTGACGATAAAGAGGATTTAGGAGATAAGGCCAAGAAAGTTTTCGAAGAAGCCAAGGAAACCGCCAAGGAGGCTGCAGAAGAGGCCAAGGAGAAGGCCGGAGATTTTAAAGAGGAAGCAAAGAAAACAGCAGAAGAATTTAAAGAAGGTCTCCAAGATGCTGGAGGCGACAACAAAAAGATCCTTGCTGGAATTCTTGCCATTGTTCTGGGTTCCCTGGGTATACACAAATTTGTTCTAGGCTACCAAAAGGAAGGTATAATCCTATTGGCCATAACACTTATTGGATATGTGCTGACTTGCGTAGGGGTTGGTGTCTTCATTGTATGGATCACCATGCTTATTGGGTTGATTGAAGGGATCATCTATCTGACCAAATCGGATGAAGAATTTTACAACACCTATCAGGCAGGCAAAAAACCCTGGTTCTAAAAAATTACAACCAGACTAATGTTCTGGCTTTTTGTAATAATTATTTCCTTTCGTGGCAGCATTCACCATCCGAAAAATGACTCGTACTGATTGGCCCGAAGTGAGCAGGATATATGCTGAAGGTATAGCCACAGGTTTTGCTACTTTTGAAACGGAGGTCCCTGACTACGATTCGTGGAACAGCGCCCATCTTCCTTCTTGTCGTTTTGTTGCCGTAAAAGGAGACTCCCTGTTAGGGTGGTCAGCCTTGTCCCCGGTTTCTGGCAGATGTGTGTATGGCGGTGTGTCGGAAGTGAGCGTTTACACCTCCGAAAACGCCCGCAGCAAAGGTGTAGGGCAAGCTTTAATGGAGGTATTGATTACTGCCAGTGAATCAGAAGGAATGTGGACACTTCAATCCGGAATTTTTCCACAGAACAAGGGTAGCATCCGCCTGCACGAAAAATTGGGGTTCCGTTTGGTTGGATGCAGGGAACGCATCGGAAAGCTTAATGGGGTTTGGCATGATAATTTAATTTATGAACGACGCAGTCCAAAGGTGGGAAAAGATTGATGCGGGAATACTGCAGAATATTTTTAAAGGCAGAATCGCTTAACTAGGCAGATTCCCTTCCATATGGCGTCTTTCCAGTTCTGCCTGGAATTCTTCCATAACTGGTTTTACAGTGCTTTCGGGAAGGTCGGCAATTTTTATATACATCAAACCATCCACTGAATTATTGAAAAGGGGGTCTACATTAAAGGCTACAACCTTAGCATTCTGTTTGATATATTTTTTAATCAGTACGGGTAGTCTCAGGCTACCTGGTTCTACCTCCTCTATGAGTTTGTCGAACTTATTCAGGTCTGCTTTGGTCTCATCAAAAATAAATTCCTTATCCGCGTCGTTGAGCTTTACCTTGAATTCCTTTTTTGGGCGTACGTATTGAGCTACATAAGGATCCCAGTAGTTAGACTTCATGAATTCAATCATCAGTGACTTGGAAAAATTGGAGAACTGATTGCTGATACTCACCCCCCCGATGAGATATTTGTGTTCAGGAAAACGCAATGTGGTGTGCACAATGCCTTTCCAGAGCAAAAATAGAGGCATGGGTTTCTGCTGGTACTCCTCAATGATATAGGCCCTGCCCATTTCAATAGATTTCCTCATCATGCCATATAATTCCGGTTCAAAACCGAACAGATCCTGCAGGTAGAACCCGTCAATGCCATGGGTTGCAAAAATCTCGGCACCCATACCCATTCTGTAGGCGCCAACTATGGCCTTTTCCTGGTTGTCCCATAAAAACAGATGGTGATAATAGTCATCAAAACGGTCAAGATCTATAGGGTTATTGGTGCCCTCCCCTATGGCTCGAAAGGTAACTTCCCGTTGCCTCCCGATCTCCTTGAGAATAAATGGCATATCCTGTTTTTGGGCCAGGAATACCTCGTAGTTCCTGCTTTCCAACAAACGGCAATCTTTTTCCCTTAGTTTTTCAATTTCACCTTCAATAACTTCTGTGCGAACAGCACTGGCAATCTTTCTTGGAGGCTTAGGAATCTTCAGAGTAGATGGAATTTGGTCAATGAGGCGTTCCTTTTCATAAGCATTGGCTAACATGTAGGTTTTTCGCCTTAATAAATCAGCAAATTCCTCCAGGTTGCCCTGATCTTTTTGGGTGGCCACATTAATAGGTTGACCAATACGTACCCGAATCACCCTGTTACGTTGTGTGTTTAATTCTGAGGGTAGTTTGGCTGTTCTGAAAATATCGTGAATCTTGGATAAGCGATAGAACATTTTACTGTTACGGGCATGAAAATAAATCGGGACAACAGGAACCTCAGCTTTTCTAATCAATTTAATAGCTGCCTCTTCCCAGGGCCTGTCCACAATCAATTTTCCATCTTTATAGGTCGATACTTCACCCGCTGGAAATATCCCCAAGGGGTGACCGTCACGAAGATGAGCGATAGCATTTTTAAACCCCGCAATACTGCTTTTAACCTCCTTTCTATCCTCAAAAGGATTCACTGGAAGGATATAAGGTGCTAAAGGTGCTACTCGGTGTAGCAGGAAGTTGGCAATAATTTTAAAATCTGGACGACGCTGTAATAATAATTTTAAGAGCAATACTCCGTCAATTCCTCCCAAGGGGTGATTACTGATTGTGATATATGGTCCCTGACTGGGCAACCTTTTAAAATCCTCCTCAGGAATCTCAAATCGGATCTCGTAATGATCGAGTATACTTTCCAGGAATTCCTGAGCTTCCAGGTGTTTGTGCTTTTTATAGAACCGATTGATGCTGGTTATTTGAGTAACCCGCATTAATAACCAGGCCATGAAGGTTCCTGCGAACCCATATTTATCAAGGTTAACTGCCTTGGCTACTTCTTTTCCGGTTACTAAGGACATACTGCTACAAATCTTCTGGTAAATATAGGAAAATGCACAGTTGAGCCCGGGTTTTTTTGAAGTTCATAGGGGACAGAGAAACTATCTGACAACCAATTGTATGGTTTCTCTGCCTCGCTGTTCCAATAAAACCTCCTTGCCATTTTGCAGAGATTCAATGGCTTCGGAATTAAAATGACGAATGGTATAGAGTGAAACTCCTTCATGGTGCACCACCTTAAATTTACCTTTTAAGATGTCTAACAAATCTTCTAGTCGGCCCAGGGTATTGTCTACACAAACCGAAAAGCTGATAGCCGAATTCTGGATAAGGTCTACTTTCATTTTGTGATCGTGTAACAACTTAAAAAGATCTCCAATGCTATCTTCCACAATAAATGAAAAATCAAGAGAAGACAACTTCATCAACACCTGGTCCTTTTTCACAATAAAGCAGGGCACTTCTGGGGCAATCTTAACGCCTTTACCTACCGTAGTACCAGGATCTTCAGGGTTCAAAAAGGACTTAACCCGAAGTGGGATTTCTTTTCGTTGAAGGGGCTGTAGTGTTTTGGGGTGGATAACAGAGGCTCCGTAAAAAGCTAATTCTATGGCTTCCCGGTAGGAGATCTTGTTCAGTAGCTGGGTTTCTTTAAAATAGCGCGGATCGGCATTGAGCACTCCGGGCACATCCTTCCAAATAGTAACAGATTCAGCATTCAGGCAGTAAGCCAGAATGGCCGCCGTATAATCCGAACCTTCTCTACCCAGGGTAGTGGTAAAATTGTTGTCATCACTCCCCAGAAATCCCTGGGTAATATAAAGCTTGCCTTTTTGGATGCCATTGTTAACTCTTTCCTGTGTCTTTTCCCAGTTGACCTTAACGTCCCGGTAATTGCTGTCTGTTTTTATAAGATTCCGTACATCCAGGAATTCGCACGGAATACCGGACTTATTTAAAAAAGCATTCACAATGGTGGTAGACAGAAGCTCCCCGTAACCTACGATCTGGTCATAGACAAAATTGTATTTTGGAGATTTGTTCCAAGCGAGAAATCCAGTGATTTCCTCAAAAAGTTCTTCTACTTTTTCATAAACCGGATGTTGTTTTTCAGGAAACAGCTCACCTAATATGCCTAGATGAAACTTACGAACATCCTGCACAGCCTGCTTTACGGCAGACCGATCGCTGAAGTAAGCATCTACAACCGCTTCCATAGCATTCGTGGTTTTGCCCATAGCTGAAATTACCAAAAAGATGTTATCCTTTCCTGTCGTATTAAGCACCGCCACAAGGTTTCTTACCCCATTGGCATCTTTTACCGAGGCCCCTCCAAATTTATATACCCTCATATGTTGTTCAAATAATTTTGAATTCCCAGTTCATCCAGGTGTACCACATCCCAATCTCTTAAAAGCAATGCCCCTTTATTCTTGTAAAAATCAATAGCCGGTTTATTCCAATCCAACACTTCCCAGCTTATCCTTTTTACGCCCTTTTCGGCACCATACTGTACCACCCTGTTGAGTAAAGCAACACCAAGCCCGATACCTCTCATAGACTCTGTGACAATCAGGTCTTCCAGGTGGAGTACCACGCCTTTCCAGGTGGAGTATCGGGGATACACTAAGGCCATACCACCAACATAACCCTCTACTTCTGCCACAAAACATTTAAAAGCAGGGCGGTCTCCAAACCCATCTTTCTCCAAGTGTGCAGCGGTGACCTCAACAGCCTCAGGTTCACGTTCAAAAACGGCTAATTCCCGTATCAATTCCAAAACCCTGGGCATATCCAATGGACCTGCTTCGCGGATGACAATCTGTTTCATTGTTATAAATAAAACTCAAAGTTAAATATTTATCATGCTTTGTCGAGCACATGGGAAAAGTATCACAAAATACCCGATATTTGTTTAGACAATAACCTGACCTGTTCATGGAACAAAGAAATAAAACATTAGGGGAATTTTTGATTGAGCACCAGACGGCTTTTAAGTATTCTACAGGAGAGCTTTCCAAACTCATCAATGCGCTTAGATTGGCTGCAAAAGTGGTCAATCACGAAGTAAATAAGGCGGGTTTGGTAGACATTCTGGGAGCTGCAGGTGAAACCAATATTCAGGGTGAAGATCAACAAAAACTGGATGTACTCGCAAATGAAAAATTTATCCAAACATTAAAAAACAGAGAGATTGTTTGTGGAATTGGCTCCGAGGAAGAAGATGACTTTATTTCCATTAACAGCCAGGATGAACAGCATCAGAACAAATATGTAGTGCTGATTGATCCCCTGGATGGATCTTCCAATATAGACGTGAACGTGCCCGTGGGTACCATCTTTTCTATCTACAGGAGGGTTACTCCAATTGGTACACCGGTGACCCTTGAGGATTTTCTGCAACCCGGAATCAACCAGGTAGCTGCAGGTTACATTGTTTACGGTACGTCGACCATGTTAGTCTACACCACCGGGCATGGCGTTAATGGCTTCACACTGAACCCGGCTATCGGAACATTCTATCTGTCGCACCCTAAAATGCAATTTCCTGAAACAGGGAATATCTATTCCATCAATGAAGGAAATTATGTACATTTTCCGCAAGGGGTCAAGGATTATATCAAATACTGTCAGGAGGAAGAAGACGATCGCCCATACACCTCCCGATATATTGGATCCCTGGTTTCAGATTTCCACCGTAATATGATTAAAGGGGGTATCTATATCTATCCGAGAAGTAGTAAAGCCCGAAAAGGAAAACTCCGCCTGCTTTACGAGTGCAATCCTATGGCTTTCCTCGCAGAACAAGCCAACGGCCTGGCTAGTGACGGTTACAGGCGCATTATGGAGATTCAACCCACAGAACTACACGAACGTGCACCCTTTTTCTGTGGAAGTCGTAAAATGGTGGAAAAAGCAGAATCCTTTATGGCCCAGTATACGGATTCCTGAATCCGTACTATTTGGTCATGAAGTGGAAGTAATCTTCAAATCGAATCCTACCGGTAAATATGGCAATAGATCTTTCAATAATACTATCTGCCTGATTAGTAGGGAATCCTAATCCTAGCACATATTTTTTGACAAGGCCCAATTCATCGGGATCAAACTCATGATCGGCATAAATAATACGAAATAAGTCGAACAACCTTTCGTATCGTTCTTTCTTACTATGTATGGGATCAATTGGATATTTATTGGATTTCTTCATTACCTCCTTATACTCTGCCTTGGTAATGTCCATTTTATTGGCAAATCGATCTATTAATTTTTTCTCCTGGGGATTTAATTCGCCATCTACTGCAGCAAGAGATGCCAGGGTTGCGAAATGCGCCATGTTTTTCCTCTTTGCACTATGTCTGTATAAATCTACAATGGGCATAAATACTAAAATTTTTATCTAACAAAGATACTTTTTTTCATTCGCAATTCCGCCGGGCAAAATGAAAATTTTCAGCAGCAGGGATTCCCAAAACTCTACGAAAACCTTCTTTGGTCCTTCTGAAATTCGTAATTTAAGTGGGCTGTTATAAAACCACATGGCAACCGGTATAGAATAATCCAAAATAAAGAGGTAAGTAGTCAAAACCAGCCATAGTTCCCAATGACCAACCCAAAACTTTTTCAAATCGCAGAACACTGGTTTAGACGGCAGGACTGGACTCCACACGCCTTCCAAAAAGATGCCTGGACTGCCTTTATGAGGGGCAAAAACGGCTTACTAAATGCTCCAACCGGGAGTGGAAAGACCTATGCCCTTTGGTTCCCAATTGTTTTGCAACACATCGCCCAGAATCCGGACTATAAAACCAAACATAAAAAAGGCCTGAAGGCCATATGGATTACACCGCTACGTGCTCTTTCTCAGGAAATCAAGCAATCTGCGGAAAGGGTATGTAAAGATCTCGACACTCAACTGACAGTTGGTATTCGAACAGGTGATACTTCAACATCCGAAAGACAAAAACAACGGAGATCCATGCCGGATTTGCTCATTACAACACCGGAAAGCCTTCAGCTATTATTGGCCACCAAAGGCTATCCGGATATTTTTAATTCCTGTTTTGCCATTGTAGTGGACGAATGGCATGAGCTACTCGGCACCAAACGAGGAGTACAGATGGAACTGGGTCTTTCTCGACTGAAAAGCATTGCTAAAAACCTCAGGATCTGGGGCATATCTGCTACCATAGGTAACCTCGAGGAAGCTCGGGAAGTATTATTAGGACCTGACACCCCTCAATTAAAAAACTCTGTTCTGATTAGAGCGGAACTCAACAAAAAGATTACGGTAAAAAGCATCATTCCCAAAACAATGGAGACCTTTCCCTGGCGAGGGCATTTGGGTTTGCGGTTACTGGAATCGGTAATTCCTATTATCGCACAAAGTAAAACAACACTGATTTTTACCAATACCAGGAGTCAATGTGAGATCTGGTTTCAGAAGATTTTAGAAAAACACCCGGAATTGGCCGGGGAAATAGCCATGCACCATGGGAGCATCAATAAAGAAACGCGGCTTTGGGTGGAACAGGCCATCCGAAATGAAAGCCTGAAAGCTGTTGTTTGCACCTCAAGTCTTGATCTGGGTGTCGATTTTGCCCCGGTAGAAACCGTTGTACAGATTGGAGGACCAAAGGGGGTGGCTCGTTTTCTTCAGCGTGCTGGAAGGAGTGGCCATCGTCCCGGAAAGGAAAGTGTTATCTATTTTCTCCCTACGCATGCTATAGAATTAGTGGAGGCATCTGCGCTGCAACAGGCAGTGAAGTCCAAAGCTGTGGAAGACCGCATCCCCTATCTGAATAGCTATGATGTGCTGGTACAGTATCTTACCACACTTGCGGTTTCAAATGGTTTTTATCCTGAAGAAATTTTTCCGGAAATAAAAAGCACTTTTTGTTACCAGGGTATGAGTAGGGAAGAATGGGAATGGTTACTGAATTTTATAGCACTTGGCAGCCAAAGCCTACAGGCCTATGATGAATACAAAAAAGTGTCCGTAACAGAAGACGGATGCTTTATAGTAACCAATCGGGGTGTAGCCATGCGGCATAGGTTTCAGATCGGGACTATCGTGGGTGATGCCAATCTCACAGTGCGTTACCAAAAGGGAGGATATATTGGCACTATTGAAGAGTACTTTATTTCCAAATTGAAAAAGGGCGATGTTTTTACTTTTGCCGGACGTAACCTCGAGTTTATCCGGATTAAGGAAATGCAGGTTCATGTTAGAAATTCCCGAAAAAAAACCAGTAAGGTTCCAGCCTGGATGGGGGGCCGACTGACCCTATCTGCGCAGATGTCTAAAATCCTGCGCGAAGAATTATATACAGCGAGTCAGCATCCACGCGAACAGTCTGTTGAAATACAATCCCTGGAGCCTGTATTTGATAGGCAACGGAAGGAAAGTACAGTCCCAAAACCCGATGAATTTCTTATTGAAACTTTTAAAACACGTGATGGCTTCCACCATGTATTTTATCCTTTTGAGGGACGATTTGTGCATGAAGCCCTCGGAAGTCTTCTGAGCTATCGCATAAGTTTGCTTATGCCTATATCGTTTTCACTGGCTTTTAATGATTACGGTTTTGAATTATTATCGGATAAGGAGGTGGATATGCAGCAGGTACTTGATAACAACCTATTCACAACGGATTACTTATTTGAAGACCTCCAAAAAAGCCTGAACTCCACAGAAATGGCCCGGAGAAAATTCCGGGATATTGCGGTAATTAGTGGATTGGTATTTACGGGATACCCGGAAAAAGGAGTTAAAATGAAGCACCTCCAAAGCAGTTCACAATTGTTGTTTGATGTTTTTAAAGACTACGAACCGGATAATCTGCTCTACCTGCAGGCTTACAGGGAAACCTTTGAACATCAGCTTGAGGAAGGACGTCTAAGGCTGGCTCTTGAGCGTATTGCCCGACAGGAGATTATTTGGAAGCCCTGTCTGAAACCCACACCTTTTTCTTTTCCAATTATTACTGACCGACTGCGTGAGAAACTATCCAGTGAAAAGCTCGCAGACCGAATACGCAAAATGACGGCCATCCTTACGCGCTGAATAAACTGAAATTCAAAACCAATTAGTACCCGGGCCATACCCTGTTCTTTTTTACCTTTGTACGTAAGATGACCCTGGACATAACCATATTCGAAGAGACCTTTACCTTACACCCATCGGGAGCACTCTATTGGAGGGCTCCGCAAATCCTGCTTATTAGTGATGTACACCTGGGTAAAGTATCTCATTTCAGGAAATCCGGGGCGGCTGTTCCCAGGGGTGCCATTCATAAGAATTTTGACCTGCTCAATGAGGTAATCAACTATTTCAACCCTCTTGAGGTCTATTTTCTGGGCGACTTATTTCACTCGTATCTCAATGGTGAATGGCAATTATTTGAATCATGGATTCAGAAACAAAACAAACAGACCACTTTAATTACAGGAAATCATGACATCATTTCTCCTCTGAAATTTGAATCCCTGGGTATACGTGTATGTCCTGTGTTGCGCAAGTACCCTTTCTTTTTTACTCACCACCCATCGGAAGAGGAAGGCTACTTTAATTTTTCAGGACACCTGCACCCTGCAGTGCGCCTGAGGGGAATGGGAAGGCAATCCCTGAAACTGCCTTGTTTTTATCACAATGAAAAACAAATGATCCTACCCGCTTTTGGGGAATTTACCGGAACCCATGTATTATCCCCCGGGAAAAAAGATCATATCTATGCTATTGCAAGTAATGAAGTAATTGATGTATCGCCTACAATTTGAATATGATCAAATGCCAAAAAGATAAATTTAGCCTTTCGGAAGATGTAACCTATCTGAACGCCGCATTTATGTCTCCCCAGCTTAAAACAGTGGAGGAGGCAGGAATAGCAGCGTTGAGGAAAAAGAATCAACCCAATGGAATTACTGCAGACGATTTCTTTGCAAATAGAAATCTGTTGAAGAAGAAATTTGCAGAACTAATTGAGCTGCAAGCTCCGGAACAAATAGCAATCATTCCATCGGCTTCGTATGGCATTGCCAACGCAGCTCACAACATTTCCCTCAGGCCGGGAGAGGAAATCCTGATGGTTGCAGAACAGTTTCCCAGCCATGTGTATTCCTGGAAGAGGCTGGCAACATCTCATGCAGGTTTCCTCCGAATTGTAAATCCCCCGAATACTTTTGAACACAGGGGTGAAAAATGGAATGAAGCCATACTAAATGCAATTACCGATAAGACTGCAGTGGTGGCCATTCCACATGTACATTGGGCAGACGGAACTCTGTTTGATCTAAAGGCTATACGAAAAAAAAGCCGGGAGCATGGTGCTCTGATGATTATCGATGGTACGCAGAGTGTTGGTGCCTTACCTTTCTCCGTTCAGGAACTGGAACCAGATGTATTGGTATGTGCAGGTTATAAATGGCTTTTAGGTCCTTACTCACTAGGATTGGCATATTACGGGGAATCCTTTAATGACGGCATTCCAATAGAAGAGAATTGGATTAACCGGCTCAATAGTGAAGATTTCAAAGGCCTGACGGCATATCAAGAGGCATTCCAACCCGGAGCAGAACGCTATTCTGTAGGGGAATCCAGTAATTTCAATCATCTTCCCATGCTGCTGGAAGCCCTCGAGCAACTACTGGTCTGGCAACCGTATAAGATCCAGCAATATTGCCATGACATCTCTGCTAAGGCAATTCAAGCCATTAAGGAAAGTGGGTTTTTTATTGAGGAAGATCCATTCCGGGCCAAACATCTATTTGGGATTTATCTGCGTTCCGGACAGGAATTAGAGCGCATCAAAAAACGGCTGCAAAACAATAAGATATTTGTATCATTCCGGGGAGACGCCATTCGGGTAAGCCCTCACCTGTATAACACCCCTTCAGATTTTGAACAACTAGCCCGCTGTTTTCAAGATTAAGGACCTTGCATTTCATATCCCATATGGAGTAAGTATATTTGCACAAAGTTTTACGGTTGACCAAATCCACCTTAGAACATCTTTTTGCACAGGCTCCTCAAGTTGGGATTCTGAGGGAAGCTATTGCCCAAAAAGGACACATAGCAGCAATAAATGATCTTCCTGGTTCTGCCCTTTCATTTGTCTTCGCTACACTATTTAAATCCTCAACGGAACCTTTTCTTCTGGTTTTTAACGACAAGGAAGAAGCGGCCTATTATTTAAATGACCTGGAGCATCTTTTGGGCGACAAAGATGTACTTTTCTTTCCCGGAAGTTACAGGAGGCCCTATCAGATTGAAGAAACAGACAACGCCAACGTCCTGCTCCGCGCAGAAGTGCTAAACAGGATCAACTCCAGAAAAAAACCGGCTTTGATTGTTACCTATGCGGACGCCCTTTTTGAAAAGGTGGTTACCCGTAAGGAGTTGGAAAAAAATACCTTGAAGGTTAATGTTCAGGATTCATATTCTCTTGATTTCTTAAACGAGGTGCTATTTGAATATGAATTCAAGCGTGTTGATTTTGTTACTGAGCCAGGGGAATTTTCAGTTCGGGGAGGTATCGTTGATGTTTTTTCCTTTTCACATGATGAGCCCTATCGAATTGAATTCTTTGGAAATGAAGTTGACAGTATCCGGACTTTTGATGTGGAAACACAACTTTCCTCCGGGCAGGTAAAGCGCATCCGGATAATTCCCAATGTAGCAAACAAGTTTCTGCAGGAATCACGTGAAAGCTTTCTGAAGTATATAACAGGAAATACACGGGTTTTCCTTAAAAATCCGGAAATATTATTCCACCGGATTGATGACTTTTACGAAAAGGCACAAATAGAATTTACCAAACTGGTATCTGAATTAGCCCACAGCACTCCGGATGAACTCTTTGTTAATAGTAATTTACTAAAGGAACAACTTGCATCTGATTCTGTGATCACCCTTGGGAAAAAAGCCGCTCTGGCTCCACTTATTCATAGTGCAGACCAGAAAATAACAGAGATTTCCTTTACCTCCCATCCTCAGCCTGCATTCAACAAAAAGTTTGATCTTTTAATCGAATTCCTCAACCAGCGTCATGAATCTGGTTATGAGAATATATTATGCTGCGCTACCGAGCAACAGGCACAACGGTTTCATGACATTTTTGATCAGATGGATGAGGTAGTACATTACAAAACACTCGTACTTCCCTTATTCCAGGGGTTCATTAGTGATGACCTTAAATTGGTATGCCTTACCGATCATCAGATCTTTGAACGCTATCATAAATTTCACCTTAAAAATGGGTATGCCAAAAAGCAGGCAATCACCCTGAAAGAGCTGAATAAACTTGAAACAGGAGATTATGTAACCCATATTGACCATGGAATAGGGAAATTTGGAGGCCTGAAAAAAATTGAGGTAGAAGGCAAAAAGCAGGAAGCTATCAAGTTAATGTATGGAGACCGGGACATCTTGTATGTAAGTATCCATTCCCTCCACAAAATTGCCAAATACAATGGTAAAGACGGTGCCGTCCCTAAAATATACAAACTGGGATCGGCAGCATGGAAAAAGCTCAAACAAAAGACCAAATCTCGGGTTAAGAAAATTGCCTTCGACCTCATTAAAGTATATGCAAAACGCAGGTTGCGAAAAGGTTTTCAGTACTCACCAGATAGTTACCTCCAACATGAACTGGAAGCATCCTTCCTGTATGAGGATACCCCGGACCAGAGTAAGGCCACGGCAGATATCAAAAAAGATATGGAAAGTACCCGGCCAATGGATCGTCTCGTCTGTGGAGATGTTGGCTTTGGAAAAACGGAAGTAGCCATAAGGGCAGCTTTCAAGGCAGTGGAAAACGGCAAACAGGTAGCCGTTCTGGTACCAACCACTATCCTCGCCTTCCAGCATAATCGCACCTTTACAGAACGTTTAAAGGATATGCCGGTTTCTGTGGATTATCTGAACCGATTCCGAACGACTAAAGAGCGCCGTGAAATTCAGGAAAAGCTCGCCTCTGGTAAGTTAGATATAGTTATTGGAACCCACCAGTTGGTGAACAAGGCTATTGCGTTTAAGGACCTTGGTTTATTGATTGTAGACGAGGAACAGAAATTTGGAGTTTCTGTAAAAGACAAGCTGAAAGCCATGAAAGAAAATGTGGATGTGCTAACCCTCACCGCAACGCCTATTCCAAGAACCCTGCAGTTTAGCCTGATGTCTGCCAGAGACCTTTCTGTGATCAATACTCCTCCTCCGAACCGCTACCCAATAGAAAGCCAGGTAGTCCACTTTAACGAAGCCATTATCAGAGATGCTGTTATTTATGAGATTCAGCGAGGCGGACAAGTTTTCTTTATCCACAACCGAATTGAAAATATTAAAGAAGTGGCAGGTATGCTGCAGCGACTAGTTCCTGATGCCAAAATTGGAATAGGCCATGGGCAAATGGAAGGGCGCAAGCTGGAACAACTTATGCTGGCGTTTATGAATGGGGAATTCGATGTACTGGTATCCACTACCATTGTGGAAAGCGGATTGGATGTAACCAATGCCAATACCATCTTTATCAACAACGCGAATAATTTTGGCTTAAGTGACTTACACCAGATGCGAGGACGTGTGGGAAGAAGCAACAAAAAGGCCTTTTGCTATTTTATCACTCCACCTTATGACATGATGACTGCAGATGCCCGTAAACGCATCCAGGCATTAGAACAATTTACGGCCCTGGGCAGCGGCTTTAATATAGCCATGAAAGATTTGGAAATTAGAGGCGCTGGAGATTTACTTGGAGGAGAACAGAGCGGGTTTATCAATGAAATTGGCTTTGAAACTTATCAAAAAATCCTCGCTGAGGCAATAGAAGAACTTAAGGAAAAAGAATTCAAAGAACTTTATGCAGATACAGCTCATAAGGGGAGCTTTGTAAAAGAATCCCAGTTAGATAGTGATTTTGAGTTGCTTTTCCCGGATTCATATATTAATAATATCTCGGAACGACTCAATCTCTACACCAGACTTAATGAGGTCAGGGATGAAACAGAGCTGGAAGAATTTGAAGCCCAGGTTGTAGACCGTTTTGGGCCGCTTCCTGACCCGGCAAGGGACCTCCTGAATTCGGTAAGGATTAAATGGGTCGCGCAGGAATTGGGTCTGGAAAAGGTAGTGATGAAAAAGGGTAAGTTGTTGGGCTATTTTATTTCAGATCAGGAGTCGGAATACTACCATAGTCCCATCTTCACCAGGGTTTTACAATATGCACAGGCTCATCCGGGCAATGTAAATATCAAAGAGAAACAAACCCGGAGTGGACTCAGGTTAATGCTCACCATAGCTAATATAAACCACATTGATGCTGCGCTACAGGCACTTGGTGTGTTTCAAGAAAAAGTTCCGGCTAACTGATAAAAGATGTTAGAGTGATTTTAAGTCTTTGATTGTCTTGAATGCACTTTCCACCTGTTCATCATTGACCAATATCGTAAATTCATTGGTAGTTGAGATCACTTCATAAAGCACAATTCCTTCCCAAGCTAGTCGTTGAAATATGAAGTAATAAATCCCCGGCACTGATACATTTTCTGCTGGAAGTTTTACGGTAATTGAGGATAGGTTACTTGCTTTCTGTGTACAACGTTCCTCTTGAAATAGTTCCTCAACCGTACTTTCCAGGGTGTTGCTCACCACAATATTAAGCTCATTAACCCCCCGGGAAGAAGTGTAGAATACATCTTTGTTTCTATTCACTTCTTTAAGTAAGCTGCTCTGGTTTTCCAGAATAGAATCCGATACCAGGAAAGTAAAGTCTGTTAGCGAAGACCTTACGGTTATTTCCCCGATATTCTTTAAAACCTTGAGAATTCTGTGTGTAGCTCTGAACTCCATATCATCGGATAGGCGTTTCAGGGCCATTACTATTGCCCCATTGCGGACTTCTTTGCCCAATTCTTCCTCCACCTCAGGTTTAACAAGCCTTGACAATGAGGTTAGGTTTATGATTCCCTGCGATAAAGCGCTTTGAAGAAATGGTTTTTTCTTAATGTAATTTTCTACCACCGCTGAAATAGTTCTCATAGTATTCCATTTGACGCAAAACTAACATATTGTTACAAATAACACAACTTGTTAAATTTTAAAAAGAATAAAAGGCATTTTCAATATGTTCGAGTTCCAATTTCCCTTGCATCCGGGTAATCCAGATAATATCAAAGCGGGTTTCTACCTGAAGTTGGTTGGAAGTAATGAAATGGTCCGCTGCCTGTATGAGTCGGGCTCTTTTCCGCCTATTCACTGCTTCAAACATCCTTTCCAGGGCAGGTCCGGTCCTGGTTTTGACCTCTACAATTGCCAAAACATCCCCTTTTCTGACGATAAGGTCTATTTCGGCCTTTAGGTATCGGAAATTACGGGCTATAATCTGGTAACCAGCTTGTTGCAAGAAGCGGGCTGCAGTTTCTTCTCCAAGCCTTCCAAGAAGGTAACTATCCTCCATAAACGGGTTGATTTTAACTAATTAGCTGCATTTCATCGAATTTTAGGGGCATTTAAGCCCATTTTAGTGATTAGATTGTAAATTCCCTTGCAGAATAACCAAAAAACCTATTTTACCATAATATACATTAGGTTTCATCGTTAAGAACTTGCCCCTAACACATGAACGTTCTTAAAGCCTAAAAAAGACTATGGAATTTTTCGTTAATTGTAACACCTCTACATTAGCGCCATATACAACCCCTTTGGATAAACTTAGGGCGGCGCATTTGTACCGAAGACTAGGCTTCAGTGCCTCAGTCCAAACCATCGATCAGGCGGTTGGTCAGAATGCAGGTCCCCTTGTGGATGCCCTGGTCAATGAAGCCGTTAATATGCCTCCATCGGCACCTCCTATTTGGGCCGATTGGAATAATAGCAACTATCCGGCAGATGATGATGCAGCACGGCAAGTCCGGCGGCAACAACTGGATGAATGGCGTATCACATACACCAACGCCATGCTCAACGATAACCTCAGGGATCGGCTGAGTTTTTTCTGGAGTAATCATTTCGTTACCGAAATAGACGTATACGACTGTAATTCATTCCTATATTATTATACGGATTGTTTACAGCGTAATGCTATAGGAAATTTCAAAACTTTCGTAAGCGAAATAGGCCTTACCAGTGCCATGTTGTTTTACCTTGACGGGGCTTACAACAATGGTAACAACCCGAATGAAAACTATTCAAGGGAGCTCTATGAGCTGTTCACCCTGGGTGAAGGTAACGGTTATACCGAAGAAGATGTCATCGAAACTGCACGTGCCCTTACGGGCTATGTGGAGCGGGGAGAGCTCGGTTGCGAACAGGTAACCTTCGACCCGACCAGGTTCGACGCGGATACTAAAACTATTCTTGGTCGTACCGGCAACTGGGGTTACGATGATGTTATCGACATCCTGTTTGAGGAACGCCCCAATGAAATTGCTCGTTTTATTTGTCAGAAACTATATGAATTCTTTGTTCACCCAGATGCTGATGATGATGCAGGCAATGCGCAGGCAATAATCTCAGGAATGGCGAGCACCTTTGTTGCAAATAATTTTGAGATTGCTCCTGTACTGGCGCAACTCTTCAAAAGTGAGCACTTTTTTGATGATGAAGCCATTGGCGTAATTATAAAGAGCCCATTCGATATATACCTGGGCTTACTTAATGAATCCAGCTTTGGCTATGACGATAATTTATTACTCAATATAGTAAGTACCTGTCGCATGCTGGGTCAGACCCTTTTTGACCCTTTTGATGTAGCAGGCTGGCAGCGGGACCGCTCCTGGATCAATACCAATTTTATTATTGGTAGATGGCTTACTTCTGAGGTATTCCTGGAAATGTCTTTTCAGAGTAACCAGGAACAATTTAGAACTCTGGCTATGGATGCTGTTGGAGCAGCCGATAGCAATACCAGCAACCCGGAAACTGTTGTAAGTGCACTCGTAAACAAGTTTACCCCAAAGGGCTTGTTAACTGCACAGGATTTTGAAAACGCCATGTCTGTTTTCAAGATTGAAGACGTCCCGGAGAATTATTACGGACCGGATTATATTCCCGGAGGTCTTGGCCTCTGGATGTTAGCCGTGAGTCCGGAGGTGCCGCAACAGGTATTCTTCCTGCTAATGCACCTTACCAGACAACCAGAGTTTCAACTAAAATAAACCTACTGCTATGTGTAATAATCATATCCCTATAAATATAAACGATCAGAATCAACACGATGAGGAACACAAGTATTGGAGCAGGCGTTCCTTTCTACAGGCCCTGGGTATAGCAGGCTCTGGTTCCATGATGCTGGGAAGTAATATACTTTCGGCTTCGGCACCATCGCCATTAACTGCGGCCATTGCCAATTCCGATACAGATTCCATCCTTATTCTGATTAGATTATCCGGTGGTAACGATGGCCTGAGCACGGTGATTCCTATTCAACAATATGACACCTATGCCAACGCCCGTCCGAATATCTATATTCCGGAAAGTAAGATCCTCAAATTAACGGATGATTTTGGCGTACCCACGTATATGAATGCCCTTGAACCCCTGTGGGGCGAGGGACAATTCAAGGCCGTACATGGTGTAGGTTATGAAAATCAAAGCCTTTCCCATTTTACAGGATCGGATATTTATGCGAACACTGACCTGACTACCACTGGTTTTACCGGACTGGATACAGGTTGGATGGGACGATATTTTGAAGACCTCTACCCGGATTACCTGATCAATCCTCCGGCCTCACCGGCGGCTATTCAGATCGGTAACTTCGGTAACCTTGTTTTCCAGGGAGAGGAAACCAATTACGCCTTCGTAACCTCAAATATTAATCAGTTGGAAGAAATAGCAGAAACCGGTCAGCAGTACAGTCTGGACCCTGCCTTATTTAACGACTGTATGTATGGTGATCAGCTTAAATTCCTCAGGGGAGTGGCAAACACTACCTATGAGTATGCCGGCTTGATTCACGAAGCCTATGAACGCGGACAAAACCAGGTACAATACCAGGACAACGGATTTGCCAGACAATTGGCACTCCTGGCTCGCTTAATTAAAGGTAACCTGGGAACCAAAGTATATATGATCTCTATGGGTGGCTTTGATACCCATGGTAACCAACCACTGGCTCATGAGCGCCTGATGTCTAATTTATCCATAGCGGTAAATAACTTCTATGAAGATCTGGCTTTTACCCAACAAGATGAAAAAGTATTGAGTATGACCTTTTCTGAGTTTGGACGGCGCATATTTGAAAACGGTTCTAATGGTACCGACCACGGAAAGGCTGCACCTACTTTGTTTTTTGGTTCCGGTCTTAACGGAAGTGCTTTTGTTGGGGATCACCCTTCACTGGAAAGCCCTAACGGAAGAGGTAATCTGGAGTACACCATGGACTTCAGGGATCTATATGCCACAGTATTGGCAGAATGGCTCTGTGTGCCAATCCCATTGGTAGAACAACACCTTCTTAACCATCCCTATACCCCGGTTAACCTTGGCTTCAATTGTAGTGGAGTTGTGTTTGATGATATTGCGTATAGCGATGATCCCCCTACTCCTCCTACACCAGAAGATCCGGTGGCAGAAGACCCTACTCCGGAACTTTTGGAAGCCATTGTGCACAAGCCGTTTTATCCAACCAAGGAAGCACCACATATCTTTCTGGAAATGCCCTTTACAGCGCATGTGGATATTCAGCTTTATAATATTATCGGACAGAATATGGGTACTGTTATTAACGAAATAATGATTGAAGGAACTACCGAAATCAATATTCGTGAGCGTATGCCCATGCACCTGTCTTCCGGAAAGTATATCTACCGGATCCAGGTTTCAGACCGAAAAATGTCTAAATCAATTATGGTAGCATAAATAAACACCTACTTCATAAAACCCTCATGTTTGGATTACCTGCTAAAAAGGGTCCGGACCTGAGGGTTTTCTTTTTTTCAGATTTCAGCAAGAGGGATTAAAATTGGTTATTTTTGTGGCTTAACTTTGAGTCCATGGCCTTAGATAAAACATCCCCGGCGAGATACACCATTACGGCAGCACTTCCTTATACGAATGGCCCCATACACATTGGACATTTGGCCGGAGTATACGTACCGGCAGATATTTATGCCCGTTATCTCCGTGGGATTGGCAAAGATGTGGTTTACGTCTGTGGCAGCGATGAACACGGAGTGGCGATTCCCATGAAGGCCAAGAAAGAAGGGGTATCTCCAAAAGAACTCATTGATAAATATCATGGAATCATTAAAAAGTCATTTCAGGATTTTGGGATCTCTTTTGATAATTATTCCCGCACTTCGGCCTCAATCCATCACCAAACCGCTTCAGATTTCTTCCTTAAGCTTTATAAGCAAAACGATTTTATGGAGGAAACAACCGCACAGCTTTACGATGCAGAGGCAGGTCAGTTTTTGGCAGATCGTTTTGTAGTAGGTACCTGCCCTAAATGCGGATATGAGGAAGCATATGGCGATCAGTGCGAAAACTGTGGGTCTTCACTAAATGCCACGGACCTGATTAATCCAAAATCTGTCTTAAGTGGCGCAGTACCAAGTCTTAAAGACACCAAACACTGGTTCCTTCCACTGGACAGGTACGAAGATTTTTTAAAGTCCTGGATACTTGAAGGGCATAAAAAAGATTGGAAGCCCAATGTTTACGGACAATGTAAATCCTGGATAGATGAAGGCCTCAAACCAAGAGCGGTAACAAGGGACCTGGATTGGGGGATCCCTGTTCCTCTTGAAAATGCTGAAGGCAAGGTTTTGTATGTCTGGTTTGATGCCCCTATTGGATATATATCCTCCACCAAGGAATGGGCTAGCAGAGAAAATAAAGACTGGGAAAAATACTGGAAAAGCCCGGACACCAAGTTGGTTCACTTCATTGGAAAAGACAATATTGTTTTTCACTGCATTATATTTCCCAGCATGCTTAAGGCGCATGGGGATTATGTATTGCCCGAGAATGTACCGGCAAACGAATTCCTGAACCTTGAAGGACAGAAATTATCTACATCTAAAAATTGGGCCGTATGGCTGCACGAGTATCTGGAAGAGTTCCCGGATATGCAGGATGTTTTGCGGTATACACTTACTGCTAATGCCCCGGAAACCAAGGACAATGATTTTACCTGGAAGGATTTCCAGGCCAGAAACAATAACGAACTGGTAGCTATCTTCGGTAATTTTGTAAATCGCGTGGTGGTGCTGACCCATAAATATTTTGATGGTCAGGTTCCTCAGCATGCAAAACTCAATGAAGATGATCTGCGTATTCTGGCGGAATTAAAGAAATTCCCGGATACTTTGGCAGATTCACTGGAGCGTTACCGTTTTCGCGAAGCCAGTCAGGAATTGATGAATTTGGCCCGTTTAGGGAACAAATACCTTGCTGATGAAGAACCCTGGAAGGTAATTAAGGAAGATCCTGAACGTGTTAAATCAATTATCTACATTGGACTTCAGGTTGCCGCTGCCCTCTCTGTTCTCAGTGAACCCTTCCTTCCTTTTACAGCTTTAAAACTCAAAAAAATGCTGGCTCTGGAATCAGAACCCGACTTGAGCTGGACAACAATACGAAGCAAAGAAAGCCTGCTACCAGCAGGAACACATCTCAATAAAGCCACCTTGCTCTTTCGAAAGATAGAAGATAACGAGATTCAAAAGCAGTTAGACAAACTAGAAGCCACCAAGAAGGCTAATGAAAAAGAAAACAGTGAAATCATGGATCAAAAAGAAACCATAAGCTTTGAGGATTTTGGCAGAATGGACATGCGGGTTGGAACCGTTCTGGAAGCATCCAAAATGCCTAAAACAAAAAAGTTGATGGTCATCAAAGTGGATACAGGCCTTGATGTAAGAACCGTTGTCTCCGGGATTGCGGAAGATTTTAAACCTGAGGAAATCATTGGTAAGCAAGTAACTGTATTAGTAAACCTGGCCCCAAGACCGCTCAGGGGTGTGGAAAGCCAGGGCATGATCCTAATGACCGAAAATGCTGATGGCAAACTTGTTTTTCTAAATCCTGATGAGGCATCGGTAAATAATGGCTCGGTGATCAGTTGAGCTGTTTCTCTATTTGTTTATTTAGTCAGAATTTCCTTTCTTTAAAAGTAAAAGTTACTGCTATGAAGAAGATACTTTTTGCTTTTGCAATACTTCTGCACGCCTCTTTATCAGCTCAGGGGAATCCGCATTATCCTGATATTTATGAACGATTTAGCAGCTACAGTGAATTACCTCGGGAAGTGGCCTATGTGCACCTCAACAAATCCACTTACATAAAAGGAGAACAACTGTGCTACAAGGCCTATGTTTACGACAAGGATAAGAAACAACCCTCTCAGGAAACCAAAAACCTGTATTGCATATTGGTTGACGAGAAAGGCAAAATAATGAAGAAACACTTAATTCGAATAGAACAGGGTGTTGGTTCTGGGATCATGGAAATAGACAGCCTAATCACTTCTGGGAAATACCGGTTCCGTGCGTATACCAATTGGATGCGAAATTTCTCTGAACCGAACTATTATGAGCAGGAGATCCAGGTGTTGGATCCGGATGCCGTTAAACCCGACCTGGACACCGCCAAATCAGGAACCGTTGATGCACAGTTCCTTCCGGAAGGAGGGCACGCAGTGGCAGGCCTCGAGGTGGTGTATGGCGCAATAGTTCGTGATTCCCGAGGTTTTGGGATACCTTTCCTGGAAGGGGTTGTCACAGACGAGCAGGAGATTTTTATTTCAAACTTCAAGCTAAATGCCATGGGTATTGGAAGGTTTGGCTTTCCCACCCAACCGGGCCGTCGCTATTTTGCTTCCTTCACACATAAAGAAGAAACCTATAAAATACCGCTGGGGGTCATGGAATCCCGGGGCATTGCGCTCAAATTACAAGATCTTGAGGATCAGGTTGGGCTTATTTTTAATGCCCGCTTCAGCGACCAATCCCATTTGGAAGTCCCTTATTTGATAACCGTCCATGATGGAAAGAACCTAAAAGCGCTGGACCTGAATTTTGAAGGTAAAGACCGGGTAGTCCGCCTCTTGCCTAAAAAGGACCTTTTTAAAGGGATGAATATCATTACCCTCTTTAATCCTCAAGGAAAGCCCATTTTAGAACGCCTTTACTTTAATCAGCAGAACATACCATTAAAGTCAGTAGTTGCCCACGAGGTTAAAAAGCAGGGGGATTCCCTTTTAATTCAACTGAAGGTACCAGGAGCTTTAGCAGGACAATGGAATAGTATGAGTGTATCTGCTCTTCCGAGTAATACCATTTCCTATGGAGGCCACCATAACCTTCCTTCCTATCACTTATTACGTCCCTACATCCGGGGGAGTGTAGAGAACGCAGCCTACTATTTTCTCGATCCTTCGCCTAAAAAAGCCTTTGAATTAGATAATTTGCTGATCACACAGGGATGGAGCAGTTACGACTGGAATACCGTATTCAATAAACCACCGAATTATCTGTTCGACTTTGAAAAGGGCATCACCTACAAAGTCAACATCAATTACAAAAAGGGGGATCAATTCTACATTTTTCCTACCTCCAACCACACTTCTCAATTATTAAGTATGGAAGAGGGAAGACAGGATTTTTCGGTAGATCAATTTTTCCCTGTAGAAGATGAGAAATTAGGTATCGGGGAGATCAAAAAAGGCGGGATGAATCCGGCCAAGGTTTTTATACAGTTCAAACCCACTTCCATACCAGAATTCAACGACCTGTCGTATCCTCTTTTAGGCAATAAAATAACAACTCAAAATGAAGCGGTCAACGCAGCTGTAATTTCTTTTGATAACGTGGAGAAATTACAACAACTTGATGAGGTTTTGGTGATTAAGGACCGGACCAAAACGCGCCTCGAACGTCTGAATGAAAGAACTTTTGGGAGTGTGGACATCTTTGAAGACGATGATGTTAGAAGAAATATGACACTCAGCGCCTATCTGAGTGGACAAGGATTTATCACCAGATCTACTAACGGAAATTTCTTCATTGAGGCAAGGAATCCCAATTCGCCCAATAATGCCACTCCAATGATATATCTAGATGGTACGCCACTAGGTGATTTTAGTGTCCTGTGGCAGTTTCGTATGGACATTGTAGATTATGTAGAAATCAACCGTTCTGGAATAGGTGGTGGACTGATGGGAGGCGGTGGAATAATCAAAATTGTGACTGATCCATATCGAAGAATGTTTGGTGGTGCCTCTGAAACCAGTTTTACCCAATATGAAATCCCTTTAGCCTTTGAGGCTCAAAAACGCTTTTATAATCCCATCTATAGCTCTACTAACAGTGGTTTTTTCTTGAAATACGGGACAGTAGACTGGCAACCGGACCTCAGGCTAGAAACAGATGGATTTGTTACCATTAAAGTTAAGGACTACGGAGTTTCGGATATCAAACTTTTCCTGGAAGGGGTGGTAAACAATTCGGAATATGTTTCAGGTATTATAGACCTCCGACTGGATTGATTCATGCTAAAAATTGCCTACCACCCTATCTACACACACCCTCTGCCAGAAGGGCATCGCTTTCCCATGTTAAAGTATGAACTATTGCCACAGCAATTACTACATGAGGGCACCTGTGAGCCTGAAAACTTCTTTGAACCCAAAATCCCCAATGACAAGCATATTGTTGCCGTGCATGATCCGGAATATTTCTACGATCTGCTAAACCTTAAGATCCCGCCCAGAGAAGCTCGTAAAATAGGTTTCCCTTTAAGTGAGGAGTTAGTCGCTCGGGAACGGATCATTGCAGATGGTACCCTCAAGTGCTGTCATTATGCACTGAAATATGGGATAGCCATGAATATTGCAGGCGGCACCCACCATGCATACACCAACCGGGGTGAGGCCTTTTGCATGCTTAACGACCAGGCAATAGGCGCGAAATACCTCCTGAAGAAAGGGCTAGCCAAAAAAGTCCTTATGCTGGACCTGGACGTACATCAGGGGAATGGTACGGCTGAAATTTTTAGAAATGATCCCTCCGTATTTACCTGCTCCGTTCATGGGGCAAAAAATTACCCCTTTAAAAAAGAGGTTTCAGATTTGGATATCGCCCTCAGCCCCGGAACAACTGATAAAGAATACCTCGATATTCTGGAAGATCTCCTGGATCACCTGATGAAGGAGGTGAAGCCCGACTTCATCTTTTACCTAAGTGGTGTAGACATCCTGGCTTCAGACAAATTGGGCACTCTCTCCTTGAGCATTGAAGGTTGCCGTATGCGCGATAAGATGGTTTTAGAAATGTCCCGGAACAGGAGTATCCCGGTACAATGCAGTATGGGTGGTGGTTATTCTCCGGATATCAAAATCATAGTGCAGGCCCATGCCAATACGTTTAGATTGGCACAGCGCATTTACTTCTAGAACGATACCGATCCAATAAGTTCTCCCATTCCCTGTTTATCAAAATCTTAAAACAATAAAACTTGATCTCAAGTATTGAATTAGGCCATAAAGAATTGTAAATTTGGTAAAACTCTAGTACTATGCTCACAAAAAACATGGAGGCTGCACTCAACCAGCAAATCAGGGTGGAAGCCGAATCTTCACAAATATATTTATCCATGGCTTCCTGGGCCGAGGTAAAGGGACTGGAAGGAATATCCCAGTTTATGTATAAACACTCGGATGAGGAACGTATGCACATGCTAAAACTTATCAAATACGTTAACGAACGTGGCGGACATGCATATATTACTGACCTCTCTGCTCCGGAAACCGAATTTGGCACATTCCAGAAAATGTTCCAGGATTTATACGATCATGAAATTTTTGTTTCCAAAAGTATAAACGAACTTGTGCATGTTTCTCTACAAGAAAAAGACTATGCTACACACAATTTCCTGCAATGGTATGTAGCTGAACAAATTGAAGAAGAAGCATTGGCAAGGACCATCCTGGATAAAATCAAACTGATCGGAAATGATAAAGGCGGTCTTTATCTCTTTGACAGGGATGTGCAGCAAATCGCAGTGGAAAGTGCCGCAGGTCCGATGGAATAATTTTAATTGTTCTTATTTAGAATAAATAAATATAATTATATTTGTTGTATCGATGTAGATACAGCATGGGTAAGAAAAAGGACAAAAAGGAACAAAAAGAGCTGAAGGCAATTAGGCTGAAGCCCAAAAACCTGAAAAACCTTTTGCGCCAGAATGTAAAAAGTAAGTGCTGTAAGAAATATAAAAAGGGTGGAAAGAAGCGCTGCGGCCGTTGCCCTTGTTACGATTTATTGAAGAAAGTTGCTTAGTGTTTATTTTAGATTAGATAATCTATATATGAAAGGCCTCCGTAGGAAAACGGGGGCCTTTTTAGTTATTTACCTAGCATCAGCAGTTCATTGCAGCGAACTTCTGTGATGTAGCGCTTATCCCCTTCCTTGGATTCATAACTCCTGTGGGTTAGTTTCCCTTCAATAGCAACTTCATTTCCTTTCACCAGATATTGTTCAATAATGTCTGCTGTTTTTCCCCAGGCTACCACATTGTGCCATTGGGTTTCGGTAGTTTTTTCTCCCTGTGCATCACGGTAAACCTCATTGGTAGCTAAAGAGAATTTAGCCAGCTTTTTCCCGCTGTCCAGATTGAGAATTTCTGGGTCCTGCCCCAGATGTCCAATCAACTGTACTTTGTTTCTAAGTGCATTCATGACTATGTATTTTATGGTTAAACAGTTAATACCATCAGTATTATATACCGACATGGCAAACATAAAGCCCAGGAATGCAAACAGCTGTCAGTTAATTATTTATTTTCGTTTGTAAACGTTTGTATTTTTTTGTCAACAGGATTGTGCTTGAAATAAGGTCTCTGAGATTCCTATTTATTCTTATCTTAGGTCACTTCAACAAACTGCATATCACCATGAAAAAATTGATGTTTTCCCTTATCTGTACACTTTTCCTTTTTACTGCTGCACAGGCACAGACTGCAGCGTCAGTTGTCTCCCAAATGGAAAAAGAGGCCTATGAAAATTCACAACTGGAAACACTTGCCCATGAACTCATGGACGTTGTTGGTCCGCGTTTAGTGGGGAGCCCACAAATGAAAAAGGCACACGACTGGGCCGTCGAAACCTTTTCAGAATGGGGTATTAAGGCGAAAAATGAAGAATGGGGTACCTGGCGTGGATGGGAACGAGGTATTTGCCATATCGATCTGATCTCACCAAGGGTAGTTTCGCTCCACGGACGACAGCTAGCATGGAGCCCAAGCACACCTCCCGGAGGGATTACCGCAGAAATCATTACGCTTCCCCAAGTCTCCGATTCTGTAGCATTTACCCAATGGCTATCTACCATAAAGGGAAAATGGGTGTGTATTTCCATGCCACAACCTACTGGCAGGCCCGATTATAACTGGGAAGAATTTGCTACCGAAGCCTCTTTCGAAAAAATGAAAGACGACCGAAAAGAGCAAACTCAGGCCTGGCGTCAAAACATAAGGAACACTGGTTATAATTCCAGGACGATCAATCAGGCTTTAGAAGAGGCCGGGGCAGCAGGCATTCTGCAATCCAGGTGGTCCAGCGCCTTTGGTGCGAACAAAATCTTTAGTGCCAATACCAAAGAGATTCCCGTAATAGACCTGTCTCTGGAAGATTATGGTATGCTTTATCGCATGGCGATTAATGGAAAAAAACCGGAACTCCGCGTAGTGGCCGAATCCAAAGAACTAGGGCGTGTGCCTACATTCAATACAATCGCGACTATCCCAGGCAAGGAACTACCTGACGAATATATTGTGCTATCCGCTCATTTCGATTCATGGGACGGGGGCACTGGGGCAACAGACAATGGTACAGGTACCATAACCATGATGGAGGCTGCCCGAATACTCAAAAAGATCTACCCCAATCCCAAACGGACCATTATTGTTGGACTATGGGGAAGCGAAGAACAGGGGTTGAACGGTTCAAGGGCATTTGTGGAAGATCGCCCTGAAGTAGTGGAAGGCCTGCAGGCCTTGTTTAACCAGGACAATGGTACCGGGAGGGTAGTTCAGATCTCCGGCCAGGGATTTCTCCATGCATATGATTATATGGGAAGTTGGCTGGCCGCAGTTCCAGATACGATTACCCAGCACATTGAGACAACTTTCCCGGGGAGCCCCGGCAGAGGAGGTTCTGACTATGCTTCTTTTGTTGCCAAAGGAGTCCCGGCATTTTCGCTGAGCTCCCTCAGTTGGAGTTACTGGAATTACACCTGGCATACCAACCTGGACACCTACGATAAGATCGTTTTTGATGATGTACGCAGCAATGCTTTACTAACGGCTATCCTGACCTATATGGCCAGTGAAGATCCTGAGAAGACTTCCAGAGTAAAGGCGGTATTGCCTGTAAATCCAAGAACAGGGCAGCAAAGGCAATGGCCTGCTCCCAGATCACCCAATCGCAGCGGTGGCCAGGACTAACTATCTAATCATATAGCATAATAAGCACACCTACATAATCATGAGAACACTTACCCTGCTGCTGATTGCAGCCATGTTTTTTCCCGTTAGCGCAGATGCACAGAGAAGAAAACGAAAAACAAAACAGCAAGCAATCATACAAATTCACGATTCCCTGTTCCACAACCTGAAATGGCGGAATATAGGTCCTTTTCGCGGAGGTAGAAGTGTAGCCTCTACCGGTGTGGTTGGGCAACCTATGACCTATTACATGGGTAGTACAGGAGGAGGCGTCTGGAAAACAACGGATGATGGAATCACCTGGAAAAATGTTTCCGATGGCTTTTTAAAAACTGGAACCGTAGGGGCATTAGCCGTTTCTGAAAGCAACCCCAATATTGTCTTTGCCGGAATGGGTGAACACGCCGCCCGAGGGGTAATGACCTCTATGGGTGATGGTATCTACAAATCTACAGATGCAGGTAAATCCTGGAGTCATATGGGCCTGGATTATACCAGGCACATCTCGGATGTAATCATTCACCCTTCCAATCCGGATATCATTTATGTTGCCGCACAGGGAGCACAGTATGGCCCCTCTAACGAAAGGGGCATTTACCGCTCTAAAGATGGCGGCCTAAGCTGGGAAAAGGTGTTTTACCTGGATGCCAATACGGGAGCGTCTTCACTTTCCATGGATATGAAAAATCCCTTAATACTATACGCCGCCATGTGGCAACACCGCAGATACCCCTGGACCATGGAATCTGGAGGTAAAGCTTCAGGGCTTTATAAATCTACTGATGGAGGTGATAGTTGGGAACAAATGAAAGAGGGCCTTCCAAAGGTATTCGGTAAGGCTGGGATCTCCGTTTCCCGGGCAAATCCCGAACGCGTTTTTGCTGTGATTGAGGCAGAAGGCACCAAAGGTGGGGTGTATCGTTCTGATGATGCCGGTAAAAAATGGTCTCAGGTAAATAAAGACCGAATTAACATTGCTCGTTCCTGGTACTATATGGAGATTTTTGCCGATCCACAGAATGAAAACGTAGTTTATGTGCTAAATGCACCTGTTACCAAATCAATAGATGGAGGGAAGTCATTTACACCTCTATCCACTCCGCATGGAGATAACCACCATTTGTGGATACATCCATATGATAATTCGAAGATGATTAATTCGAACGACGGTGGGGTCAACATATCCAATAATGGGGGTAAAAGCTGGAGCAGTCAGCAAAATCAACCCACAGCTCAGTTTTATCGCGTTATTACAGATAACCTTGTACCCTATCATGTATATGGCGGACAGCAGGATAATTCGGCTATTGCCATCCTCAGCAGGACCAATGATGCCGGGATCGACTGGAAAGACTGGTATTCTGTAGCGGGATGTGAGAGCGCCTTCCTCGCTTTTGATCCGGATAATCCCGAGATCGTCTTTGGAGGTTGCTATCAGGGAATTATTGAAAAATGGGTAAAGGCCTCTAATGAAGGCAAGAGTATAAAGGAATATCCTGAACTTGGGCTCAGCATTGCCCCGGAAGATTTTAAATTCCGGTATAACTGGAATGCGCCGATAATCAGTTCACCCCATGACCGCAATACGATCTACCATGCCGGAAATGTTGTATTTCGAACTAAGGATGGAGGGCATAGTTGGGATGTAGTTAGTCCGGATCTTACCCGCAATGAAAAAAGCAAACAAGGACCAGGTGGAGGACCTTATACCAATGAAGCTGCGGGGGGAGAAAATTACAATACCCTGATGGCACTGGTAGAATCCCCGCATGAGGAAGGAGTGCTTTGGGCAGGAAGTGATGACGGCCTGGTGCACCTTACCCGGGATGGGGGCGAAAACTGGATAGATGTTACTCCTCCTGATCTCCCTGAAAGCATTATAAACAGCATTGAAGTTTCTCCCCATGATCCTGCAACCGCTTATGTGGTGGTTATGCGCTATAAGTTTATGGACCTGAAACCTTACATCTTTAAAACTTCGGATTACGGACAAACCTGGTCAGCAATTGCCAATGGCATTGAAGGAGCGCATACTTTTGTGCGAGTAGTCAGGGAAGACCCCAAAAGAAAGGGGTTGCTTTATGCCGGTACGGAGACCGGCCTTTACATCTCCTTTGACGATGGACTAAACTGGCAGGCCTTTCAACTGAATTTACCGGTAGTACCCATCAATGACCTGACTATACGTCAAAATGATTTGGTAGCTGCTACTGCTGGTCGTTCATTCTGGATCCTGGACGATCTGTCTGCCTTGCAAAATTATCCGGCTAATCCTGAGGGAATCACTCTGTTTAAACCAAAAGATTCACATCTCATTATTGGTGGTAGTGTTGACCGGCCTGTACCAGGATTGGGAAAAAACCCCAAATCCGGGGTAACCATGGATTACTACCTTGCTGACAAAGTAGACTCCCTGGAACTGACACTAGAAATTTTTCAGGATGAAAAGCTCCTGAAAAAATATAGCAGCAATAAGCCTGAAGATTTCCGAAGCTGGCCAGGTGGGCCACCAAAGCCGGAAGTATTGCCAGCTAAAAAAGGGTTCAATAGGTTTACCTGGGATTTTAGTCGACAATCCCTGCCAGCAGTAGATAATGTATTTGTTTACGGTGATTACAGGGGTGCTCGTGTAGGACCGGGAACCTACACCATTCGCCTTTCTTTGGGTGAACAAACTTCTGAAACCACTGCGATCATTTTACCCAACCCTAAGGTAAATGCTTCAGCAGCTGACTTCCGCGAACAACAGGAGTTCCTTGGGCAAATTGAGAATACGATTCGGGAAATTCACGAATCTGTAAACCAGATGCGTTCTGCCAGAAAACAGGTTGAACACTACGCCAAACTCTTAGAGGCCAATGAAGATGCCAGGGATCTGCTGGAAAAAGGTGAGGCTATTGCCGATAAAATAGGTGAATGGGAAGAAAACCTGATTCAACCTAAACAAAAAACTTTCCAGGACGTGATCAACTTTAACAATCAGTTAAACGCCCAATTGATGCACCTAAAGGGATATGCCGATACGGCGGAACCCCGGGTAACTATGGGTGCAAAAGCGCGCTTGAAAGACTTGCTCAACCAATGGTCTGCCTTCCATCTGGAAAAGGAAAAAATTATCGATGGGGAAATGAAAGCCTACAATCAGATGTATTCTGCATTGGGATTACCTGCGATAATCATGGAATAATAAACAGGTCTTGAGTTCAGTGGGTAAGCATCTGCAAATGGGAAATCCGACAATAATCTATGGAAAAGGAGAGGAAATGTTTGGAGTGCGAAGAGCCGATTAGGGGTCGGGCAGATAAAAAATTCTGTTCCGATTATTGCCGTAATGCCTATCACAATAAGCGAAATAAGGACAGTAAAAACTTCATCAGAAATATCAATAACAGGTTGAGGAAGAACTATCGTATACTGGATAGCTTCGCATTAAAAGATGGCAAGACGCGAACTAGCAAGAACAGGTTAATTGATAAAGGTTTTGACTTTGACTATATCACAAGCCTGTATACTACAAAAAAGGGAAGTACTTACTTTTTTGTGTACGATCTGGGATACTTACCCCTGGATAATGATTATTATATGATTGTAAAACGGGGGTAGCCTATTGCCAGTTCTGCCCACTGAGCTTCAATGCAGCGATAACTACATCCTTGCGACTTATCTGTCCAACAATGAGGTCATTCTTCATTACAGGAAGCCTGCGGCGGTTGTGCTTGTCGAACACTGCAGCAGCGTCAAATATGCTCATGTCATGCAAAATAGTTTCGACCTCTTTGGTCATGTATTTTTCTACACTTTTATCGAGGATTGGTTGGTTGAAATAACGACTTTCTGAAATCTGCTTCATACAATCTGCTTCAGAAATTATCCCAACTAGGAATCCATTATTGTCCAATACAGGTCCCCCGGAAATATGATACTTGGCAAATGCTTCCATTACCTCCAGTATAGACTGGTCGGGACTAAAAGTGATCAACTTTTTGCTCATGTAATCTTCCACCAGAATAGGGGAGTCATACTCCTTCCTGGAATCCGACTTGGCCCTTTTGCCTTGAAAACTCTTTATTCCCATGATGTTATTTGTTTTGTTTCGGTGAATATTAAATATACGTTTTTTCTACGATACATTTAAATTCTGCCGACCAACGGTGCAAAAAAGGCAAAAATCTTTACATTTAGCTGGCAACTTCATATTATGAAAAACAGCACGGCTATCCTTACCGCATTCTTCATCATTGCGGCCATTACCCTCACATTTCGATTGGCTATCCCCTCATATAGTCCCGATAAAGACCTTGATACCAACAAATTTTCCACTGACCGAGCCCTGACTCATGTAAAAAACATGTCGGTAGCTCCGCATGCTGTTGGTTTCCCGGGGCACAAGAAAGTAAAGGATTACGTAGTCAAGGAATTGGAGAATCTTGGTCTTCAGACCAGTATTCAGGAAGGTTACACAGCAGGCGACTGGGGAAACCTGAGCAAAGCAGAGAATATCCTGGCAAGGATTAAAGGGAAAGAAGCAGGTAAGGCGTTGTTGTTACTCTCCCATTACGATAGCAATCCCCATTCTGCTTTGGGTGCTAGTGATGCTGCCAGCGGGGTAGCTACCATTTTGGAAGGTGTTCGGGCTTTTCTGGCACGCGGGATTCAACCAAAAAACGATATTATCATTGTTATTACGGATGCCGAGGAACTAGGACTTAACGGCGCCGACCTTTTTGCCAATAATCATCCCTGGACCAGGGAAGTTGGTCTTGTCCTCAATTTTGAAGCCCGCGGTAGTGGTGGTGCCAGTTATATGCTGATCGAAACCAATCGTGGGAATGGTAAACTCATAGAAGAGTTTATTAAGGCGAATCCCCGATTTCCTGTTGCCAACTCTTTGGCTTACAGTATTTATAAGATGCTTCCCAACGACACAGATCTAACTGTATTTCGGGAAGATCAGGATATTGAGGGGTTTAATTTCGCTTTTATTGATGATCACTTTGACTATCATACGGAAAGAGATAATTATGATCGGCTGGACCGGGAAAGCCTTGCTCATCAGGGAAGCTATCTTATGCCCTTAATGATGCACTTCAGCGAAACAGACTTGAGCAATCTGAAAAGCCTCAATGATTACAATTATTTCAATGTGCCTTACTACGGATTGATTGCTTATCCCTTTGAATGGATTTGGCCCATGTTTTTATTAGGGGTTTTCATTTTCATCTGGATCATTTACCAGGGGCTAAAGAAGAAAAAACTTTCTCCTAAGGGAATTGCAACAGGTTTCCTACCTCTTCTTTTAATCCTTGCCGTAAATGGCCTTGTTGGTTACTTTATCTGGCCATTTTTAAAAACCATTTATCCGGAATACCAGGATATCCTTCACGGCTTTACCTATAATGGTCATGCCTACATAGCATCTATGGTCTATTTTTCCATAGCAGTATGCTTTTTGGTCTATCATTGGTTTCAGAAAACAACAGTGGCCAACCTGCTTGTTGCTCCGGCGTTTTTATGGCTCATTTTATGTGGTCTACTGGCAGAATTCCTGCCGGGAGCTGCCTTTTTCATAATTCCCGTTTATGCCTTTTTGGCTGGAATCTTAATCAATTCCCGGGAAGATAAACCCAAAGGGTTCTTGTTAGCCTTCCTCTCTCTCCCGGCCTTAATGATCTTTACTCCTTTTGTCAAAATGTTTCCGGTAGGCCTTGGCTTGAAAATGTTGGTGAGCAGCACACTGCTTACCTCCTTGATTTTCTTTTTGCTATTACCCCTTTTAGGGCATTATAAAATCAAAAGGGGATTATCCTACCTATTCTTTTTGCTCTTTGTGGGTTTCTTAATAGACGCCCATTTGTCTCATGAATTTGATGCCCAAAATGCTAAACCTACCAGCTTGTTGTACGTGTTAGATGAGGATACAAATACAGCGCAATGGGCCACTTACGAAAAAGTTCCTTCTTTCTGGACGAAACAGTATCTGGGTGAGCAAGCAGGAAAACCCAAAAAATTAGCAAATAAAACAATCAGCAGTAAATACAGTACAGGATTTAGTCTGGTGGCACCGGCCTCTTTAAAATCCATAGAAGGCCCTGATCTGCAAATAAACCAGGATACCATTATGGGTAGTTTACGGATGGTTGAACTGTCAGTGAATCCACTAAGAGAAGTGAATAGGCTTGAGGTGTTTACCAATGAAGTAAACCTTAAGGCGGCTACGGTGAACGGGGTTTCCCTGTCTGAATACTACCTGGCTAACCGACGGCGCGGTAAACTTATTACCCACTTCATAAGTGATAATGAACCTACTATTCTCAGGCTAAGCTATCCGGCTGAGCAACAGCTGGAATTAACCTTCTATGAAGCCTCAAATGACCTGTTACGTCATGAGTTATTTTCCATTCCACCCAGGCCTGATGATAAAATCCCCATGCCTTTTGTGCTAAACGATGCCATTCTGGTAACTAAATCCTTGAGTTTTGAATAGTACAATAGGAGTTATGGGCTGTGGTTGGCTTGGACTTCCGCTGGCAAAATCATTGGTGGAAAAAGGATATTCCGTTCGTGGAACTACTACAAACAAAAACAAAATGCCTCTCCTGGAAGCTGCAGGGGTAGAACCTTACCTCATTTCCCTCGGAGAAAGAGCAATAGAAGGTCCCGTTACTTCTTTTCTAAATGGGATGGAAGTGTTAATCATTAATATTCCTCCCGGACTCAGGAGCGGGAATAAATCAAGCTATGTCCATAAAATAAAAAAGCTACATGAACAGATAAGATCAGCAGGAATTGCGAAAGTTATTTTTGTAAGTAGCACCTCAGTATATGGTGCCGTGAGTGGACATGTGACCGAAGAAACACCCCCAATGCCAACTTCCGAAAGTGGCCTGCAGCTGCTCGAGACCGAAGCTCTGTTCAAAAAAGATGGAAAGCTGAAGACAACTATAGTTCGTTTTGGCGGGCTGATTGGACCAGAGCGTCACCCGGTTCGTTTTTTATCGGGAAGAAAAGGACTGAAGAATGGCCATCATCCTGTAAACCTGATCCATCTGGAAGATTGCCTAAGATTATTAATAGCCATACTGGAAAATGATTGGTGGGGTCTTATTATCAATGGAGTGAACCCGGAGCATCCTGAGAAGCATCATTACTATAAGGTTGAGGCAGAAAAAATGGGCCTGCCGGCACCCAGGTATAGGGAAGAGGCAGAATCAATGCCGGGAAAAACTGTAGATAGTAGCACCTTAGCTGCCAGGGGTTTTACATTTTCTAAAGGGGTTTGGAGTTAATAAGATACCCGCAAAGTCTTTAATTTTAACGTGCTGCAGGGAGTTTTTAAGAATTTCTCTAGCGCTATACCCGAAAAAAAATCTTAATTTTGGCCCACTAAATTTTAGAATGATGAAACGGTTTTTATTGGTGATTATCTTGCTGGGGGGACTAACAACCCAGGCTCAGAATAAAAGTGAACTTCTCACCCATTACGAAGCATTTTATAACGAAATGCGCCTACAAGGTGATGTAAATGGGGTTATCAATGCTTTGACGCATTTGAATGTTCTTGCTCCAACAGTTGAAAGGAGAGATACCCTGGCCTTTGTCTATGTAAACAATAACCAGCATATGCAGGCCCTCAATACCCTTAGGACCATTGAGAAAAACGAGGCTGATTCTGACCTTGCCGTGCAAGTTAAAGCTGTTTCACTCAAAGCACTCAACCAACCCAAAAGGGCCATTGAGCATTTTGAAATCATGTTCGACCGAAACCCCAATGCATATCTCGCTTACGAACTTGCCGACCTGAAAATCCAGGTAGGAGATACTGAGGGGGCGAGTACTCTTATTGATTTTGGGATTGAAAATGCCCAAGATGATATGAAATATGCCTTTTACGAAAGGCAACAACCGTATGAAGTTCCATTAAAGGCGGCATTGATCCACCTCAAAGGATTGGCCCAATACAATATGGATCACAATAACATCGATATGGCCCTTGCCACCATTGAAGAGGCTTTAAAAATAGATCCCAATTTTAACCTGGCCAGCCTGAGTAAGCAAGCCCTGGAATCCAGGAAGCAAAGTCCTGAAGAAAACAAAAACTAGTCTCAGGCGGTTTAATCTTCTTTAAGTTGGTCGAGTAGGTCCCGAAATCCAAGGGCCACGCCGTTGGTCCATCCAAAACCATCCTGGGTCTCGTATTCCCCACCACCGGAGAGCAAGGTGATATCCTCTACATTGTACTTCTCCATCATTTTGCCTGTATTGCGGTAAACTCGCTCATTCAGGGCTAACCATCTTTCCATAATGGTTATGGCTTCTTCTTTATATCCATAATTGAGCAATCCTTTTACAGCAATCCATTGCAAGGGCGCCCATCCATTTGGGGCATCCCATTGCTGGCCGGAATCCTTTAGTGTGGTGAGTAATCCGCCATCCCTTAGGAAATCATTCATTAGTCGATCGCGCACCCCCTTAGCTTGGTCCGGGGATGCCAGTTTAAAATAGAGCGGGAATGCTCCTGCCAGGGTAAGTTGTCCCATGGTAGATCCCCAATCAAGATGGTAGTCGTGGAAGTACTGCATATCCGGGTTCCAAAACAAGTTTTGAATTGCAATGCCCCTTTTGGATGCCTTATTTTTGTATTCCTGGGCAGCTTCTATATTACCCTGCAGGGAATAGCCCTCAGCAATTTCCTTTTCCATAAAATACATCAGACAATTCAAATCAACAGGGAGAATCCTTGCTGTAGCTGTAGAAACAAAATCACCTTCCTGGAACCAGCGACTGCTAAAATCCCAACCTGAAGCGGCAGCGGCCCTGAGGTTAATGTATAGGGCTTCTTTTTCTCCATCGGTGGTTAACTCACTTGCTAAATGCCGGTCTTCCTTGTATGCTTCCGGGCGAGGTGTTGTTCCGCTATCCCAATAACGATTTAGAATCAAGGTGTCTGCAGTTCGGGCTGTATATCGATAAGCGTCCTGACCTGTGGGAATACTGTCCATACCTTTCATCCAGAATTCATATTCCCTGACAATACTGGGAAAAAATTGCCGGGCAGCCAAACTATCTTCCTTAGACAAGGCGTCTACCATCAGACTAAAAAATGGCGGCTGAGAGCGGCTGAGGTAGTAATTCCGTGTTCCGTTTGGAATAAACCCAATGGAATCAATCAAATGACTAAAATTAGCTATCATATTTTCCGCTAACTCTAGCTCATCATCTACCAAAAGACCTTCAATGGTAAAATAACTGTCCCAGTAATAAATTTCTTTGAAACGACCTCCCGGAACTACATATGAGTAGGGCAATGGGATTCGTGAAGAAAAAGGCACTACATTATCAGGCCCTCTGGTGAGCTTGGGCCACATACTGCTGATATGCTCATACATGGTCTTAGTAGTATCTGTTTCAAAAGATAGTACAGCGGTGGACTGGTCACTGAAATTTTGTTCTACAAAAGCCTTCAGGTTGAAATCAGTTTGATCCTTTTGTAGTTCATACTTAGCCAGTATTTCGGAATAAGGTGCAAGGGGTACGAGGTCCGTAAACGTTTTGGAATCCTTAAAAATGGCTTTGGTCTGCACCTCGTGGAAAAATTCTGTGGTATAGAAATCGACATCTGAACTTATCGTCGGTACTTCCTTACGACAGGAACATACAATAAGTACCAGTAGAAATAAAACCGCTCGGAATTTCATAATTAAAAGTCTGCTTAAATAAGGTTAATCAAATGTTTTACCAATCCCGTTTAATTTGCTTTTGGATCAAACTATCCTTGCTTTTTTTCAGGCTTATAACGGGTTCTATTTCTTCATTAGGTATAGTAATTGAAAGCACATAATGCCTGATCTTCCAGGCATCCCCGACATTTTCCAATACACCTGATCCCCGGCAGGTACCCATCCAGGTATCCAATAATTCATCAAACCAGGCAACTGAACCATCGGCAGAAATATAAATATTACGTTCTCTGGCTTCAAAGGACCATGCTTTGCCCTGATCGAAATAGGGTTTGGAAAAAGCTTCAAAAGCTTCCCGTTGCCAGTTCTCCATGGCATCCGTACCAATGAAGACGCTTTGCTCTGCCATTAAACCAAAATAGGTATGAAAATCGGCCTTGGCCGCAGCCTCGTGCCAGGAATCCAATACCTGGTGAATTGCTTTCTTTTTAGTTTCCTGCGCCTGAAGACTTATACTAAGAATAATGAGTAGGAAGCAAACTTTAGTTTTCATCCAGAAATTCATTTAGATCCAGTGTGTTGTTTACGGTAACATTAAATTGTTCCCGGAAAGCATTGTAAGATGCCAACATTTCTTTTGCTGGTGGAATAACGTCCTCCCGGTATTCGACTGCTGCCTTGAGTTTCAATAAAAAAGTTTTAAAAACCTTCTGGCGACTCTTTATCTGAGGGGTATCAAACGCCTCCGGATATTCTGAGCTTTCCATTTCGTTTTGCTTCAGGATTATTTCCTCCAAAACCAGAATAAGGTCCTCGTTATTTGCTACCCTGTATAGGGCATCAAAACTGGTTTCTAATTCCTGGAACTCCTTCCAATCTTTTAGTAATTCGGTTGCTCTTGGGTTAATTGCTGTGCGCTTAGGGAGCTGCTGCACATCAATTTCCACAACACTATTGCTGGAAATCACCTGATCATTACCTCCTCCACGGCAAGCCGAGAGTAGAATAGCCAAAAGAATAAAGAAATGGACTGATCGCATATAGCGAATGTACAAATTTTAAAGAGGTTTTGAGAGGCATAAAGTATACAAACCCGTCCTTATAAACGTCTAAAAAGAAGCGGCCAATATTAGGTAATACGCTATCTTTACTTCTGATTCGGAACCAGTTCAGGATGGACAAAACAATATTGATTTTAGGGGCCTGTGGCCAGATTGGAACGGAACTTACCCTTCGGCTCAGGGAGAAATACGAGGGATCTCAGATTATCGCAAGTGATATTCGGGAAGGTAGGGAGGTCCTTTCAGGTACAGGACCCTTTGAACTTCTGGATGCCACAAATTATGGGGCCGTGGAAGATGTGGTGATGCATTATGAGGTGGATGAAATTTACCTCATGGCTGCTATGCTTAGTGCAACCGCGGAAAAATTCCCCTCCCGTGCCTGGAACCTCAACATGAATTCACTCTTCAATGTACTCAACCTTGCCAAGGAAAAGAAAATTGAAAAAGTGTTCTGGCCGTCCAGTATTGCGGTCTTTGGCCCCAATACGCCAAAACAAAACACGCCTCAGCACAGCATCATGGAACCTGCCACGGTCTATGGGATTAGTAAACAGGCTGGTGAACGCTGGTGCTCTTATTACCACCACAAATACGGTGTAGATGTTCGCAGTGTTCGCTATCCGGGTTTGATAAGCTGGAAAACACTGCCGGGTGGGGGCACAACCGATTATGCGGTGGATATCTACCATAAAGCTCTGCAAGAAAGGAAGTATAGCTGTTTCCTCAAAGAGGATACACAATTACCCATGATGTTCATGGAAGATGCCATCAGAGCAACTTTGCAACTGATGGAAGCAGCCCCTGATCAACTTACTGTTAGATCCTCTTACAACCTGGCCGCTATGAGCTTTACTCCGGCCGAAATTGCCGACAGCATAAAAGCGCATATACCGGAATTTGAAATCAGTTATGAACCCGACTTCCGACAGGCAATAGCAGAAGGCTGGCCAGAGAGCATCGACGATTCGCAGGCACAAAAAGATTGGGGATGGTCCGCAGAATACAACCTTCAAAAGACCACCTCTGAAATGCTGGAACAACTAGGCTGATAGGCAAATATTGCGTATTTTAGAAGGACCAAAAATCAATAATATGCGACCTTTTTTAGGAATTTTTTTTATTATACTCTTTTCCCTGACCACTGCCAGTGCGCAGATAAACAGTGGAGTTTATATGGCTAAACAAATTGAGGGTGACAAAACCATCACCCATGAACTAAAAATAGACGATAAATACCTGGTGCATACGGTTTACCAGGAATCCCCTGCAGAGTTCGTTAAAAGCCTTGGTGGATTTTATGAGAGCAGTGAAGGAAAACTAAACGTAAAGCTCGAATTCAATTCCCAATATGCCCAGGACAGCATTAAATCCCTTAGTATACCTTATATCCTAGAAGGAAGTATCCTGGTACTGAAACTGGAAACACCTCTGGAATTTGAGCGAGGTGCTTCGGTAACCCAGGATCTGGATGGGAAATGGCTCTTTGCTACCCGCGGGCCAGACACCGGACAGGACCGCAGGGGTGAGGACAATGCACGTAAAACCATGAAATTCCTGATGGACGGTCGCTTCCAATGGATTGCCTACCATACCGAAACTTTTCGTTTTTCCGGTACCGGAGGTGGTCATTACACCACCGAAGATGGCAACTATACCGAGCATATCCAATACTTTTCCAGGGATAATGACCGGGTAGGAGCAAAACTAAAATTCATGTACAATATTAAGGGAGACGACTGGCATCACCAGGGTAAAAACAGTCGGGGAGAACCCATGTATGAAATCTGGTCCAGAAGGAAATAGGGCTTAGGGTTTTGCCCCTATGTCTGATTTACCCCCGGTCTTTTTGAGGAGCTTGATGCTCTTGATTTCTATCCCCGTATCTATAGGTTTGAGCATGTCATACATATTCAGGGCTACCACACTGGCTCCGTGCATGGCCTCTACCTCTACCCCGGTTTTATAAATGGTCTTTACCGTAATAAGCACCTTGATCTGAAGCCCGGAGATTTCATATTGAATATCGGTGTATTCAATGGGTAAGGGATGGCAATCTGGCAATAAATCAGGAGTTTTCTTGACACCCAAAAGGCCAGCTGCTTTACTCATAGCAAATACATTGCCTTTGGGCACCCTGTCTTCCTGAATGGCTGTAATGGTTTCCTGAGTACTGACCTCAACAATGGCTTGTGCCACAGCAGTGCGCAGGGTGGGTTCTTTATGGGTGATGTCTACCATTTTCTAAGTATTTACTTTCCATTGATAGGAATCATCTTCAAACAGCTCCTTCCCAAATACAGGAACCTGGCTTTTGATCTCTTCCACAATGTAATGCAGAGCTTCAAATACCTCTTTTCGGTGTGGAGAAGATACAAAAACAAAAAGGCAGATCTCCCCGGTTTTTACAACCCCAAGGCTGTGGTAGATGTGCATACAACTGAGGTCAAACTTTTCAAATGCCCCTTCCCGGATCTCATGGAATTTTTTGTTGGCCATTTCCTGATAGGTCGTGTACTCAATGGCTTTTACCACCTTTCCTTCAATCTCATCTGCTCGTACCTGTCCTAAAAAGATATCATGGGCCCCAATCTGGGTCTTTACCTGGTGTTTGGCAATAGCGTTAGCTATAAATTCTGGGCTTATAGCCCCTTCACGAAATACGTTTTTGATGGTTTTGGATTTCATTTGGAATGAATAATGGACTAAAATAAGTAAGATTCATGAGAATGCCGTCAACCTTGGCGGCTTCATCACCATATTGAATTGGAGATACCCAAGATAAGTATTACTTTAAACTCCTGTTTTAACAACCAACAACCAATGAACATCATTAATATCATTAAAGGCATAGAACAACTTGCCGTAGAATTACTTCTATGGATCATCTATGTACCCAAGACCCTTTATAAAATAATCAAGGACCCCAGTTGGGCACCTGTTTATATCAAAGAAGAATTAAACAAAAAGGAAGATAAATTCAAGGTGTACATGTCTCCCATTCTGCTCTTTCTGGCTATTTCAGTAGTACTTTTTGTTCTTCTGGATTCTGGTTTAATTGTTGCTCCAAATTATGATGAGGCCGGCGGAAGTTTCGGACAAAGACTCCAGGGACCGGCCGGACTGTTATTCCTGGCTCTCCCACTATTTTTTGGATTGGTCATCGAACTTTTTAGAAAAGGGGGAATAAAGCGGGATAACATCTTACAGAATCTATATGTACAGTGTTATTTCTTTTCACCCTTAATGCTTTCCTTTTTTGCCTATATGCTGGCGGATCAATTCGACTGGGAGAATGTAGAGGGAGATTTAACCTTTCTTGCCTTAATCCCAATGATTCTGTTCGTGTTAACATTAATCTGGTTTATCATCATCCAGGTCAATTACATTAGCAGGGAATTAAGGTACAGTAAAGTGGTTTCTTTAGGTCTTCACCTGCTTTGTTATGCATTTATCAGTATGGGATTTGGTATATATGCTGCACTAACGCCGATGGAAGTAAATTTAAATGGTAACAGTGAAAGGGAAAGCGTTGTACTAGCACTTCCAGAAAAAGGGAATTATGGAGTTGTCATTTGGGATTCGATCAACTATCCTGCTGGGGATTATACGATAGCTCGTTCAGAAGGTCGATCCGAATACTTTCAGCCTTCAAGAAAACAGCAGTTAGTACATGACCAATATGTGGTTGGAAACTTACAGCCATCCCTTGAATTCACGTTCAGCGGAAATAAAAACGATCAAGTAATTTTGAAAGGGTCACAATCCTTGCTAAGTCCCGCTGATTCCTTATATAATGTAGGGCCAAGACTGCTTTTTGATGTATTTATAAAGCCCAATGAATCGCTAATGTTTACCTATTCTGAAAAAACCGGGTCTGTGCCGACCGAGATTTGGGAGATTGAAATACTGGAGGACGAAGCAGGTTTTATTCTGAGTATAAGTTTACCCAAAACGGGCGCTTATACTTTGGTAATCAGTAATACACAACCGAATATAGAGGAAGTATATACCCTTGGATATTTTAAATATGACATTTATGGTCAGTATAAAGAGGTAAGCACGGGTATTTTAGAGGATAGCACCATGTACCTTGGTACATCTGTTGCCAATGAAGAACCCTTCGAACAATGGACCTTTACAAGTACAAATAATAAAGAGTTCACACTTTATGTAGTCCCCACTGATGACGTGGACATAGCATTCAATGTAACTAACAGCAAAGGAGAATCTGTGGTACCCATAGATAGAACTTCTCTAGCCAATATTATACATGCCCTATACATTGTCCTATTTGGTTATATAATCGTAGTAGGCTACCGTGGTTTATTTCGGAAAAGGGAAGAACAACAAGTGTCAGATGCTGAACCAGGTAAAAAGGTTGGTAAGATCGTTGCAATAGTGGGTTTGGTTATTGCATTGCTAATCGTGCTTTTTTTCCTGATATAAAGCTCCAGGAATAGTGGTTCATGTCAGTTCTGTCCTTTATGGGGTTTTACTTTTTCCCTGGCCCAACTGATTCCAATAGCGATCCCGGCAATAACTCCCGCCAGGAGATATTTTCAATGTTCCTGATAGAGCCTCATGTTGAAAATACAAAACCCAGGCTGCCCTGCAGCCTGTATGTTTTTTTATGCCAGCAGCTCCACCAAGCAAGCTTGGATCGCTCCAAGGCATAAAAAAACGCCTTGGCTTTTACCAAGGCGTTTTGTGCTTATTTGTAGCCTCACCAGGAATCGAACCTGGATCTAAAGTTTAGGAAACTTCTATTCTATCCGTTGAACTATGAGGCCAGTAAAATTATACGATCTGCAAATTTAAATATATCTTTTCAAAAGTCCTTTGCTTTGGGCTCTGTTGAACCCCGCCTGAACTGCGTTAGTCGGGCAGGTATGAGGCCAGAAAAACGGGACACAAAAATACGGTATTTCCGTGCTATCCCACAAGTGTAAATGGGAAAATCGATCTAATCAAAAACTTCTACTACCATTTCCATTTCAACGGCGATGTTACTGGGAAGGGAGCCCATGCCTACAGCAGCGCGGGCATGCTTGCCTCGCTCACCAAATACCGCTACCATTAAATCTGAATAACCATTAACTACCTTGGGATGGTCTGTAAATTCGGGTACAGCATTGACCATCCCCTTAACCTTAACTACCCGCTTTACCCTATTTAAGTTCCCTAGCTCCGCCTTTAGTACCGCCAATTGCGCAATCCCAGCCAATCGGGCAGCTTCATAACCTTCGTCAATAGTTAAGTCGGCACCCAGTTTTCCGTTTATATTACCCCCCTCTGGTTTTCTGGGGCCTTTCCCAGCCAGGAAGATCAGATTACCCGCTTGCACGGCATTCACATAATTGGCCACAGGGGTTGCGGCTTCCGGAAGTTCAATGCCCAATTCAGTCAAGCGTGCTTCCGGATCATAATCAGCTGGAATTTCTGCTTGTTCCTGCGGTATCTCACGACTTATTTGCGTATTACAGCTAACGAATAATACGAATAGGAATGTTGTATATACAATTGATTTCATAAGAAGGATTTTTAGTTCTACTTGGCGATTTATTTCTCCTTTTTTCCGTAATTTAATCACTTCACTCTGAACTAAAATGAAAACCATGAAAAAATTACTTCCCTATCTCTGTCTCCTATTAATTTTGAGCATCTCCTTCAACCTGAATGCCCAGCGGCGCAAGGGAAAATCGACCCCTGAAAAGAAGGAGACCTTCTCCATGGGCGACCTTAAACTGCGGAATGTAGGTCCCGCTTTTTTATCAGGCCGAATTGCGGACATTGCAGTACATCCGGACGATGATGATGTCTGGTATGTGGCTGTAGGTTCCGGAGGTGTCTGGAAAACGGAAAATTCCGGGACTACCTGGACGCCTTTGTTTGATAAGCAAACTTCATATTCCATAGGTTGTATCACCATAGATCCTAACAACCCAGCTACCATATGGGTGGGCACCGGAGAGAATGTAGGCGGTCGTCACGTAGGTTACGGTGATGGTGTTTATCGCTCTAAAGACGGTGGACAAACCTGGGAAAATATGGGTCTGAAATCATCAGAACATATCTCTGAGATTATTGTACACCCGGACAATCCCAAGGTGGTATGGGTGGCAGCACAGGGACCACTATGGACCAAAGGTGGTGAAAGAGGGTTCTATATGACTACCGATGGTGGTGAAAGCTGGACTAAGACTCTTGGTGGGAATGAATGGACCGGGGTTACAGACATTATGCTGGATCCAAGGAACCCTGATCGTATCTACGCCGCTACCTGGCAAAGGCACCGAACGGTTGCTGCCCTGATGGGCGGTGGTCCGGATTCGGGCATCCATCGTTCTGAAGATGGAGGACAAACCTGGGAAAAATTAAAAACGGGCTTACCAAAATCCAATATGGGGAAAATAGGCCTGGCTATCTCGCCTCAACAACCGGATGTGGTATATGCGGCCATAGAATTAGACCGCACTACCGGGGGCGTGTTTCGATCAGAAAACCGGGGGGCTTCCTGGACCAAGATGTCCAATGCCGTCTCAGGGGCAACGGGACCGCACTATTACCAGGAATTATACGCCAGTCCGCATAAATTCGACAGGCTCTATCTTATGAATGTTCGTATCCTCACCTCTGAAGATGGTGGTAAAACATTTACCCAACTCCAGGAAGATGATAAGCATTCGGATAATCACTCTATCAACTTCAGGGCAGATGACCCCAACTACCTTCTGGTAGGAACTGATGCCGGTATTTATGAAAGTTTTGATCTTGCCAAGACCTGGCGTTATATAAAGAACCTGCCGCTAACACAGTATTATAAAGTGGCTGTAAACAATGCCGAGCCCTTCTATCATATCTTTGGGGGTACTCAGGACAACGGTTCAACAGGAGGGCCATCCCGTACCGATGAACGACAGGGGATACGCAATGCCCACTGGTATAAAACCCTTGGGGCAGACGGGCACCAGTCGGCTACAGATCCTGAATACAACAACATCATATATGCTGAAACCCAGCAGGGCGGCCTGCACCGGGTTGATCTGGTTACAGGAGATCAGGTATTTATTCAGCCGCAGGCTCGAGCCGGTGAAGATTTTGAACGCTTTAACTGGGATGCTCCAATCCTGGTAAGTCCGCACAAGGCCTCCCGATTGTACTTTGCCTCACAACGCGTGTGGAAATCCGAGGATCGCGGAGATAGCTGGACGCCCATTTCGGGTGATCTAACCCGCAATGAGGAACGGATTACGTTGCCCATAATGGGGAAACGACAGAGCTGGGACAATGCCTGGGATGTTGGGGCAATGTCCAATTACAACACCATTACCTCCATTTCCGAATCTCCGGTTAAGGAAGGCGTATTGTACGCAGGTACCGATGATGGTTTTATACAGGCTTCTGTTGATGGAGGTCAGAATTGGAGCCGGATTCCAGTAACCCGAATGGGATTGGCTTCAAGGACATTTGTAAACGATATCAAGGCAGATCTTTTTGATGCCAGTACAGTTTATGTGGCGCTTGATAACCATAAGGAGGGTGATTTTTCTCCTTACCTTTTCAAAAGTTCGGATGGGGGCGCAAGCTGGAGTTCAATAAGCTCAAATCTTCCTGAGCGTACCCTGGTATGGCGCATCGTTCAGGACCATGTGAATAAAGACCTGCTGTTTGCGGGAACCGAAAGGGGCATATATGCCTCACTGGACGGAGGAAAAAACTGGAATAAAGTTCCGGGAGCACCTACCATCCCTTTCCGCGATCTCGTGATTCAAAAACGTGAAAACGACCTGGTAGGTGCCTCATTTGGACGTGGCTTCTATGTGCTGGATGATTACAGTGCTTTGCGCGAAATTAATGCGGAAACGAAACAGAAAGAAGGATATTTGTTCCCTACCCGAAAAGCACTCTGGTATGTTCCTAAAAATATTATCGGGAATACCGGGGCGGACTATTACTTTGCTGATAACCCGGAATTTGGAGCCTGGTTTACCTACCATTTATCAAAGGAATATCCAACTATGAAAAAAAACCGCAAAGAGGCTGAAAAAGTCCTTGAAAAACAGAACAAGGATGTTCCATTTCCAGGCTGGGATGCTCTGGAAGCAGAAAAACGGGAGGAAGGCGTAAAAATCTGGATTACGGTAAAGGACCAGCAGGGCAATGTGATACGGAAGGTAAAAGGGAAAGCCAAAAAAGGCATTAACCGTGTGGCCTGGGATTTAAGACATTCAAGTGTGCGCGCCATCCAAACAGGACGGACTCAAGGCGGCGGCGGATGGCGATCATCAGGTCCACCTGCCATGCCAGGCACCTATACCGCTACGCTAATGAAGGAAGAAAATGGTGAGGTCACTACATTGGATGGCCCTATTTCCTTTGAGGTAGTTCCACTTAGGGAAGGCACATTGAAAGGTGTTTCCCATGACGAATACAAGCAATATATAAGTGAAGTTGTGGACATACAGAAACGTTCCACTGTAGTGAGTGATGCCCTAAACCAAAGCATGAATAAGGTTAAAGCCATGCAGGTGGCCTTGTCAAGGACAGATGTGGAACCAGGGTCTTTGGATAAACGACTCCACGATCTTAAGCAGCAGCTATACGCGTTTGAAGAAAAACTTAATGGCAATAGTGCCAAAGAGGAAATTGGCGAACGTAATCCGCCCAGCGTTGGATCTCATTTACGAGTGGCAATGCGGGGCATGTCTACAACTTATGGTCCAACTCCCCTGCATAAACAAAGCATGGGTGTAGCTAGCAGTATGCTAAACGGTTTGATTGGCGAAATTAAAACCATAAGTACAGAAACCATCCCGGCCCTTGAGCAAGAGCTGAAGCGATTGGGAGCTCCCTATATTATTGGACAGGGAATGGAAGATTAATAATACTATAACTACTAAAAAAGGGCTCCGAGGAGCCCTTTTTATTTAGTAGGAAATTTTTATTCTCCTGATGTTACGGGAATCGCCGAATCCCAAACTCCGGTTGTTGCCATTTCCTTTGCAAAGGTTGAAAAGGACTTTGCTGGCCTGCCCAATACCTCTTCAATAGTATTGGTTGTTGAAGCGTTCCTTCCATCCAATACATGGGTAAAGAGATAGGTAATCAGCCAGATAAAGTCTTCCGGCACCTCTAAAGCACCAAGCATTTCAGTGTATTCTTCTATACTTACAGGTACATATTGGATATCTCTTCCGGTGGCCCTGGAGATCTCACTCACAACTTCACTGAAGTTGATCAGGTCCGGGCCGGTGAGCTCCAGGACTTCATTGGAATAACAGTCCTCAAGGAGGGCCTTCAGGGCCACCTCGGCAACGTCGTCCAAATCTATAAACGGGATCCTGGTTTCTGCCTGTGGAGCAGCTAGTACCCCAGCCTTGATGGGGTCTAAAAAGAAATACTCGCTGAAATTCTGCATAAACCAATCGACCCGCACTATTACAGTGTCAATATTGGAATTCAGGGCGATCAATTCACATTCCTGGGCTTCGGGCTCCCCGCGTCCGGAAAGGAGGACCAATTTCTTAAGGCCGGTAACTTCGGCAATTTCAACCAGTCTGGTGATTGCTTCTTTTGAACCTGGTACGGCCAGGTCAGGGTAATAAGTTACATAGGCTTTGTCCATACCCTCTAGGGCGGCTTCCCATTGTTCTGGTTTTGACCAGTCAAAAGCGGGTTTTGATGCCCTTGAGGCACTGCGCACCTGATGCCCGAGGGCCTCTAATCGTTGCACCACTCTTCTTCCGGTTTTCCCGGTTCCTCCTAATACTAAATACTTACTGTTTTTCATGATATTGTTTTTTAATATGTTCTTATTTATGAATGATTAATTATGATTTCCAGATTAAGCTGACCAGTAATAACAGAAAGGACAGCGCTGAGATATAGGTTCTTACATAGTGGTATGTATTCCAGGGATTTTCAAACTTTTTTCTGAGGGAGGCCGCAGCCTCAACTCCTGTCTCTGCCAGCTCGGCTTTATCTACCAATTCGTTCAGAGGTACATTCCCGAATACAGTAACCAGCCCTACTCCAAAGAAATAAAGCAGGGTGGCTGTAAGCACCAGCCAGAAAGTGGTTGGGTGGGCATTTCTTGTCAAAAAAGCCCCTAGCCCCCCTAGAAAAACAGGGCCGAAGAATACCAGAAAGAAAGTGGGGTTAAGGATTGTCCTGTTCATTTGCTGGAAGGCCCTGAGATAACTCAGATCGTCCAGGTTTGCAAGTCCTGTGGTCACCGCATTGGACCAGGTGAAACAGAGTCCGGCGGAGAGCCCCGTAAGAAATGTGGCTAGAATTATGACTATTAGTTTAACTGTGATTTCCATGCTTTTGTATTGTTTTGGGTTGATTGTTATTTGTTGAGTTGAAATTGAGCTTTTACTTTAATTCTATAGTACAGGCTTACCATAAGTAGGTACTCTAGGGCGATGATCCAAAAAGAAAGGTCTGTAAAGAACTGGTAGAAAGAACCTCCCGCTGGGATAACCAGGAAAGGCACCGTAATAGCGGCATCCAGGATAACCCCTGTTAGTAGCATTATCAGGCCAACTTTTAGGCCAGTGGTTTTTTGCTCCGCCAGATAGTAAAATTGGGCCCCATACCAGGTCAGAGGAATAAAGGCTAAACCTACAAACAGGTTGGCCTGCAGTTCTACATCATTCAACCAAGGGATAAAGAATGAAAGTGTAAAAGCACCTACTGCCAGGAACCAGATTGCGATACCGATCAAAATTGTTCTGATAATTTTCATAGTTATTTGATTTAAAAGATTACGAGTCAAAACTACTGCTGTAGCGAGCCGATCATTTGTCCTTAAAGCATTTTGATTTGTTCGAAAGGGAGCATATGGTCTTCCCCAGATTTATGGGCGGGAGAGGTGACTTTGCTATAGGTACGGGAATGCCTATTATCCGTACTCCAACCAAAACCTAAGGGTAGGATAAGCCTTTCTTGCAATGGGTTTCTTTTTGGTCTCATGATCAACGTATTGATGATTAATGAGACAAATTTGCAGCCTTTAGGGCTGGAAGGTTGGTTGGAAAAGGAGGAAGATTTGTTCGAAAAGGAGTGCCTTTTTATTTATGAGGGATTCGGATTTGTTTTGGATACCGCAAAAAGTTCCATGGACTGTACTCTGCCTTTTAGAGCAACAGGACCCAGGGACTTGAAAGTAAAAGCAAGAGTATCATTAAGTAAGTCCAATAACTTGTCTGAAATAAGGAGATCGGCCTCATAGGTATTACATAATGATTGAATCCTGGCTGTAACATTGAGCACATCTCCGGTAAAGAAGATCTCCCGTTTTAGAGCTCCTATTTCTCCTGTGGTCACACGACCGATGTGCAAACCGGCCTTAAAGGTCGGAACGATACCATACCTTTCCTTAAAGTAGGATGCCCTGTCTCGAAGGTCCTGTTGCATGGCAAAAAAACAGTTGAGGCAATTTTCATTGCGAATACCACGTTCCCGCTCCCAGGAAATGACAATTTCATCCCCTACATACTGGTAGACTTCCCCTTCGTGTTGGATGATTGCTGCGGATAATTCATCGTAATACGCACCCAGGAGCTCAAAATAGGTGAGGTGACCTAACTCTTCTGCAATGGCCGTGGATGATTTCATATCCAGGAACATAAATATGCGCTCTTCTTCCACAGGTTGGTGGTATTTTCCGGTAAAAAAGTTAGATAGCACCTTAGGTCCCAGATGATCACTGATCGCAGCATAAAAAAGACTTAAAAATGTACTGAAAGCAAGCGTCGTGATTGTACCCCAAAAAAAACTACTATTCATAAACGCCTTAAACTTCTTTAAGACGATAGGATCAAATGGAGGGCGACCTGCTTCCATCCCCGCCGCCACAGGATAAGTGATGAACATCAAAAGGAAAAGGAAAAAAGAATAGAAGAGGAACTTCGAGAAGAGTTTACGTCCGAAACTATATTTGCTGAATAGGTTTTTAAACCAATAGACTTCAAGGGTCCCTACAATTAAACCAGTCGTGGTCACTGCAATGGTTGCAAAAATGAAAATCTTTGGGGTAAGGGTAATATCTACATTGGGATTGATATTTTCATTCCCGGTGGCCAGTGCCCCCGTAAGAAGGTCATACCATCCCAATAGTAACCAGATTACCCCAAACGGGATAATACGGAAAATATTCCTCCTGGTTTTGGGAGAGATGCTGAACTTCATGTTTCAAATGTAAGGGGATTTATGCTTTTCAACTGATGCCTTATGAAGAGATGGTTCTTACCTGACTAGGCCTATAACCAAATTTCTGGGAAAAGGCATTCGAAAAAGAACTTAGACTGTCGTACCCTACCTGCCAGGCTGCTTCCTGAACCGTAGCCTCTTGGTTTTTGAGCAAATCGTAGGCTGTATTTAGCCGGGTTTCCTGAAGGTACTTGAAGACGGGCACCCCAAAGAGGGCTTTAAAGTTCTTTTTTAGTTTAAATGTATTTACTCCGATCTGACGGGCCAGATCCGTTAAGGAGGGTGGCGTTTCCAGATTCTGGTCGAGGATTGCTTTAGCAACCAGTAACTTTTCCCGTTCCGTATCCTTAATAGTTGGACCTTTCATAGTGGAAAGCTGCCCAAGGAAGTGGGCCAGAAGCAAGGTAACCTGGCTACGGAAGAACATCATCTTCATTTTGCCTTCGTATTTGTTTCTAAACACCGCATCTACCAGGTCCTGCATTTCCGGGCTCATAAAGAACCGTGGGCCTTCCACATAATGGTCCTTCGGGTTAACCAACTGGTATAGCATTTGAGAAAACAGTTCACCCTCAGCATTAGGCAACTTATCCAGGTTGCGAAGTGCCGTGGCTATAACAAGACATTGCAAAGGCTTTCCTGCGGAAACGGTATGCTCGCAAAGCACGTGCTCATCAGCATAAAAGGAAAGGGCCAGTCCCTTGGTATGATTGTATTGGTCATTCTTATCGCCATAGCGCATATCCAAATGCACGTCCCCTGAACCATAAAGGGCAACTGCGATTACAGGTTCGTCAAAGGAGCAGGCATCAACAACCACCTCATCGGAAAAGTTCTCTTCCACCAAAATGGTAAAATCCTGTATGTCGATAATATCCCGGGTCATACTCAAAATTAACAAAAGGGAAATGAACTTGTCCATACCAGCACGTATCTTTAAGAATATTTAATATGAAGCTATGGCATCAGAACCTTCTAAAAAGACAACTCTTCCGGAACTCCCTTTTGAAGATTGGACCAATACACGGCTTACCGTGCACATTATCCTGCAAATTATCGGTAAGACCCGATTAAAGCTTACTCCCAGGAAAAACCACTGGTGGTACATTACCATTTATGTGAGCTCAAAAGGATTTGGAACACACAGTATTCCGATCGAAGACGGACTGGAAAGCCTGGAAATTGAGTTCAATATTCCTGAGAAAGCCGTTACCTTCCATTGCACATCAGGACAGCAGTTTAGCATCCCCCTGGTAAACGCTCCAACTATCGCTCAGTTTTACGCTAATTTTCAGGAAATACTGGACAAATTGGATTTGCACCCTCAGTTTACGGAAAAACCCTTTGACCTGGGGATCGACACTCCTTTTTCCGAACTGACAGCTTATCACCATTACGACTGGGATTTTATCGATCGGTTTTGGCGTGTAATGCGCTGGAACCAATCTGTCTTTCAGGAATTCAGCGGCAGATTTTACGGAAAAACCTGTCCGGTGCATATCTACTGGCACCATATGGACCTGACCGTTACCCGCTTTTCAGGCAAAAAGCTGCCGGCTATGGATGCCTCTGCACGTTTATTGGAAAAGGACACCTATTCCCACGAACAAATTAGTTTTGGATTCTGGATTGGGGATGATAACGTAAGGGAACCCATGTATTACTGTTACACCTATCCCTCCCCGGAAGGACTGGATCAGCAGCCATTACAACCCGAATCTGCAGCATGGGCTGATAGCAACGGAAGCCCTATGGCCTTGTTGTCTTATGAGGCAATTCGAAAATCAGAAGATCCCAGAGCAGCGGTACTGGCCTTTTTGGAAAGTGCATACCAGGCCGGGGCACAACTTGCAAAATGGTCGGTCCAGGAATTAACTGTACCTGACTTTAAAGATCTTTAATGTCGATTTCAATACCCCTGTCGGACAACTTAATGACCTCATTAACAGGTATATATGAATAGGGTAGAGAGTGTTTGGCAAATCTTAAAATTCCTGTATATTTATAATAAAACAAGCCTAAACCCTTATTTTAGACGCTAACACTAATATTTACAAGGGGTTAATTACAAACAAACTATGATTCTTGAATACTTATCCATCACTTTTAAAGCAATTATCTTTATTAGCATTATCAATGTGTGGTTCTTCCGATTCAATAACCCCACTCCCTATAGGGGCGGAGGAGCCAAATCGATGAAGGAAGAATTTGAAGTTTACGGCTTTTCACCTGTAGTTATGTACCTGATAGGTACCCTGAAGGTGCTTTTGGCTGCTACACTGGTAATTTCCATATGGTACTCCGAGTTTGCCACTCCTGCTGCTGGTGTAATGGGAGTTTTAATGCTTGGGGCGATTTTTATGCACTTCCGGGCCAATGACCCTAACATACGCTCATTCCCTGCCTTACTGTTTTTTCTGCTTTCCTTAGGGATCATTATCATCGATATCGTCCAGCAGGAGACTATTTAATGTCCAGGAGATTCAATTGAAATGTTTCCCCCCATGTTTATTCAAAGTTTCGCTCACAGGTGATCTTGATTTTAATAATTAGGGAACACGCAACTTTTTTTATATATTCAAACATTAACTTTAAACCAATCCATTATGAAAAAATTAAGTACTCTATTAGCCCTGTTTGTGGCTTTTGCCCTCTCAGCCCAGGAATCGTATTTTACGATCTACAACTTTTCAGTCGCTGCGGAAGACGTGTCTACCGTATATAAACTGGTAGATGATTACTATTCCGATAGCAAACCTGAAGGGGTCACTGTTTCGCTTTATGAAAACCACTTTAGTGACAGTGGAAACAATTACACCCACTCTATAGTGTTTTCGGGTTCCCTGGATGCCATTGGGGGAATGTATGGGCCTGAGTCAAATGCCACCTGGGAATTATTCATTACACGGGTAAACCAACATATGGAGTCTTCTTTCAGCTCAGCAATGGGGACTACATCAGCCACTTTCGGAGGAGACGCAACACCTAACGTAATACAACGATATTACCTTTTAGACGTAAAAGATTCGGATACTTTTAAGGAAGAATATACTAAGTATGTCTCCAAACATCTTAAAGAAGGTATTACCATTGCCATGGGAGGTTTTACATCTGGACACTCCCCGGATGGTGAGACTCATTGGGTCATCGAAGGGCATAAAGACTTTAAGTCGGCCATGGGAGGTGCCAACTCCATGCGCACTGAAGCAGAGAAAAAGGCCAGTGACAAAGCCTGGGATGAATTTATGGCTGCTAACGGAGGTGTTGAACTAGTTCGTTCTGGTCTGCGCATTCGTTTAGGACAGTGGTAGATTAAGAATAAAATCATAAAAAGTTAAGCCCGGATTTAAACAATCCGGGCTTTTTTTCTTTACTATATCTGAAACTACTCCATATCTGCTACAACAGCCTCAGCTGCCTGCTTGGTATCCGTGTATTGCTGGAAGGAGCTGACCAGGGAATCCCTGAGGGTCCACAGATGCGCAAACTGTGCATCTAATTCCTTTCCGCTGGCCTTGTTTAAGGCCTTGTAACGCCCTGTAGCCAGGACCATATTGGTGTCAACATTTAAAAATTGGAGGTTTTCAAGGTTCCAGTATTCCCACTCCGATCCCAATCGTGCAAAAACACCTTCTCCAATAGCGGCACCTCCCACATAGGGGTTGCCATCGCTGTAAATAAAATTCTCAGCTTCATTCCATTCAATATCCTCAGCAAAACCAGCCATTACTGTTTCGACATCCCCTTCAGCAAAGGCATTGTACAGCTTTTTTACATATTCTGCTTTGGCAGGTTTTTCAACAACTTCCGGTTCAGCTTTGCTTTGACAGGAAATCACCAGAAAGGCAAGGGCAAGTAAAATAAAATTCTTCATAATGATTAGGTTTTGATTATTTCTCTCAAGATATGAAAATTACAATAGTACAGGAAGAACGCTCGGATTTGGAATCCGAGCGTTCTACATAGGATATGAAAATACAGAAACGACCCTGTTTTACTCGATGTGCAGGTTATACTCCTGAAGTAATTCCTGCCAGGATTTCTGATTGATCTTGCGCACCAGCAGTGGGTTGATCCACTCCATATGTTTACTGCCCTTAGACAGGAAAAAGCTATTGTATTGCTGGTTAAAGCTAATGGGCAGGAGCACAGCCTTTCCCTCTAGTTGCATTTTACCAATTAGGTAGTCCAGTACTGTTTTGTCATAAACCAATACCTCGGTTTTTCTAGCAGCAAGAGACGTCAGGGCATTTTCAACATTCTCGAACATAGCCGTAGGCTTAATTTCATTTTGTTTTAAAAAGGCCTCACTGCTCGATCCATGTACACTGGCAATATTTCGGGTATTACGTAAATCCTGCAGGTCTTCTATATTCCTGCTTAGGGAATTGACAGTGAGCGTGGAGGCAACGGTAGCCGTAAATGCAGAAATAATTATTATGGCGGTAAACATCCAAAACATAGCTATGGCCCGGCCTAATTTTGTTTTAGGGGCTTTGTCTCCATAGCCTACCGTAGTCATAGTAACTGCAGACCACCAAAAACCATCAAACAAACCTATAAGATTAGGCCGGAATTGTCTGCGGTTATGTTTTCGCTCTACCAACCACAGGATGGTTCCAAAGAAAAAAATAGTCAGCACTAACAACAAGATGAGCCTTAGAAACTGCAGGGAAAAGAAATTCTGCAAAAAGACGCGAACCTGACTTTGCTTCGCCTGGGAGGTAGCCACACCCAGGAAGGAAACATAGAACGGCTGTGTTGCTTCCAGCAAGGTCAATCGCATTTCATTTACATGGAGGGGATTAATGGAAACATCTATTTCTTCAAAGTCCAGGGCACGGATCAAGCCCAGGTGATCATTAAAGGCTATAAGCTCATAGCTTACCCCTGCCTCATTGGCAATACTGTTCCACAGGTCCACACTGAGACCGGTATAGGCTTCACCATCCTTAATAACAAAAGGTGGTTCATGAACTACACCCACTTTGAGTTTTTCCAATTCCTGGCCTTGTCCAAAAATTGGAATCAGGGCCAAAATCATATAGAGAAACACCTTATTCACTTCCTAAATTATTTGTTCCAGGTATGAAGCGAATATTTGAAATGCTTTACGGGTATGTTCGTCAAACAAGTCTTCCTTATTGGCATAAACCGTTAGGATTGCTTCATGATTATTACTGTAAAAAGGTACGCTAATCGCGGCTTTAAAAACCGCAATCCGGGTATCTTTCTTTTTTAAAAGCACCTGCCCTTCATCGTCCAGGCGATTGAATAAAAAAGGCTTGGCATGTGTCATACAATAGGCGGCAAGGGAATTATCAGGATCAAACGGAACCCTGGCTGACGTAAATCCCTTTACGCGCTCCGAATACCCTTCAAATTCCAAATGTTTCCCTCTACGTATTCCTATTTCGAAGGCCACCACCCCGGGCAATTTCAACAGATCGTATGATATGTTTTCAAGGACCAGGTCCCACTTGGTACTGGGCCCGATTTTCGATATTAGCCTGTGCAAGATTTCAAGCACAAGCAAATTGGCCTTGCGTTCCCTTTGTTTCAGTCTCACTTGTTCACGAACTTTAAGCAAATCTGCTTCCTGTTTTTCAACTTCCTCTTCCTTAGCTTCCAATCCCTGTTTTGTGGCATTAAGAATTAATCTGAACCTCCGTTTCTGTGACACAAAAAGAAAAATAAAGTTCCCGGCTATCAACAATCCCAATGCCCAAAGAAAAGAGCTGCTTTTATACCAGTATTCACTTACGGTTAAACTCAGGTGTTGTGGCCGACTCCATAAGAAAGCCCCTTCTTTCTTTGCCCTGATGGCGAGTTCATAGTTACCGGGATCTAAGCCTGAAAATTCCATGGTAGTTTCCGAGCTTGGGTCAGACCATAATCCATCATTGGTGCGGTACTGGTAAAAGGTCCTGAATCCATGAAAAGAAGGTGCACTGCAGGCAATTCTCAATTGCTGGTCCGGTTTAATATCAAGACCATTTAAAGGGAACTGCAATCCATCAACCGTTGTAGAAATCAACCAGGGGGTGTTGCTCTCTCCGGGCTTTGGAGTCTCATCCAACGAGTAAACGATCCCTTCGGCAGTTCCGATCCAAAGACGACCGTTTTCATCTGTTTCAATACAGCGGTACGTCATTACCTTACTGGGTAATCCGCTTTCTTCCTGCATTACGATGGTGTTGTCTTCTGTATACCGAAGCACCCCTTCTGTATCGAAAGAAATCCAAATACTACCATCGGTGGAAGTATTTACTGCCTTAACTTCCTTGTCGCTGAATTGTTGCCCGAGGTCTACTTTCCTCACCCGTTCCATATCATGGCGAAGCAAACCATGGGTAGAAGCCAGCCAGATAATCCCCTTTTCATCAACCGCCAAATCGTGAACCTGAAAATTAGGCCCCACATAAAAGTCAAATGGCAGACTTAGGTTTACAAAACTGTCTTTTTCCGGAACATAACGGAACAGGTAGTTCTCTTTGTCAATGCCCGAAGCATAAATACGCCCTCTGGCAGTCTCACGAATGCAAATTATCCGGTTTTCCAAACCCTTTTCTTTGCCATATTCCCTGAACGACCCGTCAGACTGCAGGCAACCAATCCCAACCAGTGGCTGATCTCTCGGAGCCTGAGCTACCCAAACGCGATTTTTACTATCCACTGCCAGAAAGAAAATTCCCTCTCCCCTATCTTCCAGGTCAATGGTCCTTAGAAGTCGACCCTGCTGGTTTAATTCATGCAGCATACCGGTACTGGTGCCTGTCCACAGTCGCTCTCCTTTTGTGGTGAGGGCCGTTATTGTACCCAAAGAGGCGGTTTCCAGTTGTTCCCCATTATAACCGAAATCTGTCTTTTCAATACGGTACAGGTCCCCAAAATTGACAAATATCTTACCATTGTCGGCAATGGAAATGGCCGTTGCATTAGCATTGGGAATTGACCCAATACTTTCAAAAAATCGTTTTTGCAAAATCCCCAGTCCTTCAGCAGAACAAATCCATAGTTTTCCAGTAGCGTCAATTACTATTTCATTAATATTCCTGAATGGGAGTTCTTCCAGGGTATGAGGATCATTATTTCCGTAAATTCTGATAAAATCGGGCCTATTTGCACGGGTTCGATCTAAATAATAGAGTCCCTGATCCCGTATCCCGAGATAGACATTCTCCTGCTGATCAAGGGCAAGTGCGGTAACTTCACCCGGGGTAGATGGGAAGGAATCTTGAGACCGGATGTCTTTGCCGTCTGAAGCAAGTTCCACTCCGTAGACCCTGTCGCTTGCCAGCCATAGGGTATTGCCTTTCGATTTCATATCATGAATCCCCGGAAAGGAAGCCTTTTGCTCCAATTTACCTGACTCATGATTATAAATCAATAAAGATCCATCACTTCGAGCAATCCAGAGTTGGTTTGATATCTCAGCAAAAAATAGATCAGTCCCTCTATCAGGTGCAATGGACAAATCTGCCAAGAATTCTTTAATCCCATCCAGACCTATATAATGCAATTGCCCTCCTGGCTGTCCAATCAGGATATCACCATTGCTCCTTTGGAACATGCGGTTGGGATAATAAAGCAGGGTATCACTTTGATTAATAGAGGATTTATGCAGTAGCGAAATCCGTGTAGTATCCAACGCCGACTGCACCAGGCTAATACCAGCATCATGGCTAAGGAGTAGTCCCTGCGGTGTATTGATAAGATACTTGCCATATTGACTGGGCACGTACTGGGAATAACTATCAAATCGGGTTCCATCAAAACGCATTAATCCGGCATCTGTGGCAATCCAGGCATAACCAAGCGTGTCTAGTGCCACGTGCCGAACCTCACTGGAGGGAAGTCCATTGGCAACAGAATACCAGGAAACATGCATGTTTTGTCCAAAAGAAGACCAAATGCTTAGTAAGCCAATCCAAATAAAGAGAATTTTTCGCATGATTCCGGAAGATGAGCATACGGCCTAATAAAGTTAAGAAATATGGGGGTCTTAGTAAATAGAAAGCGCGGATTTAAAATCCGCGCTTTCTATGTTTCCAACTTATCTCGCTACTGCAGGTATTCGTGTTTTACCCAATCTACTTCCATGACCCATTCTCCGGTCATGGGGTTATCTGTGATTTTAGCGAAATTCAGGATGGCGAACATGGGTTCCGGGTAATTATCTCCCTCCCCTACATTGCGATACACTTCCTCCCCATCCAGTCTATAAACCAGGTCGCTGCCTTCCCATTCCACAGAATAGTTGTGGTATTCGTCCAAAGTGGCCGGGAAATCTTTTCGGTAGCTCCACCAGTCGCCTTTATCACATTCACCCTGGCTTTTGATTGCCCCTGTAGTAAAGTGGTCTTTTTTCACATCGCCATGGTGTTCAAAAATATCGATCTCGCCGGATCCAGTCAGCGGCCAGCATACAGTTTCATCCGGTTCCTGCACAGGAGGCTCATTATTTTGTGCGCCAAGGAGCCACCAGGCAGGGAACATGCTGGGTTCCCCATTGCCATGGAGGCGAAGCCGGGCTGTCCACTTGCCTTTGACAAATTCCTTGCGATTTTTGGAGCAAATTCGGCCGGCCATATATTCCGTATCCGCCTGTTGCACGCCGTGTTTGTCCTTGTTATCACAGGGGAGTTTCTCCCCAACATTGACCACTTTGATTTTTAAGGAGCCCTCACTAACCTCACGGGTACTATATTCGCCATCGGGAACATAGCACTGTAATTCGTTGTTTACCCATATGCGCTGGTCCTGCCAGTTCTCAGGGTTAAAGGTGTCAAAGTCATCAAAAAAATCGGTTTCCCATACCGCTACAGCTGTGTCCTCGTTTACTTCGGCTTTCTTTTCGCCTGAACGGCAACCAGCCAATAAAAGTGCAAAAGCCAGGGTGTATAAAATTGGTTTCATCTTATTTGGATTTGATTATCATATACTACTCCCTAAGGTAATGATCTTATCTCAAAATACAGAAAGTCTGCCCAACTGACGCTCGTCATAGCATTAGCACAAAAACTTAAAGATATTTGATCCCGGAATGCATTTATTAATTAAACATTAGCGTTATGAGAATTATCGACAGTGAAATAACCCAATACTGGATTCATTTTCAAGCGGGCAGTGATGAGCCTAACCGTGTTTATCCACCTACCCTTGTAAAGTGTTATCACGATGATGATTTTGTTTTACAGTTGAACTTTCACCCTGATGGCAAAACCTTGCCGGAAAATCATTTTGATGTAAGGAACAAGCTGGTTTACTTACAGTACCCCATGTCTATGTATCCTAACATTATTGATACATTGAGGAATGAAAAGCCGGTTTATTTCCATTGGACCCGAGAATTGAATTTGGGATTCCTGAGGACAGGGAAAGAACCTGTGGGCGAAGGAGAACTGGAAACTGTTTTATAGAACAGTTGTTTTGTATGATAAAAGCCGCCATAACTGGGGGCTTTTATTGTCTAATACCATCCTTTGCAATTCCACAAAGTGCCTGTAATTAATGATTACAATTAATTCATCATTCCCGTAGACATTGAAGGAACCAGTTGCATTAGATCCCTTTGTTCTCCCCAATACTCCAGGGAAGCATCAAAATTCTTCCAGTCCTCATCCCAGGACCCCCATCCAAATAGTTCATCATAATCTTCTTTTGCAGTTGTTTCCATTTCTTGCTCTGCGGCACGTTTGTAGGTGTCAAAACCTGCTGCTACAACAAACTGATGTCTATTACCACCGCTAACCAGCCTATATAAAGATCTTCCCTCCCATCCTCTTTTTTCGGCTACTTTAGACATTCTGTACAGAGCCCTGCGAAAATGAAGGAGTTTATCTGCCTTTACATTATAAAATGTTCTACTCACAAATTTAGTAGGTGTATTGTCATCTGGATCAGGATCATAAGAACCGTTTTCTAATCGCCTCCATCTTATCTGTCCTTTATCATTGCCTACATATTTTGCAACATTTTCATCCCAGTATTTTCCTTCAGCAGTTCTGTCCCGATCATAATCTGCTACAGATTTATTGCCTTCAACGCGGAAATAATTCCCCGTATCAGGACCTGTAATAATCCTGTAGGTAGTTATAGCCGTCTCCGGGGTATTGTTGAACATGGCTGTTTTTTTGGCAGCGGCTTTTTCAAAATTTTCCCGCATACCATCCTTTGCAGTATACTCCCAGGAATTCCAGTAAACCGCATTGTCGTTTCTCTGGGCATAAATGGATGCGCTTATTAAAAGTCCCATCCCTAATAACACTAGTTTTTTCATTTTGTTTAATTTTTGGTTAGTTAACTATATAAGGCCTAAAGGCCTGAATTTACATTATAGATAAAGAGATTTATGTAAATCAAGGACGAATGGCAGGTACGGATGTCCGAAACTGTATTATTTATTTTCTAAACATTTGGCTGATGCATAATAGAGAAGCATGAACATATTATTATGCCTGCGCGGGGATTGGACAAATAAAGGGTATTTTAGTATTTGGTGATGATTTGAACCCTGGTAATATTGTATATATGAAAATTGAGCATATCGCCATTTGGACTAAGGATCTGGAAACAATGAAGGCGTTTTATCTGGAGTTTTTTGACTTGAGTCCGAATGAAAAGTATCATAACCCCAGGAAAGAATTCAGTTCGTATTTTTTGGCATTTGAAAATGGAGCCAGGATTGAATTAATGCACAGGCCTGATATCGCAGGACTACAGGAAAAACCAGGCTTTAAGTTAGGTTTGACCCATTTTGCCATATCGGTTGGGACTAAAGAAAAGGTCGATTCGCTTACGGAAAGAATTCGCGAAAAAGGATATGAAATACTGGGAGAACCGAGAACAACAGGTGATGGATATTATGAAAGTGTTATCTCAGACCCGGAGGGCAATGCCATTGAAATAACGGTGTAAAAGTTCATACATATCCCTGGGCTGGGACTTTAGAATCAGCATTAGACCTTCTCAATTCCTTTTTAGTATTTCGGCCACAGTATCATAATATTCTTGACTTAATACTTCGGTCCAAGTTGTTGGTTGTGTTCCTCCGTAAATGGCTAAATAGGTGACATCATTTTCTTTTGATGATGAATGCCAATGCTCGGTTTCTTTATCGCATTTAATGACATCCCCTATTCTCATTCTAATTGGATCCTTACCCCTTTCCTGATAATATCCTTCCCCTTCCACAACAATCAAAATCTGTGGAGAAGCGTGTTTATGCCAATCCAATGTTGAGTTTGCTTTAAACATGGCCTTAGTTATGTTATAACTCAAGTCTTCATCAGCACTGAGTAATCTATTTAGCCAGGCCTCACCTATATAATGCGTATTAGGCGCCTTGATACCCTTATCCAAATAAGAAGTTACAGTATAGTCAGTATTTTGGGCATAAATTAATATCGGAAGAAGCAAGAAAATTGTTGCTGTTAATTTCTTCATTTGAAATGTTTTAAGGACAATATAAAGCTAAAAAACGGTTTATTATCATGAAATTAAGGTACTAATTTTTCAGGTTTATTTCTTACGCAGAAGGCCCGGATTTGAAATCCGGGCCTTCTTCATTCAACTTATAGAATAAATGGAACTAATACATCCTTCCGAACAATTGAACCATGTTTTACATTCATTAACGAAAAGAATATATCTTGAATACTTTCGTTTTAATGGTATCAATTAGATTTCATGACCCCTAACGAAAGACTTGGTCTTACAATAACTTACATAACCGGCTTTATCTTACTGGGCTTTGGTATTTTTTCATACATCTCAACCAAAGGTTTTATGGAAAACGCTATTGCGGTTGATGGTGTTGTAATTAATAGTCCAGGTAGTGATCCCTCTATGCGCCCAGTGGTCGAATTTACAGATCACAAAGGAGTAAAAAGATTGCATTACTCTTCATTACGTTCCGATCCACCGCGTTTTTTCAAAGGTGAAAAAGTGAAAATCCTTTATAATCCTAATGATCCAAGGTACCCGGTTAATGCCAAAATTGATTCTACTTTCGATGTTTGGGGTGTCGCCATATTCCTTTCGGGAATGGGGTCTTTCTTTATTCTTCTATCAACGCTGGTCTGGTATGTTAAAACATACAAAAACGGCGTGCTATTTTTACGAAAGGAAGATCGGATAGAATTTGAGAGAACTGGTAAAGTTGAATAACAATTAATGAAAAGAGAAGGCTCGGATTTCAAATCCGAGCTTTCTTCAATCCAGGCCTTCTTCATTCAACTTATTTAAGAAATTGAACTACTGAGGATTTTTCCTGATTTTTCGGCAGGCAGCTTCTCTTCCGGGTTTTTTCCGATCAAAAAAGTGGCCCTCTTGCCAGAGGAAAATCTTATCTTAGGGAAACCTATCTTAGCAGGTGCATATCGAAGTTTTTAAGCTAAATAATCTTATTTCGCCCATGTACAACAAATTATGGACCCCAACCAATGATAAAATGTCCTCTAGTCATATGGCAAAATTTTTTCGCCATATCAATTCCAAATATGATCTCAATTTCACTACATATGAGGAGTTATATCAATGGTCCATTACACATTTAGGTGATTTTTGGACAACCATTGTTGATTATTTCAACATCTCTTTTGATACCCCTTACGAGCAAGCCATAACGCGGGCTACACCTTTTTATGACACCAAATGGTTTGAAGGTGCTAGCTTATCTTATGCTTCACACATTACACGTAATTTTAAGGATCAACAAACGGCTTTGCTCTTCCACAATGAATTGGGAGAAACAACAGAAATAAGTTGGAATGCTTTACTACTTCGTGCAGAACAGTTAAAGCAACAAATGCTCGCCAGAGATGTAGGTAAAGGCGATTGTGTGGTTGGGTACTTGTTAAATCATCCTGACACCATTGCCGCATTTTTGGCTACAAATGCATTAGGTGCCGTGTGGAGTTGTTGTTCCCCGGATTTTGGTATTCAGAGTGTAATCAATCGGTTTGAGCAGCTGAAACCCAAGCTTCTTCTTGCGCATGTGTCTTACACTTACAATGGAAAAAAGTATCAGCAGCAGGAAAAAATTAATGCCCTTAACCAAGGTTTACCCAGCCTTAAAGACACCATTAGTTTCTCAGGAACTTTAGATGAGTGGGATTTAGACACCACAGCTAAAGCCGAGCTCCATCCCGTTTCAGTTCCATTTGAACACCCAATCTGGGTCTTGTTTTCTTCAGGAACAACAGGAAAACCCAAAGCCATTACACATAGTACGGGAGGGATGCTATTAGAGCAGCTCAAAGCACTTTGTTTGCATCAAGATGTGCATGAGGGGGAGCGATTTTTTTGGAATACTACCACAGGATGGATGATGTGGAACTATGCTTTGGGGGCATTGCTCTGTGGAGGGGTATTGTGCCTTTATGACGGTGCAGCCAATTATCCCGATATGGGAACGCAATGGAGGTTTGCTCAGCAAAATAAGATAAACCATTTTGGAAATGGTGCCCCTTTCTATACCCAATGCATGAAAACACCTCCACCAGACTTAACCACTAAAAGCTTTCCCGAACTAAGAACACTTGGATCTACGGGAGCACCGCTTTCTGCTGCGGCTTTTGAATTTTTACAGAACCATTTGCCTCAAACTCAAATTATTTCTTTAAGTGGGGGAACTGATGTGTGTTCGGCTTTTATAGGAGGTAATCCCATGTTGCCTGTATATGCTGGATATTTACAATGTCGTATGCTTGGAGCAGCTATAGCAGCCTGGGATTCATCCGGGAATGCAGTGGAAGGTAAGACAGGTGAACTCGTTATTACCGAACCTATGCCTTCAATGCCAGTTTATTTTTGGGGAGATGAAGCCAATTCCCGCTATCATAAGTCATACTTTGATCGTTTCTCCAACGTGTGGGCTCATGGGGATTGGGTAAAAATTGTTCCCGAAATTGGTGTCGAAGTTTTAGGCAGATCGGATGCTACCCTCAACAGACATGGGATTCGTATTGGTACAGCTGAAATCTACAGTGCTTTAGAATCCTTTCCCAAGCTCGCTGATTCTTTGATTGTTGATTTAACGGTAAACCAGAAAGGGTTTTTGCTCTTGTTTGTTGAACTAAAACAACCCCTTGATTCAAAAATCACTAAGGACATTAAAAACCACATACGCACTTTGTGTTCGCCACGGCATGTTCCTGATCGAATTATTCAGGTTCCTCAGATTCCCTACACCATAAGTGGTAAAAAAATGGAAATCCCTGTCAAGAAATTACTTATGGGGAGTCCGATCAATGAAGTAGCTAGTCCGGGAGCCATGAAAAATCCTAAAGCGCTTGAACATTTTACTAAAGTGAAAGATCAATTGAGTCTACAAAACTAAATGGGATAGATCATACACCAGATATGGCCCCTAATTTTTTACCAATAAGTAAGAAGTAAGATCAATTGAAGTCTAGGAAGCGTTTTTTTAAATTGCCTTTTAAAAACTTTACCTAAAAAAGCCACCCACATTTGTGGATGGCTTGGGTGCAGCGATGACGTAAACTATGGCTTCTTATATCCTAGGGTAATTAATATCTGATAGTGTCTCACGTAAAATAAGTTTCAGCATCCTTTTGCCTTGTGTAGTCTTGAAATAGTATTCTCTACGCATCGCATCTCTTTTACTTAAAAAGAATTCGCAATAGATAAGATTCAAGGGCTTCCTTTTGGAGGTGCTTTTGGTCCTACCTCGATTGTGGTCTATTAACCTGTTCTTAATATTAGTCGTATAGCCATGATAAAGCAATAAGTCTCTTTCGCTTTGTAATACATAAACACAATAAGGCAATATCATACCTCAATATACCTATGTACCATGTAAGTGTTTTAAAGCAAAAGAAAAAGCCCAAAGAAATCTTTGGGCTTTAAACTAAATGACGCTGTAGTAGAACTATCGTTCACTACAGAGCCAAGTAGTGAGCTATGCACTACTACTGGGCTCCCCCTCTTGGGCTCCCCGATAGGAATATCGGGACAGGCTTCTCGCCCAACTTTTCCCATGAAAAAAGCCACCCATTTTCATGGATGGCTTTGGTGTAGCAATGAAGTGAGCTCTGCTCTACTTCTTTGCTCCCCCTCTTGGGCTCGAACCAAGGACCCTCTGATTAACAGTCAGATGCTCTAACCAACTGAGCTAAGGAGGAATGTATTTACTTATATGTATTCAATAATTTGGTTTGCATTTCAGGATATTTTTTCAAATTCCTAATGTATTGTTTACTCTTCATTCTTTTGATATGGTTTTCAATCTTTCTTGCCTGAATACGATTTGCACAAGAAATACATATAAATATTTGCCAATCGTTTGCCTTAGAAGTAAAACCATGCTGAAAAAATCCTGAGTTATGTTGATCGACTCTGGTTTCAACATTTTCTGATTCTCCTACATAAAACTGATCCCATTTATCAGAATAAATGATGTAAACAAAATGCATTACAATATTGAGATGAACGTTTTCCTGCTCTAACCTCCCGATAGCTATCGGGATGAGCTAAGGAGGAATATTCCGCTTTTAGCGGATGCAAATATAAATTTTTCTTTCCAATACCCCAATAAAAAATAGGGGATTTCTACTTAAACAACCACTTGTAGATATCATTGCCGTTGGCAAATAATAGCAGGGCTATCAACAGGAAGAATCCGATCATCTGGGCGTACTCCAAAAACTTATCGCTCGGCTTACGTCCGGTGACCATTTCATAGAGCAGAAACACCACATGACCACCATCCAGGGCTGGAATCGGCAGGATATTCATAAAGGCCAGGATAATGGATATCAAGGCGGTTGTATTCCAAAAGGCAGGCCAGTTCCAGCTATCCGGGAAAAGTCCGCCAATAGCCGCAAAACCGCCCACGCCTTTGTAAGCCCCGGTCTCTGGATTAAATATCTTTTTGAGTTGCTTAACATAACTGGTTAGGGTAGTAACCCCCTTGTCTATTCCTGCAGGTATGGATTCCGTAAAAGAATATTTTTTGGTTTCCAACTTTAGGTATCCCTTTTCCTCCAGCTGATCAAAGGTCATGGCGCCCAGGTTGACGCCTATGGTGGCAGAATCACTAATGACTACAGGTATAGTCTTCCTGAAACCCTCTCGTTCAACCGTAATGGTAGTTTTCTGGTTGGCATAATTCTTTAAAACTTCCCGTGCCTCATCAAAATAAGTTACAGGGTTCTCCCCGATTGATACCACCATGTCATTTACCTGCAATCCGGAATCTTTATTCGCAGAAGCCTCCGGGATATTCCCTACAACAAAGGGAAACCTGGGACTCAGGAATCGTATTTTATCCTCATCCTCAAGCAAAGTTGCTATGAAATCTACAGGAATCTCTTTTTCGATGACATTCCCTTCCCGCTCAATGGTTATGCTGTTTCCATTGATAATTTCCCCCAACAGGCCGTTGAAATTTTCAACATATTCACCGTCAATGGCCAGTATCTTATCGCCGGTTTCTATCCCCAGCTTATCACCGATATTTTTTTCCGTCACCCAAACCCCATCGCGGAGACTGTTGGTGGGTATAAATTGATCCCCATAGGCATAGGCCATTCCTATGTAAATGATAACCGCCAATATAAAATTAACAGTGACCCCTCCCAGCATGATAATGAGCCGCTGCCAGGCGGGCTTAGAACGAAACTCCCATGGTTTTGGTGGTTGCGACATTTGTTCTACGTCCATGCTCTCGTCAATCATCCCGGCGATCTTCACATAACCGCCAAGAGGTAACCAGCCAATGCCGTAAACGGTTTCCCCGATTTTCTTCTTAAAAAGGGAATATTTGATATCGAAAAACAGATAGAATTTTTCAACCCTGGTCCCGAAGAGCTTGGCAGGAATAAAGTGTCCTAGCTCGTGCAGCACAATCAGCAGAGACAGACTGAGGAAAAATTGTATGGTTTTGATGAGAATGGGACTCATGGTTCTATTTTGCCATTGAAACGCACAAAAGTAATGTTTTAGGCGGTCTAAAAAAAAGAAAGCCTGAACGGGCTTCTGGATTTTAAGAAAGATTTAGGAGCACCTTGTAGCTGTAGGGTTTGAACAGCAAGCCGAAGTGAATTACCTTTGCAAGCTATAGCATGAGAAAGTTTTTTTCTAAATACAAGCGTTTTGGTGTCGTTCTGGCGGGTCTTTCAATGGTGATCCTCTACTTATTCTACAATGCCTTACAGCCAAAAGTTATTTTACCGGTATATCAGCCTGCCGATTTTAATCCCGAACTGGTAGATAGTACCCTGACCCACGTTAAAAAATACCACACCATAGCAGATTTTTCCCTGATCAATCAAAATGGGAAAGTCGTAACCCAGGACGATTATAAGGATAAAATTTATGTGGCCGATTTCTTTTTTACTACCTGCCCCACAATTTGTCCCATAATGACCAAAAACATGGCCGATATCCAAAGCAAAATCCTGGAAGATAAAGAGGTGCTACTCCTGTCTCATTCAGTTACTCCTGTGATCGATTCCGTGGCACAACTCAAGAAATACGCTCTTGAAAAAGGGGTAATAGATAAGAAATGGAACCTGGTTACGGGGGACAAAAAGCAAATCTACGAACTGGCCCGAAAATCTTATCTCGCTGTTAAAACTGATGGGGACGGCGGGCCTTATGACATGATCCATACGGAAAATTTTATCCTCGTCGATAAGGAAAGGCGGATACGGGGAACTTATGACGGGACCAATCCTGAGGAAATCCAGGAACTTCTGGCAGACCTTAAAATTCTCAAAGCCTCTTACCGGAACAAAGATTGACATGCACAATTGCCGGGATGGTTTTAAGAGATTTTACTTTGTTTTCCATCTTTTTCTCTTATTTTTGAGCTTGCTTAAATTTAATCTAAATAAGCGTTGTTGATCACAGTAGCAGACCTTAAGAACGGACAGCGCGGGGTTATACGGGAATCTCAACACAATATGCTTCCCATCAAACTCCTGGAATTGGGTTGCCTGCCTGGAAATGAGGTGGAATTGATTCAAACAGCACCTCTTAACGACCCTTTATACATTAACGTCAACGGATCGCATATTGCTATACGCCGGGAGCTGGCCAGGTATATAGAAATAGACCTCATAGAAGCACCGGAAGCCTATGACTAAAAGCATCAATGTAGCGCTCATCGGGAATCCTAATACCGGTAAAACCTCCGTATTTAATCAACTGACCGGGCTCAACCAAAAGGTGGGTAACTACCCGGGAATAACCGTTGAGAAAAAGGAAGGGATCTGCAAATTACCCAGAGGGGTAAAGGCGCATATTCTAGACCTTCCCGGGACCTACAGTCTCAATACTACTTCTTTGGATGAGAGTGTGGTAGTAGAGCTTCTTCTCAATAAAAACAGTAAGGACTATCCGGATGTAGCCGTAGTGGTGAGCGATGTGGAAAACCTGAAGCGAAATCTTCTGTTGTTTACCCAGATTAAGGATCTGAAGATCCCCACGCTTCTGGTAATCAATATGTCTGACCGGATGTCTAAAAAGGGAATCACCATCAACCTTAGCCTGCTGGAAGAAAAACTGGATACCAAGATTGCTCTTGTGAGCACCAGAAAAAACAAAGGTATCGATCGGATTAAAGAACTCATTGCCGATTACAAGAATCTCTCAACAGATACTAATCTCAACGCTTCCGTCATTGCCCCGGAATATTTTGAGCGGCTGCAACGTGTATTTCCCAACGAAGAAGTCTACAAACTTTGGCTGGTGATCACCCAGGACGTAAACTTCAGTCCGATCGATAAAAAGCCGATTCAATTTAATGAGGATTTCGAGACCAAATCCAAATCGGAACTAAAACGGTTGCAACAGAAGGAAACCATTTTCCGATACAAGTTTATCAACGGCATACTCAGGGAAACATACCGAGCCGACAGGGCAAAAGCAAAAGGCTTCAGGGCCGGTCTGGACCGTATCCTGACGCACAAAATATTGGGTTATTTTATTTTCTTTGTGATCTTGCTAACCATATTCCAGGCCATTTTCGATTGGAGTAGTTACCCCATGGATTTTATTGATGAACAATTTGCGGCAGGAAGCGAATGGATTAAAAATACACTGCCTGAAGGAGCTTTCACCAACCTTATCGCTGAGGGAATCCTTTCTGGAATTGGGGGGATTGTAATCTTTATACCCCAGATTGCCTTTTTATTCTTGTTCATCTCCCTGCTGGAAGAATCCGGCTATATGAGCAGGGTGGTATTTCTTATGGACAAGCTGATGCGACCCTTTGGACTGAGTGGAAAAAGCGTTGTCCCTTTGATCTCAGGCACTGCCTGTGCAATCCCGGCGGTAATGGCCACCAGAAATATCGATAGTTGGAAAGAAAGGCTGATCACTATCCTTGTGACCCCTTTCACCACCTGTTCGGCCAGGTTGCCCGTATACCTCATTATTATCTCGTTAGTTATCCCTGAGGGTAGATTTATGGGCCTTGGCTACCAAGCACTTACTCTAATGCTACTTTACCTAATTGGCTTTGGAGCTGCTATTTTCTCGGCCATGTTGCTTAACAAAGTCCTGAAAATAAATGGTCGTTCCTTCTTCGTTGTGGAAATGCCCTCTTATAAAATGCCTCTGTTTAAAAATGTGGCATATACGGTTGTGGAAAAGACCAAAAGCTTTGTGCTGGGAGCAGGTAAGATTATCCTTGCCATTTCAATTGTCCTGTGGTTCCTCGGCTCAAACGGCTATTCCGAAGATTTTGAAAATGCGGAAGACATTGTAACTCAACGCATAGAAAATGAGGGGTTTTCATCCAATAGTCAGGCTTTTATAAAAACCAATATTGAGGATTTCAACAATAACGCTCAAGCTAATGATGCAAGCCAAAGTAATGCCCTTGCCGTTCCCCAATACCAGGATTCCCTTGCGGTTATTACTCAGGTATTGGAAGAAAAAGCCAAAACCCAGGAAATAGCGAGTTACAAACTGGAACACTCCTATATTGGATATATGGGTAAAGCCATAGAACCCCTTGTACAACCAATGGGGTTCGATTGGAAAATCGGTATTGCCCTGATTACCTCTTTTGCAGCACGGGAAGTTTTTGTTAGTACTCTGGCCACTATATACAGTGTTGGGAACGATGAAGAAGAGACCATCAAGAATCGAATGGCGGCAGAAATCAATGAGCAAAACAAAAAGCCGTTGTTTAACCTGGCTTCTGGGATTTCCCTTTTACTGTTTTATGCCTTTGCCATGCAGTGCATGAGTACGCTGGCAATTGTGAAAAAGGAAACGAACAGCTGGAAATGGCCCTTATTGCAGCTGGTATTTATGAGCACATTTGCTTATCTTATAGCACTAATAGCCTATCAGGTACTGAAGTAATATGAACTTTCTACAATCCATATTGGTATATCTGGCCCTCGGCATTGCCTTATTTTATTTGCTTAAGAAATTTGTGTTGCCTAGAAAATGGTTTGCTGCCAAAAAATCCTCCCCAACAGGTTGCCAACAGGGAGATTGCAATTGCCATTGATTCTAAAACATATTGATCAAAAAGGAATAGATTAAAAGCGCCCAACCAATCACCAGCAAAAGGCCTCCTAAAGGAGTAACAGGGCCTAAAAACCTCCACTTTCTCCCTTTAGATTCCGTTAGGATAAGGCCGTAGATACTAAAGGAAAAAAAGACAATGCCCAAAACAAAACAGTAGGCCATGTAACGTTCCGCTGCTGTACTAAATCCCATATTGAATCCTAGAACCAACAGCAATATCGCGTGATACATCTGATACTTGATTCCCGTCTCATAACTCTGCATTTGCGCTGCGGATAACTTTTTCTTCAAGGTGTGCGCCCCAAAGGCCCCAAAAATAACAGCTAATAATCCCAATAAAGCCCCAAGTACCTGCACCATCAATATCGTTTCCATAATTATTCTTGAATTTTCGACAAAATAGGAAGTAAATAAGAAACTGGAAACAAACACATAGTAATCTCTACGAAAAATGCTGAGTTAATCTGTATCTTGTTGTCTTAAACACCCTCTTTATGACTACTCATAAAACCTTGCTTCTAATGCTGGCTTTCGTATTTGTTTCATGCACTTCAACTAAAATAAAAGATTCTCAGAAGCAACCACTTGATTTAGAATTACAAGAGCGCAACCGCGCTACCGTAAGTTTGCTCGACCGTTTGAGGCGGATCCCTGGAATCATTGTCCGTCGAAATACACCCTATATTTTAAGTAACTCAGCAGACAGCCCTACAAGTACCTCCTCTGAGCCGCTCTATGTTTTGGATGGATACCCGGTAGGCAACTCCTTTCGGGATGTAAGCCAGCTGGCTCAAAATGTTGATGTGAAGACTATTGAAATACTTAAAGGGTCCGAGGCCTCATTTTACGGGTCCAGGGCCGGTGCCGGTGTAATAATAATTACTACTTATAAAGAATAACCAGGAATGAAGGCTATGTACTAGCTACTAGCCCCTCTCCTTTCTCCCGATGGCAGTATGATTGCTCGGACAGAAAGAATTTCAACTTAAACCTGAACCTGCACCCCCCCGTTAAATGGAAAAGGCCGGATGGTTTTGATAATTAATGAATTTGGATTCAGAGTTTGATTTGAATTTGTGTATCAGTGTTAAACAGAAAAGCACAGTCCTCAAATCCAGGGGGGCCAAAGGCTTTCATTTTGCTATTGGAAAAACCTATGGGTTCCTTGGGAATACCCAGCCAATTGGTATCCAATTCCTCATTGTCATTTTTATCGTGATAAATGGCTAGTGCATATTGCCCTTCCGGTAAATCCTTTATGTGTAATTCAGTTATTCCACTAGTCGCTTTCGCACGAACCCCCATAATGGCATGCCCCTCTTTTAGGAAACCATCTGCTTTATTGTAGACGCCTATCATGATAGTACCTGAATCGGAGGAAACCCCAACAACCTGCACTGTAAGCGTGTTTTGTTGTGAAAACCCAACTAGTGGTAGTAGTAGAAGAATAAAAATAAGACGCATAGATACCCTATTGTTAGTTAAGAACGAGTCCTATTGATCGCTATTGTTTAGAAAATCTTTTTGTTCCTTTAATGTTTTAAGCAGTTCCCTTGTTTTTAGAGAATCTGATAGATTCAGGTACAATTCCATGGAATCCCTGTATACCAGCCTGATCTTTTCATCGTAGAGGTTATCTACATAGACATATATCCTTTTGTTTGGTTTAAGAGAATCCCTGAATATTCCTTTTTCTTTTTCCCAGGCCGAAAAACCATTGATACGCTCCAATTCAGGAATTCTATCCACAAGGCCTACCTCCTGTAACTCGGTATAGGGTATTTTTTGCAGATAAAATCCCGACAATACGGTCAGCTTATCTGCTTCCTGCCTGACCCAATTCTTATAATGCATAGCAAACACCATACCACATACAAGCAGGGTAAACACAATAATAAAATTCCAGAGTCCTTTGCGGTGTTTTTCTGCCACGATGTTATTCTTCTGTTTTCTGATATTTATCCAACCAGGCAAGGGTATGGGCTACCTTGGTAATCAGGTTACTGGGTTTGCTGGCAATACCATGACTCGCTCCGGGGATCTCGACCAAAACAGTTTCCACTTTCCTTAATTTCAAGGCGTGATATAATTGTTTCGCCTCACTTGGGGGCGTCCTTAGATCATCCATCCCTACCAATACCATGGTAGGAGTAGAGACATTGCCTACTAAAGACAATGGCGAAAATTTCCAGTAACCCTCAAAATTCTCCCAGGGCTGTCCGGGATAACGGGAATTGGCATAACCAAAATAATTGTCGGCAACCAAGGTCTTACTGATCCAGTTGACCACAGGTTTGGCAACCACAGCTGCCTCGAAACGGTCGTTTTTCCCAATCATCCAGGCCGTCATGATCCCTCCTGCGCTACCTCCTGTAACATAGAGCTGGTCTTCATGGGCTATCCCCTTTGCTATACAATAGTCAACCCCGTCCATGACGTCCTGATAGTCGTCTCCAGGGTAATTGTTATATAACAGGTTACCGAATTCCTCCCCATAACTGGTACTTCCCCGAGGATTCGGGTAAAACACCACATAACCCGATGCTGCATAGAGTTGAATTTCAGCAGAAAAACGATCTCCGTAGTTGGCAATAGGTCCGCCGTGGTTCTCCACCAGGAAGGGGTATTTCTTTGCAGGATCGTAATTTGGAGGATATACCACCCATCCCTGAATTTTCCGCTGATCAACCGTTGAGGTGTACCATATTTCCTCTACTTTACCCAGATTGCGATACTCAAATAAGGCTTTGTTCAGATTGGTCAATCTTGTGGGCGAGCTGGCTTTTGTTTTCATTATGGCCAGATCTGCAGGGTGATCGGTCCTTCCCAGTGTATATGCCAGTACGCCGGAACTGGATACGGAAAATGATCCTCCAGCATAAGGCCTTCCAATGGAAGTTCCACCCAAATCTTCCGCTTTTTTGGTGATTTTACCGTTAAGTGTAACGTGTCCAATTTTACTATTCCCTTCATTGTCGTAACTGAAGTACAGGCCTTTCCCCTGGAAATCCCAGACCGGACTGCTCACAGAACGATCAAGTTGCGTGGTGAGTTCCCGGATATTTCCACCATTGGCATCCATAAGGTAGAGGTGTGCCACCTGGTAGGTTTGTGTACGATCTTCAAAACCGATATACGCCACTTTTTCTCCATCCGGGGAAACAACAGGATTTCGATCAGGTCCTTTCCGACTGGTAAGCGCCTCTATTTGGCCATCTTGTACGGAAACCCGGTAAATTTCACTGTTTCTGAAATCATACTCCCAATTCTCATCTCGGTTAGCGGAAAAATACAAATGCCGGCCATCAGGACTCCAGGAAAGGGCTCCCCGGTGATGAAAATCTCCAGAGGTCACCTGCCGCACCGCACCCCCTTCTGCGGGGATAATGAATACGTGATTAAAACCTGGTTTGATATAGCCACGCCCATCTGCTTCGTGGTAAACCCGGTCTGTAATCCGAGGTGATTCTGCCCATTTCGCTCCTTTGGGTTTTTTAGGCATTTTAACCAAAACCGGAGGAGCTTTAGGCACGTTCATTGAAAAAGCGAGTTGCTTTCCGTCTGGCGACCAGGTGAGCGAAGAAGGACTAGCTGGTAATTGAGAAATACGCGCTACTTTTCCCGTTCCCTTCCAATAGATGTAGATTTCCGATCCTTCTGAAGTTGGACTTACAAAGGCAATTCGATCTCCGTCAGGCGACCACCTCGGGCTTGATTCATTTCCCTCCCTTGTTGTAAGCTTCTGATGCATGCTCCCATTGGTGCGAATGATCCAGAGGTTTCCTGCCGATCGATCTTTCATAATATCAAATCCCATTTTGCGGTATACCACCCATTCCCCATCCGGAGAAATCTGCGGATCAGAAACGTACTGCAGCTCGAATACATCCAAATATGAAAATTTGGATTGCTGCTGTCCTATCAACAAAAAGGGTAATAAAAGAAAAGCCAGGGTAAAAAGGTAGTTGCGAAACTGGATCATACAAGGAATAATTTTAAAGTTAACGGGTAATAATCCCCGCCTTTCAAAAATACTACTTCTGAACATTAATCTGACTTCTTTTCGCACTTCCGGATAGGGGAAAAATGCTATCTTTAGCTTTACATCATCATCAAAGAAGAAGAAATAGCAAACAGGATTAGGGTAACGTATGAAATCACAAGGGACGTTTGAACTTGAAGACTTGCTCAAGGCAAGGCGAAGGAAAGACCTCATTAGCATAGCCGATCATAAAGGGATCAAGATCAAGAAGGTTTTGAGAAATCTCCGATATGAAGAAGAACTTAAACTACTTCAGGCCGAACTGGTTACCCTGCAACAATGGGTCACCAAAAAGAAACTGCGGGTTGCTGTCTTATTCGAAGGTAGGGATGCCGCAGGCAAAGGAGGCTCTATCAAGCGATTTACAGAACATTTGAATCCCAGGACCATGAGGGTGGTAGCCCTTTCTAAACCCACTGAAGTGGAAAAGGGTCAATGGTATTTTCGACGCTATATAAAAGAATTGCCCAATCCGGGTGAAATTGTATTCTTTGACCGTAGCTGGTACAACAGAGCGGTCGTGGAACCTGTAATGGGTTTTTGTTCTAAACCTGAATACGATCAGTTTATCGTACAGGTCCCGGGGTTTGAACATATGCTTTATGAAGATGGTGTGATCCTTATTAAATTCTGGTTTTCCATCTCCAAGGATGAGCAGAAAAATCGTTTCGACTCCCGGATGGAGAATCCACTGAAAATATGGAAATTCAGCCCTGTGGACAAAAAAGGGCAGGAACTATGGGATAAGTATACGTACTACAAGGAGCAGATGTTCTCCAAGACGCATACCACTTTCAGTCCCTGGATCATTGTAAAAGCCAACAGCAAACGAACGGCGCGTCTGGAAAGCATCCGATACGTGCTTTCTAAATTCAGCTACTCAAGACATGCCGGCTCCAAAACCACTATCCTCCCGGATCCCAATGTAGTATTGCGATACTATCGACATATTGAACAAATTGATATTTAATGATGGCAAGAACTAAAGTCGAACTACCTGCACTAACCGAAGCGGAAATTGAATTACTCAATACCCCTATTGGTATGAAATATTTGTTTGCAGAGAAAAAGGTAAATCTGCAAAAAGCACTTCGCTATACACGGAACGAAATAAAATTCAGAGAATTACAGGCAGAACTGATCAAACTACAGAATTGGGTGATTGCCAAAAACAAAAAGGTGGTCATTTTATTTGAGGGTAGAGATGCAGCTGGTAAAGGTGGCGCTATTCGTAGGATTACAGCTCATATTAATCCCAGGAATTTCAGGATAGTGGCCCTTCCGAAACCCACCGTTGAAGAACAGGGGCAATGGTACTTCCAGCGCTATGTCAATAAACTTCCCATGCCGGGTGAAATGGTTTTCTTCGACCGTAGTTGGTATAATCGCGCTGTTGTTGAACCGGTAAATGGTTTTTGTACCAAAGCGCAGTACCGGACTTTTATGGGGCAGGTGAATAGCTTTGAAAGGATGATCCTGGAATCGGACACTTACCTCATCAAAATGTATTTTTCGATTTCGAAAGAACAACAAGCACTGCGCTTTAAAGAAATTAAATCGAACCGGCTCAAGCGTTGGAAAATGACCGCAGTAGATCAAAAGGCGCAGGAATTATGGGATGAGTATACCTCTTTTAAGCTGCGTATGTTTGAAAATACCAACCTTCCACAGGCGCCCTGGGTTATAATAGATGCTAACAGAAAAACAGACGCGCGCATAGAGGCGCTGCAATATATCCTGGACAATATCCCATACGAAGAGATACCGGAAGAAGAGCACGAATAAACCCCAGCCTCTTTTATCCGAGGCCTACATCAAGGGCCATCATGATAATAAATCCGCCTATGAATCCCATGGTCGCAATATCGGTGTACTTATCCTGCTGCGTTTCAGGGATAACCTCCTCTACTACAACAAAGATCATAGCACCTGCTGCAAAGGATAACGCATAAGGCAAAATGGGTTCAAAAGTGAGAACTGCCCAGGCTCCCAAAACACCAGCAATGGGCTCAACTATTGCTGAGGCCTGTCCATACATCCAGCTTTTTCTGCGACTTAATCCCTGCCTGCGCAATGGCATGGCCACGGCAAAACCTTCAGGGAAATTTTGAAGACCAATCCCCAAGGCAAGCGCCACAGCTCCTCCAATAGTTGCACCATCGAAACCAGAAGCCACTCCGCCAAAAAGGACGCCTACAGCCAGCCCTTCGGGAATATTATGCATGGTTATGGCGAGGATCAACAGTGTGGTCCTGTGCCAGGGAGTTTTAATTCCCTCGCTTTCCTTAAAATTGATATGCAAATGAGGAAGTACCTTATCCAGGCCAAAAAGGAATACGGCCCCCAATAAGAATCCCACAGCTGCAGGGATTACCTTCATAAATCCTTCACCAGGACTCATTTCAATTCCCGGCGCCAGTAAACTCCAAAAACTTGCAGCTACCATTACTCCCCCGGTAAATCCGAGCATCCCATCCAACACAGCGCGGTTCATGGTCTTAAAAAAGAACACCAAAGCAGCACCTAGTGCAGTGAGAATCCAGGTAAACAGTGTGGCATAAAGAGCGGCCAGTATAGGATTAATACTTTCAAAATATTCAATTACCTGATCCAACATATCAAAGAATTTTAAGGTAAAGATTAGCAGCAATTTGATGAGAAACCCGCATTTCTGTATCAGCAACCGTAACCAGCAGGGAATTGTCAAAATCTTCCCGTTCAAGGATATGGATTTTATCACCCAGCGATATCCTATTCTTATCCAGATATTTCAAAAAGGAAGCTGAAGAATCCTTCACGCCAATACAAATCCCCTTGGTATTTACCGGAAGCTGACTGAGTAATTGCTTTTCACGGGAAGGATAGTTGCCATCCTTGCCCGGTATTGGGTCCCCATGGGGGTCATATTGTGGAAAACCTAAATGTTGATCCAGAAGATCCACGAGTTTCTCGCTTTTAATGTGCTCAAGTTGTTCGGCCACATCATGTACCTCATCCCAGGAAAAGTTTAGTTTTTCTACCAAAAAAACTTCCCAAAGGCGATGTTTCCTGATAATAGATAAGGCCGCGCGTTTTCCTGCCTCAGTAAGGGATACGCCCCTGTACTTCCGGTAATTAACCAGACCTTTTTCTCCCAACCGCTGCATCATGTCTGTTACAGACGAGGGCTTTGTTTTCATACTACGGGCAATTGCGTTGGTAGCAACAGCCTGTTTTCCATCAGCGCCTAAATGGAAGACGGTCTTCAAATAATTCTCTTCGGAATGACTTATCGCATTCATAAAAGCAAAAATACATTTTTATTTACATAAACATATTTTTAGATTTGTCTAAATTTATTTTATGACGCCTGCAATATTCTTTAATCATACTATAAAGCGCGTAGCACTGCTCAGTTTTGTTTTTACATTGCTAAGCAGCGGTTTAGTCGCCCAGGATAATACGATTACGGGTACCGTAGTGAGTGAGGGTCAGGCAGTCCCTTTTGCCAACATATTTCTTAAGGGAACAGCCTTTGGAACCGCTTCAAATGAAAAGGGTGTTTTTGAATTCAGGAATATCCCTGATGGCACTTATATTTTACTAGTAAGCTCGGTAGGTTATGAATCTTACCGAAAACGAATTGAATTCCAGGGTGGTTCTGAAAATATCCTGCTCAATATCATCCTCGCACCTTCTGCGGAGCAACTTGATGAAACAGTAATAACCGGGACACTTAAACCCGTAAACCGACTGGAAAGTCCTGTACCTGTGGAAGTATACAGTCCTACTTTCCTCAAAAAAAATCCGACAGCCAGCTTATTTGATGCTTTACAGAATGTCAATGGTGTAAGACCTCAGATAAATTGTAACGTATGCAACACCGGGGATATTCATATCAATGGCCTTGAGGGACCCTACACCCTAGTCATGATAGATGGCATGCCCATTGTAAGTGGCTTAGGTACGGTCTACGGCCTAACAGGGATCCCCAATTCCCTGATTGAACAAATAGAGATTGTTAAAGGTCCGGCTTCCTCGCTTTATGGAAGTGAGGCGGTTGGTGGATTGATCAATGTAATCACCAAACATGCCCCTTTGGCACCGGAATTTTCTGCTGATGCCTTTATAACTGGATGGGGAGAATACAATTTGGATGTAGGGGCCAAGGTTAGTGTAGGTAAGAAAACAGACCTTCTACTAGGGGTAAATTACTTTAATTTTGATGTCCCTACCGATGAAAATGGAGATAATTTTACGGATGTCACGCTGCAAAACCGGATATCGGTTTTCCAGAAATGGAATATCAAACGAGAAGATTCCCGAATCTTTTCCCTGGCAGGTCGCTTTTTTTATGAAGACCGTTGGGGGGGTGAAATGCAATGGACACCCGAGTTCCGTGGAGGAGATGTTATCTATGGCGAGAGCATTTATACCCGGCGCTGGGAAATACTGGGTAAATACCAACTACCCCTTAAAGAAAAGTTTCTCTTATCCTTTTCGTACAATGACCACAGTCAGAATTCGGTTTACGGGGACCTGCCCTATCTGGCAGATCAGCGTATAGGATTCGGGCAACTAAGCTGGGATAAAGCACTGGGTAAACATGATCTACTGATAGGTAGTGCTGTACGCTATAGTTATTATGATGACAGCACCCCTGCTACTGCAAACCTGCGATCCAATGAACCAGATAGGGTTTGGATACCTAGCCTTTTTGTACAGGATGAAATAAAGATGAACCCCAAAGTATCTGTGCTAACGGGGCTGCGTTACGATTATGACAACAGGCACGGAAGTATACTTACTCCCAGGGGGGCAGTAAAATGGAAGCTTTCGGACCAGGATATCCTCCGTTTTAATGCCGGTACAGGTTTCAGGGTGGTTAATTTGTTTACCGAAGAACATGCAGCCCTTACAGGAGCCAGGGAAGTCGTGATTACCGAGGAACTTGAGCCCGAACGTTCTTTTAACTTTAACCTCAACTATCTGAAGAAAATATATGCCGATAGTGGAACCTTTATTGGATTGGATGCCTCGGTTTTTTACACCCAGTTTTCCAACATTATTCTTCCGGACTATGACACGGATCCCAACCAGATCATCTATAATAATTTGGATGGAAAATCCGTTTCCCAGGGGATCAGTGCCAACCTTGATCTGGTATTTCCCAACGGACTGAAGTTTTTAGTCGGCGTCACGCTACAGGATGTCAAAAGCACAGAAAACGGGCTTACTCAAAGACAAATACTCACCGAAAGCTACTCCGGGACCTGGAGTGTATCTTACACCTTTCGTTCCCTCGATCTTAGCGTAGATTATACAGGCAACTTATACGGCCCCATGCGATTACCACTTTTAGGGCCATTGGATCCCAGGGAAGAGTTTTCTCCTGCATGGAGTATACAAAACATACAGTTTACTTATGATGGTTTGCCCGGCTTTCAAATCTATGGTGGAATTAAGAACCTTCTGGACTGGACGCCTAACCGGGGAAATCCTTTTATTATTGCACGGGCAAACGACCCTTTTGATCGCCAAGTAGTTTTTGATAATAGTGGCAGTGTAGTGCCTACGGCAGACAATCCTTTCGCCCTTACTTTTGATCCCTCGTACGTATATGGGCCTAATCAGGGTATTCGTGCTTTTTTTGGATTGCGCTATCAATTGAATTAAGTCCGGCATAGGTTTCGCACCTTAATTCGTACTTTAGCCGCTTAATATTATGCCTGATTTTGATTATATCATAGTAGGTGCCGGTGCATCCGGATTAATGCTGGCCAATGGACTGGGAAGCGATCCCCATTTCAAAGATAAACGCATCCTTTTACTTGATAAAGACCAAAAACAAACCAACGATCGCACCTGGTGCTTCTGGGAACAAGGAGAAGGTGAATTTGACAGCATAGTTCACAGGACCTGGGATGCCATTTACTTCGCCGGGGAAAAATACAGGGCTCAAATTCCGATCAAGCCCTATCAATATAAAATGATTCGGGGCATTGACTTTTACGAGCATTACCTCGGTAAAATAAAAACCTTCCCTAACCTGACGTTCCTGACCACTGAAGTTAACTCCATTGAAGATCAAGGGAACGAAGCAAAGGTCCTAACCAATGATGGTCCCTTTACAGGAAAGAAGGTTTTTTCGAGTGTCTTTGACGGGTCTGTGCTCACTTCACAAAAACGCTATCCCGTATTACAACAGCATTTTATTGGCTGGTTCGTAAAGTCCGAAGACTCCATATTTGATCCAGGCACGGCTACATTTATGGACTTTTCCATTCCACAAAAAGGAAATACCCGTTTTATGTATGTACTTCCTTTTTCCGAAAAGGAAGCCTTGGTTGAATACACCCTTTTTTCTGAAACCCTTCTGCCCGAGGAAGAATATGAAAGCGCTATTAAACACTATCTAAAGGAAGATCTCCAATGCGAGGACTACGAGATTGTAGTCAAGGAAAAGGGAAGGATCCCCATGACTTCCTACAACTTCAAACAGCACAATTCAAAGAATCTGCTTCACATAGGTATTGCCGGTGGATGGGCCAAGGCCAGTACGGGATATACTTTTCGCAGTAGCGCTATGAAAGTTCAGAAGCTTATTAAACACCTCAAAGCCGACCGGCCTTTTTCAAGCTTCGATAAAAGATCGCGTTTTTGGTTTTATGATCTTTTGTTATTGGACATTCTGAAGCGGGACAATAGTCAGGGACGCAGGATTTTTGAATCCATATTCAAGAAAAGAAGCCCACAGCTCCTGTTCAAATTCCTGGATGAGAAAACTAACTTTTGGGAAGAGCTTCTGACAATGTCCGGAAGTCCAACCTGGTTATTCCTGGACGCATTGAGAAGAAGGCTGTTTTAAACCTTGCGATTCATCAGGTTTTCAGCGAACGCTTTTAGTACCTTTTTATAATCTCCAACAAGATCGAGACTTTCAAGCACCTCAAAAGTACTTTTTGTGTAGGCCGCAATGGCCTCCCTGGTAGCTTGTGCAGCTCCTGTTTCCTGGTATATTTCCAGTACAGCTTTGATTTTCTCCGCAGGGTTTCTCGGTTTAATAGAGAATAGCTGATCCAGTTCCAGAGCAAGTTCTTTAGAAGCGAGTTCCTTGGCCTTCAGATACAGGTAGGTTTTTTTGTTCTCAATGATATCTCCTCCTACTTGCTTTCCGAAACTTTTTGGATCACCGAAAGCATCTAGATAATCATCCTGTAGCTGAAATGCAATCCCTAAATTTTTACCAAATGCGTAAATGAATTCTTTATTACTTTCAGTGGTCCTCGCAATAATGGCACCCATCTTCATTGCGGCTGCTACAAGCACTGCCGTTTTATTGGTGATCATGAGAATGTACTCCGATATAGTGACATCTTCCCTTGTCTCAAAATCCATATCGTACTGCTGTCCTTCACATACTTCTTTTGCCGTTTGGCTAAAAAGCTGCATCAGAGGTTTGAATATATCTTCAGGATATGCCTCAAAAAGTTGGTAGGCATAAATAAGCATTGCATCTCCTGAAAGTATCCCGGTATTCACATCCCATTTATGATGCACTGTAGGCTTACCGCGCCTTAAGGGAGCCTCATCCATAATATCATCATGTACTAGGGTAAAGTTGTGAAATACCTCAATGGCCAGGGCGGCGTCCAGGGCTTTTTCTTTATCTGTTCCGAATGCTGAAGCAGCAATCAGCGTAAGCACAGGACGAAGACGCTTGCCTCCCAATTCCAGTATATAAGACATGGGATCGTACAAACCTGCAGGTTCCGAACTGCTTATCTCTTGCTCCAAATAGTTATTAAAAACTTCCTGGTATGATTTAATTATATCCGGCATTTTCAATTTTCTTCAAAAATAGGTTAAAACCTGGCTATACCATGGCCCCTCCCTAAAATTCATAGCTCCATATAAACCCTTCATACTCGGTATAAACAGTTTTAGCACTTATCGCAATTGGAAAATACTCGATCTAAGATAGGTTTGACCAGGTTAATGGGCATTTTATCGCGGGATATTTACCTAATAAAGAATAATGCGTTAAATAATTGTAAAACTCTGGAAACTTTTTGTGTATTAAAAGTTTCCTAAGCTATATTTGCCTCACTTATGAGAGATCAGATACTGGAAAAAGCAACAGAATTATACCTCAACCTGGGGTTTAAAAGTGTTACTATGGACGATCTGGCGCATGAAATGGCCATATCGAAAAAGACGATATACACACATTTTAAGAACAAAAACCAACTGGTAGAAGCTTGTACGCTCCATGTTTTCAATATCATTTCCGAGGGTATTGACCACATCTGCGCCCTGCAAAAAAACCCAATTGAGGAATTGTATGAGATAAAGCGCCTGGTAATGGAACATCTTAAAGAGGAGAAAGCCTCCCCTCAGTTCCAATTACAAAAGTATTATCCAAAAATCCATAAGACCCTTAGAGGGAAACAGTTTGAAATGATGCAGGAATGTATTATGGACAACGTGAAGGAAGGTATTTCGATGGGGATTTACCGGGAAAACCTGGATCCGGATTTTATTGCAAGAATTTACTTTTCAGGGGTAACAAGCCTCAATGATCCACGACTATTTCCAAGCAACCAATATTCTTCCTCCCAGTTGATGGATGAATATCTGGAATATCACCTCAGGGGTGTTGTTACTCCTGCGGGCAGAAAAATATTAAATGAAATCATCAACTCAAACCACGAATAAATGCGAAACGTTCTAATTCCCCTGTTACTAATTATTCCGCTCATTTCGAGTTTGGGGCAGGATACGCAAACACAGTTTTCGCTGGAGGAGGCTATTGCCTTCGCACTGGAAAACAACTATAGCGCTATCAACGCTGACCGCGATATTATTGACGCGCGTAAACAAAAATGGGAGGTTATTGCTACCGGTTTACCCCAAATAGATGCTAATATCAGCTATCAAAATCAATTGAAACAGCCTGTTACCCTGATACCTGCTGAATTCTTTGGAGGTGAACCCGGAACGTTTGAACCTGTTGTATTTAGCCCGCCTCAATCCGCCAATGCAACTGCAACATTAAGGCAGCAAATTTTTGATGGGTCCTATATTGTCGGGGTCCAGGCGACCAGGGCTTTTCTGAGCTACAGTCAGAATAACAAGGAAAAAACCGATCAGGAGGTGCTCAAGGCTGTGGTAGAAGCCTATGGTAATGTACTGTTGGCCAGAGAAACCGTGACCATTGCCCAAAGAAATATCGAAACCCTCGAAAAAACACTTTATGAAACCCAGAAACTTTTTGAAAATGGTCTTGGGGATGAGGAGAGTGTAGAGCAGCTTCAAATCACCCAGGCTTCCCTGGAGAGCGCATTAAAAAATGCCAGACGACTGGAAGGAATTACGCTTCAAATGCTCAATCTGATGATGGGATTACCCATAGAACACAACACCATCCTGACCGAAAATCTTGACGACCTGACTAAAAAACAGATTAATCCTGGTTTGCTGGAATCAGATTTTACAATGGAAAACAATGTGGATTACAAGCTGGTCTTCAATTTAAACGAGCAACGGTATTATGAGCTGAAACTGGCTAAAAGTAGAGCACTGCCTACATTAAACGCCTTTGTCAATTACAGTTATTTTGGCTTCGGAGACGATTTTAATTTTCTAAGCAGTGAACAGGAATGGTTTGAAAGTTCCATATTAGGGATAGACCTCAATATCCCCATTTTCAGCTCATTAAAACGAGACGCCAGTACACAACGTGCGCGAATTGCCTTTGAAAAGGCAAAAACCCAATTAACCGAAACAGAAGAGAAAATCAGGCTGGCGCTTGATCGTGCCCGGAGTGACTATATTTTTTCCATTGAAGAATACGAAACCAAAAAGAAAAACCTGGCCCTGGCCGAACGTATAGAAAACAAAAACCAGATCAAATACACCGAAGGTTTGGCGAGTAGTTTTGAACTCCGCCAGGCACAAACCCAACTTTATACGGCCCAGCAGGAATACCTGCAGTCTATGGTCAATGTTATCAACAAGAAGACAGATCTTGAAACAATCCTCAACAACTAAGCATAACAAGTTTATTAAGTGATGAAAAAAACAATCGGTTTGCTGCTAATTGGAATGACAATCATTCAAAGCTGCCAAAATAAAAGCAATAACTCAGTAGAAGATTTAATTGCCCAGGGAAACCTGAATGCGATCAAATTGAAAAGACAGGAGATTTCTGATCAACAGAAAATGCTAAACAGGGAAATACGGCTATTGGATTCAGCCATCAGTTCCCTGGACAAAGACAAAAAAGTGCCTTTGGTCACTACCATAGAGGCCCGCAAAAGTCTTTTCAAGCATTATCTCGAATTACAGGGAGATGTTATGACCAAACAAAATGTGCTAATCTATCCTGAAATGGCCGGTACCCTCCTAAAGGTTCTTGTAAAAGAAGGCCAGCAGGTGCGAAAGGGTCAGCTTCTTGCAGTTATTGATGACGGCGGGATGGGAAGCCAGCTGGAACAATTGCGAACACAGGCTGAATTAGCAAAGACCACTTACGAAAGGCAAAAACGTTTATGGGACCAGAAAATAGGATCAGAGATTCAGTTCTTGCAAGCTAAAACTAATTTTGAAGCCACGAAAAATGCGGTGGAACAGGCAGAAAGTCAGTTGGCCAAATCCCGTATTACCGCTCCCTTTTCCGGAATTATAGATGACGTCATCCAGGATGAAGGTACTGTGGTAGCACCTGGAACCGGTGTCGCTGTTTTCCGAATTGTCAACCTTTCAGATATGTATATCTCCGTTGATGTTCCGGAAAGTTATCTGGAAGGGGTTACCAAAGGCAAGGAAGTAAAGGTCTTTTTCCCGGTTTTGGGTGACAGCATAATAACCCAGGTAAGACAGACTGGAAATTTCATTAATCCGGCTAACCGTTCCTTCAGTATTGAAATACCGGTCCCTAACCAGACGGGTAACATCAAACCCAACCTAACGGCCCGGGTACAAATCAACGACTATAGTAATAGTGAAGCTATATTGATACCACAAAGTGTTATTTCCGAAAACGCCGAAGGGGAACAATATGTATACCTGGCCGCTGATACCACAGATGATGAAATAGCTCAAGCGGCTAAGGTAGTAGTATTAACCGGAAGGACTCAGGGTGATTTTGTTGAGGTGCTTTCCGGGATATCAGCCGGAGACCAAATTATCAGAGAGGGAGCTCGTACTGTGCGCGAGGGTCAGCAAATTAAAATAATCCAATAGCAAGATGAGTCGGCAAAAGAAAAACATAAACAAAGAATTCAGGTTATCCTCATGGGCCATAGACAACCCTTCGGTTATCTATGTTATGATAGGTATCTTTTTCTTAATTGGCCTTTCTTCCTACTTTGCTATGCCACGGGAAGATTTCCCTGAAGTAGAGGAAACTAAGATCTACGTAAGCTCGGTGTATCCAGGGAATACCGCTGAAGATATTGAGCGCCTGGTTACCGACCCCTTAGAAGACCGCCTCAAAAATGTAAGCAACCTCGTAGAAATTATCTCCACTTCCGAGGAAGACTATTCCATGATCACGGTGGAGTTCGATGAAGATATTACCGTTGAAAATGCCAAGCAGAAGGTTAAGGACTTAGTAGATGAGGAAAAAGCCGGGGAAGACTGGCCTATTTTCAATGGCGCTAAAGTAGAACCCAATGTTTTTGACCTGAACCTTTCTGAATCTTTCCCCATCATAAATGTGAATATTACGGGTGACTATCCTGTAGACAGGTTGAAGGAGTTTGGTGAGTATTTGGAAGAAGAAATAGAGGACCTTCCCGAAATTAAGGAGGTAGACATCCGGGGGGCACAAGAAAAAGAAGTTGAGGTCGCGGTTGACATCTATAAAATGATGGCGGCTAAAATCAGTTTTGATGACATTATACAAGCCATTAACGGTGGCAATATGACCATGTCTGCGGGTAACCTGAAAACTAGTGGACAGCGTCGAACCATTCGCGTCTTGGGTGAGATCGAAAAGCCTTCCGAACTGGAGAATTTTGTGGTGAAATCAGAAAAGGGAAATGCCGTTTACCTCAAAGATATTGCTACTGTAACCTTCAAGGAAGAAGATAAAACCACCTATGCAAGGGAAGAGGGCAAAAGTGTAGTGATGCTCGATATAAAGAAGCGTGCAGGAAAAAATGCCATCACGGCTGCAGACAAAATCAGAAAGCTGGTGAATGAAGCCAGAGAAAACTATTTTCCAAAGGACTTAACAGTTACCATTGCCAATGATTCATCCAGCCGAACCCTCAACCAGGTAGACGACCTGGTGAACAACATCATCTTCGGGATCATCTTGGTGGTCACGGTACTGATGTTCTTCCTCGGATTTAGGAATGCACTTTTTGTTGGCTTTGCCATACCCATGTCCATGTTCATGTCTTTTATGATCCTGTCTGCCATTGGTTATACGCTTAATACCATGATCCTATTTGGACTTATCATGGGTCTGGGGATGTTGGTAGATAACGGGGTTGTGGTTGTTGAAAATGTCTATCGCCTTATGGAAGAGGAAGGCATGAGTAGGCTTGAGGCAGCTAAAAAAGGAATCGGGGAGATTGCCTTTCCGATTATAATTTCCACTGCAACCACGGTAGCGGCATTTGTACCCCTGGGTACATGGCCGGGAATCATGGGTGAATTCATGATCTATTTCCCGATAACACTATCTGTGGTATTGGGGTCCTCCCTTTTTGTAGCCATCTTTATGAATTCCATGCTGGTCTCAAGTTTTATGGAGGTTGGGGAAAAAGAGCTTACCAGAAAACAGTTGATTCGCATCAGTATTATTCTTGGAAGTATCGGAACCTTTATCCTGGTTTTTGGAGGGCAGTTAAGAGGCCTTGGGACGCTGATGATTGTCCTGGCCGCATCCTTCTGGGCTTATAAATACCTGCTCAAACCTTCAGCCCGAAGATTTCAGACCCGTACACTTACCCGTTTTGAAAATTGGTATGAAACCCGGATTAAGCATGCATTAAGAGGTAGCAATGTATACTGGTATTTTAGTGTTACCGTATTATTACTGATAACAGCCTTTGTCACTTTTGGGATGTCTCTTGGAAGTGGCCGTACCAAGGTTGAGTTTTTTCCTGATAATATTCCAAACGAAATATTTGTCTACATTGAATACCCACAGGGAACTGATATCGAAAAAACCAACACCATCACCAAGGATATTGAACGCCGGGTATATGCCATTGCCGGTAGCGACCAATATATGGAAGGTTCAACAAACCTATTGGTTGAATCCAGCGTTTCACAGGTTGGAAAAGGCGCCGAAAATCCTTTTACAGAGGGGGGGTCAGCAGCTGAAATGCCCCACCGTGGCAAGGTGACCTTGTCCATGCGCGAATTCAAGTACCGCAAAGGGCAGGATACGGAAACCCTCCGTAAGGAAATTCAGGAAGGCTTAAAAGGAATATACCCTGGATTGGCCATCTCTGTTGAAAAAGATGCTGTGGAGCCTCCTTCAGGGTATCCTATCAACCTTGAAATTGAAGGTAAGAATTACGACACACTCATCAGCGTAGCTGAACGTATACGTAACTTTATCAATAGCAAGAACATCGCTGGAATTGAAGAGCTCAAAATTGATGTAAATAAGAGTAAACCAAGTATGCAGGTAGTGGTGGATCGCGAAAAAGCCGGAGAACTTGGGGTTAGTGTTGGTCAGGTAGGTCAGCAACTCCGCAGGTCCCTTTTTGGTGACAAAGCCGGCATCTACAAAAAAGACGGCGACGATTATGATATCAATGTCAGGTTTAATGAAGATCTCCGCTACAATACCAGCGCCTTATTTAATCAGAATATGATTTTCCGTGACCCGGCAACAGGTCAGATCAAGGAAGTGCCGGTTTCAGCAGTAGCCTCACAACGAAACACCTCTTCTTTCAGTGCAATTAAACACCGGGACACCAAGCGTGTGGTAACGGTTTATTCAGGATTGCAACCCGGATTTACGGATGCAGGAGCCATTGTGGCCCAAATTCAAAAAGAAATGGAAGACTTTGGAGCTTTGCCTGTTGGTGTAAAGGTGGATTACACTGGTCAGATTGAAGAGCAAAACAAACAGATGAATTTCCTGGTGGGTGCCTTTTTTGCCGGATTGGGACTGATCATGCTGATCCTGGTATTCCAATTCGGGGGTATTTCCAAACCTGCCATTATCATGACAGCCATTTTCCTGAGTTTTATTGGCGTTTTTGGAGGGCTTATGCTTACTGGATGGCCCTTTGTGATCATGATGACCATGATGGGAATTATTTCCCTAGCGGGGATTGTGGTGAACAATGGTGTGGTTCTTTTAGACTATACGCAAATACTGATTGACCGCAAAAAAGTAGCTTTGGGTCTTGATGACAAGGACCTCCTGACCAACGAAGAAGTAACAGAGGCTATTGTTAAAGGAGGCAAAGCCCGTTTAAGACCGGTAATCCTTACGGCTGTCACCACGGTATTAGGGTTAATACCCCTGGCTATCGGGTTGAACATTAACTTTTTTACCCTCTTCGCCGATTTTGATGCCAATATTTACATTGGAGGAGACAATGTAATATTCTGGGGGCCTCTGGCCTGGACGGTGATATTCGGGCTCATAGTGGCCACATTCCTAACACTGATTATAGTTCCGGTTCTTTTCAATATAGTATACAGAATTAAGATCCGCTTAAGGGGAAGACGAAAAAAACCCAAAGCTGATAAGGAAACACTGGAAATTGCCGCATAATAAAAAACCCTGGTATCTAACCAGGGTTTTCTTTTTTATGTTATTACTCGTTCTTATTCGTTCTCAGAAAGAGGAACAGGTAATACATTGAATATTTGATCCCCCACCCTGTCAATAGGCAAGGTATTGGATAGGTCATACCTTCTCAGATCAAACATCCTGTGGTTTTCACACCATAGTGAATAACGACGTTGATTCAGTAGTTCCGTAGTCAAATCTGCAGCTGTCGTTGCAGTTGTATTAGGAAGTGAGGCTGAATTACGAATTACGTTAAGCGCTGTTGTTGCATCACCAAGCGCATTGGTCAGAATGCTCGCCTCGGCATACACCAGTACCAATTCCTCATTGCGTATCATATCAATTGGACTAACATTACTAGCGTATAGTCCGGTCTGATACAACCCGGTAAGGCCATCCTGGGTTGTAGGATTGGCCCGGATTATAGTTTTATCCGTAACCCGTGTATCACCAGCTTCTGCTTCATTGATAAATGAATCGTGCACAATTATCTGGTCGCCGTTGTTATCCGGAATCTTGAATAATCCATTGGTCAAATCCCCACTACTCAGGCTAAAAACATGCTGAGGCCCAGCGGCAAGGTCACCGTTTAAATCAAAATAGGAGTTGGAAAGTGCAGTGAGCGCACCATTACCGTCACCCGCATATACCGCTGCAGTTGCTGCAACAGCCCTGTTGAATTCTCCAAAAGTAGCCGGGGTATCAAATCCGTTAAAACCGGCCAATACAAAGGCAAATTCAGAGCCTGCACCATTAAGGTCGGTCTGGGCCTCATCAAGAAGGGATCTAACCGAGCTCAAGGCTTCTGAAAATCCGAGTATAGGACCCAAATTTTCCGGATCCGCTACGTCTACCCTGGCCCTGTCATAGGATTTCAGGATTTCGATCAGCTCATAGGCTATAATAGTCTTGGCAAAACCTCGGTAACCTGCTTTTTGAGTGTCCGTTACAGCACCTGTATTCTCAAGGGATTCCAGGAGAATATTGGCATTTTTTACCGCACGGTAACGGCCTGCCCAGGGGGCGGTAGAATAAAAGGAGTTATTATCCAGGGAACTTCCGTTAGCTCCAAGTAAATCTCCGGTATTTCTGGGATCCGCATCAAACAAATACAGTTCTCTGGCCATTGTACCAGAGCCTGTTGTTTGTATGGCCAGGGAATTCCTCATGGCAGATTCAATACCTACCACCAGGTTGTTCAATTGGTTTACTGAGGCATCGGTTAAAACACCCTCTAAACTTGGCCTGTTGGGATCTACCTGTTCATCAAAGGAACACGATGTGGTCAAGGCCAAAGCCAGAGCAATGAGCAGTACCGATCCTTCTCTTATGTATGTATATAATCTTTTCATCGCGCTTTTTTTAGAAATTAACATTTAGATGAAAGTAGAATTGCTTCGTACTTGGGAAAGGAGTTACCTCAATACCTGAGGACAACCCTGCCCCTCCGTTCGTTGACACTTCCGGATCATAACTACTGTAGTCAGTAATCGTAAAGATATTCCGTCCGGATACGCCCAATTTTACTGCAGACACGGTATCCCCGAAGAAATCCAGTGCACTTTGAGGAAGACGGTAGTAAATAGCCGCTTCACGTAATCTCACGTAACCGGCAGGTTCAATAAACCGCTCAGCTACAAAACCAAGGGCAGCTCTTTCCTGTCCGGCTGCTGTTTCAAGGTCTGGAGTAGTTCCGCCAAGGTCAGTAAGTAATTTGGATAGGTTGATATTATCCCCTCCTTTTTTCCATTGCAGGAGGAAAGAAACATCAAACTGTTTGAACACTGTAAAGGAGTTGTTGAAAGCCATTTGGAAATCTGGCTCCACATTACCAATTTGTGTTGGTACACCATCTACATTACCAGCAAGTTGGGTTACGGGTTTTCCCTCTTCTATATAGAAGGTTCCAAGGCCCAATCCAAATCCTGCTCCTGGTTGTGGGAAGGCCGGAACATCAAGGCGTGTAATTTCAGAACGGTTAAACCAGAAATTCACTGTTGATTTCCATATAAAGTTTTCCTCGTTGAATGCATTGATGTTCAACCCAACTTCAAGACCATAGTTTTTGAGGTCTGCAAGGTTGGTGGTCTCGGATCCAAAACCGGTAGATGTTGGTACTACCCTGTTAAGCAGGAGGTCATTAACATTCCTGTTATAATACGAAACCTCAAGGCTTACATCATTGAAAAGTCCTGCATCAAAACCAACTTCAAACTCCGAAGAAGTTTCGGGCTCAATATCTGGATCTCCTTTAAGTGCATTAATTGAGGAACCTCCATTTCCACCAATGGATACCTGGTCAAGGCTGGTAAAAGCAGAACCAAAGGCCCCGGAGGAACCTGTTTCCCCATATGCAGCTCTCAACTTTAATCTATCGAGGAAAGATGATCCTTCCCAGAAATCAAAATTATGCAGGTTCACCGCCAGCGATGCTTTAGGAAAACCATAAAACTTATTGGGGTCACCATTCAAGGTAGACTTATCAAGACGATATCCTACTGTACCAATTAATTGGTCCTTGAAATTCCCTTCAACCTGGGCAAAATATCCAAATTCCTTAACGTCAGATGTAGTCTGAGTGATCTCCTGGGCAGATCCCTGTCCAAGGTTCGTTTGATTTGGGATTAGCTGGGTAGCCTGATTAAATACCAGATCTGTTTGCTGCTCCAGATAGGAAATACCGCCCTGTGTGGTAAGGGCAAGATCTCCGCCCATGGCATCGTGATTCCAGACTCCAATAGCCTGGTAGTTGTAGTTGGTGAAAATATTCTTTCCTACTCCAACGAAACCATTTTGGTTACCGCGCTGGGCCTGATGAATTTCAGGAACGTAAACATAGGTCTCGTTAGCCAGATAATCAATACCTCCGTTAAATATAAGTCTCACCACATTGTTTCCGGAATCCAGGATGTTCGTGGTTAACTTCATACCTTGTATAAAACGGTTGTTGGTATCCTCATTCTTGGCCAGATCCCTAACTAAAATCGGGTTACCTGCTGAATTGGGGTTGTCCGGATAAATTCCATTCTCGTCCGGGAACAGATCGATCCAGGGCCGTGTAAAGGCCAGGTTATATCCGTAGCTCAATCCACCTTCATTCTCGTTACCTGTAAAACTCCTGCTAGAAGTACTTCTAACAAAATTAGAGGAGGTAGAAAAACTGAAGGTCTTGGAGATCTCATGATCAATATTAGCCCGAATTGAAAAACGATTAAATCCGGTATTCTCAATAATTCCTTCTTCATCCCGGTAGGAAGCCCCTACAAAAAAGCGGGTCTTATCATCACCGCCGCTTGCGCTGATACGAGTATCGGTAATAAATCCTGTTTCTCCATAGATTTCATCTTCATAATCAATGAGGCCTCTACCAGCAATTGCCTGGTTGTATAAATCGGCCTCTGCAGCACTAAAGGTGTCTTCAACACTTTGTGCAGTCCAGGGTCGTACTCCCAGTTTCTTGATAATGGTGTTGAAACCAGTATCCTGGCTAAAGCGGATATCGGTTTTTCCCTGACGTCCTCTTTTTGTGGTAATGATTACTACCCCTGCATTTGCCCGGGTTCCATAGATAGCCGCAGCAGAAGCTCCTTTTAACACCTCAATGTTTTCAATATCGTTGGGGTCGATATCAGCAATACGGTTGGAGGAATTCTCTTCATTCCCCTGATTGGCACCGGAAGCAAAACGTAATCCGGAGGGAATTTCTGCATTATTCACATAAACCCCGTCTACAATATAAAGTGGCTGGTTGTTTCCATTAATAGAGGAAATACCCCGCAACCTGAGTGCAAAACCCCCACCGGGTGCACCGGAAGAAGAGGTAATGTTAACCCCGGTAAGCTTCCCGTAAAGGGCACCGTCCAGTGTAGTTTGTGCTGTGGTTCCCACCAGTTCCTGTGAAGAAACTGTGGAGACCGCGTTGGCGAGGTTACTCCGTTTGATGTTTGTACCAAGACCGGTAACCACCACTTCGTCTAAGCCAGTTGCAGACTCTCCAAGCGATACATTAAGCGTTCTGGCTCCGGTTACCCGAACTTCCTGAGTCTCATACCCCAGTGAAGAAAACACCAGAGTGGCTGGGAAACTTGAAATACTAATCTCATAATTTCCGTCAAAATCCGTTGTGGTTCCGGTGCTCGTGCCTTTGATGACAACATTGGCTCCGGCCACAGGACCACCATAGGCGGCATCGGTAACATTACCGCTGACTATCCCCTGCGAAAACCCGATAAGCGGGATCAGCAGGCATAACCATAGGAATGCTTTTCCAAGTAGTTTGTGTTCCATAATAAAATATTTGTATTGGTTTATGAAAAACAAGGTAATGAACAATTCCTGTCCACAAAACTATTTTTGGCTTTTTCTAAGCTGTCAATTTGTAACTATTTGATCTTTATGGTTGTAATTTTACCGCTTTCCATATTACGCAAACAAGCTTATCTTCTTACATTTGCGGCTAAATTCAGTAGGTGTTATGTACAGAAATCATACTTGCGGTGAACTACGGGAAACCCATATTAATAAGGAGGTGTTATTATCCGGTTGGGTGCACAAACTACGAGACAAAGGTTTTGTTGTTTGGGTAGACCTTCGGGATCGTTACGGGATAACACAATTGGTTTTTGATGAGGAAAGGAGTGATGCCAGCCTGCTTGAAAAAGCGAGAAGCCTCGGACGTGAGTATGTTATTCAGATAAAAGGCAAGGTTATTGAACGGACCTCAAAGAACCCTAACCTGCCTACAGGGGATGTAGAAGTGCTGGTTTCCGAAATAACCATTCTCAATGAGGCACTATTGCCCCCATTTACTATAGAAAACAAAACGGATGGTGGAGATGACCTCCGCATGAAATACCGCTACCTGGATATACGTCGTAACCCGGTTAAGGATAGCCTTATCTTCCGAAGCAGGGTTACCATGGAAGTTCGTAAATACCTCTCAGAACAGGGGTTTATTGAGGTAGAAACCCCCTACCTGATCAAATCTACCCCTGAAGGGGCACGCGATTTTGTGGTCCCAAGCAGGATGAACGAAGGGCAGTTTTATGCCTTACCTCAGTCACCACAGACATTCAAGCAATTACTGATGGTAGGCGGGCTTGATAAATATTTTCAGATCGTTAAATGTTTTCGGGATGAGGACCTGAGGGCAGACCGGCAGCCGGAGTTTACCCAGATCGACTGTGAGATGTCTTTTGTGGAACAGGAGGACATCCTCAATGCCTTTGAAGGGCTGGTACGTCACCTGCTTAAAACCATCCATAATATAGAAAGTGGCCCCTTCCCGCGTCTTACCTATGATGAAGCAATGCGGAGATATGGTTCGGACAAACCTGACATACGTTTCGGAATGGAGTTCGGGGAATTAAATGCGATTGCCCAGCACCGTGATTTCCAGGTGTTCAATTCGGCAGAATTAGTGGTAGGGATTGCTGTTCCAGGCGGAGCGACTTACTCCCGCAAAGAAATCGATGCCCTTGTAAACTGGGTAAAAAGGCCTCAGGTAGGAGCCAAAGGTATGGTCTATGTAAAATGCAATGAGGATGGTAGTTATAAATCTTCTGTGGATAAATTCTATACTGCTGAAGACCTGTCTAGCTGGGCAGAGGCCACCGGAGCTAAGGCAGGCGACCTCATTTGTATCCTATCAGGGGAAACCGATGTAACCCGAAATCAACTGAGTGCCCTTCGGATGGAGCTGGCAGAGCGTCTTGGGCTGCGGAAAACAGATGAGTTTGCCCCATTATGGGTACTAGATTTTCCCCTTCTGGAGTTTGATCCGGAAACAGCGCGTTACCATGCGATGCACCATCCTTTCACATCACCCAAACCCGGACAAATGGAATTGCTAGAGACAGATCCGGCTGCTGTGAGGGCCAATGCGTATGACCTGGTGCTCAATGGAAATGAAATTGGAGGAGGATCCATCAGAATTCACGACAAAGAAACCCAGGCCACCATGTTCAAACATCTTGGTTTTAGCGAAGAGGAAGCACGGGCTCAATTTGGATTTTTGATGGATGCGTTTCAATATGGTGCCCCGCCTCACGGAGGCATTGCTTTTGGGTTGGATCGCCTTGTTGCCATTTTGGGCGGACAGGAAACGATTCGGGATTTTATCGCTTTTCCAAAAAACAATAGCGGAAGGGATGTCATGATTGATGCTCCGGCACCAATAGATAAAGCACAATTAAAGGAACTGAATTTGAAATTAGACCTTTAGGAATTGATGGGGTCCTTTTTCCTGACGGAATTTTAATACCTTTAAATATAGGTTCCGGGGATGGCTGGTAAATACGCTGACTTACTTACAAAATTACACAAGTGGCGATACAGGCATGTATCCAGTAAACGCTTTATCTATGTAATGAGCATAGCGGTAGGCCTGCTGGCAGGCCTGGCTTCGGTAACCTTAAAGAACCTTACCTATTTCATTCAGGCTTCGCTGGAGAAAGGTATTATCTTTTCCGACAACCAACTGTATTTCATCATCCCCATAATCGGACTTACACTGGTCTTTCTCTATGTTAAGTATGTGCATAAGGAGCGTATGGAACATGCTGTTTCTTCTATTCTTTATGCCCTTTCCAGAAAAAGGGGGATCATGTCCCTCAAACAGATTTCGGGGCCATTGATTACCGCTCCCCTAACGGTTGGTTTCGGGGGTTCCGTGGGACTGTTAGGGCCTGCCGTAGCAACAGGCGCGGCCATAAGTTCCAATTTTGGAAGGTTGTTCCATGTCAATGCCAATAACCGTTCGCTGCTAATTGCCTGCGCATCTGCCGGGGCTATTGCTTCCATCTTTCAATCGCCCATTGCAGCAATTATCTTCGCTGTTGAGATATTCAGCCTGGACCTTACTATGCTATCGCTGTTACCCTTAATCCTGGCTTCCATCTCTGGTATAATAACCTCCTATTTCTTCCTGGGGGAAGAAAACCTGATCAATTTCTCCATTCAGGATTCCTTCCAGATCAAAGACACCCTCTTTTATATTTTGCTGGGGGTAGGTACCGCTGTGGCCTCCATCTATTTCACCAAAATGTATTTTGGAATCCTGAGGTTATTCAGGCCTTTTAAAAGCCCAAAATACCGCTTATTGATCGGCGGAGTTGCTATTGGGGTCATGCTTTATTTTATCCCCCCGCTTTACGGAGAAGGATTTGGCTTTATCAACGACCTGCTGCTGGGCGACCCCATTAAAGCCCTGGGGGCAACCCCTTTCGATGCCTATATGGAAAACATCTGGGTGGTAATTGCCCTGCTCTTTGGTATTACCATTTTCAAGGCAGTGGCAATGACTACAACCTTTGCCGCCGGAGGGGTTGGCGGTATCTTCATCCCCACCATGGTTATGGGAAGTTCCCTGGGCCATGTAGTAGCCAAGGTAATCAACAACTCAGGCCTAGGTTTTTTTGTAAGTGAAAGCAATTTTACCCTGATCGGGATGGCTGGTTTGATTGCCGGAGTACTGCACGCGCCACTTACTGCTATATTTCTTATTGCAGAAATCACTGGAGGATACGAACTTTTTGTCCCTCTGATGATCACAGCAGCTATTTCCTACCTCATCAGTAAAAATACGGTTGAACACAATATCTACACCCGTGAACTGGCCAAAATTGGTGCACTTATCACACACGACAAGGACCAGACCGTACTCAGTATGATGCAGATAGACGACGTTATAGAGCGGAACTTTAAAGAGGTTCGACAAGAAATGACCCTGGGGAAAATGCTGCATGATACTGTGGCTAAATCTGCCCGAAATATCTTTCCCGTGGTGAATGATGAAAAAGCCCTGATTGGGATTGTTCATCTGGACGATATCCGAGCGGTTATGTTCGACAGTTCGATGTATGATAAGGTTACGGTTGGCAGTTTTATGCATTCGGCCCCGGAACATATTTTTTACGAGAGTGACAGTATGAAACAGGTGATGCAGAAATTTCAGGACAGCGGTGCCTGGAACCTTCCTGTGATCCGGGGAGGCAAATACTACGGTTTCATCTCCAGGTCCAAATTGCTTACCTCCTATAGAAGAAAGTTGATTAATTTTAGCGTTTAGTTTATGAAGTTCAAAGTGAAATATTTTATTGTCCTGGTGGTCCTGGCTTCTATAGGTTCCATTATCTATGGTTTCTCCATTAAAGATGAACAGCTGCCGCTGGCAAACAAATATATTGGCTTTGGAACAGTAGGGCTTTTTCTGGTAGCTATGCCCCTATTCCTGATCAAGGAAAGCAAGGGTAAAAAGGTAAAAGACTACATGCTGACTGACGAAAATATCAGGAAAATGCGAGAGAAGAAGCAAAAAAGGCAGGGGGATTCTTAAAAATTTTATATTCATTGCCCGAATCCCTTTTTTATGTATTAACTTCGAGTATTATTATTTTTTTAAATTTTTTACATGACTGGAGTAGTTAAATTTTTCAATGAATCCAAAGGTTATGGATTCATTACCAACGATGAGACCGGTAAGGACATTTTTGTTCATGTTACTGCATTGAACGGGGTGGAGCTTAGAGAAGGCAACAAAGTAGAATACCAAGAAGAAGAAGGAAGAAAAGGTATGGTCGCTGCACAAGTAGAAGTGATCGGCTAATATATTTTATTTTGATCGCACAGAACCCTGGGAAAACCCGGGGTTTTTTTATTAATTGAGGTTCCTTTTCTGTATAAAAAACCGTTTAATTAATTCTCCTGCTTCTTCTTCCATAAGACCCCCTACCAGTTCTGTCTTAGGATGTAACTGGCCCCCCATTGTTGTAAATCCACGCTGGGGATCATATGCCCCAAACACTACCTTGGCTATCTGACTCCAATACAAAGCCCCGGCACACATCTGGCAGGGTTCCAGGGTTACATACAGGGTGCAGTCATATAAATATTTACCCCCTAAAAAATTGGAGGCAGCTGTGATGGCCTGCATTTCGGCATGTGCGGTTACATCGTGTAATTGTTCCGTAAGATTATGCCCCCGTGCAATAATGCGGTCTTTAACAACGATAACAGCACCAACGGGCACCTCCCCTTTTTCGAAAGCTATTTCAGCTTCCTGAAGTGCCTTTTTCATAAAATAGGCATCGTCTAACTTAAATTCCATAGCTACAAAAATACCATTTTTAGGGAAGAGACTCGTCGGTAAGGAAATCGAAATTAGCGTACCTTTATGCCCGCTGATGGAACTGCTGGAATACATACATGGGGTAGCCGACCTCCGCAAACTTAAGCCCGAACAGCTTCCCGCTCTGGCCAGGGAATTGAGGAGGTTTATTATTGACGTGGTTGCTGCAAAACAAGGCCATTTAGGAGCCAGCCTGGGAGTTGTGGAACTTACCATAGCACTACACTATTGTTACAACACCCCTGAGGATAGGCTTATATGGGATGTAGGGCACCAGGCATACGGGCACAAGATTCTGACCGGTCGTAAGGGACATTTTGAAAGCCTGAGACAAATAGGTGGCATAAGTGGTTTCCCAAGCCGTTCCGAAAGTGATTTTGACCCCTTTGGAACCGGTCATAGTTCTACCTCTGTCTCCGCAATCTTAGGTATGGCTATTGCAGCGCAATTACAGGGAAATAACCAAAGAAAACATATTGCAGTTATTGGCGATGCCTCTATCGCCAGTGGGATGGCATTTGAAGGACTCAACCATGCCGGAGTGGCCGAAGCAGATGTGCTAATTGTACTCAATGACAACGCTATTGGCATAGATCCCAGTGTAGGCGCCCTCAAAAATTACCTTGGCCGCACCAAGAATGGCACCATCAAAGAGGAGCATTTTTTTGAATCCCTGAACCTGCACTATACCGGCCCGGTAGATGGGCACGATCTCCCGGGATTATTAAGTGTGCTCGATCAGCTCAAAAATACCGGGGGTCCCAAATTATTACACATAACCACTACAAAAGGAAAAGGCCTTAAAAAAGCCGAGGAAGACCAGGTAACCTACCATGCCCCGGGCAGGTTCGATAACCAAACCGGAGACCTGATCTCAGGCCAGGCATCTGAGGTTCCTAAATACCAGGATGTATTTGGCCATACAATAGTATCCCTGGCGAAGGAAAATAAGCGTATTGTTGGAATAACTCCGGCCATGCCAACAGGAAGTTCGCTGAAATTTATGATGGATGAAATCCCGGAAAGAGCTTTTGATGTTGGTATTGCCGAACAACATGCCGTTACCCTGTCCGCCGGAATGGCTGCTGATGGACTAATCCCCTTCTGTAACATTTATTCAACCTTCCTGCAACGCGCCTATGATCAGGTAATACACGATGTTGCCCTCCAAAACCTTCCTGTGGTTTTCTGTCTGGACCGGGCCGGATTGGTAGGTGAAGACGGTGCTACCCATCATGGCATATACGACATTGCTTACCTGCGGTGTATTCCTAATATGGTGATCTTTTCGCCCCTGAACGAGGAGGAGTTACGTCATATGATGTTCACGGCGCAATTGGGCCTGTCCCACCCCATCGCCATACGGTATCCAAGGGGAAGAGGAGTTACTAAAAATTGGGAAGTGCCTTTTGAAAAAATTACCATTGGCAAAGGCCAATGCCTGCAAATGGGCAGTCAGATTGCGGTTTTGAGCCTGGGACCTATTGGGAATACTGTATCTGAGGCATTAAATCATCCAGAGCTTAAAGGGAAAGCAGCTCATTACGATATGCGTTTTGCAAAACCACTTGATACCGAGCTAATGGACGAGGTTTTATCGCGCTATACTACTATTTTTACCGTGGAGGATGGATGCCGCAGCGGAGGTTTTGGCAGTGCAATTCTGGAGTACGCCAGTAACAGCAATAGTTCTGCAAAAATCAACATCATGGGAATTCCTGATGAATTTATTGAACATGGACCGGTTGAGGAACTGCATAAACTTGCGGGTATAGATGCACAATCCCTCCAGTCCGAATTTCTAAGAGTGCTTGATGAAGATTAAACCATCCCATTATACACTTGTAATTCTTCTGGGGATCGTATCTGTACTTCCTCTTAAAACGCTGGCCCAGGACAGTATACCGCCGCTTCCTGAAGTAGACACTACGAGGATTGATACCATTGTAATCCGGGCACAACAGTATAAGATAAAAATCATCCCCCGAGGGGTAAACCTTACCGTGCCCAAGCTAACCTTTAAGGGCACAAAGCCCCTGACAAAACGTAGGAGAAGGTTCAGGATCCCTTCCTTCTGGACCAAGGAAAATGAATTCACGCTCACCCTTAGCGAGGTCGCTTTTGTGAACTGGAATGCAGGGGGTGAGAATTCGGTTTCTGCACTGGGCGGACTTAAGTTTGAACGTAACTATAAATTCCGGTACTTTCAGTGGGATAACTCCCTGGTTATCCGTTACGGGGTGAATGCCCAGGAAGGAAGGCAACTCCGAAAGACTGACGATGCAATCCGTCTTAGTTCTACAGTTGGGTACCGAAGGGATACACTTAATCATTGGTTTTATTCGGTAAAGGCTAATTTCAATACCCAAATCTCCAACGGTTTCAAATACCCGGATCGCAGTACACCCATTTCAGGTTTTATGGCTCCCGGATACTTGTTTTTCGGGGCAGGAACCTCATACATACCCGAGGGAAAAGGATTTAACCTCTACCTCTCTCCGGCTTCACTCAAAGCCACTTTTGTGTTAGACCAGGACCTGGCTAACGATGGGGCCTTCGGGGTTAAAAAAGCCATCAGGGATGATACGGGTAACATCATTACCCCCGGGGAAAATACCTTTATAGAATTCGGGATCCTGATCAACAACTCCTGGAAAAAGGAAATTGCTAAAAATATGGTCCTCGACCATCGGCTGAGCCTATACACAGACTACCTGCGTTCCTTCGGAAATGTGGATATCGACTGGGAATTGAATTTGAACCTGCAGGTAAATGAATTTATTAAGGCGAACATCGGGACACAAATTATCTATGATGATGACATCCGCTTTGATGAAGTTCGCGCAGATGACGGATCCGTGATCGATCCCGGTGTACCGAAGATCCAATTCAGGCAACTGCTGGGTATTGGCCTGGCTTATAATTTCTAAAGCGTCTTCCCAGTGATTTTGTTATGGATATGCACGGCCGCCCGGTCGGACAAGCTGGCTACATAACAGGAAGTATTTAGCAGAATTTCATACACCCCGCCCGAAGAGTTCCTAAAAACGGGGGGTAGCAACCCTATCATCAAACGATCATAATTAGAGGCTCTTCCCTGCTTATCGCTTATCAGCGCATCCGTAAATACTTCTAAGATATCTGCAAGGATTCGATAACCGGCGATCTCCTTTTCAATAACCTCATCAGAGCGGTATATACGTGCTACACTGAGGTCTATGATGTCTGCAATCTGGGCTTTATACTGACTCTTATCCAAAAGAGCAGTATCAAATATCCCGTTCAATATGTCTTCTTCATGCTCCATAAATATCCGAACTGCATCGGCGATCAGGGTGTTGATAGCCAGAGCCCGCAGATAACTTAGACGATCCTGCATATGTGCCAGGCCGTTATACTTTTTAGTGTTTATGTTGTCCTTTACCAGTTTTATCAGGTATTCCAGGGCATATTCTTCCGGGATAAGCCCCAGGTTAATGCCGTCCTCAAAATCTATGATGGTATAGCAAATATCATCTGCTGCCTCTACCAGGAAAGTAAGGGGATGGCGGGAATAGGAGATATCCGAAGCCTTGCCGCGGCGCTCCAACCCAAGTTCATCTGCCAGTTCTTTGAAGAAATCTGTTTCGGTTTGAAAAAACCCGTATTTCTTATCGGCAATATGCCTGGTTGGTTTCTTGGGCAGGGATTCCTTGGGATATTTAGTAAAGGCACCCAGAGTGGCATAGCTAAGTCGTAGACCGCCGGATACTCCTTCCCGGGATTCGGTCAGCAGTTTGAAGCCGTTGGCATTACCCTCAAAGCTTACGAGGTCTTCATATTGTTTATCGGTCAGTTGGTCTCTGTACCTGCTCCCAGAGCCAGAGGAAAAGAATTCCCCAATGGCCTTCTCTCCACTATGGCCAAAAGGAGGGTTTCCAATGTCATGTGCCAGGGCAGCGGCAGCTACTATGGCCCCAAAATCGTTAAACTGATAGCCGTGGGTTTCCTGTAGATAGGGATGTGCTTTAAGTAACTTTTGTCCCACCAAACGCCCCAGACTTCGGCCCACTACCGAGACTTCCAGACTGTGGGTTAGCCGGGTATGCACAAAGTCGGTTTTGGACAGCGGAATTACCTGTGTTTTATCCTGTAAACTCCGGAAGGCTGCAGAGAAGATCACCCGGTCATAATCCACTTCAAACCCCAGCCTTGTAGGGTCTTGTTCCTTTCTTATTCTCTTGTTTGTGTCCCCGTAACGCTTAAGTGAAAGCAATTGTTCCCAGTTCATCTGAATTTTTTAAACCGCAAGTTACATCTTTTAATTACTTGCTGGTTGAAAGGCGTTTCTTACCACTTAACATTGGCTTAATCACATAACATTTTGGTAACGCAAACTACATAAAGGTTTAACCTGCAGGTAACAGGACCTTTACACCCTCAGCCTTTCTTTGCCCCAGAAAATGAAAACCTTCTGAATGAGACCATTACTGACCTTTATATTAATCTGTTTTACAGGTTTCACTTTTGCCCAGCAAAACGGAAGCATCGTGGGTAAACTTACGGACAAGGATGCCAATAATGAACCTCTTGCTTTTGCAAATGTCTTAATTAAGGGCACATCAAAAGGGACTACCTCAGATTTCGACGGTTTATATGAACTACCGGCAGTGGAGCCTGGAACTTATACCCTGGTGTTTAGTTTCCTGGGATATGAAACCCTGGAAATTCCCAACGTAATCGTGGAAGCGGATAAGGTAACCCAGATAAATGCAGCCTTAGGAACCGGTAGTGTTAGCCTGGACGAAGTGGTAATTACAACATCTACAAGAAAGGATTCTGAAATTGCCTTGTTGCTGGAGCAGAAAAAATCCCTTATCATACAGGAGGCCATTAGTGCCGAAGCGCTAAGCCTGAAAGGTATTGATGATGCAGCCGCAGCTGTAGCCCAGATATCAGGAATCTCTAAGCAACAAGGATCTAGTAATGTCTATGTTAGGGGTTTGGGAGACCGGTATCAAACCACCACCATGAATGGTTTATCACTTCCCTCTAATGACGTCAATAAGAAGAATATAAATCTGGACCTTTTCTCTTCAAGCATTATTGAAAATGTTGCGGTTAATAAAGCCTACTCTACCTCTTTTTATGGAGACTTCGCCGCAGGAAATGTCAATATCAATTCCAAGAATTACACCGGGAATGGATACTTTGAAGTCACCCTGGGTAGCGGACAGAATTCCAATGCCGCGGGTGAAGATTTTGTTAGGAGTGAAGGACCAAGTAATTATGGATTCTATAACCGTTATGATAATGATCCCTTTGCTATTGTATTGTCGCATGGTGTAGACCCACAAAGCGCCTGGGACCCGGTAAACTTTTCGGGAGCTATTGAAGGGGGATATTCTTATTCTTTCGGCAAAGCTTCAAGACTGAGTTTTTTTGGCGCGGCCAGCTTTAGAAATGGCTATGAAATCTGGGAAGGCCCTGCGGTGGATTTCACCAACGTACTCAAGGTAAGTTTCCCAAATGTTCGGGAATATGCCTATAAAACTACAACGACTGCACTGGGTAATATTGGTTATCGAATAAATGAGAACCACAAAGTAAACTTTAACTCTTTATTTATTAACAGCTCTTCTGATGCTGTCGGGTATTATGGCACAGAGGGACAAGGTACCAACCGGGATGCGATTATCGATACCGACCAGGGATTTTACGTCATGAATGTGCAGTTCAACCAGGACATGATCTTTGTAAACCAGTTAAACGGCACCCACAAATTTGATGATAATATTTCCCTGGGTTGGGGAGTTGGTTTTAACAAAGTCTTTTCTGATGAACCGGATCGTAAGCGCATCACTCTTGAGAATTACCAGTTGGCTCTCGATAATGATCCCGCTACAAACCCGGTGTTCTATACCAATATTGCTTTTGACAACCAGCGATTCTTTCAGAGTATTGAAGACGACGAGTTAAACAGTTTCATTAATCTAGGCTTCGAACTCTCTGAGAAGGTTTCCTTAAATTTTGGATATAACGGAAGGAGAAAAGAACGTAGGTTCAACAGTATCCGCTACGGCTATGAAATACAGGATCGGGACAATACCCCAGTCACGGATGTAAACAATTTCAATTCTATCTTTAACGTCGAGAATATAAATATTCCTGCTGGTAGTGGATTGTATGATCTGATTGTCTTAAATCCTATTAATAATGAGATAGGGAATCGAAACCGTCCCGGTCTTCCTGAGAATACGTATAAGGGCAACTTGAATATTCACGGGCTTTTCGCAAATGCACAAATTAATTTGGGAGAGAAATTGGGTATCATACCAGGGATTCGCGTTGAATCCTTCAGTCAGGACGTGGTTTATGAGGTAATCAATATCAGACCAGACGATCCGGGGGAAAGAAATGTCTACGAAAACATATTCCTCCCCAGCTTGAACATTCGTTATGCACTTAACGATGATAGCAACTTGCGATTCGCATTTAGTAAAACGGCATCTTTCCCGGAATTTAAGGAGGTAGCTCCTTTTGTTTATGAATCTGTTACCCAACGGGTAGGAGGTAACCCGGATTTGCTGGGAGGACTTTCGGGAGAAGGTCCTACTTACTCGGATGTATACAACTTTGACCTGAAATACGAGTGGTTCCTGGATCAGGGTGAAATTATTTCTGTTGCTGCCTTTGCAAAAACTATCCTGGATCCTGTTAACCGGGTGGTTGCAGCCGATGCTACAGGAACACAACGCTTTTTTCGAACCGGGGATAAAGCTGAGGTTTATGGAGTAGAATTGGAGGTGCGCAAAAACCTGTTGTCGAGCGCGGACGGGATTGGTGTTCTATCCCTTGGACTTAATGCCGCTTATACCAAAACAAAGCAGGACCTGAAAGATATCCCTGCGGGCGAGGATAATACCTTTGGTACTTCCTTTGACAGGGATTCTGATGAACTGGAAGGGGCTTCTCCCTTTATAATGAATGCAGATTTAAATTTCAGCCCGGTATTCGGTAAATACCAGCCTAAAGCTACCCTGGTGTATTCGTATTTCTCAGATCGGATTTTTTCGCTGGGTGCGGGTAGCCTGGGGAACATTGTTGAAAAATCAGTTCCTACTTTAAATTTTGTGTGGAGAAATGCTTTTGGGGAGCACTTCGAAGCTAATCTGAATGCTAGTAACTTATTAAATCCAGACATCTCCCTGATCCGGGAAAATACAGGTATAGGAGATATTGTAATACGAGAGTATAACCTTGGGGTTAACGTAGGGCTAACCCTTAAATATAAATTTTAATTCAAATTAAACTCAGAATGATGAAAAACAGATTGTTAATTTTAGGGTTCGCCGCTGCTTTATTCATTGCTTGTGAAAGCGACGACACCCCGGATATTGTTATAAACGATAACAGTACTACAAACATTGTAAATGCTCCGGGAGGTGGTGAGCCGCCAGCAGATACTACGGTAAACCTCAGCGGGGTATATACCGAAAACCTGACATTGGATCCGGATGTGGAATACATTGTAACCGGACCTGTGCTTATGGCTGATGGCACCACCTTAACTATTCCAGCCGGTATGACGATCAAAGCACAGCCTGTAGGGGTTAATGCTTATATCGCTATTCAGCAGGGAGCTTCAATCAATGCTGTAGGGAATGCGAGTAACCCAATTGTTATGACCTCCAATGCCAACTCACCCTCTTCAGGTGACTGGGGTGGCCTGGTAATCTGCGGTCGTGCTCCTATCAACTCCACAGCAGATGGTTCAACGGATACCGCTACATCCGAAGTAGGTGGTCTTTCCTATGGGGGAGATACTGCAGCGGATAATTCAGGAAATATCCAGTACCTGCGTATCGAGTATGCCGGAGGTGCTATTGACGGTAATGCTGAGCTTAATGGTCTTTCCCTCTATGCAGTGGGTAGTGGTACTACCATTGATTTCGTGCAAATCTTTGAAGGATCTGATGATGGATTCGAATTCTTTGGAGGAACCGTAAACGCCAGCCACCTGGTGGTAGTCAATTCTGAAGACGATTCGATAGACTGGACAGAAGGCTACACAGGAACGCTGACCGATGTATATGTTCAGCACGGAGCCTCACATGATAAAGCCTTTGAGTGCGACGGATACAATACAGACTTCAGCAATGTGGCCGGGTATTTCTCTGCCCCAACCGTAACTAACGTAACTGTTGCTGGTGCCGATGACGGAAGTGAAGCCATCCGTTTGCGTGCCGGTACTCAGGGAATCTTCACCAACGTGGTAATCAACGACTTTGATGAGGCCTTTGACCTGGATGGTGACCTTGGTGACAACCCAACGGGACAGGGTGTGCTTGATGGCCTGCTAAGCGTAACAGACGTTACTTTTAATAACGTGGTTACCAAGTTGAAAAATGATACAGGATTTACCTTTACCGAAGCTGATTTTATCTCAGGTGACGGTAACGGTACCGGAACAGATGTGGCCACCTGGGGAGCAGGATGGACCGTAGGAATAAACTAAACGCGGCTTAGCCCACCGAAAAAACAGTCCGAAATCTCAAGGATAAAGACCACCATGACCATCATGGTGGTTTTTGAGTTTATCATTGATAACTTTATATTAACGCCGGAAACAGAATATAGTTCCATTTTTGTCTTTATTTGAAATTTGATGGGGGAAGATATTTATTTGGTGATGATTATTGCTCTGGCCGCACTGGCCATCACCGATCTTGTGGTAGGAGTAAGTAATGATGCCGTTAACTTCCTGAATTCAGCAATTGGCTCTAAAGCCATTTCCTTCCGGACCATCATGATTGTGGCCAGTATCGGAATTGCTATGGGAGCCATTTCTTCCAGCGGTATGATGGAGGTAGCCCGTAAAGGGATTTTTAACCCTGGTGAATTTATGTTTTCCGAGATCATGATCATCTTTATGGCCGTGATGCTCACGGATATCCTCTTGCTGGATTTTTTCAATACCCTGGGCATGCCTACCTCTACTACGGTTTCTATTGTCTTTGAACTATTAGGAGCAGCAGTTGCTATATCTACCATCAAAATAATTGACGCAGGAGGGGGATTCGCAGATCTGGCCGGTTATATCAATACCGAAAAAGCTACTGCAATTATTTTTGGGATACTGCTGTCTGTAGTTGTAGCCTTTACTATAGGGGTTTTTGTACAATTTGTTTCCCGCCTACTGATCTCCTTTAAGTTTGAGGAAAAACCAAAATGGACAGGGGCTATATTTGGAGGGTTGGCGATTACAGCCATCGTATATTTTATACTTATCAAAGGCTTAAAAAGTGCAGCCATTTTCGATGGCTATATTTCTGAATGGGTCAACACCAATACTCTGTTGTTTATTATATCCAATATTGTATTCTGGAGTATAGTTTCACGGGGAATTACGGCCATTTTTAAAGCCAATATCTATCGGGTCATTATTGTTTTGGGCACCTTTGCCCTGGCCATGGCCTTTGCAGGAAACGATCTGGTTAACTTTATAGGCGTTCCTATTGCCGCATTACAATCGTATCAGGACTGGCAGGGCATGGGGATTCCCGCCTCGGAATACACCATGGAGAGTCTGAATGCTGCAGTACAGACACCAACACTGCTCTTGTTACTATCAGGCATGATAATGGTGATTACGCTTTGGTTTTCTACAAAAGCCCGCAAAGTAGTCCAAACCAGTGTGGATCTATCCCGTCAGGATGAGGGACAGGAACGGTTTCAGCCCAATTACCTCTCCAGGCAGGTTGTAAAATTTTCCGTAAGGACCTACGAAAGCATCAATGGCATGCTTCCCATGAGGGTAAGAGACCGAATAGACCGACAATTCATTCAACCTAATATTTACAACCCAAAGAACAAGGTTTTGGATAAACCCGCCTTTGACATGGTTAGGGCAGCTGTAAATCTCATGGTAGCTAGTGTATTGATATCTATTGCCACCTCTATGAAACTTCCGTTATCCACTACTTATGTAACCTTTATGGTAGCTATGGGAACTTCCTTGGCTGATCGCGCGTGGGGAGCGGACAGTGCTGTATATCGGGTAGCCGGGGTATTAAATGTAATTGGCGGTTGGTTTATGACAGCCCTTAGTGCTTTTGTTGCTGCTGCCATTGTGGCTTATCTTATCCATATAGGAGGATTTATTGGGCTTATCTTTTTACTTGTTTTTGCCGGGTTCATTCTGATAAGGAACTACATCAGCCATAGAAAACAAAACAGAAAAGCAAAAATTGAAGATGGTCTGAGGAGAGCCGAAAGCAGCTCTATTCAAGGAGTTATTACGGAAAGTGCAGATAACATATCAAATGTGGCCAAACGGAGCAATAAAATATATACCAACGCCATTGACGGACTAGGACGGCACGATTTGGATCTGCTTAAGAAAGGAATGCGCCAGGTTTCCAAGTTGTCTAAGGAGATAGACCATTTAAGAGATAATATTTTCTACTTTATTAAAAATCTGGATGAAGCCAGTGTTGGGGCCAGTAATTTTTATCTGAACATTCTGGACTATCTGCAGGATATGGCGCAATCACTCGAATATATTGGCAAGATCAGTCATAAACATGTCAACAACAACCACAAAAAACTCACCTACAGTCAGATCCGCGAACTGAAAGAGCTGGATGTGGAATTGGAAAACCTACTGGACCAAACCCGGGAAGCGTTTATTCATAAATCCTTTGAAGAAATTGGCGGGGTTTTAAACCGCAAACAGGCTTTGTTTGACATGGTGAGTGACAAGATTTCGAGGCAAATTGCCAGGACCAGAAGCGAGGAGTCCAGCCCAAAAAACACTACTTTATACTTTAACTTACTAACAGAGACCAGAGATCTGATCAAAGCGCTTATGGCCTTGCTGGAACTCTATTATATTGAATATGATGGTAATATTGAACCAGCAGTTTTAGAGGATAACAAATGATAGATTAAAACATAAAAAAACCGCGTCTTTTCAAACGCGGTTTTTTATTGGGTTCTTAAATTTTATTTGTTGAGAACTACTGACTCGGAATCAGTCCATTTAATGACATTAGCAATTTTGTTGTCTGTGTAGTCTACTTCACGAAGTCCTTCTCCTTCCCAAAAAAACCATTTGCCAGTTTTCTTTCCAGAAGTGAATTGACCCAAGGCTATTTTTTTGCCTTCGTTATTGTACATTTTCCATTCTCCTTCAGGTTTTCCATCTTCATAGAATCCTGTTTGTGCAACAACACCATTATCATGGAAATAAATGGCCTTCACCATATCTCCCTGTTGTTCAAAAATGGGTTTTACTTCCTGGGCATATATGAGGGAAACAAATAAGAATACTATCAATGTCGTAACTATTTTCATAACAATACTTTTTAAACGTGACTTTACTATGATTTAACGGCGTAAAGATACAATTATTTTACTTTAAATAAATGTTTATGTAACTTTTTGTTTACATTATATTTACATTATATCCATATCTATCTGTTTTACAGATATTTAATTTTATCAAAATATTCTATAAATGATACCAAATAGCTTAGAAAAGTTGAAAAAGGACCTTTACCGACTACACGGAAAGCATAGTATCGACTTCCGATAGGTCCTGATTATTCAAGGCAAGCGGGTCTCGGGATATATAAAGTAGTTCAGCCACGAAAATCAACTTCTCTACCAAATCCTCAACATGGTCCTGGTCATTCACCAGGGAAGAGGCCATATCCGTAGTAATATCATCATTTCGGATCAGGGCATCAATCTCGATATTGCCTGCTTCCATTCTCTTCTGTATATCCCTTTCAAGATTTTGTAGGTCTGTGAGATATTGATGAAGATCCGTTTCCCTGGATATAGAATAGATCACTCTGAGCACCTTAACTACTACCCTTCTGAAATTATTATACTGCTGCTTTACATGTTCGTTATCCGATTCCAGGAAAAGGCTTACATTTCGATTGAGATCCGTAACATCCCGAATAATGGAAACCATCCTGCGGTTTGCTATTTTAATTTGGGCTATGCGTTTATTCTGTGCGACCGTAAGCGCATGTCTCGTTTGTGTTTGTGATGCAAAACGAATGATCTCACCGTAAATAGTCTTTACTTTAGCCAGGTAAAGGGCCCGCACATCAGTCTTAAAATCACTTACTGACTTCTTGACAACCTTCTTGGATTTCAAGTCAGACAGCACATCCTGCCTGTGGATATTCAGGGCATGGGTCACGATTTCAAAAATGGCATTCCGAAACAGGTAGTCTGTCTCTTTTTCCAGGGTGGCAATGGCGGTCTCCGGATATTTCAACATCTTTTCGTTGAGATATTTGGGTTCTTCAATCTGCTTTTCCGGGGGGATTACTTCAGGAACCACTTTTTGAACAACCCATGAAATAGGTTTCAGGAACCAAACCAAAAGGAGGGTGTTGAGGATATTGAACACGGTATGGAAAAGGGATATAGCTACAGGAACCGCAGCAACCTGCACGAATGGGGAAGGCGAACCGAGAAACTGGGTTAACCAGTCGATCATTCTAATAAAAGGATAAAAAAGCAGCAACATCCAAAGCACCCCCAACAGGTTAAAAATCAAATGTGCACGGGCCGTTCGCTTCGCCTGGAAATTGGCTACTATGGCCGCGATATTAGCGGTAATAGTAGTCCCTATATTTTCTCCCAAAACCATCGCCGCTGCCATTTCAAAGGGAATCCAGCCTTCCGCCGTCATCAGCAATGTAAGGGCCATGGTAGCGCTGGACGACTGGATCAAAACCGTGAGCACGGTTCCAAGCATCATAAACAACAGGATAGACGCGTAGCCCCCTTCAGTATATCTCCTCAAGAATTCAAGTATGCCGGGATTCTCATTTATATTGGGCATGGCATCCTTGAGGAATTGCAAACCAATGAACAATACCGCAAATCCAACGATAAAAACCCCCCAGTTTTGAAAACGTTCCTTTTTGGAAAATGTAAGGAGCATGCCTGCACCTACCAGTGGAAGGGCAATAGAGCTCATGCTCACCTTAAAACCGAGAATAGCAATTATCCAGGCCGTTACCGTAGTCCCTATATTGGCCCCCATTATTACACTGATGGCCTCTGGAAGGGTTAATAAAGAAGCGTTGGAAAAGCTAACTACCATAAGTGTGGTGGCCGAAGAAGATTGTATCACCGAAGTGATCAGGAAGCCCGTGGTGATCCCCAGAAAACGATTGGAGGTCATCGTAGCCAGGATGGCACGCATGCGATTCCCGGCCAGTTTTAGCAGGGAGTCGCTCATGACCTTCATCCCAAAGAGAAAGAGCCCCAGGGAGCCCAATAATATTAAGATGTCCGCAATGCCGTAGTCCACAGATCCTTATTGTTTTAGGTAAATGTTGCGTTATGGTTAATTTAATGTAAAGTTAATAGATTCTGTATCTTAGGCCATGAAAATATTCCTGGCGATGCGCAAACTTCTTTTATTCTTAACTGCAACGATCTTTTTTCCACTGATCGCAATTGCGCAGCAACTCAGCGGTTCGGAATTGTTACAAAAAGCAATTGCCTATCACGATCCAGAAAACCAATGGAATGCCTTTAAGGGAGAATTTATTGTGGTAATGGAAAGCCCCAACCGTCCGGTGAGAAAAAGCAAAATAAGCCTGGATCTACCACGATCTTACTTTCGTCTGAACGTGAATCGGGCTAGCACAAAACTGACCTACCTACTTGAAGGGGATAATTGTTCGTTGCTATTGAATGGAAGTAAAGACTACACAACCGAAGAAGCTGAGGCTAAACAGCTGAATTGTGAACGGGCGAACCTTATGAAGGATTATTATACCTACCTGTACGGCCTGCCAATGAAGCTGAAAGACCCAGGTACTCAGCTTGATCCAGTTATTCAGAAAAAGAAATTCAAAAATAAGAACTACCTGGTTTTAAAGGTCACCTATGATCAGGAAGTCGGGGAAGATACCTGGTATTTCTACTTCAATCCGGAAACCTATGCCATGGAGGTCTACCAGTTCTTTCATGATGAGTCCAAAAATGATGGGGAGTATATTCTGTTGGAGGGCGAAGAATTAATTCAGGGTATCCGTATGCCCAAAGTACGGGCCTGGTACTACAACAAAGACAACGGATATCTGGGAACGGATACGCTAAATACTAATTAGAGCCACTTTCATAGGCTTTCCATCAATCTTTTCAAATGACACAAGTCAGCATTCCTTGGGAAACTGACCAAGATCATAGTTTCAAATCTTTAGGTTACTTACATTAGCCACAGTTCAATACCATGAACCATAACAGGAATCCGAATTAAAATCCAGTATTATGAAAAAATTTATTGTTGGTTTATTTGTTCTTGGCCTAGCCAGCCCCTTATTTTCACAGGTAGTGAAAACAGAAGAATTATCAGAGGTCGTCGTTATGGCGGTGAATTACAAGTATCTGAATCAAGTAGATAACACCGAAGCTGCCATACCAGTTAAAATGCTGGAACGCAAAGCGGCAGCATATGACGTGACCACCCAGGACTATTATCAGGATGATTTTGAATTCTATACCGTATCATTCTTTATCCCTGATGGAAAGCTCGTAGCCGTTTATGATGCTGATGGAAAAATTATCAGGACTATTGAAAAATTTAACAACGTCAGTTTACCAGATGCTGTTAAAAAAGCTGTTCTGAAAAGATATCCTAACTGGACTATTGTAAAAGATGTTTATCGTGTTTCTTATGCCGAAACCAAAGGTGCAAAGAAAACCTATAAACTTAAGTTGAAAAATGGCGACAAGGTACTCAGGGTTAAAATGAACGAAGACGGAGAATTCCTATAGTTAGTAACCTATAAGCATAGCATAAACGCTATAGCTGTATTGTGGGAACGAAAGGTTCCACCTTCAAAGGTGGGACCTTTTGTATTTATCTATAGAAGTTCATCTCATCCATATATTTCCATACCCGTTCTGGTAACATAGGACGTATATTTTTGCCTGCCCCGTGTTGCTTGCGGATAAATGTGGATGAGATTTCCATTATGGGGGCGTCTACTTTGTGAATGCCTTTATGTCCCACAAACTGAATTGGTATCTTACCGTTGGAAACCCGTGGATATACATAAATTTCATGGTTTTCGAGAATTACCTCATAGTTCTTCCATTTGTGAAAGGTCTTCAGGTTGTCTTCTCCCATGATCAGACAAAATTTGTGATCTGACCCATATTGCTCCCCCAGATGAACCAGGGTGTTCACGGTGTAATTGGGTTGAGGTAAATCGAATTCTACCTTACTGGCTTTAAGACCAGGATAGTCTTCAATTGCCTCAAAAACCATCTGATAACGATGGTGGTCGTCCAATAAGGAATGCTTTTGCTTAAAAGGACTGCGGGGTGTTATGACAAACCACACCTCATCCAGGTCTGAAAATTCCACCAGGTAATTTGCGATCACCAGATGGCCAATATGGATGGGGTTGAAAGTCCCGAAATAAAGTCCAACTTTTTTCATATTCCTATGGTCCTTTATTCGCTTGTTTCAGCTTTTCGACCTTTTATCCGCTGACTTCTTATCTGCCCCAACAAATTCAGCAACCAGTTGATGGGCCTCTTTCAGGGCCTGATCCAGGTCGTAATTTTTTATAACCTTGTCAAACTGTGGCGCTGTTGCCAGCTCTACAGAAGCTTTGGCGATACGCATATTGATCTTTTCATCACTTTCCGTACTTCTTTTCTTGAGTCGGATCTTGAGTTCATCCACACTAGGGGGTTTTACGAATACCGCCAGGGTTTTTTCCGGGAATTTCTTTTTGATTCGCAGGCCGCCTGCTACATCGATATCAAAAATCACATTTTTACCCTCGTTCCAAAGGCGCTCAACCTCACTATTCAGTGTGCCGTAGAAATTGTCGCGGTATACTTCCTCCCATTCCAGAAAGTCTCCATTTTTGATATGTTTCTTGAATTCGGAAATGGACAGGAAATAATAATGCTCCCCATGCTTTTCTTTTCCCCGCCTTGGCCTGCTTGTGGCAGATATTGAAAAAGCCAGGTTGAGCTCAGGTTGTTCCAGAAGGTAGCGGACAATAGTTGTTTTACCGCTCCCTGAAGGTGCTGAAAATATGATGAGCTTTCCCCCTTTCATCAAAGTACGTTTAACATTTGTTCTTTGATCTTTTCCAATTCGTCCTTCATCTGCACCACCAACTGTTGCATAGGAGCATAGTTGGCCTTAGATCCTATGGTATTGATTTCCCGACCTATTTCCTGACTAATGAATCCTAATTTTTTCCCATTGGCCCCGGCTGCGGCCATGGTACTGAGAAAATACTCCAAATGATTGGCAAGGCGTACTTTCTCTTCGGTGATATCATATTTTTCCAGGTAGTAGATCAATTCCTGTTCAAATCGGTTAGCATCCACCTCGGTCTGTAAGTCGGCCACCGCCTTTTCCAAACGTTCCCGAATGGTTGCCAGTCGGTCCGTATCCATTTCGGAGACCTTTTCGAGAAGAACCTTCAATTCACTGATCCGGGAACTAAAATCTTGTTGCAGGGCACTTCCTTCTGCTGTCCGGAAATGCTGAATTTCTTCCAAAGCAGCATCCATGGCTTCCTGTATGGCCTTAAACTCGGCTTCATCTACTGCTCCCTTTTCAGTTTTTACAGCATCTGGCAATCGCAAGGCCATCTCCAGTAGTTTTAATTCTTCTCCGGGAACTATTTCAGACAGCTGGTTCATGTATCCTTTAACCACCCCGTTATTGATCTGTGAACTGGTCTCTTCACCTGTAATTTCCACATACAATCCCAAATCGATCTTACCCCTTTTGAGTGCTCCAGCCACCTTCTGGCGTAAAGCCAGTTCTTTCTCCCTGTAAGCAGATGGCATACGGGCATTCATGTCCAGGTTTCGACTATTGAGTGATTTTATTTCTACCGTTATTTTCTTATCAGGGAGCTGAATCACGTGTTTCCCGAAACCGGTCATGGATTGAATCATAGATCAAATAATTTGGCCAAAGTTAGTTAAAAATGGCCTTATCCCTTTGGATTTCCTTCCGCATCGAACCGTTTTTCCAATTTCCTTTCACAAGCTATAACTCCAGCGATCAGGCCAACAACCATAGTCACCCCACTAATCCATATGGCCCCGGTGGGTTCGCTGAGCCAATAAGCCAAAACACCTATTAAAAGCAAGTAACTCCCGGTTTTAATAAACATAACCGGGCCAATACGATTGGCATAATCCCAGGTTTGCTGGTTTTTCATGCTTCTTTGGGTACGGTAACCATAAAGATGATTTATCTTCTTCGGTGGAAACTGTTGCCAGATTAAGCCCGCAAGAATCACAATGAGTGAGGGAGATAACACCCCGATCAATAATCCCCAATCCATATACAAGTTTTTAGTTCCCTAGTATTTTCCTGAGCATGTCCTTGTCTGTCTCACCGCCCGCAAAATCGTCAAAGGTTTTCTGTGTAGCTTCAATGATATGATCCTGGATGAATTTGGCTCCTTCCCGGGCCCCCTGTTCAGGACTTTTGATACAACACTCCCACTCCATTACGGCCCAGACATCACATCCGTACTGGGTGAGCTTGGAAAAGATGGTTTTAAAATCGATCTGTCCGTCTCCGGGTGAGCGATAGCGTCCTGCACGTTCGCCCCAATCGTTATAACCTCCAAAGGCACCTTTCTTCCCTGTTGGATTAAACTCCGAGTCCTTTACATGAAAAGCCTTTATAAATTGGTGATAGTGGTCGATGTAGGTGATATAATCCAATTGTTGCAGCACAAAGTGGCTTGGGTCGTATAAAATATTCACTCTTCTATGGTTTCCAGTAGCTTCCAGGAAGCGTTCAAAAGTATCCCCGTCAAACAGGTCTTCTCCCGGGTGTATTTCATAACAGACGTCCACACCTTGATCGTCGAAATGATTTAGTATGGGAAGCCATCTTTTAGCGAGCTCTTCAAAGCCCATTTCTACCAGTCCAGGTGGACGTTGAGGCCAGGGGTGCCAGGTATGCCAGAGCAAAGCCCCGGAGAATGTGGCATGAGCTTTAATCCCCAGTCTCCTGCTCGCCGTAGCTGCTTTTTTTACCACCTCCACAGCCCATTCCGTACGTGCCTTGGGGTTACCCTTTAAGGCATCAGGGGCAAAATTATCGAACATCAGGTCATAGGCCGGGTGAACAGCTACCAATTGCCCCTGCAGGTGTGTAGATAGTTCTGTTATTTCCAGGCCATAGGAATTGATCTTACCCTTAAGCTCATCACAATAGTCCTGGCTTTCTGCAGCCTTGTCCAGATCAATTAGAAAATGTTCCCAGGTAGGAATCTGTATCCCTTTGTAGCCGAGATCTGCTGCCCACTTGCACATGCCATCCAAAGAGTTGAAAGGAGGGTTGCTATCCACAAATTGAGCGAGAAATACGGCCGGACCTTTTATAGTTTTCATATGCTCATCTTGGTTTTTCAGTTGTTGAGTTAGCTATTTGGTTTCAGAATAATACCCTATATTTATTGAAATTATAGGCTTTTTACCCAAATAAAAGGCTATAGTTAAATATAGGAAATACAAGAGAATTAAAACAGTGATCATGAAGATTCAGAAAAACAATAACACCATATCCGGCAATGTTATCTTGCGGTTATTCGATATTGTTTTTGGCTTCGTTGTTCTCTGTGTCCCAATTACACCTAAAAACCCTACTTATGGATAATGCATCAGCACGTAATATGTGGGGCGACTTTCTGGACACCCATCTGGAATATGCCTTTGCGGATGAGCCGCGAGTTACACATTTCTGTGATAATGAAAAAGACTGTCAGACCTGCCTTAAACTGGTGCTATCCGGCACTAAAAGGGCAACCTCACACTCCCTGCTTGGGCTACAACTCCGTGGGGAACGACTTCCAAAAATCGGAGATTTTACCGTGATAACCGACTGGAATGGCAAAGCCCGTTGTATCGTCAGGACTGTAGCAGTAAAGCTCAAACCATTTTTCAGTATCCGGGGGTCTTATGCCAAACTGGAAGGCGAGGGAGATAAGTCCCTTGATTACTGGAAAAAGACCCATTGGGAATATTATACGCGTGAGTTAGCCGAATTTTCCAGGGAACCACGAGCAAGTATGATTGTGGTATGTGAAGTCTTCGAGAAAGTATTCCCCAACTAAATAAAAATCCCAATTACCTAGATAATCTTATTTACTCCAGGTCTACCCAGACATTACCTGCCTTATGGGAGGCAACAGTGGCTTCAATGAAATTGAGCCCCCTGACCCCATCGAGCATGGTAGGAAATTCCCCATCGTTGTACTCTTCACCCCGGATTGCACGTGCCACGCCCAGGTAAATATTTGCCATGGCGTCAAAAATACCTTCCGGGTGGCCCGGTGGAAGTTTGGTGCCGTCCAGAGACAATTCTGAATTAAAGGCATGCCCCGGTTTATAAATCTGTGCAGGTCCTGTATCGCTTATTTTGTAAAGGAAATTCGGGCGTTCCTGTTCCCAGAGCAAGGCTGCTTTTTCGCCATAGATACGAATAGCCAGTCCGTTTTCCTCACCTGTTGCCACCTGGCTGCTTCGGATCACCCCCTTAACATGTTTCCCAAGTCTAATCAGAACAGTACCATCAACATCCATTTGATTATCGTCATAGAGGTAGTTAAAATCACACAACAGGGATTTTACTTTCAGACCCGTGGTATATTCCACCATATTAAAGGCGTGTACCCCTATATCGCCCATACAAGAACTGATCCCGGCCTTCTTGGGATCAAGGCGCCAGACTTTGGAACGTGATTCAGGATCGTGTATTACAGAATTAATCCAACCCTGATAGTAGCGGGCATCAACCTTGTGAATTTTTCCCAGCTCCCCTGCCCTGATCATTTCCCGCATTTGTCGCACCATGGGGTATCCCGTATAGGTGTGGGTAAGGCCAAATACAGTCCCGGCTTTCTTATGTGCTTCCTGAAGGATCTTTGCTTCTTCCAGGGTGGTGGTCATTGGTTTTTCACAAATCACATGAAAGCCATTGTCTAGTAATTTTTTTGCCATTGGAAAATGGAGAAAATTAGGGGTGAGTACGGAACATACCTGAATCCGTTCCCCGGCTGGAAGTTTCATCTCCTCTTCTATGAGTGTGTAGAAATCTTTATAGATCCTGTTGGTCTGGATATCGATTTCCCTGGCGAATGAAAGGCTTTGCTCATGATTAGGATTAAAAACAGCCCCAACAATTTCGTAATTGTCATTGATAAATGAAGCTACACGGTGCAAAACCCCGATGAGGGAATCGCCGCCTCCTCCTATTATTCCAAGTCTGATTTTCTTAGGCATATGAAGGTTCTTATATTTAATGTTTATACACTATTTTTTCATTCTTAAACAGAATGGCAAATAATACAAATACCACAACGGCAAAAACGGCTGGAAATATCCAAATGCCTTCCCAGTTATGACTGTTTTCCCCTAAGGCATGGAAATCTGTAATTATCCCGGCGATCCAGAACCCGATCAGCATTCCCACTCCATAAGTTGCCAGTGTAATAAGACCCTGGGCGGCACTTTTATACTTTGGCCCCGCTTTAGTCTCGGTATAAATTTGGCCTGATACAAAGAAAAAGTCATAACAAATCCCGTGTAGGGCAATACCTATCAAGAGCATAAAGACCAGTTCATCGGCATTGCCATAGGTAAACAGGATATACCTCAACACCCAGGCCAGCATCCCGAAAAGGATAGTCTTTTTAAACCCGTATCGTGCAAAGAATAACGGAAGCAAGAGCATAAATATAACTTCGGAAGCCTGACCAATAGTCATTTTTCCGGCAGGGTTGCTAACTCCAATTTCCCCCAGGAATTGTCCGGCATGCTGGTAGTAAAAGGCAAGTGGGATACAAATGAGTATGGAAGCCATAAAAAACACCAGGAAATTCCTGTCTTTCAGGAGTTTCAGGGCATCTAATCCAAGGATTCCTGAAATGGAAACCTTTTCCGATTTATCAACCCTGGGTGCTGTTTTTGGTAAGGTAAAACTAAATAATCCAAGGATTACAGAAGCTACCGCAGTCATGAGAAAGGTATTGCGCAGCATCCCCTGGGCTACGTTCTCTTCAGCGTCCCATTGAAAGACATAGCTGATCACCAGCCCGGCCGTAATCCAACCCACCGTTCCAAAAACCCGTACAGGAGAAAATTGCTTTGCGGGATTATCCATTTGGTTAAAGGCTACGGAATTAACCAGGGCAAGAGTAGGCATATACAGGATCATATAGCCCAGGATATACGGGTAAAAGACCAGAAATTCTTCAGCATTGGCCATCTGATACATTAGAAATGCCCCGGCCAGGTGCAATAATCCCAGAATCCGTTCTGCATTGAAATAACGATCTGCAATCAATCCAATAATAAAGGGTGCAATAATAGCGCCCCAGGATTGCGTAGAGTATGCCAGTGCAATCTCAGCCCCTGATGATTTTAAGGTGTTGGGCAAATATATCCCCATGGTAACAAACCAGCCTCCCCAGATAAAAAACTCAAGAAACATCATAAACGACAACTGAAACTTAACGGCTGTTTTCATTAGTTGCTCGTTTAGCGTTTGTATATGATGTAATCCATAGGTATTGGTCCCAGCTTGTTACTTCGGAATAGCGAAGAAATCTGGGCCCTGTGATGTGTTGAGTGATTGATGATATGAAACAGAATATCCTGAAGGGAATTGGAATACGATTTTCCTTCTGAACTTTCGTAATCTATCCGCTTCTCAAAACTATCTGCGTTGGTAATTATTTCAAAAGAGTTGCGCTGGTTCTCGTAATGCAGTTCCCCCCAGTATTGGATATCATGAAGCTGCCATACTTCATGTACCGGAGCTGTTCTTAGCATACGGGAATTCCAGATATGATGGGCGTTGAGTAAATGACTGAATAAACGAATGACTTCTTCTGGGACCGTTTTAAGTTCCGTGCAGCTATGAATTAGTTTTTTGTTGCATTGGAAATTATAGTCAAAAACCTGGTTGAAGAATGCTTTCATTTATACTTGCTATGGATTATTGAAGCATTTTAGCCTCCCGTAGTATCAGGTCGCGCGTGGCAATAATACCTTCTTCCTCTCCCAGTTCATTTCCTTCATATTCTACTCCAATGAAACCAGAGTATCCCGCATTTTTAACAATCTGCAGCATCTTGCCGTAATCTATCTCAGTCTCATTTCCTGCTTCATCAAAATTGTGCGATTTGGCACTTACGGCTTTTGCAAAAGGCATTAATTCTTCTACTCCTTGGTATAAATCATACATCTCTGCGCAACCTTTGGAATAATCAGAAGGCACATTACGCCGGATACAGAAGTTTCCAAAATCCGGTAGGGTTCCGCAGTTTTCCATGTTCACAGTCCTCATCACCTTAGCAAGTAATGCAGCGTTGGAAGACAGTCCTCCGTGATTTTCAACAATTACATTGATGTTTTTGTCCTTGGCGTAAGTAGCCAACTGGGTAAGTCCATCTACAGAGTTAGGCACCCATTCTTCGGGGTCAGAACTGCCTGAAAGATTGACCCGGATGGAGTGGCATCCCAGAGCCGCTGCCGCATCTACCCACTTAAAATGGTTTTCAACGGCGCTTTTTCGCTCTTCTGCATCGGAGGTGGCAAGGTCGCCCTGTCCGTCTATCATTATAATGAGGTTAGTCAAGCCATACTTTTCGGCCTCGGCATTGGAGCGTGATACAAAGTTGTTCATAGCTTCTTCAGAAAAGCCTGCGGCTTCGAGTTCTTTGTTGTATAACTGACTTACATACTCCAGTCCGGTGAATCCCCATCCGTGAGCCTTTTCAGCAAAGGAGTATGGATCAGCACCGTCCCAGATCATACGGTGGATAGACCATTGTGCGAGGGATAAAGGAAACTCAGTGGTTCCCTGCATAGTAACTTCTTCAGATTCCTCGGTGGTTGCTTGCTCTGTTTTTTTCACTTCTTTACAGGAAATTACGGAGAATGCGAGTGCAAATAGTAAGACAAAACTCTTCTTGATCATTGTGTTGTTCATCATGGTAACAGCTTGTTATGTTTTTGGTAATAATACCCCTTTTATCAGGCCTTTTCGGAAACTGCCAAACAAATAGGGTGTTCAGCTAAATGTAGAAAAATAATTTTATATTTAGAATCTATTTCGTCCAAAAAGGGAAACACTTAAATGGGTAAATTCTATTACAATGAAGAACAGGCGTCTTATGACGCCATTGTTGTTGGTACAGGTATCAGCGGAGGCTGGGCTGCAAAGGAATTATGTGAAAGGGGATTAAAAACACTGATTCTCGAGCGTGGTCCCATGGTAGAGCATATTAAGGACTATAAAACCGCTAATATGGATCCCTGGGACTTCGATAATGGAGGCACCCTTAGCCGGGAGGATCAGGCCAAACAACTAAAGCAGGCCAGGACCGGTTACACTACCCGGGCGGCGCATAATCACTTTTTTGTAAACGACCTGGAACACCCTTACAATGAGATCAAACGATTTGACTGGATGCGGGGATACCATGTGGGAGGCCGCTCCATCACCTGGGGTAGGCACAGCTACCGCTGGAGTGCTCTGGACTTCGAAGCCAATAAAATAGACGGCATTGCTGTTGACTGGCCGGTACGCTATAAAGACATAGCTCCCTGGTACGACAAGGTGGAATCCTATATTGGGGTGACGGGGGAAAAGCTTGGGTTACGACAGCTGCCAGACGGACAGTTTGAACCCATGATCGAGCTTAACTGCCTGGAGCAACATATCAGGGAAAAATTGCTGGAACAATACGATGATCGTTTCCTCACAGCTGGCCGTGTTGCCCATATTAATAGCGATAAGAAGTATGATGGCCGTAACCGCTGTCAGTTCAGGAACCGCTGCATGCGGGGATGTCCTTTTGGGGCTTATTTCAGTAGTCTTTCTTCTACCCTTCCTGCTGCGGAGCGAACCGGGAATCTTACCCTTCGTCCGGATTCAATAGTTCATGAGGTTATTTATGACCCGGATACCAAAAAGGCTAGCGGTGTAAAGGTAATTGACCGGGAAACCAAAGAAGCGTTTGAATTCAAGGCCAAGATTGTCTTCCTATGTGCTTCAGCCATTGCGTCAACTGCAATCCTGATGCAATCCAAATCAGACCGTTTCCCGAATGGAATGGGCAACGACTCGGACCAGCTGGGTAGAAATATCATGGATCACCATCTGGATGCTGGTGCTTCTGGAAAATATGATGGCTTTGAAGATAAATATTATAAAGGACGTAAGCCTGTCGGAATATACTTGCCACGTTTCAGGAATCTGGGAGGTAAATCTGATTCTAAAGAATTTATTCGGGGATACGGCTATCAGGGTTCTGCATCCCGAGGTAACTGGCAGGATGCTATAGCTGAGATGTCTCACGGAAAAAATCTGAAAGAAGCCATCCTTAAACCTGGGGGCTGGCAGTTTGGCATGAGTGGTTTTGGTGAAGTATTACCCTATGAGCACAACCGCATGACCCTGGACTACGATAAACTCGATGGCTGGGGATTACCTACTGTTACCTTTGATGCCGAATTTGGGGAAAATGAGTGGAAAATGCGTGAAGATATAAAAGAGCAGGCAGTTGAAATGTTGACCAAAGCTGGTTTACATGACGTGGAAGCCTATGACGATCCGGGGGCCCTGGGGATTGGAATTCATGAAATGGGTACTGCGCGCATGGGCCGGGATCCCAAGACATCTGTATTGAATGGATATAATCAAATACATGCTGTAAAGAATGTTTATGTTACCGATGGGGCCTTCATGACCTCTGCGTCTTGCGTCAATCCATCACTTACCTATATGGCCTTTACGGCAAGGGCAGCCAATCATGCAGCTGGGCAACTTAAAAAAGGATTACTCTAATGGACAGAAGAAAAGCACTTAAGAATATAGGGCTTGCTATGGGCTATACCGTAGCCACACCTACAGTAATCAGCCTGTTGAAAAGTTGTAAAGGAGAATCAGCGGTAAACTGGACGCCGCGGTTTTTTAGTCCCGGAGAAGGGAACGTACTTACCCATTTGGTAGACATACTCCTGCCCAAAACCGATACCCCATCAGCATCTGAAGTGAATGTACACATCTTTATTGACCGATACCTGGACGAGGTTACGCCACTGGAAGATCAAGGTTTTATTCGCATGTTGATGGGAAAATTTGGAAGTACTGCGCTCAGGACATCTGGGAAGGAAAATCTGGAGGATCTGGACAGTGAAGATATCGAACCTGTTCTGGTTTCAGCCTTAAAGGTGCTTGATCCTAAAAAAGAAAAAGCCAATCAGGAAGCCTTGGGAGCTTATATGGAAGCCATGGCAAAAGGTGAAACTGCGGAATTGGCTGAGGAAGTGGCCAATGCCAACCTGGCATCTACCTTACGCAGCTTTGCCATTTGGGCATATAAGAACACTGAATATGTAGGTGAAGAAGTCCTTCCCTATGCCTCCGTACCCGGGGAATACATAGCCTGTGCAGATGTAAATGAATTAACCGGGAGTAAGGTCTGGTCACCACAATTATAGCCTTTTGAAAAGAAGCATTTCATGGAGCGGATTGCCCTCAGTGGCAGCACATATTGGAATTAATATCAGGCTTATCAATCATCTTATCTTATGGTTCCCTTTTTGGGAATAGACTCTTTTTATAGAAATTTTAAGCCCCTGGATAATCCAAAAAGCAGTTTTATTCCGTAAATATATATGTTGCCTTAAAACTGCTAAAGATGGATTACTATATCATCATTTTATGCGTTTATTCGGCCCTTTTAGCACTATCTTCTTTGGTGATCAGGCCGTATTTTAAAGACTAAGGTCTACTTTACTTCTTTCTTTACCGTCGCTCAATTTCCTGAGCGGGGTTTCCGTGCCCAATTTTTCAAAGATTTGATCGTACTTTTTAAAAAGGATATCCCATAAAACAAAACACCCTGGTCCGGGTCCATTTCGTGAGGTGCGGACCCTTCCTGGGTGTTTTTCGATCAATAAACACTAATTTATAAAAGATACAAGCGAGCTCTATACTTGAATCTACAGGTTATGACCCGCACATCAGGCAATCATCATCGGCCTGCCCTTCTTTTGCTCGCGCGATCAATTCCTTCATCTCTTCAGGAGACATAGGCTCTACATCTGTTTCAGCAGTTTTAACCGGTGATGTTTTCACTTTAATATCTGTTGCAGACTTGGGAGCAGCAGCGATTACTTCAGCTTCAGCAGCCACGCTTACCGGCACCTCCTTTTTCTTGGTGTTGTCCAGCGTAAACTTGATGGCATCTACAGCGGCCTTTGTTCTCAAATAATACATTCCGGTTTTCAATCCGCTCTTCCATGCATAGAAATGCATTGATGTCAACTTAGAGTAGTTGGCATTTTCCATGAAGAGGTTGAGAGACTGGCTTTGGTCAATAAAATAACCACGTTGCCTGGACATATCAATAATGTCTTTCATCTTCAGTTCCCATACCGTTTTGTAAAGCTCTCTGATATCTTCAGGAATTACATCGATATGCTGGATGGAACCGTTGGCCCTCATGAGTTCCTGCTTCATGGTCTCATTCCAAAGACCAAGCTTTACAAGATCTTCCAAAAGGTGCTTATTAACCACGATAAACTCTCCTGAAAGTACCCTACGCGTATAAATATTGGAAGTATAGGGCTCAAAACACTCGTTGTTACCAAGGATTTGCGACGTAGACGCCGTAGGCATAGGTGCCACCAGGAGGGAGTTGCGAACCCCGTGCTTTTTAATTTTTTCCCTGAGTTTTCCCCAATCCCAGCGGCCAGAGAGTTCTTCGTCTTTTATCCCCCAAAGATTATGCTGGAATTGTCCCTTAGCTATTGGAGATCCTTTGTACGTAGAATAAGGCCCTTCGTCCTTAGCGAGTTCCATAGAGGCCGTTACTGCAGCGTAATACAGGGTCTCAAAAATTTCCTGGTTCAGCTTCTTGGCCTCATCAGAGGTAAAAGGAAGACGAAGTTGGATAAATGTGTCTGCAAGGCCCTGCACACCAAGTCCGATCGGACGGTGGCGCATATTGGAATTCTCTGCTTCTTTAACGGGGTAGTAGTTCCGGTCGATTACCCGGTTCAGGTTCTTGGTCACCCGTTTAGTAACCTTGAATAACTCCCGGTGGTCAAATTCCCCGTTTTTCACAAACATCGGTAAGGCTATTGATGCCAGGTTGCAAACGGCTATTTCATCCTTGGAAGTATATTCCAATATCTCTGTACAGAGGTTCGAGGATCGGATGGTTCCCAGGTTTTGTTGGTTGCTTTTTCGGTTTGCGGCATCCTTATACAGCATATAGGGTGTGCCCGTTTCGATCTGTGATTCCAGAATCTTCTCCCAAAGCTCTCTGGCCCTAATGGATTTCCGGCCCTTACCTTCTGCTTCATATTGGGTGTACAATTTTTCGAATTCTTCACTGTGTGTGGAGAACAAACCTGGACATTCATTCGGACACATTAAGGTCCACTGTCCATCAGCCTCTACCCTTTTCATGAAGAGATCCGGGATCCACATGGCATAGAAAAGGTCACGGGCGCGCATTTCTTCTTTCCCGTGGTTCTTTTTTAGCTCCAGGAACTCAAAAATATCAGCATGCCATGGCTCTACGTAAATGGCAAAACTACCTTTTCGTTTTCCCCCTCCCTGATCTACATAGCGGGCTGTATCATTGTATACCCTCAGCATTGGGACAATCCCGTTGGATGTTCCGTTGGTTCCGGCAATGTAAGATCCGGTTGCCCGGATATTATGAATAGAAAGGCCTATCCCTCCTGCAGATTGTGATATTTTGGCTGTTTGCTTCAGCGTATCATAAATCCCGTCAATACTGTCATCTCGCATGGCCAGAAGGAAGCAGGATGACATCTGAGGCTTGGGTGTGCCGGAATTAAACAAGGTAGGAGTAGCGTGTGTAAAATATTTTTTGGACATCAGCTCATAGGTTTCTATGGCAGCATCCAGATCATTCACATGAATTCCAACTGCAACACGCATCAGCATATGCTGTGGCCGCTCTGCAATTTGTCCATTTAATTTGAGCAGGTATGAACGTTCAAGCGTTTTGAAACCGAAATAATCGTAGCCAAAATCACGGTTGTAGATAATTGTAGAATCGAGCTTGTCTGCATTATCCATAACGACCTTATAAACCTCTTCAGACAACAGGGGAGCTTTTTTCCCTGTTCTGGGGTTTACGTATTCATAGAGATCCTTCATCGTTTCTGAAAAGGATTTCTTGGTATTCTTATGGAGGTTAGAGACAGAAATACGGGCCGCCAATTTGGCATAATCCGGATGTGTTGTAGTCAATGTTGCCGCGATTTCGGCAGCCAGATTATCCAATTCTGAGGTGGTCACCCCATCATACAGGCCTTCTATTACCCGCATGGCTACTTTTACCGGGTCTACCAGACCGTTAAGCCCATAACATAATTTTCTTACCCGGGCCGTGATCTTGTCGAACATGATCGGTTCTTTTCTTCCGTCTCTTTTTACTACAAACATTTGCTACAATTATTAGTGTTCTCTTGGTTGGATTAGTGTTAAATAAATTTAACATTTCATTTTAAGGCAAAGCAAAACCCCAGGAAATTTGGGGCTGCTCTAAACATACTTCCTAGAAGTCAGCGTCGAAGCTTATTTTCTGGGAGTCAGTGTCTTTTTCTTTGTTCAAAACGCCTGCCTTTTGATATTCGGAAACACGTTTTTCAAAGAAATTGGTTTTCCCCTGCAGGGAAATCATATCCATAAAGTCGAATGGATTCGTGGAATTGTAAACCTTTTCACATTCCAGTTCTACCAGTAACCTGTCTGTTACAAACTCCAGGTACTGGGTCATAAGCTTGGAATTCATGCCGATTAGACTAACCGGGAGTGATTCTGTGATGAACTCTCGTTCAATGTTCAGTGCGTCTACAATAATTGCTGTAATGCGTTCTTTCGGAACCTTATTGACCAGGTGTTTGTTGTGAATATGAACTGCATAATCACAGTGCATACCCTCATCACGAGAAATCAATTCATTGGAGAAGGTCAGGCCAGGCATCAGCCCTCTTTTCTTTAACCAGAAGATAGAACAGAAAGCTCCCGAGAAAAAGATCCCCTCAACAGCTGCGAAGGCAATCAATCTTTCTGCAAAACTGGGTGAATCTATCCACTTTAAAGCCCAGTCAGCTTTTTTCTTGATCGCTGGGAAATTTTCGATAGCCTTAAAAAGGATGTTCTTTTCCTTTTCATCCTTTACATAGGTGTCTATCAACAACGAATAGGTTTCGCTGTGGATATTCTCCATCATGATTTGAAACCCATAGAAGAATTTAGCCTCTGAATACTGAACTTCATTTACAAAATTCTCTGCCAGATTCTCATTTACAATTCCGTCTGAAGCTGCAAAAAAGGCTAAAATATGCTTTACGAAGTAACGCTCGTCGTCACTCAGCTTATTGTTCCAGTCAGTTAAATCCTGATGTAAATCTATTTCTTCTGCAGTCCAAAAACAGGCCTCACATTTTTTATACCATTCCCATAGATCGTGGTGTTCAATTGGGAATATTACAAATCGGTCCTTATTTTCTTGCAAAATGGGTTCAACAGCGGCTGACATATGCTCTATTTTTTTAGGTATTAATGTTGGGTGAAAACTACAAGCGAGTTGGGCTAACAAATATTTAAAATTGTTACCAAATTGTAAAGCCTGTTTTAGCAAATAGGCTTCAAAGTTTTTAACACGCTATGTTGAAATCTGCCCTCGGCATAGACGCCTACTGAGTTTGTGCAACATCATAACTTTTAAGGGAATTTCGGTAATGGATAGACAAAAAATAATAGACCAAAAAGTATAAAAAAAAGTACTCATTGGTTTCCCAAACAAAAGGGAGAGTAGCTAAAAAAATATCTCGCGAGGAATTAATAATAAAAACACCTGTAGATAAGTTGAAGTAAGCTGTATAACAGGCGAATAACAAACTGTTTGATTCGTTTAACTCTCCAGGAAATTATTGAAGTGCCGCTTGCGATGTTATTAAATTGCACATGTTATGGTATGCGCTAAGAAAACACCTATTATGATACTAATATTCCCTTAATGCACTAAAACTCCCTTGAAGTTGAAGTTTTTTTCCATCCACATCTTGCAGGCTTACATCCATGTTGCCTTTTATGACTTTATCGCTCTTACTGGATAATTGAAGATGACCGGTTTTGGAAAAGTAGGGTTCTTCCCCCTGGGAATGTAAATTTGCATATCCAAATACCCCGTTAAATTCACTTACAAACCCGCTTATATAGCGATTTACATAGTACTTTCCTTCTGTAATAGCTTCGTTATCTGATCTCACAGAAATCAAAAACTCCATATTCAGACCCTGTTCCAGGTTAGCATTATTAAAACTGATTTGAAGCACATTAAGCAAATGCCCGTTTTTGGAAACTACCTCCCGTTCCCGGAAAGCAACCGTCCCCGTAATTTCCTTCTGGGTTCCACTACTAGCAGTAAGCACATAAGTACCATCATTGACGGACACAGGACTGTCTGCGATACGATTGGATATAAAGGAAAAAAGGATTAACGGAAGGATAATCCATAACACTGACTTAAGTCGGTTCTGTAGTTTTGGGGGCATAATGATTTGGGGTAAAATTCAGGGAACTTTATCGGTCTATTTCGAGATCCTGGCTGGGTGTTACAAGCTGTGTTCCGGTCTCATCTCCCATGGCCACACTATTAGAAAAGTCCTTTTCTTCCCGGCGTTCGGAGACTACCGCAACAATCAGAACAAGTAGAAAAACAGCAAATAAAATGACACTCTTTTTCATGATAGTGATTTTTCATCTCAATCAGGATTCAAACTATAGAATTAATACACAACCCTCAATTAGTGCCCCATTTATTATGAAGGTTGATTATCTAATTCTAATACTGAGACCTGAATTTAACTTAGGTTCGATTATTAGCGATATTGAAGGTCGCAAGGAAGTGGTTGAAAATAAAATAAATCCTATAAGTTGTAAAAAAAGTTCTACGAATGGTAAAAGTGAGATCCTAAATGAAAATCCCTGTCCGCATCGTAAAAAGTGAATCCTCAAGTTTTAAGGTGCTCCCGTCCAACGGATTCCAACTCCTGATACCAGTCTTCGCCGAATTTTCTGATAAGGGCATCTTTTACAAACTGATATACAGGAACTTCCAGGGTTTTTCCCAGGCTACAAGCCGGATTGCATATTTGCCATTTATGGTAATTTACAGCTGTGAGCTCACTGAATTCTTTAACCCGTACCGGGTATAAATGACAGGATATGGGTTTTTTCCAGAGGGTAGCTCCTGCCTCAAAGGCTTCCTCTAAACCACATTTGGCTATCCCCTGTTCTGTGAAAATCACATAGGCACACTCTTTATCATTCACCAAAGGTGTTTCCCATTCACCATCCAAACCTTTTACATAAGTGCCCTGACTTTCGATGGCTTTAATCCCCTCAGGCCTTAAAAAAGGTTTAACCTGCGGGTATATAGCATCCAGAACCCCGGTCTCCTTTTCTTCCAAAGGGGCTCCGGCTTCTCCTTCCACACAACAAGCACCCTTACAGGCATCCAGGTTGCAGACAAAATCGTTTTCCAGGATATCTTCGGAAATCAGTGTTTTTCCAATCTGAAACATAGGCATAACGGTTAACGGCAAAGATAATATATTGGAGGGGGTGCTCCGATAATTTTTCTACCATTGAGAATTAATATATCCGGGGAAAACGTAACTTTGCCGGCGCTAAATTAAAACGTATGGATTTGCATTTAAACTTTCGGGAAATTGCTACTGCAAGCATGATATTATTCGCTGTAATCGATATCGTGGGAAGTGTCCCTATTATCATAAGTCTCAGGGATAAAGTAGGGCATGTTCAGTCTGAAAGAGCATCGATTGTTGCGGCCTGTATAATGGTGGCTTTTTTATTTGTGGGTGAAGAAATTCTGAACCTTATTCGGGTAGATGTAAACTCCTTTGCCGTTGCGGGTGCATTTGTTATGTTTTTCCTCGCCATAGAAATGATTCTGGGTGTAAACCTACACAAGGATGAGAAACCTGAAACGGCATCTATTGTGCCAATAGCCTTCCCCCTGATTGCCGGAGCTGGTACCATGACCTCTCTTTTGGCTTTGAGGGCAGAGTTTTATGTGGAGAACATCATCATTGCCATTATCATTAATATTATCTTTGTATACCTGGTATTAAAGTCTTCTTCTAGGATTGGCAAACTACTGGGAAATAACGGAGTTGGGATTATTAGAAAGGTGTTTGGCGTAGTATTGCTGGCTATTGCTGTAAAGTTGTTCGCCACCAACATCAATCAGCTTTTTTTAGGGTAATCCCTATGATGAATATTAAATACTATGAGTAAAACAGTTACTGTAATTCTTGTGTTTCTGGCCCTGGCCCTGATCGTCTATAATGCTACACTTATTGATTATGAGCACCCGCTGGAAGGTAAAAGTATTATTGCCCTTATAGGTATTGTGGCGGCTCTTTGCGCAATAGTCCTGCTGCTCATCTACCAGACGTCCAAAAAGATTGAAAAAAAAATAGACGAGAAATAACCGGAATACCTGCCCGGTAGCTTATTGTACTTCTTCAACAGCATCAGCCTGTTGCAGTAAAGGTTGATCTACTTTAAGTACTTCCTTCAGCATAGGATCTGCCAGTCCCTTAACCTTTGCATGTAAATTCGGTGAAAAAAGCTGTTCCGCCAGATTGGCCTTCAGGTACAGCTTGATAATCTCCTCATAGTCATAAAAGTCAAGCTTAATTTTTAGGGAAAGTACATAATCAATAAAGCGATCAAAAACGATATCGTCAACACTAAACCCGTTATAGAACTCATCACGGGTGAAACTGTTGTAACGATTACGGTCTTCTTCAAGATGTTCGAAAATAAACCGACTGAAAAAGCCTCTTCCCTCAAGGGCTTCAATAGCCTCTTCCTCATTAGTCCCGATGGGTACAAAAACGTCTGGGATAATTCCGCCGCCGCCGTAGACAATTTTTCCTTTTGGCGTTTTGAATTTTAACGAATCAGCAACCTTGATACTGTCTACAGATATTAGTTCTCCCGAATTGTAGCGTTGGGAAAACTTATGATAGTAATCCTGTATTCCATTCTGATAATCACGTTGTATGGATCTACCGGTTGGGGTATAATAGCGAGATACGGTAAGTCTGACAGCAGATCCGTCTCCCAGCTCCATTTCTCGTTGCACCAGGCCTTTGCCAAAAGATCTTCGTCCAACTATAGTTCCTATGTCATTATCCTGCAGGGCACCAGCAATAATCTCACTGGCAGAAGCCGACCTTTCATTAATGAGCACATAGACGGGTTTGTCCTCAAAACTTCCTCTTGAGGTAGCATAGGTGCTGTCTACCTGTCCTTTCTTGTTCTTGGTATAGAGAATCAATTTGTCATCCGGTAAAAACTCATCCGCCAGTTGCTCCGCAATACCTAAATAACCTCCCGGATTATCCCTGAGGTCTAGAACCAACTTTGAAGCCCCTTGTTGTTGCAAATCGCGGATGGCATCACGAAACTCCCGGTAGGTGGTTTCAGCAAAACGATTAATTTTGATATACCCCATATTTTGGGTGAGCATATAGTAAGCATCCACACTCCTTATGGGAATACGATCTCGTTTAACCGTAACTGTAAAATACTTATCCTGAGATTTTCTATATACCTGCAGCTTAACCTTTGTGCCCTTAAAACCCTTCAGTATATCCACAATCCTGTCACTGGGCAACCGCTTGCCATATAAGGTGTCCTCATCGGCCACCATAATACGATCTCCTGCCAGGATTCCCTTATTGTAACTTGGACCATTTTCGACAGTACGAATTACGGTTATGGTGTCCCGGTACATATAGAAATTTATCCCAATCCCCACAAAATCACCTTTCATATTTTCCGCCACACGCTTCATCTCGTTCTTTGGGATATAAACCGAGTGAGGATCCAGTTTTTCCAGAATGTTGTTTACGGTAACATCAACGATACTGTCTGTATTAATGTCATCTACATATTCATAATCGATATAATCGATCAACCTGTTGAGTTTATCTTTCTTGGAATTGGTGGTGAATAATTTTTCCGGGGTATCATTAAAGTGGAGTTTTCCTCCAATAAAAATTCCTATGGCGAGTGCCAGAGCCAAAACCGAAGGCCATATATACCTGCTTTTTTTCATCTATTTTATGACCGTTGGTTCGTTACTGTCAATCACAGGCATATGTGCCAATTCTACCCCTGCTCGCTCCAGGAAACGAATTCCGGAGTCGTCCTTATAAGCAATCTGATACACTACCCGCTTTATACCCGCCTGATGAATCAGTTTACTGCACTCCCTGCATGGGGATAGCGTAATATACAGGGTGGCTCCTTCACAGGACTGCGTAGATGCCGCTACCTTAGAAAGCGCATTTGCCTCTGCATGCAAAACATACCATTTGGTATATCCTTCTTCATCCTCACAAATATTTTCGAAACCTGTTGGTGTTCCGTTGTAACCGTCGGAAATAATCATACGGTCTTTTACCACAATAGCTCCAACCTGCTTCCGGTTGCAATAAGAAAGCTTTCCCCATTCCTGAGCCATCCTTAGGTATGCCTTGTCGTATTTTTCCTGTTTAGCTTTTTTCAAGGGAAACTTTCAATTAGGGTGAATTACTTGCCTAGGTGACTAAGATACCTGCTTTAGCACAGCCTTACAACACTCTATCGGTTAATTTTAAGTGAAAATTGTTAGGTGGGTAAAGTCTCCAGCAGCATCGGGATTGTAATAAGCAATACAATAACCGAACAAATTGCGATATAGATTTGCCTGTTAACCTGAAGGCGGGAGCGGAAAACCCAACCCAGTAGCAGTATACTCAGGATAACTAGAAACTGAGAAATTTCAATCCCCATGGCAAACCCCATCAGCGGAACTAATTTGTCCTCTAGTTCGGCCATCATCATATTAAAGTAATTGGAAAACCCAAAACCATGAATCAAACCAAAAAAAGTGGTAAACAGAGCGTGCCAGTGAATTTTCATTCGATCCGCATTGCGCCCTGTGTAAAACAGGTTGAAAATTCCGGTCAGGAAGATAGTTACCGGTATCAAAAATTCAATGAGCCCCACATCTACCCTGACGATGTCGTAAGCAGAAAATGCAAGTGAAAGGCAATGGGCAACTGTAAATAAGGTGCAAAGGATGAGCACTTTCTTCCAGCTTTTAAAGGTAAAGGGTACAGCAAGGGCAGCCAGGAAAAGGATATGGTCATAGGCGGCAAAATCCATTACGTGGTTAAACCCCAGTTTTGTATAGAACCAAAATTCTTGCATTGTTTACGACTCTTATTTCAACTTAAATAGCATACTGCCTAAATCCCGCGCTCTTTCTGTATGGATTCGTATGCTTTCTGAACTTCTTTAAACTTTTCCTCTGCGCCTTTTTTGATGGCCTCATTTTCAGTCAACACGCGGTCAGGATGGTATTTCTTCGCCATTTTCCGGTACGCTTTTTTAACCTCATCATCCGATGCAGACTTTTGGATTTCAAGTATCCGGTAAGCATTGTCGGTAGTCCTGACGAACATGGCTTTAATGCTCTCATAATCGTATCGTCCTACCCTTAAGAATCTTGCAATTTCATGTAATTTATTTATTTCAGCCTTGCTTACGGCGCCATCAGCCTGAGCAATTCCAAATAGAAAATGCAAAAGTTGTAAACGCACTTCATAGCGTGTCCTTTGATTGAGGTAGGTGCAGATCCTTTGGGCAGACACTTCCCTCTTTTTTATCACCTCATTGAATGTGCGAAAGATGGCATTGGCCTTCTCCTTGCCGTATGTGCTCAGGAAGTACTGCCTTACATAATTGAGTTCTCTTTCTGTGGCCTTTCCGTCTGCCTTGATTACAATGGAACAAAGCGATAGCAGGTTTAATTCAAAATCAGCAGGAGAAACAGTTTTGCGGTTTAGTTCCCCAAACAAGGTATCCCGATTTCCGGAACTCCCCATGTTGTCCATAAAACTTCCAACAATGAACCCTATCAGCGCCCCTGGAAGCCTGAACAGAAAGTAACCGATTATTCCACCCACCCACTTGATCATAAGCTGTAAAAATAACGCGCCAAAGATAGGGCTTTACAGAATACCTTCTAAACTATACTCTATCGCGAAAGGCTTGTAAAGAATAGTCTTCTTTCCTTATCTTTGTTGCGCTAAAAACAAAAAAAAAGTCTATGTATCCCGCAGAACTTGTTAAACCCATGAGAGAAGACCTGGCTACTGCCGGTTTTCAGGAATTATATACTGCAGCAGATGTTCAATCGGCCATAAATCAAGAAGGTACCACACTGGTTGTGGTAAATTCCGTATGTGGTTGCGCTGCTGCTAATGCCAGGCCCGCCGCAAAAATGAGCCTGATGCATTCAAAAACACCAGATCACCTTATCACCGTATTTGCCGGTGTAGATACTGAAGCAGTGGACGCTGCCAGAAACCTGATGATCCCTTTCCCTCCTTCTTCACCCAGCATGGCGCTGTTTAAAGATGGTGAATTGGTTCATATGATTGAAAGGCATCACATTGAAGGACGACCAGCTGAGATGATCGCTGAAAACCTTACGGGAGCTTACGACGAATATTGTTAAAGATCCCTACGTATAAACAAAAAGGCGGCCTGCAGGCCGCCTTTTATTTTTTCATGCCAGAACTAATTAGGTCTGATCATCAACTGAAGCATCAGGCGCGTTATTTTTAACAGATGCAATCCCGTTTTCCATTGAGGCTCCCGAGGCATACATCTGACTTGCTCCGATAACTTGTCCGTTGGATGCTTTAAGATTAAAGTACGCTTTTCCGTTTTTGGCAGTCTTTCGCTCGAAACGTCCGTCGTCTGCAGAATTTTTCCTTACAGATTCGATTCCATTTTCACAAGCGGATTTCGAATTATACGCTTCACTACTTAAAATAACCTGACCATTACCGGCTTTCAAATTAAATCTGAATTTACCAGCTTTGTCCGTTTTAATTTCGAATTTACCCATTGTCTGATGATTATATTTTCTTATTTGTTAAAGATAAATATATTCTTCAGATTTTCAATTGATTTTCTGAGAAAGATGCTATAAAACCCATAGATTACTGGGTATCCGTCAATATATTACCTGCAATTTGAACAGTGGTATAAGCAAAATCTTTTTGGATTCATATTTTTGCATATGATAAAAATTCTGGCCTATCCATTAACTGCCATTTACTTTGTCCTTTTTGGATTTGTTTTGGTCCTTTTCCATCCTGTACAATGGTTGTGTTTAAATATTTTCGGCTACAATGCCCATAAAAAAAGTGTGAGTATCCTCAATTTATGCCTGATAAGGATAACTCATGTGCTGGGAACCTGGTACACCTTCAAGAATCCTCATGACATTCCAAAGGATAGACCCCTGATTATTGTTGCAAATCACCAGAGTATGAATGACATTCCCCCGCTGATCTGGTTTATGAGGGCACATCACCCCAAATTTGTCAGCAAGATTGAGTTGGGAAAGGGTATTCCCAGTGTCTCCTACAACCTCAGACATGGGGGGTCGGTTCTGATTGATCGAAAAGACAGCAGACAGGCTCTTATCCAGATTGCCAAACTTGGTAAGTATATTGAAGAACACAATCGGAGTGCAGTTATCTTCCCTGAAGGAACACGAAGCAGGACTGGGCACCCAAAAAGATTTCAAGCCAAAGGCCTTAAAGCCATAATGAAATACGCCCCTTCTGCTTTGCTTGTTCCTGTGACCATAAACAACTCATGGAAGATGTTGCGTTATGGCAAGTTTCCTTATGGATTGGGGTCACATCTCAAATTCACTGTACATCCTCCTATGGAAAACACTGGTGAACCAGAAATGCTGATCTCCAGGATAGAAAAGCAAATCACAAAGGCCATAGAACTTTAGCCATGACCCGGACAGAAATATTAAAAGCAACGGAGTCCTTTGTAAAAAAAAGCCTTCTTGGTGCAGAAGGAGGTCATGACTGGTTTCATACGCTGAGGGTCTACCGCAGTGCTATGGTCATCGCAGAGGGCGAAAAAGTAGATCTGCTGACCGTAGGCCTCGGGGCGCTGTTACATGATATTGCTGATGCCAAGTTTCATGATGGTGATGAATCCATAGGGCCTCAGATAGCCACCAACTTTCTAACGAGTCTCCAACTTCCGCAACCAGTGATTGATGATGTAGTGGATATCATCGAGAACATCTCCTACAAGAATAGCATTGAAGATCCAGGCAATAGCCCTAAAACCAAAGCACTTGAAATTGTACAGGACGCAGACCGCCTGGATGCTATTGGGGCCATCGGAATTAGCCGGGCATTCAATTATGGCGGGTTTCGCAATCGACCCATATACGACCCGGACATAAAACCAGTTACTCACTTGAGTAAGGATTCCTATAAAAAGTCAACCGCACCCACTATCAATCACTTTTATGAAAAGTTACTGGGTCTGAAAGACAAGATGAATACCGAAACAGCTAAAAAACTTGCTGAAGAACGCCATCAATACATGCTGGATTTCCTGGAACAATTCTATGGGGAATGGGAGGGGACAAGATGAATTATCCGAACCTTTGCACATCAGAATAAGCGAAGTTGCCCGCTTTTGTGCGATTCATGCAAAGTGGTATCAAGTGCTGGAAGTTGCTTCCCCTTATAATACTTTAACCGAGCCAGTCTGGCCATTTCCTTGATTTGCTCTGCCAGTTGTCCTTCACCCCGGGTGCGAATACCAAAACGACTGTCGTTTAGCTGACCCCCATGACAGGATGCAATTTGTTTTAAAACCTTCTCGGCCCGGTCTGGAAGCGCTTTCTTAATCCATTCCGTAAACAGCATACCAATGGCTCCATTGAGGCGAACAACCGTATATCCGAAAGAAACAGCACCATGAGCTGCGCATGCTTTTGCCAGGGCAAGTAATTCGTGACTATTGATCCCTGGAATTATTGGTGCAAGCATGGCGTTTACCCCAATGCCAGATTCAGAGCATTTTTTAATCACCTGTAGTCTTTTTTTTATGGTTGCAGTGCGAGGTTCCAGCATCCTTCTGGTATCCTCGGACAAGGTGGTGACTGAAATATGCACAGCTAGTAAATTATGCCGGTTTAATTCTGTAAGCAGATCCAGGTCTCTTAGAATAAGGTCGTTCTTGGTAATAATACCCACCGGATGCCGGTATTTCAAAAAAACCTCCAAACAGGAACGGGTTATGCCGTATTTCTTTTCCGCAGGTTGATAACAATCTGTATTTCCGGAAAGTACGATTGTTTTGGCTTTCCAGGTTTTGCGTTTCAGGCAGTTTTCCAGGAGTTGGGAGGCATTTGATTTTATTAAAATTCGTTTCTCAAAGTCAAGCCCTGCACTATAACCCCAATACTCGTGAGTGTTTCTTGCATAACAGTAAACGCAACCATGTTCACAGCCCTGATAAGGATTCATCGAATAATCCATTCGCAGATCAGGACTTTTTACTTTATTGACAATGGATTTGGGATGTATGGGTAAATATTGGGTTTTAGCAGGTTCTTCAGCTTCCCCCTGTTTACGGCAATACTCGAGAAAGTCGTTGCGAAGCTCATGGACATGGGCAAGAAAACGGTTGGGTCGATTACTTTGTGCACCCCTTCCCTTAATGAGCGAAGATTTTTTCATATAGTGGAATATATCCAAATATATGGATATTATCCAATAAAGGGAGATTTGTTATTCCAAATCTTAATTGATAGAAAAGTTCACCAATTGTTTCTTCGTGCCCCGTTTGGCATAGAAAAGTAGGGCATCATTAGATTTATCCATAAGGGGTTTGGACACCATAAGGGGCAATCTGGCTTCCTTACTATCAATCATCTTCCTATAGCTCATCTTACCTTGTTCGTTCAGGCGGATTACAAAGACATTCCGGTTCCTGCTAAAACCTTGCTTAAAAATCAAGCGTTCGTTATTCAACAATTCCGGATTTTCCGCAGCTGAGCTGATGAAAAAATAGGTGTCGCCTCCTTTGGAAAAGGAACAATATGAAACGTAGGCCCCGTCTCCCTGGGTAACTTCAGATTTGTTTATGTTTCTTGCCCATACCAAATCTCCGGAAGGTCCCAGTTTGGCACTTACAATGTCATTGTGATGGAATCTTTCGACTCGCACACGACCCCCACTGGAATTGGATTGAATACTATTGGTAACAAAATACTCCTCAGCATTGAACTGAACACAGCCATCTTTGGCAAAACTTACATTTTTGAAAACCAGGTTTTTTACCTGCTCTGTATCATCTTTGCCAAACTTATCCTTCATGAATTGCGATGAAAACGGATTGTATTTTTTGATATTGATATCCAAAGTAAGCGGGTCCAGGGCAAAGTAGCCCAACCCATTGTAGCGATTGTCCTTTCTGTCTGCATAAAACCCTACACAGATTAGCTTATCCCCATTTAGCATGGGTTTTAAGGCTTCGGAATATTTCCCAGGTCCGTCAAAAGTCTGTATAGATCTTCCCTCAGCTGTAATTCGGATCAACTCATACTGAAACCTCCGCTCCATGGCCTTGAACCGCTTTCGTTTAAAGTACGCCTTCCCCATCACATAAACCGATTTCAGGTCAGGTGATACCTCAAGCTGTTCAAAAGCATAGTTCTTATCTTCTACGGCATCGGAGAAATCATGTTCCAGCATCTTATTTAAGGAGGTGCTGAATACATGTATTCGATGCATGTTCACTTTCCCCTTTTTGTAGTGCGTACTAATAACAAAAGCAGAGAGATCTTCATCAAATAAAACGGTAGTTGTAAATCCCCTACCAAAATTACGGTTGTAATAATTCTTGTCGAGGGGGTTATCTACCGCGTCAGATGCGATACTCAAGAGGGTCTCCTCGGTAAACCTATAATCACTAATCGGACTTCTGTGAATGGAATATTCATAGGATAAGGTATCCAGATTATAATCAAGAAACAGCAAATACAATTGACCGTTCTTCACATATCCATTGACAAAATCGTGTCCTTTTAACTTATAGTTATATTCATCAATAAGTTTAAGGTTCTTGTCGTAATGCTCTACCAGGTACCCTTTTGGATGGAGAATAAGTCCAGTGTAATAAGCCCGGACCAAAATAGTGCCGCCGCTGCCATCGTCCGCAATGGTAAGTAAATTGGAATATTTATACCTATCGTTATATCTCTCACCAATTTCAAAAGATATGGGGAATTCCTGGCTTATGGCAATTCCCGATACCAGAAATAGCAACAGTACGGTTAGCATGTTTTTCATAATAAAAAAGCCGTTTGAGGTTATTACGCCCCCGGGAATTTGGCCTTTCTTTTTTCGAGGAATGCTGAAGTACCTTCTTTAAAATCTGCGGTTCCAAAACACTCCCCAAATGCCTTGATCTCGGCCTCAAATCCACGGGCAGTATTCATAAAACCTGTATTTACAGCTTTTATTGCATAGGAAATAGCTACCGGAGAATTTTTCGATATCCTGTCAGACAACTCTCCACAGAAAGACAATAATTCTTCTTGTGGCACAACATGATTGACAAGACCGTATTCTCGTGCTTCGGATGCATTGATCATCCCTGCCGTCATAATTAATTCCATGGCTCTTCCCTTCCCAATAAGCCTGGGGAGTCGCTGTGTTCCGCCATATCCCGGAATAACCCCCAACGATACCTCGGGCAGACCCATATGGGCATTTTCACTTGCCACACGGAAATGACATGCCAGAGCAAGTTCCAGTCCACCTCCCAAAGCAAATCCATTGACAGCAGCAATGACCGGCTTACTTAAGTTTTCTACAAAATCAAATAAGACCTTTTGTCCCCTGGCTGCAAGTTCTTCCCCTTTTTTAACTGAAAAATGTGCAAACTCAGCTATATCCGCACCTGCCACAAAGGCCTTTTCCCCACTTCCGGTTACAATGATAACTTGTATCCCTGTGTCTGTTTCCAGCGTTGAAAAGGCATCGTGTAGCTCATTTATGGTTTCCTTATTTAAAGCATTGAGCTTTTTTGGTCGGTTTATAATAACTGTAGCCAGATGGTCTTCAATTTCCACGATTAGGTTTTCGAATTGCATAGCTTAAAAAGATTTTATTTTGTTAGAATTCTGGGAAATCTTACGGTAAATACAGTTCCCTTTCCTTTCTGAGAAGTAAATGTTATGCTCCCTTTATACGTTTCCACGATGTTTTTTACCATCCCTAAACCTAACCCCATACCACTCGATTTAGTAGTAAACTTAGGTTCAAATACCTTTTCACGAACTCCATCTGCAATTCCCACACCGTTATCCGCCACTGAAATTTTTACAAACTTGCCATCTGAAGATACTGAAACCAATATTCTGGGGGCGTCTACCTCGGGTACAGCCTGAATAGCATTTTTAACCAGGTTAGTTACAACCCGAACCAATTGAGTTCGGTCTAATTTGGCGATAATTTCTTCTTCCTCCGCAATAAAATGGATATAATTTTCATTGAAAATGTCGAGCGCTAGCTTGACGGTTTTTACAACATTTAAAGTCTCATTTTGCTGGGCAGGCATCTCAGCGAAGTTAGAAAATGCCGAGGCTATACTACTCATCGTATCAATCTGCTGAATCAGCGTATTGCAATATTCCTTAACTTTTTCTGGCGCCTTAGGGTCTGCCGGATCGAACTTTCTCTCAAAACTCTGAACGCTTAACCGCATTGGCGTCAGTGGGTTCTTGATCTCATGTGCCACTTGTTTGGCCATTTCCCGCCAGGCCTGTTCGCGCTCACTTCTGGCCAGTTTAGCTGCACTTTCTTCCAGAGCATCAATCATTTCATTATAGGAGTCAATAAGCTTGCCTATTTCTTCTCCAGGATTCTCAATAATGATCTTCTCATTTCTTTTGGCAAGCTCAGTCTTGGTAATTTTTTCCGATATAGTTTGTAAAGATCGGGTGATGTATTTCGAAATAAAATAAGCAAGGGCAATGGCAAACAAAAGCATAAACAGATAAACCATTCCCAATCTTATTAGGAACTCCCGCAATTCCATGTCATTAAAAGAATTGTCTTCAAAGTAAGGAAGATTTAATATACCTATCGGTTTAAAACGATTATCTGTAATGTAGGTATATGAAGCTTTGTAACGGTCTCTGCCCTGTACTCGGTCCTGAACGTATCGCTTGGTTGGGCTGGAATTGAGGTTGGTAAGGATTTCCGCAGGTAAAATACTAACCAGGGAATCATTTCTAAAACGTGGTTTGGAACTTTTGATAAGATTCCCCTGCAAGTCATAAATATTGAAATTGACATTTTGGACATCTGCAATCCGATAGATTTCATCCCTAAAAATCAGTGAAAGATTATCAGTAACTACGGCGTATGTAGTTTCTTTCAGGGCATATTCAATACTTTGCTTTATTTGGGCCTCCTTACGCTCCAGTCTAACTATATGATAATCCCGTGATTGCTCCCGGTATTGATACAAGGTTACCCCGGCTATAAGCACCGAGGCGATCAACACCAGCAAAATCATGGAGATGAAAATCCGAGACCTTAAAGAAAATTTTGCAAACAACTACGCCTTATTTGGTCTTAAAGATAGCAATAATCGATCCAAATATTTCCGTGCCTTCTGAACAGATCATTGGCAGTTTTAGTATTAGGAACTCCCTTATTTTATAACATTGTAGTCAGGCCCCCGGATTTTTTTCTCGTATTCGTTTATACAAACGAATTCCAAGCATTAGCAATACAGCCAGAAGGAACAGTCCAGCTAAGCCATATATCCAATTAACAGCATTTTTGAGTATCACCAAAAAGGTAACTGCAAACAAAACCAGGGTGGCTACTTCGTTCCATATCCTCATATAATTCGAGGTATAGCGGGCTTCATCCTTTTGTAACTGATGGTATATTTGATGTGTTCTCAAATGATAAATAATCAATAGCAGTACAAATCCCAATTTGACATGCATCCAGGGTTGTGAAAGCCAGCCAGGCATTAATAAAAGCAGCCAAACTGCAAAGAGCGTGCAGAGAATAGCAGAAGGCCAGGTTATTATCGTCCACAAACGCTTGGTCATTAAACGAAGTTGATTGGCCAGTATCTCCCGATCCGGAGAAGGCTTTTCGAGGGCTTCAATGTGATAAATAAAAAGGCGTGGAATATAAAACAAACCTGCAAACCACGTAACTACAAATATCAAATGCAGGGCTTTTATATAATTGTAATATGCCTCCATTATTTAGGCACTTTTACCGCCCCTATCCCGGCCTCCCACAAGGCTATATTGTATGCCGGTAATTCTCTTTCAATAAATTCAGTTGCGGTTGTCCTTAGCGCTGACCATTGTTTATCCAGCTCGGTTTTCCGATCACGGGAAGACTGGTTAACCCTTGGAATGGCACTGCTGGTCTGATTGATCAGGAATAAATACTCTGCGGTAAACTTATTCGGGAAGTTTTCAACATCGTCATAGGCCTTGGATTTCCTTTGTATCATCTGTTCATCCCAGGCTTTTAATTTCTCTACGAGTGATTTCCCCTGTGATTTAAGAGGTCCTTCTTCCAATTCCTTCAGGATTTCCTGTAATTGCGCCTGTACCTCATATAAAGAGTTGATCATAGTATGCATTTCAGTTAGATTGCCTTCCAGATCAATCATAAAGGAATTATAGGTGTCATACTGTCCGGGTTTTGTTTGGAATCCGGGCATTGCTTTAATTTCAGCTCTAGTAGTAACCTTACTTTCTCCTAACGTAAGTTCCAGGGTATACATCCCTGGAGCAGCCTTGTGTCCACGGAAATTAGCTTCTATATACACATCCGGAATTCCTGGCATAATAGGGTATCCCATATCCCATACAAAACGATTAAGCCCCGGATTTTTACTCAAAACCGGTTTTGGTGGGGCACCACCTCCATTATGGGGTTTATATGTTGGGTCTTTTTCAGAGCTTATGGTTCTGACTATGGATCCTTTTGCATCTTTTATAGTGAGTATTAGTTCCTGTTCACTATCTAAATCAGGCAGGTTGTAGTACACCACCATTCCATTAGCGGGATTAACGCCTTCCAAAGGGTGGGTCCCGTCAAATTTACTGGAGCTTCTGCTTAGCTGACTCCCCCAGCTTCCATTGTAAGTTATGGCAGGGCGCATTATGGAGAGTTGGGCATTGTTAGGCTGATATTGAGCAATTGCCTCAAGGTCGTCCAGTATCCAAAAAGACCTTCCGGAAGTGGCTACTATGAGGTCTCCCTCATGTACTTTCAGATCAGTTATTGGAGTTACGGGAAGATTTAATTGAAAGGGTTCCCAATTGACGCCCCCATTCCAGGAAATATATATTCCCTTCTCCGTTCCGGCGTACAAAAGATTTTTACGGGTCTCATCTTCCCTCACCACGCGGGTGAAGGATCCGTAAGGAATCCCATCGCTGATATTGGTCCAGGTTTTTCCGTAATTGGTGGTCTTATAGAGTGCCGGTGTATAGTCATTTAACTTATATCGGGTTGTTGCGATATAAGCAGTGGCAGGGTCGTGGGGCGATATATCTATAGCATTCACCAGGCATTCTTTCAAGCCTTTTGGTGTCACATTTTCCCAAGTTTGCCCTCCATTTCGTGTAATATGAACAAATCCGTCATCACTTCCCGTCCATAAAACACCCGGTTCATGTGGTGATTCTATCATATAGGCAATGGTTCCGTAGTTTTCTGCCCCAACTGCCTCAACAGTATAGGGACCTCCACCTTTACCCTGTTTTTCATCCATGTTCCGCGTCAGGTCGGGAGAAATTTCTTCCCAGGTAACACCCATATCCCTTGTACGTAGCACCAATTGTGCACAATGATAAAAAGTGCCGGGTTCATGTTGTGACCAGATAATTGGAGCATTCCAATTGTACAAATATTTCATGTCCCTTGCAGCACGACCCAAATACTGAATGGGGGCTGCCATTATTTTAGTCCCCGATTTGGATTCCATATCCAGTGCCTCGATAGTACCCAAATAGTTCCCTCCCAAAACATATCGGGGATTTTTTGGATCAAATGCAAGGAATGCACTCTCTCCCCCGGCGGCATATGTCCAATCCTGAGTGCTGATGCTTCCCCGACCAATAGATAAGCTCGCTATTTTAACAGAGGTGTTGTCTTGCTGTCCGCCATAGACATTATATGGAAACAGCTCGTCCGTATTAATACGGTAGAACTGTGCCGTTGGCATGTTTTCCTGGGTAGACCATGTTTTTCCTCCGTTGAAGGAGATCGCTGCCCCACCATCATTAGCGATGACCATGTTTTTTGAATTATCGGGGTTAATCCATAAATCATGAAAATCACCATGAGTACCAGTGAGTCGCTCCCAGGTTTTACCGCCATCTATAGATCTCAAGGCAGGAGCGCTCATCACATATACCGTATGCTCGTCATTAGGATCGGCAAACACCTCGATGTAATACCAGGCTCTTTGTACAAGTCGGTTGTCACCACTGACCATGCTCCAGGAATCTCCTGCATCTGTGGAAACAAAAAGTCCGCCTTTATCTTGTTCAGAATCACTTTCAATAAGCGCATATACACGATCGGGGTTTGCCGGGCTTACAGCTATGGCCATTTTACCCTTCTCTTCCGGAAGGCCCTGATGAATTTGCCTCCAGTTCTTGCCGCCATCAGATGATTTATACAATCCGCTTCCCGGACCACCGCTGATCACTTTATAAGGGGTTCTTTGATGCTCCCACATGGCCGCATATAAAACATCGGGAGCCGTAGGATCCATAGATAGTTCGGATGCACCTGTTAGGTTATTGACAAAAAGAACCTTCTCCCAGGTGGCTCCTCCGTCACTGCTTTTGAATACTCCCCGTTCCGAATTGGGCCCGTGCAATGCTCCCTGAGCTGCTACGTAGACAATCTCAGGATTATCCGGATGAACTACTATCCTGGATATGTGCTGGGTCTTTTCAAGCCCTATTTTTGTCCATGTCTTACCTGAATCTGTGGATTTGTACACCCCGTCCCCGTATGAGGTCATCACCCCTCTGGGGGCATGTTCCCCCATTCCGCAATACACAATATTGGGATGGGAACTGGAAACGGCTACTGCACCAACTGATCCGGTTTCAAAAAAGCCGTCTGAAATATTATTCCAGTGCTGGCCAGCATCTTCTGTTTTCCATAATCCTCCTCCTGTTGTTCCCATGTAATAGGTAAGGGGATCTCCGGAAACTCCGGTCGCAGTTACTGATCTGCCACCTCTATAAGGTCCTATATTCCTGTATTTAATTGGGGTAAAATATTCCTCTGCAGATTGACTCCATCCTATGGTCACGGCCATAAAAGCCAGGAGGTAAAACATCAGTTGCCTATTCATGCTCTTCGGGTTAAGGTTGTTATTCTTCTATAAACAGATAATTCAGATTCAGCTGATTAAATGCGGAATTAAATTCCTCGATTTCGCTGTCTACAAGCTTGTCAAAAGCTTCCAGTTGTTTATTTATTTCTTGTGATAACTCATTTTTCACCTGAATATCCTGAGCTGTTGGAGGAAAATCATCCAAAGAGACCAGGCTGTTCAAATGAGCCAGTTTATTAGTAAGACGGATAGGGAAATTCAAAGGATCCTGCGAACTCCTGTTCTTAGTTTGGTAAAGCGCTTTCTCTATTCCTTCAAATGACTCTTTCATCTTCTTGGCCTTATCCCTCAAATCTTTGGTGCGCTCGTCATCTTTATACTGATTCATAAAGGTCTCTAGTTGCGTGCCAATCTTTCTGATTTTTTTAATAGACTGATGTGCCCTGTTCACAGTTGTATTTACATCAGTGATAAAGTCATATTGCTTTTGCATATCGGCCACAGTTACCTCAGCCCGTGGGTCCGCCAGGATTTTAAAATCCTGGGATTGATTTACTCCATTAGCATTAAGGTGAACCTTATAATTTCCGGGCACCGCTTTTGCTCCGTTTAGATTTGCCCACCAGAGGACCATTCCTTTAAGTAATTCGGCCCCTTTTCCGCGTGTATCCCACACATGAGTATTTCCGCCTTTTTCGGCTTTTAGTGTGTTCTTTTTTTCCTTGGGGTGCGTACTGTAGCTTGCCAAGGTATCTCCTTTTACGTTGGTGTAGGTTAGCATTACGGTATCTTTCTTGTCGTAATCCTTAAGGTAAAAGTGAGTAACAACACCATTTGGATGGTTTTGACCCGCTGTCCTGGATGGCCGGGAAGCTGCACGTCCTTTAGTCCGATACGAATCCTTAGGTGCATAAAGGATGTTTGAAGCTGATTTCTTGCTGTCTTCAAGCTGGTGTAAAACGGTAAGGTCATCAAGTATCCAAACACTGCGCCCTTGTGTTGCAACAACTAGATTGTTATCCTTGATAGCAAGGTCTGTAATGGGTACGATGGGGAGGTTCAGTTGGAATGCTTGCCAGTTCTGTCCGTCGTCAAAAGATATATACATGCCCGTTTCCGTACCTGCATAGAGCAAACCTTTCCTTTTTGGGTCTTCCCGTAATACCCGTGTAAAATGTTCATTTTTTATACCCCTGGTGATTAGACTCCAGGTCTTACCATAGTCTGTAGTTTTGTACAAATAGGGTGTAAAATCCCCCAGTTTATATCTTGTGGCTGCAACATAACAGGTGCCTTCATCAAAAGCTGAGGGTTCAATGCTATTAATCATGCTCCACTCCGGCATATTGATTGGCGTTACATTCTGCCAGGATTCGCCGCCGTCCTGCGTTACATGTACCAGGCCATCGTCACTACCAACCCATATAAGTCCTTCTTTTAAAGGACTTTCGTTAGCGGCAAAAATAGTACAGTAATATTCCACTCCTGTATTGTCCTGGGTGATAGGCCCCCCGCTGGAAACCAGCTTATCCGGGTCATTTCGGGTCAGGTCGCCACTCAGCAATTTCCAACTTTCTCCTTCATTGGTGCTCAGATGTACATGATTGGAAAAAGTGTAAAGTTTCTTTGGATCGTGCTTGCTGAACATGATCGGGAAATTCCACTGGAACCGGTATTTCATGCCTTCTGCGCCGTACCCCATGGGGTTATCCGGCCATACGTTAACAGCCCTGACCGTACCCGCTTCGTGATTAACCCTGGTCAAAAACCCTCCATAACTTCCGCCATAGACGATGTCATCGTCAGTTGGATCTACGGCAATATGAGCCGACTCCCCGCCCGCAGTAGGCTCCCAGTCATCTTCACTAATGCTGGACCCGTCACTCCGGTGCCGTATCCTAACTGTGGAATTATCCTGTTGCGCCACATAAATGCGGTAGGGGAAATCATTATCTGTAGTAACTCTGTAAAATTGAGCTGTGGGCTGGTTGTAATACGTACTCCAGGTGGTTCCTCCGTCATAACTTACCTGTGCGCCTCCATCATCACCAATGATCATGCGGTTGGGGTTTTCAGGGGCAATCCAGAGATCGTGATGATCACCATGAGGAGCATTAAAGGTTTTAAAGGTCTTTCCCCCATCCGTTGATTTGTGATAACGAACGTTGAGCACATAGACCACATCTTCATTTTCTGTATCGGCATATACGCGGGTATAGTACCAGGCCCTTTGCCGTAATTTTCGTTCACTATTTACCAGGGTCCATTTTTTACCGCCATCATCTGAACGATAAAGGCCGCCTTTATCCTTGTTTTCAACAATAGCCCAAACACGATCTGAATTTTTGTGCGATACAGAAACCCCGATAATACCCAGGGTACCATCCGGAAATCCTTCATTCTTGGATATTTCTGTCCAGGATTCGCCACTGTCCGTACTCTTCCACAAAGCAGATCCTTCTCCCCCACTGCTTAAACTATAAGGCGTTCGCTCTGCTCTCCATGTGGAGGCATATAAGATCCTGGGGTTGTTAGGGTCCATGACTAGGTCTACCGCTCCGGCCTGATCGTTTACGAACAAGGTTTTTCTCCATGATTTTCCTCCATCGGTACTTTTATAAACACCGCGTTCCTGGGAAGCTTTGTAGATATTGCCCAATACCGCAGCATAAACGATATCGGAGTTTTTCGGATGAATTCGTATTCTGGGAACATGTCTGCTTTTTTCCAGACCAAGGGAAGTCCATGTTTTCCCGGCATCAACCGTTTTCCATATTCCATAGCCAGAGGAAACATTACCCCTTAAGGTCTTCTCCCCTCCTCCTACATAAATTACATTGGGGTCACTCTGTGCCACCTCAACAGCACCTATACTTCCACCAAAATAACCATCGGAAATATTCTCCCAGGAACGGCCTCCGTTTGTTGTCTTCCAAACGCCACCTCCGGTAGCTCCGAAATAGAACAAATTGGGTTCACCTGGGACACCCGTAACCGCAGCAGAACGCCCTCCGCGAAAAGGCCCCACAAGCCGATATTCCATACTGGAGTACAAAGCTTCAGGATATTTCACTGTGGCAGAAGCAGACTTTTTGCGCCTTTGTGCATTTATGTTTTCAGGATATAAGGTGAAGATTAGGAAGCAAATCCCCAGCAGGAATGGTAAGCGTTTCATATGGTGCTCTTTTGAGTTAGTCAGGCTTAAATGTAGGGAAAAAGAGTCAGATATTAAACGATGGATATTTACGGAAAACATCAAGATTAACTTGTTTAAAAAGTCCAGGATTTTTCAATACGACCATAGAAATGCCACAGTGTATTAGGGCCAAATGTGCTATATTGAAGCTAGAAATATGAAACACTTAACCCTTTTTAATTATGAAAACCACATTTTATTTTCTGTTGGCAGTCTTACTAATTTGGAGCTGCGAGGAAAAAAAGCAAATTGATTTAGCTGCTGAAGCAGAGGCTTTAATGGCTACTAGTAGGGATTGGGCACAGTCTCAAAGCAACGAAGAGTACCTCAGCTACTGGACAGAAGACGCCCAACTGTGTCAATCGGGCCAGCCGATGCTCAGGGGACATGAGGCTATAATGGCTATGCTTGAGAGTACAAAGGATATCCCAGGCTTTAAAGTTATGTGGGAACCCTATGAGGCTCACATTTCGGAAAATGGCGATATGGGCTACCTCCTTGAAAAATCATCATTTACCGTGAATGATTCATTGGGTAATCCTATGACCCAGTATTTCCGAACAGTTACTATCTGGAAAAAACAAGATGACGGCAAATGGAAATGTGTGGTAGATCATGTAGCTGCAGATCCTGAATTGACCTCAATAAAATAATACACTATACAGGGAGAATTATCTGGCCTGAAATATTAAGGAATTGATTTGCGTGAAGATAAATAATAGTAGTCTGGGTTTATCCTGGATCATCATTTTGATGTTGTCAGGTTCTTACATCCCCATCCATGCGCAAAACGCAAGGGCGAGGGATTACAATATTAAAATAGAAATATTAAAGACCGGACCTTTAAACAGTATAACTGATGTTCCAGAGGTAAGCGTAGGGAATATCACCCTTATTGAAGGGGAGCAGATCCGTACAGGTGCTACTGCTATTTTACCCCATTCTGGTAATCTTTTTCAGGAGAAAGTCCCGGCTGGAATCTATGTGGGGAATGGATTTGGAAAACTTGCGGGTTCAACCCAGGTGGAGGAGTTGGGTGTTTTGGAAACCCCTATTATACTTACCAATACGCTAAGCGTTCCCACTGCGATGAATGCCGTTATTTCTTATACCCTGGATTTACCTGGCAATGAAAATGTCAGATCAGTAAACGCCCTGGTAGGTGAGACAAATGATGGTTATCTCAATGATATCCGGGGCAGACACCTGAAAGAATCCCATGTTCTCCAGGCTATTCAATCTGCACGAAATGGGCCGGTAAAAGAGGGCAATGTTGGCGCGGGAACAGGTACCGTATGTTTCGGATTCAAAGGAGGTATTGGAACGTCTTCCAGAGTACTTCCCAAAAAAGTAGGGGGTTATACGGTAGGTGTACTTGTACAATCCAATTTTGGAGGAGTGCTTCAAATCAATGGTGTACCTCTGGGCAAAGAATTGGGTAATTATAGCAAAGGCTTTTTATATGATGCTGACGGCTCTTGCATGATTGTAGTCGCGACCAATGCGCCCTTAACTTCAAGGAATCTGAAAAGGTTGGCAAAACGGGCGATGTTGGGTTTAGGTAGAACCGGTGGTATTGTTTCAAATGGCAGTGGCGATTATGTAATAGCCTTTTCCACCCATAGGGCTAATCGTTCACTTTCGGAAAAAGGGGGTTTGATTGAGAACAAGGAAGTGGTTAAAAATGAAGCCATGAGTCCATTATTCCTTGCCGTTATTGAGGCTACGGAAGAAGCCATTATTAATTCTCTTTTTGCCGCGAGGACCATGACGGGCAGAAATAATCATAAAATAGAAGCACTGCCCATACAAAAAGTGTTGCCTTTACTTCAGAAACAATAATTCTTAAATAAGAAAGCCTTTAGTTATAAACCAAAGGCTTTCTCCCTCACTAACCCAAATCACCGGGTCTTACTCCTTTTTTTCCTTTCCAGGTAAAACCTAAGGATTAACGATCCCAGTAACGCAACTAACAACACTAAACCTAACCATATTTCTTCGGGCCTGCTTTCCTCCCAACCGTAAGTCCCAAAATGCCAGGCTCCGGTAGTTATTAAGACTACAAAAAACAGTAATCTGGGTAAAGTGAGTCCGTATTTGAATTTTTTCATCATGTTTCAATTAATACCATTCCATACAGTTACCATACTCATACAAAGCCAGGGCCACGCCAACCCATCCTAAAGTTCGCGATGCTATCTTTCTGATGGCTTTCTTAGCAATTGCTTCGGTTACATTGCCCTTGGCAAACTCGATTATGGCATCTACCCCTACAGCTATCATCATACACTCCATCCAATCTGGATCATCTTCAATCCATGTGTTTTCTTCAAAAAAGAAACTTAGATTGGCCAATTGAGCATGATTCACGTGCCGTGTATCTAAACCGTGTCTTTCCAGCTCCGCAATCCACACACCTATGAGGGCCAGCCTGGGATCATTTGGATTTCCCATCTCCTGCTCGAGAAAAGATTCCGAAATGCCATAGGTTTCCAACAATTTAGTACTGCTTGTAATCACAGGGTCCAGAACTTTTTTTAATTGCTGATCCCTATATTTTCCCACAATCGTCACCTCTTTCTCAGGATAGAATAGCTGTGGTCTGGATGTCACCAGTTCCTCTAAACTACGTGCTGATTCCTTCAGGGCGTTTTCAAAATCGCTTCGCGCTACTTCCCTGTTTACATTCCGATATTCCCTGCTCTCACTCTCCTCCACACATGCCTGACCAACTATTGCCAGTCCTACCAAAGCAATATGCATCAGTTTCCTTTTCAACATATACCATTTACGACCTGTTATCCTCAATTTCATCATTCTACAACCATTTATGTTCACACTCATTTAATCCTCAACCTTACCCCATGGCGGTAACGAGGGAGCAAAATAGCGTGGCCATCTGCAATATGCATGCGTGTTGGTAAAAAAGGGAAATTAACAGGCGGACTATCGCCTAAGAAACGGCATTTAATGAATGGCGTACTTCTTTGCGTAAAAAGTATCCCGTTACTACCGTAGCGAGAAAATCAGCCACAGGAAAGGACAACCACACACCAAATTCACCCATATACCGGGGTAAGATCAGAATAAGGGGTATAAAAAAGAACCCCTGGCGTGTAAGGGTCAGTAATAGCGCTGGAACGGCTTTACCAACCGCCTGAAAATAAGCAGCACCAATGAGTTGTAGAGCAATAATTGGAGTTGCCGCAAAAACCCAGCGCATGGCCCCTGGCGTATTCTCAAGGACAAAGCTATTGGTAAGCAGCTCCTCTGCAGGAATATCTGCCCGGTTACTTAAAAATAGAGCGGTTATGGCCTCAGGGAAAACCATCAGTCCAATAAATACCAGGGTGGCCATGATAGAAGCGTATTTAATAGCCGTGTAGATAGATTCCTTAACTCTTTGATAGTGATGCGCGCCATAGTTGTACCCTGCTATGGGCAAAAATCCCTGGGTAACACCATAGACCGGGAATAAGGCAAACATCAACATTCTTCCAATTATCGCATAAACAGCCACCATGGCTTCGCCCCCGAGTTCAAAGAGAATATTATTCATCAATAAATAAGTAACACTGGTTACGGCCTGTCTTGAAAGGGTTACCATTCCCAATGCCCCTATCTCCCGCAGGATCTGACGGCTCAAAGCAAAGTGGTGTCCCCGTATCTTAAGTTCAGAATTAGTAGACAGAAAGAAGTAAACTATATATCCAAAACAAAGGAGATAGCCTGCTGTAGTGGCCCAGGCAGCACCGTGCATGCCGAGGTCCAGCAGGTTGATAAAAATGTAATCCAGGACCAGATTGCCCACAGACGGGATAATCATAGCAATCATGGCAAAGCGAGGTTTCCCTTCCGCCCTGATCACGGTATTACCCATCATACACAGGGCCAGAAATGGAACACCATATAGAACAATAGTGTAATAGATCTTGGCCGGTTCAAATATGAGCCCTTTCCCTCCAAAGGCCGGGATAAGATCATCTATGTAATACAGTCCCAGTGCCACCATGGATATGGTGACCAGCAATGTAAGACTGATCTGATTTCCAAAGGTTTTTCTGGCTTTTTCTTTATGGTCTGCACCCAGAGCCCTCGAAATTACACTGCTCCCCCCAATACCGATTGCCATTCCCAGGGCAGCGATAAAGAATGAAACAGGGAGAACTACATTTATAGCAGCGATCGCAATTGAGCCAATCCAGTTACCAACAAAGATGGTGTCAACCAGTATGTTCAGGCTCATAACCAGTATCCCAATGGAAGCGGGTACGGCCTGCCTTACTAACAAGCGTCCTATGGGTTCAGTCCCTAACTGATCTGAGGACACCCTGCCCATCTAAACGGGAAGGGATTGATCAGCTTCCCACTGTTGGATCCACTTTACCATGAGCTCTACCCAGGGATCAGAATCGTTAAGGCAAGGTATGTGTTTGTAATGCTTTCCGCCGGCCTCCTCAAACTGCTCCTGTCCTTCCATGGCGATTTCCTCCAATGTTTCCAGGCAGTCGCTCACAAAAGCGGGTGTTACCACTGCGAGCCTTTCTTTTCCTTCCTTGGCAAGCCTTTCAAATTCAAAATCCGTGTAGGGTTTTAACCATGGATCTCCGGCAAGCCTGCTCTGGAATGAGGAACTCACCTTGGTTGTATCCAGGTTCATCTGTTCAATGACCCGTTCCGTGGTATCAAAACACTGGTGCCTGTAACAGGTATAATGAGCTACAGAATTGATTTTGCAACAGGAACCGTCAATTTTGCAATGGAATTTAGTGGGGTCAGATTTACGAATATGACGTTCCGGTATACCGTGATAAGAGAAGAGAATATGGTCGTATTCAAAATCCTTCAAGCCCTCTGCAATACTTTCTGCGAGTACTTTGATATAGTCCGGGTTCCGATAGAAAGCAGGCATGGTAGTTACATGCATTTTCGGAAATTTCTGCTGTTGTACCTCCAGCGTTTTAACCACTACGGTTTCATACGATGACATGGCATAATGAGGATAAAGCGGCACTAACAGCACTTCTTCTACCCCTTCCGACTGTAATTCTGCGAGGGCCTTTTCTATACTCATAGACCCATATCGCATCCCCAGCGCTACGGGCAGGGAGAGTTGTTTTTTTACCTTATCCCTGAAACGTTCAGAAATAACAATCAAGGGAGATCCCTCTTCCCACCAGATCTTTTGGTAGGCCTTTGCAGATTTTTTTGGACGTGTTTGCAGAATGATTCCGCGCACCAAAAGAGTACGCAACCATTTTGGTACGTCAATGACCCTTTCATCCATCAGGAATTCATCCAGATAAGGTTTTACATCCTTTGGAGTAGGGCTGTCAGGAGAACCCAAATTGACCAATAACACACCTTTTTTCATAACATTTTTTTGTTAAATCCGGGAATTTTTTAGTATTTGCTTTTATATTTAGGCTCAGCAAAGAGGTTGAAAGCCGGGTCTATTTTAACAGGGCAAAAATAATACTTACCTGTAATCTCCGTTGAAAAATAGACCATTACTTTCTGATGCCTGCATAAATAATCCCTATGGAGTAACCACCTGTAGGAGGAATTCCCAGCTTATTTGGGTTGCAGTTAAGGAGTACATTGCTGGTACAACACCTGTAGTAAACAAACCAAACCGCCGAAGTATATGCGCCTGACATACACATGTATTTTGTTTTGCTTTTTTAGCCTCCTGAATGCCCAGCAACGGAATAGTTTGTTGTGGGAAATTTCCGGGAATGGGTTAGAAAAAAGCTCGTACCTGTACGGCACAATGCATGTCAGTAAAAAAATAGCTTTTCACCTGGACGATGTTTTTTATCAGGCCCTATTGAGTAGCGAAACCATCGCTCTGGAATCAGATCCGGGGACCTGGCTGGAAGCCGACACGGATCGCAGTGGGGGTCAGTTGCAACGTGGCTATGGGGTCAACCCCAGAGGATTTTATTCCCGGACTTTTAAGTTTACCGCTCCCACCAAACGGGATTTAGGAAAATACCTCGCTTCTGAGGACGGCCTGATTAACAATATCCTGTATCGTACCAATAAATTTGACCAGAATTTTGAGGAAGACACCTATCTGGATATGTTTATTTATCGAGCCGGTGCAAAGTACGGCAAACCGGTTATTGCCCTGGAAGATCCTGAAGTAACCAATGCCCTGGTGGGAAGAGCGAGTAGAAACGCCATGAAGCCCAAGCCAGATCAATGGCTTCAGGAAAAGATGAAAAAACAAGCCTTGGCGTATCTGATGCAGGATGCTTACAGGGAGCGAAACATCAACCTTCTTGATTCGATAGATCGGGCCATGTACACCGAGTTCTACAGAAAGAATATGCTGTACCTGCGCAATGAGCAAATGGCAGAAAAGCTGGATTCTGTGATGCATCAGTCTAAGGTTTTTGCTGGGATAGGAGCAGCCCACCTGCCCGGTGATCAAGGAGTCATTGCCCTTCTCAGAAACAAGGGATATACCGTAAACCCTCTGGTGTCTCCGGCTACTGATAAAGGAAAAACACTCAAACAAAAGCTTCAAAACAAAACAGTAAGACCAAGGCTAAAAAGTTTTGCGCCGGCAGACAGGTTTTTCTCCATTTCCCTGCCAAATAAATTATATCCGGTGAACCTTCAGGGTAAGGCAACCTACGTTTCCCCGGATCTCGCAAACGGCAGCTATCTGGTAGTTCATCGTATTCCCAACTATAATCACTTAATAGCTGATGAAGACCTCAGCCTGGAGGATATTGACCAATTACTGTATGAGAATATTCCCGGCATGATTGTATCAAAAAACAAGATAGAACAGGGAGGTTACCCCGGACTGGATATTAAAAACCGATTGAAGAATGGAGACCAGCAGCGCTACCAGATCTTCGTTACCCCATTGGAAATTCTGCTGATAAAAATGTCAGGAGAAGGAGACTATGTTTCGAGATTTTCTGATCCTATATTCAATAGCCTGCGGTTTCATAAACCCGAAACTACTTTCCGGACTATCAAACCAGTTCATGGCGATTTTGAGATCAGTATGCCAGGCTTATATCATTTTTACAATCCTGGCAGCTATGGGGATCGCATAATAGAAGGTGTTGACACTGTTTCCGGAAGTTATTATTTTCTGAAAAAAGCTACCCTGAATGATTTTAAGTTTCTTGAGGAAGACTATTTTGAACTCAGGCATATTCAGGAAAGGTTCTATCAGCAACAAAATGTTGAGGGACAATTTGAAGCGGTAAAAGGAAACAGCTTATGTTCTCAGGCTAAAATTGATGCTGCAAACGATAAAACGCTTTATTTGAAATCCGTTATACAGGGAGGCGACTATTATCTGGCTGGTTGTATTACCGCAAATCCGAAAATGGCATCGGACTATATGGATTCCTTTAAAATAGGCCAGAAAGATTATCCTGAAGCGTTTCATCAAATCGTGGACACGGCCATGTACTTTTCTACCCGTTCTATTGTAGAACCCAAAAAGTTTGTCAAAATTGAAGGGGACTTCGCAAAATCGGGTGAGCCAAAATCATACGAAGCCTTCCTTAAAAGAGCCCTGTATCAAAATAAAAATAATGAAGCTATTTCAGTAGAGCTTAGAAAAGCTCACGATCTAACAGCTTTTTCGAATATTGATTCACTGTGGAATTCGCGGCGTAAATTTTATGAAAAACAAAATTTTAGCCTGGACCTCCTCCAGAAACATATAGGAGAAAATGAAGTTTACGAGTTAAACTATGTCTTAACGGACAGTGGTACTACCCGTGGAATAAAGGTTAAAAACGTCCTTAAAGGGGGGCTAATCTATGAACTCAAAACGGTAATAGACACTTCAGAGAAAGAGAGCGAATTTGTCAAGGCATTTTATGAAGACTTTGTTCCCCTGGATACCCTGATCGGGAAGGATGTCCTTAGTGATAAAGTACCTGAATTCTTTAGCGCCTTAAGAAATAAAGACAGCTTATTACTAAATGGGTATCAGTATCCTGATTTTGGAAAAAAACATGTCGATTCATTAATCTACTATTTGAGTAAATATGAATTCAAAGACAACCACAAGCCTATTGAATTACACCTAATCAAAAGATTGGGGGCAATTGAGGACCCCAAGGTGGTTTCTTTTTTCAAAAGACAGTATCCAAAATCCTTCAAAAATTCCAATGCCCAGGCCAGGATCTTACAGGCAATTGCTTCCGGAGGTACGGAACAATCAGTACACCTCATATTGGAACTACTTGCACAGGATATCCCTCTTGCGGCCAATTCGAAGGAAATAGAAAAGATATTTTCACCCTACAAGGACAATCCTGTACCGGCTAAAAAATTCTTCCCTGAATTACTGGAGTATAGTACCATCTCAGAATATAAACTTCCCATCATCTCATTGCTTGCCTCATTGAAGTCTGGAGGGGATATCAGTAGCGGAAAGTACCGCAGCTACAAAAAATTCATTCTCAACGATGCCCGTATCCAATTGAAACGGCATCTGGGACAAGTAAATGGTGAAGGTAATTTCACTGAAACAGGTGCTGTAATCAGTCGCCGTCAAACCGCGCAGCTACTCGAGGATTATATAATCCTGCTCTATCCGTTTAAACGGGATAAGGGGGTGGCGGATTTATTTGATCTTTTGGGTCTGGTAAGAGATCCTGCAATCAAAACCACCTATGCACAGTTAATGGCTGTGAATGATGAACATCGCCCCTTAGCATTAATCGATTCCCTTGCTGGCGACATCAATAGCAGATTAATGATGTATTCCAAACTAAAAGCTATTGGTAAAAGCTACCTGTTCCCGGATAATTATCAAACTCAGGAGGCCCTTGCTGAAGCAAGCATGTTTGAAGACCGAAGGTTTCTTCCCCAATATGACGAAGTGGTCTACCTGGGCGAAAATGACCTGGAAGAGAATGGTGAATCCTACAAGGTCCATTACTTCAAAATACGAAGTACGATGGATTACCAGAAGGGCTTTAAGATTTACCTGGTGGCCTATGAAGGAGGTAAGGAAGAATTATCCACAAAGTATCTATTTAAGAATGAAGGCTATCTGCTTCCCGATACGGATTCAGATAATGCAGGGATGGAACATGTTACCGAAGAATTCTTATTGCGCAATCGCAAAAGGGCCACGGTAGGATCGGACAACAGATCCCATGAATATGGCTATTTGGGATTATAAGGCTTAGATTTACCAAAAAAAGAATGATGCATAAATGGCTTTGGATACTGACCCTCTTCATTGGCGGTGTCTTGTGGTCCCAGGAAATGGTTTGTACTCCTGAAGATCGCAATGCGTTTTCAGCCAAAATAGAGGAGATAAAAGACCTTCCCAGCCAGACATCCGGATCACTTTTGGTGAGCGTAGGAGAAACCTTTTTGGGAACACCCTATGTGTCCGGAACCTTGGAAGTTGGGGAGTTGGAGCAGCTAGTCATCAATCTGCGCGGACTGGACTGTACCACCTTTGTAGAAAGCGTGCTTGCTTTTAGTATACTCATCAGGGAAAAGGATACTTCTTTTGATAATTACCTCGCCACTTTACAAAAAATACGTTACCGAAATGGTAAACTGTCCGGATATGCTTCGCGGCTGCATTATTTTTCAGAGTGGATCCGGGATAATGAAAGAAAGGGGTTGGTTAAGGACATAAGTGCTACCCTCGGAGGTATTCCTGCCGAAAAAGCCCGCGACTTTATGACCTCGCACCGTGACTTATACCCGCGCTTGTCAGATTTGAATGCATATCAGGAATTGCTGGCCGTAGAAAAGCAATTGGAAAAACAGCCATATTTCTATGTCCCGGGTTCAGTACTTAGTGAACGCCTAAATGAATTACAGCATGGTGATATTATTGCACTGGCTACCAATATCAACGGCCTGGATGTTACCCATACCGGCATTATATACAAAAATGAAGATGGGGTGCTTCACCTCATGCACGCCTCTTCTAAAGGCAGGGTTGAGATATCAGAAAAGCCTTTACTTAAATATTTGGCTGGAATCCAAAGTAATACGGGGATCCTTGTAGCCCGACCTGTGTTTTAATGTATTCTTGATACATTTATTCTCCAACCCTCCAGGGTGGAAATTTACGGTTTTGCCCTGCATAAAAAAGAACAATTCGGTTCTGGTCTGGATCTTTTAATCGGGCTTCCCGCCACAACCAGGGTTCATCCCGAGGGCCTGAATCAAAGGTTACCCCTGCATCCATCAGCCTTTTTACCTCAGCATCCAGGTTTTCGGATTCAAAATAGATGATTGCACCCTGTCCTTTTGTTGGGGAAGATTCCCTGTGAATGGAAAAGGTAGCCTCTCCATCCGGACATTCTAGTCGGGCATAATCCGGAAGGGCATTTACAATCAATTTTAGCCCGAGCTTTTGGTAAAAAGCAACGGAGCTGGAAACATCCATAGCCGGAATAGTTACCTGGTTTAGATTCATGTGAAAGGGTCTATATAATTACCCTTCAAAGTTCGCAAAAAAGTTTCTGCTCAGGATATAGGTTCCGGACAATGTTAACTGGCCAGGGACATTACGTATTTTTTTGGGGTAGTCCCAAACTTCTTGCGGAAGGCAGCTATAAAATGGCTTGCCGTGCTGTAGCCCACCTTTAAGCCTACCTCATTGACATTGAACTTTTGAGACTCCAGCATTTTACGGGCGTATTCCATTTTATAATCAAACAGGAAACTATAGACAGAATCTCCATAAACCTGTTTAAATCCCTCTTTGAGTTTTTTGAGAGAGAGACCCACTTCCTCGGCCAGGGGTTTGAGTCCTGGCGGTTCGGACATTCGTTCTATAATGATTTCTTTGGCCCTTCGAATACGTTTCAAATGGTCCTCATCTACCAGGTAGGGGCATTGTTCAAGCAAGGTATCATCCCCCCGGTTAAACAGCAGCGCAATGAGCTCATATATCTTACCGCGTAAATAGAGTGGTGAAACCGATGGATGAAGGTTATAATTAACCAGTTGATTGAGTATTACGGACACCGCTGGAGAAATCGGATCCTGGGTATAGTATTTCTTAGATCTGTTTTCCTCACTGAGAAAGGGTATATAACCTGCTTCTGTTGAGAACAGGGCATGAAAACTACGGATGGTCATTACCAGGGATACGAGTTGGGCCCCTGGCCTGAATTCCAGATGTAATGGTAAATCCGTTTGGGTATTGTACAGTAAAAGGGAATGGTCTTCAGTAATTTCCATGGCATATCGCCCTTCATTGAAAATGAACTTACCCCCTCCCTTCAGACAAAAATGAAATTGAATAAACGACCGGTCAATCGGGTGTGTAACTTTTTGAATATTAGAAGATTCGTTATTTGCCATGAGGATAAAGCAGTCCTCCTCCAGGCTAAGTTTACGACATGAACCTTCAGCGATATTTTTTGTAGTCATTTCTGTTTAATATTCAATTATTTATTTAGACTGTTTCTAAATAAAAGTATTCGATAGCCCTTTGTTTATGGCAAAAGTAGCGTAATTTAAACAGTTTCATGATTTTGAGGGGTCAAAATTCTTAATCCGTTATTATTTGTACCTCTAGCGTTATTTTTACACGAGTCACAAACTTACATTTGCATCGTCAGGTTAACGGGTACATGAGGAAATACCACATATCCAAACACAATTCGTTCTACACAGTTGGTCTTAGTTACAAAAAGGCCAATGCCGATATCCGGGGAAAATTCAGCCTGGACGAATTGCGTATTGACCAGCTTCTTACCCGGGCTAAGGAGGATGGCATAGATGGGCTGATGGTCATTTCAACCTGTAACCGAACCGAGTTACACGGTTTTGCACAACACCCTTTTCAACTTATTAAATTGCTTTGCGAAGTAGCTTCCGGCAATGTGGAAGCTTTTGAGCAGGTTGGTTACGTTTATAAAAACTACGAGGCCATTGCGCATATGTTCAGGGTAGGGACTGGGCTGGATAGTCAGATTTTAGGCGATTTTGAAATTATAAGTCAGCTTAAGAAAAGTTTCACCCTGGCAAAAAAACACGGATTAACCAACCATTTCCTAGAGCGCTTATGTAACTCAGTGATTCGGGCCAGCAAACGTATAAAGAATGAAACAGAGCTCTCCAGTGGAGCTACTTCTGTTGCCTTTGCATCCGTACAGTACATCCTAAAATCGGTCCCGACAGTTTCGAATAAACATATATTGCTTTTTGGTACGGGGAAAATCGGCAGAAATACCTGTGAAAACCTGGTCAAACATGCAGACAACTCGCATATTACCCTAATTAACCGAACCAAGGACAAGGCGGAAAAAATAGGCGGCAAATTGCAGCTCCTCGTCCAGGATTTTAAGGAACTCTCCACGGAAATCAACAAAGCCGATATTCTGATTGTAGCTACCGGAGCACAAAGTCCCACTATCGATAAGGAGCAAATCAACATCAATAAACCTTTATTAATTCTTGACCTTTCTATCCCTAGAAACGTATCAACAGATGTTACTGAAATAGAAGGGGTTACCTTGGTACACCTGGATCACCTTTCAAAAATTACGGATGATACCCTGGTGAGAAGAAAACAATTTATTCCCCAGGCTGAGGCGATCATCACGGAAGTTCAGGCCGATTTTACCCAATGGCTTGAATCTCGAAAATTCGCTCCGGTTATTAAGGCCCTCAAGGATAAGCTTCAGAGCATGAAGGCCGAGGAACTTGATTTTCAATCCAGAAAGCACGTAAATTTTGATACCATACAGGCAGAGCTGGTTTCAGATCGAATCATCCAAAAAATAACCAAGCAATTTGCCAATCACCTTAAAGAAACCGATATTGATACAGATGACAGTCTGGAATTGATCCGTAAGGTTTTTCAGCTCGAAGTGGACACTCCATGAATACAATTCTGAGAATTGGTACGCGCGACAGTAAACTGGCGTTGTGGCAAGCTAATTTAGTTAAAGATTCCCTTGAAAACCTGGGAGTTAAATCCCGTTTGGTTCCTATTAAATCCACGGGTGATTTAATCCAGGACAAACCCCTCTATGAACTTGGTGTTACCGGTGTATTTACAAAAGCACTAGACATTGCTTTGCTCAATGGAGATATAGATCTGGCCGTTCATTCCATGAAGGACATGCCAACCCAGCTTCCTCAGAACCTGGTTTTGGCTGCCGTACTGGAAAGAGGAAATCCCCACGATGTGCTGATTCACAAAGGCCTCGACTTTCTGAATAACCACGGCATTGTGGCTACAGGAAGTTTGAGACGTCAGGCGCAATGGCTTTACCGCTATCCCAATCATGAAATCACCGACCTGAGGGGAAATGTACAGACGCGATTACAAAAACTTCAGGACAATGCCTGGGATGGTGCTCTTTTCGCTGCAGCAGGTTTACAAAGGCTTTCTCTTGAATTGCCCCAGCAAACTGTTTTGGAGTGGATGATTCCTGCTCCGGCACAGGGGGCTATTGCTATAGTGATAACAGATAAAGATCCGGAATTAGCGACTACATTAAAACAGATCAATCACAGGGAAACCGAAATTTGTACCCGGGTGGAAAGAGAATTTCTTAGAACACTTGAAGGCGGATGTTCTGCTCCTATTGGCGCTTTGGCCACAATTAAGGAAGATTCACTGCATTTCAGAGGGGTTTTACTATCACCAAACGGACAAAAACGCCTTTACCTGTCAAAAGAAGCGCCATTAGCTGCTCATAAGGATATAGGCAGGCATTATGCCCAGGAGTTATTAAGCCAGGGCGGTGATGATATAATGAAGGAAATTAAAGTACGGCTTGGAAAATCGTGAAATTATTATCCACTAAAATATTAGCTGATACTCAAAAAGAGTTGCTCCGGTCTTCTGATATCTCTTTTATGGAATATGAAGCAATTTCCATTTCCTACAACGCCTTTGAAATTCCACAAGATTTCGATTATTATCTGATCACAAGTCAAAATGCAGTGCGAAGTCTAATGGTGCATCTAAAAACAACTTCTGATCCACAACATATATTAACTAAAAGTGCCTTCTGCGTGGGTTCCAAAACCGCCTCCTTGCTGGGAAGGGCAGGTTTACACGTAAGCCATTTTGAAGTCAATGCACGGCTGCTTGGGGAATATCTGGTTGAACATTATCCAAAACATACCTATTTATTTCTTTGCGGCGACAGAAGACGGGAAGAACTGCCATTGCAGTTATCTGAAAATAGCATTTCATTCAGGGAACAGATTGTTTATGAAACCAGTCTGAACGCCGTTGCCCTGGAAACAAATTATGACGCCTATCTGTTTTTTAGTCCCAGTGCTGTTATGAGTTTTGCCATGAAGAATAAGCCTCGCAAGGGCGTTGCCTATTGCATCGGACATACAACAGCTGAAGCAGCGAACCAATTAGGGTTACCCATTCAAATTTCCAAATCCCCTACTATAGAATCAGTTCTGGATTTGGTTATCGAGAACTTTAAAAAAAGATAGTATAAATGAGCACCTCAATAAAAAATGCCCTTTTCCTGCAGGCTTTAAAAGGAGAAAACGTTCCAAGGCCTCCTGTATGGATGATGCGTCAGGCCGGGCGCTACCTCCCCGAATTCATTGAAATCAGGGAAAAATATGATTTTTTTACCCGTTGTCGGACCCCGGAACTCGCATCGGAAATTACCGTACAGCCCATCAGGCGATATGGTATGGATGCCGCCATACTGTTTAGTGATATTCTGGTTGTTCCTCAGGCAATGAACATAACAGTAGAAATGAAACCTGGTTTCGGGCCTTACCTGCCGGAGCCCATTAGGAATGCAGCCGATCTCGAACATGTTGTAATACCCGATGTTGATATTGAATTGGGTTACGTGATGGAGGCTATAAAAATGACCAAGGAAAAACTCAATGGTGAAATACCGCTAATTGGTTTTGCCGGGTCTCCCTGGACATTGCTTTGCTACTGCGTTGAAGGTCAGGGTTCCAAAACCTTTGATAAAGCAAAAGGCCTATGTTTTTCAGAACCTGAAACGGCCCATCAACTATTGCAAAGAATAACCGACACTACCATTGCCTACCTAAAAGCAAAAGTAACGGCAGGAGTAAATGCGGTTCAACTATTTGATTCCTGGGGAGGGTTATTATCCCCAGAGGATTATAAGGAATTTTCCTGGCCTTACCTGCAGCAGATTGTTACCGCTCTCAAAGATCTGGCTCCGGTAATTGTATTTGCCAAGGGGTGCTGGTATGCTCTGGAAGAAATGGCTGGTTCGGGAGCCTCCGCTCTTGGGGTGGATTGGACCTGTTCTCCAGAATACGCCAGACAGCTTACAGGGGGTAACATCACCCTACAGGGGAATTTTGACCCTGCCCGTTTACTTTCTCCACCTGAAGAGATCAGAAAACGTGTTACGGAAATGATCCGCAGGTTTGGCAAAGACCGATATATTGTAAACCTGGGCCACGGGATTCTTCCAAACATCCCTCTGGAAAATGCCGGTGCTTTTATTGAAGCGGTAAAGGAATACAGGGAATAAATGAAGGTATGGAAACACCTATCCGGGCTGGATCCTAGAGCATTATGGGCCTTGGTCTTATTGTGTATTCGCAATCCCTGGTGGGTCCTTCCAACAATCAGAGCAACACGAGAATGTGTTGGGGTGTGCAACCTGCAATACGGGACACAACACCATCGAAATACGGCGGCTAATGCCTTTCGGCACGCGCTCTGGAACTATTATATTGCCCGTGCATGTTACCGGGGGAAAGCTAACATGGCAGATGTTTTGAACTGGACGGCCAGGATTACCAACTGGCATGAAGATTTTTCTAAAAATCCGCCACTGGCCCGACAGATGGATTTACACAACAACCGCATTGGAAGAGTGCTTTTTGAAGAAAAACCCCATTTGAAAACGGAGGAGATCATAAACATATTTAAACGAAAGGCAGAAGCCTCTTTGAAAATTACAGCACTAGAAGAGATGGAGACAATTGACAGCACTTGCTTTGTTCATCTTAAAGACTAATTAATATGAAAGAACAGTTTTACACCTATATACAGGATCTGCAAGATCGTATAACCGATAGACTTGAAAGCATTGACGGTAAAGCCAAATTTCGCCAGGACCTTTGGGAACGTCCCGAAGGTGGTGGCGGCAGAACCCGGGTAATAGAGAATGGTGCTGTATTTGAAAAAGGAGGTGTAAATATCTCGGCTGTACATGGTCCCTTACCCAAAACCATGCAGGCCTATTTTAAGGTAGGCGAGGTTGATTTCTTCGCCTGTGGCCTGAGCCTGGTACTGCACCCCCATAACCCTATGGTCCCTACCGTTCATGCCAATTGGCGTTATTTTGAGATGTACGATAAGCAGGGAAATATAGTGGACCAATGGTTTGGGGGAGGTCAGGACCTTACGCCCTATTATCTATTCGAAGAAGATGCAAGGCATTTTCACCAGGTTTGCAAGTCTGCTTGTGATAAACACGACCCGGATTTCTACCAGAAGTATAAGTCGCGCTGCGATTCCTATTTCTGGAATACACATCGCAATGAAGCCCGTGGGGTTGGAGGCTTATTTTTCGATTACTGCCGAAAAGAAGCGGGACGCGACATGGAGGCCTGGTACAATTTTGTCACAGAGGTGGGCAATAGCTTCCTGGATGCCTATGTGCCCGTAGTCCTTAAACGCAAAGACCTGGACTACACGCCTGAACAGCGTGAATGGCAGGAAATAAGAAGAGGTCGTTATGTGGAGTTTAACCTGGTACATGACAAGGGAACTTTGTTCGGATTACGCACCAATGGCCGTATTGAAAGTATCCTCATGAGCCTTCCTCCCAAAGTACAATGGCACTATGATCACCACCCTGAAACGGGAAGTCCGGAAGCAAAACTTGAAGAAGTCCTCAAGAAACCAAGGTCATGGGCCTGAGAAAACAAATCCTTATTTGGGTACTACTAGTTGGCATAGCGGCCTCTGCCCAACAGGAATTGGACAGTACCGTCGCTTTGGACGCATACATCCGCAGGTTTCCGGAAAAAATCACCCTGCGAGCAGGAATGATTAATACTGGAAACAGCTTTATTGTTACGGACCGCGAGACCAGCACTTCCCTTCGTCTCAACCCGGGCACATCAAACTATTTTGGCATGTCCGTTTTATTCCGATCTCTGGAAATTGACTATGGTTTCTCCCCCGGATTCCTGAACAAGGAGGACCGTGAAGCAGATCCAAAGATTTTTAATCTGAACTTCAGGATGTTCCTCGGACAATGGATGCAAACTATCAATCTTTATAAACAAGATGGTTTTTATACAGAAATCGATGGGGTAAAGGGCTACTTACCAGATTTTTCAACATTAAAGCTAGGTGGGCGCACATCTTATATTTTCAATAGGAACTTCTCGTTTCGTGCAGTGGGATTTCAGAATGAATGGCAAAAAAAGAGTGCCGGGAGTTTTATACCCAGTGCCCAGTTCTATTATACCCGTTATTCACTTAGAGATGGTGGGGAAGAACGCCTGGAGAACTCCTGGGACATTGCTGTAGGTCCGGGATATTATTACAATTGGGTGCTTGGCGGACATCTTATCCTGGGGTTGGGGAACACTACCGGCGCTGGGATACGTTATGTAGACAGCAAAGAGTCCCAATACGGGTCATTTGTGTTGAATACCCGCTTTCTGGGAGCCTTGGGATATAACTCGGAAAGAATCTTTGCGGGAGTCAACTTTAGATACAATCTTCTGGAGCAATGGGACAAGGAAAACATCCGGCTAGATGATAGCATTCACTTTTTTGAAATCTATGTGGGATATCGATTTGACGCCCCTGAAGGATGGGTGCGAACTGCTAACCGATTTAATCGTAAATTTGGTATTGACTGAACGCCTATGAAAATGCTCAAGATATACCAGGTGGACGCCTTTGCTGATCGCGTTTTTACCGGAAACCCGGCTGCCGTTTGTGTTCTGGACCAATGGCTCCCTGAAGAAACCATGCAGTCTATTGCCATGGAAAACAATCTGGCCGAGACTGCCTTCACAGTTTTGGAATCAGAGGGCTATCATATACGCTGGTTCACCCCTGAAGTGGAAGTAGCTCTCTGTGGCCATGCTACCCTGGCAACGGCTTTTGTGCTTTTTAATTATTATGACTTTCCGGGAACAGTTATTACCTTTTCCTCGGAACGAAGCGGTCTGCTTTCCGTAGAGAAAGGGAAAGATGATCTGCTAACCCTCGATTTTCCTGTTGATACGCTGAAAGAAATAGCCCCTGTTGCACAGCTCAATGAGGCCTTGGGCATTGTCCCCGAAAAGACGCTAAAAGGTAAGACCGATTATTTGCTTATATATGCAGAGGAGCAGCAAATTCGGGATATAGAACCAAATTTTTCTCTTTTAAATAAGGTGGATGCAAGGGGCGTAATTGTTTCTGCTCCGGGAAAGGAGGTCGATTTTGTATCCCGGTTTTTTGCACCCCAATCCGGCGTAAGTGAGGACCCGGTAACCGGTTCGGCGCACACTACCCTGACTCCTTACTGGTCGGCAGTATTGAATAAGAACATCCTGAGCGCACGTCAGCTCTCCAAAAGGGGAGGAAATCTCAGCTGTGAACTAAGGGGTTCACGGGTAAGGATATCCGGACATGCAGTTCCCTATTTTGAGGGACAAATTCACTTATGATTAACCGTAATACCACAATCCATGTATCCATTAAAAAGAAACCGCCGTTTAAGGACAAATGAAGCCATCAGACATTTGGTTCGGGAAACCATTCTAACCCCAAGCGATTTCCTGGTTCCGCTTTTCGTTGTAGAAGGCCATGGTGTTAAAGAAGAAATCTCGTCCATGCCTAATTATTATCGCCTGAGCCTGGATAACCTCGAAAAAGAAGTCAAGGAACTTTGGAGTTTAGGACTTTGTGCGGTACTTCTTTTTGTAAAGATCCCGGAGGAGCTAAAAGACAATCAGGGTAAGGAAGCCCTGAATGAACACGGTCTCATGCAGCGTGCCATCAAGGCCGTAAAGAATGCATGCCCAGATATGCTGGTAATGACAGACGTAGCCCTGGATCCCTATTCTACCTACGGACATGACGGAATTGTTGCCAATGGGGTGATCCTCAACGATGAAACTTCTGAATTGCTTGCAGAAATGAGTATATCACACGCCCAGGCAGGAGCCGACTTTGTTGCTCCCAGCGATATGATGGATGGACGTATACAGATTATCCGGGAAGCTTTGGAGGATGAAGAATTAACTGATACCGGTATTATGAGTTATTGTGCCAAATATGCCAGCGGGTTTTATGGCCCTTTCAGAGACGCACTCGATTCTGCACCGGTAGACCTTCCCAATGTTCCTAAGGATAAGCAAACCTATCAGATGGATTCTGCCAACAGGCTTGAAGCCATCCGGGAAGCTGAAATGGATGTTGAAGAGGGGGCAGATATTGTTATGGTTAAACCAGGACTGTCTTACCTGGATATTGTACGGGATATCCGTGAAGTAGTAGACATCCCGGTTGCCGTATATCAGGTATCCGGAGAATATGCCATGTTAAAAGCCGCAGCCGAAAAAGGGTGGTTAGATCATGATGCTGTAATGATGGAACAACTTATTTCTATGAAACGTGCTGGAGCCAGTATCATCGCCAGCTATTTTGCCAAGGAGGCGGTAAAACTTATGAGCTAATCCCAGGCTAACCAACTAATATGTTCTAATTGGGCAATGGACAATAGATCATGTTATACTGTTTGGTATTTTATATTTAATTGATTTTCTGTTAGTTAAGTACTTCTTATTCGCTTTTAAGTCGTACTGCAATCTATACCTAGCAAGCGAAAACAGCCTGCCTTTTTGTGGGTAAATCGACTTAACCACCTAATATAATAATTGGTATATTTTAGTTCTTCAGCTATCCCGTCAGCTTATGCATTAAGGTAAGGTGTAAATAATTCTTAAACGGTCACGGTTATGCCTAAATACTTTTTTGTTACTTTGTAATATAACCGGCATCTATGGGACTCCTGCTGTTCTACGCTTTTCTCTCCATATTTTTCTCATTCCTGTGCTCCATTCTGGAAGCCGTATTACTGAGCATTACCCCTACCTATATAAATGTCAAGAAGAAAGAGGGTAAAGCCTACGCCGCTGGCCTGGAAGCCCTGAAAAAAGATGTAGACAAACCGCTAATTGCTATTCTTACACTAAATACTATTGCCCACACAGTAGGAGCTATTTTGGTTGGGGTGCAGGCCAAAGTGACCTATACCGAGCTATACGGTAGCCAGGAGTATACTTTTTTAGGTATTTCCTTTACTGAGGACCTTATGGTAGGAATAGTTTCTACAATAATGACCCTTCTTATCCTCATTGCTTCTGAGATAATCCCCAAAACCATTGGTGCTACTTACTGGCAACAACTGGCCAATTTTACCACTAAGGCCCTAAATGCGATGGTCTGGGTGCTTAAATGGACCGGACTTTTATGGGTATTGCAGCTTTTTACCCGATTAATAGGAAAAAAGGCAGTCCATGGAAGCGTCTTGAGTCGTGAGGAATTTACTGCAATGGCAGATATAGCTCATGAAGAAGGGGTATTTCAGGAGTCAGAATCCAAGGTGATTAAAAACCTCCTCAGATTTGACGAAGTTTTTGTAAAAGATGTTATGACTCCTCGAACGGTTATGAAAATAGCACCGGAAACCATGAGCGTCAAGGAATTCTTCAAGGAAAATCCTAAACTGCGATTCTCGCGTATCCCGGTGCACGGAGATAAAGAAGACGTAATTACCGGATACGTGCTAAAAGACAATGTTTTGGAGGAAATCATTGAAGAAAACGGGGAAGTCCCCCTATCAACGATCCGACGCGACATTCTTATTACCAAACGGGATACTTCAATCCCGCAACTTTTCGAAACGTTTATCGCCAAAAGGGAGCATATAGCCCTTGTGGTAGATGAATACGGCTCTGTAAGCGGACTGGTTACCATGGAAGACGTAATCGAAACCCTTCTAGGCCTCGAAATTATGGATGAAAGTGATAATGTAGAAGACTTGCAGCAATTAGCGCGAAGAAAATGGGAAATACGGGCCAAAAGATCCGGTATCATTGAATAAAGCCCATGGAAACTGCATTTCTGGAAACTCCACTTGGATGGGCGCAAATAGAAGGAGATGAACTTGGACTAAAATTCGTCAACGTCCTGGATGAAGCTCCTACGAGTACAGACCTTGTACCTGAAATTCTTGAAGATGCTGTCTATCAGCTCAGGGAGTATTTCGCAGGCGAGCGACAGCATTTTGACCTAAAACTAAACCCCGAAGGCACTACATTTCAACAAAAGGTATGGGCGCTTCTCGCTTCCCTTCCCTATGGAAGGACCATTTCGTATCTGGACCTTTCACGCAAATTAGGAGATCCAAATGCTATCAGGGCTGTTGCCGCAGCCAACGGAAAGAATCCTTTATGGGTAGTTATCCCCTGCCATCGCGTGGTGGGAAGTGACGGTTCATTAACCGGTTACGCCGGTGGTCTGCACCGTAAGAAATGGTTGTTAGACCATGAGCAAGGCAGTTATCAGCAATTGTTGTTCTGATTTTTACAGACCAGTTAGTTTGTTAGCTTTGTAAAATGTGTCCCTGATTGAAAAAAGTATTCATTTAGACGGACAATGTTAACCTGAAATCTATGTTAACCCCTTTATATCAGTGATTTTAAATCGCCATTTCAAACTCAGGAGTCGGAAACGGTGTTTTTATTCCCTGACCACATAAGTGGGTATAAAAGGCAGGTCAATTCGGTACACTTTCTCTCCATTTGGACGTATTAGAACTACTCCTCCTTTCCAATCTGCCAGGCTACTCGATTCGGCATAACCAATAGCAAAAAGGTTCGCATTTTCAAGGAAATGGATATCTGTCAGGAGGATGGCATCCCCAATCTCTGTTTCAATTTCCTGTTTTATTCTAAGAATATCAATAACCCTATCTTCCTGTACCCCCAAATCAAAAACGGCAGGCCCTGATGTTACCGGGTAGGGCTGGGCAAAAAAATTAAGGTAATACAATTTGTTATCGGAGATATTGGCATCCAGAGGCCCCGGTGAAAAGAATTTATTCAATTCAAAACTTCCCTCATCGGTAATGGAGGCATTTTCAAGATCATAGAAATTATACTGGTAATTCAACTGGTCCAAACTGCTAAGCACTACCAGTTCATCCATACTGTTTAGGAAAACACTGGTAACCGAGCTTCCAAAATCCAGGATTTGCAATACCACGGCAGTATCTGTATCTACAATAGCAATTTTATAGTTTTCCTGACTATCACGAAAAGGAAGTACCAGACGACCATTCGAATACAAGGGCTGAAATACCTGTGTAGTGTTATCCTCAATTTGAATATCTGTAAGGTCTCCAGAATCAGCTTCCTGTATCCTTACATTGTAATTACGTGTCCCTCGGGGGCTATAAAATCCGAGAAAAATCTGATACTCAGAATTGCTCCCCCAGGTAATAGCCCTTTCATCGGCCACGGTATAAAAATTGGGATATGATAAGGCTGTATTATCGGCGACATTATGAATAACCACGGAAAAATTATCGGAAGCAAAGCTGAAGAATGAAACCAGGTCACCGGTCTGTCTGAGGGTTATATACTGCCTGTTTACACCACTTAACTGAGAAAGATTAAGGATACTTCCCTCTTCATCAGTTCCTGATCCGGAATATAAATATATATTGTCCCCATCCTCCCCCAATAGTTGTAATTCAGGAAAGGAATCCTGTTCTCTTTCGGAAAGAGAATCATCATCATTGGAACAACCTGTAACCAAAAGAACGAGCAGGAACAGCTTGAATAGCCTTAATTTCAACATGCAACTTTTTTCTAAATGTACAAAAAAAGCCCATATAGCCTAACTGCGTTGCCCATGTTGATGGATATGGCTAAGTAATATACTGTTTAGTATTTTTTGTTTTCTATTTTGCTGGGAATATTCAGTGAACTAATGAATTTTAATATGGAGTTTGTATTTATTGTATCTTGAAAAGAATGAATAAGACTTAGATGAACTAGACTGTATGCTTAATAAGTTAAAACTGGACCAGCTCGTATTTCTGGATATCGAAACCGTTCCCGAATATGAAAACTTCAAGGCGCTGGATGATGAAAAGAAAACCCTTTGGGCGGACAAAACTGCCTATAAAAGAAAGGAGGAGATCAGCGCGGAAGATTATTATGATAATGCCGGAATATGGGCAGAATTTGGACGAATTATTTGTATTTCTATAGGCTATTTTTATTTCAAAGGAAACCAAAGGCATTTCCGGGTGACCAGTTTTTCAGGTGAAGAAAGTGAACTCTTAACCGCTTTCAAAGAGCTACTGGATACCCACTTTTATGCTGCAAAATACCTGCTGTGTGCCCATAACGGCAAGGAGTTTGACTTTCCTTATATCGCCCGGCGGATGATTATCAACGGAATTTCATTGCCCGCCAAGCTTAATTTATTTGGTAAAAAACCCTGGGAAGTACCTCACCTGGATACCATGGAACTCTGAATATATAATTTTTAATATTCAGTCAACAATATTTCATCAGGTAAAAATTTAACAATATTTAACAGTGATATTTCCTCTGTTTTAGATGGTTCCAGGTATTTATTAATGTCAATAAGCCTTAATAAATATTAATAGATGCCTAAGCTAGAGACTGCTCCAAAGGACATCTTTAAATCTGGTATTGTTAAAACAGAAACAGAATGGAAAAAAATAATAAATGCCTCAGAGAGGAAATTGGGAGATGGTTCAAAAATTATTCAAATTCAAAATATGGTTCAGATTGGGACTACTGTGTGGGACTGAGCTATAGGGATCCAGTTAATTCAAATAAAATTATCAAAAGCAAAATATCAGGTTTATATAAATATCTGAGCCATATGGATGATGGTTTGGATGGTTTTTATACCAGTGAGTATAGTTCCACTTATTCAGGATTGCATAATCATCTTCTGGTAAAGACATCCATTTCTGATTCCAAATTTCAGTATCATCTAATAAATTACTGGAAAAGGAATGGGATTTCTGATATCAAGAGGTATGATCCAAAACAGGATTATTCATTTTATATAACAAAGCATCTATATAAAACTGAAAAAAATATTTGGGATTTTTTCTCTGATTAATGTGTTGGAGGTCAATCCAAAATTTCATGTATGGATTACTTAAAAATTTAATACTTATTAAGTTGCTATATTTACAGCTTTAATTTTACACACACTATTTTTTATGAATTTATTGAGCTTTTTTTCTGGTGCAATGGGATTAGATATAGGCCTAGAACAGGCCAATTTCACCACTTTATTAGCTTGTGAAATTGACAAGGATGCCAGAAGAACCATTGAGCTCAATAGGGGTGATATAGACATCCATGATGATATAAATCAAATAACAGAAAGGGAGCTGGATAACATCCTTGAAAATGATGAAGTACAGGTTATAGCTGGTGGCCCTCCTTGTCAGGCATTTAGTACTGCTGGAAAAAGGAAGGGTTTTAATGATGATAGGGGAAATGTTTTCCTGAAATATTTGGAAGTAATTGAGTATGTCAACCCTAGGTACTTCATTTTAGAAAATGTAAGAGGACTTTTATCAACAAAATTTCAACTTAGTATAGATGAATTTTTGCAATATGATATTGATGAAAGACTTTATTCCAAGCCAGGTTCTGCATTGTATTATGCCATTAGAAGACTTGAACATGCTGGGTATCAAATAAACTTTAATCTGTATAATTCAAAATATTTTGGAACACCTCAATCAAGGGAGAGAGTAATTATTATAGGTACCACTGATCAACATAAGGTTCCTTATTTAATTCCAACACATAAAGAGGATGCTGCTGGTTTTGAACCAATACAAACATTAAGGGATGCTTTTAGAGATCTTGATAATAATGAGGACATACATGCCACATTTGGAGCTAGAACTATTGAATATTTAAGGTTATTAAATCCAGGCCAAAATTGGAGGAATTTACCTGAAAGTATTCAAGAGGAGGCTATGGGAAATTCATTTCATCTTGGTGGTGGAAAAACAGGTTTTTATAGAAGGTTGGATTGGGATAAGCCATCACCAACTCTTGTTACTTCACCAACTATGCCAGCAACACTATTAGGCCATCCAATTGAGGATAGACCATTATCAATTAAGGAGTATGCAAGAATTCAACAATTTCCAGACAATTGGGAATTTGCTGGTAATTCAACATCAATTTATAAGCAAATAGGAAATGCTGTGCCTGTAGGTGTTGGTAGAGCAATTGGAAATATTATTAATCTGCATAGTGAAGGGTATCATAATGAGGAGTATGCTGATTTTAAATTTTCAAGATATAAGAATACCTCCTATGATGATTTCATCTTGAATCTTCATAAACAATTTGAGCAAACCACATTATTTTAAATTGTAGTACCTTTCCTTCTAAAAGAAGGGATGATAAGATTTTCAGACACTTCACTTGATAGGGTGACTTTTGATGATGTCAGAAATATATATGCTCAATTACATCTGCACTTAACTCCTGAAAAGGAAGTTCTTTTAAGAGCTATTTTTGATGACAATTCCCTTTTCCCCAAATTAAGGCTTAGAAATATTAGTACAGTACCCTTTGTTCAATATATTGCTAGATGGGATAGCAGATATGAAAATGGATATGCTAATAGGCCTTCTCAAAAAGTTGGAACTAGTTCAGCAACTCATCCTGATCAAGTTGTAAAATATATATATCAACATTTTAGAGGGGTGATAGCAGCTGAGGCTGATAAAGCTGAGAGTGATCATTCCATATTCATGACAATAGAAAATCTAGTTGGGGAACTACTAGAGGAATATTTAGCATTTAAGCTCCATCCACATGGGTTTTATTGTGCATGGGGTGAAACATTAAATAAGGTTGATTTCTGCTCCATTGGAGGAGTCTTATTACAAGTAAAGAATTCAGACAATTCTGAAAATAGCTCCTCATCTTCAGTTAGAGCTGGAACTACTATAGTAAAATGGTTCAGGAGGTTTTCAATGAGGTATAACACCTATAATTGGGAGGAGATCAGAGGAATTACAGGATGTAATGATCTCAATGAAGATGATTTTAGGGCATTTATACTTGGAATTCTTCAAACCAACACAAGGATAATAGCTCCTTAAACTCCACATATATTTTCAGCATAATTTATCTTAAAACTCTGTATATCAAATATATAGAAGTTTGAGATATGATCTTTTGTTCATAATTTTATATTAACATTAGAGTATTAATATAAAAAGCATATGAAAGTACTAGGATATATTAGGGTTTCAACAAAAATGCAATCTGATAAAGGTAGCTCCTTGAGGCTTCAAAAATCAAAAATTAAGAGCTATTGTAATCTGAATGAAATGGAGTTAGTTGAAATTTATGAGGATAAGGGAAAGAGTGGTATGACCCTTGACAAAAGGGATGGATATAGAGATATGATTAATTATATAAAGTCAAATAAAATTGATTGTGTAGTTGTTTGGAGTTTAAGCAGGTTAGGAAGAAAGCTTAAAGATGTTGTTGCATTTATGGAATTTTTAAAATGTAATAACATACAATTCTATTGTATTAAGGAAGGTCTAACTAATGATGACAATATTGGAGGGTTAATTATGAATATACTTGGCAGTATCAATGAGTTTGAGGCTGAAATTATAAGGGAAAGAATAAGGGATGTAAAAAGACATAAAAAGGCTAAGGGAGAAGTTTATGGTAGATTGAAATATGGATGGAACAATGAAAATGGATACTTGGTGAAAAATAAAACTGAATTGAAAGTGATCAAGAGGGTAAAAAATCTAAGAAGTAGAGGTTATAGTTGGAGGAAGATTTCCAATAGACTTAATAAAGATGGGATTCCATCCAAGGAAGGTAAGCTTTGGTATGATGGTAGTTTGTACAATATGATGAGACCTTATATAAGCTGAATCTGATTTTAAAGTGAAAATAAAAACCATTGGTTTATTTCCCTAGAGAATATGTATTGCACTGATATTGGCTTTGAGTGATGTTCCTCTCCCTTAAAGATTTTTCTGCTATATAAAGTGTATTAATAATTCTTTTGAGTGTTAACACCTATATTCAAAAGCTATGGGTGGTGTTCTTGAATAAAGTAATTTCCTTGAAATAATCATAAGGTTTATTGCTCCTATACCTATTTATATATAAATAAATGGCCATATGGATGATTGTATAAAAAAGCAGACCAATACAATTAGGGAAAGAGTTCAAAAAAGAGAATTTCAAAAAGTTTATACTCTTGGAGAAATTAGCAAGTGGATTCAATGGGGTTTGAAAAAAGGTATTATTAATAATAAAAGGGATTCAGAGAGTATTAAGGGTATTATAAAATGGATTGATCTTTTGGGGAAAAATAGATTTGTTGATTTATAAGGAAGCCTGGAATAAAAATTAAAAGTGTAGAAATATGAATAGTGACATAATTAATAAAAAAGAATTGTCCAATTATCTTGGAGTTAGTATTGGAAAAATTGATTCCTTGATGAAGTCAGGATTACCTTATTTCAAAATTGGAAGGATAGTAAGGTTCAAAAAAGAGGTTGTAGATGATTATTTAAATGACCAATTGATATGTTGATTGAGGCTGGATAGAAAATTCATAATTAGGGCTTGGAGAAATCTAGGCCCTTTTTTATCTGATCTGATTAAGACTTTACAAATACTAGTTTCTAAGGGGTTTAAATATTTTTATAGTAGCTATGATCATTTTAATAATGAACTACTTGCAGACACTTTCTAATAAGGTATAACACATAAATACTCCTATATTTAAGTTTTAATATTTAAAATATGTTAAGGGTAGGTATTTACTGTAGGGTTTCTACTGAGGAACAAGTTAAGAGTGGTAATTCATTGGCTACACAAGAGCAATGGGGTATTCAATGGTGCTCAAAGAATGATTATGATTATGAAATATTTAGTGAACAGGTTTCTGGAGGAACTCCATTTTTAGATAGGCCAGAGTTTTTAAGGCTTTATAAAAAGTTATCTACAGGTGCTTTAAATGCAATTTGGGTTGTAGATACAGATAGGCTGATTAGAGATGATTCTTTGAAAGTGTTTCTTATGAGTATGGTAGAGGATACCAAGTGTAGACTCTTTATAAATGGTGCTGAAAAGGATATTATTGATAGAGACAGGTTTGAGTTTGGTATGCTTTCCAATGTAGCTGATTACTATAGAGCCAAGATGGGAAAATTAATGAGAGAGAATAGGGCAGCTAAATGGAGAAATGGATTAGGGATAATTAAAACAGGTTTAGGATGGAGGAAAACAGAAAATGGTGGGGCTGAAGTAGATGAATCCCAAGCACTAGTAGTAAAAGACATTTTTAAGACATTTTTAAATCCTGAAATATCCAGTTATGGTGAAGTATATAGAAAACTAATCAACAAGTACCCCAAACTACTCCCCTCTTCTGCTTCAATTGGAAGAATCTTAAAGGATGAGAAATATAAAGGGATTCAAAGAATTGAGGATAAACATGGAGAGGTTTTTGAATTTAATCTTGGAAGGATTATTGAAAATGATGTGTTTGATCAGGTTCAAGAGAAAATCAAAAGGGTCAAGAGCATGAGAAAGGCACATACTAAAAATGAATACTTGTTGAAAGGGTTAGTTAAGTGTTCATTATGCAATCAGAATTTATGGGTAAGAGGAGGAGGAGGAACTAAAGGAGGTAAAGTTTATTGGTATTACAAGTGCAATGAACATAAGGAAACATTGATTTCAATTCCAAAATTGGAAAATATAGTTTGGAGATCTTTATTTAAAATTCTGGAGAAAAATGACTTGGTAATTAAGGAATACCAGAATAGAAAATCAGCATCTGGGAACCATAAAAATAAACTTGAGGAGGAGAGCAAATCATTAAATAGAAAATTAGATCTCCTGGATAAGAAAAAAAATAAGCTGCTGGATGAATATTTAGGTGGAGAGGTTACCAAACATGACAAAAATTATTGGATTAAAAACACATATGAAAAGAAACAGCTTGAGTATGCTCAAAAATTAAGTACAGTGGAACATGAACTGAGCTTCTATGAAAATGAGGCTGATATAGATGATTGGTTTCAAGCAATGAAAAAGGACTTAATGAACAAAAAAAGAAGTGATGACTTTGGAGTTAGGAGAGCTCTTATTTTGAAATATATTAAAGGTGTTGGAATAGAATTTAAGTTTAAAAAAGGGTATGATAAGTACTTCAATTTATTTTTGGATTTAACAATTGTGAACCATACAGTCCAAATTCTATGGAAAGATTCAGGTGGATTTGCCATGATGTATCCAAGTCCAGAAAAAGAATATTCTATTTAAATATTAAAAAACAAATATGTGGAAATTTGGCGATTTTAAGCATTACACCTCCCTGAAACTCATGGCGCATGTTTTAGGCATTCCTTCTCCCAAGGAAGACATTGATGGAAGTATGGTGCGAAAGGTGTATTATGAGGACAAGGATCTTGACCGCATCATCAAATACTGCGAACAGGATGTGATTACTGTGGCCCAGGTTGTTTTACGATTGCGAAATGAGGCGTTATTGAGTGAAGACCAAATTATTTATGTATAAACCCCGGATGCTGGCCTATGAATGTTGTAGTGGATGCTCTTAATCAATGCTGTAACCTTTGCTCCATAAAAAAGCTGTAACTTATTCTTTGCCTAATAAAAATCAATAAACATGAAATCAAAAATTTGGATCTACCTTTTATTGATATGCATACCTATATCTTGCCAAAAAGAAGAAAATAAATTCGTTTACGTTGACGGCAAAGACATTTACTCCCCACAAGGTGAGCTCCTGCATTTAAAAGGTGTAAATCTGGGGAACTGGCTGTTACCAGAGGGTTATATGTTTAAGCTGCGCAACTGCAATTCCCCGCGTAAAATAGACCAGGCTATCCGTGAATTAATAGGCAATAGTGCCACTACCGCTTTTTGGGACGCCTTCCTTGAGAATCACATAACCGAAGCTGACATTAAATGGTTGTCAGAAGCGGGCGCGAATATTATTCGACTGCCATTTGATTACCGCCTTTTAACCAATGATGATTTTCTGGGCAGGGACATACATGGTTACCAGTATTTCGACAAGGCTGTGAAGTGGTGTGAGCAATACAACATGTATGTCCTGTTTGATATGCATGGCGCTCCCGGCGGACAAACCGGTGACAATATAGATAACAGTGATGGTTATCCCTGGTTAATGGTAGATGAAGGCATGAAACAAAAGGTCACTGAGATCTGGCAGGAGATTGCCGAAAGGTACGCAGACAATACCACTGTTATCGGTTACAATCTACTAAATGAACCCATCCCTCATTATTTTGAAGCCGATTCCCTGAAACATAACCTGGAACCCCTTTACAAAAGGATTACCATGGCCATAAGAGAGGTGGATCAAAACCACATTGTCTTTTTAGGCGGTGCGGTCTGGGAGACTGATTTTTCGGTGTTCTCAGAACCCTTTGACGATAAACTGGTCTATACATTTCACAAGTACTGGATGCCTCCCGAACAAAAAGAAATCCAGGAGTATATTGATTTCAGGGAAAAATACAATGTGCCCATATTAATGGGAGAAAGCGGTGAAAATGAAGATGCCTGGGTTAAAGACTTCAGGGAACTCCTGGATAAAAATGAGATCCACTGGACCTTCTGGCCCTACAAGAAAATGGATAATACCCGCGGACCTATGAACTTTAATAAACCTGAGGGCTATGATGCTTTTGTCCGTTATGCCGAAGGAGATAGAAGCACATTCAGCAAGATCAGGGATTTGAAAGATAGTATTGGGGGTACGGCTCCAAAACAGATCGTGAATGTATTAAATCGCTATGTAGAAAATTCCAGGTTCGAAAATTGCTTTCCCAATAAAGGATATTGTGACGCATTGGGGTTTGCTGATTTCTACTAAGTAATGCACTAAAACAATACGTATATACCTATCAATTTTCTGATTTCATTTTTAATTAGATTCGTATCTTAACAAGCTCATAAGTCTTTATATCTACAACATACCATTATGAAAAATGTAAAAATTATTTTATTGCTAACCGTTTTTGCAATAGCTGGTTCTTCTGCTTTGTATGCGCAACGTGTTGAAAGTGATTCTGATCTGATTGGAAAATGGGATCTAACTATTCTCATGGAGAAAGATCAATTAGAGAATCTCGGCATGTTCAGGCATGGACTCATGGCATCTGATGGATTCCCCGGATGGCTGGAGGTTAAATTATCCGGTTTTTCTACGCTTGTTGGCTATTATGTAGGCTACGAGGGAAGTGCGAGGCCCATTGCCGAAGTACATTACGATGCCAAGAAAGACAAATACCATTTCACCATTCCTCCCCAGTGGATGGATATAGATGACATTTATTTTGAATTCAGTCTGAAAGACAACAAGCTTTCCGGATATAAGATGCTCGATGGGAATAAACTTAAATTTACTGGTGTTCGTGCACCCAGTTTAAAAAGAACTGAACCACCGGTCTGGGGTAATCCGATCAATCTACTCACCGACAATATGGAGCGTTGGATTATTCCGCAGAATAACAAATTCAAAATGGTTGACGGTATGCTGGTGAACCCGGAAAAAGGAGGCAACCTGATTACCAATCAAAAATTTGATGATTTCAAACTCAGTATAGAATTCAGGTATCCCGAAGGAAGTAACAGCGGAATCTACCTTCGCGGTCGTTATGAAATTCAGATTGAAGATTCCAAGGGAAGGGCCGATCATGTAAGTATCGGTGGCGTTTACGGATATATTCCGCCAGCAGTTAATGCCTCAAAAAAGCCCGGAGAATGGCAAACCTATGAAATTACCTTAGTTGGAAGACATGTTACGATTGTACACAATGGAATTGAGGTTGTTTCCAACCGTCCAATCCCCGGCATTACAGGGGGGTCTCTTGATAGCAAAGAAGGTGAGCCCGGCCCTATAATGATTCAGGGAGATCATGGCCCAATTGACTTTCGCAAATTTGTGATCACACCTTCAGTAAACTAAGCGATTTCTGTGAACAATTGCGTAATGACCCCCTATTGAAGGAAAACAAAATCGTTCTTATTTAGATATCTTAAACATTGCTCTAGCTTCCTTTCCCGGGCCTGCTTTCCACTTTCCAAAATAAGGCAGACAAGATGACCATTGTCATTTCTTAACAGGTACTTGTTTGATAATTTCGAAGGTTAGTTTCCTTATTATCAAACGGATAAATCATTTTAATTATGAAATACAATACCATCATCGTGGGTGGTGGTCTGGCGGGCTTAACCGCAGGGGCTACCCTATCCAAATTTGGGAAAAAAGTACTGTTACTTGAGCAACATCATAAACCAGGAGGTTGTGCCACCACCTTTAAACGAGGCGATTTTATTATCGAGGTCGGGCTTCATGAAATGAGTGGACTGGCAGAGGGCGGTACCATGAGGAATATCTTCAAGATGCTTGAAGTTGATAAGAACGTTGAATTTCTAAAAGTACCCGAGTTTTATGGCGTACTCTCTGATAAGGAAGATTTTGTATTCCCCCACGGTTATGAACAGGCAACTAAAGCGCTTGTAGATAAATACCCCGAAGAGGAAAAAGCTATAAAAAAGTTCATGAAGTTGCTGGCCGGAATCCGGCATGAAGCAATGAACTTACCGCGATCTCCTTTAAAACGCAAGCTGATCTATCCGCTATTCCCTTTGCTCTATCCAAACCTTGTAACAGCAACAAAACATACAGTTGGTTCATGGCTGGATAAACACATCAAAACTGAGGCCCTAAAACTAGACCTTACAGCGCATGTTGCCTACTGGGGCGATGATCCATACACCTTGTCCATGTTCTATTTCGGATTGCCTTTCGCGGGCTTCATTGAAAGCGGAGGTCATTTTATAAAAGGAGGTTCTCAAAAATTATCCGATCACCTGGCGGACTTTATTGAAAAGCATGGAGGTACGGTGTTATTAGGTAAAAAGGTTGAGAGAATTAATATCGAAAATGGCAGGGCAACAGGAGTTACTTTCCGAGATGCCTTTCATAAAGAAGAGCCTGTCACCATTAGCTGTGACAATGTAATAGCTAATGCGGCCATCCCCACGGTGCCCGCATTGCTAGATGAACCTTATGGAAGTACACTTGAGCAAATGATAGATTCATACCCTGCTTCTACCTCCCTGTTGTGTATGTATTTTGGCTTCAACCAGAAAGTAGATCAGTTCGGTGTTAAGTATTATTCAAACTTCATTCAGGGAGAGGACGTTAAGACGTTAAAGGATGTGCATCCCAACCAACTAGGTGATTGGAACAAACGCAGTTTCATTTTTGTAGATTATGAAAAGGTCGATGCCGGACTGGCACCAGCCGATAAAGCTGCCGGTGTTATCTGTACTGTTGACCATCTAAAATATTGGGAAAACCTCAGCGATGAAGAATATAAAGCCAAAAAAGAAGAAGTGGCCCAGATCTTAATACGTCGATTGGAAGAGAAGTTCCCGGGAATTCGAGAAAGCATTGAGTATTATGAAGTCTCCACCCCTAAGACCATCAAGCGATTTACCGCTAATCCAAGTGGAGCAGTATATGGTTTTGCGCAAACCCTGGAATTAACAGCATCTAAGCGATTCAGAAACAACTTCCTTATACCCAATCTGTATTTTGCATCGGCCTGGGCATTTCCTGGGGGTGGTTTTGAAGGTAGCGTAACTGGCGGATTCCTGGCGGCCTTACAAATGAACAAAGACAAGATCTGGTCAGATACGGACACAGAAAAATACCGTGATGATCGCATTGTAAAGCTCAAATCATCCAAAAAAGTTGATGAAAATATCCTTGAATTGACTTTTGAAAAGCCGGATGGGTTTAAGAATGAAAAAGGGCAATACGCCATCCTCAATCTTAAAGACCTGAAAGTATCCGAGTTGGATCTGCCGTATCGATGGCTTCCCTTGGCCTCGAATGGGGAGGATGAGCAATTGAGGTTCGAAATAAAGAAGGATGACAGTAGCTTCTCTAAAACCTGTGAAAATATGGAAATTGGTGAAGAAGCAATAGTATTTGGACCTGTGGGTTAGACAAGACAGGCAACCTGAAGTACCCGTGGTGTGATCGCCTTTTCCTAATGATAATACACTAAAGATGGATAAAAGAATAAAAATTGTAGCCATCTGCGGAAGCCCGCATAGAGGGAACACATACAATATCCTAAAGATGCTTGAGCAAAGCAATCCTGAAATAGATTTCAAGATCCTTATGCTCACCGAGCTGGATCTACAGGACTGTTCTGGTTGTTATTCGTGTATCAATAATGGGGAAGATACTTGTCCCCATAAAGATGATCGTGATCTGATAATTGAAGCAATGAAAGATGCTGATGGGACCATATTTGCGTCTCCCACTTATGCCAGGACCATCAGTGCATTGATGAAGAAATTTGTTGAAAGGACCAGCTTTATGGCTCACAGACCGATATTCTTTGGCAAATATGCCATGGCACTGGCCACCTGTGCGGGATTTGGAGCAGATCTGACCACTAAATATCTTACCGAAAACTTCACTCAGCATGGATTCCATTTTGTCCCCCCGGTGGAATTGATGGTGGCCCGGAAAACGGAAAATGAATCCAATCGTAATCAAACTCTTGCAACAACTGCATACGAAAAACTGATTCATGCAATATGTTCCGAAAAGAAGATCAAACCCTCCTTCAACCAGCTGGTGTATTTCAACATCTTCAAATATATTTCCGAATGGAATAAATTGAAGGGCTGGGCAGATTACGAATTCTACCGGGATAAGAACGACTATTACTACGATGTTAAAATCCCCTTTTGGAAAAATAAACTGGTGAAGTGGATTGCGGGAAAAGAAATTAAAAAGATGAAGGCGAATACCAGTTCGGAGTACTAACCTCATTTTTGACTACAAATGAAAATTACACACTATCTCTACAACGCATTCCTCATAGAATCTGGCGATAAAAAATTAGCCATCGATCCGGGAGGTTTAATGTTCTATTATTTCCGGTTTAGCTCTTTGATCCCTATAACTGAGTGGAAAGATATCACACATATTTTCGTAACGCATGGCGATCCTGATCACTATTGGCACACCGATAGAATGGCCGCCGTTTCACATGCTCCTGTCATTTGTAACAAGACGATGGTCAAAGAGGTTGATGGGAAGCATCTACTGCTAGGTCCCAGGGACAAGGGAGTTGTCTTTACCACAGAATTCCAAAAGTATCAGACCCTCTCTGTGGATGAAACCATCGAGGTTGACGGGATGTCCATTACCGGAATTAAAACTACCCACGGTCCGCTTACCATAAAACTCGGTCCTTTTTCAAAAACGCTGAAACCAGGGCCTGAAGAGCGGATTGGATGGGGCGCCATCGGATTCAAGATTCAAATGGATGGAAAGACGCTAGTGAATCTTGGTGACACATTGCTGCATAAGGAAGAATGGAAATCCATTGACCAACCCGATGTACTAATGATCCCAATTGGAGGTAAAGCAGTACACAACACCATGGATATCCCGGAAGCTTTAAAGGCTATACAAATAATGAGACCCAAAATGGTTATCCCCTGTCACTATAACTGCCCGGCTTTCTTTAGTAAAAGCTTTAACCATGCAGACGAAGATGAGTTTAGGAATGGAATAGAGGCAATGGAAATCCCATATTCCATTCTTCACAGAGATGAGTCTGTTCATGTGTAATATTACAAGGGTTGATTAAAGCAGTGATAGTACCATGACGACAAACAAAAGATTGTATTATCTGGATTGGCTAAGGGTACTGGCCTTTGGTTTGCTTTTCGTATTTCACTCATGGAGGCCTTTTGATCATTTGGAATGGCACATAAAGAATGAAGATCAACATACTGTTTTTGATATTCTAACACTGTTCACTCATGGCTGGAGAATGCATGTGATTTTCCTTGTATCCGGAGCAGGAACTTATTTTGCAATGAGGTGCTAATCTGTATTGGGAGTGAATCTACTTTTTGACAAGTTTTAGCTCTACCGTTTCTCTTCCTTTAATTTTCACGATATAAATACCACTCGAAAGCTTATCCGTTGGGAAGCGAATTTCATTGCCCACAGGCTTCAGGGTCCAAGTCGAAACCATTTGCCCGCCCAGGTTAAAGATGCCCACCTCAACCATTTCTGAATCGGCTGTCCATAATACAGCTGCTTCAGCCTCTGCGGGATTGGGATATAACATTGCCGTTGAATTCATTGGGAGGGTCTTGGAATAGATTCCTTCACAGGCCTTGCTGGAGTAGAGTTTTATGGTATCTCCCGCACGGGCAGAAACGTCGAAGCTGTTTTGGTCGAAAGTGCCAATCAGTTGTTTATTTACCTCAACATAAAAAGGAGGGGTTCCTGTTCTTACCTCCAAACGGAGTGTTGAACTGCTCCCCAAAGCTTTCGAAGAAGAATTTACATCCAGAGGGGCCAGCTCAGGTATAACCAAATCAAAACATTGTTCCGTTTCCGGCGAGCCTTCCACCCTTATACAAAGTGGGTAAGTCCCGGGGGCAAGGCCATTAATAACCAATTCCCGGTTAAACTGATAATCGGTGTTTGAAAGAGTAGCTACATAATCGTAATAATCTTTGGCCAATATGTTGATCCTCCCATTATCCTGATCCACACAGGTCTCTCCAACCCCCTGTATCAGAAAGTTATCCGCACTTAAAGTGGCCAGGCCGTTAAAATAATCCTCCGCAAGGGAATAAGCCCTTTTGCCAATGGTATCCCCCATTATCCTGCCGGGAATATCATCAACAGGCGGATGAATACCTCCCCAGATCCTCGACAGGCTGGTTTGATCCGAAGCATCCTGGTAGGTAGCCCATTGTAAGGTCAGATTTTCACTGGGACCCTGTTCAAAAACCAGGAAGTTATTTTGTTGAATATCAAATATCCCCATCCCCCCCGGGAAGAACTGATCGCCGGTCAGGGAGGTCATTACTTCAGCCGCTGCCCTGGAAAATGTGGAGTGTCCGGAGACATAACCGGCAAAAGGTGGTGTTACAAAATCAGGCCGCTGGTAAGGCCACCATCTGGTTCCCAATATCCAATCTACACCGGCAACGTCCTGGGTAGGATCATTAATATAGTCTGGTCCTTTCCAGGCAAAAATCTTCACTTTACCCATGTTCTCTCCAGCGGGTCCTTCAAGGGGATCTCCGGCTTCTATCAATTCTATTAGCCCTTCCACCAGGGGAATTCCGTGTGGGTCGTAGGAAGGCAATCCGGGATCTGAACTCTGCCCCTGTGAGGCCATGTAGCGTATAGCGGAGATGGGCCTGATATAATCGTAGTAGCCTTTTACCCCCCAGGCACTAACCGCAGCATCATGCATAGCACCCCCGAGGGCCAGGTAGGTTTTTACATCCCACTCCAAATCATCCAATACCGGTCCTTCCCCATTGATCTGTTTTACCGTTTCCGGATGGTCACTAACGTAATTCAAAATGGTAAACCAATGTCCCGGAGGCGTTTCAGAATCCGGTCCGTCTGCCCAAAATTCTGCCAGTACACGGGCATAATCTGCCCGCTTCACCAACTGTGGTTCATAGGGCTGACCAGTAGCCGGATTGAGGGTATGCCCCATGCCCGGATCCCCTCCGTCTGTGAAATTATAGAAGCTAGAGTACTGCTGAAAATTTTGAGGGTACTGTGCTATATCGACATTCCCAATCGCACCGGGGGAAATATCAATAAGGGTAGTGTCATTGGGATCCAGGTGTGCAGACCAGGCTGCTACGAGGGCAAAATTCCATTTGTAGGGATCTGTTACTCCACCTCCATCCTGTATTTCAGGAGGTGATCCCGGATCATCATAAAGATAGCTATCGAATCCATTGTTCCGAATTTGTAAATCCTCTTGTTTGTGGGCAAATGGGATCACCGCACCCCACTCCGGACTCAGAAACTCGGGAGATCCGCCTTCAATCACATTGCCACTCTGATCTACAAAGGATTCAAAAATGAGGGGTTGCCAGCGATTGGGATCGGCAAGTTCGTAATCATCAAGGTACTCTTCCAGGGAGAGCGGCTCATTAACGGGAGTATAGAACTGATTGGCATAATCTGCAGATTCATTAGCGCCGTCCTGAAGGCCAAACTGGATTAATTGTGCTCCCAGGTAGTTCCCTAGTGCTGCGTATGAGCCAGTTCCATAATCCGAATCTGTGAAATTAGGGTCATACCCTAGTCGGGAAAACAAATCGCTGAAGAGGAAAAGGGAATAATTGGCTCCTGGAGAATTGGTAAAGCGCTGGTTCAAGAGACGGAAGAGGGCGTAGCTCATCACTTCATTTCGGGCGGCTTCTATATCCTGAGGAGGTGCTATTCCATTGAATTCACAGCGATACCCACCAAATTGTTTTCCGAGGAACACAGTTTCTGCGGTATCATCAAAAAGGGCCCAGGCATCAAACATAGCTACTGAGCTATGAAAAAGATTCCTGGCGTGAACGGTAGGCCGGGCAAGGTCTTCCCGAATGGCATCCAGTAATACTTCATTCCACTGCCTGGCTACAGAAAAAGGAGATGGCTCATTGTTTTCCTCCCCGCCTCCTTCTTCATCAATGGGCTCGGCCGGAAAAGAGCCTTCTACGATGGTAATGGTCTGATTAGGCGCTATATTATCAATCCGATCTGTTTGTCCGCTTAACCACCTAACCTGAATATAATCGATTGCAGTTGCATCTCCTATCCCAAAAAATTCCGTTGTGCTGTTTTGGCTGATATACCCTTCACCACATGCCGTATATTCATAGTAGCGATTGTCTCCGGCTTTGACCTTGATAAAGGATCCTACCCCCATGCGGTTACTGGTGGTCCCTTCCAGTTTTACCTTAAGCCAGTTCCCTGTATTTGTGCTTTGGTTCTCCCAGAGGTTTAAAGGTTGGTCATCGATATTCACAACTACGATATCCGGCAAGCCATCGTTCTGTATATCCCCAATCGCATTTCCATAGCTGGCTAAGATGTCATTTTGAAACCCCGCATTGGCGGGTATGCTATAATTTCCACTACCATCGTTTTCATAGTACGTAGAGGGTAGCCTGCCATCACTGCCATCCAGATAACTACTTACATACAGGTCCAGGTCTCCATCAAGTTCAGAGTCCAGGAACACTGATCCCCAGGCAAAACTGTCGAAGCGTGTTCCATTCTCAAGGGCAACATTCGTATATGTGCCGTCTTTGTTGTTCTGCATAAAGGCATTACCTATAACGCTCTCAAAGGAATCGGTAAATGTTCCGTTGGTAATGTAGATGTCTGTCCAGCCATCCCGGTTGTAATCTCCAATAGTAGCCGACATCCCATCCATGGTCAGGTCCATGCTGGAAGCAATACTAACGTCCTGGAAAGTACCATCTCCCCTGTTGAGGAAAAGCTGATTGGCGATTGTCTCTTTATCATTGGCCAGGAAAAGATCCTGGTAACCGTCACGATTATAATCTACAAAAGTGGCAGCCAGGGTAAGTCTTCGTTCCAGAGTAAGGCCTGCAGCGACAGTAACGTCTGTAAATGTACCATCCCCTTCATTTCTGTATAGCAGGTTGTGATGATTGGTCTCCGTGTCCCGCACCAATAAGAATGCATCAAGATTTCCGTCGTTGTTATAATCTCCCCATGAAATTCCCCAATATTCCCATGACTGCAGCGCAAGTCCGGAGCTTGTGAGTATGTCGGTGTATACTCCATTACCCTCATTTCTGTAGAACCATCGTCCGCCAGTATCCCCTACCGCAAAAAAATCGTTGTCACCATCGTTGTCATAGTCAACCCAAATGGCCTGCCTGGCACGACTACCACCACTGGATATGGGAAGGTTTTCTAATTGGAACTGTCCTCCTGTATTTCGAAAGAATTGAAAATCGCGGGTATTTGAAGCGGGAATCGTGATATCATCCAGGCCATCGTTATCAAAATCGGCAAATGAGATTCCGGGACCCCCAAAGCTATTATCGATGGTGCCGTAGCTTACTCCTGCTGGCAACAGTACGGAATACCTGTCTACAAATTGCACCTGGGCCAGGGAAGCAAAGCCCCAGAACAATAACCCTATTAACAAAAAGATCCGTATCCGTCTCACCCTTATGAATCCTGATTCATTCTCCGTGGTAATAATAAGAATAAGATTAGAGATGGACAAAGAGACCGCTATGGGTAGTATATTTATTCGATTTAACCATATCCCGCGGATATAATTAATCATTATGGCCTCAGGAATTCAATTTTAGTTGGACATATACAGGAAAATGGTCACTGTACCCACCAAGGTATTTCTTGCCAACATAGGTGCGAAAAGGGTTTCCCCGATAACGCCCTCTCCATTCTTTAAGGAAATGGGCATCAAAAATGTTGGCATGCGTAAAGCTGTGGGTCCCTTTCTGGTAATTGAAGAAGCTATGGGAGATCAGGATCTGGTCGAAAAGGGACCAACTCCTGCGGTAATTGGCGCTCCCACGTTCAGGGGATGCTAATTTTTCCATGGGGTTATAGAGCTCCAGACTGCTCTTCAACTGTTGTATACTCTTCGCTTCAGGGCCATCATTAAAATCTCCCATAATTAGAATATTCGGCTGGTCCATCTTGTTATACATATCCATAACAAAACCAGCAAGTGTTTCTGAAGCAGTCAACCTCCTAGCTTCCGTTTCCTCTGCCCCACGGCGGCGTGAAGGCCAGTGATTGACAAAAATATGAAGATCTTCCCCGTTTAATTTTCCAGACACATAGAGGATATCACGGGTATAATCACGGACTCCTTCATCATTGTGTACCAAAAGAGGAATCGCTTCAGAATGACTCAATTCAAAACAGCTCTGGTCATATAGTAGAGCTGTATCTATTCCGCGTTCATCCGGAGAATCGTGATGAGCGATACCTATGGAATAGCGATTCAGTGGTTTGGTATTGATCAGATCCTGTAGCACCTTTCTGTTCTCTACTTCAGCCACCCCCATAATTGCAGGTATCCCGCCAGACGTTATTTTCCCTACCTTGTGGATGGTTTCTGCCAGCTTCCGAAGTTTACGCTGATAGCGTTTTTTAGTCCACTTTTTGGGGCCTTTGGGCGTAAAATCATCATCAAGGGTTCTGGGATCATCCTGGGTATCAAAAATATTCTCCAGGTTGTAGAAACCAAGGGTAAAGGTATTTGTCGGGGTGCGGCGTTTGAAAAACATAATTTATATCCCATTAGGGGCTAATGCCCTAAAATAAGAAAATCACTTGGCAGCTAATGCTTAGATTTGCAATTTAAAGCTCCAAATGTTAGAAAAGAAAACAACAACGTACGAGAAAGCAGTCCTCATTGGGATAATCAACCGCCAGCAAGATGAGGAAAAGGTAAAGGAATATCTGGATGAACTGGAGTTTCTGACCTATACTGCCGGTGGAGAGGTCGTAAAACGATATACCCAAAAGGTTGATGTACCCAACGCACGAACTTTTATTGGCAGTGGTAAATTGGAAGAGGTAGAGCAATTTGTCAAGGAGAATGAAATTGGTTCCGTAATATTTGATGATGAGTTAAGTCCGGTACAACAACGTAACATTGAGAAACAATTACGCTGCAAAATACTGGACAGAACGGGTTTGATCCTGGATATTTTTGCACAACGTGCACAGACGAGCTATGCCCGGACCCAGGTAGAGTTGGCCCAATATGAATATTTGCTGCCGCGACTTACCGGACTTTGGACTCACCTTGAAAGACAAAGGGGGGGTATTGGTATGCGAGGCCCGGGTGAAACTGAAATTGAAACAGACCGTAGAATTGTACGGGACCGCATTTCCCTGCTGAAGAAAAAACTGATGAAGATAGACAAGCAGATGGAGACCCAGCGCGGTAACAGAGGAGCACTGGTTCGGGTAGCATTGGTAGGATATACTAATGTTGGTAAGTCTACGCTAATGAATGTGATTAGCAAGAGTGAGGTCTTTGCTGAAAATAAACTGTTCGCTACCCTGGACACTACCGTTCGAAAGGTAGTCCTCGGAAACCTTCCATTTCTGCTGAGCGATACGGTTGGTTTTATCCGAAAGCTGCCCACCCAATTGGTGGAGAGTTTTAAAAGTACGCTGGACGAAGTACGTGAAGCCGACCTCCTGCTGCATGTAGTTGATATTTCACATCCCAATTTTGAGGATCATATCGAATCTGTAAATCAGATCCTCGGTGAAATTGGTTGTGCTGAAAAATCGACGATTATGATCTTCAATAAGATCGACCTGTACCAGGCGGAAGAGATCGAGGAAGATGATCTGGAAACTGTGAGAACCTCAAAGCATTTTACAATTGCCGACTGGAAGAAAACCTGGATGAGAAAGATGAGTGGTAATGCCGTCTTTATTTCTGCGCTGAATAAGGAAAACCTGGATACTTTCCGAAAGCGGGTTTATCACGCCGTAAGGGAAATTCATGTAGACAGATTCCCCTATAATAACTTCCTCTACCCTGAAAATCTGGATGAATATTAGCGATAAATAAGCTCTCGCCTGGGTCGTTCATCTAAGAAATTGACCGCTTATATTTTTCGCAACATTTTAGGGCTGCTTCACAACATAAATTATAGTTGAAGAAGTTGCCGATCTATATTTGAATAAGTTTAAGTGATAACCCCAAATGACACTTAACCCATTAAGCTTAGGAAAGCGAAACCCCAATTTACCGAATCCTACTTATCAAAAAAGCCCTGAAAATTCAGGGCTTTTTTATTTCAAGATCCTAATTATTTAGAATTTATAGCTCAGTCCTAAAGTCCAATACGTCTGCAAATCATTGTCGATGCTGTCAAATGTAGCTGTTGTATCTCCCAGGGTGTTTATGGCATAATTCAGAGCCTCCTGCTTGTTGCTCCTTAAACCAAAGTCAAATCCAACACCTATCATCTTCCAGAGGGTATAACTAAAGGAGTTAATCCAGGTCCAGTTAGACAAGTTACTGTCCTTATAACTTTGGAACATGGAGAGATTGGTTTTGAAGTTAATTGCCCCGATGCTCCGGGTATAATCTGCCACGATCTTTGCCCCAAAAGAGGAATCAAAAATTGAATCTTCGCTGCTGAAAACGAAGTTATAGTTAAGTGGGTGTATTACCACAACCAAATCCGTAATCGGGGTCCAGGTAATACCAGTTCCTATATCGAGGTATCCGGGATCGTTGAAGTTACTGAGAATGGTAGTCCGGTATTCTCCAAGCGCAGAAACAGCCAGTGTCTTAGTGATATTCCTTCCATAGAGGGAAGAAATATTAAATACATCCGTAGCCTGCCTGAAGTCCTCAGAATCTGTTGGGTCGTCTTTGTCATCAAACTTTACCCAGCTGAAATTCATATTGACATTATTACGCCAGAAAAACTTTTCCTGCTTTAAGTTGGCAAACGCATTTACTGTAAATCCGATATTTCCAGATTCGTTGTTAGGAATACCCTGGGCATACCAATTGTTGAAGTTGGAGAGGTTACCCCCTATGGTTCCAAAAGCGCCTATTTTCCATCCTGGCAAGGCATCTATTTTTGCCTGAATGGCATCTGCCCTGGATTGGATGGCCGCTATAGAATCTTTCTTGTTTGCCAGGTCACTTTTAAGTTCTGCTTCAGTTTGGGCCATTCCCAGCGAAAACCCAAAAAGGAATAAAAAGGGGATTATTAATTTTTTCATAATTGTAAGGTTTTATTAAAAGCTTATCAACCGCTAAAGTAGTAAATGTTGATAAGTATCCAGCTTTATAAACACTATTTACGCTTAAACAAAGGCACAGATGAACAGGCTTCTCCATACATGACACTTTTAGCTACCTGCTGTATCTTGGCAGTAGCCCACAGGTAGGCATTTTTGGGGACAGGTTTATTGGTACACCCTTTTATTATTACCGGTTTATCCCGGAACTGCTCTGTTTCTAAATCCTCAATTACCTTTTGATAGAGGGCTGTTTCCAGGGCTTCCTGATCTCCTAAAACCACCTGTTTGGCATAGGGTTGCAGACGCGAAGTTATCAACATAAACGCCCATCCGGGAACAATCGCATCAGAGGAACACTGTAAAGCCACAAAAGCATCCTTGTAAGCAGACCAGTCATGTGCCTCGGCATGAGCACGAAATTCCTTTTCTTTTAAGATAAGGCCCTCGTACAACCAGTCTTTGATATCTAATATCATTCTGGGTCCTTCAGGGTAGTACTCCTCTAGATCAAAGGTGACCAGTTTGCTTTGGGCTACGCGGTTAACAATTTCAGACATGAGAATAGTGGATAATAAAGAAATTATAGAAGTCCCAGCTCGAGCTTGGCTTCCTCACTCATCAGGTCTTGCGTCCAGGGCGGATCAAAAGTTATTTCTACCACTGCTCCTTTTACGAGGTCCAGGGATTTTACCTTTTCCTCTACTTCCACGGGGAGTGATTCTGCAACCGGGCAGTTGGGTGAGGTGAGTGTCATGAGGATCTTTACATCGTTTTCCTCATTAACGAAAACGTCATAGATAAGGCCCAGTTCATATATATCTACAGGGATCTCAGGATCATAGATGGTCTTTAAAACCCTCACGATCTTTTCCCCCAACTCTTGTGTATCTCTTACAACTTCGCTCATAGTGATATTTCTTAATTCAATTGGGTTTGATAAGCAATTGCATACATCTTCAATTGCTTGATCATACTCACCAGTCCATTAGCCCGGGTAGGGGACAAATGCTCCTTCAGTCCAATTTCGTCGATAAAGGCCGTATCGGCATCAATAATGTCCTTAGGTTTCTGATTGCTGAATGCTCGTATAAGAATGGCAATTATCCCTTTGGTAATAATAGCGTCGCTATCTGCAGTAAAGACCAGTTTATCCCCTTCGAGCTCCGCATGCACCCATACTTTGCTCTGGCATCCTTTGATGATATTGTCATCCGTCTTGTAAAGTTCATCGATCAGCGGCAGTGATTTCCCCAGTTCGATCATGTATTCATAGCGTTGCATCCAATCATCGAACATGGAAAACTCCTCAATAATCTCAGCCTGATTTTCCTGAATAGTCATGCTTTAAAATTTTAGCAAAAATACGACATGTAAACCGGTCATTCAACAGTTTCTGCCAATGCCGTCATTTGGGAAATCAATCCCTTTAATTCGTCCGGGGGATTGCTATGGTCAAACATGGGAGAAGAATAGGTGTATTGACCCACATAGACAGTAAGTTCTCCTACCAGGGATCGATCCAATGCGCTTTCTTCCGTAGAGGTATTCAACGAACTTAAATTTTCAATTTTCAGGTCTTCCAGTTTCAGAACTAAACTTTGCCAGGTTTCTAAACTTATCTCCCCAGATGAAGGATTATCCATTTCTTTATTATCTGACACATTAATCTGATTCTTGTCAATCTCGATATAACGGTAATACCCCCTGGATGAAACCTTGTAGATCAGCTTATTTATATCATTGCTCAGGTTTGGTTTGTCCTTACAGTTATCAACTGGCAGGAATAATAGTATCAGGAAAAGTAATCGCATAGTAGAGTTATTAGTAAAAGCATAGCAAAGTATAAAAAAAGACACCTTTATGGTGCCTTTTTTATGAATCAAAATCTGTAATTAGTTTAAAAGCTGTCTCTGGGACCTCCAGGCGTAAATATGGCACGCATACGTTCCTTCTGTCCGTTGGAAAACATATACATACAGTCATCATTAACATAATCCATGTAATTCATGGTCATATCATTAGACCTGCAATGTGCTGTAGGATATGAAGGGCATCCGTAATTAGGTCGGTCAGATCTTGGTGTATCCGCAACAAAATCATCCCTGTTACATCTTCCGTCACCCCAGATATGCCTTAAGTTTAACCAGTGTCCAACTTCATGAGTTGTAGTACGACCTCCATCGAAGGGAGCAGAAACAAAGCCGGTGGTGCCAAAATATTGAGGGGAAACTACGATCCCGTCAGTAGCCGCATTTCCTCCTGGAAACTGCGCATAACCCAGAATTCCACCTCCAATATTACATACCCAGATATTGAGATGGGTATCTGGAGTAATCGCATCCGATCCTCCATTAGAAGAAAACTTCATAGCATCATTAGTTCCCCATGAGGTTCTTGAAGAAGAAACCCGAACTACCTGTGATAATGAGAAGTTGAAATCACTATCAGCTACCAGGGCAGAAAATTCGCCCGGAACCTGATTAACATCGTTATTGCTGGCATTGAAGTCATCATTCAAAACTGCAATCTGGGAATTAATCTGGGTATCACTGATGTTTTCATTTGAGTTGCTGTAAATAACGTGCACTATTACCGGGATATTGACCAAGCCTAATCCATCATCAACTGGTGGTTCTTCACCGCCACCTCCATCGGATCCACCTCCGCCGTTACCATTTCCAGGCTTATCCGGTTTTTTAGAAGCAATAAACGTTCGGGTATGCTTTTCGATATTATACATACGCTGCTCAAGGCCAGGATTTGCCCTTAGTTTTTCGTTTAGCACTTTCATAGTTGCACAAGACTTTCCCGTGGGCCCTTTGGCTGCAGTGTTGTCAGGATCAGATTCATCGGTGTAAACGAAGAAGTCGCTCATATCTACCTGGATCTCCTGGGTTTCGGGGAGTACGGTTTCATTCGTATCCTTTTCACAGGAGACCAGGATCATCGCAATCAATGATCCAAAAAACAAAACTCTTTTCATAAATAATTTGTGTTTAGTGGTTAATACTGATGCTGAATATAGGATTTTTTAACAAAATCTTAAGACTTTGCCTGCTTACTTTCGACAAAAAGCAAACGATTTGGAGCTGTCCAATTAAATACGGGCAGCTTATGAAGAATTCTTATATAGCGGAAAAACCTATTGAAGCATCTGCACAGCGCGCTTTACTCCTTCAACCAGAACATTTATTTCTTCCTTTGTATTATAAAAGCTAAAACTGGCCCTTACGGTTCCCGGGATCTGGTAGTAGTCCATAATGGGCTGAGCACAATGCTGCCCAGTCCTTACGGCGATGCCCATTTTATCCAGTAGCGTTCCGATATCATAGGGATGTATCCCTTCCACGTTAAAGGAGATTACAGAAGTCTTATTCTCTGCTGTTCCATAGATCTTAAGGCCTTCAATGGAGAGTAATTGTTCCGTTGCATAGGCCATTAAGTCATTCTCATAGGCCTCGATTACTTCAAAGCCTATTTCATTTAGGTAATCTATGGCCGCTCCAAAAGCAATACCTCCACAAATATTTGGAGTCCCTGCTTCAAATTTATTAGGTAAATCAGCATAGGTGGTTTTTTCAAATGTCACCTCAGCAATCATTTCCCCCCCACCTTGATACGGTGGCATCCTGTTTAACCATTCTTCTTTGCCATAGAGCATCCCAATTCCAGTGGGACCACATACTTTATGAGCAGACACAGTATAAAAATCGACATCGAGTGCCTGCAGGTCCACCTTCATATGCGGGGCAGACTGGGCCCCATCTATCAATACTGCTGCCCCTGCTGCATGAGCCGCTTCTATAATTTCTTCTATGGGATTAATGGTACCCAAAGCATTGGATACATGGTTGCAGAATACCAGCCTGGTATTTTCATTAAGGAGGTCATGAAAGGTCTCCATTACAAGTTCACCTCTGGTATTCATCGGGATTACCTTTAATGTAGCACCGGTCTTTTCACACAGCATTTGCCAGGGTACAATATTGGAATGATGTTCCATAGCTGAAACCAATAGTTCATCTCCTTTCTTCAGAAAGCCGGTAAACCCATTTGCCACCAAGTTAATGCTATGAGTAGTCCCCGAGGTGAAAATGATTTCATAAGCCTTACGGGCATTAAAATGTCTTTGAAGTGTTTGGCGCGCATTCTCATAGGCTACTGTAGCCTCCTGGGAAAGAGTATGCACCCCGCGGTGGATGTTGGCGTTATAGCGGGAATAGTAATCCACAATTACATCGATAACCTGTTGAGGGGTCTGGGAAGTGGCAGCATTATCCAGATATACCAGAGGCCTGCCGTGGATTTCCCTTTTTAATATGGGAAAGTCTTCACGAATTGTGGTGATATCAAGCCCAGACTTCGCTTCAGCCATAGGGTACGAGTATATTAAATTATAGGTCAAACCCCATTTTCACGCCCAGCTTTTCCGCAATCAGGTTATTGATACGGTTTTTAAGCTCAGGTATGCGAACGCTGCTCATTACATCGTCCGTAAAGGCGTACATTAGGAGTGCAGTGGCTTCCTTTTTGGGAATACCCCGGGATTGCAAATAGAACATCGCGTCTTCATCCAGCTGTCCTATCGTACAACCGTGAGAACACTTTACGTCATCAGCAAAGATCTCCAACTGCGGCTTGGTGTTAATGGTAGCTTTATCGCTTATGAGGATATTGTTGTTTTGCTGGAAAGCATTGGTCTTCTGTGCAATTTTGTCTACAATGATCTTCCCATTGAATACTCCTGTTGATTTTTCCCCATAGATTCCCTTGTAATCCTGGTGGCTTTCGCTATCAGGCTGCTGATGATGCACCAGCGTATGGTGGTCTACATGTTGTTTCTCTCCTATTATGGTAACTCCTTTCAGAGTAGAATCTATATGAGAACCGTGCTGATAGAAATTCAAATTGTTGCGGGTGAGTTTTCCCCCAAAGGAGAACGTATGTACCCGTACCGTGCTTTTAGATTTCTGAGCAATATAGGTGTTGTCAATCAGCGATGAAGTATGCCTGTCGTTCTGAACTTTGTAATAATCTACGATCGCATTTTCAGCAGCAAAGATCTCCGTTACGGCGTTGGTCAAAATTTCATTATCCGTGAGACTGAAATGACTTTCAATGATTTGAAGCTCGGCATTCTCTTCGGCAATGACCAGGTTTCTCGGTTGAAGCATTAGGGAAGCTTCTTTACCGGTGGCAAAGTGAACAATCTCAATAGGCTTTAAGGGGGCTTTGTTCTTGGGAATATAGATATAAGCTCCCTCCTTGCTGAATGCCGTATTCAGCGAAGTCAAATGTTCCTCTTTTGAGGCCGCCTTGTTGAAATACAGCTCAATTAGCTGACGGTACATCGGTTTCGTAAGGGCAGAGCTCATCAGGCAAACATCTACTCCCTCATGTGTGGTTTCGGATAGATTGGAACTGAATACCCCATCGACAAAGACAATCTTGTAAGTGTCTATCTCGTGCAGGAAGTGATTCTTAACATCCTTGTATCCAAGGGTTTTTGATTTCTTAGGAAATACACTAAAGTTGGTCTTTTCCAGTTTGCGCAGCGAGGTATATTTCCAGGCCTCTTCCTTATTTGTTGGAAAACCCCTGGCTTCAAAATTCTTCATAGCTCCTACGCGGATTTCGTGAACAGGATCGTCAATATTTACCCTGTTCTCAAAGGCCATAAAGGAGGATACCAGTTTTTCTTTCAGATCAATTGCCATATTTCCTTGCTGTAAATTGATGTCGCCTTTTACCGAATAACGGTTAGATTAGGCAACGGTTTCATTTTTAATCCAGTCGTATCCCTTTTCTTCAAGCTCAAGTGCCAATTCCTTAGTGCCGGACTTTACAATTTTACCGTCGTTAAGGACATGGACGTAATCTGGAACGATGTAATCTAAAAGCCTTTGGTAGTGCGTAATCACAATGACCGCGTTGTCTTTGCTTTTTAATTTATTGACCCCATTGGCTACAATACGAAGTGCATCAATATCCAGTCCGGAATCGGTTTCATCAAGGATAGCCAGCTTGGGTTCAAGCATAGCCATTTGGAAGATCTCATTCCGTTTTTTCTCCCCGCCGGAAAAACCTTCGTTGAGTGAGCGCGACAGGAACTTGCGGTCAATCTCCAGGAGCTCCGCCTTTTCACGGATCTTCTTGAGCATTTTATTCGCAGGCATTTCTTCTTTGCCCCGGGCCTTAAGCGATGCGTTAATCGCGGTCTTAATAAAATTGGTTACGGATACACCGGGAATTTCTACAGGATACTGAAATGACATAAAAATACCTTTGTGTGCCCGTTCCTCGGGTGCACTTTCTTCCAGATCTTCTCCCTCTAAAAGGACCTGGCCCTCAGTAACCTCAAACTCCTCCTTGCCAGCTATAACTGAAGCCAAGGTGCTTTTTCCAGACCCGTTAGGACCCATAATCGCATGAACTTCCCCGGCATTAACTTCCAGGTCGATACCTTTTAAAATATCATTGCCTTCAACTCCGGCATGTAGATTAACTATCTTAAGCATTGTAAATTATTTTAAATAATTAGGTGCCTTTGGCATCTTGTTAAAATCTTCTTTTTGGTGTTGCAAATAGACCTTGGCATTCTTTTCTTCGGCAAATGCCTCAAAAGTTTTCATGCTTTCCCGGGTCTGGGCAACGTCGTAATTGAATATAGGGATTCGCTTGTATTCGCGATTTTCATAAAAATGGTAGAGGTCGCCGGAAAGCAACAGCGGCCCATGTTCTTTCATGTCCAGAAATAGTACTTGATGACCCGGAGTATGGCCAGGCATATACTTAAATACAACCGTCCCGTCTCCAAAGAGATCATAATCCCCATTTATTTTCTGAATATTCTTTAAGCCCTTTACCGCATCGTACATCTCTGGATTCGACTCCTTCACTTGCTCCCCCATTACAAAATCGTATTCGGCATCCTGCACCAACCAGGTAGCTTCAGAAAAGGCACTGGCATGTCCGGTGTGATCAAAATGGGTATGAGAAAAAGCAATGTATTCTATATCTTCCACTCCCATTCCGATGCTCGCCAATTGATTAACCACGGAATCCCTTCGGGACACCGTAAAGTTCCCGTCAGGCGAAGTATAGGGTTCTGGAAGGCCAATCAATCCTTCCGAGAGGCCGGCATCCCACATCAAAGTTCCCTTGGGGTGCTCTATCACATAAAAAGCATCTGCAAATTCCTTGCTTTGCCCTTTATAGGTTTCATCCTGAGCAAATAACCCCAGAGCATTAACCTGTACTGTCCCTCCATCAAAAGTGTATAGCTTGATCTCAGGTTTACTATCCGTTATTTCCTCTGCTGAAGGGGCTGCCTCCTGCCTGGGAGCTCCTTGCTTACAAGAGGCTATCGCAAGAATAGCAAGTACATAAATTATCTTTTTCATAGGTCCGGGAATGTTGTTTATTAGCCTACAGATCCTTCCAAACTTATTTCCAGTAATTTCTGGGCTTCAACTGCAAACTCCATGGGTAACTTGTTCAGCACCTCCTTACTAAAACCATTTACAATAAGGGCGATGGCTTTTTCGGTATCGATCCCTCTCTGGTTACAGTAAAAAATCTGATCTTCCCCAATTTTGCTAGTAGTAGCTTCATGCTCTATCTGAGCGCTTTTATTCTTAGCTTCTATGTAAGGGAATGTATGTGCTCCACAGTTATTCCCCATGAGTAGAGAATCGCACTGGGAAAAGTTTCTCGCATTTTCCGCACGGCTGTTCACCTGTACCAATCCCCTGTAGCTGTTTTGTGATTGTCCGGCTGAGATCCCTTTGGAGATAATCGTACTCCGGGTATTTTTTCCCAGATGAATCATTTTCGTGCCGGTATCTGCCTGCTGATAGTTATTGGTTACGGCAATAGAATAGAATTCCCCTATTGAATTGTCCCCTTTCAACACACATGATGGATATTTCCAGGTAATGGCAGAACCTGTCTCCACCTGTGTCCAGGAAATCTTGGCGTTCCTTTCGCAAAGTCCGCGCTTGGTTACAAAGTTGTAAACCCCTCCATGTCCTTCTTTATCCCCGGGAAACCAATTCTGTACCGTGGAATATTTAATTTCTGCGTCATCAAGCGCTATGAGTTCTACAACAGCAGCATGCAACTGATTTTCATCCCTTGAAGGTGCTGTACATCCCTCCAGGTAACTTACATAACTTCCTTCGTCTGCAATTACCAGGGTACGTTCGAACTGTCCTGTCCCGGCCTGGTTGATCCTGAAATAGGTTGAAAGCTCCATTGGGCATCTCACTCCCTTTGGGATATAACAGAAAGAACCATCAGAAAAGACAGCAGAATTCAAAGCGGCATAGTAATTATCTTTCTGTGGAACTACTGTGCCCAAGTATTTTTTAACGAGTTCGGGATGCTCCTTAATGGCCTCAGAAATAGAACAAAAGATAATGCCTTTTTCAGCCAGTGTTGCTTTAAACGTAGTGGCTACCGAAACAGAGTCCATTACGATATCGACTGCTACGCCGGCCAGTTTTTTCTGTTCATCTATAGATATCCCAAGCCTTTTGAATGTATCCAGCAATTCGGGATCTACCTCATCCAGGCTGTCGTATTTAGGCTTTTTATTAGGTGCAGAGTAATAGGAAATGTCCTGGAAATCCGGTTTTTTGTACTGGACATTGGCCCATTCCGGTTCCTCCATCTGCTTCCAGGCTTGAAACGCCTGCAACCTCCAGGCCGTCATCCATCCCGGCTCCTCTTTTTTCTTGGAAATGGCAATGACAATATCTTCATTCAACCCTTTGGGCAGGGTGTCCGATTCAATGTCGGTGTAGAAACCATACTCGTATTCCTTGGTTTCCAGTTCCTTTTTTAATTCTTCTTCAGTATATGCCATGTCTTGTATTGTCTTGTTTTTGCTATAAGGAGAAACTTTCTCCGCAGCCACAGGTGCGTTGTGCGTTGGGATTATTAAACACAAACCCCTTTCCATTGAGCCCTCCGGAATATTCCAGCGTGGTCCCCACCAGATATAAAAAACTCTTTTTATCCACTACAATGCGGACCGCGTTATCTTCAAATATTTTATCCGTCTCTTCAACCTGATGGTCAAATTTTAACTCATAAGAAAGGCCGCTGCATCCACCACTTTTTACACCCACCCGGACGTAATCGGTGTCCGCATTAAAGCCTTCCTCGGTCATGAGGGTCACGACTTTTTGTTTAGCTGTATTGGAAACCTTAATCATTATTATATAGATTAACTCTAAATAGTTGACAAATATAGTGCTTAGGCCCGGAATTACCGCATTTCCTAACATTATTATAACGTATGGTAATATAGTAAATCTCTATGCAAAGCGAGGTTACGCTTATTGCAGTTTAATAACAATCAGGTCTGTACCGCCTTTGTTATCAAGTCCTTGGAAGTCAGGACTGTCGCTAGACCCAACCAGAATAAGGTTTTGTTCCTGATCTTCCAGCGCATCGAAACCAAAATCGAGTGCACTTCCTCCAAAAGTCTTTTGCCAGAGTAGTTGTCCCTGCAGGTCCGTCTTGGCAATCCACATATCGTTTTCACCACTGTTGGGTATTTCCCCAAGCGCATCACTTTTAGCGTTCCCTGCTATCAAAATTTGATTATCGCTAATATTTGCAACGCTTTGTGCCGCATCGAACAAGCTGCCCCCATAAGTGTTCTCCCAGATCAAATCCCCCTGATCGTTAACATGAATCAACCAACTGTCTGCTTCACCATTATGGGAAGCAATATCCTGGTCTGTGCTAAAGGTATGGCCAGTTATCAAATACGAATTGTTATCCGTTTTTGCAATATCGTAGGCTATTTCTATTCCTGTGCCACCAAACGAGCGCTCCCAGACCAGCTCTCCGGTCATTGTGATCTTAACCACCCAAAAGTCGTAACTCCCTCGGCTTTGACTTATGTCAAAGTCTTCACTTTCTGAAAATCCTGCCATTACAAATCCACCGTCATCTGCTTCTACCACAGCATGTGCACGATCGTTATTTGTGCCCCCGTAGTAGCTCCTCCATTCCAGGTTTCCAGAGGCATCAATCTTAGTACCCCAAAACTCCCCAACGCCATGACGCGTCAAAGAGTTTCTTTTGTAATAAGTGCCGTCGGCAAGTGCAGAGGTAATATCCAGAAATCCAACAAAGAAAAACCCGCCATCAGTGGTTTGAACAAGATCATAGGAATGATCATGTCCTGAAAATCCAAAACTTTTTTCCCATTCCAGGTTGCCCTGGGCATCTAATTTCAGGATCCAGTTATCATGGAAACCGTTGTTATTACTCCCGTCCCCATCATCACTCATGGCATAACCTGTGATGGCATAACCTCCATCTAAAGTCTGGATAATGGCCTGGCCCCTGTCGTCCTTGCTGCCCCCATAAGTCTTGCTCCATTGCAGATTGCCGTCAGAATCCAGTTTCAGCAACCAGTAGTCATTTACATTTTGGGCCTTCCCATGCAGGTCACCATCAGTGCTGTTGGTATACCCCAGGACAGCGTAGCCCCCGTCTGTGGTTTCAATAACCGACTGGGCGGTATCATCGCCAGATCCGCCAAAATTCTTTATCCAAACCACTTCCCCCTGAAAACTTTCTGAAAGGTCTGTTTCAGAAAGTATGGTATCGTCATCGGCGTTACATGAAATCAGTGATGAAACCAGAAGCAGTAAAAAGCTGCGAATAAGTTTGCTCATGGTTGCTTACGTATAATAAAAAGCCCCGAGTTAATATCACTTAATACTATTTTCCCACTCTCAAAGTAGGGATATACACTCCAAACGCCATCAAACTGCGCGGTATTGCTAGAAGGATAGGAATCAAAAAAACCAACTTCCGTTATCACTTCGTTCTCAATATTTGAAATATCCAGTACACGTACTCCGGCGGTATAATTGGCAAGAAAAAATTCAGTCCCCTTTACATATCCGTTATGGTCAATAGCGGAGGTTGGTCCCAGGTAGGTAGTGTGCAATACCGGATTATCCAGGTCTTCAAAATCAAAAACCAAAGTTCGGGATTGAAATCCCTGGTTGAGTTCATCGAGCTCATCCCCAAGCAGAAAATAGCGCTGGTCTTCGGTAAACCACCCCTGATGGGTATACCCCAGATTGGGATAGGTCAAGGTTGATATGGCAATTGGATTGTTTTTATCCGTTACATCAACCAGTACTACCTGGTTTTCGTTAGCTCCAATAAAAATTTCTCGGCCAGCATAGTATGCATCCGGCCCGTTGTAGGTTACCACCTGTGCGTCATGAGTATAACCACTATCTCCATATCCTCCGGCTTGTACGGGATTGCCGGGGTCCCCAATATCAATAAAGTGTGCTCCTCCATTGAAAGCATCGTTCCTTGAAGTCCCAACCGCATAAGCAAATCCTGTAGCCTCGTTTATGACAATGTTGTGCGAATTGCCAAAGCCATTGTATACAAAGTCGGCTGTAAACTCAACCGGTGGATTGGCGATCTCGCGCAGGCGGGTCAGGTCGAATACCTGCATTCCGTGTCCATTTGCTTCAGATCCGATGAATGCGTGATCCTGATAAACCTTTATATCCCGCCATGAACTGGGGCCTGTTGCAGTGGGTAGTTTTCCAAGGTAAATCAGATTTTCAGTATCCGTAATGTCTACGAATGCTGTCCCGTTATTCAGGCCCATAAGCACATATTCCTTATCGGTGGCAGGGTCTGTCCATCCCCAGATATCGTTACCCGAAGAAGCATTGAATGTACCTAGAAAGATCTGGCCCAGAAGGTCGTAACCGGAACAAGGGTAACTACCGGCCATTCCATCTTCGCAGGGCACAAAGTTAGACTGAGGTTCCCCGCCGTCAGAGGGGGGTGGTACATTGTCCATCGAATCCATACCCTGGTCCGGGGAATCATCATTTGTGGAACAGCTGGCAAGGAGCACCAGCCCAAATACGAATAGTAGCTTTTTCATAACAATCTTAAATTCTTACTGCTTCTTTTTCTCCCTAAAGATAAGATTAATCTCGCCTCTCTCCTTATTTTTGCCCTATGTTTGAGAATAAAGAGAATAGCAGGACTTCCCTGGAAGAACTGGGTGAATTTGGGCTGATTGATCATCTGACACAGCATTTTAAGATTACACAATCCACAACCGTAAAAGGGGTGGGTGATGACGCTGCTGTCTTGAGATTTAAAGATGTTGATACTATTGTTACCACCGATCTATTAGTAGAAGGTGTTCATTTTGACCTTGGCTATATGCCAATTAAACATCTTGGCTATAAATCGGTCATGGTTAATCTGAGCGATATCTATGCCATGAATGCGAAGGCCACGCAAATTACCGTTTCCATCGCCGTTTCCAATCGTTTTCCGCTTGAAGCACTGGAAGAATTCTATTCAGGTATTGCTCTTGCCTGTGAATTGTATAAAGTAGATTTGGTAGGAGGAGATACCACCTCCTCAAACAAAGGAATGCTAATTAGTGTAACGGCAATTGGTGAGGCTAAAAAGGAAGAAGTGGTCTACCGCAGTGGAGCTAAACCTAATGACCTGCTCGTAGTTAGTGGCGACCTTGGAGGCGCTTATCTGGGACTGCAGGTGCTCAAACGGGAACAGGAAGTATTCGCAGTTAACCCGAATAACCAACCGGACCTAACTCCATACGCCTACCTGGTAGAGCGGCAGCTCAAACCTGAAGCCAGGAAAGACGTTGTTGAACTTCTCGAAAAGCTGGAGGTGCAACCAACCGCTATGATCGACATCAGTGATGGCCTTTCCTCAGAAATACTCCATCTCTGTAAGCAAAGTAATGTGGGCTGTAACCTTTATGAAGATAAGATCCCCCTGGATCCAACCGTAATAAGTACATGTGAAGAATTCAAGCTGGACAGTACCATGGTTGCATTGAATGGTGGGGAAGATTATGAGCTTTTATTTACCATAGACCAAAAAAAATTCCCGAAAATTAAGGGCAATCCTAACTTTACTGTCTTGGGGCACGTAACAGAAAAGGAAGAAGGTGCTCACTTGATTTCCAGGAATAACTCTAAAATTCCTTTAACCGCGCAAGGCTGGGATTCTTTTACATCTGAATAATCAGGCTACCTGATGAACGGCACCATGTCTTCTTTGATATAAGTTCTCAAGAGTCTGATTTATCTCCTGTAGTTCCGGAGTCAAATTGGAAAGATTACCACTTACATCAGTAGTTACCTGCTTATCGCAGTGAACACATTTGTACTCTTTAATATGCATGGTAATCTTCTTGGAAACGGAATAGTGGTGGCCGAAAATGGAACAAAATACTTTCTTCATAATGTAGGTTTAATTGGTAGACATGCTCAGATTTTTGGGGATCAGCAAGTCAGTTCAACTTGGTTTTATTTCCAAATACTGCGTTCCTATTAACCAACGGTGGTTTCTCAGGATTTATTGGGTTAGTGTGCTAATTTTTATAAAATATTCGATGAGTGGTAATATAGTATGGACTTAAGCCTGAAATAGTGACAGGTATTTTGATTCGGTAATGCTTCTAAATTACCCTATTTTTACCTTGTGAAAATGCTATGGAAAAAATGGGAAGCAACACTGGTCATCGCCCTGGCCTTGTTCTCCCTCTTCTTTGGAGCTGGCGACCTGATCCTGCCTCCTCAATTGGGGTTCAAATCAGGAGGTGATTGGTGGTTACTGATTATCGGGTTTTCTTTATCGGCAGTATTTATCCCAATCCTCGGCATAATGGCCCATGCAAAATTGCAGGGCACCATGTTCGATTTTGGCAAAAAGGTATCTCCCCTTTTTAGTGTGGTGTATTGTTATGCCGTTTATGCAATTTCCATTACACTTCCTTCTCCCCGTACCGCATCTGTTACCCATGAAATGGGTGTTGCCCCGTTCTTTGATTTATCACCATTACTCACCAGCACCTTATATTTTACACTGGTCTTTGTTTTTGTGCTAAACCGATCGAAAATCATGGACATTATCGGCAAATTCCTTACCCCGGCCATAGTGATCATACTGCTTGCCATCATAGGAGTGTCGGTATTTACTACCTCCTGGGATTTTGGAATGGCTACTATTGAGGAGCCTGTATCTTATGGCATTCTGGAGGGATATCAGACCTTTGGTGCCGTAGGGGCTGTAGTAGTTGGTGGAGTTGTCATCGTATCCTTAAATCTCAAAAATGAGTCTGGGAGCTACGTGCAAAAAAGAACTATGATTGCGCGGGCCGGATGGATTTCCGGATTGGGGTTGTTACTTGTATACGGGGGACTAATTCTAAGCGGAGCCTTGCTCCATGATCAATTTGATCCGGACATCAACCGGACCGGCCTGGTAAGCGCAATAAGCGCATTTACCCTGGGGAAACAAGCCAACGTAATGCTCAGCATTTTAATCAGCTTAGCCTGTTTTACCACCGCTGTAGGTATTGTAACCGGTACTGCGGATTTTGTAAAATCCCGATTTAAAAATTCCAAAAAAGCATACTTTATCACCGCATTAATCGGATGTCTATTGGGCGTACTGATGGGTCAGTTAAATGTGGATTATATCATCGCGGTAGCCGTTCCTGCCCTGATGTTTATTTATCCCCTGACGATAATCCTCATCCTGCTAAATGCCTTGCCCGAAAAATGGACCTCTGTCCCGGTGTTTCGATGGGTTGTGGGCGTCACGATATTCTTCAGTATTCCGGATTTTCTAGTTAGTCTAGGGGTGTCTGAAATTACCGAAACTGTAGCCCAATGGATCCCCCTGGCAGAAGTTAATCTGGGATGGAGTTTACCCGCTCTGCTGGTATTTCTAATCGCCAACTTCCGAGTTACTCAACCAAAAAGCACCGATTAATTTGCGGCATTCATAATCGTTTCGATCTCCTCGGCCTCAATTGGGATGTGGCCCATAAGATTTGAAGGCGCTCCTTTTTCCTGAATAACTACATCATCCTCAAGTCTGATTCCAAAACCTTCATCCGGAAGATAAATACCCGGTTCTACGGTAAAGACCATATTGGCTTTCATAGGTGCCTTAAGTTCACCATAGTCATGGGTGTCTAATCCTATGTGGTGACTGGTGCCATGCATAAAATACTTTTTGTAAGCTGGCCAGTCTGGGTTTTCATTCTGGACGTCCGCTTTATCGAGCAAACCAAGGCTGAGTAATTCCGAAGTCATAAGCTTACCTACTTCTTTATGGTATTCCGCCCAAAAAGCACCGGGAACAAGCATTTTTGTTGCCTCATCTTTTACACGTAAAACAGCATTATACACTTCCTTTTGCCGGTCTGTAAAGCGCCCGCTGACAGGAATCGTCCGGGTCATATCACTGGAGTAATTCGCATACTCAGCTCCCACATCCATTAAGATAAGGTCGCCCGCTTTGCACTGTTGGTTATTCTCAATATAATGCAGTACGTTGGCATTATTTCCAGAGGCAATTATAGGCGTATAGGCAAAGCCCTTGGACCGATTCCTAATGAATTCATGCAGGAATTCTGCCTCGATCTCATATTCCCAAACACCAGGTTTTACAAAGCTAAGTACACGCCGAAACCCCTTGTTGGTAATGTCGCATGCCTTTTGCATCAGCTGCAACTCCTCAGGTTCCTTTACCCCTCTTAGTTTTTGGAGAATGGGATTGCTTTTGGCCCATTGATGTGCTGGAAAATCCGACTTGCATTTTTTGATAAAACGATCCTCGCGGGTTTCCGTGACTACAGCCTGTCTGTAGTGTTCATTGGTGTTGAAATAAACAAGATCGGCTTCTGTCATAAGATCGAAAAAGACCTTATCAAAGTCAGAGAGCCAGTAAATACTTTTAATTCCCGAAACCTTGGTGGCTTTTTCCTTACTGAGCTTTTCCCCTTCCCAAACTGCTATGTGTGCATTTGTTTCACGAACAAATAGAACCTCCCGGTGTTTTTCTTCCATGGCATCGGGAAACAAAAGGAGTATGGATTCTTCCTGATCTACACCGCTCAAATAAAATATATCTCGGTGCTGCTCAAAAGGCATAGTGCTGTCTGCACTGACTGGATAAATGTCGTTTGAATTAAAAACAGCCAGGCTTTTGGGCTTCATATCGGCCATGAATTTTTTGCGATTCTTTATAAAAAGGCTGCTGGGAATTAGGTCGTACTTCATTGGAATTTGTTTTACCCAAATGTAGCCAATAAAGGCGTCCTCAACAAGTCTTAATCGTCGAGACAGGATGGTGGTATATCATATAGTAATTTGCTTTCAGGAGGAGATGAATCCAATTCAAAAAGTTGTCAGAGGCATTACAAATTCATACTTTCACACCTCAACAATATCCAGTTTTCATGAAAAAAATAGTGCTTGCAGTATCCTTATTTCTCGGGCTGCAGATTTCTGCTCAAATAGTTCCAACAACAGGAGGAAGTTTAGAAGAAGGATTGGTCTTTAAAAGGCAAATGAGGGAAGCCTCCTTACTTAAAAATGTACGTTTTACCAATATTGGGCCAACGGTAATGAGCGGTCGTGTGGTTGATGTTGACGTCAATCCAAATAACCCGGTTGAATTTTATGTTGCCTATGCTTCCGGAGGGTTGTGGTATACCCAAAACAATGGGGTATCCTTTTCGCCTGTTTTGGATAATACCCAGACACAAAATGTTGGGGACATTGCGGTACACTGGAAGTCGGGTACGGTTTGGGTAGGAACTGGCGAGAATAACGCATCGCGATCTTCCTACGCGGGAATCGGGCTGCTCAAGTCTGTGGATAAAGGTAAAAACTGGCAGCATATGGGGCTGCATGATTCGCATCACATTGGCCGTATCCTTATCAATCCCGATAATCCGGATGAGGTTGTAGTAGGGGTAACTGGTCATTTGTATTCTTCGAACAGTGAGAGGGGGGTATATAAAACGGTAGACGGCGGTAAAAAATGGCGCAAGACACTATTTATTAATGAGCAAACCGGAATTATTGATGTGGCCCATGCCCCTAATAACTTCAACATACTTATTGCCTCGGCCTGGGAAAAAGACCGCAAAGCCTGGAATTTTAGCGGTAACGGAGAAGGCTCAGGACTCTATAAAAGTATAGATGGAGGAGATAGCTGGACTAAAATTACTACTGCCCGGAGTGGTTTCCCAACGGGTAGTGGAGTGGGAAGAATTGGACTTGATTTTTTTAATGACAATATTGTTTACGCCGTATTGGACAACCAATATCGCAGAGATAAGGATTCGAAAAAAGATAAGGGCCAAAAAGAACTCCAGAAAGAAGATTTCAAGTCCATGTCCCAAAAGGAATTCCTGAAACTGGAGAATGACAAACTGAACACTTTTCTAAAAAGCAACGGATTCCAGGAGAAATACAGGGCCGAAAACGTGAAGCAGATGATCAGGAGTGGTGTTGTTAAACCTGAAGACCTGGCGAAATACCTGAAGGACGCCAATTCTATGCTTTTTGACACGCCGGTTATCGGGGCTGAGGTTTACCGCAGTAATGACGGCGGACAGACCTGGACTAAACAACACAAGGGTTATCTGAACGACTTATTCTACAGTTACGGATATTATTTTGCTCAGATTCGGGTAGATCGTAACGATCCCAATAAAATCTATATCGCGGGGGTACCCTTGCTTAAATCCGAAGACGGTGGGGCTAGTTTTGTATCCATAGGTAAGGAAAATGTACATGCCGATCACCATGCGCTATGGATCAACCCGGCAAAACCTGGCCACCTAATAAATGGAAATGACGGTGGGCTTAATATTTCATATGATGATGGGGCTTCCTGGACTAAGAATAACTCTACTTCTGTAGGGCAATTCTATGCTATTAATGTAGACAACCAAAAACCCTACAACATATATGGAGGTCTGCAGGACAATGGTGTTTGGATGGGGCCACATACGGCTAGAATGAACAACCGATGGCTGCAAACAGGGCATAACCCCTGGAAATCCATTATGGGAGGAGATGGTATGCAGGTACAGATCGACAGCAGGGACACTGACATCGTATACACCGGTTTCCAATTTGGAAATTATTACCGGCTGCACTTGGGGAAAGGAAAGCGAAAAGGCATACAGCCCAAGCACGAGTTGGGGGAAAATCCTTATCGTTTTAACTGGCAAACGCCTATTCTTCTGTCCTCACACAATCAGGATATCCTCTATCTGGGCGGGAATAAATTGCATCGATCGCTCAATCAGGGTGACCTTTGGGAAACTATTTCCCCTGACCTTACCCAGGGAGGAAGAAAAGGAAATGTAGCCTTTGGCACACTGACTACTATTTCTGAATCCCCATTCAAATTCGGGCTTTTGTATGTGGGCAGCGATGATGGCCTGATTCACATGAGCAAAGATGGCGGTGGTAACTGGACTAATGTCTCTGCCTCGCTCCCCAAAGAGCTGTGGGTAAGTCGGGTTGTAGCTTCGAAGCACAAAATTGGACGTGTTTATGCAAGTTTAAATGGGTATCGCTGGGATGATTTTAATCCCTATGTATACAAAAGCGAAGACTTTGGTAATACCTGGGAATCCATTTCCGAGGGGCTTCCGCTTTCTCCCGTCAATGTTATTGCCGAAGATCCGGAAAACGAGCATTTACTTTATGTGGGTACGGATGACGGACTCTATGCTTCCCTGGATCAGGGATCTTCCTGGAATTGGTTTCAGCAAGGCATCCCCTATGTAGCTGTTCATGACCTGGTGGTACAAGCTGAAGCAAAGCACCTTGTGGCCGGTACCCACGGACGTAGTATTTACCGGGCCGACATTTCACACCTTCAAAAACTGAAACCAGAAGTAATGGAATTGCCATTAAAGGTATTTGAGTTAGATAATCTCCGTTATTCGGAACGCTGGGGGAATAATAACAGAACATGGGGTAAACCCCAAACACCTGGATTAGATATCGTTTTCTATTCGGCCGAAGCCAATTCTTATAAGGCGTATATTAAATATCAGGATGATATAGTGGTAAGCGAAGTAGCCGTGGTAGCAGATCAAGGGATGAACATGCTGTCTTATGATCTGGCATTCTCGAAAGAAGGCAAATCAGAATTCCTGAAAAAGAATAAAAGGGAACTCAAAACTGCCGCTGATGGAAAAACATACTTGCCTAAAGGAAAATATACCGTGGTCATAAGCGGGGGGCGGAACTCAGAAAAAGCATCCTTTGCCATTGAATAGATTGTACCATTGAACGTTAGTATCAAATTCTAAAACCAATACAATTATGGAGTTAACCCTTAGCATCCCTGCACTCTTATTTCCCGCTATTTCACTGAGCATGCTTGCTTACAATGCCCGTTATCTGGCAATTGCCGCATTGATAAGGCAGCTTCACGGGGAATTTAAAGAAACGGGATCCAGGCGTATTGGTATTCAGGTAGAACAGTTGCAGCGCCGCCTCCACATTATTAAGAATATGCAGGCAGTGGCCATTATAAGTTTTTTACTCAGTGCTATTACCATGTTCCTGATCTATGTGGAGTTTACCTTCTGGGCCAATATTATCTTTGGCGGCAGTCTGCTGGCTCTGATGGTTTCTTTGATCCTAAGCCTAATTGAAGTACAGCTTTCCACCCAGTCGTTAAGTACACAGCTAACGGATATGGAGGGATAACCGCTATTGATCCCTATTTAAATGTTTGGATATTAGCGCTTTTTACGCGATTGTTTTTCTACATATCGGACTATTTCTCTGGCTACATTAATGCCGGTTGTGGTCTCTATCCCGTGCAATCCCGGGGAAGCGTTCACCTCCAATAACAAAGGGCCTTTTCGGGAACGGATAAGGTCTATCCCTGCTACTCCCAGACCCAGGTATTTAGCTGCTTCCAAAGCAATATGCTGTTCCTTGTCCGAAATCTTAACGCTGGCGGTCCCGGCACCGCGATGCACATTGGAACGAAAATCTTCCACAGGACTGGTCCTTTTCATACTCGCTATCACCTGGCCACCAACCACAAAAATCCGGATATCCTCACCATTGGCTTCAGTAATAAATTTTTGAATCAGGATACTGGTATCCATCTTGTAAAAAGTATCAATTATAGACTTGGCAGACTTCTTTGTTTCGGCGAGAATAACCCCTAGTCCGTGTGTCCCCTCCTGAAGTTTTATGACCACCGGTGTGCCTCCAAGAATCTTGATTTGTTCTTCGATATTATCAGGATTGACGGAAAACAGGGTTTCCGGGATAGGGATTTGCCTGCGCGACATTATTTGCAGGGTGCGAACTTTATTTCGTGCACGGACGATCCCCAATGCCCGTGCTGTACTAAAAACCCCGTTTAGCTCAAACTGCTTTACTATGGAAGCCCCATGTCGAGTGACATTTGCCCCAATTCTCGGAATAATGGCGTGAAATTCATCTGTTATATCCTCATCTACCAGGTAGATCTTCGGTTTTCCCGATCCAAGTTTTACAGAACATTTAGTATGGTCTACCACCTCAATATAGTGACCCATTTGCTCCGCTTCTTCGGCAATTCTTTTAGTAGAATACACAGCAGCACTTTGCGATAGCAGCCCAATATCCATATAAGTCTAGGTTGGTTGGTGTTTTGGTTCCTTAATATCGTTCAAAAATTTTAACCCGGCATGAAAAACCCATGTTTATATGCAAAATCAAAGGCAAATTAGTTTTTCATCGGTCAAGTAAAAACGCATTTGCTTATAATCAGTCTAAATAAAATTCATTGCCCACAGATGTTTGTTAATAACTGGGGCGTGCCGTATTTTTGGATTACAAAAACAAACTCCAATGAGTGCTCTGTTAAAATCCTCTATTGCCCGTAAAGTTGTTATGGCACTTTCAGGGCTGTTTCTAGTTATTTTCCTGATTTTGCATGTTACTATTAACCTTGCTTCGGTAATTGACCCTGAAACCTTTAATGTTTGGTCTCATTTTATGGGATACAACGTGCTAGTTCAATTCCTGATGCAACCCATTTTAATAGCCGGGGTGATTGTACATTTCGCAATGGGATTCGCGCTGGAGATTCAAAATAAGCGTGCGCGAAGCGTTAATTACGTCAAATTCAAAGGAAGTGAAAATGCTCCCTGGGTATCGAGAAATATGATTTTATCCGGAGCTGTTATCCTGGCCTTTCTTGGATTGCATTTCTATGATTTCTGGATCCATGAAATGACCTACAAGTATGTGGAAGCCAATCCCGCCGACCCAACCAGGTATTACGAGGAAACTGTAGCTAAATTTGAGCCCATGTGGAGAACTGTTCTTTACGTAATCTCCTTTGTATTGCTCTCTTTACACCTCTGGCACGGCTTTGCTTCTTCTTTTCAATCCATGGGTGTCAATAACAAATACACTCCGGGGATAACGAAGTTTACCAAAATTTACGCAGTGGTAATTCCTCTGGCATTCATCTTTATTGCACTTTATCACCACCTTAATCCTGTAATGCATTAATCATGGGCAAACTTGATTCAAAAATACCATCAGGTCCATTAGCTGAAAAGTGGACCAATCATAAAAACGAGATTAACCTGGTAAACCCAGCCAATAAGCGGAATATCGATATTATTGTTGTGGGTACAGGACTGGCTGGAGGCTCTGCAGCAGCTTCTCTGGCTGAACTTGGGTATAATGTAAAAACCTTTTGTTATCAGGACTCTCCAAGAAGGGCGCATTCCATTGCTGCCCAGGGGGGTGTTAATGCTTCCAAGAACTATCAGGGTGATGGCGACAGCGATTACCGTCTCTTTTATGACACCATAAAAGGGGGCGACTACCGGTCACGTGAGGCGAATGTATACCGATTAGCGGAGGTATCCAGTAATATTATCGACCAGTGTGTGGCACAGGGCGTACCTTTTGCCAGGGAATACGGTGGACTTCTGGATAACCGTTCCTTTGGAGGTGTGCTTGTTTCGCGAACTTTTTATGCCAAGGGGCAGACCGGACAACAACTTCTCCTGGGAGCCTATGGCGCTATGAACCGGCAGATAAACCGTGGGAAAATCAAGTCCTATACACGCCATGAAATGCTTGATTTGGTTTTGGTTGATGGGAAAGCCCGTGGAATTATCGCTCGCGACCTGATCAGCGGTGAAATAGAAAGACATTCTGCCCACGCGGTAGTAATTGCTTCCGGCGGATATGGAAACCTGTTCTTTCTTTCTACCTATTGCATGGGAGCTAATGTTATGGCTGCATGGAGGACACACAAGAAAGGGGCCTTTTTTGCCAATCCTTGTTTTACGCAGATACACCCAACCTGTATACCAGTCTCAGGAGACCACCAGTCTAAATTGACCTTGATGTCAGAATCCCTCAGGAACGATGGTAGAATCTGGGTGCCTAAAAAACTGGAAGATGCGAAAGCTATCAGGGAAGGCCGACTTAAACCTACCGAGTTGGCTGAAGAAGACCGCGATTATTACCTGGAGCGGAGATATCCCGCCTTCGGAAACCTGGTGCCACGTGATGTAGCTTCCAGAGCTGCAAAAGAACGTTGCGATGCCGGTTACGGAGTAAACAAAACCGGTGAAGCCGTATACCTTGATTTTGCTGCAGCTATTGAACGATACGGCAAGGAAAAGGCCTATACTATGGGCCTCAAAGATGCCAATAAAGACACCATCCGAAAACTGGGAGAAGAGATCGTAGAAGCTAAATACGGTAACCTCTTCCAGATGTATGAAAAAATAGTAGATGAAAATCCCTATAAAACCCCAATGATGATTTATCCGGCCGTCCACTACACTATGGGTGGGTTATGGGTAGATTATAATTTAATGACCACTATTCCCGGGTGCTATTCTGCCGGGGAAGCCAATTTTAGTGATCACGGGGCAAACCGTCTTGGAGCTTCTGCGCTGATGCAGGGATTAGCCGATGGTTATTTTGTTCTGCCGTATACGATAGGTGACTACCTTGCCGATGATATCCGTACAGGAGCTATTCCTACAGACTCAGCCGAATTTGATGAAGCTGAAAAAGCAGTAAAAGATAAACTCAATCGATTAATTGCCATAAAAGGTGAGAATACCGTAGATTATTACCACAAGAAATTAGGCAAAATCATGTGGAACAAGTGTGGCATGTCCCGAAATGAAAAAGACCTAAAAGCAGCTATTAAGGAGATTTCAGAATTACGCGAAGATTTCTGGAATAATGTGCGAGTACCTGGAGAAGCAACTACCAAAAACCAGGAACTGGAAAAAGCCGGAAGAGTAGCCGACTTCCTTGAAATTGGTGAACTCTTTGCAATGGACGCTTTGGACAGGAATGAATCCTGTGGTGGACATTTCCGTGAAGAATACCAGACTCCTGAAGGAGAAGCTTTGAGGGATGACGAAAACTATCGTTATGTATCTGCCTGGGAATACAAAGGGGATCCTAAAAACTCCAAGCTGCACAAAGAAGAACTTGTATTTGAAAACGTTGAACTTAAGACTCGATCTTATAAATAAATTGCTATGAAATTATATTTAAAGATTTGGCGACAAAAGGATGCGAATTCCAAGGGTAAAATGGTTGACTATACCATGGAAGGTATTGAAGGAGACATGTCTTTCCTGGAAATGCTGGATGTCCTTAATGAAGATCTTATCACCAAAGGTGAAGAACCGATTGAATTTGACCACGATTGTCGGGAAGGGATCTGCGGGACCTGCTCGCTTCAGATTAATGGCAGACCCCATGGACCTGATACCCGAATAACGGTTTGCCAATTGCATATGAGAAGATTTAATGATGGTGATACCATTGTTATTGAACCATTCCGGGCCAGGGCCTTTCCTGTAATTAAAGATCTTATCATTGACCGTAATGCTTTTGAAAGGATTCAGCAGGCCGGAGGATATGTTTCTGTAAATACTTCAGGAAATACCGTGGACGCCAATGCGATACCAATCGAAAAAGAAATGGCCGATAAATCCTTTAATGCTGCTACCTGCATCGGATGTGGTGCTTGCGTGGCTGCCTGTAAGAACGCCAGCGCCATGCTGTTTACCTCAGCCAAAGTATCTCAGTTTGCACTGTTGCCCCAGGGTAGAGTGGAGGCTTCAGACCGAGTGCGTAGTATGGTAAGACAAATGGATCTGGAAGGGTTCGGAAACTGCACCAATACTGGCGCATGTGAAGTAGAGTGCCCTAAGGGTATTTCCCTGGAAAATATTGCCAGGATGAATAGGGAATACCTGAGCGCAACGGCAAAAGGATAATACATCATTAATCATATTGAAACCCCGGGCCTTAACCCGGGGTTTTTTTATTCTCGCCTTTTTAATTTCCTATTTTTATACAAACTTCCGTTTCTCCTATGGCCAAGTTAACGTTCAAATCAAAACTCCCGGATCTTCCTACCTCCATTTTCACTACCATGAGTCAAATGGCAAAAACGGAGAACGCCCTGAATCTTTCACAGGGCTTCCCGGACTTTCCTCCAGATCCAGAATTGGTGCAATGCGTACAACAGGCTATGCAAAAGGATTACCACCAATACGCCCCTCTGGGAGGTATTTTTCCGCTCCGTGAACAGATTGCTGAAAAGATAGAGCGTTGTTACGGCTCTTCCTACCACCCTCAAAAGGAAATAACAGTTACTGTTGGAGCTACGCAGGCAATATTTACAGCCATCTCAGCATTTGTTTACCCGGGTGATGAAGTGATTGTGCTGAAGCCTGCATATGATTGCTACGAGCCAACCATAGTCGCTAATGGTGGAATTCCAGTATTAATTCAAATGGAAGGCAAAGAACATGGGGTCAATTGGGATGAAGTAGCCCGGTGCATTAATCACAAAACCCGAATGATTGTTATCAATACACCCCATAATCCAAGTGGGAGGGTCTTTTCCAGGGAAGAAATGCTGCGTCTGGAAAATTTGCTCAGGGATACCGACATTCTGGTAGTAAGTGATGAGGTTTACGAACATCTGGTTTTTGACGGCTTGCAGCATGAAAGTGCTTCTCGCTTTCCGGATCTGGCCTCCCGCAGCCTTGTCTGTGCTTCATTTGGAAAGACCTTTCATGTAACCGGATGGAAAATGGGATACTGCGCCGCCCCCGAATACCTCATGGCTGAATTTCAGAAAATACATGAATTCGCTGTGTTCTGTGTAAACCATCCACTGCAGCATGCATTGACCGCCTATCTAAAGAATCCGGAACATTATCTGGGACTGGGGAAATTCTTTGAGGAAAAACGGAATCTGTTTCTCAGGGGTATAGAGAATTCTCGATTCAGGTTTATCCCAACTCAGGGTACTTATTTCCAATTATTGGATTATTCGGAAATATCTGAGGAGTCCGATATCCACATAGCAGAGAGATTAACCAGGGAACACGGAATTGCGAGTATCCCGATATCGGTTTTTAATAAGAAGCAGCTAGATAACCACCAGCTCCGTTTTTGCTTCGCCAAAAAAGACGAAACCCTGAATAAGGCTATTGAAATCCTCAATACAATTTAATCCAGAGCTTCAAAGACCTTAGACATAAATTCACCGATTTTGTTAGGCTCCAGCCATCGGGTTACTACTACCAGGTCCTGATCTGGGCAGATTACTATAAAGTTTCCGCCAAACCCGGCTGCATAATAGATATTCTCCGGCAGTCCTTTCCAGTTACGACTTCCCTGTTTGTTCAGCCACCACATATGGCCATAGTTGGGATTAGGTGCGGAAGGGGTTATAGCTTCTGCAATCCATTCCTTACTAATTAACTGTTTGTCTTTCCACTTTCCATTATTGAGGAAGAGCAGGCCAAAACGCGCCATGTCTTCAGCAGAAATAAAAATTCCACCTCCGGAATGGCCCCCTCCGGTAACGGATTTCATCCTCAAACCATCGATCTCTGTCCACGCATCCTTATATCCGTGCCACCTCCATGTGGTAGAAGCTCCAATCTTGTCCATAAGTTCCTCCTTTAGCACAAGAGGTAGTGGTTTCCGCCAGACATGCGTCAGCGAGTATGCCAGAACATTGACGCGCACATCATTGTATTCCATTACCGTACCAGGTTCCCTCAGTTCTCTGTACTTCCAGTCGTCCAGGTCTCCTTCCCTGGGCGGACGATCTGCCCAGTCTTTTATCCCCCATAGGGTTCCGCTCCAATCCGAATTCTGCTGGAGTAAATGGCCCCAGGTAATCATGCTATTGTGTTCGCCATTAAAGGTTCCATCCCAAATATAATCACCAACCTGGTCTGAGGTACTGGCGATTAGTTTTTGATCTACCGCCAAACCTGCCGTAGTAGATAAAAAGCTTTTTGTAACACTGAATGTCATATCTACCCTTCGGATATCACCCCAGTGTGCAACCTTATACCCCTTTCTTAAGATGAGTCCGGCAGGGCCTCCTCTTTTTTTAGTTGGTCCCAGTATTTCATGAAAGGGTTCTCTTTCAAAACCTTTTAATATTGCCTGTCTAAGGTCTCGTGAACCAGAATATTCATTGGCGAGTGCAAAATTTACAGCCTCATTCAGTTTGGCTTGATTAAAGTACAGTTCCCCAGGCAGTTTTTCTTCCCAAGTTGCATTACGGTCAGGGAAATACTGTACCTCCTGTGCTTTTAGCGCTGTACACATCATCAAAAGTGCAGTTATAAAAATTACTTTTTTCATCCTCTGATTTTTCGATTAGGAGGTAAGTTAACCAAATCAAGTCGCATCAGCCAATCCATTTGTCTGTCTTTACCAATATAATAAGGGTGTTCCCCAAATATTTGAAACCCATTTTCCTGGTAAAATCGAACGGCATCCGTATTCTCTTTCCATACTCCAAGCCAGAGGTAGGTTTTAGCCTGGCTGCGCGCCTGTTCTTTGGCTGCCTGTAGCATAAATCTTCCGTGCCCCATCCCCTGGTATTCAGATAGCACGTATATGCGTTCAAGTTCCATACCCTCGGAATCCTTTATTTCAGTCTGAGCCTGAAGCACATTGGTTTTGTAATAGCCAGCCAGAAGATTGTCCTGGTAGAGCAAATGAAACTCAGACTCCTCAGATGATAACACTTTCCTGATTTGATCTTCATTAAAGGCCTGCGTGATGTAGTATTGGAAATCTTCAGGATCATTCAAGGCTTCAAATGCCTCCCTAAAGGTTTTTTCAGCAAGTTGCGCCAATTCTGAAGACTGATGAAGTTTGCATTTTATGAGACTCCTTTCCATGCCCATAAAAATACGAGCAAACAAAAAAGGAGCAAACTATTTAGTTTACTCCTTTTTTAATGTTTTCAGGCGATTTACAGCATAAAAAGCTTTTTTGCCAACATTAGGACTCCGCTGAAGAAATCATTTCGGTACACCTGTACCTCATCTTCAGTAGGATTTTGTGTCATTGGGGCATCCATAGCGAAAGAGTTTAAACATTCATGTTGATTTGAAATTCCGATAAAGGGTTCTAATCTAACGATAAAATGCCGGAATTGTTGTTTACTAAAGGTTAAAATTTGCTTCGAAATTCCGCTATAAAACGGGATCCGATTAAGCCTAAAATTCCATATCGTCCAGATCGTCTTCCAGGTCGTTGACCTGAATAATGGAGTCAATTTTTTTGGTGCAATCCAGGTTGATTGTCATTTCTTCCGGGGCGACGAACTCTCCATCGGAAATTCCCAATTCCAGGTTGTCGTAATTCTGCTTCATATACAGGGCCCAAATGGGCAGGGCCATAGAAGCCCCTTGTCCATACCTGATATTTTTGAAATGAGTGGCTCTATCTTCACCTCCCACCCATACACCGGTGACAAGGTTTGGAACCATTCCCATAAACCAGCCATCGCTTTGATTCTGTGTTGTCCCCGTTTTACCTGCAATGGGATTTGTAAATTCATATGGATAGCCGGTGACAATTTCCTTGTATACCGTTTCCTCTGCCTGTGTATTATGCCGTAGTCGAGTTCCCGAGCCCCCTTCTGTCACTCCTTCCAACAGGTTGACCATCGCATAGGCCACCTCCTTGCTGAGCACATCCTTGGTCTCTGGGGTATATTCATATAGTACGGTACCGTTCTTATCTTCAATACGGGTAACCATTACTGGTTTAACGTAGACACCCTGATTGGCAAATGTACCATAGGCTCCTACCATTTCATAAACATTAAAATCCGGGGTGCCAAGTGCAATGGAGGGGACTTCCAGAATTTCCCTGGTCAGTCCAAGATTCTTTACAATAGATACCACAGGTTTGGGACCTACTCGATCAATCAGCTGGGCAGTAATCGAGTTCATGGAATTTGCCAGGGCTTTCTTTAAACTGTACATTTCTCCGGAGTACTTCCCATTGGAGTTTTTGGGGCACCAGGGTTCCGGGTTACCGTGTTTATTTGCTTCAATACAGTATTGATTGTCCGGAAGCTCATCGCAGGGCGAATAGCGCAACTGGTCAATAGCCGCAGCGTAAACAAAAGGCTTGAATGTAGACCCCGCCTGACGGGCGCCCTGAATCACATTATCGTATTGAAAATGTTTGTAATCAATTCCTCCTACCCACGCTTTTACATGACCTGTCTGGGGTTCCATGGACATCATAGCCGCCCTCAGGAAGGTTTTGTAATAACGAATAGAATCCAGAGGAGTCATTACCGTATCCTTTTCTTGTGTTTCACTCTTCCAGTCGAACACAGTCATTTCTGCTTTCTTGGTAAAAGAATCCCGAATTTCCTTTTCAGATTTACCCTGGGCTTTCATCTTCCTCCACCTATCAGAGTTCTTCATCGCCCGCTCCATTATCAGCCTTATTTCTTCAGATTCCAGGTCTAAGAAAGGTGTGGTAGGATTTCGCATTGGAGTATTCTGGTGGAAAAATTCTGCCTGCAATTGCTTCATATGGTCGGCAACTGCTTTTTCGGCATTCGCCTGCATACGTGAATCGATGGTGGTGTATACCTTAAGGCCATCCAAATAGATATTCCACTTTTCTCTTCCTCCCTCAGTCACTGGTTTTGGGTTTTCTTCTATCCAATCCTTGAGCCAGCGTTGCAGATATATTCTAAAATAACGGGCAGGGCCATCCCGATGACTTTCTGGATTGAAATTAATATCCATTTCGAGTGCCTGAAGCGAATCTTTTTGCTGATCAGATAGGTATCCGTATTTGGCCATCTGGCTGAGTACCGTATTTCTCCTGTTCTCAACCATTTCAGTTCTTCGTATAGGGTTATACAGAGAAGAATTCTTAAGCATCCCTACTAATACAGCCGATTCTTCCACTTTGAGGGCTGGGGGCTCTTTGCCAAAATAAATGCGTGCTGCAGAACGAATACCATCAGCATTATACCCGAAATCGTAAATATTCATGTACATGGCAATGATCTCTTCTTTCGTGTAATTGCGCTCAAGACGGGTAGCAATGATCCATTCCTTGATCTTCTGAGTAACTGCCTGAAATGTATTTTTTGACCGGACCCCTACAAACAATTGACGAGCCAGCTGTTGCGAAATGGTGCTAGCACCTCCTTTTTGTCCTAAAAAGGCCACTGCACGTAGAAACCCTCGCATATCAATTCCGGAATGATCGTAATAGCGAACATCTTCGGTCGCTACCAGCGCCTCAACAAGATTACTGGGAAGGTCTTTATATGCAACAGGTGTTCTGTTGTCGTCCAGATAAAATTTTCCCAGGGTTTCCCCGTCAGAAGAAAGTATTTCTGTAGCAAGGTTGGTCTGTGGATTTTCTAAGCGTTCAAAAGTTGGCATTTCACCAAAAACACCCCACGCAGCCAAAAGGAAAATAAGGAAAACGGTCAGTACGCCAGCAAAAAACAAGCCCCAAAACCATTTAAGGTAAATGCCAAATCCCTGTGATGTCTTTTTCTTTATTTGTTGCGTTTTCTTCGCCATAGTTTAATCGATCGTCTCAATTTGGAAACCTATATCAGGTATGCCTTCCAGTTCAGAAACCCCTTCCACGGTTCCATTCTGCCGCATGGCATGGGCAACCTTTAGGGTATATACGCCCTGAAGGGGAAAAACGATGTTTTCTTTATACCAAAGTTTGTTTTCTTTAAGACTTCCATACCCCTTTCCTAACCATTCTCCACCAGGCAAGGCCATCTCATATTCCAGGGTATCACGCACCACTGTACCGTCCGGGAAATTCAGGTCCGTAATAATAAAAAGATTGCTGAAGGGATATTGATTGTCATTCCTGATATTGATAAACAGATTATATCTGGAAATCGTATCCTCCTGAGTGAAAATAAATTCCTTCACATCATCCTGTGACCAGGTTCCCCCGGAATTGGCCTGGAATTCTGAAAAAATCAGGTTACTGTTGCAGGCCGCAAACAATAGTAGAAGGATTACCAAAACCCAGCTCCTAGGCATTTCTTGCAGTAGTTTTTTTGTTTTTATTCTTGTTTTTGCGCCTTTTGTTGCGTTTGTTTCTGTGCTTAGGCCTGTCAAAGCGTGTTAGGCTATCCTGCCCCACAGCATTCTCAAAAATCAGTTCATCATCTCTCACATTCTCAGCAGCATATTCCTCCAGGCTGGCAATTTTAATTTTCTCGCGGTTTTTTGCCAGGATATCCTTGACCTGATCCTTGGTAAGGGCATGCCAGTTAGAAGGATCGTCTTTATAGGAAAACCATAGTGTTTCCTTGAAAATATCCGTCTTTTGACAAAACGCCAATCCTTTTTGGGTAGAAAGTTTACAATCCTGTGCAGGAAAATCTTTAAGGGCTTCCAGGTAAACATCGAGTTCGTAATTCAGGCAACATTTTAATTTGCCACACTGCCCAGCCAGTTTCTGAGGATTAAGTGAAAGCTGTTGATATCGGGCTGCTGCCGTACTAACGGACCTGAAGTCCGTAAGCCAGGTGGAACAACATAATTCCCTTCCACAGGAGCCAATTCCGCCCAGCCTTTGCGCTTCCTGGCGATATCCTATCTGCCTCATTTCAATCCGGATACCAAAAGCCTTAGCCATGTCCTTGATGAGTTGACGGAAATCGACGCGGTCTTCAGCGGTATAGTAAAAAGTTGCTTTAGAGCCGTCTCCCTGAAATTCTACATCGGATATTTTCATCTCCAATTTGAGAATTATGGCCATCTCCCGGGAGCGCTTTTTTATCTCCTCTTCCTGGTTACGGCATTTCTGCCATTTGTCTATATCTCTCTGGGTAGCTTTGCGATATATCTTGGGGAGTGCTTCGTCATCAGCAGTAACCTTCTTCTTCTTCATCTGTACCCGTACAAGCTCTCCGGTAAGGGTTACGATCCCGATATCATGACCGGATTTGGCCTGTGTAGCCACAACATCGCCTATGCTCAGGCTGAGCTTTTCGGTATTTCTGAAGAATTCTTTTCGGCTATTTTTAAACCGGACTTCCACTCCGTCAAACTGCTGCTGGCCAGCAGGCAATGACATATTGGAAAGCCAGTCGAACACGGTCAATTTGTTACAGCCATCTGATCCACAGGTTCCATTATTCCTACATCCCCTCGGCTGTCCATCCTTACCGGTTGAACAACTGTTACAACCCATATTTGGTATCTTGATTCGAAAAATCCGTCACGGATTTTTCGAAAAAGGTTCATAATTTTTCGCTGAGGATAAAGATACTATTTTTTACAAGAAGGCTATGGTTGTTGTTCCGACCTCAGGTCTGGTTTACAGCATCGTTTGCTGGTTTCTTGAATTTAAGCACCTCTGAGCGGCCCTTTTTGAATATCTTATTGCTTGCGTCTTTACCCTTTCTGAGCCTTTTTTGCTCCTCATAAGGCAATTCATGGATTTCCTTACAGGCATCTGAACAGCAGTCATTCATTTTAGAAGCACATTCCTCGCACTGGATAAAGAGGAGGTGACAGGCTTCATTGGCGCAATTCACATGGGTATCACACGGTTTCCCGCACTGATGGCATTGGGCGATTATTTCATCAGAAATCCGTTCCGCACGGCGATGATCAAAGACAAAATTCTTTCCGATGAACTTGTTTTCCAGATTTTTATCTCTAACCTGTCGGGTGTATTCAATGATACCACCTTCAAGTTGGAAAACCCTTTTAAAGCCTTTATGTTTATAGTAAGCACTTGCTTTTTCGCAACGTATGCCTCCGGTACAGTACATGACCAGATTCTTGTTTTCCTTGTGATCAGCAAGTTGCTCCTCAATTAAATCCAGCGAATCCCTGAAAGTGTCCACGTCAGGGGTGATGGCGTTTTTGAAGTGGCCAATTTCGCTTTCATAATGGTTACGCATATCTACCAGCACCGTTTCGGGGTCATCAATCAAGTGGTTAAATTGTTCAGCACCCACATGTACCCCTTTGTTGGTTACATCAAAAGTGTGATCATTAAGTCCGTCTGCCAGGATCTTATGCCTCACTTTCACTTTTAATTTAAGGAAGGATTTATTATCCTGTTCTAAGGCGATATTGAGGCGTACCCCTTCCAGGAACGAAATACTGTCCAGGTGAGCCTTAAAGGCTTCGAAATTAATAGCGGGTACAGAAAGTTGGGCGTTAATGCCTTCCCTGGCTACATAAATTCTTCCAAGGACATCCAGTTCATTCCAATGTATGAACAGGTGGTTTCTGAAAATCTTAGGGTTACCGATGTGTGCGTACTTGTAGAAAGAGATGGTAAGCCGATCCAGGCCGGCTTCCTCAATAAGGGCTTCTCTCTCTTTCGCACTTAATGTATTGTACAGTTGCATGCTATACCAATGGATTAAGTTGAGAAAAGATAATTATTCGGTAAAAATACACATTATCAGAGGATTACCAAATGTAAAAGAGCCCTGAAAATCAAGGCTCTTTAAAGACCATGCCTGTTTTATTTTCTTTTTCATAGAATCCAAACGGGATACATGGTCAACGTTGCCCGGGGTTTTATGTGCCCGGATATATAATAGTATGAGTAGCTGTTTACAAAGGAGATGCCAAATTGGGAAAAAGGTTGCTTGGGTGATTGTGTTATGCAAAAAGAAATGGTAATTTTAGCCCTTCATTCTCAAAAAAAGGATACCCCATGAGCAGCGAAAAAGACGCCAAATTAAAAGCCCTGAAACTCACCCTCGACAAACTTGATAAAACCTATGGAAAGGGTGCTGTTATGAAAATGGGTGATCATGTTGTTGAAGATGTAGAGGTAATTCCCTCAGGCTCTCTGGGTCTGGATATCGCACTAGGTGTAGGGGGTTATCCCCGTGGACGTGTGGTTGAGATTTACGGACCAGAATCCTCAGGTAAAACGACACTGACGCTGCACGCTATAGCAGAAGCTCAAAAACAAGGAGGAATTGCAGCCTTCATTGACGCTGAACACGCCTTTGACCGCTTTTACGCACAAAAACTTGGTGTGGATATCGACAATCTGATCATTTCCCAACCCGATCATGGAGAACAAGCTCTGGAAATTGCTGATAACCTGATTCGTTCAGGGGCTATTGACATAGTGATTATTGACTCTGTGGCAGCACTTACGCCTAAAAGCGAGATAGAAGGCGAGATGGGAGACTCTAAAATGGGGTTACATGCCCGTTTAATGTCACAGGCATTGAGAAAACTCACCGGTTCCATCAGTAAAACCCATTGTACGGTTGTTTTTATCAATCAGTTGCGTGAAAAAATTGGGGTCATGTTTGGAAACCCGGAAACTACAACCGGGGGTAACGCCCTTAAGTTTTATGCCTCTGTCAGGTTAGACATAAGACGTTCTACACAGATTAAAGATTCTGACGGTGCTGTTCAAGGGAATAAGACCCGGGTAAAAGTTGTTAAAAACAAAGTTGCCCCTCCCTTTAAAACAGCAGAATTCGACATCATGTATGGAGAAGGAATTTCTAAAGTCGGGGAGATCCTGGACCTTGGAGTAGCCTATGAAATCATCAAAAAGAGTGGCTCATGGTTTAGCTACGGGGACACCAAACTGGGACAGGGACGCGATGCCGTTAAATCGCTCTTGGCCGATAATCCGGAACTACTGGAAGAACTGGAGGCTAAGATCAAGGAGGCTATTCAGACGTTAAAGGGTTAAAATCCTGTTTCCGGCTATTAATAGTGGGCAATTAAGCAACCTTTCTCCACCCTATTCATCTAAACATTAAATGTGCGATGATTATGAAGCAATTATATGTGTGGATAGGATTATTCCTGCTCTTAGGCCTTACGGGCTGCGAACTTGAAGACGACAGTATTAAGTATCATTTTGTCCCTCTGCAAATCACCAGTGTGGATATGCCGGATACTTTTACCCTGAATGAAACTTATGAAATAAGTGTAACATTTATCAGACCCAGTAACTGCGTGTTTTTTGAAGGGTTTGATGTTCGCCAGGAAGATACTACTGTACGTAGCGTTGTAGCTATTGGCTCGGAGGTGGATAACCAGCAATGTGCCCAGGTAGTAGAGGAAATTACCGAGTCCTTTAACTTTTTGGTAATTTACGATCAACCCTATTTGTTCCGATTCTGGGCAGGGGAAGACGAAAATGGAGAACAGGAATATATAGAAATAACCGTTCCCATTAATTAAGCCGTAAGGGCTCATCCGCTAATTCTAACCAACAATTTGAATCTGGATACGCTCATAGCATCCTGTAAAAAGGGAGATCGCAAGGCACAGGAGTACCTGTACCGCAAGTACGCGAGCACCCTATTTGGACTGTGTCTCAAGTATTCCCGTAACCGTACGGAAGCTGAAGACAGTTTACATGACAGCTTTATGACGATCTATGATAAAATTGGACAATACAAGTCCAAAGGTTCCTTTGAAGGTTGGATGAAGCGCATTACCATTAATACCGTGCTTCAGAAATACAGGAAACAGGAACCGCTAAGCCTTATTTCCAATCAGCACAGCCAAACAGAGGAAACAGGAGAACCTGTTCAGGAATTAAGTTTACAAACCTTACTTGGATTTATACAGGAACTCCCTAATAAATACAGGTTGACATTTAACTTGTATGTTCTCGATGGATATTCCCACAAGGAGATCAGTGAACTCCTGGGTACCTCCCTCGGCACATCAAAATCAAATCTGGCAAGAGCCCGAATGATTTTAAGAGAAAAGATCAAAAACGAAAATATATCTATTGCTAAAACCAGCAAAGCATGAAAAAGTTTAACATTGACCAGGCCTTTAAGGACAGGCTCAAGGATTACCAGGAAAGCCCTGATGAACGGGTTTGGGAATCCATAGCTGCATCCCTGGACGAAAAGAAATCCAAAAAACGGGTGATTCCGATTTGGTGGAGACTAGGAGGCGCAGCCGCCGCCCTTGCGTTGTTGTTATATCTCTTCCTTCCTAAAACATCAGAGATAGGTACGGAAACGATTACTGATACAGCACAACCTGAATCGATTGAGAAATCTGGAACTCCAGATAATAATAAGCTTAAGGAAAATATTAAAAAGCAGGATGCCCTGGCTGGAGAGAATTCCACTAATAATTCCAGGAAGCGTGAAGATGCCGACCAACAGGAGAGCTCTTCAGAAAATTCAATACAGAATCAGGAGAGTGCCGTGGTACTAGCGGCTAACGAAAAGGATAAGAATGATAAAAAAGGCAGTGAAAAACAAGAACTACTCAATAGGACGGTTAATGAAAGTGGATTGGATACCAAGGTAAAAGGTCGGGGTCTGGCCGAAAATCAGTATACCCCTGAAAATAGTATTGAGAATCCCACTTCTGATCCCAGGAAAAAACCTGAAGTGGAAACTGTAGCCGAGGTTTCTGAAGAAGAGCAAAAGTTGTCACAAGAAGGTAAACCAAAGAAAAGCATATTTGATGCTCTGGAAGATCAGGAAGAGGAGGAAGTTGTGGCAGAAAACAATTCCAACCGCTGGTCAGTGGGGCCTATGGTAGCTCCGGTCTATTTTAATACACTGGCTGAAGGTTCTCCGATCCATTCCAACTTCGTGTCTAACAGCAAATCGGGAAATGTCAACCTGAGCTACGGGGTTTCCGTATCGTATCAGGTTAGTAAAAAATTAAGTGTTCGATCCGGGGTTCACCGGGTAGACTATGGTTATGATACCGATGAAGTAGAATTTTCTTCTTCACTGACAGCATCTACAAGTTCCCTTATTGATAATATCGATTACAATGCCAACTCTCGAACACTGGTAGTACAAAGCCAGACGGGCCGTGCAGCACAACAAAGTAATGCAGCCGATGCTCTTGAGGTCAACGCTCCCAGTCCTGCACGGGAAGGTCGTATGGTCCAGGATTTCGGCTATCTCGAAGTACCTGTGGAGTTGCAATATAACCTCATGGACAGGAAGCTGGGCGTCAATCTGATCGGGGGGGTAAGCTCCCTGTTCCTGACCGAGAATGCAGTAACCCTGGTATCTGACAATACCAGTACTTCCATGGGTGAGGCCAATAATATCAATGAGGTTAATTTCAGTACCAATTTTGGTTTGGGCATGTACTATCGTCTCACGCCAAAAATGCAATTGAATCTGGAGCCCATGTTCAAATACCAGCTAAATACATTTTCCGATACTGCAGGAAACTTCCAGCCATTTTCAGTTGGGGTATACAGTGGATTGAGCTTCAGGTTTTAAAGAAGTTGGTTAGGTTAGTGGCCGCTACGGTGGCAACTCCTATGTGCGCCCCGGGGAACCCCGGGGCGTTCTTTTTGCTTGTTATATAAGTGCTAAATCCAAAAATCACCCCGCAGAAACCTTATATTTATTCGTTGGAATGCCGAACGTATGGAGGAACATTATAAACTTTCGGACCAGGAGTTTGAGGAGCAGTTTATCAGCTGTACAATGGACCCATTAATTTTTTCCCATGAAGCCCATTTGAGGTTGTCCTGGCTATATCTCCGGAAATACGGGTTAAATACAACCGAATCAATGGTACAGGATCAGCTTAAACAATATGTAACTTCCCTAGGTGCCGAGGAGAAATATCACACTACTTTAACAGTTGCTGCTATCAGAGTTGTCGATCACTTTATTTCTCGGTCCAAGTCTGATAATTTCAAAGATTTTATCTCCGAATTCCCTCGTTTGAAAATGAATTTCAGAGAACTGATCAATGCCCATTATGGATTTGATATTTATTCTTCTGAAAAGGGAAAAGCGCAGTATCTAAAACCAGATCTGCTGCCATTTGATGGAGAATAGCCTTACATAAAATTACCAGAGATATCTCAATAAGAAGTACTTTGTTATTTATAGGGTGTACACCAACCTAAAAGTCACAAACCTGGGCTGTATAAAGGTCTCTGAGGCAAAAACAGAAACATTATTTGCGCTGTTTCGTACCTGAGAGTCAATGTCTAGTATATTGGTAGCTCTGATCTCATATTCCCATTTAGCATCCCTATTCTTTCTGTAGGCGAGGGTGGCGTCCCAATTCTGGAACGACTGTGAATTGCCATTGTCCAAATCCTGATTGGTGTACGTATAATTTGTTCGTAAAGTAACTGATTTCCAAATATATGCATCAAACTCAACGGAAGGTGCATTGGTAACGAACCGGGTTTTTCCTCCTCCCTGATTATTGTTGGTTACACTATAGCGGTACCTAAAGTTCACGTTTGGGGCTACTTTGAAATTGGTTCGAATCCCAGGGGTATAAGTCTGAGTATAACCCTCGTTTAGGGATCGCTGCCCCTGAATGAACTGATTAATTTTGCTGTAATTGAAGCTGGCATTCAGAGTGGCCCTTATCTTACCAAATGTACGCTGAACCCGTCCAAATACATTGACATTTTCATCTGCAAAACTGGAATTAAAGAACGTACTGGTCCGGATTACATTTTCAAATGTGGTCAGACTCCGAATCTGGTCGATATTGCTTGAATATGATGCCCTGGCGAAAACATTGGTATAGTTGAACAGGTTGAAACTGCTGTATAACAAACTTATGTTGTTAGATAGGGCATTCTGCAGTTCAGCCTCACCGAACTGAATACTATTGAAATTGTTTAGCACTATTCCCTCTGCCAGTCTTGTTACATCTGTAAACTGGTTAAGCATGTTATATCTGAGGGTGAGTGATTCACTTTTTTTCAATTGAATCCGGGTTTCAAAATCCGGTAAAAACCGAAAGAAATTGTCCTTAAAGGTTTCTCCGAACTGTATGTTCTTGTTTCCATAAGCGTGTACTGAAAAACCGGGGGTTAGCGTAAATTTTCCCAGCTTTACGCGATAATGTACTCCTAAGTAGATATCGCTAAAGTTGTACTCAGTATCGTTAGTTGCCTTTCCGTCATTAATAATGGGTGTTGGATTGAACTGCGAGCCATCGTCCAGAAACTGAAAAATGTTGGAGTTGAATTCCTGCCGACTTAAAATAGTTCCTAAAGTCAGGTTAAGGTTGCTTTTGGTATTGATGATATGGTAATAATCCAATTTGGCATCCAATTGATTGGACTTGATACGTCGGTTCTGGCCGAGGTCATAATTACTCTGGAAGGTATCTAAACCCAGGGCCTCCGCAGTGGAGTCGAAAGCGTTATCACCAGAGGGGTCATTGACCAAGACAGCATTGTAAAAGGGGTCTTCATTTTTTATAAGGTGCTGGGCTTCCAATGCGAAAATATTATTTTCATCCAGGGTATAATAGTAGTTCAGGTTTTGATTAAAACTGAATGGTGTAACCTCATCCAGCTGCCTGGTATTGCCCAATACGGAGGAAAAAAGGTTCTGATTTTGCCTGTCATTGGAGACACGGCCCAAAAGGTCATAGTCCAATTGATTACTGAAATTGGGCTGGTACTTGGCGCTAAGCTTAACAAGACCCTGATTAGATCGCTCATTGCTTGATTGTTCCGTTTGCTCATCTGGGATTCCTAACTCAGGGTCCGTATAGCGAATGAAGCTTATTTCACGTGAAACAATACGACTACTATTGTATATTACAAAACCACTAAGGTCGAGCGCCTGGTTGGGTGAGTAGCTGAAATTACCAGTAGCTAATTTGTTCTCTATTTCAAGTGCATTGTTCTGATTAGTCAAAAAATTAAGGCTGTTATCTCCAAGGTTTATATTGGTTCCACTGCTTCTGCTGGGTGCCCGGAAACCTCCACCAAAATTCCTGATATCACGTCTTGTGAGGGCAACTTCACCAGTATTGTTGATATCTCCAATAAAATTAAGACTGTATTTAGGGCTATAATAAAACAATTTGGGTTGAACCAGATACAGCTCCTTATCCGGAGAACTTCCTGCCCCAACAGTAACATCTCCAAACCAGAAATTCTCTTTTCCTTCTTTGAGTTTAATGTTAAGGGCAACATTGTCCTGGTTATTTGTGACACTGCGCAACTGACCTACTTCAGAATAATTGCGTAAGACCTGAATCTTATCTACAGCCTTGGAGGGAATATTCTTTGACGCCAATTTAGTGTCCCCGTCAAAAAAATCCTTACCGTTAACCATTAGCTTATTGACCACCTTGCCTTCTACTTCAATCTGCCCTTCTTCATTGATCTCAACTCCGGGTAGCTTCTCCAAAACATCTTCCAGCTTTCGCTCGGTACCGTTCTTAAAAGAGTCGGCATTATAAACCACGGTATCGCCTTTAACCTGAACAGGCATTTCATAAACCAGCTCTACTCCTTCCAGCACATTATCTGCCTCCAGGGTGAAATCTTTGGTTATATTACTTTCTTTTGTTGAAAGGATCTCCGTGAAGGTCTTCATCCCGACATAGCTGATCTGAATTTTGTAGGTGCCATTCTTACCTAGATCCAGCCTATAGCGTCCCTGCTGCGTGGTAACACCAAAGGATTCCAGACCACTGGTTTCCTGATTTATTGCAATTACATTAGCTGCCTCCAGGGGTTGGTTCAAACTATCTCGTACTACGCCCTCAAGCTTAACCTGGGCAAAGGAGTTACAGGTCGCGAAGAATATCGCGATATATAAAATTCTTTTCATGTAGTGGTGCTAATTGCTAATGTAGGAGAACTATGCGCTATTTTTCGATTATCGACTTCGCCTTCTACCGCGGTTGTCTCTCATTTCCTGCATTTTCTCAAATACGGTAGCCTGGTAGTCGCTTTTAGTGATAACTTTCCCTTTGTCAGGAGCTTCAATTTTAAGCTTCTCCTGTGGGTTCATCACAATTTTAGAGCAAAGCATAATTGTATTACCGGCACTAACCTCTAAGATAAGCCCCGGAAGTCCCCAGTATTCACCTGGGCCATGTCCTACCGGTATTTCAGGAGTAAACCAGGCCTCAATCTGTGTTAACTTTATATCCGGTTCATTAGACTGCACGTTTGTAGAATCAGAAGTTTTTTGCTGGGCTGCTCTTAAATCTCCCCAGGAAAAATCATACCAGGTCAAATCAGAAGTTGGTACTACTGTAGTTGCCTTAAAGCATGTATATTGCCCTATTTTTTTGGACTCAGTCCCCATTTTCCACTCCATGGCCAGTAACTCGTCCTTGACCAAAAACTTTTTACCGTAAAATTCCTGATTCTGGACCAAAGCATTATCCTTTAAGTTCTTGTAAGACTTGCCTGGTGCGAAATTCTTTCCCCATGAATCAGTTGCACCGGACCATGCGTCCAGTTTTGCCTCTTCATCGAAAACTGACTCTTCCCTATTAAAATTCAGCACATAGGTCTTCTCCAGGCGATTTTTAAGGCGTTCCTGAATCTGCTTTTTCTGGGCTTCACTCATCCTGGCTCCCCAGGCACCAAGTTCCAACTTAGATTTTGAAAAATAATAGGCTTGCCCCTGGAATTCCTGGGCATTTGATTTACTGGAAACCAGCAGTATAAGAGCTAGAAAGCTTAGTTTGAAGAAATTTGAGATCATGATTGGCTAAAACGATAATGGTTATGTTTAACGAATGTAATAAAAGATTAAACATTAGACTGCTGTTTATCAAAACATTAACATACCTGGGGGTTAAACGAAACAGCAAGCCCCTTAGTAATTGAAACCCCCTAATATCGAAAACCGAAGGTAAACTATTATTTTTATAGCTTTAAATACCTTCGAAAATGAATAAGCCAACACGATTTCTTTTAATTGCCTTACTTGTATTGGCATTGAGTTGCCAAAGTGAACCAACATTACACCTTGAGTCACCAAATGGAGTCAACACTTTGCACTTCAGATTAACGGAAAAGGGTGAACCGACATACTCAGTCTCCCATGGTGATGAGCTCATCATCAACGATTCAAAAATGAGTTTCGACTTTAAGGGTCAGGAATCAATGAAACAGGGGTTTACATTTGTAGGGTTTGAAGAAAGACCCATTGACGAAACCTGGGGAATGCCTTGGGGAGAGCAAAGGGAAGTTATAAATCACGCAAATGAAGCCGTAGCGAGATTGCAGGAAAAGCAAGACCCAAAAAGACGTGTTAATATTTACTTCAGGTCCTATGATGACGGAGTGGCTTTTCGATATGAATTCCCTGAACAGGGCGGTGTCGATTCCCTGACTATAATGGACGAAAACACAGAATTCCAGCTTACAGGAGATCACACTACCTGGTGGATTCCAGGGGACTGGGACATCTACGAACACCTATACAATACCAGCAAGGTTTCTGAAATTGACGCCATTTCTAAAAGGGACCACCCTAACCTTGCTTCAACCAAAATTCCTGAAAATGCGGTCAACACTCCGGTAACTATGCGAATGGAATCCGGAACACATCTTAGCTTTCACGAAGCCAACCTGACCGATTACTCAGGAATGACCTTAAAAGTAGACCCGGAAAACCTGACTTTAACCAGCGAATTAGTGGGTTCTGACAGAATGGGATATAAGGTGAAAAGGGCGCTTCCGTTCAAAACGCCTTGGCGAACAATCCAAATTGCCGATAAGGCTTCGGAGCTCATTGAGTCCAACTTAATTGTGAACCTTAATGACCCTAACAAACTTGGTGATGTCTCCTGGTTTGAACCCCAGAAATATATAGGCATCTGGTGGGAAATGCATGTTGGTACATCCACCTGGGATTATGCAGGATCACAGGACATGGGTACCTGGACCAATGATGGGAGACCCCATGGCAACCACGGTGCCACAACAGAAAACACCAAGCGCTATATTGATTTTGCGGCAAAAAATAACATTAAAGGAATCCTTGTGGAAGGCTGGAACACCGGATGGGAACGATGGATCGGATTTGAAGACCGTGAGGGCGTTTTTGATTTTATTACACCCTATCCTGATTACGACCTTAAAGAAGTGGTGCGGTATGGAAAGGAAAAAGGGGTAGATATCATTATGCATCATGAAACTTCTGCTGCTCCGCGAACCTATGAACAGCAAATGGATACGGCCTATGCCCTAATGAAAGACCTGGGGATACATTCCGTAAAAACAGGTTACGTAGGAAAGATCATCCCAAAGGGAGAATACCACCACGGTCAATGGATGGTAAATCACTATCGAAAGGTGCTGGAAAAGGCTGCAACATATCAAATTGCCATCAACGCCCATGAACCCATAAAAGCTACCGGGATAAGGAGAACCTATCCCAACGCCATCGCTCGTGAGGGATTAAGGGGCCAGGAATTCAACGCCTGGTCTATTGAGGGTGGTAACCCACCTGAACACCTGCCCATTGTGGCCTTTACCCGTATGTTGGCAGGCCCCATAGATTTTACCCCCGGAGTGTTTGAAATTAGTTTACCGCTTAAACCCGAAAGCCAGGTAAACACAACGATCGCACAGCAACTAGCCTTATATGTTGTTATTTACAGCCCTATTCAAATGGCCTGCGATTTTCCTGAAAATTATGAAGATCAGCCTGCCTTTCAATTTATACGAGACGTGGGAGTAGATTGGGAACAAACCAAAGTCCTGAATGGAGAAGTGGGTGATTTTGTTACCATTGCACGGGAAGAAAGGGAAACCGGCAATTGGTTTGTAGGGGGCATTACTGATGAGAATGCCAGAGAAATTGACCTTTCGTTTGATTTTCTACCTGAAGGTGCATCCTATAATGCCGTGATTTACAAAGATGGTTCGGATGCGCACTACCGGGACAATCCGACTGATATTAGTATTGAGGAATTGGAAATAACCCACAGCTCCACTTTAAGTATCAATCTGGCAGAGGGTGGTGGATTTGCCATAAGCCTTATGAAATCAGATTAATCTGGACAAGCTTGCAAATGCGATTGAATCCCAATTTGCAAACAAACCTTTTCATTATATTTATTAGCAAATAATCGTTAAAATTTAAAATTGAGAACATGAAAAACATTGTACTTTGTTTACTGGCTGCGGGCCTTTTCTTAAGCTCTACAGAAAATGCCCTTGCACAGGAAGATTATGGGAACACCTTGAATGCATTTGTGAAATTCGGGGATAATAGCAGTGTAGCGGCTCACTACGAATTTCAAGTGGCCCCAAGCCTGACTGTCTCGCCTGAAGCACGGATCTGGTTCAGTGGAGTCAATGAGCTGGCTCTTGGAGGCAGGGCAGATTACTATTTCGACAGTCTTTTTAGCCTGGCAGAACCATGGGATATTTGGGGTGGTGTTGACGCTGCTTTCCTTTCAGGTGATGGCAACGACAATTTTAATTTAAATGCCCATATCGGAGTTGAATATAAAATAGATGATTTTATAGGAATTATAGCAGAATTTGGTGGAGGAACCATAACTGCGGGGGGTATTGGAATTGGGCTTCATTTCTAACCCACGCGTATAGTTTAATAGCCTCTGTTATTTCAGTAACAGAGGCTTAATTATCGATATAATTGAATAGTTGACGATACCTAAACGCATATTGCCCGTAATCGTCCTGTCTCAGTTCTGCTGCACCTCCCTGTGGTTTGCTGGTAACGGGGTAATGCCAGATCTGGTGCAGACCTTCTCTCTGGGCGCATCAGCTTTGGGTAACCTTACTTCTGCCGTACAGTTTGGTTTTATCTCGGGAACCCTGGTGTTTGCCTTCCTTACTGTAGCCGACAGGTTTTCCCCTTCCCGGGTTTTCCTGTTCAGCGCCCTAATTGGAGCCCTATTTAACACTGGGGTGGCATGGGATGGAAATTCTTATTACAGCCTTTTGCTGTTTCGCTTTGGAACGGGGTTTTTTCTGGCTGGCATCTATCCAGTGGGAATGAAAATTGCCGCGGATTATTACGACAAAGGACTGGGTAAATCCCTGGGATTCCTTGTTGGAGCGTTGGTCCTTGGAACTGCATTCCCACATTTACTAAAAAGCATTGGACAAATACTCCCATGGAAGCTTGTGGTATACACCACTTCTGGCCTCGCCTTATCTGGTGGGTTGTTGATGTTCCTTTTCGTTCCAGACGGCCCACACAGGAAAAGAAGTCAGCAACTTGATTTCTCGGCCTTCTTCAAAGTATTTGGCAAACCGGAATTCCGGTCAGCTGCCTTTGGTTATTTTGGGCATATGTGGGAACTCTATGCGTTCTGGGCCTTTGTCCCGGTAATCTTAGGAACGTACAACTCCTTTAACCCTGATGTGAAACTTAATATTCCACTTCTTTCCTTCTTTATCATCGGAATCGGGGGTTTGGCCTGCGTATTAGGAGGTTACCTGTCAATGAAATGGGGTGCTAAAAAAATAGCCTATTCGGCCTTGTTATCCTCCTGCCTGTGCTGCTTCCTTTCGCCCATTGTATTCCTCGCCAAATCAGAAGGGCTTTTTATTGGTTTTCTCCTCTTCTGGGGGATGGTTGTAATAGCCGATTCTCCTCTTTTCTCAACCCTTGTGGCCAAAAATGCCGAAGCCAAAAATAAAGGTACGGCACTCACCATAGTTAATTGCCTGGGCTTTGCAATAACCATTGTAAGTATCCAATTGTTGACCTTGTTGCAGAAACACCTTCCAGGGAGCTACCTTTATTTACCCCTTGCACTGGGGCCGGTAATTGGGCTATTTGCGCTTTCATATAAAAGGGTGGAGTCAAGCCAATAGATGGAAGTCTTATTGTTTAGTTAATCCATAAATCTGCATCTTTTTCATTCTTTGCTTTTTTATAGAAGTGAAACTTAAAGCCCTAATTATCAATAAGTTTTCGTACTTTCAGCTAGGTTAACTGATATTTAACTGCCTCTCAGGGTATTTGCACAACTCCTTTGGGAATCATTTCCGCAACTGCAGCTAACCAATGGAATTATAATCCGCAATACCTTTAGACTATGACCAAAATTAAAGTTGCAGCTGCTCAATTATCCCCCGTATTTCTAAATAAAATCAAAACAGTAGATAAGGCATGCGATGCAATTGAGAAAGCTGGTGAAAACGATGCCAACTTAATCGTGTTCCCTGAAGCATTTATCTCGGGATACCCGGATTGGATATGGTTAATCCCCAATAGTAAAGGCGCTGAATTAAACCAATTATATGTAAAACTTGTTGAGAATGCAGTTTCCATCCCCGACAACTCAACTCACAAACTATGTGAGGCTGCAAAGAAAGCAGGCGTTAGTGTAGTGATTGGAATGCACGAACGTAATTCCGAAACAAGCGGAAGCAGTTTGTTTAACACACTATTATTCATTGGGGAACAAGGTGAAATATTGGGTAAACACCGTAAGTTAATTCCCACCGGAGGTGAACGACTTATTTGGGCTCAGGGCGATGGTTCTTCCTTCAAAGCGTACGATACATCTGCAGGTAAAATTGCAGGACTCATTTGTTGGGAGAATTATATGCCCTTAGCAAGAAATGCAGTCTATGAAACTGGGGCGCAAATTCTAGCTGCTCCTACCTGGGACAAAAGTCCAAACTGGTTACAATCCATGCAGCATGTTGCCAGGGAAGGAGGTTTATTTGTGGTTAGTACCTGTATGGCTCTAAACATTAATGATATCCCGGAGGAATTTGACTTTAAAAAACTATATCCGGAAGGAAGGAAGTGGATAAATACCGGAAATAGCTGTATTATTTCTCCCAAAGGACAAATTATTGCCGGTCCTCTGGAAGCAGAAGAAGGAATACTATATGCAGATATAGACCTCAATACTATTACGGAGGCCAAACGGATGTTTGATGTTGTAGGGCATTACGCCAGGCCAGATGTATTCAACTTTTCAGTTAAACCAAACCAATAAAAATTTATATCATGGCACAATCAAGCACATCAACTAGTAATAGAGCTAATGCTCTTGCAGAACGACTACTAAAAGGAGCTAATGCCCTGGCAACATATGCCGAAGGTTTATCCGAAGACGAATGGCAAACTCCTGTAATTGGCGACGGAAGGTCTGTAGGAGTAGTGGTTCATCATGTAGCTAGCGTTTATCCCATAGAGGTTGAGTTGGCCCAACTACTTGCTAAAGGGGAACCAATCACCGAGGCAACCCCGGAAGTAATCAATCAAATGAATGCAAATCATGCGCAGGAAAATAGAAATGTGGGTAAGCAAGAAACTTTGGAATTACTAAAAAAGAACAGCAAAATTGCTGCCAACTCCATACGAGAATTCGCAGATGAAGATCTGGATAGCGCCGCAACGGTATCCCTTAATGCAAATGCACCACTCACCGCTCAGTTTTTTATTGAAGATCATGCTCTGCGTCATAGTTTCCATCACCTTGCAAAAATTAAAGCTGCAATCGGGAAATAATCACTATTAAATCCATAAAATAAAGTGACCGATTTAATTTGCATTAATCGGTTTTATTAAATGCAAATAACTGATAAGCCGGAGGTCTGTTCCACAGAAGCTGATCTATACCAAATTTCCAATACCAGCATCCCATTTTTTTGGTAACTTAAGGACAAAATATTCCTTATGCCAACTTATTCCCTGCGTATCAATACTGAAATCTATGAGGTGACCGTTCCTGAAGGTACTCCACTGCTATGGGTCCTTCGCGAACATCTGGAACTTACCGGCACCAAATACAGCTGTGGAATCGCCCAATGCGGTACCTGCACCATACATGTAGATGGAAGGCCTGCAAAAGCCTGTGTTCTCCCGATTGAGGGGGTTGCCAACGGAGAAGAAATCAAGACCATTGAGGGCCTGTCCGAATCTGCTGATCATCCTGTTCAAAAAGCCTGGATAGAAGAACAAGTTCCCCAATGCGGCTACTGTCAGTCCGGACAAATCATGCAGGCAGCAGCACTGCTCAAACAAAATCCAAATCCTTCCCGAGAAGAAATCAAGAGGTATATGAGTCCGGTTATGTGCCGTTGCGGAACGTATATACGTATCCTTAAAGCGATTGAGCGTGCATCGGAAACAACAAACCTATAAACCGAATTCCCAATGAAAAATCATCTTAAAACAATACCAGAAAAAGGTTTTACCCGACGGGAATTTCTAAAATCTTCTAGTGGAGTAGCTCTCTTTATTGGAGTCTCAGGGTTACTGCCTCAAATGATTTCCTGTAAAGATACCAAAGGCATTAAGGAACAACTCGAAAAACATGAGATTACTGCATGGGTACAAATCACCGAAGATGGTGAAATTACCATCTTTAACCCCGCAGCCGAAATGGGTCAGGGATCCATGACTGCACTCCCATTGCTATTCGCAGAAGAGATGGATGCTGACTGGTCGAGGGTTAAGGTAGAATTTTCGCCACAGGAGTCTGCCATTTATGGTTCGGAAGGTTGGGTTCCAGGAAGCAAACTGATGTTTACTGTGGGAAGCAGGACAACCAAAAGTTATTATCCCGTAATGCGTAAAGCAGGGGCAGAGGCACGTTACATCCTCAGGCATTCGGCAGCAGAACTTTGGGGAGTACCCTTGTCAGAAACCAGCACTAAAAATAGTGAGGTAATCCATGAAGTTTCCGGAAAAAAATTGGGTTATGGGGAGTTAGTGCCCCATTTGAAACTCCCGGAAAACATGCCGGATATTTCAGAAAGTGATTTGAAAAAGCAAAAGGATTTCCAATTAGTTGGGAAATATATCCCCAGGACGGAAATTCCATCCAAGACAGATGGTAGTGCTCAATTTGCCATTGATATTCTTATGCCCGAAATGGTCTATGCAGTCCTGGAACGTGGTAATTTACATGGTGCTACCCCTACCCTCCTAAATGAGGTAGAAATACTGGCCCAGGATGGGGTCTTGCAATTGGTACCTTTTGATTATGCGGTTGGAATAGTGGCAAAATCACTCGAACAGGTGCTACAGGCAAAAAAGCTATTAAAGATAGAATGGAGTGAATCTCAGGCCACAGGCTTTAATTCTCAGGAAGTATACACTTCTTACGAGAACATTGCCGGGCAGGGTAAAAAAGGTCGCATTATCAACGAGATGGGCAGTGTAGAAAACGCAGCACGATCGGCCTCAAAATCGTATACAGCAGATTTTAAGAACGACTATGTATACCACGCTCAGATGGAACCCCTGAATGCGATAATTCAGGTTGCAGAAGATGGGCAAAGTGCCGAAGTCTGGGTTGGCAGCCAGCAAGGTCCCGACACCAAACTGGGAGTCCCCGATATTTTAGGAATTGCGCCGGAAAAGGTTAACGTGCATTTACAATACCTGGGTGGGGGATTCGGGCGCAGGAGCATGAACGACTTTGTAGAAGAGTGTGCCGAAATAGCCAAAGTAATGGCCCCTAAACCAGTGAAATTAATCTGGACACGCGAAGACGACGTCGGCTACGGAGCATTTCGTCCTCTATCCCTGCAACGGCTGAAGGCAAGCGTTGATAATACGGGAAATATTACAGGCTTTTCACACTGCGTTATTGGAGATGGCGGCCACCTGGTGGCAAGCGGTGCCCGTAACGACCATTATAACATTCCTAATCAGCTCGTAGAATGGCGTTCAGCTTCCCACGGTGTGCGCCTGAAACACTGGCGGGCCGTTGGCCATGGGCCGAACAAATTCGCCATCGAAAGCATGTTAGATGAGATTGCCTACCAACAAAATATGGATCCGGTGGCCCTGAGGAGAAAATTAATGGCCGATTCTCCAAGGGCCTTAGCTACTCTTGAAAAAGTGGCTGAGATATCTGACTGGAATGGTCCCACAAAAGAGGGGCGCGCCAAAGGTGTTTCCTTTGTGGAACACGGTTCTCTGGGTACAGGAGTATGCGAAATTTCGGTTGATCAAAATACAGGTAAAATTAAAGTTCACCATTTTTGGATAGCCCTGGATGCCGGGATCGTTGTCCAACCGGATAATGTAAAGGCGCAAATGGAAGGGGGGGTTATCATGGGGATGAGCAGCGTCCTCAAAGAACAGATTACCATTAAAGATGGCAGGGTACAACAATCCAATTACCACAACTATCCCCTGCTTCGGATGGAGGATATCCCGGATAGTATTGAAACGGTTCTGATCGATTCCAATGAAATCCCTGAAGGAGTAGGGGAAACAGCTACGCCAATGGTTGCGGGAGCTATTGCCAATGCATTTCTTAAATTAACTGGAAAACGCTTGCGACATATCCCGTTCACCTCGGAAAGGGTTTTGGCTGCTTTAAATAGCTAATGAATTCAAGAAGTATTTCATGAAAGTATCTACTAAACTTCTTCACTGGACACCCAGGATCATGAGTATTTTGGCCATCCTTTTTATTAGCATGTTTGCTTTGGACGCCTTTGAACACGGCGAAAGTCTAGGGCAGCAATTACTCGCATTCATGATGCACCTGATTCCATCCTTTATACTGCTTGCCATTCTTCTTTTAGCCTGGAAATGGGAAAAAGTTGGTGGTATTATTTTTGTGACTATCGGGTTGATCACCAGTCCATTTGTCTTTGTGCACAATTACAAAATGAATGAATCCCTATGGATGAGTCTGGGTATTATATCACTGATCACCATCCCCTTTGTCATTATCGGGGTGCTATTTATTTTAAGCTATAACAGAAAAAGAAAAGAGGAAAGCCAAATCAAAGAATGAAATGCTCCAGAATCCTTTTAATTACCAGTTTATTATTTTCCAACTTCCTTTTTGCGCAAAAAATGGATGATTCCCTCGACAAAACTAATAGGGCAAAATTTGAACCCGAAAATGGGAAATGTTTGGTGTTTGTTGGGCAAGATATGGATGCTATAGGCGGGCTTTCTGAATATTCAGACGGATATTGTGATCATTTTGAGATACCAGCTGGCATCACCCTGTATACCAATTTTTCTCCCGGGACCAATTCCTATGGGCATATCAATAAAGGCAACGATGGGATTAAAACAACGGACAATTGGGGTGCTGGTGACAGCTGTGTCCAGTGTTATATGAAAATATCAGATTTCTCCCATAGCCTGGTTGCTATCGGACTGGCCTTTGTTGACCATGAAAAGCAATTAGCACAGGGAGATCACGATAACCTCATCAGGGATTTAGCAAACTGGATCAAGGGCCTGGGGAAACGCCCTGTTTTTTTGCGGTTGGGTTATGAATTTGACGGTTGGGATTGGAACCATTATAATCGCAAACATTATTTGGCTGCCTGGAAACGGGTTCACCGTCTATTTAAAGAATTAGGGGTTGAGAATGTGGCCTTTGTATGGCAATCCAAAGGGACAGGATCCGGACAGGACGTTCTTGAAGAATGGTATCCCGGGGATGAGCTGGTAGACTGGTGCGGATACTCTTATTTTGGGAATCCCGATACAGAAATGCTTGTATTTGCCAGAAAACACGGCAAGCCTGTATTTATTGCTGAAGCTACTCCCGTTACCCAAAAAGGCGATTTGTATTTCAACACAGATTTGAAAGACCCCAAAATCGCGGTAAGGGTTTGGCAGGACTGGTTTGTGCCTTTCTTCAGGACAGTAAATAACTATCAGGATGTTGTTAAGGCCATAAGCTATATAAATGAAAACTGGGCTTCCCAGCCCATGTGGATCAACAATCCAACCTTTCAGCAGGTGGATTCTCGAATTCAGGTCAGCCCCTATATTTCGGAAAAGTGGCAAGAGGAAATATCCAAACCAAGGTACTTGAAACCAGGCCCGGATTTATGGAAACAGCTTTGGAAAGAATAGGTAATAACTAAGAATTAACACTCCATGCCTCATATACTAAAGAACAATTCCCTGGAAGTGCAGCTGGATCTCCCCCTGGAAGGTTATAGTTTTTCGCGTTTCGACTGGACAGGTAAGGTCACAAGGGTATTGTATAGGGATGTGCCGGCAACTACAATAGAGCGAACAGATAGTGTTGACACCAACCTTTTTGGGATGGGATTATACAACGAATTCGGGATCGAAACTGCTATTGGTTTTGAGGAAACCCAGCAAGGTGAGTGGTTTCACAAAATTGGAGTCGGTGCCCTTCAAAAATCAGGGGATTCCTACCAGTTCACCGTTCCCTATAAAATCAGGCCTGCCAATTTCCAGGTAGAGCCTTATCGGAATAAGCTAAGAATCACATGTGTATCGGAAACCCTCAATGGATATGCCTACAGACTTATTAAGGAATTTAGCATTGAGGATAGCAGTCTGACTATTACTTATCAACTGGAAAATACCGGTCAAAAAGCAATTGTCACTGAGGAGTATGTGCACAATTTTATGGGCGCTGATCAGGATCTTATTGGAAAGCAATATGAATTGCGCTTTTCCTTTCCAATTGAGCAAGAAAAGTTTCAGATGCTGGTCAATCCGGAGGGAAAAATGATCCTTGGGTCAAAGGAAATTACTTTCAATGGCACTCCAGAAGAGCAGTTCTTTATAAGCCATCTAAACGGCACAAAAACAATCCCGGCCTTTTGGGAGCTGAAGCACAAGAAATCGAAAATAGGTATTCGTGAAACAGGTAGTTTTGAAACCCAAAAAGTGAATCTTTGGGGCTGGCAGCATGTAGTGAGCCCGGAATTATTCCATACCATATCCGTAGCACCGGGAAAGAAGCAGAAATGGACCCGGACTTATGAATTCTTCAACTTGTAAAACAAAGAAAAATGACCAATAACCACATCGACTATATTGAATTTAAGGCCCACGATCTTGAAAAAATTAAAGCCTTCTACAACCAGGTATTTGGCTGGGAATTTACAGACTATGGCCCAACTTACACCTCATTTGCTAAAAGCGGCATCTATGGAGGTTTTGAGACTACCCAAGAACCCATAATAAATGGTGCTTTGATTGTACTTTATCACTCCAATCTGCAGGCTGTCCAGGGAGAAGTGGAAAAGGCAGGTGGGTCAATAACCAAGGCTATTTTTTCCTTTCCCGGAGGAAGCCGATTTCATTTTAAAGACCCCAGCGGAAATGAGCTGGCAGTTTGGTCAGACAAATAAATAGAGGTCCTTAAAGTAGCTGCAGATGATATTCAGTCAATGTCAAAAAATGGTATCTTCACGCCATTAATGGGGTTTATCCCGGATATCGTAAATGACCTTTTTATCGAACAATATTGCCAAGGCAGTTGAATTCCTCAAGCAGGAAGATGTTGTGGCCATCCCCACCGAAACAGTCTACGGCCTGGCCGGAAATATTTTTAGCGAGAAAGCCGTAAAAAAAATATTCGAACTAAAACAAAGACCCTTTTTCAATCCCCTTATAGTTCATCTCAGTGGAGTAGATCAATTACATAAAGTAGTAGAATACGTTCCCGAAGAGGCAAAGCTTCTCGCAGAGCGATTCTGGCCCGGACCATTGACATTGATCCTAAAAAAAAGACCTGAAGTACCTGACCTGGTAACCTCCGGAAAGGACACAGTAGCTGTAAGGGTTCCTAAACATCCTGTTGCCCTGGAACTCCTTGGTAAGCTAGACTTCCCACTTGCCGCTCCCAGCGCCAACCCGTTCGGTTCGATTAGCCCCACGGAATCGTCGCACGTAGCCAACTATTTTAATGGAAAGTTATCCATGGTGTTGGAAGGAGGAACCTGTAAGAGAGGTATAGAATCTACCATTGTGGGGTTTGAAAATGGAAAAGCCGTCTTATACCGATTAGGGTCGATTACAGTTGAAGAAATCACCGCCCTCATTGGTGAGATCCAGGTAAAGAACAAAAAGGAAGCGGCCCCTGATGCCCCGGGCATGCTATCCCGGCATTATGCCCCTTTAACCACAACCGTGGTAGTGGATGATGTGTCTAAATTCATAGCTGATCTCCCTGATCAACGTATCGGTGTACTACTCTTTCAAAACACAGTTGAAGCGCCCAACATCAAAGCACAGAAGATTCTCTCCAGACAGGGAAATTTGGAAGAGGCTGCCTCTAGGTTATATGCTGCCCTGCACCAACTGGATAAACAGGAATTGGATATAATTGTAGCCGAACGATTTCCAGATGTGGGTATGGGGAAAGCCATTAATGATCGCTTAAAAAGAGCCACTCAAAAATAATACTACAATCATGAATAAGCGATTATCCTCTAAACGTCGCCTGATATTTACCGGGCTGGTAACGCTGCTGGTCTTGGCACATCTGCTCTGGGATTATAACCATGGTGGTGTTCCTACCCATTATTTGTTGCACCGCGACGACCTTCCGGGTATCTCGAACTGGTGGGGTATAATCACGCTACCTCTAGTAACCTTCTTGTTGTTGTTGTGGATCAATAAGAACCTGGAACAAAGAGCCAAACTGGATTCCACTGAGTTAGCAAAGGCCTTGGTCTATCCTTTTTTCATTGCCCTTATATTCGGGGTCCTGCTATCCGTCTTTTTTATCTTGGACACTCCCATACCTGGTTATATGATGCTCGGGGCAATTGCGTTTTCTTTTTTCCATCCCCTATATCGTCCTGAATATCTCCTGGGCTTTATCCTGGGAATGAGTTATACTTTTGGGGCTAATTTGCCCATTTTATTCAGTCTAATATTTCTGATACTTTTCCTTTTTAACTATAAAGTAATCCGTTTTGGGGTATTGTTTTTGATTTCCAGGATTAATAAGAAAAAATAAATTCTCCATGGGGTCATACCCTGTAAATCTTATGCTTCGTTTCCTGCTTGAAATAGCAGCTATAGCTGCTGTGGGTATCTGGGGGTGGAAACAAGGGGCAGATTGGGTTCGGTTTCTCTGGGCTTTTCTTCTTCCAATATTACTAATGGCCGTATGGGGTATTTTTGCCGTACCGGAAGATCCTAGTAGATCCGGAAATGCCCCCGTTGCTGTGCCCGGTTGGCTGCGTCTCTTAATTGAGCTGGGTATTTTTACCTTCGCCTCTTGGGTGCTTTATGATATTGGTTTTCTTCTTTCCAGTATGGTGTTTGCTGGAATATGCCTCCTCCACTATATCGCTTCTTATGACAGGGTAATCTGGTTGTTGAAGGGGTAAAATAAAAAAAGTGGCCTCCTATGAGGCCACTCCTTTGTATTATGAAACAATCTTTATTCGGGCTTAGGCAAGGTCAAAACGATCCAGGTTCATCACTTTATCCCAGGCTTTTACAAAGTCGTTTACAAACTTATCCTTGGCATCTTCACAGCCATAAACCTCAGCCAGAGCACGAAGTTCTGAATTTGAACCAAAGATGAGGTCCACTCGGGTACCGGTCCATTTAACGGCGCCAGTCTTGCGATCATGTCCTTCAAATACTTCTTCATCGGCGTCTACCGCCTTCCATTCAGTACTCATGTCCAAAAGGTTTACAAAGAAATCATTGGTCAACGTACCAGGCTTGTCAGTAAAGATTCCATGTTTGGAACCATCATAATTCGCATTAAGCGCACGCATACCGCCAACCAAAACAGTCATCTCCGGAGCGGTAAGGGTCATTAATTGCGCCTTATCTACCAACAACTCCTCGGTTTTTACAGAGAATTTACTTTTCAGGTAGTTTCTGAAACCGTCAGCAACAGGCTCAAGCACTTCGAATGATTCTACATCCGTCATTTCGGCTGTAGCATCCGTACGTCCGGGGGTAAATGGTACAGAAATGTCATGACCAGCGTCTTTAGCGGCCTTTTCTATTGCTGCACATCCTCCAAGAACTATAAGGTCGGCCAGAGAAACTTTTTTGTTTCCACCTTGGGCGCCATTAAATTCCTCCTGAATTTTAGTTAGCGTATCAAGTACCCTTCCTAATTGTACCGGATTATTTGCCTCCCAGTGCAATTGTGGTTCCAATCGAACCCTTGCACCGTTTGCTCCTCCCCGGAAGTCAGATCCCCTGAACGTTGAGGCTGAAGCCCATGCGGCACTAACCAATTCTGAAACACTCAAGCCAGACGACAAAATGCTGGATTTTAATCCCGCAATGTCCTTCTTATCAACTAGGTCATAATCTGCTGCTGGGACAGGATCCTGCCAGACCAAGTCTTCTTTGGGAGCCTCCTGACCAAGGTATCGTGATCTTGGTCCCATATCCCTGTGGGTCAGCTTAAACCAGGCCTTCTGATAAGCTTCCTTAAACTCTTCCGGGTTATCCAGAAAATGCCTGGAAATTTTCTCATATGCAGGATCAATACGCAAAGAAAGATCCGTTACCAGCATGAAGGGATCATGCTTTTTATTAGGATCATGGGCATCCGGTACTGTCCCTGCTCCAGCTCCATCTTTAGGTTTATATTGCCAGGCCCCTGCAGGACTCTTAGTCAATTCCCATTCGTACCCAAACAGGTTTTCCAGGTATTTATGGCTCCATTTTATAGGAGTATCTGTCCATGCACCTTCTAGTCCGCTTGTAATGGTATCCGAACCTTTACCAGTTCCAAAATTACTTTTCCAGCCAAGGCTTTGCATTTCAATTGGGGCTCCTGCAGGTTCTGCTTCCAAAAATTCCGCATCGCTGGCAGCACCATGGGTCTTACCAAATGTATGGCCTCCTGCAATCAAGGCTACAGTTTCATAATCGTTCATGGCCATCCGCCCAAAGGTTTCTCTTATATCATGGGCTGCGGCAAGCGGATCAGGATTTCCATTAGGCCCTTCAGGATTTACATAAATCAGACCCATATGGGCTGCACCCATTTGCTTCTCTAATTCTCCTTTTTCATTGTACCGGTCTTTGTTTCCCAGCCATTCGGCTTCGGAACCCCAGTAAATATCTTCTTCAGGCTGCCAGATATCTTCACGTCCTCCGGCAAATCCGTACATAGGCAATCCCATGGATTCATGAGCAACGTTTCCTGCAAGGATTAATAAATCTGCCCAGGAAATCTTTTTCCCATATTTCTGTTTGATGGGCCACAATAATACTCTGGCCTTATCCAGGTTGGCGTTATCAGGCCAGCTGTTCAATGGAGCAAAGCGCTGAGCGCCGGTGCCTCCGCCTCCACGACCATCCGCTATACGGTAAGTCCCCGCAGCATGCCAGGCCATCCTTATGAAGAAAGGTCCGTAGTGGCCATAATCTGCAGGCCACCAGTCCTGACTGTCCGTCATTAGGTCTGTCAGGTCTTTCTTTATCGCATCCAGATCGAGCGATTTAAATTCTTCAGCGTAGTCAAAATCTTCACCCATAGGATCAACTAGATTAGAGTGTTGACGCAGGATGTTTAAATTCAATGAGTTAGGCCACCAATCGCGATTGGCAGTTCCTCCCCCCGCACTTACATTTAATTCACCACTGAGAAAAGGGCATTTACCTTCTCCATTGGTGCTGTGCGACATGTTTGCATGTGGATCGTTTTCCATACTAAAACTATTTTCAGATTGCAGTTAGATTCAAATTTACCATAAATTTTGCCTATTTATCCGGGTTCTTCGATTCATATATCCTATGAGTAAATAGGTACATCCTATAATGAGAAAACCCCGAAGAATATAGATTACAAAAACAAAAAGTTTCGACAAATACGCGATTATAAAAGATAATTAAAATGACCATAATCATGTAGACGATAAAATTCTCTGGCAGGCGTAAGTCTCTCCAATTAGAAAGACCTTTGAGTTCAAAATTGTATCTTAGTTTGCATTAAGGCACCTAAGCAGATTGTTTAACAACTCAGATTTATTTAATTCTTCAGATTAGAGGTAATACTTTACACTTATTTGTTATGAAAAAAACAGGTAGACTGAGACTTTTGCTTAAATTTATTGCCATTTCTATACTTTTTTTTACCACCTCCTTATCGGGACAGTATAAAGAGAATATAACCAAAGAATTTCTTTCTGATTTTTCCAGATTGATAGGAGGAGAATGGCACCTCGGTAATTCATATCAGGTATTTGAATGGGGCGTAGGTAAACTTTCGGTGAAATCCAGTAATTATTTCATCACAGATGGAATCCCTGAACTTGTTTCTGAGGGTCTTTGGATCTGGCACCCCGGAGAAAAGCAAATCAAAGGATATTTTACTGCGGTTAATATGCCTGCAGACTTTTTTGAATACACCACTTTTTTCCAAGAAAACACGATGATCAATCGCCTGACTACCTATTCCTCAAACGATAGACCCAAAAACTATACAGAAATATGGGAATTCAAGGACGATAAAACTTTTAAATGGACGCTCTTTCAAAAGAAGGATGGTAAAGATCAACTGATTATGGAGGGTACCTATCAACGGAAGTTAAAAAATGAATAGTGTCAAATGATAGAACAACTAATCGATTCCAGCCCAAAAGCCCTGGACCTGACCAACGAAAGACATGCAGAGCGTATTTACGATAGCGTTTCTGCCATTTTAAAAGAAGGTTATTCCTTTTCAGAGCTTGTTGATATTGAAACTCGCCTGATAAAGCAAAATAATCCGGAACATATTTTTGTGCTTTTGGCCCTGAAGCTTGCCAAATCCAAAATACTGGCCGCACAAATTGATCAACCTCTCATGATATCCGTTGTGTTCGCGGTTTACAAAGAGCACAACAGGATACGCAAAAGCAGTGAACACCCCCATGGTGAAGATTTCCTGTTAAAAAAAGTGAGGCAGTTGGAATGGCTATTTGAAAATCAACCCCATGTAACATGGGAATTGATAGTTGTAGACGATGGTTGCCCTGAAAAGAGTGGGGAAATTGCACAGCATATTGTTGATGCAAACCAACTAAACGATAAAGTAAGGGTTCTTTTCCTGGAAAACGCCATAAAAAAAGGATATGCCCCTGCCTCAGGGATGAGTTCTACCCGGGATAGCCAAAAAGGCGGTTCTATTGTCTATGGGATGTGGGAGGCATTGAGACAAAGTAAAATTACCAATCATATGGTGATCTATACAGACGCAGATCTTTCTACACATCTGGGCCAGGTAATGTTATTGGCAAATCCCTTACTTAAGAAGGAAAATCTTGTAGCAATCGGGTCGAGAAGGAAACCCTCCTCCGTGGTAATTAAAAAAGGCAGCCGCAATTATCGTGGCAAGCTCTTTATCTACCTTTGGAAACGACTTATCCCCAATCTAGGTGATATTGTTGATACCCAATGTGGTTTTAAGGCATTTAAGGCGGAAATAGTCCGGGATATAATTGATGGCATGATTGAAAAAAAGTTTGCCTTTGATATTGAACTCCTATTAAGGACATCCTTACTGAAAAAAGGAAATATCATAAAAGTTCCCATCGCCTGGATTGACAGTGAAGCAGCTTCAACAACCACGGACCTCCAACCCTATTTGCCAATGCTTAAATCAATAGCCAAAATGTACCGCAAATATTTTCCGAAGGAAGACCGTGCAGAGGAGTTTGCTGCATTAATTAAGTCCATGGATGATGACGATTTTGCCAAGCTCCTGGAAAATATTCCGGAAGAAATCCGAGATCGTCAACCCAGGGAGTTTACCACTTTTGATAAAGTTAAAGCGTCTGACCTCAAAACAGATTAAACTGGAAATCTATTAGGTAAGATCACCAAGAATAAGGTTTCTTGTTTGTTCCCTAAGCTCAGACTTATCTGATTCCTTAAGTCCTCTGGTGTCTATAAAACGATGCACTTTTACCCGAAGAGGACCAGGTCCTCCACTAAATAAACGAAATGGAAAGCGTTTCTTATTGTCGAGAAAGGTCATAGGTACCACTGGGATTCCGTGAGCAATAGCCATTTTAAATGCACCGTCTTTAAAATTGTCCAGGATAACAGATTCGTCCGGTACGCCGGCCTCAGGGAAAATACAGATACTCAGTCCCTGATTAAGCCTTTTCTGAGCCCGGCGGTATACTGCGGTCCGACTTCGGCTACTTTCCCGGTCGACCAGGATACAGACACGTTTGTAGAAGAATCCAAACAGGGGGATTTTTTGAAGTTCCTTTTTCCCTACAAAAACAAATGGATTCCTGCTGGTGCAAAGCATTAGCATTATGTCCAGCATGCTGGTATGATTGGCCACCAACATGTAACTTTTACCCGGTTCCAGTTTTTCCTCCCATTCAATCTTTGGAAAACACCCCATGCCGTAAAGGATAACTGAAGCCCATAAATTTCTGGCCATCCAAAAGAACTGGGCATACGTCTTTTCGGATATAGTCACCACTACCAGAAAAGGTAGAAATAGCAGAATGGGAAGGGTTACCAAAATATAGAACCACACCCGAAAGAAAAGCTGTCCTGATTTTTTAACCCAGAGGAGCATGGGCCAAAAGTAACAAATTTAGCAGGGTATCGGTATTTCTTTTACTTTTGCTAATCCTTAATCTGAAACGGATGGCAAGAATTCTCACAGGTATTCAAAGTACCGGGACTCCGCACCTGGGTAACATACTTGGGGCCATTATCCCGGCCATAGAAATGGCTCAGGAACCCAAAAATGACTCTTTCCTGTTTATAGCTGACATGCATTCCCTCACACAAATAAAAAATGGGGAAGAGCTTCGGAAAAATACCTACGCCACAGCAGCTGCATGGCTTGCATTCGGACTTGATTTCAATAAAACAGTTTTCTATCGCCAGAGTGATGTACCACAGGTTTCCGAAATGGCATGGTACCTGAGCTGCTTCTTCCCATACCAACGGTTAACCCTTGCCCATTCGTTCAAAGACAAGGCAGACAGATTAGCCGATGTGAATGCCGGACTCTTTACCTATCCGATGCTTATGGCTGCTGATATTTTGTTATACGACGCCCATATTGTGCCGGTGGGAAAAGACCAGCTTCAACATTTGGAAATGACCCGTGATGTGGCTTCACGTTTCCATAACCTCTTCGGAGAAACTTTTGTTTTACCAGATGCTCAGGTAAAAGAGGAAACCATGTATGTTCCCGGAACTGATGGTCAGAAGATGAGTAAAAGCAAAGGAAACCTGATCAATATCTTCCAGCCCGACAAGAAACTAAGAAAACAAATAATGGGCATCGTTACCGACAGCAAGCCCCTGGAGGCCCCTAAAGATCCGGATCAGGACAATGTTTTTGCCTTGTACAAAATATTGGCCACAGAAGAGGAAATTGCAACTATGCGTGCCAATTACCGGGCCGGTAATTACGGATATGGGCATGCCAAACAGGCCCTCTATGAAGTGATATTGAGGGAGTTTGCCGGGCCCAGAGAGAAGTTTGCCCATTATATGGAAAACCTGTCCGAAATTGATGATGTGCTGGCTCAGGGAGCAGAAAAGGCGAAACTTGTGGCCAATTCTGTTTTGAACCGGGTTCGAAGTAAACTGGGTTATCAATAGCAAAAACTCATAATTCCGAAAAAAACGCCTGTCCTAGACTATTTCAAATAATTTCCCTGGTAGTGGGCGGATACTTTTTTTCATTTCCATGCTAAACAAAATTGCGGCTATTCGGGATACCGAAAAACCACAGTTCAGGGATATATCGTCTAAATGGGATTTACCCTTATCAGACAGATACGAATAAACAGTTTGTTCGTCGGGGTCCAGCGTAATAAAAAGTTCTTTTTGTACCGGTTTGGCTTCCGGGTCAGGTAAATCCCAGCCCAAAATGTAAATAAGGTCAGCTGCAGATGTAATCATATGTGCTTTTTGCGACTTGATAAGCTGGTTACACCCCAGGCTCCAGGGATCATCAATCCTTCCGGGAACGGCAAATACTTCCCGGTTATAACCATTAGCCATATCTGCCGTAATCAGGGCTCCTCCTCTTGATCCGGATTCCACTACTATAGTTGCCTCACTCATTCCGGCAATGATGCGGTTTCTTTGGAGGAAATTTTCCCGATTTGGCCTACTGCTACTCCAAAATTCGGTAAGAAATCCCCCATTAGACTCCAGGCGTTTTGCATATCGAATATGTTCCCTTGGGTAGAGTTGATTCAGGCCATGCGCCAGGATTCCCAATGTTGTCAGGCTATTGCTGATACATGCTTTATGTATACAGATATCAATTCCATATGCAAAGCCACTCACAATTACCGGGTCTATGGGCGTTAAATCCTCAGCCAAAGATTCACAAAAGGCTTCTCCATACGGAGTGCTATTCCGGGTGCCAACTACGCTAATGACCCTTTTTGCGGTCAAATCATAGGTTCCTTTTGTAAACAAGAGAACAGGGCCGTCACGGCAATGTTTGAGATATTTTGGATATGCTGCTGACTGGAAAGTAAAACATGCCATGTTGTTGTCCCGGATATAATATAATTCCTTTTCTGCAGCGTGTCGATAGTGACTCGAGTGCAATCCCTGTAACATGCGGGTTCCAATTCCTTCCAGTTGCAGCAATTGCGACTTCTTAGTCCTGAATACTTCTTCCGCACTTCCGCAAACTGCTATCAACTTTTTGGCGGTCTGATCGCCGATATAGGGAATTGCCTGTAAACGTAATAGGGAGAGTAACTCAATTTCCTGTTGTGGGTTTTGAATGGGGGTATCCACTAACTACACAATATTATCTGTTAATAAAAAGTTATGTAATGGGGTTTGAAGCCCACTGAATTTTTTCCATCTTTGTAAAAATGGGCGCTGAACAGTACATACAGGAATTACTATATCGATACAACTGTGTTGTAGTACCAGAGTTTGGCGCATTTCTTACTCAGGTAAAATCGGCCTTTTTACAGAAGTCTACAAACACTTTCTCTCCCCCTACCAAAGAAATATCATTCAACCAGCAGCTGTCTAGCAATGATGGCCTTTTGGTTTCCTACATGGCCAATGCCCAGGGAGTTTCCTACGACGAAATGCTGGAAAGTGTCCTGGAAACTGTGTCTGGCTGGAAAAAGGAACTGAGGGACAGCAAACCACTTGAATTAGCTGGTATTGGTAAACTTTGGTTTAATCGGGAAGGAAAATTGCAATTCAGGCCTGAAAAGCAAGTAAATTACCTTACTGCGTCCTTTGGTCTGGCATCTGTAGTTGCTCCACCAGTTATCAGGGAGGTACTCAAAGAAGAAGTTGAAGAACTGCAAGAGAAAATTCCATTTATCATTACCCCTGAAGAGCGAAACCAGGTACCTTCCCTTCGGCCTTTATTGAAATACGCGGCAGTTGTTTTGTTGGCCCTTTCTGCCGGGGTTACCGGATTCCGTTTCTACGAAGAAAATCTTGACAAAAACCAAATTGCCAGGACTAAGGCGCAAGAAATTGTTACCCGAAATATTCAGGAAGCTACCTTTTTCAATGCTAAACCTGTGGAATTGCCTGCAGTTACCTTGCCGGTAGCCAAAAAGAAAAAGGTAAAAACCCACCACATTATTGCAGGAGCCTTTCGTGTTAAGGCCAACGCCGAAAAGAAAATCCGTATACTGAAATCTAAAGGTTACCAATCGGCTTATCTCGGGTTAAGTTCTTATGGCCTGCACCAGGTTACCTACGGAAGTTACGAAGACCCACAGAAGGCTCTGACCGACCTTAAACGCATCAGGCAAAAGGAATCTCCGGACGCCTGGTTATTGTCTGTTAAGTAGCCCCCATTTTTTTCTACCTATTTCCGAGTTATCTTTGTGCCTAAATCTGAAATGATGGAGGCAAAGACACCTAGTGAATCCATGGCAATAATGACAGACCTGGTACTTCCCAGTGAAACAAACCCACTGAATAACCTTTTTGGAGGGGAACTATTAGCGCGAATGGATCGTGCAGCTAGTATTGCTGCCAGAAGGCACAGCAGAAGGATTACAGTAACGGCCTCAGTAAATCATGTGGCATTCAACAAAACCGTCCCCCTGGGTAGTGTTCTGACTGTTGAAGCCAAGATTTCAAGAGCTTTCCGTACTTCCATGGAAGTCTATCTCGATGTCTGGATAGAAGATCGTTTTAGTGGTGAACGATCCAAAGCCAATGAAGCGATATATACCTTTGTTGCGGTAGATGATACGGGCATACCAACCGAAGTTCCTCCCATAAAACCAGAAACTTCACTGGAAAAGGAACGTTTTGCCGGGGCCTTGAGACGAAAACAGCTCAGCCTGGTACTTGCAGGCAAAATGAACCCGCATGACGCAACCGAACTGAAGGCCTTGTTCACGGATTAATCGTACATAAGTCCTTTAGAAATCAAAATTGTCGGGGTCCGGACCAAAGCGTTGACCCTTGTCCAATCCGTCCAGATAGTCCATGTCAGCCTGAGATAATTCAAAATCAAAGAGATCTGCATTCGCAATTATCCTTTCCTTTTTGGATGATTTGGGAATAGTAATAACCCCCTTTTGTAAATCATAGCGTAGCACGATCTGGGCAATGGTTTTATTATACTTCCCCGTAAGCTGATGAAATACGGGGTCCTCAAAGATATTTCCCTGCATCATAGGCGACCATGCTTCATATTGTATGCTCTTCTCTTTACAGTAATCCATTAAGGACTGTTGTACCAAATAAGGATGAAACTCCATTTGATTAACCATAGGGACTACTTCGGCTACATTTAATAAATCTTCGAGATGGTGTTGCATGAAATTACTTACCCCTATGGCGCGAATACGCTTTTCAGCATATAAGCTTTCCAAAGCCCTCCAGGTATCTTTGTATTTTCCTCCAACCGGCCAGTGAATCAGATATAGGTCCAGATAATCCATCCCAAGACGTTCAAGACTGGCATCAAAAGCCCTCAAGGTTGAGTCATAACCCTGATCGGAATTCCAGACCTTGCTGACCAGGAAAACCTCTTCCCTGGGAATACCCGAAGCCCGAATGCCAGAACCTACTCCTTCTTCATTCCCGTAGATAGAAGCAGTGTCTATATGCCGGTAACCGGCATCCAATGCCCATTTTACAGCATTTTTGACTTCCTGTCCGTCTTTAGAGAGGTAAACCCCCAGGCCCAAATAAGGCATCTCAACCCCGTTATGCAACTTGAAGGTCCCTTGAATATCGGTTAATTTTTTCATAGTTTTCTATTTATAATCGGTAGATCCACTCTTCAGGATTAAGGCGGGTAACATCTCGATAGAGGTAGAACTTAAGCTGAGTCAAGCCATTAAACCGATTGGTATATATCTCTCCCAGTTCATCTTTAGCATCTACCTTATCGCCCTTCTTTACGTAAAGATCAGATAGGTTATAGTAGGTGCTAATATAATTTCCGTGTTTTATTTGAACCCCTTTATTCCCACCGGGTACGGCTAGAATGGCAATTACCTCTCCTTCAAAAACTGCACGAGCCTTTGCCCCTTCATCGGTTGCAATGATTACTCCGTTACTCTGGTGTTTAATTCCGGGGTAAATAGCATCTTTATAAACCCCATATCCCTGTCTTTTGACACCTTTTTCGACCGGCCAGATCAACTTCCCTTTGTTGGCCGAAAAGCTTTTGGCAACTATTGCTGCTTCCGGAGTTAGGGTGAAAGTATTCCCCGAAGTCTTTCCTGTAGCACCTTTATTGGAAGCGGCTATAGCACTGCGAATGAGTCGTTCTATTTGTCTATCGATCTGTCGGGCCTCCTTTCTCTTGGCCTGCAGTTCGGCCGAATATTTGCTTTCATTCTGTCTGATGGTTAGCAACAGACCTTTCTGCGATTTGATCTCTTTTAGCAGCGCATTTTTCGCCTTAGTATTCTCTGCAATCAACCGGTCCTTTTCCTTTCTCTGGTTGGTAAGGTCCCGATTTAAAGCGGACAGTTCTTCAGTTTTCCGAACAATTTCCTCACCCTGTTGTTTACGATACGCGGTATATTGCTTGAGGTATTGTAATCTTTTATATGCCTGATAGAAGCTTTCTGCAGAAAGCAGGAACATCAATCGGCTTTGCTGTGATTTATTCTGGTAAGACTTACGTATCATCTCGGCGTAATCTACTTTCAGTACTTCCAGATCGTCACGCAATTTGCTTATGTTCCTGATGTTTACATTGATCTGCCTGTTCAGTAAATTGGATTGCTGGTTAGTAACACGGATGAGTTGCTGCCGGATATTGATCTTCTGGTCGAGGTTTTCCATTTGGTCCAGAACAGTACCGCGCTGTTTTTTCTCTGCAAAAAGGAGTCGGTTCATTTCGGCTATTTCCTTTTGTAGTTGTTCCCGTTTAGCTTCCAGAGCCTTTTGCTCGCTCGTCTGCGCATTTCCCTGCCAGGTTGAAACTAACAGGACCAAGAGCATATTCAGAATGATATTTCCGAAACCGGTCTTCATATTATTTGAGGACTATCTCTTCAAACCCTTTCGGGATTTTATAGGGAAAATTAATCCGCCTGTTAAACTCCATGCTGCGGTATTCAATTGCAATTGTAGTCCGCTGATTCATATCAATGGCTACGATTCCTATTTCATTAGGTAGAATACGCTCATCTCTTTTCTGATAATTCTTATATCGTATCTCGAGGAGTCTTTTTTTCCAGGGTTGAGCCAATTGTTGCGCTGCAAGTTTATAGTTTCCTGGTTCTATACGGAATAAGGGCTTGAACAGCTCCATAGCCTTTTTAGGCTTTAGTTCATAGTTATCTCCATTGACTTCCGCGAGATATTTTTCTTTCCTAAGATCAAGAAGGGCCTGTCCCAACAACAGGTTTTGTACTATTTCGAAATTAACCTCTGTGCCGAGCAAATTGCTTAGATACCTGAAATCACCATCAAAATATTGGTTGTCCAGTTTGTTATAAAAGGAAACCCTTTCAGGGGTAATCAGGGCCTTTACCACTCCCAGGGGTGCACTAATCCAAATAGCCTTATCCTTTTCCATCCTAAGACTAACCCCAATACTTTGCGTGGCATAGCCATCAGAATAATCTATCTTGATCCGGCCGGTCAAGGTTTTGAAGTCCAGTTCGTTCTTATAATGATTCTTGATGATTAAACGGGCAGGAAGACTTTTATCTGCCTTTGCATCCGAGATTATCTTGCCTGATTTACAAGAGAAAGTCAGGGCAATTACTACCGAGGCCAGAATCCGCTTTACCACAGCCAATTTCCTTTCATTCATGGATTTAAGAGCCTGATTTTATTTTGCTAAGATACATATTTGCCTTGGATGCATTTCCAAGGGCAGTATAAACAGCAGCTAATTCCTTATAGATTTTTAACTGCAAATCATTATCATCCAGAAGAAAATCCAAAGCACTTTCCAGAATCCCTGCAGCCTCGGATAATTTTCCATTTCTATGTAAGGCAAGACCATAGTAATAATATACCCATGGCTGGGCTGGATAACGTTCAAGGCCTTCCCCAGCTGTGGATTCCAATAATGCAAACTGTTCAGTGCTATAGTATTCTTCCAGTTGTACACGGAGAACCTCCAAAGGATTTTCCGGCCTGGTTTTAACTGCTGTTGCAACCTCTATTTTCCCTTGTTTTTTCAAAGAATCCGATATTTTTCGGGCCAGTTGATTAGTAAAAATAGAATTGGGCATGTCTTTTAATACCTCTTGTGCATTTGTATAATCGGTCCGGTCAAAATACAGGGAAACCAGGTTTTTTCTTAGGGTGATATTATCCCAGGGTATACGCTCCTTAACCAATTGATGGTTATTTCCCTGAGCCTGCAAAATATCGAGCAGAGTACTTAATATCCAGGGATTTTCGGGTTGATCATTAAGTGCCCTTATGGCGTAATCCTGTGCTTGTATGTATTGCTTATTAGCAAGGTAAACGCGGGCCAATTCATAATCCAACACTTTTTGGTTAGAAGTAAATTCACTGCATTGTAAGAGCAGATTGATGGCCTTATCGTAATTGGCGATGCTTTTTTGTTTTAATGCCTCAAAAAAACATTCCTCAAACTGATCGGTATATTCTTCCAGAAAAACCTCAGCACTTTCTTCCTCCTGAGCGACTAACCCCTGAGAAATAAAGAGGAGTGCTGTTGCTACTCCCATAAGTTTAACTTTCCTCAACATCATTTCCTCCTGGAATCAATTTAAACCTGAACGAAGCCCTATTTTACTCCGGTACTACCAAACCCCCCAGATCCCCGACTTGTCTCTGAGAGTTCTTCTGAAGCTTCCCATTCGGCACGCTCATGCCTTGCAATTACCATTTGTGCAATTCGCTCACCATTGGAAATAGTAAAGGGTTCATTGGATATATTCACAAGAATTACGCCAATTTCTCCCCGATAATCGGCATCCACAGTTCCGGGTGCATTTAATACGGTAATTCCTTTTTTAGCCGCCAATCCACTTCTGGGCCTTACCTGAGCCTCAAAACCGATGGGAAGTTCAATAAAAAGTCCCGTTTTAACGACCGCACGTTCCAAAGGCCCAAGGATTACCGGGTCTGTTAAATTAGCTCTTAAGTCCATTCCCGCGGAGGCTTCCGTCTCATATGCAGGCAGGTCATGTCCAGATATATTTCGAATCTTGATTTTCATGATTTTCGTTTAAGAAAAATTCGTTTTAGGATATTGCTTTCCATGCGATACACCAACACTAAAAATACTAAAAGAAGTAGCCCCCCAATAACCAAATTTCTGTTAAAAACGTAAAATGAAATGGCCGAAAAAAGGATGGATAGTCCGAGGTAAAATATGATCTTACGATTATTATAGGGAATAGGATAATGTTTTTTGCCAAAATAAAAAGAGAGTATCATCATTAAGGAATAGGCCATTAAGGTGGCCAGAGCGGAGGCATAATATCCCATGACAGGAATCAGGAAATAATTAACCAGGATGGTTACAAGGGCACCGGACAGGGAAAAATAGGCTCCATATCGCGTACGATCCGTAACCTTATACCAAACCGATAAATTATGATAAATCCCCAGGAAAAAACTGGCAAGGAGAATAATCGGAACAATGGGCATGGCTTCCCAGTAGTCCGGGTCAAGGATAAAGAGTTGTTTGAGGAGATCTGCAAAAACTACTACTACCAATAGAATTACACTTCCCAGTACCACGAAATAATTGGTAATCTGAGCATAGGCTTTTTCCGGCTCATCTGAAGAAGCATGACTAAAAAAGAAAGGTTCAATCCCAAGACGAAAAGCAGTGGCAAACAGGGTCATAAAAAGAGCCAGTTTGTAACAAGCAGAATACTTTCCTATTTCTGCCTTCGCAATTCCTTCCGGTAACAACTCTGAGAGCAAAACGCGATCAAATACCTCATTGATGGTAAAGGCCACCCCGGCTACCATTACCGGCAAGGCGTATTTCATCATTTTACGCCATAACCCTCTGTCAAAGACATAGGATACAAGCAGGTAGCGGCGAAACATGATAAGCAGGGTAATCCCACTGGCCGCAAGATTCGATATGAAAATATAGGATATTTCAAAATCCGGGATATATATCACCTCCAAAAGGGTCTTCGGGTTGGCCTCTGCGAGTCCGGGCAGTAACAAAAGGAAAAAAACATTTAATCCGAGGTTAATGGCAACATTCAGGATCTTTACTAATGCGTAACGCATGGGTTGCTCATTGGCTCGTAGCCAGGCGAACGGAACAATTACCAGTGCATCCAGGGCGAGTATGTAAATTACATACTCGATATAGCGAAATTCAATGTTTAACAGGCTTGCCAGGCTTTCTTTAAACATCAGGGCGAAAAGGGCAAAAATTCCCGTTGATACCCCAATAGAGATCAGGGCGGTTGAAGTAACATTTTTTCTATGCTCTGAAGCATTGTAAAAACGGAAGAACGCGGTTTCCATGCCATAGGCAAGGATGACATTAAATATGGCAAACCAGGCATAAATCAGGGTAACCTCCCCATAAGATCCCGGCGGCATTACTTTGGTGTACAGGGGGACTAGTATAAACGAAAGCATGCGGGGAAGCACGGTGGCTAACCCGTAAATAAAAGTTTGTTTGAACAGTTTCTGAAGCAGACTCAAATACGCATTGCTTAGGTAGGACTTAAAATTAGGTATTTAAACCCTACTGGCAAAGCTAGTTATTCTGCCTTGAGGGATAGATCAGGGGGCTTTTTTCTTTTATCCCGCTGATTTTCGTATAAACCGTTTTACCCTTGAGGCGATAAGCGATAACCGCTTCGTCCGGTTTAAGTTTAAATGGAAACTCCTCCTTTTCTACAATTTCACCCGGGGGTTGATTGCCAACCTCCATCATAGGGTCATCATGCATAATGATGTCTGGTTTTTCCTTGCCTTTGCGCATATAACGACATTGAAGAAACCGATTTCCTTCCTCAGTCACCCATTCCGGATTGAGAATATGGCCTCTGAAAAACACCTTTTCGAATGTAATTTCATCTTCAGCTTGGGTAGATATCGGTAATTGGAGCACAAACCCTGAACCGCTGGCCTCTAAGCCACCCTCAAAAGGCGTACAGCTAGGTTTTTCAACGCTGAAAGGAGCCTGTTCCACCAGCTTTTTCTGGGAAGAACATCCTGACATTCCAAAAAGGATTACAACCATAATGGTAAAAGTATATTTCATAATACTGGGATCATTAATTATGCTTAATCAAAGATATAAAACCAAAATTGGTGCCAAATTTGAATTTCCTTCAAATCCATAAAAAAACCCTGCCAAAAGCAGGGTCGCTATAACGATTTTATAGTGCAGCCTAATGATTTAAAGCCTCAGCTCCCCCAACTATTTCGAGGATTTCATTAGTAATAGCCGCCTGTCTCGCTTGATTATAGGTAAGCGTTAACTGTTCTTTCAATTCAGAGGCATTATCCGTTGCCTTATGCATAGCTGTCATCCTTGCTCCGTGTTCACTGGCAAAAGAATCTCGAATTCCCTTGAATAATTGCGTTTTCAACGACTTTGGTATAAGCTGGGTCACAATATCCTCCTGGGTTGGTTCGAAGAGGTAGTCGGCTCCTGATTGATCGGCTCCTTCTGCTGGTAATATCGGAAGGAATTGCTCGGTAGTCACAATTTGTGTAGCCGCATTTTTAAATCGGTTGTACACCAGAATAATCTTGTCGTACTTCCCTTCTGTAAAAGCCTTCATCAGTTCCTCAGCAATAGAAGCAGCATTTTCAAAGGTCAAATGATCATATATATCACTGTGATTTCCCGCTATGCTAAAACTTTTACTCAACAGGTCGTTTCCTTTCTTTCCAATGGTCATCATTTCAACAGAGGCTCCCTCATACTCCGTTTTGGTTAGGGAAATACAATGTTTGATGATGTTGGAATTAAAAGCACCACAAAGGCCTCTATTGGAAGTAATGGCCACTATAAGTACCTTCTTCACTTCCCTCTCTTCAGCGTACTGCCCTCCGGCTTCACTGTCCAGACTGGCACTAAGGTTCTGAAGAAGTTCCGTTAGCTTGTTAGCATAAGGCCGCATGGCCGTAATTGCATCCTGGGCCTTCTTCAATTTGGCAGCAGACACCATTTTCATGGCGCTGGTTATCTGCATGGTTGAACTTACCGATGCAATCCTGCTGCGTATTTCCTTTAAGTTAGCCATAGGTATCTTTCGTTACCGGATTTTATTTAGCTTTTGTATTTACTTGCCAGGTCCTTACAAACCTCTGTAAGTACTGAAGTTACTTCATCTGTAAGTTTCCCAGATTTCAGGACATCCAAAACATCCCTATGCTTAGCATTCAAAAACTCCAGGTAATCTCTTTCAAATTCTTTTACCTTTTCAACAGGTACATCCCGAAGCAAATTCTTAGATCCTGCATAGATAATAGCAATCTGATCTTCTACGGTAAATGGATCACTCTGGGCCTGTTTCAGGATTTCTACATTCCTTCGTCCCTTTTCAATTACATTCAGAGTAGCCGCATCCAGATCAGAACCAAACTTGGCAAAAGCTTCCAGTTCCCTGAACTGCGCCTGGTCCAGTTTAAGTGTCCCAGCTACTTTTTTCATCGATTTGATCTGAGCAGCTCCTCCTACACGGGATACTGAAATACCAACGTTAATAGCAGGACGAACCCCCTGGTTAAACAGATCTTGTTCCAGGAATATCTGTCCGTCTGTAATCGAAATTACGTTTGTTGGGATATATGCGGAAACATCACCTGCCTGGGTTTCGATAATAGGCAATGCGGTTAGAGAACCTCCACCTTTAACCATTGGTTTCAATACATCCGGAAGATCGTTCATGTTTTGCGCAATATTGTTATCATCAATAACCTTTGCCGCACGTTCCAGCAATCTGGAGTGTAGGTAGAAAACATCCCCTGGATATGCCTCACGTCCCGGAGGTCTTCTTAAAAGCAGGGAAACTTCCCGGTATGCTACCGCCTGTTTGGATAAATCATCATATATAATTAAAGCCGGGCGTCCGGTATCACGGAAGTACTCGCCAATAGCCGCCCCTGCAAATGGAGCGTATACCTGCATGGGAGCAGGATCAGAGGCGTTCGCCGCAACTATAGTGGTATAAGCCAGGGCTCCTTTATCTTCAAGGATTTTTGCAATGTTGGCAACAGTTGAAGCTTTCTGTCCTATCGCTACATAAATACAATAAACAGGTTCCCCAGCATCGTAAAATTCCTTTTGGTTGATGATGGTATCGATACAAACTGTCGTTTTACCTGTCTGACGGTCGCCAATTACCAGTTCTCGCTGGCCTCGTCCGATAGGAATCATCGCATCTACCGCTTTTACACCGGTCTGCAGTGGTTCGTATACAGGCTGACGAAAGATTACCCCTGGAGCCTTTCGTTCCAATGGCATTTCGTATAACTCTCCTGAAACAGGCCCTTTTCCATCGATAGGAGTTCCCAAAGTATCCACGACACGACCAACGATTCCTTCACCAACGTTTATCGAAGCAATTCGCTGGGTTCTTTTTACCGTTGCTCCTTCCTTGATTTCTTTGGACGGTGCTAACAATACCACACCAACATTATCTTCCTCAAGGTTAAGAACGATACCTTCGAGGCCTCCTTCAAACTCAACCAATTCTCCGTATTGAGCATTTGCAAGCCCATAGACACGGGCAATACCATCCCCTACCTGCAATACGGTTCCCACCTCATCAAGGGTAGCGCTCGCATCAAAACCTGATAATTGTTTCTTTAATATTGCTGATACCTCAGCGGCTTTTACTCCTGCCATATTCTAATCTTCTAAAATAAACGACCGCATAATGAAGTCGAAATATGATTAAATGCTATTTGTAAATTCTCTTTTTATTTTATCCAGCTTGTTGGCTATACTGGCATTGTATTGCAAGTCTCCTATGCGCAATACAAAACCGCCTAAAACAGATTCATCTACCTGGTTTTCCAGGGTTACTTTATCTCCTGTAAGTTTCTCAACTTGCTTGAGCAATTTATCCTTTAAATTATTACTCAGGGGAACCGCTGTGGTTACGTAAGCTACACGTTCTCCTTTGTATTCTTCATGGAGCCTTATATATTGAACAGCTACTTCACTCAATAGTGCTATCCTTTTCTTGTCAACTAACAGCTCAATCAGTCCTTTTCCTAACTCATGGATCTCTTTAAAAACCCCGGTTAAAATAGATTTCTTGACTTCTCCAGGAATCACAGGGCTTCCAAGTACATCTTTTAGATCGCCGTTCTCCTGAATAGCACTGACAACAAGGCGCATGTCCTTTTCCAGGGCTACGTCTGCTTTTTTATCAATAGCAAGTTCCAGTATAGCTTTGGCGTATCTTACAGCTGCTCTTGAATCACTCATAAGGATTAATTCAATTTAATGTCCCCAAGCATATCATCAACGATTTTGATTTGTTTCTTGTCGTCGGACAATTGCTCTTTGATTACTTTTTCAGCGATCTGAAGGGAAAGATCAGCTACCTGATTCTTGATATCTGCAACAGCCGCTTTCTTCTCACTCTCAATTGTAGCCTGGGCTTGTTTGATCATTTTATCGCCTTCAATCTGTGCCACATCACGGGCATCAGCAACAATCTTCTCCTTGATTTCCCGGGCTTCCTTCAGCATAACCTCTCGCTCTGCTCGTGCTTCCTGCAACAGTTTTTCACTGTCTGCGGTTACATTTTGCATTTCCTTCTTGGCTTCCTCTGCGGCGGCAAGGGCATTCTTAATCCCCTCTTCCCTGTCGTTTACTGCACCGAGGATAGGCTTCCATGCATATTTCCACAGTAGGAATAAAAGGGCGATAAACAATAAGGTCTGCCAGAAAAAAAGGCCTAATGAAAATTCTTCTATTAACTGCTCCATCCTAAATTTTTCTTGAATATTTAACGCATTAAAAACAAGCCTCCGCAACCAACCGTTGCGGATGCCTGTGATTTAATTTTAGCTTTCTGCAGTTGCGAACAATGCAGCAAAACCAATACCTTCAATAAGCGCCGCTACGATAAGCATCGCTGTTTGAATTTTTCCGTAAGCTTCAGGTTGTCTTGCAATCGCTTCCATAGCCTGGCCACCGATTCTTCCGATACCCACGCCAACACCGATTACGATAAGTCCTGCACCTACAATTCTTGGAATAGACATAATAAATAGCGTTAAAAATTAAACATTCAACTTAGTGTGCTTCTGCGTGTTCATGTTCTTCGGACGCGAATCCAAAATACAAGGCAGAGAGCATGGTGAAAATATACGCCTGTAAAAGCGCCACCAATATTTCGATAAGGGAGATGGCAAATGCCAGTCCGAAGGACAATGAACTCCCTATCCAGTTTTTAAACAGAAACATCAAACCAATAAGACTCATAATAACAATATGGCCGGCCTGCATGTTTGCGTACAAACGAATAAGCAGGGAAAATGGTTTGATGAATATTCCCAGTAATTCAATGGGAACCAAAATAATGTATAGCGGAATCTTAGCGATCCAGGGCATGGAATCCCCCAATGGATCTAAAAGGTGTTTCCAGTAATCCTTGGTGCCTGTTAAATTAGTTATCAGGAATGTAAGGATTGCTAATGCTGTGGTAATGGCAATGTTTCCGGTTACGTTTACCCCCAGAGGAGTTAAACCAAACATATTAAGGAACCAGATAAAGAAAAATATGGTAAGCAGAAACCCCATATACTTCTTATATCGTTTTTCTCCAATGGTAGCAATGGCAATATCATCCCGGATATAAAGTACAATAGGTTCAAAAAACCGTCCAATACCTTTAGGAATACCACCATTCTTGGCATAGGATCGGGCCAGCCCCCTGAAAAGTAAAAACATCAGCAAGCCGGTGATCATAATCATGACTACACTTTTGGTCATGGAAAAATCTACGGGCTTGACGTTGGTGGGGTGGTCATCCTCATCGTAATTAATAGTTCCCTCAGCATCCGTTTTATAAATTTTACTGTGGTAGAGCTTATAAAAGTTTCCATCTACCTCAGCCAGGGTTTCACCGTGGTGGAATTTAGATGATGAAAAAACCTTAAGCCCATCATCCCATAAAATTACCGGTAGCGGAAATCCAACATATACGTGTTCGCCATTATCCCTGGAATAGGAAAACAAGGAAAAATCATGAGAATCCTTTAAATGGTGCTGAATGTATTCGTCGATTTCTGTCTTCAAGTCCTTATCGCCTTCACTTTCATCGCTTTTGGCAAAAACAGAAATATGAAAGATGAAAACTGTCGCAAAGAGAAGTCCAGTCAAAAATGTTCGTTGCATACCGATCGGCAAATTGGGTCTCTAAAAATCGGTGCAAATGTAAGGCATTCTTATAAAAAGAAAAAAGCATTTCCCCCATTTATTTAAAAGGGATAGAAGGCTTTAAGAATTGTTTGGCTGATCAATCTCGCGAAGCAATTTCACCAGGGCTAGCGTCTCGGCGATAAGACAGGTGAGATAAGGGATAAAAAAGTAAAAAAATTCTGTTTTGGAAAGGCTGCCATCTCGAGAAAAAATGGGCTGCAGAATAACAAAATAGGCAACAAATTTAAGTGCACTTCCAATTAGAAAAAGAAACCCCAGGTGTTTGCTTTGTTGCGCTGCAAACTGGAGCATGGCGAAATAGATTCCGTATGCGAGTGCCAGGTTCAAAAAATAGGCCCAGGTCATATCTGTAAAGGAAATAGGCCATTCATTAGCAAAAAGCACCCCGTAATGCAAGACGCCCACCAAAATTAAAGCGATGATCAGTTGAAGTAAAAATGTGAGCGATTTACGGATCAATTCAGGAGTTGAGTTTTTTGGTCTGTTTAATTACGAGATACATGGCAACAGCTACGGCGAAAAGGGTAAGAAAAATGGTGTAGGTATTGTTTTCCGAACTTTCTTTCTCATCCAGCCATTGTCCAAACCACGCCCCAAGATAGATGATAACCCCCATCTGAACGGCGATTCCCGTGAGGCTTAACCAGTATCTGGATTTCTTAGGTTTAGGCATATGACCCCCCTGAGGTAGGTTTTCATTAAGTGGTACCGGGATCTCTTCCCGTAGACTATCCCGGAATGTGGCTATCGTGATCCTGGCAACAGCACTTAGGAAATCCTGGCCTTTTCTCCCGGATTTTTTGTCGTAGCTACATTTGGTTTAGCAGTTCCTTGTGCACTTGAAGCTGGAGATGCTGATGTACTGCTGCTGAGTCCTCCTTTGCCCTTCATAGAACAGGAAGCATTAAAGGTTGCCCCTGGCTCTACGGCCAGTTTAGTTACAGAAACGGTTCCTTCAATTACTGCAGATGCTTTAAGTGAAAGTAAATCTGATACGAGTAGTTCCCCGTTAAAATTGCCTTCAATGTCTGCATTTACACATTCCACTTTGCCATGGATGTATCCTCCTTTGCCAATGACCACCTTGCCGGAAGTCTTTACGTTTCCGTCCAGCTTACCGTCAATACGGAAGTCTGCTTCGGAAATAATATCTCCTTTAATTTTCGTGTTCTTTTCAATTCTGTTGGGTTGCCCGCCAATTTCGTTCATAGTTCTAGGTTTTTTGTTATCGGAAAACATTTTGTTTATGGTTTTGGGGTTAACATGGTGTCCTTGTATAAGGTCAGGTTTTTATGAACCTGGATAATCTTATAGTTTGTTGATAAAATTACGAAATTATCAAGATCAATCCGGTAATCCTTGTTGTTTTTAAGGAGTTCTAGATATCCCAGTGCAAAGTCTTTGGAAGAAAAACCATGTACTACTATAAATTCCTCTTCGAGGTTATAGATATCCCTGGAAACCACATTTTTATATCTCAGGCCTTCTATGGATTCTTCCAGTTTCTTCTTAAGCTTAAGAGCAGCTTCATTTCTGCTTCTTTTAAAAGGAAAGACCACCTTCCAATTATCTGATTTAGGTGTCTTTACCGGATCAACAAAATCTTTCTTTTCCAATTTAGGCAACTGTTCAGCTATCATTTGCTGTGCTTTCTTTCCTTCTGGTTTATTGGGATAATTCAGGGCTACATAGTTCAACGCTTCGCTAAATTGCTCAAAGCCCTGTAAGCGCCCTATAGCGTTGGCTTTCAACATTTCGAACTTAGGGACCATGGGCTCGCCTGCGTACTGATTGATCTGCTCTTCTGCACCAGTTATTACCTGAAGGAATTCCTGGTTCCTGAATTTATTATACAGCCTCATGTATTGTGCTTCCGGAGTGTCCTCAGACTTGGTAATCACTGCCTGGGGGTTTAGTAAGATCATGGCGTAACGGGAGTCCGGATGTTCTCTCAATATTCTTTCTTTCATTCCCGCAGCCAAAGGACTCTCTGCCTCCTCATAAATCTTATACAGATTGTATTTGGTTGGAAGGACTAGTCGTTTTTCCGGATTTCGTGAAAGCACCTGTTCCAGCTTGTCTGCGGCAAGCAAATTTTCCTTGAATTTTTCTTTATAGATCAAACCAAGCTGATAATTGGCGAAATTGCGTTCTGTATGAAGACTGTCTATTAGCTCTTTCTCCTGTGGGATCAGGCTGAGGTAATAATCAACTGAATACTTCTGGTCATCCGATAAGTCATCTGTTCCCTGAGAATCATCCAGGCTTATCGCATCACCGGTGGCCTCAGAAGGCAGTATCCTATTCTTATTGCTCCAGCGCCAATCATCTTCGAGCGTTCTATCTCCCCAGTTGTTCCTGAATGCATTCTTTCCATATCCCAGACTCGTAATGTTGTAGAAATAGAATTTACCTTTGTTTTCCTTACCGCCTTTGGTTTCGGCAAAGGCTGCAAATCCAGCAGTGACCCGGGCTTCCTCTTTTTTAGCAGCTGCTTCTTCCCTTGCTTTCAACTCCGCAATATATTGATCAAAATAGCTGCGACGTTCCGTATCGGTCATCTCGTAAAGGGTAATAACACTATCTGCATATTGCACTACTTCCTCATAAGCAATAACGTCTTCCAGGTTATCGCGTTTTTTCTTGATACTCCTGAATTTTTTAGTGTTTTCCGGCAAGTTGGTAAGCACACTGTCGTAATACGCCCCGGCATTGGGATAATCATTCTCATCAAAATGATAATCCGCCAGATCTTCATAATTAAGAGCGTTCAATTGTGGAGTATTGCGCGTAACCCTAAGTGATTTATTATAATTAACCAGGGCAACACTGTCCTGTTCTATTTTGGAATGGTATACCGCCAGTTCCCTGTATATCTTGTCGAGGAAAGGACGGTTCTCCCTGTTTTCTTCCAGATCCCTGAGGTATTCGAGCATGGCCTCCTGATTCTCAGGTGTAAGCAGAGTGTTTTGAATTTTCTGAATATGGGCGTTGATCATATACACCCTTGGTGTCCTCCTATTTAAGGATATTATCTTGTCAAATGCGAGATTAGCACTGTCCTGATACCCTAGCTGATTGTATAACTGGCCGAGGATAAAAAGATATCGTCCTTTCTCTTCCCCTTTTTTAGTGTAGGCCTGGGCTATTTTCAGTTGCCTGATGGCCGTATCCGGGATATTCAGGTTGATGTAGGCCTGGGCCATCATAGCCCTGGCATCGGCGTATTCCTGATCTTTTAACTTTTCATAACGGAATAGCCGTTTGAGGTTCTTTAATGCCAGTTCTTCATTTCCAAGCCTAATATTGGTTTTCTCCCTCCAAATAGTAGCCTCATTAAACTTGTCACTGTTTGCTGATTTACGCAATACATAATTGAAAGCTTCCAAAGCTGGTACATAGCGCTGATCGAAATACCGCGCCTGGCCAAGTAGTAAAAAAGCTTCGTCAGCCTGAGGATTGCGTTCTTCATTGTCAATCTCCATACCGTGCTTTTGTATGGCCTTGGTAGCCTTTTCTTCGGCCCTGATAAAGTTAGGGTTGTTGTCCTCTGAATCAAGCTTGATATCTTCTGTTACCTGCAATCTTTCTACAGGAAGAATATCCCAATAATTATCCTGGTAAGTAGTATTGAGTTGTTCCCGGCCATCTTCAAAAGCCAGGTTACCATTGTACAGAACATTGTACTTGGTATTAAGCGCGTGCCAGTTGCGATTTATAAATGCGTCTTTCTTGGTAGAACAAGCGTTAAAAAGGATGCCCCCAAGAACACCAGCGAACAAAAGTGAATATCGAAGCTTCAAGGTTGTTGGTATTCTTATAAAAACTAAACTGAAAAAGCTTCGGATTATTATGCCCTGTACCTTAAAACTGAAAGGTTTTCTCTACAGGCTGCTTTTAAGGGTATAGCAATTGGCAGCGTAATATCCTTTTACTTCACACTGAACGCTATTGAAATATGTCAGATAGGGTTATCCTGCAAAGAAGCTTTCCAGCTCTTTGAGGGTTTCGGTAGAGGTGGCAATATCCTTTACAATCTCTCCCTTATTGAGCACTACAATACGTTCACAAACCTCAGTTACATGCATCAGGTCGTGACTGGAAACAAGTATAGTTACGTCCTTGTTTGCTGCCAGGTCTCTTATAATTGCTTTTAGGCGTATTTGGGTTGTGGGATCCAGGTTAGCAAATGGTTCATCCAAAATAATAACTTCCGGGTCTCCAATAAAGGAGGCCACTATCCCTACTTTTTTCTGATTTCCTTTTGAAAGGTCTCGCAGGTATTTCTTCTGACCCAGGATTTCTCCATGGAAAAAGTCTTCAAAAGGTTCGAGCATAGCGTCTACATCCGCTTTGTTACGCCCTCTCAATTCCCCGATAAAATAGAAGTACTCTTCAGGAGTCAGGTACCCTATCAGAAAGGACTCATCAATAAAAGCAGAAGTAAAGGGCTTCCAGTCTTCACTTTGGGCAATTTCAATCTCGTTATTCAGGACTTTTCCAGAACTGGGTTGTATAAGGTCCAGGAGTAAGCTGAAAAAGGTAGTCTTTCCGGCTCCATTGTTTCCAACTAATCCAAAACTCTGTCCCTTTGGAATGTCAAGATTCTCCAGGTTTAATACCGTTTGATCTCCGTATGTTTTACTCAGGTTCTCTGCCTTGATCATAATACAATTTTCTTTTTAGGTTTTCTGCTTGTAAGCCAGCAGGGTCTTATACTTTTCTTTCTTATAGATTTTCTCGATCTTCCGGAATACAACTTCTTTAAAAGCAAATCCTATAACTCCGGACAATGCTACCAATATATAGCCTACTGTTGGATTTACCAGGTAATGCCCCAGGGCATAGACCGCTAGTGGAAGTAACAATTTGGGCAATGTTAGTAATAGTGTTTTTGTATTGAATGCCTGTTTATCGCCAAAAGCCTTCTTATTGGAAGTCAGGTCTATTGGGGTTTTAATATATGCCCCTCCCCAAAGGACGAGGTAAGAGTTCACTCCAATATTGTATATGGCTCCTACCACTATGGCTAAATAGGCCTCCCAACCAAAATAGAGATAGAATGCGCTTACCAGGGTACTTAATATGGTGGCTATGATCACCAGGTACCATTTAGAGCTCAGGTATTCCCTGTATTGGATATTCTGGCTCATCATCAGGGGGTAATAAGAGCTGTCCCAGCTGGGAACGAACTGTCCGAAACTAAACAGGAAACCCCCTGAAACAAAAATCCCTGCAAAGATCTTCCATACCGGATTATCATAAGCTTCAATGGAATTGGTAAAAAACAAGAGCCCGTAGAACAAGAACAAAGCGCTCATAATTACAGTTGTTTTGGACCGCTTGTTCCGTCTGATCAATTTGATATCGTTCTGAAGGAAAATCCCCAGATTCCCGAACCTGTTTAGCCAGGTATAGTTCTCCGTTTTGGCCACCGCCTGTTTGGTTGCCAGGCCACCATCCAGGTACATGTGTTTTTTGAAATAGCCGAAGGCGGCATAGATCATAAAAATAAGCAAGGCCCAGGGCAAGAATGCAAACAAGGGTTGCTCGTACAGGGCGTCAAAAAGATGAACTGTATAGGCCGTAATATCGAACCAACCGTAATACTGGCTTATCCCCAAACCAACAAGTACCGCAATAACCGGATAGAAAACACTATCCTTATTATTCATCATGATATTGAGGAAATTATTGGTAAAGAAGAGGGCAAAGATTCCCAGGTGCCAGCCTACAACCCCCATGGGGTTATATCCTTCAACGAGCAGGATTATAGAAAAAGGTATAAAGAAAAAGGCATGCATCAGGTTGAAAAAAGAAAACAGCGTTTTTCCAAGTGAATACTGCACCACCTGCTTTTTCCTGAATGGCAGGTACAAGAGTGGCCTGATATTCATTATGGGCATTTTCTGCAAGGCATATCGTATATACAGATCTACCACGAGATAATAAATCATAAATCCATTAACTACCTGAAGGGGGTCCCCGAGTCCGGATTTATCTATAATGAAATAGGCACTTAATCCTAGTGCCAGGAATACCACTATAAAGTACAATGCTCCAAAAACCATGAGGATTTTGAAACCAATATTCGTTTTAAATGAAGCGGATCTGAAAAAGGATTTCCACTGAAGGTTGATAAAGTGTCTGAACATTTCCTTATTCTGTTGGGTCAATGCGTTAGTACGGTAAATATATATTTTGTTACACTTTTAACCTATTTTTTGGGAAAGCCCTCCTAGTCATTGCTTAAGTTTGCCGAAAAATTGCCCAAATGAGTGCTTTTTATCCTTTAAAAGTTGACAAAATACAACAGCTTACCGCAAATTCCGTCGCAATAACATTTGCCATTGGTGAGGAATATAAAGAAGCTTTCCAGTTTAAGGCTGGCCAGTATATCACCATAAAAAAAGAAATATCCGGAGAAGAACTGAGGCGTGCCTATTCTATTAGTTCATCGCCAGACCTCGGAGAAATAACTATTGGCGTAAAACGCGTAGACCATGTCGGGTTCTCCAATTTTGCCAATACTAAGTTGAAGGAAGGCGATGTTTTGGACCTGAGTGCTCCTGAAGGCCGTTTTGTTTTTGACAGTGAAGATAAAAAAGACATAATAGCCTTTGCTGCGGGAAGTGGGATTACCCCCATTATGAGTATCGCAAAGACAGTACTTGACAGTAATCCGGAAAGCCGGTTTGTTTTGGTCTATGGTAACCAAAGCCAGGCAGACACTATGTTTTACGAAGAACTTCGAGCTTTAGAACAAGAATATGCCGATCGTTTTATTCTTCAGATGATTTATAGTCGGGCACGGGAAGAAGATGCGCTTTTTGGGCGAATAGATAAATCTGTGGTTAATTTTGTACTAAAGAATAAGTTTAAGGAATACGATTTCGACAATTATTACCTTTGTGGACCGGAACCCATGATCGTATTAGTACGTGAATTGTTGAATAAGAAAGGAGTTCCTTCAGACAAAGTTTATTTTGAACTATTTACCAGCTCAGAGGGTGAGCAAAAACAAAAAACAATGGCAGACGAAGGTAAAACACAGCTGACCGTAATATTGGATGAAGAAGAGCAGCAGTTAGTTATGGACAGGAAAGAAACCGTACTTGATGCGCTACTTAAAGCAGATATAGATGCCCCCTATTCATGCCAGGGTGGAATCTGCAGTACATGTATTGCCAGGGTAAGCGAGGGAGCGGTAATTATGGAAAAGAACCAAATCCTGACAGATGGCGAGATTGCTGATGGTTTTGTACTAACCTGTCAGGCCCACCCTACAACACCAAACCTTACTATAGATTACGACGATGTATAGTGCGGCAACTTGCAATATTAAGCCATAATATATCTTTATTTTGGGCCACCTAGGTGCATTTCATCGAGTGCAATTTTCAACACTGTAACCGACCCAGTGGTTTGTTATTCCTGATATATCTCTTCAAATCTTTTAGAATTGTCCTTTAAACAGGAAATATGGTAGGGATGACCGAATTCTGCCGCCAATCGCTTTAGTGCTATCACCTTGAAATCTGACTAAGCGGTCTGTTGCTGTATATCATCGGATTTTGTGGTTGAATGTGTTAATTTGATTAAGCCTTTCTGGTTTTTGAGCATATAATTGTAAGTTAGGGGAAAATTAAAGCATGGGGATTGACACCCAGAAAAATATCGCCTTATTAATTTTTGCTTTATCGCCTGAGGCCGAACAACGGCAAAAATATATTGCAGGCAAAAAGGGCTTGTATGAACTCCTTAACCAACACACTTTAAAGTTGGCTAAAGCTCTGGATATTCCCTTTTTTCATTTTACAGAAAAGGAACAGCAAGGGAATAATTTTGGTGAACGTTATACTCATGCCATTAAGCAAGTATTTTCACGGGGTTATGAAGGCATCATCACAATTGGGAACGACACACCTGCCCTGGGCTGTGCGCATCTGCAAAGTGCCTACGACAAATTAAAGAGCGGGAATGCAGTCCTGGGGCCAAGCCTGGATGGAGGTTTTTATCTTCTCGCAATCCCAAAAACCATGTTTTCTGAAGATGAGTTTTTATCCATATACTGGAATTCTTCTTCCGTTTTCAGGCAAATGCAGCAATACTTAGAAAAAAAGAAAGAAACGCTGTGTTTGTTGAATGCCCTGGGGGATCTGGACAGCCCATCAGACATTCCATTCCTATTAGATCGCTATATTAATATACCATTGGGTATTAAAAAGATATTGATCAAATCCCGCCAGAAAGGCGAAAAAATTGGAAATCATTTGGTTTCCTATATTTCCATTCACCGGTATAGCCGAATTCTCAACCGGGGCTCCCCTTTTCTCTTTGCCTTACATAACTAGTCTTCTAAAGACATTTTTCACCTTATCCACAGGGTATCGACAGGAGTAGTCCTTTCGATTTCCCATCGTTATTAATTTTTATTAAACGTATATCTAATGGCTAATTCATATTACGACCCCTCCGATTTGCGAAAATTTGGAAATATCACCGAATGGAGTGAAGAACTCGGAACCAAGTTTTTTGACTATTACGGAAAAGTATTCGAAGAAGGAGCGCTAAGTGCTCGTGAAAAATCCTTAATCGCCCTGGCAGTCGCCCATGTGGTGAAATGCCCGTACTGTATTGACGCCTATACCAAAGACGGATTACAAAAGGGCATAACCAAAGAGGAAATGATGGAAGCCGTGCATGCCGGGGCTGCCATAGAAAGTGGGGCTACCCTGGTTCACGGCGTACAAATGATGAACAAATACAACAAACTATCCATGTAAAACTTTCAGTGGCATGTAAGGAATTAAGATTTTTTACGGCCTTATGTTAGCTTACTTCTAATTGCTATTATGAAAACGAAATCGCTCAAAGCCAGGCATAACAAGCTGGCAGACACACATGCTCAGTTAGATATTCTTAATGGATCCGTGTTTGCAGATGGGGAATTGCCCTTTTTTAAAGATAAGTTAATGGAGACGGGGCAATACCCCTTAAAGCCCAGAAAGCTGGAAATCCTGCAAATCAATGTTGGTTATATGTGCAACCAGGTCTGCGAACATTGCCATGTAGATGCCGGACCGGACCGAAAAGAGATCATGACCCGGGAAACCATGGAAGAATGCCTTAAAGTTATCCGGAATACAGGAGCGCATACCCTGGACCTGACCGGAGGTGCCCCTGAAATGAATCCCAATTTTCGATGGTTTGTGGAAGAAGCTTCAAAGGCGGGTATACAGGATTTTATTGTACGGTCTAACCTTACTATAATCCGGGCCAACAAAAAATACCATGACCTGCCTGAATTTTTTAAGAAATACAACATTCACGTGGTGTCATCCATGCCACATTACACCCGGGGTAAAACTGATAAACAACGTGGGGATGGCGTTTTTGATAAATCCATCACGGCCCTGCAACAATTAAATTCAGTTGGCTACGGGCTTCCGGGCAGTGAGCTTCGCCTGGATCTGGTATATAATCCGTCCGGCGCTTTTCTGCCAGGAGACCAGGCTGCTTTAGAAAATGACTTTAAAAAAGCCTTGAAAGAAGATTTTGATATTGACTTTCATGATCTGTTTGCCATTACAAACCTTCCTATTTCGCGCTTCCTGGATTATCTGATCGCCTCGGAGAACTATGAGGATTATATGTATGCGCTGGTAGAGGCTTACAATCCATCTGCCGTTGAAAACGTGATGTGCACCAACACCCTTTCTGTAAGTTGGGACGGTTGGTTATACGATTGCGACTTTAACCAGATGTTGGATCTCAAAGTTCAGAGTAAGGTAAATCACATTAAAGATTACAATGAATCCCTGTTAGGGAAGCGGGAAATCTTTATTTCGCAACATTGCTATGGTTGCACGGCGGGATCAGGAAGTAGTTGTCAGGGAGCCGTGACATAAATCTTCTAATAAAAGCGCTTTTTTGAGACTGAAAAGACAGCATTTTTACCATTTGTCGATTGTTTTTACCGACCAAGTGGTCGGTTAGATTTGGGAATTTTAAGTAGTTGATCGGATTTTGAACCGCTTATCGATTATTTGTATTCGTACATCCGTTTGTACCACCCTTCCCTGCAATTCGGAGGTTTTAATAGTAGACCCGATGGTCTTTAAACCTTAAAACCCAAATCTGATGGATAAGAACTTAAAACGAATGGCCACCATGCACAGAATGCAAGTCACTGGAATGGAATTATTCTATGAACAAGGCTATTACAACACCAGTGTAGACGATATCTTAAAATCTCTGGAGCTTTCTAAAGGTGCTTTCTATTATCATTTTCAATCCAAGGAAGATTTCTTTATCAGTATTATTCAAAACCTGATTGTACAAAAGGTGTATAGTACATTGATTGAACCTATTGAAGGTAACAAAAATCCCCTGACAGTAATTGAAAAGAGCATAGACAACGCATTACAGACTGCAGAAAACAACGAAATGGATTATGGCTTTGTGGTTCATAACTTCTTAACGGAGTTTAATGGCAGGAATGAAACCATAAGCAGGTATTTGCGTGATATCCTTAAAATATGGGAGGTAAACATAATTACCTTGCTACAAAAAGGAAAAACAGATGGATATGTAATCCGACACGTCAGCAGTGAAGCCGTTGCCAGCTTTATTATTTCCTCCTATATGGGAATCAGAACTTTGATGGTAGAAGGAAATCCCAGAATATTGAGATACAATTACATTTCACAATTGCGCTCATACCTGAACACTATGGTAGAAAGGGAATTGGCATAGCTTAATATGCACTCAAGACAGGACACTGTCAATTTTATCCAAAACCTGCTGTGGGCTAATGGTTTCCATAGCCCTTTCATAACCTTTGGGAACTTTTTTCCCATAGACCGAGGTGGGTATTAAAGGATACTGGGAACGATCAGCTAGCAAAGCATTATCCGGATCCTGGCCAAAGGGATAAAATCCCGCGTAAGGGTGTGTGACTCCCCATAGTGTAATTGTTGGAATTCCATACATGGCAGAAAGGTGGGCATTGGCGCTATCCATGCTAATCATAAGGTCCAGATGTGAGATTAATTCCAGTTCCTGAGACAAATTGACCACTCCGGCCATATTGACAACATGCTTAGATTTATCCGCTGTTTTCTTCAAAACAGCTTTCTCCTTATCCCCCCCTCCAAATAAAAATATTTTATACTTATCAGTATTATCTAGTTTTTGTATTACCTCTTCCATCAAATTATAGGGATACGTTTTCCCTGGAAAGGCAGCAAAAGCGGCAATCCCTATCCACTTTTGGTTATTCTGGCCAATAAGTGAAAGGGTTTTTTCAGAAAGCGCTTTTTGCTTAAGGGGCCGAACCGTGGCAAGTTCTATGGGCAGGCCTAAAGAATCAAAGACATCGCAATAGCGCTGCACGGTGCTTTTCAGCGGAATAAATGCCTTGTTCTTTGCTGCAGTAAGTGCCCTTTTCTCCCTGCGTCCTTTATTGATCTGCACAAAAGGTACTTTGGCCAAACGAAAATACCGTTTCAGGATATTACTTCGAAGTACATTATGTAGATCAGCAACAGCAGAAATAGAGAGCTCCATGAGCTCTCTGTGAAGTTTCCATAATCCTTTTAGGCCCTTGTGCCGGCCATTAACCTCTGCTGTAAATACCTCCAGATTGGGTATCCCCTCAAATAAAGGGGTGAAGGCTTTTTTAGTTAGCATCGTAATCCTAAGATCAGGATGCTGTTTTACCAATGCATTAAGAATGGGAACAGTCATGGCAACATCTCCCATGGCTGATAGTCGAATAACCAATAAATGGCGGAGGTTATTTTTCACCGCGTAATACAGGGTTTAGCTCCTCATCGTTATACATTTTCATTTGCTTGTAAACCTTCATGTACTTGTTACCGGATTCAATATCGGCCAGTAGCTGGTCTATGGCAAGGGAAAGGTCTGCTTTTTGTTGTAGTAATACGTCCAGTTTAGCCTGACAGCCTGCGCGGTGGTCTGCGCTGGCATCCTCCCGACTTACTTCTTCCTGCATATGGTATACCTTAAGAGCAAGTATGGATAGCCGATCTATTGCCCATGCCGGGCTTTCCGTATTTATTGTAGCATTCTTTTTAATTTCAACCGATCGGTATTTATTTAGAAAGTAGCTATCAATATACTCAACAAGATCCGTGCGGTCCTGATTGCTGGCGTCTATTTTTCTTTTAAGCACCAATGCCGCTTCCGGGTTAATATCCGGGTCCCTTATCAGATCTTCATAGTGCCACTGAACGGTATCTATCCAATTCTTCCTGTAGAGCAGGTGGGCAATATCTTCTTTGGGATATGGGTTTTTGAACGGTTGGTCCACATCGTCTTTAATGTGGTATTTTTCTATACACTTTTCGAAAATTTTAAAGGCAGAATCGCTGAACATAGTATAAAAATTTAACATAAAGATACCTCTAATTCGCCACATTTTGGACAATCCAGGTGATCGGTGGTAATAGAACACTTAGTATAAGGAATGCTTCTCTGAGCTTGGCCCTTCTGATAGTTTCCACGTATTTGGTAACCAGCGTAGCTGCAGGGAAAAAGGTAATATAAATGGGATAGGTATTCCCGCTAGTTTCCAGTATAGTTACTAAAAACCCTATAATGAAACATATAACCACTATACGTATACTCAAGATCCTGCCAATCCCTAATTTGCCGGATTTTGTAAAGGCAAATAGTCCTGTGAACATAACTAGCGCCATATAGACAATAGTTTTAATTCCGTGTGGTTTTGAATACAAAATAGAAGTACTGACATCTAATGTATAGGAGTAATGTGCTTCTAAATATCCAGCATTTCCCAACAAGGTCCCAACCGCATAAAATATCAGTGCCACAGTAGCTGCAGCAACTACAGGAACCAACCAATTCCTGAAGTTTTTAGGTTCATACATGTAAATAGCAATAAACACCAGGAAGAAAAATAATATTGCCCAATCATAAAAGAGACTGGCAACAACAATCCATAATGAAGCGTCAAACACCTTTAATTTTATATTTCGCAATGTTCGCAGGCTTACAATCCTCCGAACAGCGAGGGCAATAAAAAATCCGCAAAAAATCGCATTCGTGTCCTGCAGCACTTCTGGGAAAAAAGCAATGAACAGGGTAAAGAATAAAATGGTATAGGTACTTGAGGCCGTTATCTGATTGCGACTCACAACGAAATTCACTACAAAAAGGGTAAACATTAAAAACCCTAGTGCTACAGTTTTCCAGATCCAATCTGTAATCGAATAGTCCTGTTCAAAAAGATAGAGGTTGACTGTACAGTAGATTATGAACAGGAAAGAAAGCAGGATAATATAATTTATCGGTTTTGTTTTGCCAAAAACACTTGAAATCATCCCCGCTTTTTATATTTTTGCCCTGTAAAGATAAACAAGATGAAAGCATTTTTTGAGGGCATTGAAGATTTATTCGTTAACGGATTGTTCTTCCCTTACGACTTTTTTCGATTTATGGAAAACTGGTGGACCTCCAATTCTGTTAACTGGATCTTCGCTATTATTGGTACCATTGCCATGATTTACTGGCTCCGTGAACTCAAGAAATACGACGCCAGCGGAGAGGAAGACAAAAGCATCACGGCGCACTCTTACCTATAGGTCGAATCCTATATCTTTCCGATAGTACATCTCCTTAAAGTTGATCCTTGCAAGGTTCTCATAAGAGCTTGCCAGAGCTTCCTTATGGTTTACTCCGAAGCTAGTTACGGCTAAAACCCTTCCGCCATTGGTAACTACCTTATCATCCTCAAAACGGGTACCTGCATGGAAAATCACTGCCCCATTTGTTTCTTCTATACCTTCAATTGTGTATCCTTTCTTATAGGCTTCAGGATATCCGCCTGATACTGCCATAACCGTCGTGGCCGTCCTTTCATCAATATCCAGTTCAACTTCTGCCAATTTGCCGTTACTCACGGCTAGCATAAGGGATATCATATCATTCTTCAGCCGGGGAAGCACAACCTCAGTCTCCGGATCACCCATGCGAACATTGTATTCAATTACCTTCGGGGCTCCATCTACATTGATCAGGCCTATGAATATGAATCCTTTATAGGGCAATGCCTCCTTTTGCAGCCCCTTAACTGTAGGAATAACAATCTGATCGCGTACTTTCTTCATAAACGATTCGTCCGCAAAAGGTACTGGGGATATGGCACCCATCCCGCCAGTATTGAGTCCCGTGTCACCTTCACCGATACGTTTATAATCTTTGGCTGTGGGTAAAACTTTATAATCCTTTCCGTCGGTAAGTACAAAACAACTTAGTTCTATCCCATCGAGAAACTCCTCAATAACTACTGTAGCGCTGGCTGCACCAAATTTGGCATCCTCCAGCATAGCTTTAAGTTCATTCTTGGCCTCATTCAGGTCGTCTAGTATTAGGACCCCTTTCCCGGCAGCTAGACCATCGGCCTTAAGCACATAAGGAGGTGACAAAGTTTCAAGGAAAGCATACCCCTCTTCCAGAGAGTCTTTGGTAAAGCTTTGATATGCCGCAGTTGGAATATTGTGGCGGGACATAAAGGCTTTGGCGAACTCTTTACTGCCCTCGAGTTGAGCAGCTTGTTGCTGTGGACCAATTACCGGAATGTGGGCAATTTCAGGGTCATTCAGGAAATAATCGTGAATTCCGTTCACCAGAGGGTCTTCAGGCCCTACTATTACCATTCCGATTTCGTTCTCGAGAACAGCTCCTTTTATGGCTTTAAAATCATTTACGGAAATGGATAAGTTATCCCCTAATGACGCCGTACCCGCATTTCCAGGGGCTATAAAAAGTTTGTTTAATTTATTGCTTTGTGCAATTTTCCAGGCGAAGGTGTGTTCCCTTCCCCCCGATCCCAGGATTAAAATATTCATGCAGAAATGGTTTCCACAAAAATAGGATATGCAGTTTTAATTCAAGTATTTGGTATTGCTTTTATGATCGCTTAGATAAGAATTATCTTCTATTTCGTTTAGAAAAATCCCTGTGCTCCGTTTTTTCCAATTCTTCCTTGGTAAGCGTTTTGAAATGATTCCATGTTTTGGTCATTCCTTCCTTTCTTTTAACCTTCGGTTCCCAGCCTAAAACCTCTCTGGCTTTGGATATATCGGGCTGTCGCTGCATGGGATCATCCTCTGGCAATGGTTTATAGACAATCTTCTGGTCGGTACCCGTTAACCTTAAGATTTCCTCAGCAAAATCCTTTATTGAAATTTCGCCGGGGTTTCCAATATTGACCGGCAAGTGGTAATCAGAATTCAACAATCGATAAATCCCTTCTATCTGGTCGTCCACATAACAAAAGGAACGGGTCTGGGAGCCATCACCAAAAACAGTAAGGTCTTCACCACGAAGGGCCTGTCCCATAAATGCCGGGATAACCCGACCATCGTTTAAGCGCATTCTGGGGCCATAGGTGTTAAAAATCCTGGCGATTCGGGTGTCCAGTCCATGAAAACGATGGTAGGCCATGGTTATGGATTCCTGGAAACGTTTAGCCTCATCGTAAACTCCCCTTGGGCTGATAGTATTTACATTTCCGTAATAATCCTCAGATTGCGGATGAACAAGTGGATCACCATAGACCTCAGAAGTGCTGGCAATCAGGATACGTGCTTTCTTTTCTTTGGCGAGGCCTAAAAGGTTGTGTGTGCCCAGGGCACCTACTTTAAGCGTTTGGATAGGAATTTTCAGGTAGTCGATCGGACTGGCCGGGGAAGCAAAATGCAATATATATTCGAGTTCTCCAGGAACGTGCACAAATTTGGTTACATCATAATGGTAGAACTCAAACTGTTCCAGTTTAAACAGGTGTTCTATGTTTTTAAGGTCGCCCGTAATGAGGTTATCCATGCCAATAACATGGAAACCTTCAGCCACGAAGCGGTCACATAAATGGGAGCCTAAAAACCCCGCTGCACCTGTAATCAATACCCTTTTCAAACCGTTTTATTTATCTAACCTTGCTTTAACTCGCCCAATGGATTCGTAGTGGAAGCCTTCAGATTTCATTTCCTTTACATCGTAGAGGTTTCTTCCGTCAAAGATAACAGGCTGTTTCATCAATTCCTTCATCAGCGTAAAATTCGGGTTGCGAAACACTCCCCATTCTGTACAGATTACCAGTGCATCTGCCTCTTCCAATGCCCCATACATTCTAGGTGCGAAGCTTATACTTTCTCCTAATTTGCGTTTTACATTATCCATGGCTTCCGGGTCAAAGGCAGTGACCTCAGCCCCAAGTTTTAAGAGTTCATCAATAACAACCAGCGAAGAAGCCTCTCGGATATCGTCGGTTTCCGGTTTAAAAGCCAGTCCCCACACCCCAATATGTTTTCCTTTGAGGTCGCCATTGAAAAATGCTTTCATCTTTGGAATCAGGGCTTTTTTCTGATTCTGATTAACCTTAATCACGGAATCCAGAATCTGAAAATTATAGTCATTGTCTTTACCAGACTTATGCAAGGCTTTCACATCCTTGGGGAAACAGGAACCGCCATAACCAATCCCGGGAAATAAAAATCGTTTTCCAATACGGGAGTCCGTACCCATACCAATACGCACCTTATCCACATTGGCACCAACCTTCTCACAGAAATTGGCAATTTCATTCATGAAGGTGATTTTGGTTGCCAGATAGGAATTGGCCGCATACTTGGTTAGCTCCGCCGATTTCTCATCCATAACAATCATGGGGTTTCCAGACCGTACAAAAGGCTTGTAAAGCTTTTTCATGAGTTCTGTGGCCCGTTCAGAACTGGATCCAATTACGATGCGTTCAGGCTTAAGAAAATCGTCCACAGCGAAGCCTTCGCGCAGAAATTCCGGATTGGAAACAACATCAAAATCACAGCTGGCATTTTTAGCAATGGCTGCATGGACTTTTGCAGATGTTCCAACCGGTACCGTACTTTTATCAACGATAACTTTATAATCGGTCATCAGTTCTCCAATCTGCTCAGCTACGCCCAGAACATATTTAAGATCAGCCGACCCGTCTTCATCTTCCGGAGTTGGCAGGGCAAGGAAAATGATTTCCCCGTGTTCCAGTCCTTCCTTTAGGGAGGTGGTAAATGTTAGCCGTTCTGCATTGATATTGCGTTCAAAAATAACATCCAGATGCGGCTCATAGATGGGCACTTCACCGGCTTGCATGCGCTTGACCTTTTCAGTATCAATATCAACGCAGACCACCTCATTTCCGGTTTCTGCAAGGCAGGTTCCAGTGACCAGGCCTACGTAGCCAGTTCCTACAACAGTAACTTTCATATATCAGCTTTAATCCTCTATTTGCGTAGTTAAATTTTTACGATATCGCCATAGGCATATCAGGGTGCAAAGTAAGTTTAAAAAAATGAGAAAAAGGGGCTTCAAATTAGTAGGCTTTGTCTTCTCCTCTAAAAATATTCAGGATGGTTTGTACTATTATTTTTAAGTCCAGAAGGAAAGACCAGTTCTCTATGTAGAAAATATCCAGTTTAATACGGTTCAGGATGTCGCTTTTCCTTTGAATTTCTCCCCGGTAGCCTTTTACCTGAGCCAGTCCGGTGATTCCGGGCTTCACAAAGTGGCGCAACATATACTTATCTACCTTGCTGGCATATTCATCGGTATGCTTTAGCATATGCGGCCTTGGGCCAACCACAGACATATTCCCAAAGAGGACATTGTAGAATTGAGGGAGTTCATCGATACTCGTAGCTCGAATAAATTTACCAATTTTAGTAACCCGCATATCATTTTTACTTGCCTGTTGCTGGTCAGCATCCTTATTCATGGCCATGGAACGAAATTTATAGCAATTGAAAGCCCTGTTATCCAGGCCAGACCTTTTCTGTATGAAAAACAAGGGGCCTTTAGATTCCAACCTGATCAGGATCGCCAGTATAGGGCCTATCCAAATAAGGAGTCCAAATATGACAATCAGACTGAAAATAATATCAAATGTCCGCTTGATAAGGGCATTAATGGGTTTATGGAGAGGAATATCACGGAGAGAAAGTATGGGCAGATAGTCATAATACTCAAACTTCAGTTTTTTAGTATAAATATTTTTATTGTCAGGCAAGAACTTCAGCGTTTTGAGGTTGTTGTCTGCGAAGTTTACAATCTCATTGATCTGTTCATTATTCAATTCTGATACCGAACAGTATATTTCATCAATATTATTGTCTACAATATACCGGAAACACTTGTATATATTGAAAACATCTTCCTTAGGGCAGAATTGTTTTTTGAAATCATATCCGAATTCCGCATGTTCGTTGAATACATCTATAAGCTGTTGTGCTTTTTTATTTTTCCCAATTACTACAACGTTTCGAAGATTACCCTTTATCATTCGACGATAATTCATCAATAGATAATAATTCAAAAACTTCAGGATTGAGACCCCTAGAAAAACTACTAGGGTGTATTCCGCTAGGGCCAAGCGACTCATATTAGGTTGCTTGAAAAATCCTATAAAGGCATAAAGAATTAAAAAATAAAAGAAAAACTGTCTTACCAATAGGATTAAGATGTTCGTGACCTTGGTATAACGGAAAACACCATAGAATCCCGATCTAATTGAAATTATTATCCATGCTAAAGAGATATAAATGTGGAATAGAATAACCTCTTCAAGATTTATCAGAAGGAAATATGCGAATGCATTAATTACAGCTATATCCAGGACATAAGAAATAGGTGTTATCAAAAAAGAGTATCTGCCCTGATTTCTTAACATAAATTAGTGCCTTAGCCTGTTTAATTTAAAATATAAACATTAATCTTCTTGCACACTTAAAAGGTCAAAAATATACAATGCCACGAATTTGGGGTATTGTAGCAGATATCGATTCAACAGTTTGGGTTCATCCCAAATGCGATACAACCATCTAAGGTTCAACTTATTTGACCATTTTGGGTAATAATGCAACCCTGCCGCTGTCTGGTGAATAAAACCTCCACATGTAAATCCTGTGCCTTGCCATCCTGCAGCCCTTACTTCTTTTAAGAAGACCTCTTGCAAAGGCGTCCCCATTCCAACAACTAGAAAATCAGGATTTAATTTAGCAATTGTTTCCTGAGTAGCTTCTCGCTCCTCAGGTGTTTGAAAATACCCGCTCCTCCAGCCTAAAATGTTCAAATCTGGATAATTGCTTTTAATTACCTGAATGAATTTTTCAATAGACTTAGAGTCCGAGCCAATAAAATAAATATTCTTCTTTTCCTTGACGCAAAGTTGAAATATTTCCGGTGCTATAGAAGTCATATCAAAACTTCTCCTTTCCGCACGGACACCTATTGCTCGTAAAGCTTTAACAAGGATAATACCATCCAGGTAGATACGGTCAAAATCCCTAAACAATGTAGTATTCTTCCTAAAAAACAGATAGCTATAGGGATTGAGAAAGGTAATTATTTCCTTCTTATACCCCTCACTATAATTTTCAAGCGCCCTTTGTTTCAGTAAAGTCAATGGATGTTCCAAAACTTGATTATTTACTTAGCCATATAGGTGTCCGGTAAAAATTCATTATCATGCCCAATTAGTTAAATTGCCCCTCATAACGCAGCAATTTATTCTCGGCTAACCTTTCGATAGTATATTCTTGTGCCCATGAATTACCCTCTCTTCCATATTCACCTATTCGAATTCTCTGATAGTTATAATAAGGTTTACTAAGATTAATCTTAGTGATATTAAGGTCTTCAAGCTGATCAAGGCATGCTTCAAATGAAGGTTTCTCAAAACTAAAGGAATAGTTGTCGAATTCCCCCTTATCCATGATAAAATGTAACATCATATTTGGTGCTGTATTACCTGGCTTCTTGGATACTATATAACAAGATTTATGAAACAGTAGCAGATAATAGTCATATGGAACCTCGGTGAAAACTCCTAATTTTAAGTGCCCTTGAAAAATTTTATTGTACAAACCTCTTAGCCGATCCGATGCTTCTTTATTACACTTCTGCCTCTCATTTCCAATTAGCTGTTTAACGGATAGTGTAGCTTGCCATTTTTGCTGTAATACCCCGGCTTCCTCGGAATATTGGCCTAGACGAAATGCTTTAATTTGTTTGGGAATCAAAGGTATTTTTCTAAATCGAATCGAATTCAAAGTTTCAGGAAGTTCTGATTGAATAACATAATCCTGTGGTGCTAAGATCCGGCTTATAGTAGAATCTTTATCCGTTATAAGATGCAATTGAAAAGGTAAGGACAACTCTTTATCAGGATTGACATTTAAAAGATATAAAGTATCACTATCCAAAAAGGCGGAAAAATCATCATCAATCGTAACTAAATGACTTTCTATTAGTTTCAGAAATATTTGGTTGCTCTCCAAATCTATATCCTGCATTTGCTTATTAGACTCCCAGGTCCTGCAAGCTATCAGAAGAAGAGACATCAGAATGACTGTTGATAAATGGGCCATCTTGATCCCCTTCCCAAAATTGAACAGCTCTGAGATATGCCTTTTTTCCATCTTTTACTGCACTCTGTATTTGTTATACTCGATTTTCAAGGCCCTCACTGGTTTCTCCTTTGCTAAATAAAGTAGTGGAAGAAATATTGCAAAAAAGTAGATCCCCATTTGGCGATCCAATAGATTTTCTGAGGTTAAAATCAACAAAAACATTCCAAACGGAAAAAGAAAGAACCAGTTTTTGTCTTTGAAGGCTAAAGAAAGTATCCATCCAAGTGGGATTAAAAACAAGATTAATCCAAATATTCCACCTTCGTAAAGCACCTGCAGATACTGATTGTGTAAATTGAGTTTTGAAACCGTCCATGCCGCGTTTCGGTATGCAAATGATTGTTCCTCCATAAGGCCATTTTTATGAACCTTCCAACTAAATATTTCGCGTTGGGACTTCAGTCCATACCCTATCCATGGTTTTTCTGTTATTTGTGGCAATGCTTCCTTAAAAAGCCACATACGCTGCGTTACTCCATTTTCTTTAAACGTACCTATAAGAGGCTCATCATATTTATCTATTCCCCTCATATCCTCAGTAACACGTGTTGAAATTTGAAAAATAAATAAGGCGAAAACGGAGAGCAATGCAGCAATGGTTACTATCCTTACCCAAATTGACTTCCATTTAAACAAAAGATATAGGAATATCATCAAAATCAGAATTATAAATGCAATTTTGGATTGTAATAGCCCTATGAATAAAATTAGGAGGGCGGAGCCTAAAACTCTAACCCCTGACTTAAATCCACCTTGCCATAGAAAATGTAATGCTGTTAAGGCATAGAGCGAATAATAGGTTGGATGCAACTTCATGTTTTCTGCCAAATAGTAATAGGTGAATACCTCTGGTGCCCCAGTCCTGACATAAGTGAAAAAGGCAAGGAGTAAAGCAAATCCCATTGAAATCAGCATTCCATAAACAAACCAGGATCTAAGCGCTTGTCTAGCAGGAAAGCTCTCGTTATTTGAAAAAAAGAAAAGTACAGGAAGTATTAAAATAGGTAATATCCGAATCAAATACATTCCGGCATTTACCATGTCGTAGGCATAAGAGAAAGAAACCAGGTAACCTATAAATGGAACCGCAAACAACAACAGGTCAAATGGTCTTGCATGACCGGATTTACTTCTAAAAATAACATGCAATGAAATTAACAGGATTAACGTCAAGGATGAAAGAATGGGCCATAGCGGTAGAACCCCTACAAAAAGCAAACAGGAAATTCGTTTTAGGAATGAAATACTTTTACGCATAAGCCTCTTCTTCAGCAGTACTTTTTCAATTCAAGATTACAAGAAGGAATTCTAGTGGTTAAAATTAAATGAAGTGAGATTAAAATACATGAAGCTAAAGTATTATTATCCAAAACTCCATTAAATGGATGAAAATGAACCATATCAATCGGACTGAGTTTTACGGAGACTTTGACTCAAAGAATACTCTTTTTGATTGAAATAAAAAATAATTAGAATTGAAATCAAGAACAAGTTGAAAACTGTATTGGAATAAAAAAGAACCATATATACCAAACTTAGATACAGGCATAAATCATTTCTTGTTGCAACTTTATACAACATAACCGAAAAAACAAGCATCCCGAGCGCCCCCCAATCCACCAATAATCTCATGTAATCATTGTGAGGCATAAGATCAATCCCCATTAGTTTATCAACATAAATTCTTGAGAATTCATTTCCTCGCCCTAAAATCTTCTCTGAAATGCTCCCATTCATATATACCTCTTTTAACTCCTCATATAAGTAATTTCTTAATCCAAATGAGGCGTCCTCTTTATCTTCATATCTCAGAGTAACAAGGCCTGGTAGAATTTTAGTAACTAAATCATAAAGCGGATAAATTAATAAGGTAGCAAAGTAGAACAATAAAAAATAAAGTTTTCGAGTTGCCCAAATCCTTTTAAAGGACAGCAATCTCAATAAAGGATACAAGATCATGAGAATTAATAGCAACCTTGTTTTCGTGAGATAGATTAAATAAAAGGTGATTATGAAAAACACTATGAATTGGGCTGACCAGATCCTTTTCCTAAAGAAAGTGATTATAAAGATTGAAATTATAAAGCCCGAATATATTGTGGGTGATCCAATAAACCCGGTGAATCTATTGGCTTCCGTATATCCTTGTTTCAAAAACAAAAAGGGTATAGATAGCACGATAGCCAAGTAAAAGTATGCTTGCAGTACTTTTGAAGAAACTTGTCTATCACTTAACCTTCCTAAAAACATAAAGAAGAAAAAGGAGTACACAACAAAAAAGAGTGGCAATGAATATCGTACAGAAGAAAAATTAATTATAGCCGAAAAGGCGAGTAGGGCCAACAATACGATAATAACATCTATACGACACGTAAATGTTAGCTGCTTTTTTATTAAAAATGATAAGAATATAAGCAACAGTATAACAAAGAAATAAGGGGCAGTAATGAAGAATGCCTCGATATTAAATAATGAGGGGAAAAATAACAAAACTGGGTACACGAGTACCGCAATCAGTACACTGTTAATTGTAATTTTCATAAGAATGACTGAGTCTTTTCAAATCAAATTCATCAATAAATATGTAATGAGCATTTCTGTTCATTTCGATAAGCGGTTTTTTGGTGAAGCCAATTGTAATCAACCGTTTGGCGGGATACTCAGTGTTAAGGATGTCCAGAATAACTGAAGAGAAAAAATTAATAATGACTTCAAAATTAAAATAATCGAGTTCCTCACCCAAAAGTGAACCTTTTAACAATTCAACGTTTTTGTTGTTCGCATAAGTCTTTTCCAGATCTGAGATGTTTTCTCTGGGATGGGGTTTAATAACAACCTGAATCCCATTTTGCGTAAAAAAGTTGACCATTTGATCAATTACGTACAATTTACGCTCTTTTTTAACAGTTAGGTCCTGCTCGGGAAATGAATAAATTAGTGCTTTTCCCTTTTCTGGAATTCTTTTCTCGTGCTTAGGCGATAGAAATATTCGTTCGTATGTTATTCCCTTTTGTTTGCTAAGAAGTAATTCTGGTTCTCTAAGAAATACCTTGTTGACCATAGGGTGGGTCCCTAACCTTTTCAGATAATAAATTTTTCTGCCAAGAATTAACTGACTTATTAATGGATATAGTTTCTTAAAAACCCTGTCTTTTAATGAGTCCGCCAGATAAAATCCAAGGCCCTCATCTATGGCAATTACTTCTTTAATCTTAGAATTCATTAAATACAGGAGCCTTTGTACAAAAATATCCTTGTCATTGCCTAGATAAATCTTGAGCCCATCACAAAAATCATATTTTAGTCCCAACTCAATAATCTCCTGATCTGTCAATGCTAATTTTTTTCTAATCTCAGGAAGCTGTTTAAGCGGTGATTCTAAAAATCTTAACCTTGAAAAACCTTTATTTTCCAACACGTAATAATGTGGTGGAGATTTAATAAGATTTATATAGTAAGAAGCTACTATTAGTGTAGTATCAAGGTTAGTAATTCTAGTTACTTCATAAAATGCTTTTTCATGAAAAGGGGTATGAAAAAACACTATCTGGTCTATTCTCACCATTTTCGTATAGCTTTTTTCTCTTCTAAAAATTTTAATAGCCATAATGAAGCACTTGAGATAATGAGGGAAATACAGGCCCCTATTATGCCAAATATTGGAACCAAGATAAGGTTCAAAATTACATTGATAAATGCCGTAATCACTGTAATCTTAAGTATTATTTTCTCCTGCTTGTCCGCGAGAAGGAAGAAATGGCTGCTGAAACTGAAATTTAGAAAGAGTATCCCCAAGAGCATTAGATAAATTAAGTTGCTATTTTCATATAATTCATCCTTTTGGAGTAATTCTAAAATGTAAGGCATGGCCAACAAAAAGAAAATAGTAAACCCGGCTACAGTAATTAAAATACTCCTATATAATTCATTCTTTTTACTTTGAAACCCAGTGATGTCTTTTTCAATAACACTTTTCATAATCCTGGGATATATAAATGATACATAAAGAGTAAAAATGACCACATTTACCAAATTAGCTAGCTGAAAAAAGAACATATAAACGCCAAGGGATTTTTTGCCCAAAAAATAGTCTATGAAATATCGGTCTGAATATTCAATAGCCTTCAGCAACAATGTTGATATTATAACTGCGCTGGCGAACTTCAAGGCATCTTTGATCCATTTATAATCTATTTTCTCTTTGAAGAAAGTTCTGATTGATGGTAAAAAAACAATTCCAATGAGGGAGGAAATAAAGGCTCCAAAACACCAAACCAAAAGAATTTCATAAATGGATAGTGAATTAATCCAGCCCGAAATTAGTCCTAATACAAGGAGCCAAGACCAGGTTCCTGTTCGTATGAAGAATAACAGATTCGCAAATGCAGTCCTCTCAATAGCCAAATAAATACGAAATAACTCCTGTGAGAAATGCTCTAAAATCACCAAAAGAATAAAAGTCCAAAAAATTTCCGAGGAAACATACCCTAAAGAAACAAACATATGGGTAACAGGTATTAAGAGCAAATACCCAAATAAGAAAAATAGCAGACTATTCTTAAAAACGAAGGTTGCCTTTCTCGGGTCTATAACAAGAACTTGATTTGTAAATGTATACAGATCAAATCCAAGTAGCATAATAAGAATAGCTATGTTAGTACTGATCAGGGAAAAATCACCTTGAAATTCTAATGATATATTGCGAGTAATAAAAAATATCAACAGAAATCTACCCGAAATACCAGCCCCCCTTAACGTTATTGCGAGTAGCTTCTGCTTCATTTTTTAGCTTGCACTAATCCCTTTGACAAAATAAATTCTGCGAAAATCCAGTCAATTGTAGTGTCAATGTCCAGGGATGCAAGATCGTCCATAACGAACTTCACAACTTTATTAAATTGGGACATTTTCTTTTCTCTTAATGATCTGGTATTAATGACGTAAATGGCGCCATTGTATTGCCATACTTCAGGAGCTTCCTGCCTTGTAACAAAATTTGAAGATTTGGACTTTTCCAGATATCCTTCTTTACCTTCCTCAAAAAGAACAAAATACGGATTCGCTTTAGTTGCCTTGACGGAAACAACCATATCAATTTCGTCCTTTGTTTTATAAAGTTCAAGTGCCTTTTGAATCTGATGTTCATCCCTAAACGGGGAGGTTGGTTGCAAAAGAATTAGAATATCTGCTTTGCCAATTTCTTTCTCATAATAATCCAGAGCATGAAGTAAAACTTCTTGCATTGAGGAATAGTCAGTTGCAAGATATGAGGGCCTTACAAATGGCACTTGTAATCCCAAATTCTGGACTATGCCTATAATTTCAGGGTCATCAGAAGACACAACTATATCGCAATCCCTTAAAAGTTTTCGTGCCGCGTCTATAGTATACTGTATCAAAGGCTTACCATTCAGAGGTTTAATATTTTTTCCTGGTACGCCTTTGGAGCCTCCTCTGGCAGGTATTACCGCAAATGCATTCATTTAAAACTGTATATGTTTTATATCTTTTTGAGCCTTCTGATAATCCTCATGTTTGCCAATATCTAACCAATAACTTGACAGGGGATAGGAAATTACTTTTTTCCCCTCAGCAATTAATTTTTCCATTAAATCTGTCGCATTTATAAAGGAATTTTTTGGCAAATATTTTAAGACAGATTTTTTTAGCAAATAGATTCCTCCGTTAGAATAATAGGTGTATGTAGGCTTTTCTTTTAAATTAACTACATGTCCATTGCTGGTTTCTAAAACCCCATAGGGTATATCCACCAGATATGGAATTGTAACTACAGAGAAATCGGCATCCTGATCTATAAAATCCAAAAAAAAGTCCTCATAATCCATGTTGGTGAGGATATCAGAATTGGTAATTAATATAAAATCATGTTTAAAATCGGTTATTGTTGATACGGCCCCTACTGTCCCTAAAGGCTGATCCTCATAAACGTAAGTAATAGCAATGTTTTTCTCCGCACCTGACCCAAAATAGGCTTCAATTTTTTCCCCTAAATACTTAACTGACACCCAGAAATCATCAATGCCGAATAGTGCCAATCGATCCATGTTATGTTCCATTATTGGCTTGTCACCCACTTTTAGCAAGGGTTTGGGCGTGTTTTCAGTCAATGGCCTTAAACGTTTTCCTTCTCCACCGGCCATAATAATAGCATCAATAGGCAAGTACGAACGAATATTCCTGAAATTTATCACATTCTCAACAATGCCTTTGCCGTTTATTACCGGTAGTATTTTAAAGTTTCCCTCCCGGTATTCAATTATTTTTTTAATATCCCTTTCCCCTTTTTTGACATACTTAGGATTGGGCTGGATAATTTCTTCTACTGAATCATTGATTGAAATACCTCTGATCAAACCCCTTCGAACATCGCCATCAGTTAAGGAGCCGATAAGCTTGTTGTCCCGGTCCACAACAAATAGCACTGCATTAATTGCTAAATAATCAAGACTAATTAGGGCTTCTCTAATAGTGCTATTTCTGGGTATTAGATGTTCTTTAAAGCTCTTCAAAACGCAAGGATTTAATTAATTGAAAAGCCTCTGCATATTCCACACCCATTGTTGCACCTCTGAAGGTGGCTAGCGCCGTAATATTTCTCTCCGATCTGGGAAAAGGGTGTTCCCCCATCTCTGATTCATATACCCTCATCAGTTCAATTTTAGCTTCTAAATATTTTGAAATATCAATAAAGCAATTGGGCTGAAAGACCTTTTCGGGTAAAATAGGTGCAAATTCCGTTTCCGAAATACATTCGTACATAAGTACTTCTCTTAAAAAAGGATATCTAAAAGATTTTGTACAAGCCATTACTGCATCAAAAACAAATCGATGATCTGAATGTGCGTCTGACCGATTTAGACAATAAAGTATTTGTGGTTTTACCTCGAGGAATACTTGTGATATCCTCGGGATCATATCCTTTAAAGTACTTGTACTCAAAGACATGGTCGGATAGTCTAACTTATAGACCTTGTTGATTCCCAATTTTTCCGAAATCGTATCGATTTCAGCTTGTCTTGATTCTATTCGTTCCTTTGAATACCCTTGATGTTCAAATATATTAGTAACAATCAACCAATTGATAATGTCACCTTGATCCCGATGTTTCATTAAGGTTCCCCCTGCTCCCAATATTTCGTCATCAGGATGTGCTGATACTATAATTACAGTTTTGGCCATAAATCAAAAATATTCATTAACATCAGGTAGAATGGTGAATTCATGTTCCACCAACCAAATGCTACCGTCGCCAGTTTTTACCTCGATCTGATTGTTTTTCACATTTAAAACCTTGCCTGGTTCAATATTCGTATTGTAGGTTTTACCTATCTCTACTTTCCAAACCTTAATTTCTTCTTCCTCTTTATCGATATGGGCACCAACATAGGGTCTTGTCAAGCCTCTTACGAGGTTATAAATGGCCTGACTAGACATTCTAAAGTCGATCTCACCATCTTTTCTGCTCCTTTTTCTCCAACTATTAGCTTTTGAATGGTCTTGTTGCAGCCTCATGTACGTATCGCTAGCGAGCTGATCCAAAAATACTGCTATTTGATTTAAAGCAGATGTTGTTAATTTTTCATAGAGTGAGCTTGCGTCATCAGCCTTGGAAATTTCAACCTTTTCTTGGGAGAGAATATCCCCGTCATCAGCTCCTTCGCCCATAAAGAAAAAAGTAGATGCGGTTTCTTGCAGCCCCAGAACCAATGCCCATATAATAGGGTGTCTGCCCCTGTTTGATGGCAAAGCAGCAGGGTGATAGCCTATCACTCCCTTAGGGGCTAAAGTCAATAAATCTTTTTTTAACAAACTAGACCAGCCAAAACAAAAAATTATATCTGGTTGTAAGGTTTGAATCCAATCAATAATATGTGGTGCATTAATATCTTTCACATATTTAAAGGGAATCCCATTAGCTTCACAAATTGGTGTAAGATCAGAAAAATCGGCATTAAAACCAGACTTGGATTTAGTCGCCACTCCAACAATATTACCTTTCAGGTCCACTATTTTATTTAGTGTCCTTTTAGAAAATTCAACCGTACCAATAAAGAAAATCCTCATAGCTCAAATTCAATGTCATAAAATGATTTTTTTACTATGTCCGTTAAATCGATCTCTTTTAGTTTTTTTACGATTTTTCTAGAGGCTCCCCCTTTCCCATAAGGATTGTCTATTGCTTCAATAGACTTTCTGAAATCATTAGAAAATGCTTTTTTTAGTGCATCGAGCATATCATGTACTTCTGGTGAACAGTCGATAACACTTTGTGCTTTAATTCGACCTTTCTGCCTATCTCCAATATTAATTGTTGGGATTTTAAAACTTGGGGCTTCCGTTAATCCACTCGAAGAATTCCCCATAACCAGGTCAACATGTTTTAATGCCGACAAATAACGTAATTGACCCAAAGAAGTGAATGCACATGCCTTTTTTGGATTGATGGAAACATATGAATCTATCTGATTGATGATTGTTCTTCCATCAGTATCTGCATTCGGTTTAGTAAAAATAAAGCTGGTGTCTTGGAGAGTGTCCAGCGCTTCAAGCAAATTGGAAAATTGTTCCTGAGCTGTATTTTCTTCCAGTGTTACGGGGTGAAAAGTAACTAGAATATTTCTTTTGTTTAATCGAAAATCTATGGCTTTTTGAAAATCATCCTTCTCTAGCAACTCTAAAAATTGAAGGCTGTCTAAACCAGGAGCTCCCACATTGAAAACCCTATTGGGATTTTCTCCCAGCTGAATTACTCTTTTCCGGTATTCCTCAGTAGCCGTAAAATGCAAGTGAGACATCTTTGTAATGGAATGTCTAATGGGCTCATCAATAAGCCCTTCTGTAGCCTCCCCTCCGTGCAGGTGAGCAACAGGGATTCTACTAATCATGGCTGAAGCAACTGCAGCGAAAATTTCGAAACGATCCCCAAGTACTAAAGCAATATCAGGTTTCAATTCATCATATGCTTCGGAGAAGCTTATTTGGGCCAATCCCATAGATTTAGATACGCCTACTGCAGTATCAGAGGATAGCAATATCTCGATCTTCTTATTAATGAAATATCCCTGATTTTCGATCTCGGAATAGGTCAGGCCAAATTCGGGAGACAAATGCATTCCGGTAACAATCAGTTGAAGTTCTATTTTAGGATCTTCTTTCAAAAAGCGTATTAGCCAATACAATAGGCCATACTCTGCCCTTGTTCCAGTAATAACACATATTTTTTTTCTCATATCAATTCATCTGGTTCATAGTCCCTTGAGGCCTTTGATCCTACAATCTTATCCCATAACATAGGTGATATTCCTCCTCCTGGTCGTTTAACAGCAATGTTATTCTCTGTAAAAAGTTCTCCTTTCTTTATTATTTTATTCGCGACTATACTTTTTCTTACAATCTCTTTATTCTTTTTCTCACTAGTGCTGGGTACCTTTTCACCGTGTCCTAATGCTACTTCAATATTTCTTATTGCCTTTACCATCTCCTTCAACTCTTTTGGTTCTAGTGAAGCATTATGGTCAGGACCTTCCATAGATCTGTCTAACGTAAAATGTTTTTCAATAACCGTTGCCCCCAATGCTACAGCCGCTATTGGTACTTCAATTCCCAAGGTATGATCAGAATATCCTACAGACACTTCGAATGATTTGGCTATGGTATTCATCGCAAGCAGGTTTACATCCTCCATTGGGGTAGGATATTCGGTATTGCAATGCAAGATCGTTATCTGGGATGTCTTTGCCCCTGCTTGTTTCAAAACTGTGATTGCATCATCAATTTCCCTTAAATCAGCCATGCCTGTAGACATGATAATAGGTTTGCCAAAGCTACCAATTTTCCGTAAGTAGGGCAGATTAGTGATTTCACCTGAAGGAATCTTGAATAAAGGGATGCCCAATTCATTCAAAAAGTCCAAACTTTCCAAATCAAATCCTGTAGACAAAAAATGTATCTCTTTAACCTTGCAATAAGCAATGAGTTCCAGATGCTGATCTTTAGTAAGTTCTAATTTTTGAAGCATTGCCAACTGGGAATCAGAAGTATCCGGCATATTCTTTGACTGATAATCTGCCTTTCTGGCGTTTCTGCTTACTAACTTTTTAGAATTGAATGTCTGAAATTTTACAAAATCCACCTCAGCTTCTGCAGCTGCATCAATAAGTTTTTTCGCTATATCTATATTGCCATTATGGTTTACCCCTGCTTCTGCAATAATTAGCACTTGTTCCCTCATATTAATTTTTTAGCGGGGTTTCCTACCCATGTTTCTGCAGCAGGCACATCACGAATAACCACTGTACCTGCCCCGATTACAGCTCCTTTTCCAATGGTAATCCCCTCTTTGATCGTAGCATTTGCTCCAATAAATGCTCCCTCTCCAACCTTAACATTACCAGATAAAACAGCTCCCGGGGCAACATGAACAAAATCGGAAAGATGGCATTCGTGTTCCACAATAGCTCCCGTATTTATAATAGAACCTCGTCCTATTTGAGCTTTGCTCTGTACAATTGCCGAAACTCCTACCAAAACACCCTCTGCTATATGCGAGAATTTCGATACAACAGCACTTGGCGAAGCCAATACCGGATAGTTCAGATTAGCAAACTTGGGATCTGTCATGATCTTCTTTCGTATAATGTTAGATCCCAATGCGGGAAATACGGAGGCTTTATCTACGATTTTCTCAACTTCCACATCTCTCTCAAAACCAAAATATTTAAGCTGATATGGATCGGACACCTCCTTATCCGGATTAAAGTAGCCCAAGGGGTTATACCCTAGGGATATTGAGACATCCAGTACTACATATGCATGGCCTGAATAACCAAATATGAAAAGATCCTTACTTGCTAACACTGCTTGGAATATTTACAATACGTGCTTCCAACCATTCGGAATTGGAAAGATCACCACATTGGGCGCCTTTATACATCGAAAGTTCATTCATTAGCTGCCAAGCTGGTCTTGTCATAACCCCTTTCTCATTGGTTTCTTTTAGGAAAGAATCCCGTTCTTCCCTGTCTTTTAATAATACCGCGTTTAGCCAATAATTGGACCTTGTCCCACTAGGTTCTGTTACGAATTGAATTCCTTGATTTTCGAAAAAAACACGGTAGGACTCGGCTAATTCCCTCTTGTGCTTAATAAAGGTAGGCAATTGTTCCATTTGCGCACAACCAAGGGCTGCATTGATATTGGGCAACCGGTAATTATACGCTACCTGATCATGCCTGTATTCCCATTTATGAGGAACTTTAGCCGTTGTGGTTATATGTTTTGCCCTTTTGGCTAACTCCGCATTGTTAGTTAAAATCATTCCGCCGCCGCCCGTTGTGATAATCTTATTTCCATTGAAACTCAAGGTCCCAATCCAGCCTAAAGTACCGGTATGTCTGTCATTTCTGTAACTCCCCAAAGATTCGGCTGCATCTTCGATCAACTTCAGGTTATACTTGTTACATAGCTTTTGTAGCTCCTCCAACTTGGCAGGCAGACCGAAAGTATGCATGGGAACAACCGCTTTGATGGCTCTTCCTGTTTTTGTATTATAACATTTACCTTTCTTGATTTCAGTGTTGGCCTCTAAAAACTCCTCCAGTTTTTGAGGAGACATCCCTAAGGTATCCTTATCTACATCAACTAATATCGGATGTGCCCCTGTATAGTTTATTGCATTGCATGTAGCCACAAAAGTAAGAGCCTGTGTAATCACCTCATCCCCATGCCCAATTCCTGCAAGGAGAAGGGCAATATGCAGGGCAGCAGTTCCATTGACCGTGGCTACTGCGTACTTTGCACCTGTAAAATCGGCTATTTCCTTTTCAAACCTGTCTACATACTTCCCAACACTAGAAACAAAGGTAGAGTCAATGCAGTTATTCAGATATTCCTTTTCCTTTCCCCAAAATCTGGGTTCATGTAAAGGAATAAACTGATCGGTTTTGTAGATATCGCGAACAAAATCAATAACCGGTTCAAACATAGTTCTTAGGGTTTACATTTTGCTGTCGAGAAATTTCCCTTTTTCGAGGTGTTGAAAATTCGGGATCATTTTTTGAAACAGATCCACAAAATCCTCTCGCTGCCAGGAGTAATTATTTCTCATCTCAGAAATCCTGGCCTCAAATTCCTCTAATAGTGATTCATCATAACCCAGTTTACTTTTTACTATACCAATATTTTCAAATCGATTGGTATCGAGCTCTTCCCCTTTGGTAAAAAATTCTTCAAAGTCTTTTTCTCCAGTAGTATCGCTGGGAGCAAACAAGCAGGGCCATTGCCCTTTTTCTGGCAGATCTTTCATTCTGATCCTGGCTTCCTCTTCTGAATCACATTCATATGGCTTATATCCTATGGATTCAAGATATCTGCGGGCGATCTGTTCGAAAGAAATCAAGTGTAAATCCTCACTCAGTTTTGGATAAAATATATCCCGATTATCCCCGAAAATACAAGACATTAAGCATAATTCACCAGACTCCTTAGGGATTACGAAGTACCTCTTAATATCAGAAGGGGCAACAATTGGCTGCCTTTTCCTAATCCGATTTTCAAATCCAAATAAGAGAGACCCATCAGAGAAGGCAACGTTGGCGAAACGGGCTGTTGAAACCATTTGATCTTTGCTTTCCCTCATCAGGAACATTTCCATAATTCGCTTTGAAGCCCCCATCATATTAACCGGATTTGCCGCCTTATCCGTAGAAACACAGAAATATTTTGTAGTTTGATTTTTTCGAGCTTGCCTTATTGTTTTTAGGGTATTGAGAATGTTGACCTCAATCATCCTCATGAGGGTAAAAGGGTCCTTCTCACTCCGAACATGCTTAAGGGCTGAAAGATTGAGGACATAATCGTATTGGCCATCTGCACTGATAAATGCGTCATATTCCACGGAGCCCACATCGATAGCATATGTTTTAAAATCTCCCTGAATATAACCGAAAGAACTACGGATATCCCGAACCAATTCTACCAGGTTATTCTCACTAATGTCAACAATATGTAGTTTTTGAGGCTCTCTTTTGAAAATTTCCTTGCATACCGCCTGACCAATGGATCCGGCTCCTCCAATTACAAGGAAGGAAGACGAAGAGACAATTTCTTTTAGTTTATGCGAATGCCGCGAAATATCGATTGTAAAAAGTTCATTCGCCCTTCCTATTAATGGTAGTATCTCCATAGAATATCAAAACATTATTTTTGGGAATTGCTGCGCTATCTCATCCATTGATTAATACACTATTCCGAGGTCTCGCAGCAAAAATACGATAATTCTCTCCCCTTTGTAGGTCTATTTTATCCTTGTATCCATTATCATTTAGGATTCTATCCGCAAAATCATACCAGGTCATCACCTCTCCGTCCGTAAAGTGTTTTATCCCATATTGGGTATTCCCCGATGTCATAAGATCCAAGAGGTATTTTGCCAAATTCCTGGCATCCGTAGGACACCCTCTTTGGTTATCGGTCACCCTGAGTGGCTCTCCGGCTTTGGCCTTAGCCAGTATGGTCTTATAGAAATTATGTCCGTATTTTTTGGAATACAACCAGGACGTACGTACAATAAAATAGAGTTCCAGCTTCTCCTGTATTAGGCGTTCTCCCTCAAGCTTTGTTCTCCCATAAATATTTAAGGGGTTTGGTGTATCGTATGGGCGGTATCCATCCTCTTTAGTCCCATCGAAGACATAATCTGTGGATATATGTAGAAGAATCGTATCGGTTTCCTTACATGCACTAACCAGATTGTCTACTCCCCTTACATTTATTTCATAAGCCGCTTCAGGTTCTTTCTCGGCCTGGTCTACCTGGGTGTAAGCCGCACAGTTTATACAATAATCCGGTTTGATCTCCGTAAAAATACGGGTAACTTCCCTTGCTTGGGTGATGTCTAAAGAAGCTTTATCTGTAAAGTGGAATTCCATTTCCGGAAAGACAGGAGCCAACTCCTTTAAAGTCATTCCTAATTGTCCGTTCGATCCGGTCACTAATATCCGCTTCATGTATAAAGCTCTTTGAAATTAGGTAGTGCCCTGTCTTTATCTGAAAGTATGAGGTCTGTTTCCGAAACACCCCAGTCAATAGCCAGATCAGGGTCATTGTAAATAATTCCTGCTTCAGACTCTTGGTTATAGTAATTATCACACTTATAAGAAAATACCGTTTGGTCTTTAAGTGCCAAAAAGCCATGGGCCACACCCCTTGGTATAAATATTTGTAGTCTGTTTTCTTCGGAAAGTTCTACCATATAGTTTTTTCCATAGCTAGCACTGTCTTTCCTCAGGTCGACTACTACATCCAAAGCGCTTCCGCGAACAACCCTTCCCAATTTGGCCTGAGCATGTTCCCCTCGCTGGTAATGTAATCCCCTAAGGACATGCTTCCGGGAAACCGACTGGTTGTCCTGGACAAACTCAATTTTGTATCCCAATACCTCTTCCAGTTTTGCTTTATGGTAGGTTTCCATAAAATCACCCCTCGAATCCGTATAAATAACAGGTTCAATTAGCACACATCCGAAAACATTGGTATGATGAATTTTCAACACTTCTTCTTTAATCCAATAATCTCAATAAATATTCACCGTAGCCGCTATTTTTAAGAGGATCGGCCAACTTCCTCAGCTGTTCTTTATCTATATATCCCATAGTATAGGCCACTTCTTCAATAGCCCCTATTTTAAGCCCTTGCCGGTTTTCAATAACCTCAACAAACTGTGCAGCCTGCATCAAAGATTCAAAGGTGCCCGTATCCAGCCATGCTGTTCCACGGTCCAATATGCTCACCTGTAATTTTCCATCGCGCATATAGGCTTTGTTGATATCCGTAATCTCCAGTTCACCGCGCTTGCTCGGCAAGATCTGCTGCGCATATTGCACTACCTGATTGTCGTAAAAGTAAATTCCTGGTATGGCGTAATTGGATTTAGGATCATTGGGTTTTTCATCAATAGACTCTGCAACCCCCGCTTTATTGAAGCTTACTACCCCGTAGCGTCCGGGATTCTGAACATGATATGCATAGATGATTCCGCCACCCGGATCATTGTTTTGCTGCAATTGTCTTGCCAAGCCGGATCCGTAAAAGATATTATCCCCCAGAATCAGGGCTACTTTATCATTGCCTATAAAATCTTTGCCAATCAGGAAGGCTTCTGCTATACCCGCTGGACTTTTTTGTTCGGCATATTGGAACCTACACCCCAACTGAGTACCGTCTCCCAATAATTTAATAAATAAAGGTTTGTCCTGAGGCGTCGTAATGATCAGGATATCCCTTATACCAGCGCTCATTAGAGTTGCCAGTGGGTAATAAATCATGGGTTTATCATATACAGGCATCAGCTGCTTGCTGAAAGCCAGTGTAATAGGATACAAACGTGTCCCGGATCCCCCGGCTAGGATAATACCCTTCATTATAAGTCCTTTTCGTTATACATCCTTTGGTAATAGTCCTTGTAAGAACCTCTGGTTACATGTTCGAGCCACATGGTATTTTCCAGATACCACTGAATCGTTGCTTGTATCCCTTTTTCAAATGAATTCTCAGGTTTCCAGCCCAATTCATTCTTCAGCTTACGCGAGTCAATAGCATACCTGAAATCATGACCGGGCCGGTCCGCTACAAAAGTGATCAGCTGCTCTGAACCCCCTGTTCTTCGGTCCAGCATGATATCCATTAATTCGCATAGGTTTTTTACCAATTCAATATTGGTTAACTCATTATCTCCGCCAACACAATAGGTTTCCCCTATTTTTCCTGTATGAAAAATACAATCTATGGCCTTAACATGATCTTCCACGTGTAACCAGTCACGGATGTTCTCCCCTTTTCCGTAAACGGGAAGCGCTTTCTGGTGAATAATGTTATTTATACAAAGAGGGATGAATTTCTCAGGAAACTGATAAGGGCCGTAATTATTAGAGCAATTGCTAATCACAGTTGGGAGCCCATAGGTGGTATGATAGGCTCTTACAAAGTGATCGGAGCCTGCTTTTGAGGCCGCATAGGGTGAATTAGGAGAATAAGGGGAGTTCTCATTAAACTTTCCTTCATTAATGGAACCATATACTTCATCCGTGCTAATGTGGTAGAAACGCTTGCCAGAATTGTCCTCCTTCCATTTATTTTTACAAGCATCCAGGAGATTCACGGTTCCCTGAACATTAGTTTGTATAAAATCTGATGCATCCGTAATTGATCGGTCCACATGAGATTCTGCCGCAAGATGTATCACGGAGTCGAAATTATGCAGGGCAAAGAGTTCTCCCAGTAACTCACGGCTCGTAATGTCTGCCTTAAGAAATGTGTAATTTGATTCCGATTCAATATCAACTAAATTCTCCAGATTTCCCGCATAAGTAAGGGCGTCAAGATTGTAAATATGATAGTTTGGATATTGAGTCACAAAGTGACGAACTACATGGGAGCCAATGAATCCGGCGCCTCCCGTAATCAAAATTCGTCTGGAGGAGCTGTTATTCATCATCCCGCCTGCATTTCTTTAGCTTTGCGATTTAAATACCGAATAAAAGAGAAAAGAAAAAACAGACCCACAAAGGTCAGCGGGATAACCGCAATGTTTTTTTGAAATAAAGGCTTCTGTACCTTATGAGGCTGACCAAAATTAACCACCGTAATAGCCTCCTGCCTGCGTTCCAATTCTAATTTCTTGGATTCGGTATCGTGGATCAGATTGTTTTTAAGTGAGAACAGGGAGGGAATATTGAGGGGTTCCTGATTTTCTAAAACCAGTCGCCCCTCAGTAGTTGCCTGTTCTTTTAGCATCTTCTGGGTATAGTTGTTAATAAGTATATCTATTTGGGCAATGAGTGAGTCATTACGCTGTATACGATTCTGAGCATTCTCCGTATATACTTTCAATAAATCAGTATAATAGGAATTGGAATTAATGTAGTCGATAATTTTTTGCGCATATTCTTTTCCGGTTATGGCGTCCTTAAAGTAAAAAGTAATGCGTTGGTCTTTTGTGGTCTTATCCTGCAGTTCGGATCTGAGTATATCCGAAATGGCTTCTGAGTTTTCAAAATCTTTTAATAATTCCAGGAATTTCATTTCATCTTCCAAACCAGATCCTCCCTGTGACTTTAGTTGGCTTATTTCGACTTTAAAACCATCCATTTTATCCACATCCATTCCCATTGAGGAAAAGAAAACAGTGTCTTTTGCTTTAATATCGGATTGTATTTCGTCCACAACATCATAGAGATAATTTTTTGTGTCCAGGTTGGGGGTAACAATCACCTCAAGTTTCTGCTCTTCCCCGACGATAAATTTAAGGGCGAAACCAAGTGCTCCTCCCACAACAACCAATGTGGCGAGTATTACCAAATTTCTTTTTAAGTACAGGAATAAGTTCAAAAACCATCTGAAAAGGCTATTAAATCCGTTACCAATCATCGCGAATAATTGTCCCAGATCTATTTCGTCCGATTGGTTTTGGTTGCTGGTTGGGTTGTCACTCATTTCAATTGGAATTAAATATTTGTGTAAGTATTTTGTCTGTTATCAGGTAGGTGGGTTTAACACCTGCCTTACCAAGCCCTCCTGAAGCCAACGTGCTTCCAGTTTCCAACGGATTATCCGATGCATAGTAGGCATAACGCACCTTCACATCTTCCCGTATGCTTTTGCGGATCTTGGAGGCCGACTGTATGGCTTTCTGGTAATGTACGCCTTCCATTTCAAGACCGATAACGCCCCAGGTAGAATCGTGAAAAAATTTTAAAATGTCCCGGTTCTGAAGCGAGGTTCCCAGCACGGTAACCATAGTCCCCTCCTTTACCTCGAGCCCATTACCCGTAAAATCTTCCGCGCTTAATTCATTGTGGAAAGGATAGTTGTCAGCAGTTCCTTCAAACATATGAGCAGTAGGAATCATCAGGTCTCCCTTACCACCTACCAGAATGCCTGCTTTTCCCATAATGGATATCGATGTCACATTCAGAAAAACAGGGGGATTGTCTTTAGATCGGTAGGGCTTTAACAACTCGTCAATGGTCTCATAAGCCTGTTCCCCGAATGCATAGTCCATAACAAAGATAACGGGTTTTTCCTCATCCGGAATACCTTCCGGCAAATCGTAACAACAGGCATCTCGGCCTAACTTGGCCATATCAAAGATTTGGACGTCGATATTGGTGCCTGAAATATCATCAATTTCGATCATCCCGTTTTTCCTGGCGACTACCGTAACCTTATCCTGTAATTTATTGTTCCCCTCCTGGCTAAGTTGCTCGTAAACCTCCAGGGAGCCGTTTTCCGGGAATTCCTTTTTCAGCGCTTTCCTGGCATAGAGCGAATTCAAGACGCTATGCATATTAGCGCTGATTATGTGGATGGGGCGTTCTAAAAGCCCATGCCTTTTGAGGGTTTCTTTTACAGTATCGGCCCATTGTTCGCCGTGAATGTGATGCCCCAAACGCTCGCGTAGCAAAGTACTGAAGGTTATGATCCTTTTCTCTCCCCCGGTTTCTTCCTCAATAGCCAGTTTCCCCAGCCAGTAAATGATCTTCAGAAAACGCTCTGGGTCCGACTTACGGCCCAATTTCTTATAGATCTCCATGACTTCCAGGAAAGATCGCCCAAGAATACTGGCTGTATGGATTAGGGCAGTTTCCTTTTCCGCCTGGGTGAGTTTATCCTTGGTTGCTGCAGCCTCCAATTTTTTCCAGTCGCGTATGGTTTCTTCAGTATCCTCAATAAGAACCTTATTTGCAATCTTCTGAGACTCCACAAAAAGGAAAGTAAGGTGTGTGAGAATGTCATAAATATCGGACCTCCCCCGGGTAATTTCAATATTCATCTGTTCCCGGTCGATACGGTAACAATTGCGCCTCCTTTTGGGTGGGATAATCGGTTTAAGATGCGAACTGGCAAAACCTTCGTCTGAGGTCAGGTTGATATAACGACATTCATGAATTCCTTCGGGAAGACGGTCCAGGACGTAGATAAGCCCGTCGAGCTCAGTTTTGTCCTCAGCAATAGTGCCATAAATTTCCGGCCGGAGCAACAAGAGTGCGTTTTTCAGACTTTCTCCGGAAACACCGGTGGGCTTGTAAAAACCGCGATTGAATAAATGCCGCATAGTTACATACAGGCGTTCAATGGCGTTGGTGGATTCCTGTGCCCTGGTGGTTTCTTTGAAATTACTCATGGATTAGCTGCTATGTGATGCAAATTTATGAATTTGCCCCAAGTAGCCGGTACTGAAGTTGATTTCTAGGTACGAAAATATTATTCTTTAAAGGAATGAAGGGCATCTGCCAGTTTGCAGTCATTGGCCAGCCGTTGCACCTTATTTTGTCCGCCCAATTTTCCGATCGATTTCATATACTGCTGAAACCCTCCTGGTCTAATGTGGGTTAACTTAAGTGGCTGCAGGATTTTACCCGCTATCAAATCGTAATAATAACTATTTTGTTCCTGAAGGGTTTGGTCCAGAACAGCGACAAAATGCTTAAAATCAGTGGGTGGGTTTTCAAATTCAACCAGCCATTCATGATAAGGCAGCTCGCCTTCCACTTCCACACGAGGAGCTACTGTGAATTCATTTACCCTGGCATCGGTTTGGTCTATAGCCTCCCTCATGGCCTCTTCAACTTCCTTGGCAATAACATGCTCCCCAAAAGCAGAAATGAAATGTTTAATACGGCCAGAAACGATGACGCGAAACGGATTTAGTGAAATAAACTGAACGGTATCTCCGAGGTTATAGCCCCACAGACCGGCATTGGTGGAAATAATCATCACATAATTTACCCCAAGCTCCACATCGCCTATGGTAATTCGTTTCGGCGATTCCTCGTAGAATTCCTCGGCCCGGATGAATTCGTAAAAGATTCCGGCATTAAGCAACAGCAGCATCCCTTTTTCTTTCCGGGAATCCTGATAGGCGAAAAAACCTTCGCTGGCCGGAAACAATTCAATGCTATCTACTTTGCGACCAATCAGGTTTTCAAATTTGGCTCGATAAGGTTCATAGTTAACACCGCCGTAAATAAAAAGCTGGAAATTCGGGAATATTTCCCCCACCTTTTTTTCGGCAACGGATTGTAGTTTTTCAAAATACATCTGCACCCAGGAGGGAATGCCAGCAATTACAGTCATATTCTCGGGAAGGGTTTCCTTTACAATGGCATTGACCTTGGTTTCCCAATCTTCAATACAGTTGGTTTCCCAGCTCGGCACGCGATTCCTTTGCAAGTAATTGGGCACATAATGCGCTGATATACCGGAAAGACGACCCACATGGATGCCATTTTTCTTTTCAAGTTCCGGACTCCCCTGCAGGAAAATCATTTTGCCCGTTACAAACTGGGTATTACCCGTTTCATGAATATAGCTGAGGATGGCATTACGGGAGGCTTTGATCTGTTCCTTTATGGATTCGCTGGTTATGGGAATGTATTTTGCTCCGGAAGTGGTGCCAGAAGTTTTAGCCAAATAATCCGGTTTACCAGGCCACAATATGTCTGGTTCCCCAGAAACTACTTTTTCTACATAAGGCCTTAGGGCTTCATAATCCCGGACCGGAATACGTGCAATAAAATCTTGATGGTTCCTTATGGTATCGAAGCTGTGATCTTTTCCAAAACGGGTTTTGGATCCTTTTCGGATGAGTTCACGAAAGACTTTTTCCTGAGTAGTAACAGGCTGTGATGTCCAGCGTTTGGTCTTCCAGGCAACCAATTGCGCAAAAATTCGTGCTGCAAAAGCTTTGATCGCCATAAATCTTATTTAAAGTCGATGTAATCGGTAGGATTCACCGGGTTCCCATTACTCCAAAGTTCAAAATGCAGGTGCGGTCCGGTAGTCAATACGCCGGTGTTGCCCACCGAAGCCACCACTTCTCCGGCTTTTACCAGATCACCCTGTCCTTTGCTGAGGGACCCATTGTGTTTGTAAGCTGAAATAAGTCCGTCTTTGTGTTCAATAATGATTACATATCCGGTTTCTGCGGTCCATTCGGAAAAGATCACCGTACCATTGGCCACACTTTTCACGGGAGATCCCTCTGGTGCTACAAGATCTACCGCATAATGCTTCTTTTCAGGATCGTATACCTGGGTAATCGTTCCGGAAACGGGCGTAAAAAGCACAAGACTGCCGGGTTCCTTGTTACTTTCAAAAAGGTTGTACTTGTCTTCCAGGGCCACCTCAGCCCTTAGCACGGAATCTTCCCGTATTGGAGTCAGGTCCACATTTGCAGGATCTAATTTAAACTGCTCAAAAAGGGAATCGCGATTGACTTCTGTATTCTCTATATCCCCGCGGAGGACCATTCGTACATTATTTAAATACCGATTGGTATAATTTAAAACATTGACCAGGCTGTCGGTTTTATAGGTTAATTCCGTTGCCTGCCTTTTCAGTTGGGTTGAGGAATACCCGGGGATGTACTCCCTGAGCGGTGTAAATGCAATTAACAGGATGGTAAGACCGGTCAATATCGCAATAAACAGTGATCCCGTAACAAATACGTTGAGTCTACTCAGTTTAAAGGAGATTTTTTCCTCAAAAGTACTTTCATTGAGTATCACCAGGCGATACTTATGCAAGAGTTTCCTCTTGATTTCCTTTCTTTTCTTTACCTTTTTTGCCATTGCATTTTAAGATATGTCGTCAGCGCTATTTGTCCCTATAGCCTTGCCGACCGGGGGGTCTAAGATAAAGCATTTCACTTAAAAAAAGAGCGCTGCAATTTAAAAGGGATGTTCCCGTTAGCTATACAATAGTTTTTGTTTCTTTTTTTCATAAATTTGTTATCCATTTAATTTAAAAGCTTTATGATATCATTATCCACCTTCCTGGCAATTGGAGCCTGGCAAATAGCAGTCATCGTAATGGTTGTGTTGCTTTTGTTTGGCGGAAAGAAAATCCCGGAATTGATGCGCGGCTTAGGAAGTGGCATCAAAGAATTTAAAGATGCTTCCAAAGAAGACGAGAAATTGGAAGAGAAAAACGACTAGTAAGATCGCAATACTCGATATTAAAGCGTCCTTTGGGGCGCTTTTTTGTTGATTATCATTCTGCAAGTATTATACCTTTCGGTATTTTATATTATTTCCTTACCCTCCTATCCTCATACCTTCAAAATAGACTAGTCCAGCGGCTTTTATCCATAGGGCCTCATCGGTAAACTACAATATTTTACCGTTCACGACAGAAAGCAACCCTTTCACAACAAAAACTATCTCCGGCATGTAAGAAGCCATAAATTGGTCGTTAGAAGCAATTCCGGGGCATTAGTTAATTAGTTTGCCATTTTGCACTGCTATTTAGTCATTACGCTTTTCCGGACTAGTAATAGAGCATGAAAATCTTTAGAAAACACTTTTTGCTTTGCCTATTCCTTTTGGGAGTTACGGCTAATTCTTCAGTTGTGTATGCCGGTACTGTCAATGCGGAAACACCAGCAGAGGAAGCTTTTTTTATCAAAGCCGCCAAAACACTGAATATCAGTCATAGGAAGGTAAAGGATTTAAAGGGACTCAGTAGTGGATACTACCTGATTGCCGGTGTATTTGGCAAGCCTGAAAATGCCTCTCGCTTTACGAAAAAGCTGAGCAAAAAAGGCCTTTCCAGCCATATACTGCTTAACCCTGAGAATAAAATGCACTATGTGTCACTGGGGTACCGCAATATGGGCATGGATCTGCTCCAGGATTACAGGGAAAAGATAAATCCTTTTTACACAGACAAGGTTTGGATACTTCAAATTGAAAATAAAATTGCTGAGCTCAGTGAAGCTAAATCGCTTAAAACTATAGCGAAGCCAGCACCAAAAGAAAAAACCAGTTCATTTTCATTCACCAAAACGGCTAAAGCAAATAATATCGCCACGCGAGGTCTTATATCCACTGATAAGATGGAGGCTGGATATTACGTGATCGGTGGTGTTTTTGGTGAAAAAGCCAATGCAGAGCGCTTCCAGGCCAGGCTTAAATCTAAATTCTCGAATACAGGTTTCCTGCAGCATACAGAAAAAGACTTGTATCAGGTGTATCTGAATCGATATGATGATGGCGCTGATGCCATAGCGGCTTGTAAATCGAAATTTCAGGGCAGTTATCTCAATAAGGTCTGGATCCTCGAAGTTACTGACCCCGGCCAACAAATCACCAAGGAAGAAGCCAAAGAAATAACTACTGTTTTAGCAGAGACCCCAAATACCCATTCTTATCCAAAGCGATCCGCGCAATTCCCGGTAAACGATAAATTACTGGAAAAGGCAGATCTCTATTTTGATAAAATGTGGTACTCCGAGGCCGCCGAGTTATATGAAGCGGTTCTGGCCAAAGGGCTTTCAAGCCACTCCCATAAGGTAATTGAGCGTGCTGCTGATTCGCACTACTTTAATACCAACATTGAACGGGCATTCTACTGGTACGATTACCTGTACCGCAATTATCGCGATGAGATGTCTGCAAACAATATTTTCCGGTATGCACACACGCTTAAAGGCACAGGAAAATACGCCAGATCCAAACGACTCATGAGGTTGTATGACAGGAAAATACGCCGCGGAGAGGGTGAAGAGGAAAAAGACATGAATATCGCTGTACCGCGAGAAGTCCTTTTAGACAACATTCTGGCCAATTCCGGGAATTTTGAAATCAAAAACATAGCGGTAAACTCGCGTTATTCCGACTTTTCTCCCATGTTTTACGGAGAAGATAAGCTGGTGTACTCCTCTTCTGTGGACTCTGCCTTTTTAAAAACCAGACGGTATAAATGGAACAACCAACCCTATCTTGACCTCTATGTGGCCAAGATCAATAAAGAAAGTCAGGAAGTAAGGAACGCAGCCAAATTCTCTAAAAAGATCAACACTAAATACCATGAGGCTTCTGTTGCTTTCTCCCCTGATAATACTACCATGTACTTTACCCGTAATAACTACGGCAAGAAACTTAAGCGCGACAATAAAGGGATAAACCACCTGAAAATATATCGTTCTAAAAAGGTAAATGGGGAATGGACCGAAGCTCAGGAACTTCCTTTTAACAGCGACAATTACTCCACGGGACACCCGGCTCTAAGCCCGGACGGTAAACAACTTTATTTTGTTTCTGACATGCCCGGAAGTATCGGTAAAACCGACATTTTTGTGGTAGATGTTTTAGAAAACGGCAGTTTTTCTGATCCCAGGAACCTTGGCCCGGAGATCAATACAGAACGGCGTGAAATGTTCCCATTTATCAGTGACAAAAAGTTGTATTTCTCATCGGATGGGCACGTAGGTCTTGGCGGACTGGATGTGTTTGAAGTAGCCTATTCCGAAGAAGAAGGGTTTCTGGATGTTCACAACCTTGGACAACCCATAAATAGCAAGGTAGATGACTTCTCCTATATTGTTGATGAGGCCAGTCAGAAAGGCTTTTTTGCTTCAAACAGACGAGGCGGTAAAGGAGATGATGATATCTATTCCTTCCAAAGGCTTGTTCCCGAAGAAGCCAATGAAAATGCCATAGCTGGGGTCATTACGGAACGCATAACCGGTGAAAATATGCCGGGCACACTCGTGATGTTGCTCGATGAAAATAATATCAAGCTCAAAGAAATGCTCAGTGACGAAGATGGAAGCTTTGTTTTTGAAGACCTGGACAGCAATACCAAATACGTAGTTAAAACTATTAAAGACGAATACCAGGAGCACGAAATCGCCATTAGCACCCTTGAAAATGAACGGGTAGAAACCGCTATTGAAATGGATAAGCTTGAGAAGCTGATTACCATTGAAGAAGGTATCCGAAAACTCAAGGTAGATATGATCTATTTCGACTTTGACAAGTCGTACATACGAAAAGACGCCGCCGAATCTCTGGATAAACTGGTTGCCACTATGAAGGAGTACCCCAGCATGGTTATTAAAATTGAATCCCACACAGATTCCAGAGGACCTGCTGTGTACAACAAATACCTTTCAGATAAGAGGGCTAAGTCCACAAGGGCTTATCTGATCAAACAGGGCATTGATCCTAAAAGAATAGAAAGCGCTATAGGCTACGGCGAGGAGCGTTTACTGAATGAGTGTGACGGAACGGTACGGTGTACTCGCGAAAAACACCAGAGAAACAGACGATCTGAATTCATTATCGTAGACATGTAGGTAAATTGTAGCGTCTAAGGGCCTTCAGCTCCTCTTACAAGGCATTAAATGGTATTCACCATCATGGCATAATGATTCGCAACATAGTACGCTAAAAACACACTTTTTACAGCCATTTTTCGTTATATATATAAGACCAGAACTTACACAAATAAACGCCTATGAAACATATTTTACTTATCAAAGAAATTTACCTTGAGGCATTCAGAAACCTGGGTCCTGTACTGGTAAAGAATTTTTTCAAGATCTTCACCTGGTTCTGCCTGATCAGCTTTATAATTGTATTATACGCTTTTATATTCCGGGTAGCAACAGGATTTGCATTTGACTGATCACAACTAACCAAGACATTAAAAACGCTCCTTATGGGAGCGTTTTTTATTTATGCACAACCTAAACCTTTCCGTTTCATCGATAATCACATACCTTTTATCCCTGGCCTGGGTATCTGCTCATCTGCAACTAATTGAATATTTATCCTTTTATGAGTGTTTTTTGGCTCGTCAACTGATATTTTTTTTTACCAGATAAATGAGTAGTAAATTATTTATAGTATAACCAAAGCCCCAAGGTCCTATGAATACACTTTTACATATTAAAGAAATTTACATTAACGCCTTTCGGCATATTAGCAATTACGTAGTGCGCAACTTCTTTAAAGTTTTCGCCTGGTTTGCTTTTGCAATGTTACTGATTGTGCTTTACGCCTTTGTGTTCCGGGTATATACCGGATTTCCGTTCGATTAAACAGTATAATACCGATCGGTTTTATTAACCCGGCTGAACGCCGGGCTTTGGCGCTTATTCCGGTTTGACGAAGCTAAGGGTCTTCATTATCGCCTCCAGCTCAAACATATAGTCGCGTTTGTTGGTGGCGGGGGCAAAAGTAAAGCCCTCCAGTATCAGGATTCGGTCGTTTTCTTCATCATTGATGATGTAGGTGAGGAATGGGCCTGCCATAGGATAGTTCTTTACTTCCCAGATCCCGCGTATCTCTGCTGCCTTTTTTCCGGCAATTTCAGCCGAAAACACATAAGGTGCAAAGGCCTTTTCGGTAATCATATAAGTTGTTTTGTTGGGGATGTCCGGCCCTGGAACATAAAGCTGTCCAATAGAATCCCTCATCCTCACAATATCGCCCACAAAAGTAGAGTCGTTGTCGAAGGAAGCAGAAGGCATGGTATAGGCTATTATATTCATTGTTCCCTTTTGTATCTGCCGGTCGATCCAGACAAAATTGTCTTCCTCCTTCCCCATCACATATATGGAGGGTATGTTAAGCTTAATCCCAAATTTATCCTGCAATACCCTGTCTTTGCTCAAAGACCGCTTAAAACGCTTCTGAGCTTCTTCCAATTCGTTTTCCTTGAACGACTCAATAATTTTATCCGCCCCCTGATCGAGGTTGGCGAGAAGTTGTTCTTCCGTTTCCCCTTTAATTACACCAACTTTCTGAGGAGTCGCGTAAAGGTCTGTTTTAATATGTGCCAGATCCAGGCTGTCAAGGCTAACAAACAATACCGATCTTCTGTGGCGGGTCATCCCTGTAAATACCTGCGCCGGCATATGTTCTATGGTAAACAGTGGCTCTTCCCAGGTAAGTCCCACCATCGGGGCAGCGAAATACTCCCTGACCTTATCGCCTACCTGACCTTCCCAAAGTCCGGTTTCCATAACCACCGCAAGGGAGTTTATGGCCCCTACTGAGACAGGCTTGTATTTTTTCTTGTTTTTTTCTTCACATCCCAAAAGGGCAGTAAACGCAAACAGTGCAATAAGTAGTTTTTTCATTCGTAGTGTTTTTTACGGAGAACAGGAACAGAGTTTTATTTTTGTGCCTGGTTTGATATCGTTACCGCGAATACCGTTCCATTCTCGTAAATTCTCGATGGAAACTCCCGGATATTTTTGAGAAATGGTCCAAAGGGAGTCCCCTTTACGAACCGTATGGAATTTGGATTCAGAACCCGTGGTGGACTGGGCGGCTGATTTGGCACTGTTGGAAGACTGATTGGCTACAAATGCCGGTTTCCTGGGATATATTGTCAGGCGCTGACCAACCCTCAAATTATCGCTTCTCAGTTGGTTCCATCGCTTTATCTGGCTAACACCAACCCCATAGCGTTCTGCGATTTTACCAAGGTAATCTCCGCTTCGAACGCGATATCGGATACGCTCCTCGGCCTTGACCAATTGAGGAAGCGGCTTCTCGCGTTTTTTTATCTCTTCTTCTGCCTGGGCATATATCTCCTGTTCATTGGCTACAAACCTGCCCAATTGCCTCACGGGTAGCCGCAAGGTGTAATTTTTACCTTCAATCTTAGGAATAATATTGAGCTTGTATGCGGGGTTTAGAAGTTTAACTTCATCAAGTCCCACGCCAGACCATTTGGCAATTTGTTCAAAGGTTATGAGGTTTTTTACGGAGACTGTATCGGTTTCAAAATAAGGCCTTGGTGCTGTTTTGCCCTGAATACCATATTCTTCGGCATATTCAATCAGGTAGAAGGTGGCAATAAACGCCGGGACATATCCTGCGGTTTCTCTGGGCAAATGCCTTCTGAGGTTCCAGTAATTTTTGTATCCGCCTGATCTCCTAATCGCTTTGTTCACATTGCCTGGTCCGGAATTATAGGCCGCCAATGCAAGGTCCCAATCATTGAAAATTGAATGCAGTTTTGAAAGGTACTGACAGGCTGCCTCGGTAGATTTTATGGGATCGCTCCGTTCGTCTACATAACTATTTACATCCAAACCGTACATCCTTCCCGTACCGTACATGAATTGCCAAAGACCGGTTGCTCCCACCCGGGATCTGGCCCTGGGATTGAGGGCGGATTCAACTATAGAGAGGTATTTTATTTCAAGAGGAATATCATACCTGTCCAGCGCTTCTTCAAACATGGGAAAATAAAACTGGCTTGCTGTGAGCATACGGGATAAGAGCTCTTTCTTCTTAAGTAAAAAGGATTTAACCACATTTTCAAGAGATGGGTTATAAGAGATATCCATGGGCGTTCTTTCATTCAGTTTCTGAAGTCGCGCTTTAAATAATTCGGTATCCCAGCCTGATAAATCTATTGGTTGATCTGCATCAGTGTTGACTGCATTAACCATTTCGGGATAAAGTGAATGGCTTTTAGTAAGTTCCTCGAGCCAAAGGCTGTCATATGTTGCGGGTAGCGCATAGTCACTAAGGGCCAGGCCGCTATTTTGGTTAACTATGCTCCCCATGATTTCCGTCTTTTCCGCAACCGGCATAGTGAACTGCATAGTTGTTGCCTGTGAAGTTTCCTTAGCGGAAATTTCCCTGACCACTCCTTCCTGAATAGTTTTTACGGGTCTTAACTCTTTGACCTCTAAAGTGTCCTGTGCCTGAAGCGTATTAAATGCCACAAAGAGTAATAACCCTGATGCTAATTTCCTGAAAACCATCATAAATCGTTCATTTTTAGCTGTGGGGCTAACGAAAATCGTATTTTTTTCCGAGACAGGGAAATTTTCTTACTGAGAGGAGGAAGTCCTCCTGTTATTTATAACGCAGGATCATGACAATATTGCCGCAATACCTGGTAAAGTCTTTCCTTCCAGACTTTCCAGCATAGCACCTCCCCCGGTAGAGACATAACTTACCTTATCCTGGAACCCAAACTGCTTAACAGCAGCGACAGAATCTCCTCCTCCTACAAGGGAAAATGCTCCATTAGCAGTGGCTTCTTCAATATAATTCCCCATGGCAATTGTACCCTTGGCAAAGGATTCCATCTCAAAAACACCTACAGGCCCGTTCCACAAGATGGTTTTCGATGCCAGGATCACTTTTTTGAACTGTTCCAGAGATTCAGGCCCGGCGTCAAGTCCCTGCCATCCTTCTGGTATGGAACCAACGGCTACCACCTGAGTATTAGCATCATTACTAAATGCATCTGCAGCCAAAACATCCGTTGGCATATGAACTTGCACTCCTTTAGCTTCCGCTTTTTTGAGGATATCAAGTGCTAATTCCTGTTTATCGTCTTCACAAATGGAGTCACCAATGCTCCCGCCTTTTGCTTTAATGAAGGTGTAGGTCATTCCGCCACCGATGATCAGATGATCCACCTTGTCCAGGATGTTTTCAATAATGGTAATCTTTGAAGATACTTTAGCTCCTCCCAGAATAGCGGTTACTGGTTTCTCCCCTGAGCTCATTACTTTATCTATCGCCTTAATTTCTTGTGCCAACAGGTATCCAAAACACTTTTTCCCTGGGAAAAACTGGGCGACAATAGTAGTGGATGCATGTGCGCGATGGGCAGTACCAAAAGCGTCATTTATATAGATATCTCCCAAGGCTGCGAGTTGCTCGGCAAAACCCACATCTCCTTTGGTCTCCTCCTCATAATACCGCAGGTTTTCAAGCAAGAGGATCTCTCCATCCTGCAAGTTTCCGGCTGCGGTAATCGCTTTCTCTCCAATACAGTCATCCACAAACTTTACCTGAACACCAATGATGTCCGACACCTTTTCACAAATGTGTTTTAGTGACATCTCCGGAACCCGCTGTCCTTTTGGTCGACCTAAATGGCTCATTAAAACAGCGCTACCGCCATCTTCTAATACTTTAATTATACTTGGTTTAGCCGCCTCTATTCGCGTAGCGTCAGTAACATTGAGATCTGCATCAAGAGGTACGTTAAAATCTACCCGTATAAGCGCTTTTTTTCCTTCGAAGTTATAATCATCTATTGTTTTCATGCCTTGTGTGATTTGAAATCCAAATGTAAATATTTATCGTTGTTAGCAGAAGGCTTGGTACAATTAATTCCTTCTTGAGATACAAATGCCTTATATTTGATTTATGCTCTTCAAGGACATTCTTGGATTAAGTCATATCAAGAATCACCTCACCCAAAGTACGGATGCAGGTCGCACTCCGCATGCCCAAATGTTTGTAGGTCCTGAAGGCTCCGGGACCCTAGTTACCGCAGTAGCTTATGCCCGTTATCTGCTTTGTGGGAATAGTGGAGGGGAGAACACCCGTGGAGATGAATCCTGCAATATTAAGTGTAGCCAGCTAAGCCATCCGGATTTACATTTCGCATTCCCCGTATCAAATACTGACCGCATACGATCTCATGCCGTCAGCAGTCATTTCCTGACGGAATGGCGGCAGTTTATACTGGAGCAACCATATGGCAACCTCTTCGATTGGTATCAGCTGATTGGAATTGAAAAAAAACAGGGACAGATCGGGGTAGATGAAGCACAGGATATTGTAAAAAAGTTATCGCTTAAATCGTATGAAGGTGGTTATAAGGTGATGCTGGTCTGGATGGCAGAGAAAATGAATATATCTGCTTCCAACAAGCTCCTTAAACTCATCGAAGAACCGCCCGATAAAACGGTAATTATTCTGATTGTGGAAGATGAAGAGCAGGTTATGCAAACCATACGTTCGAGATGCCAGGTTTTACATTTTCCTCCACTTTCTGAGGAGGCCATTACAAAAGCCTTGGAAGAACAAGGATTGCTGAGGGAAGAAGCCCTGAAGGTAGCCCATGAGGCTGATGGTAATTTCAACAAGGCATTAGACCTTATGAACCGGGACAGCGAAGACCTTGTTTTTGAACGATGGTTTGTACAATGGGTGCGCAGTGCATTTAAGGCCAAAGGCAACAAAGCTGCCATCCACGAGTTGATCCTTTGGAGCGAGGAGATCGCCAAGACAGGACGAGAAACACAGAAAAAATTCCTGGGCTTTTGTCTGGCTATAATGCGGCAGGCAATGCTTATCAATTTCGGGGCAGAGGAATTGGCCTTTATGACCTTGCACGTGGAAGGTTTTGACCTTAGAAAATTTGCCCCTTTCGTGCACGAGAACAATATTCAGGAGATAGGCGAAGAGTTGGAGCGTGCCATTTATCACGTGGAACGCAATGGGAATTCAAAGATCATATTGATGGATCTTTCGATCAAATTAACCCGCTTGCTTCACAAAAAGACCCGCGCCTTAGGGGATCCTATCCTGTAAAATCGCATTTTAAACCTAAACCATTAGCCATGCAAGCTATCACTGAACATCTGACAGAATCCTTTCTTTTGTTATTTCTGGCCATTACCTTCCTCCAAAGCGGAATAGATAAAATCCTGGACTGGAAAGGAAATCTGGGCTGGCTTAAAGGTCATTTTTCCAAAACGCCATTTAAAAACCTGGTGCCCCAAATGCTATTCACCATCTTGTTGGTTGAATCTTTATCGGGGGTTTTAAGTCTGGCAGGAATTGTTGAACTATTCGTTACCGGCAATTACGGGCTTGGTTATCTTGGCGCAATATTAGCGTGTATTGCTTTGCTAATGTTGCTTTTGGGGCAACGAATAGCCAAAGACTACGATGGCGCAAGGACCATTGTGATCTATCTTATACCAACTGTTTTTCTGCTTTACCTCATGCAGCCCTGAAAAAGACTCATGGTGCAGCGAAAAGCATTATGGAATTGATCCCCTATTGCTGATACTTATCGTTTAGGATTTGCAGTATTTCCTGGGTAAGGTCATTGGCTTCACTTCCGTACAGAACACTTCCCCCGTCTCCTTTGCCCAGAATATAGGTGTAACCATTTGCCTTTCCGTAAGCATCTATTTCCTTTTTTACTTTACTGACCAGGCTATCAATCTCAGCTTGCCCCTGAAGTTGTAATTGCTGCTCTTCTTGTTGCAATTGCTGACCAATAAACTGACCCTTTTGCTGAAGGAGCGCATATTCTTCCTGGGCCTTTTTTTCAGACATAGCTGTTGTTTTATTTTGCAGGGCTTGCGCTTCCAGTTGAAATGCCTGTGAAATACTATCCCTTTTTTTGGCATAGGTTTCGGATTTTTCCTGATACCGCGATTCAACATCTTTCCTTTCCTGGTAACTTTCCATCAGGGCCGAGTTGTCTACAAATCCGATTTTATCTGTTTGACATGCGCTAAGCATAATTATGCTAAAAATGAGGATTACTTTTTTCATGGGTTTCTGTTTTGAGCGGCAAAAATAGAAAAAGCAGGATAAAGACGTACCAATTGAAGCATATTCTATTTTATAGACAATATGGAGAAATCTACTATTATAGACTGCGTCTATAGTAAAAAGAAGTTTCTATGTATTTATCCTATATTTATAGGCTTTAAAAACGACGTTTATAAGCGTTTTTAAAATAGGCAGACAAGGATTAGTGTCCCGTCCTTTGAAGAAGCCTTAAATGGGCTTAAAATGCGTTTTCCGTCTTTTTAAGCACATATATCAGCGATGAATATTCGCCAGATACCATTGCGCTAGCATTAGAGCGTATTCCGTTTACTATAGCCGCAATCCAACGCATTTTTCCAGAGCGATACTTTTCGGAAAGTAGCGAAACATAAAAGGCGTCAAAATACAAAGGATGTGTTCCTAACAATTCCACCTTATGTGCCCTAAATAATTCTTCAACTGATTCTCTTGAAAAATGCCAAAGATGTCTTGGCACATCATATCCTGCCCAAAAAGGACCATAGTGCTGCGCATCCCAGGAATTAAAATTGGGTAAAGCCAAAACCAAAATACCATTCGGTTTCAGTAATTCGCGAATTCTGCTAATACTGCCATGCAGATCAGGCAGGTGCTCCAAAACGTGCCATAGTGTAATTAGGTCAAACTCCTCATTCGGAAATCCCTTCCAATTTTGTTCTAAAGAAAGTCCTTTGTTCTGGGCATGAATACGGGCCCTATTATTGGGCTCCACCCCTTGGGCCTGCCAGCCTCCTTTTAGTGCCTGCTTAACAAAAGCTCCGGTGCCAGCGCCATAATCTAGTAGCCTGCCTTTTCTTAAACTATACCTTGACAGGAGACGTAATTTTTTATTTAAGCTATACTTCTTTACCCTTTGGTATAATTTTTCGAACAATGAATCCGACGCGTCTGAATGTGAAATATAATCCTCCGATTGGTAGTAGGGATCCAAATCCTTGGGCATGGGCTCTGTTAGCCACATGTTGAGATCCGGGTGCTTCTTTAAGCTAAATGATTCTCCTGTTACGGCGTAGTCTTTTACTGAAAATGATTCGTTTTGCCGCATTGCATGCTGTTTGTTAGTTCCCGTGTTCGTGTTCCACGTGGAACATTACCTTCCCATATAGACCAAAAGTACGGTTATATCACTGGGGGATACACCGCTAATCCTCGAGGCCTGTGATATAGTTACGGGCCTGATTGCCTCAAGCTTTTCTCGCGCTTCAAAAGAGAGCGACTTCAATGCCTTGTAGTCGAAATTATCAGGTATTCGAATGTTTTCCAGTCTTTGTAATTTATCCGCATTATTCTTTTCCTTTTCAATATATCCCGCGTATTTAACCTGTATTTCCGTTTGTTCCAATACTTCGTGATTAAGTTTATTCTCGGATACGAAACGCGCTACTTCTTCCATCTCCAGCATGTGTTCCATTCTGACTTTTGGTCGTGAAAACACCTTATACATCTTGTCTGCTTGTTTTACAGATGCTGAATTGAGACGATCCAATATAGGATTAATGGCCTCCGGACGGTAACTGGTTTTTCTGAAAAAAGAAATAAACTTTTTAGAATTTAGTTCCTTATCCTCCATTCTTCTCATGCGCTCATCCGATGCCAGGCCTATTCGATGGCCTTTTGGTGTAAGGCGTAAATCCGCATTATCCTGACGGAGCAGTGTGCGGTATTCTGCGCGACTGGTAAACATTCTGTAAGGTTCTTCAGTGCCTTTGGTAATCAGATCGTCTATAAGCACGCCAATATATGCTTCATCTCGCTTGAGAATAAAGGGATCCTTTTCATTGATTTTTAAATGTGCATTCACGCCCGCCATTAAGCCCTGTGAAGCAGCTTCTTCATAACCTGTAGTGCCGTTAATCTGTCCGGCAAAATACAGGTTTTCTACTAGTTTAGTTTCGAGGGTGTGCTTAAGTTGTGTAGGCGGAAAATAGTCGTACTCAATAGCATATCCCGGCCTGAAAAACTTTACTTTTTCAAAACCCTTTACTGATCTCAATGCTTTAAATTGAACGTCTTCCGGTAGAGAGGTGGAAAAACCATTTACGTATACTTCCACCGTATGCCACCCTTCTGGTTCTACAAAAATCTGGTGACTATCCTTTGAGGCAAAACGATGGATCTTATCTTCTATTGATGGACAATACCGTGGGCCAATACTTTTAATACGACCATTAAACATTGGAGAACGCTCAAATCCTTCCCGAAGCAAATTATGAACTTCCTGACTGGTGTGCGTCATATAACAATCCCTTTGATCTTCTAATATTGGTGTGTCCAAATAAGAAAATTTCTCAGGATTTTCATCTCCAGGTTGCACAATCATTTTAGTATAGTCCAGGGACCTTCCATCTACCCGCGGAGGTGTTCCAGTTTTCATCCGTCCGCTATCAAAGCCAAAATCGGACAATTGTTCTGTGATTCCCGTTGCAGCCTTTTCTCCCGCTCGTCCACCACCAAACTGCTTTTCACCAATATGAATTAATCCATTGAGAAAAGTTCCATTGGTCAGCACTACCGCCTTTGCCTTAATATCTAATCCAAGCGAGGTTCTAACTCCAACAATTTTGCCCTTTTCTTCCAGTAACCCCTTTACCATTTCCTGGTAAAAATCCACTTTTGGCGTTTGCTCCAGGGCCATACGCCATTCTTCTGCAAAGCGCATCCTGTCATTTTGCGCTCTGGGACTCCACATGGCCGGCCCTTTGGATTTATTAAGCATTTTAAACTGTATGGCCGAACGGTCGGTTACAACACCACTATAGCCCCCAAGTGCATCTATTTCACGCACTATTTGTCCTTTGGCTATACCGCCCATAGCAGGATTACAGGACATCTGCCCAATGGTCTGCAGATTCATGGTAACCAGCAAAGTGCGTGATCCCATGTTTGCAGCTGCTGCTGCAGCTTCAGCGCCAGCATGGCCACCTCCAACAACTATTACGTCATATTCTCCTTCAAACATAATCTTATTGTTCCACGTGGAACATTTTGAGTTTATCTTCCTCTAATTGCCGCATGGCCTGTTTGTCTTCTTTACTATGGTCATTGTAGCCAAGCAAATGCAATACGCCATGAACCATCACCCTTCTTAACTCTTCTTGTTCATCGACACCGTACTTTTTTGCATTTTCCTTTACTCTTGGGATAGAAATACAGATATCGGCATGTATTCCAGCAGACGTTCCATATGGAAATGTAAGGATGTCAGTATAGGTGTCATGGTTCAGGAACTTCTTATTCAATTCTAACAATTTTTCATCTTTACAGAACACGTATACCAATTGATCAATTATAGACCCTTCCTGATTTACAACCTTTTCTAACCAAGTCTTCACCCTGTGTTCCTGATCGACTTTAAATGAAGTTTCGAAACAAAATTCAATCATTCTTGTTAAAGTAACGTTGTACCCGTTTTTGAAAATTTCGCCGCAAAGGTAAGGCTTGTCTATTTAATATCTCCGTTTGTGTTTTGTTGGTCTCCACATTCTGTTTTTGTTCACGAAACGGATTGGTATATCCCTTCAATGCAGTATTACTTTCTCTTTCTTTAAGATTACCTTGTTTTACCTCAGCGTCCTTAAGTTTCAATAATTGATATTGGATTGCACTCAAGCGATCATTTGTTCCTTTATTTACCCCATTTTCAAGCAGGTCTTGTTGGAATTGCTGCATTTGACTCAGAATACGATTAGCGAGCTGCTGATCTTCTTTGCGTATCATATCCTCTAACTGTTTTTCAAGCAGTTGCCGTATCTCTTCCTGTTCTTTGTAAATATCATAGAGATCGTTTAATTCTTCCTCGCTCATACCTGATCCTTCTCTATTACCATCATTGCCCTGATTTCCTTCATTCCCTTCCTTTGAATTGTTTTCTCCATCTTTTCCTTTACTTCCCTTCCCGCTTTGGTTACCTTCTTTATTTCCCTGACTACTATCCTCTGATCCTTCTTTCCCTTCCTTTTTTCCTTTACCGGACCCCATTCCCTCCATCTTCTTTTGAAGCTCTTCCTGACTCAGAATGATATCTTGTAGTTGAAAACTTCCCTGCCCCTGGCCAGAGCCGGGTGATAAGCTCTGCTGCATATTCTCCAGAATGTCCGCCAAAAGATCTGCCAATTCATTAGAGGCAGATAAAACGTATTGCTGATAAGATACTCCTTGGTATATTCTGTTCTCTGCAATGCTTTCCAGAGACTTGTCGATATTATAATACACCTCGGTGATTTGTTCATTTACCACTTCTGACAACTCTACCCTTCTTAAAGAGAGCGCAAAAAGGCTGTCATCTACGTGCTCAAAAATCTTCCTTAGTTGTTGCTCTGAGCGGATTCCTTCCGCAAATCTGCCCAGCTCAGGGTCGGCATTTTGAAGTTCTTCAAATAACTGTTCCTGTTTGAATGAAAAGGTAATGAGGTTATCCAGAATTTGTCTTAGCATCTCTGCGTCTTCTGCTACAGAAGAACCCCCTGCACCTCCAGCCATGGCCTTCTCTAAATCTTCAGACATTTGATTTATCTTCTGACCGGTGCTTTTCTGCTGTTTTTTAATATTATCTTTTTTCTCTCCTTCTTCCTGGGTATTATTTTGATCAGCGTTATTTTGCTCCAACTGATTTTTAATCTCTTCCTGCTCTGTTATGATCTCATTTTCCTTTTCTTTATTGCGCGGTATATCCATTGGCTTTTTCAGCGCCTGGTTGTCTTGAACCAGCGTATCTAACTCTTTTTTCAGCTCATTAAATTCTTTATTTAATCTTTCCTGATCTTCTGCTTGTGATAATGGTTTATCCTGCTCTCCTTCATTTTTCTGTTTCTCTCCAAGTTTCTTTAGTTCGTTAGCTAGCTGTGCAGTCTTCTCCGTTACATAGTATCTTTTGGTTAGTTCTACCAATTGCACCAAACTCCTCTGGTTGCTTTGCTGTTTTTTTCCTAACTCCTCCAGTCTTTTGCTTAGTTCTTCCTTATTAATTTTATCGGACAATCTTTCCAATTCTTCTAACAGTTGTTGATTCTTCCTCGCTTCCACTTCCTGTCTTTCGAGACGCTCTTGCAACAGTTCATTCATTGAATCCTTATCCTCATTTTGTTGTAAGTTTTCCTTCAGCTGACGGCTGAACTTTTCCATCATTCCCTCCTGCTGTTGTTGTCTCTTTATAAAATCTGAAACACGTCTTTTATCATTAAAACTGAGCGTTCCCTTTTCCTTTTGCTCTCGTTGAATTTCCTGTAGCTTTTGGCGTTCCTTCTTAAACCGTTCTACAGATTGATCCATGTTTTTAATGAGTTCCTCCTGGTACTGTAACTGCCGGCTATTCATTTCCAAATCGTTATAAGTCACTGAAGTGAACAGCCTGCTTTTTGTAGTTTTACCTTTTCTGATACCGTCATTATCCCTCACTTCAAAATAATATTCGTATACCTCATCTTCATCAAGCTGTAATCTATCCGGAAAGCTGTAATAAAATCTTTGATAAGGGGTATTCTGAATGTTGAGGTTTATCCTTCTTTTATTTTCCCGTTTTGTTTTGGGATAATAGATCAATACTAAACTGGTAAGGCCATGATCATCCTCTATTGTGCCCGCATAATGGGATACATTCGGGTTTAATGAATCCATGGCCTGAATCACCTTTATCTTGGGAAATGTATCTGGAATCACATCTAAAGTGTAGGATAAACTTTCAAAATCAGTCACATTCGTATTGCTCGTTTTAATGCTATAATCCGTGTTTCGGTATATTGTTTGCTCGTGGGCAAACAGTTCTTTTTGTGCATTAAACAATACTGTAGTATCCTGACTGCTCCACATTACCTGCTCCGTGTTTTTAGTGTCTAATCTCCAGGAGACTTTAGTGCCTTCCGGTATTACACCGTTACCCGTGCCTAGTATTGATTTTTCTGGTATTCCTAAATATCTGGGATATTCCAGGGTCATTTCGAAGCCCTTAATTACCGGGATCTCCAATACATAAAGTTGGTGCTCCGATGAAGTAACCCCACCTCCTTTAAAATAATATTCCATATTTCTCAGCGGCGGACTGAGTGAATGTTCAAAAATACCGTCTCGCTCCTTGAGCAAGTACTCGTTTCCATTTATAACAATAAAGACTTCTTCAGGTTGAACAGAGCCTCGCGTAGTTACTTGCACAACATGCTTCTGGTTTTCCAGAATTTGATTCTGGTCAGATAATAGCACAAAATCAAAAGGTGCGGGAGGTTGAAAAGCAACATCATAGTTCACTACACGATTATACGAACCTACAAATTCAGAAAGCTTGCCTGTAATCCATATAACTCCAACTATAAGTGCCGGAATGACCAAAAATTTCAAATATTTCTTGTTTTCACTGAGTTTAACTGCTCCTGAAAATGGGACTGGTGATAATTTTGCCGACCTCTGCGATATACTTGCCAATAAAAGTTCCGTTCGGTCCTCATTCTCAGCCAAATCCAGCAAATTATAGAGTTTATCGCCTACATCAGGAAAGTGCTTCCCTATAAGTCGCGAGGCCTCTTTAGGCGAAATTCCCTTCCTTACCCTGAAAAGATAGAGCAAAGGCAATCCCATTTGCCAGATAAACAAATACAATAATATAAGGCATCCGACCAACAACAACAGAAATCTTCCTGTGGTGCTCATCCATAAAAGGTACTCCACGCCAAGTATGGCCAGACTAACCAAACATCCCAGGCTCAAGAAAAGTATGACTCCTTTTATCAGGATCTTTGTGTAATACTTCCTGCTGAAATCCTCCAGTTTATGCAGTATGTTGTGATAATGTTCCAGTTTCTCCTATATTTATTACCAATATACCCGTTACGGGGGAAATGAAACTGAAAAATTTGTTAAAAAGCTCAGCTTGCGCGACTTAAAGTATCTTGCCGCTCTTACCATACCGCTTTCGGCTATTATTAGTCTATATTTCAAAGGGGTTTGGAGCTATTTTACTCCTGTCTACACTTTCGTTTTAATCCCCTTACTAGAAATAGTCTTTCCTGAAGATCTTCATAACCTTAATCAGGAAGAAAAGACTAACAAAAAGAATAATCCTTTGTTTGACTGGATGCTTTACCTCAATCTTCCCATAGTATACGCTTTAATCGCAGTCTATTTGGTTTCATTGAATTCAGCCAGCCTGGAACTCTTTGAAACAATTGGTCTAATGTTGTCTTTGGGTATTGTCCTCGGAGCCAATGGAATTAACGTGGGTCATGAACTTGGGCATCGCCAAAAATCCCCAGAGCGGATTTTGGGGAAAATACTTTTGTTGCCCTCTTTCTACATGCACTTCTATATTGAACATAACTTTGGTCACCATGCGAATGCTGCAACCAGGGAGGATCCTGCTACTGCGAGACTAAACCAAACGGTATATTCCTTTTGGTTCACTTCCGTGTTCCGTCAGTACGCAAGTGCCTGGAGGCTACAATTGCAATTACTTAAAAAACAAAGCCTGCCATTTCTTTCGATCAAAAACGACATGTTCTGGTATCTTATCCTGCAAGCCGCCTATTTGTTGGTCCTTTATTTTTTCTTTGGCGCTAAAGCAATCCCTTTCGCTATAGGTGCAGGAATTGTTGGTTTTCTATTACTCGAAACTGTAAATTATATTGAGCATTATGGGCTGCTTCGTCAAAAACTACCTTCCGGGAGGTATGAAAGGGTGCGTGAGGTGCATTCCTGGAACAGCAACCATATAATAGGTCGTATTGTCCTTTATGAATTAACCCGTCATAGCGATCATCATTATAAATCTTCCAAGAAATACCAGCTACTGGACTGTCATGAGCAATCGCCTCAAATGCCCTTTGGATACCCCACTTCAATGGTAATGTCCTTTTTTCCGCCGCTTTGGTTTAAAACTATGAATCCCCGGATTCCCGACGCCATGAAAGAAGCCTAGAGCCTTGCTTTTGTCCTGCCTTCATTAGCGCTATATTTGCTATAAATAACAATAATGGGTATGAGTAAGCAGGTTAGGGTTCGTTTTGCCCCCAGTCCCACCGGACCACTTCATATTGGTGGTGTGAGAACCGCCCTTTTTAACTATCTATTTGCCAAAAAACACGGAGGAAGTTTCATTCTCAGAATAGAAGATACGGATCAGGCCCGTTTTGTTGAAGGTGCTGAAGAATATATTATTGAAGCCCTTAACTGGTGTGGAATACCCTATGACGAAGGTCCTGATAAGGACGGGGGCTTTGGCCCATATAGACAAAGCGAGCGCCAGGACATCTACAGGAAATATGCGGAAAAGCTCATTACTGGCGGACACGCATACTACGCATTCGATACCAGTGAAAGCCTGGATTTACACCGAAAGAATCACGAGGCCGAGGGGAAGACTTTTATTTACAATTGGCACAACCGCTTAAAGCTCAATAATTCCCTTGTACTTTCAGAGGAAGAAACCGCTTCACGTATAGCAAACGGAGACGCTTACGTTATTCGTTTCAAAAGTCCGCAAAACCAAACCATAGTATTCCAGGATGAAATACGTGGACAAATTGAAATAGATTCTAACACCCTTGATGACAAGGTTCTTTTTAAAAGTGACGGAATGCCTACTTATCACCTGGCTAATATTGTAGACGATCACCTCATGGAGGTCTCGCATGTGATACGAGGCGAGGAGTGGCTTCCTTCTTTGGCCTTGCACGTTCAACTATATGGTGCTTTCGGCTGGGAGCCTCCGGTATTCGCCCACCTACCCCTGATCATGAAACCAGTTGGAAAAGGGAAGCTGAGTAAGCGGGATGGTGAAAAAGGAGGGTTCCCTGTATTTCCACTTGCATGGGAAAACACAACAGGATACAGAGAGGCGGGTTATTACCCCGAAGCCGTAGTCAATTTCCTGGCAATGTTGGGTTGGAATCCCGGAACAGAACAGGAATTATTTAGTTTGAGAGAATTGACTGAAGCTTTTAGCCTCGGCCGAGTACATAAATCCGGCGCTCGTTTTGATCCTGATAAAACCATTTGGTATAATCATAACTATTTACAGCAGCGCAGCAGAGAAGAGCTTTTGCAAGACTTCCTATATTATGTTGATAATCATAATATTGAAATAGATACAACAGATCAGCGATTTCTGGGTGAAGTAATTGAATTGATCAGGGAAAGGGCTAATTTTCCGTCGGATCTCTGGTCGCTGGGCCAATATTTCTTTGAAGCACCAACTGCCTATGATTCTAAAGCCGCTAAAAAACAATGGAAAGATCAAACCGGAGCCATATTAAAACGGCTTTTAGAGCTGCTGGGAAAAACTGGAGATTTTAATGAGGTAGATAAACTTGAAGCCAGTGTTAAATCCTGGATCAAGGATGAAGGGTATGGTTTTGGGCAGGTTATGCCCCCGCTTCGCCTGTCTTTAGTTGGAGAAATGAAAGGGCCGCATATTTTTAATATTATGTCTTTATTGGGGAAAGATGAAACCATGCGCCGTATTAATGCCGCAATAGAAAAGCTAGCATAAATAATGCGTGTTTTTTCAATAATTTTGCGATTCTGTAACAATTCACTGCTTTTTTACACCTATATAGTACTGTCTTTGAATATTCACTAACTTAATTTTACTTCTATGAATTCATTATATATGATTCCTTTTTATGTTATAGGCTTCTTTATTTTGCTGGCCTGTTTCTTTATTGTTAAACAACAAACAGCTGTTGTGATAGAGCGTTTTGGGCGCTTTCAAAGTATCCGGAATTCCGGATTGCAAATGAAAATTCCATTGGTTGATCGAATATCAGGCCGATTGAGCCTGAAGATTCAGCAACTGGATGTAATTGTGGAAACCAAAACCCTGGATGACGTTTTCGTTAAATTGAAAGTCTCGGTACAATACGTGGTAATCCGGACTAAGGTCTATGAAGCCTTCTATAAACTTGAATATCCTCACGATCAGATTACTTCTTATGTCTTTGACGTAGTCCGCGCCGAAGTTCCAAAAATGAAACTGGATGATGTCTTTGTTAAAAAGGATGATATCGCAATTGCGGTTAAAACCGAGTTGCAGGACGCAATGCTTGATTACGGTTATGACATTATCAAAACGCTGGTAACCGACATTGATCCGGATGCCCAGGTAAAGGAGGCAATGAACCGTATCAATGCTTCCGAGCGTGAAAAAATTGCAGCCCAGTTTGAAGGTGATGCTGCCCGTATACTCATTGTGGAAAAAGCCAAAGCCGAAGCCGAAAGTAAACGGCTGCAAGGGCAGGGGATTGCCGACCAGCGTCGTGAAATAGCACGGGGTCTTGAAGAATCCGTAGAAGTTCTGAATAAAGTGGGGATTAATTCCCAGGAAGCCTCAGCGTTGATTGTGGTCACCCAACACTATGATACCCTCCAGTCTATAGGTGAAGAGACCAACACCAACCTTATACTGCTACCTAACTCCCCACAGGCAGGAAGCGACATGCTAAATAACATGGTTGCCTCTTTTACAGCCAGTAACCAGATCGGCGAAGCTATGAAGAACCAGAAACCTAAGAACAAAAAGGAATAGTAAGGCCTAATTAAATAAAGAAAACCCCTGTTTTTAGTAGATTCAGGGGTTTATACTTTTTGGTATATTTTAGTGATTTATTTTTGCTGCTCTAATTTTGCCCAAGTATCCCGCAGCGTTACTGTGCGGTTAAAGACCAGACTTCCAGGCTGGCTGTCCAGGTCTACATTAAAGTAGCCCAATCTTTGAAACTGAAACCTATCGCCGGGTACAGCCGAGGCCAAGCTGGGTTCAAGGTAAGCTGTAATAGTCTTCAGGGATTCCGGGTTGAGGAATTCCATGAAATCCTTGTCTTTGTGCCCATCAGGCGTGGGGTCCGTAAACAAACGGTCATATAAGCGCACCTCCGCAGGAACTGCGTGAGGAATGGATACCCAATGTAAGGTGCCCTTAACTTTCCTGAGACTTTCTTCCGTTCCACTTCCGCTCTTGCTCTTAGGATCGTAGGTGCATTGTATCTCCGTAATGTTCCCGTTTTCATCTTTGGTACAGGATTCTGCCTTAATGATATAGGCGTTTTTCAACCGAACCTCACCCCCTAATTTCAGTCGGAAAAACTTACGGTTCGCCTGTTCCCTGAAATCTTCTTGTTCTATATATATTTCCCTGCTAAAGGGAATTTTACGTGTCCCTGCCGATTCATCTTCCGGGTTATTCTCCGAATGCAGCCATTCTTCCTCTCCTTCCGGATAGTTGGTAATTACCACCTTTACCGGGTTGAGCACTGCCATAACCCGGGAATCAATTTTATTGAGGTGTTCCCTGATATGAAACTCCAGTAGCGATACATCTACCACATTTTCTCTTTTAGCTATTCCAATAGTATCAGAAAAATTCCTGATGGATTCAGGGGTATATCCCCTTCGTCTCAGCCCTGAAATGGTGGGCATCCTGGGATCATCCCATCCATTTACGATACCATCCTCAACCAGTCTAAGTAATTTTCGCTTACTCACCACGGTATGGCTAAGATTTCTTCGGGCAAATTCCCTTTGCTTGGGCCTTACCTTTTCAGGGTCAACTACCTGATCTAAAAACCAGTCGTATAATTCCCGATGGGGTAGAAACTCCAATGTACACAGGGAATGGGTGATCTGTTCTATATAATCGCTTTCCCCATGGGTCCAATCGTACATGGGATAAATACACCAATCGGTATTTGTTCTGTGATGTGCCTTATGCAGAACGCGATACATAATGGGGTCACGCATCAGCATATTGGTGGAGGCCATGTCTATCTTAGCCCTGAGTACATGGGTCCCCTCTTCAAAGTCGCCATTTTTCATACCCTCAAACAGGCGCAGATTTTCCTCAACGGAGCGGTCGCGATAAGGGCTGTTGGTGCCTGGTTCTGTAGGGGTTCCCTTTTGTTGGGCCATCTCCTCTGAGCTCTGGCTGTCCACATAGGCTTTGCCCATTTTTATCAAATCAACTGCCCAATCATAAAGTTGTTGAAAGTAATCTGAGGCATAGCATTCCGTATCCCACTGAAAACCAAGCCATTCTACGTCTCTCTTAATCGCATCTACGTACTCTTGTTCCTCTTTGGTGGGATTGGTATCGTCATATCGCAGGTTGACCGGTGCATTGTACTGCAAACCAAGGCCAAAATTCAAGCAAATGCTGCTTGCGTGGCCAATATGCAGGTATCCATTTGGCTCTGGTGGAAAACGAAAACGCAGCTTCTCTTTTGGAAAGCCATTCTTCAAATCTTCCTCAATGATATGTTCTATGAAATTCAGCGATTTAGCCGGGGCGCTCATACTAATAAAATTGAAGGACAAATGTAGGAAAAATGCGGGATTGGCGGTTAAGAAAATCTCCTCACCATAGAATAACTGGATTTCACAACATATTTAAATGGCCCTACAACAATAAATTCTAGGGCCGAAGAGAAAAAGACATATTTGTTTTTGAATAGTATGTTCGATCGCCAAGAGTAGAGTATGAAACATTTTGAAAAATTAATGAACGTTTTACGGTTTTGACCGAACATACCCTATTGACCGGTGAAACTGTAGTCCCCCAAAACTACGACCTATGAAACCACAATTACGCACATCCCTGACAAGCATCTTTACGGCTTTTGCCATGTTGGCCTATCTGGCCACAACGGCACAAAGCCTGAATGCCCCGGTGGCGGCACCAAACCAAACTCCCCCAGCAGGTAGTTCTCCCTGGTCACAGGCCTGTGCTTCTGACAGCTTTAACGACTACTGGGTTAATTTTACATGGGGACCACCCCTGGTTAATGGGGATAACGAGTTTATCCTGGAACTTTCTGATGCCAATGGCGATTTCGGTAGTCCGGTAGAGCTAGCTCGTGACAATTCAAAAAACACCACATTTGATTTTTACTTCCAGTTTGCGTTACCTGCAGATACTCGCGGCGAAGGCTACAGGATGCGGGTAAGAAGCACAAGTCCGGCAGTAACCAGTCCGGTTTCTGTGCCATACCCCATGTACTACATCAGTGTAAATACAGGATTAACGATACGCCCGCAGGGTCAGGCCGATTTTGGTGATGGTACTGCACAGGTTTGTGATGGTAATTCTATCACCCTTGAAGTATACGATCTGCCAAATGCAGATACTTATCAGTATAATTGGTACCGAAGTGGTACTCCCCTTGCCGATAAAGGTTCGTCAATAACGGTTTCTCAATCGGGGATGTACAATGTAGAAATTGATTACGGTTCCTGTTCTGGATCCGGAAATACCTTATCCAATCTTATTGATGTAACGGTTGGGAGTAGTTTGGGTATTGCAATTAACCCACCCGCCAAGACCAGTCTTTGTAGTGGGGAAACTGTAGATCTGGTTGCCAACATTACCGGTATGGGATTAACCTATACCTGGTTTAAGGATGGTTCGCCTGTTACATCGCCTGTCGTAGATGATGACACCTATACGGTTGACGCCTCTATTGCCGGTTTTGAAGGTGATTATGAGGTGGAAGTATTTGGAGCCGGTGCATGCGTAGAGCGTTCGGCCGCCGTAACGATAACCAATGCGGGTAACTTTACCGTTACGCGCGACAATCCGGCAGAACTTGTTGTATTGCCTGGCTTTACTGAAACCTTAAGTGTTTCTACCGATGCAACTTCGCCAACGTACCAATGGTATAAAGACGGAGCGGCAGTTCCCGGGGCAACCAGCAATACTCTGGTTGTGGGCGAAACAGACAGTGGCGCATATTATGCACGTGTCTCCTTAAGCGGAGGCGCCTGTGCTTCAACCTCAATTGATTCTGATCCCACTAATGTAGCAGTGCCTACCAGTATAGACGCTACAATAGCTTATGCTTCAACGTATGCGGAATGCGTAAATACGGATATCGTACTGGAAATAAGCACGCTTACTGCGGATATTTCTGGTGGTGGCACTATAGATGTTACCTCACAGCTGGTATCCAGCATAAGTGCACAATGGAAGAAAGACGGGGCTAATGTGGCTGGAGCTACCTCCAACAGCATAAGCCTTACAAACATTTCCGAAAACGGAAATTATGATGTAGACATCGCCATTGGCGGTTATACCGATACTTCTAATGCACTTTCAGTGCGCCTTCTGGTCAATGAATTGCTGACTATTAACAGTACAAGCACCACAAGTTGTGGGCCTTCTGAAATAATCACCCTGAGTACACCTACTGACCTGAATGGGGAAACTTTCTCCTGGTACAGGGATGGGGTAGACTTAGGTAACTCCAGCGAAACCCTGGATACTACTGAACCCGGAACTTATCAACTTGTTATCGACAGAAACGGTTGTCCGCTTGGTTCTAATGAATTAGTTATCAGCCCATTGAATCCTGATCTGATTACCCTGGACTCCCCTGATAATGTGGTATTCCCTGAGGGAACTTCACGCACAGTAACAGCAAGTGGGGCAGACTCCTATCGCTGGTTAGACCAAAACAATATTGAAATGAGCTCTTCTTCCTCTATGACTTTTACAGATGAAGGAAGCTTCCTATTAATTGCCATGATTGGGAATTGCCAGGTATCTCGTGCAATTACCGTAGAATATCAGGACACTTTTAAAGTGCCTAATGTAGTATCTGCCAATGGTGATGGAATAAACGACCTGTGGGTAATTCCGAATTCATTCTCTAACAAGACCGAGGTAAATGTGATCATTTACAACGACAGAGGTGAAGAGGTCTTTAATGTATTTAACTATCAAAACAACTGGCCTGAATCGTCTACTTCGTTTCCGCGGCAGAACATGGTGTTCTATTACAAGATCCGCAATAATAGCGAAGTCCTCAAACAAGGCACTATAACAGTCATCCGCTAAACCGACCATGAAACTGAGATTTGTATATGTGATATTGTGCTTTCTGGCCCTGACGGTAACCGTCAAGGCACAGGAGGAAAGTCCGTTTATTTCATATGATGTTCCTTCGCAGAACCTCCTGAAATTTAACCGCTTTCTTATAAACCCCACCTTTTCCACAGTGCGGGAAGACAAATCCTATATCAATCTTTTACACAGAAACCAGTCGGTATCCTTTGATGATAACAACCAGACATATTTCCTGAGTTATAGTGGTCGGATGAACGACAGGACGGGACTTGGTGTAAGTCTCTACACCCAAACCGCAGGAGTGCTTAGGAATTATGGAGTCCTGGCTAATTATGCCTATGGCGTCAAATTAAGTGATAAAAGTAATTTTACGTTTGGTGCTAACTTTTCCTACTACAATAGTGGGTTGGACCAAAACCGAATAAATACCGTAGAGGATGATCCTTTTGTCAGCGGATTCCAAGACGCCTCACTTTTATCCTTTCAACCCGGATTTAACCTTTCCTATGGAAACTGGGATGTTGGTGTTTTTGCGGAAAATCTTTTCGATTATAACCTGAAAACCAGTGAGTCTATCACAGAGTTTAAGGACAAGACCTTTTCCAGTCATTTACAATATACCCATCAGTTTGAAAATGCTTCCGGTATACTTGAAGGCGGTCGTCTTATGCCATTAGCAAGAGCGAGAAAGGTGGGTGAAGAGGAGTTTGTTCTTGGGGGAAACCTGATTATGGATTTGCCTAAAATAGGCTGGCTACAAGGTGGTTACGATAGTTTCTACGGAGCTTCAGCAGGAATTGGATTCAACCTCAACCGAAGATTGTCGATAGGATATACCATGGAAAAAGGGTTATCCAGCAACTTCGACAATTTTGGGGTTACGCACGAAATTTCATTTGCCTACTCCATCACACCTAACCTTACTGAAGATCGGGTAATGCTGGAAGACGATTTCGAAGACGCCCTGGTTAACAACGATGAAGATCCTCAAGACGAACTTACCGCAGCCGAAAAAGAGGCCGAGATAGAAGACTTGAAAAGGCGTTTAGCTGAAAACGATGAAATTCTGGCAGAACTAATTTTCCGACAAGATTCTCTCGAGCAAAACCAACAGCGGGACCTTGAACAGCGCTTTGAAATGGTCATGCGTATGGTGCGCAGGGAAACACAGGACAAGCGTCCTGAAATAGAAGAAAAAGCCAAGGAATTATATTTCAATCCACAGGCAGACAATGCGGTGGCTGAAAGACAAGCCCAGGAAGAAGAAAACAGGAAAAAAGCCCTGTTGGAACTGAAAAAGGAAAAAGAGGAACTCGTCCAGGTGCACAAAAAGGAGGAAGTGGTTCCTGAAGTCACTAAAGACAGAACAAAAATTGCTGCTACCACCAGGACAGCCACTCAAAAATCAGAAAAAATTTCTGGCGTTAAAAGTCGAAAATTCCGTGACCTTGATGGGGTAACAGACGGGTATTATGTGGTAGCCAATGTATATAAAGGCGACTATTACCTTAACAAATTTGTTGACAAACTTAACCAGCAAGGCTACGATGCTGACTACATAGATAATCCGAATAACGGAATGAAGTATGTGTATCTGAAGCGATACAATACCTGGAATGAAGCCAAAGAAGCTTATCAAACCAAAATGGGCGGTGCTTACGATGGTGATCTGTGGATCATGAACGTAGAAAACAGGTATACCAACGAAGCTTACGTGGAAAACACCCGGAAGCTTGAAGAAAAATCATCGCGTTATGCCAAGGATGTACTTCAACAAAATGTAGTGGTGCGGGATAATGTGAACGAAGGGCAGGAACCGAAAACCTATGAGCTGAAAGGCGTTGGTGGTGGATTCTACATCATAGCCAATGTTTTTGCCAACCCTAAAAATGCCAATCGTTTTGTAAAACTATTGAATTCCAGAGGCTTAAGTGCCAGTTACTTTATAAACCCCGAAAATAACTATCGGTATGTTTATTTAAAGAAGCATGAATCCTGGAACAACGCACTGATTTCTTACTACTCAAACCTTAACGACGCATACAACGACAAGATGTGGATTATGCGTGTGACACCAAACCTGATAACCTGATGAACCAAAAACTACTCGCTAAAATACTTGTTTTAGCCTGCGCGCTTTTTTCCATTACATTCACAGGCTACTCGCAAGAGTTCAACACCTTTGATATTCGTTACCAGAATAATCTCAAGGGTGATCTCACTTTTATAGCAAACAATATTGTAAACCGCGATGGGGGTACTGGTAACACAGAACCCAACGACCCCTATAATGCAACGGGAAATTCTTCTACCTATAATGACTGGTTAAACCAGCAATACATTGATGTAGATGGGGATGCATCAACCTTTAGTTCGAGTTCTGCCATTCTTAATTTTTCCCAGGCTAACTGTAACCTGGTGCGCTACGCAGGACTCTACTGGTCTGCCACCTATCCCAGCGAACAGGCTGGACAGCCATTAGGTACAAACAGGCAAAACGACTTTAATCAGGTGCGTTTTCGTGTGCCTGGCGGAACCTATGTAGACGTCACCGCAGACGAAGTCCTGTTTGATGGGTTTACCAGTGGAGATCCTTCCGTAACACAAAACAGCCCATATGCCTGTTATGCGGATGTTACTGCACTTGTAACGGCCTTGGCCGATCCTACTGGAGAGTATACCGTTGCCAATATTAGATCCGTAGTCGGTTCATTGTCACCTGGAGGTGGAGCCGCAGGAGGTTGGACATTAGTCCTTGTCTATGAAAATCCCACCCTTACAGGTAAATTAATCACCACATTTGACGGCTTTGCCAGGGTTAGAAGTGCTAATCCAACAGTGGACATTAATTATTCTGGATTCAACACTATACCTGTAGGACCAGTGCAAGCTTACCTTGGTGCAGCGGCATTAGAAGGAGACAATAGAATTACAGGAGACCGTATGCGGATTCGTGCAGCGAGTAATCCTGGATTTACTACGCTTAGCAATGCTGTGAATCCCGCAGGAAACTTTTTTAATAGTAACATTACCCTTAATGGGGCTATTCTAAACGGCCGTACGCCAAATAGTGTCAATACGCTGGGATATGACACGGACATCTTTTTGCTGAATAATCCACTGAACTCAGTCATTCCAAATAACGAAACGGATGCAACATTCCGCTTTACATCGAATGGCGATCAATATTATCCCTTCTTCAATTCGTTCAATATTGAGATCATAGAACCCAACATGGTTCTGGAGAAAAAAGTCGAAGACATTGCGGGTAATGATATTACGGGGGCCGGTGTAAACCTGGGCCAGCTATTGGACTATGTGCTTTCTTTCCAGAACATAGGTAATGATGATGCCACCAACTACACTATACGAGATATACTTCCAATAAATGTAACGCTGGATGAAACAAATTTAACCCTGCCTCCAGGAGTGACCTATACCTACAATCCGGGAACTCGCGAGGTGGTCTTCTCAATTCCAGATAACTTAATTGAAGAAGGGGATCCTATATCGGAATTAAGAATGCGCGTACAGGTGGCGGAAAACTGCTTTGATTTTGTTAACGCCTGTACGGATCTCATAGAAAACCTGGCCTATTCCACTTATGAGGGAGTAATAAACAACAACCAGATTACCGATGACCCCAGTGTGTCTGACTTTGATGCCTGTGGCTTTGTTACTCCGGGTGCCACCAACTTCTTGCTGGATGACCTGGAAGACTGTGATTTTAGTCGGACCGTAGAGTTGTGCGGAAACAATGTACTTCTTGATGCCGGTGATAATTTTGACAGTTACATCTGGTATCAGGACAACAACGCAGATGGTTTGATAGATGCCGGAGATACCGTCATTACCGATGGCGATCCGGATAACGATCCCAGCACCATCGTCGTAACTGAAGTTGGATCTTACATTGTAGATAAGATTGTTGCAGACCCCTGTAAAGGTTTTCAGGAAATCATCACCGTAGTTTTTAGTGGTTCTACTCAAACGAATCCTATAATTACCCTGATTAATGATCCTACCAACACAGTTGAAGGTGAAGTAGTTACCTGTCCTAATGATGGGGATCTGCTCCCGAAAGTATTCCTTTGCGGGCTCAATGATACAGAACTTATTGAGATCAATATTCCGGATGCAACCAGTATTGTCTGGGAACAGCTGGATGAAGCTAGTTGTGCAGATGCCGGAGAGGACTGTCCCAATAAAGAGGCCACCTGTACCTGGAACACAGTAGATACCGGAAATGATTTCCTGGCCTCGGCACCAGGAGAATATCGTGTGGTAATCAACTATTTAAATGGTTGTTTTACCAGGTTCTACTTCAATATTTTTCAAAACCCGCTTGACCCGCAATACAATGTAACCGACGTTATTTGTACATCACCGGGTAATATCACGGTAACCAACATGCCGGCAGATTATGAGTACCAGCTTCTGGATGCCACTAACGGCAACATTCTGGTGCCATTTAGCGCTGGAAACGGACCAAGTTTTGATATAGCAACTAATGGTGCCTACACCATAGAAATGCAGCAGGTGGGCGTTGTTGGAGGGTGTGTATTCCGTTTAGAGAATATTGGAGTACTGCAGCGAAATTTCCAGGTAGACGTTACCACTGCGGATGCCAACTGTAACGGTCTTGGTTCTATTAGTATATCTGTTCTTGATGTAGAGCCTCAATATTACTATGAGATTTCCCAGGGCGGAACTATTGTAGATACCTATGGGCCTAGCGTTGACAACAATCATACATTTCCGAACCTTAATCCAGGTGTTTATGATATTGAAGTGACTACAGATGATGGTTGTTTGCACAATGAACAAGTAACTATCCAGGACAATAATGACCTGGAGCTGGAAGCACGTATTTCACAGCATATTACCTGTAGGGAAGGGAATATCCAAATGTCGTCAACAGGAGGACAAACCCCTCATACTTATGCTATCTGGGAATTTGTGGATGAATTAGGGGTTACCCAAATCTCTTATCCCACACCTTCAGATATTCCTGCTTCTGAATTCCAGACCAGTCAGATATTTGACGTATTAGATCCAGGAACCTACACCTTTGTGGTCGTAGATCGAAATAATTGTTTTGATATTTCAAACCCGGTTGTTATAGAATTCAGGCCATCTGCTGATTTTGATCCTACAACTATAATCGACGTCTTGTGTTTTGGTGAAGCTACGGGTGAGATCATAATTAACCTTGTTGACAGCAATGGCTATCAGCTTACTTATTATTTATTCGACGCCACTGGGTTTGATGAAAACAATTACGACTACATTAACGCAATAGCAACTAATGCTTCCGGTACATTTACAGGTTTACCTGCCGGAGATTACGCTATTGTGATCAATCAGCGTAAAGGAAGTGCGTCCTGTGATTACTTTGAATATCAGACCATATCTACTCCTGTTAATGGCATTTCAGCTGATGCAGTGTTGATTCAGCCCTACACTTGTATTCAGACGGGGACAATTGAAGCCCAGAATGTTACAGGTGGAACTGCTCCTTACGAATACAGCATTGACGGAGTGAACTTTTTGAGTGGTGCCGGAGCTGAAACCTTTACTGGTCTTACGGATGGCACTTATACCATTACTGTCAGGGATGCGAGTGGCTGTTTACTTGTGACCAACAACGTCACTATTGATCCGCTCAACCCTATAACAGACCTAACCTTTACAGCCACACAACCCCTGTGTCCGGCACTAGTTTCGGATGTTACAGTGAGTGTGGTTGACGGCACAGCCCCATTTGTTTATGAAATCATTGCGCCTGCTGCTGTAAATAATGGAAACAACAATCTATTCTCCGGTCTGTCACCAGACACCTATACTTTCCAGGTTACGGATGTTAATGGGTGTGTTTATCAGGAAGATTTTACTATTGCACCTGTTGTGCCGGTTCAGGTAACAGGTACACTTATAAGCAATGTCAGCTGTCTTGGAGATACAGACGGTGAGGCCAGTTTTACGGTTTCCGGATTTGCCTCTTCTTACGACTACAATATAACCGGCCCAGCTACTTTCAGTGGGGCGGCCGAGACCAACGGAACTATCTCTTTAACCGGCCTTGCTGCAGGCACTTACGATATTACTGTTACCGATAACGACACCAACTGTGTTGATACCACCAGCATTACAATCAACGCCCCAGCAGCAGCCCTAACGCTCGCTGTTGCCGATGTACAGCCTACCTGTACGGATCCTGGTAGCGTTCAATTGACTGCTGCAGGCGGCTGGGGAAGCTATACCTATGAAATTACCTATCCCGATACTATTACCGTGGTGAATAATACCACTGGTAATTTTGCCGGATTGAACCAAATGGGCACCTATTCGGCCACAGTTACAGATGCTAATGGATGTGTGGTTGCTACTACATTCGACCTGAATGCAGCTGTTCCGCCAGTATTAAGCATCGTTCCTAATGATCCCTGCTATGATGATGCTGTTGGATTAACACTCACAGCGAACGTAACTTCTGGTGGCGATGGAAATTTCCAGTACCGAATTAATGGAGGTGCATACGGTTCTGGCAACGTATTTACTGGTCTTGCTCCCGGAACATACACTATTGATGTAATTGATGGTAATAACTGTACAGCCACAGATACTATAACCATAGATCCTGAGCTCAGTGTAACCGCCTCTGCAGCTAATATTTCTGCCTGTGGTACAGACACTGATGTAAACATTGTGGCTGCAGGAGGAGATGGCGCTTATGTGTATGCCGTTGTGGCTGATGGTGTTGCTCCGAATCCTGGAGACTTTGCTATCACCAATCCTGTTACCGTAACTGGTGCCGGAGATTACGACGTATATGTGCGCGACAACAATGGTAATGCCGGATACTGTGAGGCCTCTTTTGACCTTACTATATCGCAGGATTTACCACTTAGCATAACAGCAACTCCTACACCGGTTGTTTGTTTTGGAGAATCCAATGGTTCTATCAACATAACTGCTGCAAACGGTTCTGGCCCATACTTATTTAGTATTGACAATGGTGCTAATTACCAGGCATCAGGTTCCTTTGTAAACTTGCCAGCCGGCACCTATAACATTCGTGTACGAGATGCGGATAATTGCGAAGAAACAACCACTGTAGATGTTTTGGAGCCCACACAACTGGCGGCTGAAGCAGCTATTACTCAAGCCTATACCTGTCTGCAGTTAGGAGAGATTACGGTTGGAAGCGTAACCCCAACCTCTGGTGGATCTGGAGACTACCAATATAGTATTAATGGAGGTGCATGGACTGCAGTTACCACGGGAGGAACTGTATTTAGCAACTTAATAGACGGTACTTATTCTATCCTGGTGAGGGATGCTAACGCCACTACATGTATCCTGACTTTACCGGATGTTATCATACCCCCACTGCCTACAGAGCCCGTCTTAAGTACTACGGTAACTTACAACTGTGATGGAAGTGGAAATATAACCGTATTACCAAATGACCCAACCTATACCTACAGTTTAGATGGTGGAGCTTTCCAGGCTTCCAATGTCTTTAACAATGTTGCTGTTGGCAACCACCTGATAACGGTCAACTACGGAAGTGACTGTACTACAGACACTCCTGTGATTATAGAAAATGGATATGCTTTTGGTGCCAATATCACCGGATTTACCAACATTAGTTGTAACGGTGGGGCAGATGGAAGCATCACTTTTGAAGTAGAGAATTTTGATGCCGTAAACGGATTTGAATATTCAGTGAATGGCGGGGCTTTTTCGGCTCCACAATTCGCCTCTCCTGTTACTGTTAATACACTAACAGCGGGTGTCCACAATATAGAGGTTAGGGATATCCTGGACAACAGTTGTACCATTACCCTGACGGAAACCCTAAGCGAGCCAACTCCGGTTGTGGCTTCAGCGGTTGTCATAGAGCCCTTTACCTGTGTAAATGGCGGTGCAACCATTACAGCAAGTGCAACTGGGGGAACCCCATCTTATGAGTATCAGCTCGAAGACGGCGTTGGGGGTGTGATTACCCCTTACCAAACCGGAACCACTTTTACAGGTCTGGTTGCCGGCGACTATATTGTCCGTGTTAGGGACGCTAATAATTGTGAGGATCCTATAGATGCTCCAATAACCATAGTGGCGCCTAGCAATCCAACATTTACAGCCACACCTACAACGTGCTATAGTGGAAACAATGATGGCGCCATCCTTGTTGACGTGACTTCCCTGCCTGGCAACGGAGGTTTCCAATTCAGTATCAACGGAGGTCCGTTTATGACCCCAACACCTTCTACCGCTACCAGCTATACCTTCAACAACCTGTCGGCCGGAACCTACACCATTGATGTAAGGGATCAGTTCGGATGTGTTGCAGGACCACAGAATGTAACTATCAATCCGCAACTTGTAGCTAATGCCGTACTTACTGCAGATTTGACCTGTATTGTTGATGCAACAGTTGATGTTAATGTTTTGGGGGGGTCCGGAACCTACACCTACGAGTGGTCTAACGATGGGGGCGTTATTTACAACAGCACCAATTTCGTTGGGAATGTATTCACCACAGATACTGATGGAACCTATCAGTTCCGAGTGACGGATACTTCAACACCTACTGCCTGTGTTGTGGTAACCAATCCAGTAGTGGTAACCCCTGCGGTTAACCCGGTGATCAGCAACGTGGTGCCCACCAACATTCTTTGTAACGGGGATCTGACCGGAATGCTTGATGTCACTATTGATACTTCATTTGGAAGTCCTCCTTACGTGATTGACGTTGTTGAAGTGAATGGCCCAACAAACTACGGAACTCAAACCACTGGTTTGCCCGCCGGAGATTATGAAGTAACTATTACTGATGATAAAGGTTGTGTGTCTGCTCCATTTGCCGTGAGTATTACCGAGCCCAATGCTATCAGCTACAACATTAACCTGGTACCCATTACCTGCGGGGCAGGTGGAACAACTTTAGGTTCTATCACCGTGGAGAATCTTACCGGAGGTACTGCAGAATATACCTATTACCTGAACGGAAACAACGGTTTTTCAGCTAATTATGCAACTACTGCCGGAGGTGAAGACCACACCTTTACTATCCTGGAATTTGGTATTTATGAAGTTGACGTAGTAGATGCCAATGGATGTTCCTTGAGAACAACGAATATCATTGCCTCACCACCTAGTGATCTGGACATAGATGTTAGTGCCCTTACCGCAAATTGCGCGGCGGGTGGAACCGCAACAGTCACTGTTGCTGCTGGGGGAAGTGGAAACTACCAATTTGGTATTTTAGACAGCTACACAGCTCCTTATTCATCTTCTTATCAGGGTCCTGATGTGCTGGGAGGTGATACCGCTACTTTTACTGCTTTGGTTCCTGGTGTAACCTACACTTTTGTGGTATACGACACCACTACCATGTGTTATTACTTTGAGTCTGCCAGCGCACCAATCAATTCACCATCTAACATGACCGTAGACTCTCTGGTTGCGGCTAATGTCACCTGTACGGGGGCTGCCGACGGAAATGTGAGTTTTACCTTCGATAATTTTGACGCTGGAGCAACTCAGGTAGACTACGAAATATTTAATGCTCAGTCTAACGTAACCACTGGTTTTACTGGCACATCGGCTGTAAACCCACCGGGGGGACCTGTAACGGTGAACAATTTTGCCACGCTTCCTCCCGGCATATACTACCTGCTGTTATCTGAAGTAGGTGGGGCATACGCCGGATGTACCATAGGGTCTGCTAATTTTACTATTACTGAATCTACCAACTTGTTAAGTGTTACGGCTGCTTCGCCGACCAACGACAATTGTAACGTAAATGCAGGTGTTATTACGGCCACAGCTCAGTTTGGAACAGCGCCATATGAGTTCCAGTACTTGCTTGCCACTGATCCTGCTCCTACAGCGGCTTCTCCTGGTTGGACAAGCAGCACCACAGCAAATGTAGAGTCAGGAAACTACATTGTATATGTTAAGGATGCCAACGATTGTATCCAAAATGACCCGATTACTGTAATCTTAGACCCAACTCCGGATATTTCCATAAGTGTTGTAGATGAATGCGCTCCGGAAGGAACCTTCCAGGTGCTCGTTACCCTGGATGTTGCCGGAGTGGCCCCTTACCAGATAAGCATCAATGGCGGGCCTTTCCAAAATATTGTCTTCAACGGAAGTAATCAATATACCGTTACCGGACTTAGTTCCGGAATGGGACAAAACATAACGGTTCGCGATCTGAATGGCTGTTTTGAAACTGAACCATTCGACATCATTACGCCACTCGAATTTATCGTAACTCAAACGGCTTTGCTGGATTGTGAACCAGGAGCAGCCGCAAACGCAGAAATCACTATCGAAGTGACTTCTGGTTCCGGTAGCTATGATTATGAAATAGATGGCCCTGGCGCTTTTGATGTTGCCCGTACTGCCCTGCCGTCCAATCCATTTACCTGGACTGGGGCTGCTGCTGCGGGGTCATATGATGTTACCATCTATGATTTAAGCACAACGCCGCCTAATTGTGCTGAAACAATCACAATTGCCATTCCGGATGCTGTGGTTCCTGTTTTTACAGAAACCCACACAGATATTACCTGTAATGGTGCCTCGGATGGAACAATCACTTTGACTGAAACAGATAACGGAATTAATCCGCTGACCTATACATTAACACCAATGCCTGTGGGTGTGGTGCTTAACGGAAGTACTTTTGAAAACGTGCCTCCCGGAACTTACGACGTAAGAGGAACAGGGACTAATGGTTGTTTTACAGACATCTTCGGTATTGTAATCAACGAACCTAATCCTATTGTTGTGCCTGTGCCAACAGTAGTTGAGTTTGGTTGTACTTCAGGAAACAATCCGAACAACGCCAGTATTAGTATCAGCAGTGCTGGAATTACCGGGGGGTCTGGAACCTATGTGATTTATGAGTTTATCAATGATCAGGGAACGCCTGCTCCTGGAGACGATGTAATCGTCCAGTCGGGGCCATTGACCAATTATACTGAAACAGATGTTGCAGGTGGAAGCTATACAATAAATGTTTACGATACGAACGGATGTTTAGGCAGCACTACGGCGATTATTCTTCCTTATGATGAATTGTTAACCGCTACTGCGGCCATTACCAATGCAATCACCTGTAACCCGGGAATGGATGGAGAAATTACCATTACGGTAACCTCTACGGTAAATGATCCTACCAGGTTTGAATATAGCATTGACAACGGGGCTACCTATCAGGCTTCCAATGTTTTCAGTGGGCTGGATATTGGAACTTACAACTTCCTTGTCCGTCACATAGACACAGGCTGTATCATAACAACATCAGAAACCCTTACAGATCCAAATACGTTTACCATAGACGTGGTAACACTGAGTCATGTGATTTGTTTCGGTACTGCTACCGGCGAGGTTACTTTCGAACTGATCGATGCAACTTATGCAGGAGGTTTCGACTGGGAAATATGGGACGACAATGGTACGCCTGGAAATTTAGCTGATGATGTTTCTGTAAATACAGGAACTGAGGCAGGAAACGGACCAACTCCTGTAATCAATATTGGAGCGGGAAGCTACTATGTGAGTATCACCCAAACGAATGATCCCGGATGTATCAACACCGCGCCATTCATCATAAACGGGCCACCTGCAGCTATTACTGCGCTGGCGGATGTAACCCCTATCACCTGTTTAGGTAATGACGGAATAATTGAAATCATCGATGTTCAAGGAGGTTGGGGAGGATATTCCTACTATGTGGGATTAGTACCTCCAGCAGGGCCTGGAGCTTATTTGCCAAACCCAAGATTTGAAAACCTGTCGCCAGGAACCTATGAGGCCTGGGTAATAGACAGCCAGGGATGTGCGCAAATGGTTCAAAACAACATTGTGCTAACGGATCCTGCGCCAATTACAGCTACACTTCAGATCAACCAGGAAAACTGCATCAACCTGCAGGGCGAGCTCGAAGTAGTTGGAACAGCTGGTGGTCAGGGTAGCAACTATACCTATCAATTAATCAGAAATGGTGTTCCTTTTAACGCACCACAAACAAGCACTGTATTCAGTGGTCTTGGAGCAGCAAGCTACGAGGTATTAATAACCGACCAATGGTCTTGTTCGGCCACTATCGGACCAGAAGTCCTTTACGAGCAGATGAACCTGGTTGGCACAGTGGTAAAACCGATTGATTGTACAGCCTCTCCTGATGGTGAAATTACAATTAACGTAAGCGGAGGTTCTGCTAACCTGGATTACACTGTAACTTTCCCCGACCTGGTAACGACATCCAGCAATGCTACTGGTGTGTTTACCGGACTGAGTCAGCCTGGAACCTACACCTTTGTGGTAACAGACCTGGATACCTCAAACCCGGTGTGTAGTCAGACCATAACCATGGATCTGGACGCGCCAACACCAGTTACGTTTGATCCTCATACAATTGTTGACGTTAGTTGTAACGGGCTTAGTGATGGCAGTATCAGAGTTAACCTTGTGCCCAGCGCACCTGGTGTAAATGATAATCCTCCTTATACCTATAACCTGTATGATGCCGCTTCGGTATTGATCGCTGGTCCACAACCGGATCCGCTTTTCACAGGATTAGCTGCAGGAACCTATGAAGTAGAGGCAATCTCTAACCGGGGTTGTTCCTTGAGAGAAGTGATTGTGATTAATGAGCCTGCTGTATTAGTTATGAGTGCCACAGCAACTCCTTTTGCTTGTAATCCGGATAATACGGTAAACACAGCTACAATCACAGCTACAGTTAGCCCGGGAACCGGTACTGCACCTTATCTGTACAGTATTGACAACGTGAACTTCCAGTCGGCCAACACCTTTGATGTTGTCGACACTGGAGTGGCCCAGCCAATCACCGTTTATGTAACAGATGCTAATGGTTGTACCACAACCGACACCGTGAACTTGCAACCCCTGAACACTTTTACTGCAAGCGTGACACAAAACAGCGCCATCAGTTGTGCCAATCCGGAAGAGGTTCTTATTACTGTTACCGACGATGGCAACCCGGCTAATACCTATACTTATGAGTTATTGCCATTAGGAAATCCAAATGGTTCGCTCACGGGCAACCCTACAAATGTAACAGCCACTTTTGAACTTACTGCTGTAGGAAATTATACTTTCCGTGTAACTGATAATGCAACAGGATGTTATGTCGATACTCCGGCTTACACTATTGCTCCTTATGACCTTATTGATGCAGTAGCAACGGCCACTACACCTGTAACATGTTTTGGAGATACCAACGGTGCGCTGGAAATCAACATTAGCGGATACACAGGTGCTTATAACTATGAAATTTTCACTGCTGCAGGTGTTAGTACTGGCACAACAGGAGCTGGAAACACAAGTGCCAATCCAATGAGTATTACTGGTCTTTCAGGAGGCAATTATTTTGTGAGAATCACAGAAACTGATGCGCCCTTCTGTGTTGAGGATAGTAACACCATTACCATTGTTTCTCCGGATATGCCATTAAGTGCAACGGTTAATCCAGTGGCTAATGTGACCTGTACCAATGATCAGGGTGAAATATTAGTAGATCCGGAAGGTGGATATGCGCCTTATGATATTGTGCTTACCAACACTACTACTGCCCAGGTTTACACCGTAAACGGAGTAGATAGTTTTATTTTCACTGGTCTTTCCGAAGGTAATTTTACTATTGCCATCACGGATTCCGGAGGTTGTGTGCTAAATGATACTGAGGTATTGGTGCAACCAGTTCCCATCACCGCTGATATTACTGCAACGCCAACAGCATTGGCTTGTTACGGAGACAATAATGCCGAAGTAACAGCTATCAATGTTGTAGGAGGCGAGGGTAGTTACCTGTATATTCTTAATATTTACGATGCTTCGGGAACCACTATTGACTTTAGTTCCGGTGCACAAAGCAGTCCAACTTTCACTGGTCTGGGTGCGGGAATCTACAGTATTACCGTTACCGATGGATGGAATTGTGATGTAGAAACTGTTCAGGTTACTATCACAGAGCCCACTGAAGTACAAAGCTCTCTTGTACAAACCACAATGATGACCTGTACGAATAATGCGCAATTGATGTTGTTTGCTTCAGGCGGGGCTGCGCCTTATGAATTCAGTACGGATGGAGTCGTTTACCAGCCAATGTCTGGTGGGGACACACATACCTTTACGGTAGCTGACGGGGTATATCAATACCATGTTAGAGACTCCCTTGGTTGTGAGGCTAATATTTCCAACCAGATCACTGTTGATCCAATAGAGCCGTTGACCATCAACATAGATGACAGCGCGGCCATGATCAATTGTACTGGAGAAGCCACGGCCACCATTATTGCGGAAGCCACGGGCGGACTGGGTAATTACTCCTATGAGCTCTTTGGAGATGCGGCCCTTACGCTACTTCTAACCGGACCTCAGGCAGATGGTACATTCCAGAACCTGACAGCAGGAAGTTATTATGTGCGGGTAACCAGTATGGATTGTGTAGAGGTTTCTAATGAAATCATCATCACAGAGCCGATGCCATTACAAATTGACAGACAGGAATCTACCAATGTAAGCTGTGCCGGAGAGGCTGATGGAACCATTACCGTAGAAGTATCCGGAGGAACAGGTAATATCCTTTACGCTATTAGTCCTAACCTCAATAAGTTCGACACGGTAAATACTTTTACCGACCTGGCTCCTGGAGTATACGATGTGATTGCACAGGATGTAAATGGATGTTTTATTCCGTTCCAGTTTACGATCACCGAACCGGCTCCAATAGACATAGCTTATACAGCATTACCTGAAGTATGTGCGGGAAGTGAAGATGGCAGTATTACCATAACTATCAGTGGTGGTACAGCGCCTTACAGAACCGCGTTTAATTCTAATGCCGACGCTGACTTCGTTGCAGCACAAACAACTTTCAGTGATCTGGCTGCTGGTATGTACGTGATTTTTGTGCGAGATGCCATGGATTGTGAGACCAATGTGATCGTTGAAATTGAACCAGGAGTAAACCTCAATGGAATTGTTGAACCTGTGTATGAATGTACGGGCAACATCCCTGGAAACTATATCAACATTACCATGGAAGATCCGGCTGTGCTTGGCTCCATTATGTATGCCCTGGATTCCACAGATCCGGCTGATATGCAACTGAACCCTGATTTCAGGGATCTTACTCCCGGAAGCCATTACATAGCTGTTTCACATGCTAATGGTTGTGTACAAACCCTGGATTTTGAAATAGACAACTACGATCCGTTGACACTCACGCTTGTGCAAAATAATATAAATGAAATAACGGCAATCGCGGCGGGTGGATTACCTCCATATACCTTCTATTTCAATGATGATAATAACGGCGATGACAACACCTATTATATCAACCGTACTGATACACATACGGTTAGGGTTGTTGATCAACTGGGATGCGAAATGGAAGCACAGATTTTCATGGAGTTTATAGACATTGAAATTCCTAATTTCTTTACCCCTGACGGTGATGGTATGAATGATTTCTGGATCCCGGATAACATGGATGGGTTCCCTGAGATACTAATAAAAATATATGATCGTTATGGTAGAGTAGTTGCCGAAGAAGCCTTAGGTTCACAGGGGTGGGATGGTACCTACAATGGCAATGAACTCCCTACCGGAGACTATTGGTATGTAATTAAATTGAACGGTGAAAACGACGACCGTGAATTTGTCGGCCACTTTACGTTGTATCGATAATAAATTTAACCTGGACGCAATGCGCAAACCTGTTTTAACCTTATTACTCCTATTCGTCACATGGGCATCGGTAGCCCAGGAGCTTACCCTGCCACAGCTTTCGCAGTATCTGGCAGACAACCCTTTTGTGATGTCGCCTACATATTCGGGAATCGGAGACCACATAAAGGTTAGGGTTAACGGACTTACCCAGTGGGTGGGTATTGAAGATGCGCCAGACACACAATCCCTGGCTGCAGATGCCCGAATTGGCAACCGGTCTGGTGTGGGGATGTTGTTATACAACGATAGCAACGGAGAAACCAAGCAAAGGGGTGCGCGACTTTCTTTTGCGCATCACCTTACTCTGGATAGGTACGACGATGAGTTCCTCTCTTTTGGTATTTCCTATAACTTTAACCAGTTCCGGATCGATATCGAGAATTTTGATAGCCCGGACCCAAGTGTAACTGACGACCGAAGGACTACCAACCACAATTTTGATGTGGGTGTTTTGTATCGGTACGATAAGTTTTATTTCAGCCTGAATGCCTCCAACTTGTTGGAAAAAGACCTGACGCGTTTTAATCCGGTTTTTGAACCTAACAGGCTTAGAAACTACTACATATATACCGGTTACAGATATAGTAAGAACAAAAACAGCCGACTGGAAATTGAACCTTCCGTGTTTTTTCAGCTATTTGAAAGTGATGGCCGCTCGGTTACCGACCTCAACACTAAGTTTCGTTGGTACGATTTTGAGGATTATTATTACGCCGGGGTTACCTACCGTTTTTTGAACGACCAGATTGGAAGCCCTTTGTATATAGCTCCTCTGGTAGGGCTTAAGAAAAGTAACTTCTACTTCGGTTATTCCTATCAAATCATCCTTAACGAAATACTCGGTTTTAGTACGGGTACTCATGTTGTTACCCTGGGTGTAGACCTGTTTCAGGGGCTCAGTAATTGCCGTTGTACTTATTAACAAAAACATTCCAAAAACCTTAAGTTTGCTAAAAATCTTGGGGTAATGGGAATAGTTCGAGTAGAAAACATCAGGCTTTATGCTTACCACGGATGCCTTAAAGAAGAGGCTGTGATTGGTTCCGATTATAGGGTAGATGTATCCGTTGAGGCCGATTTAAATAAAGCCGCTAACTCAGACGATCTTAAGCACACCGTAGATTATGTTCATATACATCAAATCGTTAAGGAAGAGATGAAAATCAGATCCAAGTTGCTGGAGCACGTAGGGAAGCGGATTCTGGATCGTATATTTAAGGAAATCGAATTAGTGTCTGATGCTAAAGTGGTTGTTTCCAAGATCAACCCACCTATAGGAGGCAATGTTCAGCAAGTTTCGGTAGAACTGCACAATTCTCGTTAAAAGAGCATACCCCTCTTTTCTAATTACAAACGCTTGTTATAAATTTGCCGATTATGGCATCGTGGCTGAATTGGATAGGCTGGGCCTCGCAAGGGCTTACATAGTGGTTCGAGTCCACTCGATGCCTCAATAAAATACGGGAAGTTGAATATAGGATAATCGCTATGTATAAGATTATCCTCTTTCTTTTTAGCGCTTTCCCTAAAATCATATAAATTTGCACTCTGCAATGGCATCGTGGCCGAGTGGCTAGGCACAGCTCTGCAAAAGCTTGTACAGCGGTTCGAATCCGCTCGATGCCTCAAAAAAGAACCCTCTTAAAGGAGGGTTTTTTACTTAATGGGATTCTCTTTTTCATTAATAAGCTCAATTCCCCTTTCAATATTGAGTTTATCCTTAGGCAGAAAACCTTTGGTGATCAGCACCAGTCCACATATTACCAGTATAACACCAAGGCCTTTTTTAACTATGCGGATCCGTTCCACTGTTAACTTGGAGCGAAGTTGTTTCGCTAAAAGTATTTTAATCATATCAACAAACAGGTAGGCGCCTAGCATCGCCCCAAAAAACACCATGATCCGGTTAGGGTTGTTGTCTAAACTTGGTCCAACTACAATAATAACCCCTAGCCAAAACATCAAAACACCTATGTTGATAAAATTTAACAGGAATCCTTTTATAAATAAACTGAGGTAGCCGCCCTTTCTTGGTTTTATATCCGCCTTTCCTTTAAGGCTCTCCCGGTTGAAGAATATGGTTATACCATAAAGGAGGAGTATCACCCCTCCAAAAACATATAAACCTGGTTGGTTACTTAAATTTTCAAGTAACTGGTAGCTGCTGAAATAGGCAATGATCAGGAATACAATATCAGCCAGGATAACCCCTAAATCGAACACCAATGCTGCACGGAACCCTTTAGTGGCGCCCGTTTCAAGAAGTACGAAGAAAACAGGGCCAATCATAAAGCTAAGTAATAAGCCTAATGGTATCGCTGCCTGAATATCTTCGAGCATAAGTTTGCTTTTACATTCGGGTTATTTTTCCTCCGAAGACCGTTCTCTCATCCATTTTCTCCGGGTCGCCAAAAACAAGTACCTGGCCCCCTGCTTTTACAGTAGCCTTCACATATTTTGTGGCATTAATTTCTGCCCGGGACCCTGCATTCACATTAACCGTGCTGAATTCTGTAGAAAAAGATTTACCTAAATACTCGCCCCCGGTGTTGATTTGAACATCTTGGTTGGCCGAAGAACCGTTCGCTTTGATGATGCCCCCGGTAACACATTTTACAAGAAATTGCTCTACCCTGGCCTTTAGCTGAATTTCGCCCCCCTCCTGAGCCTTTACTTCCAGAACTTCTTGTTCAAAAACCTCTTCAGAGCTGATGCGGGCATCCTCATTTACGTCAATAATAATAAGGGGTTGTGCAAAATATATATCTACAAAAGTTCGGTAGCCGCTGAAAATTTTATCAATTTCCATACGTATCTTCAAGACGCCATTATTATTGACAATAGCAACTTTGTTCGTATTTACTCCACTAATTACAGCCTTGTTTTCCTGGGCAGGTATGAGGTTTACCGAGATGCCGTCGAACGCCTTTATTTCCCGAAAAGCTTTTAATTCCTGGGTAATCTTATCCTCCTGAGCATTGCTCTGATACAAGGATAGGAATACGAAAACAAACGATGCCAGAAGTGTTTTCATAGCTCTCAATTTAGCTACTTCGAATATTTTGATCCTGCTTTTTTGAAATAGTGCTAGTTTACTGCACGTATAAGGTTGAAGTCGAGATGCCTTCTTACGAGATCTGTGTCTTTTACACTGACTATAACCTCATCACCTAATTGCAGGATTTTACCCGAACGTTCGCCGACTAAGGCATACTGCCTTTCATCAAAGGTATAATAATCATCCCTTATATCCCTAATCCTTACCATCCCTTCACACTTATTTTCGATGATCTCCACATAGATACCCCACTCGGTCACTCCGCTGATTACACCTTTGAACTCTTCTCCCTCATGATTTTGCATAAACTTAATCTGCATATACTTCACAGAATCTCTTTCTGCCTGTGCAGCCAGATATTCCATATTAGAAGCATGTTTACAATGCTCCTCATAAGGTTCGGGTTTTGGTGATTTTCCCTTGTCCAGGTAATGTTGCAGTAGCCGATGCACCATGACATCCGGATAACGTCTGATTGGAGAGGTAAAATGAGTATAGTAATCAAAGGCTAAACCATAATGTCCTATATTATCTGTAGTATAGATCGCCTTGCTCATACTTCGTATAGCTAGAGTGTCTACCAGATTCTGTTCCTTGCGACCTTTTACATCCCCTAGAAGCTTATTTAGAGAGGCGCTAATGGATTTTTTACTTTGAAAGCTAAGCTTGTGTCCAAATCGAGAGATAATGCCGTTAAGCGCTATTAATTTCTCTTCGTTAGGTTCATCGTGAACCCTATAGATAAAAGTGTGTTTGGGTGATTTTTTCCCTATAAATTCCGCTACTTTTCTATTCGCTAGTAGCATAAACTCTTCAATGAGTTTATTGGCATCTTTTGACTCTTTAAAGTAAACGCTGGCAGGTTCATTTTCCTCATCGAGGTTGAACTTAACTTCTAACTTATCAAAGCTAATAGCTCCGGATTCCATTCTCTTGATGCGCATTTTTTTTGCTAAACCATCAAGGGTCTTTATCGCAGCTACTACTTCATCATCAACGGAATAAGCACCTGATCGTATGGAAATATCCTCAGGAATTGCAGAGTCCCCTGTTTCTATAATATGTTGTGCTTCCTCATAAGCAAATCGCTCATCTGAGTTGATTACAGTTTTACCATACCATTCTTTTGTAACCCTCCCATTCGTATCCATATTAAAAATAGCAGAGAAGGTATACTTTTCTTCATTTGGCCTTAATGAACAGGCCTGGTTGGATAAGACTTCAGGCAGCATAGGTACCACCCTGTCTACCAGGTAAACCGATGTAGCCCTTTCAAATGCTTCATCTTCCAGAACAGTATTAGGTTGAACGTAATGGGAAACATCTGCAATATGAATACCTATTTCAAATTGATTTCCTTCTAACACCTTAAATGATAAAGCGTCATCAAAATCCTTGGCGTCCTTTGGGTCAATAGTAAAAGTAAGGACCTCACGCATATCCCTTCTCTTGCGAATCTCGGAAGCGTGAATTTTTGTATCCAGCTTTTCCGCATATCGTTCTACTTCTAAAGGGAAGGCAGCAGGAAGTCCGTATTCAGCGAGTATAGCATGTATTTCTGTATGGTGTTCTCCTGGTTTACCTAAGATCTCCGTAATAATACCGCGAGGAGAATCTTCTTTTTCACCCCACTGGTAAATTTCTGCCAGAACTTTATCTCCATCTTGCGCTTTACCTATTTTCTCTTTAGGCACAAAAATATCGGTATACATTCTGGAGTCTGTAGGTCTTACGAATGCAAATGATTTTTGCATATCCACTATCCCCACAAAAGAACTTTTTCGTCGTTCTAAAATTCCTTTTATCTCTCCTTCTATCTTTTTGGAGCGTGATTTTGGAAAAACAGCAACCTCAACCTTATCTCCATGAAAAGCCCGGTTAATCCTATTAAACGGGACAAAAACATCCTCTTCTAATTCATCTGAGACCACATAGGCATTACCTCTTGCGGTAACTTGAATATATCCTTCAACCACATTCCCTTTGGAAATAGCTTTGTATCGTCCTCTTTCTGCTTGTTGAATACGTTTCTTCTCGGTAAGTTGTCCTAGGCGTTGGATAAGTAAATTTCGCCCTTCAGTATCGTCTATGCCCAGCTTGGAGGCAATTTGCTTATAATTGAAACTTTGCTTTGTATTAGATTCCAGGACATTGAAAATTCCTTTAGTAATCTCATTGCGCCTGTGATTCTTTAGCCGTTTCTTTTTCTTCGCCATTCTATCAATTTGCGCCGAAAATTACGAATTATAATCCGGAGCTCAGTCTTAATCAGATGCTATTGTCCATAAATCGACTTTATTAACATTAGTATAATAACTATACTATTTTTTATTAATATTCTTAAAATGATTGTTATTATGATAGTGTGTTAACTGTGAGGATAAAAAGTTGCATAAAATCTTGTTTAAACCAATAGACTATACTTATTGACATATTATGAATGGACTAATTTCTATAGTTCAATTACTTACCTAGGTTTTTAACTTAACCCACTTACTGTTGTTAACAGTATTTCCTTAATAAGTAATTCTATTATAATTGTTAATTGATATAAAATTACGGTTCATTATTTCAAACTAAATTATGATAAGTAAACTTGTTTATTCTGAAGTTTTTTTGCAATGAATTATTATTTCATTTAATAGAAAAATAATACTGAAGAGTTATTATCCGGATATGAACAATTATAACTAATAAAGCAAGACGATCTTAACATACTGGTCGGGAACAATTCCTAAAGGGATTTGTAAATTTGTAAAAACCTCAAACACATGCTATCATGAAAATTGCAATAGGTAATGACCATGCAGGAACAGAATATAAACTCGCAATTGTTGGCTTACTTAAATCTATGGACATTACGGTGGTCAATTATGGAACTGATGGGAGTGACAGTGTTGATTATCCTGATTTCATACACCCGGTAGCCCGAGATGTGGAAGAGAATACCGTTGACCTGGGTATCATTATTTGCGGCAGTGGTAACGGAGCTTCTATGACTGCAAATAAACATCAGAAGGTGCGAGCCGCATTGTGCTGGAATAAAGAAATAACCACTTTAGCAAGGCAACATAATGATGCTAATATATTGAGTTTACCTGCGCGTTTCATATCACTTAATCAGGCGTTGGAAATGGTTCAAACCTTTCTTAATACTCCTTTTCAGGGTGGCAGACATGAACGACGTGTAGAGAAAATACCTTGTTCCTAATCTCCTGTAATGCATCAACATCACGGACATAACCATTCGCACAAAGATCTGAAGGGGCGAAACCTTATCATTTCTATTCTGCTGAATATCCTCATTACTATTTCTCAGGTTATAGGGGGGATTATTTCCGGTAGTTTAGCATTGTTATCGGATGCGCTACATAATTTCAGCGATGTACTTTCTTTGGTAATTAGTTATGTGGCTACTGTCCTTGCAAAAAGAGAAGCGTCCACAAATAAAACCTTCGGATATAAAAGGGCTGAGATAATTGCGGCTTTTGTGAATTCTGCAACCTTGATCGTTGTGGCTATTTTATTAATAGTGGAATCTGTTGAGCGCTTTATGAATCCACAAGCAATAGGATATGATCTCGTTATTTGGTTGTCACTTCTTGGGATCCTGGCAAATGGTTTTAGCGTACTTCTTTTGAAAAAGGACTCGGATAGAAATATGAATATGAGATCCGCTTATTTACACCTGCTTACTGATATGATGGCCTCCATAGCAGTACTTGTAGGAGGTTTACTGATGAAATTCTACGGCTTGTTCTGGATAGATCCTTTGCTTACTGTTTTAATTGCTATCTATCTTATCTATATGGGCTATGACTTACTGAGGACGTCTACCCGTGTTTTAATGTTATTTACCCCGGATACGGTTGAAGTTAAGCAGATTGTATTGGCAATTTCAAAGATTCCGGAAATAAAAAATGTACACCACGTACACATCTGGCAACTCAATGAAGAGGAAGTGCATCTTGAAGCACACATTGATTTTATGGACGATATAAGTCTATCCCAGTTCGATGTTATTTTAGACCAAATAGAAGAGGAAGTACATAAATTTGGGATCAATCACGTTAATATTCAACCTGAGTTTGGTAAGTGTGATAGCAAACAACTGATAGTTCAGGATTAAAGACCATGCAAACTATTGTAAAATCTTTTGACAAGCTTAGCAGGGAAGAGTTGTACCAACTTCTGGCGCTGAGAAGCGAGGTTTTTGTTGTTGAACAGGACTGTGCTTACCAGGATGTGGATGGCAAGGACAAGGAAGCCCTACACCTTATGGTTTTTGAAGGAAGCGTTCTGGCCGCTTATGCACGTATTTTTCCGCCCGGGGCTTACTTCAATAAAGCGAGCGTTGGAAGGGTAGTAGTAAAAAGCACCTACCGCGGCAGGGCTTTAGGTGTAGAGCTTATGAAAGCAGCGATAGATACAGCTAAAGAAAGGTTCAACACGGCTGAAATTAGCCTATCTGCGCAAACCTATCTGAAAAAGTTCTATACAGACCTGGGTTTTCAGGCGGTAGGGGCGGAGTATCTGGAGGATGGTATTCCACATATTCTGATGGAAAAAACAACTTAGATCGCTCATCAGGCAGCGGTAAACAATTTTTACCTTACCCATCACATTTCTGGGGAGTTCTTTACGAAAAAGAATTAACCTGAGATTTTATCGCCTCCGGATTTGATGATATCCACATTATTACGCCCTAATATTTTATAAGAATCTTTGTCCCACACTGCAATGTCACCAGTGCGAAACCAGCCCACTACCAGTACTTGCATTTTTTCCATAGCTTTTAAGTTAGCGGATTAATCTAAAACTTTCCAGCCGCGAGGACCACCTTAAAAGTACGTATCCATTATGCGCTTTACACCCCCATAATAAGAACCCCCGAAAAGATTCAGGTGCACCAAAAGATAATACAGCTGATACAACTGTATCTTATCTTCCTCACGCTCAATAAGCTCGGCGGTTGCATCATAAGCCTGGTAAAAGTGGGCCCCAAACCCCCCAAAAAGTCGGCTCATGGCCAGATCCACAACAGGATCGCCATAATAAACAGCCGGATCAATTAAATAAGGCTCTCCTGAATTGGAGATGAGGTAATTACCACTCCAGAGGTCTCCATGTAGCAGGGCAGGCGACACCTCTTTTAAGAAAGGAGACAGGGCAGCTACCATGCGCTCTATATTGGGAATTTCATCAGTATGCATCAGGTTTTGGGAAAGGGCCATCTGAAACTGAGGAAGCAAGCGCTGCTTAACGTAGAAGGAAACCCAGGAGGAATGTTGCTTGTTAGACTGTGGCAGGCTTCCAATAAAGTTGTCAGACGAATACCCAAATAAACTTGATGTGCTTTGATGCATCTGGGCAAGTTGCTCTCCCAGCCTTCGCATTTCCTCCGAAGAGGGGTTTTTGGATTCAACATATTCCATTCCGAGGCAAGCCTGCTCCCCCAGGCGTTCGCAGAAATAAACCCGGGGAGCCTTGATTGAGCCAGTTTCCCGTATTTGCTCGAGCCCTTCCAGCTCAGCACGAAGCATTTCCAGCCCTTTTTTACCCGGCATCATTTTACAGAATAGCCTATTCGAGGATGTTTCAATAAGGTAGGCTCTTGCAATATCACCGCCAGAAACAGACCTGAGCGATTTTATGGGCGCACCCAACACTCCTTCAAGCAGATGCTTTGTTTCGGCTTGCATTACAAAGGAAATATTTGGTGGGTTTCAGCAATTCGGTATCCTTCATCAAGTACCTTTTGATAGGCCGGACTCAACGGATCCAATAGCGGATTGGTGTGGTTAAAATGAATGAAATGCACCTTTGCTTTGTCTTTTTTAGGCAGTTTGCTAAAGCGATCCATACTCTCTATGACAAAGGGATGTGGAATTTCACTCATATCCCTGTTTTTGATTTCATTTTCATCATAAAAGGTAGCATCAAGAAAGGCGTAGTCTACCTGGCTGATAAGCAGATTTACATCCATTTTCCATAAGTGCCATTTGTCAATATCGGGTATAAACAAAGCCTTTTTGTTAGGACCGCTGATTATAAATCCAACGGTTTCAGAATATTCATCACGATGGGGAACGACAAGTGGCGTTATTGTTAATTGATCGTTTAGGCTCAGCCCGGAACCTTGTTGCAATAGATTCAATGAAATATTTCCAAGCGAAACTAATTGATCCCAGGGACCATTATGACTCAGAAAAGCAGCCATTCTCGGCATCGCAAAAACAGCTACATTTTTAGCATTGTTCGCCTCTCTTCCAAGTTGCATTAGTCCGGTGTAATGACCCATATGTGCATGGGTAAGGAAAACACCATCTGGTGTTGTGTAATCAGCAGAGGAAATGTATTTGTTCATAATCTCCAGTTGCCGGATGATGTCGGGCGTAGCCTCAAAAAGGAAGCTTTTCCGGGCAACAGGATCAATAAGACCCAACGCAACTACATTCTTGTTGGGATCTTTGACACCATCATATTTCCTGCAGCAAGCTTTCTGACACCCCAGCTGGGGAAGTCCGGCATCCTGGACGGATCCTAAAACCACCAAAAAAGGTTGCGCAGGCAGCTCAGCCTGGACCGGCGTACTACTTTTCGGGGAATTGTTTCCACATGAGCCTAAGCTTAAGGAAATACACAGTATCAGGGAGATGTGCCAGACAACCCCTCTAAATAAACCTGATAGATAGATGTGGTTTAAGGAAAAACTCAAAACAGTTTATTTCAGAATGGAAGCATAGGCCTGGGCGTCTTTCAAAACGGTAATCGCCTCAGTAATCGCCACATCATGCTTCAGATAATACTCGTATAAACCATCACGGTAAAAATATCGTTTGATTATTTCATCTTCCAGGCTTTTCCTGATCTCCTTTTGGTATCGGTCAATAGCGCGGATCTTTTCAAGTTTTATCTGCTGAATCAGTTCCTGATAACGATTGGCCATTTCATCACCCAAAAGGGCCGCATCCTCATCTTCAATAGCCTCTCTCAGGGCTTTTTCCGTTTTCGTTTCAAAGTTAAAATCACTTTCCTCAACATGTTTTTTAAAGGCTTCAAAATCTGCACTGGAAAAGCTAAAAGAATCCGGGGTATCTACGGAATTCTGATAATAAAATGCTGTTGCATAATCAAATACGAGGTTATTATTAAGCAAAGCTTTTGTAAGAACATTGCTTTTTAATTCAGGGATTTCAATATCGGGCATAACACCGCCTCCGTCCTGTACTTTTCTACCATTTCGGGTGGCAAAGTCTCTGAACTCAGTATTCCGGCTTGCTTTTCCCTGCTCGTCGCGATTCCAGTAATCAAGCGACTGGATACATCTGCCAGAAGGGGTATAATACCTGGAGATGGTTACTTTAAGCTGGGTTCCATAGGTAAGTTTCAGCGGCCTTTGCACCAGCCCTTTACCAAAACTGCGCGCTCCGATAATTACTGCCCGATCGAGATCTTGCAGTCCGCCTGAAACAATTTCACTGGCAGAAGCACTACCACCATCAACCAGCACAACCAAAGGGATTTCTGTATCTACAGGCTTGTTCTTCGTTCTATACTCCCTATTGAATTTTTTGACTTTAGATTTAGTGGTGACTATGAGCTCTCCTTTGGGCACAAAAAGATTGGTAACCTTAATAGCTTCGCTAAGCAGACCACCTGGGTTGCCACGGAGGTCCAGAATAAGTCTTTCCATGCCCTGATTTTTCAGTTCCAGCAGGGCGCTTTTCGTTTGTTCACTTGCCTTGGCATTGAAACGAGACAGGACAATATAACCGGTCTTATCTGAGGCCATTCTGTAAAACGGCACGGCATCAATCTCAATGGCCTCGCGGGTAACGGTGGTTTGCTGTGTTTTACCCTGCCTTTTAAAGGTAACCTCAACGGTGGTGTTGTTAGCCCCCTTAAGTAATTCAGTAGCATCGTCTTTAAAATCGGATACGGCAATTCCCCCTATGTTCGTGATTTCATCCCCGGCCTTGAGCCCGGCTTTGTCCGCAGCATACCCCTCGTAGGGTTCTATGATGAGCAATTTGTTTTCATAGGAACGAACCATTGCCCCAATTCCTGAATATTCCCCGGAATTGTTGATTTTATAGGCTTCCACATCCTGTTCATTTAGAAATCGGGTATAGGGGTCAAGGTCATCCAACATGTTTTTAATGGCTGTATCCATCAAAGCACCCGGGTTGGTGTCATCCACATAGTTCATATTCAATTCTTTGAACAGGGTGGTGAATATTTCAATTTGTTTGGCAATCTCGAAATAGTCAGATTTAAAACTACTTCCTACTACCACCAGCATAATAGCCAATACAGGTACTGCAATACGCCTACTGATCTTTACTCTCATCTTGTATATCATTTAAAAAACGCAACAACAAAGTCTTCATTGATCCCTCAACTTTCGAATATTCCGGGCTTTCTTTTCCAAGATATAAAAATAGCAAAGCATAGCTTCCCTGCATCTTGTTAAATATGGGCTCTTTATTCAAGCGATAAGCTTCCCGCATTAGCCGCTTAATTCGGTTTCGTTTAACAGCCTGTCGGATTCTTCTCTTGGGTACAGCCATGCCTGCCTGGCATTTTACATCTTCCGTAAGTTCAGTCTCCAGGTAAATAAGCTTCAAGGGGTATTGCTTCAAGGATTTACCATCCTGAAACACCTGCTCAAATAATTTTTTACTCTTGAGCCTTTCTTTTTTGGGAAACGAGAAAGCCATAGTGTTCAAAAGTATAAATTATTTGACCGCTGCCTGGCCTGACAATTATCATATTTATAACCGGAATAGGATTTTACCTTGCATTCGACTATATTTCTAATTATTTGCATTAAATACGGCGATTTATGGGCGAAATGAATGTTAAGAAGCTTTCCGACGCAGCGGACAAAATTGAATATATTGATCAGTTGGTGGGCGACATTGAAGCCCTGGATCTGATGCTGAAAACCGGTAAGTTTGAAAAAAGCCCTATCCGGATTGGTGCCGAACAGGAATTTTGTCTGGTAGATGAAAGCTGGAATCCTTCTAACAAAGCCGATGACGTTCTCAAAGAATTAAATGACCCCCACTTTACCAACGAACTTACCCGTTACAACCTGGAAATAAATATGGAGCCCTATGTCCTTGAGGGCAACTGCTTTTCAGAACTACACGCACAATTGAATGATTTGCTTTTGAAAGCAAAGGAAGCGGCTGAAAAAGTTGGAAATAAAATAATCCTCACCGGAATATTACCCACCATAGACACCCCTTTTTTAGGCTTAGATTATATGACGCCTTTGGTTCGATACCGGGTGTTAAATGACGCGATTAAATCAATACGCAAGGAAGACATCGAACTGCATATCAAAGGGGTGGATGAGGTAAACCTGCACCACGACACTATTTTATACGAAGGCTGCAATACAAGCTTCCAGTGTCATTTGCAAATTGACCCGGATGATTTTGCAAACTCCTATAACTGGGCACAGGCCATAGCGGGCCCTGTGCTATCCATATGTACGAACTCTCCATTGCTCCTTGGGAAGGAACTGTGGGAGGAAACTCGGATTGCTTTATTTACCCAAAGTGTAGATACCCGGGCCAGCACCTTTATACTTAATGAGAAGGAGTCTAGGGTGAGTTTTGGAATGGACTGGATTTGCTGTTCTGCCGCAGACTTTTTTAAAGATGCCATAATCCAATTCAGGAGTTTGGTGACCACAGCATTTGAGTCTGACAGTCTTTCCGAACTGGAAGCCGGCATTACGCCCAAACTTAGAGCCTTGCAACTACACAACGGAACCACATATAAGTGGAATCGTGTTTGTTATGGGGTTTCTGATGGAAAACCACATTTGAGGATAGAAAACCGCTACCTTCCTTCCGGCCCCACACCTACCGATGAAATTGCCAACATGATGCTTTGGGTTGGGCTAATGCAGGGAAGACCCAAAGAGTTTGAAGAAGTACATAAAGTAATGGATTTCAAGGATGTTAAAAGTAATTTTTTCAATGCCGCCCGATATGGTATGGCTGCACAATTTCACTGGAACGGGGAATTGATAAGCAGCCACGACTTACTTCTGGACCACTTGCTGCCTATGGCTTTCAGAGGGCTGTACAGCATGGGGGTTGCGCCCAGGGATGCAGAGCGATATCTCTCTATCATAGAAAAAAGGATAAGGTCTAATAACGGATCCAGGTGGATGGTGGAAGCATATCGGAAACTGGTAAAACAGCATACTGTTCCGGACGCCTTGAAAATACTCGTGGCTACCATGTACCAGCGCAAGGAGAAGAAATATACGGTAGATGCCTGGCAGTTGCCTCGAGGTGACGAATATGAGGTGCCCGAAGAATTAAGGGTAGTTAGAGACTTCATGACAACGAAAATTCTATCTGCTCAGGAAAATGATAGCGCTCAGTTGGTATTGAAAATGATGGAATGGAAAAACATCCACCATACCCCAATTTTAGACAATAACCTCGAATTAGCAGGATTGCTCACCTGGACAGATGTTAAGTACTATTTGGATAAGCCGGAAGAAGTCAAAAAAAGTATCCGGTCCATGATGAAAACGGATTTGATCACGGTTACGGCAGACACCCCTCTGGATGAAGCCAAGTCATTAATGGAAAAAAACAAGATCAATTGCCTGCCGGTGGTTAATGGAGCCAAATTGGTGGGAATTATTACATCCAATGATATCTAATTCATGTCTAACAGCCCTGTAAAAGAAATTGAAGCAGATACCTCCCGTATAATTGGGAAACTGCAAGGGAAAGAATCGGGTCCAACGGTTCTTTTTTTTGGTGGGATCCACGGAAATGAACGTTCAGGCGTGCAGGCCCTGGAACACGTTTTTTCGGAAGTGGAGAAACTCGATATAGAAATCCGTGGAACGGTTTATGGGATACGGGGCAATATTCCTGCACTTCAGGAACAAAAACGATTCCTGTATTCAGATTTAAACCGGATGTGGACCCAGAAAGGGATCAATGGAATCCAAAGTAAGAACCAGGAAGAACGCCACGATGAAGAAAGGGAGTTGGCACAGATATATGGCCTGCTGAAAAAGATCCTGGAATCTAAACCCCCTCCTTATTACTTTATTGATTTTCATACCACTTCTAGCCAGACATTACCCTTTATTACCATTAATGACGCCATGATCAACAGGAAGTTCGCCAGATTGTTCCCGGTGCCGGTTATTTTAGGGATAGAGGAATACCTTGAAGGTCCCTTGCTTAGTTATATAAATGAAAAGGGGTATGTAACCATAGGCTTTGAATCCGGGCAGCATTTTGAAGAAGAATCAGTGGCGAACAGCATAGCGTTTACCTGGCTCACCATGATGATCACTGGGGCTATGGATCCAAATCAAGAGGTGGACAAAAAAACATTTTGTGAACAACTCCGGTCTTCTGCCCAGGGGAATCGCAACTTTTATGAAGTGATACACCGGCATAAAATTACTGCTCAGGATAAATTTGAGATGATATTAGGAGCGCAGAGCTTTGAGCACCTGGATAAGGGAACAAAGTTTGCACGTCATAATGGCGAGGTAATCAGCGCAGAAAAAGACACCATACTCTTTATGCCTTTATACCAGGACCAGGGGGAGGAAGGATTTTTCCTTATCAGGAAAATTCCAAAATTGGCATTGCGCCTCTCGGCTTTCCTAAGGCATATTCGCTTCGACAATTTCCTTACCCTGCTACCAGGAGTCAATCGGATTTCGGAAAAATCAGAATCGCTAATGGTTAACCTGAAGGTAGCGCGCTTTTTCAGCAAACCGTTCTTTCACTTACTTGGCTACCGGGAACGTGTAGTTGACAGCACACATATGATGCTGTATAACCGCGAACGCGCCGCTAAGAACAGCATGTATGAGAAAACCAGCTGGTACAGATGAACCCTGATAAAGCCCGGGTTAAGGACGCTGCCAAAGATTGTTCTCAGGGTTAATATCTGCCATTAATTGGGAAGGGTCTAACAGAATAGCCCGAATACTACTAATAGGCTTGTTTACCGAAAACGTATATGTGGGCATCGCCCAGGGCCAGTCTGGTAAAACATACCTGGAAATAGCCGGATATGGATTCCCCTTTTCACCCCGCATCATACGCAATGGGCTGTAGAAGGTTTCCCTGCTACCGTCTTCATAAACCACCAGTACATCTTGGGGCATGGGCATAAGACCAATACGCTCCAGGGTTATCTTTGTTGATTCTTCATCGCCGACAACCTCAGCAATTCCATAATCAATGGTATTGGTGGTTTGAGTCCAGTCCATCAAATACCAGCCCAAATGGACGCCTGATAGCTTTTCAGCTGTACGGATAAAATCATTTGGGGTTGGATGTTTAAATTGATAGCGCCTGTAGTATTCCCTTAAAGTTTGCATCAGCTTGTCCTGACCAATAATATATCCAAGCTGTGCCAAAAAAACAGCCCCCTTACTGTAGGCTGAAGCTCCGTAAGCGGAATTGAATTCATAGCGATCAGAATGTGTTGTTTGTGGCTGCTCTTTACCAGACTCAACCAGGTTGTAATATCCATTATAGGAACGCGTAAAAGGGTTTTCGCTTTGTTGATCAGTTATAGCGCTCATACAAAGGCTGGAGATAAATGAAGTAAAACCTTCGTCCATCCAGGCATGTTTAGACTCATTAGTGGCCAGCACGTGCTGAAACCAGGAATGTGCCAGCTCATGCACGGTAACGCCAATGAGGCTATTAATGTTACGCTCTCCCGTAATCAGTGTGCTCATCGCATATTCCATACCACCATCTCCCCCTTGTACCACCGAATATTGCTTATAGGGGTAAGGTCCTACATTTTTATTAAAAAAGGCCATGGCTTCGGCTGTTTTGGGCTGAAGCTTTTTCCAGTTGTCAATAATTTCTTCCTTGTTCTTATAAAAGAAATGCAGCACGGTACCATTTTCCATTTCGAGGGAATCATGGATATAATCCGGGTCTGCAGCCCACATAAAATCATGCACATTGGGTGCTTTGAAATGCCAGGTTAAGGTCTTGCCTTTTACCCTTGGCACCTTAGTGCCGGGTGCCTCATAACCATGCCCTATTTCCTGGGGGTTCTGCAGGTAACCTGTACCTCCTACCACGTAGCGTTTATCCAGGGTAAGCTTTACATCAAAATCGCCCCAAACCCCATGGAATTCCCTCGCGATATACGGGTGGGCATGCCAACCTTCAAAATCGTATTCTGCCATCTTTGGGTACCACTGACTCATGGACAGTGCTACACCTTCCCAGCTGTTCCGACCAGAACGCCTGATTTGTACCGGTACCTGCCCTTCGAACACCATATCTAAAACCGCATTCCCTCCAGGAGGAATAGGCTCGGCTAACTCGACTTCCAGTATGGTGCCCTCCAGTTGATATGATACTGCTTTCCCGTCTTGCATCAGTGAGGTGGCACGCAGGTATCCGATTTCATTCGGTTTCAAGTCCGCAATCCTGCTCTTTCCATCAGTAGCCATTCTGCGGTCCGGATCGTCAATCTGCTGAAGCCTCATGTCCATTTCACTCCCTGGCTGGAAAGCATTGAAATACATGTGGTAAAATACCCTTTTGAGGGTTTCAGGGGAATTGTTGGTATAGGTAAGTTTCTGGGAGCCGGTAAACGTGAAATCTTCAACATCTACCGTTACATCCATCTGGTAATCTACCCGCTGTTGCCAATATCCGTTTTGCTGTTGTGCCTGGAGCAAAAAGGTTCCTGCTATACAGAAAAAGAACAACAACTTTATCTTGTTTGGTATCATTTTGAGATCTTAATTTTTCCTTGTGCTACTTTATTGGCCATGATCAGCGCATTAAAGGCATTTACCATTTTTCCTGACTTGCTGATATCGTTAAAAGGCATATTCTTGTCAGAATCTCCAGCAATAATTACTGAGGCTGAGGTCGTGAGCCCTGAATTTATCAAAATCTGCTTGACTTCCGGAGCTGTAAGCTTTGGATACTGAGAGCGTATCAGTGCTGCAATACCGCTAACTCCCGGGGCCGCCATTGAAGTACCACCCTGAAACTCATACGTATTTCCGGGCATAGTGGAGTAGATTCCACCACCTGGGGCAAAAACATCCACATTGCTTTTTCCATAGTTTGAGAAACCGGAAACCATCTCCGAACCATAGGTGTTATCCAATGATCCTACGGTAATTACATTATTTACCATTTCAGAATCTGTACCAATCTGGTCATTTGGATAATTTGGGTTTTCCGGGGAATCCAGATCAAGGCCATCATTCCCGGCGGCATGCACAATAAGCACATCCTTGGAAGCCGCATACTTAAGGGCGTCATATACCCATTCAGGGTTTGGGGAGAAGGACTTCCCAAAACTGCAATTGATGATTTTCGCACCGTTGTCTACCGCATAGCGTATACCCAGGGCGATATCTTTATCGTATTCATCCCCATTGGGCACAGCCCGAACACTCATTATTTTCACATTATTGGCCACTCCGTTAACACCCAAACCATTGTTGCGTTCTGCGGCAATAATACCCGCCACATGGGTGCCATGGTCCTCACCGGGAGCAGCGCTCATAGGGTTGCCATTTCCGTATCCAACATCATTTAAGTCATAGGGATTGTCACCCACGTCTTTACGCCCGTCGAATTCCACGTTCAGGTTGTAGTTTACCTGATCAGAAAAATAGGTAATGCCTTCACTCAGCTCCTCAATCACTTCCGGGATACTTGGCGCGTAGGCATACATTTGCTGAATTACAGATACCTGTTGTGCCAGGGTTTGATCTTCCGTTTTTATGGCACTCACCTCTTTCTTGGTATAACTATCTTTACCGAGGTGTTTTTTAATGGCTTCATCTGAGCTTTTAACAACCTGAAGGATTTGTTCATAACGCTGCTTGTTTTGAACCATTTCCGGGTACTCAGAATCCAGCTTAGCTTTTGCCCTGGCTTGATATTCCGCGTCACCAATACCCAGACGTAAAATGCGGGCATATTCTAACTGCTCATTATAGGAAGTACCCAGAAAATTGTATCCATGGACATCATCTATGTAGCCGTTACCATCATCATCTTTACCATTGCCCGGTTTTTCGCCGCTATTGGTCCACAGAACGTCGTCCAGGTCTTCATGCTTGAGATCCATGCCGGAATCAAGCACGGCAACGATTACCGTTTTTCCCTTCTTGTTTCCAATTATTTCCTCGTATGCCTTGTCCACACTCATTCCAGGTATGGTATCGGTAATCAGGTCGGCATGACCCCAGTTTTTCTTTTCTTCTTCCGTCAGTTCAGCAACTTTCAGGGGCATACGGTCTATGTTTTCAATTGGCGTAGAAACCAATTGGGTTGCTCCACATCCCATCAGTAGGATAGCCCCAGCGATCATACCCGAAATGCCTTTTCCACTTCTCGTTATCATATATATAATTTTAATTAGTCTCATTTTTATTTTCCTGGATGCAGGGCATGAAAAGCTTCAACGCCACCGCGATCTGCCATGGTTACATAACAAGTTTTCCCCTCTTTACCACCAAAAGTGATGTTAGAGGGTTTCTTCCCTTTCAATTCTATTTCATCCAGAATTTTGCCTTCCGGGGAAACAATAACGACGGTCCCCTTTTCAAAGCGGGTTATGTATAAATTTCCCTTTTCGTCGCAGCGCATTCCATCCATCCCAAAGTCTTTAAACGCAATGAAAAGTTGCTTATTGTCAATACGCCCTCCCGGGAGAATATCGTATTTCCAGACCTTGCGCTGTATGGATTCATTTACATACAAAATAGTTCCTTCGGGGTTTACCTCAATACCATTGGTAGTTCCCATCTGGTCCTCCAAAAGCACAACATTTCTTTGTGGATCAACCATCCATAGTTTACCCGTGCTTTCGCTCCAATTGGGGTCAGAAAGATATATCTGTCCCGCTTTGCCTATAGTTAAATCGTTGGGCTGATTCATATTGGGTTGTTCTACCCATATCTCCGGGATATTGGATCCTGCGGGCACACGATACACCCTATGGGCCATATAATCGGCGATAAACATATTTCCATTAGAATCAAAGCGTATGCCATTTCCTATACTTCCCTCCGGAAGTTCTAAAAACACCCTGCCTTTCCCGTTCTCATCGACAATACCAATGGTGCCCTCCCTCTCAAAGTTAACGGCAAACAACTCGCCCTTACTATTAACGGCCGGCCCTTCAATGCCAGGGGTAAAGACGTGTTCATCGGTAAAATCCCAGCTCTTTTGGGAGTCTGTTTTGCAGGACCCAAGCAAGCACAATATCAGCAGTAAAATCAGTTTAGGAAAATAGTTCATCAAATCGATATGTCTTATTAAGTCGCACCCCCTTTTCTGTATTTTTCAAGGTGCAAATTTCGTTTACCGCATCATGCTCCAGGAACAGGAAATAGTCATTGTCCACAGCCTTATCTAAAAACTCCTTTTTTTCACCCAGGGTTAACAATGGGCGCGTATCGTAACCCATAACATAGGGTAAAGGAATGTGCCCAGTAGTGGGCAACAAATCTGCCATAAACACCAGGGTTTTTCCCTGATAGGTCAGATGCGGGATCATCTGTTTTTCTGTATGTCCGTCTACCATCAGGATTCCGAAACCAAGCGGCGATTCTTCGAGATAGGATTTGCCATTGGATTCAATGAACTGCAGCTGGCCACTTTCCTGAATGGGGAGGATGTTTTCTTTTAAAAATGAAGCTTTCTCCCTCGGGTTGGGATAGACCGCCCAGTTCCAATGAGCTTCATTGCTCCAGTACACTGCGTTTTTAAATGCTGGCTCATAGCCGTTGCGTTCTTTATTCCATCGGATGCTACCCCCGCAATGGTCAAAATGCAAATGGGTTAAGAATACATCTGTGATGTCGTCCCGGTGAAACCCATGGGATGCCAGGGATTTATCAAGGGAATGATCACCCCAGAGGTAATAATAGCCAAAAAACTTTTCCGACTGTTTGTCGCCCATACCATTATCGATAAGGATCAGTCGATTGCCCTCTTCAATAAGGAGGCAACGCGCAGCCATATCAATCAGGTTGTTGGCGTCCGCGGGATTGGTACGACTCCACAGGGTTTTGGGAACCACACCAAACATGGCCCCTCCATCCAGCTTAAAATTTCCACATTCTACAACGTATAATTTCACACGCTCAGCTTCAAATCGTCGCAAAATAATAAAAGGTCACGGGAACGCAGGTATTGTTTAGGTATTTTTAGGAATTCCATCTCCCTCTGATGCGAACAAAAACTGTCTTAATTGCAGTCCAAAGTAGATCATCCTCTTAATTTCCTGAACTCCAAGAATCCGGTCTTTCTTCATGATTAACAGGCCTTTTCCGTTTGATTCTATATGGTAATAAGGATGACTTTCTAAAAAAAGCACGAGTTCATCCGCAAAGAGCGCTTTAATAGCCTCTGAGTTCTCACCTAGCAGATAAAAACGTCGGTTGAAATCGGGATGATTAGAAATTTCGATATCAGCAAATCCCGCGAGGCCATATAACCACTGTAACAAGCCTTCTTTGTCCAGGGTGAAAACAGGGAGCTCTTGTTCTAATTCCAGGTACATGGCTGAAGTCTTGACCACTTCTTTCGCAATGAGCTTACCTTCTGCAAACTCGATATCCAATACTTTGCAGTGCTTAGCTTCTCCGACCAGGTGATTGTAGGAGTAGCTGATTTCTTTGGACCGAAAGAACACAAAATCCTGCAGATAATCTATATCCTCATTGTGTTCCGGAAGGTATTCCCAATGATAGTCAAGGGCCACAGTCTCAAGACCTTGTTGCCTCTTGGTAAAATACTTTTCAATAGGTTTTAGGGCGGCAAGCGGTAGAATTTTACGAATGGCAAAAGGGTGCACCGAATCGGCTTCGTGAATGTCCAGCCCAATAATTTCCACATGCCCACCCTTTTTTTGAAAGGCTCCAGTGTAGTGTTCCAGCCCCTCCATAGCGGTATGGTCTACAAACCTGCACATAGAGAAGTCTAACACCACTTCTTCATGTTCCGGAATGGCATCGAGCTTATTTTTGAGCTTGTAAAAATTAAGGAAACTGCAAAAGTGTTTAATACTTACATAATAATTGCCTGTATCTGCTTCCTGATAAACCAGGATATTTGGTTTGCTAAGGTGGTTGAGGAATAGTCCCAGGTTCCTGTTAATGATAATGTGTATCATAAAGGTTATCAGAATTCCGAATGCAATACCCGTAATCAGATTGGTCAACAGGGTTGTGAGTAAGGTGGCCAGGAAAATTACCAGCTGTTCTTTCCCTACCTGGGCGATACGCCTGAATAAGTCGGGTGTGGCGAGCTTGTATCCGGTATACACCAGAATAGCAGCCAAAGCCGCCAGAGGGATGCGCTTTAACTGCGCCTGAAACAACAGGATAAACAGGACAAGAAAAAGGGCATGAAAAAAATTGGAGGAGCGGTTTGTAGCCCCGTTATTCACGTTTACCGAACTCCGGGCAATTACCGTTACCACGTTTAACCCCCCCAGTATTCCGCTGAAAATTGTTGCCAATCCAAGGGCTTTGAGGTCTTTATTTACATTAGACCTCCTGCTGAGGGGATCGAGTTTGTCAATGGCTTTGATGCTGAGCAGGGATTCAATACTTGCAATCAGGGTAATAGCGATAACCGCAAGTAGGAACTCCTCTTTCTGCCAGGCACCAAAGTCTGGCATGGCCCAGCTATCAATTATGTTGTCCGGAAGGGAAATCAGGAAGAGATCACCTAAGGGATAGGCAACCTGAACCGCCGTATATCCATAGCTCAAGGCAATGGTAAGGATGAGGATCCACATAGGAGCTGGCACCGACTGAACAATTGTATTCCGGACCCTGGCATAAAACATCAGAATGATCAAACTCATGAAACCGATTCCCGCGGCAAAAAGTGACTCCGGGTTTGGTTCGTTGAAAAGGGCCCACAGGCCTTCTGGAATTTTAAGGAGCAGCTCCATGATGCTTCCACCGGCATCATTGTTTCCGATCATCACATGAAATTGCTTCGCCAGTATTCCAAGTCCAATAGCCGCCAGCATACCTTGTATAGCGGTCGCAGGAAAAAAGTCTGCAAGCTGTCCCATTTTAAGGAAGCCAAGGAGCAACAGCAGAACACCGGATAGGATAATGGCCGCCAAGGTGTACAGATATCCCTGGTAAAAATCTCCTGCCCCAAGGGTAGTAATGGCCCCAAGCAGTACAATTACCAGGCCGTTTCCAGGCCCTGCAATAGTTACGTTAGACCCGCCAAGAATAGCAACCATTACGCCGCCAGCAATAGCCGCGATTACCCCTGAAATAGGGGGTGCTTCACTCGCCAGCGCCAGGCCCAGGCCCAGAGGCAGAGCAATGAGAGATACTACAAAACCAGAAAAAATATTCTTAGGAAGGTTTTTCACAAAAGGCCGTTTATGTTTTGACGAACTGCTCAAAATTGCTTCCGTACAATTAAAAGGTCCGTTGGCAGGTCGGAAAGGATATACTCGATATCATGTGGAAATATGCGGTCCCATATAGTGGGCTCATGTGGCGCATTCATAACCAATAGATCTGCCCGGACTACTTCTGCATAATGACCGATGGAGTAGCCCCGTTTTCCAAAAATACTTTGCATTTTTACACGAACCCCTGTTCGTAATATGGCCGGTATCTCACCAAGTATTTGGCTAACCCGAAGGTCTTCCCGGGATTTTAATTCTGCCTTCATCCGGGTGGCCTTTTTAAGGCTTTGATCATCCTCAACAGTTACCTGAACTTCCTCTGGCCTTATCTCCTCAACGATAGTAATTTGCTGGGCTCCAAGGGCATATGCCATATAGAAAGCATCCGTAATAGCTACCGGCGTTTCAGGAGCATCCAGACCGTTTACTACGATGTGCTGACAGCGAACACGAACTACGGATGGTTTGATAAGCAAAAGCACCGAACAACCAACCTTTCTGGTGAGTTTGCGCGCCAGGGTACCTACATAAAACTGATAGAGGTTTTCGTGTTGTATCGCACCTAAAATCAATAAGTCCACCTCCAGATTGGAACAGTTTTGAAGGATAACATGTTCTGGTTTACCCTGTTCCCAGCGAATGGTGATAGGAACATCACTGAATTCTATTTTAGCCAGCAGCTTTTGCAAGCTATTCGTTTTTTCTTTTGTTTTCTCCCCCACATGTAACAAAATAAGTGTTGCATTAAAGTAATACGCCAGCCGGGTCGCCTCATGAAGGTTATCCTCAAGAGTAGGGGAAAAGGCAAATCCAAACAGAAGTTTTTTGAAAGGACGGGGCAGGGAGCTCATAGTAGTGAATCACGCACAAGATACCACAATCGACCAGATTTGAGCTAAAACCATTAACAGACCGGTTGTTTTCGAATAAAAATGCTATTTTCCCCTCCTCGTATGCCAGAGATGTCTGAAAAAGACACAGCCGCATCGGTCCTTACAACAATTATTATGTTAGAATTAGCAGGGATAATCATTCTGGGAATATGCGCACAATGGCTTGCCTGGCGTTTTAAGTTGCCGGCGATCCTTCCACTTATCCTGGTTGGGCTTTTGGTTGGCCCTATCGCTACCTTATTTACCGAAGACGGCACTAAGATTATAGAACCCGTCTGGAATGGAAAAAACGGGCTGTTCCCCGGTGATGGGTTGTACTATTTTGTGTCCCTTGCCATTAGCATTATTCTTTTTGAAGGCGGACTTACCCTCAAGCGTTCGGAGATTGCCAATGTAGGACCGGTGATCACCAAGCTTATTACCGTGGGCACCCTGGTAACTTTCATTGTGGCCGGTTTGGCAGCCCATTATATATTTGACCTCTCCTGGCAAATTTCCTTTTTGTTCTCTGCATTGATCATTGTAACCGGTCCAACGGTAATTACGCCCATCCTTCGGAATATCCCTTTGAAAAAAGACATCTCTGCCGTGCTTAAATGGGAAGGGATCCTTATTGATCCAATCGGTGCCCTGGTAGCCGTACTAGTTTTTGAATTCATCAGTGTTGGGGAAGGGCAGGCTTATACCAAAACCGCTATGATCGAATTCGGAAAGATCCTGCTGTTTGGTTCTACTTTCGGGTTTACTTTCGCACACGCCCTGGCTTTTGCTATTAAAAAGAATTTTATTCCCCATTATTTACTTAATGTAGTTTCCCTTTCCGTAGTGCTCCTCGTTTTTGTGGAATCTGACATCTTTGCCCACGAATCCGGATTACTTGCCGTAGTAGTTATGGGCATGGTTATGGGCAACCTCAACCTGCCCAACATAAAGGAATTACTCTATTTTAAGGAATCCCTGAGCGTTTTGTTGATCTCCATTCTATTCATTCTTCTCGCAGCTAACATTAACATTAGCGACTTGGAGCTGATTTACAATTGGAATACAGCCATATTATTTGCCGTGATCGTATTTGTAGTGCGACCCCTTGGGGTATTTCTCAGCACCCGCAAATCCACCCTAAAGCTCAATGAGAAAATGTTTATCGGCTGGGTTGGTCCAAGGGGTATTGTGGCCGCAGGTATTGCTTCCCTTTTTGGATCCAAACTTCTTGCAAAAGGAGAACCGGGAGCGGAATATATTACCCCTCTGGTTTTTATGATTGTGCTTGGCACCGTCTTGCTCAATGCCACTACAGCCCGACTATTTGCCAAGACCGTTGGGGTATTCCTCAAACACTCCGAAGGGATTCTAATTGTTGGGGCTTCCAAGGCTTCCCGACTTATTGGGAACTACCTTAAGACGAATAACCGGCATGTTGTGCTGATCGACAACAACCCCGCCAATATTGAACACGCTAAAAAGCTTGGCCTGGAGGCAATGACGGCCAATATCTTTGCAGATAACCTCACAGACAATATCGAATTGAACGATGTGGGTTATTTATTAGCGATGACCGGGAACGCTGATATTAATGCATATGCAATAAAAAATCTGAGTGAAGAATTTGGCGAGAATGGATCATTTCGCCTGATAAGCCCCGAAGAGTTAAACGACCCTGAAAGAATGCCGGATGAGGGATTGTTCTCTCAAACCGATGACTTTATAAAGATGACCGAAGCGGTATTGAAATACCCTGCTATCCATGAACTTCCTTTGAAAAGCAACGAACAATTAGCTCAATTGATGGGCAAGGCAAGGACCGATGATGAGGTTATTCCCCTATTTGTAAAATATCCGGACGGGAAACTGGAAATTATTTCCTCCGTTAAGGACAATGTCAAATCAATTTCTGAAGGATCTAAGCTGGTTTACCTGGGCAAGATTTTCGATATCGAGGAGGAATTGTTGCCCTAAGCAGGCTTAATCATTTAGCTTAAGTACCGCCATAAATGCCTGTTGTGGTATTTCCACATTTCCTACCTGACGCATACGTTTCTTCCCTTTCTTTTGCTTTTCGAGCAGTTTACGTTTACGCGTGATATCTCCCCCGTAACATTTGGCCGTTACATCTTTACGAAGGGCTTTAATGGTTTCTCTGGAGATGACCTTAGAACCGATCGCAGCCTGAATGGGAATATCAAATTGCTGCCTTGGGATAAGCTCCTTGAGTTTTTCACACATCTTCTTACCGATGTGGTAGGCATTGTCAAAATGCACCAGCGCCGAGAGGGCATCTACGTGTTGGGCATTCAATAAGATGTCTACTCGAACTAATTTCGAAACCCGCATTCCAATAGGACTGTAGTCAAAGGAAGCATAACCCTTGGAAACGGTTTTCAGGCGATCGTAAAAGTCGAATACAATCTCCGCCAGCGGCATATCAAAGTTGAGCTCTACCCGCTCTGTAGTCAGGTAGGTCTGGTTGGTGATCTGACCCCGTTTCTCAATACACAAGGACATCACGTTACCCACAAAATCAGACTTAGTGATAATAGTAGCCTTGATGTAAGGCTCTTCCACCCTCGCTACTGTTGAAGGGTCCGGCAGGTCTGAGGGATTGTTCACAATTATAGGGACATCCGGTTCTTTGGTGGAATAGGCGTGATAGCTTACGTTGGGAACCGTGGTAATTACGGTCATTCCAAATTCTCGCTCTAAGCGTTCTTGTATGATCTCCATATGAAGCATGCCCAGGAAACCACAACGGAATCCAAAACCAAGGGCAGCACTGCTTTCCGGGATAAACACCAGGGAGGCATCGTTTAGCTGCAGCTTTTCCATGGAGGAACGCAATTCTTCGTAATCTTCGGTATCTACCGGGTAGATCCCAGCAAAAACCATAGGCTTAACATCTTCAAACCCTTCAATTGCCTGCTGTGTGGGTTTGTCAGCGTCTGTTACCGTATCCCCCACCTTAACTTCACGCGCGTCTTTGATTCCGGTAATGAGGTAGCCCACATCTCCGGTACCGATTCTTTTTTTAGGGTGCTGTTGTAATTTAAGGGTACCTATCTCATCTGCAAAATAGGTCTTTCCAGTGGCCACAAATTTGATTTTCTGCCCTTTAGTAATTTCCCCATTGAGGATCCTGAAGTAGGTCTCCACCCCACGGAACGGATTATAGACAGAATCAAAAACCAGGGCTTGAAGGGGTTCGTCTGGATTTCCCTTCGGTGCCGGTATGCGCTCGATAATGGCTTCCAGAATTTCTCCGATTCCAATCCCCGTTTTAGCACTGGCAGGAATCACCTCCTCCGGATCGCAACCAAGAAGGTCCACGATGTCGTCAGTGACTTCTTCGGGATTGGCACTAGGTAGATCAACCTTGTTCAGCACCGGGATGATTTCCAAATCGTTTTCCAGGGCCAGGTAGAGGTTGGATATGGTCTGGGCCTGTATGCTTTGTGCCGCATCTACTACGAGTAAAGCTCCTTCGCAGGCAGCGATAGAGCGTGAAACTTCATAGGAAAAATCAACATGTCCCGGGGTGTCAATAAGGTTCAGTATATACTCCTCTCCCTTGTAGGTGTAATCCATTTGGATCGCGTGGCTCTTGATGGTAATGCCACGCTCCCGCTCCAAATCCATACTGTCCAATAATTGCTCCTTCTTCTCCCGCTCCGTAACCGATCCGGTAAAGTCCAGCAAGCGATCTGCCAGGGTACTTTTCCCGTGATCAATATGGGCGATAATGCAGAAGTTGCGAATGTTTTTCATTTTCTTTTTCAGGCAATTTCAATGGAAGGGCAAAGATAAGGCTTTGATTCCTTATTATTCCTGCCATTCTACAATAAACAAGTTGGTGTCTCGCGTGCCGCCATTATTGCGGTTACTTGAGAAAGCCAGGTACTTGCCGTCATTGGAGAATACCGGAAATGCGTTGAAGGTTTTGCCGTAGGTTACCCTTTCCAGGTTCCTGCCGTCTATGTCGATCAAATACAGGTTGAATGGGAAACCAACTTCCGACTCAAAATTGCTGGAAAACAGGATCTTCTCTCCTGAGGGATGGAAGAAAGGGCTCCAGTTGGCATTACCCAAAAAGGTGATCTGCCTGAGATCGCTCCCATCGGCATTGCAGATAAACAATTCCATTTCCGTTGGCTGCACCACGCCTTCCGCAAGCAGTTCCTTGTATTCGGCTATTGCTTCTTCGGTTTTGGGCCGGGACGCACGGAAGATGATCTTGGAACCATCCGGTGAAAAGAAGGCCCCTCCGTCGTAACCCAGTTCATCTGTGATTTGGGTTACGTCACTGCCGTCCAGGTTCATGGTGTACAATTCCAGGTCGCCACTACGCATGGAAGTGAAGACAATCTTGTCTCCTTTGGGAGATACGGTTGCTTCGGCATCGTAGCCCGGGGTGTCTGTAAGCTGCGCCGTAATATTCCCGTCCAGATCGGCCACAAAAATGTCAAAGGAGTCGTAGACCGCCCATAAGTATTTCCCATTCCTGCGAAGGACAACCTCAGGGCATTTGGGATCAGCTAAATGGGTAGACCCGTAAACGATGTGTTTATTATCTGGCAGGAAATAGGCACAGGTGGTTCTCCCCATACCCGTGCTGACCATGGGAGGCATGGTATCCTGAAAAGTTTCTCCAAGCTGCATCAGGAACATCTGGTCGCATTCCACCCCCCATTTATTGTAATCCGACTGGAAGATCATCATACTGTCATCAAAACTCCAGTAGGCTTCCGCATTGTTGCCCCCAAAAGTGATTTGTTTGATGGATTTGAAGTGTTTTTCCTCAGGGTAGATGAGGGTATCAGAGCCCGCCATAAGCGAAACTTCTGTCTTGGATTCCTTTTCGGCCGATTTGGGCTCAGATTTACAACTAAACACAAAGGATAAGCCTAATAAAACAAGGATAATTCTCATAAGATGGGTAATTTTGTACAAAAATAACCGCAAATATGTTGAATAGAATAATTCTCGCCCTAATTATTGCCACCTTTTTTTCCTGTAAATCAGAAAAACCAGTATCAGTCAGCCTGGAAGAGGACGTTGCCATCCTGGCAAATGACTCCCTGACCGGAAGGGAAACGGGCACCCCTCAAGAGATCATGGCTGCAGAATACCTGCAAAAAAGGATGGAACAAATTGGCCTGGAGCCCAAAGGGAATGCAGGCACCTATTTCCAGACCTTCACATTTAAACCGAAGACCGATCCACACAAGGAGGTGCAGTATACCATCACCGGAGACAGCACCATTACGGGGACCAATGTCATCGGATATATAGACAATCAGGCGGAAAACACAGTAATTATAGGCGCTCATTATGACCACCTTGGAATGGGCGGAGAGGGCTCTCTCTACCGGGGTGAAGAACCACAAATTCACAATGGCGCAGACGACAATGCCAGCGGTGTAGCCATTTTACTTCAGGTTGCCGATTCCCTGAGCAGTAAGTACAAGGGAAACAACTACCTGATCATATCCTTCTCCGGGGAGGAAATGGGATTGCTGGGGTCTAACTATTTTGTGAAGAATGCCACCATTGACCTGTCTAAGGTGAACTACATGCTGAACATGGATATGGTGGGCCGTTTGCGGGAAGACAACACTTTGTCTGTCAGCGGTACCGGTACTGCGCCGGTCTGGGCTCAATACCTAAATGTCCTGAATGAAGATTTTAAACTTGTTTTGAAGGAATCTGGAATAGGCCCCTCAGACCACACCTCTTTTTACCTGCAGGACATCCCGGTACTTCACTTTTTTACCGGGCAGCATGAGGATTACCATAAGCCCTCTGATGATGCAGACAAGCTGAACTACGAGGGAATGCGTAAAATTACCGGATACATTGTAGACCTGGTGGGGGAATTGGATGATGACCCCAAGCTGAGCTTCCGAAAAACCAAGAACGAAAGCGAAGAAGTACCCCGTTTCAAGGTTGCCATGGGCGTGATTCCCGATTATCTCTACGACGGCAAGGGTATGCGTATTGATGGGGTAAGCGAAGACAAACCCGCCCAGAAAGCCGGTCTGCAAAAGGGAGATGTAGTGGTCCAGATGGGAGACAGTGTGGTGACCGATATGATGAGTTATATGCGGGCCTTGTCGGCTTTTGAAAAAGGAGATACCACCTCCGTAGTCGTTACCCGGGACGGTAAGGACATTGAGGTAAAAATCACTTTTTAAACCTGAAAAAGCGCTTGAAAGACCTTTTTAGCTTGCAGATCAGACGGTTATGAAATAGGAGCTTGCGTTGTGGGCAGAAAATATATTTCATAGCTTTACAGAATAACCTACCTAACTGTGAGATATCCCCTACTTATCCTTTTGGGCTTGTTGCCCTTTGCGCTTATGGGCCAGGCCTATCAGTTGTCTGGTACGGTGAAGGATTCACAGGGAAAAGCACTTCCGTACGCTAACGCCATTCTTTATAAAACCTCAGACAGCACCCAGGTAGCGGGTATTTCTGCGGATGACAACGGATATTTTGTACTTAAGGAGATTCCCAGGGGGCTGTATTATTTGCAAGCCCAGTACTTCGGTTATGAATCTCGCTTTGTAGCCCTGGAAATCAGCGCGAATATTAAAATAGGCGCTATAGTCCTCGAACCTAATGGGAAATGGCTGGATGAGGTTGTGATCAAGGGACAAAGGCCCACAGTAGAGCGCAAGACAGACCGGATTATCTTAAATGTGGCCAACACAGTGATCAGTGAGGGCACAACCTGGGACATCCTCAGGAATGTCCCCGGATTGGTCATGGTTCAGGATAAGCTGGACATACGCGGAAAAGAAGCTACCATATACCTCAATGACCGTAAGGTACAGTTAACCCAGGCACAAAGCCGGGAGTTCCTCAAAGCGCTTTCCGGTGATCTTATTTCTTCGGTTGAGGTGATCCCCAATCCCCCGGCAAGTTTTGAGGCAGAAGACGGCCCTATCCTGAATATCCGGACCAGCACCAATGTGAATCCCGGATATAAAGGAAACCTAAGGACCCAATTCACCCAGGGGATCTTCCCCAAGTACAGCCTGGGAACCAGTCATTATTTCAAAGGGGAGAAAGTAGGGGTTTTTGCCAATTATGTAATCAACCCAAGGAAAGAGTTCGAACGCACCAACACCTCGGTCAACTTTATCAATGCGCAGAATGATGTGTTTGCGAGATGGAATACCGAACTCGGGGAAACCACCCGATCGCAGGCACAACAGGCCAACCTGATGCTGGATTACAATCCCTCTGAACGCGACCTGATTAATGTAACCTCCAACCTCACCTATTCCCCCAACAAGGTGATACAGAACGAGGTGGAGACCATTATGCGAAATGCCTCCGGGGCATTGGACTCTACCCTGCAGAACCAAAGTCGTCTGGATGAGGACCAGTTGAACGTAACCGTTGATCTGAACTACGAACGCAAACTGAAAAAGGAAGGGGCCACTTTAAAGGCTAATGCCCACTATACCTATTACGAACTCTCCAGGCAGCAAGCAGGCTCCAGTGAGTATTTCGATGCTACCGGTAACTTCCTGCGGGATTTTTCTTTCTCTACCGACGCCTTTCAGGGGATCGATATCTACACCGGACAGCTGGATTATTACAACCCCTTAAAATCCGGGAGCTTTGAAAGTGGTTTTAAAGCTTCGCTGATCGAGTCCAGGAGTAGGATCGATTTCTTTGATGTCAATGATACACAGCCTCCGTTTGATATTGACCTGTCTGATAATTTTGCCTATCAGGAACGAGTACTTGCTGCTTATGCAAGTTGGACCGGGAAATGGAACAAGTGGACCCTCAAAATGGGATTACGGGCAGAACAAACCGATATAAAAACACGCTCAGAAACCCTTTTGGAAACCAATAATCAAAGCTATCTGGAATTGTTTCCTTCCTTATATCTGACCCGCAACCTGGGCGGGGACAATAGCATTACTTTAGACTACAGCCGGCGGCTGGACCGCCCGAATTATGCAGACCTCAACCCTTTTCGCTACTTCCTGAATGAAAACGAATTCGGCGAGGGGAACCCGGGGCTTGTGCCAAATTTCAGTAACAATTTCAACCTTAACCTAAGCATCAACAACACCTATTTTTTTGATGTTTACTACAGGGACAATGGGCGATACATCAGTAACCTTGTTTTCCAGGATAATATCAACCAGCTAGTAAGGGATAGTTATCAGAATGTGCAGGAAAGTGTTTCCTATGGATTTGATTTTACCCTGGCAACTTCTATAACTGATTTCTGGCACCTATACGCCTACAATTCTGTTTTTTATGAGGACGAAACCCTGCTGGCAGAAGAAAGCAGCATTGAAACCTACACCAACAAGGTCACTGGATTCTACACCAACCTGAACAATTCCTTTACCCTGAGTGAGGACGGATCCTTTACCGGGGAAGCAAGCCTCACCTACCTGAGTGGGTTTTTATTAGGCTCGTACCAAACCTCTGAAATGATAACCCTGAATATGGGGTTAAGAAAGAGCTTATGGGACAATCGGGCTATATTTTCCCTGACCATAGAGGATATACTAGGCCGGGCCAACCCCACCCTGGTTTCCCGCTATGCCAACCAGGACAATACCTATAAGGCAGTCCCGGAAACCCAGTTTGTGCGACTTGGGTTTACCTATAATTTCGGAAACTACCGCCTCTCCAGGACTACGCGTGAACTACAGAAATCCGAGCTTAAACGGCTTCAAAACGAGTAAATTCCTGCATATTCCGGCTTTATTTTTAATTTTGCGCCACTTAGAACATAGAGATGCCTAAGATTGGAGATATAAATTTGCCGGATTTTCCCTTGTTGCTCGCGCCCATGGAGGATGTGAGTGACCCCCCTTTCCGTGCCCTGTGCAAGGAGCAGGGAGCTGATGTGGTTTACACTGAATTTATCTCTTCGGAAGGATTGATCCGTGATGCCGCCAAAAGCGTCATGAAGCTGGATATTTATGAAAAGGAACGCCCTGTGGGGATACAGATCTTTGGGGCCAACCTGGATTCTATGCTTCGTTCGGTAGAGATCGTGGAGCAATCTAATCCGGATATTATCGACATCAATTTTGGCTGCCCCGTAAAGAAAGTGGTCTGTAAAGGCGCCGGTGCCGGCATCCTGAAGGACATAGACAAGATGGTGAGCCTTACCAAGGCCATGGTGGAACACACCAAACTTCCTGTAACAGTGAAAACCCGATTGGGGTGGGACCACAACTCCATCCGTATTGTTGAGGTGGCAGAGCGCTTACAGGATGTTGGCTGCCAGGCTATTGCTATCCACGGGCGTACGCGCGCCCAGATGTATAAAGGCGAGGCCGACTGGCGTCCTATAGCCGAGGTAAAAAATAACTCCAGGATGCATATCCCGGTCTTTGGGAATGGAGACGTTTCTTCTCCCGAAGCCGCAATGCGCATGCGCGACGAATACGGACTGGATGGGGCCATGATCGGCAGGGCAAGTATTGGCTATCCCTGGTTCTTTAAGGAGGTAAAACACTACTTTAAAACAGGCGCTCACCTACATCCGCCCACCATGGAAGCGCGGGTGGAAGCCGCCAGGAGACACCTGCAAATGGCGATCGACTGGAAAGGCGAAAAGCTTGGGGTTTTTGAGACCCGAAGGCACTATACCAATTACTTCAAAGGGATACCGAACTTTAAGGAATACCGCTTAAAAATGGTTACCAGTGACGATGCGGCCGATGTTTTTGCGGCCTTTGAAGAAGTGCTGGAAAAGTTTGGTGATCACCAGTTTGCCTGATCAGGATAGCAGTTTCTTATTGACCCGCCTGCTGGCTATTTTGGAAGCGATCAGCCCCAGGACCATAATCGTTCCTAACACGATGAGCACATTTACCAGCTGGTATTCCACCGGATAAGCCAGGGAAGGAGTGATCTTTAACCACCCAAAGGCCAATTGGGATGCTATTAGCAGGGATCCAAGCACAACGCCGATTACCCCGCCCATAGTGGTTACAATAACCCCCTGGACAAAATAAATCCTGCGAATCTCCCTCAGGGTGGTACCGAGGCTATAAAGCGTCCTGGAGTTTTGTTGTTTGTCCAGGATCATCATAATTATGGCGCCCACCACATTGAAGAGGGCGATGATCAACACCAGGGTGAAGATGAGGTAGGTAGCCAGGTTCTCCGTATTCAGCATCCGGTAGAGCGTCTGGTTGAGTTCCCGTCGTGTTTTGATTTGCACCTCAGGCCCTAGGACGGCCTGAAGGCTAGTACGAAGCTGTTCCGGATTGGCATCCGGGTTGAGTTGGAAATTAATCCCGGACAGCTGCGTGCTGTCTTTTTCGAGCAAGGCTTGCACCAGGCGCAGGTCCGTAAAGACGTACTTCTTGTCCAGGTTTTCCTCCAGGGCATAGACCCCACTCAGCACCAGGGAGAGTTCGTTATAAGGCTTGGCATTAAACCCCTGGGTACCCAAAGTGCCTTCACCTGGCTTGGGGGCAAGGACCACGAGGGGACTTCGAAAATTGTCCAATGCAAGCCCCAGCAGGTTGGCAATCCCCAAGCCTACCACCGTACGTTGGTTTTCAACCTCCCAGTTGCCCCAGTATATGGTGCTGTCTATCCTTGTGGTTGTGGCATAGGCCTGATCTACCCCTTTGATGTAGGCTACATCGCTTTTTTTCTGGTGGGTAAGGTATACCCGTTCTTCTATTTCCTGGGAAAAGAGGGCCACACCCTCAACTTCCTGCAGGGAATTGAAGGTGTTCGCGTTAAGCTGAAAAAATTTGCCGGTAGCCGGGACCGCTTTAAGATCCGGATCGAAAGTGTTGCTAAAGGAGAGGCTGAAGGTTTTCAATCCGGCAAAACCGGAGAGGACGATAAACAAGGCTGCCGAACCGATTACGATTACCAGGAAGGTAATAAAATTGATGACATTCACCGCATTCTGGCTGCTTTTCGAGCGCACATAACGCCGGGCAATGTAGAACGGAAAATTCATGGGCTAGGACTTTTTCCGCCTGGGCAGGATGTCTGGCTTTTCAATGGGGTTTTCCCCTTCTTTCAGGCTTTGGTCTATCTTATCGATATAGTCCAGGGAATCATCCAGGAAGAAGAGGAGTTCCGGGGTGCGCCTGAGCTGGTGTTTGGTGCGTTGTGCAAGTTCGTGGCGGACTGCAGGCGTGCTTTCCTTAATTTCTTCTACAATTTTCTTCGCTTTGCCTGTGGGGAAAACGCTCACATATACCTTAGCAATGGAGAGGTCTGCGGTTACCGAAACCTTGGAGACCGAGATCAGGGTACCGGGCGTACCTTCGCTTGCAGCCCGTTGTAAAATATCGGCCAGATCCTGTTGGATGAGCCCCCCTATTTTTTTCTGTCGTTGCGTCTCCATGGGGCAAAAATACGGCAAATAATGCGTAAATTAGAGGGTAGTTAACGCACAACCGAAACCTTAGGGATAAACATGAGAAAAATAGAACATATAGGCATCGCTGTAAAGGACCTGAAAGCCTCCAACGAACTGTTTCGCAAGTTATTCGGGGAGGGTCCCTATAAGGAAGAAGAGGTTGCATCCGAAGGGGTAAAAACCTCCTTTTTTGCTTCCGGCCCCAACAAGATCGAATTGCTGGAGGGCACCCGGGAAGACAGCCCGATAAGTAAGTATGTGGCCAAAAGGGGAGAGGGCATCCACCATATTGCCTTTGATGTAGAAGACATCCATGCCGAGATAGAGCGCTTGAAAGGCGAAGGTTTTATTGTGCTGAACGAAAACCCGAAAAAGGGAGCTGACAATAAGCTGGTGGCATTCCTGCACCCCAAAAGCGCTAATGGCGTTTTGGTAGAGTTGTGCCAGGAAGCACCGGAATAAAAGTTATATAGATAGCTCGGATATCATATCCGAGCTATCTATTTCTGGAAATCCTTCGAATTAAATCTTTAGGACAACCCAATCTGTAAACCTCAAAACCATGTTTCCATCAAAAAAAGACAACATATATCCTCTGAACAAGGAGAACATAAATGCGATCTTGAATCACTTTTTTGATATTCCTTTTGGCAACATCAAGTGGCTTTATAAACAAAGTGAGCTATCCATTAATCAACTGGAATTTGTAGCCAGGAAAGTTGCAGAGCATCAGGAGCTCCTTGAGGAAAGGGTAGGGCCCAGCGGAGTAACGGTCTCGAATTTTATGACCTATGGCATAGAGGCCAGTTATCGAAACCCGTATTTGTGGAAGGGCAGCCAGAGCAGGAAAAAAATAATCAAGGAATTATCGGATAAGATATACGAACTTTTCTGAAAATAAATGGAGAACACCATGGCCAACAAGGAGCCATGCGGTGACTATAAACTCCAACGATTGCCAATTTCAGAGAGTGGTTTGCATGGTTCGTAGCTGCGCGGAATGGGGTCGTAGCTCAATACTCGTTCGCCTATTTCTTCAGAAGTGAAATAGGCCCATATCGCCATTGATTTCATTGAACGATAAAAACCAATTGGTTCTTGATCACCAATGGTGGTGCCCCAAATACTGGGATTAAATTTACCCGATGACTTTTCTTCGGCTTTTAAAACCTCAACTCTTTTAGACTCATCAAGGCTTACAAAGACAGTGCCGAATTTCTCCTTACAACGATTATTAAAGGCGGAGATTTCATCCCGCATATTTTGCTGTCCTTCCAGGTCATAGATTTGAGAAATTACTTTATCAATGAACACATCTACTTTTACATCCAAAGCTCCTGGGGTATCTGTTCTTGGTAAAATCATTTCGACCAGCGTGCCTATAGTGGCGGCTTCTTCCATTGTAAAGAATTCAGGTTTCCAGGTCAATCTTGGCTCATTCTCGCAGGATTGCAGCAATGAAAGCATTGTGGGCATTGCAACGGCAGCACCTGCCAATAAACCTGTTTTTTTGAGTGCGCTTCTTCTATGCATAACTTAAAGGTTCATTTTTTTTAATTCGGATACTGCATGGTTTGCAGCTCTCGCGGTAATTGCCATATAAGTCAATGACGGATTCACGCAAGAAGAAGAAGTCATACAAGCACCATCGGTAACGAAAACGTTCTTCGCGGCATGAACTTGGTTAAATTCGTTCAGTACGGAGGTTTTTGGGTCTAGACCCATTCTAGCGGTGCCCATCTCGTGTACACCATAACCAGGTGGGTGTTCATTGTTAAAGCCGACAACATCCTTTAATCCCGACTTTTGCAACATTTCCACCGCATCTTCTTGAATTTGCTTGTTAGCCGCTCTTTCGTTTTCCTTAAATTCTGCGTCAATTGCTAAAGTAGGTTGTCCCCATTTATCCAAAACATCAGTATTCAAACTAACTTGATTATCATGATAGGGCAAACACTCTGCAAAACCTGTAATGAAGAATTCCCATGGACCAGGTTTTAGGATACTTTCTTTAAAATCGGCTCCAAAATTTTCTTTATTAGCAGCGTTTCCACCGCGATATCCTCCTCCTTGATAGCCAAAGCCACGTAGAAATTTATCGTTCTTGGTTTTCTCATCTACATTCCAATATCTGGGAATATAAATTCCATTAGGCCGTCTTCCCTTATAATATTTATCATCGAATCCTTCCACTTTTCCCATAGCTCCAACCCTATAGGTATGATCCATAAGATTGTGGCCAAGTTCTCCACTATCGTTTCCAAATCCGTTTTCAAAGCGGTTTGATTTTGAATTCAACAGAATCTGTGTTGTACTCAAAGTTGAGGCATTGCAGAAAATCACTTTGGCCGAATATTCAATGTCTTCATTGGTCTCTGCGTCGATGATACGAACGCCAGTAGCTTTGTCGTTAGTGTCATCATAAATAATTGACTGCACTATCGAAAATGGCCGAATTGTCAATTTACCAGTTGCATGGGCCGCAGGTAGCGTAACTGAGTTACTACTGAAATAGGCTCCGTACGGGCAACCTCTGCTACACCTATTCCTGTATTGACATTGCCCCCTTCCATTATGTGGCACCGTTAAATGAGCACACCTCCCAATAATTAAATGCCTACCGTCAAACTCCTTTTCAATTCTACTTTTTACATGTTTTTCTACACAATTGAGCTCCATCGGGGGTAGAAAATGGCTATCCGGTAATTGTGGAAGCCCTAAAGGTTCTCCGCTAATACCTGCAAACTTCTCCACATAGGTATACCATGGTTCAATATCCTTGTATCTAATGGGCCAATCTACTCCATGTCCATCTTTGGAATTTGCTTCAAAATCCAGATCGCTCCAGCGATATGTTTGCTTTCCCCACAACAAAGATCTTCCACCCATTTGATGGGCACGGAGCCATAAAAAAGGTTTTACTTCCGTATAAGGATTTGCCTCATCATCTGCCCAGAAATGAGCCGTATCAGTACCTACCCAATTCGTACGAATACTAACTTGGTGTTTTTTTCTTTGTTCAGGAGTCAGTCCGCCTCTTAGCTCGGTATCCCAAGGGTCTAAGTTCATGGTCGGATAATCTTTTACGTGCTGAACGATTCTGCCACGCTCGAGAACTAGGGTTTTGAGTCCCTTTTCGCAGAGTTCCTTTGCAGCCCAGCCTCCGCTTATACCTGAGCCGATAACGATGGCGTCATAGACCATTTCCTTTTTTGCATCAGTATTGAAATTTGCCATATATAACCTTTTGCCGGTAGCGATAAGTTAATGAAAAAAACAAAAGCTAGACATATTAAAATTTAAGGAAAGAAGAACGCGAATTACTACCATAAATTTAGTTAGTGATTGTGACAATCGGCAATCACTGATTTTGAAAGTAGCAAAGTGCCGTAACATTTTTACAACTTGTTTTATGGATATCTAAACAGCACTTATCCCTATTACCATAATATCAATGTGCTATTTTGATGTTCGTATAATTTAGTGGCTTATTATTAATCTCTATTAGTACAATAATATTGAGCAATAGGGGCGGACACAGGTCTTCAGCTACATCTACAAGTGTCATTTTATACCCTTACAGTTTTTGCAGTACTGTAAAATAAGTAGTAATATTGCAGTCCCCTAAGACGGTCCTATAGCTCAGTTGGTTAGAGCACCTGACTCATAATCAGGGGGTCCCTGGTTCGAGCCCAGGTGGGACCACATCAAGCAGCAAACCCACGCCAAAAGGCGTGGGTTTTTTAATTTCCAAAGCAAGCCAAGCTCGCTTGGGCTTAGCGGAGGAAATAGAAAAACACGAATCGCGACAGCGAGGCGAAGGTTGCTATTTGCAGTAGTGATTCCTCTCTGGTCCATTGGCCGAGCGAATGAACCCAGGTGGGACCACATCAAAGGAAATCCGATCTTCGAAAAGAGATCGGATTTTTTGTTTAAATGACCTTAGGGTAGTTGATTGGTGGGATTTTTTAATGTAGGCACGAGGATGACAATGTGCAAATAGCGTTGGCTTAATCTATTATTTCTTTAATTAAATTAGACAATCTGGTTTCTTTTAACTCCTTGTTTTTCAATTCACATTGCCATATAACCATTACTTTCCAGCCTAAATCAGACAAATCTGAATAGTTCTTTTGATCTCGTTTTATAGTATCAGCAATTTTTGTTTTCCAAAATTCTTTTTTAGTTGATGGAAGTTTACCCGCCTTGCAGTTATGTCCATGCCAAAAGCAGCCATTCACAAACACTACTGATTTGTACTTTGATAGAACAATATCAGGCTTTCCTGACAGCCCATTTACATTTTTCCGATATCGAAATCCATTTGAGAAAAGAAACTTACGAACTAGGATCTCAGGTTTAGTTTCTTTGCCCGAAATTTTAGACATAATTGAAGAACGTTTCTTTTTAGAAAAGATATCTGTCATTAATCAATTGTGGGGATTCCTAATCTTGAGGAATAGGAAGAAAATTTTTGAATAATATCTGCTAAAAGACTATTCTTAACCCGCATCAGACATTTAAATTTTGTTTCGTCTTTGAGTTGATCTTCAGTTAATGTCCCGAGATAATGAAAATCAAAAACCATAAATTGACTATTCTCAAAACCATTAATATGTAATTCGCTGAGTTCAGTATATAAACTTGGATACTTACTCAGCTTTTTCTTTTTTTCATTTGAATAAGGTGTTAAAAAGCCGCCAATAAGTCTGGCACTTTTCCTGTGGCCTGATGCAAAATCACAAGGCGGAGTTATTTCAATTACTATTTTAGTAGCTTCTTCCGGAGCAGAACTAAGAGCAAACAATTCTGTTTCTTCTAAAATTTGATAAACACTACCTGGAAAAACAGTTTTTACTGTATCAAAATCAAGATGTAGTTTAGAGTTCAAATTAGCAAAAGCTATCTTTTTTGAATTGTGATTCCCTTTATATTCTGTTACTGTCCCATCAAAAAGGTCTATAGAACTACTTCCTTGACTTGTGACGTCATAGTAAAGCATATCGCAAAAGGCTCTAATAACTTCAGTCTCCAATTTTAATGGCTCATGCGTAGGTGCACCAGAGTAATTTACCCCGATTCTGTTTAATAAGTAGACTAAATCGTTGTTTCTGAATTCGGATTCTTTAGCCAAATCATAAAATGAATGTAAAGCCGTTGATTTCCCTTTCTTTATCAACTGATCTAAGCACATGAAAAAATAGGCAGGTTTATTCTCCAGAAGCTTTTTTTCAATATCTTCAAAAATTGTCTCGTAATTCCCGGATCTCAGATACTTGGTTTTATCTAAACAAACCACAAATAAGGGTAAGGTATATTTTTCGTTATTCTTAAATACCTTTTGCTCAAATTCATTGAATTGCTCATCATGCTTTGTCCAGAGTAAAATGCCGTAACTGCCAGCACAATTTCCTATAACATTTGTCAGAATTTGTCTAATCACACCAATATTTTCCTGCAGACTTTTATCATTACGCAGAAACAAATCTACAATAAGCAATTTTCTGACTTTTAAAGGTATTTCAATATCCTTGAGAGTTTCTGGATCATCTCTGTTAGTAACCCATATGTCCTTGGCCTCTAGCACCTTTTGAAGACTTACAACTTCTTTATAATTGTCGTCCACAATAAGGACACTGTCTAAAAACTCTTCTAACATACTCTGGGTTTTAGGTCTTTTTCTCCTTTGGAAAACAGAGAGCAATAATTGCTTTATCGATTTTATTTTCCTTAATAATTTGAGGGAATTGAATATCATTTGGATCAGCTATTAATATCAATTTGCCTTTCATTGCACTCATCATTTCGTTGGCAACATGAAGCCCTAATCCTGAACCAATATTATGTGGTTTTCCCGTCAAAAATGGTTTAATTGCTACATCAAATGGCAATCCAAATCCTGGGCCATTGTCAGAAACAATAATTGAGTTATATCCTTGTATTTCATCTGTTATATAAACCGAAATATATCGGTCGGACTTTCTAGCATAACTCAGCCAATAAATGGCATTATCAAGTAAATTGGTTAATACGGATATCGATTCTGCTTCTGCTAAAAAAGCTTTCAGTTTATTTTCTTTCCAGTTAGAAACTACATTGATGTTATGGTCTAAGAACCTAAACTCATAATTGTCCAATGCAATGGCTACTATTTTGCTTAATGGATTAAGTCTAATATCAGACTTTTTAAGCATAGCAGAATAACCTCGAATAATTTTCTCCAAAGCCAGCGAAATCCTAACTGCTTTATCTTTTTCGTTCCTTTCTATACATCCTGTAAGTTCTGCAATCAACTTATCTAACTCGTGAATTACCACACCTAAGTTTAGACCTGCATTTGCACTTTTTATTAGAACCTCTTTTACTTCCTTGTATTGGTCATTTATCCTGTAGAGATATTTTAATACTTCATCTTTAACCTCCTTAGGTTCTGCTTTATCTTCAACAAGGGTCATAACCTCATTTAAGTCTGATAGAACTGGTTCGATAGCCTTGTGTTTTTTGTAAAGTGAAGTAAGTAGGGATTTATCCACATTGCGCTCTCTTACAATTAAAGAAAGAGCATAGTCAACAGCCTCAACAAAATTGAAATAGTGCTCATTTTCGATAAATCCTTCCCTATTTGTTTTTTCTATTAGTCCAGTACTTGAAGCTCTATCGATTTTAACAGATCCAATAATAATGTTGTTACTTACATTACCACCAACCCTGTGAACACGTTTCAAATCAATTCCCAACCAATCGTTGTCTCTTTCTCCATAATTGTAAACTCTTACTCCATCCCTGTAAACTCTTATTCCCCCATTTTCTTTTAGGTACGTTTTTAAAGCAGTTTTTTCAGTATTAATAAAATTGAATATTTGTGCATCAGTATCAAAAATGATAATGTCAAACTCAATTGTCCCAATTTTGCTTTCATCCAAGTCAATATCTTCATATGATCTGGATTCGTAGATATATTTCTTAATGATTCTATCTTCTTCTATTAGATCATTGAGTTCAATAATTCTTCCTCTATCAACTTTTTCAAGTGTACTCCACGGTCTAAATTCATACTTAAACTCAGTAATTTCTCCACCCTGTAATTTGCAATGACCAAAATAAAGGGCATTACTTTTAATATCTTGAAAATCCGGTAATCCTTCGAAGACATCCGTATTACCTGTTGCCAAAACATTGAAGGCGTCATTATTTTCAACAAAAGGGCTATTGAGTGATGTTATGTTTCTATGTACTTCTCTTAGCTGTCTTCTGTCCCATTGGTTTTTTAAGTCTTTGATTATAATTTTAAGTCCTGTTGAATTATGAAAAATTGAAGGTATGTCTCGTTCACTTAATTCAATCGGGAATTCCTCAATTGAGCTTGCTGAATCCAGTTTGCGCCAATCAATTTGTAATTCTACCTCTTTTGAATCCTTAGATTTTGTAACAAGCGTGATTCTATTTCCCAATTTGTGTATACCAAGCCTTCCAATGCCTTTTTCACCAAGAGGAATCCTTCCACAACTATTGAGTTTCAAACTCTTTTTTTTATTATCTGTTCCAACAACCAGCCAAACGTTTTCGATAATATCCTTATCCATTCCATGTCCGTCATCCTCTATAGTGAGCTTGATCAATTTTCCATTTTGAAATGTAAAGTCAACAATACAATGAGAGGCACAAGCATCATATGAATTCTTAATTAATTCAAAAAGTGCAATACTCTCATTTTTGATTAAGTCTTCACCCAAATGTGAGAGGATACGTGGTGATATTGAAAAATTTAGTTTCACTTATGATTTTCAACTATTGAAGTTCCTATACATTCCGCATACTTTGGGGGGACTGCATTTCCAATTATACGTGCTATTAACTCTTGGCTTGTTCCTTTAAACTTGTAGTCCTTTGGAAAAGATTGAAGCACCGCCCCTTCTCTAAGTGATATGCCTCTGTTTTCTTCTGGATGAGCAAACCTTCCGTTTGAAACGCTTAAAAATTTTGTGGTTATTGTTGGAGCTGGTTTGTTCCACCACATTCTTCCGAACGTGTCTTTGAAGGAATCATTCTTGCCAAGAAAGCACTTTAATTGCAGATGTTCAATATTCGCAAACCCCAATCTATCGCCACCATCTTTGTTAACATGTTGAAGACGTTCAATAGTTAAATCCGTCAGGTTTGAAGTCGTATGCAAGAAATCTGTTTTATCCCTGTTTCCTGCCGATACTTTTGGAAACCCATTTTTTTCACCTAATACATCTTTAACTGCAAGTTTATTGCTTTTTTTCTTTGGAAATATTTTGTTCTTGGATGTTCTATTGGCCACAAGTGTAAAACGTTTTCTGTTTTGAGGAACGCCAAAGTCATTTGTATTGTGAACGTCAAAATGTACTTGGTACTTATTATTCTCTAACCAGACAATAAAATCCTCCAAACCACTTTCTTTTTTCTTGCGAAGCACACCTGGTACGTTTTCCACAATTACGTATCCCGGACGAAAGTATTCAACAAATCTCCTAAATTCAGCTAGTAAATTTTTAGACTTCTGAGATTTGGTTTTATCCGTATTTATTATGCTCCAAAATTGACAAGGGCTACAACCAATTAAAACAAGATTTTTATCTCTTCTTTTTAGTCCGAGTTGCTTTTGGAGGTCTTTTTCTTTTAAATCGGATACATCTGCTTTTATAAATGAGGCTTCCTTGATATTCGCTTCATAGGTGTCTTTACAATTTCCATCAATATCAACGCCTGCAAGAACATTTATTCCTGCTTCTTGCATTCCATAACTCATACCGCCTCCACCACAGAAGAAATCTACAGCTTTGAGAGGTGTTTGATTTGATATGTTAGGTTTAATTCTTGTCATTAATTAATAGGTCACAAACGTTAACTTCCAAAATCTCTGCGATCTTGTATAATTCTTTTAAATGAGGTTGTGATTTGTTGATGCACCAGTTTGAGACTGTATGCTCATTTTTTTCGAGTTGTGCAGCCAGGTCTTTTTGACTAATCCCCCTCCTTACCAAAACCTCTTTAATTCTGTTAAGTCTATTATCCATCACCTCAAATGTACAGAATGTAAATCAGTTATACACTTATGGAGGTTATGTTTTCATTAATGAATTAATATAATGCATTTATGCTTTGCATTAATGTAATTTTGTTTGACATTTTGCCCAGGAGGCTGATTTCGCAATTGGAATTAACAGCACAGAGAAGAAGTACCGATACATGAAAAATGTGTTTTTTAGGTACGCAAGTGATGATGACGAATTCGTGAAGGAATTTGTGATCCCTGAAACTACCTGCCTAGATTATATTGCAGACGTGGATGAGGATGAAATCATTCAAAGAAGCGATAGAAGACGGACGGATAACAAAAGGGAAATTATTGTGAATTTCTTCGACAAGAATCCGAACATCACTTACTCGCACACTGAAGCTGTAAACTATGTGATGAATCTGACTGACGTTAAAAAAAGGATGGCCCAAAACTATCTTTCTGAGTTGGTAAGAGACAGCAAAATCATAGCTTTGAATGGCGGGACTTACTGTTCAGTGAATTACGTTCAACCTGGAACTGAATAGTCGTATGATTTCTGACTCTAGTTGGAATATGCAACTAGTGCAATGAATGCAATCATATTAAAAAGGATATGAATTCGATTGAAATGGAATACGGTTTCAACAAAAGGGAGCGATTTATTTTCGATATTTCGGTTGGTCTTAGAGCAAGAAAGGGGGCAGCAGAAATGTTGCCCCTTTTTTATTTTGCTGTGCCCTAGAAAAGATGACAAAGTCAGTTAGAATCTGGGGATTATTAGGTTTCTTAGTGAGTAGAAATATCGCTACATTTAATGTTTTAAAATGCGGCTAACACCCGTCAAAAGTGTTGTGAATATTAGGTAAAAATCATGCGTATGCTTGGGAAATGAAATTTAACGAAGACTCCAGAGTAAAACTACCAGCAATTCTTCATCTAACCCAATTGGGCTATGCTTATTTGTCCTTAAAGGAGTCGAAATGGGATGAGGAAACCAATATTTTCACAGACATTTTCAAAGCGGCCATTAAACGAATTAACCCCGCTCTAACGGATATCGAGGTTGGACGTTTGTATCAGGAAATCAGCCTAGACCTGGAGAATGAAGATCTGGGGAAGGCATTTTTTGATAGGCTTACAGATCGCTCGGGAGTAAGATTAGTTGACTTTGAAGATTTTGAAAACAACAATGATTTTCATGTCGTAACTGAGCTCACCTACAAAAACGGGGAGGATGAGTTTCGGCCTGATGTTATTTGCTTGATTAATGGGATGCCGCTGGTTTTTATTGAGGTAAAGAAACCAAATAATAAAAATGGTGTGATTGCTGAACGTGATCGCATAAACCGACGTTTTCAGAATAAGAAATTTAGGAAGTTCGTCAATCTTACACAATTTATGATCTTCTCCAACAATATGGAGTACGATGATACCGAGATTGAACCTTGGCAAGGAGCCTATTACGCCTCACCATCCTATCATAAACCTCAGTTTAATTATTATAGAGAGGAACTCGGGTTTAATTTATCCCAAACCTTACAGCCCTTAAATACCTCCGTCGAAGAATTTCTTCTAAAGGACACGAACTATATCAGTGTTAAAAACAGTCCTGAGTATCAAACGAATAAAAACCATAATTCTCCTACGAATCGGATACTAACCTCCATGCTGTCAAAAGACAGGCTAAAATTTATTTTACAATATGCCTTTGCCTATGTAAAAGAACATACTGGGTTGCAAAAACATATTATGCGTTATCCCCAATTATTCGCCACCATGGCAATTGAAGAAAAGTTGGATGCTGGCATAAAAAAGGGGATTATCTGGCATACTCAAGGCTCTGGTAAAACAGCATTGGCCTATTACAACACGCATTTTTTAACCGATTACTTCCAGAAACAACACATTATCCCCAAGTTCTATTTTATTGTAGATCGCTTGGATTTGTTGACACAAGCTCGTGATGAATTTACCGCTCGGGGCTTAAAAGTACATACAGTTAATTCACGGGATGAATTTGTAAGGGATTTAAAGAAATCCGTAGCTGTCAATAATGATAAGGGCCAACGGGAAATAACGGTTATTAATATTCACAAATTTAAAGACGATGCTGAAGTAAGCACTACTACTGATTACAACATCAACATTCAGCGGGTGTATTTCCTGGATGAAGTACATCGCAGTTATAATCCAGAGGGAAGTTTCTTGGCCAATTTGCAAGAATCTGATCGCAATGCTATTAAAATTGGTTTAACAGGCACGCCCCTAATTGGTGGTGATGTGCGATCAAAGGATTTGTTTGGTGATTATATTCACAAGTATTACTACAATAAATCCATCGCAGACGGCTATACCCTCAAACTTATTCGAGAAGAAATTGAAACTGAATATAAGATAAAGTTCAAGAAAATTCTCGATGATTTAGAAATCAAAAGAGGAGATGCAGAAAGGAAGTTCATTTATGCCCACCCGTCGTTTGTGGCACCTATGCTGGAATATATCATTAATGATTTCCAAAACTTCAGACAATTAAAAGGTGATTCCAGTATAGGGGCTATGGTGATTTGTGATAGCAGTGACCAAGCTGAAGCATTATTTCAAATATTTAATGAAACCTATGCAGATGCTAGTAATTTGCGGGAGAACCTTGCACAGGCCGCAGAACCCGAACCAGAATACCTCACTAGGCGTAAAGATAAATTTCGGGTTAAGAAAGCCGCATTGATCTTGTATGATGCTGGCAGTAAAGATGAACTCGAACAATGGCGTGATGATTTTAAAGCAGGAAAAATCGACATGCTGTTTGTTTATAATATGCTGCTAACGGGATTTGATGCCAAACACCTTAAAAAAATCTATTTAGGAAGAGTAATCAAGTCCCACAACTTATTGCAGGCTTTAACACGTGTTAATCGTCGCTACAAAGATTATCGCTTTGGGCATGTAGTTGATTTCGCAGACATATCCAAAGAGTTTGACAAAACCAATCGTGCTTATTTTAATGAATTGCAGGACATATTGGGTGATGAATTGGAAAGCTATTCCAATTTATTCCTAACCAAGGAGGAAATTGAGGAATCCATAAGTCAGATAAAAGAAACTTTGGCAGATTATGACCTATTAAATGCCGAGAATTTTGCAGCACAAATTTCGCAAATTGGGGACCAGGAGGAAATGCGACAAATAAAAAAGGCGTTGGAGGAAGCCCGCTCTCTCTATAACATGATTCGATTGGTAGGGGAATATGAGCTCCTAGACCGTATGGACTTTAGAAAGCTCAATCGACTTCGTATTGAAGCTACAAATCGGCTAGACCTGATTAATGCCAAAGAGGCTTTTGAAAACAGCGAAGAAGTAGGTAATCTGCTTAATATGGCCTTGGAGGATGTAGTATTTGGATTTAAAAAGATCGGAGAGAATGAATTGGTACTAGCAGGGGAATTAAAAGATACCCTCAAAAAAACAAGGGAAGCTCTTGGAGGTAATTTTGACCCTAAAGACCCTCAGTGGATAAGTCTATATGATGAATTACGGCGGCTTTTTGACGATAAAAATCTTAGTGAGGTATCACAGGATGAAATGCAAGAGAATATCAGTTCCCTAAAGTCCATTCATGAACGTGTTCAGGAATTGAATCGACGAAACGATTTGCTTAAAGATAAGTATAAGGGAGACCCCAAATATGCCAGAGTACACAAACGCTTATTGGAAGCTGGGAAGCCTTCTAAGTTGAAAACAGCCATAATTGAAGCCCTTCAGAAAATAAAAGAACAAACCGATTTGGCGGTGCTTTCACGAAATGATAGCCTCAACAATGAAAGTTATTTCACAGGCCAGGTAGCAAGGTTGGTATTTGCGGAATTTAACAAGACAATAAGCACCAAAATGGATGCACCCACAACCAAATTTATCACCCAAATAATAGTTGACGAATACCTAAACGAATATCACGGAAGAACCGCATGACAACACAAAATACAGTAATATTTACCCAGCGTACAAAAGAACTCATTGACGAACTCAAATCAGTTTGTGCTAGCTATGGTTTGGGAAATGATGCTGGCGAATTCAAAATTATCAGCCAGATTTTTCTCTATAAGTTTCTAAATGACCGTTTTGCTTACGAAATAAAGCAGCTAAAACCAGAATTAGATGGGGCTGAAGATTGGGAATCCCAGCTAGAGGCTATTCCAGAGGAAGACTATGAGGTGTTAAGATATCAAATGAATACCTCTACGGCCTTTTTAAGGCCTCATCAGCTTATTGGCCACTTATTCCACAGGCAGAATGATCCTGATTTCGCAAAGTTGCTGGATGATACTCTTATTGACATAGCTGCTAATAATAATGAGCTTTTTGCTGTTAAGACCGAGGATGGACAAAAGGTACAACTCTTTGATCGTATTACCGAATATGTACGTAGCAAGCGTGACCCTTTTGCAAAGGCACTACTGAATAAGTTGGTGATTTTCAATTTTGAAAACATTATGGAGGAGGGTTTTGATTTCTTCTCTACCATATTTGAGTACCTGATTAAAGACTATAACAGTGATGCAGGGGGTAAATATGCCGAATATTATACCCCGCACGCTGTTTCCATAATCATAGCTAACATACTTGTACCAGAACCAGTAAGTAATGTCACCATATATGATCCTAGTGCAGGTTCGGGGACTTTATTAATGAACCTAGCCCACGGTATAGGGCCAAACAAATGTACTGTCTATTCACAGGACATTTCTCAAAAGTCATCCAATCTGTTAAGATTGAATTTGGTGCTCAATCAGTTGGTTCACAGCATAGAAAATGTGATCCAGGGAAATACTATGACCGATCCTTATCATCGCAAGGACGGTGATTTGCGGAAGTTTGATTATATCGTTAGTAATCCCCCTTTTAAACTGGATTTCAGCGATGATGTGGATTCACTAAAAAAGAAGGTGAATAAAGCCCGCTTTTTTGCAGGAATTCCCAATGTGCCCAAGAAGGCTAAAGACAAGATGGCTATTTACACGCTGTTTTTACAACATATTATTTACTCCTTAAAAGAAAATAAAGGCAAAGCAGCAATAGTTGTGCCCACAGGCTTTCTTACAGCACAGTCTGGAATTTATAAAAAGATAAAACAACACATCGTAGAACATAAGATGCTTGCAGGTGTTGTGAGTATGCCCTCTAACATCTTTGCAACTACGGGAACTAACGTATCAATTTTGTTCTTAGATGCGGCAAATAAAGGTGATGTTGTTCTAGTAGACGCTTCAAAATTAGGAGAAACAATAAAAGAAGGTAAGAACCAAAAAACAGTTTTAACCAAAGAAGAAGAAGGCCATATAATATCCACTTTTACTAATAAGTTGGGGGTAGAGGACTTTTCGATTGTTGTTAGTTATGAAGATATTAGGGCTAGAAATTTCAGCCTAAGTGCAGGCCAATACTTTGAAGTTAAGATTGAATTTATTGAGATAACACCAACTGAATTTAAAACTGAACTCGATTTATTTGAATCTAGAATTACAAGTTTGTTCGAGGAAGGTAAAACCTTGGAAGATGAGATTATAAATAACTTGAAAAAACTAAGGTTTCAATGAAAAGAGTTCTGAGAAAAAGGATTGTCCCCAATGGATGGCAATTAAAAAAAATAAAGGATATAGGACAAACAGGGTCAGGCGGTACTCCGCTATCTACAAAGAAAGAGTATTATGAAAATGGTGATGTTCCTTGGGTTAACAGTGGAGAAGTAATAGGATTTAAATTAAATGAAACACAAAATTACATTACCAAAAAAGGGCTAGAAAAATCTAGTGCTAAATTATTTCCAAAGGGTTCTGTACTAGTGGCAATGTACGGGGCTACAGCGGGTAAAGCAAGTGTCTTAAATTTTAAAGCCTCTATTAATCAGGCTATCTGTGCGATAATACCAAACAAGAGCTACAACAACTTTTTCCTAAAATATTACATCGACTTACTATATCAATATTTAGTTGGCGTAAGCACAGGCTCGGCAAGGGATAATCTTAATCAAAATGGGATACAAAATCTTGAAATACCATTTCCTAGTAAAAGTATTCAAGATAATATAGCCAAAGTGCTTTCTGACATAGATTCAAGAATAGAGATTAATAACAAAATTAATTGTGAGCTAGAGTCCCTGGCCAAGGTCATTTATGACTATTGGTTTGTGCAGTTTGATTTTCCAGATGCCAACGGCAAACCCTATAAATCGTCTGGTGGCAACATGGTGTATAATGAAGTATTAAAACGTGAAATACCGAAGGGGTGGGAGGTTGAATTTATTAATGATGTAGTAGAAGTAAAAGATGGTACCCACGATTCGCCAAAATACATCGAAAACGGTTACAAGTTGATTACTTCAAAGCATTTGAAACAAAGTGGTTTAGATTTTGAAAACGCTAAATCAATAAGTAAAGAGGACTATATAAATATAAATAAACGCAGTAAGGTTGATTCTGGAGATATATTGTTTTCAATGATTGGTAATATTGGTACTATATATAAAGTTGAAGAGCAGATTCTGGATTTTGCAATAAAGAATGTTGCCTTATACAAAACATCAGAAAATCAGACTCTCAAAAATTACATTTATATGTGCCTGAAAGGTTATGATATGGAAGCTTATATGGCTAATGTTATTTTTGGAAGCATTCAGAAGTTTATTGGACTTGGTTCATTGAGAAAAATGCCACTATTGTTAAATGAACAAGTTGTTACCGCTTATAAAGATAAAACAGAACCTATTTTCAGGCAGATGAATAATTTGAAGAAAGAAAACCAAAAACTCGTTGCCTTACGTGATTGGTTGTTACCCATGCTTATGAATGGGCAGGTTAGTGTAGATGATGCAAAAATTGAGGTTTAAATAAACATTAATAACTAACTATTTTTTTTAATCATAAAAGGCGTACAATTCGGATGGCCTGGCAATTTATATGATCGCAGTTGACTGGAAATAAAGGGATTAATCTACCTGGTTCGAGCCCAGGTGGGACCACATCAAGCAGCAAACCCACGCCAAAAGGCGTGGGTTTTGCGTTTACAACAGCGATTCTTTATTGAAAACCCTATCTTCGATAAGATCAAAAAAACCAACATGCCCAAAGGCAAAAAATCCACCTCCTGGATAGACATTATCATTGAACTTGTAGAGGCCTTTTTTAAAAGTTCCCGTCAAAGCAAGCGGGGCAGGTCCTGGCACCAACACGTAGTACCTTATGATACCGGTTGGGCGGTAAGGCGCGAGGGAAATAAACGTATCACCTCCAAACACCGCCGACAGGATACGGCCATAAGAAAAGCAAAACGCCTGGCCAGAAAATACAAGGCGGACGTCATCATCCATAGGCAGGATGGAACCATTCGGGATCGGATTAATTATGATTGATCTAAAACGAAATAGATGCCTCGGATATCATATCCGAGGCATCTATGTTTTTGGCCATAGTCCAAAAATTTCCTTAAATCCTTCTTGATCTTTTAAGTTCATTTTGGATCAAGCCAAAATGAACAAGAAAAAAGATACCTCACAACAATCCTTTCTCTTCCAGACTGCTTTTAAGCTTGGCCTGGTTTTCCCAGAAGCGGGTTTTAATCTTATCCATGATCCCGGCAAACTCCGGATGCTGCAATAAGGGCTCCATAACCGGGTCTAATTCCAGGAATAACAGGATCCAGTACTGATAATTATCCTGGTTGGCGAAGACTTTTAGTTGTTCTATGGCCTTGTCGTACTCCCCTTCAAGTGCATACTTGCCCGCCGTACTGGCCGATTTATAGATGGATTTGTCCTTTGCGCAGTAAGCCGCATAAGATTCATAAAGAGCCTTGGCCTCTTCTTCCAGTCCCATCTGCTCATACACCAGGCCTATTTTGATGTCTTCCGAGCTATAGATGTCCAGGCCGTATTGTTCCCGGGCCTGTACAAAAGGAGCATAATACGCATAGGCCCGCTCATAGTCTTTTTCAAAATAGTAGAGCTTGGCCACCTCCTGCAGGATGTCCAGGCGGGTGCTGTCTTTCTCCAGTTCTACAATTAGTAAATCCCGCGTCTGCTTCAAATCCTCATTTTTAGCATAGAGGACAAAGGCCCGGACCAGAGGGGAATAGTAATTTCCGGGATCATAGGCGAGTGACTTGTCAATAGCAGTGAGTGCCTCGTCCACGAAACCGTTTTGGACAAAGGCGTTGCTGAGGGCCAGGTAGATATAGCTTTTGGAAACGGAATCATTGGCCGCAATATCCAGCTGTATCCCTTTTAGGGCGTATTCCAGGGATTTCCCGGTATTGGGGGTCACCCGGGCATAGTAGTCGGCCAGGATCTGTACCACGGTGGAGGAATTGGGGTTGTATTCCAGTGCCTTTTCCAAATGCGGCAGGGCCAGGCGATATTCACCGATTTGGGTGTAGTACAGCGCCTTTGCGATCAGGCTTTCAGCCGAACGGGAATCATACAACAGAGCCTTGTCTGCATTGTTGTTGATGGCTTCGGTATATTGTTTTTCTTTCAGGTACTGATCGGTAAAGTAATAGGCCACAGCCAAATTGGCGTAGGCCAGTGAGAATTGCGGGTCTTCTTCAATGGCTTTTTCAAACAAGGGGATTGATTTTTCCAGACCTTCCTCCGTCCGCTTGTTCAACTGGTCTTGTCCTTGAAGGAAGTAATCATAAGCCACTAAATTCTCCGTGGGGATCTTATCCAACTGTTCCCGCTCCTCTGGCGTTACAATAGCCTCTACGGCATCTGCGATCTTTCGGGCCACTTCATTCTGCAGAGCGAAGATATCGGTCACTTCCCGGCTGTATTGCTCGGACCAAACAGGCTGGTCGGTGGTCGCGTCAATCAATTTGATGTTGAGCAGCACACGGTCGTCCACACGCTGTCCGCTGCCTTCCACCAGGTAGTTTACGTTGAGTTCCCCGGCGATCTCCGGGATGCTGCGGGCCGCACTGCGGTACTTTTCTACAGAAGTGCGACTCACCACCCTGAAATCCTCAATCTTTTGCAGCTTGTTCAATGTGGCTTCCATAAGCCCGTTGATAAAATACACATTGGTGGCATCGCTGCTTTCATTTTTAAAGGGGAGGACCGCGATGGATTTTTCCAGCACAACCTCCTCTTGAGAAGGCCAGGTTTTGTATAAAACAAAGGAAATGAGCAACAGGGCAATGACGCCTATGGCCAGCTTTTTCCAGGGAAATCCTGTGGCAGATTCGGGACTCTGGAATTTGTTCTTGGCGGCTTCCCCCGGAGGGTATCCGTATTGCTCCCGAAAGCATTTGATAAAGTAGGAGCTGCTCCCAAAGCCTACTTTATAGGAGATCTCCGAAACCGTCAGGGAAGGATCACGGAGCAGGTCCATGGCTTCCTGTAGCCGAAGCTGTCGGATAAACTGGCTGGCCGAAAGTCCGGTCTGCTTCTTCACCTTTCGCAGCAGGTTAGACCGGCTCATATGCATGGCTGCGGCCAGTTCAGAAACCCCAAACTGCTCGTTGGAGAGGTTCTCCATGACAAGGGCCCTGGCCTGGTCGATAAAAGAGGATGTGTCTGACATGCTGCTTTTTGCTACTTCGAAAGTAGAAAAAAATAACCGTAACGGCACCTAGCTAGACCGCCCAAATTCAGGGGGGTAAAAAAGCCATTTGCGTCATAATTGCTATCCCTGCGTCAATTTTGTCTATGCGCTCCGCAAGGATTATGGATTTAGGAGCATGGGTGATTAGCCTTGCGTCAGCATCCGGGGGATCTTTGTATTAGTAAAGTTTAAACCTAAAATTAAAACAAATGAAAACTACAAAAATCACCTTATTAAAATCAGCAAGCATCCTTATACTTAGTATGCTTCTGTTCTCCGCCTGCGGGCAAAACAACAAAGCCTCCCAGGACAAAGCAGAAATCGTTGCTCCTGAAATGGACCTTCAAGCCGCTGTGATCTCTGGCAATATTGAAGTGGTGCGACAGCATATTGCAGCAGGCACAGACCTTAATGAGAAGGAACCTTTTAACGGATCTACCCCCTTGATTACCGCTGTGACCTTTAATAAGCAAGACATCGTAAAAGCCTTAATTGATGCCGGGGCCGATCTGAGTATTAAAAACAATGACGGATCTACTCCCTTACATTCTGCAGCTTTCTTCTGTCGGGTTGAAATTGTACAGCAACTTATTGATGCCAAGGCCGACAAATCCCTGCTGAACAATTACGGGGCTACCCCAAGGCAAATTGTTATGGGCCCATTTGAAGACGTAAAGCCCATCTACGAGATGATGAAACAACAACTGTCGCCCATGGGCTTCCAACTGGATATGGCGGAAGTAGAAAAAGCCCGTCCGGTTGTTGCTATGATGTTACAGTAATCCATATTTAAACCAGTACTCATGAAACCTGAAAGAAGACACGATATTGATTGGTTGCGGGTGATCGCCATTGGCTTGTTGCTGATCTATCACATCGCAATCATCTTCCAGCCCTGGGCCATGTTTATTGGCTTTATCCGGGGCCCGGAACTCATGGAGAGCCTATGGACTCCCATGACCGCCTTAAACGTATGGAGGATTCCCTTGTTGTTCTATGTTTCCGGGATGGGGGTTTATTTTGCCCTCCGCAAGCGCAACTGGAAACAACTGCTTGGGGAGCGTTCCAGGCGTATCCTGTTACCCTTTGTTTTTGGGTTCCTGGCGATCACTCCCTTGCACATGTATATTTTTCAGAGTTACTACAACATGCCGCTGAGCTATTTTCCGCATTCCGGACACCTGTGGTTCCTGGGTAATATATTCGTTTATGTGCTGGTACTCTCGCCCCTCTTTTTCTATCTGAAGAAAAATGAGGCGGGGTCCTTTAAAAAGGGACTGTCTGCTTTTCTGCGGAATCCTCTGGGCCCTTTATCGGTATCGTTATTCTTTATTTTGGAGGTAGTGTTGGTAAAGCCGCAGCTTTTTGAATTGTATGCCGAGACCTGGCACGGATTCTTTATAGGGCTACTCGCCTTCTTTTTCGGGTTTTTATTTGTGTACAGCGGGAAGGAAATCTGGCAAACCCTGTTAAAATGGAGGTGGCTCTACCTGGGCCTGGCCATAGGGTTATACGGGCTGCGGTTTTTTGTATTCGACCTGAAAATTCCCAGCTATGTAATGGCTATTGAATCGAACTGCTGGATCTTCGGACTTTTTGGATTTGCGTACAGGTACATGAACAAGCCCAGTGCACTATTGAGCTATTTGAGTACAGCGGCCTATCCGGTTTATATCCTGCATATGTTTGCCCTCTATGCTGGGTCCTACCTGATCCTGCCACTGGACATCCCGGTAATTTTGAAATTTGTGGCTATTGTGGCCTTCACGGGTATTGTATGTTATGTACTCTATGAATTCGTAATCCGAAGGATAGGCTTCCTACGCCCCTTCTTTGGGCTGAAAGGACAGGGGATACAAGCTAGAAAAGAAAAGCTGCTCAAAGAAGTAGAGAGTAAATCCCGTATGCTGCGGTAATGAAGACAGCTCAGAAATCATATCCGAACTGCCTTTCATTGTATCCGAATCTTTATTTTATTCCTACTTATCCATCGCGGGTTTTAGCTGGGTCAAGGTTTCTGCTTTTTTGATGTCCGAGATCCTACGGGAATATCTCCTGCCATTCAGGAACGCACCTATAAAAGTGGATCTCACCAGATAGTGATACGTCAGGAAGCATATAAAGGTCGTTGCCAGTACTACGATAGAGAATTTAATAATAGCAGGGGCGTTCCACTTTCCTATCACACCAGGAAGGAGGGCGGTGAGGGGCAGGTGGAGCAAATACACCCAGTACGAAGAATCAGAAATATAACGCATACGGGCAGAATGGTTGCTGAAATATCGCAAAAACAGGCCGGTAATTCCAAAGATGAATAGCCAGACGCAGGTGGCATTTATCAGCATATGGAGTTCCATAGCTAGAGAATCCGTATCCACAAGGAAATAAGCTGTGTAAATTGCGGTTCCCATGATTGTAAGCGCCCAGTCGTATTTCATAAAAGTACTCAGCAAATGCTTGGACTTGAAAAGGATCCAGCCACACATATAGAAGAAAAAATAAAACACAAAGGTATTGAGGTCAGGAACAAAACTGAGGGAGGTAGCTACCCATTCCCGGTTCATAAAGAGCAGTAACCCAAAGGTGAGGACTATGGAAACCACAACTTTTGCCAGTGGCCGTTTGAGGAGTACATCCAGTATGGCCGTGGTCTTTTCAGTAACCACGGGAAAATTTTTAAACAATTGGGCCAGGGCATAAGAGGCTATTGAAAACAGGATCAGGTAATACAAGAACCAAAGGTGCATGGTCCTTTCCGGGATCAATGCCGATAGATCTGTAAAGGTTGCTGCGAAAGTGTTGGCTAGTTGAGAGCCTTTGGTATCTCCCAGCGGGTCCTCAAAGCCAAATACCTGGTTAGAAAACCAGAAAGACGCATTTACCAGAGGCCAAAGCAGGATGAGAAAAACCGTAAAGGGAAATAAAATTCTTTTCATCCGGTTTACCAGCATCCTTTTTGGGGAACGTTCAAAAAACAGCAGGGAGGCAAAGAAACCTGCGATCACCATAAAGATAGGCATTCGGAAATTATGGATGATTAATAGAATCCATTCCATCAGGGCGCTGTCTGTTGTGGAGTCCCTGGTGGGCCAGCCGGGGCTTGGGTTTCCTCCAATATAGGTTATGGCACTGTGCAATACAATGCCCAGCATCATCATAATGGCACGAAGGGAATCCAGAGCGTGTAAGCGCTCCGTTTTGCTCGGGTGGGTTTTCATAAGGAAAGTTGGTTTGGTTGGTGTATTAAAAAATCTAACGAGCTAAATATAAATTTTTTAATAATAATAAAGTCGGATCTTTAAGAATTAATAAAAGAAACCCGAGCAGCGATGCTCGGGTTTTATATTTTATAGCCGCCAGTGTTCTTACTATTTCTGTAAATCCTTCGTTTACCAGCTAGCTTTGTCCTCCATAGCTTTAGCGTCGGAGGGCAACCTACCCATTAAATGCAACCTTCGTTTTATGATATATTGGATATGATATCCGAGGCATCTCTCGTCATTCCTTAAACAAGGTCCCCGATCCAGGGATATCGTCTTTGGCATTCCATGCAGGAAACCAGAAGTGGGTAGTGGGATTTTCGTCCTGTCTGTCGTAATCATAGTACCCTATTCCAAGCCGAAGTGATGACCAATCAACCTCACTCATTTTATTAATGTACTCCAGAGGAAAAGCGATTTCCATGGTGGCACCGGTTTCGGTCATTTTTACTTCTGTGGTTATCTCAGTGGGGAGTCGGGATTCCCCATAAACCGGGTTTTTGGTTTTAAAGGCCCGTAAATAGGCTATCCAATCCCTGCCTCGACCTTCTCCCTTACTAAAAGCACTCTGGTGCCAGGGACGGGCATCCAGGGCTAAAACGATAGCATCCTGGTTCCAGTGTGAACCTTTTTCGGAGATAAAGAAATCATTATCCGTCAAGTCTATGGCCACGTAAAAGTTTTTCTTGTCATAGGCTGTGGCAAATTTAAGGGAGCAATCTTCTGAACCATCATAATCAAAAGGAGCACCATCCCAATTATCCACTGAGATCCAGGAGACATCCTTCCACTCTTTTAAATTACCATCTACCTTAATTCTGGAGACTTTTTTTACCGTGTTCTTTACAAAAGGCTTGTATGGCAAATCGGATGAAAAACTGACGTTGGGTTGCTGTTCAAATTCATACGTTATATCTGCAGTTACGGAAAATGCAGCCATTTCGTCGAGTGCAGCCTGATCCACATTCTTCATATCGAGCTTAAAGGTGGTCACATCATTAGGCTCTACTACAAAGGAGGTTTGCTCCAGCTGGTAAAGCAGTTTTTCATGGGCATGGCCCTTAAGGGAAACCCGCATTTTGGTATCGCTGTGATTGGTGGCCTTTACCTCAGCTGAAATTTTCTCCGCATTCCGATCTTCCAGGTAGATCGGGCTTATTTGAACTGGAAAAGGCCGGTTTCTTACCAGTTCTACCAATTCCTCAGTCACCACGTTTTCATCCCAAATACCATCCAAAAATAAATTGGCTAGAATTGGGCCTTCTTCTGTCATGGTGGCCCAGACCACATGGTCGAACTCCCCATAGGCCTTTCCACGTAACCTGCTTCTCCCACCAGTAGTGGCCAGCGCAATGTACTTTCCGTTATTCCTTTGAGTTTTCCAGTAGCGATGATAGTGGCCAGCAAACACATTGTGATTCCTGCCGCTTAAAAGCTGCTCAACATCTTTCCAGCGCTTGGTATCTTCCTGTACCCAGAGCGGTTGGTGGAGGAACACCAGGGTCCATTTTACATCGGCATTTTCTTCCAGGGTCTTTTTTATATATTCATACTGCTCGTCGTCAATGGTGCCTCGTCCGGCACCTCTTCGGTTGTCCTCAGAATTTAAGCAAAGAAATAGCACGTCCTTGTAAACAAAGTGATAATAGGCAACCCCGAACAGCCGCTTCCACTTTTCTTCCATTACTTCGTTTGTGATATCGTGATTGCCGGGAACATAGAAGAAAGGAGCTTCGAGCGGTTCAATAAAACTCATAAACTCTTTCCATTCGGCATTCAAACGCGTAGTATCTCGCGTATACCCTTCAATTAAATCACCCACACTCATCACAAATTCTGGCTGTAACAGGTTAAGTTTTTTGATACCCGTGGGAAAAACACCTGGTCGATGCCCACCCGTCCGGTCGGTAACAATGGCAAATTGAAACTGCTCCGGGGATTCATTCCATTCAATATGGTTCCAGGGCTTTTGTTCGGTGGGAATATCGATATAAATGGTAGGCTTTTTCTGTGCATTTATCGGGATACAGAGCAAGACGAAACAGAGGAGGAGTACAAAACGGAACATAATAGAGAATTTCCTGAAAGTTGGTTAAAAATCGCAAATAAAATAGAGCACCCTAATTTAAGATTAGGTTAATTATCTAAGGACGAAAGATAGCTCGGATTTTAAATCCGAGCTATCATTTATTAGGGATGCCTCGGATATGATATCCGAGGCATCTTCAATATTTAAAATGAACGATAGTCCCCACTCAAAAATTCGTTTGCTTCAGCCTCGGCGAACTGCGCGGTTTTGGCATCCCAATGCAGGGTCTGGCCGGGGAATCGGCCGGCGATCACCCCCAATAAAATGGTTTCGGTAAGTCGGGCAGCATAGCTAAAAGGCGCACTACATTCCGCCTTACCCAGGCAGGCATCTACAAATTGGTGGTAATGTTTAGGCCCTTCGCTGGCATAGTTGCGAATGGGCTCGCCCAGATTATGCTTGGCAATATCCTTGGAGATGTCTACATATTCCCCATTTACAATTTTGCGGGGCAACTGCATAAAATGTGGTAGGAGCAAACGCCCTTTACTGCCTACAAACATGGCGCCCTGCTCCGGTAATTGATTCATAGCGGTGGCTTTGACCTCTAAGGATATGTCTGTTTTTGTCGCAGCTCGTTTTTTACCATCGTCGGCAACCTGCCCTGGTAAGATCAAATCTTCATGGGCGGGCGGCATCCCCGGGCCATCGTACCAGATCCATTTCAGGGTCTTATCGGTATAAGGCGTTCCCGGAAATTCATAGCTAACCGTATTGTTTACCGGAAAGCCAAAACCATTAGGCTTACGGCATTCGGTTTTGATGGTCAGGGGTACGTCTAATTCCAGGGCATTGTAAGGGGTGTCGAAAATATGAACACCCATATCACCCAGCGTACCGCAGCCGTAATCCATTAATTTCCGCCAGTTACCAGGGTGGTAATAGCCTTCTTTATAGGGCCGTTTGGCGGAGGTGCCCAACCACAGGTTCCAATCCAGGTGGGCCGGCACGGGGTCTTCCCCCTCGGGTGGTGCACCGTCGTAGCCCCAGTTTTTCGGACTCCAGGCATGTACGGTATGTACCTTCCCGATTATCCCATCCTGGATTAAAAGTGTAGCCAGCTTATAATCGTAAAAGGAGTGTACCTGTATCCCCATTTGGGTCACCAGGCCTTTTTCGGTGGCCAGTTTATTCATGGCGCGGGATTCCGATACATAGTGGGTAAGCGGTTTCTGGCAGTAAACTGCTTTGCCTTCTTGCATAGCCGCCAGGGAAGCCGGTGCATGGGTGTGGTCCGGGGTAGATACGATCACCGCATCGATCCCCCCGCCGATTTCGTCGAACATTACCCGGTAATCGGAAAATATCTTGGCGTCGGGAAAAAGGTCGTGGGCGGCTTTTAGATAGTTCGTGTCTACATCGCAGAGGGCTGTTACCTTTACCTGAGGGTGGGAAGCTACATCCCTGAGGTCTTCAAATCCCATATTACCTACGCCTATGTGAGCTGTGCGTAGTTTAGCTTCTTGACCCTTAGCCTTTAGGGCAGCGGGCAATAAGGAAAAGCCCAGGGCACCCAGCCCCGAGGTCTTTATAAAAGTTCTTTTATCCATGCTCAGTGCAGTTTACAAAATTGGATGTCTTTCCTGGGTATCAGGCAGACATCACAGCAAAATATGAAAAATAAAGATACCCCGGATATGATATCCAAGTATCTTTTTTTAGCCTCAGCGGGAGACCTTATATTTTAGGTTGAAAGGGATACAACCCCTTTCTGTAAACAACTTCCCTGCTACTTTTGCTTAAGGGACAGGTTGATTACAATGGCCATCAACAGCCAGATAATAAAGGTTTCCCCATGGGTCATTTCATAAGTAGACCCTGCTGCTTTCGCAGCAAAAAGCACAATATACACGAGAATAGGGGATAAAATAAGGCTGATCAACAGGCAGGTAATTGATTTTTTATAATCCATATTAGGTTGGTTTTAGAACTTAATAATAGTTGTTAATGCTGGACTTGAAAATATGAAAAATAAAGATACCGCGGATATCACATCCGCGGTATCTTTAATAAGGTGGGCCCAAAGACCTTTATTTTTTAATTTTCACCACTTCAAATTCCACAAGGGGAAATGGTTCGCCGGTTGGGGGCGCCTCTATAAAATTCGCATTTACGGCATATAGATAAGCACCAGCCTCTGCGATGGTAGAGGGGATATTCAAATTTGAATCGGTGATAACGCCAACCACTGATCCGGAAAGGAAATCTTTATCCAACTCAACCACTGAAATCTGATTTAAAAAGTTTTGGGCTACATACAGGGTCTTTCCATCCAGCAAAATACCATCGGCATAAGGCAACTCGTCACCTCCTAAATCAATCAGCTGAGATACTCCTGTAACTGGATTCACCAAATATAACTCTCCTCTGTTCAAATTCCCTAGGATCAGCATGCCCCCTGAAGGTATGGCATCAATACCATTACCAAAAACGGGGAATGGAAATAAAGGATCGGGAATTAACCCCATAGAGAAACCTGAGAGTGGGACAGCTTCTAAATTATTGCCATCCTGTAATCTTCCGTTTTTTGTGAGTGGAATTTTGTAAAGCACAGGATTTAATGAATCTGTGAAATACACCGCATCACGGGTAACAATAACATCGTTGAGAAACACGGGCGTTGGTGAATTATAGGTGAAGGTTTGCACCAGGGCGCCGGTCCTGTAATTATATACATAAACGATTCCTATTGGGGTGGGCCCTCCAGCAACATATAAATAACCGCTTCTTTTGTCCAACGCCAAACCCACTGCCGGACCAGGTGCTAATCCGAGTTCAGCAGGATTAATAAATACCTCTCCTTCCCCGGAGCGTAAATCCCCCTTGTAAATGTTACCGGTTGCAAGTGAGCCCACGTAAAACTGATTTTGGAGCCCGATTGCAATGCCCTCAGGCTGAAAACCATTTGGCAATGGGAGTACATCCGGGAACGCCACCGAAGCCTTGAGAGCAACTTCATTGTTGAGGTTGTCCGGCAGGAGTAATTCCTCCTTTTGACAACTTAACAGCAACATCAAAACGAATACTGAAAATAAATACCTCATAATATTGAAATTTAAATATTAAACGAACAATATTATTCACAATGGGGAAGGAATACAATGACCTGTATCATTGTGGGCAGACACCCCGGATATCTTATTCAGGGTGTCTTTTGTCTTATCCCTTATATGCTTATTTAAATACTACCATACAACACTTATTTCCTTTTCCAATGCCCTCTTAATTAATTGGGATTGCATTTGGTAAAATTGGGCTTGGGCAGTGTCCATTGGGGGGTATTATGACTGAAATCAATACAGTATATAACGTTATCCACCTTCCAATCACTTAAATCCTGGTTAATGGAGGAACTATTGAACATATTTGCCATGTCCTGGACACTACTTACATCCCATTTTTCAATAGGCTGGTTAAACCATGAAAACATAAACATTTCACTCATATCAGTCACACTACTCACATCCCAATCTCCAATGGGTAGATTGAATTCACTTAAATGAAACATAAATGACATGTCAATTACATTGCTCACATCCCATGAACTAATATCTTGATTGAAGGGATGGAGTGTCACTGTCAAAAACCAATTTCCTTGAAACATTAAAGACATATTGGTCACATTACTTACATTCCAGTTTCCGATGGGTTGATTAAATGGTGTGGCCGAGAACATGCCCATCATGGACGTAACATTGCTTACATCCCAATTTCCAATCGGTTGATTAAAAGGGGAATAAGAAAACATATTACTCATATCTGAAACGTTACTCACATTCCAATTTCCAATTGGTTGATTGAATGACGAACCATTAAACATATTATTCATATTAGTCACATTGCTCACGTTCCAATTACCAATGGGTTTATTGAATTTGGATGAAATAAACATTACTGTCATGTCGACTACACTACTTACATCCCAGCTACCTATAGGCTGATCAAAAATAGAAGTTGAAAACATCGCAATCATGGAGGTGACACCACTAACATCCCAATCACTTATATCTTGATTAAATAATGAGCCAGCAAACATTCTGTCCATATTGGTTACATTACTTACATTCCAATAACCAATATCCTGGTTGAATGGATTTGGTGTTGTCCACCCCCCCATTCCTACAGGACCCCAAAACATTCCTGACATGTCTTTCACATTACTTACATCCCAGGATCCGATATCCTCATTGAAATTTGTTGATCCATAAAACAATTGACTCATATCGGTCACTTTGGTTGTGCAAACTTTAGTCACATCTTCTTCATTGGAAATCATCTCCCTCAGCATCATTTCATCTACGATAGTATAGACTACTCCGTTGATTTCTCCTGTTTGCCCAGCCCAACTCCATTTATAAGATTTAATAGTGATTCCATTTGCATCTAAGTAAATAGGGGGAGTAAGGGGGCACCCTTGTTCGTTGACTTCTTCTCCTTCAGGTGTATTGGGACATACGTCTATGTCATCTGAAACTCCGTCTCCATCGGTGTCCTTTTGAGAATCGGAGCATCCATTTTCATCCACATCTCCTCCCGCAGGGGTATCCGGACATAAATCCTTATCGTCAGTGATTCCGTCCTCATCGGCATCAATTTGAGAGGAGGAACACCCATTTACATCTACCTCTACCCCAGGAGGAGTGTCAGGGCAGTTATCCACATCATCGGAAACCCCATCTGCATCTTCATCGGATTTGACAAAAACCAGGGTTATAGACATATCCCGATCCATGGAAACGGTAACCGGGTTCTCCGAACTATTCAGATCTCCAATCCATTCCTTGAATAGGTATCCCGCTGCAGGGGTGCCAGTGAGGATGACTGAAGTGTCTTCATCAAATACACCCCCATCAGGGGTTACACTTCCGCCCTCCTCGGGGGATATGGTAATGGACAGGATGAACTTTTCCGGATCTTCATCTTTTGCGCAGCTTAGCACTAACAACAATACTGGGAGAATCAGGACGATCCTTTTAAGCAGTTTCATGGTTATATTGTTTTGTAATTACCTTTTTTGGGTGGGAGAGGTAAAGCTATTGTACAAAAGAACAAACCACAATGATCCCAGTCATCAGCATGAGTATGGGCATCAGCCTGCTCGGAAATTGTATCCGGGGCATCACCATTATTGAAAAAATGCTAGTTTAGTGTTTTTTATGACCAAGCATAAAACCGCACTGCCATGAGCAAGAAAACCGCCTTGATCTACGCCACAGTCGATGGGCATACCCAAAAGATCTGCAACAGGTTGCAGGACATACTTTTGGAACACGACCAACCAGCAGAAGTGATCAATATTGAAAACTTTAAGGGCGACCTTTCCGGTTTTGACCGGATAATCCTGGGCGCGAGTATCCGCTATGGGGTTCACGATAAAAAGATCATTGAGCTGATCAATACCCGGCAAGCAGAACTGGAGTCCAAAAAAACCGCTTTCTTTTCGGTGAACCTGGTGGCCCGTAAAGCGGAAAAAAGCAGTCCGGAAACCAATCCCTATGTAGTCAAATTCTTTAAACAAATAAGCTGGCGTCCTGATGTTGCCGAGACCTTTGCCGGCATGCTGGATTATCCCAGATATTCTTTTTTCGACCGCACGATGATCCGACTGATTATGTGGATGACCAAGGGCCCCACTGACCCCAAAACCGTAAAGGAATTTACCAACTGGGAAAAGGTAGATGCTTTTGGTAAGCGACTTGCAGAACTTTAGACAGTAACAAATAGCTCGGATATCATATCCGAGCTTACTGTGTAAGAGGCTTTATTTTGCTATGCCTGACCAGGGTTGTACAAACTCCCTTCCCGGACAATAGCTAAGCCCAAAGAGTTTACCGTTAAGCAGGTAACCGGAATGGAAGTAATCATGGGTTTGGTCGCTTGTGGTAAAGGCAAAATAAAGCCGGTCCCAATTGCGGTTAAGCTTTGCCTGTTTTACAGGGCTTCCATAAAAGTAACCCTGAAATGTGTTTCCTGAAACGCCGGTAACCCGGAATTCCTGCACATAAGGATCGGCATCTGGTGATGGCCGGAGGTCTATTTCCCAACTTCCCAGCATGGAGTCGGGGTTTCGACCGGGCAGGGATTGCTCAAGACAGTTTTCCAGGTAGAAGTCGTACACTTCTTCTGCTTCTCGCAATTCTTTGTTAGCGATGGCCTCCACCAGGAGTTCACAATCGCTAAAATACGCCATCAGGCGTTCGCGTTTGAGCCCGAGTATGCCCTGAGTAACCCGAACTATTTCCCTTTGCCCTTCCCGATGGATCAGCGGATAAAAATCCAGGAAGTCATTGTCGTCATAGATAAATTCCCGGTGGTAGTAGGTAAGTGGCCCATCCCTTCTCAGTACCCTCAGGAATACTTTTTCAGCCCCATCCAGGTAATACCTAAATTTAAAAAAAGCCGATTCTTCACGAAAGGGAACTGATACGTAATCACGTCCTCCGGCACCATAACCCAAGAGCTCCCAGGGCCCGTATTTCTTTCTGGATTTCCGCCCTTCAGGTACAAAGCGGATCCGGGTATACAACTCCACAAAAGGTTCTGCGGAGCGGTCTTTAACCTGACCCTGCAGGGTATCTCCTGCCTGGGTAATGATATAACCGGGTTCGTACCCTTTTTTCTGGGAATTGAGAGTAGCAAAATTCCATAAAACGACAAACAGGATGGTGTATAGGCGAAGCATAACCGTTAATTTATCCCTAAGATATCAAAGATTTTGCCAAAAAAACCGCCCTTAATTTTAAGGGCGGTTAATACTCTGCATTTACCCTGCTAAGGATTCATGGTATCTGAAATAAACTCCAGGGATACACCCAGGCGCTCGAAGGCGCTAGTAAAGTGTCCGCCATTGAAGGTTTCATAGGTGTAATCCACACCATAGGCATCCAGTTTTTGGACGAGGAACGGATAGGCCATCTGCATGCCAAGCTCGTCATTCATGCCAATGTCCAGATAGATTCCGTCCAAAGACTTGAAGTTTTCTAAATAGCTGTCAATCATAGTAAATACATCATTTGCATACCACTTCATCGCTACTTCCGGTATGGGTGCCCCGGTATTGTAGTCTATAGGAAAATCCACAAAGAAAGGCGGGTTATCCAGGTTGGGTGACCAGCAGGCACTCATGGCATAACCGGCACTGGTAAGGAATTTCTGTGGGTCAGGCCCCATAAAGCCATCGGGATTCTCTGCTACCAATACGGCACCTTGAGAAAGTAAAGCATCCACTAAGAGCAGGCCACTATGGCTGGCTACGGTACCAAAAACATCAGGATGTAGTAAGCCAAACTTAAACGCAGCATAACCTCCCTGGGAATGCCCTACCACAGCACGTCCTGAAGGATCGGCAATGGTATTGTAATGACTGTCCATATAAGCAACTACATCTTCTACGATAAAGTCCTCGAAGTTTCCATTCAGAATAGAATTTGTATAGAAACTAAAGCCATATAGAGCTTCACTGTCTGCATTAGGCATCACAATGATCATGGGTTCAATCTTACCGTCTTCTATAAGCTGATCTACCCATTTTCTGAATCCCTCTGCTGGAAAATCCGGATAGGCCTGGAAGGGCCACATTTCACCGGGTCGTACCCAGGGATCCCAGGTAGATTGGTCTATATAGGCCTTTTCAGAAAAAGGAAGGCCGTGGAGCAGGTAAACCACCGGATACGCACGGTCCCCGTTTTTCTTGTAGCCGGGAGGGGTATAAACCTGCATCTTGCGAACAAAGTGGTTGCCGATAAAATTATCAGCAAGCGCTTCGCTGACTAACACCCGGTTTTGCAATTTACTTTTGTGTAATTCGCCCTTACCGTCAACTGCGGTCAATGGCGTGTCATAAAGGGAATCTGCTTCATCCCTTTCACAGCTCCACGCTGCGATGAGCAACGCGAGCAACACGGAAATGAATCTGAAAGTTCTCATGGTATTCGATTTAAAGATTAGACTTGTGTAGGGGTTCCTGTATCCTTTTTTGAAAAAATCATATAGGCATCTACGGAACCGTTATTCCATTTAAATACCAATGTATATTTCAGATTCCAGATGAGCTTATCCCTGCATGCCAAATCCTTTACGCTGCGTCCCAGAACGCATTTCATAGAATAGATTTAGTGATTTACAACAGAAGATTAGCTCTTTACCTGGCTGGGGGGATATCCGAATCGTTCGCTAAAGACCCGACTAAAGTGTGCCGGATTCTTAAAGCCGGTGTCGTAAGCGACCTCAGAAACATTCAGCCGGGTGGTTGCCAGAAGTTCTCTGGCTTTTTCCAGTCGGAGGGCGATGATAAACTGGTTGACCGTCATGTCTGACAGGGCTGAGAATTTTCGGTACAATTGTGACCTGCTCATGGCGAGGGCTTCGCTGAGCTGTGCGATCCCAAATTCTTCCTGGCTCAAATGAGCTTCCAGCAGTTGCCGAACTTTGCCCATAAAAGCGTCTTCCCGGCGGTGTTTTTCATGCATGGACGTAGCCGGAAAAGCGTTTTGCTCGTGAAGCGTGGCGTATCGCTTTTGCAAGGCTTTGCGCGATTCAATCAGCGTATTAATTTGAACAAACAACTCCCTTTTGTTAAAGGGTTTGGACAGGTAGGCATCGGCACCGGTGCTTAGGCCTTCGATACGGGAGTCAAAATCAGACCGGGCGGTAAGCAGCACAATAGGGATATGGCTGGTTTTTAGGTCGGCTTTTAATTTTCTACACAGGTTAAAGCCATCCATGCCCGGCATCATCACATCGCTTATGATGAGATCTGGGATGGTTTCCTGAGCCTTCTCAAAGCCATCAGTTCCCGTCATAGCCGTTTCAATATTGTAGTCTTCTTCCAACAAGGATTTTAAATACCGAATCACATCGGCATTATCCTCAACCAGCAGCAACTTTAGGGCAGAACGCAACTGTTCCTCATCTTGATTTGGCAATTGTCCAGCTGCCCCGAAGTTATTTGTGGGCTTATCAAAATCATGGATTTGCGCAAGGGAAATGGGGTCAGCAGTTTTGGTTATCGGCAGTATAACTTCGAAAACCGATCCTTTTCCGATTTCGCTTCGTACACTAATCTCTCCGTCCATTAGTCTTACCAGCTCCTGGGTCAAAGCCAGGCCAAGACCGGTCCCCGGACTTTGAGATTTAAGGTGGTTTTCCGCCTGGAAATAGCGATTAAAAACCAGCGGCTGTTCCTTCTGGATGATCCCGACACCGGAATCTTTAACCTGTAGTTTTACAAAAGGGTTATTCCTTTTTTCAATTTGATTTAAACGCACATCCACTGATCCCCCATTAGGGGTAAATTTCAAGGCATTTGAAAGGAGGTTGGCAAGAACATCCCGGATTTTTTCAGGGTCCAGATCCATATAAAGCTCTTCAGGATCAGAAGAAAAAGTCAGGGCAATCTCTTTGGATGCTGCCATAGAATGGAACGATTCTACGAGGTAACGCGTATACAGCGCCATGTCCTCGTGTATCAAGTTCAGCGGCATAGACCGGTCCTCCAGTTTGGAGAGGTCGAGCAGTTGGTTAGTGAGTGAAATCAGGCTATCGCTATTGCGTTTAATCATTTCATGACCCTGATCCAGCCATTTTTCCGGATCGGCCTTCATCTGGTCGGCTATTCCGGTGATAATACTCAGGGGTGTCCGGAATTCATGTGCGATATGGGTGTAGAACTTGGTCTTGAGCACGTCAAGTTCTGTTAGTTGGTTTTTTTCAGCCTGTTTGGCCTTTTCCCACTGACTTGTAAAATAAAAAAGACTACAGAAAATGACAGTGTTGCTAATCAGGAATCCCATAAAGTATTTATAGAAGATGTATTGTTCAGACCCCAGAGGGTTTAGTACCGTAGCCGCGATCATAGTCAGGGTATATAACAGGAACAGGAGCACAGCACTTTTCTTATTGGGCAATGTAAGGGCGTAGATCGGGCCTATCAGACCTACATACACAGGAGTGCCTACATTCACCATGCCCCCCATCAGGTATACTTTTAATGAGGCCAGCAGTACAATGATTAGCTGGGAAAAGAGAGCATATGCTTCTATGTTTCTGCGGTGGAAATGAAAAATGATAAATGGTACGGCAAGACAGAGTAGAAATAGGATATTGGAAAAGAATACGGACATACCCAGCTTAGTTCCCATTAGAACTACGCTCCCCATGAGGATAGGAATGGAGCTGACATTAAGCAACCACCAGATCTTTTTATGCAAAAGGGTATCCGGATCATCACCAGCCATCCTTACATACGCCTCTAGTTTTGCATTAAAATGCTTCCAAAGATTTGATATACCTGGCCTGTCCATAATGTAATAAGAATATGGAGGCCAAGGTAGTCGATAGTCTGGAGTAAGAAAATGATCCTGATCACCCCTGATGGCGGTCAATAAATCACTTAATAAACATACCACGGATTATATCCTTGGCAGCTTCTTTATTCTACTATACTCGCTTCTGCAAAACGGACCAATTGCCAGTAAGGAGGAGTATATCCATTTTCTTCCTCAAAGGCCTGCACTTTTCCTTCTGTAAGGGTTTTCAGTTGCTGAAAACGGGCAACAAAATCATTATTCTTCAAGGCCACTGCAGATGGCATCCCCTCAGGGATTACCCCTTCTTTCCCAAAGGAGGTAAGCAGAAAAGAATATGCCTTCAGGACCCTGGCTAATGGGAGGAGCCACATATTATAACTTAGCTTTTCTCCAGCATTAGCCCGTTCTATCAGGGCATCCATAACAGCATTGTCCAAATGATCTTTAAAAAGGGTTTCCCTATCTCTCCATTCCGCCACTACGCTTAACATGGGGTCGTACTCCAGATCTGAGGGCATTTGGGTTACGAAATGCTCCACACCAAAACTATGCAACCAGTTGATGATCCCATCAGAAGATATGGTGGAGGGATACTTCCATAACTGAACCCCGGAATGTTTATAGGCATAGGAACCTACTTCGGAACAGAACATGGCCGAAGGGTCGTAAAAATCCATTTTGAAATCATAGGGGATATGCCTAAGCTGAGACTCTTTGTACATATAGCGTGCCGCCTCATGGGGTAGCATGGGGTTTGATTTTAAAACAGGCAAATCTGATCTCGGACGCATAACCATAAAACGCAATTTTTTATCCTGCAAATATTCTGCTTTGCTGGCAATGGCAACTCCTTTTTCAATATGGGCTTCTACAAAATAGGGTTCATTCGTTGCCTCGTCTACGTAAACCAGGGCAACATGTGAAAAGTTCCCAGGGAAGTCGTTCCCCCTGGAAATAAAGGCAGATACTTCTGCACCCCCGCGGCTAACCAATAGGTCACCACTGTGTACTTCAATTCCTAAAATTGATGCGGTAGGTGCGGCAGAAGGTTCATCTGTAACATACATGGTAGAGACAAACTGCTCATCGGTGGACTGTAATAGAATTTCTTCCACAGCGGCCCGGATACCATATAGAATTCGGTAGGATATCTGACGTGTGGATTGCTTGCTCATGTCCCATTGCCCACTGTCTTCTTTTAGTTTCTTTCTTATGCGGTTATAAAAACCGATGTGCCAGTCGGTTTTATTTTTCTGAGCGGCTATCAAGGGTGCAATCCGGAAAAATTGGGTTTCTATTAAAAGATAAAAAGAATCCTGAGGGGTAGTCGTCCTACCTTCATAGGTAAGCAGGATACTATCTAATTCCCTCGTCATTTCCTGCACTGTAGCATCCAATTGCCCGGAAGGCATGTTCTTGGCTGCTACAAATGCCTGTTCCAGCTGATTCCACGGGGCGTCCTGGTCCCAGGTGAACGGATTTTCAGATGCAGTTTGTAATTCTGTCCTTTTTTGAGGTATGGGAATTAGCAGCAGGCAATAGACCCCTGCGATGATAAGAATGATTTTCAATATTTTCTTCATGCCGGTCTTTTGCCTGGGATAACACCATAAATATAGCGGTAATTTAAAGGGCTTGGCATTAGTTTATTAGCGCAATAAAAAAGACCGCCTTTAAAAGGGCGGTCTTTATTTTATAAATAGGGAATTGCCTATCCGATTTCTACTACTTCAAGCTCGAAGATCAGGTCTTGTCCGGCCAACGGATGGTTGGCATCCACTACGATATGGTCATCGTTTACCTCGGCTACCCGAAGTTGTCTTTCCGTACCATCCTGTCCCTGGGCAACCAGTCCCATACCGACCTCCGGCTTAATGGTTTCTGGCAATTCTTCGTTCTTTATTGCCTGGAACAAATCCTCACGTACTTCCCCATAAGCTTCTTCTTTGGGGATGGTAATGGTTTTCTTTTCATTTATAGCCATATCAACAAGGCCATTTTCAAATCCGGGGATAAGGCTTCCCTCTCCAAGGGTAACTTTAAGGGGCCCTCTGGCCTCTGTACTGTCAAATACTTCTCCGTTCGTCAATTTGCCTGTGTAATGCACCTGTATGGTGTCATTTGCCTTTACTTTACTCATACTGATTTTTATCTATCTGATTCTCAATTAAAATGAGGGCAAAGCTAGGAATTCCATGATGGTTAAACGAATAATCGCTTGGGAAATGTTAAGAGATAGCTCGGATTTCAATTCCGAACTATCTATATCTTAACTAAAGAGGCCTCGTATATCATATCCGAGGTGTATTATTTATAACCATTTCCCGTGAAGTATCGCCTTGACAGCTATTACCTCGTATGACACCAGTCATTGCACAGGATCGGCTTTTTAGCAAACTTTGATCGGTTTTGGGTGGCCTGCACCACCTAAGCCCATCACATTTGGAAGTTTAATACTAAAGCTAATGATCATGAGAAGAACAATAATATACGCTTTGCTGGGAGTGTTCCTTATTGCCCCGGTAAGTGCTGAAGCACAGGTACTGAAGAAGCTTAAAAAGAAAGTAGAGCGGAAGGCAGAAAAGAAAGTCGATAAGGAAATCGACGATGCTCTAGAAAAAAAGAAGAAAGACCCTAAAGAAGCGGATAAAAAGACCGAAGAAAAGAAAGGCACAAAAGAACAGCAGCAAAACCAGGAAGGGCAGGAGCCAGCTTTGAACTGGGCAAAATACGATTTTGTCCCCGGGGATAAGGTAATCTTTGAGGACAATCAGATCGATGAGGAAAACGGGGAGTTCCCTTCCCGTTGGGATTTGGTTAATGGCACTACCGAAAATGCTGAATTTGGCGGGGAATCCATAATCATGTTTCGGGGGGGTGCCGCAGAGATTATACCCTATATGAAAAACTCTGAAGAGGACTACCTTCCTGAAGTTTTTACGGTAGAATTCGACCTCTACGTAAACAATCACAATTCATTTCAGGTATTTTTCTACGACCGGAAGAACCAGCGGGTCTCTTCAGGTCACGGGGACCTCGACATCAGGTATCAAAGCATGACCCTCCGTCCGGCAAGCAGTCGGATTCCTGATAACGGCAATATAGAGAATAGATGGGCGCATATCGCCATAGCTTACACTAGTGGCAAGTTCAAGGCTTATATTGATGAAACAAGGCTAATAAACATTCCTCGTTTAGCCTTTGAACCCATGGGGATTACCCTCCGCGCCTATAGTGCGTCTGATAAAAATAAATTTTATATCAAAAACTTCCGGATAGCCAAAGGTGGGGTTAAATACTACGATCGTGTTTTGCAGGAAGGAAAGATCGTAGCCAACGGTATTCGTTTCGATGTCAACAAAGCCACTTTAAAGCCGGAGTCTATGGGCATAATCAATAGCATTGCCACTCTGATGCAGGACCATCCGGACCTGAAATTTAGTGTGGAAGGCCATACTGACAGCGACGGAGATGAGGCCAGTAACCAAATCCTTTCGGAAGAACGGGCCTATACGGTAATGAACACCCTGGTAAGCCTGGGGATTCCTGCCGAGCGACTTAGCGCTAAAGGTTTGGGTGAATCCATACCTATGGACACCAATGACACCCCGGAAGGTAAAGCCAATAACCGCAGGGTAGAGTTTGTCAAAACAGATGATACAACAGGGTAAAAAAAGCTAGATATTCCTATATGGTTAAATGAATAATCGCTTGGGAAATGTTAAGAGATACCTCGGATTTCAAATCCGAGGTATTTAATTTTTAACTAGAAATCAAAATTTGTAACAAAATTCACCTGGTGGTAATTGCTACGGTTAAAGATGACTTCCGGGGCGGTATTGTTGAGGTTGTTCTTATAAACATAAAGCAACTTCATGTGTAAGCCATCCAGAAATCCTTTGAAGCCATAATCCAATGTTACATTAAACTGTTGATAGGCATCTAGGTTGTATTTGTTGAATTCAAAAGACTCCGTTTCGGGCCCGAATAGCCGGGTATAGGTAAGTCCCCCTGTAAAATGGTCTCGCCCAAAATGGTAGTTGACCCCCAGGGTAACCACATCCGTATCCCCAAAGCCTTCTAGCCTGGACCGGGCCAGGGAGGTGTAGAAATGGTCCCTGCCAAGTTCCCTTGGAAAAAGGAAGCGACCACTATCAAAAGCACGCGTATAGGCTGCCCAGAGGTTCCAGTCGGCACTGCTGTATTGTACTTTACCACTGAGCACCTGTCCCTTTTCCCCGGGTTGCATATACCGCTGCCTGTAGTCCAGTTCCCGTTGGAATCCGTCTGGTAATTGCAGGGTATACTGTAATCCCAGACTCCATTGATTATGCTGGTACTCCAGGCCTATCCAGGAAGTATGGGAAATATGGTGTATATACCACTGGTAAAATTCCAGGCTAAAATCCCTGTATTGGGTTTTGTACCCCAGCATAGCCAGCCCGTCTGATTCTAAGGCCTCGCGATATTCAGCTTCGCTGCCATCAGGTTGAAAACCCTGGTAAACCAGCCCTATAGCCTCGTTGAATTCAAACCACTCTACGGTACTGCGGGGGGAAATCTGGTCGATCCAGGTGGCGTACAACAGGTGTTTTTCTGCCAGGGTATAATGAAACCAGACCCCTTTAAAGGCGAAGGGCTTCATCCGGCCGTCCTGGCGGTTCATGAGCGGCGTTTCCTCGATTTCCATTTTTCCGTAGGTCACAAAGCCATTGGAAAAGTTATACCGCACATAAAGTTCCTCCAGCCGGTCCAGGTCGTTGAAGTTGTTAAAATCCAGCACATCGAACAATTGGTGTTCCCATCTGGAGAATTCACCCGTAATTGGATCAACCTTGTTAAGGTCCGATGAAAAAGCTTTGTAGGTAAAGATCCCAGCGACCCCAAATTCAAAATTATAAAACTCATGAGATCGGAAACGCATGGCCCCTCCAATGGCATTTGCATAGTAATCGGTAAGGCTTCCCTCATTGATGGTAGACATGAAATAGTTGCGCAGATGGCCGGTTATGGTGCCCAATCCGAACAGCTCTTTGAGGTTGTGCAAGCCCCCGTGCGTGATTTCCCTTTCGCTTTCAAGGATACTATGAGGATCCGTCGTTTTTTCAGGGTGCTCTTCTTGCGCGTTAAGAGGTAGTGTTAGGGCAAACAGAAGGCATCCCAGAGCCAGTATTTTGCAGGAGGCGAGTTTTCCCATTTCTGATGGTATTATTCTAACCTTACAAATTTGGGAAATTTCATAGTCCTGAAAGGTGACTAAAGTCACATCCGGAAAAAATAGCTGCTTTGGATAGTATATCTAAGGGATCAAATCAAAAAGTCAGGGAATTTGAATAACAAAATTCTTTACCTTTAGTAGCTTCCCCTTTCAGGGGTAATGCACCACCGACAATTAACCTTAAAAAACAAACAGATGAAAAAAATTCTAATTACCGGCTGTAGCTCAGGCTTTGGAAATGATGCCGCCCGCCACCTGGCGTCTAAAGGACACCACGTAATTGCCTCCATGCGCAATATTAAGGGTAAAAATGCTGATGCAGCTGCAGCATTGAAACAGTATGCGGATAAGAATGGATATAAAATTGATCTCCTTGAAATAGACGTAACCTCAGATGAGAGTGTTGCTGAGGCAGCCAGGCAACTTCCGGCAGTGGATGTGCTCATTAACAATGCAGGACTTGGATTTGGCGGGGCCATAGAAGCCTTTTCTGCCCAGCAGTGCCTGGACCAGCTCGATCTCAACATCGTGGGAACTTTACGCGTGGCAAAAGCAGTACTTCCCGGAATGCGAGCACAAAAATCCGGATTGATTATACAGGTGAGCTCCGTAGCAGGGCGTTTTGCTTTCCCTGGATTTGGTGTTTACCATGCCAGTAAATGGGGATTGGAAGGACTAAGTGAATCCATGCGATATGAATTGGCACCACACGGCATTGATGTAGCCCTTGTGGAACCCGGACCTTTCTCCACCAATTTCTTTGGCAATATGATTCCGGCAGCCAGTGAAGAAATTACCAACGCCTATCAGCATGTAACCGAATTTAATGATGGTTTTGGTGCTCAGGTAATGGAGCTATTTGAGGATGATAATGCCCCTACTGATCCAATGGTAGTAGTTAAAACCTTTGAGGCGCTTATTAACCTGCCCCCGGGTCAACGTCCGCTCCGCACAATTGCCGGACTGGATTTTGGTGCCCAGGCAATTAATGACGCCGTTGAGCCCTTGAGAAAGGCCGCCCTGGAGGGTATGAACGTAGCCCACCTGGATGGCGCATCCAAGGAAATTAAGGTTCAGCAGGGCTAGGAGAACTTTTCGCCCTCTGGCATACCCAAAAAAAGATGGCTCGGATATCATATCCGAGCTATCTCTTTATTATTTGAATTGTCATCAAACAAGATGCCGCGGATATGATATCCGCGGCATCTATTATCATATCTGAGCTATGTCTTTTTTGTTTGAAGGGTGATTAACCAATATCTATATCCTGGGTATTATCGTCCGGGATACGGTCAATTAGTTTGTTATAGGGGTCAATACCTGCTTTTTCTGGCTCTCCTTTCACCCGGATGGTGATGGTAGACTCCCCGGGTTTAATACGGTGTTTTTCCAAATATAGCGGATTCACCCGATCACGGCCATTCTCGTCCTGATCATCAGCTGCAAAAACGCCAATGTCAATATAATCGGCCTCGTAATTAGCATCAGACTCCTTGCCAGTCTCATCGGCATATAACTTCTGAGATCGGATCTTCAGGGTTATCTCGTATTCGTCCTCACCAACTTTATTGGCTTCCACGGTTTCAGCCCTGTTGTCGTACAGGGTTATCTTATTCCAGGTGTCATCCAGGTAGTATTGCAAACTGTCTGGAGTAACTGCTTTAAGATGCTTGTACAAATCAGTACTGCCCGGGAACGGGGGTTCTTCCCTTAACCCAAATTCCTGGTTGAATTTGTACAGGGCAGAGTCCATGGCCTGTTCTCCAATAAGGTCACGAAGGCCATATAAAATCAGGCTTCCCTTATTATACCATTGGTAAGGTCTGTTGCAGTTAACAAAAACATTTTCCTTCTTACCTTCGCCAGACCTTCCCCTAAGGTAATCGTCCAGTTCGTCTCGCAGGAAGCGCTTCATATTGTCCTTGCCATATTCCCTTTCAGACAGGATCAGTGCTGAAAACTCAGCCAGCGCTTCTGAAATCAGGTTAGAGCCCCGGGTATTATTTGGGGTAATCTGGTGGCCCCACCACTGATGGGCTAACTCATGTCCGGTAACGTAATAGACATAATCAAAATCATTGGGATCCGAAAAATCCGCTACCCAGCCAAAACTTTCCGAAAAGGGTACAGTATTCGGGAAAGATTGCGCAAATCCGGCATATCGCGGGAATTCCAGCAGGCGCATTTGCCTGAACTGGAAATTACCATAGGTTTCAGAAAAATAAGTGAGCCCATCTTTATATGATTTCAGGAAGCGGTCCAGATTATAGGTGTGCTTCGGATGATGGAAGATCTCAATGGCCACTTTTTGTCCGTCCGGCAAAATGGCTTCATCCTTAAGCACTTCAAATTCTGCCGAGACAAAGGTGAAAAAGGCCTGAATAGGGGTATCCTGGATGTAGTGGAAATATCTCCTGTCCCCCTCAATCCATTCTTTTTGCAGGTATCCTGGCGCCACCGCTATTTGCGAGGGCACTGTACTTACGACTGCTTCAAAATCAATCAAATCAGCATCGTCCACAAACAACAAGGTCCTTTGCCCCTTGGCATCATCATGCGGAGGAAGATCCTCCGGTTTTTCAGGTAAATCGTACTTTCTACGGTCCTCATCTGAGTTGATTTCCCCTCCTGGATCATAACCCATTTCTGGCATACCCCCGCTGAAAAAACTACCATTGTATACCAGTTCCCTTCCGAAGCCCGAATTGGGGAATCCGGAATTGATTACCTCGCCTACCATGGTCATCTGTAGCGTATCCCCCGGCATCATAGTCTTTGGTAAAGCTGTAATCCTATACCACTCCCGTTGGGCCTTTTGTCCGAATACCTGGAACTTAGGGCGCTTATACTTAAGAGGAAAACGGTATTTGAGGGTATCCCCATCTAAAATCACTTTGAAATCGCTCAGGGCAGTAGAATTGAAATGGATAGAATCTATAGGAGAATCTGTCTTGTTTACCAGTTCTACCTCCGCCTTGAAGTAAGCATCTCGCTCCATGGGATAGAGATCAGCCTGTATTTTGACCTTCGTATATTTGGGTTGCGGAATTCCCTCGTACTTTTTCAGTTGTACTTCATAAGCTACCCGGCGCTCTGTCCCTTCATCGGGCGTCAGGTAATTATTCGTATAAACCACATTCTGATAAATATAAGCTCCGGAGGCCAGCGCTATAGCCAGGAATAGAAGGGATAGCTTTACGGGTCCGCGCCAGATACGATTAAGGGATTTTCTTATCCGACTTTTAAAGTTGCTTTCGCTACCCCGGTTGAAAAAGACACTGAAGAATAAGACCATGAAGATTCCCCAGGCGGTCCAATAAAGGTTATACCAGAAGAGCGATTGCCCAAAGTGTCCCAACCCATTCATATCGCTCCAGGTGTACCCGGGTTTATAGCTGTAAAAGAACAGGTTGAAATTGTAATCAGCAAAATTCCTCATAATCAGAATTACGAGCCAAATGCCAATGGCGACTGCATGGCCTGCAAACTTGCTATTAACCACCAGGTGTACGGCAAACACCAGCATCACCATTTGCAGATAGTCTGGCAGGGAGATGAGGTAGCTGTCCGTTAGGTATACCCCCAGATCATAATTGAAATATCCCTTCAGGGTTTGAACAACTATTCCCACAAAGATGGGCAGGGTAGTCAATGCCAGGCAGATGGTCGCCATGCCAATGAATTTAGAGGCAATAATTACCCAGTCTTTAACAGGAAAGGTGTCGTTAATTACGGAGTAACCGGTAGATTTATCCCGATGCAGGCTTTCCCCGGTAAAGAATACAATTATGATAAAGACAAACAGATTGTAGTCGAATGTCTTGTATTGCATCAGGAATGAGGTGGATGGCACATTGGGTACACTGTAGATGGTAAAACCGATCCAGAAATCAAGGACCAGGAAGATCAAACCACCCAAAAGGATAGATCTGAAATAAATATCCTTCATGATATTTTTCACTTCTATCTTTGCCAGTGTCTTCAGGCTTGCCCATTGGTAACCTTTTGAAAAATCGGCTAGAGCAAACACCTTTTTCTTTTCCATCAAAGGTGTGTCCTCTGTTTTGGTCTTTTTTGTCTTGCGATCCGTTTTAAAGAACCGTTCAAAACTAAACCGCCAGTACCCTGCAATAAAGAAAGCAAGACCCACAGCAGACCAGAGTATCCTATTCCACATCAAATTCCCCTCAAAGGGAAGCATATAGCTATTTTGTTCAAAAGGGGTCAGGTAGCGGGTTTGATAGCTAAAGGAATTGAGCCCAAAGGGATCTAATAACTGTACGAGTTCCTTGTTTTCAATGTCCTGAGCCAGAAAATTGGATAGCAGATAAATTATGAATACCACAATCCCCCCGGAATAGATCGAACGGATATTGCGTGTGAAAATAATAAGTGCAAAAAATAAGCATCCTGCTAACCAAAGGTTTGGTACCAACAGCGTAATCCATGGCAGGAGGTAGTTAATAAGCAGGTTGGGACCGTAGCGACCGGCTTCGGTGCCAAAGGCAGGACCAAGCAGGCTTCCGAGATAAGCGCCCAGCAAAACTCCGGATGAGATAAACAGCAGGGTGACGAAAGATCCCCAGAATCGCCCCATAAAATAGGCTCGCTTGCTAATGGGATAACTGAACAGATAGTTGCTGGTTTTATGTTCCAGGTCGCGATATAATGGAACTCCCATTACTGCTGAGGTAATCAGGATTCCAAAAATAGAGACCAGTAGCAGCAGTTCGGCAAGTACTATAGGAGCATTGTGGAATACCTTTTCAGAGGCTGGGGTATTTCCAAACCCGATAAGTAGTAACGGCACAAGCATCAACAGCCCAAAGTAGCTCCATGTGGCCGGACGCTTGAACCGATATCTCAATTCAAACAGAAATATATCTATAAACATGATGGCAAATTAAATGGTGATGGGATCTACTTTTTTCGAAATAAAACTGAAGTAAACATCTTCAAGCTCAGCTGGGGTAGCTTCAAAGCCATTCCCTGGGGCTGTATCGCTTTCAATGCGGAGGCTCAGTTTTCCTTCGATCAACTTAGTTGAGATTACCTGGTAATCTTCGCGGTACTGGTCCAGTTCAGATTTGTCTACCGCCTTTTGGTAGATCTTGCCATCTACTTTGGACAGGCCATCCTTGGGGGTCCCTTGCATCAGCACTTCCCCCATGCAAATTATAGCCATATTAGAACAAAGTGTGTTCACATCTTCAACAATATGGGTAGAGAGGATAACTATGGTGTTTTCCCCAATTTCTGAAAGCAGGTTGTAAAACCTGTTCCTTTCAGAGGGATCCAGTCCGGCTGTGGGTTCATCCACAATAATGAGGCTGGGGTTGCCTACTAGTGCCTGGGCAATACCAAAGCGTTGTCGCATTCCTCCAGAATAGGTCCCTAATGCTTTTTTACGGTCTTTGTAGAGGTTAACCCGATGTAGTAGTGAGGAAACCACTTCCTTGCGTTCTTTCTTGTTCCCGATCCCTTTCATCTGTGCGATATGGTTGAGCATGGTTTCGGCATTGATCCGCGGATACAGACCAAAATCCTGGGGTAAATAACCAAGACATTCCCGAACCGCCTGCCTGTCTTGCAATACATCTATGCCGTCAAGTGTAATGGAGCCTGAGTCGGCATCCTGTAGAGTGGCAACAGTTCGCATTAAAGTGGATTTTCCAGCCCCGTTCGGGCCCAGTAGCCCAAACATTCCCTGGGGGATGGTCAGTGACACATCCCGAAGTGCCTGTACACCGTTTGAATAGGTTTTGGACAGGCTGTCGATAATAAGTTCCATAGAGGAGTTTTGGTTTTGGTTGATATTTAAATTGGTAGTGCCTTTTGCTTATTTGTTACAAAAGATTGCTGAATATACGGAATTGATTTGTAAAGTTGGATGGATGAGAGGAATGCAAGCTTAGATGTCTCGGATATCATATCCGAGACATCTTAGCATCTTTAGTCTTTCTTATTCCTCCTCGGTAATGATGCTCTTAAACCGATTATACAAATAGGAAACTAACAACAGCAAAATACCCAGAGATACAAAAACAATGGTTTTGGACAGTGTATTCAGGTGTGCAATATCATAAAAGAATAACTTTACAAGCGTCAGCGAGAACAATCCAATAGCCCCTATGCGCAGGTATTTTTTCTTTTTCCAGATCCCCAGGATTATTAACGTTAGGGCATAAAGGCCCCAAAGGATAGAAAGCCATAGTTTATAGGAATCGGATACCCCGTATAGGTCTAACCAGTGCAGTAGTTCACTGGTAATGATCCAGCAAAGGGTCACCGCGAGGATCAGGTTAAAGACCATATCCTCTTTAAAGGAAACAAATCCCTGTTTTAAGGTTTTGTAGCTTAGAAAGAGGAAGAGGCTTAATATAACAAACGAAACATAGCGGATACCGATGTGAAAACCAGAAACCAGCGCTTCGGGAGAGGATTTACTATCCAGATAGCTTTCACGCAATTCACTTAATAGAAATAGTCCGGATGTTAAAAATGCCAGTAGCGCAATGGCATTAAGTCCAAGGTTAGCAATGCCAAGGTCACGACTTTTTAATTGGTAATTGTTAACCACTCCCTGTAAGCTAAGGAACACCAGGGTGTACATTAACTGCCATATTATCCGGAAGGATTCTATGTCCCGGAAGTAATGATTTGGGCTATTGAATACAGCATCAGAATTGTAATTAGCAACTATCTGATTCCAGTAGTTGGATATTTCTACAGCGAATGAGGTATAAAGCACCCCAATGAATAAAATACTTAATACATAAGCAACAAGCCGGTTAAGGGATTGCTCGGTAACCCATCGGGCAGAAGAGGGACGTTTGTAAAACAAATAATTGATATAACCCAGGGCCCCGGTACTGAGGAGGGCGGTTAGGAAGACCCGGTTAAAAAAGGGAGGATACTTCCCGGACTCTTCAGGAATATAGGCAGCCAGGCCCAGATCTCCCCAGTCATGAATCAGGCTCAACACAAATAAGGCGATTAGCGGATAGGCCATAGTTTCATAAATCCCGGCATTCCTTGTCCTGCCAATATGGTAAAGCAATACTGCTTCTCCAAGCCATAGCAGGGTTACCCAATTTCCGTCCAGCTGAACAGGGATGCTGATAGTAATAAAAACCAGGACGAGGCCTGTGACCAGGTAAAAGATGTTTTTATCGGCAAGCTTGAACCGATATGCTATAAGACTGACAATACCGTGCAGAAGGGCATTAAAAAGAGTGAATGCCCCCAGGTAGGATTCCCCGTCACCAGATTGTTCTATGATGCTGTATCCAAGGCCGTAGAATATAAAGGAATTGGCCAGCAGCAGTACTACATCCAGGACGCTGAAAACTTCTTTTTTGATGAATTTGTAGGCCAGGAATGTGATATAAAAAATAAGGAAGAACAGAAAGGCAAAAAACGCCGCCATACCTGCGTGCAGGGTATACTCAAAATTAATAGCAAACCAGGTGAAATAGATAAACCAGGTGACGCCAAAGGAAAACAAGGACAGCGGTTTCCAGTACTTCTTAAATGCTATAAAGAGGATTCCCAGATTAATTATAGCCATATAACTGAAAAGCACAATGGGTTCTGCCCAACCTTCATCCAGCAAAAAAGGAATACTGTAAGCCCCAACCAAACCAAAATGAGCGATGATCTGTCTGTCGTATTTAAGAGCAAGAGCCACTGTGGCGATCGTAAACAGCACCATTAAGCCAAAGGCCATCCATTGCGGTAGCATTCCGTAGAACAGATAGGCCGCGAAAGTCATAAAATAGAGAATGGCCATGGCCCCGCTAACCAGGATGGCACTGAAGGTTTCATATTTGGGCTTCAGGCGTAAACCGATGAACAGCAGTAGCGCACCCAGCATGTAACCCAGGATAATCCGTACAGTCGGACTTATTAAATCGTTGTCAATAGAGTATTTTACCCCAATGGCTGCCCCAATGACCAGGATAACCATTCCGATCTTGCTGATGAGGCTTTCCCCGATATATTTTTCCAGGTTGAATGCTGGTTTAGCAGGCGTTTTTGAACTTGTTGGTTGAGTTGTGGGCTCCGGACTTGGAGTTGAATCGACTTTAGCCTCCGGTTTTTTGGCAACTGGTATTGGAGCTTTCTCTGCAATGCTAGAGAATCTGGGAGCACCAGGAATAGCGGCCCATAGGATCAGGTAGACAAGCACCCCTGCGCAAAACAAAAGGCTGAACAGGATCCAAATACCCCGCATCACCCAGGCAGGCATGCCCGTGTACGCTGCAAGGCCGGAACATACTCCACCCAATATTTTGTTGGAATGCTGCCGGTAGAACCTTCTGGGGCCATTGTCTCCTCCTTCAGGAACTTGCTGTTGGCCTCCCTGGTCTGCAATCGGTTCGGCTCCCTCTGCAACCTGCTGTGGTTCTTGTGGCGGCTCTGGGACAAAGCCTTCCATTTCTGTTTTGGGGATTCCCTGCCCGGTTTCCATAGAAGCCTGAGATTCACTTTCTTGCTGCAGTGCTTTGAGGTCATCCCGAAGTTCATTGATTTCCTGTGAGAAAAGCTGCTGTTTTTTTAAAAGCTGCTCAAGTTTTTCCTGAAGTGCTTTTATGCGATTGGTAGGGTTGTCCATAAGGTAAGATATAAGTGTCGTCACACAACAGTAAGGGTTGGACACAATGTTCTAAAGATATATTATTTGAAGACACCTCGGATATCATAACCAAGGTATCATCTGCACTATCCCTCATTCTTCAAATCCAGGAAGGCCTTTTGCAACTTATTAGTTATTGGACCCGGTTGATCTTTAAAATAAGTATGTCCGTCTACTTCCTTTATCGCAAGCACCTGGGTACTGGTACCGGTAAGGAAGGCTTCGTCCATATTCCGGATCTCAGAAGCAGGGATGCCTTCCAGACGCACTTCGATTCTCAGTTTTTCACAAAGCTCCAGAACCACCTGCCGGGTAATACCATCCAACAGGTAAGGACCAGCAGGATGGGTATAGACTAACCCATTTTTTACAAAAAAAACATTGCAATGTGAGGCCTCGGTAATAACCCCATTTCTTTCAAAAACCGTTTCATAGCAATTGTTCTGCATGGCGTGTTCGTTGGCCATGACATTGCCCAAAAGAGAGGTCATTTTGATGTCGCAGCGCGACCAGCGGAAGTCCTCCAAGGTCACTACAGAAGCATGATTTTCGTTGATATCAGGCAGCCTTTTTTCCCAGGCATACATCATTACAGTTGGCGTAATTTCGTTAGGATAGCTGTGTTGTCTTGGTGCCACCCCTCGGGTCATCTGCATATAGAGTAAACAGTCTTTTTCGGTCAAACCTGAAGCATCCAGTAAGCCCGGGATCTCCTTCTCTACAGCATCTACATCCAGGGTAATATCAATTTGCTCAAGACACCATTTTAGTCGGTTCAGGTGGGCTTTTTTGTAGAAAAAACGTCCATTGATTTGAGCCATTACCTCGTAAATACCATCCCCGAAGATAAATCCACGGTCAAAAACAGAAATTTTGGCATCTTCAGCATCACGGATGAGCCCGTTGAGGTAAACCTTGGAAGGATAGCCAGACAGTTTTTTCATTTCCTTATCGATAAAAACGTTGTAAGCCTAAAGATAAGCAGTTCCAGAATTAAGCTTGTAAAAAAACCCCTGCAACTGCAGGGGTTTTTATTTCTCGAAAAAAGATGATGTTAACTTAAAAGCTCGTATAACCCAATTAAAAAGCTAAGTCCAATTACAAACAGTACTACTTCAAGGCTGATGTTCAGAACTGTTAAGATCCAGTTTAAGATGGGGTGTTTTTCTGTATTTGTTTCCATAGCAATAAGATTTAGAGATTAAGCATTAATAATTTACATATTGCTGTGGTGAAACACACTATAAATGTTGTGAACCCCTCAAAAGTTGTGGTTTGGCGATATTTTCAGGTATTTCAACGATGAAATGAGTTCTCGAGTTTGATGTTAACAGTTTTAATAAGGCATAGAATTTAGTTTCCAGGCCCATTATTAAACGACTTATCCGGAAAAACAGGTACCGGAGGTACTTCCCTGGGATCTTTGGCGATCTGCTCCTGTAAATGCTGAATGGCACGTTCCAACTGGGCATCTTTACCATTGAAGGTTTCATGAGGGAGGTTATCTATAACTATGTCGGGTTCAAAGCCGTGACCTTCAATCAGCCATTCTCCGTCGGCACTGTAAACCCCGTTCATAGGAGCCCGGGCAATACCGCCATCACTCAAACGATTGCTGCTACTTAGCCAGATTTCACCTCCCCAGGTGCGTACACCTATGGTTTTACCCAGTCCAAGTCTTTTGAAACCATCGGCAAAGGCCTCCCCATCAGAATAGGTGTTTTCGTTAACCAATACCACCATATGTCCCCGGAAGGCATACTGCATATTCCAGGTGGGTTTTCCGTTGCGTCCTGCCCAGTACATCCATGCTTTCCTCATTAGTTTTTCCAGGATAAAACTATCGATGTTTCCCCCAAAGTTATAGCGCACATCGATGATCAGTCCCTGTCTGTTAAACACGGGATAGAACTCCCGGTAAAACTGGCTGATATCGTTTCCTCCCATGGCTCTCAGATGCAAGTATCCAACGCTATTGTTTGATGCCTGTTCCACATATCGTCTCTTACCATACTCCCAATCCCTGTACCGCAAGTTGTAGGCATTGCCAATAGGTGTCACAACAACATCGCGAGAGGTTTGCCCGCGTTTTAAAGTTAGTCGCACCTGCTTCCCTTGTTTGTTCCGGATGAGTTCCCCGATATCAAGGGCCGATAATGTAGCAACGCCATTTACTTTAGTAATCACATCCCCATTCCGTATGTCCAGGTAAGGATCATCCAATGGGGATTTTTCATCTGGATAGTCCGGGTCTACCCTATAGATATGCTCAATCTGGAAACCCCCCTTGCTTTCATCTCTGCTCAGGATGGCTCCCAGGTTGGCCACGGAGATATTACGGCTATCATTGCGCAAGTCTCCACCACGCACACTGGTGTGTAAGGCAGACAACTCGCCTACAAAACGGCCAATTAGATCAGAAAGCTCACTTCGTGTAGTAACGCGTTTAACAAAAGGCAGGTATTTGGTGTACATGGCATCCCAATCTACCCCGTGCATATTCTTATCATAAAAGTAATCACGCTCCATACGCCAGGCATCCGTATAGATCTGCTCCCATTCTTCCTGAGGAATTATAGGGAACCGCCAGCCATCCAGTTTAATCTGGTTCTTACCCAGGTTAGTGACTTCCGTAGTCCCGGATTTTATCATGTAGAGCTCACTATTTTTCCTGACTAGAAGCTTCTTTCCGTTCCCGCTCATCTCATAACCACTGATCCCTTTGACTAAAGTTTTCAGTGCTATTTCTTCATTGGATACCTTCAGTGCAACCAAATCAGTTTTCGCATTTAATCCAGTGCTTCTCTTCTCAAAGTAAAGCGTGTTATCATTTAAAGAGAGATTGTCATAATTGCCCGCAGAAATTGGTACTTCAGCCATCCGTTCCTGAATTCTATTTTCATCAATGCGGACCACCACTTCTTCTACTTTCCCATTATCCTTGGATTCTTCAGGAGCGGTATACAATTCGTCATTTGCACGGAAAGGAGACCGCAATCCTTTTAGCAAGGGAACATGGTATAGTTTCATTTTGGCATCAAAATAAGGTTCCGGCTGCCTTGGCCCCCAGGGAGATCGAACCAGAGAAGTAAAACTTCGGTCCGACAGGAAATAGATAAACTTCCCGTCTGCACTCCATTGGGCACTAAAGCTATTAGCGCGGTCCGTAGTCAGGAAGATGCGCTTCCCTGTTTCTACCTGGTAGAGGACGATCTGGGTCATGAGGTTGTCTGCCGCCTGTTCAAAAGCCACCCATTTATTGTCCGGAGACCAGGAAGGATTGTCCACATAGTAATCATTGGTTGAAATCTGTGTGCTTACACCGGTTTTAAGATCGAGCACATACATCCGCTCCAATAAATCTTTATAAGCCATGCGTTTCCCGTCTTTCGAAGGGACGCCACCAAACCGAAGTACCTCGCCGTCTTTTGTTATTGCTTTTGAATTACCAATGCCATTAGAGGGCATCTTGACAAACTCAAACTCGCTGCTCTCATCCGAGAGGGTGTATACTTGCTTTCCGTCATGAGAAAAGACCGCATCTCGATAGCGAACACCGCTCTTTCGGGTAAAATCAACATAGCGACCGGATTTTACAGGCGCTACAAAAACCCTGCCCCGGGCGGTTATCACTACTTTCTCCCCCTGTGGGTCAGGATGAACACTGGTGATGTAACGGGATGGATTTTCTTCCCACTTTTCCCTTAGCTGGTCCAGGTCTGAGGTGAGCCGGATTTCAATCTTTTTGTATTGATCTGATGCAATATTGTAAACCCAAAGGTCGGCACCCCACTGATAAACGATATTGCCTTCAGATTCTTTGGCATAGCGCACATCAAAATCAGCGTGTTCAGTGTGCTGCTTAAGGTCGTTGCCCATTTCATCCATGGACCAGATGTTCATGGTGCCATCGCGGTCCGTGATAAAATAAATCCGCTCGTTATACCACATTGGGTGGTGGCTCTCCCCAGCATACCCTTTTGTAAGCTGAACAGCCTCAGCGGCCTCAGCGGTGTATTTCCATATCTGTCGCGCGGTGCCCCCCTTGTAGCGTTTGGTCACATTTCGATGGTAGGCTGGCCTTACGAAATAAACGGTTTTACCTGAGCCATCATAACTGGCTTCACTTGCCTGACTCAATGGAATAAGTACCTTATTTCTTGACTCAGGATTTATCCGAACTAATTGGTAATCGGGCACTCCGGAATATCCGCGTGTTTGGTATACCACCTGCCCATCCGGGGTCCAGGTGTTGACAAAAGAAGGGTCACTTTCATAAGTCCATCGTGTGGGAAGTCCACCATTTATTGGCATTGTATAGACTTCAACCGGACCTTCATAACTGGCTGAAAATGCAATGGTGCTACCATCTGGTGAAAAGTTAGCGTACAATTCTTCTTCCGCATGGCTGGTGAGCCTTCTGGCATTTCCACCGCTGACCGGAACTGTCCATAAATCGCCTTCGGCAGTAAAGACAATCTGGTTTTTATGTATATCGGGAAAGCGGTAATAGCCTTCAAAGCCCTGGGAAAATGTTTGCTGTGAATAAGTTAAAATTGTAAGTAAAATACTGGCATAAGCAATAGGTAACAAGGCAGTAGAATGTGATTTCATATCTTAAGTTGAGATTGGTGTATTGAAAAGGCTTTTGAAAATACGAAAAATGTACAGATCCACATAGAAGGGCGGACCATTTTAGCGCTATAGAAGGGTTATTTTATTTTTGGATTCAAGAAATAGGTTAGGGCCCCTATGCCTAGTATTAATAACCCAATTAAACTTTCGGCAGGCTGCTGTATAAGCAGATAGGCTAGGACCCATAAGCTCAGGAGGGCGAAAACTATGGGTAAAAGGGGATATAATGGAGTTCGGAAATAGTTCTCCTTCCGTTTTCTCCGCCGCAAGACAAATACTCCGGATACGGTGAGTAAGGCTGCTATCTGCAGAATGAAACCACAATACAGCAAAACACTTTCAAACGTGCCGGTTAAGACATAGGTCAGGGCTATACCCGCCTGGAACCATATAGCCAGAACCGGAATCTGGTTTTTGTTCTGGCGGTTGAGGAATTTATAGAGGCTGAAATCTTTTCCCATGGCCTGAGACACACGAGGGCCCACCCAGGTCATGGCACTGATACTGGATATGAGGAAAAAGGCAATAAGCAGGTTGATGATCACTGCCCCCTCACTTCCAAATACGTTGGTGGCAAATACATGACCAACATCCAATTGTCCTTTCAGAACCTCCAGCTCCCCATGCCTTAAGAATACCACATGGAGCAGCACATATAGCACCGTCACAATTAAGGTACCCCGGACCAGCGCCTTGGGCAGGTTTATCCTGGGACGGTCTATTTCCTCAATGATATAGGCAGCTGCATTCCATCCGGTATAGGAATATGTCACATAAACAAAAGCAATGGCAAAGGAGGGTTTCAGGATTTCCCCGGACCAGCTACTGGAAAAGTCGAAAGCCGAATTAGAAGAAGACACCCATAAGCCTGCGCCAATCAGGAATAAGATTAAAATCACCTTAAACCAGGTGGCAAACGACTGGAACTGGCTGCTGACCGAGAGATTGAAAGAGTGCACCAGGGCAATGATCAAGATTACTCCTATAGCAAGAACCTGTGATGGTATTTCCAGCACATTTTCCAAATACGCACCCAGTGCCATAGCTGCAAGTGCTATAGGAGCAGCAAAACCAACTGTCAGGGAGATCCAGCCCGCCAGGTAGCCCAGAAGGGGGTGGTAAAGTTCAGAGAGAAAAACATATTCTCCACCTGATTTCCTAATGGCGCTACCAATTTCAGCATAGCAGAAAGCACCAATCAGGGCCAGGATACCTCCTAGTGTCCACAATCCAAGGATAGACCAGGTATTTTGTATATCTACCAGCTGAAACCCCAGACTGGTAAATACCCCCGTGCCGACCATATTAGCGATGACCAGTGCAGCGCCAACAGACCAACTGATTTTGGACTTGTTTTCAGGCATTTTTAGATTGATATATTAAAAGTCATACCAATTATTGTGATCCACCATGTAAATGACTCTTGTAATTATTAAAGCCACCCCCAAAAACAAAAGTATCAAGTGCTTTGCTACTTTGTTCCACGAATAGGATCTTGTCACATCGCTGTTTTTGACTTTAAAATCAATAAGGAGCTGGATGACAGCATAAAATACAAGTAATGCACCAACCAGAATAATCCAGCCATCTATTAAAAAGAATTGCCATTGTTCTTCCACAAGTACTAGGATTCTATGAAGGAACTTGGATTTTAAATCCTAAAACAACTGGTATTGAGGAGGGGTTATCCCTGCTAACCGTAGATATACAGCTGTCTGTCCGCGATGGTGGTCGATATGCTCCTTGGCCTTGTGCATCCAGCCCAGGCGGCTTACCTTAAAGGGCCCACGTTCTACAATTTCTTCAAATTGGGCCGGATCCATACTTTTTAGTCCGGCTATGGCAAAATCAAAACTTTCGGTTAGAATTCGCTTTACTTCGGCTTTTGAATGCAGGTTTTCATCTACTGCAAGGTTTTTCCCGGCATAGGGATTTTCAGTTCCGGAAGCGTTGCTGCTCAGGCCGAAAGTTCCCATAGAGGTATGCAGCATTTGTTCTGCAAACGACATTGTTTCAGGGGTAGCTTTAAAACCAAACTGATCTTCGGGCATGGCATCCACATAAGCGAGAGAAAGCGATTTTCCACGCTCAAAGTCGGCTACCAGATTATCAATTGTCGGATTCTGGGCCTTTACCAAAAATCCGCTTAAACAAATAAAAATTAGACAAAGATGTTTCATGATGCGTTTGTTTATATTATGATTAGATCTCGTCTTAAGATAATGAATTCAGTTGCTGGTACAGATTGATTTAAGAAGTTTTAACTATTTAGCTGTTTCGGTTTAGATCATCGTTCAAGGGCCTTGGCTTTATTTACGATCCGATATTCAAACCTACTATCATTCTCAATTACACTGTAGAAGGAATTTAAGAATTGTAACGCAGTTTTGAACTGTTGTTGCTCCTGGAATTCAGGCTCCAATTCCAGCAGTTTTTCCAAAACTTGTTCTTTTATTAGGAGGAACTCTTTCCGCACCTGCTCCATTAAGGGGCGCTCCTGTCGATATCCCATATAGACCCGACTCGTAAGATCGGGGATCGAATTTGAGGCATGTTGAAAATCGGATGCATAGGCATAATCAGGGTTTACTAATCCAGACATATCGAAATCATATGGGAGGGAAATGTATTTGTTGTCCAGGTAAAATAGTTTTTCATTATGACCTCCCCTGGTCGAGTAATCCGTATTTCCAATCATATACTGAAAAAGGTTGTTTCGGATTGCATTGACGGCGTCCTGATATAATGGATGCACTTTTTTCTCCATTTCCCTACCCATATATCTTTTTTCTACCTGATCAGAATCTTCAATTAATATTCCTTTTAAATAATGTTTGATGGTCCGACTTCCTTTTTCTTCAACAAACGCTATATGGGCCAGGCGAGTTTTAAAGTGATAGGGTGAAATGAGTTCGAATATGGAATATGCGAGATATTCCTTTACAACATAATCATTTTTATGTTTTTGCATGAGGCACGGCAGCACAAGTTTGAATTTACGGTTACCTTCAAATAGGGTATTCCGACTGGCCTTTTTGCTAATCTTAACTTTCAGAGGGACGAAATAGCAGTTATCTCTCCTGAACTTCCCGCGAGCCCTTATTTTTATGGGAATTGAGTCTGCTCCATTTTGATCCAGAGTAAGGATTGCCCGCATATACGTGCTATCATTGGTTTTCTTTTTAAGCTCTTTGATACTATACTGAAGTTTTAATGCTATTGGTTCCTTAGCATTAAACAGGGTAGCATTATTAAGAGACCCCGGGCTTTCTTGCGATATTCCCCTTGGGGTTAATCCCAACAGGAACAAAATTAAAATCAAAAGAAGAAACCGATCACTCATTGGATTGCCGTATCACCCGCCAAAGATTCTGGTTCAGTTGACGCGTAAATCATAATAAACCTACTATTATTTACTGTAAGAGCAGGAGATATAATAAAAAATCCAGCTTAAACAAAGCTGGATCTGATCGTTAATTTTGGAACAGTTTACTGACTAACTAAAGGGTTTTCAGCTCCGATCATGGACTGTACCAATAATCCTTCTACCTGTTGATAAAACATATCCGAATATTCGTTGTAAAGCAGCAGGGCAAGGGTAACGACGGCAATGCTGATTAAGCCAACCAGCACGCGTGCCAGTATTAATTTTTCACTTTTTTCCATGGGTTAGTTGTTGTATAGCAACCCGAATATAGGAAAAAAAGTTAAAAGATTAACACTTTTTTAACTTTTATGTTTAAGTTAACCTATTGTTTTTCAATTAGTATCGGAAAAAGAAGATTAGATTTTAACAAAAAATTAGTCCTCTGAATCCTCTACTTTAATACCGGCCTCCATAAGAATATTAAAGATAAGCTGGTATTCCTTTTCATTGAAATTACCATCTGCATTGGCCATCTCATTAAGCATTACGGCCAGGGCGTGTTTTTTGTTGCCTGGCATCCCTTTGAGTATCATCATGCATTCTTTGGCTGTGATCTTTCTGGCTTCTTCAACCAATGCCCGATCAAACTTTAGCAGGCCCATTAGTTGTTGCAGTAGTTCAATTTCCCCAGGATCCACTTGTCCGTCTACCCGTATTACTTCGTCTATGGCCTTGACAATGGCCAATTTTTCTGCGAGATTGTATTTCATTTTATTGATTTTAAAACCTAGCTGTTACCCTAATGCAACAGTTGCCGAAAGGTAATCAAAATCCCAATAATTACCGGCCTTATCAGTTTGAAATATGGATAAAACTCGGCCTTTGTCAGCTATTTTGTAACTTCTGCTTCTTAAGCAAATTCTTAACCTGAATGAGGATTATTCATTGCCCATTTATTATCTGCATTTTAGCCTTGCTCTGCCTTTTTGGTTGTAACCAGAACAAATTGGAACCTGAAAGTAACAATGAGGAACAGGATGAAATACCACAAGCTTTATCTGATGAAGAACTTTTGGATCTGGTACAAGAACAGACCATTAACTATTTCTGGGAAGGAGCAGAACCATTAAGCGGGATGGCCAGGGAGCGATTGCATATGGATGGTCAATACCCTGCTAATGATCAGGATATAGTAACAACCGGGGGTACAGGGTTTGGACTCATGGCCATACTGGCTGGTGTTGAACGCGGGTTTATTCCCAGATCCGGAGCAATAGCCCGCTTCGAAAAAATTGTAACATTTCTCGAAGGAGCAGATCGCTTTCATGGAGCCTGGCCGCACTGGTTGAATCCGGACGGCAGCACCTACCCTTTCAGTCCAAAGGATGATGGGGGAGACCTGGTGGAAACCGCCTTTTTGATTCAGGGTCTGCTTACGGTCAGGGAATACCTCGAAAAGGAAGCACCGGAACAGCAGGCTCTTTCGCAAAGGATACAGCAAATGTGGGAAGAGGTTGAGTGGAACTGGTATACCCGTGGGGGACAAAATGTTTTATACTGGCACTGGAGTCCTAATTTCGGTTGGGAAATGGACTTTGCTATAGGGGGGTATAATGAATGTCTGATTCTTTATATTCTGGCCGCATCATCACCAACTTATCCCATTAGCAAGGAAGTCTATGATGAAGGCTGGGCGCGAAACGGCGATATACAGCAAGATACCCTCTATTATGGTTTACGGACACAGTTGGATCATTATGAATATGGTACAGACCCCGTAGGCCCCTTATTTTGGGCACATTATTCCTACCTGGGACTGGCTCCCAATGGTTTGTCCGATACCTACGCCGATTATTGGGAATTAAATAAAAATCATGCGCTTATACATTATCGATATTGTGTGGAAAACCCTGGTAATTATGAAGATTATGGGGTGGATGAATGGGGGCTTACTTCAAGCTACTCCATAAACGGTTATGATGCCCATCGGCCAGGAAACGACACCGGGGTTATTTCCCCAACAGCTGCCCTTTCTTCTATGCCCTATACACCTGAAGAAAGCAAAAGGTTCCTTAGGAAACTTTACACGGAAAAGGATTCTCTGGTTGGAAAATATGGGCCTTATGATGCCTATAGTTCAGAAAATAACTGGTACTTACGCAGGTACCTGGCCATTGACCAGGGACCTATTCCGGTCATGATCGAAAACTACAGATCTGGCTTATTATGGGATCTTTTTATGGGTAATGAGGAAGTTAGAAACGGCCTTGACAAATTGGGGTTTAATTATGGCTATTGAACTCCTAACGTAGCAAGATAAGTGCCGCACCAATAGCCGTAAGGATCAGGATCATTTTACGATAGAACGCTTCCCGAATTATTTTAACGAGTCGCACCCCTGTGAAAAGCCCCAGAAAAATACCGGGTAACAATTTGAGGTTAATCAGCAGACTCTCCCAACTGATGGTTTCCCAAACAAATACGTGCAAAGGCAGTTTCACCAGGTTGGTTATAAGAAAAAGCCAGGCCGCTGTTCCAATGAATTCATTTTTGGGCAGGCGCATAGCCAGGAAATAAAGGTTGGTAAATGCACCGGCCAAATTCCCGAGCATGGTGGCCAGGCCGGCCACTATACCCATACCTCCTGCAAAGGCCCAATGACCTGGAACCCTTTTTGATTTTCTAAGGTCCCACCAGTACATCAGCACCACACTTACCAGGATAATCACCGCCATCCAAATCTTGAAGACCGATGCGGGAAGGTCTTTCCCTAGAAATGTTCCCAGGAGTATGCCGCTTACCATCCAGGGGGCAAAACGCAGGATATGTTGCCAACGGGTATGACGTGTGTAATAGAGTACTGCAAATACATCACCAACCAGTAACATGGGAACAATTAAACCGGTAGATTCACGTGCACCGAAAGCCAAGGCCATCAGAGTAACCGTAACCATGGCAATCCCTTTAAGCCCTGCTTTGGAAATGCCCAACACAAAAGAAGCAATCAGTGCAAGAATCCAGGAAGTTAGGGTGATTTCCAACAGGACGGGATTAAGGTTTTTGGAGGGAAAACTCCCCGACAAAGGTATTTTAAAAAAACATATCTTTATGCCACAACCACATCCAACTATGCAACTAAACACGCTGGATTATATCCTGATTATTGGCTTTTTTTCCATTGTCTTACTTATTGGTATCATTGTTTCCAAAACTGCAGGAAAGAGTTCCTCAGAATTTTTTCTTTCCGGGCGTACCATGCCCTGGTGGTTATTGGGACTTTCCATGGTGGCTACAACCTTCTCCACAGACACCCCAAACCTGGTAACGGATATTGTCCGGACTAACGGCGTTTCGGGGAACTGGGTTTGGTGGGCCTTTCTTATTACCGGCTTACTTACCGTCTTTGTCTATGCCAAGCTTTGGAGGAAGTCGAATGTAAATACCGATCTTGAGTTTTATGAATTGCGTTACGGAGGTGCTCCGGCACGATTCCTTCGTAAATTCCGGGCTGTTTACCTGGGGGTCATTTTTAATGTTATTACCATGTCTGCCGTTACCTTAGCCGCAATTAAAATAGGCGGAATTATGCTGGGCCTGGAACCCTGGCAGACTGTTATAAGTGCAGGATTGATTACAGTAACCTTTAGTGCCCTCGGGGGCTTCAAAGGAGTAGTTTACACGGACTTTTTACTGTTTTTTGTGGCCATGGGAGGCGCTATAGGAGCCGCATATTACCTGGTAAATCTTCCGGAGGTTGGGGGTATAGGAGCCATGATGGCGAATGAAAATGTTGCTGGTAAATTGAATATCCTACCGGACTTTTCCAATCGGGAAGCGCTGATAACCCTATTTATTATCCCGCTGGCTGTTCAATGGTGGAGTTCCTGGTATCCCGGGGCAGAACCCGGCGGAGGCGGGTATATTGCCCAAAGGATGCTCGCGGCCAAGAACGAGAATCACGCAATTGGGGCTACCTTTTTCTTTAATATCATGCATTATGCCCTGAGGCCCTGGCCCTGGATTTTGGTGGCACTTGCTTCGCTAGTGGTCTTCCCCGATGTTGCAAGCATCCAAGAGGCATTCCCCAATATAGCTGAGGATAAACTGGGACATGACCTGGCTTATTCTGCTATGCTTACCAAACTACCTAATGGGCTTCTGGGACTGGTACTGGCTTCTTTGGTAGCAGCCTATATGAGCACGATATCCACGCAGCTCAATTGGGGATCGTCTTATATTGTATATGATTTTTACAAACAGCAAATAAATCCAAATGCTTCTGAAAAACGACTTGTTGCGGTGGGCCGAATATCTACTATTGTTCTGATGGTTTTCAGTGCTGCCCTTGCCCTTTTACTGCAAAATGCCTTACAACTTTTTGAGGTCTTACTGGTGTTTGGAGCGGGTACCGGCTTGATTTTTATATTGAGATGGTTTTGGTGGCGTATCAATGCATGGAGTGAAATCACTGCCATGTTTGCTTCGGGGATAATTTCTATAGCTTTGAAAATAACTCCTGTTGGACCCTGGCTTTTTGATGCTAATGAGGGAATATTTCCCTCATGGACGGAATACCCTTTTGTAGTTCTGGTTACAACTGTTATTTGGCTAGGGGCAACTTTTATAACACAACCGGAATCCAAGGAAGTATTGCGCGGATTCTATAGAAAGATTCAGCCGGGAGGTCCGGGTTGGACAAAAGTTATCCGTGATGCAGAAAAGGATCAGCAGGTAATAGCCAATAAGGATGAAAAGTGGAGTGTCCCTGCGGGTATATGGGCTATGTTGCTGGGTTGTGTCCTGATCTATACTTGTATGTTTGCCACAGGATTCTGGATATATGGAGACTACACCCAGGCATCAATTCTAACTGTGGTTGCCCTGGTGTCTGGTTACTCCCTTTCCAGGGTGTGGTTAAAACTGAAAGACAATATCCTCTAATACTATGAAAGAAAGAATTATCTCGGTAGATATTTTCCGGGGGTTGACTATTGTCCTGATGATCCTGGTCAATACGCCAGGTACCTGGACCGATGTATATGCCCCCCTCCTACACGCAGAATGGCACGGTTATACACCCACAGATCTGGTATTTCCATTTTTCCTTTTTATTGTAGGGACCTCTATTGTTTTTGCCTACCGCAATAAAACTCCAAATGCAGCTACCTACAAGAAAATATCTGTACGAACCTTAAAGCTTTTAGGTTTGGGCCTTTTTCTTGGTGCCTTTATCGTGAGTTTCCCCTTTATTCGTGATTTTGCAGATATTCGATTCCCCGGTGTGCTGCAACGTATAGGGGTAGTATTCTTTTTTACCGCAATACTCTTTCTCAACCTAAATTGGAAAGCACTCGTTGGGGTGTGCTTGGTTTTGCTGTTGGGCTACTGGATCTGGCTGGGGTACATTCCCTTGAATGGAATGGAACCAAGCTTTGAACGCGCCCCCAACAATTGGGCCAATTATATAGACCTGAAGGTGTTTGGCACCCATATGTATAAGGCAGATTATGACCCAGAGGGTCTTCTGAGCACCCTTCCATCCATTGCAACCGCCCTTTTCGGAGTTTTTACTGGTCTTATTCTGGTAAGTAAGAAAAAGAACAAGGAATGGATAATGGCTGGTATGGGGATACTATTGATTTTACTTGGCAATTTGTGGGATCTTACATTTCCCATCAATAAGGCCTTATGGACCAGCAGCTATGTTCTGGTAACCGCCGGATGGGCCAGCTTGTTCTTGTCTGCCATCTATTTCCTCACCGATGTTCTGGGATTTCGTTTTGGGAGTATTTTCAGATATGCCGGAGCCAACGCCATTACGGTGTACTTTCTTTCCAGCTTTATTACTTCGCTTTTCTACCAGTTAAGAGTAAATCAGGACACTTCTGTGCATGGATGGCTTTTTGAAAACCTTTTTGTGCACGATTTTATGGCACTAAAACTATCCTCCCTGCTTTATGGCCTTTGTGTTATCGGATTCTATTTACTAGTGGCCTACGTGATGTATCGCAAAAAGATATTCATCAAGGTTTAAGAAGCGGCAAAGGGCAAGCTACTTTTGTAATTCCAGTAAGCGAGCAACATATTTTCCAATCACATCAAATTCCAGGTTTACTACGCTTCCCTTTTTGTATTCTTTAAATCGGGTATTTTCATAAGTGTAGGGGATGATGGCCACATTAAACGTATGCTCACGGGAATCGACTACCGTTAGGCTCACTCCATCTACAGTAATGGAACCTTTTTCAATGGTAACATTGTTTAATTTGGGATCGTATTCAAACGTATAGACCCAACTGCCTTCTAGGGTTTCCACCCCGATACATACTGCTGTTTGGTCAACATGCCCCTGAACAATGTGCCCGTCTAATCGGCTTCCTAAAACCATAGCACGTTCCAGGTTAACGCCATCACCCAATTGTAAATGACCCAAATTACTCTTTTGTAAGGTTTCATCAATAGCGGTTACCCGGTAAGTATCCCCGGAGACCTCCACTACGGTAAGACAAACCCCGTTATGGGCAACACTCTGGTCTATTTTTAATTCTGAGGCAATATCTGCACTGATGGTAATGTGCAGGTTTCCTTCTTCTTTTTCCAGTTGTTTAACCTGACCCAGGCTTTCAATTATTCCAGTAAACATGTATCGTTGAAAATAAGTAGTTTTGCTTGACAAAATTAAGACTTAAACGGGGAATAATGGTGAAGGAAAAGAGTAAAATAAAGCTCGGTATTTCTATAGGGGACCTAAATGGAATAGGGGGAGAGGTTGCACTGAAAACCTTTGAAGATAATAGAATGCTTGATTTTTGCACACCTGTTATCTTTGCCGGGAATAAAACGGTATCCCATTTAAAAAATACCCTTAGCTTAAACATTCAGTTCACGGGTATCGAGGATCCGTCAAAGGCTATTCCTGGAAAGATCAATGTGGTCAATGTTTGGAAAGAAGCTCCAGAAATTCATTTTGGTGCAGAAGAAAAGGAAGCCGGCACGTTTGCGATCAAATCCTTAAGGGCTGCAGTAAATGCTCTTAAGAAAGAAGAAATAGATGTGTTGGTTACAGCGCCGATCAACAAAAAGAATATTCAGGACAAGGATTACGGATTTCCCGGGCATACCGATTATCTGGCCCAGCAACTGCAGGGAGACAGCCTGATGTTTATGGTTACCGACAAGTTGAAAGTAGGGTTGCTAACAGATCACGTTGCGGTAAAAGATGTTGCCGATACAATAACCCCGGAGCTTATCCGGAAAAAAATTCTACTGGTAGAGCAATCTCTTAAGATGGATTTTGGCATTCGAAAGCCCCGAATTGCTGTTTTGGGGATTAACCCTCATAGCGGAGATGATGGCGTTATAGGGGAGGAGGACGAAAAAGTAATGAAACCTACCCTTCAGGCTCTTGTGAATGAAGGGCATCTGGTTTATGGCCCTTATGCGGCTGATGGATTCTTTGGTTCAAGTACCTACATGCAGTTTGATGCGGTGGTGGCGGCTTATCATGACCAGGGCTTGATACCATTTAAAACACTTGCTTTCGGGAAAGGTGTCAATTATACTGCTGGTCTTGCTAGGGTGCGTACTTCTCCGGACCATGGAACCGCTTTGGATATTGCCGGAAAGGGAATTGCAGACGAGAGCTCATTTAAGGAAGCTGTATTTATGGCCCTGCAGATTTATAAAAATAGGATTGAATACCAGGAGCTAACAGCTAACCCCTTGAAAAAACAAAAACTAAAGCGGTAAAATGCGCATTAGGTGCTAAGCTGAGAGTCAGCGAAATATCTTTGCTTTTCAATTGTGTTATTGGAAAAAAAAAGTATCTTTGCACGCCTTAAACTAGTGTTAATGTATGGAGAAGCACAAGGAATACAGTATTCCTTTCTCGGGATTAAAACAAGGAAAACACCAGTTTGATTACAAGGTTGATAATTCGTTCTTTGAATCTTTTGGTTATCGCGAATTCAATGATGCTGCCATTGATCTGGTAGTGTTACTGAATCGTATGAGTACCATGTTGGAATTAGAGATGCACGCTGAGGGAACAGTAAATGTTGATTGTGACCTTACGAATGAACCCTTTGACCAGCCTGTATCGGGCACCATGGAACTTGTGGTTAAATTTGGTGAGGAGTACAACGATGAGGACGATGAAATCCTGATCATTCCTCATGGAGAACATCAAATCAACATAGCTCAGCTGATCTATGAAATGTTAGTTCTTGCGGTACCACAAAAAAGAGTACATCCAGGGGTTCTTGATGGAAGCCTGGAATCTGAAGTTCTGAAGCGTTTAGACGAACTTCAACCAAAAGAAACAAAGAAAGATCAAGATAAAACGGATCCCAGGTGGGATGCATTAAAAAATTTATTAACGGATAAATAAGTTGCACGATGGCACATCCTAAACGTAAAATATCTAAAACAAGGAGAGACAAGAGAAGAACGCATTATAAAGCTTCTGCTCCAACCCTTGCCAAAGATCCATCTACAGGAGAATTGCACCAGTTTCACAGGGCACACTGGCACGAAGGAAAATTATACTATCGCGGACAAGTTCTGGTTGACAAGAACGAAGAGGCCAGCGAATAGGAATTCAATATAAGCTTAGAGACTCCCACTTTTTAGTGGGAGTTTTTTTATGGAGAGCATTCGGTCAGAAATGCACCATTTTCGCTGGAAAGTCGTGAAAAATCACTAATTTTCACCGCTTTTCGAGCCATTTTGAAGGTTTTATGTATAAAAAACCACCCTTAGCATGAGCAAAATCACAGCAGCTATTACAGCTGTAGGGGCATATCTCCCCGACTTCAGGTTGACCAACAAAGTGTTGGAGACCATGGTAGATACTTCGGATGAATGGATTACCACAAGAACAGGGATTCAGGAACGAAGAATACTAAAAGACAAGGATAAGGGTACTTCGTATTTGGCTATAAAAGCGGCAGAGGATCTCATTGCTAAGCAGAATCTTGATCCAAAGGAGATAGACCTGGTGCTGTTGGGCACCGCTACCCCTGATATGCCCGTTGCTTCAACGGCAGTGTATGTGGCCTCTAAGATCGGAGCTACAAATGCTTTTGCATATGATTTGCAGGCGGCCTGTTCCAATTTCCTGTATGGAATGTCAACGGCGGCTCGCTATATTGAATCGGGAAGGTACAAGAAAGTATTGCTAATTGGAGCCGATAAGATGTCTTCAATTCTTGATTATACAGACCGTACAACCTGTATTATCTTTGGAGATGGCGCCGGGGCAGTTTTATTTGAACCCAATACAGAAGGCTTTGGGCTAATTGATGAATATTTGCGATCAGACGGTACCGGCAGGGAATATCTAAAGATCGAGGCAGGAGGTTCCTTAATGCCGCCTTCTGAAGAAACGGTTAAGAATAAGAAGCATTTTGTATTTCAGGATGGGAAATCCGTATTCAAATTTGCGGTCTCAAATATGGCCGATGTAGCGGCCAAGATCATGGAACGTAATGACCTTACTCATGATGACGTGCAGTGGTTAGTGCCACATCAGGCAAATAAACGTATTATTGATGCCACGGCAAGACGAATGGAACTGGAAGAAGCCAAGGTTATGATGAATATAGAAAGGTATGGAAATACCACTTCCGCGACCCTGCCGCTACTTTTGCATGATTATGAAAAGCAATTAAAGAAGGGAGACAACCTGGTTTTTGCTGCTTTTGGGGGTGGGTTCACCTGGGGAGCGATATATTTGAAATGGGCCTATAACAGCTAATCGTACTAACTATAAAACCTAATTCGATGGATATTAAGGAGATTCAAAGTTTAATAAGATTCGTTGCCAAATCGGGAGCGAGTGAGGTAAAGCTTGAGACTGAAGATATCAAGATTACCATCCGAACAGGTGCAACAGGGGGAAGCCCTGAAACCACCTTCGTCCAGCAGATTCCGATGGCACAGCCCATGGCACAACCAGTGATGCCGGCTGCTCCATCTGAAGCAGCTGCTGCTTCAGAGAAACCAGCTGCGGAAGCAGATGAGGACTCAAAATACATTACTATTAAATCGCCAATTATTGGAACGTTTTACCGTAAGCCATCTCCGGACAAACCAGCTTTTGTTGAGGTAGGAGCTAACATATCCAAAGGAGATGTACTTTGTGTTATTGAGGCGATGAAGCTCTTCAACGATATTGAATCTGAGGTGTCTGGTAAGATTGTTAAGGTTCTCGTAGAAGACTCTTCTCCGGTCGAATTTGATCAGCCCTTATTCCTCGTTGATCCTTCTTAATCTCCTGAATCATTCCTTAGCAGGCTCCGGATCTCTTTTAGGTTCCGGTCCTCTACACCAAAAAAGGGTAAGGGAATAAACAAAAAGGTTATGTTTAAAAAAATACTTATTGCAAACAGGGGTGAGATTGCGATGCGCATCATCAGAACCTGTAAAGAGATGGGGATAAAGACCGTTGCGGTATATTCCAAAGCCGATGAAGAAAGCCTTCACGTGAGGTTTGCAGATGAGGCCGTATGTATTGGCCCTCCTCCAAGTAGCCAGTCTTACTTGAAAATTCCTAATATCATTGCCGCTGCAGAAATAACCAATGCGGATGCTATCCATCCAGGCTATGGGTTCCTGTCTGAAAATGCCAAGTTCTCCAGGATCTGTGCAGAACACGATATTAAGTTTATCGGTGCAACAGGGGAGCATATTGAAAAGATGGGAGACAAAGCTACGGCCAAGGAAACCATGAAAAAAGCCGGCGTTCCAACAATACCCGGTTCAGAAGGATTGCTTAAGGATGCCAAGGATGCCAAGAAGGTAGCAAAAAAGATGGGTTATCCCGTTATGATCAAAGCCACCGCAGGTGGTGGAGGAAAGGGAATGCGGGCTATCTTCAGCGAAGAACAGCTCGAAGCTGCTTTTGAGAGTGCAGTACAGGAAGCCGTTGCTGCTTTTGGCAATGGGGGGATGTATATGGAAAAACTTATTGAAGAACCCCGGCATATTGAGATTCAAATAATTGGCGACCAGTTTGGAAATGCCTGCCACCTTTCTGAGCGTGACTGCTCCATACAACGACGTCACCAGAAACTTACGGAAGAAACTCCCTCTCCTTTTATGACAGACAATCTTAGGGAAGCCATGGGGGAAGCAGCTATACGTGCAGCTGAATATATCAAGTACGAAGGGGCCGGAACCATAGAATTCCTGGTCGATAAACACCGCGAATTCTACTTCATGGAAATGAACACCAGAATTCAGGTAGAACACCCCATTACCGAACAGGTAGTGGATTACGACCTCATTCGGGAACAAATCCTTGTAGCTGGTGGAGTGCCAATTTCCGGGAAGAATTACTATCCTAAATTACATTCCATTGAATGCCGGATCAATGCTGAAGACCCTTATAACGACTTCAGACCTTCACCCGGACGGATTACTACTTTGCACCCCCCAGGGGGCCACGGAGTAAGGCTGGATACCCATGTGTATAGTGGTTATACTATTCCACCTCACTATGATTCCATGATTGCTAAATTGATCACCTCGGCCCAGACAAGGGAAGAAGCCATCAATAAAATGAAAAGGGCTCTTGAGGAATTCGTGATCGAAGGAGTGAAAACAACGATACCCTTCCATCGCCAGCTGATGGAACACCCCGATTACCTCGCAGGTAATTATACTACCAAGTTTATGGAGGACTTTGAGATCAAACCTGAAGAAGAATAATCCAAATAATATAAAACTCCGATTTCGATCGGAGTTTTTTGGCAATGGAACTGAGTTACTGGGAACATAAGAGTTGGTTTTCGGATGTAGATTATACTGTGGTAGGAAGCGGTATTGTTGGATTAACCTGTGCACTTCATTTAAAGCAAAACTTTCCAGAAGCTAAAGTCCTGGTTATTGAAAAAGGCATATTACCCCAGGGAGCTAGTACTAAAAATGCAGGATTTGCCTGTTTTGGAAGTATTTCAGAAATCCTTGATGATTTGCAAAACCACAGCGAAGATGAAGTCCTCAGCCTTGTGGAAAAACGTTACCGTGGAATCCTCTTACTTAGGGAGCAACTGGGCGATAAGGCCCTGGGGTACCAAAAAGGAGGGGGGCATGAGTTATTCCTGAACAAGGATAAGGAATTGTATGACCACTGTTTAGAGGCTTTGGTAGCGATAAATAAACTGGTAAGTCCCATTTTTGGCCCCAATACTTTTCATAAGCTTCCCAATTCCTGCGGTTTCGACAAGATAATTGACCATTACATCACCAATCCTAATGAAGGGCAGATCGATACGGGCAGTATGATCGTATCCCTGCTAAAGAAAGTACAGGCACTTGGGGTATTGGTGCTTAATGGGGTATGCGTAAAAGAATATGAGAACGTTTCGGATGGGGTTAGGGTGTGCACTCAGGAATTCGAATTTAAATCAACTAAATTGCTGATAGCAACCAATGGTTTTACCTCAAAAATATTAAGTGATTTGGTTAAACCAGCCCGGGCACAGGTGCTTATTACTGAACCTATAACAGATCTGCATATTCGAGGAACATTTCACCTTGAGAAAGGGTACTATTATTTCAGGAACGTGGGCAACCAAATTTTACTTGGCGGAGGAAGAAATCTGGATTTTAAGGCCGAAGAAACTATGGAGTTTGGTCAGACAAGCCTTGTGCAGGATCATTTGGAATATCTGCTCAAAGAAGTTATACTTCCGGGGAAAGAGGTTAAAATAGCCTCCCGATGGAGCGGAATCATGGGTGTGGGGCCACTAAAGAAACCCATCATAAAAGAGATAACGGATGGTGTCTATTGTGGAGTACGCCTGGGGGGTATGGGAATTGCTATAGGCAGTATTGTTGGAAAAGAATTGGCTGAAATAGCCCAATAGCTCGGGTTAATGCGTAAGATTTCTGTTCAAAAAAGTATTGTAGCGCTTCTTCTTGGAGGGGTTTTAATGGTTTCAGGATGTGGTATTTCCAAAAAAAGGAAGTATCAACGGGAATACCGGAGGTTATGGAAAGAGATAATACAATCCCAGGCCTGGAAAGACGCCCTTCGTTCTTCCAAAACATTTACCTACATAGATAGTGAACTCCGCTATATTGCCGTTGGACCCTCTGAATTAAGAATGGTATTTCTTCCGGATTCGGAACGCACGCGTGAAGTTTTTGATAGGGAATACGGGGGATGGGTTAAAAATGCCTACTATAGAATCATCTCTGAAGCCGAGGAGGCCGATGCAGGGATTAAGGCAGAATACGACCGTCTCCTGGCCGTACGAAAAGATCGAGAAGCAGACAATGACGAGGAATTCAGGGAAAGGCTGCAGACGGCAAAACGAAGATATCAGGCACATAGCAAAATGCTGAAAGGGCTCAAATCCTGGAAGGCATTTGACAAGTATGGCTCAGATGACCTGGACTTTTTCAGTGCTGAAAATAAGAAGCTGGTTTATGAACTGTTTCGTACCGGTCAGAAAGAAACAACTATTGTTGCCTATTTAATGTACAAGCTGGCGGACCTCTATCACAAGGAATACTGATGCTCTTCGCATTCGTAATCGGAAGGATTATTCAATACGGATACATTTATTAACTTCAACCAAAGGATTTTTATCCAGTTTGGGGGATAGGAAATACATTTAAAGCAAAAGATATAATTATAGTATTATGGAGCTAGCCTATTTACTTGTTGCTGTTATATTGATCATAGTATTGACCACCAGGTTTCGCGTACATCCTTTTATAGCACTGCTGTTAATTTCTATCGGCTATGGTTTTATCGCTGGCATGCCCTATGAAACTATTGTAAACGCCATTAACGGAGGTTTTGGAAACACTTTGGGCAAAGTTGGCCTGATTATATTCCTTGGAGTCATTATCGGTGCGTTTCTGGAACAGACGGGAGGGGCCTTTGCTATTGCGGAAAAGGTTTTAACCCTGATAGGCAAAAAGCGAGTTACCGCAGCCATGGGGCTCATTGGATACGTGGTCTCTATACCGGTTTTTGCAGACAGCGGCTTTTTACTTTTACACCCCCTAAATAAGAGCCTGAGTAAAAAAGCCAAACTATCACTTGCCGGTACGGCAGTTGCCCTTGGATTGGGTTTATTAGCCTCACATACGCTGGTACCACCCACACCCGGACCTATTGCAGCAGCCGGGATTATTGGAGCCGACCTGGGGTTGGTCATAGGATTTGGTATACCGGTTAGCCTTGTAGCCCTGTTTATGGCAATTCTTTTTGCAAGGAAATATGCTGCCAGGACTTATATCGATCCTCTGGGGGGAAAGGAAAAAGAAACGACCGTCGTTGAGGTCACAGAGAGACCGGGTGCCTTGCGGTCTTCTATCCCTATTCTCGTTCCCATCCTGTTGATTATCCTCAAGTCCGTTTTAAATCCGGAGGGGAGTGAAGCTGATTCCCTGTTTTTGTCCCTTGTAGCCTTTATGGGAGAGCCGGTGATTGCACTGCTGATTGGCGTTTTTCTCTGTCTTTTATTACCGAAAAAACTCACCTATGAAATGTTGTCAACTTCAGGATGGGTAGGCAAAGCAGTTAAAGATGCTGCATCTATAGTCTTGATTACGGGAGCCGGAGGGATATTCGGACAAATACTTCAGGATTCTGGAATAGCAACAACCTTGGGGGCTACATTGTCTTCCTGGAATATTGGGATATTATTGCCATTTGTCCTGGCAGCTGCCTTGAAAACCGCACAGGGATCTTCCACAGTTGCACTGATTACCACAGCTTCTATCCTTATGCCTATGATGGCAACCCTTGGTTTTGAAACAGAAATACAAAAGGCCCTGGTAGTCTTGTCCATAGGCGCCGGTTCTTCCGTGATATCCCATGCCAATGATAGCTTCTTCTGGGTGGTGACCCAATTGAGTGGCATGGAGGTAAACAATGGATATCGTCTTTTTAGCCTGGGGACATTTGTACTTGGTTTTTCCGCTGCTATGACGGTATTCCTCTTCTATCAATTTTTAGGGTGATAGGCCGTACATACAAGACTAACTTATTCCGGCTTTGGTTTTTGCCGCTGTTGTTTCCTTTCTGCTTGCTTTTTCTTGGCATTAAGGCGTTTGCGCACAGCAGACTTTGGTGGGCGTGTTTTCCTTCTTAATTTGGGTTTTTCCAAACCTTTTTCCACTAGCTTTAAAAATCGTTTGATCAGCAGGCTTTTATTCTGATGCTGACTTCGGGTATCATCACATTGCAAAAGAAGTAAACCTCCTGTGGAAAGGCGATTTCCAAAATGTTTTTTAAGTCGTGTTTTTTCCAAATCATCCAGGGATTTTGATTCTTCAAGGTCGAATAAGAGTTCAACCTTACTGGAAACCTTATTGGCATGCTGCCCCCCGGGACCGCTACTTCTAACCGCTTTGAAAACAAGCTCATTAAGAAGTACTTGTTTATCCATGACTAAGGAGCTAGACGCTGGTTAATAGTTTCCAGGGAAATATTGAGAAAGACATTCCGGCCTGGGATAAGTGTTTCATTTGAATTGAAATAAACGGGTTGCCCGTTCTCTTGTGTCCCCTGAATTAGAAAGTAGCTTCCCATCGGATAGGACTTTTTAACAGTCACTGGCAGTCCGGTAGAAAAAGATACCCGGAATTCGTGTGCGTAAACGATTATCCTTCGTTTGGTATTGGCATAAGACTTAATAACATCTATAGGCAGCAGGTTAGCTTCGCCGAATAGTGAAGCCACATAGAGATTTCTAGGATGTTTGTATAATTCCAATATGGGCCCTTCCACCAGTAGTTCAGCATCCCTGAGAACAATAGCCCGATCTGCGAATGGCAGTACATCATGGTAGTCGTGCGTAGCTGTAATACAGGTGATGCCCTCCTCTTCGAGGTAATCAAATAGATTACGCCTTAGGCTGTTTTTTCGAAAATTGTCAATATGACTAAAAGGTTCGTCTAAAAGAAGCAATTGTGGCTTTTGAGCAAGCACCCGGGCAAGGGCAACTCGTTGTTGTTGTCCAATACTCAGATACCGCACCTTGGTATTGCCAAAGCCTTCCAGTTCAATCATGCGCAATAACTCCATGGTGCGGGATTCACGTTCTTCCGGATAGAATACGGAAAGGAATTCGGCAATATTTTCCCGGACGGTAGTATAGGGCATTAAATCGAATTCCTGGGAGAGATATTTCATAAAGGGTTCTCCCGGAATCAGGTTATGCAGGGGACCCTTAACTTCCGTATCATTCCAGAAAATCTTTCCTTTTCCTGGACTAATCAACCCATAGATCAATTTAAGCAGGGTGCTTTTGCCGCAACCGCTTTCTCCCATTAAAGCAACATGTTCACCCGGCTGTATTTCTAAAGAGATGTTTTCCAGAACAGCTTGGGTAGTATAAGTAAAGGAAATTTGATCTAGCTTAAGCATCTTGGGAGATAAAAAAATCCGTTTCCCAAGAAACGGATTTTATTTGCAATTATCTATAACTAGTCTTTAAATTCCTTGATTATCGCCTGATTTGGAAGCTCCTGAAATCCCATATTGTACAATGTGAATCCAAAAATATCTGCGTACTGCTCAATAGTCTTGCTCACAGGGGTACCAGCTCCATGACCTGCATTTGTTTCTATTCGTATCAGGGTTGGGTTTGCTCCCGATTGTTTCGATTGTAATTCCGCAGCAAACTTAAAACTATGAGCAGGTACTACTCTGTCGTCATGATCTCCGGTTGTAATCAGAGTAGCAGGATAAGCGGTACCCTCCTTGACATTATGCACAGGAGAATAGCCTTTGAGATAGTTGAACATCTCTTCACTATCCTCGGCTGTACCATAATCATAGGCCCAGCCTGCGCCGGCAGTGAAGGTGTGGTAACGGAGCATATCGAGAACACCAACAGCAGGCAAAGCTACTTTCATAAGATCCGGGCGTTGCGTCATTGTTGCACCTACCAGAAGACCTCCATTAGACCCCCCACGTATCGCAAGGTATTCAGAGGAGGTGTAGTTATTTTCAATCAGGTATTCGGCGGCAGCAATAAAGTCGTCAAAAACATTTTGTTTCTTGGTTTTGATCCCGGCCTCATGCCACTTTTTTCCATACTCTCCGCCACCGCGGATATTGGGAACAGCATAGATCCCGCCCTGTTCCATCCAGACCGCATTGACTATACTAAAGCCCGGTGTACGACTGACATTAAAACCCCCATATCCATATAAAATTGCAGGATTTTTTCCATTGAGCTCCAGCCCTTTTTTGTGGGTGATGATCATGGGCACCTTCGTGCCATCCTTTGAAGAGTAGAAAACCTGGGTAGATTTATAATCATCTGGGTTATAATCGATTTCTGGCTTCCAGTATTGTTCATACTCACCACTGGCAACATCAAATTTATAGGAGGAATTTGGGGTGTAGTAGTTGGAATAATTGAAATACAATTCTTTTTCTTCGGTTTTGCCACGAAATCCGCTTGCACTTCCAATGCCTGGCAATTGGACCTCACGAATGAGATTGCCTTCAAAGTCGTACTGGAATACCTTGGAAATAGCATCAACCATATATTCCGCAAATATGTAACCCCCACCTGTACTCGGACTCAACACATTCTCCGTTTCGGGGATCACATCTACCCAATTTTCCGGTCCCGGATTTGCTGCATCTACTTTAACGATTTTCTGATTAGGTGCATCTAAGTTGGTAACCAGGTAGAGGGTGCTCCCCTGGTTGTCCAGAACATAGGTGTCGCTGTCAGTATGATCCAATACAGGAACCAAAAGGCCATTGCGGTCTCTCAGGTCACGGATCAACATTTTATTTCCTGAAGTTGAAATACGGGGATAGAGGATAAGGTAGTTTTCGTCTTCGGTAACACCAGCTGAGATATAACGGTGTTTCTCTTGCATCGTCCCACCAAAGATCAACTTGTCTTCCGATTGTTCGTTGCCTAACTTATGGAAGTAAACTTTGTGTTGATCTGTCATTGCAGATAGTTCGCTTCCCTCCGGTTTATCATAACTCGAATAGTAAAAACCCTCATTCCCTTTCCAGGCAACACCGCTGAATTTTATATCTACGAGAGTGTCTTCAACAATTTCCCTGTTTTCGGCATTCATTACAATCACTTTCCTCCAGTCGCTGCCTCCTTCAGAGATGGAATAGGCAACCATATTGCCGTCTTTTGTAAAACTAAGGCCAGCCAGGGAGGTAGTACCGTCTTCAGAAAAGGTATTTGGATCCAGAAAAACTGCCGGCTCCTCTCCTTCCTTCTGCCGGTAAATCACAGACTGGTTCTGAAGCCCATCGTTTTTGTAGAAATAGGTATAAGGTCCTTCTTTGAAAGGAGTACTCAGCTTTTCGTAATTCCAGAGTTTTTCTAGGCGATTTTTTAAATCTTCCCGAAAAGGAATATTATCCAGATAACCAAAAGTTACGCTGTTCTGTTCGTTAACCCAGGCCTCCGTTTCCGCACTTCGGTCGTCTTCCAGCCAGCGATAAGGGTCTTTTACTTCTGTTCCGAAATAGGTGTCGACAGTATCTCCCTTGCGGGTATCGGGATAATTCACTGTAATGGTTTGATTTTTTGGGTTTGATTCACAGGCAACCAGGCAAAATACGGCAGCCAGTATTGGCAAATATGTTTTCATGGTTAAAATAATTTAGTATACTAAATTACCATATAGGGAAGTAGAAACCATAGTTGAAAGACTTCTTTAACATGAATTTTGGAACTCACCAATTACACCAATTTCTGGTTTACCAGGTATTCGGCAATCTGAACGGCATTTGTAGCAGCCCCCTTGCGTAAATTGTCGGCAACAATCCACATATTCAGGGTCCTGGGCTGGGTTTCATCACGCCGAATACGCCCCACAAAAACCTCGTCTTTTTCATGCGCATATACAGGCATGGGGTAGGTATTGGTTTCCGGATTATCCTGTACTACTATCCCCGGAGTTTCATGCAATAACTGTCGAACCTCATCTAAGGAAAATTCATTTTCAAAGGCTACATTCACCGATTCAGAATGCCCACCGGCAGTGGGTATCCTTACGGCTGTTGCGGTAACTGAGAAGGATTTATCATCCAGGATTTTCTGTGGTTCCTTGGCCAGTTTCATCTCTTCTTTCGTATATCCATTCTCCAGAAATACGTCGCAATGAGGTAAAGCATTGCGATTGATGGGATAGGGATAAGCCATTTCTCCCTTAACCCCGGCAACCTCATTTTCCAATTGTCGTACCGCTTTAACACCCGTACCGGAAACAGATTGATAGGTTGAAACTACCACCCGAGTCATCCTGTATCTCTTATGTAAGGGAGCAAGGGCCATTACGAGCTGTATGGTAGAACAATTGGGATTTGCAATAATTTTGTCGTCCCTGGTTAATACCCCGGCATTGATTTCCGGGACAACCAGTTTTTTGGTTGGATCCATACGCCAGGCGGAAGAATTATCGATAACCGTAGTACCGACCTCTGCAAATTTTGGAGCCCATTCTATAGAAGTCTCACCTCCTGCTGAAAAAATAGCCACATCTGGTTTCAGGGAAACTGCCTGCGTTAAGCCGATGACTTTGTAAGGATTACCATTGAAAATGATTTCTTTACCAATGGACCTTTCGGAGGCTACAGGATACAATTCGGATATCGGAAACTTACGCTCCGCCAATACCTTTAACATTACTTCTCCCACCATGCCGGTGGCTCCCACAACTGCTACTCTCATGAGGACTATAATTTAGTTTGTAAATGTACCCTAAGCGGTTTAGATGGACAAGTTCTCCACAACTTCATAATAAGACGGTTTGAAAACGTTACAGATTACACAAAAAAATCCGCCGGAATACTTTGCATATATCCCGGCGGTTTAAGGTTTGAATTGTAGTGTAGCGGTAATCCCTTTTCAAAAGGGACAGGCACTTTTATTTCTTTAGAAGATCCCTGATCTCTGCAAGCAATTGTTCCTGTGTAGGTCCTTTGGGAGCAGGTGGAGCAGGTGGTGTTTTGGTTTTATTGTAAGCTTTAACAATAATAAACATCACAAAACCTACAACAATTAAATTAACAATAGTATTAACCCAGGCGCCCCAGCGAATAGCATTTTCTGCAACATACCCTTCTTCTCCTTCAACACCTGAAGCCTCAGTAAGGACAAATTTAAGATTTGCAAAATCCATTCCCCCGGCGAATTCACCTACGATGGGCATAATAATGTCGGCTACAAAGCCATTGATAACCAAACCGATGGCCCCAGCCATAATTACCGCAACCGCAAAGTCAATCACGTTGCCGGTCATGATGAAATTCTTAAATTCTTTAAACATAATAGTGTTCTTTAATTAGTTAATAGCAGCTTCAAAAATACGCAAAAAAGCTAAATCCTTAAAGAAATGTTAATAGAGCTAAGAAAGGATGTTCCTTTGTACCCGTTGTGAAATACCCGTGAGTAGTTCATAGGAGATTGTTTTTGCCCCTGCTGCCACCTCTTCTGCAGAATGGCCTTTTCCAAAAAGAATTACCTCATCTCCTTCATTGCAGGAGATACCGGTAATATCAATCATAAGCATGTCCATACAGACATTTCCGATGATAGGGACTTGCCGCCCCTTAACCTTAACTATTCCGCTGGCATTCCCATAGATACGGCCAATGCCATCTGCGTGCCCTATTGGGAGGGTCGCAATCGTGCGTTTATCCAAGGCCTTATAACCGCGGTTATATCCAACACTTTCACCAGGACCGATTTCATGGATTTGAGAAATAACAGTTTTAAGCGTGGCAACCGGTTTCAGTTCTGCATCTACATTCGGGTTATTGCTGTAACCATATAAGCCAATTCCGCAGCGAACCATATCGTATTGAGCTTCTGGAAAATTCAGTACCCCTGAAGTATTCAAGAGGTGAAGGAAGGGTTTATGAGGGAGTCTTTCGGATAGTGCTTTTGTAATTGCAGAAAAGCTTTCAATCTGAGCTTTGGTGAATTGAGATTCGTGAAGATCATCTGAAGCCGCAAGGTGAGAAAAAAGAGACAGCACCTTTATCGAATTAGATTCCTCGCATTGACGGATAACCCTTTCAATGTCATTCTCCCGGAAACCTAACCGATTGAGTCCGGTATTGAATTTCAGGTGAACGGGATAATCTGTTTGCCCTGCTGCCTGCGCAGCTTTCTGAAATGCTTTTAAAATACCAATAGAATAAATACTTGGCTCAAGGCAACGGGCAATAAGCTGAGGAAAATTAACTGGCTGCGGATGTAATACCAATATTGGGGTCTTGATACCATGGTCCCTGAGGACAACACCTTCACGAGTATATGCCACAGCAAAATAATCTACCCCCAGAGTTTCCAGTTTTCTCGCGATTGCAAGGGTATCGCTGCCATAGGCAAAGGCTTTAACAACGGCCAGAAAATTGGTTTTTGGATGTATTCTTGCTCTGAGGTACCTGTAGTTGTGTTCAAGGGCCTGAAGATCTATTTCCAGGACCGTTTCCTGAGGATCAGCCATTCGCATTTTTTTTGATCTGTACCACTTCCTCAGCCTCAACATCCATATGGCTTATTTTTTCCCTGAGCATGGCCTTATAAAACGCCGCTCGACTTAATGGCTCGTACTCTTCAGTTTCTCCAAGCAATACCAGGTCGTTATTACTGGATTTTCGAAAACTGTAATTCGCTAAATTTCCTGTACGGGTGCATATAGCATGAACCTTGGTGACGTATTCGGCGGTGGCCATGAGGGCTGGCATGGGTCCGAATGGGTTTCCCTTGAAGTCCATATCCAGTCCGGCCACTACTACACGAATACCCATATTGGCCAAGTCATTGCATACCGTAATGATCTCATCGTCAAAAAATTGGGCTTCATCAATCCCTACCACATCACAGTCATCGGCCAGAAGCCGGATATTGGCTGCTGCAGGAACCGGCGTGGAACGAATCTCATTCTCATCATGAGAGACTACTTTTTCTTCATGGTACCGGGTATCGATGATGGGTTTGAATATCTCCACTTTTTGTTTGGCAAACTGAGCCCGTTTCAACCTACGTATCAATTCTTCTGTTTTACCCGAAAACATGGAGCCGCAGATTACCTCGATCCATCCGAATTGTTCTTTGTGATTAACAGTGTTTTCGAGAAACATTTTGTAATTTTAGACGAAAGTAGTTTGCCTGGCGTTCTACTTAAAGGGAAAGTATAAAAGTATTAAAAAAGAAAGACCTAAACCTGTGCCTTAGGGTTAAAAAGATGAAGAGGAAATTAAAAGAAGAATTAGTAAAAATGGCAACAGAAATCCTGACTTCTCAGGAGGACAAGGACATATCTCAGCTTTATGAAAATGCCAAAAACCTTTATGAAAAGCTGGCTGTTTTAAGATTTATAGAGGAGAAACTGGACGATATACAGATTGATGTTTCTAAAAATGTTTTTGCATCAAAGTTTGAGACATTGGCCAATGCCGTTATGACTGAAAACCGCTCCGTTCCGGAAAATAACCCTCATGATGAGGACATAATCACTCCCGGTATTGACACCATCAAGCATATGGTATCTGAAATGCCTTCGGCTGCTGAGGTTGAACAGGTTTTTCGGGAATTTGTTGCCAAAAATGAGATGGTGAAACAGGAAAAGGAAATACTGGACCCCGCTGAGGGTAATGACCAGGCGCCTGTTAAATCGGTAAATGACAAATGGGTTGCCCGGGAAATCAAAGTAGACCTTAATGATCGCCTTGCCTTTGTTAAACACTTGTTCCGAGAAAGCACGGAAGATTTTAACCGTGTAATTTCACAGTTGAATACCATTGACTCGGAAGAACGTTCTCGTGCGTTTATTGAAAATATGATCAAGCCTGAATACGATAACTGGAATGGTAAAGAAGCTTATGAAAATCGCTTTATGGCAATTATTGAAAGACGTTTCGCTTAATCGTACCTTATAGAAAGATGATAATGCCGAAAGTTCCTAAGCTAACTTTCGGCTTTTTATTTTGCTAATATTTTAATTAAATAATGTTGCTTTATATCGTCCCCACACCAATAGGGAACCTGGAAGACATAACACATAGGGCATTGCGGGTTCTCAAAGAAGTAGATCTGATACTGGCTGAGGATACGCGCACCAGCGGGAAACTCTTGCAACATTTTGGCATAGAAACGCCTGTTAAAAGCCACCATATGCACAATGAGCATAAACAGGTTCCAATGCTCATTGAAAAATTGAAACAAGGAGCTTCAATGGCCCTTATTTCAGACGCGGGGACACCCGGGATTTCTGATCCGGGATTTCTGTTGACCAGGGCCTGTATTAGTGCCGGGGTAGAGGTTAATTGCCTGCCGGGACCAACGGCATTTGTTCCTGCACTTGTGGTAAGTGGTCTGCCTTGTGACCGTTTTGCATTTGAAGGATTTTTGCCCCCGAAAAAGGGAAGGCAAACAAGATTATTGCATCTGGCAGAAGAAGAACGCACCATGGTATTATATGAATCTCCACACAGACTGGTCAAGACCTTGACACAGCTGATGGAATATTGTGGTGAAAATCGTAATATTTCGGTTTCCAGGGAGCTGAGCAAGAAGTTTGAGGAGACCATACGCGGAACGCTAACAGAAGTAATCACCCATTTTGAAAACCATCCAATAAAAGGGGAACTGGTGCTGGTTTTAGAAGGAAAAAGCCGTAGGAATCGCCAATAAGTTAGTTCAGAATCAGCCGTGCTTTCCCTTTACCCAGCCATGTTTTCCAAGGTATTGCTCTCCGCTTTCAACAGCCCCATCTTCAATGCTGGTCCCCATGGAGTCGTTCCAACGGTTTAGGTAGCCAAATAGGGATATCACTCCCAGCATTTCCACGATCTCTCCTTCATCCCAGTATTGATAAAGCCGCTTTTTTATTTCTTCCCCAACATTATTTGGGACCTGGGATGCTACCAGGGCAAAATCAAGCGCCGCACGTTCGGCTTCTGAAAAGGCGGGATGTGTGCGATATTCCCATATATTATCAAGTTGCTCCTGTTCTGCACCATAACGTTCAGCAGCCCGGATTGCGTGCGCCTGGCAATACCTGCAACCTGTTGTATTACTGCTAACCCAGGCGATCATCCTTTTCAGGGCCGAACTAACGCGACCTTCATTGGCCATTACCGCCTTATTGAGGTTGATAAATGCCTTGGAAATAGCGGGGCGGTGTTGCATGGTAAGCACCGAATTTGGGCAAAACCCAAGGGTTTCATTAAAAAATTCAGCCAGTTCTTTTGTTTCCTGGTCATGGCTGGGATCAAGCGGTTTTACTAATGGCATCTTCCTGTTATTTAGTGTATTTTTACTGGAATTACAATAAACAAAAAAATATGAGTACAGCAAATCATATAACAACTAAATGGCTGGGTAAAATGGCCTTTGAAAGCAACAATCCTTCAGGCATGAATATGACAATTGATGCCGGGCCCGAAGATGGCGGTGAAGGCAAGGGATTTAAGCCCAAGGCCTTGATGTTGTCTGGCCTGGCCGGTTGTTCTGGCCTTGATGTAGCCATGTTGATTGGGAAAATGAAATTGAAAGTAAAGGATTTTACCATAGAAGTTATTGCTAACCTTACGGATGAGCATCCCAAATATTACGATCGTGTAACGCTGGAATACCACTTTTATGGGGATAATCTGGAAGAGAAAAAACTTCAACGGGCTGTAGATCTTTCCGTAGAAAAGTACTGCGGAGTAATGGAAATGTTCAGGAGATTTGCGGATGTTAAAATTAAGACCGTTTTCCATCACGAATAAAAGGCAGTCAACCTTAATTGAGGCCTTTTTCTTAAACTGCTCGAGCATTGCAGATAGACCCCTTAACTTTTCAGCAATTATAAACTAATGCGCTGGATATTAAAACCCAAACCTGAATCCTCCCAGGTCCAATCCCTGGCCAGGGAACTGGGCGTTGATGCCCGGGTGGCATTTTTGTTAGTACAGCGCGGTATTGTGACCTATGAAGAGGCCCGGTTATTCTTCCGTCCTGAATGGAAAGATTTGCATGATCCGTTCAGTATGAAAGATATGGATCGGGCTGTATCCCGAATCGAGAAGGCCATTCTGGCTAACGAAAAGATACTGATATACGGAGACTACGATGTTGATGGGACTACATCAGTTGCTTTGGTTTACAACTATTTAAGGGATTGGTACCCGCATGTAACTACCTATATCCCTGACCGCTACCAGGAAGGTTATGGTATTTCTTACCAGGGGATAGATTATGCATCGGATAATGATATTAGTTTAATTGTCGCATTGGATTGTGGGATAAAAGCCCTTGAAAAAGTGAGCTATGCCACGGAAAAGGGAATTGATTTTATCATTTGCGATCATCATACTCCAGGAGATTCAATTCCTGATGCTGTTGCCGTGCTGGACCCGAAAAGATCGGATTGTACCTATCCCTATAAGGAACTCTGTGGTTGTGGAATTGGATTTAAGTTGATTCAGGCAGTACAGGAACAATTTGGTCCGGAGGACATGGATATGAATTCTTTCCTGGACCTGGTTGCCGTGGCCATTGCAGCGGACATTGTTCCTATGACAGGCGAAAACCGGGCTCTGATGGCCTTGGGAATGGAGGCTTTAAATAGTAACCCCAGGCCGGGAATAAGGGCCTTAATTGAACAGACTAAGAAGGATAGTATTGGGGTAACGGATGTTGTATTCATTATTGCTCCGAGGATTAATGCCGCTGGCAGGATGCACCATGGCAATTATTCGGTTCGCCTGCTTGCTGAGAAGAGCCTTCAGAAGGCCCGGGAATATGCTATGGAAATTGAATCTTTCAATCAGGAGCGAAAAGGACTTGACAGGCAGATTACCGAAGAAGCTTTGGCCCAGATTAGTGATTTGAGTGAGGAAGACCGATATACTTCTGTAGTATATAAGGATACCTGGCATAAGGGAGTAATAGGTATAGTGGCCTCGAGGCTTATAGAGACTTTTTATCGGCCCACCCTGGTTTTCACCAAAAGCAATGGAAAACTTGCCGCCTCAGCTCGTTCTGTAAAGGGGTTTGATGTGTATCAGGCCTTATCTCAATGTTCCGACACCCTGGAACAATTCGGCGGGCACAAATATGCTGCAGGTTTAACCCTGAAGGAAGACAAATACGAGCATTTTAAAGCACAATTCGAACAGGTAGTGGCAGACTCGATTGATCCACATCTATTAACGCCCGAAATAGCCATTGATGCCGCCATCAGATTAGAGGAAATCAATCCCAAATTCCTCAGGATAATTAAACAATTTGGCCCCTTTGGGCCGGGAAATATGACCCCATTGTTTATGGCAGAGAACTTGAGAGATGTTGGCTTTGCCAAAAGAGTAGGAGAAGATGGGAAACATCTCCGCCTTTCCATTTCCCAGGAAGGATCACTCCCTATTGGAGCTATTGGCTTTAACCTCGGAGACAAGTTGCCTCAGGTTTCAGGAAATCAATCCTTCAGCGCTGTTTTTTCTGTGGAAGAGAATGTCTGGAACGGCAAGGTGAGTATTCAATTAAAACTCAGGGATATTCGCTGAGCTTACCGGACTTATAGCATTTCAAATCCAGTGTATCACCATTGAATTCGGCATAGGTATAATAAGTGATCCAATCTCCAAGGTTCACATATTGAGCCTTGCCATCAAGTTCAATATCCAAGGGTAAGTGCCTGTGTCCGAAAACAAAATAGTCATATTTTCTATCCTCTAATTTTCGTTTTGCATACTGCACCAACCACTCCTTGTCTTCACCCAGGAATTTCATGTCCTCCTTTCCAGAAATAAGCTTGTTCTTCACCGAAAAATATTGGGCTACGCGGACACCCCAGTCGGGATGGATCCATTTAAAAACCCATTGTGCAATTGGATTGGTGAATACTTTTTTCATGCGTTTAAAACCCTTATCCCCCGGGCCAAGACCGTCTCCATGGCCAATAAGGAAAAGCTTATTCTGAATCAGGAAGTCACGTGGTCCGTGAAATACTTCAATTTGCAGTTCTTCTTCAAAGTATCCCTTCATCCACAAGTCGTGATTACCAACAAAGTAATATACCTTGATTCCGGAATCAGATAGCTCCGCAAGTTTTCCCAGTGTCCTGGTAAAGCCTTTGGGCACTACGGTTTTGTATTCGAACCAGAAATCAAAAAGATCACCCAACAGGAAAATTACTTCCGCATCGTGTTTGATGGTATCCAGCCAGGAAACAAACTTCTTTTCACGCTCCATGCTCAACGCACGATTGGGAGCTCCCAGGTGGTTGTCACTGGCAAAGTATACTTTCTTTCCTGCAGGAATATCGATTTGATTCATACCTCAACAAAGATAATCAAAGGGCTAAGAGTTGTCACTGGCGTACCATTCTGCAAAAGCAGTGCCTGTTTCTCTTAATTTCAGGGAATGCAAGCTGATCGATTCAGGTAGCCTGCTCTTGATGCGTTGCGCAAAATCGATGACCATATTTTCACTGGTAGGCTGGTAATTGGCCAGAATGATTTTATGCCCCCGGGATTCCAGTTCCCCCGCCAATTCAACATGGGGGGTATTCTTATTAAAAACAGTAGCATGGTCAAAAGGATCGACCACCTCTTCTTTAACGATTTTCTTGAGGTCGCCAAAATCCATAACCATACCCAATTTCACATCGGGAACCTGGGTTATAGGAACGCCTATAACCGTTACCGAAAGATGGTAACTATGACCGTGAACATTTCTGCATTTCCCGTCATAGCCATAAAGGGCGTGTCCGGTCTCGAAAGTAAATTCTTTGGTAATTCGAATCTTATTCATCTCAATTGTCTGCTTGAAAGGTCACAAAAGTAATACAATCTTATCAGCGGCATCATTTTCTTCCTCAAGTCTTCTTCTTAATGCGATCCAGAATACTTTTAGCCTCCGGAGAGAGTCCCAACTTTCCGGACATTTCTGCTCGTGTTTCAAGCAGGGTATCCCAGTGTTCTGTTCCTTCCCATAGGACTTTGGTCATAGCTTTCAGTGCTTCGCGCTCATATTTGGCCAGTTGGGAAACAAAGAAATCCAACTCTTTATCCAGCTCCTTTATGTTATCATAAACCTTAGCATATAAACCTTTATCCCTGGCCCAGTAGGCATTCTTCCATTCCGTTGGTGAAAAGGCCAGTTCCGCAAGTGCCGCTTTCCCTATTTTCCGCTCTAAGGCTGGGGCGATTACCAACGGGGCTATTCCAATACTAATCTCCGAAAGTCGTACAGAGGCCTGTTCAGTAGCCAGCACATAATCACAGGAGGCAATAAGCCCAACGCCCCCACCTACTGCTTTTCCCTGTACCCTTCCCACTATAGGTATGCTGGAACATCTCATGGCGTTGATTACCTTGGCAAAGCCACCAAAAAATTGCTTTCCTTCTTCCAAAGAGGAAATCTGAACCAATTCGTCAAAAGAAGCACCTGCACAAAAGGCACGGTCCCCTTCAGATTTCAAAACAATTAATTTTATTTCCTTGTTTTCCGAAAGTGTCCGGATTTCGGACGCAAGCCTGTCTAATAATTCCATCACAAAGGAATTACTTGCCGGATGGCCGAACTCTAAATGAGCAACAGCCCCTTCGATTTTGGTAAATAGACTCCCATTGGGTCTTGTTGTTCCCATACTAGACTTTTTTTAAAATTAGCCCTTTTGTAATAAGGGACGAAATTTTTGGTTGAACTTCCACACTAAAGCCAGGCCCCGTATCAGCATCCAGATAGTAATTGCTATCCAAACTCCATACAAGCCCCAGTTCAGGTATTTACCAATAAATAGTGCGGGGATAAAGCCCAACCCTGTTGCGAGTATCAAGACATTTCTCAGGAACCGCATTTCCCCCAGTCCCTTAAAAAGGCCGTCCAGGACAAAGGCTACAGCATTTAAGGGTAAGGCTATAATTACCAAATAAAAGATCGAATAAAAGGTCTCCAAAACAATGTGGTCATTGGAAAATAAGTCTCCAATGGGTTTGTAGAAGATAAATCCCGATACCAGTAAGACCAAACTGACCAAAACGCCGTACAGACATATTTTTTTCATAAGCCTCCAAAGCCCGTCATAATCTTTAGCGCCCAAAAGACGTCCCCCCATAATATTTCCGGCCGCCCCATATCCATCTATAAAGAAGGCCGCAAACAGCCAGAGATTGATGGCAATGGTGTGAGCACCTATAAATCTGTCTCCTAAAGTCGTGGCTTCACGCACCGCAAGAATCAAGGTCAGATTCAAGGCTACCGTACGTACAAAGAGATTAAAGGTCATACCAACCAACCGTTTGAATTCTACATTAAAGGGAAATCTGATCTTCAGGGATATTTCCGTTTTCCTCGCTAAGAGGATAAATGCCATTATGGCCATTACCGCCTGGGCAATAAGGCTTGCCCAGGCAGCACCTTCCAGATACATCGGCTCCAGGATGTTTGGAATACCGTATACCAAGAGAAAATCCAGAAGTATGTTCAGCCCGGCACCTACCAAAGCAATAAGCATTGGCCAATACGTGTTCTGCAATCCCCTGAATATACCCATGACAGCAAAAACAAACAGGGTTAGTGGAAATCCCCAGACGCGGATACGGTAATAGGAAACGCAGAATGACAAAATCCGCCCCTGTGCATTAAATAGCTTAAAAATACCTTCTGCCACAAAATATGTAGACAGAAGAATAATCAGGCTTAGGACCACATTGAAATATATTGCCTGTGCAGGAAGAGAACTTACTTCTTTTATTCTTCCAGCCCCTAGATATTGGGAAACAATTGCAGAAATAGCGCTTCGGGTTTGTCCAAGAATCCAGATCAGCATGGAAAGAAAAGAGCCAACGATACCTACTGCTGCCAACGATTCTAACCCATATTCGGGAATATTACCCACAATGGCGGTATCTGTAATAGAAAGGACGGGTTCCGCAATTCCAGCAATGGTCGCCGGCACCGCCAGGCGGTTAATGGTTTTGAAACTAATGGCAGTTCTCATTATTTCCATAGATCAGAGAACTAGTTCATAACAGTAAAATGGATAATCACTTTGGTTTGGGAAATAGACATTACCTAATCGGGTGTACCCTCTTTGCTCATAGAACTTCTGGTTTCTTGGGTTCTGACTGAAGGTATCCAGCCGTATGGATGTATAATTACCTTTGCGGGCAAATGCTTCCCCAAAGGACATAAGATTCTGTGCATATCCTTTGCCCTGATATGGGGGAGCCACAGCCAGCCGGTGCACATACAGATTATTTTGATTTGGGGTAAGCCAAACTACATCCTCGTATTCTGGATCCACCAGGGTGGTAAGAGCAATGATACCAAGAAGGTCATTCGGATTTTCCAGCAAGTAAAGTTCTCCGCGCAGAATATCTGTTTTAAGCACGGATTTGGAAGGGTAGGATTCATTCCATTGGAAGATGCCTCTGTTGGCCATTTCTTTACCACAAGCCTGCGTAAGTTCATGAATTTCGGCTATTTCCGATAACTTTGCCTTCCTAATCATCTATAGATAGTAGATAAACCGTAAATTTATAGTATTAATTCCTAACCCTATGAATAATATTCTGGTACCTGTGGGCACTTCTCCCAACGCCCACGAAACCTTGCAGTACGCTGTTGATTTTGCTTTAGAATTTGGCTCTCAGGTATATGCCATGGAGGTGTTTAACGTAACCGCCGGTGCGGGGAAACTGGTCAATATTTCAGAAAAGGTTGCGCAAAAAAGTCAGGAGCGCTTAAAGGAGATTATTGGTCAGGTTGATGCCAAAGGGATCGACATTAAGATTGCGACATATAACGGCGATTTGATTGACGGTCTCCGGGATGTATACAAAGAGTTCGGCATTGATCTGATAATTATTGCACCAAGAAGTAATGATATAAAAGAGGAACTATATCTGGGGCATTGTTCTGGTAGAATTGTAAAACGCACCGACATTCCTACGCTGATTGTTCCCAAAGGGACCACTTTTAAGCCCTTCAAGAATATTCTCACGGCATTCAAATCCGGGATTCTGAAGGATAAAAAAATACTGGATCCCCTTAGCGCTATTAAGCAGAAATTCAAGTCCAAAGTTAGCCTGCTAATGGTAAAAACTCCGGGCTATACCCAGGAGGACCTTAAGATTAATACATCATTAATGGATTTAAGTGCCAAACTTACATTGTCTGAGAATGCCACTACCTATTTGGGAATTATTGAACACATACAAGCCAAACAACCGGATTTGCTTTGCGTTTTCAGAAGAAAAAGGGGGGTTTTTAGTAGTCTATGGGAGAAGAGTACTATCCCAAAGGCTGAATTTTCGGCACGCATACCGGTATTAGTGCTTAGCGTTAAGAAAGACTAGACTTCCAAGTTGCAAGCCTGTAATTTTGATACTTGGGTAAAAAGTATTTTCTTTGCCATCCATTAAACGGGGGATTAGCTCAGCTGGCTAGAGCGCTTGCATGGCATGCAAGAGGTCACCGGTTCGACTCCGGTATTCTCCACCAAGTTTACTAAGCTATATGTAGCGTTAAAAGCCACCATCAGGTGGCTTTTTTAATTCATATGCCTGCAATTATAAAGTACGATCTGTTTGGAGTTCCTATCTTTACAGGAAACCTCAAAACTTCGATATCTCTATGGAACATCTTCAGAATAAAGTGGCCTATATAACAGGAGGAACCAAAGGTATTGGCTTCGGAATAGCCCTAAAGCTTTTGGAGCAGGGAATGCGTGTTGCTATTAGTGGGCGAACTCAGGAGGGGGTATCTGAGGCAGCTAAACAATTGGGGCATGCAGATAGCGTCTTGCCTATTGTTTCCCAGGTCTCGGATCCCGATCAGGAAAAGAATGCTGTTCAGCAAATTCTGGACCGATGGGGATCGTTGGATGTGGTTGTAGCCAATGCAGGAGTTGGTCATTTTGCAGCTATTGATGAATTATCCGTTGAATCCTGGAAAGAAATGATGGATGTTAACCTCAGTGGTGTTTTCTATACTTTAAAAGCTGCCGTGGAAGCGCTAAAGGCTTCAAGGGGCTATTATTTTACCATAGCCAGTCTGGCCGGAACCAATTTTTTTGCCAAAGGTTCCGGATATAATGCCTCGAAGTTTGGTGTTGTAGGGTTTACCCAGGCAGCCATGCTGGATCTGCGACCTTATGATATTAAGGTTACTACGATAATGCCAGGATCCGTGGCCACTTATTTTAACGATAACCAACCAGGCACAAAGGATGCGTGGAAAATTCAACCGGAAGATCTTGGTGAGTTGGTGGTTGACTTACTCAAAATGCCCGCCAGGACATTGCCCAGTAAGGTTGAGGTGCGTCCTACCCGCCCTGACAAGAAATAGGGTTAGACTTTTTGTTCCTGAAAAGGCAATTTTGGATTGCAGATTTCGGTTATTAGTATATTCAATTGTTCTTCAAAGGCATCGATCACCTGTGGGGTAATCTGCGAATCTTTGTTTCTGCTCCTGCTGCTATCTTTTTTTGCAAAGGTTATAGCTCCTTGCTTGACGTTTTTCATGGATATGATGCCAGCCTGAATACTTTCAAAAGGATGCTCCCTGCCATATAGTAAGGCATAGCAAAGCAGTTGAAATGCTTTGCCTTGACTTTTTTCATGTATCAGGGATTCCCAATCCACTACCTCAACTTCCGAGCCCTTAACGGTTCCTGTTTTATAATCCAATATGCGAATGTTTCCGTCGTATTGATCAATCCGGTCTACTGTACCTTTAAGGTAAATATCTTCTTTAATCGCAGGAATGGAATAGGGGCATTTCATTTTGGATTCCAGGGCAATAATGCGGATCTCGTGTTCTTTGGTTTCCTCGATTTCGCGGGCGAAGAAGCGGTCAATATATTTGACGATTACTTCGAAAGCAATGAGGTTTTTTCCCTGAACATTATGTTGATCTGGATAGTGTTTGGCCATAAGTGTTCGCACCAATGGCTTCACTTTTCCGCGCTGTTTTTTTAAAGCTTCTGCTGATAAAACAGATCCAATAAAGGGTTTGTAGAGTGCCTCCAGACTTTCATGCACAATTATACCAAAGGTTCGTGCCTCCAATGTTTCTTCAACCTCTTCAGGATCATCAACCCTCAGGATATGCCTTTTAAAAAAAGTCATCGGATCACGGATATAATCTGATAAAGCCGTTGGGGAAAATCCCCTTTCAGCTAGTTCGAAGATCTTTCCCTGTATAAAATCATCTTTAGGAATGCTTAAGGGTTGTGTTGTTTTCAGGGGCACTTTAGGTGCCGCAATAATTTCTGTAATGAATGGAGCCAGGTTGGGATCTGTGGTCAATTGATGGATGAGGCGGCTCTTTTCACCTCCTTCAAGCACATCGGGCTCGGTATTGTAACAGATGACAATGTTACTGGCACGTTGAAGTAACCTATAGAAATGGTAGGTATAAACCGCATCTTTTTCTTTGTATGTGGGCAAGCCCAATTCCCGCTTTACATCAAATGGAATAAAGGAATTTACTGTTTTTCCTGCGGGAAGGATACCCTCATTTACCGAGGTGATGATCACCGTATTGAAGTCCAGGTTACGACCTTCCAGCATACCCATGATTTGAAGCCCGGATGTGGGCTCTCCAATAAAATCCAGGGACTTTGTTGACATTACCTCCAGAAGCAGGCCCTTCATAGACTTCAAGTCTTTTACATAGGGAAAATCCTGACAAGCTTCTTTTAATTCCTGTAGAACTTTTTCCATTAAGACGTAAGCCTGAATGGAAATCGAGCTCATCCCTTCCGTATCTATATTGTGAAGTTCCGCCAGAAGCAGCAGGGCATCTTCAATAAATTTCGAAGGTTCCTTTTTATGGACAAAAAGGACTGTTGAGATAATATCATCCTGAGGTAAATATTTCTGCAAGGTATTATAGGTGATATATATACTATTACTGTTCACCAGTTTCTCCCTCAGGGATAGCGCAATATTAGTATCCTTTCTAGACAAGAGCCCCTGTATGGCCGGATGTGTAAGGAAATCCAGAAAGGGTTTATGATACCATCCCTGTGGGTCCTCGTTAATAAACAAATCGAGCCATTGCAAAATGAGGGTGGCTGCTACGGTCTGACTTAATGGGAAACCCATGGTTATATTAACCTGACCCATACCCGTTGGAAGTGCGTGTAACACAGGATTTAACAAGCTTTCATCGCCAAGGATGACTGCAGTGCTATTCAGTTCATCTGAACCAGATTGCTGCATTTCTTCCAGTAGTGAGCCCACATATTTGGCTTGTGTTACTTGTTTGGGGATGCCTACAATGCTGATCTTTTTATTTTTGAGAATATTTGATTTCGGTCCTTTTGGAGAATGGTTTTTATAGAAGGACCAGTTCGAAAAATACTTGCGCATAAAATAACCGGCATCGTGAATAGGGTCATTCAGGAAGTAGGGATCCGTATCCCAGTAAATATCTGAATTAGTTTCCTCCAGAATTGTTTGTATGATATGACTTTCGGCCTGGTTGAGCGCATTAAAACCTGCAAAAATGTGCCTTTTTCCTTCTGTTACTTTTAGATAGGTGTCTAATTGTTTTGTTGCCAGTTTATATACAAGACCCTGATGGCCTTCGCCCTTTTCCATCAATTTAGAATTAAACCGCGTGTAAATGGGATGAAGTAATTCCCAGAATTTCAGGTATCCACTAATTTGTTCAGTTCTATCCGGTGCAACGGCCCAATGATTCATTTCCTGTATGGCAGAAAGGTAGGAGAAAACTTTTTCTGGGGGTATTAGATATCGGTCTATTTCCATGATATCCTGTAACAGGGTATTTCCCCAGGTCACAAAAGACTCATAACTCTCAGGTTCTTCAGGGATAACCTCCAGATAGGCTTCATAAAGGGTAAATAGCAAGTTTATTCTCGTAGTACTTTCCTGTCCTGCTATTAATTGAATGAACTCTTCTACACTTAATACCTGTGGTGCAAAAATGGTTTTACCCATTTCCCTGGCCAGGGCAGATTTTAAAAAATTCCCGGCCCGTTTACTGGGTAATACAAATATGTAGTTATCAATATCCCGGTTCTCTGAACAAACCGATTGAGCTACTTCCTGTAGGAAACTGTGCATAATCAAAAATAAAAAAAGCCCTGCATTAATGCAGGGCCTTTATTATAATGAGGTTGGTAAATTCTCTTACTTGATTAGATTGATTTCAACCCTACGGTTAGTTCTTCTACCTTGACGAGTATTGTTAGAGGCTATTGGCCTTTCCTCACCGTAACCGGTAGCAGTCAATCTGCTGGAAGCAACTCCGTTTTCAATCAGGTAATTCATCACAGAGTAAGCTCTTTCTTCAGATAGTTTTTGATTGAGTTTAGCGCTACCTACGCTGTCTGTGTGACCATCTATTGTAAACTTAGCATTCTTGTATTCTTTCAAGATTGCAATAATGTTTTGTAGAACTTCTTCTGACTCAGTCTTGATACTGGCTTTACCGGTATCGAAGAGAATAGTCTTAGCGTAATCCAGAAGTGTTTTCTGAACAGCTTCTGTTACTTCAGGACAACCATTGTTGGCCACAGTTCCAGGAACGTCTGGACAAATATCATCTTTGTCAAGAACACCGTCATTATCAGAATCAGGCCATGGGCATCCTTTATTTTCAGCAGGTCCGGCTTCGTTTGGACAAGCATCGTCTTTGTCAGCAATACCGTCACCATCAGCATCAGGACAACCTCCAAGGGCAGCTATACCAGCTTCGTTTGGACAAGCATCGTCTTTGTCAGCGATACCATCTCCATCGGAATCAGGACATCCGTTCATTTCTTTGGAACCAGCTTCGTTAGGACAGCTGTCTTTTCCATCTTCGATACCATCTCCATCAGAATCAGGACATCCGTTGAAAGCTTCAAGACCAGCAACCTCTGGACAAGCATCGTCTTTGTCGTAGATACCATCTCCGTCAGTATCAGTTCCACCGAAGCGGATAGAAACACCGGCAAGATGTTGGAAATGCTTTACTCCGTAATCTTCAAATGCGTGCTTGTATTGAGTTTGTATGGTTAATCCAATATTATCATTAAACCAGTAGTTTGCTCCAATACCACCATTTACAGTACCTGCTCCTATATCGTCAACCCAGGTGTAACCTCCACCGAATTCAACGAAAGGATCAAGTTTAGTGTCTCTAAGGATGTTGTACTTGATTGTTCCATCTACTGCGTAGTGCGAAAGATCGTCAACTCTAAGGTCACCTAATTTGCTAATGCGGTTAAGGGAACCTCTAACTCCGACTGCGAATCCATCACCTACATATTTAGATACGGAAACATATGAAATAGAAGGAAGGATATTCCAATGATCATTAGCATTGAAATACTCATCGAATAGACCTCCTACTGGGTAAGCGGCGTCTTGGTCATTAGTAGGGTAAACGTCAATAGCATTTACACCGAAGCTAACTTGCCATGGATTGTTTGCATCCTGCGCTTTAATGGTGTTAAATCCTATTACCAGGAGGCCAACAACCAATATTCTGCTAAGCTGTTTCATGTTCAAAATTTTAAGTTTAAAGTGTTTATTAGCTGCAAATGTAAGTTGTTAAGAAATATTAACAAAATCAATTTCCAATTTTTTTTAATGCATTTCATGGGGAAAAACCGACAGTTAAACGATTCCCAGCTCTTGTCCTACTTCTTTAAATGCCAGGATTGCATGATCTAAATGTTCCTTTTCATGAGCAGCAGACAGCTGAACCCTGATACGGGCCTTCCCTTTTGGCACTACGGGATAGAAAAATCCGATAACATAAATGCCCTTTTCCAATAGCATATTGGCCATTTGCTGGGATAGTTTTGCATCATAAAGCATTACGGGGACTATTGCTGAATCTCCTTCAATGATATCAAAACCGGCTTCTAACATACCTTTCTTGAAATACCTTGTATTGTCATCCAGTTTATCCCTGAGGCTAGTATCCTTATCGAGCATTTCAAAAACCTTAATGGAAGCTCCAACTATTGTTGGGGCCAGGGAATTCGAAAACAGATAAGGTCGGGAGCGCTGTCTGAGTATTTCAATAATCTCCTTCTTTCCCGTTGTATATCCCCCCATTGCACCCCCCAGGGCTTTCCCAAGGGTGCCGGTGATAATATCGATCCGTCCCATTACGCCTTTCTCTTCAAGTGTACCACGACCAGTTTCTCCTATAAACCCGGCGGCATGACATTCATCAATCATTACCAGCGCATCATATTTCTCAGCGAGATCACATATATGGTCTAAAGGGGCCACCAGGCCATCCATTGAAAAGACGCCATCTGTAACAATGATCTTAAATCTGCTTCCGTCAGTATTAGCCTGGATAAGTTGTTTTTCCAGATCGGCCATATCATTGTTCTGATAGCGGTAGCGCTTTGCTTTACATAAACGCACCCCGTCTATGATGGAGGCGTGGTTAAGGGAATCAGAAATTATGGCGTCTTCTGCCGTAAAGAGCGGTTCAAAAACACCCCCATTGGCATCAAATGCAGCAGCATACAATATGGTGTCTTCCGTGCCGTAATAATTAGCGATATTTTCTTCAAGTTTTTTATGAATGTCCTGGGTGCCGCAAATAAATCGAACGGATGACATTCCGAACCCATGACTTTCTAGGGTATCCTTAGCCGCCTGTATCACTTCAGGGTGTGAGGATAATCCGAGGTAGTTGTTGGAGCAGAAGTTGATTACTTCCTTTCCAGTATTAAGGGTAATAACGGCACCTTGAGGGGATGTAATTATCCTTTCTTCTTTAAATAATCCCGCTTCTTTAATGTCTATTAGTTCTTTTTGCAGGTGTTCTTTTAATTTTCCGTACATGATATTAAATGAATATGGGTGCTATTTCTTCGTCAATATAGATAATGACCTCATGAGTTACTTCAAAGCCCATTTCCCGTAGGGCTTTTCCATATAAGCGCACTTGCTTTTTGTCCTTTTCACCGGGCTTTCCGGTTTTGTAATCCAGGATGGCAACTTCATTTCCCTGGAACACCAATCGGTCCGGACGCAAAATTAGGCCATTTTCAGTTATTATTTCTGCTTCATTTTTGACTTCCTTTTCTTGACTGAAAAACAACTTCAGTTTTGGGTGGGATACCAGAGCCTGCACTTTAAGTTTTAGAATATTGAGTTGATCTTCCTTTATTGAATGTTTGCTCGCAAACAATTCTACAGCATTCACAATATCTGCCTGGGAATCAATTTGAGCCATAAAATTGTGAAAAAGAGTACCCCAGGCCATAGCTTTCTCCTTATCAGCATCCCAGCTTAGCTTTCTGAAAGGGACTAAATCCTTTTCAAGTATTTGTTTTCGAGAATAGATATAAGTGGATTTTAGCTGCTTGGCTTTTTTGTCATCATCTAACTTTTGGGCAGGATCAGGAAGTTTCCCAATAACATACCGACTAAGTTGATTATCCCAGCGCCCTGTTTCACGCAGGTATTGAATAAACAGATCCGAATAATAATTAATTTTTGAATTTTCCTTTCCGGGGGTAAACTCGCTAATGATATAAAGGGCTGCAATGCTCCGCGTAAGTGCTACATACAAGAGGTTGAATGCGTCCAATTCCAATTTCGACTGTTCGTTGGAAAACAAGTCGGGAATACTTCCGGGATATTGCAGCATTTCTTTTTTCTTGTTCAATAAAAGGGATTCAAATCCACAATAGGAATCTTCCGGTACATCTGCCCAGAGCTTTGGGTTTTTGTCCTCGTAGATGGCAGTGTTTGCATAAGGAAAAATAACAATGGGAAATTCCAGACCCTTGGCCTTATGGATGGTCATTATGCTAATAGCGTTTAGACCTTCCGGCGCAACAATGCTCAACTTTTCTTTCCGTTTGTTCCAATGGGAGAGGAAAGTGGCTAAATCAGGACTCTCTTTTAAAGATACCTGCAGGGCCTCGTCAAGTAAGAAACTCAAGTACGCATTAGAATCTGGGTTAAGATTAAAACAGCAGATGGAGTATTCCAGTGCATCAAAGGCATGCATGGCCTTAAACTGTTTCCAGTCAATCCCGAATTCATCAGCAAGATGTTTGCTGAACCCCTCCAAATCGTCAACCAAAGACCATTTGACTTTAGCTGTGTTCAGGCTCAGATATTGTATAATTTCATAGCGGGGATGGGACTCTTGGGGATTGAGAGCAAATTCCAGAAGCGCAACACAAAAGCGAACCTCAGGAGATGAACTTAGTAGCAAAGTTTCAGATGAAATAACAGGGATCCCTAAACCCATAAGGTATTCAGCTACCTTGACGCCCTGTTTGATTTTGCGGGTGAGAATGCATATATCCTGATATTCATACCCTTTAGCCAATACGGTTTCAACATATTCTACAATCCGCGAACCATAGGCAAGGTCCGCCTCTCCTGTGGTTTTGTCTATAAATTCCAGGATAACCTGCCCATCCTTGCGCGCGTTCGCTTGCTGACCACCCCCTCCATTGAACAAATGCTGGTATTCTGGACTGCTGAGCACCGGGCTTGTTACTTTAAAAAAGTGGTTGTTAAATTCTACTATTCGTTCATGGCTGCGGTAATTTCGGGGCAAGTTTCTGATTTCCGGGGAGATGGTAAAAACGGAGTCTGTAAGGTTTAAAAGATTCAGAAATTGTTCGGCTTTTCCACCTCTCCACCTGTAAATAGCCTGCTTGGCGTCGCCAACTAAAAAGAGTGAGCCTTTACGCCCGGACTCATCCTGACCTTCCAGTGCATTGCTTATTAAAGGAACCAGGTTGTTCCATTGCAATTCTGAAGTATCCTGGAATTCGTCAATGAAATAATGGCGATACTTCTCTCCCAGACGTTCATATATGTAAGGTGCAGGTTGATCCTTGATTTCTTCAGCTATAAGTTGGTTAAAGGTAGAAATAGGAAGCAATTGCCGCTCTTTTTTTAGCTGTTCCAGCTCTGTATTTAGCGCGTTTAGGATAGCCAGGGGTACCAGGTTCCCATATGCATTTCTATAAAAGGCAGCCCAAAAGAAATCTTTTCGAATCTCCGTAAACAGGTCAGCAAATTGGGGAAGTAAAATGTCCAGAATTTCCTTGGTTTTCTGGTCTACTTTCTGACTGTAAAGGGGTTCCTCCCCAAATTTCACTTTCCATCCGGCATCAAAATTCAGAGACCGCTGATCATTAATAACTTGATGCAGGAATTTTGGGAAATACCCGGATTTGAAATCTGTGGTTTCCAGCCCATGGGCGTTTATAAGCTCTAAAGCTTTAATGGCTGCTTCTTTAATTTTTGATTCGGATGCCAAAACCTGCTGTTTTAGCTGTGATTTCAACTCAAGGAATTCCTTGCCAGACCTGTTCCCAAGCATGTCAAGATGTTTATGCTGATTCTCATCAAACAACAGCTGACCGGTTTCATTTAAATCGTATCCGATATCCCAGCTTTTATCTGCATCAATTTTCTCCAGTGAAAAGGCGATCAGGGCTTTTGTAAGTTCAGGATCCCTTCCAGCCTTGCTCAGAAGTCTGCCTACGACCTCCTGCATTAATTCTTTCTGATCCAGGACAACCTCAAACTGATAGGGAAGTTTCAGATCCCTGCTAAAAGTGCGAATTAATCGGTGGGTAAACTTATCTATGGTAGAAACATCAAAGAAAGCGTAGTTGTGAAGGACATAGGGCAATGCCTTTTGCGCCTGTTCTTGCAGGATTTCGGGGCTGCAGGAAAGCTCCTTGCATAAAGATAAGAACAATGGATTATCGTTAGTTTCTGAGGGAGTTGTTGCAAATAGATAAAGGCTTTTGAGAATTCGCTGTTTCATCTCGTTAACAGCCTTATTGGTAAAAGTTATCGCAAGGATCTGTCTGAAACCTGGGCTATTGCCAGGTGCCAGTACGATTTTGAGGTATTCCTTAACCAGCGTGAAGGTTTTACCAGAGCCAGCTGAGGCGTTGTAAATTTTGAATGCTGATTCTTGCACTCCTTTTTGCTTACAAAGTAAGGATTCTTACTGGGTTCTTAACAATTTCTTATAGGAATATCATGTGTAATAGTGTAAATTTGAGACAATTAAATTGTTAACTATAAAACGCGATAAAATGGCTTTTCAATTACCTAATTTACCCTATGCATATGACGCTTTAGAACCGCATATTGATGCCCGGACTATGGAGATCCACCATACCAAGCACCACAATGGGTATACTACAAAATTGAATGCTGCTATAGATGGATCCGATCTTGCCAGTCAGTCCATAGAGGAAATCCTTAAGAATATGGATATGGACAACAAAGCGCTAAGGAACAATGGCGGGGGTTATTACAACCATGTATTGTTCTGGGAAATCATGTCTCCTGATGGAGGAGGAAATCCTGAAGGCGATCTTGCAGCAGCAATTAATGAATCTTTCGGTTCATTCGATAATTTTAAGGAGCAATTCAGTAGTGCCGCCGGGACTAGATTTGGTTCGGGCTGGGCATGGCTTTGTGTGCATCCAGGGGGCAAACTGGATATATGTTCTACCCCTAACCAGGATAACCCCTTAATGCCAGGCGTAGGTTGTGGAGGATATCCCATTCTGGGGATTGACGTCTGGGAACACGCTTATTATTTGCATTATCAAAACAGGCGTCCAGATTATATCAAAGAATTTTATAGTGTGATTAACTGGAATAAAGTAGCAGAGAACTTCGCAGCCAATAAATAGTAGTTTTCTCAAATAAATTAAAAAAGCGCGATCTATTCAGGTCGCGCTTTTTTAATAGAAAAGGGTAGAGAAGTCTCTACCCTTTTCGTCCCAAATCTTACCATAAACTTAACCTACTTATGCTATGGCAATACTAAATTACTGGTATTGTGTGAAATAACAAAAAAAATCAGGCTTTTTTAATCCAATTCCTACAAGATGATGATGAGGATGTGAGGTGCTTTTTCTGGGACTATGACTGCTAAAGAATTGATTGTCAGAAATAAAAAAGGCGAGAGTTATCCCGCCTTTTTTCCCCAAATCTTACCATGAACTTAACCTACTTATGCTATGGTTCTTCAAAAATAAAGGAACAATCTGCCCACGTAAAAGGTTTTGGACAAACTCCGCTTTAATTGGATGAACTACCATTACTGCAAGGAACCCTTATAAAGATTGAGGAATAGTCGTACATTAATATACCCCGTGATGAGCGTTAAAAGGCAGATGATCTAAATGCAGACTGATAAAGGGCTTTTGTAGTAACTGAAAATAAAAAAGGTGGAGAAGTCTCCACCTTTTTTGCCCCAAATCTTACCATGAACTTAACCTACTTATGCTATGGCAAGTTTAAAAGTAAATGGGTTTATTCCCGGGAAACCATTAATCCGACAAAAGGACTATTTTATCGATGAAATGCACAGTTTTGTGTATTTGATCGAATTTTTTATCAGTAAGCGCGTTGGTTCTTACCCTCGAAGAAATTTATAAATGCGCGATTGACAACCCGATTACCACCAGGCGTAGGATAGTTTCCTGTGAAATACCAATCACCCAGGTTTCCAGGACAGGCCTGATGAAGACTTTCTATGGTTTGATATATGATCTGAACTTCAGCCTTGATAGTATCCGGACTTAAAAGTTGTCCGATTTTCAGCGAGATTTCCTCGGCCGTAAAAGGTGCATAAAACTCCTTCACATGATTCTGGACTTCACTGGAATTGTTTTCAACGCCTTGCTTACATTTTTGATAGACTTCCTCCACAATCTCCAGTGAGCTCCGATCTTCGTGAAGTGCAAGTGCTGCTCGAAATGCGATAAAGTCCTCCAGCTTCGCCATGTCTATGCCATAGCAATCGGGATATCGAATCTGCGGAGCCGAAGATACTACAACGATTCTTTTAGGTTCCAGCCGATCCAGAATACCCAGGATACTCTTTTTTAACGTAGTCCCGCGTACAATACTGTCGTCGATAATAACCAGGTTATCCTGAGGATTTACAGACCCATAGGATATATCATAAACATGTGCAACCAGATCGTCTCTGCTGCTGTCCTGAGTAATGAATGTCCTGAGTTTGGCATCTTTAATCGCCACTTTTTCAATTCTGGGCCGTACCCTGAGGATATTCCGTAGTGTGTCCGGACTTAATTCTGAACCTAGTGCAAGGATTTGTTCCTGCTTCTTATTATTCAGGTAGCCCTGGGCCTCTTTAATCATACCGAGGAATGAGGTTTCGGCCGTATTGGGTATGTAGGAGAAAACAGTATTTCTAAGGTCTTCCTCAACAGCTTTCAGTACTTTGGGAAAAATCAACTTCCCAAGTGCTTTTCGCTCCTCATAGATCTCCTTATCATTTCCTCTTGAAAAGTAAATTCGTTCAAAAGAACATGCTTTGCGTTCCAGAGGAGGAAGGATTTCATTAACTGAAACTTGCCCGGCTTTTTTGATGATCAGTGCATTACCCGGAGGTAATTCAGATACCTCATCATAAGTGGTATTAAAAACAGTCTGGATGGCAGGTCTTTCCGAGGCCACCACCACAACCTCGTCATTTTGGTAATAGTATGCTGGCCTAATTCCAGACGGATCTCTTAAAACAAAGGCATCACCATGTCCCAACATTCCAGCCATGGCGTAACCACCATCCCAGTTTTTCGAAGCCTTCCTTAGAATCTTGGCAACCTGCAGACGTTCAGCAATAAGGGCAGAAGCCTCAAGTTTGTTGTATCCCTGTTTTTTAATTTGTTTGTACAATTTGGCTACTGCATCATCAAGAAAATGCCCGATCTTTTCCATTACGGTAACCGTATCTGCCATTTCTTTGGGATGCTGACCAAGCTGCACGAGGTTGTCGAAAAGTTCACTGACGTTGGTCATGTTGAAATTCCCTGCAACGATGAGGTTACGATGCATCCAGTTATTCTGGCGAAGGAAAGGGTGAACACTTTCTATACTATTCTTACCAAAAGTACCATAGCGCACATGTCCGAGAAGGACCTCCCCAACATAGGGGATTTTCTTTTTCTGAGCAGCAACATCGTCTACGATCTCAGGATAATCACTCAATACAGTGTTTATCCTATTGTTTATCTGGTCGAAAATATCCAGAATGGGTTGGGGTTGTGCAGACCTTACTCTGCTCATGTATCGCTCTCCCGGAGACATATCGAGTTTAAGGCTGGCGAAACCCGCACCATCCTGTCCACGATTGTGCTGTTTCTCCATCATCAGGTACATTTTATTGACACCATAGAAGATGGAACCGTACTTTTCCTTGTAGTATTCAAGGGGTTTGAGCAACCTTATCAGTGAAATTCCGCATTCGTGTTTAATGGAATCGCTCATAGAGATAAAACTAAAAAATGCCCGTTTAGGTCAGGGCATTATAATAACTCGATATCAAATTGTGTTAGTTCTTTAAATTGCTTCAGTCGCTGTTCAACCTCTTTCTTGGTTAGCCTCAGCATGCGTTCTGTTCCAAATTTCTCAACACAGAATGACGCCAGATTAGAACCGTGAATAACCGCATTCCTCAGGCTGTTAAAGGAGGTGTTCCTGGTTTCCGCCAAATACCCTACAAAGCCACCTGCAAAGGTGTCTCCGGCTCCTGTGGGATCAAATACTTCTTCAAGGGGTAAGGCCGGGGCAAAGAAAACATTATCATGATTGAAAAGTAGTGCACCATGCTCCCCTTTTTTGATAACCACATATTTTGGCCCCATCTCGTGAATCCTCGCTGCTGCCCTAACCAGGGAATATTCTCCGGATAATTGTCTCGCTTCTTCATCATTGATGGTGATAACATCAATGCGCTTTATTACTTGTAATAATTCATCCCAGCTATTATCCATCCAGTAATTCATGGTATCCAGCACCACTAGCTGAGGCCTTGAAGTCATTTGATCAAGTACACTTAACTGTATGTTTGGATGCAGGTTACCGAGCATAACCACATTGGCATTCCTGAAGGTTTCGGGAACAACCGGGTTAAAATCGGCCAGCACATTCAATTCGGTTGACAAGGTATCCCGACTGTTGAGATCATTGTGGTATTTGCCCTTCCAAAAGAACGTTTTGCCTCCCTTAACCTGTTCAACAGCACTGACATCCATCTTTAGATCTGTAAATATATCAAGATATTCCTGAGGAAAATCTTCTCCTACCACAGATACCAAAGCCGTTTGTACATCAAATTGAGCAGCGGCAAGGCCGATAAAAGTGGCGGCTCCTCCCAAAATCTTATCAGTTTTGCCAAAAGGGGTTTCGATTGCGTCAAATGCTACAGTGCCAACAACGAGAAGTTTACCCATAGGGGACAGAAATTTGCTGCAAATATACGCTTTTGAAATTCCAAATTTTCACAAATGTTCAATTTGTAAAGCATGCTTACTTTCTGCCAAAATCAGCAGGGATTTCCCCCCAGGCTTTGGTTTCCCATTTTACCAGCGGGGTGTTGTAAGAATTGGACTTCAACCAGGATTCGGCGCGTTCAATCAATTCAAAAACCTTTTGGTTCTTTTGGGTTTCAACAAGTTTGGTGTTGCACTTTTTCTTCCTGACCCAACTCATTGCCGTTCTGGAATCTGAATAAAGCACCCTATTGCTGTTTCTTTTTTTCAAATAGGCCAACCCGTGTACTATGGCGAGGAACTCCCCCACGTTGTTGGTGCCTTGCTGAAAAGGCCCCTGTTTAAATAATTCCTTACCTGATTTGGTGTCTACTCCCCGGTATTCCATAATGCCTGGGTTTCCGCTGGATGCGGCATCAACACTAATAGAATGGTAGTTGGGGTCACCAATCTTTAATAATTCAGCATGGGTATAACCGGGTTTTTTCTTACCCTTATAGGCTGCATAATTGCTATCAAAGGCTTCCTTGGCTTCTGCAAGAGTAACAAATCCTTTATACTGAGCACCTTTGAATCCTTCAATCTCTGCCTGGCATTCTGACCAGCTGTTGTAAATACCCGGACGTTTACCCTTCCAAACCACATAATACTTATTCCGTTTTGCCATTTAAGAAGGGAATAACAGATTTTCAATTACTTGGGGAAAATAGCGGTATTCGAGATCATGGACTTTGGCCATTATAGTTTCCAGGCTATCAGCGGGACCTATGGCAGTAGATTCCTGAAAGATGATGGCACCATCATCATAGACCTCGTTAACATAGTGGATAGTAATTCCTGTCTCTAGTTCTTTGTTGTCCAGAACGGCCTCATGAACTTTTTTACCATACATACCCTTTCCCCCATACTTTGGTAATAAGGCAGGGTGAATGTTGATGATTTTATCCGGATAGGCTGAAACTAATGCCGGAGGAATTCTCCAGAGAAAACCGGCAAGCACTATGAGGTCAGGATTTACAGACTGTAGGATATTCAGCAGGAACTCTTCTTGCTGAAATGCAGTGCGATTAAAATAAAGGACAGGGGTTTTTAACCTATTACAACGATCAATTACCGCTGCATCGCGCTTGTTGGTAAATACGGCAGAAACCTGTGCGCTACCTTTATTCTGAAAATATCGAATGATGTTTTCAGCGTTAGTACCTGAACCGGATGCAAACAGAACAATTCGTTTCATAAGGGGTTTGGCGTATGGTTCTGGACGGGTTACTTTTAGGTCAGTAATAAACCCGATTCCCAGGCTCGATTTACCCCGTAAAAATACTACTCCTGTATATTAATTTATTATCTTACCATACATTTTATCGACAAAAGGCGGTATTAATCCAAAGTTTTTTATTTTTGCCAACAATTTAAATTTAAAACCAATATAATTATGTCAGACATCGCATCAAGAGTTAAAGCTATCATCGTAGATAAGTTAGGCGTTGATGAAAATGAAGTAGTAGCCGAAGCTAGCTTTACAAACGACCTAGGGGCAGATTCACTGGATACTGTTGAGCTGATCATGGAATTCGAAAAGGAATTTGATATTCAAATCCCTGATGATCAAGCTGAAAACATTGCCACCGTAGGACAAGCCATCAGTTACATAGAAGAGGCCAAATAAGAACCCTCTCTAATCATATAGAATCAAAATTATCCATGTAGTAAACGTTCTGCATGGATAATTTTTTTTAATTTTCACATAGGTTAAACAATATAAAATTTGTTTGCATGCAATTAAAGCGAGTTGTGGTTACCGGACTTGGAGCCCTAACACCTATAGGAAATACCAAGGATGAATACTGGGAAGGGCTACGAACAGGTAAAAGTGGTTCGGCTCCAATAACCTATTTTGATACAGAGAAGTTTAAGACGAAGTTCGCCTGTGAATTAAAGGGTTACGATCCTCTTACTTTTTTTGATCGCAAGGAGGCCAGGAAACTGGACCGTTTTGCTCAATATGCATTGGTATCCTCTAATGAAGCAATTGCTGATTCGGGCTTGGATATGGATAAGATCGATAAGTTTCGTGTCGGTGTTATCTGGGGAGCCGGAATAGGGGGTCTTGAGACATTTCAAAACGAAGTAATGGGGTTTGCTCGGGGTGATGGTACACCAAGGTTCAACCCCTTTTTTATTCCCAAAATGATTGCGGATATTGCCCCGGGCAATATTTCTATTCATCATGGTTTCATGGGGCCTAATTATACAACGGTTTCTGCCTGTGCTTCTTCAGCCAATGCGATATTTGATGCGCTCAATTATATCCGAATGGGGTATTGTGATGTGGTAGTAACGGGAGGAAGTGAAGCTGCTGTGACTATGGCCGGAATGGGAGGGTTTAATGCCATGCACGCGCTATCTACCCGAAATGATAGTCCGGAAACAGCTTCAAGGCCTTTTGATGCCACTCGTGATGGTTTTGTACTCGGAGAAGGTGCTGGAGCCCTGATCCTTGAAGAATACGAACACGCCAAAGCGCGAGGAGCCAAAATTTACGCCGAAGTTGCCGGTGGTGGTTTGTCCAGTGATGCCTATCATATGACGGCACCCCACCCTGACGGAATCGGAGTAGTCCGTGTTATGGAAAATTGTCTCAAAGATGCTGGCCTGAAACCTGAAGATGTAGATGCCATCAATACCCATGGAACAGCTACACCTCTGGGAGATACTGCCGAACTTAAGGCTATATCCCAGGTTTTTGGGGAGCACGCCCACAATATCAACATTAATTCCACCAAGTCAATGACCGGGCACCTTCTCGGGGCTGCCGGGGCCATTGAGGCCATAGCTTCAATTATGGCTATGGAGAATAACCTGGTGCCTCCTACTATTAACCACACTACGGTTGATGAAACTATTGACCCTAAATTAAATCTGACGCTCAACAAAGCCCAGGCCCGTGAGGTAAATGTGGCGATGAGTAACACCTTTGGTTTTGGAGGGCATAATGCTTGTGTAATATTTAGGAAAATAAGCTAATAATACATAATGAATATTGCCACTAAAATTTTTAATTCCCATTCTAAAGAGGATGGGGATTTTTTTTTGGCAATGACGAAAATCCTGGGATTTAAACCTCGTAAGCTCGGGATCTATAAGAAAGCTTTTCTACACAGGTCGGCAAATAAACGCGACAAGAAAGGGAATCCGCTTAATTACGAAAGACTTGAATTCCTTGGAGATGCTATGCTCGGGACTATTATATCCAAATACCTATATACGCAAGTTCCTGCAGGGGATGAGGGCTACCTGACTAAAATGAGATCTAAAATTGTCAGCCGTAAACATCTTAACGAGTTGGGTAAGGATCTCGATCTTATTGAACATGTGGAGACTAAGATTCCCAAGGCGCATTTTGGGGATAACATTCACGGAAATGTTTTTGAAGCCTTGGTGGGGGCAATTTACCTGGACAGAGGATACCCTTATTGCGAGAAATTCATTCAGGAACGAGTAATTGCCCCTTACGTAGATATAGAACAGCTGGAAGGAAAGGTGATTAGCTACAAAAGCCTCGTAATTGAATGGTGTCAAAAACAGAAGTATTCTTTTGACTATGAAGTATATGAAGATACGGGAAATGATCCGGTAAAGCATTTTGCCGTAAAACTCTTCATTAACGGAAAAGTTATGGCCAAGGCAAGGGCCACCTCGAAGAAGAAAGCAGAAGAGAAAGCATCAAAAAGAGCTTTTTTTGCGCTTCAGGACCGTATATCCAAGAGTTGAAGTTTATCGTATAACCAACGAAATCGTTTGCGAAAAAGGTTTCAGGACTATTCTGTGTTCACGCTTTAGGCGCATTTGCTTAATAGTCCTATCTTTAGCCCCATAATCTGGCCATGATTACACACCGGATTTTAGAGGATTACAGCGATGACCAGTTTCGCCTATTTGCCATTCACAGCAATGCGGAAGACTATGCCATGGCTTTTGCTCTTAACAAAGCATTAAAATTAAAGTTGAGACGTTCCGTATCAGACTATGATTTAAACAAACTTGTATCATTTCCTTGTTTTGAATGGAAAGATGAGCTGCAGGATCTAAGCTGGCATCTCTTATGTAATACCAGTATCACCAGGGAAAGCCATAATCTTGGGAATCTATTCCCGGATGAGCAAGCTGTTAATCGTCATTATCTAATACCGGAATTTAAAGATGCAGACTATATATTGCGGGCGGAACAGGGAATGCAGGTACAAAGTGGGAAGTTAAACAATGCAATTCTTGCTATACCACATGTAATCACCGTTTATGAAATTGACACCGAAATTCTCAAGTCAAAAGAAAACCTAATTTTTTAGGACATGCCAAATACGAAAAAAACAAAAATAGTAGCCACCTTAGGTCCGGCAACAAGCAGCAAGGACGTAATCAGGGATATGATAAAAGCCGGGGTGGATGTTTTCAGGATAAATTTCTCTCATGCTGATTATGAAGATGTCAGGGAGCGAATTACTATAATCAGGGAGTTGAATGAAGAGCTGGGAATATTCACAGCAATCCTGGCAGACCTTCAGGGCCCCAAACTCAGGGTAGGGGTTATGGCCGGTGAAGTGGTTGTTTCCCCTGGTGATGAGATTGTATTCGAAACCGGAGAGCCGTTCGAAGGAGATGCGGAAAGGGTGTATATGAACTACAAAAACTTTCCAAGAGATGTAAATCCTGGAGAACGTATTTTGCTGGATGATGGAAAACTGATTTTTGAAATACTGGAAACAGACCATAAACAGAAAGTAAAAACAAGGGTAATCCAGGGAGGCCCGCTTAAATCCAAAAAGGGAGTAAACCTTCCAAACACCAATATTTCATTACCTGCCCTCACAGAAAAAGATGTAAAAGATGCCATTTTTGCCATTGGTGAAGAAGTAGATTGGATAGCCCTGTCCTTTGTAAGATACAGTCAGGACCTTATTGATTTGCAAAACCTGATAAGGGACAATTCGGAACATAAGATCCCGATAGTCGCCAAGATTGAGAAGCCTGAAGCAGTTCAGAATATAGATAAGATCGTTTCCTATTGCGATGGACTGATGGTAGCACGTGGAGACCTGGGAGTGGAAATACCAGCACAGGAAGTGCCGCTTATACAGAAGAAGCTGGTGTTGCGGGCAAAAAAGGCGCGTATTCCGGTGATCATCGCTACCCAGATGATGGAAACCATGATTACCAGTTTAACCCCAACCCGGGCCGAAGTAAACGATGTTGCCAATTCAGTTATGGATGGAGCAGATGCGGTAATGCTTTCGGGCGAGACTTCAGTTGGTAATTATCCCGTACAGGTGATCGAAAAAATGACCAGTATCCTGAAAAGTGTGGAAAGCTCAGATTTGATAAAGGTTCCTCAGGAGCCTCCGCACATCAGAACCAAACGTTATATTACCAAATCGGTATGTTATCATGCCTCACTAATGGCCAATGAGATACAGGCAAAAGCCATATCAACCCTTACCAATAGTGGTTACACCGCTTTTCAGATCTCTGCCTGGCGTCCCAGCGCACATATTCTTGTTTTTACTTCCAATCAACGTATTCTTACTCAATTGAATCTGCTTTGGGGAGTTAAAGCTTTCTATTACGACCGCTTTGTGTCTACTGACGAAACCATTGAAGACGTTAACATGATTGCCTGCAAGAAGGGTTTCCTAGATGTAGGGGATATGCTGATAAGCCTTGCGGCCATGCCCATAAAGGCCAAAGGAATGGTTAACACCTTAAGAGTAACTGAGATAGAAACCTGTAGTTTTTAAGAAGTAAAATTCAGAAAACCTAAACACTTCTAGGCAACCTCCTTTTCGTACGCGATAAAGTGTACCACCTTGCCCTTTTTGTTAAAAACAGGCTCTCCTTTGATCCAGCATTTGTATGCACTGCCGTCCTTACGATAGTTTAAAACTGTAGTTTCAAATGATTTCTGCTGCTGTATCGCTTTCGAAATGTACTGTGTAGTTTGCTTACAGGTATCCGGGCCCTGAAATATCTTTGGTTTTTGCCCAATAATCTCTTCCTGTGAATATCCGTTCATGTGAAAGATGTTGTGGGACGCTTTAACGATATTTAACTCCGGATCGGTTACTATTACAATTTGATCTTTTTCCAACAAGGCTTTCTTAATTTCAGAATGGGTTTTCCAGTTACTGTGTTTAGCAATAACACTGAAATCCGCCAGGTCATTAAAAAACGCACTAATTTTCTGATAATGCTGCCCAAAAATATCCCAGGATAAAAGTGGAAGTGAATTAAACTTTAGTTTGGTGTAATATTTCTCAGCTGCTTTATCAAAATTTTTGATTTCCTGCATAGAATAAACGCTTTGGAAGTTTAGTTTTAAATCTTTTGTCCAGTCCGTTTTTTGTAACAGAATTGATACAAAAAACTTTCAATTTCATAACAATTTTTCGTCAATACTAGCAAATCCCTCAGAGCTGATAAAATATCTGCAAAAGATTAACAGTTTTGTTTAAAAGAATGCTACTAAGCCCTTTTAATAAAGGGCAAACAATAAACAGAAAATATGATGAAATAAGGAAATTCTATGCATAAGTGATGAGCATACTCACCTAAATAGGAGCTTGGTGTGACGGGGATTTCCGATAGAAAATGATCAAAAACAAGCCTGTATCAGAATTCAAATTTGAGTTGAACCGAAACGCTTTCCTCCTCTTTTTCTAACTCTTGTCCTGTATTCAAATTAGAAAGCGAAATACCCAATAATCGCACTGAGTTATATAGTTTTTCCTGATACAACAAGGACCTGGCTTCCTCTAGGATATCTCCATGGCTGGAAATGTATTCCTGAAGGGTTTTACTCCGGGTTTGTAAATTGAAATCACTGTATTTGATCTTTAAGGTGATTGTTTTACCTGCCAGTTTCTTTTTGGAAAGCCGTTTATCTAGCTCATTAGCAATGCGATCCAAACGCTCCAGCATGAAAATTTCACTACTCAGGTTCTCTGAAAAGGTTCTTTCTGCCCCAATACTTTTAGGGTTTCTATCTGATTTTACCGGAGAGAGATGTATGCCACGCACTACCTGATAATAGTGTAAGCCACTTTTACCAAAATGAGATTCCAGGAATTCCAGTGAATGTTTTTTCAGATCTTGTCCGGTAAAAATACCAAGTTGGTACATTTTTTCGGCCGTAACCTTACCAACACCATAGAACTTGCGAATCTCGAGTTTTTGAAGAAAAGACAATACCGCTTCAGGACCGACGGTTTTCTGTCCGTTGGGTTTATTGATATCACTGGCCACCTTGGCGATGAATTTGTTGATGGATATTCCTGCGGAGGCTGTGAGTCCCAGCTCCTTGAAAATACGGGACCTTATTTCCTTCGCGATCAGCGTTGCGGAAGGATTACCCAACTTGTTTTCGGTAACGTCAAGATAAGCTTCATCCAGGGATAGCGGCTCTACAAGATCGGTATAATCAAGAAAGATTTGTCTGACGGCCCGGGAGATTTCTCTGTAGCGATCGAAGCGTGGTTTGACAAAGATGAGGTCCGGGCAACGTTGTTTGGCAAGATAACCACTAAGTGCGCTTTTCACGCCATATTTACGTGCTTCATAACTGGCAGCAGAAACAACACCTCGTGTTTCCCCTCCGCCAACAGCTATGGGCTTTCCATTAAGTGCTGGATTGTCCAGTTGCTCTACGGAGGCATAAAAGGCATCCATGTCTACGTGGATGATTTTGCGTATGGGAGGGGGAGCGGCCATAAACAAATTTAAAGCTTATCTTCGTTAATGATGCAACCATTCAGGGGGGACATCGATATGAGAGAAGTAGAGCGAAAGTTTTTGGTAAATTCTGACAAATTCAAAGCTGAGGCTAAGGCGGAATTGCATATAAGACAAGGCTTTTTGAGTACCGATCCGGAAAGAACTGTGCGGGTGCGACTACAAAACAGTTCCGGAAAAATCACAGTAAAAGGAATATCAGACCAGGCAGGGATCAGCAGGTTCGAATGGGAACGCGATATTACGGAACATGAAGCCCGGCAGTTACTGGATCTTTGTAAAGGGACAATAATTGCTAAAACAAGATATCGAATTCCGTACGGCAAACATGTTTTTGAAGTAGATGTATTTGAAGGGGCTAATGCCGGTTTGATTGTTGCTGAAGTGGAGCTGGAAGAGCCTGATGAGCCATTTGAAAAACCCACATGGCTGGGAAAGGAAGTTACCGGAGACCCCAAATATTACAATGCACAATTAAGCATAAATACATACAACCAATGGTAAGTTTTCCATTAACTTCCATTTTTAAAAAGGAGTAAAGCGCTGATTACAGGGCACTCTTGAATTGCTCAAGAAATCGAATATCGTTTTCACTAAGTAGTCTGATATCTGAAATTTGGTGGAGCAATAGGGCAATCCGGTCAATTCCCATACCAAAGGCGAATCCGGAAAACTCTTTAGAATCTATTCCACAATTATCCAACACGTTGGGATCTACCATGCCGCAACCCATAATTTCCAGCCAGCCAGTTCCCTTTGTCATCCTGTAATCCGTTTCAGTCTCTAAGCCCCAATATACATCAACTTCAGCACTGGGTTCCGTGAATGGGAAATAGGAAGGGCGTAAGCGAATCTTCGACTTGCCAAAAAGTTCCTGGGTAAAGTATTGCAGGGTTTGTTTCAAATCGGCAAAGGAAACATTCCTGTCTATGTAAAGGCCTTCGACCTGATGAAAAAAACAATGTGAACGCGCAGAAATCGCTTCATTGCGATATACCCGCCCGGGGGATATGGTACGAATAGGCGGCTTGTGTTTTTCCATGTAACGCACCTGAACTGAGGACGTATGGGTCCTCAAAAGAATATCCGGGTTGGTTTGAATGAAGAAAGTATCCTGCATATCACGGGCAGGGTGGTGTTCCGGCAGGTTGAGCGCCGTAAAATTATGCCAGTCATCTTCAATCTCAGGACCTTCAGAAACATTAAACCCGATTCGGGAGAAGATATCAATGATCTGATTCTTTACAATGGAAATAGGATGCCGTGAACCTAAAGGCATGCTCTCCCCAGGCCGTGTAAGGTCACCGTACTTCTGGCCAACACTCTGCTGACTATCCAGGCTGTTTTTCAATGAAGTAACACGATCAGTTGCCTTGGACTTCAGTAAGTTGATGGTTTTCCCGAATTCCTTTTTCTGATCATTAGGAATGGTCTTAAAAGCAGCAAAATATTCATTCAGCACTCCTTTCTTGCCCAGATACTTGATCCGAAAAGATTCCACAGCTTCCAGGTTGTCCGCAGAAAAGCGTTCTACTTCGGCAATATGTTCTTTGAGTTCATCTATCATGTTATGCTCCATGATCAGGGCTTTTCAGCGATCTTAAAACAGGGACAAAGGTAATACAATTCTTAAATTAGTCAGGTTACCGCAGTAATAAGTACATAATTATAATCAGGTGATCATTAGTGGGAATTCTGTTCTTTGATCCATAAGACACAAGATTTAAAGGTCTTAAAAATGTGCTCATTAGGCACCAGATCCGGAATAATATCAATCCGCTCCATCATATATCGTGGTTGATCCAGAACATTTACAAATAAGACCTGGACCTCTCTCTTACGCATTTCCTGTAACATCTCTTCCATGGCATATAGCCCGGATTGATCCATATACTGTGTGCGCCCCAATCGAATAATTACGGTTTTGGCATTGTCCGGGATTTGCTCTGTAAGTGCCAGGAAATCGCTGGTCGTACCAAAAAATAAAGGACCCTTAATGTGCTTAATGAATACTTCTTCTTTAAGGGATGCAGGAAAATTTTTTTCATCAGCCCAGGCAACTTCCCTGGAGAGCGACTTAACATCCGACCTTTTGGCCGTAAGGTCACCTATTCTCTTCATAAACATCAAAGAAGCAATTACGAGACCTATCCCTACTGCATAAACCAGATTCCAGAAAGTGGAAAGGGCCAGCACCATGAGCATTATAATTACCTCAGAGCTCAATTTCAATGGGCCCAATGTAATATCCTTGGGAAGGCTCGGAATTGCCCGAAGACCTTTATAATCCATTACACTAATTCCCACGGTGATCAGGATACCTGCGAGTACAGCTGCCGGAATCTTAGAGGCAACAGGCCCCATGGCCAGCAGTATCATTAAAAGTAAAATACTTGAGATCATTCCCGAAATGCGGGTTTTACCTCCGGAATTTATGTTAACCACAGTTCTGATAGTGGCTCCTGCTCCCGGTAGTCCCCCAAAAATAGCTGCAATAGTGTTGCCTATTCCCTGACCTACCAGTTCTTTATTTGGCTTGTGTTTGGTTTTGGTCATGTTGTCGGCTACTACAGAAGTAAGCAGGGAATCTATAGCTCCTAAGAGCGCCAGTGTAAGTGCGGTAAAGATATAGGGGCTGATTACACTGAATTTGAACTCGGTAAATAATTCAAGATTCGGAACCGGAAAACCTTCGGGGATTTGTTCTATGGTCCTGTAATCCAGGTTGAAACCAAAGGCAACGCCGGATACAACAACCAATGCCACCAGGGTACTGGGCACAACCTTGGTAATACGCCTAAAGCCATAAATAATAATAACCGTGACCAGGGTAAGGATGACTTCTAACCAGTTAATATTTTTCAATCCCCTGGGCAATACCTTTAGGGCCCCTATGACACCAGAAGCCTCCTTGGCCGCTAATGTCCGAGCATCTTCTGCGATTGTTTGATCACTGATTTTTTCTGCACGTGCAATGGTCTCCTCAAAATCCTCTAAAACCAGGATGCCTTCCCCTGCTTCTTCCCTGAGGATGTTTTCCAGAATCAGTTCTTCTGCAAGGGGTTTGAAAGGCTCCACATAGGATTGATCTTCCCTGGGATAATAACCAATGGCAGGCATAATCTGGGTGATTATTATAATAAGCCCGATTGCCGTCATAAAACCTGATACTACCGGATAGGGGATGTAGCGGATATAGCGGCCAATACCCAGGAGGCCCAGCCCGATCTGGAACAGTCCGGCCATTAGGAATACAGATAGAATGGCAGGCAGCGCTTTTTCCACACTTCCGTCATAAATTCCAATTATCCCGGCAATAACCACCATACTCACGGCAGTCATCGGGGCGGTTGGCCCGGATATCTGTGTGTTAGTACCTCCAAATAATGCAGCAAAAAAACTGATGAAGATGGCCCCATAAAGCCCCGCACTTGGACCAAGACCTGAAGATACGCCGAATGCCAGTGCCAGTGGAAGGGCTACAACACCAGCAGTAATACCACCCAATAAGTCACCCCGAATATGTGTAAACAGTTTTCCCAAAGTTATAGTTAGGTTGTTATGATATCGTAAGCAAATTACAGCATTTAAATGAAAAAAAGCCCCTGATTTTCAATTCAGAGGCATTCAAATTTTTAGCACCATAATTTTTAATCCATAAAAGTAACTTCTCCTGTGTTGATATCGTACATGGCGCCCCGGATCTGGATTTCCCCATTGTCTTCCATTTCTTTGAGGACGGGACTTTTCTTTCGAATATCTTCAAGGGTAAGGTTTACATTCATTTCTGCTACCCGATCTACAAACTCGAGGTTTTTGGAATTACGCAATTTAGGGTCTTCGGGCTGCGTCACAGCCGTTACCGCGGGTTTGATCTTACTTACCAGTGCGGTGAGATTCCCCAATTTGGCGTCATCACAGGCGCCTTTTACAGCTCCGCAACTGGTATGTCCCAGTACTACAATTACCCTGGTGCCAGCGAGCTTGCATGCAAATTCCATACTCCCCAACAGGTCTTCGTTAACTATGTTACCCGCAACACGTGCACTAAAAATATCACCAATACCCTGATCAAAAATCAGCTCTGAAGAAACACGTGAATCGATACAGCTAAGGATGGTGGCAAATGGGTACTGCCCGCCGGTGGTCTGCGCTACCTGAACCATAAGGTCCCGATCAGCTTTATTATTTTTCCGAAATCTCGCATTTCCTTCCTTCAGGAGGGTTACAGCACCCTCAGGACTGATTAGGGATTGAGATTCTTTGGTATGTGCATTTATCATTTTGCTTATTTTATATGGTTATGCCGATTTAGGCCAAAGTTTGAAAAATTCAATGTAGCTATCCGGATTTTCCACTTCCCCTCTTTCGGAGACTAAAACAATATCTATGTGCCTGGTTTTAGCCTTTTCTGAGAAATCCTCCAGTATTTCAATGATGTCGTTATCCAGATAACGGGTATTTCTAACATCTAACTTAAGGTATGAATTTTCCGGGATAGCATCTAACTCTTTCAGAATAGCTCCCTTGTTGAAAAAAGTAACCTCCTCTGCAAGAGTCATTTTCAACTTATGGCGCCCATTACTTCTATCTTCAATATGAAGGAAATGAGAGTTCTGGTAACTTTTAAATAAGATAACTACGATACCCACGCCCAATCCCAAGCCGATACCTACGAGTAAATCGGTGAATATAATTCCCAGTACAGTTACTGTAAAAGGAACAAATTGTTTCCATCCCAATGCATACATCTGTTTAAAAAGGGTGGGTTTAGCTAGCTTGTAGCCCACTATGAATAATACAGCCGCTAAAACGGAAAGAGGAATCATGTTGAGTAACCTTGGGATAATCAATACTGAAATAAGAAGGAAAAAGCCATGTATAATAGCCGATAGCTTGGTCCGTCCTCCGGATTGTATATTTGCCGAACTCCTTACGATAACCTGGGTAATGGGCAATCCTCCGATCATTCCTGAAAGGATATTTCCTGTTCCCTGCGCTAACAGTTCACGGTTAGTTGGTGTAACCCTTTTTTCCGGGTCTAATTTGTCCGTAGCTTCAACACAGAGCAGCGTTTCCAAACTCGCCACCAAAGCAATGGTAAAGGCTGTAATCCAAACTTCTGTATTGAGAATAGCACCAAAATTGGGGAAACTAAATTGTCCCAGGAAAGAGTCTATATCTTCGGGCACCGGCACACTAACCAGGTGATCTGAAGAAATTCTCCAAAAGTCGTTGTTTTGGGTAAATACAAAAAAGAGGATTCCAACAACTACGGCTACAAGCGGGCCCTGGACGAGTTTAAATATTTTCGCTTTTTGCGTGAGCACCCGATCCCATAAAATCAGAATACCAAGTCCAATTACAGCTATAAGGGTAGCGCCCGGACTGATATACTTAAACGTTTGGAAAATTTCGGTGAAGGTATTACCCCCATCCTGGATAAAGGAAAAATCTCCTTCAGGTGTGGCGTCATATCCGAAAAAATGCGGGATCTGTTTAAGAATGATAATTATTCCGATTCCAGTGAGCATCCCCTTGATTACGGAAGAAGGAAAATAATATCCGATTACCCCCGCTTTCAGAACGCCAAATAAAAGCTGAATAACACCACCCAGCACAACTGCAAGGAGGAAATTTTCAAAACTACCCAAGGTGCCAATAGCAGTAAGAACTATGGCCGCAAGTCCGGCAGCAGGGCCGCTTACTCCTATATGCGAACCACTTAGGGATCCTACAAATACACCTCCAACTATACCGGCTATCAATCCTGAAAATAAAGGGGCGCCACTTGCAAGCGCAATCCCGAGACATAAGGGGAGCGCTACAAAGAAGACCACTACGCTTGCAGGAAGGTCATTTTTTAAATACTTGAACATAATACAATGGTGTTATACCTCAATTGAAATCAAGGCAGATTAATTATTGGTTAATGTGAGTGTTAAATAAGTGTGTTACACCTTGTATTCGGGAGGAGGTAGGGGAATTTCAAGGAAAAAGGCCGGAGTCTGGTTGACGTTATGCGATTTGAATTTGCTGGTAGCACTGAATGCTAAAAGACTACCGTATTCCAGGGTTTCCTGCACGATTTTTTCTTCACTGGTATCTTTCTTGCCCTGTTCCTGTTCTTCCTCATTTTGATTAATGGAAATGTACACTCGTTCCTCCTCATTGACCAGTGTGATCACAGGAGGAGCAATAATGGCAAATAGCCATATCAGTAGTAGCGTATGTATAATTTTAGCCCTGTACATTCCAAACCGTTACAAACAAATATAAAAGAATAAGGGAAACCGGCTGTTAAAAAATTAAAAATCCTTTAAAACCTTGAGCGATTCAGAAAGCAACCAGCCGGTTTGTCCATCGGAAAGTTCAATCTTTTTCCAGCTATCGAATTCTTCAAGGACATTAACTTTCGTGCCTTCATGAAGGGTAAAAGCAATTTCACTCCTGTCGTTAGGTTCTACTTTAATATTAACCTCCTGATCAAAAATAATGGCGGGTTGGTCTTCTATAAAGTCCTGGTAGCGGAAAAATGCAACCACAACACAAATCAAGGTTAAGGCAATAGCAACCAAACTACTGACAAACGCGATTCGTTTGTGCGTAGAAGATCTTAGGTAATAGAAGAGTATATAGGATAGTACAAAAACCAGGACGAATCCTATAGCCAGATAGGACCACCCGTCAAAACTGAGGATTCCTGTAAGCTGTTTATAAAAGCGCGAAATGGTAGTTTCCGGCAGGGGGCTTATAGCGTCCAGGGTCATATTCTGGGCATATACCAGATTGTTCTGGATTTCAGGATCATTAGGAGAAAGCAAAAGGGCCTTTTCGTAATAGTAAATACTCGGGGCAATTTGGTTTAATTTATAATAACTGTTTCCCAGGTTGTAGTATAGGGCGGCCGAGTGTTTACCATCTTCAAGGATATCCAAATAATAAGCAATGGCTTTGTCGTAATTCCCATTGTTATAGGCAACCGTTGCACTGTCGAAGCGTATTTCTGACTGAGGATATACGGATGCAAACAGAAGCATAAACAGTAAAAACAGGTGTTTCTTCATGATCTTAGCTGTTTATCCAATGAAGAGATTACTACACTGGCATTCTCGTAATCCTGTTGCATTTGCACATCAGAAAAAGGGCTATACCTGGCCATTTCACAATTTTTTATCAGCTTTATAAACCCATCAACTGTTTCTGAATCTGACCCTCTTTGCTTCAAAAGCGACTCGATCTTTTCTTTGGCGAATTCTGAGGTTTCAATCTTAAGTTTTGCTTTCAGATAATTATGGAGGGCCTTTTCCATGGCAACATAAAAGGCTTCTTTATTTCCTAATGCTTTTTTAGCTGTAGACAGGTACTTTCTGGCCAGCCTGTTGGCCTTTTTTACCTTGGTGCCCTCAATATCTCTGGCTAAGGCTTCTCGTTTTTTTCCAAACAGAACGGCTATGGGAATTAATAAGACAGGAGAGAGCAACCAAAGATAAAAGCCAATGGAACCAAAGAAGAATTTATATCCCTTTTCCTGAAGATTTGGCTTTAGCTTGATAAAGTTGAATTGGCTTCCTGCATCAACGATTACTGGCTTACGGCTGGCAGAAGGTGTGTCTTTTGAAGTGCGCTCACGTTGAGGACCTTCCATTACGCTGATGGTGATTTCCCCCGAGTTCAAGGTTACATATTTTTCCAAATCCGGATCGAAATAAGTAAAAGATATCTCTGGGATTGGATATTTTCCCCGGTATGCTGGTACTATGGTGTAGGAATTACTCACCTCACCCTGCATCCCTGTCAGGGTAGTCCTTATTTTCTCATCAAACTCTGGTTCATAAACCTCCAGAGCACTGGGTAAACTGGGTTCAGGAAGTTGAAAAAGCTTCAGGTTCCCCTTCCCCTCAACAGATACTTTTGCCTGCAGGGATTCCGATGCATTCAATACCTTCTTTGAGGTATTTACGGAAAACTCGAAATTTCCAACGGCCCCGTTAAATGATTCTGGACGCCCTGCCATAGGAAGTGCCTTTACATTGATGGTGCGCTTTCCCGCACTTACGGTCATGTTGGTTTGTTTATAGGTGCGTCTTCCAAAGAAATCCCGTTTGTCAGTAGGGACATCCAGGGTAACGTCTAATGCCAGAGGTTCTATTTCCAGCTTTCCGCTTTTTTGTGGATAGAGCACTACACGCTTGAGAATTACATAGCGATAGGGTTTGCCTTCGTATGTGGTGTTTTCAACAGTGTATCGGGTAAGGGGCAGATCCTGACTCCAGAAATTATTGTATTTGGGATTATCCAAGGGTCTGAAGTCCGAAACATTAATAGATGGGCTCACATAAAGTTTGTAAACTACACTGACGGGCTCATTTAGATAGGGGTCAGTTTTAGAGACTTCGGCAATCAGATGGAGGTTTTGACTGGCTATATTGTCTACTGATTGGTCATCATTCGGTCTGTCCACAGCCGCCGTAACCGTAACTTTTTTTGACAGCGACTTATAGGTTTCGCCGTCTATTACAATGGTAGACTGTTTGATGGTAAAGGTTCCCTTTGCCATGGGAGCAAGGATATATGTATAGGATTTGGAAAAGGATCGAACTCCATTAACCCACATCGAACTGATGGATTGGGTAGGCCCCATTACCACCCTAAATCCTTCAAAATCTGGAGGTTGAAAATTATCGCCATCCCGGTTCATGCTGAATTCAACCGAAAGGCGCTCGTTAATCCCAAGGGTGTTTTTACTCAGCTTAACTTCAAAGAGTACTTCTTCCTCTTGCTGTGCCTGGACAGGGGGAAGCAGCAGCAGGGCAAACAAACAAAACAAGTATGTAAACCCCTTACTTATCACCAGTCTTTTACGTTTTTAATTTTTGCTCCTTTTACCTTTTTGGCATCCATTTTCTCCTGTACTTTCTTTTCTTCATTCTGCATGGCTTCCAGCAGGTTTTTTATTTGTTGCGGAGATAATTGACTAGGCTTAGGTTGCTTTTTCTGCTCACCATCATTTTCTTGAGGTTGTTTGTCCTGTTCTTGCTTTTCTTCTCCTTCACCCTCTTTGTTTTCTTCTTTTTCCTGATCACCTTGCTGTTGATCCTGATTCTGATCCTGTTCCTGTTGTCCTTTGTTATCCTGCTGATCCTGGTTTTGATCTTTCTGATCTTTTTGATCCTGATCTTCCTGGTCATCTTGATTTTGCTGATTTTGTTGATCTTTTTTCAGCATTTCCTTTGCCAGGGCCAGGTTATAGCGAGTTTCCTCATCACTCGGGTTGTTGCGCAAAGCTTCTTTGTAGGCTTCAACTGCTTTCTGATACTCTTTGTTCTTCATAAAGACATTTCCCAAATTGTGAAACGCCTTATGCTTGTCCGTCTTTTCTGTGGCCAGTTCCCCGGCTTGTTTGAATCGACCGAAAGCTTCGCTAAAACTCTCCCTATTGTAGTAGGCACTACCCAGGTTGTAAGGTGCAGCTATATTCTCAGTGCTTTTGGAAATAGCTTTCCTGTAATCTGCTTCCGCACCTACAAAGTTGTTTTCAGACAGTTCCTTGTTGGCTTCCCAGGTAAGGTTAGTAGAACGCTGCAGGGCCTTCTCCTGTTCAGGATCCTCAGCTGTTTCCTGTGCCTTTGCGATAAGACAGCAGCTAACAATTACAATAAATGATATGGTGTACTTGAGTTTATTCATTTTCCCATTCATTAAATAGATTGAGCTTTTTCAACCACTCCGTCTTTCTGTCGAGTAGAAATACATCCAAAAATAGAAATAACAGGCCTATAGCCAAAAACCATTGAAACTGGTCCTGAAACTCAGCAAATTGTTTGGCTTCAAACTCCTTCTTATCCATTTCCAATAATTCTTCCTTAATTGCAGAAACGGCATCCTCGGTATTGGCCCCGTTGATAAATTTCCCATTTCCTTCATCGGCGATGTCCGCCAGTATTTCCTCATTTAGCCGGGTAATCACAACCTCTCCCTCATTATCCTTTTTATAGCGTTCTATCACACCATTGCGCTTAATGGGGATGGTACCTCCTTTAATTGTGCCGACACCTATGGTATAGACCTTAATTCCTTCTTCTACGGCCAATTCTACGGCATCTGCCGTAGCTCCACCAGAATGATCTTCTCCATCGGATATGATAAACAATACCCTGTTCGTCTGAGCCTCATCATTATAGTAAGTGGCGGCCAGTTCAATTGCCTCATTAATAGCGGTTCCCTGAGAAGAAAGCATGTCTGTGTTCATACTCTGCAGGAACATCTTGGCAGCCCCATAGTCCGTCGTTATCGGTAACTGAGGATAGGCCTGTCCGGCATAGGCAATTATACCAATCCGGTCACTGGCAAGTTGATTAATGATTTCCGAAACCACACGTTTTGCTTTTTCAAGACGATTCGGGGCAATGTCCTCAGCAAGCATACTTTTGGAAACGTCAATAGCAAATACAATATCAACCCCCTCACGTTTAACGGTCTCTAATTTGGTTCCTATCTTTGGATTGGCCAGACCCAGAATCAGAAATGTCAAACCAGTCAGGAAGAAGATAAGTTTTAAAACCGATTTATACTTAGATCTTTCAGGGGTTAGTCTGCTCAGTAAAAGCGGATTTGCAAAACGTTTTCTTGTTTTTCTCCTCCAGATCTGATAGGCCACAAAAAGGACGATCACCACCGGGATGATGAAAAATAAATAAAAATAAGTCTGGTCGTCAATTTGTACCATATGTTGTTAAATAAAGCTCCTGAATACGGTAATTCGCAATAGCCATTCTAATAATAGCAGGGCTCCCGCAAGCAGGACCCACGGCCGAAACTTTTCCTCGTACTTGTAATATTTGAATTCTTCTATTTCTGTTTTTTCCAGTTTATTTATCTCTTCGTAAATAGCCTCCAACTTTTCGTTATTTGTGGCCCTGAAATATTTTCCTCCTGTTGTATTTGCGATATCCTGGAGTAATTCTTCGTCAATTTCAACTTGTCTCATCCCATAACGAAAAGAGCCATCCTCATTGTATGCTATAGGAGAAAGGGCGTTTCCATTGGTCCCCAGTCCTATGGTATAGGTTTTTATATCAAATTCAATGGCCAGGTCCGCTGCAGTTTGGGGCTCTATAAATCCTGAATTGTTGACCCCATCTGTAAGCAAGATGATCACCTTGCTTATGGATTTACTTTCCTTTAATCGGTTAACTGAAGTGGCCAGGCCCATTCCAATAGCCGTACCATCTGTGAGTTCTCCATACGTTATATCCTTAAGGGCATTCAGGACAATGGTCTTGTCACTCGTAATTGGTGTTTTGGTATAGCTTTCCCCGGCATAAACAACCAATCCAATGCGGTCATTGGGTCGCTGATCTATAAAGTCTGCAGCAACCTCCTTAAGCGCTGAAAGCCTGTTAGGTTTCAGATCGCGAGCCAGCATACTTGAAGAAACATCAATAGCCATTACAATATCAATCCCTTTGGTGGTCTTGGTTCGGCTCGATATTTGTTCTGTCTGTGGCCTGGCCATAGCAATGATGATCCCTGATAGTGCTAAAAGCCTGAGAATAAAAAGCAATGGTTTCAGTTTGGGCAATAGACTGTGCACATCAAAGCCCTTGGTGCTTGAAATTTTTAATGAAGCCACTTCCTGTTTGCGTTTCAGGAAATACCAAAGCAAAGCTGCCGGCAACATTAGCAGAAGCCAGAAGAATTGAGGATTGGCAAATTCTATATTTTCAAACACTTAAGCTTCGGTTTTAACTTCTAATGAATTCTGTATTCTTTCGATGATTTCTTCTGCATAAGGGTCTTCATCCGGCCATGTAAGTACAATTATCTGTTGGAAACCATTACCACCAAACAGGAAAATGGCGTATTGACCCCTTTCTGAACTATCTGAATCTGGCAGTGAGAAACTTCCTCTTCCATAAACCTTGACTCCTTTAACTCCCGTGCGCGTAGTAAACTCTTCTTTTTTGGTTATCAAATTTCTCGCTCCGGCTTCCCCCAGATCTTTTAAGATTTTTTCCAGCGTTTTTTCAAAATCAGGTTCTTCAGCCTTGGCTAACAAAGTTGAAGTTGTACCTATTTTAAAAAGGGCATCTGGATTGCTGTATTCAAAGATGTATTGTTCCTTGATGTTTTCCTTTTCTTCAGCAGATAGTTCCCTGTTTTCCCGTAGGAGTACCTCAGGGGACTCCAGACTAATAGGGGGGATACCATAGGTGCTGGAAACCCATTCTTTTTCAAGTAGCTTTTTGGTAGGTTTTCCGGAGACCGTATCCCAAAAGATTTGCGGACCCATATAAATTGCCAATGAACCAAGGGATAACAGCACCAATATCATAGCTGCAACCCCATATTGCACACGCCTTTTCTTGCGCTTTTCACGGGCCAGTTCCAGCAGGAACTCTTCCCGTTTCATAAGTTCTTCCTCATCGGGTTCCGGAATGGCTTCGTGTGTTTTGGTAACAATCTGTTCCAGCACAACCCGATCGTTTTCGGCAACATTTGTTGGGGGTTTTGATTTGGCAAACTTCACCAGGTCTGCCGTTTTCAGGATCTTATTGAACTGTACAATTGTGTCTTCTTCAAGGTTAAGTTCCCCGGCATCTTTTAAAAGTTCAAGTTTTTCAATTAACTGCTGCGTGGTACTTTCCAGTGCACTTATATTTACTTCCTCTTCCAGGTATGCTCGTACTATAGCCGTAAGTTCGGAATAGTATTTTTTATACTCATCCTGTATGAGGTACCTCGAATTTTCTAACCGTTTCAACTCCATCAGCGCACGGTCATATGGCGGTAGAATAGCTTGCTTTTCCTCTTCGGTAAGGGGTTTCTTCTTGAAAAATAAACGATAAATCAGCCAGCCAATAAGACCCAGGGCAATAGCTACAATAAGCAATGTAATCCAAAGTCTGGCGTTATTTTTGTCTACCTGGATCAGCGGTTTGATGTCGTACATCTTTTGTGTAGTGGTATCCACCGGCACCGTTGCCACTGCCACCAAAAGAGAATCTGTAAAATAACCGGCACCGTCAATTTCGATACGTTGGATTGGAACCACATACTGTCCGGAATCGAATTGGGTAAGCGCATATATCTTTTGCAGAATCATTCGGTCCTCGACCCTATTGGTATCGGTCTTATATGCTTCGACTGTTTCCAGGGGAGAAAAAGTTTGTCCCTCAGGAAAAATTACCTGAGCGGCAGAATCGGCTTCCACGGTTATTTTAAGGTTAATCTGTTCTCCAATCCGAATTTGGGTGGTATCTGCCTCTGTCTTAATACTGGGAGTCGATTGACCATAACCTATTAAACAAAAACTCCAGGCAAGCAAGAACAGCCCCCATGATTTGAAGGCAAAATTGATTGGACGATATGAGGGATACATTTGCTTCATCAATGCGTTATGTCCTTCTTTTAAAATAACCCAATAGCTTCTTCACATAGCTTTCATCAACCCTACAGCTGAGCGCACCACAGCCTGATTTGGTAAAAGCATTGTTAAAGTAATCTGCACGGTCACGGTGATATGATTCATATGCCTTGCGAACTTTCCTGGACTGAGTATTGACCAGCCCAACAGTTCCCGTTTCCGCATCTTCCATTTGAACAAGACCCAGGTTTGGAATGTGTTCTTCGCTGTAATCAAAAACCCGTATTCCGGTAACATCGTGTTTGTTCCCAGTAACTTTTAGGGTGCGTTCGTAGTTGTCACAAATAAAATCAGATAAGACAAATACAATCGCTTTTTTCTTGATGACACTGGTAAAATATTTGAGTGCCTCACCGACATTGGTTTTACGGCTTTTGGGTTTAAATTCGATAAGCTCCCGGATTATTCTCAACACATGGCTTTTCCCTTTCTTCGGAGGGATAAACAACTCCACTTCATCAGAAAACAGGATAAGGCCAACCTTGTCGTTATTCTGTAAAGCCGAAAAAGCCAGGGTAGCACTAATTTCGGTGATGATACCTTTTTTAAATTGGTTGACGGTACCAAAAAGCTCGGAACCACTTATGTCTACAAGGAGCATCATAGTTAACTCCCGTTCTTCCTCAAAGACCTTTACATAAGGTTCGTTATACCGGGCAGTAACATTCCAGTCGATGGTTCTAACATCGTCACCAAACTGGTACTGCCGTACTTCACTGAAAGTCATACCCCGCCCTTTGAAGGTAGAATGATATTCACCTCCAAAAATATGATCGGATAAGCGCCTAGTCTTAATCTCGATCTTCCGTACTTTCTTTAACAGCTCCTTAGTGTCCATGACGCCTTATCGGATATTCGACTGTGGTATTTGGTTTTGGATTGCAGTCCTGTAACCAGGGGAATAATAGCCCTGGAATAATAGGGCTGCGTAGCCGTTTAGGGCACCTCAACTTCGTTTACAATACGATTTATGATTTCCTCTGAAGTAATATTTTCTGCCTCTGCTTCATAGGTAATACCAATTCTGTGTCTTAGCACATCGTGGACTATGGCACGAACATCTTCCGGTATTACGTATCCTCTCCTTTTTATGAAAGCGTAGCACTTGGCGGCATTGGCCAGATTAATACTACCCCTTGGAGACGCACCGAAACTGATCAGTGGTTTCAGGTTTTTCAATTCGTATTTTTCCGGATAACGGGTGGCAAATACCAGATCCAGAATATATTTTTCTATTTTCTCATCCATGTAGACCTCCCTGACTGCTTCCTGAGCATTGAGGATCTGTTTCAGGGTGATCACCGGCTTTATAGCTTCATGCCCACCTGACAGGTTTTGCCTCATGATGAGCTGTTCCTCGGTCATTTTCGGATAATCGATTACGGTTTTAAGCATAAATCGATCCACCTGAGCTTCGGGTAATGGATAGGTACCTTCTTGCTCTACCGGGTTTTGGGTTGCCATAACCAGAAAAGGCCTGTCAAGGGGAAATGTCTCATCCCCTATGGTTACCTGGCGTTCCTGCATGGCCTCCAACAGAGCCGATTGTACTTTGGCAGGGGCCCGGTTGATCTCGTCAGCCAAAACGAAGTTAGCGAAAATGGGCCCTTTTTTGATGGAGAAATCATTTTCCTTGATATTATAAATCAAAGTTCCAATAACATCCGCAGGTAAAAGATCTGGGGTAAACTGAATTCTGCTGAAGCTTCCTTTCACGGCGTTGGCCAGGGTATTAATGGCCAGGGTTTTTGCTAATCCCGGAACACCTTCCAGTAAAATATGACCTTGTCCCAGCAAACCAATGAGCAAACGTTCAACCATATGTCTTTGCCCAATTATGGCTTTGTTCATCTCCAGCATCAGCAGATCGATAAAGGCGCTCTCCTGTGCTATTTTTTCATTCACTGCGCTAATATCCAATGCGGTATTTTGTTCCATATAGATTACTTAGTAAAGGTTTATTCTAAGGTTGCTTTTTTCGTAATTCGCAAATTGAAGATTTATTTACGTTTTGCCTGTTAATGATTGGTTAAAAATGCCCGTAACTGCTTAGTTTTATGAAGTATTTAAGGGATATATTTTTTATTTTAACCAACATATGAAAAACAGAAACGAATTTTCTCGAATTATTTCCGGAACCATGAACTGGGGAAAATGGGGCAAAGAGCTATCCGCCAGGGAAATGGATGGCCTGATGCATCAGTGCCTGGAGCTCGGAATTACTACTTTTGACCACGCAGATATTTACGGCGGATATTCTATTGAAGGAGCTTTTGGAAAAGCATTCACAGGAAGTAATATTAAAAGGGAGCAGGTACAATTTATTACCAAATGTGGGATTCAGTATGTCTGTGAGTCCAGAGACAACAAGGTTAAGCACTACAACTACGGGAAAGATTATATCATTTGGTCTGCTGAACGGTCACTAAAGGAATTGAAAACAGAGTATCTGGACCTTTTTTTACTGCACCGGCCCAGCCCACTCATGCACCCACAAGAAGTTGCGGCAGCACTAGGGGAATTGATGGAATCCGGAAAAGTGAGGTCCTTTGGGGTTTCTAATTTTACCCCCTCACAAATTGCCTTGATTGAGAAGGAAATTCCTGTGAGCGCCAACCAGGTAGAGTTCTCTCTAACAGCACACTCGGTGATGTTCGATGGGACCCTGGATGATGTACTTCTCAAGGATCGCCTTCTCATGTCCTGGAGCCCGCTTGGCAGTTATTTCCGTGAAAAAAATGAACAGCGGAAACGCATTAAAAAAGTACTTAAATCTTTGAAAAAGAAATATAAAGCGTCAACGAGCCAACTCTTGCTGGCCTGGATTTTAAGGCATCCGGCAAAGACCTATCCTGTTGTTGGGACTACCAATCCGGACCGCCTAAAGGAATCCGTTCAGGCTGTTGATCTGCATATGGAACTAGAAGATTGGTTTTCCCTTTTAACAGCCTCTCAAGGGCATAAAGTACCTTAACCTAATAGCTCGAAAAATGGATATAAAGACAGTATTGATAACCGGAGCCACTAGCGGAATAGGCCTTGCCACAGCTAAGCTATTTGCAAAGGAAGGCTACCGGCTGGTCCTTTGTGGAAGAAGGCTTGAACGCCTGGAAGCGCTGAAAGATGAATTAGGAAAGCAAACAGAAGTTTGTACCCTGAACTTCGATGTTCGTGACAAAAAGAAAGTAATGGAGACTATTTCAAGCCTCATAGCGCCTTTTGACTCCATAGACATCCTTATCAACAATGCGGGAAATGCACACGGCCTGGACCCAATTGATACCGGTAGCGTGGACGACTGGGAAGCGATGATTGATATCAATGTAAAAGGGCTGCTGTATGTTTCAAAAGCAGTGCTCCCTCAGATGGTTTCCAGGAAGTCCGGGCACATAATAAATATAGGCTCTACCGCAGGAAAGGAAGTATACCCAAAAGGGAATGTCTACTGCGCCAGCAAACATGCTGTAGATGCCATAAACCAGGGAATGCGACTGGACCTTAACGAATATGGTATTCGTGTGGGAGCTGTTAATCCCGGACTTGTAGAAACCGAGTTCAGCCAGGTCCGGTTTAAAGGGGATGTGGATCGCGCAGAAACAGTTTACAAGGGATACCAACCCCTGAGACCTGAAGACATTGCTGACATTATCCATTTTGTAGTTACCCGTCCCTATCATGTCAATATTGCCGATCTGGTGGTCATGCCCACTGCCCAGGCGAGTAGCACTATAGTGAAGAAGGAATTATGATTAACAAACGCCTTCTCGTCAAAAACTTACTCGCTCATAATGACGAGAATAGTTTTTACGATAAAAAGCGTTTTATCAACATTGGCTATAAAGAGGGTAAGGCCAAATTCCTCAAACATGTATGTGCCCTGGCAAACAGCAACCCGCGAAATAATTCTTATATCGTAGTAGGAGTAGAAGATGAAGACAATAAAATTGTCGGGGTCGACTTCTTTGACGACAGTAAGATTCAGAACCTTGTAAATGCCTACCTGGATAATCCTCCCCTCATTTCCTACGAAAACGTACATTTTCCCCAGCTTCCGGAAGGTAAGGTGGTGGGCCTTGTTACCATTACCTCCAACGGTAAGGTGTGTTCATTAAGACGCAATATCTGGAAGTACTATGGAGGGGCTGTATTCTTTAGAGAAGGCAGTATCAGTATGCCCAAGGCATTTGATGTGTTTTTAAAGGACATCAATTCCCAAACCGTGGCAACCATAGAGCAGCATGCCCGCAATAATATTGAACTTACCCTGGATGGGGTCATAGACTTTATCAATAATCGCCACAGTAATCTAAGCAGTCACTACAAGGTATTTAAAGAACAGTTTGTGGTTTGCTGGGCTGGTAACCAGAAAAAAGTAAAAGACAACATCTATTTTTCCCGAGTGGATATTGAATTGATCAATGAGCAGGTAAAACTGTTCTATTCTGCCCTGGATGAAATAACTATCTCATTCGATACTCACTCTTTTAGCATTGTGGAGTATGTTCAACTCGGTTTGGGAAGCAGTCAGAAATACTATCCATTGGAAAAGGTAAGGATCGGGTTTGAGGATAATGGAACCTATCAAATTCATAGTGAGCTTATTTTCAGTCCGCCTGAATACGACCGCAAAACGCTGTACCACATTTATAATGCAAACAACGCCTTAATAAACAAACTGGAACGTGGATCCCGCCTGAAACCTGCAGAATTACAAGATCTGCGGCACATGCCGAGCACTTACCTTATTTGTTTTTTGAATGGTTTTGAAGAAGCTAAGGATCAGATGGAATATGTGCGGCCTTTTTTGAAAAAGTATGACCAGAAGAGTTATCTTTCTCTGAAGGAGGCCATGCGTGTATTGCGTAAAGTTAAGTATAGCTAGAACTGTTTAAACCAGAGCAATTCATAGGGCTGGACTTCCAATAATCCACTTTTCAATTTTATTTTTTTGCCCGTGATGAGCTCCTGTAGCAACCCTTTTTTACAATATCCCAGGTTTTTCAGAAAAGTGCTGTCTACGGCCTGCTTGGTTTCGTGGAAATTCGCCAGGACTACGATTCCGCAGGAATCTATTCCGCGTCTTTCAAATGCAAAAATATGCGGGTTGCCCAATTCGAGTAGATCTATGTTATTGTGATCTGCCAGGCAGGGGAATTCTTTTCTAAGGGCTATTAAATGTCTGAGTTGGTTATAGATTCGTGATACGAGTCCGTCTTTTGCACTCAGTTCCTTGTTAATCTTTGTCCATCGGTGCTTAGGACGGTTTACCCAGCGACTATCCTGTTTTTTGCCGGCTTCTTTTAAATAGCTGTAATCATTAAGAGCACCCAGTTCATCTCCGCCATATATCATTGGGATACCACCATATGCCAGAATAAGCCCATGTAGCATGATGATTTTGGATACCGCGATCTTAATGGCTTCCACATCGTTATCTTCAAGAGCCTTTTCCAATCCCAACAATGAAGCAGCACTTCCTGTAATCCGGCCGTCACCAGTTTTCGGATTGTGCATAAATATCTGACCCTTTGAGGGAGACCAATCCAGTCTCTGACAATAATAATCCAGAAGAAAACGCCTGTGGGGCTGAGGGGTCCATCCCATTTCATAAATAAAGCGGTCGTCAAATCCAAGGCCTATATCGTCATGACAGCGAACATAGTTGATCCAGGTACAGGCCTGGGGTTTATCTAAAAGAGCTTCCATGCTTTTTTGCATCATGACAGTCTCTCTGGTGGCAATACTGTTCCATAACAAGGCCATAAAGGTAGCGTTGTAAGCTACCTCACATTCATTGCCGCGATACATGCCTTTTCCAAAATATTTCATGATTTCCACTGGCGGTACAATGGCCTCTGCCAGAAGGATTACCCCTGGTGCCACTACCTGAAGGCACATTCGAAATAAGGATATCAACCGGTGGGCCTCCGGGAGGTTCTGGGAAATAGTACCCATTTTTTTCCACAAAAAAGCGAGGGCATCAAACCTGACTATATCTACCCCGAGGTTGGTCAGATGTACTAGGTTTTCAAGCATAGCCAGGAAGACTTCCGGGTTGGTGTAATTCAAATCCCACTGATAATTGTTGAAAACAGTCATCACCCATTTTCCCATCTCCTTATTGTAAGTGAAATTCCCAGGGGATGTCTCAGGAAAAACTTCAGGCAGGGATAATTCAAATTTGTCGGGCAGGGTTCTATCTGGATAGGTATAGTAGTATTGCTGATATTTTTTGGAGCCTTTTTGAGCCTTTACCGCCCAGGGATATTCATCTGAAGTGTGGTTCACCACAAAATCAAGCATAAGATACATCCCTTCTTCCCTCATTTTTTTGGATAGGGCTGCGAGGTCCTTTTTAGTTCCAAATTTTGGATCAATATCGGTATATCCATTTACTGCATAACCCCCATCATTTTCTTTGGCTGGTCTAGTGGTTACAGGCATAAGGTGCAGGAAGTTTATGCCCAGGTCATGTAAATAAGGAAGCTTATCCTTAAGGCCTTTAAGGTCCTTGTTAAAGTGGTCTACATAAAGTTGCATTCCCACCATCTGTTCAGAGAGGTACCAATTCCCGTCCTTTATTTTTTCCAGATCCTGATTTTGTAAAACCTCAGGCCTTTTATCAAATAAGAGCGGCAGTTTGGCCATAAGTTTGGCAAAGGTTTTTTTGTATTCTGATTCCGGATAAAGCGAAAAGAACAAGTCTTGGATCAAGGTAAGGTTCGCGGTAAACCGCTGCTGAAACATGTTCTTCTTATCGGCTTTATCAGTTGAACTGATAAGGTCTTGTGACAAATAACGGTGAAGTCCCGCCTGGTTCATATTAGGAATTTAAAGCGTTTAATCCAGGCAGTGATTCTATAGCCCCATAATTGGTAGTAGTGATAGCACCTGCCTTATTGGCCATGGCTATCATCTTTTTCAGTGAATCAAAATCCTCTGCCAGGGCCGTTGGCTTATCCAATTGAGAGATTTGATACAATAAACAACCTATAAAAGCATCTCCTGCTCCTGTAGTGTCCACTGGGGTAACGGGAACACTGGGGATTGTTGCGGTCTTTTCAGGAGTGCTTATAAAAGTGCCCTCAGAACCCAGGGTAACTGCTATTATACGCGCTCCCATTTCATGAATTAACTCGCATGCCTTTTCCAGTTTGTTTTTTCCGGATATAAGCTGAGCTTCTTCCAGAGAGAATTTGCAGAGATGTGCTTTTTCGATATAGGGCAAGCATTTTTTAACAAATTTATCGGCCTTGTTTTTCCATAGGTCTCCCCGGTAGTTGGGGTCAAAACTGATGAATATATCCTGGGTAAGTGCATCAAAATAATAATGTCCATAGGCCTTCTCTAACAACCCTCCCAGCAAGGCAGTGGCAGCACCAAAATGGATCATATTGCCTTTGAATTCCTTTTTTATTTCCGGATCGTATTGCAGTTCCATATCAGCACCCCGGCTAAACACAAAATCGCGTTCACCATCTTCAGCAAGTGATACAAAAGCCAGGGTGGTAAAGGTATCCGACCTTTGCACCAGGGAACAATCCACGCCATTATCTTTTAGCACGTTTATCAGGAACCTTCCAAAGGGATCGTGGCCCACGCATCCCACAAAAGCACTCTGGCCTCCCAGTTTCGCTATTGCACAGGAAACATTAGCCGGTGCCCCCCCTGCCTTTTTGGTAAACTCAATGGCTTTGGAGAGGTCACTACCCTGTTTTTCGGCTACAAAATCGATTAGGAGTTCTCCAACACAAAAGACCTTCTTCATTATATTCGCTTCTCTACCCGAAAATAATCAGTTTTAATAGCAACGGCAACTTTAATTGAAATTGTAGGTCTGGAATCTGCTTTTTTAGGGCTCGGTTATCTTGTGGCCTTTTGAAGAAATCACTACCTTTTTGGCTCATAAAATAACATATAGAAATGGGGCTTTTTGATGAGATTAAGAAAAAGTTGAGTCACGAATTTATCGACATTGTCGAATGGCTTGATGATACCAATGACACTATTGTTCATCGTTTTGAACGCTATCAAAATGAAATTAAGAACGCGGCCAAGTTAGTGGTTCGCGAAGGGCAATCGGCAGTTTTTGTCAGCGAAGGACAGCTTGCAGATGTTTTTACACCGGGGACCTATACCCTGGAAACCAAGAACCTGCCCATACTGGCCACCTTAAAAGGATGGAAATACGGATTTAACAGTCCATTTAAAGCGGAAGTATATTTTGTGAATACCCGGCTCTTTCCAGATGAAAAATGGGGGACTAAGAATCCGGTGATGTTGAGTGATGAACGTTTTGGCTTGACTGAAATTAGAGCTTTTGGAACCTATAGTTTCAAAATTGGGGATCCCGGGAAGTTTGTAGTTGATGTTGTAGGGACAGACGGGAATTTTACCAATTACGAGGTTAATGAACACTTGAAAAGCCTCATCGTTACCCGATTTACTGACACAGTAGGAGAGGCCAATCTGCCCATTGAACTTTATGCAGCAAATACCAGTGAGCTGTCAGAAACCTGCCAGGAGGTAATGCAGCCTGAATTTCAGCGTGTCGGGATTGAATTGGAAAAGTTTTACATAGAAAATGTTTCTATGCCAGAAGAACTGAAGAAAGAGATTTTTGAATACAGTCGTTTGGATAAGCTCGACATGTCTAAGTTATCCCAATTCAAGGCAGCCAAGGCGATGGAAGCTGCAGCCCGAAATGAAGGCGGCACCGCCGGAGCTGGAATGGGAATGGGCATGGGACTAATTTTAGCCCAGCAGATGGGATCTTTGATGGGGCAGCCAGCCACTGCACAGACCGTTACCCCTCAGGCAGCGACCCCTGCTCCACCTCCAATGCCTGCACAAATACTTTACCATTATGCCGTTAACGGACAGACCATGGGGCCGGTATCTTTTGACCGACTTAAGGAGTTATTTGCCAACCGCACCATAAACCGGGATTCTCTCATTTGGAAACCGGGCATGGCCAATTGGGCTCCCTTGCAGGAAATAGAGGAGCTCAAAGGTTTTCTGGGTGGCGCTACACCCCCTCCTCTTCCAACAGCATAGGCCTGATTTTGAAAAATCCATAATGGAGATTCACCCAGGGTAAGGGAAAGTAAATATGGAGGAGACTCATAAGTCTGAAAAGAAAAAGTCCTGCGCGAGTTGTGGCGCAGAATTAAGATATAAACCAGGTTCGCAACAAGTGGTCTGTGAATACTGTGGTTATGAGGAATTTATAGAGCAGGCTAAAAGTAGCTTTCAGGAACTGGAACTGCGCCATTATCTAGAGGTTGTTGGAGGACATGCGCATACAGAGAAAATAGAACTGCTCCATTGCAAGAATTGCGGGGCTAACCAGCACGTAGAGGAAAATTTCAAATCACTGCATTGCGTTTATTGCGGGGAGCCCCTGATCAGAGAGGATGCCAATCAGGAAGGCTGGATACTCCCGGGAGCTTTAATCCCTTTTCAGTTCGATCGGGACCGGGCACAGGCAATATTTAAAAAATGGGTAGCCCGATTGTGGTTCGCTCCCAATAAATTAAAAAAGGCGGCCCTTGACCCGGAAGCTCTCCATGGCCTATACCTCCCATACTGGACTTTTGACGCTCAGTTATTTGCCCAATATCAGGGTCTAAGAGGAGATTATTATTATGAAACCCGTACCGTAAGAACCAAGAAAGGGGTAGAACGGAGACAGGTTCGTAAAACCAGATGGACACCGGCATCAGGTCAGGTTTCGGGATTTATAGACGATATTCTGGTGAATGCATCGCGCACAAAAAGCAAGGAAGTTCCAGGTAAGATAACCCGATGGAACACCAAAGAGTTACTGCCATTCAATTCCAAATACCTTTCCGGCTTTGTCACAGAGAAATACACCTTATCCCTTAAAGAAGGGCATCGCAGGTCTTTTGAAAAAGCCCGTGATATTGCCCATGGCTGGATACGTCGGGATATAGGAGGGGATACCCAGCAGATACACCATGCCGACATTAAATTATCTGAAGAGACTTTTAAGCATATACTGCTTCCAGTGTACATTAGTAACTATCGGTTTAAAGGCCGTGAATATGCTTTCTATATTAATGGGCAAACGGCAAATATTAGTGGTACCCGGCCGTATTCATTCTGGAAAATCTTCTTTTTGGTTCTTTTTGTTATCGCTGTTGTGGGGATAATTACCATTTTTGCAAAATGAGAACTTTGGTAATCGGCGATATCCATGGAGGCCTGAAAGCCCTGGAGCAGGTTTTGGAGCGAGCAGCTGTGACCACCGAAGACTTATTGATTTTTCTGGGTGACTATGTCGACGGCTGGAGTGACGCTGTGGCAACCGTGAACTTTCTTATACAACTTAAGGTAACTCATAAGTGCGTTTTATTGAAAGGCAACCACGATGAATTATGTCAAAACTGGTTGCAAACAGGACGTGCCCATGAACTCTGGTTAGACAGTGGCGGCGAATCAACAGTGAAGTCTTACCAGGATGTGCCGGATTCCATACGGGATATACACCTTCAGTTTTATAACCAACTGGATGATTATTACCTGGATTCGGAAGGGCGGCTTTACCTGCATGCTGGCTTTACCAATCTCAAAGGCGTTGGTCATGAGTATTTTTCAAAAACCTTTTATTGGGATCGTACTTTATGGGAATTGGCCCTTTCCCTAAACCCCGAATTGTCTCAGGAATCACCTAAATATCCGCAGCGCTTAAAAAATTACAAGGAGATCTATATTGGGCACACCCCGGTAACAAGAATAGGGAAGTCCACCCCGCAATGTGCTGCCAATGTTTGGAATATTGATACGGGTGCTGCATTCAAGGGTTCCCTGTCTATTCTGGATGCAGATAGCAAAGGCTTTTGGCAGAGTGATCCTGTTTACACATTATATCCTGAAGAAAAAGGGCGGAACTAAATTTTGGGAAGCTTTGTGAATTTGCTGGCTATCTTTTGCCGTTCTTTGTAAAAAGCGGCTATGATAATTAAGAACAAAAGACTGGAGGTAATGCAAGCGATTGAGCCAAAGATCGCCTCCTATATGGATTCCTACCTGATTCCTATTGATGATATCTGGCAGCCTTCAGATTTCTTACCAGACTCCCAGTCTGATGATTTTTATGAACATCTGACCCAAATCAGGGAAGAAGCAAAGGAATTGGGATACGATTTCTGGGTTACCCTGGTAGCCGATACCATTACAGAAGAAGCCCTGCCCACCTATGAATCATGGCTGATGGATGTAGAAGGGATCAACCAGCAGGAAGGCAAGGATAACGGATGGTCTAACTGGGTCAGGGCGTGGACAGCCGAGGAGAACAGACACGGGGATGTGCTCAATAAGTACCTCTATTTATCCGGGCGGGTAAATATGCGTGAAGTTGAGGTGTCTACTCAGTATCTGATCAGTGATGGTTTTGATATTGGGACCGATCGTGATCCTTATAAAAATTTCGTTTATACCACTTTTCAGGAATTGGCTACTAACATTTCCCATAAACGGGTAGGGGTTATGGCCCGAAAAAAAGGGAACAACCTTTTAGCCAAAATGTGCCAGATAATTGCCGGAGATGAGATGCGCCATCACCTGGCTTACAAGGAATTTGTAAAGGCAATTCTGGAATATGACCCTAATGGTATGGTACTCGCCTTTGCTGAAATGATGAAGAAGAAAATAGTGATGCCGGCACATTTTCTCCGAGAATCCGGAGGTACCATTGGAGCTGCCTTTGAAAATTTTTCTGTCTGTGCACAACGCCTGGGGGTTTACACTTCGGAAGATTATATTGACATCCTGGGCAAACTATTGTCGTCCTGGGAAATTGACGGTTTAAGAAGTCTTTCCGATGAGGCAAACCGGGCCAGGGATTATCTAATGAAACTCCCGGATCGCTTGGAGCGTATTGCTCACCGAATGAGCATTCCCAATGACCAGTACCGTTTTAGTTGGGTACAGGTCAACGGCAGGATTTAGCTACTAAACTTACTATACCTCAGAGTTTACCGTGCTTGTGTTCCACTTGCCAGCGGTGAAGCTCTTTCCACTTGTTTTCATAACACATCATGGCTTGCATGGGCCAGGATGACGGGTCATGAACCCTGTATCGGTCCCCTCCGGATTCAAGGACCTCCTGACATTTAGCTACGCTAATGTGCGCCAGGGCATCCCAGGTTTTAATATCATAATTGTGAAAAAGGCCTTCGATTTTTGGACCTATTCCTTCAATGACCTTAAGATCGTCTTGTTTAATAGTTTTACCAAAAACCTTTTTGGCCGTTTTGAAGTCGAAGGCATGATCGTCCGCCTGTCCTTTTTGTGCAGACTTTGACTTGTCGAGAGCTTGCTGACAGGATCTAAGCTCTGCTTCCAGAGACCGTATTTTGTCCTTTAATTCCGGCACTTCCTTTTGTTCGCTGCTGTCTTTGCCACTTCCCCTCAGGAAATAGCCAATAAGAAATGCTACGATGCCAACAGCTAGTAATAACAACCAGAATGTGAGATTCGAATTATCCATTTTTGTATGTCTTAATATGGTTAGTACTACCTTACAAGTTAAACAAAATTCAGTAACTCTATTCAACTCGTACTTTGTGAGATAATTGAAGTCTATTGAGGGAATGATTCAGCCCATACCCAAATGGTTCCATTAAATTTTGAATTTAAATAATGGAAGAGGAACTGTGGTATTCAAACTTATGGCCAGTACTACCGTAAAATACTTAAAGATCAAATTTAATGCCCTGTGCCAGGGGTAGCTCTGTGCTGTAATTGATGGTATTCGTTTGCCGGCGCATATAGATCTTCCAGGCATCAGAGCCTGATTCCCGACCACCGCCGGTTTCTTTCTCACCTCCAAATGCACCTCCTATTTCTGCTCCAGAAGTACCAATATTGACATTGGCAATACCACAGTCGCTACCAGCAGCGGAGAGGAACTGTTCGGCATCTCTGAGATTGTTGGTCATAATGGCTGAAGATAGACCCTGAACCACATCGTTTTGCGTGGCAATGGCATTAGTTACCTCCCCGCGGTATTTCAGCAAATACAGTATTGGGGCAAAGGTCTCTTCCTGCACGATTTCAAAAGAATTATCTGCTTCTACTATGGCAGGCTTTACATAGCAACCACTTTCGTACCCCGGTCCGTCAAGTACGCCTCCAGGAACCAGTATTTTTCCACCTTCCTCTTCTGCTTTGTCCAGTGCTTTCAGGTAAAGCTTAACAGCATCTTTATCTATGAGGGGCCCAACATGATTCTCCTCATCAAGAGGATTCCCGATTTTTAACTGCCCGTAGGCAGCCACCAGGGCATCCTTCATTTTATCATAAATGTCTTCGTGTATAATTAGCCTCCTGGTAGAAGTACACCTTTGGCCTGCTGTACCCACTGCGCCGAAAACAGCTCCGATTATAGTCATCTTGATGTCGGCCTCAGGCGTAACAATGATGGCATTATTGCCGCCCAGTTCAAGCAGGGACTTACCTAATCGCGCAGCGACAGCCTGCGCTACTATTTTTCCCATTCTTATAGACCCTGTGGCTGAAACAAGGGGCACCCTTTTGTCTTTGGTCATAAACTCCCCGACACGGTAATCTCCGTTTATCAGGCAGGAAATGCCTTCCGGAAGCTTGTTTTCCCTTAGTACATCTGCAATAATGTTCTGGCAGGCAATGCCGCATATAGGAGCTTTTTCAGAGGGCTTCCAGACGCAAACATCACCACAAACCCAGGCCAGGGCTGTATTCCATGACCATACGGCAACCGGAAAATTGAAAGCCGAAATGATGCCTACAATACCCAGCGGATGGTACTGTTCGTACATACGGTGCAAGGGTCTTTCTGAATGCATGGTAAGGCCGTGTAGCTGTCGGGAAAGGCCCACTGCAAAATCACAGATGTCGATCATTTCCTGAACTTCTCCCAGACCTTCCTGATAGGATTTTCCCATTTCATAGGAAACCAGTTTGCCCAAGGGTTCTTTTAACGCTCTGAGTTTCTCTCCAAATTGTCTTACGATTTCCCCGCGCTGAGGTGCCGGAACTTTTCGCCATGTTTTAAATGCTTCAACAGCAGTTGAAATAACCTTTTCGTAATCGGTTTCTGAAGTGCCTGTAACTTTACCAATTAAGGCAGCATCAACAGGAGAATAAGAACTGATAGTATCTCCTGAGCCAAAGTTATCTGAGCCGGTTGAGGTTCCCTTATTGAATTCTTGTACACCTAGTTTTTCCAGGGCTTCCTGTATTCCAAAATCCAGTGCAATTTCAGACATGGTTCGTTATTTTTGGTGATTAAATTACTGCTGCAAAGCTACGAATAATCGCGCTGAACCCCTGCTGAATAATTACAGATATTTTGGGCTTTTGACACTAAAGCAGCAGGGTTAGTGCGAGGGTGACCAAAGCAGGTATTCCCTGAATGAAGAATATTTTTTTATCCGCTGAAAACCCTCCGTAAATACCGGCAATAGCCACACAACCCAGGAAGAACAAAGCAACTGCTTTTTGCCACTCAGCGTCTTCTATAAGCACACTCCAGATTAATCCTGCGGCAAGGAAACCATTGTAAAGGCCCTGGTTGGCAGCAAGGGTTTTAGTAGGTTCAAACAGCTCTTGAGGCAGGCTTTGGAAAACCTTTCTTCCCCTGCTGGTCCAGGCAAACATTTCCAACCACAGAAAGTACAGGTGCATTAATGCAATGGCAATGGTTAAAACTTTGACGGCAAGGTGCATGTTATTATCATTTTTTAGCTAAAAACCGTTCATCAGCTTCCATAACAGTCCCACAATTGTCGCAGGTCCTGAGCTCTTCAGATCCGTAAAAAGTTTCAAAATGCCCCAGGAAGTCCTGTTCAATATCCTGTAGTTTAAAATAGGCTTCATAAAGTTTATGGTTGCAGTTGTCACAGTACCACATCAGGCCATCTTTAAGGTCGAGATGATCCCTTTTCCTTTCCACAACCAATCCGATAGAGTCCTTATTACGCGCCGGAGAGTGCGGGATTCCCGCAGGATGCAAGTACATATCACCAGGCCCAAGTTTAAAGGTTTTTTTCTTTCCATCTTCTTGTATATGAACTTCAATGTTCCCCTCCAGTTGGTAAAACAGTTCTTCGGTTTCATTGTAGTGGTAATCCTTGCGGGCATTGGGTCCTGCAACTACCATTACAATGTAATCGCCTGCATCTTTATACAGGTTTTTATTTCCCACTGGGGGTTTCAGTGAGTTTCTGTTCTCCTCAATCCATTTGAGCAAGTTGAAAGGGGGTAGTATAGCCATTGTGTTTTTTTAACGTTAGCAATCCAGAAGACAAAACCATATTGAGTGTCTCCTACGGAAATTAAAAATACAAAAAGCTAAAGTTTGGAAGTCAGTTAGCGAAAGAAAAGCTGTGTGTAGAAATAATTACCAGCCTCATCTACTTTTACACTGACGGCAGTATGGGTAAATTCGCCCTCCATAGTTTTTCTATGGTTAGGACTATTGAGCCAGCCTTCAAAAGCTTCCTGGGCACTGGGGTAATCTTTGGCTACGTTTTCTGAAACGTATTCTGCATTGGTCTCTGAGGCGATATTGGAGGCTCTTGAACTGAAATGGTCATGGCTTAAGTCGCCTTTTGCAATCATGTAGTCGTTATGAGCATTGGCATATTCGTATGCCACAGGACTAAACTCAAGGGCATTAAAACCCAGAGAGGTACGATGTTCATTAACAACCTGCAGTAAGGCATCCTCAACCTGAACGGCATTTTGATTTACCTCATACACCGATTGGTCCTGTGTTTCTTCCGTACAGGATACACCGATGCATAGCAAAAATGCCAGCAAAAGCCCGTTGAATTTCATTTTCATATAGTGTTCTCTCGTGTGCCGGATAAATTTGCTACTGGGCGGTAACAAATTAACCAAGCGATGAAATGTAAATAAAAGTCGAGGAAGTTACACAACTTTCCTTTAAGCGGCTATATTTATCGACGAATGACCTTGCCTCTTAGTATTATACAGAAAATTCTGATAGCACTTGTAGCCGGCCTGCAGCTCTTATTAATATTTACCCTTCTTCCGGATCGGATTCATCCTCGTAATAGCGATTGATAAACCAACCAAAAACAAATGCCCCCAGACTTTTAACGGGTTCGTATAAAATGGATTCCTTGGGGGTTTCTCTTTCATAAAGGTTAAGGGAGTCATTGGCTTTTTCGAAAAAGATAAGAATAGCCCCCAGAATTACTGCGATTTTTACAGCGCCAAAAATCCCGCCAACAATCTTGTTCAGGAGATCTAATACAGTAAGTTCAATTATTTTGGTAATCAATTTACCAGCAAGATGAATCAGTAAAACAATGGCAAAAAAGGTGATGATAAAAGCGATGATGCTTACATAGTTCTCATCCCATTCTACACGCTGCTCCAGATAATCACCGGTGATATAAGACAAATGAATGGCCCCGTATAGCCCGGCGATCAACGCTACCAGCGAGGCTATTTCAATAAAAAGACCGTTTCTCAGACCCCTGTAGAACCCGTAGGCCAGCAGTAAGCCCAGGACTATATCTAAGATTCCCATCTGGATGTATTTATACAAATATAAAGGATTGATTCGTACATTTGAGGCTTTGGTCAAGTGGCTTATCCACGGTTTAATTCACTATTAATCGCTATCCAAAAAGGAACTAAAAGCGCATTCTTATGTCCAGGGACTTAATTCTGAAAGAGCGATGGGAACTTCTGGTAGAAAAGCTATCGGCTAAGTTCGCAGATGGGGACCCCCTTGAACTCGATGCCATAATTTACCTCATTGGGGTTCAGGAACTGGGGCAATTTCACCGATCCTTTAAAAAGGATGAAAAGATCAACCTGATGCATATCGCTATTTGCAGATTGTTGGAACCCTTTGGTTACTACGAGTTTGATTTTTTTGATGAGGAGGGCTGGCCCCACTACCTTATAAAAGAACCCTTACCACCGCTGAAATCAGGGGAACAATCAGTGCTGATGAAGGAAGCTATTGTTGATTACTTTATAGAGAAAGAGTTTATTCAATGAAGGCTTCTAAACCCTATTATGCTGTAATATTTAGTAGTCGGCTTAATCCAGATACTCACGGATACGAGGATATGGCCAGCAAGATGGAGGGGCTCGCCAAAAATCAACCTGGCTACCTCGGGTTTGAAAGTGCTCGGGAAAAACTGGGAATTTCAGTCAGCTATTGGGATAGCCTCGAGTCTATTGCCCACTGGAAAAAGAATTTAGAGCATGAAGTAGCCCAGGAAATGGGCATAAAAAAATGGTATCAATGGTATAAGGTGCGTATATGTGAGGTACAACGCGAATATGAGTTTAAGCCCTGATAAGCCCTACTGGCCAGATGCTCTTCAACCAAGGTTTTATTATCATTTTGTTATCATCAGAACAGCGCATTGCCCCCGGCATTTAAATACCTTATTTTTGATTTTATACCTCTATTTTGAGGTCTGGATGGTCAAATAAAAAACCCTTCTAACAGGGGATACTATGAAAGAAGATATTCGGTTTTCGAACAAACATCGTAAGGAAATTCAGCAAAAGTTGTCAAAAGAGCAATTCGATGTACTGGTCATCGGAGGAGGAATTACAGGTGCAGGCATAGCTCTTGATGCGGCTTCACGAGGGCTTAAAGTTGCTCTGGTAGAGAAAGGGGATTTTGCTTCGGGAACAAGCAGTAAATCCACCAAACTGATCCACGGAGGCCTGCGCTATCTGAAGCAATTCGATTTTTGGCTGGTTAAGGAAGTAGGGTCAGAACGGGCCATTGTGCACAAGCTAGCCCCACACCTGGTGTTACCGGAAAAAATGTTACTCCCCCTGATTGAAAACGGTTCTTATGGCAAATGGTTAACCTCCATCGGCCTTAAGGTATATGATATCCTCGCCCAGGTAAGCGGGGACGACAAACGCAAAATGCTTGAAAAAAAGGAAGCGCTGAAACTGGAACCTTTATTACCTAAAAAGATTCTTAAAGGTGCAGGGTATTATGCAGAATACCGCACAGATGATGCCCGCCTCACACTCGAAAACATCAAGACAAGCCTGACCTATGGGGCTACCGCTCTGAATTATGTAGAGGTTAACGATTTTTGCTATAAAGAAGATCGTGTCGCTGGGGTTGAGGTTATGGACCATGTTTCTGGAGATACCTTTACTATCAGATCGAAATACGTAATAAGTGCTGCCGGCCCCTGGGTGGATAAATTGCGAAGTGTTAATAATTCCCTGATGGGAAAACGACTGCACCTGACCAAAGGGGTACACCTGGTCTTTCCTCATGAAAAGTTACCGGTAAAACAGTCTGTATACTTCGATGTTCCTGACGGACGAATGATTTTTGCCATTCCCAGAGGAAAGGTAACCTATGTGGGGACTACAGACACGAGTTATTTACAAGACAAAGACCAGGTTACTACAGACCTTGCAGATGCTATTTACCTGATTTCAGCAGTTAATAATATGTTCCCCAGTATTGATTTAGGGATGGAGGATATCCAATCCTCATGGGCAGGCCTTCGCCCCCTCATACACGAAGAGGGCAAATCTGCTTCCGAACTGTCCAGGAAGGATGAAATCTTTACTTCAGAAACCGGACTGATCAGTATGGCCGGGGGAAAATTAACAGGGTATCGTAAAATGGCTGAACGTGTGGTGAATCAGGTTTCCCAAAAGTTCAAGGAAGACTATGGTAGAGACATCCCTGACTGTAAGACGGAAGCCATACCGCTTTGTGGAAGTGAATTCAAGAAATTCAAACAGGTTAAGCAGTATATCAAAGAGGTCTATGGACGGATAGAAAAGGACGGCTTCACCCATTATGATGCCTGGTATCTGGTAACCAATTACGGAAAACAAACCGAACGGATACTCGATAATTTTCAAAAAACCAAAGGAGCAGATTCCGAAGAACGCATGATTTTAGCCGAGCTGCAATTCGGTTTGGATTACGAGTGTATCCTCACCCCCATGGATTTTTTCATACGCCGGACGGGCAGGTTGTATTTTGACATTGAAAGCGTTCGGAAATTTACGGAGCCTGTATTGGATTTTTTTAAGAAGCACTTCAACCTAAACAAAAAGCAGATAGATGCCTGGCGGGAGGATTTAGCCAGAGAACTGAAACTGCATTCCCAATTCGACCTGGAGCGGGACTAGGAGTTTAGTCTAGTTTTTCTGTCAATTGTTTGAAAATCTTTTTAGCACTCTTCTTTTGATAGAGGATCTGATAGACTGCATCAATAATGGGCGACTTAACCTTTTTCTTAAATCGGCTTTTTAATTCATAGGCAGTCTTGCTGGCATAGTATCCTTCCGCAATCATATTCATCTCCATCTGAGCACTCTTTACGGTATAGCCCTTACCAATCATATTTCCGAACATCCGATTACGACTAAAGGTAGAATATCCCGTAACCAGCAAATCCCCCAAATAGGCCGAATTGTTAATGTTTCGCTTCATCTTATGGACCCTTTTGATGTAGCGGTCCATTTCGCGAATACTGTTGCTCATCAACACGCTCTGGAAGTTGTCTCCATAACCCAGCCCGTGGGCTATGCCTGCAGCCAGCGCATAAATGTTCTTCAGCATGGCCGCATATTCGGTACCTATAATATCATCTGAAATTTTAGTCCTGATATAATCGCTCTGCAGGCAATCAGCTACCAGTCTGGCTTTATCCTGATCATCACAGGCTATAGTCAGGTAGGAGAGGCGTTCCAGGGCAACTTCTTCAGCATGGCATGGCCCGGTAATTACCCCAATATTTTCAAATGGGATTTGGTAATGATCGTGGAAGTGCTCTCCCACAATCAGCCCGGTTTCCGGAACGATTCCCTTAATGGCGGAAAAGATAATCTTGTCCGTAAAAGGGTTTTTGATTTTACCCAGCTCGCTTTCCAGAAAGGCTGAAGGGATAGCAAAGATTAGGATATCAGCACCCCTTATTGCTTCATTAATGTCTGAGGTAAGAATGAGTTGGTCTTTGTTAAATTCTACATCCGTGAGATAGTTTGGATTATGTCCATGCTTACGGATATAGGAAACCGAATCAGTATTACGCATATACCAGATTACCTGAGAGACATTTTCACATAGCATTTTAACTAAGGCTGTAGCCCAGCTTCCTCCTCCCAGTACTGCAAATTGAACAGGTTTCCCCATGGTCATTTCTTTAGGATTCAAATGTAATAAAAATGTATCCGGGCTTTAGACATTGAAAATCAAATATATACAAGAATGGCATGGAGCTTGTATACTATATAACAAATCAAAATATTATGAGGGCAATTAAACTTCTACCGTTTTGGATATTCCTTGGCTTCGCAGTTACTTCCTGCTATACTGAGGTAATTATCGATGATCAAATAATCGTGGAATCACCACTTAATACTGTGGCATTACTGGAATCCTATGATCTCTGGTATGTAGACATCAATGCTACCACAGGCAATGGAGAAGTGCCTTTTTTACAACAGGCCTTTACCCTCACTTTTGATCGCGGTGTATTGTTGGCCAATAACAATCTGGTTGGCCTCGGGAAAACGGGTAATGGACTTGGCATTTCGGTGGGATATTACAATCCGCTGAGCGGTGCTGTGGAAGTAGACCATGATTTGGATGGTCTGTGGCTATTTGAAATTTTTGTTGTCAATGGCAATATTATTGAACTCTATCATAGCGGCACAAATACATCTTATTTCCTGCAGGGGTATCAGAGGAATTCATTTGATTATGACCAGGTCTTCTATGACAATATCCAGTATTTTCTACAGGAATATACCTTATGGGAAAAGGTATTCACTAGTGAAGCAGGGGTATTGAATGATTTTGATGAGGAGACCTACCTTCAGTTTGTGCCGATTTCTGGTGGTGGCATCTTCAGGTCATCTATAGATCCAGCCGGTATTCCAATCAGTCAGGTACAATGGGATTATGAAGGGGAGTACCAGGTTTTCGATGTGCGGAATGATCTAACACTCAAGACCCTTACACTGGATTACGACTTTTTGGGTAACGATTATTTTGAGCTGTACGTGCCCAACGACAATACGATTGAACTTTATCATCAGGATAGTGGCACCCTGTATGAATTCAAAGGAAGAGGATTTCAGCAATATCTGAAATCCGATAAGGGGACAATCTCAAGGAAGCGGACTAAACAGCAGTTGCCTGTAATGGACGTTAAGCGAAAGAGGAAATTATAACAGACAAAATAAACACTTCATTTTTTAGGTTGGTTAGTTGGTAGCCGCTTCGGATTAACTTTACCCGGAGCGGTTCTTTTTTGAAGCATAGGTTGTTTTAAAACCGGAGGGATTTTCACCCGTGATTTTCTTGAAACTACGATTGAAATAAGAAAGACTTTCAAACCCGCATTCATAACAAGCCTCGCTTACATTTTTTCCCATCAACAGTAAACGCTTTGCCTGACTAACACGATATTGATTCAGGAATTCAATAAATGTACTTCCCGTAGCTTTTTTAAAATACCTGCAAAATGCTGGTTTTGTCAAATTACATAGACCGGACACCTCATCCAGGGTTATTTTATACTGATAGCGCTCATCAATAAAGCCATAAATTTTCCGGATTCGGGATTGTTCTTTCTTACTGTATTTATTGATAAAGGGCTTTTTATGCAATAATTCAAACTCCTTACTTCCAGACAGAAGATTTAGAATATGCATTATGGAAATGAAGAATTGAAAGGGCTCAAGCAGGTGCAATTTTTTCATGAGCTCACCTGCTTTATTTTTGGTCTCTCCATGGAAGGCGATGCCATACCTTGATAATTCAAGCAATCTGTCAATGGATTTTAATTCTGGCAAACCAACCAGGATCTTATCCCTGAATTCCGGTTTAAAATGCAAGACTTCCTTCCTGTAGGTTGTAGTAACCCCATGGTCAAAATTTAAATGAGGAATATTGGACCCGATTAGTACCAGGTCACTTCCCTTATATTCAGAGATGTGATCTCCCACATGCCTTTTGGCATTAGCACCCTCTATGTATACCAATTCCAGCTCAGGATGAAAATGCCAGTAAAACAAATGATTCAATTTGGGATCGTGTAAAAGCCTGAACGGACTTTTGGTATCTGGCGATATGGTCTCTAATTGAATTTTCATAAATGCGTTATGAATTTCGGAAGCAGTAAATTATACAAAATTCACATAAAAGTCTTATGATATAGTCAATAAGGTTAAAATAGTTCAAATTTATATCAATATCAAGGTGGATGTGCCAGGATCATTCTGCTAGTTTTGAAATAGTAAACTTAAATCAGTGACAATGGACAATGATGTAAAATTGGAAATGGCCAATAAAGCACACGAAGAGATTCCTGGCAATCCTTCTACGGCTACGAGCAGTAAACAACAATTGAATGACCGATCTAATGGAATACCTTTGAGAGTGCTGTCCGAAGAGGATTGGAAGTTCTGGATGCATAACGGATACATTGTTATTAAAAATGCGGTTTCTAAAGAGCAGGCGAAGGCAACAGCTGATTTTTTATGGGAATTTGATGAAAAAGACCCCAACGACCCTGCTACCTGGTATGCACCTCCAAGAGCAGAAATGAAGATGAAGGAACTTACAGGAACAGGCATGGTAGAAGTCTACAACCATCAACACCTGTGGAATAACAGACAGACAAAGCGCGTATATGACGCCTTTGTAGATGTATGGGGTACCGAAAAGCTCTGGGTAACCATAGACCGGGCTAATCTGAATTTTCCACAACGTCCGGGAGAGAATAAAAAGGGTTTTATCCATTGGGATTATGACCCTGAAACAAAGCCACAAAATGTACAGGGGGTCCTTGCATTGGCAGACCAAACCGATGAGGATATGGGAGGTTTTCAGTGTATTCCCTGGTTATACAGAAATTACGATAGCTGGAAGCAAACGCAACCTAAAGACCGCGACCATTTTCAGCCAAGTTTGGAGGGCTTAGAAGACAAAATTGTCAAAGTAAAAATGGAGGCCGGTGATTTATTGATCTTCAATAGTACAGAACCCCATGGCATCAGGCCTAACAAGTCCGGTAATAAGGTGCGTATTGCCCAGTATATCTCCATGATGCCCGCAGAAGAAGATAATGAGGAATTAAAGAATTGGCGGATTCATTCCTGGAAGAACAGAGTGGCTCCTGAAGGATATGCATTTCCAGGTGATCCGAGAAATTGGGAACAGACTAAGTATGAGCGAGCCGAGCTATCTGACTTAGGTGAAAAATTGCTGGGGTTAAAGGCCTGGTAAAAATCACTTTTAGAAAATCTTTCTTATCTGAGGTCAACTTGGATAATAAAGTTACTTTTGGCCCCTTAAAATAAGGGCGTTTGAAAAAGTATCTGAATCTATTCGATTTTTCACAGGAAGTAAATTACCGGACCGAAATATTATCGGGACTTACAGTGGCACTTGCTTTGGTGCCAGAAGCAATTGCTTTTGCACTGATTGCAGGTTTATCTCCACTTACAGGTCTATATGCCGCTTTTGTAATGGGCCTTGTTACTTCTATCTTGGGGGGCAGGCCTGGCATGATTTCCGGAGCTACCGGAGCTGTGGCAGTAGTTATTGTTTCTCTCGCAGTTGATTATGGTGTTGAATATGTTTTTGCAGCTGTAGTCCTTGCGGGAATAATGCAGTTAATAGCTGGATTCCTCCGCCTGGGAAAATTCATGCGACTGGTTCCCCATCCCGTCATCTTTGGATTTGTAAATGGTCTGGCCATAATAATCTTTATGTCCCAATTAGACCAGTTCAAGGTTCCGGGAGGAGCGTGGATGTCAGGGGTTACCCTCTACAGTTTTCTTGGCCTTGTTCTCCTGACCATGCTTGTTATCTGGGGACTGCCTAAACTCAGCAAGGTAGTTCCGGCTTCCCTTATGGCTATATTACTGGTATTTGGTCTTGTACTTGTATTTGATATAGATACCCGTACTATTGGAGACATCGCTTCTATCCAGGGCGGGTTCCCCCCTTTCCATATACCTGAAATTCCGGTTAGCCTGGAAACCTTGAAGATTATATTTCCTTACGCTGCAATAGTGGCTGGAGTAGGATTAATTGAAAGTCTGCTAACACTCAATATTGTTGATGAGATCACTGAAACCCGTGGTAGGGGGAATAAAGAAGCTGTGGCTCAGGGTACTGCTAACATTTTATCCGGCTTATTTTCAGGTATGGGAGGTTGTGCTATGATCGGACAAAGTTTGATCAATACATCAAATGGGGCGCGTGCCAGGTTATCTGGGATTATCGCCGCTGTGATGTTATTGGTATTCATAATGTTCGGAGCCGACTTAATTGAAAAGGTGCCTATGGCCGCCCTCACCGGACTTATGATAATGGTTGCCCTGGGAACATTTGAGTGGGCCAGTTTGAGAACGTTCAGGAGAATGCCAAAATCTGATGTTCTGGTAATGGTACTGGTTACACTGGTTACCGTCTTTCTGCATAACCTGGCGCTTGCAGTTCTCGTTGGGGTAATCATATCGGCACTTGTATTCTCATGGGATAATGCCAAACGTATTCGGGCCAGAAAGTATATTGATGAACACGGGGTGAAACACTATGAAATCTATGGCCCGTTGTTTTTTGGATCGATTGGTCTGTTTAATGAAAAGTTCGATGTGCTTAATGACCCTGAAGAGGTGATCATCGATTTTAAAGAGAGTCGTGTAGTAGACATGTCGGCTATTGAAGCCCTGAATAAGATCACGGAGCGCTATCTCAAGGTGGGTAAAAAGGTGCATTTGCGCCATCTGAGCCAGGACTGCAGAAGACTTTTATTCAATGCAGATAAAATTATAGATGTGAATGTTCTGGAAGATCCCACCTATAAAGTTATGGTAGACAAGTTCTGAATACCTTAAACCCAGTCAGAATATGTTAATGAGGGCTTGAATTATTCCATGGCAAACTTTACGGATAGCTGTGTTTCAATCCTGATTTTGCTGAACTCAACATCAAGAGGTTCAGCTTTGGCTGTGATCACAACTTCCTGTAATCCACCCCTTGTGTCACGAAAGTTCCTTTCATAATATTGAATATGCAAGGCCTTTCCAAGGCTTTGCCCAATGGTGTTGACTAAATTGGACCCCTGTTCTTTGGCCTTTAATATGGCTTTGATTCGCATATCCATTTTTATGGAATCCATTTTTGAATACCCGGTTTTTTGAAGACTAATATTGGATATTCCAATAGCTTCCATTTCTTTCAGAACCTTACCCACGGTTAGGCCATCATACACGAGCAGGGTGTAGGCCTTCTCTTTCTGAATATCCGTTTTTCGAAGAAAATACTTCTTAAAATCACTACCCAGATCAGTCAGGCTCAGTTGTGTATCCAGGTCTATCCCCAGGCCTTTGAGTTTGGCTGCCATACGATTTTCCAGTTCTTCAACTGATGTCCGCCCTTTGGTATCAGCCTCTGTCAGGAGGATATTGAGGTAGATGCGATTAGGGACTACCAGGGTATCGACCGTTACGGTAGTTTCCAGGTAAGGCTGATCAATAAAATTTTTCTGTTGTGCCTCCAAAGGCTGCATTATAAGTAAACCAACGCCCAGAAAAAGGATGAGTTGGGCTTTAAATTTCAATGACATCATTATAAAATATTTGTGTTATACGTTCCTCACAGCAATTTCAAGAGTCGTACCGTTTTTCATAAAGATAACAGTTTTCGAGATTTACAGGGTTGCTTGAAGTTCCCTTTTATCAGATGGTTCAGGGGTAAAAATATCCAATAAAAAAAGCACAAATGACTTTACTCGTAGCCATTTGTGCCTGATGCTATTTTTAAATGATATCCTAGAGTGTCCTCAGATACTCAGCGATCTGACGGGCTTCATCCTCACTAAGGTTCTGATTGGTCATGATCATATTATTGTATTCTTTTAGCAATGCCTGGGCAATAGGATCTTCTTTTAGCATGCCATCAGGGTTCAGGATCATATTCATTACCCACTCCGGGCTTCTGCGTTCATATATTCCTGCCATGGCAGGTCCAATCATCCGCTGATCGGTTAGATGGCAGGCGGTACAGATCATATTAAATGTTGACTCCCCGCGGGCTGCAAGTTCTTTATTAATTTCCTTTTCAAACTTTAATTCCTTGATAGGTCCAATTCCTTTATTATCCATATCAATGGGAACACTACCTGATTCTTGATCGCTGGTTAACTCGGATTTAGACCGGTTCACCTCAAAGGACTCTTTCTTTTCCTGTTTTCCACCACAGGCCACGAAGACCGTGGCAAGGGCAATCCATATTAATTTTCTTGACATAGTATATATTTTGGAGGCACAAGATACCAAAAAAGCAGCTTTAGAAGAATTTAGATATGAAGCTGAGACTAACCTTTTCCGAATAGGACACATTTCCCTGATCAATAAAGCCAACATGACCACCATAGCGGGGCATACGCAAATACAACATGGTATTGCTTTCGGCTTCTTTTTGTGGATAACAGGATTCCCCCAGGAATGAATCGTCCAGGGAATTTATAATCAACGTGGGGACTTTAATTTCCTTAAGGAATTGTCTGCTGCTACACTTTTCATAATAGTCTAATGCATCTTTGAATCCGTGGGCTTTACTGGTATAGAGATCGTCAAAATCCTTCAGATTTTTGATCTTTCCAATTTGTTCATCCGTTAGGATTTCGGGGAACAAATGTTTTTTTGCCTTGAGTTTTGCAACGAGGTGGTTGCGAAACCTATGGGCATAAGCCCAATTTTTTGGTTTGAGTAGCTGGATCAGGGAATCGTGCAAGTTACATGGGACTGATACCCCTATTGCCGCTTTAACTTCTTTGGGAATAGTTCTTCCTTCACCCAGATATTTCAGGGTCATGTTACCCCCCAGGCTTATCCCTTTTATCAGGATTTCTGAATAGTTTTTTGTTTCGAGGATGTGCCGTATTACTGCATCCAGGTCTTCTGTTGCTCCGGAATGATAAGAACGATATAAGCGATTGGTCTCCCCACTACAACCCCTGAAATTTACCGCACAGGCATCAATTCCTGCCTGGTTTAAGATTTTAGCACTACCAGTTATATAAGGACGTTGGCCGTGCCCTTCCAAACCGTGAAGCAGGATGGCTACTTTCTGAGTAGGAGATTTGGCATAACTCCAGTCCAGGTCCATGAAGTCACCATCCATAAGTTCCATACGTTCCCGTTCTTGTGTAATACCATCTATCTTGCGAAAGAGGCCGGCATAGATGGTGGCGGCATGACCATTTCTGAAAATTACCGGAGGTTTATAAGGACTCGGAACGATTGGCATTAGTAAAGAATATTGTCCTGTGGCTGTATCTTTTCTGGGAGTTCAGCTTCATTAAGCATGTCTCTCAGGTCAATCTCGATAGTTCGGCATAAGGCCGTCATGGGAACATCATTGATCCTACCTTCGAAAGGATCTTCGCTATTGCTGCCCACTTTTTCCATGGTGACAAAAATCCAGGAGATAAGTACTGAAAACGGAATCATCATAAAGATATACCAACTGCGAATATTGCCCTCAACAAGGCTTATCCCTTCTTCAAAAACATCCAGAAGCCCAAAAGGGAGCAGAAGAATAAAAAGCCAGGTGAACAGGGTACTGAAATAGGCATACTGTCTGGGGAATGGAGTGTTTTTTATCCGCTCGCATTTGCCCTGAAGGTTATACATCTGCTCCAAATTGTTGTGGAACACCTGTTTATCAAACTCAGTTATTTTATCATTTTCCAGAAGGATTTTCAGGTGTTGCCCCTGATTTTTAATAAGATGCGTAGCTACATTTTTCCTTGATTGCAGATCTTCCAGCTCTTTGGCACCCAGGAAAATTCCCAGGTCTTCACATACGGGGTTTTTGTGTCCGTGTTTTTCAAATAGTCGTTCAATCGATTTGTGTTCCCGCTTCGAAAAGGAAGTAGGTTGTCTTAACTGTATCCTGAGCGCATTGATCCATGCCAGGTGTCTGTATACAAGCTCTTTTTTAGTCTGATCAGTATCATTTACAAAGCTCAATACATTATTGGTCCAGGTGCGTGAATAATTTACGATCCCTCCCCATATCTTTCTTCCTTCCCAGAACCGATCATAGCTCTGGCTGTTTTTGAATCCGATATAGAATGCCACGGCGATTCCTATTACACTCAGGGGTTGAAAGGGGATGTCGATAAAATCCCAGTTCAGAAAGTGGTAAATGCAAAATACAGCTCCAGCCCAAAAGGTGAAGAAAAGCAAGTTTCTCCAGGAGTAGTGCCACATGACACCCAGGCTAATATTTCTTTTTACATACATCTATAACAGATTTAACTTTTAGCTATATTTTTTAAGTAGCTGTGCCTGATCTGTAAGGGCTTCTAAAAACTCTTTCCGTAGTTGTTCGACAAGCTGTTCCACTGGTAAAACATCTTCAATAGTGGCAACTCCCTGTCCGGCAGACCAGATGGTTTTCCAGGCTTTGGCCTCAGTATCGAGTTCTTTTCCAAAATCAACCTTATGGTCTTTGGTTAAATCTTCTTCGCTGATGCCGGCTGCTTGCAGGCTTGCTGCCAGAAAGTTGGCGTGTACACCGGAAATTGCCGCAGTATAGACTATATCACTGGCACCGGCCTCGATAATCATTTTTTTGTAGTCTTCAGGGGCTTTACTCTCTGTGGTATTGATAAACCGGGTACCCATATAGGCCAGGTCTGCGCCCATTTGCAAGGCCGAGGCAATATCCCGCCCCGTGCTAATACAACCTGATAAAATAAGGGTTTTCTTGAAAAACTTCTTTACTTCAGCAAGCAATGTCATGGGATTCAAAGTACCTGCATGTCCACCCGCTCCTGCAGCTACCAGGATCAGGCCGTCTACACCTGCTTCTGCTGCTTTTTGGGCATGACGCTTTTTTATGATGTCGTGAAATACAAGACCTCCATAACTATGTACAGCATCAACAAGCTGGGAAACCGCACCAAGAGAGGTGATAATGAGGGGTACCTGGTGCTTTATGCACAATTTAAGATCTGCCTCAAGTCGGGGATTGGTAGGATGAACAATAAGATTAACCCCAAAAGGGGCTGGTTTTTTTCCAGTTTCTTTTTCGTACGCTTCAAGGGCTTCCTTGATTTCGACCAGCCACGCTTCGAAACCTTCGCTGGTTCGTTGGTTCAATGCCGGGAAAGTTCCTACAATACCCTGCTTACAACAGGAAATAACCAGTTGAGGTCCTGAAATCAAGAACATGGGGGCCGCTATTGCGGGTAGTGAAAGAGAATCTGTAAAAGGTGCTTTTGCGCTCATATAATTTTCTTGTGTGTCTAAAAATAGGCATAAAAATATAGCTGCTTTAACGACTGTTAGGTAAAACTATAGTATTTTTGATTTCCTATGCACGCATAACAAATATTTTATGTATTTAAAAGAATTTGAAGTTCGCTGGAACGATCTTGATGCAAACCGGCATTTAGCGAACAGCGCTTATATCAATTTCATGAGTCACACTCGAATGGCATTCCTTATGGGTCTTGGCTTTGATCAGGAAGCACTTGCGGAACATCAGATCGGGCCAGTAGTATTTTATGAACATCTGTATTATTTCAGAGAGATATTTGCAGGAAAGCCTATACGGGTGTCCTTGGAATTAAAAGGATTGAGTGAAGATGGAATGTACTTTGAATTTCACCACAATTTCTATGACCATAAGGGACGTAATCTGGCGCACTGTGAACTGATCGGAGGCTGGATTAGCCTGAAGACCCGTAAACTAATACCCTTACCAGAACATTTTTTATCGGCATTTGATGCGGTAGAAAAGGCTGAGGGATTCCGGATATTGTCTGCCATGGATACACGCAAATTCGCTAAACGTCCCCAAGATCTGGTTTAGGTCGTTTACTGACCAGGTAAACACCCACTAAAACCAGAAAAGCTGCCCCTGCCTTAACGCCAGTAAGGTTGTCTCTTCCGCTAAGTAGGGCGAATATAATTCCAATCAATGGCTGCAGGTATACAAAAGCACTGACCGTAGATGCCTTGAGCTGAGTAAGGGCATAGGCGTTAAAAAGATAGGTGCAAAAAGTAGTTCCGATGACTACAAAACCTATTTTCCATATTGCTTCCCACGGCAGGGTAGTCCAGGATATTTCAAGAAATTCGGGAAGGGTAATGGGAAGATTCAATACTATCCCAATCAGAAAAAGCCACTTCATTAAGGTGAAGGGGTGGTATTTGTCAATAAGTGTTTTTACCAGGATCAGGTATAAGGCAAAAAACAAGGCATTAACCAGGAACAGCATGTTTCCCAGGGGAATATTGGGCGCATCACCACGGATCTCATTTCCATAGAGTACCAGCACCAGTGCACCAGCCAAACCAACAAGGATGCCTATTCCTTTAATTAAACGTATTTTTTCTTCGATAAGGAAAGCGGACAGGACCACTACAATTATGGGGGTTGTAGTAACCAGTACGGAACTGTTTATGGGTGTAGACAGATCAAGGCCTTTGAAGAATGACAGCATATTGATAGCCATGCCAAAAAGGGAACAAACGAGAATCCTGCCCCAGTCTTTACTTTCTATACGTTCTTTAGGACCCAAGAAGGCAATTCCCCAGAAAAGTATGGTAGCACCAACCACCCTCAATAAAATGAAACCAAAAGGCCCCACGTAATCCGGCATTACTCCTTTGGCAATGGTATGGTTAAGACCGTAGATCGTGGTGGCTCCTAAGGCAGCCAGTAAAGCAAGGTTTCGCTTATTCAATGATGAAGTTTTTCTTTTGCCGCCTGTACGGTATTCTTGCTGTTTCCAATGAATATTTCTCCTTCTATCACCATAACCGGTCTTTTGAGAAAGGTATAATGTTCAAGAATTAGGTTTTTGTATTCGCTTTCCCCAAGAGACTTTTCCTTTAAATTACGCTCCTTATACATTCGGGCCCTTTTACTGAAGAGGGATTCATAACTTCCTGCCAAATCATACAGTTGCCGGAGTTCTTCTTCAGTGACAGGACTTGTTTTTATGTCCTGAAGTTCTATTCCATCCAGGGGTTCCAACTCCTTAAGGATTCGTTTACAGGTATCACAACTGCTTAAAAAGTAGATTTTATTCATAACAAAAGTTTCGACTTTTAGATTTTAACACAAAGAAACCTAATTACCCCTAAATAAATTATATTTATTCAAATCTTCTGTCATGGACTACCTGTTCACTATCCTATTGCAGAATCGCAAAATGCTTTATGCCATTCTGAGAAAAACACCCCGGGAAACACTCTGTACAATACCTGAAGGATTCCGAAATCATATCTACTGGAATATCGCACATGTTGTGGTTACCCAGCAACTTATTACCTATGGCCTTAGCAATTTACCACTCCAGGTGGATGCTGATTTGGTGGCAAAATATCGAAAAGGCACTTTGCCCCAAACGGATCCGGTATCTGAGCAGGAGATCGAACAGCTGCAGGAATCGCTATTTTCTACCCTTGAACAAACACAGCGGGATTATCAGGACGGTCGCTTTAAAGAGTATAAATCCTACACGACAAGTGCTAATGTAACCTTAAGTTCAGTAGAAGATGCACTGGCTTTTAATGTGTACCATGAGGGGCTGCATTTGGGGGTGATTCTAGGCTTGCAGAAAGCCTTGAATAGTTGAAACCCCATTTTACATCAGTTCAGTTTGCCTGATGGCAAACTCCTCCAGATACAATACCTTTGTCCTCCTAATTACAGTATATGAGCAAACAGAAATTACACTTCAACAGTAAAACCATACATGGAGGCCAGCAACCAGACGAGGCGTACGGTGCGGTAATGCCTCCTATCTATCAAACATCAACCTATGCCCAGACCACACCCGGAGGGCATAAAGGCTACGAATATTCGAGAAGTGCCAACCCTACTCGTACAGCCCTGGAACGATCACTGGCCAGCATTGAAAATGGCACATATGGCCTGGCATTTGCCAGCGGTCTGTCTGCCATAGATGCAGTAGTTAAACTCCTGGAGCCAGGAGATGAGGTTATATCTACCAACGACTTATACGGAGGGAGCTACCGGCTTTTCCGGCAGGTATTTGAGAAATTCGGGATCCAATTCCACTTCACTGGCCTGCAGGACCTGGATGTACTTGAATCCAAAATTACCTCCAAAACGAAACTTATTTGGGTAGAAACTCCAACCAACCCCATGATGAACGTTGTGGATATCTCCGGGGTATCTGAATTGGCAAAAAAGAACAACATCTTACTTGCAGTAGATAACACCTTTGCCACTCCTTATATTCAAAGGCCTCTTGACCTGGGAGCTGATATTGTGATGCACTCGGCTACCAAATACCTCGGGGGCCACAGTGATGTGGTAGTAGGAGCGCTGATTGTAAACGACAAGAAACTTGCAGAGCAGCTATACTTTATCCAAAATGCCAGTGGTGCTGTTTGCGGCCCTATGGATAGTTTCCTGGTTCTCCGAGGAATTAAAACACTGCATGTGAGGATGCAAAGGCATTGTGAAAACGGTAAAGAAATAGCGCAGTACCTTAAAGCACATCCCAAAATTGAAAAGGTATACTGGCCTGGTTTTGAAGATCACCCTAACCATGAGATTGCCAAAAAGCAAATGTCAGATTATGGTGGCATGATTTCTTTTATTCCCAAGGGAGCTAATTACAAAGATGCGATTCGTATTGTAGAACAACTGAAGGTTTTTACCCTTGCAGAGTCTCTTGGGGGTGTAGAGAGTCTGGCCGGACATCCTGCCAGCATGACGCACGCCAGTATTCCAAAAGAAGAAAGGGAAAAGAGCGGTGTGGTTGATTCCCTTATCAGACTTAGTGTAGGGATAGAGGACGCCCGCGACTTGATAGCAGACCTGGAACAGGCTTTGGAATAGGACTTATTGAATTTTTAAAAAAAGGGGGGTAAAATTGTAGAAATACTATAATTTTGCCCTTAAATTTTTAATTCCTCAATAACAGAAACAATTAATAAGCTGATGGAAGAAATTATTCAAAATTTCATGGAAGAGGTTAAGACCCGAAATGGTCATGAACCAGAATTCCTGCAAGCCGTTCAGGAAGTAGCTGAAACGGTAATCCCTTATATCGCCAAGCACGATATTTACTACGGGAAGAATATCCTGCTTCGTATGGTTGAGCCAGAGCGGCTTATATCCTTTCGGGTAGCCTGGGTAGACGATAATGGGGAGATACATGTAAACCGGGGATACAGGATTCAGATGAATTCTGCCATCGGGCCCTATAAAGGCGGACTTCGTTTCCATCCATCCGTAAATGCCAGTATCCTGAAGTTCCTGGCTTTTGAACAGGTGTTCAAGAATAGTCTGACTACCTTGCCTATGGGCGGTGGAAAAGGGGGATCTGATTTTGATCCCAAAGGAAAATCAGATGATGAGGTTATGCGCTTCTGCCATTCCTTTATGACCGAATTATGTCGCCATATTGGCCCCAACACGGATGTCCCAGCGGGCGATATTGGAGTCGGATCTCGTGAAATAGGATTCCTTTTTGGGATGTATAAAAAACTAAGGAATGAATTCACCGGAGTACTTACGGGTAAAGGACTATCCTGGGGAGGATCTTTGATTCGGCCTGAGGCTACTGGCTATGGAACGGTTTATTTTGCCCAAAGCATGCTGAAAACCCGCAATGAAGATATTGCTGGCAAGGAGGTAGTAATTTCAGGTTCCGGAAATGTTGCTCAATACGCTGCGGAAAAAGTACTGCAGCTGGGGGGTAAGGTACTTACACTTTCTGATTCAGGAGGATACATTTATGATAAGGATGGTATAGACGACGAGAAACTTGCCTATGTTATGGACCTTAAGAATAACAGGAGAGGCAGGATTTCAGAATATGTAGATCAATATCCTAATGCTACCTACCATAAAGGGCAAAAACCCTGGAACGTTAAATGTAAGGTTGCTCTCCCATGTGCTACCCAAAACGAACTTGACGGAGAGGAGGCCAAATCCCTGATTGAAGGAGGTTGTATCTGTGTGGCAGAAGGAGCTAATATGCCTTCAACACCTGAGGCTATCCATGCTTTCCATGAGGCTGAAATATTGTTTGCACCTGGAAAGGCTTCCAATGCAGGAGGTGTGGCTACCTCTGGATTGGAAATGTCTCAAAATTCCCTGAGGATCAGTTGGACCAGGGACGAGGTAGATGAGCGATTGAAAGACATTATGGAAAAGATTCACAAGTCATGCCTGGAATACGGCATGGAAGAGAATGGGTATTGCAATTACGTGAAAGGAGCCAACATTGCAGGCTTTGTTAAAGTCGCAGATGCAATGCTTGCTCAGGGGGTTATATAAACAAACTTATAATAGTTTTTGGAACCCGACTAGCAGTCGGGTTCTTTTATTTAGCTACACTGCTACTTGCTATCTTTGTAATAAATCCTTCCAAATGCAGCTGCGTACCAAGGCTATTGTTCTGTCTTCATTCAAATATGGAGATACAAGTTTAATAGTCAGGGCTTATACAGAATCTGACGGACTTAAGGCTTACTTGTTGAAAGGGATATTGGCATCCAGAAAAGGAAAGTTGAAGACTGCTTATTTTCAGCCTCTAAGCCAATTGGATATCGTTGCCATTCATAAGAATAAGGGAACTTTGGAACAGATCAGGGAGGCCAGGATAGACTTTCCTTATTCTACCATGCATACCGATATTACCAAAAATGCAATCACTATGTTTCTGGCCGAAATGTTGACGAGCTGCATTCGGGAAGAACAGTCTGACCCTGCACTATTCTCCTATTTGCAAACTGCGTTACAGTGGTTAGACACACACGATCAAATTGCTAATTTCCACCTGTATTTCCTGCTATCCCTAACGCGTTTTTTGGGATGTTACCCTGACCTGTCTGATATAGACGCCACTTACTTTGATTTGTTAGAAGGACAGTTTACAGACACACCGCGAGGTAAGAAAGTTATTAGTGGGGATGAACTTAATCAATTCAGGAAGCTGTTAGGCACAAATTTTGATGTTGTTCATCTGATACAAATGAGTAAGAAACAGCGGCAACAACTGCTTCAGATGATCGTGGAATATTTTGAGTTACATTTGCACGGATTTAGAAAGCCCAGGTCACTTGCCGTATTAAATGAAGTCTTCAACTAACATACGCGGGATTATCTTCCTGGTATTGCTTTTTCTGATCCATCCAGCCTTCTCGCAGAAGGTTTATGTCCTGGATGTGGAATCAGAAGAAGGCATAGGCAATGTTATTGTTTATAATGAAGATCGTTCCAATACGGTAATCACCGGAATAGACGGGAGTTGTGATTTGGGAATATTCAAAAGGACAGAAAGACTCACCTTCCGCCATATGGGTTATTTGTCTTTTAAGGCCACTAAGGCTCAGATAATTCGTCAAAATAACCGGGTCTATCTTTCGGTAAATCCCCAACAGCTGGAAGAAGTGGTAATGTCAATTTCTAAATGGGAGCAGCAGAAAAAAGATATCCCTCAAAAAATTAGCAGTATTGATGCCCGCAGTATCGCCTTCAATAATCCTCAAACCTCGGCAGACCTGCTTCAGTCCAGCGGAAAAGTATTTGTGCAAAAAAGTCAGTTAGGAGGGGGAAGCCCTATGATACGTGGATTTGCCACCAATCGCCTATTGCTTACTGTAGACGGAGTTCGCATGAATAATGCCATTTTTCGAGGGGGTAACATTCAAAATGTAATCTCTATTGATCCTTTTGCAGTAAGGAATACCGAGGTAATTTTTGGTCCTGGTTCGGTTATTTATGGCAGTGATGCCATTGGTGGTGTGATGAACTTTTATACCAAAAACCCCCAGTATGCAACCTACTCAGATGATATCTTCAGTGGTAATGCAGTTTATCGCCATGCTACAGCCAGTAATGAGAATACCGTTCACCTTGATTTTAACTTTGGGCGGAAGAAATGGGCATTTCTCAGTAGTATATCCTACAATGATTTTGGCGATCTTAAAATGGGGAAACACGGCCCGGACGAATACCTGAGAACATCTTATGTGGTTACTGAAAATGGCACCGATATATTGCGCACCAATCCAAATCCACGCCGTCAGCTGCCCTCAGGCTACAATCAGTTAAACCTGATGCAGAAGATTTCACACAAGCCCAATAATTATTGGCAGTACGATTTGAATATGCAATATTCGGAAACATCGGATTTTTCACGCTATGACCGCCTGATAAGACCCAATGACGATGAAACGGGATTACGATCAGCAGAATGGTTTTATGGCCCGCAAAAATGGTGGTTGTCCAGTTTACAGATTTATAAAAAAGGACGGGGGAAATTTTATGATGGGGTAAAATTGACAACAGCTTACCAATATTTTGAAGAAAACAGGAATGAACGAAATTTTGCCAACCCTATTCGGTTTAATACCAGTGAAAAATTAAATGCCCTTTCTGCAAACCTTGACTTTGAGAATAAAAGAATTGGAAACTTAAGATTATATTACGGAGCAGAGTATATCTTCAATCAGGTAGCATCAGATGGTAGCCAAACGGATATTATTACTGATGAAGTAAATAGTGCACCATCTCGTTACCCGGACGGCGCTATTTGGCAAACCTTGGCTGGATATGTAAACGGGGAATACAAGTTTAAGCCCAACCTTACCTTTCTTGCCGGGATGCGTTACAGTCATGTCTGGACGCAGGCCGATTTTGATAACCGCTTTTACTCCTTTCCATTTGATGAAGCCTCCCTGAGTAATGGAGCATTAACGGGAAGTCTGGGTTTTAGCTGGTTCCCAAAGGCAGATTTACAAATAACCCTTAACGGCTCTACGGGTTTCAGATCGCCCAATATAGACGATATCGGTAAGGTCTTCGATTCAGAACCCGGTTCTGTGGTGGTTCCCAATCCTGATTTAGAACCTGAATATGCTTATAATGTTGAGCTGGGAGTGAAAAAGAATTTTAAGGACAAGCTGGTTCTTAATGGGGCTGCTTACTATACCTATCTGGTGGATGCTTTGGTTAGGCGTGATTTTGAGTTTGAGGGGGAATCAGAAATCATTTATAACGGTGAATTAAGTCAGGTACAGGCGATTCAAAACGCGGCTAAAGCTTATGTATACGGACTGGAATTAGGGATGCAGGCTTTTTTAACAGATCATTGGTCTGTTGAAGCGAATTATACATTCACCGATGGTCGTGAAGAAGACCAGGAAGGAATAGATACCCCCGTTAGGCATGTTGCTCCATCTTTTGGGGATTTCCATCTTTTCTGGAAAAACCAATGGCTGGAGACTGACTTCTTTTTGAATTACAACGGAGAATTATCCTTTAGAGACCTGGCGCTCTCAGAAAGAAACAAACCCTTTATTTACGCTGTGGATTCCAGCGGAAACCCCTATTCTCCATCATGGTACACCCTTAACTTCCGATCACGGATCAAGATCAGCAATGGACTCAGTACCAGCCTTATCCTGGAAAACATCACGAATCAACGCTACCGGACCTATTCTTCCGGCATATCGGCACCCGGGTTCAACCTTATTACTGGACTCTCATATAAATTTTAACAATAAGCCCGTAAACTGATCAACCAGTGGCCATTTTGTGGCTCTAAAAGTGTTAAGTTGTATTCCATGGTTCTTGTATGCAGGCATTATGGGGTTATTTCCGGGAGTCATCAAATTCAAAAATCAACACTAAATTCCATTGAAATTCATTAATTTTGCTGCCTTAATTTGCCTGGGCAGGATTTATTATATATGAAGTTTGCTGAATACAAAGGATTGAACTTACCTGAACTGGGAGAAGAAATTCTCGCATTTTGGAAGGATCATGGCATTTTTGAAAAGAGCATAACTTCCAGGGAAGGGAAACCGGGTTATGTTTTTTATGAAGGCCCCCCATCGGCAAATGGGATGCCTGGAATACATCATGTTCTTCCCCGGACCATAAAAGATATTTTCCCCCGCTATAAGACCATGAAAGGCTTTCAGGTTAAGCGAAAGGCGGGATGGGACACCCATGGATTACCTGTTGAACTTGGAGTAGAAAAAGAACTTGGGATTACCAAGGAGGATATAGGCACCAAGATATCTATTGAGGAATATAATGAGGCCTGTAAAAAAGCCGTAATGCGCTATACGGATGCCTGGAACGACCTGACCGAAAAAATTGGATATTGGGTAGATATGGATGATCCATACGTTACCTACAAATCCAAATACATGGAGACGGTCTGGTGGTTGTTAAAGGAGATCTATGACAAGGGACTTCTGTATAAGGGGTATACGATTCAACCTTATTCACCAAAAGCTGGAACAGGATTAAGTTCACATGAGCTGAACCAACCGGGCACCTATCAGGATATAACGGACACCACGGTTACTGCCCAGTTTAAAGCGCATAAAGACACACTCCCTGATTTTTTATCCGGATACGATCAGCCTGTATATTTACTTGCCTGGACCACTACACCCTGGACTTTGCCGTCTAATACAGCACTAACGGTAGGTGAGAATATAGAATATGTTCTCGTCAGAACCTTTAATCAATATACCTATGAGCCTGTTCAGGTGATCCTCGCCAAGAATCTGGTTAAGACGCAGTTTAGCGGGCGATATGAAATAGCAGAGGAACAGATTGAACTGGACCAATTCAGTGAGGGAGATAAAAAAATACCGTATTACATCCTGGATACGTTTAAAGGCAAAGATTTACTGGGTATCCGCTATGAGCAACTATTGCCCTATGCGCAGCCATACCAGCATGCAGAAAATGCATTTCGGGTAATCAGCGGGGATTTTGTGACTACTGAAGATGGTACAGGGATAGTACATACAGCGCCAACATTTGGTGCGGATGATATGCTGGTTGCTCAAAAGGCTAACCCCCCAATCCCTCCCATGCTTGTCCTGGACGAAAATGACAATCCAGTGCCCCTGGTCGATTTGCAGGGGAAATTCCGGCCGGAAATGAAAGAACTGGGCGGCAAGTATGTTAAAAATGAGTACTATGAGGCTGGGGAAGCTCCGGAACGTTCTGTTGATGTGGAACTGGCGATCAGGCTCAAAGAGGAGAATAAAGCCTTCAAGGTAGAAAAATACAAACACCCCTATCCCAATTGCTGGCGTACGGATAAGCCTATCCTGTATTATCCGCTGGATTCCTGGTTTATAAAGGTCACTCAGATCAAAGACCGGATGTATGAGCTCAATCAGAGTATCAATTGGAAGCCCAAAGCTACCGGAGAGGGTCGTTTTGGCAACTGGTTGGCCAATGCCAACGACTGGAACCTTTCCAGGTCGCGATTCTGGGGAACCCCTCTTCCCATCTGGCGGACAGAAGATGGAAAAGAAGCTCTTTGTATTGGTTCAGTGGCTCAGTTGAAAGCGGAAATGGAGAAAGCAGTGGCAGCCGGATTCATGAAGGAGGATCTTTTTGCGGATTTCACTGTAGGGGACATGAGTGAACAGAATTACGATAAGGTAGACCTGCACAAAAACATAGTAGACAAGATCATACTTGTTTCCGATTCCGGAAAACCAATGCAAAGGGAACTGGACCTCATTGATGTTTGGTTCGATAGCGGCTCTATGCCTTACTCCCAATGGCACTATCCATTTGAAAACAAAGCGCTCATTGACGAAGGCAGTGGTTTTCCTGCAGATTTGATCGCTGAAGGGGTGGATCAGACCCGGGGTTGGTTCTATACATTGCACGCCATTGCTACTTTAGTCTTCGACTCCGTAGCCTACAAGAATGTGGTATCTAACGGACTGGTGTTGGATAAGGATGGTAAGAAAATGTCCAAACGCCTGGGTAATGCGGCAAACCCCCTGGAAACAGTTGATACTTATGGACCCGATGCCACGCGTTGGTATTTAATTTCCAATGCCAATCCATGGGATAACCTAAAGTTTGATGTTGCTGGAATTGAGGAGGTTAAACGTAAATTTTTTGGAACACTCTATAATACCTATGCATTCTTTGCACTCTATGCCAATATTGATCATTTCACCTATGAGGAGGCAGAAGTACCCTTGTCCCAAAGGCCCGAAATAGACCAATGGATTTTGTCTGAATTGCATACCCTGATCAGGAAAGTAGATCAGGCTTTTGACGATTATGAACCAACACGCGCTGCAAGGGCAATGGCCTATTTTGTTCAGGAAAACCTGAGTAACTGGTATGTTCGTTTAAGCAGAAGGCGGTTCTGGAAAGGGGATTATCAGCAGGACAAAATTTCCGCATACCAGACACTTTATACCTGCCTGGTGACGTTGTCCAAACTGGCGGCCCCAATTGCTCCATTCTTTATGGAGCGGCTTTACCGTGACCTGAATCGCACTACAAACAAGGAGGATTTTGAAAGTGTGCACCTCGCAAATTTTCCAGTCTATGATCCTGAAATGGTAAACAAAGACCTGGAAAGTAAAATGCAGAAGGCCCAAACCATTTCTTCCCTGGTATTATCGATAAGGCAAAAGGAGAAGATTAAAGTAAGGCAGCCATTACACAAGATTATGATCCCTGTCATGGACAACAAACAAAGGGAAGAAATCGAGGCGGTCTCTGACCTGATTATGTCCGAAGTAAATGTAAAGGAGATTAGTCTGCTCGATGATGCATCCGGTATCCTGGTTAAGAAAATTAAGCCAAACTTCAAGGTTTTAGGCCCGCGTTATGGCAGGGATATGAAAGCTATAGGACAGGCTGTTGCCCAGCTCGGACAGGATGCTATCCAGAAAATAGAGCGGGAGGGAGAGATTACACTTGACTTGGATAATAAAAGCATTATATTGAAGTTAGAGGATGTAGAGATTACTTCTCAGGATATTGAGGGTTGGCTGGTTGCCAGTTCGGGTCCGCTAACTGTGGCCCTGGATATCCATGTCACCGATGAACTTCGAAAGGAAGGAATCGCAAGGGAACTTGTTAACCGTATACAGAACCTTAGAAAGGAATCCGGGTTCGAGGTTACGGACAAAATCGATGTAAAAATACAGAAAGACGGATACTTAGAAGAAGCGGTAGCTAGTAATATTAAGTATATTAAGAACGAAACCCTGACAGCAGAGCTCGATTTTGAAGAACAGTTGGAAGAAGGTACGAACGTTTCTTTTGACGAAGTGAATACCAAATTATTAATAAAAAAACACTAAATACGATGGGAGAAGATGTAAAAGTACGTTACTCCGATAAGGAATTAGAGGAGTTCCGCGTCCTGATTGATGAAAAGATTGAGAAAGCCAAGAGCCATCTGGATCTTTTGAGGAGTTCTTATATGAACGACGGTAATAATGGAACAGACGATACGGCTCCTACCTTCAAAGCTTTTGAAGAAGGTTCGGAAACAATGAGTAAAGAAGCTAACACTCAGCTGGCTATTCGCCAGGAGAAGTTTATACGAGACCTTAAAAACGCACTTTTGCGTATTGAGAATAAAACGTATGGAATCTGCCGTGTTACTGGTAAACTCATCAATAAAGAACGCCTTAAATTAGTCCCCCATGCTACTTTGAGCATAGAGGCTAAGAACATGCAAAAATAAAAAGGCGTTTTCCTGCAGCGAAATAGCTACATAGCAAGCCTTGGACTTTTCCTGGTGGGATTGATTTTCTTCAGTCATACCCTCAGTGGACAAAAGACCATTCGGAAGTCTTATCCTGCAACTTTTGGGACCCTTATTCAAATTGATACAGATAAATCTTTTGAAGCTGAAATCCTTGCCTACGAAGGCAATAGCCTCATCGTAGACGCCAGGTTGGATGGCGAGTATGCTGAAGCCTTATCTGTAAATATTACCCAGGAAGGTTCAACACTTTGGATTGGAACAGAGTTTGATCCCAGCTTTAAAGATCCTAACGACAAACTAAGTGCGCATAAGGTTGTATCCGTATCACTTAAGATACAGATTCCTTCAAACCTTGATGTTCAGGTATTTGGCACTAGTTGCAACGTTACGATGTCCGGTGAATTCAGTAATGTGGATGTTGTGTTGAATGATGGAAATTGTACCTTAAATCAGGTAGCTCATAAAGTTAATGTCCAGACGCAGAGTGGGAATATACGATTGAATAGTCTTCGTGGTATAATACGGGCCGAAAGCCGCTACGGACAGATTATACAAGAAACAATACCGGAGGGTAACGAGAGTTATGATCTGGAAACGGTTTCCGGAGATATCACCCTGCTGAGAACTAAATAAGCACTTTCACACCTTGAGTTCCATTAATCCGTATTTTTATCCGAGCTTAGTTAGATCATATGCGATTTAGAAATTCTGCCCTTTTAATAATTCTGATCTTATTGATTGATCAGTGGACAAAGATCTATGTAAAGACTCATTTTGCACTGGGAGAATCAGTTGAGGTATTTAATTGGTTCAAAATCCTTTTTATAGAGAATGAGGGAGCGGCCTGGGGGACCAAACTAAGCGACCTCTTTCCTATTTCGGATGGGGTGGGAAAACTTATTCTCACAGTATTCAGACTTTTTGCTATCGCCGGTATTGGATACTGGTTGTGGGATATTATTAGAAAGAAATCGAATCGCACCCTTATTATAGCTGTTTCCCTGATTTTTGCCGGGGCTTTAGGCAATATTATTGACTCGGTATTCTATGGCATGATATTTAACGACAGCTACAATCAGACAGCTACCTTATTTGCTGAGCAACCTTATGGACAGCTTTTTTATGGAAAAGTGGTGGATATGCTGTACTTCCCTTTGATAGACAGTACATGGCCCAATTGGGTTCCACTTGTAGGAGGAGAGAACTTCCGGTTCTTTGAACCTGTTTTTAATATAGCCGATACAGCTATCAGTACCGGTGTAGGTATATTGATCGTTTTTAATAAGCGGGCTTTTGGTCAGCGGGAAGAAACAGAAAAGGAATAGATTTCTTCCGGAGTTACCCCATAGTCCATTGGGATGTCATGTTCTTCACTATCTGTTATCTTCTCCACAGGGGGAAAAAAAGATAAACCAATCTTGATTACATCTTCGCGGCATTTCTTTAGAAAGCGGTCATAAAAACCCTTACCGTAACCTACACGATATCCTTCACGGTCAAAAGCGAGTAAAGGAAGAAAAACCACATCAATCTGCTCTTCGCTAATTGGTATACCATTCTCCGGTTCCGGGATATTCCATTTATTTTTCTTAAACCGGGTGTTGTCGCTAAGCAGGAAATGAGCAAGTTCGCCATCTCCGGCTACCTTTGGTATAATAACATGCTTGTCTCTGCCCTGAAGCACGGGTATTATGCAAGAGGTGTCTACCTCATTTTTCTCAGAAATAGGAAGGAAAATATGAAAATAGTCAAATTCCCAAACAGGCAACTTTAAGAGCTGGTTGGAAATACTAAGGCTTTTCTGTCTGAGTATGTCTTGAGGGAGTTTTTTTCTGAGCTTGGGGTAATGCGCTCTGATTTCCCTTTTTAACATAGCTGTTTACGTAGGTCTTTGGGGTACTTACTGTTTCAAAATTAATCCTTGGCGGCTACTATAAAGTAAATTTTGAAAAACAGCATTAAAATGATGTACATCCCGATAGTAATGAGATAGTTGTCCATGTAATGCAAAATTTATTTGCCTTAAATATAAAGATAAATATTCCTAATATCCCATTAAAGGGTCTATTTTATCGATGAAATGCACTGTTTTTATTAATTAATTAACAATTGTTGAATAATATTTTCAAAATTATTTAACATAAAAACTATAATTATCAGTATATCAAATAGATAAACATATAGATCTCAATTCGATGCTTAAAACAAAACATGCTAACCCGCAGATTTACTGCATTATTAGGCTTCCGTAATGATTTTAAAGCTATGATCTATCAATAATAAAATTACCTTTTACCTTTATAGGGCCTTGTTGGAATAAAAAAGTAGATGTCAGAAATTCCCATAGAACTACAGCTAAGTACACTTCCCAATAGTCCTGGTGTTTACCAGTTCTATGACAGTAGCGGTAAAATACTCTATGTTGGCAAAGCCAAGAGCCTGAAAAAAAGGGTTTCCAGTTATTTCCATAAGCAGCATAATTATGGAAAGACCAGGGTTATGGTAAAGAAAATACGCAGCATTGAGCACATTGTGGTGCCAACCGAATCCGATGCGCTTCTCTTGGAGAATAACCTGATTAAGAAGTACCAGCCTCGATATAATGTCTTGTTAAAGGATGATAAATCCTATCCCTGGATCTGTATTAAAAACGAACGTTTCCCCAGGGTGTTTCCAACGCGTAAATTGATTAAGGATGGTTCTGAGTATTTTGGCCCATACACCAGTATGAAAACCGTAAAGACCTTGCTGGACCTTATCCGAAGTGTATACCCTTTAAGGACCTGCAATTATGATCTTTCCAGAGAAAAAGTGGAGGCTGGTAAATACAAACTTTGCCTGGAATACCATTTGGGTAATTGTAAAGGTCCCTGTACAGGGCTTCAGTCTGAAGAGGAATATCATCAGCAAGTAAACGATATTCGGGAGATCATTAAGGGGAACTTCAAAGCCTCCTTACATTATTTCAGGAAGCAAATGAAATTGCTGGCTGCAGCTATGCGATTTGAGGAAGCACAACAGATGAAAGAAAAAATAGATGTGCTTCAATCTTATCAGGCTAAATCTACTATTGTTAATCCCAGGATTAGTAATGTAGATGTTTTCAGCATTATTTCGGATGAATCCTACGCCTATATTAACTTTCTACAGCTTTCTCACGGCTCCATTATCCGTTCCCATACCCTGGAACTAAAGAAAAAGCTCGATGAGGAAGATAAAGACCTTTTGGAACTGGCCATATTGGAGATCCGGCAGCGATTCCACTCACAGTCAAAGGAAATCTATGTTCCATTTACCGTTACCCTTTCGGGGGATGTAAAAGTTGTTGTACCCAAGTTGGGGGATAAAAAAAAGCTGGTTGACCTTTCAGCACGCAATGCCAAATTTTTCCGACAGGAACGGTTTAAGCAAGTCAGGATTACCGATCCGGACCGGCATACCAACAGGATTATGGCTCAAATGAAAAAAGATCTCAGATTGAATGAGGAACCCCGGCATATTGAGTGTTTTGATAATTCCAACATCCAGGGCAGTAATCCGGTAGCCGCATGTGTGGTATTTCGAAACGGAAAACCGGCTAAAAGTGAATACCGGAAATTCAACATCAAAACCGTTACCGGGCCAGATGATTTTGCCTCTATGGAAGAGGTGGTCTTTCGAAGGTACAAGAGACTTTTGAATGAAGATGAACCCCTCCCTCAGCTAATCGTTATAGATGGCGGTAAGGGGCAGCTCTCTTCTGCTCTGAAGAGTCTGGATATTCTGGGACTTCGGGGAAAGATCGCTATCATCGGCATAGCAAAAAGACTGGAAGAGATATATTACCCCGAAGATCCTATACCTTTATATCTGGATAAAAAATCAGAAACCCTGAAAATCATCCAGCAATTGCGAAATGAAGCACATCGGTTTGGGATTACATTCCATCGAAACAAAAGGAGTAAAGCCGCAATTAATTCAGAACTTGAAGCTATCAAAGGAATTGGTGAACGCACTGCGGAAGACCTGCTAAAGGAATTTAAATCGGTTAAACGCATAAAAGAAGCATCCATAGAAGACCTAACCAAAGCTATTGGCTTATCCAAAGCAAAGAAAGTATATGAGTCTTTTCATTAGACATCTTAAGACATGCAAAATGATCCTTGGAGGCACCTTTGCCTTCTTGATGCTTTCTGCCACTTACGGTCAGTCTACTACAGAACCGGATCCGCCAAAAGTGGGAGTGGTACTTAGTGGTGGTGGGGCCAAAGGCTTGGCGCATATTGGCGCGCTCAAGGTGATCGAAGAAGCAGGTGTAAAGATTGATTACATTGGGGGAACCAGTATGGGAGCTATTGTGGGGGCCTTATACGCTTCCGGTTATTCAGCCAAAGAGCTGGACTCGCTCTTTCGCAATACAGATCTCGTAAACCTTATCCAGGATAATTATCCTCGAGGCGCCAAATCTTTTTATGAAAAAGAAGATTCGGAAAGATACGCCCTGACCTTACCTTTTAATGACTTTAAAATCACTTTTCCAAAAGGATTTAGCGGCGGACAAAACATTTACAATGAACTTGTAGGATTGCTTTATCACGTAAGGAATGTCCGCGATTTTGAAAGATTGCCTATCCCTTTTTTCTGCATTGCTACCGACATTGAAACAGGAGGTGAAGTAGTGCTCGAAAGCGGGTATTTACCGGAGGCAATTGCAGCCAGCGGGTCCCTGCCTTCCCTTTTTGAGCCTATTGAAGTAAACGGAAGGTTATTAATTGATGGCGGTGTTTTGAACAATTATCCGGTAGAGGAACTTAAGGCCAGGGGAGTTGATATCATCATTGGGGTGGATGTTCAACATGGGTTACGGGATCGTGAAGAATTGCTTTCAGCTGCGGAAATCCTACTTCAAATAAATAACTTCCGTACAGTAGGTGCGATGAAGGATAAAGCAGGCCTCACCGATATCTATATTAAACCAGACATCGATCAGTATTCAGTAATTGATTTTGAATACAAGGAGGCCATCATCAAAGAGGGTGAAGATGCAGCAAGGCTCAATCTACATGCTTTGGAAGGACTCGCTGAGAGACAGGAGGTATTGCGCGCGGAACATATTCCTGTACCACAGCTGGATTCATTGGTTGTTAACCGCCTGATTCTGGAGGGCAATGACAATTATACGCGGGCTTATGTTAAGGGGAAACTTCGTTTCTCTCTGGCAGAACGAATGGCCTATACTGACCTTACGCAGGGTATAGGAAATCTGGCAGCTACTGGTAATTTTAATACGATCAGGTATAAACTTAAGTCCAAAGGCATGGGAGAGGACCTGATTCTTCAACTTAGGGAAAGCCAGGATAGAACTCTGATCAGAGTTGGGGCACACTATGACGATCTGTATAAAAGTGCAGCAATGATTAATATTACCCAAAAACGCTTGCTGATGAAGGATGACGTAGGCTCTTTTGATCTGATTCTAGGAGACAATATCCGGTATAACCTCCAATATTATATTGATAAAGGGCTGTATTGGAGCTTTGGTTTCAATTCGCGTTTGAATGAGTTCGATTGGGATATTAATTATGGGGTAATACAATCCAATTTTACGGTGCCGGATGACCCTAACATCAATAATATTGACCTTGAAATCTCTGATTTTACCAACCAGATCTATGTGCAGACGGTGCTTCAGGAGGAATTTGCCTTTATCCTGGGATTGGAACATAAACTACTAAAATACAGTACAACCACACTGAATGAAATCCTTCCCGAAGGTCAACTACCGCTGTCTCCGGAAAGTGATACCCGTACTTTTTTTGAGAATAGCAATTTCTACAGCACTTATGGGAAACTTATTCTGGATACGTATGATGACAGCTATTTTCCTAGTCGGGGGCTGTATTTCAATGGCGATTTTCATATCTACCTCTTCTCTTCGGATTTCAACGATAATTTTAAGGAATTCTCCATCGGAAAAGCTCGCATAGGAGCTGCTTTTCCCTTGTTTGGAGACCTGTCCCTGAATCTGGAAACCGAGGGTGGATTTAAACTTGGCACTTCTCCGGTAACTTCATTTGACTTTGTACTTGGCGGATTCGGTAATGATCTGATCAATAATTTTGTACCCTTCTTTGGCTATGATTTCCTTAGTTTGCCTGGGAATAGCTTTGTCAAGGCATATGCCAGATTGGATTATGAATTCTCCCCTAAAAACCACTTACTGCTTGCAGCAAATATTGCCAATGTGGAGGATGATATATTCAGGACGGGGGAATGGTTTACTGCACCCAATTTTACGGGCTACTCTTTGGGCTATGGTTGGGAATCCTTTCTGGGCCCCGTCCAGATCTATTATTCCTGGTCTCCTGAGATTTCGGAAGGCAATTTCTTTTTTAGTGTAGGTTACTGGTTTTGAGTACACCCTGATTTTTACGATCTTTGTAGGGTAAAATCCTACCATGATGCACTTTAGCGTGAAAATTGAAGCTCATCTCAGAGCAATGTGGTAAAACCTCATTTAAATTCGAACAAAGAGGTTTAAATACCAGAATATAACAATAACACCAATAAAAAATATCATGGCAACTTTAGACAATACTTCACTACACTTACCGGTTGAAAACCCCGAAGCGGGAGACTTTCTTCCATTATTGGGAACAGATTACGTAGAACTGTATGTGGGAAATGCCAAACAGGCGGCACACTACTATATGTCGGCCTGGGGTTTCCAGCCCCTGGCATACGCCGGGCTTGAAACGGGTCTTAAAGACCGGGTATCCTATGTTTTGGAACAGGACAAGATTAGACTTGTGCTTACTTCACCTTTAAAACCAGGAGGTGAGATCAATAAACATATCAATTCCCATGGAGATGGTGTCAAAGCCATTGCCCTTTGGGTAGATGATGCCGAAAAAAGCTACAAGGAGACCACTTCAAGGGGTGCTGAGTCCTATTTTGAACCGGAAATATTCGAAGATGAACATGGGGAAGTAAAGCTTTCGGGGATCCATACTTATGGGGAGACCGTGCACATCTTTGTTGAAAGAAATAAGTACGATGGACCATTCCTGCCCGGTTATAAGAAGTGGAATCCTTTTTATCGGGCTGAGGATACAGGGCTGAGGTATATAGACCATATGGTGGGTAATGTTGGCTGGAACGAGATGAATAAATGGTGTGAATTCTATGCCAAGGTGATGGGATTTGCTCAACTTGTCTCCTTTGATGATAAGGACATCTCCACGGAATATACTGCCCTGATGAGTAAAGTGATGAGTAATGGCAATGGCCGTATTAAATTTCCCATCAATGAACCTGCAGAAGGCAGGAAAAAATCACAAATAGAGGAATACATTGAATTTTACAATGGCGCCGGAGTACAGCATATGGCATTGGCTACGAATAATATTATTGAAACGGTCACCAAACTTCGCGATCGGGGTATTGAATTCCTGACTGTTCCAGCTACTTATTATGAAGAAGTTTTGGACAGGGTTGGGGAGATAGACGAAGATCTTGCCCCCTTGCGTGATTTGGGAATTTTGGTTGATCGGGACGATGAGGGCTATTTACTACAGATTTTTACAAAGCCAATATTAGACAGGCCAACTATGTTCATCGAGATCATTCAGCGTAAAGGGGCCAAGTCTTTTGGCAAAGGAAATTTCAAGGCCTTATTCGAATCCATTGAACGGGAACAGGCTTCAAGGGGAACCCTCTAATGCTGGTTGTTCTTAAGATTTTCTAAAAATCTTGATTAGAACTGTAAAGTATTGTTAAGGTGGTCGTTAAAGTAAGTTAAAAACGACTGTCGAAGGAAATGCTTGTATTAAATTGCATCCTATAAGGGGTGGTTCCCTTATAACTTTAAGTATTGGTTTTTCATAATTTAAAGTTTGGTTGGTTATTTAGGAAAAGCCCTGACATCTCTGTCGGGGCTTTTTTTTTACAATAGAATGGAACAAATTTTGTTTATGCTATTGTAAACCCATTATTCATGGGTATTATTTTGATACTTTTGACCGAGATTGATATGAAAAAGGTCTGCTTTGTACTAATATTAATATTCTCCTTTTCAGGGCTCGCACAGAACGGTGGCGCAGCAAGCTGGGAACAGTCATCATTTAAAACAGGGGAATGGCTAAAATTCAGGATCCACTATGGATTTCTGAATGCCAGCTATGCTACTTTGCATGTTGTAAATGACACCATAGGCGACAAGCCCGTCTATCATGTGATCGGTAAAGGGAAAACCACGGGTTTTGCCAGTATTTTCTTTAAGGTAGATGATACCTATGAGAGCTATTTTGATAAAAATGACGGAAAACCCTATCGATTTATCAGGAAGATTGACGAAGGAGGATACACCAAGGATATCGAGATCAATTTCGATTATAATCAGGATCTGGCTGTACTTGACGATAAAAAGAACAAGAAAAAGTTTAATTTTACCATACAGGAGGGGATACAGGACCTGATTTCCGGCTTTTATTACCTCAGGAACAAGTACGAACTGGACGACCTGCAGGTAGGCAAATCCCTTACTGTTGAAATGTTGTATGATGATGACGGCATCTTTCCCTTTAAACTGAAATATCTGGGGAAAGAAATCCTCAGAACCAAGTACGGAAAAGTGGAGTGTCTGAAGTTCCGACCCTATGTACAGTCGGGCCGGGTATTTAAGGAGCAGGAAAGTCTCTCCCTATGGGTTTCCAATGATCGCAATAAAATTCCGGTCAGAATAAAGGCAGACCTGATGGTAGGTTCAATCAAGGCAGACCTGGACGGTTACAACGGATTGAAAAACCAGTTTAAAATTATAATGGACCGCTGATAATATGAAAGATAAAGAGCGAATCGAATCCCAAATCTCAAAACTCGAAGAGAAATATAAGGATTCGGGTCAGGACCTCAGCTCTTATCTGGATGGACTTCTTTACCAGCGATACCTTACCTATTGGGACTACATTCACCTGGATACGCTGCTCAGCATTCAGGTACCCCGCACGCACTTCCCGGATGAAGAGATCTTTATCCTCTACCATCAGATCACCGAGTTGTATTTTAAACTCATTTTACACGAGGAAAAGCAGATTGTTGATGACACTTCTCAACAGGTAGATTTCTTTGTAGAGAAGCTAAGGAGGATCAACAGCTATTACAAAGCACTTATTTCCTCTTTTGGTATTATGGTTCGGGGGATGGAGAAAGAACAGTTTCTAAAATACCGCATGGCCCTCCTGCCATCAAGCGGTTTTCAGTCGGCTCAGTACAGGATGATTGAAATTTATGCAACTCCGCTGGAGAATCTGGTTGACCCTGAGGAGCGACATATATATTCTGAAACTAACCCAATAGAGGAGTTGTATGAGCGTATTTACTGGAAAAAAGGAGCCACGGATGCAGTAACGGGGGAAAAGACCCTGACCCTTAAACAGTTCGAATATCGCTATACCCCACGCTTTATTCGTATTGCCAAGGCTGTGGAGGGAAATACGATCTATCATAAATACCTGAATTTACCGGAAGCGGGTCGGAATAATAAAGCCTTGATTGAGGCGTTAAAAACTATGGATAACAACGCAAACGTCAACTGGCCTCTGGTGCATCTCGGATCAGCACACCGTTATCTGAATCGTGATGACGCACCAATAGAAGCCACAGGAGGTACCAACTGGAAAGCATACCTCCCGCCAAGTTTTCAAAAAGTGGTGTTTTTTCCGGAGCTGTTTTCAAATGAAGAGTTAAATAATTGGGGGAAACAATGGGTAGACCATATCTTTGACCCCAATAAAATCAGTAGCTGACAATGCAAAGATTTTGGGGCATAATAGTAATCGCATTGCTGTTCCTTACCTCCTGTAAGGAAGAAAAGAATCAACAGGAAAATACCGAACAAAAAATCGCAGCTGTAGAGGAGAAGGCTCCTGAAGTGGCTTATGGTTTTGAACTGGATGATTTTGAAGTGATCCGGGATACAGTGCGCAGTGGGGATAGTTTTGGAGGTCTCATGCTGGCTAATAATATTGATTATAACAAGGTTGAGGTCCTTTCCAAGAAGTTTAGAGACACCTTTGATATTCGCAGGATACGGGTAGGGCGCCCCTATCTCATTTTGAAATCCAGGGATTCCATATCACGTCCAGAGATCTTCGTATATGAAAATGACCTGATCAACTACACGGTGGTCGACTTCAGGGATTCGGTCAACGCGTACAAACAACGCAAACCAATTAAGTATGTGGAACGTGAGGCATCCGGGGTAATCCCCCAGGGGGGCTCCCTTTCCGATGTAGTGGTTAAACAAGGTATCGACTACCTCATGGTAAACGAACTATCTGAGGTCTATGCCTGGACCATTGATTTTTTCAAGTTGGATGCAGGAGACAAGTTCAAGATCATTTATCAGGAAATGTATATTAATGATTCAGTTTATGCCGGTGCCGGGCATATCCGGGCGGCCTACTTTGAACATCGGGGAAAACCGATCTACGCGTTTGCGTACGAATCAGACTCTCTGAAAAATGTGGTTGATTACTACGATGAGGAAGCCAATAACCTGCGAAGGACATTTTTAAGGGCTCCTCTCAAATTTGGACGCCTGTCTTCGCGTTACAACCTCCGACGCAGGATCAAATACTACGGTTACAGGGTACGTCCGCACAGGGGTACGGATTATGCTGCTCCTATAGGGACACCTATCCTGGCTACAGCAGATGGGGTGGTGACAGAATCTACACGTAAGGGAGGCAATGGAAAATATGTAAAAATCAGACATAACGGCACCTACAGCACCCAATACCTGCATATGAAGGCTCAAAAAGTAAAACGCGGGGAATTTGTAAAACAAGGCGATGTGATCGGGTGGATTGGTATGACGGGGAATACGGGAGGCCCCCATGTCTGTTACCGATTTTGGAAAAATGGCCGCCAGGTAGATCCACTTAGGGAAGATTTACCAGCCGCAGAACCTCTGGCGGAAACATTGCGTCCTAAATACTATGAGCACATAAACCCGATAAAAGATCAGCTAGACTGTATTCCCTATAATGAACCTGTCAAAGAACAACTACTAACTTCCAACCCCTGACATGCCACTAAAGAGTATTGATCCAACCAAAACCCGGGCCTGGAAATCGCTCGAGGAACACTACAAAAACCAACATCAGCAACATCTAAAAGACCTCTTTGCTCAGGACGAAGGCAGAGCCAATCGCTTCACTATACAATGGCAGGATTTTTTAGTTGATTTTTCTAAGAATCGAATTACTGAGGAAACTCTGGAACATCTTTTAGCCCTGGCGGGTGAAATGGACTTAAAGGACGCCATTGAAAAGTACTTCGCTGGAGATTTGATAAACCAAACGGAAGGCCGGGCAGTTTTGCATACGGCACTTCGCACCCCAGCGGGCAAATCCGTCCTGGTAAATGGGAAAGATGTAGTTCCGGAAGTACAGGAAGTAAAAGCACATATCCGGGAATTTTCCAATGCCGTCATTTCCGGGGAGAAGAAGGGATATAGCGGCAAATCCTTTAAGGCCGTCGTGAATATTGGTATTGGAGGTTCTGATCTAGGTCCCGCTATGGTTACCGAGGCCCTAAGATATTACCAGAACCATCTGCAGGTTCATTTTGTAAGTAACGTGGATGGGGACCATGTACATGAAGTATTGAAGCATTTGGATCCGGAGACCACCATATTCGTTGTAGTCTCCAAAACCTTTACCACCCAGGAAACCCTTTCTAATGCTACTACCATTAAGAATTGGTTTCTGAAGTACGCAAAACAAGAAGATATTGCCCTTCATTTTGCCGCGGTATCTACAAATGAGGCCAAGATAGCAGAATTTGGTATAGACCCCGCCAATGTTTTCCCCATGTGGGATTGGGTAGGGGGCCGGTTTTCCCTCTGGAGTGCTGTAGGCCTTAGCATTGCCCTGTCGGTTGGTTATGATAACTTTGAATCCCTCCTTATGGGTGCACATAAAATGGACATGCATTTCCGGGAGGAATCCTTTGAAAAGAATATTCCTGTTCTGGCGGCCTTACTGACTATTTGGTACAACAATTTCTATGAATCCGAAACAGAAGCCATTATCCCCTATACCCAATACCTGAGCAGGTTTTCGGCCTATTTGCAACAGGGGATTATGGAGAGTAATGGGAAAAGTGTTGATCGCGGTGGCGTTTCCATACCTTATCAAACAGGGACTATTATCTGGGGTGAACCCGGAACCAATTCCCAACATGCCTTCTTTCAATTGATCCACCAGGGTACTAAGTTAATCCCGGCAGACTTCATAGGATTTAAACACAGCCTGCATGGGGATAGGGACCACCACAATAAGCTAATGGCCAACTTTTTCGCACAGACCGAAGCGTTGATGAATGGGAAGACCGAACGGCAGGTAAAAGCAGAGTTTGAAGCCAAAGGAGTTTCTGAAGAGGCGCAGCAACACCTAACTGCTTTTAAAGTCTTCGAAGGGAACAAACCCACTACTACCTTTTTAATTGAACGTCTCACCCCTAAGAGCCTTGGAGCCCTGATTGCCCTTTATGAACACAAGATCTTCGTGCAGGGGGTAATCTGGAACATTTACAGCTATGATCAGTGGGGAGTGGAACTTGGAAAACAGCTTGCCTCCGCTATTTTAAAGGATTTAAATTCCGTTGACCTATCAGAGCATGATAGTTCAACAAAAAACCTGCTGAAAAACTTCAAAAAGTAAAGCCCATAACTTACTGGAATACAAGTAGTTAAAAACAGCAATTTATTTACTTCACTCTTTCCTAATTTAGTGTTAAATTTATGGTCCGATTTAACATTAGCTTAATGTTGTTAATTGAATTATGCCCCACTTTTGCATTGCATTTTTAAACACTAAATAACACTCAAATGAAAAAGTTTTACTTGGCAGTAGTAGCGCTATTTTGCACAGCTATTGCGTTCTCGCAAGGGGTTACCACCTCTGCGATCAGCGGACAGGTGACTGATGACACAGGTGAGCCACTAGGTGGCGCTACCGTTGTTGCAGTCCACGTGCCAACCGGTTCTACCTATGGTGCGGCTACAGATTTTGATGGGTACTACCGTATCTCTGGTATGCGTGCCGGCGGGCCTTTCAGAATTACATTTTCCTATCTTGGTTTTAATGAAGATGTAAGAGAAAATATCTTCCTTACACTAGGTAGGACCTCTCAGTTTAATGTAACGCTTTCGGAATCGGCTACTGCTTTGCAGGAAGTTGTAGTTTCTGCTTCTAGCACGGGTATTTTCGGCGGCAACAAAACAGGTACGGAAACGACCATTTCTCAGCGTCAAGTGGCAACAATTCCAGCGGCTTCGCGTTCCATTGCCGACTTTGTGCGTTTAACACCACAAGCGCAGGTATCAGAAGGTAATGATGGATTTAGTATCTCACTTGCAGGTCAGAACAACCGTTACAACGCTATCTATATTGATGGTGCGGTAAACAATGACGTTTTTGGTCTTGCTGGTTCCGGTACTAACGGTGGACAAACCGGTGTTAACCCACTTTCTGTGGATGCTATTGAAACTTTCCAGATTAACATCGCTCCTTTTGATGTTCGTCAGTCTGGTTTCTCCGGAGGTTCCATCAACGCTATTTCGCGTTCAGGTTCCAACAACTGGGAAGGATCTGCATACTCTTTCGTTCGTAACGAAAGCCTGGCAGGTAAAACGCCTCCAAGCCTTGTTGGTGACGGTGAAGAACGTGAAAAGTTGGCCGATTTCAGTGCCCTTACCTATGGGGTACGTGTAGGCGGACCAATAATCAAGGATAAGGTATTCTTCTTTGTGAACTACGAGCGTCAGGAAGATGAAACGCCACAACCGTTCAATTTCAGCAACTATACCGGTAGGTCTAGTCAGGCTGACCTGGATGGACTTCGCAGCTTCCTGAACACCACCTATGGATATGACCCTGGAATATTTGATAACAATACGAGAACTCTGGAATCTAATCGCCTTACTGCTAAGGTAGACTGGAACATCAACGAGGACCATAAGCTTTCCCTGCGTTACGGATATACTTCAGCAGATAATCTTGAAGCACGTAATTCCGGGAACCGAAACATTGGATTTATCAACGGTTCTGAAGCTTTTATTTCCAAGACCAATTCCCTGGCGTTAGAATTAAACTCCCGTTTCGGCGATAAGTTTGCCAACAACTTTATTTTAGGGTATACTACTGTTAGGGATGACAGGGATCCTTCTGGAGACCCATTCCCAACGGTTGACATTCAGGACGGTGACGGCTTTATTTCATTTGGTGCCGAGCCTTTTTCTACAGCAAACTTGCTGGATCAGGACGTGTTTACACTAACCAACAACTTTGAGATCTATGCAGGACGTCATACGGTAACTTTAGGGGCTAACCTGGAGTTTGCAAAAATTAAGAACCTGTTCTTTGCCTTCAACTATGGTGATTACACTTTTGAAGATGATTTCGACACGGACGGGAATCTTATTTCATCAGGTCTGAACCAGTTCCTTACCGGACAGGATGCCAACGTATACCAGCACGGGTATTCTTTAGTTGGAGACGGTACCGTAGGTGACGAATCTGCAGGGGCCTCTGAATTTGACACCTTCCAGGCAGGATTCTACATACAGGACGAAGTACAAATGTCTGATGATTTCCGGGTAACCCTGGGTGCACGTATCGATATTCCTTACTGGAGCGACGGAATTGAGAATGAAGATTTCAATGATAGAACCATTCCTATCTTAGAATCCTTTGGAAAAAATCTTCAGGGTGCCCGTGTAGGGCAGGGTATTGATGCCACCCCATTGTTTGCTCCCCGTTTAGGATTTAACTGGGACGTAAACGGTGATGCTACTACGCAAATACGTGGTGGTATCGGGGTATTTACTTCCCGATTACCTTTGGTATGGCCAGGAGGTACTTATAATAATAATGGTATAACCGGTGGATTTATGTTTGAGTTCGGACAACCTTTCGAGCCTGACGTAAACAACCAGTTCGAAGATCCGGCACCTGGTTCCGGCGGAACTGGTGGTAACGTGGATTTGATTGCTAAGGATTTCAAACTCCCACAGGTTGTAAAATACAACATTGCTGTAGACCAGAAGCTTCCTTTCTGGAACCTGATCGCGTCTGCAGACTTCTTGTATACGGATGTTATCACAGATGTATACTATGAGAACCTGAACCTAAAAGGGCCTGTTGGATCTTATTTAGGTGCGGATTCCCGTTCTTTCTACGACAGAAGGGATGAAATTGATCCTACCTATCAGGGAATTTATCTGGCTTCCAATACAGGTGCTGGTTATGCACACAATACCACCATCTCCCTGCGTAAACCTTATGATAACGGTTTTGCTGCCCAGGTAGCATGGACATTTGGGGAATCCTACAAGATTTTTGATGGTACTTCTTCTCAGAACAGTTCTCAGTGGAGAAATATCCAGACCGTAAACGGTAAAAACTCGGATCTTCCAGTAACACGTTCAGACTTTGCACTGGGTAATCGTATTACAGCTAATGTTTCTTACGAACTCAGGTGGAACGATAACGTAAAGACCACTTTCGGTCTATTCTACGAAGGTCGTCAAAGTAATCCATACAGCTTCATCTACCGCGAGGGACGTGACCTGCTGAATGATGATTCCAGAGACAACGCCTTGATTTATATTCCTGAAAACATTGGTGAGATCGTACTTGTTGGCGATGATCCTGTTGCGGAGTGGCAGCGTCTGGACACCTTTATTGAAAGCGTTGACTACCTGAGAGAACGCCGAGGACAGTACGCTGAGCGTAATGGTTCAAGGGGTATCTGGAGCCACGTTGTGGACTTAAAGATCCTACAGGACTTCAGTCTTGACTGGGGCGGAAAAAAACACACCTTCCAGATCTCAGCGGATATGTTCAACTTCACCAACTTCATCAACGAAGATTGGGGTAGAAGAAGATTCATCCGTAGCGAGGTTTCACCTTTGACTACTGTTTCTACAGGCGATACACCAACCTTTGCAATAAACAACGGGGTTGTAGCTCCTGATGGCACACCTACTATTATTGAGTTAGATGACAATGGATTTGCCTCTTCAAGATGGCAAGCCCAAATAGGTCTGCGTTATATTTTCAACTAGATCTTATCTTCTTTATAGTTAAAACCCTGATGATTTCATCAGGGTTTTTTCGTTCTAATTGGCTACATTTAGGATTCTAAAACAGGGATTATGGAAATTTTACAAAACGTACACTCCTATTTGGCCTATGTAGTACTTATTGTTCTCATACTGGCCGTATTCAATGCTGTAACAGGTCTTGTCGGTAACCGCATGTTTACCTTGCAAAAAGACTTTCGTATCAGTTTGTTTGCACTGATCCTGAGCCATATTCAGCTCATTTTAGGCGTGCTTTTATTCTTCTTCTCTACCAGTGGCCTCAAGGCACTCCAGGCTGTAGGCATGAGTGGTTTGAATGCACCTGCGCGCCTGCTGGCGGTAGAACATCCGTTTATCAATATCATAGCTATTGTCCTGATCACAATCGGTTGGTCCCGTCATAAGAAATTCATGGAAGGGAAGAAAAAGTTTAAGAGTATTGCCTTGTTCTACGGACTGGGACTCTTACTGATTTTGTCTCGTATTCCATGGGCACAATGGTTAAATTAATCCTATAATTATGAAGAAAGTAGTTTGGCTTCTGGGCCTGTTTGGCTGTATGGCCTTTGCCCAGGAAAAAATTTTATTTAATGGCACTAACCTGGACGGTTGGATTCCTTATGGTACCGAAAAGTGGTATGTAGAGGATGGACTCCTGGTTTCTGAAAGTGGGCCGGATGCGGAATATGGTTACCTGGCCACAGAGGGGCTTTATAAAGATTTTGAAATAAGCCTTGAATTTTTGCAGGAGGCCGATGGTAATAGCGGTGTTTTTGTTCGTTCTACAATCGACGGCACTAAAGTTAACGGATGGCAGGTTGAAGTAGCTCCTAAGGGAAAACATACCGGAGGGGTATACGAATCCTATGGTCGGGGTTGGCTTATAAAACCGGATGCCGAAAAGGAGGGAGTACTCAAGGAAGGCCAATGGAATACCCTTAAGATCCGCATGGTGGGAGACCGGCTGACGTCCTGGTTAAACGGGGTAGAAATGGTAAACCTTCAGGACGAAAAGATAGGTGAGGGTGAAGGCAGGATAGCCCTGCAGATCCATGACGGCGGCGGCATCAAAGTAAAATGGCGCAATATTAAGCTCGTACTTCCGGAATAATAAACAGCATAGATAAGACATAAGATAGATAGCTCGGATTTCAAATCCGAGCTATCAGTTCACTTTTTTAAGCAAATAAATAAATACCGGGAAATGGTCACTGAATCCCCCCTGATAAATGCCGGATGCGTATGTGCGTTTGGGATATCCGGTATAAGGACCTTCACTAGTAACCAGGAATGAAGGGTTAAAGATTCCAGCTCTCCAGAAAAAGTAATGACCGGATTCTTGATCTACCAGGTTTGGGCTAAGGAGAATTTGATCAAATAGGTGCCATTGATCCTTGTATCCAAGGGAACCAATACCTTTGTTATACAGTTTTTCCATGGGATTAAATAACTCATCTTCCATGAGTTCTGCCCTACTCGCCTTTCCTTTAAGGATATGTTTTATGCTTCGATTAACGGGGTTATCGTTAAAATCTCCCATAACGATTATGCGACTGTTTGGGGATATTTTCCGGATGGAATCCAACACCCGTTTATTGAGTTGGGCAGCCTCTTCCCTAAGCCGACTACTGCGACTTTCTCCTCCACTTCGTGAAGGCCAATGGTTGACGAGTATATATAGTTCATCTTCATTTAACATTCCGCCTACCACGAGGATATCCCTGGTATAGTCTCTAAAACCGTCTTCATTCTCTAAAAGAAGGCGATGACTTTTGTGCGAAAAAGGAACAAACGACCTTAGTCGGTAGGCAAGGGCTACATCAATTCCCCGTTCATCAGGAGAATCATAATGAATGAATCGGTAATCTTGTTCTTTCAATTGTCCATGGCTGAATAAATCTCGTATCACCTGTGTATTCTCTAGTTCACATAGGCCAATAATATCTGGGCCAGGGCCGCTGGTTTCCTGTCCAAGTAAAGAGATAACCCTGGCCAGATTTCCAATTTTATGTTGATACCTTTTAATGGTCCAGCGATCCTTTCCCTTTGGAGTTCTGGCATCATCAAAGGTTAAGCTGTCATTAGAGGTATCGAATAGATTTTCGAGGTTATAAAAGGCAATTGTACGCACGCTGTAGTGAAATTTGCTCTCCTTTTGAAATCCAAAGGCAGTACTAAAAACGGATACTGCAATCCAAAAAATAGTTGCACACTTCCTCATTACACTGATTAATTCGATCGAGGCTAAAGTAATTCCCAGTTGTGAAAGCTTCATGCGGGGTTCACATATACTTTGGTCGGCAGGAAAGGGAGGCATTAATAATTGGTAACTGCTAGAGGACAGAAAATATGAAGGAGTGGGGCACAGAATTATCAGCAGGGAAAACAAAAAAATATTGGCTGATGTTATCATGCATACTTGGATCAACATGGGCAGTATGTGCACAGACTTTTACGGTAAAGGGAACTGTTGTGGATGAAAAGCAGCGTACTGGAATAAAAGGGGTACAAGTTTACCTGGAAGGTAATCTACAACGGCTTACTACTTCCTCCAACGGGCAATTTGAATTTATTGGGGATTGTGCTTCAGATTGCTTTTTGGTTCTGGAGAAGATGGGCTATACGCGGCTGAGGCTTCCTATTGATCCCAGTGGGGAAATTATTGAATTGGGATTAATCATTTTAAGCAGGAAATACCCTGTTGAAAAACGGGATGTACTGTTGAACCTCTCAGAAAGCGACCTTAATGAAGAAGATGGGGTTTCGGATGTAGTCGGGTTTTTACAAGGTTCCAGAGACATCTTTCTCAACAGGGCTGCTTTTGATTTTTCCCAATCCTTTTTTAGGGTACGTGGTTACGATTCTTCAGAGGGTCAGGTTCAAATCAATGGCCTGCCCATGAATAGTATAATTGATGGTCGTCCCCAATGGAATAATTGGGGTGGACTCAATGATGTGATGCGTTATGCCACACATAGCTTGAACCTTGAAGCGTCAAGGACTTCATTTGAAGGGCTTATGGGAGGCGTAAATTATAGGGTACGTCCTTCCCAAATGAGACCAGGCACCCGCCTTACAACCTCATTTTCCAACAGGAGCTATGCAACACGACTTATGGCTACTCATGCTTCAGGAAAGGGGGAAGGAAATCTTTCTTTTGCTTGTTCGCTATCGCGAAGGTGGGCTAAGGAAGGATATATTCGGGGGACTACTTATAATGCGTATTCCTTTTTTGGGAGTCTAGAGCTGGAACTTAACCCGTACAGTTCGTTATTTGCACTTGCAATGTTGGCCTACAATCGAAGAGGCAGGTCTTCCCCTATTACTCAGGAGGTTTTCAATCTGGCTGGGAGGACATATAACCCCAATTGGGGTAAGCAGGGCGACAGAATCCGCAATGCCAGGGAACGCGTAATTTCAGAACCAGTTTTCACCATTAATTATCAATTGACAAAGGAACGCTTCAGATTACGCATCGGATTGGGGTATCAATTTGGAAATATATCTTCATCCAGGCTGGGCTATTTCCAGGCACCAAATCCCGATCCGACTTATTACAGGTATTTACCCAGTTTCTATTTTAATAATCGTTTTGGAGACTACGCCATTAATGCTCAAAAGGCTTCGGAGGGATTTCTTTCCGGAGGTCAACTCGGCTGGGAGAAGCTGTATCGTGCAAATACAAATAACCCGGCAGCTAAGGCTTCTTACATCACCTATTCAGATGTGGCAGAAGGCAGGCAAATCACTGGAAGCGCTATAGCCAATCTGAAATTAAATCAATTGATTAATCTGGATGCTGGAATTTCGTACAGGACGCGGAATACAGAAAACTTTGCCCGTATAGATGATCTGTTAGGCGCGGCTGTCCACCTGGATATTGAACCATTTAGTGACACCCAAAACGACATAAATGCACAAACAGAAAAGGGAGTGGGAGACCGTTTTTCCTATGCCTATTTATTAGAAGCAAGGGTCTTAAATACTTTTATTCAACTACATTTACAGCAAAAAAAATGGACGACTTTTATTACCGCGGGATGGGAATCCACAGAATATCAAAGAGAGGGTTTGTTTCTCAATGCCCGATATCCGGATGAGTCCTTTGGACAAGGGCCAAGGTTCAATTATGCTGGATTTGGATTAAAAGCTGGCGTTGGATACCGTCCAAATGCAAGGATACAATTTAACCTGAGGGCTGCCCTAAAACCCAGGCTGCCAACACCCAAAAATCTGTATATCAATCCTCGGGATAACCAGAAAAGTCTTTCTTATGACATACTGCCTACTGCCAGATCTATTGAAATGAATACCCTATTCCGGTTTCCCGTACTAACGGGGAGGATATCGGCATATTCTACCTGGTTCCGGAATACATCAGAAATAGGATTTTACTTTACCGATTCCGGATTGGGATCAGATTTTGTTCAGGAAGTCCTTTCCGGGATAGACAGCTGGAATCGAGGCTTGGAATTTGGATTGGAATTCAAGCCAAGTAGCACTGTTAGCCTTTCCCTTGCCGGAAACATTGGGTCTTACCAAATTGTAAATAACCCAAGGACTGAATTATATTTCGACGTGACTGAGGGAGAACAAAATCCTATTCACGCGTCAGGAGAAATAGACTTAGGATCTGCAAATCTTAAAGGAATCTATACAGCAAGGGGTCCACAGCAAGCCGTTTCATTTGGAGTTACCTACCGGGATCCGGACTACTGGTTTGTTAGTGCCACGATAAACAAACTAAGTCGAAATTTTATAGACATATCTGTGTTGCCCAGAACCGCAAGTTTTTACCTCAATCCGGAGACTGGAGAACCCTATGTGGAAATAGACAGGGACTTTCTTGAAAAAAGTTTGATACAGAAACCTTTACCTGAGGTATACCTATTCAATTTGGTTGGTGGTAAGTCCTGGCTTCTCAATGGATGGTATCTCGGAATATTCGCGAGTGTCAATAACCTTTTCGATACAGCCTTCAGGTCTGGAGGATTTGAGCAAAGTAGAAATGCACATTATGCACAATTCATAAAAGATAAGCGCAGCGCAACTCCTGCTTTTAGCCCAAAATATTGGTATGGATACGGCAGGACTTATTTTCTAAACCTTAGTCTGAGCTTTTAATAAACAACAGCAACATTATCATGCGTGTACAATGGTTGATTATTAGCACACTACTTGCCTGCGTCTGTATGGCCTGCAATAGGGGGAATAATTATGAAAAACCCATGGTTTGTCTAGACAGCTGGAGTCCCAATATAGCCCTGAATGAACTACAATCACTGTATCAGGATGAAACTACCAGTATTGAGGAGGAATGGATTACAGAAGGATGGGTCATTTCATCCGATCAGGAAGGTAATTTCTTCGGGAGTATCTATATCCAAGATCATCCAAGTATTCCCTCTGCGGGTTTCGAGCTGTTAATTGATCTTCCGGATACCCATCTTTTTTTTCCACCAGGCCGTCGTGTTTTGATTCGACTAAAAGGGCTGTATATTGGTAAGAGTCGTGGTAATTTCCAATTGGGGAGTGTTTATAGCTTTTTCGATCAGCAAAACGTAGGACGATTGCCAGCAAATAAAGTTGAGGAACATATTCAATTGACTTGTGAAGAGCCAACATCTATTGTTCCAAGAGCTATACGCCTAAATAAGCTTGAGGGTGAAAAAGCGGGAATATATATTGAAATAGATTCTGTCCAGTTTCCTGAAGAGTTGTGGGGTCATCCCTTTGCGGAGCCCGAAGAAGAAACCAGTAGACAACTGGAAGATTGTTATGGCAATACAATTGAACTACTTAATAGCGGGTATGCTGATTTTGCCACTTCCATACTGCCGGAAGGAAGCGGAAGAGTTAGGGGGATATTAACCAGGGTTGGGGATGCGTTCAATATCCTTATAAGCAAGCGCTCGGATGTACAGTTTAGCTCTGAAAGATGCCCATCTGGTCCGGATCCCGTGTCTTCGACTTCCGTGATCATCTCCGAAATCGCCGATCCGGACAATAATAATGAAGCCAGGTTTGTTGAGCTCTATAATACAGGAGAGGAGGAATTACCCTTGCTAGGCTGGAAACTTGAGCGTTATACCAATGATAATCTGAACCTAAGTTCCGTAATTGATCTTTCTGAATTAAGTATTAAAGCGAAAGGAACAATTGTAATTGCCTCAAATGCTGTTGTCTTTGAAGAGGTATTTGGGTTTACTCCTCAATTGGAAGGTGGTAAAAACAGCGCAGCAGATTCTAATGGCGATGATAACCTTGTTTTACGCGATCCTTTTGGGTTAGCCTTGGATGTTTTTGGAAGAATTGGGGAGGATGGCTCCAATACAGATCATGAATTTGAGGATGGCAAAGCAGAAAGACAATCAGGCATTACTCAGGGAAACCCCATTTATGATCCTTCCGAATGGATGTTATATAACGATACGGGACTTTCAGGCACCTTAAATCAGCCAATGTTTGCACCCGTTGATTTCAGTCCTGGGGGTCATATTAATTAGTTAGCTCGGATTTAAAATCCGAGCTAACTATGCGTATTTAAAATCCGAGCCGGCTTTTTTATTGAGCCCTTTCCTTAAGTAATCCTTCCAGGTCTTCTGAGGTTAGTGGTTTAAGGATATAATTTTTGATATATGGATGGGCTTGTATCCTTTCCAGATCCCGGGGATCTACAGAGGAACTCATGATATATATCGAAATTTCTCTGGAGGATATCCCGGGAATATTCAGAAATGCATCCAGGAATTCCCACCCATTCATTACGGGCATGTTTAGATCAAGGAAAATTATGGAAGGGAGGTGTTCTGTATGCTGAGAATTGGATTCAAAGTAATCCATAGCACCCTGTCCATTTTGGAATACGGAAAGCTCCTCAGCAAAATTGATCTCGCGCATAAGCCGTTTGGCGCCATAAACAAAGATATGGTCGTCATCAATCAGGCAAACACGGGTTACTTTAGCCATAACAGATCAATAGTTTTAAGGCTTCTTAAAAGTTAAATGGAAAGTTGTTCCTTCATTAACGGCACTTTCCACTTCAATTTTCCCTTGCATAGCCTCAATTTGGTTTTTAGTAATAAACAGACCAATTCCCTTCGCATCCTTATGCTTGTGGAAGGTTTTATACATCCCGAATATTTTGTTTCCGTGCCTTTCCAGGTCAATCCCCTGACCATTGTCCTGGAAGCATACTAAAACCTTATTCCCAAGGTTCCGGGCTTTAATTTTCAGTTCAAGTTTTCTGTCGGTAGACTTATATTTAAGGCTATTGGTAAACAAGTTCAGGAAAATACTGTCCAGATAAGCCGGGATTGCCTTAATATTAATGTTCTTGTCGACGTCTATTTTGCAAACCGCTCCTTCTTCTTCGAGCATCAAAGACAGGTTTTTCTTTACAGCTGTTAAAACATTAAACAGATTGATATTTTTTATTTTATCTGAAGCCTCCGCCTTAACCTGCACTACCTCAGTAAGATGTCCAACCGTTTCGTCCAGGCTCTCTGACGCTTCCAGAAGCATTTTCATCAGGCGCTCACGTTCCCCCTTCTCATTTTCGGTGTCCAGAAAGGTGGTGAGCATGGAAAGGTTACTGGAGTGTGATCGCAGGTTGTGGGACACAATGTGAGCAAAGTTCATCAGACTTTCATTCTGCTCCGTTGTAATGGAAAGCAGGTCTTTTAACCGTTTTTCCGCATCTCTTGATTCTGTTACATCCCAATTGGCTCCAACCATTTTTAAAGTATTCCCATCTTCATCCCGCTCAATATGCCCCATACTTCTAATGATACGGACCTGCCCATTAGGCCATATAACCCGAAATTCTGTATCAAATTCCAATGCACCTTCCATGGCCAAACGTGCTCCCTCTTCCTGCACCATTATCCTGTCTTCAGGATGCAGTGCAGCTTCAAATGCTTCGTTAGTACCACTAAAATCAGACTTGTCCAGACCGTATATGGCATACATTTCATCGCTCCAGATGAGTTTATTCTTTACCAAATCAAGATCCCATATACCTATATTGGCCGCCTGGGTAGCTATTGCCAGACGCTCTGAAACCACATGGTTCTTTAACTCCATCCGTTTTCGGTCGTCTATATCCTGAAAGGTTCCTAAAAGACGCACACATTTGCCATTCACCAATTCTGCTTCCCCTTTGGCATGTACCCATACTTCATTTCCTTTGAGAGTTATAATACGCAACTCTGTATCCCATGGGGTTCCATTAGCTATAGCTTCGCTAACCAATGCCGTTATCATATCACGGTCTTCTCCTTCTTTGTAAAAATTGATCCCTTTTTCAAGGTCCGGAACATAATCCTGGGGGACCTCATGTATTTCTTTAGTTACCTTGGACCAGTAAATGGTATTGTTAACCAGGTCTACTTCCCATCCCCCAATCCGGGCCACGTCCATAGCTCGGGCAATTAACTCTTTATCTCTATGAGATTCGGTCACCTCGTCAAAATAAATCATAATACCACCATATTGACCTTCATTCCCTGTCCATTGGCTTAATTTCCATTCAAACCACTGGGGTTTACCGTCAAGGGGAATAAACCGACTAACCTCTGTAATAGTTAATTCTTCACCAAAGTTATCCTTATTGATTTTTTTAAAAGCATGTGGAACATGAGGAACTATTGTAAAATAGTTCTGGCCTGTAAGATCTTTTTGCTCATCAATTGCTTCTGCAAAACGGTTAGAATAGTTTAAAATATTACCATTGCTATCCAATACGGCAACGGAAAAGGGCGATTGCCTAATTGTAAACTTGTTGGTTATTGCTTCCAATATGTTGCTGTTTGATTACTTTTAAAAGTACATTATTTCAATTAACGTAGGAAATTACATCTAAAAAATGTGGTAAAACCGGTGTTTTTTGTAGTCAACACATCACTTTGGAACTTAATTGAGGCAAAAAGCAAAACAGATTGCTCGGATTTCAAATCCGAGCAATCTGTTATTTCTGTATTTTTAGGACATGGATTTAGGAACATTTTTCGGTGCCGTTAGAGACGGAGATATAGCGAAAGTAAAGACAGCTATTTCCGAACATCCGGACTGGGTGAACGGTAAGGATTCACGGGGGTATACCCCCCTCATTCTGGCGGCCTACTATGACCGTAAGGATATCGTGGCATACTTGCTGGATAAGGGGGCCATGGTTAAAGAAAAGGATGGCACAGGGAATAGTGCTCTGATGGGGGCTTGTTTTAAAGGATTTGAGGATGTTGTAGCATTATTGCTTGAAGCAGGTGCAGATATCAATGAGCGCAATGCCATGGGAGGAACCTGCCTTATTTATGCCGCAACCTTTAACAAGGAAAATATTGTCCGCTTACTTTTGTCTAAAGGTGCCGATGCTCAGATCAAAGACATGAGAGGCAATACAGCCCTGGACCATGCCAGAATGCAAGGGTTTGACTCTTTGGTAACCCTTTTGGAAACACACCAATAATAGAGCGAAAAACAATGGAGAAATTGCAGTTAGCTATGATCCAGACTTCCCTGGTATGGGAGAATCCTCCGGCCAACAGGGAATTGCTGGCTGCAAAAATGGATCAGCTGAAAGATGAGGTAGATCTGATTATTCTTCCCGAAATGTTTACCACTGGATTTACAATGTCTCCGGGGAGTCTTCCAATAGAAGAAGGACAGCGAACCCTGGATTGGATGCAGGAGCAGGCTGCAAAATCTAAGGCTGCTATTATGGGAAGTGTGGTTTTTGCCACAAAAGAGAACTGTCATTACAATCGCTTGTTTTTTGTGGGTCCAGACGGTGAGCTGGAGCACTATAACAAGCGGCACACTTTTACCCTGGCAGGGGAAGACAGGGAATATGAGGCCGGGAAAAAACGTTTGGTTTTTACGTATAAAGGGTTTCGTATTTGCCCCATGATTTGTTATGATTTGCGTTTCCCGGTATGGTCGCGCAATACCGTAAACTATGATTTGCTTGTATATGTGGCAAACTGGCCAGCTCCCAGAATTGGAGCCTGGGATGCGTTGCTCAGGGCAAGGGCAATTGAAAATATGGCCTACTGTGCAGGGGTTAACCGGGTGGGTAGTGATCACAATGGTCATCAGTATTCCGGTCATTCTGCGGCCTATGATAGTCTGGGGAACACCCTGGTATTTTCAAAAGAGGAGACAATTCTTTATACCGTATTTACCAAAGAACATTTAAAAGTAACCCGGGATAAACTTCAATTCCTGAATGACCGGGATAATTTTAGTATTCAACAATAAAGGTTTCCTCCAATTCCCAGTTAGCCCGCACTTCAAGAGCCTTGGAGTAATAAATCACCCGCTCAGCTTGTCTTTCTTTCAGGTAGTCCCCGGTATCCCATTTCCCATTGCCATTGGTATCCAGGATAAGACGAATCAGGTATGTACCGGGATCAATAGCGCTAAATTCGAAAAGCTGGGGTTCGGTAGCGTATTTTTCCCGTTTGGTGACACCCTTATCGTCCGTTAATTGTAAAATTAGAGGATAGGGAATATCTCCTGAAAGGCGGAGCCTCAGATTCCCGTAATCTGCATAACTCCCGGTATTAAGCCGTAAATTCAGCGTGTCATTGGTATTCCCAAAAAAGTCCGTTAAGGCACCGGGTAATAGGTTAATCCTGTAGTTGGCGTTAGGTTCTTTTTCAAAATCGACCTCTACGCGGTTATTCAGGGAATCCAGTTTGGCTGAGAGTGATACCGGGATAGAATCCTGATCCATAATGGAAAATTTTGCAGTATCCAGTGCCATTAAAGGGATGTTGGCACTAAGGGTGTAGTCATCTTCAAAGTTGATTTTCCCACGGTGGCTTGCCGTAATTACCAGCGAATCCAGGGCGAGGGAGCGCGTTTTTACGGTAAAAGTATCTCGTATATCCAGTTGATCCTGATAGATTTCAAAGACCAGAGAATCTCTTTCAAAAGGAGTAAACCAATAGTTCAGTGTATCCTTGTCGGGTTCCGGATATACCAAGGTCCTTACGGTATCTGGAATAGTACTCAGGGGTGTGATGTTGACGTGATCCGGAGGACCTGAAAAACCAAATACGATCCTGTTCCCGGATACCAGAGAAGGGGTAACAGCGCTGTAGTATGGGATCTCTTTAAATAGGGTGAGTACAAATGTAGTATCAGTGGGCAACTCCAGGGTGTCCTTTAAAAATGCGATTTTATCTGTTTTTGGGTCGAAAAGATTGTTTTTCCCTTCGTCTTTAATGGCACGGATCAGGTATTTACCTTCCTTCAGGTTTTGCAGTTCAAAAGTAGTGGCGCTATCCAGGGTGTTGGTCAGGTAATAAGGGGGCTGTTTGTAAATGGTGGAATCCGTGTAAGTGGTATCCAATCTGTAAAGCATAACACTTATAAACTCGTCGGCTTTTTGATTGAACGCATCCCGAACTTCGCCCTTGACCGTCAATGAGTCTATATAATCGCCCGTTGAAAAGACATAACTCAGAAAACTGTTAGGATTGCCTTCATTGTTATCTTGAATGCTCTGACCAAAATTGAGCGTGTAGGTAGTGTTCTCGAGCAAAGTGTCTTTTATAGTTATCTCAATGCTCTTACTAGCCACTCCCTGGGGTGATATATCAGGCTGATTTTTCAAAGGAGGAGAGATGATCAGCTGGTTTTGAATGTCATTTAATTTGATGTACTCATCGAAAAACAAACGGATTTTCCTGGCATCAAATTCTATTGATAGGTTTTCCGGGTCACTACGGAGGAGTTCCGGAGGAGTTATGTCTTTAGGGCCACCAGAAGGACTTCCCCGCTTGGCACATTGCCAGCCTGTCAAGAGGATGAGGAATAAGAAGGCGGCAGCCAATAACCGTCGCAGGAAAACCATAGGGATATGCTATAGGACAAAGAAACGATTAATTTGCAGAAAACTAAAATTAAGGAACTACGGCCATGGTGGCCACAGAAACCGCAATATTCTTGACTTTGTGTAAGGCTTCCGAACAGGCCTCCAACGTACTTCCTGTAGTAATAACATCATCCACAAGCAGCACATTTTTGTTATCCAATACAAGTGGATGTCTTAGTTTGTAGAGGGCCCGACTTCCCATCCAGCGATAGAGTCGGTTTTTCCGGGTTTGGGTGCGTGTATTTGCAGTTTTAATGAGCAGGTCGTTACGATATTCTGCCTGCAAGTGGTGGGCTAGTTTTTTTCCAAACCCCTCGACCTGATTATAACCCCTTTTCCTCAGTTTTTTCGGATGTAGCGGAACGGGAATTATATAGTCAAAAGTAGCTTGGGGAATGCCATTTTTAAGCGATTCGCCGAACCAGTCGCCCAGAAATTCTCCTACCTGTTCCTGCCCCTTGTATTTCAGGGCATGGATCAGGTTTTTCACGATCCCTTCCTGGTTGTAAAAAAGCATGGCTGAGGCTTTATGGATAGGGGTTCTTCCATAAAATATCCGATTAACGGCATTTTCCTGTTCAAAATCGTATTCGGTAAGTGGTAAATGGTTTCGACAAACGGTACATAGGATTTGTTCTCCTCGAGATAATCGAACCATACATCCAAAACACAAGTGGGGCATCAGCACCCTGTTGATATCATTTGCTATATTTGATAGCTTCGAGATGATCAAATTTTTTAAGGTTTTCCGCGTTATTACTTAGCCTATTTTAATGGACAATCAAGAAAACAAATTCAACTACAAGATTATCCTGGCAGCATTAGTAGCTGTTATCCTGGGGATCTTGATTGCGTTCTATTATAGCTATGCCCAGTCAAGTACCCGAATAGGTTACCTGGAAGAGGAAAAGTCCCTGTTGGTAAAAGATCTTACTTTGATGAAGACTGAAGTAGACAGACTCTCGGCACTAAACGAAGTGAATGAGATAGAACTACAAGACAGTCGATTCAGGGTCCAGCAACTTATTGATTCCGTGGGAAGACTGAACTTCACTGTAAATAAACTCAGGGAATATCGCAAAGAACTCCGCATTTTGGAAGCAAAATACGATTCCATCAAGCTGAAAAATAATTTCTTCCGTTACTCCAACAATCAGCTTACCCAGAAATACGATGATGCGCGTAAACTGATCGAGGAGTTGAGAGGAGAAAGCAGTTCATTGGCAGAGGCAGAGGCATTGTTACGCGAGAAAAATAAGGAATTAAGCAACGAACTTAAGATCAAGAGTTATCTCAAAATGGACAATACGGAGGGAAGCGGCTTCCGATTGCGTGGTCCACGTCCCATCAGAACAAATAAAGCATCAACCATTGAAAAGCTCAGGGGATGTGTTACCATTCAGGCAGATCCAAGTTCAGGGACTACGGATAAGGTCATTTATTTCCAATTCCTGGGGCCAAACATGCGGGTCATTGAGGATAATGCTAATACCATTTCTGTAAGTGGCAATATCTATAGCAAGAGGGTCCCAATCATTTATCTAGGTGAGGAAATGAGCGTATGCGATTTTATCACCATTCCTGAAGGTTCCCTGGCACCAGGCATCTATACTTTGAATGTTTTTGAGGACCAGAAATTATTGTCTTCCGCTGAATTTCAATTGAAATAATTCATTCTCTTTTTCCCTAATATTCTATTTTTGCCCAATGGCAAATCAAGAAGAGGTATTTAAAAAGGTAATTTCTCACGCTAAGGAGTACGGTTTTGTTGTACAATCCAGTGAGATATATGATGGTCTCAGCGCCGTATACGACTATGCCCAGAACGGGGCAGAGCTTAAGAAGAACATACGGGAATATTGGTGGAAGGCCATGGTGCAGCTCAATCAGAATATTGTTGGGATTGATGCGGCTATTTTTATGCACCCTACTACCTGGAAAGCATCAGGTCACGTAGACGCCTTCAATGATCCCTTGATAGACAATAAGGATTCCAAAAAAAGGTATCGGGCAGATGTACTGATAGAGGATCATGTTGCCAAGATTGAAGCTAAGATCGAAAAGGAAGTCAAGAAAGCTGCCAAAAGGTTTGGGGAAGCCTTTGACAAAGAACAATTTCTTGGTACCAATCAACGGGTATTGGAATATCAGGAAAAGGCAGAGGCCATTTTAAAAAGAATGGGCAAATCCCTTGAAAATGAAGACCTCGAAGATGTTAAGAACCTCATTGAAGAGCTCGGTATCGTTTGTCCGCTTTCAGGTTCCAGAAACTGGACCGATGTTAAGCAATTTAACCTCATGTTCGGGACCAAACTGGGGGCAACCGCGGATAGTGCCATGGATCTGTACCTAAGACCGGAGACGGCGCAGGGTATTTTCGTGAACTTTTTGAATGTTCAAAAATCCGGACGAATGAAAATCCCATTCGGAATTGCCCAGGTGGGTAAGGCCTTTAGGAATGAAATTGTTGCCCGGCAGTTTATTTTCAGAATGCGGGAATTTGAGCAGATGGAAATGCAGTTCTTTATTGCACCGGGAACCCAGCAGGAATGGTATAAAAAATGGAAAGAGAACCGTATGAAATGGCACCTCTCCCTGGGAATGGGTGAAGAGAATTACCGCTTCCACGACCACGAAAAGCTTGCTCATTATGCCGATGCAGCCGCAGATATCGAATTCCGTTTTCCTTTTGGATTTAAGGAACTTGAGGGAATTCACTCAAGAACTGATTTTGATCTCGCCAACCACGAAAAATATTCAGGAAAAAAGCTCCAGTATTTCGATCCCGAGCAGAACAAAAGCTACGTTCCTTATGTAGTGGAAACCTCTATAGGCCTTGATAGGATGTTCCTTGCAGTTCTTTCTCATGCTTACGAGGAAGAGACACTGGAAAATAACAGTACCAGGGTAGTATTGAGAATACCTGCGGTTCTGGCGCCAGTCAAAGCAGCAGTGCTTCCCCTTGTAAAAAAGGACGGATTGCCGGAAATAGCAAAAAAAATAGTTGAGGACCTGAGATGGGAATTCAACATAAGCTATGACGAAAAAGACGCTGTAGGCCGAAGGTATCGTCGGCAGGATGCCGTAGGCACCCCTCTTTGTATTACTGTGGATCACGATACGCTGCAGGACAATACAGTTACGGTGCGCTATCGCGATTCCATGGAACAAAAACGTGTTGCTATTGCTGAACTGACTTCAATAATTAAGTCCGAAGTAGATATGAAGCACTGGCTGCATAAAATGGACACAGCTTAAAGGGGATACACCAGGCGAACATTGGCGTAGAAATTGCGATCATTTCCGGGATAGTAGTACCTGGGTTCATTACCTCCAAAACTTACTGCATTGATCAGGACAGACTGTGCGTAGCGCTCATTAAATACATTGTTTACCCCAACATTCAAATTAATATTGAGTTTGTTGCCTAGTTTTTGTTGTATACCTATTCTTGTGTTGTATACCACGAAGGAGTCGCTGGACAGTGAATTGTCATCTCGCAACGGGATTTCATCTACATATTGAAAAGTATTGTTCCAAAAGAATCCCTGGTCATTCTTTATGCGAAGTCCAAAGTTAGCTCGGTGCCGGGGCACACCGGTAAGTGGGTTGCCGGAATAATCCTCACCTGCATCCAAAAACTCGACAAAACTGTGGTCACTCAGGGAATAACTCAGAAAGGGAATGAAATCCAGACGGTTGGTTATATTGAGTAATAAGTTCAAATCCAGTTCCAGCCCCTGATGTCGAGTTTCCCCTGCGTTCCTTCCTATGAACTGATCATCCCCGACGCGTTCGGCTACAAGGAGGTTTTCGATATTCATTCGGTATAGGGAAGCTGTCATCCAGAATTTTCCATTTGTGCTGCGCAGCTTGGTTCCCACTTCGTAATTCATTCCCGTTTCCTGTTGAATTTCCGGATTGATAACTCCTTCGGGTGTCAGGGTCTCTTCAAGGCTTGGATTGGAGAACCCCCGGCTAATGTTTGCATAGAGACTATTACCATTGCTAAACCTGTATTGCAGGTCCAGGCTGGGCAGGGCAATAAGGTCAAAGTTGCGTCTTGCACTCCTGTTTTCAGCCCCCGTATTGAACAAATCCCGAAAATCATATACGGTCTTGTTAATGCCCATCCCAAATTGGGCGGTGAAGGCTTCAGAAAAGGGAATATTAAGGGTAGAGAAGGCATTGAACTGGCGTCTAAATTCCTTATTATCGCTTATTTGGTCTCCCTGGAGACTTCCTTCTCCATTGTTATCCCGGTATAAGTTTTCATAGGTGCTCCAATTGTATTCGTCTTTGTACAGTTCAGCACCAACGGTGTAGGTCATTTGGGATCCTTTACCCCAGTTTCCTGAAAATACAGACCGGAATCCATACCCGTTTGTAAATTCATCGAGGATATTAAAGGGCCTGGGTTCATAATGATCCAGGTAGGAATAAAAAATACTGTTGGTGTATTTGAGATTATTGGTGATCTTGTTGGAATATGATAATCCAAGGAGGGTATAGCGGTTAGCTTCAAAACCCTGTGCCTGACCCCAGGTAAATGCAGCCTGAGTTGGATCTTCGGCAAAAGCGGTAGCTCCAAGGGAACTTGGGATTTGGGCCGTATAATCGATATAATTGAATAATAGTGTGAGCTGGCTATCCGGGTTGAATTTATATCCGGTATTCAATAGCAAACCATCTCTTTCGAAGGTGTTATTTTCCCTGTAGCCATCGGTTCTGAGTCGGTTGTAATTTAAATCCAGAATCCAATCATCATCAGCAAGTGAAAAAAGCGTGTTGTTTTTTTGCAGGTTATAGCTCCCCAAAGTAAAGCTGGTGTGCAGTTGGGTCTCTTGATTTTCTGATGTTAGCGTATTCAGGAGTATGGCGCCGCCAAGATTAGAGGCATAAGCGGTTCCTTTAGGACCTTTAATTACCTCAATGGAAGTGAGGTTTTCCAGGTCAAAGGCTTCCATGGTGGAAGAACCTGTTCCGTTGGTAACGGGAATCTCATTGAAATAAAGGCGAAGCTTATCTGTGCCAAAAGGTGTCCGTGCACCTACCCCCCTTATCGTTATACGATTTGTATTTAAGGCTCCTGACAAAACATAGACTCCAGATATCTGATTGATAGAGGACTGCAGATCAATAGGACTATGGTTTTGGAATGCCTTCTCCCGGATTATCGAAGAGGGAGTAATTCCCAGGGAGGTATTTTGCTTGATGGGGTCATAAAGGATCACTTCCTCCAGCTGAGTGACTGAATCACGAACCTGTTCCTGACCGTATACTTTGATTAAACCAATTAGAAAAAAAAGGGAGAGCAAACGCAGGGCCATATTCGGAAATTATGGCAGCTAAAGTAACCATTAAAACCTAAATCCTATAGCCAGTCCTCCCCGATACATAAAACTATCCTGAAAATCCTCCGGGTTGATATTCCTTCCGAATCCTCCGAATATTTCCAGTGAAAACCGCTGGCTTCTGGTCACCCATTTATTACCCAGACCAAGGCCTAATGCCATGCTGTTGTAATCTGCTGTCGATCTCAATCCAGGAGATTCAAGTTCTTCTTCGCCCGTATAATACAGGCCAAATGCTTCGGCAAAAAACCCACTTCTGGGCCGATAACCAAAATAAGCCCTGAAATTGGCGCCTATTCCAAAGTCTCCGTTAAAGTCAGTGCTTTCATTATCAAAATAAACTGTACCTCCGATACTTGTATCCTCACTGAGGTAGTATTCATAGGACATATCTACGGTTGTGGTTGCAAGAAACAAACCAATATTGAATTTTACCTCATGATCCTCTGTTAGCAGGGGATAAGCCTGAGCAGAAAGCGACAATCCGAAAAGGAATACACATAAGTACAGCAGAACATGCTTCATCTCCAGGTATTTATTATTAAAGGTAATTCAACTTATTGGAAAACAAAAAGCCATAGCCTTTCATATAGGTTTTTAACCATATCAAGAATTCCACATAAGGAGGAGTGTATAATCTGTACAATCTTTAATTTTGCGGCAAAACTAAAACCTTGAAAATAGTCTCCTACAACGTAAATGGAATCCGGGCCGCAATCAATAAAGGATTCCTGAGCTGGTTACAGCTGGTTGATCCGGATGTTGTTTGCCTCCAGGAAATAAAAGCTCTGGAATCCCAGTTGGAACTTGAGCTTTTCCATCAGGCGGGTTATCGCTACAATTACTGGTTTAGTGCCCAAAAAAAGGGGTACAGTGGAGTGGCGATATTATCCAAAACAGAACCAGACAAAGTGGTCTACGGCACGGAAATCGACTATATGGATTTTGAGGGAAGAAACCTGCGGGCCGATTTCAATGGTGTTTCAGTAATGAGTCTTTATTTGCCTTCAGGAACTAACCTGGCTCGTCTGGATCATAAACTGCAGTATATGGACGATTTTCAGGATTATATAAATCAGCTTAAAAAAAAGAGCCCCAATCTTGTTATTTGCGGAGATTACAACATCTGTCATGAAGCGATTGATATTCACGACCCGGTACGGAATAAGAATGTTTCGGGATTCCTGCCGGTGGAGCGAGAATGGATCGGCAACTTTATCGACAGCGGTTTTATAGATAGCTTTCGATTTTTCAACAAGGAACCACACAATTATACCTGGTGGAGTTACCGGGCCAATTCCCGTGCTAATAATAAGGGTTGGCGACTCGACTACGGTATGGTAAGTAGTACACTAGAATCCAAATTAAAACGTTCTGTAATCCTAAATGAGGCGGTCCATAGTGATCACTGCCCTATTTTGCTGGAACTGGAATAAGTAAAAGCACTTAGCACAATCCAGCCTGAAGTAATTTATACCTTTGCCACCATATTCTGGAGCCATCTATGATTTATACTACTTTACCCCATACCGACATTGAAGTGAGTAAGATATGCCTGGGCACTATGACCTGGGGTCGTCAAAACACAGAGGAAGAAGGTTTTGCCCAAATGGATTATGCTGTGGAGCAGGGCATCAACTTTTTTGATACGGCAGAGCTATATCCCATTCCTGCTCATCCGGATCGGTTTGCTCATACCGAAATCATTATTGGGAACTGGTTTAAGAAAACCGGAAAACGAAAAGACATTGTGCTGGCTTCCAAGATTGCAGGTAGAGCAGAATTTACCAAGTTTATTCGAAATACTGGATTCAGTCGTGATTCTATTATTGAAGCCGTGGATGGTAGCCTGCAGCGCTTACAAACAGATTACATTGATTTGTATCAGTTACACTGGCCGGAGCGCAACACCAACTTTTTTGGACAACGTGGGTATAACCCGGACTTGAAAGACTTTTGGCAGGACAATATCCACCAGGTGCTGGAAACATTGCGTGATTTGATCAAAGCGGGTAAGATCCGGAAGGTTGGACTTTCCAATGAAGCCCCCTGGGGAACCATGCGTTTTCTGGAAGAGAGCAAAGTACATCAATCCCTTCCCAGGATGATTACAATTCAAAACCCATACAGTCTGCTAAACCGCTTATTCGAGGTTGGACTTTCCGAAATCTCCATGCGCGAACAAATTGGTTTACTGGCCTATTCACCCCTTGGATTTGGCGTGTTAAGTGGTAAATATCTGGGCGGGAAAAAGCCCCCAAAGGCGCGTATCACCCTTTTTCCTAATTATGGTCGTTATATTAATGAACAAGCCGTAAAAGCAACTCAAAAATATTTTGATCTTGCCGAAAGCCATGGCCTGTCCCTTGCACAAATGGCCCTGGCATTTGTCAATACACGCCCTTTCCTAACCAGCAATATAATTGGCGCTACTTCAATGGAACAGCTAAAGGAAAATATAGGCAGTATGGATGTTCAATTAAGTGATGAAGTGCTGAAAGGGATAGAAAAAATCCATAAAGAAGTTCCTGATCCCGCACCCTAGATCAGAAGCTGCCGTCGGCTACGTCATTCACAAAGTCAATTACGCCAGAAAAATAATTCTTTTGATCATCGTATTGTGATAGGTGACTACCATTGGGGCAGTATAGATAACGTCCATTTTGCACTTCCCCAGCCATCCATTCCATATGTTTGGGATCCATAGTATCGTACTGTGCACCAATTACCAGGGTAGGTACTTTCAACTCTTTCAGGCGATCCCTGACATCCCATTCTTTTAACGTTGCATCTCCAGTGATTCCAAATTCGCTATATCCCTGCATATGGACATAGACCTGATTGTTGGCATGATTTAAGGTGCGCATTACAGCCTCAGGCCATTCTTCCGCAGGTTTTCTGAGTACATGTTCGGTGTAATAGTGGTTAAAGAGTAGTTCTCCATAGCGAGGATTACTAAAATCTTCGGCCTCTTCCATAGCTTTAATTTCTTTGTAGACCTCAGGGTCCATCTGTGGCCCAAGTACCTCCTGTGCATAGGCATTGTATTCCGGGATACTGCTCATCATATTGGAGATCATGAGCCCTTTGAGGTTCTCCTGATATTTTAAGGCATATTCCATAGCCAGGATTCCGCCCCAGGACTGCCCGAGCAGATAAAAATTAGAACTATCCAAACCAAGGGCCAGCCTTACCTGTTCTACTTCTTCAACAAATCTTTCGGTTGTCCACAAGCTTAGGTCGTCTGGCTGATCACTGTAGTAAGATCCCAGCTGGTCATAGTAGATATATTCTATTCCTTCCTGAGGAAAATATCCATCAACGCATTCAAATGCTTCATGTGTCATTCCAGGTCCTCCATGCAGGAAAAGTACTTTTTTGGTAGGGTTGTTGCCCACCCGTTTGGTCCAAACCTTAAACTCTCCTTTTTCTGTTTTTATCGGGATCATCTTGATACCACCCGTAAACTGGTCGTCCCGGTTTTCAAAACTCCAGTAATCCTGACTGGTATTTTCTTGCTGCTTTTCTGCTTGAGGTTTACAGGATATCAGGAAGGCGAATGCCATAAACCAAATAGTCAATCTATTCATAGGAAAGTGTTTTTGAGTAATTACTAAATATAGCGAAATTGTCCATTTCAGGGAAGCAGGAATTGTACAACCTCTTCCATCCTCGATACCAGGATGGGTTCAATACCTCCCTTTCTTCCACTGAGTTTATTGTGTTTTGAAATAAATATTTGTGAGAATCCTAATTTTTCAGCCTCCTGAATCCGCTGTTCTATTCGTTGGACAGGTCGGATTTCCCCTGCCAGCCCAATCTCAGCTGCAAAACACCAGTCTTTCTGTATCGCCACGTCGGCATTGCTGGATAAAATCGCTGCCACAACTGCCAAATCCAATGCAGGATCGTCAATACTTATTCCGCCAGTTATGTTCAGAAATACATCCTTGGCTCCCAGCCTGAATCCAGCTCTTTTCTCTAATACGGCCAATAGCATATTGAGTCTTTTGGCATTGTAACCGGTTGCGGAACGCTGCGGGGTGCCATAAACTGCGGTGCTCACAAGGGCCTGAACTTCAATCATAAGCGGTCGCATTCCTTCTAGTGTGGCGGCAATCGCCGTGCCGCTCAGACCGTCACGGTTACCGGATATGAGAACTTCCGAAGGGTTACTGACCTCTCTGAGTCCTTTTTCCTGCATTTCGTAAATACCAAGTTCCGAGGTGGAACCGAAGCGGTTTTTCAATGCCCTCAGGATACGATATACATAATGCCGGTCGCCCTCAAATTGTAAAACGGTATCTACCATATGTTCCAGAATCTTAGGGCCTGCAATTTGTCCTTCTTTTGTTATGTGACCAATTAAAATTACTGGGGTATGTGTTTCTTTTGCAAAACGGATCAGCTCTGCCGTACATTCCCGAATTTGCGAAATACTGCCAGCGGCAGATTCGATGTGATCAGTATGTAAGGTTTGAATGGAATCGATTACAAGCAGCTCTGGTTCCATGGCTTCCAGCTGCCGGAATATGTTCTGGGTCTTGGTTTCGGTTAGAATAAAGCAATTTTCATTTCCTTTCAGGATCCTTTCTGCCCGCATTTTAATCTGCTTCTCACTTTCTTCTCCGGATACATACAGGGATTTTATGGGGAGTTTTAAGACGGTTTGTAAGACCAGGGTGCTCTTTCCAATACCGGGTTCGCCACCAAGTAACACAAGCGAACCAGGTACTAGCCCCCCACCCAGTACCCGATTAAACTCTGCATCCCACAGGTCTAAGCGTGTTTCTTTATCCAGGCTAATGTCTTTGATTCTGCGAGGCTTTGCAGTACGGGAATCTCCCTGATTGGATTTCCAGGAAGTAGATTCTTTTTGGATAACCTCTTCTACAATGGTGTTCCACCCTTTACAAGCGGAACACTGGCCAATCCATTTGGCGTATTGTGTGCCGCAGTTCTGGCAGAAAAATGCTGTTTTTGTTTTGGCCATGGTTCCCTGTTGGTGAGCAAGACCCTAAAGATATCGTGTCCTGCAGGAAAAACAAAAACCTACCGGATACTTTCCCGGTATTGGCCTTACTATTTACATGTAGATGCTAGTATCCGAAATCGGCTTTGAGAGCTTCCATTTTCTCGAGGGCCATGTCCTTGGTCAGGAAATCAATTTCCTGCATGCCAAAGGCCTTCTCAAAGGTTCTCAGTGCCTTTTTAGGTTCCCCGATCTCTTCGTAGTACTCCCCTTCAAAATAATAGCCCAGCATGGTTTCGGGAAAAGCCGATTTACACAATTCAGCTAGGGGTTTGAGGGATTCAAAATCGTCTTTTTTTCGACAACCGGCGTATATGGCCATAATGTCATTTAGTTCAACCTGTTTTTGAAAACCAAATAGGGATTCAATTTTGTCGTATTTCTTTTTAAGATAATCAAAGACAGGACCTTCCGAAGTCAGGATTTGTGTCTTGTATTCCTGTGGGGTAATGGGTTTAAAAAGACCAAATGTCCTGTCCCATGCCTTACCCAGGCCATAAGTGATTACTGAGGTGTCATCAGCGTCCTTGTATTCATCATAGAAATATTGAATATTTTCCTTTTCCAGGCTCTTTAACCCCCTGTCTAATTGCAAGGTGGCATTCCAATTATCTCCAGTTCCTGTAGGAACTATTAAATGATAGTAGATCTGCTGTTGAAGTATGTTCAGGCGTTCAGGGACGCGACTTGCCATATCAGGAGCCAGGAATGGGGATATGCTGATATAAGCATTGAACAGCGATCTATCTTTAAACAGGAAATAGTTACCAAAATTGGCTGTAATGTCGTAGCCCACAAAAATTTTGAAAGGGGCTGTGCTATAGGTAGTCTCGAGAAATGGGATGACTTCCATCCCAAGGAATTCATAGAATTGAGGCCCTTTTTCACCTGGCAAACCATTGCGCTCATCAAAAGCACAGTCTTCCCACCTTAGATTATCCGGCTGTTGTCCTACGCCCAGTATAATCGTTTCGGGCATGCCCTGAAATTTGCTGTAAAATTTTGAATTTGCGACTACCAGGTCAAACAGGTAGTCTCCGTCCAGTACAATAACCAGCGGGTATTTCTTCCCCGGATCATAGTCTTCCGGGATATAGTATTGAATATTACGTCTTTCCTGAAGTTTAAAGGATTCAAATATTTCCTGAGTAACCTGGGCCTTGAGCCCCAGGAAGCTAATGGCAAATGCCAGGGACAATAAAATTCGTTTCATGGGTTGCTTTTAGAAGGACAGTATCGATTATCTGTTCCTGTTCAATAACGGTATGATCAGGAAGGATATTGCGCCAAAAACAACGATCATCAAGGTTTGGGCAATCCACATGATCCAGCCAAAAGCATCTCCGCCAACGGAACTGACGCCAAAAATACCCAGGGAAGCGCTGACAGCAATAGGATACAATCCGATACCGCCATTGGTCGTAGACATCGCAAACGCCCCGGCTACAAAAGCCACCAGCAATTCTCCGAAGCTGAGGGAAACGGTTTCTGCGACCGTAAATTTGATCACCCAAAACATAAAGACATAAGCAGCCCAAATAAAAAGGGTATGAAAGACAAAGGGCCACTTTTTTTCCATTTTAAAAATACTCAATACCCCATCGAGTAAGCCCTTTACAAAATCCTTGAGCTTGATGGCTAATCGAGAGGAGGATCTTCTCATAAAGGCCAGGAAGATAAACATGCCCAGTATACCCACCCCCACAACAGCCAGAGTGGTACCCATTCCAAGGCCATGATCTTTCAAATAGCCCATAATAATATCGGTTTGAGAAAATAAGGCAAAAGATATTACCAAAAACAGCATGAGCAGGTCTATAACCCTTTCCGTCACTATGGTTCCAAATCCCTTTTGAAAAGGCACGTTTTCATAACTTGCCAGGGCTGTTGCTCTTAGGACTTCCCCGGATCTGGGAATTCCCAGATTAGTGAAATACGCCATAAGTATTATCAGGATATTATTGATAATTTTTGGCTTATACCCCAGAGGAGCCAAGAGGTAATTCCATCGCACAGCACGGGATATATGGCTGAGTATGCCGATGATTATGGATAAGCTCACCCACAAAAGGTCTGCCTCACCAATATATTTAATGATTTGTCTGCGATCTTCTTCTGAGGTAACGGCGTAAGAGTACCAGACCAAAAAAAGGCCAAAGCCTATTGGGAGAATGGTTTTAAGAAGTCTGACCAGGTTTTTGTTCAAAATTATTGTAAAAGATTGGTCTCTTCATTGGGGAAGACAAGGGCCGGATTGAAGGATCTGGCTTCTTCAATATCCATCCGGGCATACGTAATAAGGATGAGTATGTCTCCCACTGCAACTTTTCTGGCAGCGGCTCCATTTAAGGTTAACTCACCACTTCCCCTTGGTCCTGGAATAACATAGGTTTCCAGTCGTTCGCCATTATTGTTATTAACTACCTGAATTTTTTCACCTCTTATGATGTTAGCAGCATCCATAAGGTCTTCATCAATAGTGATACTTCCAATATAGTTGAGATCCGCTCCTGTAACGCGGACCCGGTGTATTTTCGATTTAACAACTTCTACTTGCATCGGACAAAATTAATCAATTCAGGGCAAGGTTATCGATTAGCCTGGTATCTCCGGCATAAACGGCTATAAAAGCCCTGTATTCTTTATTTATATGTTTTTGATCAACGGGAATCAGGGTATTGGCGTCGGATATGGAAAAATATTCCAGTTCAAAATCCGGCTCATTTCTAAAAACCTCCTCCACCCATTCCTCAATATTAGTTACACTTTTTGTGCCAAATTGCTTCTTGGCAGACTGTAGCGTATTGAAAATGATTCCGGCCCGCTCTCTAAGTCGTTTTGGCAGGCGTGAATTACGGGAACTCATCGCCAGTCCATTGGGTTCTCTGACAATAGGGCAGTGACAGATAGTTACATCCAGCCCTTTATCTCTAATGAGTTTTTTAATAATTAGTAATTGCTGGTAATCCTTTTCTCCAAAATAGGCCCTGTCTGGGGAGGTGGTTCTGAGTAATGTTTCCACAATGGTTGCTACCCCTTCAAAATGGCCTTTACGGTGAGCCCCTTCCATTACATGATCTAGACCGCCCAGGTCATAATTCTCAGCTTTTACCCGATCGGTATACATTTCCTCAATCGAAGGGGCAAAAACCACAACTTTGGGAAGGAATGGTTTTAATAGGTCCAGATCGGCTTCCAGGTTTTGGGGATATGTATCCAGGTCATCCTGGTTATTAAATTGAGTAGGGTTAACAAATATGCTTACAATAACACGATCATTCTCCTGAATAGCCTTTTCAACAAGGCTCAGGTGACCCTGGTGCAGGGCTCCCATAGTGGGTACTAATCCTATCTGCCTACTTTGAGCCTTTTCGGCCTCGAGGAAGTTTCGAAGTTCAGCACGAGTATAAATCGCAGTCATATCTCCAGTTAAGGGCGTGCAAACTTACTATAATTACAGGTATTCTACATAATTTTTGTAATTTTGCAGCTACGTTTCTTCGATAACCGAAATACTACTTGTATGAATGGTAAAAAGATATTGTTTGTATCTTCTGAATTAGTACCCTATTTACCCGAGAATGAAGTTTCTTTAATGTCTTATGAAGCCCCAAGGATGGTTAACAGCAGCGGGGGCCAGATTCGGATTTTTATGCCGAGGTATGGAAACATTAATGAACGCAGGCACCAACTCCACGAAGTAATTCGCTTATCTGGAATGAATTTGGTTATCAATGACCTGGATATGCCCCTAATAATAAAGGTGGCCTCTATACCCAGGGAGAGAATCCAGGTTTATTTTATCGATAACGAGGAATATTTTAAGCGTAAAGCTACATTCACAGATGCGGAGGGCAATTTATTTCCTGATAATGACGAAAGAGCCATTTTCTTTGCCAAAGGAGTGGTGGAAACTGTTAAGAAGCTCAATTGGTCTCCGGATATTATACATGTTCATGGCTGGATGGCTTCTCTTTTACCCCTCTATCTGCGGAAGTTCTATTCGGATGAGCCCATCTTTGCAGATAGCAAAATTGTAACTTCCATTTATGGAAGGGGTTTTGAAGGAGAACTTGATGCAAGTATGCAAAGTAAAATAGCATATGACGGCATTGACGCAGAAAGCCTTGCCACTTTGGAAAAGGCTTCCTATAATAATTTGTTAAAAGTAGCAGTCGATTACTCCGATGCCGTTATTTTAGCCTCAGAAGAAATTCCTGAAGAAGTAATGGCTCATGTGGAAAAGCTACAAATACCCACCTTACCGTACGTTTCAATACAGGAATTTGAAGAGGCTTATACGCAGTTTTACACTACAGAAGTATTAAATTAGCATTGAAGCGATTGAGTATGAGAAAGAATGTGCTTACCTTAATCGGAGGGGTTTTCTTATTGGTCTTTTTAGCATGTGAAGAGGATCTGATAACCCCGGGGGAAGGAGTTATTGGCGGAGAACCGTTTGTTACTGACAAAGCTGTTTTTGATGTTTTTGCCTATAATAAAAAGATCGAAGCAATCCCAACCAATAAGTTGCCTATCTATCAGCTGGGAAATTACAATGATCCAATTTATGGTAAGACTTCAGCCAGTGTTAATTCACAGGTCTCCTTAGCTAGTGGCAACCCCATATTTGGAGAATATAGTCAGTCATCAGAGGACAACCCTAATCCGGACGATGCAATTCCCGCAATTCCAGAGAATGAAACCGTAACAGCGGTTACTTTCTATATCCCCTATTTACAGAACAGCAATTCTGATTTAGACCAGGATGGGGTACCCAACATATTTGATGAGGATCCTAATGATCCTAATAGTGATTCTGATGGTGACGGCTTAACAGATAACCAGGAACGCATTGCAGGTCTTAATCCATTAGACGATGATACCGATGGTGATGGTATACTCGACGACGTGGATGAACAAACCCTGGCAAACGTATTTCCAAGAAAGGTAGATCTCGACAGCATCTATGGAGACCGCTCAACACCGTTTACCCTAAAAATTGAAAGATCTACCTATTTCCTTAGAGACCTTGACCCGGATTTCGGTTTTTTGGAGGCTCAGGAATACTATTCTAGTCAGGAATTTGCCCCAACTTTTGTTTCTGAAGTGTTATTTGAAGGACAGGTACAGATAAGTGACGAGGAATTTATCACCTTTCAGGAAGATGACCCCGAAACCACGGATGTGAATGAATCCGAATTAGTAGATGAACGCCTGCAACCAGGAGTACAGGTTTCTCTTGATCCTGATTTTTTTCAAGAAAATATAATTGATAAAGAGGGGCAACCTGAATTGGTAAGTAGCTCTAATTTCAATGACTTTATTAGGGGGTTTAATTTCTCAATTGGTACCGATGATGACATCATGCTCCTTTTAAACTTTACCAATGCACGTATAACCATAGAATATGAGTATGACGTTGTTAATGACGGTGAAATTGCACGCGAGGAGAGGACTTATGAGTTAGGCCTGATAACCGGGGGCACCAATTTTACTCCAATCAATGGCAATGCCGTCAATACGCTTGTTAATGAACCTTTCCCGCCAAACATCCTTGATGAGATGGACTCCGGGCAAAACGCTTCCAGAATTTACCTCAAAGCAGGAGGGGGGTCTTATGCTGAGGTCAGGCTATTTGATGAAAATAATGGGGAAGACGCCATTAATCAGATTAAGGCCAACAATTGGGTGATCAATGAAGCTAATCTTGTTTTTTATGTAGACCGGGAGGCCCTGGATAATGTAGGGGGTGTTCCTGAACCACCAAGGCTCTACTTGTATAATGCCGAGACAAATCAACCCCTTTTCAATGAGCAAACGGAAAATTCGGTATCTCAGTCGGCTTTTGGACTGTATCTGACCTACGATGGTTTCCTTGAAGAGGAAGATGATAAGGGCCTAAAATATACGGTTCGCATTACCGAATACCTTAATAATATAATTGTACGCGACTCTACAAATGCAACTCTTGGTTTGATGATGACTTCGGATATTCGATTTACAGGCACTTCAAACACCATCCTCCCGGGAATGGTAGAGAAAAGAATTCCTGTAAGTAGTAATATCAGTCCGCTGGGAACAATCTTAATTGGGAGTAATGTTCCGGAAACAGAAGATCGTAAGTTAAAACTCGAAATTTTCTACACTGAGACCAACTAAATCGGAACATGGATACCAATCGTAGAAGATTTGCGTTATCTGAACGATATATTGGCAGGGAATGTATTCAAACAGTAACTTTATCAAGTAAATAATCTGAAAACATATGTGTGGCATAGTTGGTTATATTGGTCATAGAGATGCATATCCTATTATAATTAAGGGATTACAAAGACTTGAATACCGGGGCTATGATAGTGCCGGGATCGCTCTTTATGACGGTAGTGAGATAAATATGTCCAAAACAAAAGGGAAGGTTGAGGATCTCAAGAATATTTCTGAAAATACCATATCCCTTGCCGGATACCTTGGAATTGGCCATACAAGATGGGCAACTCACGGAGTACCTAATGATGTAAATTCTCACCCGCATTACTCTAATTCCGGAGACCTGGTAATTATCCACAACGGAATAATTGAGAATTACGGATCTATTAAGCAGGAGCTTACGAACAGGGGTTATCACTTCGATTCGGATACTGATACCGAGGTATTGGTTAACCTGATAGAGGAAGTAAAAAAACAAGAAGGGGTAAAGTTGGGCAAGGCTGTTCAAATGGCCCTTAACCAGGTTGTTGGAGCTTATGCAATTGCTGTATTTGACAAGCAAAAGCCAGACGAAATTGTTGTAGCAAGACTAGGGAGTCCCTTAGCGATTGGAGTTGGCGAAGATGAATTCTTTATTGCATCGGACGCTTCTCCTTTTATTGAATTTACCAAGAATGCCGTATATCTGGAGGATGGAGAGATGGCTGTGGTACGTCTTGGGAAAGAAATCAAACTGCGAAAAATTCAGGATGATGCAATTACCTATCCCATGATACAGGAATTGCAAATGAATATTGAAGAGATCGAAAAAGGAGGGTATGACCACTTCATGCTGAAAGAAATCTACGAGCAGCCCAGAGCTATACAGGATACTTACAGAGGGAGGATGCTTGTAAATCAAGGGATTATTAAAATGTCTGGTTTGGACCAGAATCTGGAAAGATTTCTCAATGCTAACCGTATTATTATTGTTGCCTGTGGAACTTCATGGCATGCAGGCCTTGTTGCCGAGTACATATTTGAAGATCTCGCCAGGATTCCGGTCGAAGTAGAATATGCTTCGGAATTCCGGTACAGAAACCCTGTAATTACGGAAAATGACGTGGTGATTGCGATTTCCCAGTCCGGTGAAACGGCAGATACCCTTGCTGCAATAAAACTCGCAAAAGATAACGGTGCCTTTGTTTTTGGGGTGTGTAATGTGGTAGGATCTTCCATTGCCAGAGAAACTCATGCCGGTGCTTATACCCATGCTGGCCCTGAAATAGGGGTGGCTTCTACAAAAGCCTTTACCACTCAGATTACCGTACTGACATTACTTGCTTTAAAACTTGCCAAGGAGAAAGGAGAACTTTCTGAAGAGCAGTTCCATCAATACCTTATTGAGCTCGAAGGTATTCCTTCCAAGGTAGAAAAGACCCTTGAAGGAAACCCACTGGTGGAAATTATTGCTGAGTCTTACAAGGATTCTGACAATTGTTTATACCTGGGTAGGGGATACAATTTCCCCGTGGCACTCGAGGGAGCATTAAAACTCAAAGAGATCAGTTATATCCACGCAGAAGGCTATCCGGCTGCGGAAATGAAACACGGTCCCATTGCCCTGATCGATGAGCAAATGCCTGTAATCGTGATTGCTACCAGAAAAGGTCATTATGAAAAGGTGGTAAGCAATATTCAGGAGATCAAATCCAGAAGCGGAAAGATTATTGCCATAGTAACAGAAGGCGATGAGCAAGTTCGCGAACTCGCAGACCATGTAATTGAGATCCCGGAGACTTTTGAGAGTCTGAGCCCATTATTGACCACCATCCCTTTACAGTTATTGTCCTACCATATTGCTGTTATGCGGGGTTGTAATGTAGACCAACCCAGAAACCTGGCCAAGTCGGTTACCGTAGAATAAGAATACTTAACATTTCAACTTTTCTTACAGGAATTACCCTGTAAGAAGCGGTGTGTTTTGGTTTGAACATCACCCCCCCACCTAATTATCAAGTCCCAATTATTCAGGCACTTAAATTGTATATTTAGAAACAACACCCCTTACTTTTTGCGGATTTGCAATTCTCATGCAAAAAAATGAGTATCTTGCTGGTTAAACTAAACTAATTAACTCAGTAGACGAATGAAAAGATTGATTCTAGGAACCCTATTGTTTATGGGGTTTTTTGCGTATTCTCAAACGCAAATCGGCGGAAGTGTTGTGGATAGCGAAACAGGTGAACCACTTATTGGAGCAACTATCCTTGTTGAAGGAACCACGACGGGAACAACTACTAATTTTGATGGAAAATTTACGCTGCAAGCACCATCAACCACTCCTTTTAATATCGTGGTTTCCTATACTGGCTATGCCTCACGAACGGTTGCTGTTACGGAAGCAAGTGATGATTTGAGGATTGGGCTTGATTTTAGCGCCACCAGCCTGGATGAGGTAGTTATCGGGGCTTCGCGTACGCCGGAACGGGTTTTTGAATCACCGGTATCTATTGAACGATTTGGTCTTAAGGAAATAAAAAATACTACGGCAGCCTCCTTCTATGACGGGCTGCAAAACCTCAAGGGGGTTGATATCAACACCAACAGTTTAACCTTCCAGTCGGTCAATACCCGTGGTTTCGCAACCTTTGCGAATACGCGGTTTATGCAATTGGTAGACGGGATGGATAATACCGCCCCAGGGCTAAACTTTGTACTGGGAAACCTGGTGGGGATGTCCGAATTGGAAGTGCAAAGCGTGGAAATCCTTCCTGGTGCATCTTCTGCACTCTATGGGGCAGGTGCCTTTAACGGAATTCTTTTCATGAGAAGTAAAAGCCCATTTGACTTTCAGGGCATAAGCGCATATTTTAAAACCGGGATTACTTCCCAGGAAGCTGCAGGCGATAATAGTTATTACGACTTTGGAGTGCGTGCTGCACATGCCTTCAGTGATAAATTTGCTATTAAGGCTAACTTCTCTTACCTAAGCGGGGAAGACTGGCATGCTAATAGCAGGGAGGACATTTTTAGACCTGGTGCCGATCGCTCGAATCCTGCCTATGACGGACTTAACGTTTATGGAGATGACTTTACCGTTCCTCTTGATTTCGACGCATTGGCAGGAGGGCTGCCTTCAGGCACAATTGGTTCTGCGGATGTTTCTCGTACAGGATATGACGAAAGGGATTTGATCGATTACGGTGCAGAAAGTGTAAAGACTGATTTTTCTGTTTACTTCCGTCCCTTTGCCGATGATTTCGAAATAATTTACAACGGCCGTGTAGGTAGGGGAAATACCATTTACCAGGGGGCCAGCCGCTATGCCATACGAAATTTCATATTGCAGCAACACAAAATAGAGATCCGGAACAACAACTTCTTCCTAAGGGGATATATCACTTCTGAAAATTCCGGGGATTCCTATGATACCCGCTTTGCTGCCCTTAACGTAAACCGGGCATGGAAATCCGACAATGACTGGTTTGGCGATTATGCTGCAACCTATATTGGGGCGCGTCTGGGTATTGGAACAGGAAATCCACTGGATGAGACAACTTCGCATGCATTAGCCAGGCAGGCAGCTGATACCGGCCGCTTGATTCCTGGAACGCCAGCCTTTCAGAGTACGTTCAACCGTATTATTGCGGATGGTAACCTGACAACAGGGGCGAAATTTATTGACAACACCAAGTTCCGACATGTAGATGCAAACTATAATTTCAGCTATCTCACCGGCGATTTTGCCGATATTCAGATAGGAGGTTCATTTAGGGAATATGAACTGAATTCTCAAGGGACTATTTTTACAGATTTGGACGGTCCTATTTCCTACAATGAATATGGAGCCTATATGCAGGTACAGAAAAAAATGATGGATGAGCGTTTGAAGTTTACAGGATCCCTGCGTTATGACAAGAATGAGTTCTTCGACGGTTTTGTATCGCCAAGGGTTTCCTTCGTGTATACGGCTGGAGCTGATAAAAAACAAAACTTCAGGGTCTCTTACCAGCAGGGATTCCGGAACCCCACAACACAGGATCTTTTCATAGGCTTAGATGCGGGTAGGGCTATTCTCGTGGGATCGGCCCCGGATAACCTGGACCGGGATGTCAGGAACTTTGCCCTTTCAGCTGCAGGACAGACCCTTACTGGTTTAACGAATGTGAGTGTCATAGGCAGGTCGGCATATGATAACGCTTTCTCTTTAGCATCTGTTAGTGCAGGAGCGCCACAGGCTCCGGTAAATACAAATCCAAACAGTGAGTTTGACACACCACTGGTGCAGCCGGAAGAAATCACCGCTGTAGAGGCAGGTTACCGGGCACAATTTGGAAAAGTGGTTATAGACTTGAGCGCCTATTGGAACCGTTATGAGAATTTCATTTCCCAGACTACGGTATTGGTTCCCTTTTATGGGCAGGTAGGTGACAATTCCCTATCATTGCTAGCATTGCAAAATAATGATTTCCAGGCCTATCAGACCTATACCAACGCCCTGGTGGACATTGATTCCTATGGTGCAACAATTGGTGTGGATGCCAAGATCTTTGGAAATTATGATATTGGTGTAAATTATACCTATGCTGATCTAGATTTTGACCAGGCAGCATTTCCCGATTTCCGAACAAACTTCAACACTCCTAATCACAAGGTGAAGGCCTCATTTGGAAACGCGGCCCTGTTCGAGAACTTTGGATTTAATGTAAACTACCGCTGGAGCGACACTTACTTCTGGCAGGCTACTTTTGCCGATGGACAAATCCCGTCTTATAGTGTTCTGGATGCCCAGATCAACTATGCAGTGCCTAGTATTAAATCAATTTTCAAGGCAGGGGGATCTAACATTTTGGGACAGGAATATTTCTCTGCTGTAGGTACAGGAGCTGTAGGATCTATTTTCTACGTATCCTGGACGATAAACCCTTAAATCTTAGGATAAAGCATTTACAAAGCACCGGTTTTCCGGTGCTTTTTTTATATGCAAAAAAAGAGGCGGAATCCATTCTGATTTCAGAAGGAATATCCTATCTTTGCAGCCGAAAAATGGACCTGGAATTCTAAAAAACCGGGTCAACATCAAGCTTAAAAAACCATTTAAATTCAAATACTAGCACAATGGCTAAAATCACAGGAAAAGTTACGCAGATTATCGGACCTGTAATCGACGTTGAATTCAAATCCAGTGCTGACCTTCCAAAAATCTTTGACTCCCTGGAAATTACCAGAGAGGATGGAACGCTACTGGTACTGGAAGTGCAATCGCATATCGGTGAAAACACCGTAAGATCAGTATCCATGGATTCTACTGATGGGTTAAGCAGGGGTACGGAAGTTGTATCTACCGGAAATGCGATTCAAATGCCTGTTGGAGAAGATATTTACGGTCGCCTTTTCAATGTAATTGGTGATGCCATTGATGGAATGGAAAACCTTCCCAAAGAAGGAAAGAATGGACTTCCAATCCACCGCGAAGCTCCGAAATTTGAGGATCTTTCTACTTCTACCGAAGTACTCTTCACCGGGATCAAGGTAATTGACCTTATCGAACCATACGCAAAGGGAGGTAAAATTGGCTTGTTCGGTGGAGCCGGAGTTGGAAAAACGGTATTGATCCAGGAATTGATCAACAACATCGCCAAAGGTCACGGTGGTCTTTCTGTATTTGCAGGTGTTGGAGAAAGAACAAGGGAAGGAAATGACTTGCTTCGGGAAATGTTGGAATCTGGTATTATCAAATACGGAGACGATTTTCTGCATTCAATGGAAGCAGGTGGTTGGGACCTGACAAAGGTCGACAAAAAAGCCATGAAGGAATCTAAAGCAACCTTCGTATTCGGACAGATGAACGAACCTCCTGGAGCCCGCGCACGTGTGGCCCTATCAGGTCTTACTATAGCCGAGTACTTCCGTGATGGTTCCGGAGAAGGTCAGGGAAAAGATGTACTGTTTTTTATAGATAACATTTTCCGATTTACACAGGCTGGTTCTGAGGTATCTGCCCTTCTGGGTCGTATGCCTTCAGCGGTAGGATACCAACCTACACTGGCAACAGAAATGGGTGCCATGCAGGAACGGATTACCTCAACAAAAAGAGGTTCAATTACTTCGGTACAGGCCGTATATGTGCCTGCGGATGACTTGACAGACCCTGCACCGGCAACAACTTTTGCCCACTTGGATGCTACTACCGTACTTTCCAGGAAAATTGCAGAGTTAGGTATTTACCCTGCTGTAGATCCATTAGATTCTACCTCAAGGATTTTGGCTCCTGAAGTGCTGGGTAATGAGCATTATGATTGTGCACAACGCGTAAAAGAGCTATTGCAGCGATATAAAGAACTTCAGGATATCATCGCCATCCTTGGTATGGAAGAACTTTCGGAAGAGGATAAACTGGCCGTAGGTCGCGCCAGAAGGGTACAGCGATTCTTGTCTCAGCCTTTCCACGTGGCTGAACAGTTTACGGGTATCCCTGGAGTACTGGTTGATATCAAGGAAACAATTAAGGGCTTCAATATGATCATGGATGGTGAGTTAGATCACCTACCAGAATCGGCCTTCAACCTGAAAGGGAGTATAGAAGATGCCATTGAGGCTGGTGAGAAAATGCTTGCTGAAGTATAAGGATCCAAAGAACTCTAGAATTTGCCACTATGTATTTAGAAATCGTTTCACCGGAAGCAACCTTATTCTCAGGAGAAGTAAGTTCTGTTACTGTGCCTGGGGTTAACGGTGAGTTTCAAATGCTGGAGAATCACGCACCTATAGTTTCTCTGTTACAGGAAGGTCTTGTAAAATTCGATGGCGATATAAAGCTTGAAGAAGAGTATGAGGCTAAATTCACTAAAGATGACAAAGGAAAAACAATCCTGGCCATCAATAGTGGAACGGTTGAATTGAACGACAATAAGGTGATCGTACTCGCTGATTAATTGGAAAGCGATATTGAACATTATAAAGCCATACCCCAGGGTATGGTTTTTTTATTGTAAGGTGATGAGGTACCAGTCACGCCCATTACTTTGGTATTGGCTCAGGTCCTGGAACCCCACCGCATAATGGGCAGTTAAAGACCGTTGATTTCTTCCATCCACTTCAGTAATGATCTTGGAAAACTCCTTCTGTGTACTTTCCAGCATTTTTTGGTATAAACCCCTGAATATCCCTTTCCTCCGGTAAGGCTTGTCGATACAGATCTGTCCCATAATCAGATAAGGCGCTTCAGGGGAGATTACCTTGTCTATTTCCTGAAACATGGGTTTAAGGATATCGATTTCCTTCCTGAAATCAGGATGCATACATAAGGCATACCCAATAACCTCATCCCCTGATTTAGCCAGAATATGGGGGCAGCGCTCATTCATGCTGCTCAAAAGTTCCAAAGTATGTACTACGGTAACGAATCCTTCATCCTGCAATTCCTTATCGGTAAGCATTTCCGGGAGGTTGGCCTTTTGTAGTTCCAGTATTTGCATCAATTCATCCTCAGACGAGACAGTGGTATACCTGATTGGATCCATTTGAATTGGGTTTACCCCTATGAATTTACGAATTATATCCCCTATGCCTTACATTTGCTGCATGGAGCATTTTCCAGAACGACTCAAAAAAAAACTGCAAGAAAGAAAGGCAATCAATGCCCTAAGAAACCTTACTTCCATTGAGGGGAAGATTGATTTTTGCTCCAACGATTATCTGGGATTTGCACGAAGTACTGAATTATCTAGCCGGGTTTCCCAGTACCTTAAAGAACACAAAATCATAGCCAATGGATCTTCTGGTTCAAGGCTTCTTTCTGGTAATTCTGGCCTTTATGAAAATACAGAGCAAATGCTTTCCGAATATTATCATTCAGAGGGAGCACTTATTTTCAATTCGGGTTATGACGCCAACCTGGGGTTTTTTGGCTCAGTTCCTCAGAAAGGGGATCTAATCCTTTACGATGAACTCAGTCATGCCAGTATTCGTGACGGGATTGGCATCTCAAATGCAAAAGCCTATAAGTTTAAGCATAACAACCTGGATGACCTCCAAAATTTGTTGGACAGATTCCAGGTTGAAGATTCTGCTCCTGGCGAGCCTGTGGTTTATGTGGTTACGGAATCGGTATTCTCCATGGATGGCGATTCCCCTGATTTAAAGAATATGACAGCCCTTTGCCAACAATATGGAGCATACCTTGTTGTTGATGAAGCCCATGCAGTAGGGGTTTTTGGGGAATCAGGTGCCGGCCTGCTTGAATCAATGGGATTACATGATGCTGTTTTTGCCCGGATTGTAACTTTTGGAAAGGCTCTTGGCGCCCATGGGGCCGCAGTTTTGGGAAGTAAAATTCTAATGCAATACCTCGTTAATTTTGCCAGGAGTTTTATTTATACCACGGCCCTGCCTCCACACAGCCTGGTTACCATTAGGGAGGCGCATAATCATTTAAGAAAAAGTACCGGCAAGGAGCAACAAGATCTGCTTTCAGAACATATTGCGTTCTTCAGGTCCCGGATTCGGGAGTTGGGTTTCCGGGAAGCCTTTGTTGAAAGTAACTCAGCTATACAAAGTTGTATCCTTTCCGATAATAAGATAGTAAAACAGGCGGCCAGGAGTATTCAGGACAAAGGTTTTGACGTTAGGCCCATATTGGCGCCAACGGTTCCTGCAGGAAAAGAAAGGATTCGGTTAATCCTTCATAGTTTTAATAATAAAAAAGAAATTGATGCAGTTCTAAAACTGCTTTTCGCGCTATGGATAAAAACATAAACCAGGAATTCTTCATCCTAGGTTCTTTCGAATATGTTGCCGATGTACAGGTAATTAAATCAAAATTGGAATCCGAAGGGATTCCGGTGGTCTTAAGGGATGAAAATACCTTGAATATGGATCCGTTGATTAGCAGTGCTATTGGTGGGGTAAAGCTATCGGTCTACAGTAAGGACAAGGAACGTGCCCTAAAGATCTATAATGAGATCAGGCCCTATGCGGTTGATGATAGCGGGCAACCTGTTAAATGCCCTAACTGTAAGGCAAATCGCTCTGAAGTGTATTACAGCAGGAAATCCCTGCTTCACAAACTTTTTCCATTTCTGGAAGAAAAGAAATACAAATGCACCAAATGCGGGATGATCACCAAACCGAACAAAAACCATTGATATGAAGCGGATATTTGTAACCGGTATCTCCACCGAGGTTGGGAAGACAATTGCTTCGGCAATATTGGTTGAAGCTTTAGAGGCTGACTACTGGAAGCCGATACAGGCCGGTGATCTGGATTATTCAGACAGTCATAAAATAGCCAAGTTAATTTCCAATAAAAACTCGGTAATCCATCAGAATAGCTACGCCTTAAATACACCAATAAGCCCCCATGCTGCAGCTGAAATAGATGGGGTCCAAATTGATCTGATGGCAATAAAAGAACCGAAAACAAACAATCACCTGGTGATTGAAGGCGCAGGAGGACTATTGGTCCCGTTAAACCAGACAGACACCATAGCAGACCTTATACAACCAAATTATCATGTGGTGGTGGTGTCACGGCATTATCTGGGCAGTATCAATCATACCTTATTATCCCTTGAGGCAATAAAAAACCGTGGATTAAAAGCATCTTTGATCTTTAGCGGTGAGGAACATCCCACTACGGAACAGATTATCCTGGAAAAGTCTAAGGCAGCTTGTTTGGGTCGCATTGGGGAAGAACCGGAGTTTACTAAGGAAGTAATCAAAAAATATGCTCAGGCATTTAACCAAAGCTTATCTGGTCTCGGATCTTAGATAGATTTCTGCATTATCAAGGGTAGTGTGTAAGGCGTAATGATCCTGTATAAAACGGGTTGTATATTCATTGGCAGCCTCCTCTTTTTTGTTAAAAATGCGCTTATTCTTTCGAATAATTACTATTCCCGGTTTCAGGTCTTCCATGATATATTTCAATTCTTCCATGGCTGTTTTCCTGGGATTGTCGAAGTAGGGGAATAATTCATCCCGGCAAAGATTACTGGGGTGGGTTGCCGCCAAAGTTAGGGGCGACTGGTCTAACAACCAGTACCCGATATGGTATTCCAGGAAAAACACGTCTTCTTTATCTAAGCCCTCCTTCTTCAGATATTGTGGCACTCGGAAACCTTCCCCGTTAAAGTAGCTGCCCCGTTCCTTGTTATGCATATATATGGCGTGGTATTCACGATAGCTTTCAATGGGCAGGAGAAAAAGCAACACCAGCATAATTGGACCTGTTTTCCATTTTCTGAAGATTGCAATACTGGAAAGAAATGCTCCTGCAAACAGCAGCAGCATCGGATAAAGCTGAATCAAATAATGTCCGTTTACCTTTCCTCCCTTAATAAATGAAAAACACACTCCTGATAGCGCTATAAACAGTAATTGAACTTTAGGATCCTTAAAATTGATTTTTTGTTTTCTCCAGACGAAGAAAAAGAAAGCTGAGATGATAATAACAAAAGGCAAGATTTTTTCCGGAGCAAAAGGTTCAGCCTTTGTGTATTCCAAAGGGGCGAGTACTACAGAATTCCACCAAATATGTACTTGACCATTTAGCATATAAGGCAGGATGGTAAGTGCAATTATGAGCAGGATGGGAATACCTAAACACAGGCCTTTCTTCAATCCGCTATCCCATGAAAGCTGCCGGGTATTTACAATAAAAATGTATATAGCTATGAAAAGAGCCGGATAGGCCAGGTTAATTTTGGTCATGATAGCAAGACCCATCAACAACCCTGATAAAAAAAGATGTTTGTTCTTTTTATATCGTATCAGAATAAAGAGACTGGGTACAAAAAAAAGCATGCTAATATGCTCGGACATTACTCCCTGTAGACTTCCGAATAAGCTTAAGAATAAAACGGTAGCCAGAGAGCACCAAAAACCAATTTTTCGGCTAAATACTTCTTTGCCAATTTGAAATGTGAAAAGGGCAGTAAGGGCAACGGCTAATACTCCAAAAAGACGGATTGCGATGAAACTTTTCCCAAACAGGGAGATTAACCCTGCCATGATGAAGAATATCAGCGGTGGCTTGAGGTCCCAGAGATAGGTGTAAGGCAGGTATCCATCTACCAGGGCCTGTCCTACTAAAATAAAGGTGCTTTCATCCCGGTCAATATAATCCCTGAAAAAGAAAGGAAATCGAATAAAAAGGCTCAGGAAAAACAGGATCGGCAGTAGCACTTTACCAGATGCCTTATGGTAAATGGAAATAGGAGATGTCTTACCTTTGTTTCGCATATTCTGGGAATTCCCCGAACTGCAATATAGATAAATTGTATCATCTTTTTTAAAGAACAGGAATTGCAGACCCACTTATCAAAACGAGATCAGAAACACATATGGCATCCCCTTACCCAGCACAAGCTTCATCCGGAGATGTTGGGTATTTCCAGCGCTAAGGGAGCAATTATTACGGACGAAAGTGGCAGGGAATATATCGATGCTATATCTTCATGGTACACCTGTGTTTATGGCCATTGCAACCCAGCCATTTTAAAAGCGGTAACTGCTCAAATGCAGGTACTGGACCAGGTGGTTTTCAGTGGATTTACCCATGAGCCTGCAGTAGCGCTGTCCGAAGCACTGATAGCGATTTTGCCAGACAACCAGGAGAAGTTGTTTTTTTCTGATAATGGATCTACAGCAACAGAGATTGGGATTAAAATGGCCCTTCAATACCATTTTAACCGTGGTGAAAGGCGTAATGTTTTGATAGCTTTTGAAGAAGGATTTCACGGCGACACTTTTGGCGCCATGTCTGTCTCCGGACTTTCGGTTTACAATGGCCCATTTGAAGAACTGTCCCTGCAGGTTAAGCGAATTCCTGTGCCGACTAAAGAAAACATTCATGAACTTGAGTCCCTGCTAGGAAGGCTATTGCAGGAGCATGCGGTTGCTGGGTTTATATACGAACCTCTGGTTCAGGGGGCCGCAGGCATGAAAACTCACGATGCTGACGGATTGAATATCCTTCTCAAAATGATGAAAGCCAATAATGTGGTTACCATAGCTGATGAAGTTATGACCGGCTTTGGTAAAACCGGCACCTACTTTGCCTCAGATCATTTGACAGAAAAGCCGGATATTATTTGTTTATCCAAGGCCCTAACGGCCGGTCTTATGCCCATGGCGGTTACCAGTTGCACTACAGAAGTTTTTGAGGCTTTTTACAGCGACAGTATTGAAAAGGGATTCTTCCACGGACACACCTATACAGCAAACCCTCTTGCCTGTACTGCGGCACTGGCAGGCATAGATTTGTTAAAATCACCAGCAATGCAAGCCAACATTCAAAGGATAATGCGTTCCCATAAATCGTTCGATCAGGAGTTATCCAAAAACCCGATGGTGATGAATACACGGCAGATAGGAGTTATCTATGCCTTCGAGCTTGCGGTGACCATGGAACGTTATGGAGATCTGAGAGATCGGTTATTCAGACAATTCATGGAACGTGGGGTCTTCCTGAGACCGCTTGGAAATATTCTGTATTTACTGCCACCGTACATCATTTCTGATGAACAACTCCAACGCGTATACAATTCCATTATTGAGGTTTTAGAGGAATACCAACAATAATACTGCTCAGCTAGGACGATAAATACTTTGGATTGCTAAGGTATTCTGCATACTTGCGGGATGATAGAGATAAGCATTACTTTTGCCTGAAATATTCCTTTCAATATGCATTCCCAAAAAATAGGGATTACCGCTATTTCCAGTATATCAGCATTGGGACACAAGCCACAACAAGCGTGGAATCACTACCTTGATGCCGGCACACTTGCCCGGAAAAAGGAAATTGGTGGACAGAACTATTGGACAGTGCCTTTGGATGAGGGTGCTGAAAAACTTGTACAGGCACTTCGGAAAGAAAACAGCCAGTACAACGGCTTAGACCGCTCAGTCCTGTTTGCTATGCTGGTTTCCCGGATGGCCGTTGCAAGGTCTGGCTGGGAAGGAAAAGAGGCATTTGGAGTAAATTTTGGCTCAAGCCGGGGTGCTACGGGGCTATTCGAAAAATACCATAGGGATTTTCTGGAACGAAACAGTACGGCTACAAGAACCTCCCCCAATACGACACTGGGTAATATATCTTCCTGGGTGGCCCATGATTTACAGACCAAAGGGCCTGAAATTTCCCACTCCATTACCTGTTCCACGGCACTTCACGCCCTACTCAACGGGATAGCTTGGCTGCGAAGCGGAATGACAGACAAATTTTTAGTGGGCGGATCTGAAGCGGCATTAACGCCATTTACCCTTGCGCAGATGCGTGCCCTCAAGATATATACTGAAGAAGAAAATGAATTTCCCTGCCGGGCCCTGGACCTTGAAAAGGGTTCAAACTCCATGATGTTGGGAGAAGGCGCAGGAGCTATCTGCCTGGAAACAGACCCCAGTAAAGAACCACTTGCCTATATAACGGGTATGGGCTATGCTACCGAGATATTAGAACACAGTGTTTCCCTGTCTACGGAGGCCCAATGTTTCCAGAGATCCATGAAGACTGCGTTAAACGGATTGAACCCGGCAGAAGTAGATGCAATTGTTATGCATGCTCCCGGTACAGTAAAAGGCGATCTCGCTGAGTTCAGGGCCATTGAAACGGTTTTCGGGAAAAACGTACCAGCCTTAACCACCAATAAATGGAAGATAGGGCACACCTTTGGGGCGTCTGGTGTGCTGAGCCTGGAAATGGCCATATTGATGTTGCAGCAACAAGAGTTTATCCCGGTTCCCTTTAATAAAAACAGGAGTTTTCCTGCAAGGCTTAACAAGATAATGGTCAATGCCGTGGGATTCGGGGGGAATGCAGTAAGTATCCTGGTGCAGCGACCGGATTAATTCGTGAAATGCCGTTTGATAAAGGTCTTAGCCTTTAATTTTGATTGTATATATTGGCTATTGAAATAGAGAAAACCTATTTTTGATTATATCATATAAATAAAACGATTGTGGAAAGACACAACTGGACCAAGGAAGAAGTATTGGAGATTTACAACAAACCGCTAATGGAATTGCTTTATCAGGCGGCAACAGTACATCGTTTGCATCATGACCCGAACACTGTCCAGGTATCTACTTTACTTTCCATAAAAACAGGGGGTTGTCCTGAAGACTGTGGATACTGTCCGCAGGCTGCCCGCTATCACACCGATATTGAAGGAAACGACCTTATGTCTGTGCAGCAGGTAAAAGCGCAGGCGCTTAGGGCTAAATCCTCAGGAAGTTCCCGGGTATGTATGGGAGCTGCCTGGCGTAATGTAAAAGATGGTCCTGAATTTGATCAGGTTCTGGAAATGGTAAGGACAATAAACAAGCTGGATATGGAGGTGTGCTGTACCCTGGGAATGCTTACGGAAAACCAGGCCCAGCGATTGGCAGAGGCCGGTTTGTATGCCTACAATCACAATTTGGATACTTCGGAAGATTACTATAAGGATGTCATTTCCACCCGTGCATTTGAAGACAGGTTACAAACGATAGATAATGTTAGAAAGTCGAATGTAACGGTATGCAGTGGAGGTATTATTGGGATGGGTGAAAAACTGGTAGATCGTGCCGGTATGCTGGTAGCACTTTCCACATTGAACCCTCAACCAGAATCGGTTCCTATTAATGCACTGGTAGCTGTTGAAGGAACTCCAATGGAAGATATGGAACCTGTTCCTATCTGGGATATGATACGCATGGTGGCAACCACAAGGATAGTAATGCCCAAAACTCAGGTAAGGCTATCGGCAGGGCGAACCGAAATGAGCAGGGAAGGGCAGGCACTTTGTTTCTTCGCTGGGGCCAATTCCATATTTGCAGGAGACAAACTGCTTACAACGCCCAATCCGGATGTGAATGAGGATATGGAAATGTTCAACCTGCTTGGGTTGCAACCGCAGGAAGCATTTAAAAAAGCGCCTCAGCCCGTAACAGTAGAAGAACAGGATTCCAACATCGCTCCCGTGGGGGAGAACCCCAAATGGACCCGACCGGGGCATAAGATTGATCGTAACGAAGCGGCACGCAAGCGTTCAAAAGCTTGATGTAAGGCTTGGCCGACTAACTTTTCAAATTGCCAGATACGGATTTTTTTTACCTTTGGGTTTTTTATAAACCTGAATATCTGTGAACCTACAGGACATCCCCAGACGAAAAGCACTGACCCCAGAAGCCTTTCAAAAGGAGTATTTCAAGCCACAAAAACCAGTGGTTTTGGAAGGACTTATGGAAGACTGGCCTGCTTTTTCCAAATGGAACCTGGATTATATGAAGCAGGTAGCAGGAGAGAAGATCGTTCCTCTTTATGACGACCGGCCGGTTCAACATGAAGATGGGTTTAATGAACCCCACGCCCGAATGAAAATGGCCGATTATGTTGATCTGCTTAAATCCGAACCTACCAAATACCGGATATTTCTGTGGAATGTTCTTAAAGAGGTGCCAGGTTTGCAAAAGGATTTTTCCTTTCCAGAAATGGGGGTTAAACTTATGAAAGGCCTACCCATGTTGTTTTTTGGAGGAAGGGACTCCCACACCTTTATGCACTACGATATTGATCTCGCCAATATATTTCACTTCCATTTCGATGGAACAAAAGAATGCATTCTGTTTCCGCAAACGCAAAACAAACTGCTTTATAAAATACCGCATTCCCTTATTACTCATGAGAGTATTAATTTTTCCAATCCTGACTATGACACCTGGCCGGCATTAAAACATGTCAGTGGTTATAAAGCCAGTTTAAATCATGGGGATGCACTTTATATACCGGAGGGCTACTGGCATTATATGAAATATATATCTCCCGGGATTTCCATGAGTTTACGGGGCATAGCACGTAATCCCAAAAACCTGTGTAAGGCCATTTACAATATTGCAATTATGAGGTATTTTGACAATATGATGCGGAGATTGCAGGGGCAAAAGTGGATTGACTGGAAAAATGAAAAGGCAATCAGCAAAACAGACCGTTACCTCAGGGAGTACAATAGAAAAAGTGCCTAGTTGCGAGATCAGTCTAACAACTCCCTTATTTTATCATAAACCAGGTCATTTTCCCAACCGCGATACAGTAAATAGGAGGCGAGCTTTTGCTTTTTTTCCATTCTAGTTCGATTAGCTAAAGCTTCAAGCCGTTTTCGGGCCAGACCGTCCAAAACCTTATGGTATTCCTGATCCGTAATTTGACGTAGCGAATGCTTTATGATAAACTGGGAGATATCCCTTTGCTTAAGTTCACGTACAATCCTGACCTTACCCCAGTTTTTGATCCTGAATTTCCCCCTGGTATAGCTTTCGGCAAATCGCTGTTCATTAAGGAAGTCATGCTCAATTAAGTAGGCCATGATATGGTCAATAGCTTCCGGAATCATATTCATTTCCCAAAGCTTTTGTCGGACTTCATGATGACACCGATCCTGGTAGGCGCAGTATCGACCCATTTTTTTAAGGGCTTCTTCTACAGAATACGATTGTCTTGAAGGCTTCATAGAATTGATTTTGGAAATAATAGAAGTCTAATTTGAATGGATCTCCAAAACAATTTCGGAAGCCCTTGTCCTAAAAACCGGGGAGCCGTTAAGGTCTTCTTGTGTTACATTCTTCCCGGACACCTCATATTTAGCCCCAGAATATTTTGGAGGGATCAATTCAAGTGTCCAGTCTGGTTGTTCTTGTCTAACTCGTATCCGGGTAATATTTCCTTCTTTTAAATAGGTAACTGAAACGGCATTATCGGCAACAATAACATTTTCCAAACTGGCATTTTTCCATTCAGATGGCATTTGTGGTTCAACCACAATTTTCTTTTCTGGGGCATTGGGCTGTATTCCAAAAAATTGCTGAACGATAGGAATAGCAAAAGCATAAATATTCCAGGCTTGGGTTATCATGCCATAATCCGGAGATACCTCATACACACTCCCCGGAAGCGCATAGCTAAAGGTGCGGGCCATCCGATTTAAGTAATTCAGCGCCTGATCCGGCCTGCCGTAATTGTTTTCAGCAACTGCCTGAACACCGGTGGGCAAGGTCATAACCGCACCCGTATAGGAGAATACTTTACTGCCCTGAAAGGATCCGTCATCTGAGCCTGCAGAGGCATCTCGGTCAATACCCGTAACAAAAACACCAAAGGGATTGACAAACCTTTCTGCTGTTTCCAGAGCTTTGATGGCCTTTTCTTCTTCAGCTATTTTCATTTCCATGGGTGTATTCACAACCCAGTTGTGATGCAGGACGAACGGCCTTGGTTCATTCGAGGGATTTTCCCGGATCTTTTTTGCGGTTTGTTTTAATTCTTCAACCGCCCAGGGTTTGTTTAAGGTATCTGCCCGAACTATAGCATCGTCGATCAAATGAAGGGCTTGTTCGTCAGTACCGATGAAGTCGGCAAAGGAATTGAATTCCTCAGACCAAAATTCATTATTTATTTTGACCGCTAACGCAGTCGCCAGTTCCTGGTAATTGGCAGCCTGAGTGTCCTCTCCCAAAACTTCGGCCATTTTTGCGGCATCAGAAAATGCCCTCTGTGTATAGCTAGCGACATCGATCATCTCGCTGTCCAGGCCATGAATTTCCATCATCCCAAAACCATCAGGAAATAAGTTTTGGTTTTCGTCCTTGGTTTCCATTAACCATGCAAGTCCTTGCTTGATAGTGGGGTAGTATTTTTTAAGGAATTCTTTATCTCCGTTCCACAAATAGATTTCCCATATCAGCGAGGCAAATTGTGGCGTTTCATTGATGTTACCAGGATTAAAGACCGTTCCATTGGTAGACATTTCATGGATGATACGCCCATTTCCATTGACTGCTCTGGAAACACTGTCTAACAACCTGATGGTTTTATGGACTACGTCTGTTTGCCCTATTGCCATATAACCGCGAAGAGCATACTCGCTATCTACACCAAACCACCATGGATAATCTGGAATTCCAGCTGTGATTCCTGTCCCAATTTCCGGAACTGTTCTGACCAGCCAGTCACAGTTATACTTGAGCCACTCAAAAGTTTGCTGCAATTTTGGATCCGGAATACTGAGCTTAGACTTTTCTGATAAACGTTCGTAACGTTTTTTTTTGGCTTTCAGAAACTCAAGTTTGTTTTGCTGGAGCACGGTATAAGTGTTTATGGCCGATTCTTCGGAGGTATAAGAACCTGCTATAGTAAAAGTTATTGTAGAACCGGAGCCCCCGGGAATTTCGAGGGAGTACGATAACGATCCTGCCTTACCTAACCCTTGATAAGGCGTGTCGGCCTGCTTCTGGGTAGCTGGTTTAGAATCGGCTCCAAAAACTAAATGCCAGGGATTGTTTTGATCTTTGAAAATCCAGGCTCCCAACAATTTTTCATATTGTCCTTCGTCTTTAGAATCGATCATTCCGGTACGTTCACCAAGCCATACTGGTCTCAAATCCGAATATCCGGTAAAGTTAAGTTCCAGGTTTCTGGCTGTTTCGGCGTCATTCTGCAAATGGTATTCTACTATTATCCCTTCATAACCATCCGGCACATATTGCCTTCTGGTTAACTGCAGTTGTGATCCGGGCAAGGAATACCTGTGTTCATTTGCAAATGGATAATTTATAAAACGTTCAGCTTTTTCCAGTTTGATTACTTTCCCATCCTCAACTAATGAAAGTTCCAAACCATCCATTAATTTGATAGGGTGATTCCAGATACCACCCATTTCTCCCTGAACGTGCCATCCTATTTCAGGAAAGCTGCCATCCTGGTGTCCGACCATATAAAGTCGATCTCCAGCCGTAACAAAAGGTGATTGCAGATAGGCTTCTTTACCGGTAATGGATGCAACCTGATCTAGGATATCCTTCATTTGATTTGTTTCTTCTGCATCGTTACAGGAAGCAAACAAAAGGATCAAACAGGAAAACAGTAGGAATGGTTTTTTCACTATCATGGATTTACTGACGAATTTAAAAAATATGGATCAATTAAATAAAGTCCGAAATTTGGATGGAGTGCATAAAAAAAGCGGCTTCAAATATATTTGAAGCCGCTTTTTACTAGGTAATCGTTTTCCCTTCTTTATCCTGAAAACGGTATTCTAGAAAGGTATAGGCATCCCTGGGTTGGATTTTAATCCATTTCTGATGTTCCATAAACCATTTGGAACGTACGGAGGGAAATCCTTTTGTGAGATATGCCGCTATAAACGGATGTGCGTTCAAGACAAGAGCTTTGTTTTTGTTTCGACCTTTTAAAATCTTTTCAAGGTCTACATTAATCTTGTCAATGATTGCAATGGGGGCTTCTACTTCTCCTCCCTTACCACTTGGATCTTCTTCCGTGGTTTTAATATTAACTTCGGGGCGCACGCGCTGTCTGGTAATTTGAACCAGCCCGAATTTACTAGGAGGCAGAATTTTATGTTTAGCCCTGTCATCTTTCATCTCATCCCTTAGGAAATTATACAATTTCCTTCTGTTCTCTGATCTGATCATATCGATAAAATCGATTACTATGATACCGCCCATGTCCCGCAGTCTTAATTGCCGGGCTATTTCGGCGGCTGCAAGTAAATTGACCTCCAGGGCCGTGTCTTCCTGATTTTTGGCTTTATTGGAACGGTTACCACTATTCACGTCAATAACATGAAGAGCTTCGGTATGTTCAATAACAAGGTAGGCACCTTTGCTCATAGAAGCGGTACGACCAAAAGAAGTTTTTATCTGGCGCTCAATTCCGAATTTCTCGAATATGGGAACAGAAGATGAATACAGTTTTACTATGGATTCCTTAGAGGGGGCAATTTCCTGAACGTAATCTTTGATCTGGTTATAAAGCGTTTCGTCATCCACATAGATACCTGTAAAGGTATCGTTAAATACATCCCTCAGGATAGAGGAGGCCCGGTTTAATTCTACCAGGACTTTAGATGGGGTGGGTGCTTTATACAATTTCTTACACATCGCTGTCCATTTATTCAGCGAATTTTGCAAATCCTTGTCTAATTCTGCGACTTTTTTGCCTTCTGCAACTGTTCTTATGATTACTCCAAAACCTTTTGGCTTGATACTTTTTACAAGACGTTTTAACCGGTCTTTTTCTTCCTTACTCCCAATTTTTTGGGAAACGGAAACGCGGTCCGAAAACGGTACCATAACCAAATATCGGCCTGCAATGGAAAGTTCTGAACTTATCCTGGGCCCTTTGGTGGAGATTGGCTCTTTAACAATTTGCACTAAGAGAGACTGGTTGGCTTTTACAGCATCGTTTATGCTGCCATGCTTGTCAATGTCTTTCTCGAATGGAAAATTTTTAAGGGTATACTCTTTAAGTTTACCCATACTCACTCTTTTGATGAACTTGAGCATTGAGGACAACTGTGGCCCCAGGTCATGATAATGCAGAAAGGCATCTTTTTCATAACCCACATTGACAAAAGCGGCATTTAACCCGGTAACGGGCTTCCTGATTTTGGCCAGGAAAATATCACCTACACTAAACTTAGTGTCGTCAATATCTTTGTGAAGTTCTATGAGTTTTCCATCTTTCAATAAAGCAAAATCGACGGCATTAGAATCGGATCTTACGATTAATTCTCTTTTCACCTGTTTCGATTTAGGTTTTTCCCAGATTTGGGAAAAAGTGATTATACAATAGTTATCACAGGTTGTAAAAACCCGTCGAAATCCTATTAACTGGAATTCTTATGTCAATGAACGTAATAAAACAAAGAAGCAGTTGTATAACTACTTCTTCTTGTGTCGGTTAGCTCTCCTGCGTTTCTTTCGCTTGTGAGTAGCTACCTTATGTCTCTTTCTTTTCTTACCACTCGGCATGAAGTTCTACTTTTAATAGTGTTATTATTTTACTTGGACGTTACTCTTTACGCCTTCTACAAATACCTTTGCGGGTTTGAATGCCGGAATGTTGTGTGCGGGGATTTTAATAGTAGTATTTTTAGAGATATTCCTGCCGGTTTTCTCTGCCCTTGTCTTCACGATGAAACTACCGAATCCTCTTAAGTAAACATTGTCTCCATTTTCAAGGGAAGATTTTACTTCTTCCATGAAAGATTCTACAGTAGCTTGTACATCTCCTTTTTCCATTCCCAGTTTTTCTGAGATCCTAGATACGATATCCGCTTTAGTCATTTTAATTATATAGTTTATATACGTTTTTCAGGCTTGCAAATATATAAATTAAATTCTTTCTTTCTGGTAAAGTGCTAATTTTAAGTACATAATCCTTTACATTTGCGCCTTACCTGAAACCCCATGTCTTTTTCCCGTAAAATTCTGGATTGGTATGAGGAGAATAAACGACCTCTGCCATGGAGACAAACTACCAACCCATATAAGATTTGGTTATCGGAAATTCTTTTGCAACAAACACGCGTTGCCCAAGGCCTTCCTTACTACGAGAAATTTATTGCCAAATTTCCCACAGTCTTCGATCTGGCCAACGCCAGCGAGGAAACTGTATTGAAATTATGGCAGGGTTTGGGATACTATTCCAGAGCACGGAATCTCCATGCCACGGCAAAGATCATTGCAAACCAGTACAACGGAAACTTCCCGGATAATTATACCGATTTAATAAAACTAAAAGGGGTAGGCGATTATACCGCAAGTGCTATTGCATCAATTAGCTTTGAACAACCAGAGCCTGTAGTTGATGGCAATGTGTATCGGGTTTTGGCCCGTTATTTTGGAGTTGATTTACCCATAGATAGCCCTAAAGGAGCCCGGTATTTTAAGGAATTGGCCCGGGAAATAATGGACCAGGAGCATATCAGGGATTATAATCAGGGCTTGATGGAGTTCGGTGCCCTGCACTGTAAACCAAGGAAACCGGAATGTGCTTCCTGCCCACTTAACGACGGCTGCCAGGCACTCCAAAAGGAACAAATCAATACCCTACCGATCAAAGGAAACAAAACGAGGGTCAGGCATCGCTTTCTGAACTACCTTATTGTAAAAGATGCCGAAGGACAAACACTATTTAAAAAAAGGGAAGGACGAGGAATTTGGCAAAACCTCTATGAGTTTCCCTTTGTTGAAGCAGAAAAAGAAATAGATAAAGATGTTTTACATCAGGAAATAGAGAAAAGAATTGGTGACAACGGGATAAAAGAAGTGGTGAAGATGAATGATCAGAAGATTATTCACAAACTCTCTCATCAACATCTCAACGTCAATTTCTGGCTGGTTACTGTTAATCAGGAGCTTAATGAAGGCATCCCGCTCTCTTCAATACAACAGTATCCAGTGCCGGTTCTTATTGCAGATTTTATTGAAAATTACCTGGTGAACAGCAATGCGCTGGAAAATGCCTAAGAGCAACAAATTTTCGTATTTTTGATTTAATAGACAAGTTATGAGTGGAACACTGAATAAGGTAATGCTGATAGGGCATTTAGGAGACGAAGTAAAACTTCATTATTTTGAAGGAGGAAATTGTATAGGCCGTTTTCCCATTGCAACCAATGAAACCTATACCAACAAACAGACAGGTGAAAAGGTCACCAATACGGAATGGCACAACATAGTGCTCCGCAATAAAGCAGCGGAGATATGTGAAAAGTACCTCAATAAAGGAGACAAGATTTACGTGGAAGGTCGCCTAAAAACCCGGCAATGGCAGGGGGAAGATGGCGGCACGAGATATACTACGGAGATTCATGTGCAGGATTTTACTTTCCTGTCTACCAAACAGGAAAGTATGGCCAATGCTGGTTCTTCCGTGGAGAGATCAGCACAACCGGGTGCAGAACGTATGCAAAAGCCGCAGGTTGCATCGGAACCATTGGCAGAACCGGAAGAGGATGACGATTTGCCCTTCTAATTGAATCCCAAAATTCATAGCTATTGGACCCTGACCCCTATAGTTTATTTATTGGATTGATTACCGCAGATAGCGCCCTGATAGTACGACTAATTATTATGGTGGCGCTATTATGCTGTTCTGCCCTTATTTCTGGGGCCGAGGTGGCGTTTTTCGGGCTTTCAGTAACGGATCTGAATGAAATAAGAGAAACTAAATCCAATAGAGGGGGAATTGTAATCAAACTACTTGAACGCCCCAAAAAGCTTCTTGCAACTATACTGATAACCAATAATGCTATTAATATTGGCATCGTATTGCTATTCAATACCATTGGAGACACCTTATTCTCTGGAATCAACTATATACTGCTTTCCTTTATCTCAGTGCGCTTTTTACTAGAGGTGGTGGTAGCGACCTTTCTTATTTTAATGTTTGGAGAAATTTTGCCTAAGATCTATGCGAACAGGAACAAAAAGCCTTTTTCTCATCTTATGGCCTACCCCCTGAAAACCCTGGACTTTCTGTTAACCCCATTAAGCACACCTATGAGAAAGGCCAGCATTTTTATGTATGAGCGGCTGGGCCGGCGTAAATCCAATCTCAGTGTGGATCACCTTTCCCAGGCCCTTGAGCTCACTTCTGAAGGGGATACCACCAGGGAGGAACAGAAAATACTTGAAGGGATCGTGTCCTTTGGTAATACAGATACCAAACAGGTAATGCGACCCCGTATTGATATATTCGCCCTGAGTGATGATATGAAATTCTCCGAGGTTCTGGAGGAGATAAAAAAACATGGCTATTCCCGTATCCCCGTTTACTCAGAGAATGTAGATAATGTGCTTGGAGTGCTGTACGTAAAGGACCTGCTGCCCTATATTGACAGGAAAACATATAACTGGACCTCTCTGATAAGAGAACCTTACTTTGTTCCGGAAAATAAAAAGCTGGACGACCTCCTGTTGGAGTTTCAGGATAAAAAGAATCATCTTGCTGTGGTAGTTGATGAATACGGTGGCACTTCGGGAATCGTTACCCTGGAAGACATTATTGAGGAGATTGTAGGCGACATCAGTGATGAATTTGACGATGAAGACCTGGTGTTTTCCAAGCTCGACGAGTACAATTATGTTTTTGAGGGAAAAACGACATTGAAAGACTTCTACAGGGTGGTTCATATAGAGGATGAGGAGGATTTTGAGGAACAAAAAGGCGAATCGGAAACTATAGCAGGCTTTGTTTTGGAAATTGCTGGAAGTTTTCCAAAAAGGGGGGAGTCCGTTCAGTTTAAGGACTACCAGTTTGTGGTAGAAAGCCTGGATAAAAAGAGATTGAAACAAATTAAAGTTACCTTACCTCATGCGCTATAAGTGGTTTGCCCCAATAATATTTTTTGTGTTTTTTCTCTCATGCGGAGATGAAACCCTTCCTAAACCTAAAGGAATGCTCAGGTTAGATTACCCCCAGGCCAAACATGTTCCCATGAAATCCGGGAAATTCCAATTTCAGGGGAATGCTATTGCCAGTGTAAAAAAGGAAGGAAATAACGCCATTACCCTGGACTATCCTTTGTTAAAAGGTGCAATATACATCACCTATAAACCGGTAGAAGAGAATCTGAATTCCCTCCTTTCTGATGCCCAAAAATTGTCCTATGAGCACGTGATCAAGGCCGATGACATTTCCGAACAGCCTTTTATCAATCCGGAAGATTCGGTTTATGGAATGTTTTACGAAGTTAGGGGAAATGCAGCCTCCCAGGCACAGTTCTATGTTACCGATAGCACCCGGCATTTTGTAACCGGCTCACTCTACTTTTATGCGAAACCGAACTATGATTCCATATACCCGGCTGCTATCTACTTGCAAAAGGATATCAGGAGGATAATGGAAACCATTGAATGGCAATAGGTTTATAACATATTGTATAAACTGAATCCCAAATTATGGATAAGCAGAAACTCATAGAAACTCAGAAAAGGATCACACCTTACATACATCGTACCCCTGTCTTAACGTCTCACCTTATTAATAATAAGGCTGGGGCAGAGGTATATTTTAAATGTGAAAACTTCCAGCGAATGGGGGCATATAAGATTCGGGGAGCTACAAACGCAATTTTACAGCTCAGTGCATCTCAACGAAGCAAAGGGGTGGTGACGCATTCTTCAGGAAATTTTGCCCAGGCATTGGCCCTGGCAGCACAAAGCCTTGGTGTTGATGCGCATATTGTGATGCCCTCCAGTGCACCCAAAGTAAAAATGGAAGGGGTTAAGGCCTATGGTGGCGAGATCTATATATGTGCCCCAACACTTTCAGCCAGGGAGGCTGAAGCAGATCGAATTGTAAAGGAGACCGGTGCTACTTTTATGCATCCTTCCAATGATCCGGAAGTGATTATGGGTCAGGGAACAGCAGCCCTTGAGCTTCTGGAAGACTATCCTGACCTGGAATTTGTAGTAACCCCGGTGGGTGGAGGTGGCTTAATTGCAGGTTCCGCGCTGTCAGCCCATTACTTTGGGAAGGACTGCCGGGTCATTGGGGCTGAACCTTTTGAGGTAGATGACGCCTATCGTTCTTTCCATTCCGGCAAGATTGAATCCAATGTAACTACCAATACCATTGCCGATGGTCTCAAGACTGTTTTGGGCGACAAGACATTTCCCTTAATCCGAAAGTATGTTGACGATATTATCAGGGTCACTGAGGACGAGATCATCCAGGCCATGAAATTAATTTGGGAACGAATGAAAATAATAGTCGAGCCTTCCAGTGCCGTAGCTTTGGCCGCTGTCCTGAGAGAATCTGATCGATTTCAGGGAAAAAAGGTAGGTATAGTCATCTCAGGAGGGAATGTAGACCTGGGGAACCTTCCTTTTTAATCTTTACTCAATAGTTCTTTGGCCCTGGCTATGCTGGAATCAACTTGTTCTTTCATAGCTTTAACTTTTGCTTCCTCTTCGAGTAACCAGGTTTGCTTTTCTTCACTTAAGGCTTTACCATCCATAATTTCCTCAGAATCGAAGCGTTTACCAAAACCGGCCATCCAATCCATCATAGATTTGTGAGCAGCTTTAAGGTCATCCACGGCTTGGGCATATTCCTGTCCTGTTGCAGTGGAGTCGGCAAGGGGCTGCAGTTCAGAAACTAATTGACCAATCGTTTTCATTTCAGGCATTACCTCGTCGTGAACGGCCATCACTTCCTCCATTTTAGAAGGAGTTTTTTCAGCTTTCTCGTCTTTACAGGAAAAGGAAAATAAAAGACTGATTAGGATAAGTAAACTAGCAAATTGTGTTCTCATGATGCAGGTTAAATAAAACCCAAATTTACGAATAAAGCATACATTTTGTTCCTAAAAAGTTCCACTTTTGCGGAAAATTGTGACCATGAGCGATGTGAACCGAAAGTGGTTTTATCTTATCACACTCTCCTTGATTTGGGGTACATCCTACATCCTGATCAAAAAGAGTCTGGAAGGTTTCAACCCGGTTCAAATGGGATCTGTCCGCATCGTTATTACAACACTTTTTTTGTTTATCTATGGTTTAAAGACTTTAAGGGGTATCTCCCGAGAGCAATGGAAATGGATTGCCATTTCAGGAATGCTGGGCAGTTTTTTTCCTGTATTCCTTTTTGCTTTTGCCCAGACCGAAATAGACAGCGGTGTAGCCTCCATCCTAAACTCCTGTGTTCCTTTATTTACGATATTTATAGGTTACCTCGCGTTCAGGATCCGATTTACATCAAACCAATTAATAGGCGTATTGATAGGCCTAATTGGCGCTTCATTGTTGATCTTTCTGGGAGCAGACATCAACCCTGACCAGAATTATTGGTATTCCGGGTTGGTAATAATTGCTACTATATGTTATGCACTAAACGCCAACATTATCAAAGGTAAATTACAGGATGTTTCACCTTTGGGAATTGCCGTAGGTAATTTCGCTGTGATGGTGGTTCCAGCCATTGTTGTTCTGCTTTTTTCCGGGGCACTGAGTGCTGAGGTTATGGGTTCTCCAAATTTTTTTACTTCAGTAGGTTACCTGGTTATTTTAAGTATACTTGGGACCTGTGTTGCCAAGGTGATGTTTAACCGCCTAATCCAGATATCCACACCGGTTTTTTCGGTTTCGGTGACCTACCTGATTCCTATTGTAGGTGTTTTTTGGGGTGTGTTGGATGGAGAGCGTTTTACCCTTATCCAGTTATTGGCAGCTGTGGTAATCCTGATAGGAGTGTACCTGGTGAACAAAAAAAAAGCGCCCCGTAATTGAGGCGCTTTTCCAATTCATTAAAGAAAGCTATTCAAAATCAGCATCGCTGACCTCGATGTTAATTACTGCTTCCAGGAGTTTGCTTTCTATCTTCTGTGGCCCCATAGAACCCACTCGGATACCTGGAAATTTAATTCCGTCAATTTCCTGATACTCCTTGTACAATACTTCCTGGTTTTGAGTTTGCCCGTTCATATTTATAATTTGGGCTTCTTTCACCTTTAAACCAGTTTCCATGTCGTAATAGTACACAACCTGCACAACCTCACCGGGAACTTCAATCTTAACGGCTTCTTTTCCTTCTACTTCCTCTGTGCCTGCAATCTTGGCTTTACCCCCGGCAACAAAGTTTTGCTCTGGGAAAACACCCTTCGCAGCGCTTAACATATCTTGCTGCATCTGTGGAGGCAGAGGTCTCTTCTGTCCGCCCTGCTTCATATACAACTCATCTCCCTTGGCGATAACACCCATCATAGGGGCATCGTTCATATAGGTGGTCTGCGCAAATCTGTCAGAGGTCCGTTTCTCCTCGCTCCTGATTTTTGCACCCATGGCCTCACCTTCGTAGACCAGTTTTAATGATTGGATCTGACTAACCTTGTCCTTGCCGCCAATGGCTTCAAAATACTTATCCACTACAGATTGTACGGACATGCCTTCTGGCAGGGCAGCACTGTAATCGGGTTTCTCGGTTTTGTTCGCATACTTGTCGTAATACATAACAGGAACCTTCCTTCCGTTAAAGTTCACCTTCTCCAGATTCTCCAAAACATCACTACCCTTACCAGCAACCACGATACGGGCATTTTTTACATTAAAATACTTCTGAGCCGCTTTTTGAACGTCGTCAACAGTAATGGCATTAATTCGCTCCAGGTAGGTTTTATAGAAGTCATCAGGAAGGTCCTGAGTCTCAATGTTAAGTGCATAGTTGGCGATAGTGGAAGGCTGCTCCAGAGCCCTTACAAATCTGCCTACATATTTGGCTTTGGTATTTTCAAGTTCCGTTTCGCTTACTGGTTCTTTCGAAATACGGTCTATCTCACTTAATATTTCTACCACAGAGCTATCGGTAACCATATTCCTTACGCTGGCAGTAGCTGAAAATGTTGAAGAAGCCCATTTGTTGCTCCGTATACTGGAATAAGAACCGTAGGTATACCCCTTGTCTTCTCTAAGGTTCAGGAATAATCTTCCTTCACCTCCACCCCCGAGGATTTGGTTAGCTACCAGGGCCGAAAGGTAATCTGGATCTTTCATTTTCAAGTTGACCAAATTTTGTACTGCTATTTCAGACTGGACCGCATTGGGAACATCTACAAAATTAACTTGAGTATACTGGGCATCCTTAGGTTCGGAATAACTCAGAGAAAGAGGTGACGCCTTGGTCCAGGGAGTGAAACTTTCTGTGACCAATTCCTTCACCTGATCAAATGTAACATCGCCAATAACCACCATATAAGCATTTGCTGGCACAAAATAGTTACTGTAGAAATTTTGCACATCTGCAAGCTGCACATTGTTTACGGTTTCTTCACTTACATATTCACCATATGGATGGTTGGTGCCGTAAGCCAGGGCTGAGCGGACTCTCCCTGCAATTGCAGAAACATCCTTTTCCTGAGTTTTTAGCCCGGTAATAAGCCTATCTTTTTCCTTATCAAATTCTTCCTGGGTGAAATTGGGATTAATAGCAGCATCTGCCATTAGTTCCAGGATTCGAGGAAAGTATTTGGACAGGGAACTGGCGAAAGCTCCTCGTGAACTAAAGCTAATGTTAGCTCCTAAAAAATCCACTTCTTCATTAAAATCATCCTTAGGTATGTTGGTTGATCCGTTACCTAGCTGGCTTGCCATTAGATCAGCAACCCCCGCCTTATCACCTTCCAGGGTGGGAGGATTGTCCAGGCTAAGCTGGATGGAAACACGTGGGAGCTTATGGTTTTCAACAACCAGAACCTTTAATCCGTTGTTCAATTCAAACCGGTGAGGGTCTTCCAAATTAATCTGCGGTGCAGGGCCTGGTTCGGGCATTTTAGATCGGTCTATTTGAGCATGAACACTACATGCAACAAATGCCAAAACGAATGTTATAAATATTTTTTTCATTTTAGTTTTCCATTTTTTCTTCAGGTAAGTATTCGATAATTACCCTTTGATTAGGTTTCAGGTATTTTTCCGCTACAGCTTGAATCTCCTCCCTCGAAACAGAGCGGTAGATTTCAATTTCTTTATTTATAAGTTCCGTATCGCCGTAAAGCATATAATAGGTAGCCAGAGAACCAGCAATACCCTGAATACTTGAATTGGAATTCACATAACGGTTCTCAAACTTGTTCTGAAGCTTTTGATAATCCCTTTCTGAGATCAGTTCTTCACGGACTTTGGCAACTTCCTCTTCCATTTCTGTAATAAGTGTTTCCAGGCTTGTTTCCCCAACTGGTAAAGCAAAGACCAGGTACATACCATAGTCTTCCTGCGGGATACTAAAAGCACCCACCTGCAAAGCCTGTTTCTGGTCGTCTACCATTTTCTTGTAAAGTTTGGAACTCCTCCCATCACTTAAATAGGCGGAGATCATTTCAAGAACATAAGCATCGCGCTCGCGGAAACCAGGTGTACGATAAGCAGCTCCCACTGCCGGGATTTGAATATTCTTATCGTATGCTTTACTTCTTATTTCTTGAGTAATTGGCTCTTCCATAGGATAGTTGCGCTGAATGTCAGCTCCTCTGGGGATATCACCGAAGTAGTCCTGAACCATTTTCTTGGTTGTTGGGACGTCAATGTCACCTGCAACTATTAGCACAGCATTGTTTGGAACATAGTATTTCTTGTTATAAGCGATTACATCCTCCAGGGTTGAAGCATCCAAATCTTCCATATAACCAATATTAGGGTCCTTATACGGATGGACTTTAAAAAGGTTTTTACCCAATACAGGAAGTAGTTGGCCGTATGGAGAATTGTCATAACGCAAACGCTTTTCCTCTTTAACCACTTCTTGTTGCGTATCTACTCCTGACTGGTCAATTATGGGGTGCAGCAACCTTTCCGATTCCATCCACAATCCCAATTCAAGGTTATTTGATGGAAATACTTCATAATAATAGGTGCGGTCCTGAGAGGTATTAGCATTGTTGGTCCCTCCGTTGGAGGATACAATTTCGAACCACTTCCCTTTTGGAATATTTTTGGTGCCTTCAAACAGAAGATGCTCAAACAAATGGGCAAAACCTGTACGACCTTCTGTACGATCTTTACCACCTACATGGTACATGACCGAAGTGGTAACTACCGGAGCGGAATTGTCCTGATGTAAAATCACATGCAGGCCATTGTCCAGGTCATATTCTTCATAGGTAACCTGTTGAGCATTGACAGAAACCAACAAAAATAATGCTGAGACTGCCAACGATAATCGCGTTTTCATACGTTGTGTTTTTAGATGATTAATAAATAACAACCCCAAAATAAAGGATTGCCTGGCTAATTTAAGGGGTGAAGTTGGATTTTCCCACAGCTTTTACGTTTGCGGTATAGATTTAACAAGATTTTAATCAAAATCGCAACATATTTCTTATTTTACTGAGGAACCATAAAACACTAACAAGATGATGCGCTTTAGTCTTCCCATCCGATTTGGAATAGCGACCAGTGGAAGCCTGGTGGGTTACTTTTTACTTCTGTCCCTGGTTGACCTCCACACCAATATTTTCTATAGCCTTTTTAATGGGATCATAACCGGTTTTGGAATTTATGAGGCCATTAAGTACCGAAAAATTGAACTTAAGGAAGATTTCAATTACGGGGTGGGTTTCAAAACCGGACTGGTTACCGGTTTTGTGGCTACCCTTATTTTTACCGTATTTTTTGCTGTTTATGCTGAGGAGATTGCTCCCGATTTTCTGAAGCAACTTACCACTACATGGTTTAATAATTATCAAAGCTTTGAAGCTATAGTGTTTTTCACGGTGGCTATTATGGGTTTTGCAACAACCTTGGTGCTTACCCTAACTTTTATGCAGCTGTTTAAGGCGTCCAGGAATCTAAAATAAGTGGCCTTAAATTCAGATTAAAAGCCTTGCGATTTCGCATTTTAGCAGTATATTTGCACCCGCTTGATCCTAAAGGAGATAAAATTCCCGGGATTAATCGAAACAAAACATTTAAGTATTAACAGATAGCGTATGTATGCAATTGTAGAGATAGCAGGGCAGCAATTTAAGGTTGCGAAAGACCAGAAAGTATATGTGCACCGTCTTAGAGAAGAGGAAGGAAAGAAAGTAACTTTTCACGACGTCCTCTTATTGGAAGATGGTAAAGACATTACGATTGGCGCCCCGGCTATAGACGGAGCCGCAGTAGAGGCTAAAGTCGTTAAACACCTGAAGGGAGATAAGGTAATTGTCTTCAAGAAGAAAAGACGTAAAGGATATCGAGTCAAGAATGGGCATCGCCAGCAACTGACCGAATTATTAATCGAGGGTATCGTAGCTAAAGGAGCTAAGAAAGCAGCTCCAAAGAAAGCTGAAACCCCTAAAGCACCTGCAGCCAAAAAGGTTGAAAAAGTGGTTAAGGAAGCTCCCAAGCAGGAGAAGCCTAAAGCTAAAGTAGCGAAACCTGCTACTGATCTTAGTAAGAATACAGTAGCTGAGCTGAAGGAAATGGCCAAAGCCAAAGGTATTAGCGGATATTCTTCAATGAAGAAGGCCGAACTAATCGAGGCATTAAGCAAATAAAGTAGAATCTGCCGGGAGGTACCCGGTTAAAACATAAATATCATGGCACATAAAAAAGGTGTTGGTAGTTCTAAAAACGGTAGAGAATCGGAATCGAAACGCCTCGGCGTTAAGATTTTTGGGGGACAACCTGCAATAGCCGGAAATATCATTGTAAGACAAAGAGGGACTAAACACAATCCTGGTGAGAATGTTTATGCCGGGAAAGACCATTCTTTACATGCCAAAATAGACGGCATTGTGAGGTTCGATAAGAAATCAGGAGGGAAATCCTTTGTTTCTGTAGATCCTTTTGAGGCTTAGAACGCTTATCAAACAAAATAAAAAAACCCGCAACTACAGTTGCGGGTTTTTTTATGGGTACAGGTAAAATTTCTAATACCTGTAATAGTCAGGTTTAAAAGGACCTTCAGGTTTTACCCCGATATAACTCGCCTGGTCTTTACGTAATTCAGTAAGCTCTGCGCCTAAACGCTCCAGGTGTAATTTGGCTACTTTCTCATCCAGATGCTTAGGCAGCATATAGACCTTATTCTCGTATTTAGCGCTGTAGTTCCACAACTCTATCTGCGCAAGTACCTGATTAGTAAATGAATTACTCATCACAAAACTGGGATGTCCGGTGGCACAGCCCAGGTTAACCAGGCGACCTTCAGCCAGGACAATAATGTCCTTCCCGTCAACCGTATATTTATCTACCTGGGGTTTAATTTCATCCTTGGTATCTCCATATTCATTGTTGAGCCAGGCCATATCTATTTCATTATCGAAATGCCCGATGTTACAAACAATGACCTTATCGCGCATGCTGCGGAAATGCTTTTCCTGGATAATGTCTTTATTTCCTGTAGCCGTAACCACGACGTCTGCCTTACCTACAACACTTTCCAGTTTTTTCACTTCATATCCATCCATACAGGCTTGCAGAGCACAAATAGGGTCAATTTCAGTTACGGTCACAATTGCGCCGGCACCACGGAAGGAAGCTGCAGTTCCCTTTCCAACATCACCATAACCTGCTACTACAACTTGTTTACCGGCAAGCATGGTATCTGTGGCACGCCTTATGGCGTCAACAGCACTTTCCCGGCAACCGTATTTATTATCAAATTTCGATTTGGTAACAGAATCATTTACATTGATGGCAGGCATCGGGAGAACCCCATTTTTGAACCGCTCGTAAAGCCGGTGTACCCCCGTGGTGGTTTCTTCAGATAATCCTTTGATTCCGCTGGTGAGCTCCGGGTAATTATCCAAAACCATATTGGTCAGATCACCACCATCGTCAAGGATCATATTCAGGGGTTGGCGTTCTTCACCAAAAAACAAAGTTTGCTCAATACACCAGTCGAATTCCTGTTCTGTCATCCCTTTCCAGGCATAAACAGGGATCCCAGCCGCTGCAATTGCCGCTGCAGCGTGATCCTGTGTAGAAAAAATGTTGCAGGAACTCCAGGTAACATCTGCACCAAGGGCTACCAGGGTTTCAATTAATACTGCTGTTTGGATAGTCATATGAAGGCATCCCGCAATACGGGCCCCTTTCAAGGGTTGTTCATTTGCGTATTCTTCTCTGAGAGCCATCAGTCCTGGCATTTCAGCTTCTGCCAGGTTTATTTCTTTTCTTCCCCATTCAGCAAGGGCAATATCCTTCACTTTGTATGGGGTGTAAGGGATGGTTTTGGTACTCATATCAATAATTTTCTTTTTACATTCGCTACCTACAGATGGCAGCTGATTAAATCGCAGCAAAGGTAATGATAACTGAAATAATCCTATGCCTCTTTACAAAACATTAGCAGTAACGCCAGACATTAGCATATACCTCTGGAAGGTTGAAGAACAGGAGTCTACGCTCCAGTCTCCCATTGTATTAACAGAAAATAGCCGGACGCGTTTGGAGGGGATGAAATCTGAACTACATCGGAGGGGTTTTCTCAGCATCCGGCACTTGCTCGCTGAGGCTGGATACAAGGACCATGATTTGTATTATGATGCTCTTGGGAAACCTCATCTACAAGACGGGAATTACATCTCTATTACCCACTCACACAATTTTACCGGGATAATTGTCAGTAAACACATAAAAGTGGGGATTGATATTGAGAAACAAAGAGATAAGATTGCACGAATTGCTCATAAATTTACTGATTTGGAGTATGATAGCAGCAGCCAGGAACTCGATTTGGTCCGTAAGCTTACAGTGCTTTGGGGCGCCAAGGAATCAGTCTATAAAATTCTGTCTATCCCGGGTATCAGTTTTTATCAACATATCGATATCAAGGAATTTGACCTGACTACAGGGAACACGTCAGGAAAGGCTGAATTTCAGGGAGAGCAGTCTAATTACAACATTTTCTTTCTGGAATTTGAGGGTTTTACCTGCGTATATGCCTTGCGTATCTGAGTCTCTGATACCCCAAAAGGTTGTAATTTCACCACAAACTAATTGACAAGATGCAGGTATCCGTAGAACTTACCCTTAGTCCGCTCCAGGACGAATTTGAACCCCCGATCATTGCCTTTATCAAAAACCTCCGAGCTTCAGGGTTCAAAGTGATGGAGAATCCATTGAGCACGCAGATTTATGGGGATTATGACCAGCTGATGCCATTTTTGCAGGAGGCGATGAAGGAAGCGCTCATGGATGCCGATCGCGGTTTGTTTTTTTTAAAGATTGTTAAATCTGACCGAAGCCAGTATGAGCCACATTTTTGATTGGATATTTGCCCAATATGACCATACTCCTGCCTACCTGATTACTCTCGAAATTATTGGTGTGGTATTTGGGTTTTTAAGTGTGTGGTATGCCAAGCGCGAAAATATACTGGTCTTTCCAACAGGGATAATTAGCACAGGAATCTTTGTATACATTTTATTGATTTTCGGCTTGTTGGGCGATATGCTGATCAATGCCTACTATTTTGCAATGAGTGTTTACGGTTGGTATGTCTGGACCCGTAAAGTAGATGCGACCCATTTTATACCGATAACCCGAACTAACAGCAAGGAAAGGCGCTGGTCCCTGTTTCTATTTGCCGGAACTTTGGTATTTGTGGTGATTATCTATCTGTTTTTTAATAAGTTCAATACCTGGACTGCTTACGTAGATACAGTCACTACGGCTATTTTCTTTGTCGGGATGTGGTTAATGGCCCGTAAAAAAATAGAGAATTGGATATTTTGGATCCTGGGGGATGTAATCTCTGTACCCTTATATTTGTATAAAGGGCTTATCTTTACTTCCTTTCAGTATTTCCTATTTACCCTTATCGCCATTTTTGGTTATCTGGCATGGAAGAGAAACTTAAACAAGAGCCCTCAGACCTTGTTAAGGTAGTGCTATTTGGCCCGGAATCTACCGGGAAGACTACACTTGCCGAACAATTGGCGGAACACTACAATACACTGTGGGTGCCTGAGTATGCACGCGAGTACCTTCAGGAAAAGTGGAACAGGGAACAGCGAACCTGTGAGCCGGTAGACCTGTTACCTATTGCACTAGGGCAGATGGACCTTGAAAATAGCCTGTCTAAAAATGCAGATAGACTGCTAATCTGCGATACAGATCTCTTAGAAACCAAGGTCTACTCAGAGGCATATTATTTAGGATTCTGTGATCCCGTTTTGGAAAAATACGCATTGCTTAACCGTTATGATTTGTATTTGTTGACCAGTATCGACATCCCCTGGGAAAAGGACGACCTGAGAGATAAACCCAATGAAAGGGAACAAATGTTTGCTTATTTTAAAAACACATTGATAAAATATAATCGCAATTTTATTACCTTAAAGGGAACGGAAGAAGCACGCTTTCGCGAAGCAATAAAATCTATAGACCAACTCCTTGAAAGATGATTGATTTTCTAGAAAACGACTTGAAACAGCTGGAGAAAATGGGAATTACCCAGAAGAAGGTTCTGAAGCAGATAGAGACCTTTATTGATGGAATTCCATTTACCCGGCTGGAGCGAGCGGCTGTTGTAGGTGATGGCATACTTAGATATACGGAAGAAGAATCCCAGAATATCGTCAAGGCATTCGAAAAGTCTACTGCTTCCCTGGTACTTCTCAAGTTTGTTCCTGCTTCAGGCGCTGCTTCCCGAATGTTCAAGGCTCTTTTTAACTTTTTGGAAGCCTTTAACCCGGGAAAGGAAACACTGGAAGAATATTTGGAAAGAACTGGCGACAAGGATATAAGGATGTTTGCTGAAAATTTGGAACGCTTTCCATTTTATCAAAATGTTCTGAGTATCGTTGAGGAGAAATTTTCAGACTCTGGAAGGGCTATGGCGCACTTTATCCATAAGATGCTCGATCCTTCGGGGCTCAATTATGATTTTTACCCAAAGGGGATTTTGCCTTTTCACCATTATGATTCACACGTGGCCACGGCTTTCGAGGAGCACTTGATGGAAGCTTCAGATTACGCTTCCACAGGAGGTAAGGCCCAGCTCCATTTCACTATTTCACCGCAGCACGAAACCTTATTTAAAGAAACCTATGCAGCGATTCAGAAGCGGGTTGAAAAGAAAACCGGAACTCGATTTACTGTAGATTACTCCTTTCAAAAACCATCTACAGACACTATTGCGGTAACTCCTGAAAATCAGCTTTTCCGACAGGCAGACGGTAGTCTGTTGTTCCGGCCTGGCGGACATGGAGCACTTATCGAAAACCTCAATGAGCAAGAGGCAGATCTTATATTTATTAAAAACATAGACAATGTAGCTGTACCGGAAATTGCAAAACAATCCGGAGCAAGCAAAAAACTTCTTGCAGGGGTATTACTAAGTATTCAGGAAAGGGCTTTTCGATATGCAGCTATACTGGAAGATTCCGGAATAACCGGAGAGCAACTTGCAGAAATTAAGGAATTCCTGATCGGGGAACTGAACGTTCGATTCTCTGAAAATTATTCCAGCTTTAGCCTGGCAGAACAGCTGGATATTTTAAAAGATAAGATTAATCGGCCTATACGGGTATGTGGAATGGTGCGAAATGAAGGTGAACCTGGAGGAGGCCCTTACTGGGTTAGAGATCCACGAAATCATGTTTCGCTACAAATAGTAGAATCTGCTCAGGCCAACCTCGGAGACGATACACAAAAAAGTATCTTCAATGATGCCACCCATTTTAACCCGGTAGATCTGGTATGCGGGATAAGGAATCATCGCGGCGAAAAGTATAACCTCCTTAATTTTGTGGATAGTGATCAGGGATTTATTTCACATAAAACAAAGGATGGTAAACCATTGAAAGCATTGGAATTACCAGGGCTTTGGAACGGAGCCATGGCCTATTGGAATACGATATTTGTAGAAGTGCCACAGCTCACATTCAATCCGGTAAAAACAGTCAACGATTTGTTGAAACCTGCCCATCAAGGTAGGTCTAAATAAGCTGCAAACACCCTTTTGCCTTCCTTTTATAAGTGTATCGATGTAAAATTCCATCGCATTCTTTTTGGGAAAGAGGGTACTGTTGTACCTTTACACCATCTCAAAAGGGGTGCTTTGATTAGTAATAGAGTCTGTTTACTTGGACTAGAGTATTGATCAGGGCTGAGATTATACCCAATGAACCTGCCCGGGTAATGCCGGGAAGGGAGGTGCAAGCACCATTTGGATGTATTCCGTTTCTCCGGAATAGTTAAATCAGCAACCCAGAATAATTGCCCCTTTTATTCGTAACAATTTTACGGATGAAAAAATTATTGATTGCCATCGTAATGGCTTTTACCTGCTCAGTGGCTTTTTCGCAGGAAAAAACCAAAAAAGATTCTCTGGACACCAGAAAAATTGAACTCGATGAGGTTATGGTGTCGGCCATTAGGATTACCAAGGAAATCCCACTTACTTTTACCAATCTGGATAAAAGCGAAATAGCACCACGGAATCTGGGTCAGGATATCCCAATACTATTGAATTTTTTACCTGCTGTGGTAACTACTTCTGATGCCGGTGCAGGTATTGGCTATACAGGTATCCGGGTTAGGGGAAGCGACGCTACTCGTGTTAATGTGACCATCAACGGTATCCCGTATAACGACTCAGAATCTCATGGCACCTTCTGGGTAAATCTACCTGACTTCAGTTCTTCGACGGAGAATTTGCAGTTGCAAAGGGGGGTAGGGACTTCTACCAATGGTGCTGGAGCTTTTGGAGCCAGTCTCAATATTTTAACCGATGCTGTTTCTGAGGATGCCTACGCACAGATAGCCTCTTCCTTTGGTAGTTTTAATACCCTGCGCAATAATATGAAATTCAGCACCGGGATGCTCAATGACCAATTTGAACTCTCAGGACGTTTATCCAGAATTACATCAGATGGTTATATAGACCGGGCCGCTTCCGAATTAGAATCTTATTTTCTGCAAGGGGCTTTTAAGGATGAAAACACCTTGATTAAAGCCGTACTGTTCGGAGGACATGAAATTACCTATCAGTCCTGGTTTGGAATTGATGCCGCTACCCTGGATACAGACCGTACATTTAATCCCGCAGGAATATACACCGATGACAATGGAACTACCAGATTCTATGAAAATGAAGTAGATAATTACAAGCAGGATCATGCACAATTGCATTGGAACGAAAACTGGGATGGTGAATGGAGTAGCCACTTTGCCCTTCACTATACCAGGGGGCGTGGATATTTTGAGCAATTCAGGGAAGATGATGATTTTGATACTTACGGCTTTCTTCCAGTAAACATTAATGGCGAACTGATAACCACAACCGATTTGGTGAGAAGAAGATGGCTGGATAATGATTTTTATGGGACTGTATTTTCTGTAAATAAGCGGGCCAAATCTTATGATCTGGTGATCGGGGGCGGTTTAAACAACTATCAGGGAGACCATTTTGGAGAGGTTATTTGGGCACGCCAGGCTCCGGACAGTTTTATACGGGATCGGTATTATGAAGATGACTCCCGGAAAACCGACTTCAATATTTTTGCCAAAACAAACTACTCTCTGAATGATCGCTGGAGACTTTTCGGGGATATGCAATATCGTACGGTACGGTATAAGGCTAATGGTGCTGAAACGGGAATTGTGGACGATACCTTTAACTTTTTCAACCCTAAGGCAGGTCTAACCTATATCTTAAACAGGAATAGCAGCTTTTACTTTTCCTATGCTGTGGCCCAGCGTGAGCCTAACCGGAATGATTATGAAAATGGGAGCCCCAGGCCAGAAAAACTGAACGATTTTGAGCTGGGGTGGAGGTACCTGAATCCTGATTTCCAGGTCAACGCAAACGTTTATTATATGCGTTATAAAGACCAACTAGTGCTGACTGGTGAATTAAACGATGTTGGAGCACCTCTAAGGGCTAACGTTGGAGATAGTTACCGTTTAGGATTAGAATTGGAGGCGAATATCAATATTGGTGAACAGTTTAACTGGCAGCCAAATATTGCGCTCAGTAGTAATAAGAATATCGATTTTGTTTTCCAACGAGACGGTAATCTACAAAACCTGGGCAATACCAATATCGCCTTTTCACCGGAGGTGATTATAGGAAACCGGCTGGGATGGACACCGACCCCTGAATTGGAACTAGCACTTTTGACCAAGTATGTAGGAGAGCAATATATGGGAAATATCGATTCTGAGAGCAGTATTCTGGAAGCTTATTCTCAAACAGATCTTAATGTGCAATACCAGATAAAGCTGAATAGATTTGCAAAATCTATTACACTGTCAGGTCTGCTAAACAATATTTTTGATGCCAAGTTCGTGTCCAACGGTTACTTTTTCACCTTTGATGATGATTTTAGCAATCCGGGAACAGTAACCACTGTAGAAGGTGCTGGGTACTATCCCCAGGCCGGAATCAACTTTCTGCTCGGGGCCACGGTAGTTTTTTAATCAGTTGGAAATCACTATAGTACTACCACTGCGGGCGGTGTTGTAAATGAGCATATCGTAGTAACGCTCACCGTCATCGGGACGGTTCAATTGCTGACCGTTAAAAAGGCTGTATTCAAATTCTTCACAGGAACACCTCGCAATTTGCCCATCCAGTTCCATGGTAGAGCAATTATTGGGTACATGGTTAGGGCAGCTGGCTTCCAGGGCCATAAAGTCAAAACCAGTATTGATGACAAAGACTCCTCTAATACCTGCATTAACACTATTGACGTAGACCGCGTTTCCGGGATTGCTCAAAGGGCTGTACAAAGGTAAATTCAGGTTGATCTCAAATCGGAATCCCCGCTCTTGCAAATAAGGATTCCTCCTGCTGCCGTTATTGCTGCAGGAAAAGAGTAGTATGAATATTAAAATCCCGGTATATCGGCGAATGGCCATAGCTGCAATACTGTTTATTTAGACAAAGTTGAGCAAAAAATGCATATATTTGTGCTAAATCCTCTTGAAAAAAGAGGATTTTCCTATTAGAACAACTCCATTTAGATGCTACACCCCTATTATTATAGCAGTTGACTAAAATGATGCAAAATGGCCGGTTGATCTAATCCTGCTCTTGAGCGGGATTTGTTATAAAATAGAGTTAGAATAAGTTTAAGGGGAATCCAAAAAATGAAGTTATGAGCAACGTATCTTATTACACTGCGGAAGGATTGAAGAAATTAAGGGAAGAATTAAACCAACTCCGTGATGTGGAAAGGCCTAAGGCTTCCCAGGCAATCGCTGAAGCCAGGGATAAAGGGGATCTATCTGAAAATGCAGAGTACGACGCGGCAAAGGAAGCTCAGGGCTTACTTGAGCTAAAGATTGCCAAAATGGAGGAAACGCTGGCCAATGCACGGCTGATAGATGAATCACAATTGGATGTGTCCAAGGTGCTGGTGTTATCTACGGTCAAGCTGAAAAACCAGCAAAATGGTATGCAGATGTCCTATACTCTGGTGGCTGAAAGTGAGGCTGATCTTAAAACTGGAAAAATTTCAGTGACCTCACCAATTGGAAAGGGACTGCTAGGTAAGGAAGTAGGGGATATTGCCGAAATATCTGTCCCCAATGGAACGCTGAAATTAGAAATACTTGAAATCACCAGGGAATAAACATTCCGTTTACGAGAAATATTAATCCTTTGTGTACTATTCGCAAAGGATTTTTTAATTTACATCAGTTGAGAATGTAAACAATTAAAACAGCTTATATGGCTAGTATTTTTACCAAAATAATCCAGGGTGAAATTCCCTCCTACAAGGTGGCAGAAGATGATAATTTTTATGCATTTCTGGATATTAACCCTAATGCACCCGGCCATACTCTTTGTGTTCCCAAAAAGGAAGTTGACAAAATATTAGACCTTGAAAAGGAAATGTATTCCGGTCTTATGGCCTTTGCCCGTAAAGTTGGATTGGCCCTGGAGTCTGCAATTGAATGCAAAAGGGTTGGGATATTTGTTATCGGATTAGAAGTGCCTCATGTACACGTACATCTGATACCACTACGGAGCATGGCAGACGCCACCTTTGGCAGCAAGGTTTCACTGAGTACTGAGGAATTTGAGGAAATAGCCCGAAAAATTAAGGCTGAACTTGGATGATTCCGGTATAGAAAAGATAATAAAGGACCCCGGCTATTAGCAGCAGGGAAATTATCAGAAAGAAAGAAAGTTTACTAAGTTTAATCCCCTTTTTCTTTGGAGTGACCATCTTTTGATAATAATCAAAAGAACGTTCGATATCATCGGTCCATTTCACCGGATAGATTTTAGAATTACAGGTATTGCAAACTATCTGGTAGGTTACTTCCCCCGTAATCTGATAATACCATCGCGATATGCGATGTTTCTGGAAAAATGTCAGCCTCATGTCCTGATTAAAACACTCAGGGCAATTATTAGTGATCTCAGCTTCTTTCAGTATTACTTCCTTTTCACTCGACATAATTAAGCACAAATTTTAAGTGATATCTGCATAATAGTGCCCTCTTTGCTAGAGGAAAGGACCTTAACCTTTCCATTGTGGTATTCTTCTACTATTCGTTTGACCAGAGATAACCCCAGTCCCCAGCCGCGCCTCTTGCTCGTATAACCGGGATTGAAAATATTCTGGAAATCGCTTCGGGCAATCCCATGACCCGTATCTGAGATCAAGACGTTTACGAACTTGCCTGCAGGTATGATTTCAATAGCAATGTTTCCTTTTCCCTTCATGGCGTCAATCCCATTTTTTACCAGATTTTCAATTGTCCAGTTATACAGAGAAGGGTTGAGCATTACCGGGAAATCCACATCCTGCGAATCAAACGAAAATTGTATAAGCCTGGAACTTCTGATTCTCAAATAATCATAGGCATTACGTGTCTCTGCAACCAGATTACACCTCTGTAATGCGGGTAAAGATCCTATTTTGGAAAATCGTTCCGTTATAGTTTGTAAACGATCAATATCCTTTTCTATTTCCCTGGATATCTCTGAATTGATGTCCTCGTTCTTTAACAACTCATTCCAGCCCAGTAGTGAGGTCAGTGGTGTACCTATCTGGTGTGCGGTTTCCTTGGCCATTCCAGCCCAAAGTTTATTCTGTTCTGAAGCTTTATTGGTTTTAAATAAAAAATAGAGTACTGCCCCAAACAGGAAAATAATAAGCATTAAGGCTATAGGATAGTATTTGAGCTTATTTAAGACCTCGGAATTCCCATAGTATAAGGTGGCCAGGTATTCGCCCTTGTCTTCCATAGTTATAGGGGTGTTTTCACTCTTAAACTGCCGTAATTTTTTCATGAGATAGACCGTGTCCTTTATCAGTTCCACGGGCATGTTATTGGTCTTGAAGGTGCTGTCCTTATTTACAAGGATCATAGGGGTGGAGGCATTATTCTGGAATATGGTCAGAGGAAGGTTGCCAGGATCTGCATCCGCCGGAAGGGATAGAAATTCTGCCTGGGCCATAGCCCAAATCTCCATTTTATGACGTTCCTCCTCTTTAAATTTTCTAAAAAAGCTGTTGGTGTTCCAGAGGATTAAGCTAACGATCACAAAGGAAGCCAACAGGAGAATAAAGTTGGAAATTTTCTTTCTGGGATTAAAATTCATCCATCGATCCTATACACCTTAAAGATAACTCAAATTAGAGGAATATGTTGTGCTTATTTCCTGTTGTAATCCCTTTCCGTTAGCCTTCAATTTGTTTATTTTTGTAAGCTATGAGCGAAGTTATTTCTATCCTCCCTTCCGATCTTCCCACCCCCAAATTACATGGGTATTTGCTTGGGGCGGTGGGGCCCAGACCAATTGCATTTGCAAGCACGGTGGATAAGGAAGGTGCTCCTAATCTCTCCCCGTTTAGTTTTTTCAATGTCTTTAGTGCCAATCCGCCTGTACTCATTTTTTCTCCTGCCCGCCGGGTTAGGAACAATACTACAAAGCATACCCTGGAAAATGTTCTGGAAACCAAAGAAGTGGTTATCAATGTGGTAAATTATGATATAGTACAGCAAATGTCACTGGCCAGTACGGAATATGCCCAGGGAGAGAACGAATTTGTAAAATCTGGATTAACCATGTTAAAAGCAGATTTGGTTGCCCCTTTTCGGGTGGCCGAATCTCCAGTACAGTTCGAGTGTAAGGTAACCAAGGTAGAAGCACTTGGAAAAGAAGGAGGTGCTGGTAACCTGGTTTTCTCTGAAGTGCTCAAGATTCATATACACAGGGACATACTTGACAAAAATGGAGCCATTGATCAGCATAAAATAGATCAGGTGGCACGTATGGGGGGGAATTGGTACTCCAGGGCTAATATGGGCATGTTTGAGGTGCCCAAACCGCTCTCAACTCTTGGAATGGGGGTAGACCAGATACCTATGGAAATTCGCAATAGCAAAGTCCTTAATGGTAACGACCTGGGGCAATTGGGAAATGTAGAACGTTTACCCTCCCAGAAAGAGGTGGAAGCTTTTATTGATAAAGATGCCTCGTTACGGGCCTTGATTAGCGCAGATGACCCAATTTTACTACATAGCAAAGCAAAAGAATATTTAAATAACAACGATGCGGATTCCGCATGGAAAATACTAATGGTTAACCTGTAAAAGATGGAGATACAAGGAAGGATAAAACTAATTAATGAAACGAAAACCTTTGGTAATAACGGATTCCGAAAGAGGGAATTGGTTATAACCACAGAAGAACAATATCCACAACACCTGTTAATTGAGTTTATTCAGGATAAAACAGACTTACTGGATAAATTTGCTACGGGTCAGCAGGTTAAAGTAAGTATCAACCTGAGAGGACGAGAATGGGTGAACCCGCAGGGTGAAACCAAATACTTTAATTCCATACAGGGATGGCGTATCGAAGCCATGGAAGAAGCAATTCCGGAAGCCGGGGCACCCCCAACTCCTCCGCTAGACAGCTTTGAACCGGCAGACGATCTTAAGGAGGAAGACTATGACGACCTGCCGTTCTAAAAGTCTGTACTTCTGTTAGAATTGTGGCATGGGTAGCGCTTACCAATGATCCTGGAAAATGGCATTGTATTTAAATGTGCCTTTACCCAAAGTCGTAATGGTACTGGCTTATGGGATCACCAAATTAAAAGCCAAAGAAATACTGTCCTATACCTTGCTATTTATGATGGCAGTTATCCTGGTGTTTGTTAGTGGTCTTTTGATATTCTAATTTCAATGTTGTAAATTCTGCTAAAGGCCAGACAGTGAAAAAACAACACTCACCATTATACTTTCTAACGGATAAACTTGAATTCCCTCCAGTTTCCATGGCAAATTCAGAAGGACTTCTTGCGGTAGGGGGCGATTTATCTCCTGAGCGCCTTATTCTTGCTTATAGGAATGGTATTTTTCCCTGGTTTAATGAAGATTCCCTGATTTTATGGTGGTGTCCGGACCCCAGAATGGTTTTGTTTCCTTCCCGGGTCAGGATTTCAAAAAGTATGAGGAAGCTTATTAATTCTAATGTTTTTGAGATTCGCGTAAATACCGCCTTCGAACAGGTTATAGATGCCTGTGCTTCCATACAAAGGAAAGGTCAGGAAGGAACCTGGATTACCAAACAGATGAAAAAAGCCTTCCTGAAATTGCACCAACTTGGTATCGCTAAGTCTTATGAGGTATGGAAAGATGATGAATTGGTAGGCGGACTTTACGGGGTTGATCTGGGTCATGTTTTTTGCGGTGAAAGCATGTTCAGTCTTGTAGACAATGCTTCAAAATTTGCTTTGATAATGTTCGCTGAGGATTTAGTTAAAAAAGGCTATTCACTAATTGACTGTCAGCTTTATACACCTCACCTTCAAACTATGGGCGCTGAGGAAATTTCGCGAAAATCCTTTTTGAAACTCCTAAAGGGAGAGGACTAGTGTGGTGTTGAAGAACAACAGATCTTCTCCAGCAGTTGTAAAATCCTCTCGACGGTACTCAAACCCTGCCTGTATTTTTCCCTTTTGTGAAAGCAACCAGCCTATATTTAGTCCGATGCGTTGATCGTATTGTGGACTTTGACTACGGCCAACACTTAAGACACTTTCCAGGGTGCCAACAAAGTAAGGTTCCCCAATATCCAGCTTTTCACCAATCAATGGACGGTCAAGGGCAAAGCGATATCTGAAACGGTGTATGGTTCTCAGGTTAAAAATGCGTTGTTCTGACCTAATGCGATGCCCGAATCTGACTATCCTTGGACGAAAAGTTATATTGTATTGTTGGGTCAATCGTAATTCATTGGCTTTCCCAGATTCAAATACCTTATTGAAGCGATACTGAATCCCAAGACCCACACTTTGATTATCCAGGAGCGTAAATTTCGAAAAATGAACAAGGTCCAGCTGTCTGACATTAAGCTGCCATTCAGAATCCTGATAGGTGAAACTCCTTTTAGATAGGGAAAAATTATGTTCATAACCTGGAGCAACCTTATAATTAACAGAAATGCTGGGTTGCCAGAACGAGACCAGGTCTTCCTGGCTCCACAGAGGAGAAGCCAGATAAAGCAAACCCAAAGGAAGCAGACATTTCTTAATAAAGTACATGATCGTAATTGGCCGGGAGGGATTTCCTTAAACTAATGAAGTTCCCTTCTGCATCAAAGAGTATCTCGTAATCCTGGTAATTACCATCCGTTTTGCCGCCCACGATCAGCTCATAATTGATTTTTGGATCGATCAGGTTCTGAAATGCTTTTTTGAGGGTATTCGTGATGCTTCCAAAGGCAACGCGGGAATATTGCTGTTGGATTTTTCTGATCCGGTATTTAGTAAAGTTTTCTTTTAGGTAGGCATTGATGGCTTCTAAACTTGATTTGGGGATATCTACCTCCTTGATCAGGATTTCAACGTCCTCCAATTCTCCAGTAGAATCAAATTCTATACTGTAAAATAGGCGGTCTTTTTTAAATTTTACCTCAAAACTGACCTTGTTGCTATCTATTTCCTTATAGTAACGAATGCGATTTGCATTTTCCAACTCATTTGTCAGATAGGCATAAGCGTTTTCAGGAAATTGCGATTTCTTAATACGAAATTCCCGTTCGTATTTGTTTTGTGCCCAGCCTGTTGTGACAAAAAATAATAATAAAAGAGCGACAAGCGAATTATACTTCTTCATATCGAAAGCATGAGGTTTCATGATCATTAACCATTCCTGTGGCCTGCATGTGTGCATATACAACAGTACTTCCCACAAATTTAAAGCCACGAATTTTAAGATCCTTGCTAATGGCATCCGAAAGTGGGGTTGTGGCAGGGCCGCTTCGGTAGTCTTCAAGCTGATTTCGGATAGGTTTACCCGCTACAAAATTCCACATGTATTTGCTAAAGCTGCCAAACTCGTCCTGTACTTTTAGGAAAGCCTGCGCATTGCTTACCGTGGCCCTGACCTTTAGTCGGTTTCGGATTATACCTGCATCTTGCAGTAAAGTTGCGATTTTAGATTCATCATATCGGGCAATTTTATGGTAGTTGAACTGATCAAAAGCATTTCTGAAATTCTCCCGTTTTCGCAAAACGGTAATCCAGCTTAATCCCGCCTGAAAGGTCTCCAGAATAAGAAACTCAAAAAGTGTCTGGTCGTCCTTAACGGGTACGCCCCATTCCTCATCATGGTATTTCTCATAAAGTGGATCCCCTAAACACCAGCCGCATTTTTTCTTCATGATTTTGGGTTCAATTCGTGTGCCAATTAATCCTGAAGATACAGAATTTCCACTTCTTGGATGAGCCTTTGATATGGAACTAAGTCATTTGAATGATGTAAAGGTATATAGGCATTCCCAGGGTGATGTTAAAGGGAAAAGTGATGGCCAGTGCCATTGGGATGTAAAGACTGGGATTTGCTTTAGGCGCTGCCAGCCTCATCGCAGCAGGTACGGCAATGTAGGATGCGCTTGCAGCCAATATAGCAAAGAGGAATCTGTTTCCAACACTTTCGGTGATAAATCCGCTGGCAATTGCTACAGCACAGCCATTCACAATAGGAATCACAATGGAAAACAGTGAGGCAAAACCTCCCTTTTTAAGAAAGGAAGAAAGCTTTTTACCACTGGTGATGCCCATGTCCAAAAGGAAAACAGCAAGGAACCCCTTAAAGATATCGGTTGTAAATGGGGCAATGCCCCTGGCCTGCGCATCACTTGCAAGAAAGCCTATCACAAGGCTACCCAGTATCAATAAAACACTGCCGTTGGTAAGGGAATGGTGGACTATTTTGCCCATTTCAAAATCCTTTTTAAGGCTTTTGGCGAAAACAGCCATTAACAATACACCTATAATAATGGAAGGGGCTTCCATCAAGGCCATTACAGCTACCATATGCCCCCCGAATGTGATTTGTTCTATCTCCAGAAAGGAAACAGCAGTTACGAAGGTAACGGCACTTACGGACCCATATGCCGCAGCAATTGCCCCCGCATTCTCAATACTGAATTTCCTTTTAAGGATGAAAAAGGTATATAGTGGCACTAAAAGGGCAAGGAAGATGCCAAAAAGGAGTGACCAGAGAATTTCGAGATTAAGTTCGCTATGGGCCAATTCCTGTCCTCCTTTAAATCCAATAGAGAAAAGCAGATAAAGGGATATAAACTTGGAAGAATTCGCCGGAATTTCCAGGTCACTTTTCAATTGGACTGCAATAATCCCCAGGAAAAAGAATAAGAGTGCAGGGTTGGTCAGGTTATCGAGGATCAGGTGTAAATCCATAGTATGGGCTAGTCGCTATTCTGTTTATTGATGGGCTGGGGACGCATCCGAATATCAATACTGCTGTTTATGTCAAGGACAAGTCCTTTATTTCTGGCCTCTACAACCATTTCTGTGATCTCTGCTTTGGCTGCTTTCAGGGCTTTAATCCTTTCTTCTGAGTAAGCGATATCCTTGTCCGATCCTTCCGTAAGGTTAAGAATCTGGATGCTGTGAAATTTTATTTTATCGTTAATAAGGGTTAACAAAACATCTGCGGCTTCCGAGGGGGAGAAACTTCCTTTTACCAGGGTGATATTCCCCGGGGCGGAGGACGGTTGCTCCGGGGAATTTTTGCTCAACCTGGAATTCTTTTTATTGCCCCGGACCCAACGAGAAATTCTGCTTTCCATCAAATTTGTATAGATTTTCAGTTTAGATCACGTCAATATCCTGGGAATTTGCATTTGACAGTAATTCCACTCAGGTATATATTGTCGATATATTTAAACGATGAGTTGCTGCTTTGGAAACAAATAGAAAGATTAAATAACATTAATTAATATATATTTAAATAATGTAAAGCATAAATATTATTTATGGAATAAAAATTAGGCGATTCGTTCTTAATGCCGAAACGACCCGATTGTATTAATGATCGTAATACGGTTAATCCATCAAGGTGATTTCCAGGATCCCGTTGATCTTTAATTTCTTACCCTGATAACGTACCTGGGAAATGAAATCCCTGGCTATATCTTTCTCTTCTTCCAGTTCTCCTATACGACCGTCAGGATATTCGGTGTCTGCCCCGTAAAAACCTTCGCATAATGCAAGGCGTTGTAGTTTGTGGAAATTGATCTTTTGATCAATAAGAGACATGATCACATCTGAGGCCTCGGAAGGGGTGAACTCCCCGTCTACAAGCTGAATGTTTTGTTTTGTTTTCATAATTACAATTGCTTTGTGTTAACCCACGTATTAATTTTCTTTACTTATCCATTTGATAGTGCCAAGTGCCAAAACGATAAACCCGCCTGCCAGTAATTGATCCAGAAACAGATAATTGTTGAAATAAGACAGTGCTATGGCGATAGCTATAAGATTTAAAAAGAGCAAAAAAAGAAAGGCATCTACTAATACCTTTCGCTTTTCCTTTTTCTTTTGGCTTCTGATTGGAATCGTATTGAGCCTGATTACACCCTGTTCAAATGGATGTGTCTGCGTATATTTTTTTCCCATCATTTTAAATCTGGGACAAAGATGAAAAATATTAATGATAAATAATTATATATATTTGTAATACAAAACATAAATTATAGTTATGAATTATACTTTGCACCAGCTTCAAGTGTTTCTAAAAATCGCTCAACATCAGAGCATTACAAAAGCTTCAGAAGAGCTACACCTTACTCAGCCAGCAGTGTCTATTCAGTTAAAAAAGTTCCAGGATCAATTCTCAATACCCCTTACGGAAGTGGTAGGGAGGCAATTATATGTTACAGAATTTGGCAAAGAAATAGCAGAGGCAGCAGAGAAAATATTAAACGAGGTTTACGCTATTAATTATAAAACCCTTTCCTATAAAGGTAAATTAACCGGACGCTTAAATATTTCCGTAGTCTCAACCGGAAAATATGTTATCCCCTATTTTTTATCCGGGTTTATGGAACAACATCCGGGGGTGGATTTAATTATGGATGTTACCAATAAATCCCGAGTGGTAAAGAGCTTGGAAAACAATGAGGTTGATTTTGCAATGGTCTCCGTACTCCCCAAAAAACTAAAAGTCAATGCTGTGGAGCTCATGGAGAACAGACTGTACTTTGTGGGTTCATCCAGAATGGATATAGAGAATAAGGCCAGTAAGCGACAGCTATTTGAGGAATTGCCACTGATATTCCGGGAAACGGGGTCGGCAACACGTAATGCTATGGAAGCCTTTCTGGCCAAAATAAGATTACCCTCTCAGAAGAAAATTGAGCTTACTTCAAATGAGGCAGTTAAGCAAGCCGTGATTGCAGGTTTAGGTTGCTCCATTATGCCTTTGATAGGAATTAAAAATGAACTAAAGAACAAAGACCTTCAGATTATCCCGGTAACGGGATTGCCTATAAGTACAACCTGGAATCTGATCTGGCTAAAATCCAAGGCACTTTCTCCTGCCGCCGAGGCCTTTCTGGAATATATAGAAGAAGAAAAAAACAGAATAATTGCGGACCATTTTAGCTGGATTGAAGAGTATTGATCCTGGCCTTTATACAGCAAATGCTGAGGTCTTTATGCATCAGTGTTAGAGCTGACACCCTTATGCTTAGTTGTATTTAGAATTGGGACAATAAAAAAGCACCGACCTGAGAACGAATGAGTTAACGGTATGGAATCTGCTTGCGGCCGGTGCTTGTGGAATTTTTATTGGAGTAACTCGCCAGAATCCAGCGCGTTTTCCAAAGATGCCTTTACAGTAGGATATGCCCTGAAGAATTTCTTTCCATCCTGCCTGCGCAGTGTAATCAATGTAGAGCCATCCTCCTTATAGGAAATCGCATCCACTACCACTTTCTTTCCGGCAAGTTGTTTCATATTGGGAATTCCTCCCCTTTTGATGATAAAATTTTTCCTTGGAAAATGAATATACTTGAAATCAGGACCAGTAGGCTGCTGAATCACAAGTACATCATTTACTTGAATCTCTTGAATTTTGGGTTCGGGTTGCATGAAATTGAACCACCCAATCAGTACGATACTTAATAAAATAGCTTTCATAAGTCAAAGGGTTTAAAATTCTCTTGTTTTAATATTAGTTTTATTGTTGCTATTGGGGATCAACCTGGCCTTAACCTTGGGATAGTAATTGAAAAAAGATTTTCCGTTTTCTTTTCGTATTACCAGTTCAATTGATCCATCCATTTGCGGATTCACCTCTTCAATGATCAACGTTTTACCGTATATATTAACGGTATTTCCAATACCTCCATGGTTTAAAATATTGCGTATTAAAGGTTCTGGCAGGGTAAGGTGTTTATCCTTTTCCAACTCCAGTTTTCTAAACGCAGGATCCAATAAGGCATCTGTTCGGGTAGCCTCAAATTCATAAGCATTGAGGGAATACACCTTTTCCTGAGCATTAGCTGAAAATGCCGCTATTACAAATATCGCAAATATGACACTGATACGGAACATAAATCATTGATAAATCAAAAAAACTTACTGTTTTTTGCGAATATAACACCGAGAGCATTATCGCAGAGTATTACTAATGTTAAAAGTAAGTTAAACTATTAAGGTATGATAGTAATACTATTATATTTGCGTTCGTTAAACGGAAAGCTTATGGAACGACTGCTACAATCTGTAAAGATTAACATCAATGATAAAATCTATGTCAAGGACCCTGAGTCATCTGATTTGGGAAAACGCATTATTGAGCATAGTATCCTTATGATACATGACATGGGGTTTGAAGCGTTTACCTTCAAAAAACTGGGAGTACAGATTGGTTCTAATGAAAGTTCTATCTACCGGTATTTTGAAAATAAGCACAAATTATTGTTGTACCTGGCTTCCTGGTACTGGGGATGGCTTGAGTATCAGCTCGTATTTGCCACTAACAGTATTCCAAATCCGGAAGATAAGCTGGCTAGCGCTATACGTATCTTAACCCGGGCTACGGAGGTCGATGCTTCCTTCTCGCATATCAATGAGATTTTGCTCAACAAGATCGTAATAAACGAATACTCGAAATCGTATCTCACCAAGGAAGTAGATCAGGAGAACAAAGAAGGGTATTTCATTATATACAAGCGGCTGGTCAATCGGATTCGCGAAATGATACAGGCCGTTAATTCTTCTTATAAATATCCAGCCAGCCTTGCCAGTTCCATATTGGAAGGGGGGCTGCATCAATATTTCCTTATAGACCATTTTTCGTCCATGACCGATTGCAATGAAAATTTACCGCCGGCCGAGTTTTTTGTTGACCTGGTGTTTAAAACCCTAAAAAAAGAATACAATGGCTAAGAATGTATTATCCGCCTGGCAGCGTTTGATAGGAATGCTGAAATTAGATAAGCGGGATATTTTGCAAACCTTTTACTACGCCATATTCGCAGGGCTGGTCAATCTGACGCTTCCTTTGGGTATACAGGCGATCATTAACCTGATACAGGGAGCACAGGTAAGTACATCCTGGATTGTGTTAGTTGTTTTGGTTACCCTCGGGGTTGCTTTTGGCGGGATGTTGCAATTGATGCAGATTAGGATTATTGAAAATGTCCAGCAGAAAATTTTTACCAGGGCATCCTTTGAGTTTTCTTATCGCTTTCCTAAGATAAAGATGAGTGCGTTGCGTAATTTTTATCCACCTGAACTGGCGAATCGATTCTTTGATACCCTTACGGTTCAAAAAGGACTTGCCAAAATCCTGGTCGATTTCCCGGCGGCGCTTTTACAAATAATCTTTGGGTTGATGTTATTGTCATTTTATCACCCCTTCTTTATCATCTACGGTATTCTTTTACTGATACTGATTTACCTTGTTTTTAAATTTACCGCACAGCGGGGACTCGAAACCAGTCTTGAAGAATCCAAGAGTAAATACAAAGTGGCACACTGGATACAGGAGGTAGCGCGGTCTATTGTAAGTTTCAAATTATCTGGAAAAACAAGCCTGGCCATGGATAAAAATGACCACCTGGTTTCCGAATACCTGGTAGCCCGGGAAAGCCACTTCAAGATTCTGGTCATTCAATTTATACAAATGATCGGATTTAAGGTTCTGGTTACGATCGGATTGCTCCTTATAGGCGGTATACTCGTATTAAACCAGGAAATGAATATCGGTCAGTTCGTAGCTGCGGAAATCATTATTCTCCTGGTTATCACTTCGGTAGAGAAGCTGATCCTTGGTTTGGAAACGTTTTATGATCTGCTTACCTCTCTTGAAAAATTGGGACAAGTGGTAGACAAGGAACTGGAGCCCCAGGATGGTGAAAAACCTTTCGGAGAGGACGAGGGTTTTGTGGTTGAACTGGATCAGGTTGGTTATAGAGTTCCGGACCGCGAGATAGAAATTATTAGGGAAGTTTCTTTCTCCATCACCCCCGATTGCACGATATTATTGCAGGGGAATAGCGGCTCTGGAAAGTCCACGCTATTAAGGCTTATAGCTGGGATCATTGAACCTTCAAGTGGGGCTATATATATTAATAACGTGTCCCTGAAAAGTTTGAACCTGAATTATTATCGTTCACATATTGGGAAGTCCCTTGCCGAGGAGTCCCCCTTTGAGGGAAGTATCTTGGAAAACATCACCTTTGGAGATAAAGATATTTCCGAAGAAGACGTTTACTGGGCTCTGGAGCACGCCGGACTCATCCAATTTGTAAAAGAACAACCCTTTGGGCTGAAAACGACTTTGTACCCGGAAGGCAAACAAATACCCTTTGTAATTGCCAAGAAAATAGTACTTGCCCGGAGTATAGTAAAACGCCCCAGGCTACTAATCCTCAAAGATCCGTTGGATCATTTTGATAGAGATGAATCGAGGAGGATAATGGATTTTCTGACAGATCCCTCTAACCCCTGGGCTTTGATTGTGGTGAGCCACAACACCGATTGGAAAAGCCGTTGCGGCCGGATTATTACTATGGAAAAAGGGAGAATAACAGAAGAAAGTTAAGCTAAGCGCCATGCTCAATATATCACCAAATAAATTAAATCAGAAGATAGACCTGTTACGGTTTAGTTCTGCGCGAAAGGTATTTCACAAGCGTCACTATAAACACTTCAATCGTTTCTTGTTGGTGTTTGCCGGAATAATGCTGATTATATTATTCCTGCCATGGACGCAGACTATCTCCGGGAAAGGGTTCTTAACCACCCTGAAGCCGGATCAGCGTCCTCAAACCATACAATCGCCAATACCGGGTAGAATTGAGCGCTGGTACGTAAGGGAAGGCGATTATGTTAAAAAGGGAGATACCATCCTCCATATCTCGGAAATAAAGAACGAGTATTTTGACCCGCAGCTTGTACAGCGAACAGGTCAGCAGATAGATGCCAAATCGCTGTCTGTAAACTCCTATCAGGGTAAAGTTAAAGCCTTGGATAATCAAATCAATGCACTTATCAAGGAGCGTGGACTTAAACTCCAGCAGGCGCGAAACAAACTGTTACAGGCTCACCTTAAGGTAAAAAGCGACAGTATTGACCTGGAAGCAGCTAAGACCAATATTACCATAGCCAATAGGCAGTACGACCGAGTTGTGCAGCTGGAAGGTGAAGGCCTTAAACCGGTTACTAGTGTGGAAGAAAAGCGATTGAAATTGCAGGAAGCGCAAGCCAAGTTAATTTCTCAGGAGAACAAACTCCTGGCTAGTAAAAATGAGGTTATCAATGCCGAGGTAGAGATAAATCGAGTTATGGCCTCGTATACGGACAAGGTTTCCAAGGCTCAGAGTGATAAATTCACCGCGGAGAGCAATCAGTTCGATACAGAAGCACAGGTTACCAAATTGCAGAATGAGCGTACTAATTATGAAATTCGCAATGAGATGTACTATATCAAGGCTCCTCAAAATGGATTCATTAACAAGGCCATAAGGGCTGGAGTGGGTGGAACCTTCAAGGAAGGAGAGCAATTGGTTGGCATCATGCCTTCGGAGTATGAAATGGCCGTGGAGACCTTTGTAGAGCCTATAGACCTGCCTTTGATCCATTTGGATGAAAAGGTTCGGATACAGTTTGATGGATGGCCCGTAATTATATTCAGTGGGTGGCCCAATGTGTCATACGGGACCTATGGGGGTAAAGTGGTGGCGATTGAAACCTTTATAAGTGATAATGGTAAGTACCGCGTACTGGTAGCCCCGGATCCGGATGACCATGCCTGGCCAAAAGACCTCAGAGTGGGTTCTGGCGCCAATACCTTGGCTCTTCTGGAGGATGTTCCTATCTGGTTTGAACTTTGGAGGCAACTCAATGGTTTCCCCCCAAATTATTATCAACCTTTTGATACCGGTAAAACCGCTGAGAAAAAATAAGTATGAAACGTACTGTTTTCATAATATTAGTTCTGCTAAGCGTGCTTGAGGGTATGGCGCAGGATACCCTTGTGCTCAATTTCAAGGAGTATTTGGGCTATGTAAAAAAATACCATCCAATTGCCAGACAAGCCGAATTACAGATAGGGGTAGGCCAGGCCAACCTTATGAAGGCCCGTGGGGGATTTGACCCTAAACTAGAGCTGGATTACGAGCGCAAGGAGTTCGACGGTACTGAGTACTACGACCGGCTTAACGCCACATTTAAAGTACCTACCTGGTTCGGGATTGAACTGAAGGGTAATTTCGAGCAAAATGAAGGAGTTTACATAAACCCTGATGAAACGGTTCCAGCAGATGGTCTTTATAGTGCAGGAGTATCGGTGCCTGTGGGCCAGGGCTTGTGGATCAACGACCGAATGGCTACTTTAAGAAAAGCTAAATTCTTTCGCGAGCAAACAAAGGCAGACAGAGACCTTGCCGTAAACACCATCCTTTTTGAGGCTGCTGCCGCCTATTTTGACTGGTTACAGGCTTATCGCGACCAGGTGGTTTTCCGTAATTTCCTGACGAACGCACGAATACGTTTTGAAGGAATTCGCAAAAGTGCCATGGCGGGAGATTTGGCCGCCATTGATACGGTAGAGGCCAGAATCGCTGTGGAAAATCGGGAATTGGGCCTTGAGCAGGCTAAAGTAAAATACTTCAATAAGTCGCTGCAGCTATCAAATTTTCTCTGGTTGGCGGATAATGTACCTGTAGAACTCCAGGAGAATGTGATCCCCGACATCTTCATGGACGATGTGATAGACACCACTCTTGAAATAGAGGGGACACCATTAGACAGTTTTACCCTGGAGAACCATCCGAAGCTTCGCTCTCTGGAGTTTAAGGTGGCCGGACTGGAAGTAGACAAAAGGCTAAAAGCGAACAAATTATTGCCCCGAATTGATCTGGAATACAATTTCCTGACCGCAACCCCGGAATTGATCAATTCCTTCGTCACCGATGAATATAAAGGGGGTGTCAATGTGAGTTTTCCACTATTCTTAAGAAAAGAACGGGGAGACCTGAAACTTGCCAAATTCAAACTTAGTGATGCCCAATTTGAGTTTGACAATGCCGGGGTTGAGATCCAAAATAAGATCAGAGCAATATACCAGGAACTGGATTCATTTGATAACCAGAATCGTTTGATCACTTCTATAGTGACGGATTATCAGACTCTGTTATCCGCAGAAGAACGCAAGTTCAGTTTTGGGGAAAGCTCCTTGTTCCTGATAAACTCACGAGAAAGTAAACTGATCGAAGCAGAACTTAAAAGGAATCAGCTGCAAAACAAGTATTACTTTGCCAAGGCAAAGCTATTCCGCAGTTTGGCTATTAATCCTAAAAACCTTTAGGAGGTTTATGGAAGGAAAATTCAAAATGCTCTGGAAAGACATAAAACCGCTACTCTCCGATTTCTTTTTTATCACCGTCGGGGTATTTGCAGCCGCATTTGGGCTGGAAAGTTTCCTTTTACCCAATCGATTTATTGATGGTGGTGTTACCGGGATCTCGCTTTTGATCACTGAGGTAACGGAGATGCCGTTGTGGTTATTGATCATTCTTGTCAACATCCCATTTTTAATGCTGGGATTCAAGGTAGTAGGTAAGAATTTTGCTATTAAGGCCAGCATAGCCATTCTGGGATTAGCCCTGGTTCTTGCCTTGTTCACTTTTCCGGAGGTAACAAAGGATAAACTATTGGTTGCTGTTTTTGGAGGATTTTTCCTGGGCGCTGGAATTGGTTTATCTATACGTGGGGGAGCCGTACTTGATGGGACCGAAGTTCTGGCCATATTTCTAAGTCGCAAACTGGGGACCAAAATAGGGGACGTGATTATCCTGGTTAATATCCTGATATTTTTGGCTGCCGCTTATCTGCTTTCTGTAGAAGCTGCCTTATACTCGATGCTCACCTACCTGGCTGCCTCCAAGACTCTGGACTTTGTGGTAGACGGGATTGAGGAATATACGGGAGTCACCATTATATCGGAGCATAGCGAAGCTATTCGTGAGGCCATAACCGAAAAGCTTGGTAGGGGATTGACAATTTACAATGCCCGGGGAGGCTATGGAAAAGGTGGGACAAATAATAGCTATGATGTTATTTACACCGTTATTACCAGACTGGAGATCAGTAAACTCAATAGGGAAATTGCCCGTATTGATGAAGATGCTTTTGTGGTGATGAACAGTATCAGTGATACCAGGGGGGGTATGATCAAAAAACGGGCACTGTAATGTAAGGTTCTGATAAAAAATTCTACTGATAAGATCTAAATACAACAAAATGATTGCAGATTCAGCAACTCAAAAAAATATTGATAGTATTATTAAAAAAGCTTTACCCCAGGCCACGAGTTATGAGGTTTACCGCAATTTGGTCAGGGAGCTCGCAGAATCGGAGAATACTACCGGTGAAAAAACGGAGGCTTATGTTGGTTATACGCTGCTCAACAACAAGAGAATGAAACGTTGGGACAAGACCCTCAGGCTTTCCGATGAACAAGAGCAAGAAATAAAAGCTTTCGGCGGAAAGGTAATTTGGCTTGTTCTTACTGAAAGCTGGTGCGGGGATGCAGCGCCAATACTTCCTGCAATGAACAAAATTGCCAGTCTAAATCAGGGCATAGAATTAAGGATATTACTCAGGGATGAACAGCCCAAATTGATGGATCATTTCCTAACCAAGGGTGCACGCTCAATACCCAAACTAATTATATTGGATGCCATCACCATGGAAGTAATAGGAGAATGGGGTCCAAGGCCTGGTATCGCAGCACAAATGGTCAGGGACTACAAGGAGGAACATGGTAAACTTACTGCCGAATTCAAGGAAGCTTTGCAGAATTGGTATAATAAAGATAAAGGTCAGAGTGCCCTGAAAGAACTTATTGAGTTACTTGCTTTGGAAAACATAGGTGATAGTTCCGATTTGTAAGGCTTTGTCGGAAGTGTTAAAACGGGCACGTAAGGCATATTCAATGGCATTGTCTACCAAACATCCATTAGAGGTATTAGAGCTTTTACTATTGAATAAGGCTTCCTGCACATAGCCATATTTATCTACCTTGATATTGATGACTACGGTCCCGCCCTCTATACAGGTATATATTGGGGGAGGAAGTTCATAATTCACCCGGTCTACCAAAGAATAGGAAACTGAGGTGCGCCTGTCTTTCAGGCTGTTGGTAAAGTCCTTTTTTTGAGCTTCGAGTTCTTCCAGCTTTTGTTTATTGAGTTCCCGTTGTTTTAGTATTTCCTTGAGGTTTGCGTCATAACCATTATCTGAACCCAGGAAGTCTTTGGGATTTTCGGAATCTTCAGCAAGGGCTTTTTCTGCCATTATCTCTTCTAAGGTTTTAATAGGCTCGGGATCTTCAATACTCGGCTTTGCAGTTTCATTAAGGGCCATATGACTTTTAATAGGGTCCATATTGGAAAGTTCCTGTTGCTTTTGTTCCTCCTGTTCCAGCAGGGCTTGAAGTTCTTCATCGGCCAGACTCAGCTCAATAACGTATTCGTCCTCCTCTCCGGCACCCAGATGTAAGTTAAAAAGCACTAGCACCACGATCGCAAGGGAGAACACGGTGATAAGCAAAGCAAGCTGGTTGCTATTTAAATTCATCAGGTTATACAGTTAGTATGGGGTCCGTAAGACCGGATTTTCAAGCCTTTGGATCCTCAAGTTGTAAATTTTCCCTGAATTCTACAGGGGTTATCCCATTATTTACGTAATAATCACCTATTTTGGTTCTTCTGAGTTCAGACAGGTAGCCCCCACTATTTAAGGCTTTGCCAAAATCATGGGCCAGGGAACGGATATAGGTGCCTTTCCCACAAACCACCCGGAATTGGATTTCGGGCAATTTGATTTTAGTAATTTCAAATTCGTATATATCAATTTCACGAGCGGTCACCTCAACCTCTTTCCCTTCTCTTGCGTACTCGTATAAGCGTTTCCCTTTTTTCTTTACGGCAGAAAAAATTGGGGGTTTTTGAAGTATGGTCCCAACAAATGTTTTTGCAGTTTCCCGCAGGAGTTCTTCATTGATATGGGTGATTGGGAATTCCTGGTCTATTTCAGTTTCCAGGTCGAAAGAAGGAGTTGTGGCGCCGAGTGTAATGGTTCCGGTATATTCCTTGTTAAGTCCCTGTAACTCCGCGATCTTTTTGGTGTATCTGCCGGTACAGATTAACAACAGGCCTGTGGCAAGGGGATCAAGGGTGCCTGCATGACCTACTTTGATTTTTTTCAGCTTGAATCGTTTGCTAATTGCCCAACGTACTGCATTCACTGCCTGAAAGGAACTCCACTCCAATGGTTTGTCGATAAGGAGCAACTGTCCTTCTAAAAAATCCTCTTTAGTATTCAAAACTGTGCGCTTTTGTCGCAGATATTTTCCTATTGAGGCTGTCTTCCATACATTTAAACCAGGAATCCATAGCCAATAGCTATCAAGCCCACCAGTAGGCAATAGAGGGCAAAATAAGTAAGCTTACTTTTCTTAACGAGTTGTATCATCCAGGTACATGCAAAAAGTCCGGCGACAAATGCCGCCAGAAAACCAGCTCCCAAAATGATCAAATTGTCGTCCTCCATTGAAATTTCCCCGCTCCAGATATCCTTGACCATTTTTCCAATTATCAAGGGGACAACCATCAGGAAAGAGAATCGTGCCGCCTTGCTTTTATCCACACCGAGTAATACCGAAGTGGAAATTGTTGCTCCACTTCTTGAAATTCCGGGTAGAACGGCAATGGCCTGGGAGATGCCTATAACCAGAGCATTTAAATAGGTGACTGATTTATTGGTATCCCTGGCCCTGTCCGCCAGATACAGCAAAAGAGCAGTTACGATTAACATATAACCTACCAGTGGAATATTGCCACTAAAAAACTGCTCCATTTGTTCCTCGAAAAGCAGTCCCAGTAAGGCCGCCGGAATCATGGAAATCACAATTTTCAGGGAAAACCGCGTTTCTTCATTCCATTTAAACTGAAATAATCCCTTGAAAATATCAAGAACATCCTTACGAAAAATAACAATGGTACTCAGTGCTGTAGCAAAATGCAAAACTACCGTAAACAGCAGGCTCTCTTGAGGTATGGATTGGTCTCCAAGTATGGCTTTACCCAATTCGAGGTGTCCACTTGAAGATACAGGTAGGAATTCTGTAAGTCCCTGTACAATCCCTAGCAGTATAGCATCTAGTATGTCCAAATTATTTAGACTTCTTCTTGTGAGGATTTAACAAAATGGCATAAATCTCTATGCCGAGCCCTATCAGGACCAGCGTAGGAGCCAGTCTGATACGTCTGAAGTTGTATATGTCAGGATTAAAAACATTTGGGTCATCGCTGCCGCCTCCAGTCATTAAAATAAAGCCAAGTGATATGAAAGCCAAACCGATGAACATAAACAGGTAATTCCTTTTTTGAAAAATGAATTCAGCCTTTGGCTTACCCTCCTGTTGTTTTTTCTGTTTTTTCATTAGTCAAAATTAATAATATAAATCATCGGTTTGTAGGTTGAGGAATCTTTGTGTGGCAAAAAAGGTGCTTATCAGGGAAATAATGATACCCAGTGCAAATACCCCGGCAAACAGTATGCCCAGCATGAGAACATCCTGAGTGAGGTTGAGCTCTGGTAGATTTTGATCAAAATAATAGAGAACAATCCCCAATCCGATAAGAGCAATTATAGCCCCTAACATTCCCAGTTTAATATTGGTCCATATAAATGGCCTTCGGATGAAACTTTTGGTTGCACCCACCATCTGCATGGTCTTGATGATAAACCTTTTGGAATAAATAGACAGGCGTATGGAGCTGTTAATCAATAATACTGCTATCAAGGTAAAGGCTGCACTTGCAATCAGGATCCACCAACTCACCTTTTTTACATTGTCTGTCAACAAGGCTATCAGCGGTTGGTCATAGCTCACCTCTTCCACATAACTCAAGGTGTTTAATTCCGCTGCAATGGCTGCAATCTGTTCAGTATCTACATATGCTGCGTTCAGTTGGAGGTCTATTGAATTCTTAAGGGGGTTGTAGCCCAGAAAATCAATAAAATTTTCTCCAATTTCACTACTGTGGATCTCGGCAGCCTCTTCTTTGGATACATATCTCGTGGATTTAGTATACTCGGCGATTGCAAGTCTTTTCTCCAGTTGATCTATTTCCACCTGCTTGGCCGAATCCTTCAGAAAGACAGTTACAGTAATCTGTTCTTTAAAATGGTTGGCTAATTTTTGAGTATTGAGTACTAACAGACCCAAAGCACCCAGTAAAAATAGAACCAATGAGATACTGAGTGTCACTGAAAAATAAGAGGTGATTAATTTACGTCTTTGAAACTGGTCAAAAGATTTGCTCATGATACCTTATAATGCCGTAAAAATAGGAAAGTAAATCGAATAAACTTATTTTTGCGGTTGACTGAAATTCGGGTATTTACCCGGAAACAGGATTCCACAAAAGCACATGTTATGAAGTATAACTTCAGGGAAATTGAGGCCCGCTGGCAAAAATATTGGGCAGAAAATAAAACCTTCAGGGCCACGAATGATCAGGAACAAAAAAAATACTATGTATTGGACATGTTCCCATATCCATCCGGGGCTGGCTTGCATGTGGGCCATCCGCTGGGGTATATAGCTAGTGATATTTATGCCCGGTATAAAAGACACAAAGGGTATAATGTTCTTCATCCCATGGGGTATGATTCCTTTGGGCTTCCGGCAGAACAATACGCTATTCAAACTGGTCAGCACCCGGCCATAACCACGGAAAACAACATAAACCGTTACCGTGAGCAGATGGATAAAATTGGTTTTTCCTATGACTGGGAACGGGAAGTGCGTACTTCGGATCCGAAATATTATAAATGGACACAGTGGATCTTCATGCAGTTGTTTAGGTCTTATTACAACTACGATACCGATAAGGCAGAACCTGTGGACCAATTGATCGCCCGATTTGAAAAAGAGGGCAATGAAAATATTAAAGCCGCCTGTGATGAGGATACTCCTGTCTTTTCCGCAGAGGACTGGCTTTCCTATTCCGAAGAAAAGAAAGAACAGTTGCTATTAAAATACCGGTTAACTTACCTTGCAGATGCTGAGGTTAACTGGTGCCCGGCATTGGGAACGGTGCTGGCCAATGATGAAGTGGTAAATGGTGTCTCTGAACGAGGAGGGCATCCCGTGATCCGCAAAAAAATGACCCAGTGGAGCATGCGCATTACGGCTTATGCCCAAAGATTACTGGACGGACTGGCTACTATTGACTGGCCACAGCCACTTAAGGATGCACAGACCAACTGGATAGGCAGGTCTGAAGGAGCTTCGGTTACCTTTGAAACCTTCCCCTCGGAAAAGGATAATTCAATTTATCCTATAGAGGTATTCACCACCAGACCTGACACCATTTTTGGAGTTAGTTTTATGACGCTGGCACCTGAACATGAACTTGTTCAGAAGATTACTACAAAAGCGCAAAAGGAAGAAGTGGAATCCTATGTTGAGGCCACTGCCATGCGCTCTGAAAGGGATCGTCTTTCCGACGTGAAAACAATAACCGGAGCCTTTACCGGTGCCTATGCCAAACACCCATTTACAGGAGCAGAAATTCCTATTTGGATAGGAGATTATGTGCTCGCGGGTTATGGAACCGGGGCGGTAATGTCTGTTCCTTGCGGAGACCAGCGTGACTACGATTTTGCCAGGCATTTTGACATTCCTATACCTAATATATTCGCTGGGGTTGATATTTCTGAAACTGCCTATGCGGATAAGGCTAATACCACAATTGCTAATTCTCAATTTCTGGATGGTTTGAGTTACAAAGAGGCAACCAGGAAGGTAATAGAAGAATTGGAAAAGTTGGGGATGGGCAAGGGCAAGGTCAACTATCGCTTGCGGGATGCAGTTTTTAGCAGACAGCGCTACTGGGGAGAGCCATTTCCTGTTTATTATAAAGGAGGTTTACCTCAGTTAATTGGAGAAGAACACCTTCCACTGACCCTGCCTGAGGTTGAAAAATATTTACCAACGGAAACCGGAGACCCACCGCTTGGAAACGCCCAGGTCTGGGCCTGGGATGTAGCCAATGCTGCAGTTGTTTCTAATACGCTTATAGACCACGAAACTGTTTTCCCCTTGGAGTTGAATACTATGCCTGGATGGGCGGGAAGCTCCCAGTATTTTAACCGTTATATGGATCCCTGGAATGAAGAGGAAATTTACTCCCAGGACGCCATTAACTATTGGAGCGAAGTGGATTTGTATATCGGGGGAATTGAACATGCTACCGGGCACCTCCTGTATTCCAGGTTTTGGCAGAAGTTTATGTTTGATCTTGGTTTGGCTCCGGTTGATGAATATGCACGGAAATTGATTAATCAGGGGATGATCCTCGGAACCAGTGCCTTTGTGTATCGGGAAGAAGGAAGTAACCGATTAATTTCCAAGGGCTTGATTGAGGATAAGAAAGTGACCCCAATTCACGCGGATGTTTCCATGATCAACGCATCTGACGAATTGGATGTAGAAGCTTTCCGGCAATGGCGACCAGAGTTCAAGGAGAGTGAGTTTGTAATGGAAGGAGGGAAATACATTGTTGGCCGGGAGGTTGAAAAAATGTCTAAATCCAAGTATAATGTTGTAAACCCTGACGAAATCTGTACGGATTACGGAGCTGATGCCCTCAGACTTTATGAAATGTTCCTTGGCCCCCTTGAGCAGGCTAAACCTTGGAATACGGCAGGGATAACGGGAGTATACGGTTTCCTGAAAAAATTATGGAAACTCTATCACTCGGGGACTGACGGAAGTTTTAATGTACAAGAAGGAACTCCGGATAAGGCGGCATTGAAAACATTGCACAAAACCATTAAAAAGGTAGAAGAAGATATTGAGAACTTCTCGTTCAACACCTCGGTTTCTACTTTTATGATCTGCGTTAATGAACTTTCTTCTCAAAAATGCAACATTAAGGAGATCTTAGCGCCTTTGGCAGTGCTTATCTCACCTTATGCACCGCATATTGCTGAAGAATTATGGTCTAAACTGGGAAATGCGGGGTCTATTGCTACAGCTCCATTTCCAGATTTTGACCCTCAGTATTTGGTGGAAGATAACAAAGCATATCCCATCTCCTTTAACGGAAAGATGCGCTTTACTCTTGAATTACCATTGGATATGGACAAGGAGGAAATCGAAAAGGCAGTACTGGAGCATGAGAAGACCAAGGCTCAGCTCAATGGGAGGACTCCCAAAAGGGTTATTGTTGTGCCGGGTAAAATCGTCAATATTGTAGGTTAATTTCTGTTTTAGGTAACAGAATTCCAATAGTCAGGGTAATAATAAGTTGCTTATTGACCTAATTCTGTATTTAAAAATATCAGTTAGATAGACCGTGGGCTTATCCATCTAAGCATCAAATTATTATATTTATTGTTACACCCCCTATATTTTAGGGGGCATGTTGAAAAATAATTAACTTTTTAAAAGACTACCCCTGCATTTTGACGATTAATTTCGTTTTTTTGTTACAAACTAAACAAATTTATCTTCTAAACTAAAAAACTGAACAAAATGATTGTAGGGATTCCTAAAGAGATTAAAAACAATGAAAGCAGGGTCGGGATGACTCCTGCTGGTGTTTTGGAACTAACCCATAAGGGGCATACCGTTTATGTGCAATCTGGTGCTGGTATTGGTAGCGGATTTACAAATGATGTTTACGAAGAATACGGGGCACAAATTCTGGATACCATAGAAGAGGTCTATGCTAAAAGCGAGATGATTGTGAAGGTCAAAGAGCCTACCCCGCTGGAATATCCTTTAATACGGGAGGGACAGATAGTTTTTACTTACTTTCATTTTGCCTCTAGCGAGCCGCTTACCCGTGCCATGATAAATAGTAAGGCAATTTGCATTGCCTACGAAACTGTGGAGGACGACGATGGCACCCTTCCACTCCTTACCCCTATGTCTGAGGTAGCCGGAAGGATGGCCATCCAGCAAGGGGCCAGGTATTTAGAAAAACCCGTGAAGGGGAAGGGAGTATTGCTAGGGGGAGTTCCTGGTGTTCCTCCCGGACGTGTTCTGGTGCTTGGGGCAGGTACAGTAGGGATTCAGGCTGCCAAAATGGCGGCTGGCCTGGGGGCCCATGTTACCGTTCTGGATGTGGATATGAAAAAACTACGTTATGTAAACGATATTATGCCTCCTCATGTAATGACGCAGTATTCTAATGAATACAATATCCGCAAGCATGTTCAAACCCACGACCTTATTGTTGGAGGTGTTTTGATTAAAGGCGGTAAGGCCCCTAAACTCATTACAAAGGATATGTTGAAAACCATGCATCCCGGTGCCGTTATAGTCGATGTAGCGGTTGACCAGGGCGGTTGTGTGGAAACCAGTAGTCCTACAACTCACGAGGATCCTATATTTATTATTGATGATGTGGTGCATTATTGTGTGGCTAATATGCCAGGAGCAGTTCCATATACCTCTACCCTCGCATTAACCAACGTTACCCTTCCTTATGCACTGTCACTTGCACAAAAAGGTTGGCAAAAAGCCTGTGCCGATGATGTTTCATTACAAAAAGGGCTTAATATTGTTCAAGGAGAAATTGTTTATGAAGGACTTAAATCTGTATTTCCAGAGGAACTGGAAATGGTTTAATTGTACAATCTGTCAGTTTTTGAAGTCCCGTCATTATTTGGCGGGATTTTTGTTAGAAGATGTTGTAAGTTTATAAAAACACAGAGAAATCATGATGACCTATTATATCTTAATTGGAGCCATTGCCCTTATCAGCTGGTTGGTAAGCAGCAGGCTAAAAAGCAAGTTTAAGCACTATTCCAAAGTGCATTTGCGAAATGGAATGAGTGGAGCTGAAATTGCAGAGAAGATGCTTTCAGATCACGGTATATACGATGTAAAAGTAGTCTCCACACCAGGGATGCTAACGGATCACTATAATCCTAGAAACAAGACGGTAAATCTAAGTGAAGGCGTGTATAGTCAGCGTAACGCGGCCGCGGCGGCTGTAGCCGCACATGAATGCGGTCACGCTGTACAACATGCCACTGCCTATGAGTGGCTAACCATGCGTTCTAAATTGGTGCCTGTAGTTAGTGTAACCTCTGGTCTGTCTATGTGGGTGGTATTTGGCGGACTCATGTTGGGAGCTGGTGCAGGGCTTGGCCTTGGGTTTTATATTGCCGTAGCCGGACTTATTATGATGGGCCTGGCAACCCTGTTCAGCTTTATTACCCTGCCGGTTGAGTACGACGCCAGTAACCGGGCACTTGCCTGGTTAAGGAACAAGAACATGGTTTCCCAGGAAGAATACAAGGGATCTCAGGATGCCCTTAAATGGGCGGCGCGCACCTATCTGGTTGCAGCCATTGGGTCTCTTGCAACACTAGTTTACTTTGCCTTACAGGTTTTTGGAGGCCGTGATTAGGAAACGCTCTTAATTATCAGAGGTCGTTAAATACTGATTTGCCGATCTATTTGTTGCGCGAGTGAAATGAAGGTTTCCGTTCTGGATACTCCTTCAATCTGTTGGATTTTTTTGTTCAGTAATTGCATTAAGTGCTCATTGTCCCTGCAAAGTACTTTGATTAGAATAGACCAGTCGCCCGTAGTATAATGACATTCCAGGACCTCAGGAATTTTCTCGAGTTCCTTAACCGCTTTTGGATTGCTCATGGCTTTGTCCAGGTAGATTCCAATATAGGCCATGGTTCTATATCCTAATGCCTTGGGATTGATTACAAATTTGGATCCTGAAATAAGCCCGGACTTTTCCAGTTTTCTCAGCCGCTGATGTATGGCAGCTCCTGAGATCCGGATATCCCTGGCTATTTCAAGAATGGGCGTCCTTGCATCCTCCATAAGATGCCTGAGGATCCTTTTATCTATTCCGTCTAGTTTCATTAATGTGTTAGGCTAATGAGGGGATTTTGATCTTAATGATAAGCGTAATATACTATTTTAATAACAAATGTTAACTAGCTACAGAGTCTGGATTATACCCCAAATAGGGCACTTCATATTCCTGGAATACGACATCATAGGAAACTAATTCTTTCAATATAGGTTCATAGACTTCCTTATGTATCGGAATCTGTACCCCCGGGGTTTTGACCTGACCATTCAGGATTGCCAATGTAGCCATAGCAACAGGAAGTCCAACCGTTTTGGCCATAGCAGTGTACATTCGGTCTTCGCCAATGACTACCATATTGGCATCGATCTGCTTTTTCACTCCATTCAGTTTAAAACCAAATTTGTGATACATAACAATCATGTCCTTTTCATCTTCGTTCAAGGTCCATTTATCTTCCAGTATTTTCTGTAATAATTTTGCAGGAGTAGCACTCTTCAGGTTGAAGAATTTATTGGGATTGAAGAGGTCAAGTTCAATCAGTTTTTCCCACATGATATCGTCCTGGTCAATTTTCAGGTAGTGCCGCAACTTCAATTCAACTGAGTCCGTGGGAGAATAGGGAAGGAACAGGTTGGTAAATTCCCGGTAAGACATACCCTCTGAATTTTCCAAAACATACTGATCATCTGTCATTCCCAGTTGCACAAACATGTTCCAGGCTTTTGAAAATCCTACACGCCTCATAGTGCCACGGTATAAGGTCAAAACATCTTTCAGGCCATAATCCTCCCGGTAATTCAGGGAATCGCGGTTAGGATAGGCTTCAAACCTCCCATATCCGGGAATATCCAGAAATTCGGTCCGTCTGAATAGTTTGTGGTATGGAACGTATTTATAGGTTCCCTCCTGAATAAACTTGGCTGCTCCGCCCTGGCCAGCAAGAACAACATTTCTGGGGTTCCAGGTAAATTTATAATTCCAAAGGTTGTTGTCGCTCTCCGGAGCCACCAATCCTCCTGTAAAAGATTCGAACAGCAACATCTTACCTCCTTGTTCACGAATGCTGTCAATGATTTTCATGGCACTCATGTGATCTATACCAGGATCCAGACCAATTTCATTCATGAATATCAGGCCTTTTTCCTTGACCGATGGATCCAGCGCTCGGATTTCCTTGCTGATATATGATGCGGTCACCAGATTTTTTCCAAAATTCAGGCAATCTTCGGCTACCATTATATGAAATCGCGCTGGAAGCATCGAGATTACAATATCTGCTTCTTGTATACAGCTAGCGCGCTGGGAACTGTCCAGTATGTCAAGAGGGATTACCGTGCACGAAGGATGAGACCTTACTTTGTAGGGTACATTTTCCGGATTTAAATCTGCTACCTGGAGTTGTAATTGTTCTGGGCCTGATTTTTCAAGGAAATAATTCATCAAATAGGCAGTGGATTTGCCTGCCCCGATGACCAGTATTTTTCTCATTGTATGTGTAACTGTGATTATCTTTGACTACCTAAGCTAAGGTATCAAATTGTCATATTTATAAGAAAACTTACCCTTTAAGTTATGAACAAAACTACTTGTATAATTGGAATTGTATTCGGAGTTACCGCTATTGTCCTGGGTGCTTTCGGGGCACATGGACTTGAGGCTGTTTTATCTGATTCTCAGCTAGATACTTTTGAAACCGGAGTGAAATATCAAATGTACCATGCCCTGTTATTATTGATCGTTTCACAGCTCAGATCAATACCACCAAATTACCGAAAAAGGGTAACCTACCTTACAACCATGGGTGTAGTGCTTTTTTCATTTTCCATTTATTTTCTTGCCACCAATGAGCTCACGGGATTTGATTTCAAAGCAATAGGGTTTATCACTCCAATAGGCGGGTTGTTATTGATCTCAGCCTGGGGACTTTTGGGATTTGGGGTTATCAAGTCTAGGACTTCCCAGGGGGATTAACAGATAACTCTGATTTAAGTGGAGCAAAAAAAACCCCGGTTGGAGCCGGGGTTTGAAATTACTTTTTATTTACGCTCGTAATGTATTTCTGTAGCGCCATCGTCATGGATGGTGTTTCCGGCGTGGGTGCTTTGATATCGATCCTGAGGCCTGCATCTGTAGCCGTTTTCTTAGTCGAATTTCCAAACACGGCTATGCGGGTGTTGTTTTGTTCAAAATTGGGAAAATTCTTCAAAAGGGATTCAATTCCAGAAGGACTGAAGAATACCAGCACATCGTAATAAACATCTCTGAGGTCTGACAAATCGCTGATCACTGTTTTGTAAAAAATACCTCGTGTCCAATTAACTCCCAGGTCATTAAGGGCGTTTGGGATGGACTTTTTAAGCACATCGGAAGAAGGCAGTAAGAATTGTTCATCTTTGTATTTCTTGATCAAAGGGATCAATTCTTTGAAAGTCCGCTTACCTACATAAATCTTACGCTTTCGGTAGACCACGTATTTCTGAAGATAATAAGCCACCGCTTCTGACTGGCAGAAGTATTTCATGGTATCCGGCACTTTAAAACGCATTTCCTCAGCTATTCGGAAGAAGTGATCAACTGCATTCCTGCTTGTAAGGACGATGGCAGAATAATCGTTGAGGTCTATTTTTTGTTGACGAACTCCTTTCGCATCTACACCTTCAACGTGGATGAAGGGTCGGAAATCTACTTTTACCTTTTCTTTTTCAATCAGACGCAAGTAGGGAGAATTCTCCATTTTAGGTTCTGGTTGCGAAACTAAAATTGTCTTTACTTTCATTTACCTTAGGCATTTAGATAGTGTGCAATGATCACGAAGGGGCTTATTTCGAGAGCGCAAAGGTACAAAATAAAATAGAAAAAGTAGGAAAGAATGAATTTTTGCCGACTCTTAATCATATTCACCCAGCCAACAATATTTATTAAAATAATTAGGAAAAAACTTATGTAAAACACACCTAAGGCTTCAGGATTTATGTAAGTAAAGATCACATTGGCAACCAACATTACTCCACTGCTGTAGTTTAAATAAGAAACCTTTTTGAAGATAAATTCAGAAATGATTCTGTAATTATCAAAGACCATGGCATTGCCCAGCTGAAGTATGATTTTTACAAGAAAATATAGTAAGACCAGACCTAGAATCATCAGAAAGAACAGGGGAGACAAACTACTGCCACTGCCTTCGTACAGATTCAGGATCCAAAAAAGGTATAGCGAAATATTCAGGACCTGAAAAGCAGTGAGGAACAGATGAAAACCATGTCTTAAGCGATCTTTTTTATTATATAGAAAAACATATTTGCTGTTAAATGGCAGGATAATGAAGTTAGAAAAACGTATAGCAAATAAACGTTTTGCAACCACCAGGATAATAAGGCTCGCCAGGATAACGAAGGTTATCCAATCCTGGGAAGTAATAGTTCTGTAAATAGGTTCCATTACTCGATCTTTACGTTATTACCATTAAGCCCCCAATATAATCCGTTTTCAGAAAGGGTAATTTTAAAATACCGGACATCCGGGCTTTTTGGGGCCGGTCTTTTAAAAACGAAGTAGGTGGTATCACGGGCTTTTAATACCTGCTCATCTTTTTGGAGTTTCTTTACATTTATTGGGGAGGTTTGCCCTACTTGTTTATAGGAATTGAGATAAGTTATTCCAAACCTTATTTTATGCAGTGGGATGTCCTCATCATAAGGGTTAAATACCTTAAGGGGGATTTCATGGTCTAATGTAAAGTCGCCTCCCGGGTCAACAATACTCTCTAACCTTCTGTAAGATTCAAAGTTCTCTATAAATACCCCGTAATATGTGGTTCCCTTGGCATTTTGATAGCTAAAATCCCCTGATTTACGATAGCGACTGATATAGGCCACTTTTTTACCCTGAAATGATTGTTCAGAATCATCGATAGAATACTGATTCTTTCTAAACATAATGTTATTGAGGGTAAAGGAAGGTGTTCCAGAATAAAATCCGAACATAGAGGCATTGCGATAGGAATTCTCAAATATTACGGAAGCATCACCTGCTTTTTCCTGCAATTCCTTTACCCATTCTTTATTCCCGTGAGTTTCATAGATTACAGGGAACAAGGGGGCATGTACCAAACCTATTCGTAAATATAAGAGTACAATTATGTTTAAAACACCCATCCGGAGAATCCATTTGCGAGCCTTCTGATGATGAAGCATCCAGTTAAATACAAGCAATGCCATGGGTATGCAAACTACAATTAGCCACTGTGTTTGCACTCTTCTTTGCATACTGGATACCAAAAAGAAAAGCAGCACCCCATAGCTTAAAAAAACCAGCGCCCGAGTAAAGAGATCTTTGGTCTTACTCCTGAATAGTGCCAGATATATCCAGGGGAAGGTTAAGCCGAATAATACGATGAGATTTACAAAATACCCCAGGGTAAAATCACCAAATTCATAAGCCCGGTTTGGACGCTCAAAAAGATGGTATTTGACCGGAACAAAATCGTTTTCATACAACCAGAATATATGCGGAGAGTATGCAGCAAGTGCCACTAATACAGCTAACCAAGCTCTGGGGTTTAGGACCAGACGCAGATTGGAAAGTAAGACGAATAGAATAACCAAAACAGCATGATACTTACTGTACATAAGTGCAGCCATGGTTAGTCCAAGCGCAATGGTAATGCCGACACTCGGATTGGAAAGAAATTTTTTGTAAATCCAGAGAAACAAAGCAGTAAAGAAAAGCAACGGGGTATCCGGCAGCATGAGAAAACCGTATGCATGGATGAGGGTCATGGAAAAAAGCAGTACAAAAAAATGCGGAATGTATTGTGCCTTTTCCCTGGCAGTTATACAATCCCACAACAGTATTGGCGTACCAATCGCCATAAGGCAGCTAAACAGCCTCAAACCCAACTCCCCGTCAAAGATCAAACTCCCCAGCTTGATCAACCCAGCTACCATCGGGGGATGATCGAAATAACCCCAGGACATATTTTGGGCATAGTACCAGTAGTACGACTCATCAAATATCAGAGGGGTTAGATGTGCCTGAATCAAGTTGATCACAAGGACTGCGCCTAGCAAAAGAAGAAATAACCTGGGCAGTTTTAATATCATGCTTTCAATATCTTCCCGTCAAAATTACAAAGAAGCGGGCGAATGCGTTTCGATACTAACCTAAAATACCCGTAATATCGGTGTACATGCTATAAAATAGTATTTTTGCTATAATCAATTCAACCCTATGTCGGATAGCTTAGTAATCATACCAACCTACAATGAAATTGAAAATATTGAGGCGATTATTAAGGCGGTTTTTGACCTAAAAAAGGACTTTGATATTCTTGTAGTCGACGATAATTCGCCGGATGGCACAGCTGAGGCGGTAATAGGATTACAGGGCGAATACCCTAATCGGCTTCACCTGGAACAACGAGAGGAAAAATCAGGATTGGGAGTTGCATATATCCACGGATTTAAGTGGGCTTTGAAAAGGGATTATCAGTATATCTTTGAAATGGATGCCGATTTTTCCCACCGCCCCTCGGATCTCCTGCGCCTTTACCGGGCTTGTGCCAATGGGGCAGACGCGGCTATTGGTTCCCGCTACAAAAAAGGGGTCAATGTGGTGAACTGGCCCTTGCACCGTGTTTTGTTGTCTTATGGGGCGTCTTTCTATGTCAAATTGATCACAGGCATGTGGGTACATGATCCTACTGCGGGATTTATATGTTACAAGCGCGAGGTCCTGGAGGCTATACCCCTGGATAAGGTTAAATTTGTTGGGTATGCCTTTCAGATCGAAATGAAATTTCGTGCCTACAAAAAGGGTTATAAAATTGAAGAAGTATCCATCATCTTTACGGATCGTGAAAAAGGGAAATCCAAAATGAGCTCAACTATTATCTGGGAAGCTGTCTTTGGGGTTATAAGTATGAAGTTAAGGAGCATTTTTAAAAGAAATGGTTTTTAGATATGGCTAGTACACTTATTAAAAACGCCTTAGTTGTTAACGAAGGCAAACAATTCCAGGGCGATGTCCTGATTAAATCCGGAAGGATTGAAAAAATTAATGAGGAAATACCAGTTGAAAACCATGAGGTAGTCGATTTGCAGGGAAACCTCTTGCTGCCGGGGATCATTGATGATCAGGTACATTTCCGGGAACCGGGTCTCACGCACAAGGCAGACATAGCATCAGAAAGCAGGGCTGCAGTGGCTGGTGGTATTACCTCGTATATGGAGCAGCCCAATACTAACCCTCAGACTACCACACTGGAAAAGTTAGAGGCCAAGTTTGGCCTGGCAGCAGGGAATTCTTACGCGAATTATTCCTTTTTGTTTGGCGGCACCAACGACAACCTCGAGGAGTTAAAGCGACTGGACAAGAGAAGTTGTTCGGGAGTAAAGCTATTCCTGGGTTCTTCAACTGGGAATATGTTGGTAGACGACGAACAAGTGCTGGAAGGGATATTTCGAAATACAGAAATGGTTATTTCCGCCCACTGTGAAGACGAAACTACAATAAGGGAAAACTTGGAACGATATCGGCACCAGTACGGAGATGATATCCCCGTTCAGTTCCATCCGCTCATTCGAAGTGCACAGGCCTGTTATCTAAGCTCCTCAAAGGCGATAGCCCTTGCTAAAAAGACCGGTGCACGTTTGCATGTTTTTCACCTGTCTACCGCTGCAGAAATGGATCTTTTTACTAACGAGATCCCCCTGGAACAAAAACAGATCACCGCTGAAGTCTGTATCCACCATCTATGGTTCAGTGATGCTGACTACAAGGATAAAGGCACCCTGATCAAATGGAATCCCGCTGTAAAAACTGCCGAAGATCGCGATCAACTATGGAAGGCACTCTTGGATGATCGACTGGATATAGTAGCTACGGACCACGCACCACATACCTTAGAGGAAAAAGACCAGATTTATACTAAGGCACCTTCCGGGGGGCCTCTGGTTCAACATGCCTTGCCTGCAATGTTAGATAAATACCATGAAGGAGTAATAAGCCTGGAAAAGATAGTAGAGAAAATGTGCCACAATCCGGCTAAACTGTTCGATATTGAGCAACGAGGCTTTATACGAGAAGGTTATTACGCGGATCTTGTTGCCTTAGACCTGAATGGATCCTGGACCGTGAATAAGGAAAATATAGCCTATAAATGTGGATGGTCACCCTTTGAAGGACATCGGTTTAAATCTCAGGTTACGCATACCTGGGTTAATGGTCATTTGGCATACGACAGGGGCAATTACTCCGATCATAGAAATGGTATGCGATTAACTTTCGACAGATAGATGAAAAGAATACTGTATTTAATTTCGCTCCTTTTCCTGGTCGTTGGCTGTAATGAAAAGGTAATAGAAAAGCCAGAGGACCTTATTGCCCGGGATAAAATGGTTGACATCCTGATAGACCTGGCCTTGATTAATGCCGGTAAAGCCATTGATCCGAATGTTATGGAGGAGAACCAGGTGGAACCCATGCGCTATATTTATTTGAAGTATGAGATAGACAGCGCACAATTTGTAAAGAGCGACTTATACTATGCTGCTATTCCCCTGGAATATGAAGCCATCTATGAGGCTGTGGAAGAACGCCTGGAAGCTGAAAGAATACGCCTCAAGGAAGAAAGGGAAAAGGAAACTAAAAAAGACACTACCGGGTATAAGGCAACTAAAAGTGTTCCCTTAAAAACTAAGGAGTAATACCTACTTCGGCTTTATATAATCTGCAGCATTGGCTTATAACCTGTTCCAGGTCTTCAAACTCGTAATCCAATGTATTTTTAATTTTTGTATTGCTATAAGATACCGGATGTTTAAAGCCTCTGGCTTGCTTTCGGGTGAGTTTTCTTTTCCTGCGGGTAAAAACACATCTAATCCAATCCAGGCGCCACAATAATTCAAGTTGCCAGTGCTTGAGTTTTTTTTCCGGTTTTTTCAATTGGAATCCGTTCGCAAGCATTTGCATTAGGGATTCGAAGGATAGGTTTCTGTCTACCAGTATATATCGTTCACCCTGTATATCAGCGTTCATAAGCCTGCTCATGATTTCTACGGTGTCATTAACGGTTACAAAACCCGTGCCCCCTGGCAGGAAATATTTTGGACCTCTTGCTGCGGCCCTGAAGATGGCACCACTGCCCTGACCCCAGAATCCCGGTCCGATAATCACCCCTGGGTTGACAATTACTACGGGAACCCCTTCCTGAGCGCCACGCCACACCTCCATTTCCGCCAGGTATTTAGACAAACCATAAACATTGGCTGCCCCTAGCCATTCACTCTCTTCATTAATTGCGGTTTTACCGTCATTGTGAGAAAAGGCGGCAATTGAACTGACATAACACAGTTTTTCAATCTTAAAGGCAAGACATAAGTTTACCAGGTTTGCAGTACCCTTTACATTGATTTGTTTCAGTTTTCGAAAATCACGAGGATCAAAGGATATCAGTGCTGCACAGTGGTATACACGCCTAATACCTTCAAATGCTTCTTCCATCTTGGGAAGGTTGTTCAAATCGGCCTCAACCCATTCTATTTTGGTGAAAAGAGAGGAGCCCTCCGAATGCTGGGAGATGAACAAATTTCTGACCCTTTCCAAATTACTGTTTGATCGAAAGTTAGCCCGTACCCGCTCCTCTTCCTGAGTTAGTTTTAACAGGAGGTGTGCCCCCACTAGACCAGTACCGCCCGTTACTAGAATCATAGGTCAAAGGTACCTATTAGACCGGACATATTTTAAAGTGTTGAGAAGTCAGCAAGGGAATTCTTTTATCTTTGCACGAATTCATTTAGACAAAGATCATGGTGAAGAATTTTGTTCAGGAGTTGAAATGGCGCGGTATGTTGCACGATGTTATGCCTGGAACCGAAGAACACCTCTTAAGCGGAATGCAATCGGCTTATGTAGGGATCGATCCTACTGCAGATTCACTTCATATTGGCCACCTGGTAGGGGTTATGATGCTGAAGCATTTTCAACTAGCAGGTCATAAACCGATTGCGCTTATTGGCGGGGCTACGGGTATGATAGGAGACCCTTCAGGCAAATCACAGGAAAGAAACCTGCTGGATGAAACCACGCTAAGGATGAACCAGGAAGCGATTAAACAGCAGCTTTCGCGTTTCCTTGATTTTGACAGCACAACAGATAACGGCGCACTTCTGGTCAACAACTACGATTGGATGAAGGAGTTTTCCTTTTTAGACTTTATCCGTGACGTGGGCAAACACATAACGGTTAACTATATGATGGCCAAAGATTCCGTTAAGAAAAGACTTTCTGCCGATGCCAAAGAGGGGATGTCCTTTACGGAGTTTACTTATCAATTGGTTCAGGGATACGACTTTCTTTACCTCTTTGAAAACTTCAGCTGTACATTGCAAATGGGAGGCAGTGATCAATGGGGTAATATTACTACAGGTACAGAACTTATCAGGCGCATTGGCGGAGGAAAAGGATACGCCATGACTTGTCCTTTGATTACCAAAGCAGATGGCACAAAGTTTGGTAAGACGGAAAGTGGAAATATCTGGCTGGATGCACACCGCACCTCACCATACAAATTCTACCAATACTGGCTCAATACCTCGGATGCGGATGCCGAGAAATACATCAAAATTTTCACCTTGCTAAGCAAAGTGGATATTGAAAACCTGATTAAGGAACACAAAGAAGCACTACATCTCCGGGTCTTGCAGCGCAAACTGGCAGAGGAGGTAACTATTGCTGTGCATTCTGAAGACGACCTCGAAAAAGCAGTTAAGGCCAGTTCCATTCTTTTTGGAAAATCTACCTCAGAAGACCTCAAATACCTGGATGAGGAGACCTTTTTGGAAGTCTTTGACGGGGTACCTCAGGCGCGTATTGACAGATCAGAATTAGCACCCGGACTGGACATGATTGCCGCACTTTCTGCTAAAACAGGATTTTTAAAGTCTAACGGGGAAGCTCGAAGGGAACTCAAGCAACAATCCATTTCTGTCAATAAAGAAAGGGTTTCCGAAGGTTATATGCTAGAAGACAAAGACCTTATTAATGACAAGTATATTCTCCTGCAACGAGGTAAAAAGAACTATTACGTAGTGGTTATTGAATAATCTTATGCCCCTACAGGGCCATAAGGTTGCATCCTCTGAGATCCGAATGGTCAAATCTGCCGAGGATTTCAAAGCATTTTCCTGTATGTAGCTTACCCAGATCCTGAGTGGCTATAAAACTGCAGGAATGGAGATTGGCCAGATCCAGTATATTCACTCCCCCGGATTTTCCTTCAGGGAGAAGTGTCAAAGGATCTTCAGGGTCCCGTATTAAAACACGCATCCATGGGGGACACTCAAACCTGCCGTTTCCTAATGAATAGGCCTGTGATAATAATTCGGTCATTCCATATTCACTATGAATACGGCTTACCCCAAATCCTTTTTTTAAAATGGCATGAAGTTCTTCTCGGATCATTTCTTTTTTTCTACCCTTCATGCCGCCGGTTTCCATGATCACCGTATTTTTCAGCAAAAAGGAATGTTCCTGAACCAGATCAAGCAGAGCGAAAGAAACACCAATAAGTAAAACCTTAGTCCCACTTGCATCTAGCAGACGCAATTTTTGTGCAAGTAACTTATGTTCATGGAGGTAAAATCCTCCATCTGGATGACCCGATTGTTTGATGAGTTCATTGACCATATAGACCAGCGAGGAACCTTCTCTTTCTAAATAGGATGGTAGAAGTGCCAGGATGCAATAGTCTTTCGGAGCCCCGTAGAATTGTTCAAAGGTTCTTAGAAAACTGGCCTTGTACAAAGAGGTCTTTGCTACATGGTGTTTACTGGGTAACTGGCCAGTGGTACCACTACTACTGAAGATTGCTTCTGCTGAAAATTTTCCGGTTTTAATTTGGTGTGATTTAAAAAACTGTATCGGTAGAAAAGGGATCTCTTCTATCCTACGGACTTGTTCAGGAGCTACTTCAAGGTGCTTGCAGAACGTGTTATAGGTGTGGTTTCCCTGATATTGATAGCGGAATATTTCCAGAGCAAGGGAGTCGAATTCGGCGGGAGTGCAAGTAAATATTTTCCGGAATTCCATTATCCTGTTTACCTCATGCAAAAATAGCCAAAATAAAAGCACTGCTGTGAACAGTGCTTAATTCTTTGGATAAAGAGCTGAAGTTATTTTACTACTAACTTTCGTCTGGTAGTTTTTTTATTCTCTACAACCTGTATTACATAAACCCCTGGGATTAGCCTGGATATATCGAGAGTGTTGTTGCGAATTCTATCGGTAAGCACAACTTTGCCAAATACATCGAAAACGGAAATTTCCTTTATTCCGTTGTCCTTAGTAGTTATGTAAACCACATCATTATATGCCGGGTTGGGGTATAGATTGAAGTCGGTAATTTCGGTATCAGAAACTGAAGCAGCACCTACCTCCTGCTGAGCAGAAACAGATAATGCCAAACCCATAAAAAGGAGTAAGTAGATTAGCTTCATAAACATTGATTTGGGATCAATACCTTAAAAATAGAATATTAAGGTAAAGCATCAAGGGATTTGTTGTGAACAAGCGGATTTTGTAGGTGAATAAAAAGAGCCCTTCCATTCATCGATAAAACCATACATTTTATCGATCAGAGGATATTCAATTTTGCTGTCTGAAATCAGCGCTATTTAACGATAAGTTTCCGTGTAGCAACCTTGTCTTTCTCAATAACGCGCAGTACATAAACACCTGCGACCAGGTCGGATAGATTTAACTCATTTCCGAGGATAGTGGTTTCTTTTACCCGAGTACCGAAAACATCAAAAATCAGAATTTTTTTGGGAGCCTTTTTGGCAGTCTCAATGTATACCTTACCATTGGTCACCGGGTTAGGATAAACTTTGAAGCCTTCAATATCACCCGTAGCAGGTTTTTCCTGTCCGTAGGACAAAGAACAAAAGACCAATAAGCATACAAGGTAAAATTGCTTCATACACAGTATATAACAAAGTGTGTACCACAAAGATAGTTTTTTTGAAAATCGCATCAAGAGGGCGAATTGAATTTTAACCAAAAAATCGTTGAAATACATTTTATCGACGTTTTATTACACTTTATCGATATTTAAATCTCCATGGTCGGGCTTTTTTCAAAAGAAACCGGGAATTCCCAGTCAATGTTAGGAAATCGTTACCGCCCTTTAAATCAATGTTAAGCGCATTATACCTAAGAAGTATTATCTTTACTTTTAGTCGGATTAACCAACTTGGAATCATGAAAAAGGAAGACATTAAAATACTTTTGGTTGATGATGAACCAGATATTCTTGAAATTTTAAAGTACAATCTCTCCTCACAGGGCTATCAGGTATACACGGCTAAAAATGGTGCGGATGGAGTGGAGAAGGCCAAGAAGAAGCAACCTCACCTTATTATTCTGGATGTTATGATGCCGGAAATGGATGGTATTGAGGCTTGCGAGATTATCCGGAAAACTAAGGGCCTTGAAAATACAATTATCTCATTTCTTACTGCAAGAGGCGAGGATTATTCCCAGGTAGCAGGTTTTGATGCAGGTGCCGATGATTATATTACCAAGCCCATCAAACCAAAAGTATTTCTGAGCAAAGTCAAAGCGCTCTTAAGGAGACTGAAGGAAGACGAGAGTATGCAGCAGGATGAGGTAATGAAGGTGGGGCATATTGTTATCAATCGGGAAGAATACAAGGTCCTGAACAGGAGTCAGGAAATAATACTCCCCAGAAAGGAATTCGAATTACTCGCCCTTTTAGCTTCCAAGCCCAACAAGGTATTTAAAAGGGAGGTGATCCTGGATAAGGTTTGGGGGCAGGAAGTAGTTGTTGGCGGTCGTACCATCGATGTACATATCCGTAAATTGCGGGAAAAAATAGGGGACCAGCACTTCAAAACTGTAAAAGGAGTAGGGTACAAGTTTGTGTTGTAATGGCCACAACCCGTTTAAAGAAATCATATAAGTTTGCCCTCCGCTCTTCCCTGTACATCTCCATTTTAGTTGCGGGGCTCTTTATTACTTGGCTTTGGTATACAGATAGGCTAGAGCAGGATTGGTATTATATCCCCATTGTTGTTTTTTTGATTTTTTTATCCTGTTTCGTGGTCATTCAAATCCGGGTGGAGCGATTTATTTATCGTCGCATAAAACGAATTTATGACGACGTTTCCCTTCTGGAATCCAGTCCGTTGAGATCCAACCCAGTCATTACAGATATGGCTACGCTTACCCGGGAAATTGAAAAATTCGCCGAAGATAAAAAGATCGAAATAGACACACTCAAGATTCGTGAAGAATACAGGAAAGAATTCCTTGGAAATATATCTCATGAACTGAAGACACCACTGTTCACCGTACAGGGTTATATCCTGACCTTATTGGATGGTGCCATGAACGACAAAAATGTTCGCAAGAAATATCTACAGCGTGCAGCTAAAGGTGTGGAACGATTGATCTATATCATCAAGGACCTTGACCTCATTACCAAACTGGAAATTGGAGACCTGAACCTGAAACTGGAAGATTTTGACATCATAGAACTCATTCAGAATGTCTTTGACCTTCTGGAGATGAAAGCTTCTAAGAAAAAGATTGCCCTGACTTTTGATATGGATTATTCTAATTCCGTTATGGTTCATGCAGACCGTGAAAAGATACAGCAGGTGATCAGTAACCTACTAGTTAATTCCATAAAATACGGACAGTTTAATGGCACTACGGAAGTTAGTGTTGAAAACCTGATCAGGAATAAGGTTATTGTCAGGATTACGGATAACGGTGAGGGTATTCCCGAGGAGCATATTCCCCGAATTTTTGAAAGGTTTTATCGTGTTGACAAAAGCGGTAGTCGCAAAGAAGGAGGTTCCGGACTTGGCTTATCCATTGTAAAACATATCATCGAGGCACATGGAGAAAAAATCTATGTGGAGAGTGTATCTGACGTGGGTTCCGAGTTTTCTTTCACCCTCGAAAAGACGGAAAACAATCCGGTCCAGTCAACTTCGGAATCAGAACTTTTTAATCCCGCATAACCCTTTACCTGAATGAGGTCCTTTAGGGTGAATTTGTTCTGTTCACAACAGGGGACCATACCTAATTTCATCAATCTTTTTGCCAAATATTCCTGTTCGTACTGTCCGGGTGTGGGAATAAAGAAGGCCTTTTTCTCCAGCTTAGCCAGATCCATTATGGTGGTATAACCTGAACGGGACAGGACCATGCGACTTGCGTTTATCCCTGCCTCCAGTTCATGGGTGGTCATATAATTGGCATAAGTTATGTCTTTTTGGTCATCTACTTCCCGGTATCTTATTTGTTCCAAACCCATTTTACCCTTAACAAACAATGCTTTTCCACAAAACGATTTTAGTTCTGAAATAAGATGCTGCTCAAGTAGTGTTCTCTGGGGTTCTGGCCCTGATAGCAAAATCATAAGATCATATAGAATAGGACCCGATAATTTCTTCATCCTGCTAAGCGGCCCAAGATAGCATACCGGCAGGGAGTTGTTTTTCAGATGTCCCAATCTACCACTTAAATTATTCTGCCCGGGAAAATCGGGCACCCAGCATGTATCAAATTTTCGAATGATTCTCTGGTGCATACGCGAAGCCATCCAGGTAGTATTACCAGCCAGCACATTGAGTTGATGGGTAATAAAAACTGAAGGCACCTTGTTGGAATAGGCGCCAAGACGATTGTCTGAAATAATCCCCCTAAGGTCCAGTGAATAGACAAGCTGGTCGATTACTTTCTTTTCTCTCCGTGTCGCTTTCAGTATCTTGGGAGAATCCCATACCATCTTCAACTTAAAGAGCTGACCTTTTTTCGCATATTCGATATCATAAGTAGGGAGTTCGTAGTAATCAAGTTGAGGGAATTCCTTTTGAAGCAGGAAAAGAGCGGCCCCATCTGTGGCTATAATGGGGTTAAAACCTTCTTTCAGCAGGGCATGTATGATCGGAATACATCTTGTGGCATGCCCCAGTCCCCAATTTAAGGGTGCAATTAAAATGTTTTTCCGATTCATCTAAACAAAGTAAATACACCAATGACAATTTTTGTTTTCCTTAGTTTTGTGAAATCATTAAATCATTTCACTTGGGGAGTAAAAACAAGCTAAAGCGGTTCCGGGAAAACGAATCTTTCGGGAATGTAATTCAACCCACCAGGCGGGAGGTTATTGATGGGAATTTTGAACATCGGGGGCGATGGGCAGCATACTTTGGTAATACCCACCCCATTGTATTAGAACTTGGCTGTGGAAAGGGGGAATATACGGTAGGTCTTGCTAAAAGATATCCGGAGTGCAACTATATTGGAGTGGATATTAAAGGTGCCCGTTTTTGGAGGGGAGCCAAAACAGCGATTGATGAAAAACTGGAACAGGTAGCTTTTGTAAGAACACAGATAGAACTTATTGATCTGCTGTTTGCTGAAAACGAAGTTTCTGAGATATGGATAACCTTTCCTGATCCCCAGATAAAATACAAAAGGACCAAACACCGGTTAACCAATGAAAGCTTTCTTAATAAATACCGTCATATCCTTAAGAAAGATGGGGTTGTTCATTTAAAAACCGATAGTGAATTTCTCCATGGATATACCCTTGGCTTACTCCACGGATTACGTCAGGAGATACTTTATGCTAATCACAACGTATATGTGAATGAGGGTTGCCCACCTGAAGTGACTGAGATACAGACATTCTATGAAAATCAGTATCTTGAGGAAGGAAAACCAATCACTTACATCAAGTTCCGGCTAAACTGACCTATGTCGCATTTGCTTATTCTGTTTTTTGCTACCTACTCCGCAGCGTTTATGGCCACGGTTCCTCCTGGACTCCTAAATATGAATGCTGCCAAAACCAGTGTTGAAAGAGGAAAGTCCAACGGTATTATATTCAGCTTGGGTGTTTCCACAATGATCATGCTGCAGGCCTATGTGGCAGTCCTTATTTCCAAGTTCCTGTATCGCAATCCTGAGGTTATCGATCTTTTATTGAAACTGGCTATTGCGGTCTTTGCCTTCTTTGCGATATATTTCTTCGTCTCTGCCAAAAACCATAAAAAGAAAAAGCTTCGTCTAAACAAGATGAGCCGCAAAAACAGTTTTCTTAAAGGAATTTTACTGGCCGCGTTGAACTTGCTTACGATACCGTATTACGCCGGCCTAAATGCCATGTGGAATGCCTCAGGATGGATAAAATTCGAGTTATGGGATGTGCTAACCTTTATCCTTGCTGCTGGTGCCGGAACCTTTACCGTACTTTACCTGTATACGGTTTATTTTAACAAACTGGAGAAGAAAACCAGCGCTTTTTCCCGAAACTCCAACTACGTACTAAGTGTTCTTATGCTGGTACTTTTAATGATTACCGTTATCCGAATCTTCTACAAATAGATGGCTGGGGACAAACAAAACTTTTTTGAATCCGTTTACCGGGTTGCCCGCGAGATTCCCTTTGGAAGGGTTACCTCCTATGGAGCCATTGCCCGATACCTGGGTACAGCACGAAGCTCACGAATGGTAGGATGGGCAATGAATGGAGCAGTGGCAAGAGAAGATGTGCCGGCCCATCGGGTAGTAAACCGCAAGGGATTGTTAACCGGGAAACACCATTTTGGGGGTAGCAACCTGATGCAACAACTTTTAGAAAATGAGGGAATCAAGGTAGAAGAAGACCAGGTTATAAACTTTGAACAACATTTCTGGGACCCCGCCAAGGAATTATAATTCCAGAGTAGCTGTTCAGAACCTCTAAACGCCTCCTTTTCAGGGGTTCCTTTTCCTAATCTCACCACCAAACCTTATCTTTGCCGCTTAGAAAGCTTAAACTACAGAACAATAGCAAATGGCAGCATTATTTACTAAAAATCAGGTATTACAGGCTTTGGAATCCATAACTGTTCCCGGCGAAGGACAGAATATGGTGGAAAGTGGAGCCGTTAAGAACATCCAGATTTTTGGAGATGAGGTGGTAGTAGATATCACAATAAATAATCCCAGCCTTCAGGCCAGGAAGAAGACAGAGGTTGAGATCCTGAAGATTATTCACGAAAAAGTATATCAAAAGGCCAAAATCACGGTAAACATCAAAGTAGATGCACCTGCGCAACCGAAGGTCAATGAGATCAAGGGGAAGCCTATCCCGGGGATTAACAATATCATAGCCGTAGCTTCTGGTAAAGGAGGGGTTGGAAAGTCTACAGTTACAGCTAATCTGGCTGTTTCCCTTGCCAAAATGGGATTTAATGTGGGCTTGCTGGATGCGGATATATATGGCCCATCCATGCCTATTATGTTCGATGTGGCCCAGGCCAAACCTCTTGCTACGGAGGTAGATGGAAAATCAAAAATGCTCCCGGTAGAAAACTATGGAGTAAAGATGCTTTCTATAGGATTTTTTACCCAACCCAATCAGGCGGTAATCTGGAGAGGCCCCATGGCCGCCAAAGCCTTGAATCAGATGATTTTTGATGCCCATTGGGGAGAGCTGGATTTTCTTCTGATTGATTTGCCCCCGGGAACAGGAGACATCCATTTGAGTATTATGCAATCGCTTCCAGTTACAGGGGCTGTGGTGGTTAGCACGCCACAGGAAGTGGCCCTGGCAGATGCACGCAAGGGAGTCGCTATGTTTCAGCAAGAGGCAATTAATGTCCCGGTTCTGGGGATAGTTGAGAATATGGCCTATTTTACACCGGAGGAATTGCCGGATAATAAATATTATATTTTCGGAAAGGAAGGAGCTAAAAATCTGGCGGAAGACCTGGAAGTTCCCTTTCTTGGAGAGATACCCCTGGTTCAGAGTATTCGTGAAGCAGGAGATATAGGTCGGCCGGCCGCCATGCAAACGGCAACACCTGTTGAAAAAGCATTTGAATCACTAACCAGAAATGTGGCGAGTGAATTGGTTGCAAGAAACAAAGACCTGCCGCCTACAGAAGCAATAAAAATAACTACTATGGCGGGTTGTTCCGCTGTAAAGAAAAAATAGATATGACTTCAGAGGAATTAAAAATAAAAGTAGAGAACGCTCTGGACGAGATTCGTCCGTTCCTGCAAAGCGACGGCGGTGACATATCCCTGATAGGCATTGAAAACGGTAAAGAGGTCAAAGTGCGACTTGAAGGTAATTGTGTGGGTTGCAGTGTCAACCAGATGACCCTTAAAAGTGGGGTGGAAATGACTATCAAGAAGCATGCGCCCCAAATCGAAAAAGTCATCAATATTGATGCTTAGAACTAGATTCTTGCCTGGTAAGTAAAGAGATGGTAATACCTTCCTTCGCTTGCTATCAGTTCTTCGTGGGTACCCCGTTCTGCAATACGCCCATCCTCAATAACTAAAATTTGATCTGCCTTGCGTATAGTACTTAATCTGTGTGCAATGACAAAGGTTGTTCTCCCCGCCGTTAGGGAGGCAAGACTTTTCTGAATTAAGGCCTCACTTTCCGTATCCAGATTGGAGGTAGCCTCATCCAGGATGAGTATTCTCGGATTGGCTAAAATAGCCCGGGCAATAGCAATACGCTGTCTTTGTCCGCCAGATAATTTGATACCACGCTCACCAATGAGGGTTTCGAGACCATCATCAAAACGATCTGTAAACTCATCGACATATGCGGAACGCACAGCATCCATTAATGACTCTTCCGAAGCCTGGGGTCGGGGGAACAAGATATTCTCACGGATGGTCCCCTCAAACAGGAAATCGTCCTGTAAGACCACCCCGAGATGTTTTCGATAACTTTCCAGGTTTACCTTAGAGAGGTCGTACCCATCCACCGTGATTTTACCTTTACCCGGGCTGAGAAAACTGGCGGCAAGGCCGGCAATAGTACTTTTTCCTGAACCAGAGCTACCCACCAGGGCCACTACACTTCCGGGGCTAACCTCAAAATCAATATCTTCCAGAACCTGCTTGTTTTCCTCATAAGCAAAGGATACGTTTTCAAAGATAACATGGCCCGTTACTTCCGGAATTCGCTGTGTTCTCTCGCCATCCAGGGCTTCCGGCTCCATATTCATAAGTTCTTCTGTACGGTCCAGTCCGGCCAGGGCCTCGGTCAGCTGACTTCCGATATTGCTCATTTGTACAATCGGGGCTACCATGAGACCCAGAAGAAATGTAAAGGTCAGAAATTCCCCCACGGTTAAGGTTTCCATCATGATTTTGTACCCGCCAAGTCCCATAATTCCTGTGGTGGCAACTCCTAGTAGAAAAGTGGAAGAACTGGTCATTACCGCTGTTGCAGTCAGGCTTTTTTTTACGTTTTGGTAGAGTCTGTGTACCCCTTCTTCAAAGACGCCGTGTTCCTGTGCCTCTGCATTAAAGCCCTTGATTACGCGGATACCCCCCAGGGTTTCCGTAAGTCGTCCGGTAACTTCGGCGTTGATCTTGCCGCGGTTTCGAAAAATAGGGCGAATTATCTTGAATGCCTTTAGGGCGATAACGGCAAAAATGCAAAGCGGTACTAAAGCAAAGAGGGTCATGCTGGGGCTTATACCCAAAAGGAGGATTAAGGAGACTATAGCGGTAACGCTTCCTCCCACTAATTGAACAAGGCCGGTGCCAATAAGGTTGCGAACTCCCTCCACATCAGACATTATTCGGGAGACCAGCTCCCCTGATTTGGTGTTATCAAAAAAGCGAATGGGCAGGGAAAGCACTTTCCTTTGAACCTGAGCACGTAATTCCGAAATCATAAACTGCGCCTGAACACTCAAGATCCTGGTCAGCAGAAATGAAGTAACTGCCTGAATAAGTATGGAAGCAATTACCAGCCCAACAAGCAGCTTAAGCATGGAAACATCTTTATTGGGGATAATGTCGTCCATGAGGTATTTCAGGGATAGGGGCGCAACAAAACTTGCAGCCTTGCTCACTACTATTAGCAATAATCCAATAAATACCAGGTTGCGACGGGGCCAGATTATGGTTTTAAAGGCTTTTAAAATACTTACGCGTTTTTCTGACATAGTTAACTTTTGGTGGTCTTTTGATATGGCCTGTGCAAGATAGGATAAATAGGTCACTTCAGGCCGGTCAGGCTTGCCCACAAATTAGGAATAAAATTAGCAAATAAGCCTTGGGTGAAGTATTTTCAAGGCCAAACACAAGTACATATGAAATATCTGGGAATCCTTTTTATGCTGTTATTTCTGTCATGCGGAGTCAAGCAGGAACAGTCTGAACAAGAACGCTGGGAATCTCATGCATCTAATACGACCATTATCCGAGACGATTTTGGTATACCCCATATTTATGGAAAAACAGATGCTGATGCCGTTTTCGGCCTGCTTTACGCCCAATGTGAAGACGACTTTCCCAGGGTGGAACAAAACTATATCTGGGCAATTGGCAGACTGGCTGAGATAGAAGGGGAAAGTGCTTTGTACAGTGATTTAAGAGCCAGGTTGTTTATGAAAAAGGAGGAAGCCATAGAAACCTATGAAACCAGTCCGGACTGGCTGAAGGATCTATGCCGGGCATTCGCCGATGGAATTAACTATTACCTGCATACCCATCCCGAAGTAAAACCCAAGTTGTTAACTCGATTTGAGCCCTGGATGCCGATGTATTTCAGTGAAGGATCCATAGGAGGGGATATTGAACGGATTTCGGTTAATAAACTACGGGCTTTTTATGAAGAAGGAATTGCGTTTCCCGATACAAAAAGCGAATTAGAGGAACGGAAAAAGGCAGAAATAGAACCGCAGGGGTCTAACGGTATTGCTATCTCTGGTAAACTCACCAAGTCGGGGAATGCCATGTTGTTGATCAATCCTCACACCTCTTTTTATTTCAGAGGAGAAGTACACGCAGTAAGTGAGGAGGGCTTAAATGCTTATGGAGCTGTAACCTGGGGACAGTTTTTTGTTTATCAGGGCTTCAATGAAAAAACAGGATGGATCCATACTTCTACCTATACGGATGTGATGGACGAGTTTGTAGAGGAGATTATGGAGGTAGAAGGTAAACCACATTATGTTTATGGGGAAGAGTTAAGGCCGGTGGAGACTTCTGAGATTACCCTTTACTATAAAGACGGAGATGAACTAAAGACAAGAACTTTCCCGGCATACCGGACACATCACGGTCCTCTGACCCATAAGGAGGGAGATAAGCCTGTAGCTACCGCAATGATGTGGGATCCTGTGAAAGCCCTGGAACAATCTTATATACGTACAAAGCAGGAAGATTATAAAGGATTTCGGAAAATGATGGATATACGGACCAATTCCTCCAACAATACGGTTTATGCAGATACGGATGGAAACATTGCCTATTTCCATGGAAATTTCGTTCCCAGGAGGGATACTATATTCGACTATACACAACCGGTGGATGGTTCCAATCCGGCAACTGATTGGAAAGGCCTTCATTCCGTTGATGAAAATATCCTGATATTAAACCCTGAAAACGGTTGGATCCAAAACTGCAATTCTACCCCCTTTACCGCTGCCCTGGAGTACAGCCCTAAGCGGAAGGATTATCCAAAATACATGTCGCGAGACCGTGAAAATTTCCGGGGGATACATGGGATTGGACTATTGGAAGGCAAAGACGGATACACACTGGATAGCCTGATAACCCTGGCATATGATCCGTTTTTACCTGCATTTGCTGTTTTGATACCCGGCCTGGTGGAAGCCTATGACGCCAATCCAGGAAAGGACGGACAAGTAGGAGCAGCGATTGAAGTACTCAGGAAATGGGATTATAGAACTTCCGAATCGTCTGTGGCCATGACTTTGGCGCACTATTATGGAACACATTACGGGCGTAAGGGGGAAAGGCCTTTTAGGATGAGTGATATGGAACTCATGACCTATTTTGGCAAGGAATCTCCTTTTGCCGAACGTCTGAAAATATTTGGCGGCGTACTGGAGCAATTGAATGAAGATTTTGGCACCTGGAATTTACCTTGGGGAGAGGTACATCGATATCAGAGACTAACAGGAGATATACGCCAGCCATTCAGTGATACAGAACCCAGTATCCCCATTGGTTTTGCATCTGGCAGATGGGGAGCCCTGGCTGCCTATGGGGCACGATATACCAACAACACCAAGAAAATTTATGGTACCAGAGGGAATAGTTTCGTGGCCGTAGTAGAGTTTGGGGAAAAAGTAAGGGCTAAAACTATTCTTGCCGGAGGACAAAGTGGTGATCCCACATCTCCTCACTTTAATGATCAGGCACAAGCTTATGCAGACATGGAATTCAAGGAAGCGGCCTATTATAAAGAGGATGTACTTAAAAGGGCTAAGGAAAGCTATAAACCCGGGAAGCGTTAATAATTATTCCTGAACCACGATCAGGGAAGCTTTGGACCCCGTAGATAGCAGCCATTTATTGGAATAGAGCAGTTTTCCATTTTCATCGTAAACGTCTACCTGAGCCGTATTTGGCCCGCTGGTTCCCTGGTTAAGGGCTTCAAAATCGAGACGATTAAACCCCTTGTCCAGATCTATATTGATACCTTTAAAACTGCCCGTAAGCATGATGTTGGGTTCAACAACCTGATCATTTGCATAAACCTTGACCCTGTCTCCGTCTACGTACTCGTGGTCACGGCAAACTACGCCAATGAATTTCGAACTGGTCTTTATATCTCCAAGGTACATATCACCAAAGAATTTGCCAGAACCCTTACGCTCCGCTTCCCCAACCTTGGGATCAATCTTCATATCAAAACCGGCTTGCTTCAATTGCTTGTCAGGAAGCATCTTTATATTCCGATCCTTGAGCGGGTCATTGAGTTTTGCATCAGGGTTTTTGGTTAAGATAGAAGGCATATTCAGAGCCGTGCCTTTGTTTGGGGTGCTTTTTACCTCCAGTTTTTTTTCGGCGGAGATTTTGAGAGGCTGTCTTTTGGGTATATCAGTCTGCCCCCACCCCACGCAGGAAAAAAATAAAACAAAAATGAGGGTAAAAGCTGATTTCATAGCTTTTAATTTTTCCATAAAATTAGCAAATACCTTGCCACAAGGCTAAAAAATGCTGTTAAATTCGATCAACGCCTGCTTTTCAAATCCTTCATAATCCGTTATTTGAAGACAAATCAGGGTAATTTCTGAGGAAAAGTTGGATAAATATCAGCAATCAGCCCCTCCAGGACTCCTTTAGCGCTTAAAACACCACGCAAACCAACAATCAAGAACGCTGACATTTATCATGAAATGGCTAAAAGGGATATGTTAGTTTTACCCCATGAATTCTTTGGATTCACAAAATTTGTAAGGATAAATATCAAGGGCCATGGATTTTAAAGCAGAAGAAACGGATGCATTTGTTCACTCAGGTGTGGTTTCTGAGATGAAAGGCAGCTCTATTATTATTGCTCTGGATGAAAATGTCCACTGCGAATCCTGTAGTGCAAAGGGTGCATGCGGCGTTTCTGAATCTGTGAACAAAACTGTTGAAGTTGTCAATCCCGAAGGTTCTTTTAAGTTAAATCAGCCTGTGGAAGTAATCCTAAAAAAAGATTTAGGCCAAAAGGCTGTTTTTTGGGCCTATATCTTCCCCTTTCTCCTTATGCTGGCAACCTTATTAACCTCCTCCTTATTCCTGCAGGAATGGATGGCAGGTTTGTTGTCACTCCTGATTCTTATCCCGTATTACGGAATGGTATATGCGCTTAAAAATTATTTTATAAAGACTTTTAAAATTTCTGTTCTAAGTATTTAATATAATGATGGATTCCATATTACATAGTGCAATTTTGTTGGCCCTCCTGGGGACTGTAGCTGCCTTGATACTCTACGTGGTTTCCAAAAAATTCTATGTCTATGAAAACCCCTTAATTGCTGAAGTAGAAGAGCTTCTTCCGGCCGCTAACTGTGCAGGCTGTGGTTTTCCCGGGTGTAAATCTTTTGCAGAAAAATTGGTGAACACGGAAGACATCTCGGATCTGTTTTGTCCTGTTGGTGGAAACGAGGTAATGAAATTGGTTTCCGAAACCCTGGGCAAAGAAGTTGCTGAAAAGGATCCTACAGTGGCGGTAGTCCGCTGCCAGGGGGGTTGTGACGTAAGGCCCAAAACAACAGAATACCAGGGACCAAAATCCTGTACCATTTCAGCCCTGATTTATAGCGGAGAAACGGATTGTCAATATGGCTGCCTTGGTGATGGAGATTGTGTTGAGGTATGTTCTTTTGATGCCATGTACATGGATGAAGCTACAGGGCTACCCGTGGTAATTACGGATAAATGTACTTCTTGTGGTATGTGTGTTGACGCCTGCCCGAGGGACATTATCGAAATGCGTCCAAAAAAGAAGAGAGATCTGAAGATATATGTGGGTTGTCTGAACGAGGAGAAAGGCGGCTTTGCCAGGAAGGCCTGTTCTGTTGCCTGTATTGGCTGCTCTAAATGTGTGGATGCCTGTCCAAAAGATGCAATTGTTGTGGAAAATAACCTGGCATACATTGATCCGGCCTATTGTACCCTTTGCAGAAAATGTGTCCCTGTATGCCCAACCCATTCTATAATTGAAACCAATTTTCCGCCAAGAAAAGTAAAAAAGGTGGAAGCTAAGGTTACTGCGAAGGTCGAATCGGTAAAGCCTCAAAAAGATGCTTAGGACATTTCCAAAAGGAGGTATCCATCCTCCGGAGAATAAGTTAACTTCTTCGAAACCGATTAAAAGACTACCCTTACCTAAAGTAGTCTACGTTCCTATTGCCCAGCATATTGGGATCCCGGCAGAAATCATAGTTGATCGAAAGGACAAGGTCGAAATAGGACAGGTGATTGCGAAATCTGGAGGTTTTGTTTCCTCCAATATTCATTCCCCTGTTGCCGGTACAGTTACCAAGCTCGACAAAATTGTAGACACCCGGGGTTATAAGAAACAATGTATTGTAATCAGAACGGATGTCAAAAATGAATCCAATTTTGAAGAGACCGAGTATCCGCTTAAAAAAGAAATAAACCTGAAGCCCAAGGAAATCCTACAACACATCTCTGATTTTGGTATTGTGGGACTTGGGGGAGCCACCTTTCCATCTCACGTAAAGCTGCAAATTAAAGAGGGTAAAAAATTAGACCACCTGATCATAAATGGAGTGGAGTGCGAGCCTTATTTAACGGCTGACCACAGGCTTATGTTGGAAAAGGCAGAAGAAATTCTCGTTGGTATACGAATCCTCATGCATGCGCTGGATGTAAACAGGGCAATTATTGGAATTGAAAACAATAAAAAGGATGCCATAGACATCTTTAAAAAGTTGACTTCGGGAGAATCGGGTATTCAGATTGCTGCCTTAAAGGTCAAATATCCCCAGGGAGGGGAAAAACAACTGGTCCGGGCACTCCTGAATAGGGAAGTTCCTAAAAACGGCTTGCCTCTTGATGTTGGGGTAGTGGTCCATAATGTAGGGACCGTTTTTGCCATTTACCAGGCCGTTCAACATAACAGGCCTTTAATGGAACGGGTAGTTACGGTAACTGGCAAAAAGTTAGATCAGCCATCAAACTTTTGGGTAAAGATTGGAACTCCCATCAAAGATTTAATCGATGCAGTTGGCGGTGTACCTGAGAATACCAGGAAAATCGTGAGCGGAGGCCCCATGATGGGTAAAGCCCTTAAAAATATGGACGTGCCGGTTACCAAAGGCACCTCGGGTATTTTGGTTATTGCGGAAGACGAAGCCAGCAGGGGTGCACCCAAGAATTGTATCCGTTGCGGGGAATGTGTAGATGTATGCCCCATGGGTCTGGAACCTCATTTATTGATGAACCTTTCTGAAAAAGGCATGTACGAGAAAGCGTTACGGGAAGATATCCTTACCTGTATAGAATGTGGTTCCTGCAGTTATGTATGCCCTTCCCATCGTCCTCTTCTGGACTACATAAGATTCGGTAAATCCATTGTAAAACAACTAGAAACGAAAACGGCGTAACTATGAGCGGACAACCATTCATCGTTTCAGCTTCCCCTCATGTTCATTCTGAGCGTACCTCTGAAAAACTGATGTACGATGTTGTGATAGCGCTTATTCCGGTATTTCTTGTTTCACTTTATGTTTTTGGAATCAATGCATTCATTGCTACCGCTGCAGCAGTGGTTTCCTGTTTATTATTTGAGTACCTCATCCAGCGCTACTTATTAAAAACCAATGTTACTGTAGGTGATGGATCTGCGCTGATTACCGGTATTTTGCTTGCCTTTAATTTGCCTGCAGGCATCCCTATCTGGATGATTGTTGTCGGTAGCCTGGTTGCCATAGGTGTGGCAAAGTTATCCTTTGGAGGTCTCGGCTATAATATTTTTAACCCGGCCCTGGTGGGCAGGGTATTTTTACTGGTGTCCTTTCCTGTTGAGATGACCCTCTGGCCCACAGCAGTAGAAAATAATACTACCATTGTGGATGCAGTAACAGGAGCCACCACCCTGGGCCTAATTAAAGAAGGCGTACAGTTTGGACAGACGATAAGCGAAATCAATATGCAGTTACCTAGCACAACAGATATGTTTCTGGGAATAACCGCGGGCTCTCTGGGGGAAATGTCAGCTATTGCATTGCTCTTAGGGGGGCTATATATGATTATCAGAAAGGTGATTTCCTGGCATATTCCAATTACGGTTTTAGTCACTATTGCCATTATGACCGGGATTTTCTGGTGGATAGATCCGGAGCAATTCGCCAACCCTTTGATCCACGTACTTTCCGGAGGAGCTATTTTAGGGGCCTTTTTTATGGCGACCGATTTGGTTACCAGTCCGGTTACCAAGAAAGGGATGGTCATTTTTGCGATTGGGATTGGCGTTATAACGGTTGTGATTCGATTATGGGGAGCCTATCCGGAAGGGATCTCTTTTGCTATCCTGATCATGAATGCCTTTGTGCCATTGATTAACAGCTATTTTAAACCCAGAAGGTTTGGTTCTAAGATAAAAGCCAAAATCGTGTAATTGTGAAAAAGAAGGAATCTACACTTATCAATATGGTCTTTGTGCTTTTTGCAATCACATTGGCAGCAGGGTTGTCTCTGGGGTATGTAAATGACATTACCCTTGAACCCAAGGCAAAAGCGAGATTGGCCAAAAAGATGAAAGCCCTCAATGTTGTCCTACCGCAATTCGATAATGACCCAATCAGTGATGGTTATCTGTTGAAGATGGCTGAGGTTAAAGATAGCGTGGAGATCTATCCTGCATATAAGGACAGCGTTTTTGCCGGAGCAGCGATTACCGGGGTATCTGAAAGAGGATACAGTGGTTTAGTAAAACTTATGGTAGGCTTTCAGCCTGATGGGCAAATAATTAATATCGCAGTACTGGAACAAAAGGAAACTCCCGGCCTGGGTACAAAGATGAAGGGGGAAAAGTTTTTACGGCAATTCAGGGAAAAACACCCGGCAAGCTTTGATTTGAAAGTACAGAAAGATGGAGGTGAAGTGGATGCCCTGGCCGGAGCCACGATTAGCACAAGAGCTTTTTCGGAAGCTACTCAGCAGGCATATGATGCTTATATAATATATAAGGAGAAGAATTTAATATCGGATAATTAGAACGTATGGGCAGCAGTGGAGAAATGAAACAAAATTTCCTCAAGGGTATCATCAAAGAAAATCCGGTCTTTGTGATGTTGCTGGGGATGTGTCCTACCCTGGGGGTAACATCTTCTGCTTTTAATGGTCTTGGGATGGGATTGGCTACTTTATTTGTTTTGCTGATGTCTAACATTGTAGTTTCCCTGTTCAAATCACAGATTCCGAATAAAGTACGGATCCCGGCATTTATAGTGATCATCGCTTCCTTTGTGACCATAGTTGAAATGGTGCTGGAGGCCTATATTCCTTTTTTGTATGAACAATTGGGGATTTTCATCCCGCTTATCGTGGTTAACTGTTTAATACTGGGAAGGGCAGAATCCTTTGCTTCTAAAAATAGTCTGACTGCATCCATAGTTGATGCACTGGGTATGGGTATGGGCTTTGTTATAGCACTTACTGCATTGGGGGCAGTCCGTGAGATTCTGGGAAATGGCAGCATTTTTGAGTTCAGGTTTGTCTCTGAGGATGCCAATACACTGATCCTGTTTATACTGCCTCCCGGGGCCTTTATCGCTCTGGCGTACCTGGCCATAGTATTTAACAGAGTAACCCAAAAAGCCACATAGCATGGAATATTGGGTAATATTTATAGGAGCCGTCTTTGTGAACAACATTGTGTTGTCCCAATTTTTAGGTATTTGTCCGTTTCTGGGTGTTTCCAACAAAATATCCACTTCCGCAGGGATGTCAGGGGCAGTGCTGTTTGTAATGACTATTGCCACTACCGTAACCTATCTGCTCCACACTTACATACTTGTCCCCATGGGATTGGATTATTTGAGGACTATTACCTTTATTTTAGTCATTGCGGCCCTTGTACAAATGGTAGAGATCATACTAAAAAAAGTGAGTCCTCCGCTTTATCAGGCTTTGGGAGTTTTCCTCCCCTTAATTACTACCAATTGTGCGGTTTTAGGTGTTGCTATTCTGGCACTGGGTATGGAGAACGGCACTTTGCTCAAAGCAGTATTCTTCGCGTTTTCCAGCTCTGTAGGCTTTGCACTGGCACTGATAGTTTTCGCTAGTATCCGTGAGTTTCTTGAATTGGCCGATCTACCTGAAGGCATGAAAGGCGTACCCATCAATTTATTAGTAGCCGGACTATTGTCCCTGGCTTTTTTGGGATTTGCAGGTCTCGTTTAACCTATTAACTACAGCCAGTACTTACACAGGAATCAATGTACCTCATAGGTCTCTCCTGAGAAGAAAAGATCATCGGTTTTAGTGAAATTCGAATCTTTCTTGACCTGTTCTTTTTTATGGGCTGCCCGTTCTTCAAATGTAACATCAGGAAAGCCCCTGATAATACCAGTTACCAAAGGATATTCACTTCGAACCAGCATCTGATGCAGCGTAGGATCTTCCAATTCTGCATCGTGTACCAGCAGGTCTTCTTCTGAAACACCATTTTCTCCAAGGGTTACCACCTCTAGTTTGAGTCCGTTCAGGACCAATCCTTTATCTCTTTCCTTTCCGAAGATCATGGGTTTTCCGTGTTCTACAAAAAGCTGCTTGTCTGCCCGGACTGCCTTGTCGGTATACTTGGCAAATGCCCCGTTATTGAAGATTGGACAGTTTTGTAATACTTCAATCAGCGAAGTACCCTTAAACTTGGCTGCCTGTATAAAAACCTCGGTCATTTCTTTTGGGGTATTCCCGCCAACACGTGCAAAAAACCGGGCCTGTGCCCCAATGGCTAATTCCCCGGGTTGAAAAGGAGGTTGAATATTACCGTAAGGAGATGATTTAGTCTTTTGGCCAACCGTGGAAGTTGGGGAGAATTGCCCCTTGGTCAGACCATAGATCTCATTATTGAACAGGACAATATTAATATCCAGGTTACGTCTTAGTAGATGAATGAAGTGGTTACCTCCAATAGCCATAGCATCTCCATCACCGGTAATTACCCATACGCTGAGATCAGGATTTGCCAATTTCACCCCGGAGGCAATGGCAGGCGCCCTTCCATGGATACTATGCATTCCATAGGTGTCCATGTAATAAGGAAAACGAGAGGAACATCCTATACCAGATATAAACACAACATCTTCCTTTTTTACCCCAAGTTCAGGAAGTGCTTTTTGCATGGCCCTGAGGATCACATAATCGTCACATCCCGGACACCAGCGTACTTCCTGGTCGCTGCTAAAGTCCTTAAACGTATATTTTCTTTCCGCTGTTTCCATAATTAAGCCAGGAGTTCTTTAAATTTTTTAATTAGTTCAGAGTTGCCAAAGGGTAATCCCTGTACCTTATTAAACTGGTGAAAAGTTTTCCCATTGAATTTCATTCTGAGTATCGAAACAAATTGTCCGTTATTCAGTTCGCAAACCACAATCTTTTTAAAACGACTTAGCACGGCTTCCGTATTCTTAGGAAGCGGATTGATGTAGTTAAAATGCGCCAGGCCTACCCCAGATACGCCACTTTGTTTCAACTCCTTTACTGCGGCATAAAGCGTTCCATAGGTGCCTCCCCATCCAATAACCAGTAGGTCTCCTTCATCATCGAACACGGTTTCCAGTTCTGGAATATAATTCTGTACCCTTTCTATCTTTTCTGCCCGGACCTGGGTCATGTGTTCATGGTTTTCAGGTACATAGGAAACCTGTCCGGAAAGTTTATCCTTTTCCAGACCCCCTACCCGATGTTCCAAACCATAAGTACCAGGTACGGCCCAATCCCTGGCCAGTGTATCTTCATCCCGTTCATATGGATGCCAGCTATTTTTGGCTTCTCGTATAATCCTGGGCTTGATGTCAGGCATTTCGGCCACGGACCTTATCTTCCAGGGGGCAGAGCCGTTGGCGATATAACCATCGGTAAGTAAAATTACCGGGGTCATATGCTCCAGGGTAAGTTTGGACGCTTCATATGCGAAATTAAAGCAATTTGCAGGGGTACTTGCGGCTATAACGATAACTGGGCTTTCCCCATTTCTGCCATACATAGCCTGCAGCAAGTCTGATTGTTCTGTCTTCGTAGGTAAACCTGTGGAAGGTCCTCCCCGCTGCACATCAACAACTACCAAGGGGAGTTCAAGCATCATAGCGAGGCCCAGGGCTTCCCCTTTGAGGGCCAGTCCGGGACCGGAGGTGGTGGTAATGGCCAGGTCTCCTGCAAAGGAGGCGCCAATAGCCGAACCTATTCCTGCAATTTCATCCTCAGCCTGAAGCGATTTAACTCCAAAGTGTTTGTGCTTGGCTAATTCATGGAGGATGTCCGAAGCCGGTGTAATAGGATAAGAACCGAGAAACAGTTCCAATCCCGCTTTTTCGGCTGCCGCCAGAAAGCCCCAGGCCGTTGCCGTATTTCCCATAATAATCCTGTAGGTTCCGGAGGGCATTTTTGCCGGGGCAACGGTGTAGGAATTTGGGATCAATTCCAGGGTCTCTGCAAAATAGAAGCCTGCATTAAGTACCTTGGTATTAGCCTCTATAAGTTCCGGTTTTTTCTTAAACTTCTTTTTGAAGAAATCTATGGTATGCTCTCGGGATCTGTGGTACATCCAGTAGACCATCCCCAGCGCAAACATATTCTTGCTTCGGGTAATACTTTTATTATCTAAGCCCTCCACATCTTTTAATGCCTCTTTGGTAAGGGAAGTCATGCTTACTTCAATTACCTGATACTCATCTAAACTCCCGTCTTCCAGGGGATTCGATTCGTATTGTGCTTTCTGTAGGTTTTTATGGGTAAAGGCATCGGTGTCTACAATTATTCCGTGCCCTGGTTTAACCGCGCTTAGGTTGGTTTTAAGACCGGCAGGGTTCATTGCTACCAGGAGGTCTACATTATCACCTGGAGTACTGATCTCCACACTCCCGATGTGCACCTGGAATCCGGAAACACCGTATAAACTCCCCTGGGGAGCTCTGATTTCTGAGGGATAATTAGGGAAAGTGGCTACATCATTTCCGAACATTGCCGAAGTATCCGAGAACTGGCTGCCTGTCAATTGCATTCCGTCTCCTGAGTCTCCGGCAAAACGCACCACAACGGCTTCCAGAGCCTGATGTGATTGTTTTGTTTTAACCGTCGTCATGGAAGTTTATTTGTCAAATGGGCGTAAAGATTACGCTTCATAATTTCTACTTACAAAGTTCTGAAAAATACACTTGGTTTCATAGTGAAATATGACATATATCATTAATAGCTCGACTATGGAGCTGTAATTTAGCCCAAGTATATAAAATCTATAGTTATGGCTATTATCATTACTGACGAATGTATTAATTGCGATGCGTGTGTTTCGGAATGCCCAAATAATGCAATTTACGAGCCCGACCAGGAGTGGTCTTATTCAGATGAAACTGAATTGAGTGGAACAACCACTACACCTTATGGCGTTGAGGTGGATGCAGATGCTGAAAATGAACCGATTTCTGAGGAATTTTATTTTATAGTTCCCGATAAATGTACAGAGTGCAAAGGATTCCATGATGAGCCCCAATGTGCTGCTGTTTGTCCGGTAGATTGTTGTGTGCCTGATGAAAATCATGTTGAATCCGAGGAGCAATTGCTGGCTAAGAAAACCTGGATGCACGGAGAATAGTGCAAGCCAGAATTTAAATTAGAACTGATGCATTTCCATAAATGCTGGAAGTTCCCCTTGTTGGGAACACCAGACTGTCACCCCTTTGTTTATAAATACAAGGGGGTGATTTTTTATACGTTAAACCGACTTTTTACCTGACATTTATCATAGTCTGCATGCGGGATTGCCTCTAATTTTACAGCAATTTCATCCCTGGTTGAAGTCCTGTCTATTTTCGACAGATTTTGCCGAAAGGATAGGATTAGGACTTAAAAAGAATTACATAGATCGAAAAATTTATATCATGAAAAGCGAGAATCCCAAGTTAATCTGTGATGCGAATGAGGCAGTAGCCAGAATTGCCCATAAAACGAATGAAGTATGTGCAATTTATCCCATCACACCTGCTTCTCCCATGGGAGAACATGTGGATGTTTTTAGTTCAAGGGGTATGACCAATGTCTGGGGGAATGTTCCCAGGATTGTAGAGATGCAGAGCGAGGGGGGCGCTGCCGGGGCGGTACACGGATCACTTCAGGCCGGTGCACTTACCACTACTTTTACAGCCTCACAGGGGCTATTGCTTATGATTCCGAATATGTATAAAATTGCCGGGGAATTACTGCCTTCGGTTATACATGTGGCGGCCAGGACTGTGGCTACTCATGCACTTTCTATTTTTGGTGATCACTCCGATGTTATGGCTACCCGCCAAACAGGATTCTCTATGTTGTTCGCAGGTTCCGTACAGGAATCAATGGATTTTGCTTTGATCTCACAGGTGGCTTCACTCAAGTCCAGGGTACCTTTCCTGAATATATTTGATGGTTTCCGTACCTCTCACGAAATTTCTAAGATCAATGCCATTCCGGATGAGGTAATAAAAGCCATGATGCCGGAAGAGGCCATTATGGAACATAAAAAACGCTCTTTGGATCCTGACCATCCTGTGGTAAGGGGTACTTCTCAAAACCCGGATGTATTCTTCCAGGCCCGGGAGGCCGCCAATCCGTTTTATGAAAAAGTTCCTGGAATTGTTCAGGATACCATGGATGAATTCTACAAACATACTGGAAGGCGTTATAGCTTATTCTATTATGTAGGACATCCAGAAGCGGAACGTGTTGTAGTTATTATGGGCTCCGGTGAAGGTGCAGTTAAAGAAACTGTGGATACCATGGTTGCCAACGGAGAAAAGGTGGGCGCCCTTTTTGTTAGGTTATATCGTCCATTCTCAATTTCCCATTTTATCGACAGTTTACCTGAAACAGTCAATAAGATAGCTGTTATGGACCGCACCAAAGAGCCTGGCAGCACAGGTGACCCTCTTTATCTGGACGTGGTAACAGCTTTCGCGGAACACGAAAGAGAGACTCCGGCAATTGTTGGTGGCCGTTATGGACTATCGTCCAAGGAATTCAATCCCGCTATGGTTAAGGCCATTTATGATGAATTGCTTAAGGAAAAACCGAAAAACCACTTTACCATTGGTATACAGGATGATGTTAGTCATAAGAGCCTTGATTACAACCCGGTATTCGAAACCAAGAAGTCTACCTTTAACTGTATGTTCTATGGTCTGGGTTCAGATGGTACCGTGGGTGCAAACAAGAACTCCATCAAAATTATTGGAGACACCACGGACAATTTTGTACAGGGATATTTTGTATATGATTCCAAAAAGGCCGGAGCACAAACGGTATCTCACCTGCGCTTCGGACCAGATCCTATCTATTCTTCTTATCTGATCAATACAGCAGATTTTGTGGCTTGCCACCAATTCAATTTTATTGAGAAGTACGATGTGCTTAATCATGTTAAGAAGGGAGGAACCTTTCTTTTAAATTCACCTTACTCAGCGGAAGAGATATGGGATCAGCTACCGAGGATTATGCAGGAAGAAATTATTGAAAACGACCTGGAATTCTATGTGGTAGATGCTACTAAGGTCGCCCAGGAAGCCAAACTGGGTAAAAGGACCAATACTGTACTGCAGACCTGTTTCTTCGCAATATCTGGTATATTGCCTAAGGAGCAGGCAATTGAAAGAATCAAGAATGCCATTGTGAAAACCTATTCACATAAAGGCGATAACGTAGTGCAGATGAACTTCAATGCGGTTGATAAATCGCTGGAGTACTTGCAAAAAGTTGAATATCCGAAAAAGGTAACTAACGACAGGGAACTTAAACCCATAATGAGCGGGGATCCCGATCCCTTTGTTAAGGAAGTTTTGGGTAAAATTCTTGCGGGAAGAGGTGATGAATTACCCGTATCTGCATTTCCTGTTGACGGAACATTCCCAACGGGGACTACACAATATGAAAAACGCGGCATTGCCGACTTTATCCCAATTTGGGATGATGAGGAATTGTGTACTCAATGTAACAAATGTGTGGCTATTTGTCCACACGCAGCGATCAGGGCAAAAGTTGTTTCTAATATAGAATTACAGGATGCTCCTGCTTCAATGAAAACAGCTCCTGCTAAAGGACGACCATTCTCCAAAGAAACAGAATCCTACGTACTTCAGGTATCTCCGGAAGATTGTACCGGTTGCGACCTGTGCGTAGCGGTTTGTCCGGCGGAAAGCAAGGAAATTGAAGACTTCAAAGCCATCAACATGAGGCGTAAGCTGGATGTAGAGAAGGCGGAGAATACCAACTGGGATTACTTTATTGACCTCCCAGATTACGATCGTACAGCACTACAAATAACTAATGTAAAAGGATCTCAATTCCTTGAACCATTGTTTGAGTTTTCTGGTGCCTGCTCCGGTTGTGGAGAAACTCCATATATCAAAATGTTGACTCAGTTGTATGGGGATTCCATAATGATTGCAAATGCTACAGGTTGTTCTTCAATTTATGGAGGTAACCTGCCTACCACTCCTTATAAAACCAACAAGGAAGGTCGCGGACCGGCCTGGGCAAATTCCCTTTTCGAGGATAATGCAGAGTTTGGATTCGGTATGAAACTGGCGTTAACTAAGAAACAGGAAATCGCAGTTAGTTTACTTAAGGAACTTTCGTCCGAAATAGGCGAAGAACTGGTGGCAGCGATTACAAATAATCCAGAATCCAATGAACTGGAACGCAAACAAAAACTGGATGATATTGAAAAAGTTAAGGCGGTTCTAAACACACTTCCTGATAATAAGAAAGCCGTGAAGCTTAATCAGCTCAGTGAATATCTGAGGAGGAAAGCAGTTTGGATACTTGGAGGTGATGGTTGGGCATACGATATCGGATATGGTGGTGTAGATCACGTGCTGGCTTCGGGTGAGGATATCAATATCATGGTGCTTGATACCGAGGTATATTCCAATACAGGCGGACAAACTTCTAAAGCTACTCCATTAGGGGCAAGTGCCAAGTTCGCAGTTTCCGGTAAGAGGACTAGCAAAAAAAGCCTGGCGCTTCAGGCTGTATCCTATGAGAATGTGTATGTGGCCCAGGTTGCCATGGGTGCCAAAGACAGGCAAACCCTTCAGGCTATTGAAGAAGCAGCAGCTTATCCAGGACCATCACTAATTGTGGCGTATTCTCATTGTGGGGAACACGGCTACGGATTAGAAGAAGGTGCAATCCATCAGGAGAAGGCAGTGGAAACAGGGTATTGGCCGTTATTCCGCTTTGATCCTTCCAAACCGAAGGGCAAGAAATTCAGACTGGATTCCAAAGCCCCTACACGACCACTCGAGGATTTTATGTACAACGAAACTCGATTTACCAGGGTTGTTAAAGAGGATGCGGAACTGGGAGCAAAGTTGTTGAAACAAGCCCAGGAGGAGGTAGAAACCAAGTGGGAAAGACTGGAACTCTTCCGCAGCATGTAAAACAAGCGTTATTGATTAAATTGATAATAGCATTAAATTAAACAAGTGGTATGGAAACTGATGCTCCAGCACTTTTTGACAAGGCCATTAATAAATTAAGAGAGGCAAATGATGAATTATGCCGTCCTGAGGAAGACGTAGTGGCTCCAGTGGTATGTAAAAACGCACAGGAAGCGATATCCAATTTCCTTAAAGGATACCTCTTAACTAAAGATGTTAACCCTCCCGAGGGGGCAGGCATCGATGAGCTTTACCAAAAGTGCAGGAGCATTAATTCACATTTCGAAAAGGTAAACCTTGCCGGTTTTGAATGTGATGTACATGTAGAATCTCGTTTCTGCAAAGGAACGGAAAGCCAAAGCAGGTGTTTCAATATTGCAGATAGCCTGGATGCCTTCCTCAGGGAGGAACGGATAATCCGATAGGTATGTCGTTCTGATAAGCTAAAAATCCTTCCCATTGGGGAAGGATTTACTTTTTCCAGGCCTTACGAAGAAAACGGAGGAAGTTACCATGCATGATGTTTTCAATGTCCGCGAGGGAATAGCCACGCTCTTTTAGCAAGGGAAGAAACTTTTGTAAGTCGGCAATAGTGTCCACATCCGCCGGACCTTGCTCCTTCCCGAAACCACCATCCAAATCGGTTCCTATACCCACATGTAAGGCATTCCCTGCAAGCTGGCAGATATGGTCTATATGGTTTATAGCAGAATTAATATCGGCACCCATTTCCTCTGGCATGGAAACCCCTTTCTTCCAACCGGGGACAAGCATCCAGGCATCCAGGGCATTGCCAATTACGGCACCCCTCTGGATCAGGGCCTTAATCTGATCATCTGAAAACTGTCTTGGGTGTGCAACCAGGGAACGGCAATTGTTATGGCTGGCCCAAACAGGACCATTGAAGTTTTCAAGAGCTTCCCAGAAACTCTCATCACATAAATGGGTGGCATCCAGGATTATATTAAGCCGCTCCATTTCCCTTAGCAAAGCCTTGCCTTTATTCCCAATGCCCCCGGATGCATTCGTCCCCTGAGCATAGGTCCCCGGTCCGTAATGAGCCGGTCCAATCGCTCGTAATCCTTGCTGGTAAGCCTTTTCTAAATAGTCAAAATTTACAATGGAATCTGCACCTTCGAGTGTAAGGATGTACCCAATGGGTTTTTTGGAGTCTGAAGGGGTTGACCATAATTCCAGGTGTTTTTCCAATTGCTCAAGGGTACTGATTTGCATCATTTCACCCTGAGCTTCCATGGCCCGGTACCAGGATAATTGACCCTGGGTTTGTGCCCAGGCCTGTTCTGGTGAATGCCATCCTGTTAAGTTATTTCCCTCCTTCACATAACGGGCAATTTGGGTAGCCATACAAAGTCCGATATTTCCTTCTCTCATGGCCTGGAAGGAAACGGTATTTTTTCCCCGGTCAGGTTTATCCTTCAGATGGGCTTCCCGTTCCCGTATAGCGTTTACTGGCCGCCTGAGGTCGCGGTTCCATTCCATGGCATTCATGGCCAGATCGAGATGTGCATCAAATACAAACAACGGCTTTCTTATATGGTTATTTGGTGGTCACGGGCGGCTACCTCCCATGTCCCAGTTACTTTGCTGTTAACTACTGTAATCAAATTACGGTATTTGGCCACTGTAGGGCATATATGCATTGGAATGGCATATACGGCATCTCCAACATCCAGGTTATTGGTTTCCGTGCATTCCAAAACAAGATGTTCTTCACTCTGGCTAACTTGTTTACAGTTTTCAACTCCCAATAATTCTACTCTCGGAAAAGGCATTTCGGGAGCCAGTGCCTTATGGCCCAAATCCAGGCAAATTATATTTGGAGCAGGCTTGCTGATAACCCTAGAATATAAGACTGCGGCTGTAAGCATCTTCATCTCTGGAAATAAGGCTTCATAACGCGCATCCCAAAGTAAGGTGGTTCCCGGGCTGGTAATTACTTCCGGATTCAGCGCGTGTACCGGAAAAGAGGGGGACCCCCCTGCAATTATATGATTCACTGACATCCCTGAATTTTCAATATCCGCTTTTAACTTCTCCACTGATTCAAAAGCCTTTTTACAGACAATTTTTCGCTCTTCAAAATCAGTATTGCGTATGTGTCCATCATAAGCGTGCAAGCCGTCGGCTTCCAGGTTTTTTGCTTCCCAGACCAATCGATATAATTCCAGGGCTTTTTCTCCCGGTATAATACCTGTCCTGTTCATACCTGTATTTAAATCCAGATAGATGTGCAAGTTAATATCACGTTTAGCAGCCTCTTTGTTCAGTTGTTCCAGGATTTGCGGGTCATCTACAAGGGTGGAAAAGCGAGTCTTGGGGAAGGATTCAATGAGGTTAAACAATCGCACTATGTTATAACCTACCGGCTGCATGGCAAGGAGTACATCCCTGGCGTTACAGCTACCCAGAAGTTCGGCTTCGGCAATGGTGGCACACTTGAATTGGTTAATTCCCAATTCCATTTGCATGTGTATGATTTCTCCCGTTTTATGAGTTTTGATATGTGGGCGCAATCGCGAGGGGTCTCCTGCAATTTCGATCATTCGCTCTATATTTTTCCGGATTCGATCCGGATAGACCAACAAACAAGGGGTTAACAGTTGATCTGTATCTAAAAGCTTGTACCAGTTCTTGGGTTCCATTAGGATTGTACTTTAATGTAGCTCGAACATGGCTTCAATTTCAACGGGCACATTTCCGGGTAATATCATACCCACGGCACTCCGGACCCCTACGCCCATGTCCGTTCCAAAGACATCAGCCATTAATTCGCTAAAGCCATTAATAACAAGGGGTTGTTGATCAAAATCCGGCGTTGAATTGACCATGCCCAGGGTTTTGACAAGGCGCTTAATCCGGTCTATATCTCCAAAATGGGTTTTAATTGTAGATAGCATGGTTAGCCCTACCTGTTCTGCAGCCAGTTTAGCCTGACTGAGGTTCATATTGTCTCCTACGCGACCGGACATATACGTACCATCTGAATTCATAGGCCCCTGTCCGGAAACATAAAGGAAATTGTCAATTACCAGCACAGGTTTATACAATCCGGCAGGTGGAGGGGCGGGAGGTAAAACAAGCCCCAAGGAGGCAATTCTTTGTGATGGAGGAGGTGTATTCATAGATTTAGTTTTAAATGATTGTATTTAGAATTAAGACTCCAATAAGTCCCATTATACCCACCGTAGTTTCCATAATGGTCCAGCTTCTGAGGGTGTCTTTTACTGAAAGACTGAAATATTCCTTAAATAACCAAAAACCCCCATCATTTACATGAGAAAGCATCAAACTCCCGGAACCTATAGCCAATACCATGAGCTCAGGGCTTACCCCTGGAGCGTTTACAAGCGGAGCTACAATTCCCGCAGCAGTTAATCCGGCCACAGTGGCAGATCCTACGCAAACGCGAAGCACGGTGGCGATCAACCAGGCCAGGAAAAGAGGTGAAAGTGAAGATCCACTTAAAAGATCAGCGATATATTCGCTTACCCCGCTATCTACCAGTACTTGTTTTAAAGCGCCGGCACCGGCAATTATCAGTAAAACCATAGTAATCCCGGAAATGGAATTACCCACAGAGTCCATGACTTCCTTCATTTTCTTCCCTCTTGCAAGCCCCAGGGTATAGAGGGCTACGAGAACTGAAACCAACATCGCAATTACAGGGTCCCCTACAAACTGAATGCCCTTGAGTATCTGAGATTCAGCAGGTAATAGCATTTCCATTATCGTAGCCAGGGATATAAGAATCACGGGTAGTAATGCAGTAAAAATACTGATACCGGTTCCGGGCATTTCTTCATCGGTCAGGACCCTTGGATTTACAAATTCTTTAAGCGGGGCTGCTGGTAAATTCTTGAGTGTCCTGGAAAATAAAGGTCCAGCTACAATTATGGCAGGAATGGCTATCACAATGCCGTATAAAAGTGTTTTTCCCAGATCGGCATTAAACATGGCCGTGATTGCCGTTGGGGCAGGATGGGGTGGGAGATATCCATGGGTAACCGAAAGGGAGGCAAGCATGGGCAGGCCTACATAGATCAACGGGAGGCGGGTTGAGGCGGCTACGGTAAAGACCAGGGGTACTAAAATAACAAACCCTACAGTGTAGAACATGGGGATTCCCACGATAAATCCGGTTAAAACCACAGCCCACTGGATATTTCGCTTACCAAATTTTGAGATTAATTGGGTGGTAATTCGTTGTGCGGCGCCACTGTCTGCGACCAACTTGCCCAACATGGCCCCAAATCCCAGGATTAGTATCAAATATCCCAGGGTATCCCCTATACCTTTTTGAATAGCATCAACCACTTCAAGTAGTGGCATACCCTCTGCAATTCCAACCAAAAGGGAAACCAGGGTAAAGGCAATGAAGGCATTAAGTTTAAAGCGGGCAATGAGGACAAAAAGGAGTAAGATCCCCAGAATGACTATTAATAATGGCATTTAGCTACTTTCGTTAGGTTAGTGCTTAATTGGAATTAAATATACCATTTTGAAGCATACGGAATACCATACATTTTTTATCTTGTAGAGGATTAGGTTTCGTGTATGAAAAAAAGGGATTTTCTGAAACGATTAGGACAGGGGGCTCTGCTTTCCCCATTTCTGGCTACCCCAATGTCTTCCCTGGCATCGGAATCTGTCAATCCAGGTTCCTACGATATTCCTGATGAGGACGAATTCTGGAAAAGAATCCGACAGGATTACGCGCTCAAACCAGACTATATAAATCTTGAAAACGGCTATTATAATATAGCCCCTACACCCACTTTGCAAAAGTTCTGGGAGCATGTGCAGGAAGTTAATTACCAGGGTTCGTACTATATGCGAACGGTGCAATGGGACAATAAGAAGCGTATTACATCCCGTCTTGCCAGTCTGGTAGGTTGTAATTCTGAAGAAGTAATCATCACACGAAATACCACGGAATCATTGGATATGATCATAGGTGGAATACCCTGGAAATCGGGAGATGAAGCTATCTATGCCATTCAGGATTATGGCGCTATGCGTATGCATTTCCAACAGATGGCTAAACGCTTTGGAGTGGTAAATAAAGAGATTTCCATCCCAAACCATCCCAAATCTGATGAAGAATTGGTATCCCTGTACGAGGAACAAATCACTCCAAGAACTAAATTGATCATGGTTTGCCATATGATCAATATCACAGGACAGATCATGCCCATTCGGAAGATTTGCCAAATGGCGCATCGATATGGGGTGGAGGTCATGGTTGACGGAGCGCACTGTATTGGCCAATTTAAGGTAGATATACCCAGTTTGGAATGCGATTACTATGGTTCCAGTCTGCATAAATGGCTCAGCACTCCTTTGGGGGCAGGGCTGTTGTATGTAAAGAAGGATCATATTCCTAAAATCTGGCCACTATTGGCTGAGCACAAGAGGGATTCGGGTGATATAGGCAGATTAAACCATACAGGGACCCACCCCGTACATACAGATCTGGCAATTGACAATGCTATTGATTACCTGGAAATGATAGGGTTGGAGCGAAAAGAAAAACGTCTGCGATTTTTGCAGCGATACTGGAGTGAGGCCTTAAGGGGAATCAAAAATATACAGATAAACACCCCCGTGGAAGCCAGTAGGAGTTGTGGTATAGCCAACGTTGGGATTACCCACATGAAACCTGCTGACCTTGCCAAAACCCTATTAGATGAATTCAAAGTTTTTACTGTGGCCATTGATTATGCCAATGTTCAGGGATGTCGCATAACCCCCAATGTCTATACCACAACAGATGAACTGGACCGCTTTATCAGCGTAATGAAAGAATTGGCATCACGGGTATAAAATGCCGCAGAAAGGGTTCAGGATGGTGTTTAAACCCTGATAAATATCATAAATGTCCTGATGATTCAGGACTAGTTTTGGGAGGTTTATTTTGGATGAAAATATGTGCCCTTAAAAGTACCGTAACGAATGAACAATTATAAATTCTATTCATATGTCAGGATCTAAAATCAGGTGGGAACTAAAGCATAGCATAGTTCTCATGAGAGTTTTAATTGGCTGGCACTTTCTTTACGAAGGTGTCATTAAGCTTTATAACCCGGACTGGACTTCCTTTGGGTATCTGGCCACTGCACAGGGACCCTTTAAACCCATCTTTTTAACGCTTAGTTCAGAACCTTTTTTGGTTTGGGCAGACAACCTGAATTGGATAGCACTTATGTTTGTAGGGATTACCCTTACCCTGGGAATCTTTGAAAAATGGGGGGCATGGGTAGGGATATTGCTATTGGCCCTGTATTATCTCGCTCATCCACCATTTCCCTGGTTACAACAGGTAAATGTAGAAGGTAGTTACTGGTTTGTCAATAAGAACCTCATTGAACTGGCGGGATGTTTGATAGTGCTTCAGCACCCAACGGCTAAACTCTTTGGCCTGGCTACTATCTGGAATCGGAATAAGTCACTAACTAAAACCGAAGCGTAATGAAATGGACTAGAAGAGATGCCCTCAAAGGTTTGGGAGGAATTCCTATACTCGGGGCAGTTTGGTGGGCAGGGGCAGCAAATGCCGTCTCCAAAAGAAAGGAGCGTTCTGCTATTCTCGAGCAACTCAATATTCAACCATCCCTGCCAAGTGCAGTAAAGGCAATCAGTGGTGATCCTATTCGCGTGGGAATTATAGGTTTTGGTATACGTGGGGAACAATTGTGCAGGGCATTGGGCTATGCAACAGAGGAGTGGAAAGAGGCGATGCAGCTGGCACATGAAGAAGATCCGAAAGACAATCGTCTTCAGGACTTTCTAGAACAGGACAAACTGAATGTAGACCTGGTTGCCGTATGTGATGTGTTTGATATACGGGCCGAACAAGCAAGGAAGTTAAATCCGGATAAGCCACTGAAGCGATTTATAACCCATCAGGATATGATCCGCAGCGGGGAAGTGGATGCGGTTATTATTGCCACCCCTGACCACTGGCACGCACCTATGGCCATTGATGCACTTGAAAATGGGGTACACGCCTATGTGGAGAAACCGATGACCCATACCATTGAGGAGACCTATCGTTTGAGGGAGGCGGCACGCCAATCCAAAGCATTGTTGATGGTGGGTCACCAGCACCGGCAGACTCTGAGTTTCCAAACAGCTCAGGATATCGTGGACAAAGGGATCCTGGGTCATGTTTCCCTGATTCAAACCAATACCAACAGGAATGATGATAACGGTGCCTGGAATTACGATATTCATGAGCAGGCTAATGAAAATACCATTGATTGGGATTTATTCCTGGGCAGCGCTCCAAAGATACCCTTCAATAAAAATCATTTCTTCCGGTGGAGGAAATGGTGGGCCTATGGTTCCGGTCTTTCCGGGGACTTACTAACCCACGATTATGACCGTCTGAATTGTGTGCTGAATATGGGTATCCCCAATAGCGTAATGGCTTCTGGAGGTGTTTATACCCATAATGATGGCAGGAATGTTCCAGATGTACTCCAGGTAAACATGGAGTTTTCAGATTTTAGTAAAGGAAGCAGCCAGGTAAAAGGCAAGGAAAAGGGAATGACTTTTGTCTATAGCGCTACCCTGGGAAATGGCTTCAGCAGACCAACCATTCTCATGGGGCATGATGCCACCATGGAATTGGGCAACCGTCTCACCATATGGCCAGAAGCCGGTTCTACCAAATATGCCGAAATGATAGAGGCAGAAAAAATGAAGCCTCAGGTGCCCATATACCAGTACGATCCAGCCGCCAGTGCGCCCGATGCAGTATCTTCTGCAACTTCCCAATACTTCGCTGATAAGGGCCTGATGTGGACCTATATTAACGGCAAAAGGGTAGATTCTACATTCCTGCATTTACGGGAGTGGCTGAGTGCTACCCGTAACGGAGGAAAACTAAGTTGTGGCATTGATGAGGGTTTTGATGAGGCAATTTCAGCCCATATGGCTGGATTATCCTATAAACTGGGCAGGAGGATTGATTGGGATCCTGCTGAACAGCGACTAATACCCATTGATGGAATCGATTTTGATCAGGTATTGCTTGGCAATACTTAGGATTTAGGCTGCTTATCGAATGATACAGAAAACAGGCTCTTAGGGGCCTGTTTTTTTATGAATAGATATAGCCTGGCAATTTGTATATCAAAAAAGCTAACCCCCTGGAAAACTGACAAATATCATAAAATAGGGGTTGTATTTAGGGTACATTTATATAAACAAAATCATTGTATCATGCAAGTCAAGAAAAATCCAGAAGTAGATCTGAATAGAAATAGTGGTTTGTATTTTGTTATTGGACTCACTATTGTACTATTCGTAACATGGAGGGCTTTGGAATATAAGTCCTACGAGAAAGATGAAATTACCTTAGAGATGGCAGAAGCGGTTGATGATCTCAAGGAAGAAGTTCCTATGACAGAACAAATCAAAACTCCACCACCACCGCCACCACCGGCTGCTCCTGAAGTAATTGAAGTAGTGGAAGACACCGAGGAGATCGAGGAAACCATTATTGAGAGTACAGAAACCAGCCAGGACGCGGTAGTTGAAGAGGTTATTGATGTGGATGATGTTGAAGTTGGGGAAGAAGAAGAAGAAATATCCGTTCCTTTTGCCATTATTGAGAATGTTCCGATTTTCCCGGGATGTGAAAACGCCAGGAACAATGATGAGAGAAAATTATGTTTCCAGGAAAAAATCCAGGAGCATGTGAGGAAGGAGTTCACCTATCCACAATCTGCCCTTGAATTGGGTATCAAAGGACGTGTTTTTGTGCAGTTTGAGATTAATTCCAAGGGATTGATCAGCGGCATAAGGACTCGGGGCCCGGACAAAATGCTGGAAAAAGAAGCTGCCCGAATTATTGCTTCACTTCCAAAAATGAAGCCGGGTATGCAACGTGGACAGGCAGTTAAAGTACCGTATAGTATCCCGATCAACTTCATGATACAATAGCCTTTAAGGCAGAAGTTTGTTGAAGGAGGGGCCCAGAAATGGGCCCCGTTTTTTGTGCTTTACTGACCGTCAACTTGTCTTATAGACCTGTTTTTTTAATCCGAACACCGGGTGCAGGATGGGAATTCTCAATATAATTAAATCGTAGATTATCCAGCACCCCAGAAAAGTACCCACTCCAAGAATGAGGAATTTCGGAACAAACCCCCAATCGAGATCCTTGATATAATAGGCAATCGTTACCGTAATGCTTTGGTGTAAAATATAAAAGGGATAAACCGCCCTGTTTGCATACGCCAGCCATTTAGAGGGCTTATTACGGTACCTTGATGCATAACCAAGTATAGCGAGTATCCAGGCCCATAGATTTAAAACGGCCACTCCGGCCTCAATGAAATGTCTGAGCATTCCATCTTCAAATTGCCACAAAAACACGAGGGATATAAAAGACAAAATTCCTATAATCAATGCCTTTTTTTTGACCTTATCCAGTGCTGTCCAAAAAACATCACCACAGGCGAGAAGCAAAAAACCATAAAGGAATAGGATCATAAAATTGATCAATGCAAACCAGTCGTTGACCAAGGCATGGTTCACAGGAAAAAAAGGTTCCAATAATGCTTCGGTCAAATACAAAGGAATGATCAATAGAAAGATACGTACGGGCTTATGAAGTTGCCTCTTCACCCAATTTACAACCCTGTTTTGAGGTTGTCGCCTCCAATAAATGAAGAGCGGCGCCTATAAGACCGAATATATGAGCAGGTAAGGCAAAAACCAGAGGTGATGCCAGCTAAAATTACCTTCCGGATAAATACCACTATAAGCTACAGTACGGTAAAATTCAATCAGAGATCCTGTAAAATCCCCATCAGCTAACCTTTCATAATTCACCTGTGGGGGTACGATGAGCAGCATCCCGAAGATTAGGGGTATTCCCAGACGTTTATTGCGTTCCCATATAAACTGTTTCCAGTTTCTATAGGAGAGCGCATAATAGGTTCCCATCCCGGAGATTACAAAAAGGATTGGCAAACGCCAGCGGTTTACAAAGGCCATAGGCCAATGCAACCAGGTAAATATCTCGTTATTTTTAACATGCCAGCCCCATTCTACGAAAAACATCCCCACGTGATATAGAATAAGCAGTCCGAAGACCATCACCCGAGCCCAGTCCAGGTCATATCTGCGTATTTTTTCTTTTGCCATGATGGATGAGTCATTAACTTCTATAATCTTTGAGATATTGAGGTCCCTCAAGTAAAACCCTTACAATTTGCAGTGTACCATCTTCTTTGGTAGCGATATGCCATTTGATCAGGGAGATGGTTCCCTCAACAATCTCAATGCCGGTAATGCTCCTGGGATGTACACAACTTCCATCATTGAAAAAGGGGATTTCCCCGGGCTCTGGGAATCGTGGTCGGTGGGTATGTCCGGCAATAGTAAGCTGCATCTTGTTTCGCAAGATCCACTTTTTCATCCGACGCTCTATTTTGATAAGTTCCTTGTAATTTTTAGCAGGACTTGTAGGATCTGCTATTCCCCAAACCTGAAGGGGTTTCCAAAGGACTCTTACCAGAAAACGACCCCACCGCCAAAAAGTATAATTAAACCAATCGGCCTGGTGTCCGTGAACCAGAAATAATTCCTGTCCAGTTTCTTCATGTTTTAACACCAGTGCTTCGTGATAGGTAATGTCTCCAAAGAGCTCCTTGTCCCGTTCTTCAATAGGCTCAAAATAACTGCTCAGATGTTTTTTTACATATTCCGGATCTTTGTAGACCATATCGTGGTTACCCCAAATCATATGGAGGCGGTCTTCCAGATGATACTGCCGAAGCAGTTGGTAAACATTTTTATGGGCCTCGAAGAGCGGTTCAAAATGAATATTTTCCCATAATTCATCCCCATCGCCCAACTCGCAATATTGAAAACCTTCCCGGTAATAGTGGCTTAGGGCATGGTAGTATATATTTCGGTTGTTGGCAAAATCATCCGCGAAACTATTATCGCCGCGATGACAATCACTGAACAGGATAAATTTGGAGCTGTTGTTAAACGCTATCCGCTTGGCGCCGGCAAAGGCCCTATTTAACCTCTTAATGGAAGACATCCTGCAAGTTTGTACTAATATCCAAAAAATCAGCGTAACACCGTAATTCCGGGCCAATAAGTAAATACCCTGTTATTTTTGTAATTTTAGTGACCTAAGTTAGACTAACCAGCCATGAAAATGGACTTTGATAAGGATTTTCCGATTAAACCGCTTATCAGCTTTGATAAATATCTGAGGCAATACGATGCTATGGCCAAAGGGGATGATCCCTTGCTGGCGGCCAAGGCAAAAAGTATTCTTGAGGCACAGGCACAGTACCCGGAATTGAGAGAAGGATTCACAGACTTCAGCCTTTTAGATAAACACAAGGCGGTTATCCGGGTTATTCTCCAAGATGCATTTAGCGAAATCCTTGGGGACAATGAGATCAAGGCAGCTTCACTTCCTTATTACGATTTAACCTTTAATCTTTCCAGGCGATTTCAAAAAATTCTGGATGAAGCAGGGAAAGACTATGTCCATGACATCAGGGACCGTGAAGAAGGGATAGATTATATCATGGCCTGTACGGTAATCCTGAAATTCCATTACGGATTTAATTTGGATTTCAGTAGGCCCTATTTCTATGACATCCCCGATGCCAATGGGGTAATCCGGCATTATCGCATTTTGTATAATGCGGATTATATGGATGTCTATCCCACGGAATTAGCCAAAGAGCTAACACAGGACGATGTAGATCAGTTACTGGAAAACCCAGACAATCTGGAGTTGTGGAAAGAGAAAATACCACCTAACAGTTTTGTTTCCAAAGGATTTGTTATCTCAAACATGTTCGATGTTACTTCGGACCAAACCATCTCAGAAATTAAATCGGCCCTTATAGCCAATGATAAAATGGGTAACGAAAATTTCATGGAAGATCTTCAGGATACCTTCCGATCGTTTTTTCGTTCAAATAATCTTAAGGTTGGTTTTGTAGCCTATGATCCAAAAGCCAATTACTTCAAAAGAGTTCACGGTAAGAAGATGAGCAGTTTCCTGCTTCAGGATAAAGAGACTGAGGTTTGTGATGAAGCACTCTGCCAGGGATCCTACGAGAAACTATTAGAGCAGAACACCTATTTCGCCATCCCCGATGTAGAAAAGTACTATAAACTTTCAGAAGGTATAGCCCCCTATAAGCCGCTGTATGAGCAGGGATTTAAAAGTGCTATTCTGGCGCCCATAGCTGCCCAGGGTAAACTACTTGGGGTTCTGGAAGTAGTTTCTACCAAAAAGAATGAGTTAAATGGGGTAAACGCCACCAAGCTGGATGATGTAATGCCATACATAGCCTCTGCGGTAGTTCGATCCAAGATTGAAGAGGCGAACCTCATTGATGCGGTTATTCAAAATGAATGTACTTCTGTACACGGATCGGTATACTGGAAGTTTCGGGATGAAGCCCAAAAATTCATAGCCGACCAGTTAGAGGGCAAAAAGCCCACCTTTAAAGAGATCGTGTTCAACCAGGTTTATCCCTTGTATGGGCAGGTAGATATTAAGAGTTCCTCCAAGGCCCGTAATGAGGCCATTCAGCGTGATCTGTTGATTCAGTTAACGGCTATTAACCAGGTGCTTGAACAAGCCAAAAAGCAATTCAAACTTCCGATCTATGAAGAGCTTATGTACCGGGTAAAAAGCTATGTAGACGATATTAAAGAAGTGCTTCATACCAACAGTGAACAGGCAATCTTCAATTTTGTACGTGAAGAGATACTGCCTGTTTTTGAGTATCTTAAAAATACAGATGCCCGGATTGGCAAAGCAATCACCGCTTATGAGTCGACTATTGACGAGCGTACGGAAACCTATTACGATCATCGTAAGAATTATGATGAGAGTGTAATGCAGATCAACCAGGAGCTGGTAGAAGTCCTGGATCAGAAGCAGGAGGAAGCACAGGAAATGTTCCCACATTATTTTGAACGGTATAAGACTGATGGGGTAGAGCACAATATGTATATAGGAGAATCGATCTCCGGGGATAAGAATTTTAATAAACTCTACCTGAATAATTTGCGATTGTGGCAGTTACAGACCATGGTAGACATGGAAAATCGCTACTACACCCTGAAGGCGGATTTACCCGTTAAGCTGGATGTGGCTTCATTGATCCTGGTTTACAATACCTCGCTGTCTATCCGTTTCCGAATGGATGAAAAGCGATTTGATGTTGATGGCACCTATAATGCACGTTACGAGATCATCAAAAAAAGGATAGACAAATCCTACATCAAAGGCACCAATGAGCGGGTGACCCAGAGTGGTAAAATGGTCATTATATATTCCCAGAAAGAAGATGAAATTGAATACCTCAGGTATATTCGGTTCCTGAAATCAAAGGGATACTTTACCAATAATATTGAGATAGTACAACTGGAAGGGTTACAAGGGGTAACCGGACTTAAAGCTATACGTGCTGAGATATTGTATCACACAGGCAAAGAGCTGGAAAAAACCTATACCTACGACGAGCTCATGCAGGAACTCGAGTCGTAAACGAAAGTTTCTTACATCCGGTCAGGGCCAAAGTACTTAAAGGCAATCCCGAAGGAAATCACAGAGACAATAATTCCTATCATAAAGATGGTATAGGTCCATCTCAGTATGTTATATTTTCTGTTGAGCACCAGACCGAGGAAATATAAGTCCTTGGTTAGTGAAGAATAGATATAATCCTTGTCTTTCACCAATTCTCTTATGGCCCACTCGTAATCATCGAGATTCATCTTGTGGAAATTACCAAAAAAGAGCAGATTCACTTTTTTTTGCTTTACATCTTCCAGGGTAAATTTTCCCCGGGTAACGTTGGGTCTTGTTGCCAGAACGGCCAGCACCATGGATGCCACACTGAATATGATAAAAATCACAGTGGGATAGATTAAATACTCGTTAGAAGGATTATCCAGTTTGGGTATCAAATTGGACAGGGCAAGGGATATTATAATGGCATTTACAGACAGTAGAATGTTGGCCTTAGTGTCTGCAATATTGCTGAGTGTCAGGTGGTTTTTTAAAGTTACCCTGTACAAAGTCTGAATGCCTCTATCAGGATTTTCACTTTTATATTTGGCCTTTAAGCTCTCCTTCCTTGTAAGTGCCTTCAAAGTCTTTCTTTCTTTGTGAAGTTGACTAAGGTTCTTCTCCTTGCCCGGTTGCCAGTTGTCCTTTGCATAATCCGTGTAGAATTGGTGTTCCTTCTCGAACATCTCAATATTGGCCTTTAACCAACTCTGTGCTGAATAGGAGGCAATATCTAACAGATCCAACTCGGTTTTCAGTTGTTCTGCAGTTTCCCAATAGGTCTTTTTACCAAAATGGGAACAATCAGCATCCCTGATGATTTCCTCTTGCTTTGAAGTAGGTTCATAATACCGCTTGGTGGCCATGATATAGGTTTCCACCTTTTTGATCATGGATTCCTTTACGCCCTGTTCTTTCAGGAATTTTCGGGCAATGCCACAACTGCTTTTTTCGTGTTCCTCACTACCCTGTGTATAACCAGTATCATGAAGCCAGGCTGTGAGGATTAGGGCTTCCTTCTCCTCCTCCGGCAGATCATGGTGATTCAATAATTCTTTGGTACTTTTAACTACACGTTGGGTATGTTTGAGGTTGTGGTATCTAAAGTTGGAATCCAGTTGATTCGTCAATAAATCCACCACGTAGTGTTCAGTTTTTTGCAGTATATCCGACATACTATAAAATTGAAGATCCAAATTACGAAATTTTGACGTTGAAGTTTAGAAAACATTACAGCATTGCCCTCATTTGTTTGGTAGTAGGTTGTGCTACGTATAAACCCCAATACAAAGAGCCTACCAAGGTTTCCAAATATCCTGCTAAAGCAATTGAACATAGTTTTTATCTTGTTGGAGATGCCGGTAATTCCCCAATGGGCGGTAAGTCTCCCGCACTAATGGGTTTAGAAAAGATTATAGATCGGGCTCCAACCACGAGCACCTTACTTTACCTCGGGGACAACATTTATCCGCATGGCCTGCCCAAAAAAGGACATAAAGACAGAGAATTCGCTGAGCATCAACTCGAAGCCCAGGCAGGTGCGGCAAAGGATTTTAAAGGGAGAATCATCTTTATTCCAGGGAATCATGACTGGTATAATGACGGCCCCAAAGGATTAAAGCGACAGGAAGAATTTGTAGAGGATTTACTTGGAAAAGATTCTTTCCTCCCGGAAAACGGTTGCCCGATTACCAAGGTCGACATCAATGATGAGGTAGTCCTTATCATTGTAGATTCCGAATGGTACATGGCTAAATGGGACAGGTATCCCAACATAAATGATGATTGTGAAATAAGGAACAGGAACCGTTTCTTTGATGAGTACGAAAGCCTGATCAAAAAAGCCAGGGGCAAGACCACGGTTGTGGCTATACACCATCCCATCTACACCAATGGTCCACATGGCGGACAGTACTCCTTAAAACAACACCTTACTCCTTTACCAGTCCTCGGCACCTTAAAAAACGTAATTCGTAAGACCGGCGGGGTATCACCAGCCGATCAACAACACAAGCGCTATACCGAATTCAAGGATCGCATCATTACCCTTTCCAGGGAAAATAATAAGGTGGTATTTGTATCTGGTCACGAGCATAACCTCCAATATCTGGTTGATGAGAATTTAAGGCAAATTGTGAGTGGATCCGGATCCAAGATCAACCCCACCCGTAATGTCGGCTACGGCCAGTTTAGTTATGGAGCCCAGGGATACGCTCGTTTGGATGTTTTTAAAGACGGCTCCTCCTATGTGCGTTTTTATACAGCAGACAACAAGCTCGTTTTTGAATCAGATGTGTTTGAGGAGGATAAGGGGAAGCAATTTAGTTTTGCGCCCTATCCCGAAAAGGTAAAGAGCTCTGTTTATGAGGAATCGGAAACCTCGAAATCTAATTTTTACGAATGGCTTTGGGGCGAGAAATACAGGTCACTTTTCAGTAAGGAAATTGAAGTCCCCACTGTAAACCTGGATACTTTATTTGGGGGTCTGACACCAGTTAGAAAAGGAGGTGGAAATCAGTCTAATTCCCTGCGATTTGAAGATCCTGACGGGCGGGAATTTATGATGCGGGCGATCCGTAAAAATGCCATACAGTATATACAGGCTGTTGCCTTTAAGGATAGGTTTATAAAAGAAGAATTTAAAGGTACCGGTACTGAGGCCTTTATTATGGATGGGTTCACGGGTTCTCACCCCTATACTTTTCTTTCGATTGGAACCCTATCTGACGCAGTTGGGATATTTCATACAAATCCTGAGTTATACTATGTGCCTAAGCAACAGGCTATTGGTAGGTTCAATGATGAATTTGGAGATGCCTTGTATATGATAGAAGAACGGGCAGCTGATGGCCATGGAAACAATCCTGGTTTTGGCTATTCCGATGAGTTGATCAGCACTCATGATTTGTTGGATGAACTTCGCAAAGATGAGGAGCATAAGATGGATGAAAAAGCCTTTATCCGGGCACGGATCTTCGATATGCTGATTGGCGACTGGGACCGGCACCAGGATCAATGGCGATGGGCTGTATTTCAAGAAGGCGACACCACGGTATACCGACCCGTACCTCGTGATCGCGACCAGGCTTTTTCCCTGATGGATGATGGTTTTATCATGGGATTGGCCACTGCGCTTGTACCTCCAATTCGACTTTTAAATGCTTATGATGAGAATATAAAAAATGTAGATTGGATGAATATGGAGCCCTATCCCCTGGATGTTGCCCTGGTAGGGAATTCCGGGAAATCGGTATGGCTAGCTGAGGCGGCTTATATCCAGGAAAATTTGACGGATCCGATTATTGAAGCTGCATTCCAAAAGGTGCCTGAAGAAGTACAGGATGCAAGCCTTGAGGACATCAAACAAAAGCTAAAAGGCCGAAGGGCCAACATAAGGGACATTGCCGGTCGGTATGCCGATGTGGTGAATAAATATGCCATCGTGACCGGAACGGATAAGGACGACTGGTTCGATATTACCCGTATGCCCAATGGGGATACCAGGGTTATAGGCTATCGTATTAAGGATGGAGAGAAATCAGATGTGATACACAACAGGGTATACAATCGTAGAGATACCAAAGAAATATGGATTTATGCCCTGGATGATGATGACCATTTCTATGTAGGTGGAGAAGGGGACGACCTTATTAAAGTACGTTTGGTAGGCGGACTTAACAACGATATCTATGAGGTGGTAAACGGTAAAAAAGTCCATATGTATGATTTCCAAAGTAAGCCCAACACCTTTAAAACGAACAAGGGCACCAGGCATATCCGCGACGATTACGAAACCAATAATTACGATTATAAAAAACCCAGGTATAATTCCAATGTACTGATCCCAGGGATTGGCGGGAATCCGGATGACGGACTGAAGATAGGCGTAACCAACACCTATACCCAAAATGGTTTTCAGCGGAATCCGTTTACTTCTAAACATACTATAAGTGGCTTTTTCTACTCGGCTACCAGTGGTTTTGAACTCGATTACCAGGGGGAATTTGCCAATGTCGTTGGATCCTGGAACCTGACTTTGGGAGGTAAATTCACCAGTCCTAATTATGCAAGGAATTTCTTTGGATATGGAAACGCAACCCTTAACCCTAATGCAGAAGATGAGGATAACTTTGACCTGGATTACAACCGGGTTAAGCTGGGAACCCTTAGTTTAGGAACAGGATTGGTTCACCGGGGAGAACACGGGGGCATTTTCAATATTGGGCTAAACTATCAGTCTTTTGAATTGGAAGAAACCGAAGGCCGGTTCATAGAATCGTATACGGCGGCTTTTCCCTCGGATAACGAACAATCCTTCATCAATACCGAGGCGTCTTATGTTTTCCAGAATAGTGATAATGCCGCTTTCCCGACCCTGGGAATGAAATTCGGGATGCAATTGGGATATACCCATAACCTGGATAATTCCAATGGTTTTGGGTATCTGATTCCTTCCCTGGATTTTGCTTACCGCCTGGTGCCTTCCGGAGACCTTGTATTTGCTACACGGTCTAAAGCACACCTTAATTTTGGTGATGATTTTGAGTTCTATCAGGCGGCCAGTATTGGCGGCAATGATGGTTTGAGGGGGTACAGGTTTCAGCGGTTTACCGGAAAGAATGCCTTCTATCAAAGTTCTGATCTCCGATGGAATTTCGGGCGTAAAAAGACTGGGGTGTTCCCCATTGAAACAGGATTATTTGGTGGCTTTGACGTAGGCCGGGTTTGGGTAGATGATACCCTGCTTTTGGACCCAGGTTTCAATAGCGAACAATGGAATACCTCTGTAGGTGGAGGGTTCTTTATTAATGCTGCAGATCTTATCGGTGGAAGTATTTCACTCTTCAATAGTGATGACGGGCTACGCTTTGCCTTTGCGATTGGGTTTGGGTTTTAAACCAGGTATGATCTGATCTGTTCCAGATTGGTTCTGGATGCCTAAAATTTGATATATTTAGCCATTGCTTATTCCTTAAGCCCGGGACTAACCACCATACTGGATATGAAAAAACTGCTGATCTGCTTTCTTCTGCTACCTTTTCTATGTATATCCCAGACCAATAAGGTCTATGATATAGGGATATTGATCGATAAAAATCAGCCAGAATTATCCCAATTGCTGGAGGAATTAAAGAAGGAGGTAAAAGCAGTGGTTGGCGAGGATGCGGAGGTTCGGTTTCCAAGGGAATTTTTATTGGCTAATGAGCTCAATATGGAACGGGCTGAAATCAATTATAATCAGCTACTAACCTCTGATATTGACATTATCCTTGCCTTTGGCCCCATTAATAATGTGGTCATTGCTAAACAAGAGGAATACCCCAAACCCACTATCCTTTTCGGAGCTGTAAATGAGGATTTCCTATCTATTGAAACAACGAATGAAACCTCGGGTATTCCCAACTTTACGTATTTGATCGTCAATCGATCCTATAATAAGGACTTGGTAACATTCAAAGAGCTAACCGGTTTTCAAAAGGTTGGGATCGTTATCCAACGTCCTTTTTTGGATATCTTCCCCTACACTTCCTTTTTTGATAATGAAATTCAAAAACTCAAAGCAGCATATAAACTGATTCCCTTTGACAATGTAGCCGATATTACTTCCAATTTGCAGGATGTAGATGCCGTGTACCTGGCAGAAACATTTTACCTGAATAACAGTGATATTGATATTTTGGCGAAGGAATTTCTCCGCCTGGGACTCCCATCATTCACTTCCAATACCCTGGATGATGTGAACATGGGGATTTTGGCAACCAACCAATCCAATGAAAATATCAATCAGTTTTTTAGGAGAATTGCCCTGACTATAGAAGCGTACGTTGGTGGGGAAGAACTGGCCGATCAGCCAACGTATATTAGGTTAGACCCAAAGCTAACCCTTAATTACAATACTGCAGAACGCATAGGGCTGCCAATCAAATTTAGCCTCCTGACACGGACTGATTTTGTCGGCGAGTTTGAAAAAAAGCTATCGGATAAGAAGTACAACCTATTTGAAGTCATGACTGGCGTACTGGAGCGGAATCTGGGATTGCAAACCAGCCAAAAAGAGGTGGATCTCAGTGAGAAAGATGTACAGTCGGCCTGGACCAATTATTTGCCTAATGTAACGGCCAGTGCTTCTGCAACTTATATTGATCCTGATTTAGCTGAAATATCGCAAGGGCTAAATCCAGAGTATTCAACAGATGGCAATATTACCTTAAGGCAAACGCTTTTTTCACCAGAGGCAAATACAAATATCAATACCCGCAAAGACCTTTTGGGGTCTCAGCGTGAGCAATATAATTCAGAACAGCTCGATGCCATTTTTGATGCCTCTAATGCGTATTTCAATGCCCTTATTCTTAAAACGAACCTGCAGATCAGGGTTCAGAATAAAAACCTGACGAAAAGGAATCTGCAGATTGCGGAAGAAAACTTTGAGGCAGGACAGTCGGGAAAGACAGATGTGTTGCGGTTCAGAAGTGAATTGGCTCAGGATTTGCAACTCATGATCGAGGCAGCCAATACGCTGGAACAGGGGTACTTTGTGCTGAATCAATTGCTCAATAATCCTGTGGATTACAATATTGATGTGGATGAGGTGGAACTGGAGAAGGGTTTGTTTGAAAATTACAGTTACACCCAAATCAGGAACTTAATTGACGACCCTAACCTAAGGAAACCTTTTGTTAATTTCCTGATTGAAGAGGCCAAGCGAAATGCTCCTGAACTAAAATCTTTAGACTTTGATATATCGGCAATCGGAAGGAGTATCAGGCTTAATTCTGCAGGGAGGTTTCTACCCACCCTTGCTCTGCAGGGTCAATACAACCAAAACTTTAACCAATGGGGTGCAGGAGTTAATCCCAATATCGTGGTGAACAATTATAATGTTGGCTTAAATTTATCCATCCCCCTGGTAGATCAGAACAGGAAGAATATAAACAGGCAGATTGCCATAATACAGAAGGAACAGCTGGATTTAGCCAAAAGCAACACCAACTTGTCCATTGAAACTAATGTAAACAACGCCATACTTGCACTGATTAATGAGGTATCCAATATTGCTCTATCCGAGGTTTCGGAAGAAGCTGCTGAGGAAGCGTTGGACCTGACTCAATCAGCTTATTCGAATGGCGCCGTTACCATTGTGCAATTAATTGATGCGCAAAATAATTATCTGGCTTCCCGTTTAGCCCGTTCCAATGCGGTATATAATTACTTGCTGGCCAGTTTACGACTCGAACGATTTTTGGGCTACTATTTTCTGATGCATACAGAAGCAGAGAATCAGGATTTTATTACAAGGTTTAACACATTTATGGAACAACCCGAAAACAGACAATAATTATTAATCTCATTGACGATTATGAAATATAAAAGTTTAATAGTCCTTTCCGGCCTTTTACTACTTGGGGTTTCCTGTAAGGAGAAGCAGGAAGAAAAGCCAGCTCCTGTACGTCCGGTTCTCTATGAAGAGGTGGGTTATTTTGGAGGAGAGAATATCAGGACCTTCAGTGGAACGGCGCGCACCGAGCGCATCATTAATCTGAGCTTCAGAAGTTCGGGGATCATCACAGTCTTTAATATCAAGATAGGACAAGAGGTAAAGAAAGGGGATTTGTTAGCCCATCTGGATAATGTGCAGGCACGCCTTGGTTATGAGTCTGCAGTTTCTGCCCAAAACAGTGCAGAATCACAGATGAATACGGCCAAACTAAGCCTGGAGCGGACAAGGGTGCTTTATGAAAAAGGAAGTGTATCACTCAGTGAGTACGAGAGCGCCAAAAACTCCTATAAAACGGCTCAGGCAAGCTTCGAGTCTGCTCAACGCAAGGTAGGTATTGAACAAGAACAGATCCGTTATGGATTCCTATATGCCCCGGAAGATGGAATTATTGCTGCGGTGAATGCCGAGATTGAAGAGAATGTAAATGCAGGCCAAAATATTGCCGTGCTCAATGCCGGGACCGATATGGAAATTTCCCTGGGCCTCCCTGAAAGCATTATCCCCAGGATCTCCAATGACATGCTTGTGAAAATAGATTTTCCGGTCCTTACAGACACCTCTTTTTCTGGTGTGGTTACGGAGGTTTCCCCATCTGTTGATGCGAATACAGCAACCTATCCGGTAAGGATAGTAGTCACCAATCCTTCTGAGGCTATCCGATCAGGAATGGCGGCCAATGTTACCTTCGATCTGGGTGCTCTTAACAATGGGGCCAAACGTTTAGTGGTTCCTCCAATCTCTGTGGGAGAAGACGGGGAAGGTAGATTTGTTTTTGTACTCAATGAATCGGACAGCAAAGTTACCGTTGAAAAGAAATACATTTCCGTTGGTAATCTATCATCCCAGGGATTTACGGTTATTAAGGGACTTTCAGTCGGAGATAAAATTGCTACAGCAGGCCTGCAAACGCTGCTGGATGGTCAGGAAGTGAGAATACAGTAAGTATAAAGACCCAAAAAACCAGTTAATTCATGAATTTGACGCAGTTCTCCATAGAGAAAAACAGGATAACCTTTACCATACTGGGCACTATTATCCTTTTGGGTCTTGTCCTCTATTTTTCTTTACCTCGCGACAGCATGCCCCCTTACACGGTAAGGGTTGCCAATGTGATTTCCCAGTTCCCCGGGGCCAGTCCGGAACGGGTAGAACAGTTGGTTACTGACAAGGTGGAGAAGAAAGCCCAGGAGCTACCGGAATTAAAAGAGGTGACCAGTACTTCAAGGTCCGGACTTTCCGTGGTAACCGTGACCCTTAAAGATGAGGTTGGGCCTGAGAAATTGCAAGCGGTATGGGACAGGCTTCGCAGGAAACTGGATGTAATTCAGGGATTACCCAAGAATGTAAGGCCAAACCTGGATGATGATGGGATTGGGGATGTGTATGGGATTGCCGTTGGCCTGATATCAGACGGAATCTCCTATGCCGAAATGAAGGAGTATGCAGACGATATTAAGGATGACCTGATTAAGCTTGAAGATGCTGCCAAAGTAGAACTGGGAGGCGATCAGGATGAACGGGTATTTGTAGAGTACGACAATGCACAACTCAAGAAGTATGGCTTATCCGCCAGTAAATTACAGAATAGCATTACCGCTACCAACATTCTGAGTACGGGGGGCGAGATCAATGTTGAAAATGAACGGATTATTCTGGAACCCACCGGGAATTTCAATTCAATTGACGACATAGAACGGATGCTGATTCCCGTAGGTGATGGATCAGAACAGGTATACCTGGGCGATATTACCCAAATCCGTAAGGGTTATATAGATCCTCCCACCCAAAAAGTTCGGGTGAATGGCAAGGATGCGATCTCCCTGCATATAAATCTTAAAGAGGGCGCTAATATTATCAAACTCGGAGAGGAAGTGGATGTTGTAGTGGCCCAATGGCAGAGTCGCCTGCCTATAGGACTTGAGTTAAACCGCCTGGCCAGTATGGATACCTATATCGATGTTAAGATTGCCGATTTTATTGTTAATCTTATCCAGGCTATTGTCATTGTATTGGCGGTAATGCTCCTCTTTTTAGGCTTTAGATCAGGGATGGTCATCGCCAGTTTGATTCCCATTGTAGTGATTATGACCCTTATGCTTATGGGGGTCATCAACATGGGTCTAAACCAGGTTACCCTGGCAGCACTCATTATGGCCCTGGGGATGATGGTGGATAATGCCATTGTGGTGGCAGAAACCGTTATGGTGAAAATGGAAGCGGGGATCCCGGCTAAGAAAGCGGCAATAGAAGCCTGTTCAGAACTCTTCACCCCGCTACTGATCTCTACGCTGACCACTTCTGCGGCATTCCTGGCCTTTTACCTGGCAGAATCGACCATGGGAGATATCGTAGGGCCTATTTTCGTGGTTATTTCACTAGCCCTGTTATCATCATGGATCATGGCCTTATCTGTGATTACCTTATTCTGCTTTTTATTCCTGAAAATAGAACCCAAGGGGACCAAAAAACCAAGTTTGATAGACCGTACCATACAAAGCCTGAAAGTATACTATAAGGATATCATCCTATGGGCCCTTGCAAATAAGTACAAGGTGATCATAGGTATATTTGCCACTTTCTTCCTTTCCCTGTACGGCTTTACCAAAATCCCCTTCATATTCTTCCCGGATAGTGATCGGAATATGATTACGGTAGACATCAACCTGCCTCAGGGGACTAAGATTGAAAGGACTACTGAGGTAATCCTGAGCATTGAAGATTTCATCAAAGATTCCCTGCAGGTAACTGCCTCACGGCCAAATGGTATAGTAGACTGGTCATCCTATGTAGGCAAAGGCCCGGAATCCTACGACCAGGGCTATAATCCTGACGAACCCAATTCCAGCTATGCACATATGTTGGTGAACATTTCGGATGCTATTTACAACATCGAGGTGATCAAACGCCTGGATGCATTTTGTTTCAGCACTTTCCCCAATGCCGACATCAAGGTTGGGACTCTGGCTTCAGGTGGTGGTGGGACACCCATTGAAATACAGGTATCGGGCCCAAATCCGGATGAGCTGGCCAGGATCTCTGAACAAATAAAACTCAGGTTATCCGGGATATCCGGAACGAAAAATATTAAAGACGACTGGGGGCCAAAAAGTAAGAAGTTTGTCATAGAAGTTGATCAAAACCGTGCCCAGATGGCCGGATTAAGCAGTCAGGATATTGCCACTTCACTACAAACTGTGCTCGATGGTTTTCAAACCGGGGAATACCGGGAAGATGATAAGTCGATCCCCATTCTTATGCGAAGTGACGCAAGCCAGCAACAATCTTTGGAGTCTTTGGAAACCCTGAATATATACGCCCAGAATTCGGGTAAAAGTGTTCCACTGTTACAGGTGGCCAGTATTGTACCCCAGTGGCAGTATTCCAAAATCAGGCGGCTGGACCTCCGAAGGACCATCAATGTATCCAGTGAATTGCGCGAAGGAGGAAATGCCTCAGCGATAACCAATGAAATAACACCCTGGTTGCAACAGGAGATGAAATCCTGGCCTCAGGGGTATACCTATCAGTTTGCCGGGGATGCCAAGAATACTGCTGAAAATATGGGAGCCGTATTCAAATACCTTCCGCTATCAGGATTTATTATTGTGCTCCTTTTGATTATTCAGTTTAATTCCTTCCGCAAGATGGCCATGGTAACCTTAACAATTCCTCTGGGGATAATAGGAGTAGTTATCGGATTGCTGGTATTCCAGGAACCTTTTGGTTTTATGCCTTTCTTAGGGGTAATCTCTCTGGCGGGGATTGTAATCAATAATGCCATTGTTCTCATAGATCGGATTGAAGTGGAACAAGATGTTTTGAAACGCACGACCCATGATGCAGTAATTGCAGCTTGTTTGCAGCGGTTTCGGCCTATTTTACTGGCTACCTTCACCACCGTGCTGGGATTAATTCCCTTGTACTTAAGCGGGGGCGAAATGTGGGAAGGAATGGCCGTAAGTATTATGGTAGGATTACTTTTTGGGACGGTGATAACGCTACTTTTTATCCCTTCATTTTATAGTATCCTGTTCAAAGTAAACTATAAAAGCTACGAATTCAATAAGCAATTATTGGAAGATTGATTTGCGGAACAAGTATTGAAACATGAAAGACAAATTGTATCCGTTTCGCTTTGAGCTGTTTTTTATCAGCATGCTTCTGATATTGTTTGGCAATATTGTTTTGCCTATACCCTTTTATAATACCGCACTTTCACCACTGTTCTTCCTAATAAACCTATTGGCAGGGATACTCCTGATCTCAAAAAACAAGAAGGTTTTTTATTTTTTTACCTCCCTGTTCCTCTTAGCCATTGGGTTTTTTATTGTTCGCAATGTTTTTGGGATCGATACTGAAACCAATATTTTTGCTCAAAGTGCCATTTACTTCCTATTCTATGGCTTTGTATGCTATGAAATTATTCAGCAGGTATGGCGCGCACAGTTGGTTAATAAAAATGTAATTATCGGACTTATGTCTGGATATATCTCCCTGGGACTATTGGCATTTTTTATGTTCCTGGCCATAGAAACCGCTGCCCCGGGATCATTCAGGGGAATTCAGCAGATCGGTACTTCAGGAGAGGGCATTATAGACGGCATAGTGTATTACAGTTATATTACCCTGTTAACCATTGGTTATGGTGATATCGTCCCGGTAACTTCCCTCGCTCGAAAAGCTTCTATATTAACCGGGTTGATGGGACAGTTTTATATGGTGATCATCACCGCCATTGTGGTGGGTAAGTTTATCAACCAGCTGAACCAGAATTCAGGGGGACAAACCAGCGAATAGCGGGATAATTAAACTCCAGATTAGCATTGGCCCATCGCATATCAGTTGCCTCATCCTGGTTGGATCTCAGTAGATATCCGGCTCCCTTTATTAAACAGTTTTCGCCTATTTTGCAGCCTGCCCGCAAGGGTCAATTGGGAGTTGTTGTTGGCCTTGGTAAGGGTATAACCCGGATCAATAGCGGCACTGATCCGCTGCTAGATTTTATCTTCAACTTACTGGAGCGCAATTACTTCTTCAATGGGATAGATTTCAACAGTGCCATCCTCAAGGGTGATGGCTACTTCCTGGGACGTTATCGGGACAGGAATTATGTTGCCTTTCAAATGGAGTACGGCCAGTATGTGACCCCAAAACTGGGTTTTGTCGCTTATGGGGATCGGAGATGTGGGCAACGAAATTACAGACCTGAGTTTGAAAGAGTTGAAATATAGTTTTGGAGGGGGATTGCGTTACCTCTTTAACAAAAAAGAGAATGTGAATCTACGGATGGATATCGGTATTGGTCAGGATGGAAATACCGGGGTCTATTTTGGGATAGAAGAAGCCTTTTAATTAACTTCGCCGGGCATAACGAAGAAGAAAAAAGCCTTATGAATACTAAATGGAAGATTATTGTAATCCTTATCTCTGGAGTTTTGTTGCAGAGTTGTGGCAGCGTTAAAGTACTGGATGCCTGGAAAGGAGAACAGGAGAATATAGATAAATTCAAGGAGAAAAATGTCCTTGTCATTGCCCGAACAGCCAATGACCATGCGCGCATTGCCTTCGAAGAGAACATTGCAAATGCCTTAAAAGCGCGAGGGATAAAGGCTACAGAAAGCTTTAAAAAAGCCCCCAAAATATATCCCAACAGGGAGATCTCGGAAGAGCGGGTTGCCCTGATCAAAAGCCTGATGGCCAGTGAGGGATTTGATGGGGTGGTGTTGACTGTGATCAAGGATAAGCAACAAACCGTCAGGACGTCCAGTAGCGGTATCTATGTAGGGGCATCTTATGCCGGATACTACCCCAACTACTATGGTTCTTTCTATAACTATTATTCCTATCCATATGCCTATGGATCCTATTACGATTCTTTTGGCGGGTATATTCCCATGTCTACCTCCACCAGAACCTATACCACCTATGTTTTGGAAACAGTAGCGTATAATCTGGATGAACCCAGCGAAAATCAATTAGTGGCCATTGTCACCTCCAGCATTGACGACCCTAAAGAAGCGTATAAGACTGCAGGGCAGTACGTGGCCCAGATAATGAAAAGCCTGGAATAATGAATGGTATCGGCAAGGATAACGGGATTAACCAGGTATTACGGATAGCACTACTTTTTTTAGTGCTTGCCTGGTGTTTTTACATCCTTAAACCCTTTATGCTGATTTTAGTATGGGCCCTGATCCTGGGGGTTGCCCTGTATCCGGTATATAAAAAATTACTTAAGCGCTTTGGGAAAAGAAAAAAGCTGGGAACCCTGATCTTTGCCATAGGGGTTCTTGCGCTGTTATTGGTACCTACCTATTTTATCCTGGGGACGGTCTTTGAATCTACCAAAGAGTTAATTCAGCAAATCCGTGACAATAGCCTTCAAATCCCCTTACCGGAAGAGGGTGTAAAATCCTGGCCTTTGATTGGAGAGGATTTGTACCGGGAGTGGATAGCCCTGGCTGAGAATGTAAAGGTTTATACCGCTGAGCACCGTGAGGGACTTTTAAACTTCAGTAAAAATCTGGTGAGTGGACTTACCGGATTCCTTGCTACCATACTGGTGTTTATAGGTTCACTCTTGATCAGTTTTGCATTTATGTTCCACGCAGAATCAGTATATAAATCGGCTGTACAACTCTTTGAAAAATTAGTTGGGAAAGATGGAGAGGAAATGGTGATCATGTCCCGGGATACCATCCGAAGTGTAGTAAAAGGGATTTTATTGGTGGCCTTTATCCAGGCAATATTGGCCTTTATTGGGTTTAAGGCTATAGGCTTGCCCGCAGCAGGGATCTTTACCCTCCTGATCCTGGTTACAGCCATTATCCAGGTGCCGGCAATTTTAACAATGATTCCCGCCATCCTCATCGCATTTTCCATGGCAGAGCCTACCTTTGCCATCTTATTTGCCGTATATTCTGTTGCTGTAGCTTTATCAGACAATGTTTTAAAACCGATGTTATTGGGCAAGGGTTTAAATACCCCAATGATCATAATCCTACTGGGTAGTTTGGGAGGAATGTTGCTTCACGGTATTATCGGGCTTTTTGTAGGGGCTGTGGTTTTGGCCCTGGCACACCGACTGTATACGTATTGGGTACAACAAAAATCCGCCTGATTTTTAGCGCCTAAATAAGAAATATACACCTTATAGTATAAAGGGCATTTATATGTTCCTTATACCTTATAGGAATGGGCTAAAACTCTATGGGACTCGACTTAAGACTTCGAAAAAAGCACTCCCCGAGTTACTTCTTTTAGTAATGTGCTTTACTGTATTTGCACAAGACAAACCCAACATTTTTGTCATTTAGGGAGCCAACATTGGCTATTGGAATATTAGCCACAATAGTCATGGCATGATGGGCTATCAAACTCCGAATATCGATTGGATTCCCTGGGAGATCTCTTCTATTCCTTTGCATTAGATACGCCTGAAAATATTACGGAACCCTTTTCTAAAGGAGATTGTTAATTGGGAGAGATTTTGGCCTGATAAGAGCCGTACTTGGGTGTGGATAAGGTTTTGCAAGTAGTGACTAGCGATGCAGCATCTACAAATCAAATGCTTCAAAAAAACTATATTTGCTGAACAACAAAAGGGGAGTTTATTTTGGTATCAAGGCATATCAAAATAAGGTCTTCTGCCAACATGAGACAATAACATAAATTCGTATTATGATGAAAATGAAGGTATTAATTGTTTTATTCCTCCTTTCTCCCTTATTTATTTCTGCTCAGCATTTAGTTTCATACAACAAAACTGAAGATGTTGATTTTGGCAAGTTCAAAACCTTTCAGGTTTACAGCTTAGATGTTAAAAGTTATCCGGAATTTAAACCCAATGAAGAAGGCCTCAACTTATTGATTAGTGAGATCAACAAGCAAATGGAAATACGGGGATATCAAAAAGTAAATGCAGACCCGGATTTGCTGATCAATATTGGGGTTGTTATTTCCAAAGAACAGCAAACGAGGGAAACTGATATCAGGGATGCTCCCATGTATATTGGGCAGCGCAATTACCACTGGGAATCTGAAGAGATCGTGGTGGGGACCTATACTGCCGGATCTGTGGTTCTGGATATAATAAATACCATTACTGATGAAATGGTATGGCAGGCGGTTTCCAAGGGGGTAATATCGGACAAAAAGCCAGAAAAAAACAAAAAGAAAATTACAAAAGGGGTTGCAAAACTATTTAAAAAGTATCCGGTAAAAATTCAATAATCGGGCTATCTACACAGAACTGCTGTGTCTATGGCAAACATACATGTAATAGGAGGATACAAATTGCTCCATTTTTAGTGCAACACATTCCACAAAAGATTCACTCTTTTCTTAACTATTTACTTTTATTGACTGCTTTGGCAATTGCCTTGGCATAATCATTTGCTGTTGTTTTTGCACCCTGTGGATTTTCTATGGAGGAGCGCACCACCGCTAGTAATTGTTGGTCTTCCGGCTGATCCAGATTATAAGCCAAAGTTTCCAGCACATACAGTCTTGAAGTTAAGGTATATTCAGATTCCGGCACGTAAATATCTTCAGTTGAATAGGACAGGGGGTGGGTGTAATATACGTAGAAGCCATTGCCGTAATAGGTAGGATAGTCTCTGTAGCCATAATTAACGGAGGCTTCATATCCGCCTTCGCCAATTGAGCGGGTTAGCTCCTGGTAGTCTTTGACCACGCTTAAAACAACTCCATTAAATCCTTCCTTTTCCAGTAAAGCCTTGATCTCTTCCATTCTTTGCGCTGTGATCTTCTTGTCGGGATCCAATTCGGGAAACTTAGTATAGCTGGGAACAGCCCTTATGTTTCTGGCTTTTAATTCCTTGGTAATTTCCATTTCAAAGGCTTCACGCACCTCAGGTCTCGCTGTTCGGGCAACAACGAGCACATTATTAGCCCTAAGGGAGGGCAGGTCCTCAGATTTCCAGGTGTGTAATATTTTGATATTGGAACAACTGAACAGGTTTAAGAAAATAGTTAGGGTCAAGAGTGACCTTAACAAAGTCTTTTTAGTCAAAATTAGAGGGTTAATCGTCATAGACTATACAGTTAAAATTATAATTTTTCAAATATACTATCACACGCGGCTTTGTTATGTTGTATTTTGATATTTATTTTTCTTGATGACATTGTAAGAACTTTCAGCCTCAAACCCTTGGTTTTTATCTGTGCGTAACTATCCTATGAAATCAAAAAGCTGGTATTAAAGGTCCTGCATTTAACCCTGATCCTGTAAGCCACATTGCTGGAATCGCGGAGATGAGCAGTCTGTAAAAGGAAATATTCCTTTCGTAGAAAAATTCAAAGAATGCCCTAATACACGAGCTATTCTTGCTGTTTATCCGGCTAATTCAGGGTGAAGGTATACAGATTCATGCCGGCACCACCACTCCATTCATCTGAAAGGATTAGGGTTGTATTGTCCAGGAAGGTAACAGCCTCCAGTTGGGTAGAAGCCCCCAGGTCAATAAGTTCTGTTGTGCCAGAGGTAAAATCATTTCCCTTAAAATTTCGAAACACCCAAATTTGTCCATAGCTCAGTAACACCAAGGTCTTGCCGTCTGGTGAGAGGTCTGCTCCGGTTATAGTACATCGGCGCGAATCGTCACAGGTTGGGATTACGGCCATAAGTTCTGCCTTGTATTTCCCAGGCTTGTCCGGAACTCTGTAAATTCTGGCTTCCCCAACGAATGGCCTTGTCATATCTTTATTAACGATATATAGAAATCCATTTTGGTAAAAAAGGGCTTCTGCATTATAGCGGAAGTCTTTTCTTTTCGGGGGGAATTTTTTCTGCTCAGGATAATGGAAAGCGATCCGTTCTGCTTCTATTTTATCCCCTTTCTCTCTGTCGGGGTTCGGCAGTTTATAAATTACAAGGTCTTTCCTTTCGTTACTATTATTACCGATATCTGCTATATACAGATTACCCAGGCTGTCCTGGGCCAGGGACTCCCAATCTTCGTTCTTGGCGTTCTTCACTTTTAATTCCCTGAGTAGTTTCCCCTGCATATCTACTTTGAAGATCTTGTCCGGGTTACCGCTATCCTCAATGATCCAGACAGTTCCATCATCCACAGCTACCATTCCAGAGTTTTCGTTAAGCTTTTTCGGCAAGTCTGCAATAGGGGTTAGCTGCCCGTATTGGGCGCACATCATGAATAGTATGGGGAGCAGTGCTACTAATATACTAGCGCGCATCTTTAAGGGGAATATAGATTTCGGCCCTCCATTGCAGGGCATCACCACCTAAGTTAGGATTATTATGGAAAACCTCTATCGGAAGTTCCGCTATGGGGATGTTATTGTTTTTAGCATAATCAGATATTCTGTACCAAGCCCGGTCCGAAGTAATATAATTTCCGCGGTACTCGGCTTTCAGGGCCTTGGTGGGTGGAATTTCTTTGAAGAATAATTCCGGGATATTAAGTAGGGAATCCGGAAGTTTAACAGGAAAGCAAAAGTTAAATCTTAAACTGTCAGCTTCCTTATTCCACTCGGTTATTTCAATAAGTGGTGGTCCGTCCGGTTCCAATCGATATTTCAATATGGCATTGTTCAGTAACGGGAAGTCTTTCATCATCCCATTGGCTTTGTCAAGCTGGGAGGTATTCCTGGAAGCACAAAGACAGGTTTTACCTGAAAACTGCTCTTCCAAGACTTTACCCACCTTAAAGTTGTCAATGTGTTCGTTTATGACAGTCAGAAAATCCGTCAGTGTTTTTTTAGTGCGTTTTTCAAATACGGTTTCGGTGAACGGAACACTGATCTTATTCTTCAAACTATGCGCTTTATCTCTTGCAAAGACGTTTATTTTCGTCAGGGAATCGTTAACGGGAAGGATATCCCACTGGTAAATATGGGTTGAATCGCTGAAGGACAATTCCATGGTAAAAGATTCCGTTCCGTTCTTCTCCAGGAGTTTCATGTGGGAGTTATCCCTTTCCCAAAGTTTTAGGGTTTGGGTTATGGCCTCGGGGAAGGTTTTGACCTGCATTCGAACCACATAATCGTAGGGATATAGAAATAAATACCAGACGATGCCGAGAACCAAAAGGACCCCTAATGAGATAACAATCTTCTTCATAGCATTAGTTGGCAACTAAAGCGGATTCATTCTTCATGTCCAATTGCTGCAGGACAAATTGGCCAAGGTCACGTCCTTGCTTAACGCCAATTTCCACAGCTGTCCTGTAGTGGATTCCTCCGTACATTCTACTGATAGCTGCTTCATCTGCAGCCTCATTAAAGGAACTAAAACTTCGTACCGGGAGACCGTACCGTAATTCCGTGTCGTCATCAAAAGCGAAATTCTCACCGAAAATATCGGTAAGCGCTATTGCGGCAGCACCTGAGACCACGCTATGTCCGCTGGTATATTCGGGAAAAGGAGGAGTCTGTAAGATGGGTTTCCAACTGTCGTTAAAATGCTCGTTGATCAGTGTTTCAGGACGTATAAGGTTACTGCGGTATTTTTCGTCCCAACAACTGATAAAGGCATCCGCCATGGCGATAGAAGCTTTCGTATAGGCATATAAAGAATCGTCAAAAGAGCTGTTGGTTTTTCTGCTTGCAATTTTTGTGATTCCAATCCAGTGGGCTCCGGGAGTAATCTTTTTGGTAGCAAACATAAGGTGACCGCGGGTAACGGAAACATAGGGATTACAATCCCAGAACTGTGCAATCTCTATTTCCTCTGAGGCATCACCCTTTTCAGTTATTTCATTGCTGATGTCGTAAACCTCTTTTACTTCCTTGTAAAAATCAGAGCCTTCTTCCATAGAAAAGGGAGGAGGAGGAGTAGGTTTGAACTGTCCGGCTGAGTCAATAACAAACGGCCGGATCTTATTCCAATGTGGCTCTATTCCGTCCATATAGGCAGGAGGGGTGGGTTGCCAGCGCGACGGATCGTCCGTGTTCACGGAAAACTTGGGCATGGTCCGCGTCTGCTTGTAATTGTCTTTATCCATCCACCCTGCGATATGTTCAGCTACTGCAAGACCGTACTCCCTGGATTCGTTGAATTCCTTACGGTTTTGAGCCTCCCAAATCCCGTATAGGCTGTCGCGAAATACAGTAATCTTTTCTTCCGTAAAAATGAGACGCCTGCTCACATCCATGTGCGCAATCAGAGCGGCCAGGGGGTAGTTGATAGCCTTTCCCGCTTCCGGATCTGGTATGGGTTCTAATTCCCGTAGCTGACCAGAGAGGGAATTATACCCATCATTATTCAACACCATGATCTCATAGGCGGCAATATTGGGATAGGCGTAAATCCTGCTGGCTACGGGTGGGGAAAATATATCGTGAACCATAATATCGGTTACCTTATCAACGGCGCTGTGTAATTCTTCCGCAGATACCATTATGGGATCTTGCTTCATATTACATGAAGCTACCCAAATTAACAGAACCAGTATACTAAAATTCCTCATTGCTGATCCGATTTAATTTAACCATTGAAATACCGCTGCTTTGCTATTGTTGAATGTAACCAGCACATAGTGCTGTCCATTCATTTGTACCACATTAAGATGGCGAACCGATTTCTGAGAAAGGTCCATCCCCATCTCATGGCCCAAAATTACGTCATTTTTACCGGCTATCATAGCTCCGGAAAAGGAACCAAATCGGCCGTGATAGGGTTTTACACCAAAGTAGTTCCCACCAGCCAGCACCTCTTCCCTGCCATCCTTATTGAAGTCGTAAGACAGAAAAGCAGTTATAGGGGCAAGTTGTAATTCCTGTCCAAAAGGAGCAAAGGAAAACTTCCCGTCGTTATTCATTAATATACCGGAGCGTAACTCGTTAACCTCAAATAGCGTTGCTTCACGGAGCACTTTTTTGTCCAGGATTTCTTCTATCGGTTTCCCGGCTACACTGCGGTAGGTGTTAAACTTTTTCCGAAGGCTTTCCATTTGGCCGGATAAACCCTCCAGGCCTTCCAGGGGATAGTATTTTCCATTTTTGGGGATAGATACCAGGGTCTCGGTATTGCCGTTGGAATCAAAGTCCCCGTAGTACATTCTTAGCGGATTCTTTTGGGAGGCCCTAAATTTATTGTTGTTACCCCAGTTACCCAAGATAAGGTCAAGGTCTCCATCTCCATCAATATCGCTGGGGATTACAGCCTGCCAAAGGCCGGATATCTCCTGCTCTAACATAAAGATTTCGGTTAAGTTCCCCATGTTATTTTTAAAAAATCGAGGACTCATCCATTCACCGACAACTACCAATTCTTCGTTTTGGTCGCCATCCAGATCTGCCCAGTAGGCATCGGTAACCAAACCGAGGTTTTCAGGCAGCTTGTTATCCAGGATTTCAAAAACACCATTTTCATTTTTAAGTAGATAGGAGGGAGGTATCACCCCAAAATCGTTGGTGCGTGTATAATTTCCAACAAAGAGATCCAAATCGCCGTCACCATCAAAATCATGTGCTTTTACCACCGAGGCGTGTTCATAGTATTCGGGGAGTTGGCTTTTAGTAAAACCATTTTCCCCCTGTACCAGATACTGGTCCAGCAAGGGCGCACTCTCTCCAAAAAAATCGCCTCCTCCGGTTCCCAGGAACAGATCGTTTTTTCCATCGGCGTTAAAATCTTCTATCACGGCACTTACCTCTTCAATAATAGAATCCCTGGCAAGTTCGGGGTATCGCTGGCTTACAAAGGTAGAATCGGCGTTCAGGTATAGCTGTGAGGGGTAAAATTTAGACCCTCCAAAATAGATGTCGTCCCTGCCATCGCCATTGAGATCTCCCAATGCCACGGCTGGCCCCCTGTCTGAAATTTGATAGGGGATAAGCTTCTGACGGTTAAAATCTATATAATTGTCTTCTACATGCTCGTAAGCAATACCCAGATTATCTTCCACTTTTTTGAAGTGTTTTTTATGCTTTGGCAAAAGAGAAGCATAATCAAAGATTTTGGGGTTTTCTGGCCTAAGGGTTAGGGTTTGATTTACTGCTACTTCCCTAACCAGCTGAAAGGTTCCATCCGGCCACACTATCCTCAGGGAATCAATTATTTCTGCCTGATCATACCCAAAATGAATAATAGGTTCAGAGGAAGCTTGAAAACCTCTGACCGGATATAATTCTTTGTATTGCAGGATCTCATTGTGGTAAGAGAACACCTTGGTTCCTATCCCATAAGAATTGGGTCCGGGGTTTTGGAATTTTATCTTCAGGTAGTTGGCCTTTTCATTGGTTTGGTTAATATAGAGGCTGGCTTCACGATAAAGGTTATTGGTTACCAGGTCCAGGTCCCCGTCCAGGTCCAGGTCGGCGTAGGCCGTTGCTCCTGAAATCAGGGTATCTTTCTTCAGCATGGTATGGGAAAGGTCCTCAAAAGAAGCCCCTTTACCTTTGAAATAGTAGTTGTGGACCGCACCTGAAGGCATCATGTTCAGGGCTTCCTGGTCTACCAGTCGTGTGTTGTTGATTTTACTCCTTATTTCTTCACTGGAAACAAATCGGATATAATCAAGATCATTTGGCCTTTTAGGTATCCCGTTGGCGATAAAAAGGTCCTGTTCTCCATCCTGATCATAATCCCCGAAAAGGGCACTCCAGCTCCAATCAGAAGCAGCGATGCCACTTTGAAGTGCTGTTTCAGCATAGTACGAACCGGGCCGGTTCAGATGAAGCATGTTCCTGGTAAATTGATAATGGTAGCCAAAACGATCGATGCGCATCCGTTGGGTCTGGATATTATCATCGCCTTCGGATGTTTTAAGTACTTCCTCCTCTTCTGGAAGCATATCCAGTGATAGCAAATCCGGCCAGCCGTCGTGATTTAGATCGGCCACATCATTCCCCATAGAAAAACGCGTGGTATGCCCAAAGTATTTTTTCAGGCTATCCGTAAAAGTCCCGTCGCCATTATTGAGATAATAGTAGTCGTCTTCATGGAAATCATTCCCCACATAGATATCGGGATATCCGTCCTGGTTGAAATCCGAAATAGCTACCCCAAGGCCATAGCCAATTATTCCCCCAAAAATTCCGGCTTCTTCACTTACATCCGTAAAGGAATCTCCGTCATTACGCAGTAATTTGTCCCCGGTTTGATAATTGCGTTTGTAGCGTAAGTTGGCCCGGCCATAGGATTCTTCGGTATGCACGGCGTGGTTGAGGAGATAGAGGTCCAGGTCTCCGTCCAGGTCATAGTCCAGGAAGGCTGCCGAGGAGCTGTAGGTATCAAAATCAAGTCCGTATTGGGCAGCGCTTTCTGTGAAGGTATTGTCCCCGTTGTTAATGAATAATTCGTTATATCCGTTAAGCCCTTTAATCCCCACAACGGCGCATACATAGATATCGAGTAAACCATCCCCGTTTACATCCCCCATCACAGCACCCGTATTCCAGCTGCTTTCCCCTGCTACACCGGCTTGTTCCGTAATGTCTTCAAATTTGAGATTTCCTTTATTGAGGTAAAGTTTATTCTTAACCTGGTTCCCCGACAGATAGATGTCTGGCAGATCATCCCCATTGATATCGCCAATGGCGACACCACCTCCGTTGTAAAAATAGAGGTAGTCCAGTATATTCAGATCTTCCCTGGGAGTTAGCTCGTTCTTGAATTCAATCCCTGTTTCTGATGGACTTGGATTATGGAAAAGCTCCCCGTCCCTTGTGCAGGAGGCAAGGATCAGTAAAAAGCTAATAAGGGTCACGGCTTTATTCATCCAGGGCGTAAATCTTGGGTTTATTGTCATTGATAGCCGCTATCAGGAATCGTTTTCCGGAACTGTCTTTAAATGAATTCAGGTGTTTGATTTCATCCCTGATGAAGAAACCACTTTGTTTGTAATCCTGCCAGGTAAATCCTAGATTCCCATCATTCAGCAGCACATTTCCATAGCCAGCATCCAGTCGGGAGAATTGGGGTTTGTATTCAAAATTATTTCCTCCCATAATCAAATCCAGGTAACCATCGCCATTGATATCTTCACAACTTATACCACACACGCAAGAAAGCTGTACCCTGTTGGGCAGGGCCTGTATCCTGAAACGACCATCGCCTTCATTGATGGCTATAAGCGATTCTGAATAGGCCACTTCCTTCATAATAGATCTTTCAAGGATTTCCTTTGGAAAAAGTTCGTCAATACTCCTTCTAGCGTACTCTGAGGCCTTAAGATTCTGCTTCTTCAATGAAACCAGTTGTTCGGTCAGTTCTTTCTTCTGGTGTATGGGGTAGTCTTTATTATTCTTTCGCTGGGTTACAATTTGTTCAATAGTCCCGTTATTGTCGAAGTCATTGACCCAAATCCGCATTGGAGCTTCAGGGGTGGGTTTGTAATGTAAATTCGCTCCCTGATTTCCGAGGATTAGGTCCAGATCTCCGTCTTTGTCCAGATCTGCAGCTTCTACGGTATTCCACCATCCGCTCAGGCTATCCATTGTTGCCGGTATTCTGGTTAATCTCCTGCCAGTATTCTTATAAATTCGCGGATTATCCCATTCTGATACGGTAAGCAGGTCTTTTCTCCCATCGCCATCCAGATCTGCCCATATGGCATCGGTTACCATGCCTTCGTCTTTTAGATCATAAGCAAGTCGTTCAGTGGCGTTTGTAAAGGACCCATTTCCATTATTCTCAAGAAATAGATGGTCCGGATTTACCCCATAGGTGCCAACCACGCTTCGCGAGCCGATAAATACATCCATATCCCCATCTGCATCAAAATCCTGAGGGGCGATTACTGAAATGTTTTTAAAGGTAGAGGGGAGCTGCTCTGGGGATTTGGAAAACTTTCCATTGCCATTGTTGATATACAAGCGGGCTCGATAGTTTTGTTCACTCCCTACCTGGTTACCACCACTGCCGACCATTAAATCCATGTCCCCATCGCCATCGGCATCCATAAAAGCGGCTGCGGTATCTTCAAGATTCATATCGTCCAGTAGTGCGGGTTGTTCTGTAAAATTTAATACCCCATTACCAAGATGCTTATAAAGCATGCCTTGCTGTCCTTTTGCTCCACCGATAAAAATATCTTCATTTCCGTCTCCGTTGACATCGGCTACAGCCATGGCCGGGCCTTCCTGTGAAAGCAGCTTATAAATAAGTCCTTCGTAGTCAAAATCAGTGTAGTTGTTTTCTTGATGGGCAATCATAGACCTGTTACCAAGCTCCCTGAGCAGCGGTTTTATGGTCTCAGGTTTGGGGGGTTGATAAACCGGAAGGGTTTCTGAATGTTTTAAGTCCAGGGTTTGATTAACGGCAGTTCCTTCCAGGAAAAGGGTGCGATCATCCGGCCATATGACCCGGAGAGAATCCAACTGTTGTGTGGTTCCCAATCCAATGGTCATGACATAGTCCATAGAAGATTGGAACCCCCTAAATGGCATCAACTCCTGAAATACAATGTTATCTCCATAGTAAAGCAATGCTGTAGTTCCAATGGCAAACTTGTTCTTTTCAGTGCCTTCAAAACGAAGTTTAATATAGTTGTGATCCCTTTGCTCATCGGTGAGGTTTTCATAAACAAAGGTTTCCATATTCACATTGTTCACCACAAGGTCCAGGTCGCCATCGTTATCCAGATCCCCATAAGCGGCTCCGTTAGAAAAGCTAGGTAGTTCAAAGCCCCAGTCTTTGTTGGCGTTGTCAAAGGTGATATCCCCATTGTTGCGGAAAGCGTAATTAGGTTGAGGTTTAACGGGCATCTTTGCAATGATGGAGTCAATAGATTCCTTTTTGCCGGTCACCACCATTTTTTGTATAATTTCATTGGCAAAGAAATCTGTAAAATCCATGTCCGTTAGATCATGGATAATCCCGTTGGTAACATAAATATCACGCAGCCCATCATTGTCCATGTCAAATAGCAGTCCTGCCCAACTCCAGTCGGTTGCATCTACGCCACTGAAATAAGCTACTTCCGAAAAGGATCCGTTCCCGTTGTTCAATTGAAGCGTATTCTGAATATACTGCTGGTAGAAATCCTTGCTTTGTTTTAGCCGGTATACATCATAATTTTCAAATGCCATGACAGACTTCACACGCTCTTCGGGTTCCGGGAGCATATCTGTAATAAATATTTCTGCATTTCCGTCATTGTTGATATCGGCCATATCAATTCCCATGGCTGACAGGGATAGGTGGGAGGTCCAGTTTTTGATATCCTCCGTAAAGGTACCGTCCTGATTATTGATATACAGGTAATCCCGCTCGTAGAAATCATTGGAAACATAGATGTCCGGATACAAATCCTTATTGATGTCAGTTACCATCACACCAAGTCCAAAGCCAATCAGGCTTCCGTAAATACCTGCTTCTTCACTAACGTCTGTAAATGTGCCATTGTCATTGCGCAGCAGCATATCTCCAACCCCCCTAAAAATATGGGGAACCCCTTCCCAATCCTGGGCTCTTACCTTTCGCTGCTCGGCGAACCCCAGGCTGCTCACCGGAATATTACTGTTATTCAGGATATAGGCATCCAGATCGCCGTCTTTATCATAGTCGAAAAAGGAAGCATGGGTGGAAAAGCCGGTTTTGGCAAGGTTGTATTCGGCGGCTTTTTCAGTGAAGGTGAGGTCACCATTGTTAATGTATAGATCATTATCATGGTTGTTTCCTTCCATGTTTCCGGCATTGCTCACATAGATATCAAGCAGTCCATCAGCATTGATGTCAACCATAACAACCCCTGTAGACCAGGGTTTGTTTCCCATAACCCCTGCGCTTTCAGAAATATCTTCGAAGCTAAAGTCCCCTTTGTTCAGGTAGAGGCGATTGGGCTCCATATTACCAGTCAGATAAATATCGGCCAGGCCATCATTATTGATATCTCCTATGGCTACACCTCCTCCATTGTAAAAGTTCCTGTATTTAAAGATGTTGAAATCCTTCTGGTTTTCTATAGCGTTAATAAAAGGGATCCCTGTTTTGCTGGGTGGGAGTAATTTAAATAAGGTTAGTTTTTCCTTAGTTTCATTTTCAGTCGATTTCTCCTCAGTAGAACAGGAATAAAAAAGACCGATACAAACAACAGTGCTTACTAGTAGTTTCAGATTAATCTGCATACCATTTTCTTTGATAATGAATAACCCAACCATAATTATTCTATTGGCCAGTAAAAGTTCAGTTGATCTTGTCGGGTTAACCGGTACAATCAATGAAGTGGTGTAATACGACCTGATTATACCCTGAACACTGGTCAAAAAATAGAACCTCAAAATTAAGACATACAGCTATCCTATCCTATTTAGGAATGAGCAAATTATGGGTTCTGAAGCAGATTTAACTGACTTTAAAGAAATAGTATTTGGCCTCGATATCCATGTCACCATATTTAGTTCCAGAAAAGGGCATAAATAGCTGAAATAATAATCATTACAGCAAATGCCCCAATATTAAATTTAGGATTGGTCGCGAAGGTCTTTCTTGAAATTGGGATCCCCTTGGGATCATCAACTCCCTTATTTTGCGATAAACTTACCAGAACAATTACCAGCATGGAGAGTAAACAGGTATAACCCATCTGATCCAGGAAGGGCAGGTTTACAAATAAATCATTATCTGCCCATCCGTTGGGAGCTATCTTAAAATAGAGCGCAATAGGAATAGACACTAAAGCACCTACAATTGCACCTTTGTTGGTTGTTTTTTTCCAGAATAACCCCAGAATAAAGACGGCAAGAATACCAGGACTCACCAGACCGGTATATTCCTGAATGAACTGGAAGGCCTGGTCTATGCCACCTAATAACGGTGCCATAATGCAGGCAATAATCAGTGCTACAGCTGCCGAAATACGCCCAACGTTTACGGTGGCTTTGTCTGAAGCGTTTCTGTTGATGTATTGCTTATAGATATCCATGGTAAATATGGTGGAGGTAGAATTTAGCATGGAAGCCAGGGAGGAAACCACCGCTGCTGTTAGTGCTGCAAAGGCAATACCTTTGAGTCCAACGGGCAGGAACTGCAATAACCAGGGATAGGCTTTATCTGCTTGCTCAAGGGAAGGCAGGTTTTGAAGGCCCGCTTCTCCAAGTCGAGCTAAAATCCCCGCATCTTTTACCATCACATAGGCGGCAATACCGGGAATAACAACAATTAAGGGGATAATTATTTTCAGGAATGCAGCGAGTATAATCCCTTTTTGGGATTCTCTTAGCGATTTGGCAGCTAAAGTCCTTTGAATAATATATTGATTGAATCCCCAATAATAGAGATTGGCTACCCACAGCCCCCCTACAAGTACTCCAAGGCCCGGTAGGTTTTTATACTCCGGATTGGATTTGTCCAGGATCATCACAAATTTTTCCGGGACCGTTTCATATACTGTTTTAAGCCCTGTCCAAATGCCCTGACCGTCCGAAACTGTGTTCAGGGCAAGATAAGAGGTTACCAGTCCGCCCAGTACCAGGAAAATAACCTGGATAACATCTGTCCAGGCCACGGCTGAAAGGCCTCCGTAAAGAGAATAGGCTGCAGCAAAGAGCGATAATCCAATTACTCCATATATCATGGGGATACCCATTATGGTTTCCAGAGCCAGGGAGCCCAGGTAGAGTACGGAGGCAAGATTCACAAAAACATATAGGGCAATCCAGAAAACGGCTAATATCGTTTTAAGGTTTGTAGAGTAGCGTTTTTCCACAAATTCCGGTATCGTATACAGGCCTTTTTCAATGAAAATAGGGAGGAAATATTTACCAACGATAAGTAAGGTAATGGCCGCCATCCATTCATAAGAAGCAATCGCCAGGCCAACGGCAAAGCCAGAACCCGACATTCCGATAAACTGTTCTGCGGAAATATTGGCTGCGATGAGTGAGGCACCAATAGCCCACCAGGGAAGTGATTTACTTGCAAGGAAATAATCTTCGGCATTTTTTTGGTGTCCTGCTTTGTCCCGGGACACCCAAAGACCTACCCCAAGTATGAGGCAAGCATAGGCAGCAAAAATTAAATAATCCCAGAATCCAAATGCGGAAGTCATGGTTAATTAGGCAGGTTAGCTTGAAATCACTCTGTTTAATCCATGTAAAATAGACATTTATTATTTGAAACAAAGGAGTTAATAAACAAAAACCCCGGCCAAAAGCCGGGGTTTTCTATAATTGATTTAAAAATTTTAGTATCCAGGATTTTGTGTCAAATTGGGGTTAGCCAATAATTGTGGTCCAGGAATAGGGAATACTTGTTTAGTAGCATCACCTACAGAAGAAGGCTCTTTAAATAGCCAATCTCTACCAAATTGTCCAAAGCGGATAAGGTCATTCCTTCTCCATCCTTCAGCATATAATTCACGAGCCCTTACATCAAGCAAAGTAGAAAGGTCTACAGTTCCTAGTGCAGCAACTCCCCGCACAACTCTCAGATCATTCACGATTGCCGCGGCATCGTCAGCGCTACTTCCACCTCTAAGGATGGCTTCTGCTTTCATCAGTAGGGCATCAGCGTAGCGGAATACTACCATATGCGTCAGTCGGGCACCATACTTAGGATGATACTTGATAACACGGATACCGGTAGTCTCATCATTGTTGATGAAATTGATATCACCGTTACCGTCTCTGAACTCTCTCTTAAAAGTCAATGGAGCGCCTTGTCTGTCATTAAGTGGGTTACCCTGCAGATCGTATTGCTGATTAATCAGGAAACCAAAGCCTACGTTTGAACCAAGTTCTAAACCGCCTTCGTCAGTTGTACCTGGTTCCCCAGTAAATGGAGCTCCAGTAAGTGGAACACCACCTCTACGCAGCTCCTGGTTATTTAAAGGAGTTCCTCCCTGAACATCCACATTATTAAAATCAGCATCTCCTTCAAACAGGTCGTAATATTCGGCCAGGGTACTAAATCCATTCCAACCACTTTCAATGGAGGTCGAATTGTAGTGTAAACCATTCCAGATCCTTGGTCCTACATCAGAGGCCAGGTGAAAAATGGTTTCTGAATCTGGAGTATTCCGGAAAATCCCGAAATAATCAGCATCCAGGGCATATCCGTCCGCAGTAATGGCGTCAACCAAGGAAACTACTTCCGTCATATCTGCTGCATCAGGAGAACCTCCTGTATAGATATGCTTGTTCAGAAGTACTTTGGCTTTTAGCATTCTTGCCGCAGACTTACTGGCCCTGCCAAGGTCGTCTCCGCTTCCAGCGGGAATTGTTGGCAGATTGGCAATGGCATTGTCCACATCCGTAAGGATTTGACTAACAGCCGCCTCTCCGGTTAAAACATCTGGCAAAGCAGAAGAAGGTAAGGTAACATCACGGAAAGGTACTTGGCCGTAAAGATCCAGAATATTCCAAACAGCCCACGCCCTTACAAAACTGGCATCGCCAGTATTAACTGCAGAAGCGTTACTTCTGGGATCTAAAACCTGAGATGCAGTTAACTGATATGCATTCCATTGGTTCCAAGTGTTAATAATGAACAATTGTTCGTTTGTCCAGGCATGCTGGTGCAATACCCTCCATCTACCGTTATCTCCCCAGTCTGTTCCTCTTGTGGGAACAAGGGCAGCGTCACCCGTAACTTCATTTAGGGCATATAAGTTTTCCTGTGTGGAAATGGCCCCTGCAATGTCATTATACAAGTTGTCTACAGTTGAAGACGCATCAGTCAACCCCTGGAAACCTTCTGTAATGATAGAGTCGGTCTCTTCTATTTCCAAATCAGTACAGGATGTTAATCCTATTACTGACAAGAAAGTCAATAAATAAATCTTGAATTGATTTCTTTTCATGATATACAATTTTTTTCTAGTTAAAACGATGCATTAATACCGAAAGTAATGGTTCTCGGGTTTGGAAATTCAGCCCAGTCGATTCCTCTTGCCGGTACTCCAGAACCGAAATCACCCGTTGCGGAGGTAACTTCAGGATCAAGTCCGCTATAATCGGTGATAAGGAACAAGTTTTGTCCAGTTAGAGACAGTCTCAAGGTTTTGAAAGCACCTTCACCGCTTAGAGGCACATTGTACCCAATGGTTGCGTTCTGAAGCCTAACAAAATCTCCTTTTTCCAGGAATCGCGTGGATACTTCGGCAGAAGCTCCTCCTGATTCTCCTGAGGTTACAACATCTTGCGTTACGTTTCGCGCATTGTTGATAGAACCAGCAGAAAAGAATCCATTTGCTGTGTTGTTATACACTGAGAATCCAAACTGTCCTGAGAAGAAGGCGGAAGCATCCCAGTTCTTATGCCTGAAGTTCAGGGAAAGACCTGATGTAATGTCAGGAAGTGCATCTTCACCAACAAAGGTCTTATCAGCTATAGGATCTCCCACTCCATTTCCGTCAACATCCTGGTAAATAGGGAAACCATCACTATCAAATCCTTCAAAGACAGCCATGTAATAAGAGAATATGGAACGGCCCGCTTCGAATCGTTGAGCAAAAGCACCTGAAAGTCCCTGTCCATTAATTTCACCAGTGTTAATGGAACTGGCAAAATCCTGTACCTCGTTGTCGTTATAAGCAATATTAAAGGAAGCCGAGAACGTAGTGTTTTCAGATTGGATAAAGTCATAAGCCAGTGCAAACTCAATACCCTGGTTTAGGATTGTCGCATCTACATTACCAAACTGGAATGGATCCAGTGCAGGTGCTGCTGGTGGAGTCCTTAACAGTACGTCTGTAGTTTCATTTCGATATACATCAACACTACCAGTTAACCTGTCCAGTCCAAAACCAAAATCAAGACCAACGTTTAAGTTAAGCGTTTCTTCCCATTTCAAATCAGGCACATCGGTTGCAACAACGGCCAGACCGTTATTATTAACTGTATTGTCAGCGTTTGTGCCGCGACCACTGAAGCGCTGTCTTGCTACGAAGTTACCGTAAGTTAAACCATCCTGGTTACCTGTGATACCCGCACTAAGCCTTAGTTTTAAAGTAGAGATGTTTTCTCCAATAAAGTCTTCCTCGTTGATCTTCCAGGCAAAAGCACCAGAAGGGAAGTAACCGTATTGGTTATCCGGACCAAATTTTGACGAGCCATCCGCTCTAATCGTACCAGTGAAGAGATATTTGTTAGCCAGCGAATAGTTAATCCTGGCAAAATACGATTGTAATTCATCGGTATTGTCAAAAACATCGGCCGAAGCTGCTGCAATCCTGGTGTTGTTGAAGCCATATGGTATTTCCTCACCGGAAACTACTGTCGGGAACAGTCTGTTGACCTGCAACCCGGAAGTATTGGTTCCATAGTAGAATTGCTGGTAAGAACCGTCAATAGTACTGGCAGCTCCGTTTATAGTATTCCTAAGATACTCTCCCATTTGGTTGAGGTCACTGGTAGTGAAACCACGACCCTGGGAATTCCTACCGGAAACACGGAAATCCTGGAAGGAATAACCAACAAGTACATCAATGTTGGAATTACCAAAGTCCTTTTTCCAGTTAAGGGTGGCCTCAAGTAACTTGTTTTCACGGTTTAATTGGTTGTAGAAACCAAGACCGTTGCCTTCAAGACCTTCCGAAAAGGTTAGGGGACTTATCACAGAAATGTTCTCACCTTCTGATTTATCATACCCTAAATTGACTTTCGCAGTTAGCTCATCTGTTACTTTGTATTCCAATGAACCGTTTAATAAGATCCTGTCTGTTTGGGTCTCATTTTGGTTGTATGCCAGTAAGTTGGCAGGTTTTATCTGAGTTCCGCCATCATCGAAATCTGGGCTTGTAGGCCAGGTTGGGTTTGCGGAGTATGCACCTCCAAGGAGGTCGCCACGGAATCCAGCAGTACCAGTAAGAGGTGGCTGTTCGTCATTCACCCTGGAAATACTGGTTTGAAGATTAGCAATCAATTTATCATCCAGAAAACGATGGGTAAGGTTTACCCTTCCGGTAAGCCTTTCCAGACTGGATTTTTCAATAATACCAAATTGTTTTCCATATCCTATGGTTGCCCTGATATTGCCTTTTCCATAGTTTTGAGAATAGGAAAAGTTCTGGTTTTGAGAAACTGCTGTTCTCGTTACCTCGTCCTGCCAGTTAGTATTGAAACCAAAATCCTGTGCAGCAGCATTTCCTCCAAATTGGGTAACTGCAGCCAAATATTCTTCCCTGTTAAGGAGATCATATTCATTTGCAGGAGTGGAAATACTTAAGGAAGAAGAAAATTCAAAAGTAGGACCGCTACTTCCTTTACCGCTTTTGGTAGTAATTATAATAACCCCATTAGCACCTCTGGATCCATAAATAGCAGTTGCAGAAGCATCTTTTAAAATACTCATGCTTTCAATATCGGCCGGGTTCAGGAAGTTCAGCGGGTTTCTTGGAGTACTTGCTCCAATACCTGTATCACCGCCAGGCGCTGTGTTTCCACCATCAAGTGGAACACCGTCAACAACAAATAAAGGGTTGTTGTTTGCACGAACCGAGTTAGAACCCCGGATGTTAACCTGGATACCTGCTCCTGGCTCACCACTTGTTTGCTGAATGTTCACACCAGCTGTCTTACCCTGGATCAACTGTTCCGGTGAGGCAATAACACCACCGTTAAATTCTTCTGAGGTAACAGCGGTAACTGAACCTGTTGCATCCTTTACTGTAGTGGTACCATAACCAATAATAACTACTTCATCCAGTGCCTGTGCATCTTCTGCTAACACTACGTTAATAGTACTTCGCCCATTAACTGGTACTTCTTGTGTACTGTAACCAATGTAACTAAACACCAAAGTAGCATTTGCATCCACACCGTCTAGTGTATAGTTACCATCGAAGTCCGTTTGCGTACCAGTAGTAGTACCTTTTACTACAACACTTGCCCCGGGCAGTGGGCCATTAGCATCTGTAACCGTACCTGATACTTCTTGTGCTTCAACCAGTCCGAAGCACAAAATTGCCCCAACCAATAAAAAGCTTTTAAGTAGCGTAATCTTCATAGATTGTTAATTTTAAGTTTAGTTAATTAAAATTCAAAAGGTTAAACATATGTAAAAAAATTGTTAATTCACTTTAATACAATAAGTCAACAATCACGAAAACGGTTTCGTGTTGATAACTTTTTGTTTGTAAGGGATACGTAATTATAATATAATAAAATTATGTAATCCGAAATTTGGGGGTGAATTTATTACTAAAAATCGAACAAATATAATATTTTTTTTAGACGAGCGACCTTAAAGCAACAATTAACGGGCACTTTATGCTAAAACTTGATACCCGCCATAATTATTTCTTTACCATTTTTTTTAAATATCTTTAACATCTTTTATGTTAAAGCCCATCCCTTAGAATTTCTCATAAATTTATCTTGAAGCGAAAGATTACACTTAAGGATATTGCAAGAGAACTGGACGTGTCCATTTCTACCGTTTCTAAGGCGTTGAAAAATAGCGATGAAATTAGTAGGGATACCAAAGAGAAGATTCAGGCATTCGCCAGGTTATATAACTACCGCCCCAATAACATTGCAATCAGTCTCAAGAATAAAAGAACCAAGAACATAGGCGTAATTATTCCGGACATTGTGCACCATTTTTTTACTACGGTTTTTCGTGGTATTGAAAAATATGCCAATGGATGTGGTTATAATGTTATTGCCTGCATTTCGGATGAATCTTTTGACAAGGAGGTCATCAATATGGAAATGCTGGCAAATGGAAGTATAGATGGGTTTATTATGGCACTCTCCGCCGGCACCCAGCTTAAAAAGGATTACAACCATCTCAAACAAGTAACGGACCAGGGAATCCCCCTTGTTTTGTTCGATCGGGTAACCGATGAAGTGGCCTGCGACAAGGTAGTCATCAATGACGCTGAAGCTGCCTACCTTGCGGTAAAGAAGATGATACAGCATGGTCGTAAACGGATCGCCCTACTAACTTCGGAAGCACATTTCAATGTAAGTGAGAAGCGAGCTGAGGGTTACTACAAAGCTTTAAAAGAACACAATCTCCCAATTGATGAAGAGTTGGTGTTGGTCTTACCACACATGTATGATGAGGAAAAAATAAGCGAGCGATTTTTTCAGCAGGTAGATATAGACGCGGTGCTTTGCGTGAATGAAATTTATGCAGTAAGAAGCATGCGTCATTTGCAAAATCAGGGAAAGCGCATACCAGAAGATGTGGCGGTTATTGGTTTTACCGATGGTATCCTTTCCAGATTGGCCAGCCCTTCCCTGACTTCCGTGGCACAACACGGGGAACTTATGGGCGAGACTGCCGCTCGTTTGCTGGTGGATCGCATAGAAGCGGATTATCAGGATTTAGAAGAACCGGTTTATCGGACGGAGGTTATAAGGGCGAGTATTGTGGAACGGGAATCAACAGATAGCACATAGACATAAAACATATATGGCGAAACGCGGATTTATTTTTGATTTGGACGGTGTAATTGTCGATACTGCCAAATACCATTACCTGGCCTGGAAGAATCTTGCCAATGAACTGGGGTTTGATTTTACCGAAGAACAGAACGAGGCTTTCAAAGGGGTGAGTCGGCGCAGATGCCTGGAGATCCTGCTTGAATTGGGAGGTATAACAGTAGACAAGGTACAGTTTGAGCAGTGGCTTCATGAAAAAAATGAAGATTATCTTTCTTACATTGCCAAGATGGATGCTTCCGAGATTTTGCCAGATGTCCCCAGGGTTTTGAATTTCCTCAAAGAAAATCAGGTGCCCATGGCTTTGGGCTCGGCTAGTAAAAATGCTGTTCCAATATTGGAAAAAGTGGATCTATTGTCTTATTTTGATACCGTTGTGGATGGTACCAGAGTTACCCGGGCCAAACCAGATCCGGAAGTATTCCTGATCGCTGCCAGGGACTTAAAAGTCTCACCAGAACATTGCGTAGTCTTTGAAGATGCGGTGGCTGGGATTGAAGCGGCGAATGCAGCCAAGATGCTCAGTGTAGGTATTGGAGACCCTCGGGTGCTCTCTGAAGCCCATCATATCTTTAAAGATTTTACAGAGATAGATATCGATTTTATTAAACAACTAGTACATATATAAATGAATCAGGATTATATTAAACCGGATAACTGGTCCATTATTGAAGAAGGATTTGACCCAGAACAAGTAAAGTCGTCCGAAAGTCTTTTCAGCATCGGTAACGGTGCCATGGGACAACGAGCTAATTTTGAAGAGCGTTATACGGGCCCTACATTTCAGGGAAGTTATATAGCGGGAGTATACTACCCGGATAAAACTCGCGTGGGTTGGTGGAAGAACGGATATCCGGAGTATTTCGCCAAAGTTCTTAATGCCCCCAGCTGGATTGGTATAGATGTTGAAATTAATGGAGAAACCCTGGATCTCAATACCTGTAAGGCAATCAAAGATTTCAGGCGGGAACTGAATATGAAGGAAGGGTGGTATCAGAGGAGCTTCAGGGCTACAATGCCCAATGAAATTGAGCTTGAGGTTAAGGTACTGCGCTTTCTGAGTCTGGTACAGGATGAACTTGGCGCTATACGGTATAGCGTTATTCCATTGAACCAGGATGCGGAGATAAGTTTCACGCCCTATCTCGACAGCGGAATCAAAAACGAAGACAGTAACTGGGATGATCAGTTCTGGAATACTACCGAAGTGGTTTCAGAGGGCAAGCAGGCATTTATTGAAGCCCATACCATGAAGACCCATTTTGAAACCTGCACATTTATGGAAAACCTGCTGTTTAAGAGCGGGGAAGAACAGCAAGTAGAACCCGAGCTTACCCAGGAGCCGTTGAAAGTAGCTCATACATACTCCGTTAAGGCAAAAAAAGGGGAAGAAGTACAGCTTATAAAATATGCTGGTTATACCGTATCCCGTAATCATAAGGCCGATGCCCTGATACAGGCAGCAAAAGAAACCTTATCCATTGCCAGAGATAAGGGATTTGATCAATTGCTTGCCGAACAGGCCAATGCCTGGAGCAAGATTTGGGAAATGAGTGACATTACGATAAAAGGTGACCAGAAGGCACAGCAGGGCATCCGTTTTAATATATTTCAACTGAATCAGACCTATCTGGGTACGGATTCCCGACTGAACATTGGCCCTAAAGGTTTTACCGGGGAGAAATATGGAGGTAGTACCTATTGGGATACTGAGGCTTACTGTATACCTTTTTATATGGCTACTAAAGACTATCATGTAGCTCGCAACCTTTTAAAGTATCGATATAACCATCTCGAGAAGGCCATTGAGAATGCTGAAAAACTCGGGTTTGACAATGGAGCGGCACTCTATCCCATGGTTACTATGAATGGAGAGGAATGCCATAACGAATGGGAGATAACTTTTGAGGAGATCCACCGAAATGGGGCCATTGCCTTCGCCATATACAACTATTATCGTTATACTGGAGATTATTCCTACATCCCTGAAATGGGACTGGAAGTACTGATCGGTATTGCCCGATTCTGGTATCAGCGTGCTACTTTCTCCAAATTGCGAAACCAGTATGTTATCCTCGGGGTAACCGGGCCCAATGAGTATGAAAACAATGTAAGTAATAACTGGTATACAAATTATATAGCGCGTTGGTGTATTCAGTATACCCTGGAACAGTTACAAAAAGTAAAAGAGGGTTATTCTGATGACTATGACCGTATTATTGGTCATACCAAACTAACCCCAGTGGAAACCGAAGGGTGGTCTACAGTTGCGGAGAATCTCTATTTTCCCCGTTCCGAAGAATACAATATTTACCTGCAACAGGATGGTTTCCTGGATAAGGAATTGGTTACCGTCGAAGATCTCGACCGCTCTAACCGTCCGATCAACCAGAAATGGAGCTGGGACAGGATCCTTAGATCGCCCTACATCAAACAGGCAGATGTACTTCAGGGATTCTATTTCTTTGAAGATCATTTTACAGAGGAGGAACTTGAAAGACATTTCGATTTTTATGAGCCTTTTACGGTGCATGAATCTTCCTTATCGCCCTGTGTTCACAGTATACAGGCCGCCAAATTAGATCGGATGGATCAGGCGTACCAGTTTTATCTGAGGACCTCTCGCCTGGATCTGGACGATTACAATAAAGAGGTAGAGGAAGGGCTTCATATTACCTCTATGGCGGGCACCTGGATGAGTTTGGTAGAGGGCTTCGGGGGGATGCGTATAAGTGACGACAAACTTTCCTTTACACCACGAATCCCCAGTGAATGGGAGTCCTACTCCTTTAAGATCAATTTCCGCGACAGGATCATTACCGTAAATGTCAACAAATCTGGCTCTTCTTTTGAATTGGAAGGGGCAGAGGAAATGTCTATTCGGGTAAATGGGGAACGTCTTGTGTTAAGCTCCAACGCCGTAACCTACGCATGAGATGTTTAGAAGATCGGGATGTCTGGGGTGTATTCTACTCTCCCGCTATGGGTTCCTGTTCTTTGTTTTTACCTTATCTATGAATATGGGTATAGCCCAGATAGATCGGATTGAACCTCCTCACTGGTGGGTAGGATTTAAAGACCAGAAGTTACAACTGCTGCTGCATGCGGAAAAAATCGGGAATGCGAATGTAATACTGGATCACCCTCAGGTTACTCTTGAGGCAGTACATACTGCGACCAGCCCCAATTATCTCTTTCTCGATCTTGTGATCCCGGAGGGTACCTCCCCTGGTGAGCTTGAGTTTAAGTTAAATCAGACAGGAAAACCCCAAACCTCCCTTTCTTATGAATTAAAGGAGCGCAGGTATGACAGCGATGTATTTACTGGTTTTTCTAGTGAAGATGTCCTGTACCTGATTACCCCTGACCGTTTTGCTAATGGGAACCCTGCCAATGACGTTGTTAGCAGTATGCGGGAAAAGGCCCATAGCCGAAAGGATGATTATGCCAGACATGGGGGAGATATTCGGGGAATGATCAACCATCTAAATTACATATCCGAAATGGGTTTTACAGCTATCTGGCCCAGTCCACTGCTTGAAAATGATATGCCGGAGCAATCTTATCACGGTTATGCCATAACCGACTTTTACCAGGTAGACCCCAGATTCGGCACATTGGATGAGTATCGGGAACTGGCGGATAAAGCAAGAGAAAAAGGCATAAAACTTATTATGGATCAGGTAGCCAACCATTGCGGCTTATACCACTGGTGGATGGATGACCTCCCTTTTACCGATTGGATAAACGACCAGCCTGCTTTTGAAAAGGGGAAAGCAGTAAAAACTTCAAACCACCGGAGGACTACACATCAGGACCTGTATGCTTCCGAGTTCGATAAGGAGAATATGGTCAAAGGCTGGTTTGTGCCTGCCATGCCGGACTTAAATCAGGAGAATCCCTATTTGGCAGCGTATATCATCCAAAATAGTATTTATTGGATCGAGACCCTTGGTCTCGGAGGAATACGTCAGGACACCTACCCGTATCCGGATAAACATTTTATGGCCGATTGGGCAAGGAGAATCATGACAGAATACCCGGATTTTTCCATAGTGGGAGAAGAATGGAGTTATAATCCATTACAGGTAGCGTACTGGCAACATGGAAAGCAAAACAGGGACGGATACCGGTCTTATTTGAAATCCTCCATGGACTTTCCCATGCAGAAAACCCTGGTGGAATCGCTTCTGGAAAAGGAAGACTGGAATACCGGTTTGATCAGGTTATATGAAGCCCTGGCCAATGACTTTCACTATGCATCCCCAAAAGACCTGATGCTATTTGCAGACAATCACGATATGGATCGGGTATTTACCCAGTTAAATGAAGATCCGGTGCTTACCAGGATGGCGCTTGCCTTTTTGCTGTTTGTTCCAAGGATACCACAAATCTATTATGGTACAGAAATCCTGATGGAAAATTCTGCCAAACCGGACAGCCATGGACGTATCCGATCTGATTTCCCCGGGGGATGGAAAGGCGACAGCATAAATGCCTTTGGAGCTAAGGGGCTGACAAAGGAACAAAAGGACATGCAGCAATTCCTGAAGCGAGTCTTGCAGTTTCGGAAACAAGAAACCGCCATCCACAGCGGACAAACAAAGCATTTTGCTCCTGAGGATGGAGTTTATGTGCTGTTCCGATATTTGGGTGACAGTACAGTTGCCCTCATTCTGAATAAGAATATAAAAGCCGTAGACCTGGATTTAACCCGTTTTGCGGAAATGGGTCTTGACGGAGTAATTTTCCGTGAAATTATTTCTGGAGAAAGGGTAGCTTGGGAGGGGAAACTCACCCTGGAGAAAAGAGGGGTCCTAATCCTTAGTAATTTGAAATAAGCGACCTATGCGAATATGGATTATTTTAATGGTTTGTTTATTTGTTTCCTGCGGGGATAGTCAGAAAACAAATCCAGAGCAAAAACAAGAAAAACAGATGCAACTGAAAAGGAAAAAAGTCATTTATCAGGTTTTTACCCGCCTCTTTGGAAATACCAACTCCGCCAATACTCCCTGGGGAACGCTGGAGGAGAATGGGGTAGGTAAATTCTCAGATTTTTCAAATAAGGCATTAGCGGAGATCAGGGCCCTTGGTGTTACACACATCTGGTATACGGGCGTACCCCACCACGCCTTGGTAACGGATTACAGCTCATATGGTATACCGGGTGATGACCCGGACGTAGTGAAAGGCAGAGCAGGATCTCCTTATGCCGTAAAGGATTACTACAACGTGAATCCGGATCTTGCCGAGGACCCGGCCAGGCGACTGGAAGAATTTCAGGAATTAATTGAGCGTACCCACAAAGCGGGGATGAAATTAATTATTGATATTGTTCCCAATCACGTGGCGCGAAATTATGTGGGAGCTTCAACACCTGATGGGAAAAGACCTTTTGGAGCAGATGATAAGGTAACTGTAGTTTATAAGAGGGATAATGATTTTTATTACATACCCGACCAGGCATTTCAAGTACCGGATATTCCAGAAGATTTCGTGCCATTAGGTGGAGCAAAGCATCCGCTTTCTGATGGATTTTTTGATGAAAATCCTGCCAAATGGACAGGCAATGGGTCCCGAATGGCTAAACCAGATTTCAATGATTGGTATGAAACGGTAAAAATCAACTATGGTGTGCGCCCGGATGGATCGTACGATTTTGATACACTTCCTGAGGGAATGGAGGAAACAGATCAGCAGGCACATTATGCTTTTTGGAAGGATAAGAATGTGCCAGGGGCCTGGAAGAAATTTCGGGATATTGCCTGGTACTGGCAGGAAATGGGAGTAGATGGTTTCCGTTTTGACATGGCTGAAATGGTGCCGGTAGAATTCTGGAGTTATCTGAATTCTCATATCAAATCACGTAATCCCGATGCCTTGCTGCTCGCTGAGGTCTATAACCCAGCCTTGTATAGAGACTACCTGAAAAAAGGAAAAATGGACTATCTCTACGATAAGGTGGAATTGTACGATAGTATTAAGCATATCATGCAGGGGCATGGATGGACAGACCATATCCCGGTAGTTCAAAGAGGACTGCAGGATATTGAACATAACATGCTCCATTTTCTTGAAAACCATGATGAACAGCGTATAGCCAGCCCGGATTTTGTTGGAGATGCCGAAAAAGGGAAGCCGGCCATGGTGGTTTCTGCTACTATCAGTACCTCCCCCACCATGATTTATTTTGGTCAGGAAGTAGGGGAGCCAGGTGCTGAAAATGCAGGTTTTGGTAGTCCGACCAGAACATCAATTTTCGATTATATCGGAGTGCCCCATCATCAGCGATGGGTCAATGATAAACAATTTGACGGAGGTCAATTATCAGAAAAAGAAAAGGCACTACGTGATTTCTATAAACGCCTCCTGAACTTCACCATAGCTAGTGAAGCGCTAATGGGGGCGTACGAAGAGATCCATTTTTACAACAAAGATCATACTCCCGGGTATGATCACAGGGTACTGTCCTATGTGCGCTGGTCCGAAAATGAAAAGTTGGTGGTCCTTTCAAATTTTGATGCGGACCGTTCTTACAATCTTGATCTGAAGATCCCCGGGCACATAATCCAAAAATGGGGATTAGAGGGCGGCAGCTATACTGTTCAGGACATATTGTATAAGGAGGATAATACCCTTGAAGTCTTGGAGGGAGTTGGACAAATTTCCGTTGAGCTTCAACCCCTGCAATCTTTTATTTTTAAGTTGATAAATTAAAATAGGGAAGCCATGCGTAAATTTTCTGTAATTATTTTATTGCTTTTTTTGTTAGCTTGTAATTCGATGGAGAAGGACTATTTGGTAATCGGTCACCGTGGTGCCAAGGGGCACGAAACAGAGAACAGTTTGCCTTCAATCCAGAAAGCTTTGGATCTGGGGGTGGATATGATCGAAATTGATGTTTTTAAAATCAGGACGGGAGAAATTGCCGTCTTTCATGACGAAAGGGTAGAACGCCTGACCAATGGAGTAGGTAATATTGAGGAGTACAGTTTTTTGAGTATGAGAAGTCTGCTCCTTGACGGGAATCATCCCATTCCCATCCTTCAGGATGTAGTGAAACTAATTGATAAACAGGCAGCACTGAACATAGAGTTAAAAGGGGCAGGAACTGCCGACCGGGTAAACCATATGATGAGTTATTACGTTGAAGATGAAGGCTGGTCCTGGGACAACATCCTCATTTCAAGCTTTAACTGGGAAGAGCTTAGGGATATGCGTAAATTGAATCTGGAGATACCGATTGCGGTGCTAACGGAGTCGGATCCCCTGGAGGCAATACCCGTGGCTCAGGAGCTCAAAGCGGTTGCGATCAATCCAAATTATCGTTCTTTGAATTCCGCTAATATTGAAGCAATTCACAAGGCAGGATTCAAAATCTATACCTGGACAGTCAACGATCCAGAAACCATACAGGAACTTATTGATATGGGAGTTGATGGTATCATAAGCGATTACCCCGAACGTGTACCTCGCTAATTTCAGCTAATTCAGGATAGCAAGATCGACAATAAAGCGGCAATTACTCCGCCAATAATAGGCCCTATCACAGGGACCCAGCTGTAATTCCAATTACTACCCCCTTTGCCCTTAATAGGAAGGATAGCATGGGCAATTCGAGGCCCGAGATCCCGGGCAGGGTTAATCGCATAGCCAGTTGTACCTCCAAGAGATAAGCCTATTCCCCAAACCACAAGAGCTACCGGGAGTGCGCCAAGAGAGCCTAAACCAATTATTTGATCGGTATTCTCCAGGCTTGCATCTGTGAAGTATAAAACCGCAAAAACAAGCACAAAGGTGCCGATAATCTCATTGAACAAATTTATCGGGATGTTCTTAATTGCGGGAGATGTAGAAAAAACAGCCAGTTTTTTTCCCGGTTCCGGAGTTGCATTGAAATGATCTTTGTAAATAATCCAGACTATAGCGGCGGCGGCAAAGGCACCTATTAACTGTGCTGCAATATAAGTCGGTACATCGGACCAGGGAAATTCCCCTGCTGCTGCAAGACTTATACTGACTGCGGGATTTATGTGCGCCCCACTGTGAGGGCCCGCTACCAAAACACCAATATAGACTGCAAAGGCCCATCCTGTGGTTATCACGATCCAACCACCGCCATTGCCTTTGGTTCCTTCAAGAACAACGTTTGCAACAACTCCGCATCCCAGAAGTATCAGTAAAAAAGTGCCTATTATTTCTGCATAAAAGGGTTCCATACTCTAAATTTTAATGAGACTTGCTCCAGAATTCCAAAGCTTCTATTGCACGATACCAGCCGGCTATTCCATCTTCCACGTTTTTTCTATCCGAAGTAGGAGTGAAGGAGGTTTCGGCCTCCCATATCTTTTCAATATCATCAAGATCCGACCAATATCCTACCGCCAGGCCCGCCAGAAAGGCCGCGCCCATTGCTGTAGTTTCTACCACTTTAGGGCGGACAGTAACCGTGTTAAGTACATCGGCCTGAAACTGCATCAGCAGGTTGTTTATCGTTGCACCTCCATCTACGCGTAGTTCACCAATGGCTATTCCTGAATCGGCTTCCATGGCTTTAACGATATCCATGGTCTGGTAGGCTATTGCTTCCAGGGCTGCCCTTGCAATATGAGCATCGGTGCTTCCCCTGGTTAATCCAAATAAGGTCCCGCGAGCTTTCTGATTCCAATGTGGCGCTCCCAAGCCGGCAAAGGCTGGAACAAAATAGACGCCCCCGGAATCGGCAACTGATGAGGCAAGGGATTCCACATCAGACGATTTTTCTATGATCTTGAGACTATCCCGCAACCATTGTACAACGGCACCGGCAATAAAGATGCTGCCTTCAAGCATATATTGGGTCTTGCCCCCGATTTGCCAGGCTACAGAAGTGAGCAAATTATTTTCGGATACAATAGGGTTTTCACCAATATTCATAAGCATAAAACAGCCAGTACCATAGGTATTTTTAACCATGCCTTTTTGTGTGCACATCTGTCCGAACAAGGCCGCTTGCTGATCTCCGGCTATACCTGAAATAGGTACTGCTTCCCCCAGAAATGCTTCGGAGCTCTTACCATAAATTTCACTCGATTGGTGTACTTGAGGGAGCATCTGCTTTGGAACATCCATCAGCTCCAGGATCTCATCATCCCAATCCAGTGTATTTATATTAAAAAAGAGGGTCCTGCAGGCATTGGTTACATCTGTTATGTGTTTTGCACCCTGGGTCATATTCCATATCAACCAGGTGTCTATGGTTCCCATAAGCAATTGACCTGATCTTGCCTTCTCCCTGGCACCTTCTACGTGATCCAGGATCCACTTGACTTTAGTTCCGGAAAAATAGGCGTCGATTACCAGGCCCGTTTTTTTTCGTATCATATCCTCGTATCCCTGAGATTTCAATTCATCACAGTAATCCGAGGTCCGTTTATCTTGCCAGACAATGGCCGGATAGATTGGCTGTCCTGTTTTTTTATCCCACAAAACAACGGTTTCACGTTGATTGGTTATGCCAAGGCCCACTATCTGACTGGGATTAATACCCATTTTTGCTAGGGCTTTCCTGGCCATATTGGATTGGGTTTCCCAGATTTCCTGCGGATCGTGCTCTACCCATCCGGGATTAGGGAAATGCTGTGTAAATTCTTCCTGGGCGGTGGAGATGATTTGCCCGTTTTTATCAAAAACTACAGCGCGACAGCTTGTGGTTCCCTGATCAAGCGCCAAGATATACTGGTCCATAAATCCGTAGAAGTTGGTTTTGTCTTAGTGGTGTGGTTTAAATGTAATTCATTTAATTGATTTTGCATAATAGGTATTGCGGTCCCAAGCTTTAAATAATGAGGGTAACTAAGGGGTTTAGGGTTCAATTTAGCATCCAGATTCGATAATTCAAAAGGGAGGCAAAACATACCCATAAGAAATAGGGGATCATGAGGTAAGCTGCAGTTTTACTTACGACGTTAAACCATCGAATAGTACCAAGGATTAGCATCATGAGCACCAGAATGACAAGGAGCGCCCAGAAAGGGTTTTGAAACCCGAAGAATACGACACTCCATAAGGCATTGAATAGCAATTGAAAGCCAAAATGGTATAGGGCTGTCTTTACCCATTTGTGATAGAATCCCTTGGACCACACGATCCCTGCAGCTACACCCATCATGATATAGAGGACGGTCCATACAGGGCCAAAAATCCAGTTGGGGGGATTAAAACTTGGTTTGTTAAGCGTTGTATACCAGTCACCAACAGAACTTTGCGTGGCAAATCCTGATAAAAACCCAATAAGGAGACATACCCCCACGGATATGGATATGTAGAAGGCTTGTTTTTTCAATTTTGGTTGGCTTGCACTCTAAAATAGTAAAATAATTCCATAGGTAGCAAAGCAAAGTCCCGTAAAAGTTATCTTTGCAGAAAGGCAATACCATATGACTGAGAAGGACTTTATTCCGTCCGACCCATTTAGCTCGATAGTCCCCGGGATTATTCAATCCGAGGCTCCAAGTAATATTGCTCTGGTCAAATATTGGGGGAAATTTCCAAACCAGATTCCGGCGAATCCTTCCATTAGTTTTACCCTGAATACCTGCACCACAACAACTACCGTAGCATACAGTATAAACTCGGGGGAAAAGGATGGTTGTTCCTTTGAGTTTCTTTTTGAAGGACAGCCCAAACCCGATTTTGAACCCAAACTGAAAACTTTCTTTGACAGGACAAATAAGTACCTGCCATTTCTGAATCTGTATCATCTGAAAATTTCATCTTCCAATTCCTTTCCCCATAGTAGTGGCATTGCCTCATCTGCCAGCGCAATGGCGGCATTGGCTGCTAGCCTGGTAGAATTGGAGAGAAGACATCATCCTGGAATGGACCAGCAATTCGCGAATCAGAAGTCGTCTTTCCTTGCTCGTCTGGGTTCCGGAAGTGCCTGCCGGAGTATTTCTGGCAGTGTAGTAGTTTGGGGAGCAAATAAACATATACCGGCAAGTTCCGATTTATATGGTATTCCTTTTTCCAATACCCTTGCCGATGTTTTCAAAGACTATCAGGACACCATTCTTCTGGTACACCGCGGTCAGAAACAGATTAGCAGTACAGTTGGTCATAAGCTTATGGAAGGCCATCCTTATGCCAAACAACGATTTAAACAGGCCCACAGGCATTTAAAGGAGATAAAAAAAGTCTTAATTAGCGGAGATCTGGATGCGTTTGTTACCCTTGTGGAAAGAGAAGCGATGACCTTACATGCCATGATGATGACCAGCGCTCCCTACTTCATGCTGATGAAACCTAACACCCTTTCTATTATCGAATCAGTATGGGAATTCAGGCGTGAAACCGGTATACCGCTATGCTTTACCCTTGACGCCGGAGCCAATGTTCATCTGCTATATCCACGGAAGCACAGTGGGAAAGTTTTACAATTTATTAAGAATGAGTTAGTTGCGTATTGTGAAAACGGACAGTATATTTGCGACCAAGTTGGAAAAGGCACTATAATTTCCTAGGACAGGAGTCTGTTTGGAAATTAAATGTAAATTTGAATTAGTATTGCGGTAGAAAAAATTATGAAGGGCCCTCTCTTTTATTCCAAAATTCTGTTATTTGGTGAATATGGCATCATTAAGGATTCCAAAGGCCTTTCGATACCCTATAATTTCTTCAAAGGCGCCCTGAAGAAATCTTCCGAGCCTGACGAAACTGCCCAAAAATCAAATCACAGCCTTAGCAAATTTGCTTCACATCTGGAAAGGCTTCAGACTGAGTCACCGGAATTGTTAACCTTTGACCTGGAAAGCCTGCAGGCCGATATTGAACAAGGATTATATTTTGACAGTTCTATTCCTCAGGGATATGGTGTGGGGAGCAGTGGCGCACTGGTTGCGGCTATCTACGATCGCTATGCCTATAACAAGATCACCGTACTGGAAAACCTCACCCGGGAAAAATTATTAAGGCTCAAAGAGATACTCGGTAAGATGGAGTCCTTTTTTCATGGAAAATCTTCTGGTCTCGATCCCTTGAACAGCTACCTCAGTCTGCCCATACTTATCAATTCCCAGGATAATGTGGAATCAACCAGCATCCCTTCACAGAATTTACAGGGTACAGGAGCAGTTTTCCTTCTGGATAGTGGGATTACCGGAGAAACGGCTCCCATGGTAGAGATATTCATGGAAAAACTCAAGAATGAGGGATTCCGAACTGTGCTTAAAGATCAATTCATCAAGCATACAGATGCCTGTGTGGAGGATTTTATCAGCGGGAATGTCAAATCGCTCTTTAGTAACCTCAAAGAGCTTTCTCACGTGGTCTTCGATCATTTCAAACCTATGATTCCCAAAGAATTTCATCAGCTTTGGAGGCAGGGTATTGAAACTAACGATTACTATCTGAAGCTATGTGGTTCCGGAGGAGGAGGCTATATTCTAGGTTTTACTCAGGATATCGATAAAGCGCGCAGTGCCCTAAAAGGGCATTCTCTTGAAGTGGTATATACCTTCTAAGTACCCTTTATGCTTAGTAGAAAAAACAGACTCTTGTTGCTCAAGATGTTGAGCCTATTCTCTATAGTCAGAGGGTACAATGTCTTGATGATAATCCTGGCACAATACCTGGCTTCACTCTTTATTCTTTCTCCCGATCTGCCGATTAGGGAAGTAGTACTGGACCCTAAGTTGTTTGTGCTGGTCCTGGCTTCGGCCCTGGTAATTGCAGGCGGATATATCATTAATAGTTTCTACGACTCGGAAAAGGACCTGATCAACAAACCACATAAAAGTATGCTTGATCGTCTGGTGAGCCAACGAACCAAATTATCGGCGTATTTTGTACTCAACTTCCTTGCCGTATTATTGGGTAGTTATATTTCATTTCGAGCTTCTGTTTTTTTCTCAGCCTACATCTTTGGAATCTGGTTATATTCCCATAAACTGAAGCGAATCCCCTTTTTCGGCAACTTTGTTTCAGCTACTCTGGCCATTGCTCCTTTTTTTGCCGTTTTTGTATACTACAAGAATTTCGAAACGGTCATATTTGTACATGCTGTATTCCTGTTCTTATTGATCCTCGCGCGGGAGTTGGTGAAGGACCTGGAAAATATGGTTGGTGACCTGGCACAGGGATACCGTACCATCCCAATACTCTACGGCACTCTTTTTTCAAAGATCAGTATCTCATTGCTCATCCTCTTTACCCTTGTACCGGCATTGTTATTGATACGCACTTTTGATGTAGGCTATATGTATTTATATTTTATGGGAAGTATAGTGCTTATGGTCTTGTTCCTTATGTTATTGTGGAAAGCTGAAGGGAAAAAGCACTATGTATGGTTGCACAACATTCTTAAGTTTGCCATAGTAGCCGGTGTATTCAGTATCTTGTTAATTGACATTGATATAGTACTAAATAGGTTGTTCTGATGCAAAATTTCCTTAAAGTAGGTTTGGCCCAGATTGCCCCGGTTTGGCTCAATAAGATAGCTACCCTGCAAAAGGTTCTCCATTGCATGGAGGAGGCAGCCTCTAATAAAACGGAATTGCTGGTTTTTGGGGAGGCTTTTCTACCTGGTTACCCGTTTTGGCTGGCTTACACCAACGGTGCTGGTTGGGATTTGAAGATAAATAAGGAATTGCATGCCCATTATATGCACAATGCGGTGACCCTGGAGGCAGGAGAACTTGACCAGGTCTGTGATCTGGCTGCAAGGCTCAATTTGGCAGTATACCTGGGTATTATTGAACGACCAAAAGATCGGGGAGGTCATAGCTTGTATTGCTCATTGGTTTACATTGATTCAAACGGTAAAATAGGATCCGTTCACAGGAAACTACAACCCACCTACGATGAACGTTTAACCTGGGCCCCTGGTGATGGTCATGGGTTGCTAACTCATCCCTTAAAACAATTTACTGTGGGCGGACTGAATTGCTGGGAGAACTGGATGCCCTTGCCCAGAGCGTCATTGTATGCCCAGGGGGAAAATCTGCATGTTGCTGTTTGGCCGGGCAACCTGAACAATACACAAGATATTACCCGGTTTATTGCCAGGGAATCCCGCAGCTATGTTATTTCGGTTTCTTCGCTGATGCGGCAGTCTGACTTCCCAGAAGACACGCCACACTTCGATATTTTACAAAAGAATACGCCGGTGAATCTGGCCAATGGAGGCTCCTGTGTAGCCGGACCTGATGGAGAATGGATCCTGGAACCCATAGTAGATTATGAAGGAATACAATATGCAAACCTGGATATCAATAAGGTCTATCAAGAACGGCAAAATTTTGATCCCGCAGGGCATTATTCAAGGCCAGATATAACGCAACTTCATCTCAATCGGGAAAGGCAAACCACCTTAAAGACTGAAGAGGATAATCCCCGTTAAAATCGAGAGAACCGACAGTATTGCTTACCTTTGCCTCCTTAATTCAATGCAATGGAAAAATCCAGGGGGAAATACAAATCAGCCAAAAGTCAGAACTATAAAGGCAAACCAGGAGGTCGAAAACCTTCAAAGGCTTCAGCAAAGCCCCGGGGTGGACAAGCAAAGCAAGCTTCAGATTCTGGACTTATCAGATTGAATAAATATGTGGCCAACAGTGGTGTTTGTTCCCGCAGGGAGGCCGATACCTATATCGCTGCTGGCAATGTTACCGTAAATGGGAAACCAATAACCGAAATGGGGCATAAGGTAAAGTCAGGGGATGTTGTACGTTTTGATGGCCGCCTTCTCAATCCTGAAAAGAAAGAGTATATCCTGCTCAATAAGCCCAAAAACTTCATCACTACTACCAGTGATGAGCGTGGGAGGCGCACCGTTATGGAGTTGGTGTCTAATGCATCGAAAGCTCGTTTGCTTCCGGTAGGCCGATTAGACCGCAATACCACGGGACTATTAATGTTCACCAATGACGGGGACCTGGCGAAAAAACTTACGCATCCCAAACATGGTGTTCGTAAAATCTACCATGTGGAGTTAAATAAAAACCTCAGTTCGGAAGATTTGAAATCAATCAGGGAAGGACTGCATCTTGAAGACGGTCCCGTTGTAGTAGACGAGGTTAGCTATATCAAAAATGCACCTAAGCGAGAAGTGGGGATTAAGATACACAGTGGAAGGAACAGAATCGTGAGACGTATTTTTGAACACCTGGGATATGACGTAATAAAATTGGATCGTGTTATTTTCGCAGGCCTGACCAAAAAAGACCTCCCTCGTGGACATTGGAGGCATCTCACCGCTCAGGAAGTAATCAACCTAAATATGATTCAGTAAGGGATCATGGATTAGCGAGTAAATCCCCGCTTAGCATACGGCTTACATGTTCCCAAAAGGAATTCACCGCCGGATCAGAAATACTTTCTCCTAATTCATCAAGGTGGTTTTCGACCAGCAATTTCATATAGGCAATCTGGTCATTATCTCCGTAAAAGTCTTCAAAGGCCATTTCCCAGTCCTTAAACCACCTTTTGGGGCGTTCACCATGGGATATCAGCTCCATATCGGTATGTCGCTGGTCATTTTTTATTTTGTCAAAAAGCTGCAGTACTTGAATCTGATTTCCTTCAAGATATTGTAAAAACTCTCCCTGATGGTAAAGCAAACATCCGGTAATACCCTGTTCTAAATTGTAAGGACGGGCCTTTTCAAGCATTTCCTGTATTTGTACCCTGCCAAAACCGGGAATGGCCCTTGACCTGTATACGAGTGCAAACATTTTAATAATTGGTTAGTACTACGAAAAGTACAAAATTTTAAGAGATCCCCCTGCTCCAAAATTAAACTTATCCTTCAAGTGCCCGATCCATTTTTTGGGCAATCTGCTCCAGGCACAAGTTCCCTATACTACCTTCATGAGTATGGTCCACTTTCTTGTTGGGCTGGTACGTTCCACTACCTATTTCTTCTCCCAGTTTCCTGTAAGCATCTCTGAAGGGTAATCCTTGTTTAACGAGTTCGTTGAGGTTTTCTACACTAAAGAGATAATCGTATTTGGGGTCTTCCAGTATATCCTTTTTAACTTCAATTTGTTCCATACTGAAAGTTGTGATTTCCAGGCAACTTTTCAGGGTCTCCAGTGCAGGCAGCATGTTTTCTTTTAATAATTGCAAATCGCGGTGGTATCCGCTGGGCAAGTTGCTGGTAAGCAGCAGCAGGGTATTAGGAAGGGACTGTAATACGTTACAATTGGCCCGTACCAGTTCAAATACGTCTGGATTCTTTTTATGAGGCATGATACTGCTTCCTGTGGTTAATTGATCGGGAAATGAAATAAAACTAAAGTTTTGGCTCATATAAAGACAACAATCCATAGCGAGCTTACTCAGCGTACCAGCCAGACTTGCTATTGCAAAAGACAGGGTCTTTTCTACCTTGCCCCGTCCCATTTGAGCAGCAATAACATTATACTTCATGGTTTTAAAATTCATTAAGTCCGTGGTATATGACCTGTCAATGTCAAATGAACTCCCGTAACCAGCTGCACTTCCCATAGGGTTTTGGTCTGTTACCTTTTGTGCTGCTTTTAGCAGATAGACATCGTCAATCAGGCTTTCGGCATAGCTGGAAAACCATAAACCGAAAGATGAAGGCATTGCAATTTGTAAATGCGTATAACCGGGCAGCAGAACTGATTGATGGGTCTCTGCCAGTTGAATCAATAGTTTAAATAAGTCGGATACTGCCTTCTCCAGGGACTCTATTTCATCCTTCAGATAAAGTTGCATGGCTACCAGGATCTGATCATTTCGGGAGCGAGCGGTATGTATTTTTTTACCAGTATCCCCAAGTTTTTCCGTAAGGAGATATTCTATTTTAGAGTGCATGTCCTCAAAATCCTTTTCTATGGTAAACTTACTCTCGTCAATTGATTTTGCTATTGCTCGGAGTTCTTTTAGGAGAGCATCTCCTTCTTCGGCAGAAACGAGTCCTACCTTTGCCAGCATTTGTGCATGAGCCATAGATGCTTGCACATCGTACTTAGCCAGGATCAGGTCTAGTTCCCGGTCTTTTCCAACCGTGAATGCCTCAATTTTTTTATCTGTGCTTTGCCCCTTATCCCATAGTTTCATATTGTGGTATTTTGTTGTGATATCGGTATGACCCGAATTATGATGTTTTTTCTTTTGCCAGAAACTTTTTCAATAATTGAATATAGAGTTGAATGCCTTCCTCAACTTCACGAACATAGATGAATTCATCTGCAGAATGAGAACGTGTACTATCGCCTGGCCCAAGTTTCAGCGACTGGCAATCCAGGGCTGCCTGGTCTGATAATGTTGGTGAGCCATAGGTCTCTCTTCCCAATGCTATCCCGGACTGCACCAGCATGTGGTCTTGGCTAATCGAAGAGGAATTGAGGCGTAGTGAACGCGGCTTGATGTCGCAAGGTGCTTCTCTTGCCAGGATTTCAGCAATTTCTTCATTGGAATAACAATCATTAACCCGGGTATCGATTACCAGATCTATTTTGGCAGGAACCACGTTATGCTGTGAGCCTCCACTGATTTGTGTTACAGTGAGCTTTACTTCTCCGAGCACATCGGAAACCCTTTCAAACCTGTAGTTCTTAAACCATTCCAGAACTTCAACACTGTTGTAGATGGCGTTATTGTTATTTGGATGCGCTGCATGCGAAGGTGTTCCCCGGATTTCAGCATCAAAAACGATCAGTCCTTTTTCGGCTACAGCCAACTGCATTAAGGTAGGTTCCCCAACTATGGCCACCTCAATCTCTGGTAAATGGGCAAGCAAACCCCGCAGGCTCTTAGAACCTGCTATCTCTTCTTCTGCAGTAGCCGCCACAATCAGGTTGTGACTGAGGTGTTCCCAATTGTAAAAATGAACAAAGGCTGCCAGGAGCGATACCAGGCTTCCACCAGCATCATTGCTTCCCAACCCGTAGAGTTTGCCATCTTCAATATGTGGGTGAAAAGGATCTCGGGTATAGGCCTTGTTAGGCTTTACCGTGTCATGGTGCGAATTAAGTAAAAGCGTCGGTTTTGAAGGGTCGAAGTATTTATTGAAGGCATATACATTGTTGTGCCATTTCTTCACTGGTATACCAAATTCATTTAGCCATAGCACAATGATTTCAGCGGTCCTTTCTTCCTCAGTTGAAAAGGAGGGGGTGGAAATAAGTTCCTTGAGTAATTCAAGGGCTTTATCCGTCAGTATTTGAATTTCACTTTTCATAAGGTAAGGGTTGTATACAGTCCAGGTGCCGATTGCAGCATTTTTGTATTACCAATACAGACGCGCTTTACTTTCGATTTTAAAGCCCTGAAGCTGTTTTCCATTTTGGGTAGCATCCCATCTGATATAACATTTTTTGATATTAGTTCCTGATATAAAGGCCAATCGATATTCGGGATCACAGATTTATCATCATCCTTATCATATAGGACACCCTGTTTTTCGAAACAATAATACAGCGTCACCTTAAATTTTGTACTCAGCGCAATTGCTAATTCAGAAGCTATCGTGTCTGCATTGGTGTTGAGCATTTGCCCTTTTTGGTCGTGTGTTATGGCGCAAAAAACGGGAACCGTACCCATGTCCAGAAAGTTGTTCAGAGCTTTAGCGTTTACTACTTCAATGTCTCCTACCAGACCAAAATCAATGTTGGTTATGGGTCTTTTATAAGCCTGAATGAGATTAGCATCAGCACCGCTTAAACCCAGGGCGTTACAGTTCATGGCCTGCAAGCTACCTACTATTTTTTTGTTGACCAGACCTGCATATACCATAAGGGCCACGTCCAGGCTGTCAGGATCAGTGATACGCCTGCCGGCAACTATTTTAGAAGTGAATCCTAGTTTTTGACCAACTTCTGTTGCTTTTTTACCACCACCATGAACCAGCACTTTAGGAGTTTTCAGGGCACTGAAAAGCTCAAGGAACTGATGTAATTCTCCTGGGTTCTCAATAACGTTACCGCCAATTTTAACAATGCTCAGCTCTGGGGTCATGATATATTATTGTTCCAATAGTTTCTTCAGAACCAATTGGGCTGCATAGGTTCGATTATTGGCCTGTTCTATAACCAGTGATTGTTTGCTTTCCAGTACCGTATCTGCCACCACCACATTTCGTCTTACAGGAAGGCAATGCATAAATTTTGCACCCTTAAGTTTTTCCAGGCTAACCATCCATTCAGGATCCTCAGTGAGTACCTGACCATAGTGCTGATAGCTGCTCCAGCTTTTGGCATAAACAAAATCTGCTCCTTCCAGTGCTTCTTCCTGGTTGAATAATACGGGTGTAGGTCCAACGATATCTTTATTTAAGTCATAACCCTCAGGATGCACAATAGAGAGGTCTACCGGCATGCGCTGCATGATTTTGATGAAGGAATTCGCTACAGCATGCGGCAGGGGTTTGGGATGTGGTGTCCAGCTAAGCACAACTTTGGGTCTTGCTTTAGTGCGATGTTCCTCGAGCGTCAGTGCATCAGCCAGAGATTGCAGGGGGTGTTCCAGAGCACTTTCCAGATTGACAATTGGGATGCTAACATGATCCAGGAATCCATTTAGTACCGGTTCCGATTCATCAAATTCCCTGTCTTGAAGTTGGGCAAAAGCCCTGATCCCCAAAATATCGCAATACTGAGAAACTACGCGGGCCGCTTCTCTAACGTGCTCGGCATTATTTCCATTCATAACCGTACCATCAGCAAATTCCAATGCCCAGCCATCTTTTCCAAAATTCATCACCATTACATCCATCCCCAGGTTCAATGCAGCTTTCTGGGTACTGAGACGAGTCCTCAGGCTATTATTGAAGAACAAAAGCCCAAGCGTTTTACCTTCACCCAAATGCACATGCTTTCGAGGATGCTGCTTTAAAGCCTTTGCTTCGCTAAGCCAATCCTCCAGGGAGGGGATATCCAAAACAGAGGTAAAATGTTTCATGAAAGAGCGGCTTTAAGAGCGACAAAAAACTTATAGAGTTCATCCTGGGTTACGCCCAGTGAGGGTAGAATCCGCAACACAAATTTATCCTTTGCACCACCTGTAAATATATGGTAATCATAGATCAGTTTTTCCCGTAAGCTGGCCACTTTAAAATCAAACTCAAGGCCCAGCATTAGACCACGTCCTTTTACCCGCTTAACCTGGGATATCCTGGCGGCTTCTTCCCTGAAATAGCTTTCCAAAGCAGCAGCATTAGCAATCAGGTTTTCGGATTCCATGACTTCCAGTACCGCCAGTACAGCAGTACATGCCAGGTGATTGCCTCCAAATGTGGTTCCCAGGATACCGAAAGAGGCCTTGATCTTTTCATGGATGAGAATCCCACCTACTGGAAACCCATTTCCCATCCCTTTAGCCATGCTAATAATATCGGGCTCTACCTTGTAGTGCTGGAATGCAAAGAATTTTCCACTGCGCCCGAATCCCGATTGTACCTCATCAGCTATCAACATTACATTGTATTTCTTACAACAATCAGCCAGGAAATGATAGAATGAGGGTGAAGGCTGGTCCAGTCCGCCAACGCCTTGAATGGCTTCCAGGATCACCGCGCACACATCGCCTTTGGATAATTCGGTTTTCAGGGATTCCTGATCATCAAAATCCAGAAAAGTAACCTGATGTTGGCTGTTCAGAGGTGCATTGATCTTAGGATTATCCGTGACGGCAACAGCTGCGGATGTTCTCCCATGAAAGCTGTTATGAAAGGCAATTACCCGGGATTTACCTGTATGGAAAGAAGCTAATTTTAAAGCATTCTCGTTCGCTTCAGCCCCCGAATTGCACAAGAATAACTGATATTGTTCACACTGGGCCATTTTGGTGAGTTTTGCAGCCAGGCTTGCCTGCAACGGATTAGCTACAGAATTACTGTAAAAGCCCATCTTGTCTAATTGCGACTTTAACCGTTTTACATAGGTAGGATGCGAGTGACCAATGGATATAACGGCATGACCCCCGTAAAAATCAAGATATTCTATTCCCTGATCATCCGTAATAGTGATACCCCTGGCTGATACCGGAGTAACTTTGTAAAGCGGATAAACATCAAATATTTTCATTTTCCTAAGCCGTTTGTATACTATGAATTGGTCTTGAACTCATTGATCTTTTCAAATGAAGCCACAATACCCCTGATCAGGGAAGAAGATAGGCCTTGATGCTCCATCTCATTCAGCCCCTGAATGGTACACCCCATGGGAGTGGTAACCTTATCTATTTCCTGTTCCGGATGGTTGCCAGAGGCTATCAATAGTCCAGCGGCCCCATCACAGGTATGCATAGCCAGCTCCGAAGCTTCCCGGGCATCAAACCCGAGTTGTATAGCACCCTGGGTTGTAGCCCGTATCAGGCGCATCCAGAAGGCAATGCCGCTGGCACAGATTACAGTGGCAGCCTGCATTTGTTCTTCCGGAATCTCAAGGGAATGCCCCATCCGGTTAAAAATGGCTTTCGCCAGTTCTATTCGTTTTTGACCAGCTTCATTACCGCAAAGGCAGGTCATGGACTTGCCGACCGAAATCGCTGTATTAGGCATACTCCGTATAATAAAATGCTCTTTTCCAATAAGGCTTTCAATCTTGCTTATACTGAATCCTGTAATGGTAGAGATAATAACATGCTTATCTGTAAGTAGATCCTTTGTTTCCTCGAGTATATCACTGAAGTGACCTGGCTGCACTGCGAAGATCAGGATATCTGAATTGTTTACTGCCTCCCTGTTGTCTGCAGTGACTTTGACATTGCCGTATTTTTCAAAATCTCGGATACTTTCAGGGTGTCTTTTGGTGAGATACATTTGAGTGGCCCCGTTGCTGTGCAGGATCCCTTTGGCTATGGATTTACCCAGATTTCCGGTTCCGATTATTGCTATTTTCATGTCGCTTGTTTTATGTTAGGTTATTAAGATGGGGCAATTGTTAGAATACGCCTGCTTTCAGGTCAAGGCCTTCTGATTCCGGAAAACCAAACATGAGGTTCATATTTTGCACGGCCTGTCCGGAAGCTCCTTTCAATAAATTATCAATCACAGAGGTGACCAATAATACGCCTTCTCCCAGGTGAATGTGTAAATGGCATTGGTTGGTATTGACTACCTGTTTCAGAAATACAGGACTTTCACTGATTTGTGTAAAGGGAGCTTCTTGGTAGTAAGCTTTAAAATGATCAAGAATGGATTCCTGATCACCCGAATACCGCGTATAAGCCGTGGCAAAAATACCCCGGCTGAAGTTTCCCCGAATAGGAAGGAATAGCAAAGGCCCGCGATTTGTCTGTTCCATATCCAGGCTTTGGTTGATTTCATCCAAATGTTGATGCTTAAATGGTTTATACCAGGAAATGTTGTTGTTTCTCCAGCTGAAATGTGTGGTTTCTGATGGGATTACCCCGGCTCCGGTGCTGCCTGTTGTTGCATTTACATGCACATCACCAGACAGCAGTCCCTTACTGGCCAGGGGCAGCAGTGCTAACTGAATAGCTGTAGCAAAGCAACCGGGATTCGCAATGTAACTGGCCTGCTGAATTTGCTTTTTGTTCAATTCCGGAAGTCCATAGACGAAAGATTTCCCATTAAGAGAACGGTCTTCAATGAGTCTGAAATCTCTGCTCAGGTCAATAATTTTTGTGTGCGAACTAAATGGGTGTTCTAATATAAATTTTCTGCTGTTTCCATGCCCCAGGCAAAGGAATACCAAGTCTACATCGGGCTGTATCTCTCCGCTAAATGAGAGGTCTGTTAATCCCAGAAGGTCTGGATGAGCAGTGGAAACAGGCTTTCCAGCCCGTGTTCTACTAAAAACAAAACAGAGCTGTACTTCAGTATGATTAACAAGCAAACGGAGAAGCTCTCCACCCGTGTATCCGGATCCTCCTATAACTCCTACCCTAATCATTATTCTGATTTACATGGTTTGTAATTTTACCGGGATTGGAAAGGATTTTTATAAATCCTTTTGCATCGTTAGCCGTCCATCCTTCATTCCATTCTCCGTAACTCCCAAAGGAGGCGTTCATCAGATCGTGTTCTGAAGAGATCCCTTCAAGTGTAAATCGGTAAGGATGCAGGCTAATGAAGACGTCACCGCTGACATTTTTCTGGGTATCCTCAAGAAATACTTCAATATTACGCATCACTTCATCCAGGTAGTTTCCTTCATGCAATAACATGCCGTAGAAATTACCCAATTGTTCTTTCTGGTATTGTTGCCATTTACTCAGGGTGTGTTTTTCCAAAAGGTGATGTGCTTTAATTATGATTAAGGGTGCGGCGGCTTCAAACCCCACTCGGCCTTTAATACCAATGATCGTATCGCCTACATGAATATCGCGGCCAATGGCATATTGGGATGCCAGTTCATTAAGTTTTTCAATTATTTCAACCGGGCTTCCCGATTTACCGTTCATTGCAGATAGCTCACCTTTTTTAAAGCTTAAGCTTATTTTTTGAGGATCTTGTGCTTTCAGAGGGCTAGGAAAAGCCTCATCGGGTAATGCCCGGTTAGAACTAAGTGTTTCATCCCCACCCACGGAGGTGCCCCAAAGCCCTTTGTTTATCGAGTACTTTGCCTTTTCCCAGGAATAGTCAATACCCTGTTCCTGCAGGTAGCTAATTTCTTCTTGCCGTGAGAGTTGTTTGTCGCGAATAGGCGTGATAATCTCTATTTCAGGTGCCAGTATTTGAAAGATCATATCGAAACGCACCTGATCATTACCAGCACCCGTACTTCCATGGGCAATACTGCTGGCCCCTATGGCTTTTGCATGATAGACGATCTCCATGGCCTGAACGATGCGCTCTGCACTTACCGAAAGAGGATAGGTGTTATTCCTCAAGACATTTCCATAAACCAGGTATTTAACTACTTTATCATAGAAAGTGTCAACGGCATCAATGGACTTATAAGTCTTTACGCCTAAGTTTAGCGCTTTCTGTTTTATATCAGATACCTCCTCCTCAGTAAATCCCCCAGTATTTACAGTAACGGCGTGCACCTCGTATCCTTCTTCTTTGGAAAGGTGGAGGGCACAGTACGAAGTATCTAATCCGCCACTATAGGCTAATACCAATTTTTTCATTTTTCGTCTTTTTTTGAGAACAGGTTGGTCTTGATTTTTTTCAAGGATTGTATCGATTTTCCCGTCCGTTTGGATTTTTTGATCTTGGTTTTGTCATTCGGATCGAAAAGCATCCCTGTGCAGAGGCACATCTTGTGATCCGTACGTGTAAGGACGTCAAAATTCTTGCAGGTCTGACAACCTTTCCAGAATTGGGGATCATCCGTAAGCTCAGAGAATGTCACCGGTTTGTAACCGAGTTCATAGTTCATTTTCATTACGGCCAGACCGGTAGTAATCCCAAAAATCTTTGCCCCCGGGAATTTTTTTCTAGAAAGCTCAAAGATGGCTTTCTTGATCTTTTTGGCCAGGCCCTGTTTGCGATAATCCGGATGGACTATAAGTCCACTGTTGGCCACAAACTTCTTATGGCCCCACACTTCGATATAGCAAAATCCGGCAAAATTGCCATCATCCAGCGCAATTACCGCGTTGCCCTGCTGTAATCGTTTGATGATATATTCCGGTGTACGCCGGGCAATCCCGGTACCCCTAACTTTTGCAGATTCCGTAATGGTATCGCTTATGATCTGAGCGTACTTTATATGAGATTCGTTAGCAATTACAATTTTCATTGCTTTTCGATTTGAACTTAAAACTAAAAAGGATCGGAAGATTTTGCGGAAATGGACTCACCTATTTCCCATAACATAATTACACCCTTACGGGCGACGGCTGCGAGGCGAAAAGAACGGACGAAAGACGCCGTATAGGAAAACCGATATGTTGGCATTGTTTTTCATGCTTCACCAAATGTACAAAATATGTTGAACTGACAAAGAAGCCCTCTTAATTTTTATGAATTAAGGGTTTATGCGACCTGTATCTGAAAAATTCATACCCCAGGAATCCAAATACTAAAAGATATTCAATTGACAGCAGTAACATGGATTCACTGATCTGCGGTTGCATATAGGCGGAGTAGCTCAAAATTACGAGTGCAGACCAAAGGATGGAGAAGCGATAATCCGTGAATAGTGCCAAAAACAAGGGAAAAATAACATACCAGGGATGTACTGCGGAGGACATAAAATAATAGAGGCATATAACCAGGAGCATATTCTCGAGCAATACGGAAAGCGTTCTTTTTTTCCTTAAGAAGCTTAGTAGAAGTAACACTGCTAATGTGATTAAGGGGGTTATTTTACCATAAACCTTGATAAGCTCCCATGACCTTACCTCAAATTGTGCACTTATTGCTTTAGTGAGGTTAAATATACTGGCATTGAATTCGAAATTTGAAAACCAGAGTTGTAGGGTAGCGGTGTAGTTTGAGAAAAATTCTGGGGTATAGAAAGGGATGAGGGTAATTGCTACTGCCAGGAAAACCAACAGATAAAAAGCAAGACTTTTAATCCATCCAAGATTTTTAAAGAATAAGGGCAGGAAGAGTAAAGGAATCAATTTTATAGAGATGGAAGCCCCAAATAGCAGGGCGGCGAATATCCATTGGTTGATGGCAAGCAAATAGATAGCCCAGATAAAGAATAACAGCATCAGACCTTCATAATGTAGGTTGCCTGTAAGTTCGATTATTACCAAGGGATTGAGAAAATACCAGAATATCAGATGCGGCGAACGGTTAAGGATTAGTAATAGCTTCTTCCCAAAGTAGAAAACACCAACGTCAGCAAAAATAAGCATCAGTCTTGATGCTATTACGGTTCCCATAATACTCTTGCCTCCCCATATGGCGGCCAGGGTAAAAAATAACTGGTTTAAGGGCGGGTAATTGCTATAGTGCCTCGCGCTTAGCTCACCCATTCCTTCATGTAGTATTGAGGCATTTGGGATCTGGCTTGCTCCCGTGACCATCAGTTCATCAGGGGTGTAGAGGTATGGGTTTCCGCCCTCAAGCCAAAGGTGCCCGTCCCACAGAAAGCGGTAAAAGTCCTGAGATAGATTGGGTTCTGCCCAAAGAAAAACCAATCGAAATAGCAGTCCGGCAAAGAGAAGAAGCCTGAAATTCCATTTTTCAAATTGGATTAGTTTGTAACAAAAAAAGAACAGTGCCAGATATAGTCCCAGAAGTTTTGGAAAATCCTGCCGTTCCAGTTGATACGCAAATACAAAATAGAAGATAACTGAAGCAAGGATGATCAGTATAGGAAGCCTATGCAGATTCCAATATTTATGCAGTGATTTCAGCAAGTTCAGTTAGTTAAGTCTTCCTGCAAATAACTGAAAAATTGCTGAACAGTACCAATACAAAAGACACCTTAATCCATCAAAATGGATGATTAGGCCTTTGCCATAAGGGATTTAAAAAATACAAAACCAAATCCCAGGAAGAGCATAAGGTGGAATGGGAACAGTCCGAAATCATTTAATGGAATAGCGCTGTACATTCCGAAGAGGAAGTAAAGCATCAATCCAAACTCCAGAATCATGTTGGGTGATAGCTTTTTGGTAAGGTATTTATTGCCTTTCCAGCTGTCCGTAATGTTATTGATGTTGAATTTTGGCGTTCGTACAAATTCACTGCGCTTGCCCATATGTCCTTCAAGCACCGCAACGGTATTGTGCAGGGAGAATCCCAGTGCCACGGAGAAAAAAGTGAAAAACAGCTTGATATAATCTACAAAATGATCAAAACTACTGCCTTGTATACTGCGATAAGTAAACCAGTAACAGATAAAAAGTATAATGGTACTGACAATGAAGAAGCTGGTTGCCTCAAAAATCCATCCCATATGGCCAAAACTATTTTTAATATACAACATAGGGATACTAAGCAAGGCCACGAGGAATACACATAGGAACATACTGCTATTCAGCAGGTGCATAACGCCATGAAATTTTGTTTTGAAGGGTATATTTTTAGACGTAATAACACTTAGGACCGTTTTCCTGAAGTTTTCGGCCCCACCCTTGTTCCAGCGGAATTGCTGGGATCTGGCTGCACTTATTACCACAGGTAATTCAGCAGGGGTTTCAACGTCTTCTAGATATTTAAACTTCCAATTCTTTAATTGAGCGCGATAGCTAAGGTCCAGATCTTCTGTTAATGTATCTCCTTCCCAGTTACCTGCATCCAGAATACATGCTTTCCTCCAGATTCCAGCAGTACCGTTAAAGTTGATGAAATGTCCCTTAGAATTTCGTCCTACCTGTTCCAGGGTAAAATGAGCATCCAGAGCAAATGCCTGAATACGTGTTAGGGTAGAATAATCACGGTTAATATGCCCCCATCGGGTTTGCACCACACCGATTTCTTTATCCTTGAAATAGATCACTGTCTTTTTCAACCAATCACTATCCGGAAGAAAATCTGCATCAAATATGGCAATGAATTCACCCTTGGCTATTTTAAGACCCTCTTTCAAGGCTCCTGCCTTAAAGCCCTCACGATTCTCCCTGCAGATATGTTGAATATCAAGACCTGTGTCTTGCAAGGCCTTTATCCGGCCTGCCGTTTCAGTTACAGAATCGTCTGTGGAATCATCCAGAACCTGGATTTCCAGTTTGCTTTTGGGGTACTCAATTTTAGCAATATTGTCCAGTAGGCGTTCCACAACATACTCTTCGTTGTAGATGGGAAGCTGGATGGTCACGAAGGGGATTTCCTTGGGATCCAATAAATTAAATTTAGGAGCTTCCTGGTTACGTCTTTTATTGCTGAGGTAGTTTACCAGCAGGTTTAACTGGGCAAGACTATACAGAAAAATCAGGATCAGGGCGATACTATAAATCGCAATGACAATGTAAGAAATTGTGAGTCCCATATTATTTAAAACCGTATTTAATGATCCAACCCAATATTTTTATGCCGGCAAATATAGTACCTTTTACAGTACCTGACACTTTAGAGATGCCTATTCTTTTTTTGTAACGCACTGGTACTTCGACATATGCCAAACGATGCTTAATCGCCTTCAATTGCATCTCCACGGTCCAGCCGTAGGTTTTGTCCTGCATTTCCAATTCCAGGAGCCTTTCGTAACGAATAGCCCTAAAGGGTCCCAGGTCACTAAATTTGGCTCCGTATAAGATTCTCATGAGGAAGGTGGCCAGCCAGTTACCAAACACCTGTTGAGGTGTCATTGAGCCTTTTTCCCTCAGGGATTTTACCCGGGCCCCTATCACAAAATCCGCACCTTCTTCTAAAATAGGAGCAACCACTTTGGGAAGTTCCTGCGGATAATCTGAATAGTCTCCGTCGATAAATACGATGATATCAGGGGTTTTGGATTGTTCCTGCACATAATTTAATCCCTTCAAGCAGGCATATCCGTAGCCCATTTGGGTTTCGGTTAAGACGGTAGCCCCTGCTTGGCGGGCTACTAAGGCAGTTTCGTCTGTGGAATTATTATTTACTACAATAATTTCATTTACTGTCTCAGGGATTGCTCCAATTACTTTAGCAATGGATTTTTCCTCGTTGAAGGCCGGTATGATAACACGAATATCATGCATGTCCCAAAGGGGGGTGAATTTCGAAAGGCACAAAAGTAGGAATTATCTTCCGGCCTGGGTTCGCAAATCGGGAAAAGCGCTATTTGCTATTGACAAGATCCATAAGGTCTACATCATTACCCAACAACACCTGATTGGCTTCAATGCGGCCTTCAAGGGGTCCGTTTTCCAGTTTAAGTACGCCCCTGGGACAAACGGCAGAGCAGATTCCGCACCCCACGCAGCTTGATCTAACAATGTTTTCCCCTTTTTGGGCATAAGCCCTCACATCGATACCCATTTCACAATAAGTGGAACAGTTTCCGCAGGAAATACATTGCCCTCCGTTGGTAGTTATGCGGAAACGGGAAAACAATTTTTGTTGAAAACCAAGGATAGCGGCCATAGGACATCCGAACCTGCACCATACCCGATTCCCAAAGATGGGATAGAAACCCGTTCCGATTACGCCGGAAAAGATGCTGCCAATCAGAAACCCGTATGATTTCCGGAGCGTCTCAGATTTAAAAAGGAAAATATTCCCTTCACCACTAAACTGATGCAAGCCAATAAGAGCAATGATTATTATAAAATAACCTATAGCTCCGTATTGTGCATCCTTTTGAAGTTGTTTTCGTTTAAAAAGCATCGCCCACCCAAATACCAGGGTGAGCAGGAGTGTAACCCCTATTAAAAAGCTGCTTTTGGTAAGCCAGTATTTACTGGTATCATTCCCCAAATAGGAGTAAATCACCGCTGTGGTCATCAGGGTAACAAAAACGACAATACTGTGAACTACCCAGCGTTCGATCTTCCAGGCCTTAATGGTTTTGTCACTGAGCTGCCTGAAGGCATCCCCTGCAGTTTCAGCCAGGCCCCCGCATCCGCAAACCCAGGAACAGTACCAACGCTTTCCATAGCGATAAGTCAGAATAGGAGAAATAACAAAAACCGACAGTATTCCGAAAATGAGCAAGGCCAGACCAATATCACCAGAACTGATAAACCCATTTATCCGATAGCGTTCAAAATTATAGTAATTAAGTGGCCATATATTCTTCAGGTCGTAATAGGGAATGGAACCATTTAGCCTGGCCATAATTTCCGGAATGATAAAGGCAAATGCCGTCTGGAAGAACATCACACTTATGGTTCGAATAATTTCGTATCGGTTATGCCGGTACTTCCAAATAAATTTAACACCAAAGGCTAATATTGCCAGGGTGTAAAGCGTGCCGTAAACAAACCACTGACTCGCTGGATTGCCACTTAACGCCCTGCTTAATGGATCAAACAAGGCAATAACCCCTGTGTTTTTACTTCCTTTAACCAGGCCAAGGAATTCCGGAAAGAAATAGAGGACAATATAAAATGTAGTTATGGCTATACCGGCCATCCATCCCCAGAACCCCATGCTGGAAATAGACTTGAACCAAACCCCGTCATTTTTAATCCCCTTTGTTTTCTGTCCGTAGCTGAGAACAGTATACCAAATTACACCTCCCAATATCATCAGTATGGATAAACTCATCCAGAGGCCTTTATTAGGGAAGTCGACCCCAAAGGCAGCAAGCAAAAGGATAGCCAGTCCTGAGAATCCAACAAGGGTGGAGATGCGTTGTGTTAGCGATAAGGCCTTAGGTGGTTGTCCTGTCAGGGCCATGCTTTTATCAAATGAACTCATTATGCTCTTATTTATTGGTTAGATCGAATTAGCCCAGTTGAAAAATTCGCTTCAGACTTTTTTTAGCCGGTTTAATTTGTGTTCCCATTTGTTGATTATAAAGGTCCAGGATCTGCCTTTCATAAGTCTGGTAAAACTCGGGATCAAAATTAGCATCAACCAGATATTCCATTACATGGTCTATTGTTCGTTCTTTGTTAAGCCAGCGGTTAAAGACCTCATGTCTCATCCGGATTCCGAAGGTGTTAATCCCCAAAAATTTACGACTGTCTTTATCATAGGCAAGGGTGACGCATATTTTTTCTTCCGGATGCCTCCAGTGAAAATGTAGTTCGTTGGCGGATTTATTACGATTACTAAAGACCCAGCCATAGGTCTGATATTCAATGTCGAAGAATTTGGCAGAGTTAAACCAATGCCCGGGATTGTAGGGGATGCGATTTCCGCAAATAGTTTGTGCTACAGTCTCGCCCATCATCCGGCCTGTATACCATACTGCCTCTATGGGGCGTCTTCTGTCTATGGCTTCCCTTTGTTCGGCGCAATCTCCAATGGCGTAGATATCTGCCTGACTGGTCTCCAAATATCGATTTACCAGTACACCGCGTGCTGTTTCAATTCCAGAATCCTGCAAAAAGCCAATGTTTGGGGTAACCCCAGGAGTAAGTCCAACAAGGTTGCAGGGAATGGTATCTTCTTTATCGGTCCCCACGGCCTTTACTCTACCATTATCGTCAGGGATGATTTCCACAAGATTGGTTTGAAGCCTCAGGTCAATATGGTGTTCCCGGATGTGTTCATTGATCATTTGGGCTTCCCCATCTGGCAAAACACCGTCCCAGAAATTCTTTTCACGGACCAGGAAGGTAACTGGTATGTTCCGTGTGCTTAGCATTTCTGCCAATTCAATACCAATAAGGCCTCCTCCAACAATTACCGCGCGCTTGCAAACCTGGTTATCAGGAGCATTGCTTTCCAGCAGGTCAAGATCCTGTTTGGAATACAATCCCTGTACCCCGCCAAGATCCTGCCCGGGCCATCCAAATTTATTTGGTTTAGAACCGGTGGCAATAATAAGCTTGTCATATATAAAATCACCTGAATTGCCTAAGGTTAACGTTTTCTTTACCGGATCTACCCGGGTCACGTAACCCCGGACCAGTTCAATATGATTTTTAGCCCAGAAATGATCCTCGTAGGGTTTGATATGCTCAAATTTCATATGACCCATGTAGACATACATCAGGGCGGTTCTGGAAAAGAAATAATCTGTCTCTGCTGAAATGATGGTAATCCTCCGGTCTGAATGTTTGCGGATATGGCGTGCGGCCGTTACCCCAGCTATTCCATTGCCAATAATGATGATATGTTCCATGCCGTCTTGCGGTTGCCAATTATTCGTCGATCCTAAAGTTAAGAACTTAACGCCAAGGCTAATTTTAACTTTATGTTTTTTTTTGATTTCCTAAATTTGATCGTAATCCTCAGGTAAAGTATGAAAAAGGCGGCACTACTTTTAGTTTTTATACTGCATATGTCGTGCAGCAGTCAGTTTGTTGGCAAAATAAACGGGGTCAGTTTTGTGGCTTCCAGGGATGAGGCTTCTCAGGATCATGTTGAAGCCGTTCTGGATGTGTTTGCAGACCATGCGGCGGTTATGCCTTTTGGCTTTATCCGCAATCTTTCTTCACCGGAAATCATTTTCGATACAGACCGGCAGTGGTTTGGGGAGACCAGACAGGGAGCCAAACAGTATATTGAACTGTTAAGGAAAAACAAACTGAAAATTATGCTGAAACCCCAGATCTGGATCTGGCGGGGCGAATTTACAGGAGGCCTGAAGATGGCTTCCGAGGAAGATTGGCAGATCCTGGAAGCATCCTATGAAAAATTTATCCTGACCTACGCGCAACTGGCACAGGATACCCGAGTGGAAATTTTTTGTATAGGAACAGAACTGGAGGAGTTTATCAAAGCGCGACCGGAATTCTGGAATCAGCTAGTGGGCAAAATCCGAAACATTTACAAAGGCAGCCTTACCTATGCTGCCAATTGGGACGAATATAAAAGAACCCCCTTTTGGCCCCTATTGGATTTTGTGGGAATTGATGCCTATTTCCCCCTTTCCGAAGAAAAAACACCTTCTGTAGAAGTCCTTAAAGCTGGCTGGAAACCCTGGAAAACCAAGATTGAGGAAATAGCTCAGGAGACAGGCAAACCTATTCTCTTTACGGAATTTGGCTACCGAAGTATGGATTATACAGCAAAGAAACCCTGGCTGGTAGATCGCAATGAACAGGCGGTTAACCTGGAGGGGCAGGTAAATGCAAAAAAGGCCATATTCGAAGAATTCTGGTCCGAAGACTGGTTTGCAGGAGGGTTTGTTTGGAAGTGGTTTATACATCATGACCGAGCCGGCGGGGATCAGGATAACCGCTTTACCCCTCAAAATAAGCCGGCAGAGGAAATCATACGATTGTTTTACAAGACCTTTTAACTCGCTTAGCTCAGTATATACCGGTGGTAATAGGCGTAAATAGCTTCAGGAGAGGCCCCCAGGTAGTTTTTTAGATGGATAACCGCAAAATGATATTGTAGCCTGTATTTCCCTACTTGTTCGTATTTACGCGCAGAGGTTAACACATATTGAGGAAGTACTTTAAACTTCATTTTTTGATAAAGCCTTCCAATGAATTCAAGATCTTCATATACCTGATAATTCTCATCAAACCCTCTCAGATCATTGAAATGACTGTGTTTTATAAAAAGGGACTGATCACCTCCCCGACATAGCTTGTAGTTAAAGCGGGTAAACCAGGCAAAAAAGGAAAGAAAGCGACTGCTACTATCAAATTTCATTCGGAAACACCCGGCTTCCATACCGGCATCCACAGCATTGATAATGGCCTGGTCAAAACCGAAAGGAGGTAGGGTATCTGCATGAAGAAAGTACAGGATATCACCTTTTGCTTCCCGGGCTCCAAGGTTCATTTGTTTTGCCCGGCCTTTGGCCGATTCCAACACCTGTGCATCCAATATAGCTGCCTGTGAAACCGTATTATCTGAACTTCCCCCGTCCACATAGATAATTTCAAGCACTCCATCTGCCGTAGTTGCTCTCCTAATAGTTTCCTCAAGGGGTATGACCAGTTCCTGCTCATTAAGAACCGGAACAATTACACTTATGCGCCGTGGATTACTGTTCATTTAGACTCCAGTCGTACTTAAGGTATTTTACCTTGGCATCTGCCAAAATAGATTGGTCGGTGTAACGGTTTATATAATTGAGCAAGGAGCTTTCCCCGGTGAAATCACTTTTGTACCATTTAAATAAGGCTGATAGGGCGATTCTGTCAGTATTAATCTCATTTCTCCCAGGGTCATTAATAAATTCCCGGGTTACTTTATCCAATTGTTCCTCTAAGGTTGCTGCCTTAAAGGCAGTATTGAGTAGTTTCGGACAGGAGGCCGAAGCACAGTTAAGCGCAAAATGAATGCGCGGTTCGTTCATTTTCCTGAGGATTTTATGTTCAATCTGGTTCAGTGACAGCACTTCTTCACCGACCCGAATCCAATTCCTCCTCCAGGGCTGTTTAATGTCCCGAATACTTTTTATAGGATAGTTCTGTAAAATTAGTTTGACTGTTGCAGCATTATACAGGTTGATATAAAAAGCTAAAATTTCTGATTTAGACCAATTATCCTGAGCTTCTTGCTCTGCCAGATGCTCCAGGTAACTGTCCAGAGCATCCTGGTCTTTATGGAAAGCCTTATAATTTACATTCCCCTGCTTATCTACATATTGTTCCAGGAGGCTGTCCCATTGCTTATGGCCAATGGTTTTTACCTTATTGACAGGAAGCTGAGCGGATAGACTAAGACAGCAGGACACTGCAAGTAGTATCCATACATGAAAAATGATGCTTCCTTTCCTGATCATTGATAAATATGATATACTCGTGGTTCAATTGTATCCTCAGAGCCTTGCACTAACAACACCCACCTCCATTGTAATGCCAGGTGCTGTCACTGATATGGATCTGCCCATCAACCCCTGCCAGAGCAGCGGCGGTTTTATCACATACGGCTATGGGTTGATTTTGTACAAGAACATGTCCTTTCCCATCATCTATGAATTCCTTATCCCCATAATAAATGGCTGTTTTTCCGGTGAACACACAGGGGCCGTCTTTGGGCATGGGATCTTTAATCGCTGCTATTTCTATAGATTCTATATGGATAAGTTCATCAGTGGGGTAGTGGTTGGGTGAAAGGACCCTGTAGGATCTTCTCGCACGAATTTCAATGGTCCCAAAACCAGCATCAGTCAGCATTTTGATGTACTCTTTCAGGGGGATACTACCACTGAGGCATAGGGCTCTCAGGCGCTCATCATTACGAAGGGTTTCGTTCATTGGGGTGTCGCAAACCGGATCGCTCATCACAAGCCGTCCATGGGGTTTTAAAACCCGATACATTTCACTTATGGCCTTTTTGAGATCTTCTGATTTGAAAATATTGAACAAACAGTTCTGGGCTGCCACATCAATACTTCCACTTTCGATAGGAAGATCAAGAGCATCACCCTTTACCAGATCGACATATTCACTTCGGAACCATTCATTTTCTTCCTCGGCCACTTTAAAGTTTTCTCTGGACGCCTGAAGCATTTCTTCAACCGGGTCTACCCCGATTACACCACCCTTCTGCCGCGAAAAGTAGGAAAACTGGAGTAGCTCCATACCTCCCCCCACACCCACATAAAGGACTTTGGGATTATTGACGAGGTCCTGGGCAGATACAGTGCTTCCGCAGCCATAGTTCATTTCCTGCATAATTTTGGGGATAGACAATCCCGGAAATTGCCATACGGGGTTAGTGGTACAACATAGCCCTATATCAGGGGTGAGTGCAGCTTCCTTATATACTTGTTTGGTAGTTTCTAAATAGCTCATAATTCTCGGATCAATTCTTTAAAAAGTTGTATCATTTTAGGTTCGGTGCGCTCTGCCACTCCCAGGATCTCCTTGATATTGACAGCTTGTAAGTTATCCGGATCACATTCATCGGTTAGAACAGATACCGCTATTACGGGTAGTCGTAAATGATTGGCTACAATTACTTCCGGTACTGTGCTCATGCCAACCGCATCAGCGCCAATAATCTTAAGCATACGATATTCTGCCTTGGTTTCCAGTTGTGGCCCAACTACCGCTGCATAGACTCCTTGTTGTAGCCTAATACTTTCCCGTTTGGCTATTCGGACCAGTTTCTTCTTCATTTCCACATCATAGGGTTCACTCATATCTACAAAACGATCTCCGAATTCGGCCACATTTTTAAAGGCCAGTGGCGATCCCCCTTGCAGGTTAATATGGTCTTCGATCAGCATGATATCCCCTTTTTTGAAATCCAGGTTAACCGCCCCGGCTGCATTGGAGACAAAAAGCTTCTGCACACCCAGCAGGCGCATCACCCGGATGGGATAAGTTACGTCTGTAAAGTCGTAGCCTTCGTATAAATGAAACCGGCCTGACATCAGGACTACCTTTTTACCCATAAGGGTGCCGTAGATCAGTTTTCCTGAATGGAACTCCACCGTTGCCAGTGGAAAGAATGGGATGTTGTGATAATGGGCAACTATTGGCGATTCAATCTCATCTACCATCTGGCCCAATCCAGACCCCAGGACAATCCCGATCTCCGGATTATCAAATCCTTTTTTCTTCAGGTAGGCAACAGATTCCTGTAATTGTTTACTGGTCATGCGTTTTCTTTAAAAATTTCTGGAATACATCAATATCTTTTATGTCTTCGTAGCGGTCTACATCATTTCTGACTTCAAGGAGATGAACAGTTTCGTCCTGTAGATCGTATAAGGTATCCTCCAAAACCGATTCCTTCCCCCAGGGCTTATCCTGAAAAAGCTCTTTTTTAAGCTTTTTCATCCCGAGCAGGTAATACCCCCCGTCGGAAGCCGGGCCCACCACAAAACTATTATTGTCAAGGGTCTCAAAGGCCTCATCCAGGTCCTTAGAGCTGAGGTCGTACAAGTCGCTGCCAATAATCAGGATTTTTTGGTACCCCTGCTCAAAACCCCACTTAAAGGCATTAAGCATGCGCTCTCCCAGGTCCTGACCCTCTTGTTGTTTTTTGTAGTAATCCCTGGAGTCCCAAAGATCTTGATCTACTACTGTTTTCGAATAAAATACTGCTTTATCTGCCTTAAGATCCTTCGTTATTTCAGCGGTACGGGCCAGCAAGAATTCATAGATTTCCAGAGCACTTTCATCTCCGATTACTGCCGCAAGTCGGGTTTTACATTTACCCAATTCAGGATTTCTGGTGAATATGAGTAGTAGGTTATCCTTTCTCAATTTATAGTAATTATGGAGCATACACTTTCTCTGCATTAGTCAGCAACTTACCCCAATACTTACTGTATGCATGTACTTTTTCTGTTATTTCTTCCTGAGTGTCTACTACAGGATATCCTTTGTTTTTCCATTCGAATATTCCGCCATACAGGTTTTGTACGTTTGTATATCCAGCCTCCAGTAGTTGCTCGCCTATGTCTTCGGAACGAACCCCTATGGAACAATAAACCACCAATGGCTTATTTTTATCCGGGTATCGGGAAAGGAATAGGTCTATATCGAATTGATCATAACCTACCCATTTAGCATTCTCCAAATGACTCACTTTAAATTCCTCGCTTTCCCGGGTATCCAAAAGGGTTAATTCGCCTTCTTTGGCCAGTTCAGAAACCTGTATATAGGGTACGGATTCTTTGTTGTAAAGATCCAGCATCTCCTCTATATTTTGCTGCCCGGGGCAGGAAGCCATGAGCCCGATGAGCAAAAAGCCAAGCCATTTTTTCATTGTAGAATTGATCAAAACAAAAACAAAGGTATCATTTATATGCTGCTATAAAGCGCTTCAGGATCTGCTTGGGCACCAGGGTTTTTATTTTTTTTACAGTTTTAATAAGGTCTTCAGCTTCTTCCGGAGGAAAATACCCATAGTTTTTATAGGTCTCAATTCTAACGATAAACTCATTGGCATCAGCTTCCGGATGAAATTGCGTTGCATAAATGTTCTTTTTAATCCTGAACATTTGCACCGGGCAAGGTTCAGAAGTAGCCAGCAGTACTGCATCACTGGGAATGGTGTCACAGGCTTCTTTGTGCCCCACTCTTGCTATAAAGCTCGATGGCAGTCCTTCCAGAAGTGGGTCCTTTGCACCCTCATCCGTAATGGAAATCGTTACACTTCCGATGGGCTCAGCGTACCTGCCGGAGATTGGCACACCGCAGTATTGGCCTAGCAATCCGTTGCCGGAACAACAACCCAGAAAAGGAAAGTCTGAGGGAATAATTTTTTCGAACAATTTATGGTAAAAGACTTCTATATTTTTTTGAGTTTCACTCTTTGCATCAGGATGTGCGCTAACATCAAAGGGACTTCCTCCGGCTATAATGGCCAAATAGTCATCAAGATTGATATCCGGAGTGCCTTTTTCCAGCCGAATACGATGTACCTTTTCACGCTTCAGGCCTCCCACTCGTAAAATAGCTTCAAACTCGCTATCAGCGGTGGCATCTTCCGGGCGCATCTGTAAGATCAGAAACTTTTTCATGAGCATTTTATGCTAAAGACTAAGATACATCACCTGAAGAAAATTCTACAGGTTTAGATTTCATTCTTTTACAAAAACCATGCAGTGTTGCCAGGGTAAATTCGCAATGTTCTCCTGAAGTCTGAAGCCCGCAGCCTTCATTTCCTTTACTGCTTGTTTTTCAGACATTTTGTGAATTTTCTTAATGGGGACGGTGGCATCTTCTGCCCGGTATTCAATGAGGTATAATTTGGCATCTGAACGCATTGCGTCATAGAGCGAGGCCATTAACTCCTTGGGGAAGCTAATTTCATGGTACACATCCACTATGAGAACTTTGTCCACAGAATTTTCAGGCAGATTCACACTTTTTTCGCTTCCTTTTACAGGCCGAACATTGTTAACTCCTCCATCCTCAATTTTCCGATCGATCTCTGCCAGCATTTCTTCCTGTATGTCCACAGCATAGACAAGCCCCTTCTCTGACAGTGCGGCCATTTTAAATACATGGTAACCAGACCCGGCACCTATGTCGGCAATGGTATCATCCTCTTCAATTTCCATGTTCTTTAGCAGCAGGGAGGTTTGTTCCTCCTGCTCCCTTTCCGGGCGTTCAAGCCAGCTCATGCCCTGGTATCCCATGACTCGAGCAATCTCACGACCCATATACCACTTTCCAATGCCGTTCCAGTCTCCGGATTTATAGGTATAATGATCATCGGATCTTTGTTGTGAATTGCAACCGGATAATGGGAAAGCAAGTACGGCAAGCAGCAGTATTTGGAATAAGCTCTTCATGGCAAGTTTTCCGCTAAAATTAAGGATAAGCCTTCAGAACATAATACTTGTTCAGGAAATCTTAAGAATAAAAAACCGCTGGCACTTGTTTACTTCAGCTTATTTCTTGGACCTTTTCCTGAAGAGGGAGTACACTCCCAAGAACATAGCCAGAACAATGGGTGCAGCTACAGTGAAGTACGAATTAAACCAAAATATCTTCATGGCCAATTGTCCCCCTTGAAATTCAGCTTTTTCCGTAAAGGTATTCGACATGTTGCCTGACAATAGGTAGCTGATCGGTATCCAAAGTACGGCCAGAATAATTAGTATTTTAAGGAGAAAGGCAAACACCCTATCGGTTTTGGATTCAGGTTCCCTAAGTCTGTTCATAGTAAAATAGAAGAGGAAGGGAAGTGCAATCATCCCAAGCCAGGTGGTGAAAGTTCCCAGGGGGATGTTGCTGGAATCAGACAGGGAAAGCAACAAAATTGAAGATCCGGTAACCAGCAAATAAAGACTAAGCCCAAAAATGATCAGGGAAACTAAAAGTCCTAAGGATCTTTTACTCATAAGTACAATTAAATCTCTGTTGAATAAGCAAATATTCGCGAATTTATGGAATTGTATCTACCTCTTGCAGCAGTCTGTAAAGAATTTCATGGGAATCATATAAGATCTTGTATCCATCTGACACTACCTTTTTTGTTCCTTCATCTAAGGGATCAATATCGGCCCAGGGCTTAGTCTCAGTTCTGAATGCGTCTTAATTCCTCATCCAGTGCCCCTTTAGACTTTTTGCTTTCGGTTTTCTTGCCACCGAAATTGTAAGTCAAACCCATTCCAAAACGCCTATTGTCTGCGGTATAAACCCCATCGAGGTCTATGCCGCCATAATCTGAGGTATAGGACAGGTCACTTTGGGTGCGCAGGATATCGGCTCCGGTAATACGTACTTGCAACTTCTTATCGAAGAAGTCTTTTCGGATGCCAAAGCTAAGCCCCTCTGTGCCCTGTATAAAAACAGACCCACGCCAGATCCACCTGCTCCGCTGCGTAAACGTAATATCCAGTAGAATATCCGAAGGGAGGTTAATGATGTTTTGTATGCGATAATCCCATTGCCAGTTGGAGATGTCGATAAAGGTGCTTTCTACATCGCCACGGTAGGTTTCCTCAAATACATTGGCAAAGAATAAAATATCCCAGTGTTCTGTAATCTTTAGTGGGATACTCAGGGATGCACCCAAATTGGTTGCTTTTTCCATATTCCTGGGGATGACCTGTGTAGTTTCCTCGCCGGTGGTTTCCACGATCCGGGAAAAGAAATCTGTGGTCTCACTATAGTAAGCAGTTAAGATGTATTTCTGTTTGTAGGCATAGGATCCCTGATAATTCATAATGTAATTTGGATTCAGGAAAGGATTCCCTTTCCAGATCACCAACTGGCTGTTGGGCCGTTCGAAGGGGTTCAGATCCTGGTAAACAGGGCGGGTGATACGTCGCCCGAGATTGAGGCTGAAACTGTGTTTTTTCTGGTCGTCATAAGAGAACCCCACATTGGGAAAAAAGTCCGTGTAGCTCCGGGAAACGTCATTGTTTTCCGTCTCAACCTCTGAAAAGAGCTGCCCCCGAGATTCCGTATGCTCCATCCTGAGGCCGGTGTTAACAGACCAGTACTCATTCAGTTTAAAATTCAGATTGGCGTAAGCTGCAGTAACCTTTTCAGTATAAGTAAAGTCGTTGCTCTGTGCCGGATCAAAGACAGGGATATCATTTTCAAAATTGAAAAAGCGAAAGCTGTTGTCTGTCTTGACTTCGGCATATTTAAGCCCCGCAGACAAACTGATGCTTTCCCAGCTTTTATCATAGTCCACTTTTGCAGACCACAGGTTTATTTTAGTATCCGCATCAAACCTGGTGTCTTCATTGTTTATGACAGTTTCACCATCCGTTTCAAAATAGGTATTGGGCTGTAAGGTAATCTGGTCGCTATTATAGGTCCCTAAACTCAGATTTGTGGTAAGGGAACCACCATCTTCAAAACTCCATAAATGAAAACCATTAAAAAGGTAATTGGCAGAGTTCCCGTCTGTAAATACCCGGGAAAAAAGAATTTCCGTGAATTCCGGGGGTTCCACAGTGAAAATATCCGTAAAATTTCTAAGACGGTTTTCGTTATTATTTATGATTGCCCGCCCGTCAAGACCTACATAGTGTTTTTTACTGAGTTGTGATTCCAGTCCCAATCCGATATTATAACCATCCTGTATTTGGTTTTCTTTAGAAAATCCCACAAGGACAGCATTGTTTTGTTGTATCCGATCGTCAAAAATTATAAGATTGTTAGTGTGAGATTGGGTGAGGTCCAGTTTGGCCTGGAGTTTATTGCCTCCCAGGTTTAGCACCACATTGTTGCTATACCGGTATTCCTCACCTTTCGTAAAACTGGAAGTGGCATTGCCATTTAAACCCCGGGATAATGATTTTTTCAGGCGTATGTTAATGATCCCCCCTGTGCCCTCGGCTTCATAGCGTGCTCCGGGATTGGAAATAATTTCAATGGATTCTACCGTATCTGAGGTGAGGCTTTGGAGGAAATTGGTTAGGTCACTGCCGGACAAGCGCGATTGTACCCCATTTAAATACACCTGTACGTTGCCTTTTCCCAAAAGCGATATGGAATTGTCAAAATCTATGGTTACACCGGGAGAAGCTTTGAGTAAATCCAGTCCATTGGTACCGGAAGCGCTTGGGCTACTGGCTACATTGAAGATGATCTTATCGGCTTTTACCTGGATGAACTGTTTTTGATCTACCAGTACCACCTCATCCAGTTCACTCACGCCCTGAGTCAGCGTAATTTGAGGTAAAATAAGTACTCTTTCCGCGGCCTTAAAAAAGCTGTCGGATTCATACGATACATAAGACAAGTGGTCTATCCTGATAAAGTAAGTACCCTGATCAATATCAGTTAAGGTAAATTGACCCTCTGCGTTAGTAACCGCGCTGCTTACAAAACGAGTTTCATCCTGGAATAGGGAGATAGTGGCCAATTCAATATAATCCCCATCCTCATTTTTTACCACCCCTTTTATTTGATCTACAGTGCTTTGCCCAAAAAGTGCTAATGGACAAAGAAAACAGCACAGTAAAAAGGAATACAGGGTTTTAGGAGGGAGCATGGAACTGGCTGGTTGGTATCGTTATAAGGTGTTGAAAAGATAAGATTTATAACAGTAACTCCTGCTTCAATTCAAAATGTTCGGCAGTTTTATCATATCGACTCAGAAGCTGCTTTGCTCTTTCAGGGATATATGCCTGTTGGTAATCCTCTCCTGCAAATTTTTTCACAGCCTCAATCGAACTGAACTGAAGCACAAGGAAAAATTGCACCTCGGAAGCACTATCCCGTGTAGAAATGCTCACTTTTTCAAGTCCATCCACCCCTTTCTTTTTCACAGCAGGAAAAACTTCATTAACCAGCATCTTTTCATAAATGGGGGCATTTTCTAGGCTGGTCCAACCTTTCCAGGTCCTGACAATTTTCGGAGTTGGTTTCATAATAAGGCTATTTCGTGAAAGTTACGAAAAAGCCATCCGTCGTTTATACGGTGATAATGTTTTAGGGATTTTTGCTGAGGTAACCCAAATATTCTCCCATCAGGATATGTTTATAGGAATCACTTCCTTCTTTTTTGGGTGAATCAAGGGTAAAAGTGACCCCTTCCTGGAAGATGAGGATAAAATCAGATCCGCCAAAAGCGAAATGACCCAGCATATCTCCTTTCTCCACCCGGGCTCCGGGTACCACAGTATCTTCAAAGTTTACTGAACTCACCGCAGCCATACCTATAGGGAGCAGGGCTACCAGGCCGTAGTCTTCTGTTTCGACAATAACACATCCCCGGGTTTCTATAGATTGCCATCCTGTTTTAGCTGCCGGATTAAAAGCATACCTGCCATTTTCTTTATCCCACATTAGCTGACCCCCGGGAGTACTGATCCCCTGAATGATCCTGGCTTCTTTAACCGTCCCACTCACGGGGAAATGGTAGCGATGGTAGTCATTTACATTCAGGAATGAATGAGTAAAGGTGCCATTGGCAAAGGCATCCTTGTATTCGGAATCTTCCCCAATCAATTTGGAGATGGATTTGATGGTGGCCGACTTTACCGGTACTCCTTTGGTTACCACCAATTGTGACACGCTGTCAATAGCCCATACCCCTTGTGGTTCAGAATCTGCGAAGGAGACTACTACGGAATCCACCTCAGGTGAAGCAATAGGACGCATTTCCGGGGATCGCAGGTAGCGGGTGAAGAATTCATTGAAGGTAGTCCAGTTAGAAGGGTCTTCGTACCATCCATTCTGGAGTCCGAAGTTCGGGTCATTAAGGGCCATATTGTAGTATTCCTCATTCCATGAAGCTTCACTATCCAGGAAGTTACCCCATGATTTGCTGAAACTCACTAACCAGGAAGCAAAGGGTTCTACATATTGAAGTGAGTTGTTTACCAGGTCTCTATCTTCGAGCTCTGGCAAGGGCTGATCAACCAAAAAATAAAATGCGCAAAGGCTTTGAAAGATATTGTCAAAGATCTCCGGGTATTCTTCTTTTTGTAAAAGCGCCCAGGGCATTGCCGTCTCGGCCCAGGAAACGAAGGCGTAGTACTCTTCCAGGTTTTGTGCGGGATTGGTATTGCGATCCGGATTAATCTCCCTTGCTTTTTCCAGGGAAGCCACCAGCATTGCTTTTAATTCCTCATCACTTTCTACCAGGGATATTAATTCCCGGGTTGCCGGGTTATAGTCAGTTTGATTTTCTGTATGCCTGCAAGCAACAAGCACCATTAAGATACAGCCCAAAAAGAAGCCTGAACGAAGAAATAATTGCTTTTTAATCATATTAATTTGGTTAGTTTGTTTATTTGAAATGCTGTAAGATAATAATAACCCTGACATGAAAATTCTGCAGGGCAATTCGCGTTGATCTTCCAATATGATGATGCAGTGCTGCAGCCTTTGCAGCAAAGTAAAAGTTACAAGGGTTATAGGCTGTCAATTAATTTAGCTATAAGCAGATTATGGTGTATCCGGAGTATCGTGGGCTCCCCTGCAGTTCTTATTCAAAACTACCTTCAGGCGTTCGACTTCGGTAGCGCTCGCCGGGATTTCTTCCAGTTCCAGGCCGGGATAGGAATTCGCTGACTTCCAGTTGGCAATAGTTGTGCTGAAGAATTCCGTGGCTGTCGCATCCGTTTCATAAACGATTATTTCAAAGGTTTCTCCTTCATCCCCACCAAATCGACTGATAACCTGCCATTCACCGTCCATTTTGAAGGAAGTGTTGGTATGGTCCGATTGGGGATAATAAAATCCATCAGAAGGCTTTAAAAGCACCCAGATATCCTTATCATGAGTTTCCGGATAGACCCCTTTGGTCAAAATCCTACAATTAACCGAATCTCCTGCTATAGGGTATAATACCTGAACGCTATTTACAGGATATTCAACCTGCTTCATTTCCCCCACAGTGACCTGTTCCAGTTGCCCTGGTACATTGACCGTTCCATATGAGAACCCTCCATAGATGAATAACAACACCCCGATGACGCCTAATGGCACCCGCAATTTAGGACTGATCAGGTTCAGGGAAGAATCTTTGATTTTAATGTTGTGACTAATCGAAAGCAGGATCAACAAAGCACCCACAAGTATGATAATAAGTTCTGCGGACATCGTGTAGCGTTTTTAGAGTATAGTTGGTAGTTAGATTGCCAGCAAGTCTTTTATTTTTCAGACTTTACTTAAGTATCTAAATTACGACTTTTTAAGATTTTAACCCACTGTTTTCCTGGGTTTTTGCTCCCAATCCTTTAGAACTATTCACCCTTTTCAAATACCACCTGACCACCAAAAATGGTCATCACTACCTCTGTATCCAGCAAGGCATCTTCCGGCACCTCCATCAGGTCCTGATTGTATATCGTAAAATCGGCCAACTTGCCCGGTTCTATAGAGCCTTTTATGTTCTCTTCAAAGGCACCATAAGCCGCATCCAGGGTGTAGGATCGCAGTGCCTGTTCACGAGTCATTTTTTGTTCCGGTTCATAGCCTCCCTCCGGTAATCCTTTTAGGGTTTTTCTACTTACACTGGCATAGAAGCTGGCTATTGGGTTTAAGGGTTCTACAGGAACATCGGTGCCGTTTACAATAGGAATCCCACTTTGTAACAAGGCTTGCCACATATAGGCGCCCTCTACGATTCGTTTTTCACCCAAACGGTCTATGGCCCATGGCCTGTCTGAAGACAGATGTACCGCCTGCATGGCCGGGATTACCCCTAATTCGGCAAAACGCGGAATATCTTCAGGGTGAAGGTGTTGGGCATGTTCTATGCGATAGCGATGATTTTCTGTTAGTTCGGGCAATTTTACAAAAGCCGCTTCGTATCGGTCCAGGATCTCCCTGTTGGCCCTGTCGCCTATGGCGTGCGAGCAAATTTGAAAACCGTGTTTTAATCCATTTATGGCGCTTTCAGCCACAAATTCCATAGGCAGGGTTTCATGCCCGTAGTGGTCTGGCCGATCTGAATAGGGTTCCAGCAACCAGGCTCCCCGGGATCCCAGAGCACCGTCACAATTCAACTTTACGGAGCGAATGGTCAATTCATGATCCGGGTCTACCATAGGGCCTTTTTCATACCACTCGTTGAGTAATTCCTTATCCCAGCCGGTTAGCATGGCATACATACGCACTTTCATTTTATCCTCCGTCTTCATGTTTTCATAAAATGCTATGGTTTCCCTGCCTATACCAGCATCGTGAAAGCCAGTAATGCCATGACGATGGCAGGCTGCCACAGCCAATTCAAAAGCCTTTGTATCGGTCTCCGGAGTATTAGCCGGAATATGTTTAGTAATCAGGGTCTGGGCACGTTCATTAAAAACTCCCGTAGGTCTCCCCAGGGCATCGCGAATAACCTCACCGCCTTTTATCTCAAGTTGATCTATTCCTTCCCTAGCGAGTACCCGAAGACCTGCAATTTCCATAGCCTTTGCATTGGCAAAACCTGCATGTCCGCTGGCATGGCGCAGGTAAACCGGATTATCCGGGGAAACTTCACTGAGCCGGTCATGCGTCTGGAAGCCCAGTACGGTATCTTCAGGTATGGAGTCCCATTTGCTTTGGTGCCAACCCCGACCGGTAATCCACTCTCCTGGTTCTGCGGTTTTTACTTTTTCGGCAACGGCATCGATAATTTGCTGATAGCTGGTAGTGTTGATAAGGTCCAGTGATAATTCGTTATACCCCAAGCCCATGAAATGCCCATGGCCTTCAATAAGTCCAGGGGTCATAGTCTTACCTTTCAGATCAATAAGCTGGGTTTGATCTGTCTTATATTGTTCTGCCTCCGCCAGGCTGCCAACAAAAATGATTTTATCATCTTTGGTAGCAACAGCCTCAACTGTAGCCTGAGTGGTATCAACCGTATAAATGGGCCCACCGTAAATTAACAGCGTAGCTTCCTCTTTTTTCGGTCCCGAGCATGCAGTAATAAAGAGTACGGCTAAAATTGCCGATAGGTAAAACGAATTTCGTAATCGCATTGTATTGGTTTTTGATTAGTAATTGACCATAAGTCTTTAAGAGGTTTCAATCCCAATGTCCTGTAATGCTATAAGCCAGCACCAGACTCAGCCATAATATGCCTGTATAAAACAGGAAACCCAGGATTCTAAAAAATACTTTTGGCCAGCCTTTAGCCGGCCCCAGCTGATCGAAGATAAAGAAAAATACCCCACCTATGGCGCCACTGAGCGTTACTGTTACCATTGGCATGATGATCCATTCCCCGGCAGCAATACCAAAGAAAACAAAAAAAACCGTGGCCAGACCAAGGCCCAGAAGTGCCCCCTGCCATACCCGTTGGCGCAACGAATTGGAGGTGTTTTTCTTTCGGGGTTCTGTATTAGTGACCATTTGAGAATTACCTATTGACTTTCAATTTCCTGACCTGCCCTTTCCGCAATATTTTTACCATAGTCCGTAAGCTTAATTGCATCCTCAAGGGTTTCATAGATTTCCTGATAGTCTTCCTGTGTGAGGGCGTCTTCAATAGTGCAAAAAGCAGGCAGCAGGGCCCCTATGGTTGAGTTGGCATTATTGCTTACGTATTTCTTCAGCAGATTTACCCGGTCTACCTTGAATATGGTGTTGAGTTTTTGGGCCAGTTCTTTTCGCTTAACGGAATCCCCGGCCTGCACTGCCAGATCGTATTGTTCCTTAAGATTGTCCCATTGAGTATTTAGCACATCGTCTTCCTTAAAGTATGCTTTAAGTACTTTGTCAGATTCTGATCCGCTGACCTGGACGCTGTCATATTCTGTGGATTTTCCACTTATCATGATCCGGGAATTCTCCAGCATAAATTCTGTCAATTTAGCTGTAGTAGAATCTCCTTCTCTTAGCAGAAGTTGCACAAAGTACGGTTCTTTGACTTTTCCAGTGTACACAAAGGCATCATTTTCGGCCTGGATGGAGTCCAACTCTATGCCTCCATTGACAAATTTTATGGCAAGTATATTAGCATTTCCCAGGCCTTTGACCTCGCCTTTGATTTCAAAACCATCGGTCTTAATCTTTTTTTCCTGACAAGCGATTACAAAAGTTAGCAGTGATACAAAAAGTACTTGTTTAATTCTCATAGTAAGTAAGTGATTTTATTTCTGGTATACCCTTACCCAGTCCACAAACATGTATTGTGGAAAGGTAGTAGTGTCATCCGGCCTTCCCGACCACTTGCCCCCAACAGCGATATTCAGCAGCAGGAAATGTTCTTTGTGGAATTCCGACAATTCCTCCGAATCAATAGGGAAGGATGCAAACTGGACACCATCTACTAACCAGGATATCTTTTCGTTGTCCCATTCCAACTCAAAGACATGGAAATCATCTGCAAAGCGGCCTGTTGCCAATTTGTAGGGAATCGCTCCCATACTCGCGTGCTTTCCTTTTTTGTTTGCATAATGAAGGTTGACTTCTATAGTCCCATCGTCTTTGGAACCGTATAATTCCAGGATATCGATTTCCCCGCATTGTGGCCAGGGAGTATCCCCGCCATTTTCATCAATATTAGCTCCCAGCATCCAGAAAGCCGGCCAGATGCCCTCGCCATAAGGAAGTTTAATGCGGGCCGCAATCTTCCCGTATTTCCAGGATTGTTTATTGGCGGTGTTCAGTCGGGCTGAACTGTACTGGTCCATACCATGCTCATTGCTCTCGTGAATGGCTTTAATGACCAATTGATTGTTTTCAATATAGGCATTATCGCTGCTGTTGGTGTAGCGTTGCCATTCATCATTAAAGCGTCCGGCTTCTTCCACCTGGAAGCTCCAATTATTGGGATCAATGGTATCGGATTCAAATTCATCAGCCCAGGCGAGGTTCCATTCAGAACCTGGTTGGTAGTTGTCTTCAAGGGAGGTAGGGGTCATTTGCTCTTCTTGGTTTGATTCATCTATGGAGGCTTCCTTCTTTTTATCCTTACAGGAGGCCAGTAGCAAAAGGCAGCAAATTACAAAACCGGGAAAACTTTTTTTCATTTTGGCTGAATTGATAGAAGGAAAATTACAACAATCAGGCTGAAAATCCTCGCCTAAAATGCTACTTTATATTCTTTGCAGTAGGGATTAAAGGATTCCAATTAATTTGAAAAGTTGGTACGACAAGTAGGACATTCCAGGCTGTTATTGCCTCGTTTAAGCTTTATACCGTCAATATGATTCACTACAAAATCCTGTATAAACGCATAGTGTGCTTCGTGGTTGTTTACATCAACCTGTTTGTCTTTGTATAATTCCCGAATTTCATTATCGTATTCCTGTGATCCCCAGCAATTGGGGCAATAGCCTTCCGGAGTATTGCCCTGGGTTTCTTCTTTGGGTTTTTTAAAGAATGAAAGAAGTTTTTCAATCATCTGTTTATCTTTTATGTTCAGGACTATCGAAACCTGCCTTGCAGCCGGCTTCCCATTCATCTGGTAAATTTCCATAGGCAGGTACACCACCACTATCTTTTAGCATCCTGGCCAGGTGCAGGCAATTCCATACCAGGAAAGTGGTATTTCTATTGGTAAAATCGTTTTCCGGTCCGCCAGATCCGGGATCCCTGTAAGAAGGTCCGGGCCCTGCTTCGCCCATCCAGCCGGCATCGGCCTGTGGAGGTACGGTGTAACCAATATGAGATAAGGAAAAGAGGATATTCATAGCGCAGTGCTTAACCCCATCTTCGTTTCCGGTAATCAGGGTGGCGCCTACTTTACCATAATCCCTGTACTGGCCCTTATCATTAAATTGATGGGTATACCCATACATGCGTTCGAGGGTCCGGTTGCAGACGGAAGATTTCTCACCCAGCCACACAGAAGTACATAATATCAAAATATCGCAGGCATCAATTTCCTTTTGAATCATCGGCCAGTCGTCCTTATCCCATTCCGGAGTTTTGGACATATCCAGGCCCAGACCTGCGGGGATATCATAGTCTACGGGCCTGATCAGTTTTGTTTCAACACCATTGGCCTCAAAGATCCGTTGGGCGATTTGAATAACACCTTCGGTATGGGAAAGAACAGGTGTTCTATTCAGGGTGCAATTCAGGAAAAGTACTTTCAGGTCATCGTATTTGGCAGGGGGATTTTCGCATTGGACCTTAATTTTTTCATCTAGTTGTTTTGTCATCGTTTTTGTGGTTGTGATTTAATTTTTGGTCGAAATAGTAGCGTTAAAATTTCACCTACTCTTTGTATTTATTCCTTGTTGACCTTTTTATGTTCATTTATTTCTTCTTCACTCAGTCCTAAAAATGCCGCAGCATTGTCGTAAAAGATATCTTCTTTTTGTTCCAGGGTAAGGAAATCGGCATTGTTGATGGAAGCTATAGCCACATCCATGGTTTCCGGCCAGACCATCTGGTCCGTGCCGTGCATGATACGGTCTCCAAACCCTGCTTTCATAAGGGTCTTGAGGAAGGTGTAAAGTTCTTCTTCGGGCAGAATCCAGTTGACCACCGCAAGGTCAATATACACATTGGGATGGGCATACATCAGGGCTTTTAAATCCTCCGCATAGGGCCAGCCCCCGTGCATCAAATAGATCTTCAGATTGGGATAGTTAACCAGTACTTCTTCGAGCTGCAGAGGATTGGCATTATAGACACGCATCCCTCCAAGCATTTGTGGCATCACATGGAAACCATAATTAGGTCCCCCGGGAAAAACATGGAACCCTACCGGGAGGCCTAACTCCTCTGCCAACTTAAAATAGGGCAGTTGTGAGGGGTTATTGGCCTTAATCCCGGCATAAAAGGGTGCCATTTCTGCTATGGCCTGTAATTTGCCTTCTTCAAATTTTTTACGAAGCGAATCAACAGGGTTGTTGGCTTTTGCTATCAGAATATTATCAGGAGCATCATCCAGCCAGAGTTCGCCGCTGGTAACCACAGCCTTGACAATGTTGTATTTCTCAAACCTGGCCAGAACTTCCTTTTTCAGATCTTCTGCACTGGCAGCCCCCTCAAAGGTTTCGTTTCGCAGGGTAGGGGGATGAGTAAGTCCAAGAAAACTATCTCCCTCGGGGTATGCATGCAGGTGCATGTCTATAATGGGACCCTTGTAAATTTCATTCGTGGCCTTCTCAGTACTTTCCGTAGTTACATTTTGTTTGCAACCCAGGGTTATGAAAAGGGACAGGATCAGAAGTGTAGAGAAGTGTTTCATTGCTATAGTTGTTTTACAATTTTACAGGGATTGCCAAAGGCAAGGACATTGTCTGGCAGGTTTTTGGTCACCACACTCCCTGCACCAATGGTCACATTATTCCCAATAACCACCCCGGGAAAAATTACGGTATTGCCCCCAATCCAGACATTGTCTCCAATGGTCACCGGTTGCGTTGAAGTCAGGTAGCGCGATCCATTCTCATCTTCAAGGATACGTTCTGAGGCCTTAAGCGGATGCGTAGCCGTGTATATTTGGACATATGGTGCTATAAGACCATTTTTACCAATGCTGATGGTATTATTGTCGAGAAATATGCAATTGGTATTGATGAAGGTGTTGGCTCCTATGGAAATGTTTTCCCCATAATCACAAAAGAAAGGCGCTTCAATCCACACCCCTTTACTGACCTGCCCCAAAAGACTACTCAGAATACGTTCACGCTCTACAGTAAGTTCCGCATCCAGGGTGTTGTATTCCAGTAGAAGCTTCCTGGCCCGATGGTACATGCCGAGCAATTCCGGGTCCCGGGAATTGTAGTGGTCGCCCTTGAGCATTTTTTCTTTTTCCGTCATTGAGATTATGGTTTTTCAGACTTCTAATGGGTCTTGTCCTTCGCCAAATATGACGGTTACCAACTCCTGCTTAAAATGCAAATCCAAAACCTAGATTGGCTACCAGAAGACCGCTATCTCCAATTCCGGGTATGTCCGGAATTTCTTCTACACCTTCTTCTGTTTGTCCGTTTACGGTACCCGTGATAATTACCTCTTCAGGAATATCTCCCATGCCATAACCTACTTCTACCCGGAAATAGAATTTATTACCCAGTTTAGCTCCTAATTTCAGGTTTACGGTAGTGATGTCGATTTCTCCACTGGCTTCACCTTCAAAGAGCTCTCCATCTACGGTTTCGGCGTCCGTATAAGTGCCTTCCAGATTAAAGCTTCCATAGGAAATAGAGGCATAAAGGCCCTTACCCTTATTGTTAAAATAAACGTTGGTTCCTATCTCAAAGAAATTGAAAGAAGTGTCTACATCATCCACATCTATTGAAAAAGTGGAATAATCTATATAAGGAGCTAGGTGATTATCCAGAATAGGAAGCACAAATTCAGCGTTTCCACCAACGATATTCGGAATACCAGCCTTAAGGCCAATTCGGAACCTGTGGACATCAGAATCTGGATCATTATTATCCTGGGCTGAAGTGATTAAAAGAGAGCATAGAAAAATGGATAGAAAGATATACTTTAACATAATAGTGTGTTTAGAACGGTTATTTTAATTTTATAAATACTACTTAAATATAGCCATCCACTAGCATACGGACAACACTTAGAGGTTAGCATTTCATTAATTCAGCAAGCAGTGATCACTCCCTAAATTTTAAATGTAATGCAACCTTTTTTCCAAAGAAATTCCCATTAAGCAGGATAATTGGTCAAATAATTAAGGGTTGCCTTCCACCATTCCCAATCGCCTGCGTAATACATCAAAATGTGTTGTATTAGGATAAAGGCAAAAAAAGGAATATAGGTTAGTTTCATTTCCTTAGATCCTCTTTCACGCCAAATAATAAAGAGGAGAACAAGTTCAATGATGGTGTAGGAGTAGGTCAGCCCCATAGTAAAGCCATCTGCGAGATTAAAAACAAAGAATACCCTGGTTAAAGCTGGCAGCAAGGGTCCAAAAACGGTAATCACCATTAACCTCGCATGTAATTTAAGTCGCTTACAATGATAAATGGCAAGGGCATAGATTCCTATAAAGGAAAGCAGCGTAATGATGTCTATAAAGGCAAGTTGGTATGCTGCGTTTGGAGGATAACTGGCTTGTCGATGCACCATAGACTTTACCATAATAAGGCCTCCAATAACGATCAGCGGCACCAGAATCAAAGAGAACCATCCTAGTTTCCTGTGCAGTTTGATTTTACCGATCTTGTACAGATAGGGCTGGCTTACCAGCATGATCATCCAAAGGGTGGCACTAACCCCGTGCAGGTGATAGGGAAACGACATTTCATCCAATCTGCTGAAATAGGACTGACTAAAGCCCACCGCAATAATAACCAGGCTAATGGCAAGGAATATATGGGCGTTTCCGTAAAATTTACTTTTTTTCATTTGGTTGGTTGGTTGGAGATGATCTAAGTAGCCATATTCCAGGCTCTTACACCGTTCAATTTAATAAATTTATATGGAGCAGGAGGAATAGACCTTGACAAAACCTCTTCTGGCAACGCTTACTAGTTTGCTGAAACTTATTTGTCCTGGATTAATGCAATGAATTCGGGTTCGTTTTTTAAGCAGTATAAGTCCGGATCATGCCTGATATATTCATAATTCCCGAATCCATTATCTATGGCCCTTTTTAAATTTTCGATAGATGCATCATAATCGCCAATCAGGGCATAGAAACATGCGGCATTATAGACTATAATAGGATCATCCGGGTTCTGATCGATCCCACTTTGCATTTCATCTCTGGCCTCTTCCATGCGCCCCAACCTTTGCAATGTAAACGCATAGAACTGGTGTGCCCGTGCGTCGTCCGGATTGCGCTTGAGATAAGAGGGATAGAATGATGCCGCCTTTTCAATGGTTTTCTGCAGATTTACTTTATCCTTCAATTTTTCATAGGACATTTGCAGATCGCCATAAGCAGAATGAAAATCACTGTTTAGCTCCAACACCTTATTGTAGTCTGCTATGGCTTCATGGTCCCTGTCCATTATTCTGTAAAGTCGGCCCCGAATCCAATACGCAAAGAAATTGTCCGGGTCAAAGGAAATGGCCTTTTGTGTGGCGATGAGAGCCTCATTGAGCAATTTTTTGTTGTAATAAACGAGTCCAAGCGCGCTGTAGGCTTCGGAGGAGGCGGGATCATAAATAAGCGCCTTCAATGCCGATTCTTCGGCTTTTTCAAGCCATTTGGGGTTTCGGTCGTGTGTTTCGTAAAGCAGTCCAGATGCCTCGCTCATACCGGCATAAGGAGCTGCGTACTCAGGATCCAGCTCAGTCGCTTCCTGGAATAGTTCTACCGCCAAAAGGAGATAGCTCTTGGTATATTTGAGGAGAAATTCACGGGCCCTGAGGTTTGCATCGTGGGCCTTGCTGTTTAAAGTTGCCCTTTTGTTTAACGCCTTTTTTTCCTTAGGGCTCAGCTTTACCTGCAATGATGCCACAATCCTTTTAGCTACTTTTTCCTGAATGGCAAAAACATCGGTCATTTTGCCACTGTATATTTCCGCCCAAAGCTCTGCATCCTTTTCAACATCAATTAATTCTGTCGATATTTTTAAGTCGTCCTTATGTTTGCGTACTGTTCCATGCAGGATATACCTTGCGTTTAATTCCCCGCCCAGCGTACGAACGTCTAGGTCGGAATCCCGATACTTCATGGTAGTGCGCCGTGATGCAATATCAAGCCCTTTGATTCCGGACAGACGGGTAATGATTTCTTCCGTCAACCCATCACTAAAATAATCGCTGTCTCCATTCGGGCTTATATTCTGGAAGGGCAATACTGCCAGTTTTTTTTCGTCTTGTTCTGGGGTTCGACCCGATGGTTTAGAATCCGGTTTCTCGGGAGGGAGATTCTTTGTTTTTCTAATCCCTTTAGGGGAAACCTCGTAGACCCATGAAAACAAAAGAACGATTGGAAAGCCGATGATCAACACAAAGATCAGGACTTTCATAAAATAAGGCGGGGCATTGAAAGTTGGTAGAACAATATCTGATACCTGGGCAATGACCCATGCTACCACCAAATAGGTTATTGCCGATCTGAAAACCTTCCGCCTTTTGAGCTCTGCTATGAACTTTATGTAATTCACGAAACCCAGCGTTTAACGAACGGAACATAAGATTCATGGTCAGGTAAATCAGTAGCATGCCTTAGCCAGAGGTTGCCAAAAGAGGTTAAACTGTAAAGGAAATAAGCCTAAACCACCTTACTTAGTTCACACTTAAAGGTAAGGATAATTTTCCATGGGGATGATGTAGAAATGAATAGATCCTGACCTTGTTCATTGATAAATTTTTACTGCTATTTTGCACCCCTTTAATTTACTTAAATACCAGCCATCAGGCTTGTCGACACTATATTTCACAGGGATTGATTAACCCCCTGAATTATTAACCAGGCTAATGGCCAGAAATACATAGGCGTTTCCGTTTGGTTGGTTGTTGGGTTCAAAATTCTGCTTAAAACAGTGTCTATTCAGAGCGTATTCAAGATAAGAATTTTCAGTATGACCCAGATCATTGATTTTTAATCTCTTGGGATTTAATTTGGGTCTCTAATCCTAATCCTTTTATTATGGTAACCGTTAATCCAAAAACATTTATTCAGGAGTATTTTGAGGCGATCAGTGGAAAGCCTAAAACAATGGGCCTTATCAACCAATATGTAAGTGATGAGCACCTGGCAGGTCATATTATGGAGTATGAAAATTCATTTCCCTGCTACGAGTTGATTGCTGAAGATATGATTTGCGAAGGCGATAAAGTTGTCGTCCGTGCCCGTGTAAAGGCAGAGCATAAAGGACAGCTAATGGGGTATCCTCCAACTGGAAAAACCATTGACATTCCGCTTTCGGTAATTTATCAGATTGAAGAAGATAAAATTGCCAAAGGTTGGATATTTGTAGATCATATGGAATTGATGACCCAGTTAGGCATCATAGCATTGAACTAAACCTTTTGCGAACTAATTCATGTTTCCAAAACAATGTTGCCAGATTAATTCCCCGGCAGCGGGCTATGTCATGCCCTGGCAGGACGCCTCTTTTCTATCCACCAGGCCCATAGTATTATTATCCACATCAGGTTAGCAGACCAGGCTACAGCCATAGTGTTTGGTGGTGGTGGACTAAAGATATTCATCATATGCACCACAATAAGGAAAACTACCAATGCCCAAAAGGCTATCTTCCTTTTGAAGTTGGAAGATCTCGCGTAAAGTAATACTCCGAGTCCAAACAAAAATAACTCCAGAATAATCTCCAGTACGGGATAATTCCATAATCCCAGTCCAACTTTGATGTCCGTAAAAGGAGATAATGGCAAATCAGGTCGATGCGTAATAAAATCCAGAATCCAATGGCTCATCACCAGGCCTCCGAGGATTAAAGAACGACGCCTGTTTTTGGTAAATAGAAGATAAACTACCCCCAGTAGCACACTCCAGACCAAAGCCATCAATAAACTATGGGAATAAGGGTAGTAGTCGAAACTGAGATGGGTAAGCGCTGTATTTCCCGGATCTATGGTTAAGGATTCAATTCCCAATAACACCAGAACAGGCCAGATCAGATCCAATAACTGGACGGCTATGAACATCATGGCCAGGGAGGGTAGGGTGTTGTCTTTTTTGCTTAGTAATCCGACTGCGAAATGTCCAATGAACATATTGTTTTTGGTTGAGATTGATGTAACTAAGATAGGGAATTAGTGAAACCTTAAGGATTATTTGAAATTGCAGGAGCTTAAGGTGTATCTGGAGGCATTAAAAAAGAGATTGCTTCCGGAAATACACTTATAGAGGCCGGCGCAAGGCCTACGAACTCGCCGTCTGCTTCTATGCCACAAGCATCCCAACTTTCAATCTGCATCTCATGGGCCTGATGATAGCTCACTTCCGGATGGTTGATTTTTATGCCCTTTTTTAATTTACCGAGGTTCTTCAGGTAATCCCAGATGCTCAGATCCCCGAAAATAGCCACCTGAAACTGCCCGTCGGCTAGTTCGGCATCAGGGGCAATGCAGATGGCTTTGCCAAAGTAGCGACCGTTAGCCACCGCCATTTGCAACAGCTTGCCCTGCCACTTCCAGGAGCTGCTCGTACAACTCACCTCTTTTTTAGTGTAACGGAGAAACCCTTTTAGGATATGCCTGAAGTAATTAAAACCGGGACCCAAAACACTTGAAGATCCCTCAATGTTCCGTGCTACTTCCGGGCCAAGACCAAGCCCGGCTATATTAATAAAATAACGGGTTTCCTGGGATTTTTGTAAAACGATTTTTCCAAGGTCTATTTGCTGTGTGGTGTTGGATCGTATGAGTTCAATCAATTTTTCAATGGAGTTGGAAATACCCGCTGTTCTCGCAAAATCATTGGCCGAGCCGTAGGGAAGCAGTCCTATAGCCGGGTATTCACGGGCAGGGATATCAGCTTGAAGCATACCATTGATCAGCTCATTCAGGGTGCCATCCCCGCCAACAGCTACCAGGTAATCACAGCCATTTTGAACAGCTTCCCGCGCCAATTCGATAGCGTGTTTTGGCCGAAGTGTAGAAAGGAACTGTACCGTGGTTAAATTTAACTGCCTACAGTATGCCTCCAGCCCGGGGAGGACTTTTGCCAGTCGGTTATTCTTGTTATTGACTATAAAAACAATATTCATTTAAGCGAGGGGATAAAAGCCTTGTTTGACTTAATGCTTTTACTTCAGGGCTATTTCAACAACCCGCCAGTTATCACCTTTTACATAGATAAACTCACTGTCTTTAAGCGTAATAAAGGCCTTGTTATTATCCAGCGAAAATTTCAAAATATCTTTATATACACCCTTGGCCCATGGAGCATCAAAATGCACGTAGGTAGCAAAGGGAAAGAGGTTTAAGCCTTCGAAGGAGGTCAAATCGGGTGCTTGGGTAATATCACAGGCAAAACGTTCAAATTCCACATCGGGTCCTAAAAGTATAGATCCGGCACTTGCACCCACATAGGGGATACCTTCTGAAATCTTTTTTGTAACAAAGGCGTCAAACCCAGATCTTCTTACCTCCTGTAGGAGGTATAAAGTATTACCCCCACAAACCCAAAATAAGTCGCATTCGGAAAAAGTAGTCTCTAAATCTTCTGCTGAAATAAAAGTCAGGTCAATGCTTTTAACATTGAATCCAAGCTTTTCAATGGTTTCAATTTCACTAGTTATCCCGTCTGGCACCTCACCTCCAATGGTTGCAGCCGTGGTAATATAGCAAACGGTTTTGCCAATGGGATCAAAGGGGAGTAAAGGTACAAGCCAGTCCGATGATACTCCCATTCCGGATGAGGTAAGGAAAAGGGTTTTTTCCGCAACTTCTGTGGTATTCGCGTCCGATGTTTCGGAATTAACTTTGGATTTATCACCCTTGGAACATGAGGCGATTAGGACTAATAGACAGACAGCAATTAAGGTGTTTTTCATATGCGGTTATTTGGTGCAATTTATGAGGACCAATGGCTCATCTACCAGTCAATATATGTTCCCCTGAGTTACTCTCTAAAGATAAAGTTTATTCCCGCAGTATAGGAGATGGGATAGGTGTTTTCATAATTGCTGTCTGTATATTCAATGGATTCGAACTGCAGCCATGGAAATTGAGCTTTGTTAACCAGGTTGGATAGTATGACACAAAAAATAGCATGGACTTTCATGCTTACTTACTTTTTAGAAGGATGTTCTTTTAAAACAAAAAGCCAGAACTATAGGGTTATAATTCTGGCTTAAGATCAGTATATCATTTAAATGAATTATGCTTCTTCTTTGTTCAGTGGCGAGTGATGTTCGTGAACCATTTTCCAACCATCTTCGGTTTTTACAAACAGTAAAGTAATCTGATCGTTTACTACTACCAGGTCTTCACCAAACTTTAAATGAAAATCTGAGTGAAAGGTCAAATTGGCAACGTCTCCATAAACTGCGATCTGCAGATCTTTGGCTTCGAATTTTACCACTTCGGTAACGGAACCAAATACGCCTCTTTCGTGCGCTTCATTTGCTTCACCCCCATTTCTTGGTTCACCATTTTTGAATTCGGTGAATTTAGGGCTATAGGCATGAAAGGAGATCAGTTTATCCAGATCACCATCGTGGATGCTTTGAGCTATAGCTCCAAAAGTTTCCATTACCTCTTGTTTGGCCTCCGGAAATTCATCGTTAATCAGGTCAACTTTGGTCACCTCAACTTCGGCGACTTTTTCTTGTTTTTGTTCCTGGCAGCCGGTAAAAGCAAACAGAAAAATTATCAGAATTGCGATTGCTGATTTAGTTTTCATAATATGCGTGTTTGTTTTTGGTTAGGAACCAAAATTCGATAAAATTCATTTTTTAGAATTTTCGAAAAAGTTCAAAAAATGTTCTAAAACGTCCAAAAAGGAAGGTGGTACTTAGGCTTTCAGTCTTTCAGATCTATATTGAAGCGGAGGCAGTTTATATTTTGCCTTGAAAGATTTTATGAAATGGGATGAATTTATAAAACCACAATCATAGCAGATTTGGTTTATATTTAAATCGCTTGCCAGAAGCAATTCTTTGGCGTATTCCAGACGCTTAGCTTTAATCCATCTTGATGGTGTGGTATTAAACGAATTACTAAAATCTCTTTTAAAAGCTGATAAGCTTCTACCACATAATTTAGCAAATTCTTCAACTTTCAAATTAAACAGGAAATTTTCAGACATTACGGTTTCCAGATCAACTCCTGTTTTTCTCTTTATATGATCTGACATCTGAAATTCTGATTTATGAGGACGAATTCCAGTGACAAACTCCTCTATTTCAGCTAATATGGCATAGCAGTCGCCTGTCCAAAAAAGATGATCTTTACCAGAAAACTCCACCAATTTCGAATTTGAGATACGTTCTGCCAAATACCTTCCTTCTTCTACCAGTATTTCAATATCCCCTTTTCGGAACAACAACAGTGTTGGAACTTTAATTTTCCCAAGAACTCCTGTCACATCTATATGGGTACATTGTTGGTGTAGAATCAAAGCAGCTTTGGGACTTGCCCCAGATCGCAGATAACTAGCCAGCCAATCCATAAATATATTATCATGGGCCAGGGAAGGAACTAATGTCCGTAATTCATCTAAATTACCATGTGCCCAATTTTCTTCAATCAATTTATTGGAAACTTCACGTTCCGCATCGGTTGGTGCCCATGGGTAGTCTTTTGAATATCTCCGTTTAGCAAATATTCCGAAACCTATTACCCCCAGGGTTTTCTGAGGGTACTTTAAAGAAAACAATAAGCTGACGGACCCTCCTTCGGAATGACTAAATAAAAAAGCCTTTTCTGAATCTGCGGCCTTCATAACCGCCTTAATGTCGTCCATTCTTTCTTCCATGGTCGAATATTGATCGGTACGGTCCGAAAGTCCTGTTCCCCTTTTGTCAAATAAAATTAATCTTGAAAACAGGGTAAGCCTGGTCAAGAAGGCTGCAAGTCTGGGTTCGGCCCACATCATATCAATATTAGATACCCAACCAGGAATATAAATGATGTCAACAGGCCCATCACCTAACACCTGATAGGCTATATTGAAATCACCACTTTTGGTATAGTTGGTTCTCGGTTTCATAGGAATCTTATAATTCCCTTATTGAATTTGTATTGAAACTAATATAGGAAAAAAACAAGCCATTGGTTTACAGGATTATAGTCACCAATGGCTTCAGAAAATTTTCGAGGATAAACGCTATTTCAAATAATCAAAGGTGTTTACCATCTCGTATGTAAGACTCCTGCGGATAAAGTCCCTGAAAAATGCAGTATGACTGGCCCCCATTAGTATAAAAACACGATCATCCTTATTGAATTTAATCCTGTTGAGGTTAGAAAACATCCTCAGGTTTCGTTGATAATATTTAGCTGCCTCATCAGCGCCTTCAAAACCTTCCTCACTTCCTACATAAGTAAGTGCATCCGAATTAACGGTAATCAAAAAGTCCAGGAACCTGTCATCGTTCATTAGTTTTAGATGCTTCAATAAACTCAGGGTATCTGTATTAATATTTGCCGAGGGAAAATAGGCTGAAGGATCTTCGTAAAAAGCGTCATGCGTAACCGAATCGATATGGTTTTCTTCAATGGTTTCCCCTATCCTGTAGTTATAGCCCATTTTATGATCAATACCGTAAATTCGTTTAGTTCCGGCAAGTCGGCCTAATTCATAAGCCAACATACGTACTTCACCTGTATTTTTGTAAACTGTATCCGGGTTTTTCAGGTAGGCCTCATAATCTGCCTGTAGTCTTTCATTTCGTTTAGGAATATGCTCTACAATCAGTACAGTGGGTTTAAACTCGGCAAGTTTGGCTACTACTTCATGAGCTGCTATGAGATTCGAATCATCGTGCTCGTCAAATTCAGTTGTATTGGCATCGGTAGTATAGCCAAAATGAAAGGTCCCGAAATTCAGAACTTTTATTTTTGGAACCTCATCGATTTGGGTTGCAGGTTCGTTTTCTGTTAAAGTGGATTCGTTGGTTTGATCTTCGCCACATGCCAAAAAAATAAAATGCATGGTGATAATCAATACGGTTGGTTTAATTTTTTTAATCATTTTGAAAGTTATGGTTGTACGAGTAGAAAGAGGAGATCTTTTACTGATTGTTACAGAATCCATGGAATAATTATTCCATATACTAATTGGTTGAATTGCTAAAACATACGCATAAGTTGACTTTTACTTACTTTTAAGGTTAACTAAACCAGTCTTTTCAACTTCAAGCAACCATCCACACCTCCTTTTTATGAAAAAACTACCTAATGCCTTTACCCTTATGCTGGGAATCATTTTCCTGACCTGGGGGGCCACTTTTATCATACCCATGGGCAGCTATACCCGGATAACAGATCCGGATAGTGGCAGGACAACTGTTGTGAACGGTTCCTACAAGGAAATACAAGGGGAATTTCTGGATGTATTGGACCTTATACTGGCCGTTCCTGAGGGTCTAATTAGCAGGGCAGACCTTATCGTACTTATTTTTCTCCTTGGGGGATGTTTTTTCATTGTAGAGAAAACAGGAGCTATAGGAGAGGGGCTGCAGTGGATAGTAGACCGCCTTAAGGGGCAGGATTGGATAGCACTCGTCCTGGTATCCTTGATTTTTGCCACCGGAGGGGCTACCATTGGGATGCAGGAAGAATTCATTGCCTTAACCCCACTTCTGATAGCTTTCAGTCGGTCAATGGGTTACAATGTGTTTGTAGCCATAGGGATGAGCTTCGGGGCGGCTGTGGTAGGTTCTGCATTCAGTCCGATGAACCCCTTTGCCGTAGTACTGGCCCAGCAGGAGGCGGAATTGCCTTTGCTTTCCGGTTTGGGGTTCCGTCTTGCATTCCTGCTCATTGCCTTGGGAGCATATATATTTTTCCTTTGGCGTTACGCAAGGGCCAATAAGGTGGAAAAGCAACCAATGTCCGAAAAGGTTGAATCCATATCCCCGCGTAATGGATTGATCTTGTTTCTGGTGGCCCTGACCTTTGGTATCGTAACTTATGGATTGTTATTGCTCGATTGGGGATTTAACGAAATTTCTGCCTGCTTTTTTGTGGTGGGCATCCTGACAGGCCTCTTGGCACGACTTGGGATCAACGGTACCTGCATTATGTATGTGGAAGGTATGAAAGAGATGACCTATGCGGTTGTGATCCTCGGACTGGCTAGTAGTATTCCCTTGCTCCTCGAAGAAGGCCAGATACTGGATACGGTTATCCATGCAGCGTTCCGGCCCATGGAAGGCCTGCCGCCTGCCTTATCTGCCTTGGGTATGATGGGAAGCCAGGCACTGCTGCATTTCCCCTTAATGAGCTATTCCGCCCAGGCCTTGATGACCATGCCGGTACTGATTCCACTTTCTGACCTGGTAGGGGTCTCCCGGCAGGTTTGTGTGCTGGCTTACCAGTACGGTGCGGTTAATATGGATATGATTGTTCCTACCAATGGTGCCCTGATGGCCATTCTTGCCGTAGGGGGTATTTCATTTGATAAATGGGTGAAATTTGTTTGGAAACCCCTGCTATTATGTTTTATAGTGGCCGTTATAGCTGTGCTTACAGGTATTTATATAGGTTTTTAGCTCAATGAATCCGACGAGTTCCTGGTCAACTATGCTTCAATGGGCATCCTGGGACGAACTAATTCTGAAAATTTTTTTAAGGATCTTCAGGATTAGTACAGCTAAAGTTCCGACAAGCAGTCCTAAAAGAAAATCCTTGAGTAAGGAAGGTAAACCCGGGAGAAGATGATGCAGGAATTCCAGATTGTGGTTAAAGATGCCTCCTGAAACCAGCAGTAGGGCAAGTGTGCCAATAACGGATAGTCCTTTAATTACCCAGGGCAATGCCCTTACAAGGAACCTTCCCACCTTATCAGACAGGCCATCATCTCCATCCTGCCAGTTGATTAACCTGATGCCGTAATCGTCCATTCTTACAATGAGGGCTACAATACCATATACCCCTACGGTGGCTAACAGGGCAACCACCGATACCACCAGGATTTGTACTTTCAAAGGCTGATCCACCACTGTTCCAAGAGCAATGATCACGATTTCAACTGAAAGGATGAAATCCGTAATTATAGCCTCTTTGATCTTCTTTTTTTCCAGTTCGGGCGTTTCAGTTACCGGAAGGGTTTCGGTAACACTTTCATCTTTTACATTCTTGTGTCCGAAAAAATAGCCAATAATCTTCTCTGCCCCTTCATAGGCCAGGTATACCCCGCCCGCAATTAGAATGATTTTTACTGCTGCTGGCAGGTATGCACTTAAAAGGAAGGCAATGGGTAGAATGATCAGTTTGTTCAGGAAGGAGCCTTTAATGATAGCCCAGAGCACGGGAATCTCGCGGCTGGCTACAAAACCGGTTGCTTTTTCGGCATTGACGGCCAGATCATCCCCCAAAATGCCTGCAGTCTTTTTAGTGGCAACCTTGCTCATGGAAGCGACATCGTCCATAAGGGTGGCGATATCGTCTAATACTGCAAAAAATCCTGAAGCCATATTTTGTCAGATTTTGGGCGGAAAATAAGGATTTTTGGAAATCAATTACTTTATTTTTTCCCTGCACACCAAAAAAATTGTCCTGAAGGAATGCATATAGTCAGGCCTTAGCTGTGTTTTATATAGTTTAGATATCAGCATATTCAGTAGCGTCATCACCTCGGCTTTTTTGAATATAAACAAATGATATACAATAGGTTAATAGTTTATAGTCTTTTAGAAAGATAACAGCAAGGGCCCTGGCGCTATTTTTATACACAAACAAATACCTGTTTTTCAGAACTATCATTAAACGCTTCTTCGTCAAAACCACCAAACTTGTGAATAATAGTAAAGTCGTTCCATTTCAGGTAGGCATCTAATTCCTGAGGAAAAAACAGCCTCATATCCAGATTCTGAATCGAATCAAACTCACCATTGATATAATAATGCCATTCTATGCGATTTATCTGGGTTTTATTTTCATAACGCATGCGCTCCTTTATCAATATTTCTCTTCCATCCCTGGTAGTATATTGTGCAATTTCTTTTTGTTCTTTTTCACCGTCAGCAATAAATTGAATATTTGGGTTAAAGCAATCTAAGAGAAATAAGCCTCCGTTTTTGAGATGCTTTTTAACAACTTTGAATGCCTTAAATAAATCTTCATTTTTATATAAATGATGGATGGAATTAAAGGGAATAAAAATAAGATCGAATTTTTCCGGCAAATCTAAGGTCCGGATATCTGCTTCAATAAAGTCAATCGCACATCCCTCTTTGGACGCTTTTGCTTTGGCTTCTGCAAGCATGGAAGCAGTATGATCCACCCCACTGATGTCATATCCATCTTTTGCAATTGGAATTGTAAGTCGGCCGGTACCGCAACATAGTTCAAGTATTCGGGCGTCCCTGTTTTTGGGCATCCACCGCCTGTAAAATTCCAGATCAGCCAGGTCAGTATTCATACCATCATAAATAAGCCCGTCATAAATTAAATCGCCAACCTTATAACTAGTATTCATTTTATCTAAAAACTTTGCCCGAAGGTCAACAGGTTGCTGTCCGGGTCAAGCACTGAAAACTCCTTTTGCCCCCAGGGTTTGGATTCCAATTTTCCATTCGGGTGAATTTCGGTTTGTTTTTCCAATAATGATTCATAAAAGGCATCAATTTTGTCGGTTCGAATATAGACCTGGCCGTAATTCTCCTTGGGATCAAGTGTTTTAAATTCAAAGAAATGGATTTGAATCTGGTCTTTTTCCATCATCAGGTAGCCGTCATAGTCGGCAGTTCCAAATACCTTAAAACCCAATTGGTTTGAATAATACTCCCGGGTAACACTTTTGTTTCGCATGGGTAATTTCGGATGGATGTCAGTTAGCATATAATTCCACATTTAAGTTTTTAATCGTCCATTTTTTCGTAATCCACCCTGGCCTTCACCTTTCCTTTTGAGTTGGAGTCCAGATATAGTTCCTGTCCTTTTAGAAGTATTACTTTCTTTACTTCCCCTTTTAAAATGGGTGTTGTTTTTATGATTTTTCCACGCTGTTGAATTCGAATAGAAAATTTCCTTTTTCCAAAATTTTCAACTATTGCATAGCAATTCTGTCCATCATAAGGGTTAATGGTTGCGTCTTGTCCAGGCCCCTTCCCGGTCATTAACATACTTTGAGAAGGCTTGAGTTCGAACTCAGTTTGAGCAAAGGTTTCGTGTTGGCTCAATAGGGTCAGACAAAAAAATAAAACCAGTGTTTTCATTCTTATTTCCATCTAGAGAGTCTATTCCAGAATATCTCAATCAAATATCCGGTAACGCTTGCTATATAAGCTACGGATGTTAACCCTTTGAATATATTAATTGTTGTATTGGTTATATCAAATTACTGATTCAGTTGCAGTTCCATTCCCAGCTGTTGATATAAACCAAGCATATTAGCCTCTTCCCGTAACGCTATAAGTTTTCCATCCCTGAAGTGACAAATAAAGATCTGACTGATCTCCACGAATTTACCGGTTGGTGACAGGCCTGCAAAATCTCCCTGATGCGTACCGCTGACGTTTACGCGAGCAACGACCTTATCATCAACTGCAAAAATTTCCTGCACATTATGGGTTAAATCAGGGAAGGACAAATTGACGGCGTCCCAAAATTGCTTGTGTTCTTCCAGGTTTAAAGGATTGTTGCTGCTGGGGAAATAATATTTATAATCCGGGTCACAAATCTCATCTAGATAGGAAGTGTTTTTATTGTCCCCTTCAGTCAGTAGTTTTTTTACTGTGGTGATATTGTCTTGCTCTGTTTCAATTTTAGCTTCAAGATTCCCGAAGTTTGTCTCTTGTTTTTTATCCTGGCAACTTAGCAGCATAAAAATGATTAAGGGTAAAATCGTTATTATTTTTTTCATGATTGTGATTTAAAATTGCGTGCACGAGTCTATTGTATGAAAAGCAGGGTTTAAGCACTACTTTTTCAGGAAACAAAATACTCAATTAAAGACAAAAGCGGTTAAGAATGAGCCCTAATCTGCTAGATCCTGTAAAGGTAGCTACCCACTAGCTTTGGCGTAATATTTTTTCCGTAACCAGAAGGAAACCCGGACCAGTAATATCAATGCCGGGACTTCAACCAATGGTCCAATCACGCCTGCAAATGCCTGTCCTGAATTTAGGCCGAAAACCGCAATTGCAACTGCAATGGCCAATTCAAAGTTATTTCCCGCTGCTGTAAAAGCTACTGAGGCCGTTTTGTCATATTCGGCTCCCATGGCCCTGGTGAAGAAAAACCCAATGACGAACATTAATGCGAAATAGATTAAGAGCGGTATGGCAATGATTAGCACATCCATAGGGATTTCCACAATTAATTCCCCTTTAAGGGAAAACATGACCACAATGGTAAACAACAGGGCGATTAAGGTCATGGGTGAAATGGCAGGAATAAATTTCTCAGTATACCATGCCTCACCTTTTTGTTTCACTAAAATTAGTCGGCTTAGTATTCCCATGACGAATGGAATACCTAAATAAATAGCCACACTTTCTGCAATGGTGCCGATGGAAATATCAACAATAGCACCTTCGAAACCAAAATAGGGAGGAAGGATGGTGATAAAAATCCAGGCATAAAAACTATAGGCGAACACTTGAAAAATGCTGTTCAGTGCAACCAAACCGGCGCCATATTCGCTGCTGCCTTCTGCGAGGTCATTCCACACCAATACCATGGCAATGCAACGGGCTAAACCAATCAAAATGAGTCCAACCATATATTCGGGATAATCACGTAAAAATGTAATGGCAAGGACGAACATTAAAACGGGACCGATTATCCAGTTAAGAACAAGAGAAATGGACAGGACTTTTGTATTTCTGAAAACCTTGGGTAAGAGTGAATAATTGACCTTGGCCAAAGGCGGGTACATCATCAATATCAAACCGATTGCTATGGGAATATTGGTAGTTCCGCTACTAAAGGTGTTTATGATATCCGGAAACGTTGGAATGAAGTAACCCAGGCCAACCCCGAAGGCCATTGCGATAAAAATCCAAAGGGTTAAATTTTTGTCGAGAAAGCTTAATTTTTTAGAAGCCATTATTACGAGTTTATTTGGGAGAAAACATAAAACAGTTCGGTGGCAATTTGCAGGCTTCTTTCCTGGTATTTCTCTGCTTGTTGCGGGGTATTGTCGAAAGCTTTTGGGTCTTCGAAGGTTATGGGGATACGTTTTTCGGCACCCGGGACAAAGGGGCAGGCTTCATTGGCCGAATCGCAGGTCATGACTGCTGCAAATCCGGACTTTGGGTTGAAATCGTCATCGAGTTTTTTTGAAAATCCTATTACTGGATGCTCATTATAGGCATATTTAATGCTGTAAATGGGGTTGTCATTTCCCGAAATGGTCTTTATCTGGAACCCTGAAGTCTGCAAGGTTTCTGCAACCATCGGAAAAAGCGCAGTAGCTTCCGTGCCGCCTGAATAGCAAAAAACGTTTTTAATCTGGAAAAAGGAGGCTATTGTTTGTGCCCAGATCTGCGATAGATGGCTTCTTCGGGAATTATGGGTGCAGATAAAGTTGATGCGAATTTCCTGGCCTTCTGACACCTTGGATTGAATAAAATCAGTTAATGGCTGCAAAACTGCCCTGCGTTCCTCGGCAATAGTATGCGGATTTAATTGCCTGATTACTTTTTCTATTTCAGCAAACAGGCCTGATTGTGTTGTGGTCATTGTCTGGATTTATTAGCAGCAGTTTCCATCTGGTGAACAGCAGGGCTCTTCGTTTAAATCAGATAATCTCACCTTTTGTTTTTCATCCGGGATTCCGCAGTTGTCTTTTGCCAAACAATCGGTGTGTTTAGTGGTTAACAAGAAATTCCTCCCATTAAAATCAAGACCAAATTTTTGAATGGTGCTACCCTGGTATTCAACCTCTATTTCCGCATTTTCAAGTTCCAGAACTTCTTCGGAGAGCTTGATAATCTTCAGGAACTTTTCCGGATGCAGCCTGTGGTCGTAGTCATTGGCATTCCAGAGCTGGAGGTTTACCATTTCTTCCTTTCTAACGGTCCCTCCACAATCAATAAAATGTTTGGTTACTTTCCCTACCTCAGTTATATGAAAGTGAGGTGGCACTAATTTTCCATCTGGCAATTCAAAACCAATGGTTTTCGATTCTTCTAAAACTAATTTGACTTCTGAAAGCTTCATACTGGTATTTATGTAAGGCGATTATACGATTAATGCGTTCAAATTATTTAACAGCATTCTTGTTTTTGCGATAAGTCCTGATCGAGAAATTCCGACATTACATTTTTCATGGCTGCCCAGTTTTCTTTATCGATGCAGTAGCAAACACTTGTGCCTTCTATATTTCCTTTGATCAGGCCCAAATGTTTAAGCTCCTTCAGGTGTTGCGAAATCGTGGGTTGGGCCAATCCAATTTCGCTGACTAAATCTCCGCAAACACAGGAGTCAATCTTAAAAAGGTGCTGTAGTATCGAAACCCGCGCCGGATGCCCGAATGCTTTTGCAAAAAGGGCAATCTCATTTTGCTGGTCGGTAAACATTTCCGTTTTTGTCAATCCCATGGTTAACCTTTATTATTATATTGCAATATTACGATTAATAAATAAATGTGCAAAGTGTTTAGGCTCTAATTCAGCATAGTGGCCTGGTGTAGGAAAAGTAGGGGTTTTCCAGCTCTATTTTTTGCTTAGCCTTTGACCCCCATTTTAATCAAAGATCACAGTTGGCGTTTTCCAGGTTGTGGGATCACCTCTAATACCACGAGGATAACTCAGGATTTCCATCCATTCCGGGGCTACTTTAATGAGTAGATATCCTTCTCTATTATTGGGGTAGAAAGCTTCCCACGCCTCTTTCCACCTTTTTTCTTTTTCTTTTTGGTCATCTACAATCTGAGCTTTGCCATGAATGACCACATAACCTGAAGTGTCACTATCCTGGTAGTACAGGGTGACGGTTGGATTATTTTTAATTTGATTTACTTTCCTGCTTTTAGAATTGGTTCCAAACCAAACTGTAAAATCACTTTCTGGAGGAAAGGGATCCATAATCCGGGCCATTGGATGGGATGCATCATCCAATGTGATTAATACACAGGTGCCTGCTTCTTTTATGATTTCTCGTGCTGCAATAATCAATTTCTCCTCTGTTGGATCATTGGGCTCGTTGGTCTGCCCATTAATTTTAAATGGTATGACAATTAAAATCAGGCATGCACTGAAGATGAGTTTGGTAAGTTGATTCATGTTTATTATCTAAAGTAAAAGTTAGTATGCTCCAATGTTAATCTTCACTTTTATAATTGTCCAGAACAGCCCTGACTGCGCCAATCCGACTTATAATGATGCAGCTGAGAGGCAGGCAAAACGCTTGTGTCCGCTAACCATTCCAGGAATTATTAATAATCTCTAAGTTAGGAATTTAAACCAAATCCCGGCAGGCGATGCCTGTGTCTACTACAAGCGTGTTCAGTTTACAGCCTTGTTGTAATGCGCTAATTAATATTGTTGATTACGTTCATAAGTTTTAGTTGAACTTCAGAAGCGAGGCCACCCAATTCTTTGTTTTCAACAGGGCTCATAGAAGCAATTGGGTCCACAATTGAAACTTCAACAGTTCCATCCTCATTTTCTTCAACCACTACATTGCAGGGTAGAAACAGACCAATTTTATCTTCACTTTTCAACGCTTTATGAGCAAAATGTGGATTGCATGCCCCTAATATTTTGTATTTTTTGAAATCCACGTCAATTTTCTTTTTCAAGGTTTCCTGGATATTTATTTCAGTAAGGATTCCAAAGCCTTCTTTCTTAAGTTCAGCCTCCACTATTTTAATAGCCTCCTCAAAACTGATGTCCTTCAATACTTTATTAAAATAATAACTCATAGTGTTGTTCTTTAATTCATTAGAAAGTCTCGGGTTTGCATGCTGGCACATGCTATACACGATGTTGTGCTTTCGTTATTTCTGCTTATTAATTTCATGGGTAATTATATCAATCAAATTAATTGTACTATCAGAATAGTCTTCTAGAACCCTAAAACCAATCCCCATCCATGCCTTTCTGTATAAAAGGCCACTAATTAGGTTTTCATTTTTTGATAAATCATCATCTGAAATTGATGTGGTTTGAAATTCATAACCTAAATCCATCAAAAACTCCTTTTTTCCCATTATATCCTTAATAGGCGGATGAATATCAAATTGACTGGATTCATAAATCGTTTGTCTAACCAACTCATTTGTGTAGTCAACCCAGCTATAATGCGAAGATATTACCCTCAATAACTCTTGATTTTGTATTTGATTTATGTTACCAGCAGAAATCAAGTTATTATATCCATTTTTTTGTGTTTGAAATGACGGCACGTACGTAACTGCAATAATATATTCCCAAAGTTTATTATAGTTGGTTGTTTTAGGCTTTGCATCTTTAATAAAGATAAGAATTGAGTCTGCTGTTGCCGAAATATTTTGATAAACATTTCGTATATTCTGTACTTCTAAAAGGTCGCTTTCTAAATTTCTTTTTATTTCAATTAAATATTTTTGTTCCTGAACACGCTCTTTTTTTTCTTCATTCCAATTATTGATTTGCAGCGCTAAAAGAATGCCAATGACCACAAGAATAATTTCACCGATTGCATAGAGAAGATATTTGCTGAACTTATTTTCAGAGAGTAATTGCTGCCGAATACGCCTAAAAAATTTGATCATGTTTTTTTGTTTTAATGCCTTCGCTTCAGCTAGCTCCTTCCTATCAAAGGTCTACCGGACCTTTGCTTTACGTTCGGCCCTCTGAATTTTATCATTTATTAATGGTTGGTCCCCCCCGATAGCTATCGGGGCTATCGGGAATAAAGTACAACGGCCCTGGCTCTACCTAACCATCTTTCAATGCTTCGGCAGACAAGTATTGCCTGGTGCTTCAAAAGCCTATGCGAAACCGGTATAGATTTACACAAACCTAATATAGGAAATTAGTACAAGCCATTGGGAGCAATTGGCTATAGGTGTTGTTTTACAAAGTATTAAATCTAATCTTTAGATTCATTTACTAAAAAAGAATCATATTCACGGATAGCCTCGATAATTAAGCTAACAGCCTCGACATAGAATTCTTTATTAATTTTCTCGTAGGTATCCGTTGGTTTGTGATAATCCTTATGATCTGCAACACCAAAATAAATAAAAGGAATTTTCCTTTTGTGAAACTCTCTGTGATCAGAGGCAAAAGTCCAATCTTCTACATCTGGGTCATTTGGATTGTCATGACCATAAAGGAGATTAATTTTAGTAGATTTTAAATCCTCTAAAGGCTGCTTTAAATTGGGGTAATGGTATAAGCCCGAAGCATAAAGTTCTGAGGAGTCATTATGCCCAAGCATATCCATATTCACATTCAAAACAATATTTTCCAAAGCAACTGGGGAGTTATTTAGTAAATAATTGCATCCTAAAGATCCAATTTCTTCTGCATCTACTGCTGCAAAAATCAACGTATGTTTAGGGGAATTATTCTTAAAATAATTCGCAATACTCAATAGTGCTGCCGCTCCAGTGGCGTTATCATCGGCTCCGTTAAAAATCGCACCATCCCGTATCCCCAAATGGTCTAAATGCCCTGTGATTACGATAGCTTTTTCACTTTTCCCTTTTATCATGCTTACAACATTTCCACCGGTAACCGTGGTGTCTGGCACATTGCTAAGGTCTTCTGCGGGGTTGGAAATGGGATACATATCTTGTCTGGATTGACCTGTAAAGGTGAACGGATAGTTCTGAATGCTTCCTGTTGGGAAAGCAGGTTCTATTCCAAGAGAATCGAATTGTTTTGCAAGGAACAGTTGCGTTTTATAATTGCCTTCCGTTCCAAAGAATCTCCCCTGCATGGAATCGTGTGAAATTACTTTTAAATGGTGGAGCAACATTTTTTCATTCACCGTTATAGTTTCATTTGAAGACTTATTTTGACATCCAAGTACCAGGATTAAGCAGACAATAAGGTAAATGTAGTTTTTCATATTTCGGTTCAATTTCAGGATCTGTTTTGCACAACGGTCTTGTGTATGGTTTCGTTGCGGAAAACATAGAGCGGAGTTTTCTTTCGGAGTACTAAATTATTGTATCAGGCAGGACTTTTCAACAGGGAAATTCGCCCCAATAGGTTACACAAAGTGTTAGATTAAGTGCTTATTTTTTAATAAATGTTTCAGTATGGGAGTTCGTAGGCCTGCCATCTTTATAGCGATTTTCAGTTGTAATGGTAAGCTTGCCCTCATTGAATTCCAGCGTCTGGATTCTTGCCACAAACTCATTGTCCCAGGTTAATTTTACTTCGTCCGTTTCACGGGAAATTTCATCTGAGGCATTTTCACCCCAATCACAATCAGTAGGATGGCATTTCCCCCAAATCTGTACATAAAATCGATTGTTCTCATATCTAATATTACATTTGGTAATACCAGGCATCTCCGTATTCTCATTGGTCCATAATCCTTCCAAAGTGGAATTTATGGGAGAGATTTCATTACTCCAGCTTGCCGCCAGACTTACAAGAATAATAAGTATAGTCTTCATTTATTTATCTATTTAGATTTATGGATGTCCAAAATATATATGCATTTAAAAACATGTAAAAAAGAGCAGGTAAAGAGACCCAAAAACTATCTTTCAGCTTTATTCTCACAATGAGTCCGGCAAACATGAGTAATGCAAGACCCAGTGATGAAATCATCAGCACCGCAGCAAATTTAAGTCCTACTAATAAACCTATAGCTCCCGTAATTTCTAGTAGCACAATTATCAACCCCATTTTTTCCAGCCCGAACCGCTTAAATTCGTTTTTCATATGCGGGGCATAGAAATAGGAAATAGCATAAGCAAAAAAGGACAAACTGGATATTAAGACACAAATTGTAATTACATACATGCTTGTTTAATAAATTGAGGAATATACTATAAAAGCACATAGAGCCAAAAATATCAGCGATGGTAAATGTCTAATAAACGGATTGCGTATTTTGTAATGAAAATATTGAGCGCCAAGCATGAATAGCCCCATGAGTACAGCTGGAATAAGAACGAATGAGGGATACCAAACACCCACAACAAGCAGTGTAGCTAAAGATATTTTCGCTGCCCCTACTAAATTTCGGGTTAAATCACTTAATCCAAATAGTTCGAATTCTTTTAAGACATTATGATACCTGAAAGTCCAGACAAATACCACTGATATTGCAACAATAATTTGAGCACTATTTATTAAATATTCCATCTCTTTTTTATTTAGATTTTCCTACTCTTTGGCTTTTCAGAAATCGCCCCGCTTTAAATTGGATTGCAGTCTCCTTTCGTATAATTGAAGTCAACAGTCTCATATAACCGTTGGTTACGGCATTAAAACTAGTGTTTTTTGGATTAGCACTTTATCCGGCATAAGGTATACAACATGTTTTGTGCTACATTATTCACACCTGTTCTCGGACCAGATTTGTTTTCTCTAAGATAGGGAATATGGATAAGCCCTGGGGAGCGATGCCTGTGCCTACCCTTTTGGCGCAGGCCATAGCCATTGTTGGCCTTAGTATTTTATTTATCAATATTGTGAATGTCTTGAATCAGGCGTTGTGAACCTAAAGCTGATTTAGCTTTTTGATACATAAACGAAGTATTGTCTTTACCGCAGGCAAGGTCTGCGGCCATTAGACCATAAGCAAGAGACGCTTTTGCGCCAATTCCGGACATCCCTCCTATAAGCACAAAACTGGAATCCACTTCTTTGTTATTGATTATTGCGTGACTTACATAAGGTATTTCAGATTCGGTTAGCGAATAAACGCAGGAATAACCGCTGTCAAACTCCAAGTCCGAGAATTCAACTGGTAAATCCAGCTTAGACAAATAATCTGCTGTATTTTCCTTGCTCCATTGAATTTCCTGCGCAGTTAACCCCATCGCCCACACTTCATCCAAATCCTTAATATCGGTCCTTAAAAAATGTCCACCAACTTTCAATATGGGCCTTTGGTTGTTATCGTACTTTTCAATCATGGAATAGAAAATTTCAGCATTTAGATAAGCCACTGGATAATAGGAATTAAGCCTGTTTTTCTGTTCACTTGTCAACGTGTCGTACTTATCCGCCTTTATTTTTAAAAAGGAAAGAAATAATCTTTTTGGACTTATTAAACTGCTAAAATAAGGGGCTACATCTTTTACTAAAGTCCCATTGTATGGACCTGCTGCAGCAACGACTTTTTTGCTCAAAATGGTTTTGTTTGCACCAGTTTTGATATCTGTAATTTCGATTTTATAAATACCCTCCTCTTTTTTTAAACTCTTCACTTTTTGGTTATACACTATGCTATTACCAGCTTTGTTTATTGCCTTGTGAAGCTTTTTAATTAATATTTTTGGATTTAGTGTGCCAGAATATTCTTGAAATTCACGAATGACCAGGGTGGTATCCGGAATGTTCATGCCAAATTTTTCTTCTGCTTCTTTTTTGTTCGAGGCATATTCGTAGTTCACTGTTTGACCCTCCAACAATGCTTTAACTTCATTCAATTGAGATTTAGAATATATATATGTTACTGGTGAAGTGGTATAGATGTCTTCCATAGTATGAAGACTTTTTGTTTGTCCTTCATTCAGGTAGTCAATTAAATCACGCGTTTCTCGGACAGCGGTTTGTTGTAGATAGGAAAAAATATCCCCTTTGGGTCCAAGGCTTCTGGAAATTCGCGCTTCTCCCAAACTAGAACCAAAGGTGTATATGGAGTCTTGTTGCTCAACCAATAGAACGTTTTGTCCATATTTTGATAGCTCCCATGCCGTTGAACTTCCCATGAGCCCGCCACCAATAACTACCATATTTTCTATCTTTTCAGACTGTTGACAGGATGCTGTTAATAAAGAAAGGGAGATTAGTAAAAGTAGATTTTTCATTTTGAGATATAAATGTCAATTGTTCTGGCTCTAACTTCCCATCAGTTGACAGTTGGGCGAACAGACAAGGACTTTGAGCTCGCAAGCCCGCAGCGGACCAGATTTGTTTTCTCTAAGATAGGAAATAAGGATAAGCCCTGGGGAGCGATGTGTTATAGGTGTGGTTAGGTGTAGATTATTTAATTTTCTTAAATCTAAGATATCCCATAATAAGAATGGCCAGTAGGATGAATGAGATTATGGATAGAAGAAAAATTGGTAAGGAGTATTGTAAATCAAAATACTGTACTAGGATTAAGGGAATTAGGATAGGCGTAATAGAAACCATTGATAATAGTAGTCTATTAAATAGTGTGTGCTCATAAATTGCACCACAATTTGTGCATTCAATATTTTCATAACCCAGCCAGGCAGATCTTAATAATTGCCTTTTTGAAAACTTATTATTGCAATTAGTACACTTCTCCATATAATTACACATGACGGTTTCACACATGCCCTGGTGCTTTGCGACGAGCACATTAGTGAGAATAATTTAATTAAATCTAAGATAAGAATTTAATATAAGTCTCGAGGATCGATGCCTGTGCCTACCCATTAGGCGTAGGCCATTTAAGGGATTTTTTATAAACTCTAAAATAGGAAAACTTGCTCGAACCTACTACTGGCCGGCGGTTGGCTCCAGGTGTTGTGCTTAGTGTTTATTTTTTTGCATGGTAATTTGGCCGGTTTTGAAACCACAATATGCCAGTAATACAAGAAGTCCCGTTTGGATGATAAACAAAATACTAGATAAGTTATTCAAAGCAACGGCAACAGGATTCTTGTCCTCAATGAATTCAGCATCATTAATGGGTTTATCAAGAAAATCCAACATACTAATTGTCCTTCCAAGGATAAGTATGAGCAATATCGTCGCAATGATGAGTATAACATTTACCGTGAAGTTTCTAAAATTTAATCTAATAACCCGTAAAAGATAGACAGTGAAGAAAGCAAATACTATAAGTAAAGGAACTATATGAATATTTGCGAATACAAAATAGGTGTCATAAATATTTATATCGAAAGTAGAGTCACTTTTAAATCCATCAAGTCCAAAAAGAACTAGTGTCAAAACAAGCACAAGTCCAACGGTTCCTATAAACCAAAAAGATTCTTTTCTATTCAAATTTTAAGTTCGGTTTATTCTCCAAAAATAAGTAAAAACCCCCTGATTCTGCCTATATAGCCGTCACTGGTACAGCAGATAACTATGTCCTGCATTTTCACTTTTTGTTGTTGCTGCAGGCAAGCATAGTGGGTCAATACGAAAACTATTCCAGGGATGATTTATAAACCCAAGTTAGGAAAACTTACCCGAACCTGACAGAGTTAGGAGGGAGGAGGCGTTTTTGTAACAAGTTGCTTATGTGTTCTGATATATATTGTTTGGTTTTAATCCATAAAACCGCATGAGGATTAAACGGTGTTTCATAAATTAGATTTAGAAAGGGAAGAATTATGTGGAAATATTTAATTGCCTGGGTACCTATGGTCTTTATAGCAATCGCCAATGGATTGCTCCGCGAAAACTTCCTAGCAAATCGACTAAAGGAATTGCGGGCTCATCAAGCTTCAACCATAACATTGATCATTCTTTTCGGAATTTATATCTGGATTGTCCTCCGAATTTGGAAACCCCAATCAGCCCGCCATGCCATTATTATTGGGTTGATTTGGCTTGTGCTAACAGTGGCATTTGAATTCATATTCGGCCACTGTGTTGCTGGTCACTCCTGGAGCAGGCTTTTTAATGATTATAATATTTTCGCAGGACGCGTCTGGATTCTAATCCTTATTTGGGTTAGTATAGCACCTTATATATTTTACCAACTCCACAAGTAACTAAATAGCAATTGGGCACAAAGATCCTGGGTTCTCTTTCCATACTTGCTTAACTAGCCCAGGCATGCAAGGCGCATAATAGGTGTTGTTTTTGGGCGTTTATTGGATATTTCGAATACGAATTTTAATGCTTAGGTAGATTGCTAAAAGAACTAATATGGATATAAGGGCGTAAATGGACTGCCTAGTAAATTGAACTTTTTTTCCTGACCATTCCATAAAATCACTCTTTGCTTTATCGATATTTATTTCAATACCATCCAAGAGAATAAATATTGACACCAAGAGAAGTACAATAAACAATAGATTCAATCTTGCACCTTTTTTTTTCATGTTAATCACCTTTTTATTCTCTTTTTTAAGAACAGGTAAATAGGAATGCTTAGAAGCACTAACAGACCGGTAATTTTGGCTCTATCATTTAAAATGAACGTTGTTACCTGCCAACCAGAATTTTTTGCAAAGCCCAAACCAAAGTAGAAAAATAGAAATACCATGGCCAGCACAAAAGCAATAAATAGTATTTTAAGAGTCTTCCTATTCATTTATCACTACAAATAAATAATGGCACAATACGGTTTGGCGCCTCAATGCCCTAGCCGCCCTTAGTGTTTTGTTAGTCCCTAAAATAGCAAACAAACTCAGACCTCTGAGGACGATGAACCCTAGCCGTTGTTGGCAATAGTATTAGCTTTTAATATTCTTTCTAATTGATCGACATGATCAGAACTTAAATTTTCTAGGTTGCAATTAAACTTTGATCCGTTCCTGTGCTCAACTTCTAACTTTTTATTTCTAAAAGAATATGAACTTATGTCATTAAATGAGATAGATTTTGATAGTAAAGAGTTTAACCTGATGGTGATACCTTTTTTATTCCATCCTATATAATTTCGAAAAAAGAATTGCTTTCCCAGGAATATTATAGAAAATCCAAAACCTAAGATTGCTGAGATTTGATGGAGAGAAGATTGACGGTCTGCAAATGCTGTGTAGAGATATATCAGCATGAATACAATCATTGGAAGAGCCAAAAATTTATTGTTTCGACTATCCAGTTTATCAAAAAACACTTTTTTCATTTTCACCATATTATTGCCAACTTGATATATATAAACTAAGATAGGATTTTATCCCTTGAAATTTCCGGATACGGATTGGTTTAAATGTGGATATTAGAACTCCAGGAGATACCTCTCCTAAAGTGGGCTTCGCACTACTTTAGGGTCAGTGTTCCTTTGGCACCCCATCTGAAAATGCTAAAACCCTGTCCTGCGCACCGCAGGACGGTTCTTTGTTTTCAGTCTGCTTATGAAATCAGGCTTTCAACGCTGTCTAAAAACAAAAAACCCACTCCTATCGGAGCGGGTTTTGGCGCTTTAAGTGGTACCTCCAGGAATCGAACCAGGGACACACGGATTTTCAGTCCGTTGCTCTACCAACTGAGCTAAGGTACCAGTATGTCAATTTGCTGCTGTCAGCTGAGGGACCTTTTGTTGCTCTACCCCGTCCGAACGTCGTTAGACGGGCGGGCAACTGAGCTAAGGTACCTCCTGCGGATTTATTACCGCAATAGCCTTGCGAGAAGGCGGGGGCCCGTCCGAACGGATTCATCCGGGCGGGCAAATATACCTGCAAATTTAGGAACTACAAACTAAAAATTAAAAAAAGCCGGGTCTTTTTTAATTTTTCCATCTTTGTAAAATGAACCTTGTAATAGATGCCGGAAACACGGCGGTAAAACTTGCCGTTTTTGAACAGAACCAGCTGGTTATTCAGCAGTTAACCCCCTACGACAAAGTGCTGTTGGCACTTGAAACACTATTTAGCAACTATCCGGAAATCTCCCGTGTACTGCTATCTGCAGTAGGTCCCTGGCATTTTACCCAGGACCAGTGGCTACCGGAGTCCTGTATCCTTGTAAAACTGGATGCCAATATAAAATTGCCCTTCCAATTGGCATATGACACCCCGGAAACCCTTGGCAAAGACCGGATTGCTTTGGCTGCGGCAGCCCTTGATGCCTATCCCGGCAAAAATGTGCTGGTTATAGATGCTGGTACCTGTATTACCTACGACCTGATCACTGATCAAAAAGTGTATCGAGGGGGTGCTATATCTCCCGGACTTCAAATGCGCTACCGGGCCCTGCATGAGGGTACAGCAAAGTTGCCGGAATTATCACCAGAAGTGCCCGAACAACTAATCGGTACCTCAACAAAAAAAAGTATGCATAGCGGTGTGGTTCATGGAATTTGCTTTGAAATCGAGGGGGCAATTGGACAATACCTGAGCCTTTTTCCAGATTTAACAGTTATTTTAACAGGAGGGGATACGCAATTTTTGTCTAAACAACTAAAAAATACCATATTTGCGCATCCTAATTTTCTCCTACAAGGCTTGAATTTTTTGCTGGAAAACAACAAAAGCTAGATGTTTAGATATATACTGTTGGCCATAGTTTGCCTTTCGGCAACAGGAATTTATGCCCAGAATGGGACCGCTTCTCCTTACTCTTTCTTTGGAATAGGTGACCTCCGGTCAGTGGGAACCGTGGATAATCAAATGATGGGTGGTCTTAGCATGTATACAGACAGTATCCACATCAACCTCAGGAATCCGGCAGCTTATGGAAAGCTGAGACTCACCACATACTCTGCAGCTTTTTCCCATAAAGAGCTTAATATTGAAACCTCTGTTGAACAACAGAAATCCAGTGTTAGTAACCTGGAATATCTGGCTCTTGCTTTCCCGGTAGGCAAATTAATGGGGTTTGGTTTCGGGATTATGCCTTACTCTTCTATAGGATACGGTCTTTTCGAAGAATCAGTGAATACTAACGGTACTAACGTAGTGAATGAATACTCCGGAGACGGAGGACTGGACCAGTTCTATTTTTCTGCGGGCTTTCAGCTTGCCAAAAACTTTCACCTTGGGGCAACCCTGAACTTTAAATTTGGTACGCTGAAAAACAACCGGGTCCAAATTGTAGAAAATGTGCAGTTGGGGACCTTTGACAGACGGGAATCCCGTGTAAACGGATTTGATTTTAATTATGGAGCCACGTTTACTCCGAAAATCACAGATAAACTTACCTTGTTTACGGCTGTTTCCGTAAATACTCAGGCCAACCTGGTGTCTGAGAATTCACAGACCATCGGATCCTTCTCCAGGACTACAGCACAGGATATAGAAGTTATAGAAGTGGATCTGGACGCCCAGGGCCGAAGAAATACAGAAATCAAAATACCCACCACAACCACCGTGGGGCTGGGTATTGGGCAAGACAAAAAATGGTTTCTTGGCGGGGAATACAGCATGCAGGGACTTGGTACTTTTGAGAATGAGTTTATTACCTATGAAAACCTTGATTATCAGGATGCCAGTACCCTATCATTTGGAGGTTTTTTTGTACCTGATTACAACTCATTCAGCTCGTATCTGAAACGAATTACCTATCGCGCCGGACTGCGTTATAACCAGACGGGAATGATCGTGAATAATGAGGAGATTAACAACTTTGGCATAACTTTTGGATTTGGTCTACCACTGGGGCGAGATTTTTCCAACCTGAACCTTGGATTTGAAGTAGGCAGGAGGGGAACGACAATGAACGACCTCGTTGAGGAAAGTTATTTAAAAGTCAGTCTGGGACTGTCCTTTAACAGCTTATGGTTCCAGAAAAGGAAAATAAATTGATAAAATTTTGTACATTACCGCTTTAAATCAAGAATCAAAATGAAAAAGAAACTGATCTTAATGACGATAGCCGTTTTGGGTGCCTCTGCAGTAAGTTTTGGTCAGGCTCAAAACCCTGAATGTATGACAAACCTGTCTATATATTCAGAGCATGTGAAAGTTAAGAACTACGATGCCGCATATTCTCCCTGGAAAATGGTATATGAGACCTGTCCGGATCTGAACAGGGCCAACTTTACCTACGGTGAAAGGATACTGAAGGATAAGATTAAGAAATCCTCCGGTGCTGAGAAAGACGGGTACATCCAGGATCTACTTGCCCTTTACAATGCGAGCCGTCAGTACTATCCCGCTAAGTTTACTATAGCCGGGGTTGCTGAAGATAAATCTATACTGCTTTACGATAATAAAATGGCTTCAGATGAGGAGTTGTTTAATATGCTGGATGATGCCTTTAAAAATGATCGTAAGAATTTTAAAAACCCAAAGGCCCTTTATCTATATTTCTCCAGTCTTGTAGATCTGCATAACGAAGGGACAAAAGACCTGCAAAGTGTTTTTGATACCTATGATGACGTAACAGAGAAAATAGAGGAGGAAAACAACAAACTCACAACGCGCATAACACAACTCTTACCTAAGGAAGATGCAGGAACCCTTACATCCAAAGAAAAAAGAATTCTGAAGGTAGCGAGTACCAACTCGGCTTCCTATGGAAAAATTGCTTCCAGTATCGACACCAAACTGGGTGCCCTTGCCGATTGTGACAACCTGATCCCGCTCTACCAAAAAGCTTTTGGCGAAAAGAAAGGGGATATTACCTGGGTTAAGCGCGCTGTAGGCAGGATGTTTAACAAGGAATGTACAGATGATCCTCTTTTCCGCAAGCTTTTTGAAGCCCAGTTGGCATTAGAGCCTTCTGCCAGTGCTTACCTCTATGGAGGAACCCTGAAAGCCAAAGATGGGGATACCAGAGGGGCTCTTGCAGATTTCGACAAGGCGGCAGAATTGGAAACAGATTCAGGTAAAAGATCTAACATATTATATAAAGCGGCTACTATAGCCCGTAAATTTAGCAAGGGTCAAGCCCGTACATATTGCAATAAGGCCATCAGTGCCAACCCATCTAATGGGAAAGCATATTTGCTTATTGCTAACCTGTATGCAACGAGTGCAAACGAATGTGGGGAAACCCCATTTGAAAAACGTGCAATCTACTGGAAAGCAGCCGAAATGGCCAGGAAGGCTGGTAGGGTAGACCCCTCGCTCAGTGGCCGTGCTAATCAATCTGCCGCCAGTTACAGCGCTAAAGCACCTTCTAAAACCGATATTTTTAATTCCGGAATGGCCGGAAAAACGATGACATTCAAATGTTGGGTAGGAGGTAGCGTTAAGGTGCCTAACCTCTAGTGGATGAAACGCTTTTATGGAAATAATTTTAGTTGCATTGCCATGGTTTGTACTGTGGCAATGTTTTTTTTGGGCTGCCAGGATCAATACCAGCGCGTTGGGGAGGAAGCTGCTGAAAACATATTTCCACAGGGGGTAGCCCGCAATTTTACGCTTACTTACACAGAAACCCCACCCATGGAAAGTCAGGATGCTGATTCTTCGCGGGTTGTTGCCATTCTTAAAAGTCCGCTTAGCGAAGACTTCGATAACCTCAGATTCAAATACCGCACTTTTCCTGAAGGACTGCAAGTAGATTATTTTGATGAGGACAACAATAAGAGTACCATTACGGCAGACTACGGAATTATCTATAGCAGCACTAACCTGATTGACCTTAGGGGCAATGTAGTCATTACCACCCACGACGGGAAAAAACTGGAAGCACCACAATTGTACTGGGACAGGACCACGGAGTGGATCTTTACTCAGACTGAATTCCGATATACCAATATTGAAGATGGAACCGTTATGGATGGGATAGGGATGGATTTTAACCGGGATTTCACTTTTCTAAAAGCGCATAAGACTGGTGGAGACTTATGGATTAAAGAATAATATATTATAGATCATGATCAAAATTCTTAAATACACCGAATACCTTTACCTGGCTGTAGCCATACTATCCATTTACAAGATCGTTACCCTTTGGGAGGTAGATCAGCAAGGCACGTATATTTTCATATTTTTTGCCATAGTATCCATCGCGATGTTTATTTTCAGGAGAAACTACCGCAGGCGATTTGAACAACGTAAACGAGATCAGTAACTACCTTGGAGACCTCCTGGATCATTATCATCACTTCGCTTTTACTTTCGGCATTCTTTTCCGGAATGGAGATTGCCTTTGTCTCGGCCAATAAGATCCATATCGAGATTGAAAAAAAGCAAGAGGGTTTCCTGGCCAGTGTCCTTTCCAGAATAACCAGAAAGCCTTCGAAGTTTATTGCCACCATGCTTATTGGCAACAATGCAGCGCTGGTGATCTATGGCTTTTATATGGGCGATTTGCTGATGAACTGGTTTCAGGGGATGTTGCCTTTGGAAAATCAGTTCCTGCAGGTCCTCCTCACCGATTTCAGCCTGTTAAGTCAGACGGTTATTTCCACCCTTGTCATCCTGATAACAGCAGAATTTCTTCCCAAGGTGCTGTTTCAGATCTATGCCAACAGCTTATTGAAATTGCTGGCTTTTCCTGCCTATCTCTTTTACCTTTTGTTTTCGGTCATTTCAGACTTCGTTATACGGGTTTCCGATGTGATCCTGAAAGCCTTTTTCCGAACAGACGGGGATGAGGTACAGCTCGCCTTTAGCAAAAATGAGCTGGGCGAATATATCACCGAACAGATGGAAACGGTAGAGGAAGAGGACGAGGTAGATTCAGAAATCCAGATCTTCCAGAATGCCCTTGAATTTTCCGCGGTCAAGGCGCGGGAAGTTATGGTTCCCCGAACCGAAATCATGGCTGTGGAACTTCATGAAACTCCCAAGAACCTGGCAAAACTGTTTACAGAAACCGGTTATTCCAAGATATTGATATACAAGGATACTATTGACAATATTATTGGCTATGTCCATTCTTTCGAACTCTTCAAGCGGCCTAAAACTTTAAAGAGCATTTTACTTCCAGTGGAGTTTGTGCCGGAAACCATGCTTATTCAGGAAATCCTGAATGTGCTGACCAAAAAGCGTAAAAGTATGTCGGTAGTGCTGGATGAGTACGGGGGTACCTCCGGAATCTTAACGGTTGAGGATATTGTAGAGGAACTGTTCGGAGAGATAGAAGACGAGCACGATTCCACCGATCTGCATGAAGAACAGCTTACTACAACTACCTATAAGTTTTCTGCCCGTCATGAGGTAGATTACCTTAATGAGCAATATAAACTGGAACTTCCTGAGAGCGAGGAATACGAAACCCTGGGCGGACTAATCGTCAACATAACAGGGAAAATTCCGGAAAAGGATTCCGAAATAAAGATGGATGGCTTCGTTTTTACCATCCTGGAAGTGTCCAGTACCAAAATAGATCTGGTATCCCTGGAAGTGTTAGATAATGATTAAGGGCTAAATACCAGATAGATTGGGGCCTCTTTCCTTTCATAATTTACTGGAAAATACTATTTTCGCGCACTGATTCAAACATTAGCAAATGGCAATTTTAGAGAATATAAGGAAGCGAACCACTGTGCTTATTTTGATCATCGGTATGGCATTATTTGCCTTTGTAATTTCCGGGATCTTTACAAGTAATGACCTCGGAGGAGGCAAAATAGGTTCATCGGTGGGAGAGATTAATGGAGAGGCTATTCCTATTGATGAGTTTCGCCAGCGCGTGGAGAGGATCTCCCGCAGGAGTGGCCCAACAACCACTTCTACCCAGTTAGTGAATAGTGTATGGAGCCAACTGGAAAGAAATACCATACTTGAACAACAAATGTCGGAATTGGGCTTGTCCATCGAACAAGACCAGATCATTGAAGTGATCAAATCAAGTCCTGGTATTAGTCAGAATCCACAGTTTCTTGATGAAAATGGAATATTTGACGAAGGCCTTTTCAAGGATTTTATTGCTGAATTAAGATTGAGTGCTCCTGCGCAATACAACGACTGGCTTCAGGATGAGCAGTCCATTATTGAAAGTGCCAAGCAACAATCTTACTTTAACCTCATCAGGGCAGGAATGGGTGCTACCCTTAAGGAAGGTGAATTACAGTACAGACTGGCAAATGACAAGGTAGATATTCGTTATGTGCGCGTACCCTACTCAAGCATTCCGGATAGCACGGTAATAGTAACCAAGGACGAAATTGCCGCTTACATCCAGAAAAATGAAGCAGATTATAAGCAGGAGAAGGCTCGCGACATACGCTTTGTTTATTTTGAGGAAAAACCTTCTCAGGAAGATGAGGAAGCCATTAAATTGGCCTTAAACAATCTGTTAACTGATACTTCGGAATACAATGAGGAACAGGATACCACCCAAATAATTCCTGGATTCAGGAATACAGAGGACCTGGCCGCCTTTCTGGACAGGAATTCAGATACCAAATTCGATACGATCTATAGAGCCAAAAATGATCTTCCCGCCATATTTGCAGATTCACTGATGGCGCTGCAGGTAGGGGAAATCTTCGGACCGTACAAGGATGGAAACACCTACAAGGTTTCCCGTATGGTAGATAGAAAACCAAATGGTTCTGTTAAGGCTAGTCATATCCTGATTACTTATGAAGGAGCACTGAGGGCAAACCCTGCAATTACTCGTACCAAAGAAGAAGCAGAGGAAAAAGCACAGGAAATGCTGGATGCCGCTACAAAACCAAATGCGGTTTTTTCACAGCTCGCAAGGGATAATTCAGATGGTCCTTCCGCACCAAGGGGAGGAGACCTCGGATATTTCCAGGAAGGGGTAATGACTCCTAAATTTAATGACTTTGCGTTCAGCAACCCCTTAGGATATATTGGTTTGGTTGAAACAGAATTCGGTTACCATATCGTCCGCGTAGACGACAAGCAGGATATTGTACAACTTGCTGACCTCACCCGCGAACTCGAGCCTTCAGAAGAAACGATCAATACGCTGTTCACAGAGGCTACCAAGTTTGAAATGGCAGCTACTACGGAAGAAAAGCCCTTTGAAGAAGTGGCACGTGAGGGAAAATTTGTAATCCGCCCGGTAAACAAGATCAAGGCAATGGATGAAAACCTACCCGGTTTGTCATCACAAAGAAGTATAGTTCAATGGGCCTTCAATGAGGAATCTGAAGTAGGGGATATCCGCCGTTTCAATATCAACAGCGGCTATGCGGTAGTTCAGCTTACTGCTAAATACAATGAGGGACTGATGGCAGTTGAAGACGCTTCAGCCACTGCCTTGCCAAAGATTCGCAAGGAGAGGAAAGCTGCGATGATAATAGGAGCGAACAAGGGTAAATCCCTTGAAGAACTGGCAACAGCAAATAATACAATTATTTCTAGTGCTTCTGCACTTACTGTTAGCTCCCCAACAATCCCGGGAGCGGGCAGGGAGCCTATGGTTGTCGGAACCGCTTTTGCGATGGAAGAAGGACAGGTGTCGGAATTAGTTCAGGGAGAAAGTGGTATTTTCCTTATTGAAGTAAGCAAAAAAGAAGCTGCTGCTGAATTGGACAACTATGCTACCTATGCAGGAAACCTGCAAACGGCAAATGCTGCAAGAGTAAATAATGCAGTCTTCACTGCACTTAAGAACAAAGCAGATATAGAAGACAATCGGTCCGTGTTTTACTAGGAGGGATTATAATAAAAGAATTAGACCCTGAACGTATGTTCGGGGTTTTTTATGCAATCATGTCAGCGTAGGAAATAATTGTCTTATACCCCTTTTTTCGAAAGTAGTCCTGATCAGCCTTTTCACCTACAGCCAGGACAAAATCACCGCCCCAGGCTCCGAGGCTCTTGACTATACGGGGATAATCAGGAAATAAACTCTTCTTGATTGTTGGCTTTTTAACTGCTGCAGAAATCAGGGTTTCATGTTCAGCCAGCAGGGATTCAAATTGCATTAAGTTATTGCTGGCGATAATGGCTTTGGTGAGGGAAGTGATCTTGCCTACCAGATCTTTGGTATGTTTGTCAATATTTCTGTAATTCTTAATAGCCTCACGGCTGTCCTGCTTCCGATTGAGGTAAACAAAAAAGAGGGAGGTCGTAAAAGGAGGGTTAAAATCTACTGTTGTTACCCTGGGCTTTTGACCATGGAGTTGATACAAAAGCGGACGCTTACTTTGTGCACAGGCAATATCGTACCCACTCCCTCCGAATGTTTTCTCCAGAAGTACATAGGGATCAACACCTGCCCACTGGGCAATGTTGTTTATCAGTGTAGATGAGGTTCCCAATCCCCAGTTTCGGGGAAAATCCAGTTGGGTGAGTACGGAAAAGCCGGAGGTTCCAGATAGAAAATCCGGATTTAAAAGACGTGCTATTCCCAGTACTTGCAGCAGGATTTCTGATGTGGTCATACCGGCAAGCTGTCGTTCTGAAATGCCTTCCAAATTATCTAATGGGATGGTTTCTTCAAACCAAATAGTGTTGTCCTGGTCCTTGCTGGTCCATTGAATAATGGGCTCATCAAGATGGTTGATGTTCAGGTGCTGTCCAAAGACTGTGGGAAGGGCCAGGCACAAAGCACCATCCAGAACAGCGTATTCTCCGGTTAGTAAAAGCTTTCCACTGCTGTAATACGTTTCCAATGCCCTTAGTTTGCTCTTAGTTTCTGGAAAGCTTCTACCACAGCACTATGCGTTGCGGTATGCGTCTTAAAATAGTCGACCATCTTGAGCTTCTCCTCCTCTGTTGCCCCAAGCTGATTCAGGATATTGAGGAGGTGCATTTTCATATGGCCTCGTTGTATGCCTGTTGTTACCAGGGATCGCAATGCTGCAAAATTCTGCGCTAGTCCGGCTACCGCAACAATTTGCATCAGGTCTGTTGCTTTTGGGTGGTGCAACATTTCCAGCGCTAATTTAACCATGGGATGCAGGCTGGTAAGCCCTCCAACAGTCCCCAATGCAAGTGGTACATCGATCCACAGGCGGAAGGTGTCGTTTTCCACTTTAGCATGGGTAAGGCTGCGGTATTGGCCATCCCGGGAGGCATAGGCATGTACCCCTGCTTCAATCGCACGGAAATCATTGCCTGTAGCCAGCACAACAGAGTCAATACCATTCATGATCCCTTTATTATGGGTAACAGCCCTGTAAGGTTCAATCTCTGCAATCCGAACCGCCTGTATGATCTTTTCCGCAAAGGTTTCAGGGGCTATTCCATCATCTTCATTCAATTCGGAAACCGGACAGGAAACCTCGGCCCTTACCACACAGTTGGGAACGTAATTAGACAGTATGCTCATAACTACTTCCAGGTTCTTTTCCTCGGGGCTAAAAGCCTCAAACTCCTGGGCTGCGTCTTTGAGTGTTTTGGCAAACTGCTCCAGGCAGGAATTGATAAAATTGGCCCCCATGGCATCCAGCGTTTCAAAAGTACAGTGCAGCTGGTAATAGTCAGGCAATTCTTTGCTTTTGTCCCGAAGCTCTATTTGGGTAATACCGCCTCCACGTTTCTCCATATTAGCGGTAATGGGTGTAGCTTCGCTAATCAGTCTGGGTTTCACAGATTTAAAAAACTGCTCAAGTCTATCAAACTCACCTTTAAATAGAAAATGAACCTGACCTACCTTTTCAGTGCCCAGTATCCTGGTCCGAAAACCACCACGGGTCAACCAGAATTTAGCAGCCTTACTTGCCGCGGCAACCACCGAACTCTCCTCAATGGCCATTGGCAGGGTATAGCGTTTTCCGTTTATCTGGAAATTGGGCGCTACGCCAAAAGGGAGGTAGAAATTGGTAATCGTGTTTTCTATGAACTCATCGTGCAGCTTTTGTAATTGTGTGTCTGTATTCCAATACTTTTTAAGCAGGGCTGTGGTCTGCTCCGGATTATGGGTATAATTTTGGGCTACCCACTGTATTTTTTCTTCTTTAGATAGTTTGGAAAATCCTTGTACCGGGCCACTCATAGTGAATCAATTAGCGGTGGCAAATATAGTGATTCGATGCTGAAACATGCCTACTTCCGGCATGAGAAACAGCGTATTGCAGAGCCAAGATTTTAGGGAGAAACGGACGTATTTCGCAAAATTATTAGTAAACTTGGGAGTTATAATCAATTTATCATTCTGAATGAATAAATTATACTGGTCCCTCTTATTTTTTATCGGGATCCTATCCTTCGCGACCGCTCAACAGCAGAAATTAACTTTAGAAGAAATATGGAACGGAACCTTTAGGACTCAGGGTTTGACTGTGCTGCATTCAATGCAGGATGGTAAACACTATACAGTGCTAAACAGGAATCGCTTTAATCGGACCGTTTCCGTGGATCAGTACAATTATCTTAGCCAGGAGAAAACGGCTACGCTGGTATCTACTGAGATGCTTCCTGAGTTGAATGAATTTAGCAGGTATACCTTCAGCAAGGATGAGCAAAAGTTACTACTGGCCACAGCTGTTGAACCCATTTATCGCAGATCGCGTCGCGGGATTTATTACAGCTTTGACAGGCCTTCGGGTACGGCAGTGAAAATAGCAGATAATAAGATTCAGGAACCTGGGTATTCCCCGGACGGCACTAAAGTAGCCTATGTTTTTGAAAACAATTTATATGTTCTTGACCTGGCCAACAATAGCACCCGGCAAATAACCGAGGATGGGAAAACTAATGCCATTATCAATGGAATTACCGACTGGGTATATGAAGAGGAGTTCTCTTTTGTAAAGGCCTATGCCTGGAATGCCGATGGCAGCAAAATAGCTTTTCTCCGCTTTGATGAAACTGAGGTGCCGGAGTTTTCCATGGATGTTTATGGTACAGCACTGTACCCGCAGCAGCATCGCTTTAAATACCCCAAAGCAGGGGAGGAGAACTCAATAGTTACGCTACATCTGTATGACGTGGAATCTGATATAACAACACAGGTGGCCCTGGAAGATTCCTATTATATTCCCAGGATAAAATGGATGAACAATCCCCGCTACTTAAGTGTTCAGACTATAAATCGCCATCAGAACCACTTGAAGTTACACAAGGTGGATGTTGCCAATAATCAGGTTGACGTAATCCTGGAGGAAAAAGATGACGCCTATGTAGATGTAACGGACGACCTGACCTTCCTCGAGGACGATAGCTTTATCTGGTCGAGCGAAAAAGATGGTTACAACCATCTGTATTTGCACGCTTCAAACGGAGATCAACTCCAGCAATTAACATCTGGGCCATGGGAAGTAACACGCTATTACGGCTACAACAAAAAAAACAAAAGAGTGTATTACCAGTCTACCCAGAATGGCTCTATTAACCGGGGGGTGTATAGTGTAAGAAAGAATGGAAAAGGCATGCAGCAGCTCGCCGCAGACCCTGGAACAAATGCAGCCGATTTTAGCGCAGACTTCAGCTATTTTATCCATAGCTATACCAGTACCACAGTTCCACCTAGATATACTTTAAATGAAGGGTCAACTGGTAAACTTATCAAGGAAATAAGAGATAATGGGAATTTGATCCCCAAACTAGCCCGATATCAGCTATCAAAAAAGGAGTTCAGTACACTGGATATAAATGGGAATGCGCTTAATATGTATATGATTAAGCCGGTCAATTTTGATCCAAACAGAAAATACCCCCTTTTAATGTTCCAATACAGCGGCCCCGGCTCACAGCAGGTAGCGAATCGTTGGAACAGCAGTAGGGATTACTGGCACCAAATGCTGGCTTCAGAAGGATATGTTATTGCCTGTGTGGACGGACGGGGTACAGGTTACAAAGGACGCGACTTCAAAAAGGTTACCTACCTCAATCTGGTAAAGCTAGAAACAGAAGATCAGATTGCCGCTGCCAAAAAATTAAGTGAGCTTCCCTTCATTGATCCCGACCGGACGGGGATATGGGGCTGGAGTTTTGGCGGGCATATGTCTACCAATTGCCTGTTGAAAGGCAATGATACCTTTGAAATGGGCATTGCAGTGGCTCCGGTAACCAGTTGGCGTTTCTATGATACCGTCTATACGGAACGTTTCCTGCGTACACCTCAGGAGAATCCTTCGGGTTATGATGATAACTCACCCTTTAACTATCCTGAGTTACTGAAAGGGAAGTATTTGCTGATACACGGTTCTGGGGACGATAACGTGCACGTACAAAATACGATGCGGATGGCAGAGGCATTAATACAGGCCAACAAACCATTCGACTGGGCTATTTACCCTGACAAAAACCATGGAATAAGGGGAGGCAATACCAGTTTGCACCTCTATTCTAAAATGACAAAATTTATCAAGGAAAACTTATAGACAAACCAACCTAAACCATTATGGCAATCATTAACAAAGCACCACACGAAAGAGAGCTTTTTGGGCATCCAATAGGCCTTTATATTTTGTTTTTAACGGAGATGTGGGAACGATTCTCTTACTACGGGATGCGAGGTATCCTGGTCCTCTATTTAACGGCCAAAACAGTTGGGGATAACCCCGGTCTTGGATGGTTGGATGCAGAAGCGCTATCGCTCTATGGATGGTACACCATGCTTGTTTACGTAGCCTCCATTCCTGGTGGTATTATTGCAGACAAGATAATAGGTCAGAAACGTTCTGTGATGATAGGAGGTTTCCTTTTGGTAGCAGGACACGGGATCCTTTCCATTGAGGAAATGTGGGCTTTTTATACAGGCCTTATCCTGATTGTATCTGGTGTAGGGATGCTGAAACCCAATATTTCTACCCTCGTTGGGGGCTTGTACAAACCCGGCGATGAGAGAAGGGACAAGGGGTTTTCTATTTTTTATATTGGAATTAATACCGGGGCTGCATTAGCCAGTTTATTAGTAGCCTGGATCGCTGATTTATACGGCTGGCATGCCGGTTTTGGATTAGCCGCAATAGGTATGGTGTTGGGCCAGGTAGTTTACCTTGCCGGACAAAAGTTTCTGGTCAATGTGGGGAATAAACCTGTGAAGGCGGAACGAAAAGATGACAATGTATCCATAGCCGCTATTTTTTCACAGCAGTTTAGCAAAAAAACACCGCTTATAACTACCTTGGTTTTGGCGATACTTTCCTCATGGGCAGCCTGGACCTTTATTGAGGATCAACGACTTTCTTATATTGTTTTCTTCCTTTTCCTTTCCGTAGTGGTAGGTTTCATGATTACCATCTATGGAGATCTAACATCCAAGGTGGAAAAAGATCGCTATCTGGTGCTTTTGCTTTCTTTTATAATCGTAATTGTATTTTGGGGTGCATTCGAACAGGCTGGAGGTCTGATGAATCTATATGCCCAAAACAGGACCGATCGTTTTTTGCTGGGTTATGAGATACCCGCAGCGGCTTTTCAGTTCTTTAATCCGTTTTACATCATCCTATTTGCCGTACCCATTGCTAATTTGTGGATGTGGTGGAAACATCGGGGAAAAGAGGCTTCTTCCCTCTTTAAAATGGCCAATGGGGTTATTATAATGGGGTTGGGATTTGTGTTTATGGTCTTTGCCTCCATGCAGTACGAAAGCGTTGGGAAATCAGCTCTTTACTGGCTGGCTCTGGCTTATTTGTTTCATACAATTGGCGAATTATGTGCATCTCCTGTGGCTTTGTCTTTTATCACCAAATTGGCACCAGTACGTTACGGAGCCTTGATGATGGGTGTGTATTTTGCAGCAACAGGATTGGGCAACAAGGTGGCAGGATTAATTGGTGAATCGGCATCAGAAGCTGGGGAATTGACCATTTTTGCAGGAATCACGATTTTCTGTGTGGTATTTGGTATCCTGGTTATTCTGATCCTGAAACCATTGAAACGCCTCACTCATAAGGCGGAAGACCTCAGGGAACATCAGACTGATGAAGAAGCAGAAGGGTTTGAACTTGCTGACGATTAAGCCATTTTTCATATTTGACCATACTAAACAACCTAAAAGCCAATTATGAACACGGATATCGAAAATCTATTTAAAGACAAGGTGCTGGGCCACCCTGCCGGACTGATGATCTTATTTTTTACGGAAATGTGGGAGCGCTTTTCCTTTTACGGGATGCGGATTTTACTGGTGCTCTTCCTTACTGCTCCCCTGATTAGTGACAATCCGGGTTGGGAGTGGCCCAGGGAGCATGCCCTGGCCCTTATCGGGACCTATGCATCGCTGCTTTACCTGACTCCTATTATCGGAGGGCACATTGCAGACAAGTACACAGGTTACAAGGGAGCCGTTATCATCGGTTGTTTCATAATGACGCTTGGCCATGCTTCCATGGCCCTGGAAATGACCTGGTCCTTTTATCTTGGATTGGCATTGCTTGTAATCGGCACAGGATTTTTTAAGCCCAATATCACCTCGGTAATTTCTGAAATGTACAAAGGGAAAGAATCTAAAAAAGATGGTGCCTATACCATTTTTTATATGGGCGTCAATGCAGGGGCATTCTTTGGAATGATGCTATGTGGCTACCTCGCAGAGAACTACGGCTGGTCCTGGGGTTTTGGCCTTGCTGGAATTTTCATGTTTCTCGGGATGTTGCAGTTCTGGCTGGCGAGCAGTTTGTTTGGTAAGGTAGGGGCTAAACCGCAACCTGTTGCGGATTCTACAGAAGTTGTGGAGGAATCTGATGAAAGTGCGGAAGGAGATGCGGAGCGACTAAACCCCTTTACTCTGTTCGATAAGATTTTAATTGTTGTGTCTGCCCTTGGAGGCCTGCTCTATTTGTTTAATGACCCCATTTCCAAGATCAGCGAACTCAATATTTTGAATTTTAAATTATTCGATCTTGAAGGGTCTTATGTTATTGTGCTTACGGCCCTGATACTGTTTCTTTTTCTGATTATATCAAGGACGTTCCGTTATACCAGGCTGGTAAGGGACCGCATAATTGCGGTTGCCATATTCGGAATCTTTACAGTGTTCTTTTTCTCGGCATTTGAACAAAGTCTGGGATCCATGACCTTGTACGCAAGGGATTATACCAACCGTACTTTGATAGGATCAGCTTCCATGATTTTTAAGGTTGTTGATGCCTTGCTTACTACGGTTCCGCTAATCGTAATTACCTGGGTACTGTACCTGTTATTTAAAAAGACCTATAGCCGTATTCCTTACTCCAATTTTGCCCTTGCCCTGGCTTTTGTTGGTATATGGGCCCTGGTTATCTGGAGGTTGGCAGACAAATTTTCACAGACCGGAAATGAAGTTGAGGCCAGTTGGTTTGCCATCCTGAATTCATTCTTTATCATTACCCTTGCACCATTATTTTCGAGGTGGTGGGAAAGCAAATACAATCCCAGTGCGGCTATGAAATATGGTCTCGGACTAATTTTACTGGGTCTCGGGTTTGCGATACTGGCTTTTGGTTCTATGGGAATACCTCAGGGAGCCAAAACAGCTTCGGTAAGCATGATCTTCCTCATTTTGGCTTACTTACTGCACACTATGGGGGAATTGTGCCTGTCTCCGGTAGGACTCTCATACCTCAGTAAACTGGTTCCTGCGCGCATGATCGGCTTTATGTTTGGAATTTGGTATCTGGCTATTGCCATTGGTCAAAAGTTAGCTGGATCCCTGGGAGGACTCATAGATAAGGTAACGGAAGAGTATTCCCTTACCGTTTTCTTCCTGATTTTTACCCTTGCTCCCATAGGCGCAGGTTTGGTATCCATCTTACTTAATCCTTTGCTTAAGAAATTGATGCATGGCGTACGCTAAGTAGGTGATTTTACTACTTGAACTCAAAGGCACCGTCTTTACCGGTATAATGGAAAGGAATGTTCCTTGACCCTGCACTTTCCTGCCATCTGTCTACTAAATAGGGAGGACTGCTCCCATCGGCAATGATCTGCCCGGGAGCATATGAGGCCAGGTATCGATCAAGGTTTATTTTCGGCGAATAGGTTAGCCATAAATAGTTAATTTCCTTCTTTTTCAAAAGAATTACATTGCTATCCAGACGAATTATGGTTTGCCCATTCAGGAGATAACTGTTTTCCAAAGGAAGGTGTTCTAATTGCCTTGTGCGGGCACCAAGCTGATAGTTACGTATCAGGGAGGGAGGCGCTACTGTCTTTTCCGGGGTATATACAGCAAGTCTTTTCCCTTGCTGTTTAATTAAAAGCGCGTCTCCATAGTGATGCCCGATTAGTAAGCGTTCAGTATTTCCTGTATGCCAAACATAAAAGATTCCGCAACTCTGAATCAAGAGGAAAACTACCAGTAAAAAGGGCAACCTTTTTGCCTTGGGACTCTGAAGCGTGCTTATGAAGAAATAGAGGAACAGGTAGCTCAGGATCAATTCCAGGGGACCAAAAGGGAGGTTGTCCAAATGGAAGATTTGCATGTTGGAAACCCAGCCGATAAATTCATTGAGTAAAAAAATAATCAGCTGATATCCTTCCACCAGGAGATCTGGCAGCCTATTCAGCATTGCAAGAAAAATTAGGATAAAACCGCTACCCAGAATTAAACCAAGAAAGGGAATAATTACTAAACTTGAAAGGAGAAATAAACCGGGAAATTGATGAAAATAGAACAGGCTCACGGGCAATACACCCAGTTGTGCCGCCAGGGATACTGCGGATATCTGCCAGATCCGGTTTATTATTTGTGAGCTGGGCCGCCAGGTCCTTATAAGTACAGGGTATATCCACAAAATAGCACCAACTGCGGCATAGCTCATCTGAAAGCCAACTTCAAAAATCAATAAAGGGTTTATAACCAGCAGTAAGAAAAGTAAGGACAATGCAAGGGTATTATGCCCATAGCTTAAACGATTCAGGAAGAGGGAATAGGTCAGGAAGGAAAACATGGTGACCGCACGGATTACTGAAGGGCTAAAACCCGCCAGCAGGGCATAACCCCAAAGTAAGATTACCGATAGTATTAAGGCAAGGGTTTTACCCCCCGTTAGCCTGGTCAAAGGACGAAGAATAAGTCGAAGCAGTAATAGGATAATCCCCACATGTAAACCTGAAATAGCCAGGATATGTATAGCGCCGGCTTTGCGATACATATCAAAGGTTTCCTGGGAGATATTCGCTCTTTCTCCCAGTAGAATTGCTTGAATGATGCTTAATTCCCGTTCCTGAATTCCGGTTAACTCCAACTTATTTATCAAGTTATTACGCAAATCGGAGGCCCACCCGCGAATTGTTGTTTTGGAAGATGGTAGTGGATAGATATAAGGAGTAGAAGCCCTGATCTGATGGTAGACATTTCGGTTTTCCAGATACTTCCCATAATCCCACTGGTAAGGGTTCAAAGCCTTGGTGATTTTTTGGGCACTTCCCCATGCTAGTATTTCATTGTCAATTTTCAGGGAAGGAGAATCCGTATGCTTAATCCTTAATTGCACACGACCTCTGGCGGGTTTTTGATCCAGAGATAATACCGTGGCGAGATATATCCGATTAAATGCGGTGTGTTTGCCTGGACTAAGAATTTTCAAATGCCACAGATGTTCTTTTGAAAGGTCATTTTTCTGATAATGACCCCTGTGGTCGGTCTCATGAGAGAGTGAATAGCTCAGGAGACCTGTTGATATTGTGGTTAGGGCCGCACATACAGCAAAAATAATTGACTTGCTATTACTCCAGAAGTATGCTATTCCAAGCGCCACTATGCTCCCCAATGAAACTAATAAGCAAAGCCAGAGAGCAATATTCATCAGATAACCCAACAGCATACCCAAGATAAGCAGAAGGGCCAGCTTTACAGCCAGGAAGTCCAGTGGCTTCATTCTATAGGATACGTGTTGCCTTTACAAATGCATAGTTCCAGAATCCTTCTCTCAGAGAAGAAACGATAACCCCTCTTGAAGTAGTAGCATGTATGAATTTAATTTCCTGTTTACTAACGGAAACTACCAGGCCAACATGGTTTATGCGCTTTCCTTTGGAGCTGGTTTTAAAGAATAAGAGATCTCCTTTCTCCACTTCATCCACCCTAATTTTCCGTCCCAGGTCTGCCATCATGTGCGAGGTGCGGGGCAGATCAATTTCGTGCCGGGAAAATGAAATATACAATAGCCCTGAACAGTCCATCCCTTTAGACGTAGTACCGCCGTATTTATATCGGACCCCTGAATAGGAAAGGGCTGTATTAATGACTTGTTCTGCTTTGTGCGTATTGGTATCCACGGAAGGATCCGGGGTTTCGATTTCCGTGGCATCTTCAGATAAAGCAGGTTTTATTGTAGAGGCACCTACCGTTACCTGTCGTGATTTACCATAGGTAGTACGCTTTTTTACAGCGCCGCAGCCAACCAATAAGAAAACAGAAAAAACAAGTATAAGCTGCCTAACCATCACAGGAAATTTGTCCCTTTTCCTGTTAAAATTACATTTTTTCCAGAATTAACCTTGCAGTTTTAAGACTTGCTCCGGGGCCGCCCAGTTTTTCTTTTAGTTGCTGATAAGCTTCAATTTGCGTTTGGCGATACGGTCCGGCGAGGATTTTTCTGAGAGATTCACTTAAGTTTTTCGGGTTAAGTTCTGACTGTATCAACTCCTGAACAACTTCTTTTTCCATGATCAGGTTTACCAGTGAAATGAAATCCAGCGTGATGATACGCCTGGCTATTTGATAGGACAACCAATTTCCTTTATAGCAAACCACCTGGGGAACTCCTATCAGCGCTGTTTCCAGTGTTGCCGTACCACTAGTTACCAGTGCAGCATGAGAAATACTTAGTAATTCGTATGTTTTATTCGCAATCAAAAGGGCATTACTATCCTTGAGTATTTCAGTGTAGAATGAGGCTTCTAGACTCGGTGCCCCGGCAACAATAAATTGATATTCTGGAAATCGCGAAGCCGTTTCGAGCATAATGGACAGCATTCTGGAAACCTCTTGTTTACGACTCCCGGGAAGCAGTGCAATAATAGGTTTATCAGGGTCCAGCCCATGACTCCGCCGGAAGCTATCCGGATTAGTTTTAGGTCTGTTTGCAAGGGCGTCTAATAAGGGATGCCCTACAAAGCTTACCTCCACCCCCTGCCTGGCATAGAATTCCGTTTCAAAGGGCAGAATGACATACATGGCATCAATATCCCGTTTAATTTTTTCTACCCTGCCTGCCCTTGAAGCCCAAACCTGAGGCGATATATAGTAATTGGTGGTATAGTTTTGTTTTTTGGCCCATTGGGCTATCCGCAGGTTAAAGCCGGAAAAGTCAATGAAAATAATTACATCCGGGGAAAACGTGTCTATATCCTCCTTGCAATACCGGATATTTTTGAAAATAGTACCCAGATTCAGAAGCACTTCCAGAAATCCCATAAAGGCCATTTCTTTGTAGTGTTTGGCCAGTTGACCGCCAGCCTCCTCCATAAGATCACCTCCCCAGCATCGTATTACGGCTTTAGGATCTTCCTTCTTGAGGGCCTTGATCAGGTTGGACCCGTGCAAATCACCAGAAGCTTCTCCCGCTATGATATAATACTTCATTCTAGAATAGCTTGTAGTAGAGAATGATTAGCGCAGTGAGAACTGTAGCCATAAGCACTCCACGAGCACGGTGGTCCCTCCTCAATTTTAAAAAACCAAAAAAGGCAATTAGATTCAGGATGGCACCCAGTGCAAGCAGGCTGCCTACATAGCCCTGACTTACTGCTACCTCCCAGGTTTCTTCTATGCCCATATCCGAAAAGAGCAGGATATACAGTAAAGTGCCAATGGTATTGGCAATTAGGCCAACTCCGAATCCTATAAGTATTTCTTTTTTTCTATTCATTTAAAGACCAGTTGTTAACGTCCTGTATAACATGATGTGCGGTAAGGTCAAATTGAGTGGGGACCACTGAAATATAGCCATTAGACAGGGCCCATTCATCCGTGTCTTCTCCTTTGTCCAATAGCACAAACTCCCCTGTGAGCCAATAGTAATCCTTTCCCATGGGATTGGTCCGCTTATCGAACTTCTCTTTCCAGTTAGCTCGGGCCTGACGGCATACCTTTACACCCTTGGGGCTTTCCCCATTGGTTCTGGGTATATTGACGTTGAGAACTACCCCATTCGGGATGCCATGCACCAGGGCTTGCCTGACAATTGTTTTGATACTGTCTTCGGCAGGTTCAAAATCCGCGTCCCACGAATAGTCGCACAGGGAAAAGCCAATAGCGGGGATTCCCTCTATTCCGGCTTCTATAGCTGCACTCATGGTTCCGGAATAAATAACATTGATGGAGGCATTTGAACCGTGGTTTATACCACTGACACAAATATCTGGCTTTCTTGGCAGCAATTCCTGTAGCGCGAGTTTAACACAATCAGCTGGTGTACCGCTGCAGCTGAACTCAATTGGTGCCTCCGAATCCTGTTCAAAGATTACCCTTTTGGAATACAAGGTATTATCTAAAGTAATGGCATGACCCATTCCCGATTGCGGACTGTCAGGAGCAACCACCATAACTTCCCCGATTTCCCGCATATACCGTACCAGTGCACGGAGCCCCGGAGCGGTAATACCATCGTCATTAGTAACCAGAATCAGCGGTTTTGTCATTCCATATACTTTATAGGGCAAAAATACGTTTTAATACGGTATTGCCGAAGTAGGTAGTGGTGCATTCTTGGCTTAAAACCCCTTGTTTCCGGCGGGATTTTCACCTCCGCCTCAAGGAGTTTTTTGGCTTCATCGGAAACCTTAACGTGCAGTATCTTGGGGCTTTAACATAAAATTAATGCCGGGGACGGTCTCACTGGCATGGTTTTTTCAGTATCTTAGAGACTTAAAAAATTGACGAGTTCTGTATTGTCCGGTCTGGAACGGATTGATGAAGGAGATACGGAATAATAAGCCTAAAGAAAAATACATGAAAAGGAATTTTATACTCGGATTTTTAATAATCCTGATTGCAGTTGCATCCTGCAGTTTTACCAACAAAGCTTTTGAGACGGATGACAAGGATAAACTTCTCCTTGACCTTATCACTTATGTGCTGGAGCGCGGCCATTATGAGCCTAAAAACATAAATGATGATTTTTCAGTTAATGTGTTTGAAGATTTCCTGGAAACCATAGATCCTACAAAAAGATACTTCCTGGAGCGTGATGTGATGGAATTTGAACAATATAAATTCCAGTTAGACGACCAGATCAAGAACACCGATATTAGTTTTTTCAATCTTGTATATGATCGTTTAATGATGCGTATGGAAGAGGCTAAGGTCATTTATGCGGAGGTAATGGATGCTCCCTTTGACTTCGGCTTTGACGAATCCATTAATATCAATTATGAAAATCTGGGGTATGCAAGCTCCAAGAAGGAACTCAAGGAGCGCTGGAGGAAACAAATGAAATTGAATACCATTGCAACCTTTGGTGGTAAAGTCACGACCGAAAATAAGAAAGCAGAAACAGAGAAAGGCTATAAGCCCTTATCTATGAGTGAGATTGAGGAAAGTGCGCGACTTTCTACTCGTGAACAACTCGATGATTACTTCGATTTCCTGGATAATGACATGCAGCGTAAGGACTGGTTTGTGATTTACCTCAATACCATTGCTCATGAGTTTGATCCCCATACCCTTTATTTTGCTCCAGAAGCAAAAGACAAGTTTGATATAGACATGTCCGGTAAATTCGAAGGAATTGGAGCCAGGCTGCAAAAGAAAGCTGAAGGGGCCAAAATTGTGGAAATTATTTCTGGTGGACCGGTCTGGAGAGACCAAAAACTGGAAGTTGGAGACCAGATCCTAAAAGTGGGTCAGGAAGGCGAGAACCCTGTTGATATTGTGGGGATGCGACTTGATGATGCCGTTAAACTGATAAAAGGACCCAAAGGAACTACGGTAAACCTTACAGTAAGAAAGATAGATGGTACTATTGAAGAGATATCTATTACCCGTGACGTTGTTGAGGTGGAAGAAGGCTACGCCAAATCCGCCACAGTAACACAGGGAAAATATAAGTTTGGAATTATAGACCTTCCAAAGTTCTATGCAGATTTCAACAATTATGCCGATAAAAATGCGGCTACGGATGTAGCTAAGGAAGTCAAGCGCCTGAAGCAAGAAGGTGTTCAGGGCCTTGTACTCGACCTTCGTGATAATGGTGGTGGCTCCCTGCAAACAGTAGTTGAGATGGCCGGACTTTTTATCAAAGATGGCCCTATTGTACAGGTGAAGTCATCGGGAAGTGATAAGGCCGTATATGAAGATAAGGATGAACGCATTCAGTGGGACGGACCCCTTGTAATTCTGGTTAATGAATTATCTGCTTCAGCCTCTGAAATCATGGCGGCAGCTATGCAGGACTATAAGCGAGCCGTGGTTATCGGTAGTAAGCAAACTTTCGGTAAAGGAACCGTACAGCGTTTTATCCCTCTGGAGAATATTGTACACAGCAATGAATACGGTGATCTCGGGGCTCTTAAAATAACCACACAAAAATTCTATCGCGTTAATGGAGAATCCAACCAGCTTAAAGGTGTGGTGAGTGATGTTATTGTGCCAGATCGCTATAGCTATATCGACCTTGGTGAAAAAGACCAGGATAACCCACTTCAGTGGGATAAAATCACCCCTGCAAAATATCAACCCTGGGAGGGATACATTGATTATGAGGCTACCATTGCCAATAGTAAAAGAAGGATGAATCAGCACCCGCAAATAAAGCTGATTGAAGAGAATGCGCAATGGTTGAAACAGCAACAGGAACAAACCGTGATATCCCTCAATTACGATAAGTACAAGGTTGAAGAGGAGAAAAACAAAGAGCGTTCTAATTACTTCAAGACCCTCTCTAACTATGATTCAAGACTTACTTTTGAATCCCTGAAATACGAAAAGGAATTGTTTACACAGGATCCGATTTTGCGAGAAAAAAGAGATCGTTGGCATCAGGATCTGGCAAAGGACGTGTACGTAGAGGAAGCAGTTAATGTTTTACAAGACCTCAGGATCAACAATATTAAAAACGGAAAACTTGCCAGTGTTAAGGGTTAAGTAAGTACGGTATCATAAAAAAAGCCTCGCTCTTATCAGCGAGGCTTTTTTATTCATACTATTAGGCAATAGAATCTTGTATCCGCCTATTTAAGTTTATCGGCATACTGTTCCCGTAGCTTCGATAATTTTGGGCTTATCACATATTGGCAATACCCCTGTTCTGAATTATTGACATAGTAATCCTGGTGATAATCTTCAGCTTTAAAGAATTTGGGTAGTGGACTCAGCTCTGTTACAATGGGTTGCTCGTAATATGCCTTGAGTTCCCCCAGGACTGCTCCTGCTACATCTTTTTGATGATCATCATGGAAGTAGATAACGGAACGGTATTGCGTGCCAACATCTGCTCCCTGCCTGTTGAGGGTGGTAGGGTCATGCGTGGTCATGAAGATTAGCAGTATTTCACGGTAAGAGATCAACTGTGGGTCATAGCTAAGCTGAACTACTTCAGCATGTCCTGTTAAACCCGAACATACCTCCCGGTAAGTAGGTTTCCCCGGCACCTTTCCGCCAGCGTAACCCGAAACTACTTTAGAAACTCCTTTTACCTGTTGGAAAAGAGCCTCCGTACACCAGAAGCATCCGCCTCCAAATGTTGCCATTTCTTCGACTTTAACGTTCATCTTCCTTGCCTTTTAGTAGTTTAATAGATTCCGAATTGACGCAATAGCGCAGGCCGCTAGGTTCCGGACCGTCTGGAAACACATGTCCCAGATGTCCATCGCAGGTATTGCAGAGCACTTCTACCCGCACCATACCAAAGGAGGTGTCCCTGCGGTATTTAATGGCATTCTCTTTAATGGGCTGGGTAAAACTGGGCCACCCTGTTCCTGATTCAAATTTTATACTGGAATCAAATAGCTCGGTGTCACAACATACACAGGCGTATTTGCCTGCTTCGTATATTCCGCATAGCGCCCCCGAATGAGGCTGTTCTGTACCTTTTAGACGCGTTATCCTGAATTGATCAGGGGTTAATAATTCGCGCCATTCATCCTCTGTTTTTTCCACACGATTGTCGGGTTCAGGATTCCCTCGTGTACTAAATCGTATTACGTCTTTCCAGGTTATCATAGCTTAATCTGCTTCTGAAATTTCATCCATTTCCAATAGGGATTTGGCATGTCCGAAAGCAGTAATAAAGGTCGAGATAAAATGCGAAACCTTACAGTTAATCTTCTCTTAAGCTTTTTGGAAAAATGCTTCACCAGCTTGTCGGAAAAACACTAAAGCCATTCGTTAAGCCGGTTGGCATCCAGCTTAATGAAGATGAACAGCAGAATGGTGAATCCAAGGAGACCTGATCCTCCATAGCTAAAGAACGGTAGTGGAATTCCAATGGTGGGCAGGATTCCAATAACCATGCCTACATTAATGAAATAGTGTATTAACAGTATCGAGATTACCCCATATCCGTACATACGACTAAAATCGTTTTTTTGCCGCTCGGCAAGGTAAACCAGTCGCAGCAGTAGAATTGTAAAAAGCAATACAACCGTAGATGTGCCTATAAACCCCCATTCTTCTCCAACTGTGCTAAAGATGTAATCGGTATGTTGCTCGGGAACAAAATCTCCCTTGGTACGAGTGCCTTCGAGGAATCCCTTGCCTTTAGGTCCTCCTGATTCTATAGCCTTTTCAGATTGATAAGTGTTATAGCCGATGGTTTTACGGATTTTTTCCAGTTTCGCCGGATCTTTCTCCAATCTCAACCACAAGCTAAACCGATCCCTGTGGCGTTGTTCAAAAACATGATTAAAAACCAGGTTTACCGAAAGGGAGAACCCTATGGATAACACAAAGAATATAATCAGGGGAAAAGTAGGAACCTTAAATGAGGCTCTTTTTACCAACAGGAAAAGGGTTATTAACAAGGCCAATCCAATGGCCATCCATGCTGTACCAAACATCAAGGTAGTAATGAAGATGGTAATGAGCAGCAGGGCAATCCAAAGATAGGTTAGCGGCAGTCCTTCCCGGAATAATACAAAAATCAAGGCTGCAAAGACCAGGGCACTCCCCGGGTCAGGTTGCGGAATGATAAGTACCATGGGGATAAAAATGATCAGAAAAGCATAGAGCTGATCTTTTCTGCTTTTGATATCGGTTTGAATATCACTCAGGTATTTTGCCAGTGCCAGGGCGGTAGCAAACTTGGCCAACTCAGAAGGCTGCAGGTTAAAAAACCCCAGATCGTACCACGAGGTTGCACCCGCTATGGTCTTCCCGAAGACAAACAGCCCAAGCAATAGGATCATCGTGATGATATACAATACGCTGGCAAAACGTTCGTACAGGGAAGCTTCCAGAACCAATACTACGATTGCAGTTATCAGGCTTAACCCTATAAAAAACAGTTGTTTGCCGTAAAGCTGACTAAAATCGAGTAGGGAACGGGATTCGTCTGCCAGGGTTGCAGAATAGATGTTTACCCATCCAATAGCAACCAACAAGAGAAAAAGAAAGATAGTTAACCAGTCGATACGTCGAAGAAGCTGCTTACCAAACATATTCGTTTATCTTGAATTCTTCCCCACTGTACGGCTTGGCGTACTCATGCTCCAGCGTCTTTTCCAGCATTCGTTTTTCAAGGTCTTTTCGTGTAATTTCTCCTTTGATGTATTTTTCAATAAGAAGTGATGCAATATGACCCGCATATCGCCCCCCGTAATAGCCATTTTCAATATATACAGCCAGGGCAATTTTTGGATTATCGACAGGAGCAAATGCAATAAAAACAGAATGGTCTGTTAACTGGGTCCTTACCCCGTTAATCTTGGTAAAATTCTCAACAGTACCCGTTTTTCCCGCGATTTCAATATCCGGTACCTTGAGCCACTTGGCAGTACCTTTCTTGTATACATCGGCCATTCCGCGAATAACAGGCTCAAAATGCTGTGGATCTATGGTGGTGTACTTGCGTTCCGTAAATTGAGGAATGTTGATGCTGTCACCAGCCACTTTTTTTATCAGGTGCGGGGTGTAGTAGTAACCCCGATTGGCGATGGCTGCCGCCATATTAGCCAGTTGAATAGGGGTAGCCGCAACCTCCCCCTGTCCTATGGAATTGGAGATAATAAATGACGAAGACCATCGGTTATCTCCATAAATGCGGTCATAATATTCCTTGGACGGTATCCTTCCGGGCCTTCCCGTAGGCAGGTCATATCCCAGATAATTCCCCAATCCAAAACTTTTAATATGTTTTTCCCAGGCATCCATGCCTTCATCTGTAGTGGCATATTTGTCGTAAATCTTTCGGAATGTGCCGGCAAAATAGGCATTACAGGATTCGTATATACCGCTGTTCATGTTGCGAATACCGCCTCCGCAATGACAGCCCCTTTTAACATTTCCAACATAGAATCCATTGTAACAACGGATGGTAGTTTCGGGTTTAGTAACTCCTTCCTGCAATGCTACCAGGGCATTCAAAGTCTTGAAAGGCGATCCGGGTGAGGGTTCAGCCAATATTGCCCGGTCCCATGTAGGTTTGGATATCGTATCGTAGTGCAGTTTGCTGTAATTCCGTGAACGTTCTCTGCCCACGAGTAGGGCAGGGTCATAAGTGGGTCCGGATATCAATGTCAGAATCTCCCCGGAGTTGGGTTCTATGGCAACTATACCACCGCGCTTACCAACCATTAATCGTTCTCCGTATTCCTGAAGCTCTTTATCCAGGCTGATGTGGATCTCTTTACCCTGTTCCGGCAAAGTGTCCTTACTACCATTTTTATATGGGCCAATGTCCCGGTTAAAGCGATCCTTCTGAATAAATTTCACCCCTTTCCTTCCTCTCAGCATTTCCTCATACTGTTTCTCTATACCTGTTCTTCCGGTAAGCTCTCCCTGGACGTAATAGGGATTCTTTCTAAGGTCTTCTTCATTCACCTCACTGATATATCCAAGCACATTGGCCGCACTTGGGGTATCGTAATACCGCAAAGATCTTTTCTGAATGTAAAACCCTTCATACTTCCTCATTTTTTCCTGTAGTCGCGCATAGTCTTCTTTGGATAATTGAGGAACCAGTACGCTGGGGAGCCTGGGAGAATACCTTCTGGCCTTATTGAGCTTATTAATAAACTGTTCTTTTTCAACTCTAAGGAGTGAGCAAAATTCCAGAGTATCCAGGGGTTTAACTTCTCTTGGGATGACCATGACATCGTAAGCCGGCTGATTGGCTACCAATAGCTTGCCATTTCTGTCGTAGATATAACCCCGTTCAGGATAATCATAGATGGCTTTAACAGCAGTATCTTCCAGTATCTGATCAGGTGAGAACCTGAAAAGTTGCAAATAGGATAGCCTTAGGATAAAGGTTAACCCGATAAGCACGATAATGGACGATAAAAGTATTTTTTTCATTCTTTTTCAGTGCTGAATAATGAGCTGAGTAATGTGCACATGACAATGGAGCCAAGTACGTTGAATACCACTTTCTTCAAAATTAAGAGCAAATTCGCCAAACTAAAAATTTCCAGAGAATAGAATACAACATGGTGTACTAAAATTAATAACGCCAAAAAGGTGAATTGTTGTACAAGTGTGGTGTTGGAAAGCCTGAAACTTTGAAATTCGTAATTGACTCCAAACACAAATCGCATCATAGCGGGGCGCAGGTAGGCAATTGTAACCGAGGCGGCGCTATGTAAGGCCAGCGTATCTGAGAAGATATCTATAACCAGTCCGAGTACAAAGCCTAACCCGATAAATAACATTCTGTTTTCCTTGATGGGATACCAAAAAAGGAATAAGATATATACCATGGGATTGATGAATCCAAGGAAATTGAGCTGGTTGAAAACCAACACCTGAACCAGAACCAGCAGGATAAAACGAACTATATGGATAAAAACATTATTCCTGCCCATCTTCTATGCTCGTTTGTAATTCTAGAATTTCAGCCCGGTCTAAATTGCCAATCAGGTAAACATTCCTGATGTTGGTCATATCATTAAATAGACCCACATCAATTTGGTAAAAGCTTTGGGATGTGTTGAGATCGAACTTTTTAATTACTCCAATCGGAATATTTTCAGGGAAGATGCTGGACATGGCTCCGGTAACTATAGTATCTCCTACCATAAGTGGTACCAGTCTGGGAATATCCTCCAGTTGTACGGTGGTAAAATCACTACCATTCCAGGTCAGGGAGCCAAAATAGTTGGTGTTTTTGATTTTGGCGTTAATGTTGGAATTGGTATTCAGAATACTCTGTACATTGGCATATTTGGCGGAGCTGGCTTCCACGATACCCAGTATACCTTTGGCGGTGATTACGCCCATGTCCTGAACAACACCCTGTTCGCTTCCCAAATTTATAGTGAGGTAATTCTTTTTGTTGGTATAGCTATTTTTAATTATCCTTCCTGTTAATATACTGTATTGCAAGCCTGTGGTGTCCAATTCCAGACTGTCCCTTAAGGTCAGGTTGAAAAGCTGGTTCCGAAGCTCACGGTTCTCTTCTAATAGGGAATTGTTCTCTTCTCGCAACCCGAAGTAAGAGGAAATGTTACTGGAGGTTTGAAAAATATTTCCTGACACCCAGTTCGCCGAATTGAAAAATGTAGAACGGTGGTATGAATGCGACTGAACGGTGAAGATCAGTGAGATGAATAACAGCAACAAATAGAGCAGTGTGGTCTTGTTCCGGATTAAGAAGTTTATAATCTGCTGCATTCACTTTCCTAATTGGCGCAAATTAGACGATTTGAAGCGTAAAGAAGGTTGTTTTTTATTATAAAATCAACCCCTATTTTATCAAGATGCTTTTGTAGCGCTCCAGGTTTTTCAAGGCTATACCTGTACCCCTTACAACAGCTCTCAGTGGATCTTCTGCAATATAAACCGGAAGATCTGTTTTCTGGGAAAGCCTTCGATCCAATCCGCGTAACATGGAACCACCACCCGCCAGGTATATCCCGGTATTGTATATATCAGCAGCCAGTTCAGGCGGAGTTTGTGAGAGTGTCTCCATTACTGCATCTTCCACCCTCAAGATGGATTTGTCCAATGCCTTGGCAATTTCCCTGTAGGAGATGGAGACCTGTTTGGGTTTTCCAGTTAACAGATCCCTTCCCTGAACGGACATCTCATCCGGGGGAGATTGCAGGTCTTCAGTAGCCGATCCTATCTGGATCTTTATGTTTTCCGCAGTACTTTCTCCAACATAGAGGTTATGCTGGGTACGCATATAGTAAATAATATCGTTGGTGAAAACGTCGCCCGCAATCTTAACGGACTTGTCGCATACGATTCCTCCAAGTGCAATAACGGCAATCTCCGTTGTACCTCCTCCAATATCTACGATCATATTTCCCTTGGGCTGCATGATATCCAGTCCAATCCCAATTGCTGCGGCCATTGGCTCATGAATAAGGTAGACTTCCTTTCCATTTACCCGCTCGGCTGATTCTTTAACCGCCCGCATTTCCACTTCTGTGATTCCGGAAGGGATACAGATAACCATTCTGAGCGCAGGTGGGAACCACTTCTTCTTTAAAGCCGGGATGTTCTTGATGAACATATTGATCATCTTTTCCGAGGCGTCGAAATCTGCAATTACCCCATCCTTAAGCGGACGAATAGTCTTTATGTTTTCATGGGTTTTACCCTGCATCATATTGGCCTCTTTGCCAACGGCTATGATTTTACCAGAGATACGGTCTCTGGCAACTATGGAAGGACTGTCCACTACCACTTTATCGGCGTGGATGATCAAGGTGTTTGCTGTACCAAGATCTATAGCGATCTCTTCCGTTAAAAAATCAAAGAATCCCATTAATGCTTTATTTTATTCCGATATCCGGGTATATTTCATCGGTAAAAGTAGTAAAATTAATGCTTAAAATGACGTGTGCCAGTCATTACCATGGAAATTCCGTTGGCATTGCAATAATCAATACTCAGTTGGTCTTTTATGGACCCTCCGGGCTGTATCACGCTGCTGATTCCACTCTTGTGTGCAATTTCCACACAATCTGGAAATGGGAAGAATGCATCGCTGGCCATAACCGCTCCTTCTAAATCAAAATCAAAGGAACGGGCTTTGTGTATAGCCTGGTTTAAGGCATCTACCCTGGAGGTTTGTCCCGTACCGCTTGCACAAAGCTGCTTGCCTTTAACCAGTACAATGGTATTGGATTTGGTGTGTTTGCAGATTTTAGAGGCAAAAAGCAAATCCTCCACCTCCTGATCACCGGGATTCAAATCCGTGACATATTGCAATCCTTCCCGGGAATCCGTACGAAGATCCCGGTCCTGAACTAGTGCTCCATTAAGACAGGAACGTGTAAGGGTAGGTGGGAGGTCATTGTGTTTTTGTATTAATAATATGCGGTTTTTCTTTCCTTTCAATATCCCAAGTGCTTCATCACTGTAGGAAGGCGCAATTACCACTTCACAGAATAGTTTATGGATCTCATTGGCTGTTGGAAGGTCAATGGCGGTATTACTGATCAGAATGCCTCCGAAGGCCGATACCGGATCCCCGGCCAAAGCATCCAGATAGGCGTTTAGCACGGTTTTACGTTGGGCTATACCGCAGGCATTGTTGTGTTTTAAAACGGCGAAAGTAGGGGGCTCACCCTGGAATTCAGCCATCAGGGTAACGGCAGCATCAATATCCAAAAGGTTATTATAGCTCAATTCTTTACCGTGAAGTTTTTCGAACATGCCGTCCAGGTCACCAAAAAAGTAACCCTTCTGATGCGGGTTTTCACCGTACCGAAGTACTCTACCCTCTGTTTCACTGATCTTCAGGGCAGCTAAATCGTGGTCCTTATTAAAGTAATTGAAAATTGCAGTATCGTAGTGTGATGATACATTAAAGGCCCTGGCGGCAAATTCCTTTCTGTTTGTTAGGGTTGAAGCACCATCCTGATTGTTTAAAATCTCCAGGAAATCAGCGTAATCCTCGCGGGAAGAAACACACCATACATCCTTGAAATTTTTTGCAGCTGCCCGTATGAGGGAAATGCCACCGATATCTATCTTCTCAATGATGTCCTGTTCGGAGGCTCCGCTGGCAACAGTCTTTTCAAAAGGATAAAGATCTACAATTACAATATCCAGCTGAGGAATTTCAAATTCTTCCAGCTGCGCCACATCACCTTCATTATCCTGCCTGTTAAGGATACCACCGAAAACTTTGGGGTGTAGTGTCTTGACCCGCCCGCCTAAAATGGATGGGTAACTGGTAACACTTTCTACAGGGGTTACTTCTATGCCCAGATCCCGGATAAAGGCTTCTGTTCCTCCGGTAGAATAGATAGTGACTCCAAGTTGATCTAACTTTTTTACTATGGGCTCAAGACCCTCCTTGTGAAAGACGGATATTAGCGCTGAACCAGCTTTTTTCAGGGTGCTCATCGGGTTGATTCTCAGTGTTGATTAAGAACCAAAAATAATGTTTTTAACCGGAGTTAAATCTCCGGGTTATTAACAAAAACCCTTAAGTTTTAAAGAATCCTGGCAACTTCTTCATTTACGAATTCGAGGAATTCTTCATCGGCTTTACTAAATGGATCCACGGTATTGGAATCAATGTCTATCTGACCAATATTAACGCCGTCTTTGAATAGGGGAATCACAATCTCGGACTTGACCGTGATGCTGCAGGCTATGTAGTTGTCCTGAGCCTTAACATCCGGCACCACGAAGTTTTTATTGCTTACTGCTACCTGACCGCATATTCCCTTGCCAAAAGGAATTATGGTATGGTCTGTTGGTGCCCCTGCATAAGGCCCCAGTTTCAATTCTTCCTTGTCTCCGTTTCGGAAATAGAACCCTACCCAATCGTAGTATGGAATACCCTCTTTTAGCAATTCGCATACTTGCTGTAATCTCTCCAGTACAGGCACAGTAGTATCCTCAAGGCTTTTTAAAACGGCTGTACGCAAGTGCTTATTCATTACCCTATTTTGATGTAAATGTATTCAAATTTGACTTGATTATTAAACCATCCATAAGGTCAATATCAAAAAAACCGCCTGGAATCCCAGACGGTTTTTATTAAGTATCTATTTATGGCCTGATTACATCATGCCTGGCATTCCGCCTCCACCCATTGGTGGGCCTGCCGGGGTCTCTTCCTTGATATCGGTAAGAGCACATTCTGTAGTCAGGATCATCCCTGCTACTGAAGCGGCATTTTCCAGCGCAATACGGGTTACCTTCTTAGGATCAATAATCCCGGCTTCCATCATATCGGCGTATTTTTCCAATTTCGCATCGTATCCAAAATCACCTTTACCTTCGTGTACTTTGGCTACAACTACAGAACCTTCTCCACCTGCATTTTCTACAATGGTACGCAGTGGGGATTCCACAGCTCGGGCCACAATTTGCAATCCGGTAGCTTCATCTGCATTATCAGTGGAGACCTTGCCAAGGACTTTCTGCGCCCTTACCAGAGCAACTCCTCCTCCAGCTACAATACCCTCTTCAACAGCGGCACGTGTTGCATGAAGTGCGTCGTCTACACGGTCTTTTTTCTCTTTCATCTCCACTTCAGAAGCAGCACCTACGTAAAGAACAGCTACTCCACCAGACAGCTTAGCCAGCCTTTCCTGAAGTTTTTCACGATCGTAATCAGAGGTTGTCGTTTCAATCTGCGACTTGATCTGGTTTACGCGTGTTTTAATATTCTTAGCTGTTCCGGATCCATTAACAACAGTAGTATTGTCTTTGTCGATGGTTATTTTTTCACAGGTACCCAGCATATCGATTGTGGTATTTTCCAGAGAGAAACCACGCTCTTCGCTGATTACCGTTCCATTAGTCAGGATTGCGATGTCTTCCAGCATGGCTTTTCTGCGGTCTCCAAATCCAGGAGCTTTTACAGCAGCGATTTTAAGGGAACCTCTTAATTTGTTTACTACTAAAGTAGCCAGAGCCTCACCATCTACGTCTTCTGCAATAATCAGCAGGGGTTTTCCTGATTGTGCTACAGGTTCCAGTACCGGAAGCAAGTCCTTCATTGTCGATATCTTTTTATCGAAAAGCAGGATGTAAGGATTATCCAGGTCAGCAATCATTTTCTCAGAATCGGTAACGAAATACGGAGAGAGGTATCCCCTATCGAACTGCATTCCTTCCACAACATCAACATAGGTATCAGTGCCCTTAGCTTCTTCCACGGTAATTACGCCTTCCTTGCCAACTTTCTCAAAAGCCTCGGCGATAAGCTCCCCTATGGTAACATCATTATTAGAGGAGATAGAAGCAACTTGCTTGATCTTCTCTGAAGAGTCACCCACTTTTTTAGCTTGCTTGGACAGGTTTGCCACGATAGCCTCTACGGCTTTATCAATACCGCGTTTCAAATCCATAGGATTAGCACCAGCTGCTACGTTTTTAAGGCCTTCCTTTACAATAGCCTGTGCCAAAACAGTGGCCGTAGTAGTACCATCACCCGCGAGGTCATTGGTTTTGGAAGCAACTTCCTTCACCATCTGAGCTCCCATGTTTTCCAGGGCGTCTTCTAATTCTATTTCTTTAGCAACGGTAACTCCGTCCTTAGTTACCTGTGGAGCTCCAAAGGCTTTACTGAGAATTACATTTCTTCCTTTAGGTCCTAAAGTAACCTTTACTGCATTTGCCAGGGCATCCACACCTCTTTTAAGGCCGTCCCGTGCATCAATATCAAACTGTATATCTTTTGCCATTTTATAGTCGATTTTTTAGTGGTTATACAATTGCCAGAATATCACTTTCCCGCATCATCAAATAATCTGTGCCTTCTAATTTGAGTTCGGTACCCGAATACTTTCCGTACAAAACCGAGTCTCCAACTTTTACGGTCATTTTTTCGTCCTTGGTGCCAGGACCTACAGCTACCACTTTTCCTTTTTGAGGTTTTTCTTTTGCTGTATCCGGAATGTAGATACCGGAAGCGGTTTTTGTTTCCGCTGCCATAGGTTCAATAAGAACCCTATCTGCCAATGGTTTGATGTTCACTTTAGCCATAGTTATATTTTTAATTTAAAAATTCAAGTTTTCTAAGGTCAGAAACTGTGCCACGACACAAAAACTGACAGATTGTTAAATAAAAATGCCAGCTTGTCACTTAAGCTGGCATTGAATGCTATTTATTCCATTGTTGACTACTGAATAGTGTCTGCAGGGCTACCTCCATCAGTAGCAGGTAATTCTTCAAGAACCTCTTCCGGAACGGTTTCCGGAACTGTATTTTCTATATCATCTCCCTGGAGTAGTTTGGATTCTGCTTGGGTAAAATTTCCTTTTAACGCTACGTTAGAAAGCAGGATTAAAACGATTAACAATGTGGCCAGAGTCCAGGTACTTCGATCCAGGAAGTCTCCTGTTTTTTTAACTCCACCAATCATCTGGTTTCCACCACCGCCGAATGAAGACGACAAACCGCCTCCCTTGGGGTTTTGTACCATGATTACCAGTACCAGCAGAAAGCATACGGCAATGATCAGAATTAAGAATATTGTAAACGTACTCATAGGGTTACGGTTTGTTTTTTTGCAATTTTTTCACCGCTTTAATTCGGTCTGCAAAGAAACTACTTTTTTCTGGATATTTCAAACTTAAGATTTTGTATGCCTGAATCGCTTTTTTGTACTTTTTCTGCTCCAGATATACCTGAGCCAGGGTTTCGGTCATCAGTGCGTTTTTATCAATTTTAGTAGACGCAGTGATGTCTATTTCCTCTGGTGTATTTCCTGCCGGACCAATCTTTGGATTTTCTTCTATGAATTTGTCGATCAGGTCAAATTTACCCTTTCTGGCGAGGCTTTTTTCATCGACTTCCTTATTGGCAGCACCTTTCTTTTGCAGAGGTTCCTCCCGTCTTCTGATTCCTTTCAGAGAGGTTAGCTGCAGCCATTCACTAAAAGAGTACTTTTCATCCCTTGTAAACGTTAAGGGCTTGCCCAACTCAAGCTCTTCTGCAGAATCTTTTGCTTCGTCAGTGGATTCCTCCCTGGATTCAAAAAGGGCTGGATTAAGTATGTCCTCAGCATCGCTAATAGACCTTGGTAGTGGTAAATCTTCCGTTTCCGGAATAAGCTGAGTATCCCGATCCGGATTGGGGAGCACTTCTTCGGACTCGATTTCTTCATCTGCCAATGCTGTTTTTCCGGATACCGTATCGGCAATCCTGTTTTGCAGGAATTCGGCTGAGGTGATAAAATCAAAAAGGATATCCCGGTCTGTTGTATGTGCAGCAGCTGCCTTGAGGGCATTGTTATATTTATAGCTATTCTGGGTTTTTAATCCTTTGAGATGCAATGCTCTGGCTGCCTGGAAATAGGAAAATTCTTTAAGAATTTCTTCCAACTGCTGGGTCTGACTTTCCTGGATAACCTGATCCGGGTGTTGCAGCAAATATGTGAAGTCAGATACGTTCATTTATAATTACCAGTTGGCCAGGGATTCGTTGAAAATATCCTGATTAATTCGTTCAAATATGGCTTCATGAGCTTCATCTCTTACCGAGGATAATTGCGCGTTGGCGTCGTAATCAAAGAAAAACGAAAATCGCCTTTCAAAATCTGCCTCCTCTTTGGTCTTGTTAAAAAAACGCACATTGACGCTCATAGTAAGGCGGTTTTGCGCTGCCCTTTGCTCTGCTGTTGCAGTCATTGGGGAAATACGGTATTCCACAATTTCGCCTTCGTAAAGTAAGTCGCCATTGGACGAAACCAGGTCGAGATTAGTCTGATTGAGAATTACGTCCTGCAGCGAAAGGGTAAATTCCCTGTCCAGTCCAGGATCAAAAATAGAGCCCGGGCTCTGCGTAGCATAATTTTGGAAATAACTGACCTGAAAAGAAGTTGCGGTGCCCACATCACCCCCGGTGAAATTATATACACCACAGGAAATAGCTAACAGCATAGGTAAGGCCAGGACCCAAAAACCTTTTAATTGTTGAACGTTCTTTTTTTGAGATTTCCCGAACATATTTAGAGGTCGTATTGTTTAATTTTTCTGTAGAGTGTTCGTTCTGATATTCCCAATTCCGCTGCTGCTGCCTTTCGTTTTCCCCGATTGCGTTCCAGGGACTTTTTGATCAGCTCAATCTCCTTTTCCTGTAAAGATAGGGTTTCCTCTTCTTCAATCTCTTCGGCGAAGTGGTACTTGTCTTCGGAAGGGGGCTCTATCGGGGTTTGAGTAACCGCCTCAGGAGGTGGGAGCAGTGCTACTGAACTGGGTTCCTCCTGGACAGATTCACCATTATCTCCATAGATTTTTTCAATCAGGGATCCGTGTTCCTCCTGAACTTTGGAAAGGTCATTGCTGTTTAATAATTCAAGGGTAAGTTGCTTCAGGTCATTCAAATCGGCCTTCATATCAAAGAGTACCTTATACAGAATTTCCCGCTCATTGCTGAAATCACCCTCGCTTTTTTTAGGGGTTATCACCGCAGGTAAGTTGGAATCATTTGCATTGGGGAGATAACTATTGAGTGTACTCATGGAAATACTCCTGCTTTTTTCCAATACGGAAATCTGTTCGGCTATATTCCTCAGCTGACGTATGTTTCCTGGCCAGCGATACTTTAAAAGCAATTGTACAGCATCGTCCTCAAGGCGGATGGTAGGCATCTTATATTTCTGACCAAAATCAGAAGCAAACTTTCGGAACAACAAGTAAATGTCTTCCCGGCGCTCGCGCAGTGGTGGAATGTTTATTTCCACGGTGCTCAGGCGGTAGTAGAGGTCCTCCCGGAATTTTTCTTTTTTGATCGCCTCCAGCATATTCATGTTGGTGGCTGCAACAATCCGCACATTGGTCTTTTGAACGTGTGAAGATCCCACTTTCAGGAACTCACCGTTTTCCAGGACCCTTAAAAGACGAACCTGCGTAGTCAGCGGAAGTTCACCTACTTCATCCAGGAAAATGGTACCCCCGTCGGCCACTTCAAAGTAGCCACTACGTGTCTGTGTTGCCCCGGTGAAGGCGCCCTTTTCGTGACCAAATAGTTCACTATCTATGGTGCCTTCCGGAATAGCACCGCAGTTAACCGCAATGTATTTGGCGTGCTTCCTGTGTGAAAGGGAGTGGATTATTTTGGGAACTGCTTCTTTTCCCACGCCACTTTCTCCGGTAACCAAAACGGAAATATCTGTTGGAGCCACTTGTATGGCCTTTTCCAAAGCCCTGTTTAGCTTTTCATTGTTTCCAATGATGCCAAAACGTTGTTTTATAGCCTGCAGATTTTCCATGCTCTAGTTTTTTGAATATCCTACTGCTTCCCCTATAAGGGTAGCAGAAGTACAGTCTTTTATCCTCACGTTGACAAAATCGCCTACCTGATATGTTTCCTTGGGGAAGACCACAACCGTGTTTTGTGTATTCCTGCCCATCCAGTGGGCATCCGATTTTTTGGAATTCCCTTCAATCAACACTTCCTCAACTTTCCCCAAATGTTGCTGGTTTCTGTAAAGGCTGTGCTTTTGTTGCAGTTCAATAATCTCACTGAGGCGCCTTTTTTTCGTTTCCATGGGGATATCATCTGCCAATTTCCTGGCGGCAAGGGTGCCTGGTCTTTCCGAGTAGGCAAACATAAAGCCAAAGTCGTATTTTACATACTCCATAAGGCTTAAGGTGTCCTGATGGTCCTCTTCCGTTTCGGTGGGGAAACCAGCAATCATGTCCTGGCTAATTCCACAATCCGGAATCAAGCGCTTTATGTTGTCAACAAGGCCAAAGTACTCCTCACGTGTATGCAGTCGGTTCATTTTCTTTAAAATCCGGTCGCTGCCACTTTGAACAGGTAAATGTATATAGTTACATATATTATGGTATCTAGCCATGGTTTCAACAACCTCTACCGTCATGTCCTGTGGATTGGAGGTAGAAAAACGAACCCGCATACGGGGTTGCGCTTCTGCCACCATTTGGAGTAATCCCGCAAAATTTACCGCGGTAGCTTTCTGTATTTCGGAGGCTTTATCAAAGTCCTTTTTTAAACCGCCTCCATACCATAAGTAGCTGTCTACATTTTGCCCCAACAAGGTTACTTCCTTAAACCCCTTGTCCCAAAGCTGGTTGATTTCCTCTACTATGGAATACGGATCCCTGCTGCGCTCACGGCCGCGAGTAAAAGGGACCACACAAAACGTACACATATTATCGCATCCCCGGGTAATAGATACAAAAGCGGTTACCCCATTGGAGTTGAGACGAACTGGCGCTATATCTCCATAGGTTTCTTCTTTGGAAAGGATCACATTGACTGCGTTTCTACCTTCATCAACTTCTTTCAGCAAATTAGGCAGGTCCTTATAGGCGTCCGGGCCCACTACCATGTCCACAATTTTTTCCTCTTCCAGTAGTTGACTTTTCAGTCGCTCTGCCATGCAACCCAATACACCCACTTTAAGGTGAGGACGGGATTTTTTTTCGGCGTTGAATTTCTCCAGCCTTTTCCTGACTGTGAGCTCTGCCTTTTCCCGAATAGAACAGGTGTTCACCAGGACCAGATCCGCATCTTCCAATTGATCTGTGGTGTTGTATCCTGCTTCCGTTAATATTGAGGCTACAATCTCGCTGTCTGAAAAGTTCATCTGACAACCGTAACTTTCAATATACAATTTACGGGCATTATCCTTTTTGGATTCAATGAGCAGGGCCTTTCCCTGCACAGATTCATCAATTACCTTCTCCATAGAAATATGCTGTACTACGCTTTTTAAGCGGTTTGCAAAGATAAGATATATCCCTTTTATATGACAATTTGACAGTTAAATAATTACCAATTCTAACGCAACGTGCCTGAGTTGCCTGTATCTTTTTTGTACAACCTCTATTAAAAATAAACAAGCTATGAAGAATCTGATTTACCCCCTCTGTGGCCTTTTCCTTATGGTCGCCTTTGTTTCCTGCGAGAAAAACAACGATGATCTTTATGAGGATTATCTGGTAGCACGCCCGCTGACCATGAGTTTGGAAGAGTTCAAAAACAGTGTGGACATTATTGCACCAGTCCCTGTGCAGGAATCCGGAAAGATGTATGTGTATAATGATTACATATTTGTCAATGACAAATACAAGGGGGTTCATGTAATTGACAACAGCAATCCTGAAAATCCTCGTAAAATCTCCTTTATCAAAATTGCCGGGAATGTGGATATTTCAGTCAAGGATAATTACCTCTATGCAGATAGCATTACGGATCTTATGGTATTTGACATCTCAGATATTAATAACATTCAAATCGTAAAAAGATTGGATAATGTGCTTCGCGATAATGTCATCTGGCCTGCGGAAGCTGATTTTTTCGAATATGGCGACTGGAATTATGAAACGGATATACTCGTTGGCTGGGAAGTGGTTACCGAAAGAAGGCTAATTGCTGACTATGAAACGCGCTGGGGACAAATAGATATCTTTTTTGCTGAAGCCAATGATGCGGGAAATGTTGGACAGGGAGGTTCCCTGGCCCGCTTTAAGATAGTAGGGGATTATCTCTACGCCGTAGACAGTCATAATATTAATGTTTTTGATATAAGTGATTTGGAAAACCCTGCAGACCTTGATGATGTCTACGCTGGTTTTGATATAGAAACTATTTTTTACAATGGAGAATATCTATTCCTCGGCAGTATGCGCGGTATGTATATCTATAATCTCACCGTGCCCTCTTCCCCTGAATTTGTATCCGAATTCCAGCATGGTACGGCCTGTGATCCGGTAGTGGTGGATGGAGATTACGCTTATGTAACCCTGAGGGGTGGTAACAATTGTGGAGCAACCGAGAGCGGTCTGTTCATTGTAGATATCTCCAATATTTCCAGCCCTGAACTCGCTGTGAGTTATCCTATGGATGAGCCCTATGGTCTGGGAGTCAGGGATGATAAATTGTTTATTTGCGATGGGGCTAGCGGTCTGAAAGTTTACGATAAGACAGACATTCAAGACCTGCAATTGTTGGATCATTTCCAGGATGTGGTGACCTTTGATGTCATTCCCATGCAAAACCAGCTTCTGATGGTAGGGGATGATGTACTATATCAGTATCGGTACAATCAGGATGGGATTAATTTATTGAGTACCTTGGCACTTTGAATCTAGTCAAATGAAATCATTTTTATCTGACTGTCATCAACCAGATTATTTATTTGATTTACATAGGTCATCATAAGACGACCCAATGCCTTAATTTCAGTACCCAATTCGTTTTTCACCTCTATAAAAAATTCTTTGGCCTGATCAGTTGGCGGATAGTCTCCGCGCTGTGAGTCGGCCAATAGGAAAGCAAGCCTGTTATTGATCCGGATTCCGTAATTAAGCGGGTCTTGCCTGCTTTGGTTCTTGGTCATGTGGATGTTGTTTTCCACCTGGCTCAATTCGGATTCAAAGCGCTCTACCAATGCCTTCAGATCCGGTTTCCCATCTGCTTTTCCCTTGAGGTATTCGAGATCTTTTTTGATTTGCCGAATGCGAACAATGGCTTCATTGGCCCTACTTACTTCGTTGCGAACCTTAATAAGGAAATCGAATTGCTCCTTATAATCCTCCTGGGTGTTGGATTGTCGGGGATCTTTAACAATTTGGAATGTCTCTTCAAATACTTGACCGTTATAGTTTAGAGCAACTTTATAGGTGCCAGGTACAGCCTTGGGTCCTACATTAGGGGAGGAATACAATACCATACCCTCAAATGCCCTAAAGCCAGGATAACGCATATTCCAAACAAAACGGTTACCTCCTTTTTTCACTTTCAGGGGTTTGGTAGCTTGAGGGTTGTGTTTATTGATTTTGGCCTTATTTGAGAACCGCTGAATGGTTTTTCCATCAGCCTCTTTAATTTCCAAAATCAGGGTGTCTGTTTCCTTTAAATCTTTAATGTAATAATGGATAAGTGCACCATTGGGATGGTTTGTACCTTCCAATTTTTTATTGGCATTTCCTCTTCCGGATTGCTGCATCCGATATGCCTTGTCTGGCTTGAACAAGACAGCATCCTGCTGATTCATTTCAGCAGATAGCTGATGAAGCGGTGTCAGGTCATCAATCATCCAGAAGCTCCTGCCATGAGTCGCTGCTATAAGGTCGTTATCCCGTACATGCAGATCCCGGATAGATGTGATAGGCAGGTTTAGTTGAAAGGGTTTCCAGCTTATCCCATCATCAAAGGAGACATACATGCCCCATTCGGTTCCTGCATAAAGCAGCCCCTCCCTTATCTGGTCCGAGCGAATGGCTCTTGTGTAATGATTTTTTGGAATCCCTTTAGTTATTAAGGTCCAGCTTTTCCCGTAGTCTGTGGTCTTATATAAATAAGGAGTGTAGTCTCCGAATTTATAGGAAGTAGCAGCTACATAGGCCGAGCCTTTTTTAAACGGACTGGGGTCAATGCAATTGATCATATTCAGTTTAGGCGACATCCCTGCCGGTGGGGTGATATCTTCCCAGCTTTCACCGTTGTTCCGAGTAATATGAATTAACCCGTCATCACTTCCGGCCCAGATCACTCCGGCTTCCAGGGGAGACTCGGCGATTGCAAAAAGATTGGAATAGAATTCTGCCCCTGTATTATCCTGGGTAATAGGCCCGCCCGAAGACTTTATGGTTTCAGGAAGTCCTCTGGTTAGATCCGGTGAAATTAATTTCCAGGATTGCCCCTCATTTTCAGTAGCATGAAGGAAGTTAGATCCGGCGTACAGGCGTTTGGGATTATGTTTGCTGAAGAGCACAGGAAAATTCCAGTTAAACCGGTATTTCATCACTTCTACCCCGGAACCGGCTGGATTATCCGGCCAGACGTTAACCGACCTTGTTTGGTCAATTGAATGATCTTTACGCATCATATACCCTTTGTACGTGCCTCCATAAACGATATCGGGATTATTGGGGTCTGGGGCAAGGTGGGCACTCTCACCCCCTGCACTAGGTTCCCAGTGCTGTTCGGTGACAGCGTTTCCTGAGGTTCGGTGTAGTATCCGGATCGTACTATTGTCCTGTTGGGCACCATATATTCTGTAAGGAAAATGGTGGTCTGTAGTAACTCTATAAAATTGAGCTGTGGGTTGATTGTAATAGGTAGACCAGTTATTTCCGCCATCATTCGAAATCTGAGCTCCCCCATCGTCTGCTATGATCATACGATTATTATTATTGGGGTCAATCCACAAATCATGATGGTCTCCATGGGGGGCATTTTTTAGGGTAAAAGTTTTTCCTCCATCTGTGGAAACTCCATAGCTAACGTTCATTACATATACTTTGTCTTCATTCTGGGTATCGGCATAAATTCGACTGTAATACCAGGCCCTTTGGCGTAATGCCCTGTTTTCATTTACCTTTTTCCAGCTCACCCCTGCATCATCTGAACGAAATACGCCCCCATCTGCTGCCTCAATAATGGTCCATATCCGATTGGAATTCAAAGGGGAGACCGCAATTCCAACAATGCCCCAGGGCCCGCCTGGTAGTCCCGCTTGTGTGGATATATCTACCCAGGTATCACCTCCGTCTGTACTTTTAAATAGTTTACTGTCCGGTCCGCCACTGTCCATGCGATAACCGTTTCGTTTCATTTGCCAGCTGGCAGCGTAGATGATTCTGGGATTATTGGGATCCAGAATAAGATCTCCTGCTCCTGCTTTATCACTTACATACAGAATTCGCTCCCAGTTTTTACCACCGTCTACAGAGCGATAGACGCCACGGGTTTCATTAGGGATCCACAGGTTGCCAATAGCCGCTGCATAGACGATATCGGGATTTGTTGGGTGTACGCGTATCCTTGCAATGTGCTCAGAACCTTTTAGTCCTATAAACTCCCAGGTTTTTCCCGCGTCCATGCTTTTCCATAATCCGTGTCCGGAAGATACATTACCTCTTAGGGTTTGTTCACCTTCCCCTACATAGATGATGTTAGGGTCCGATTCCGAGACAGCCAATGCACCTATAGATCCACCAAAATAGCCGTCTGAGATACAACTCCAGTTGCTCCCTGCGTCCTCAGTTTTCCATACTCCGCCTCCGGCGGTTCCCATGTAGTATAAGTTAGGATTGTGTAAAACCCCGCTTACGGTCCCTGCTCTTCCTCCACGAAAAGGCCCGACTTGCCTCCAGGAAATTCCTTCATAAAGGGCCTGGTCAAATGTTATTGTTGCTGTTTTTTGTTTTTTTCTTTGTGCCTGGGTCCCCTGGAAGGGAAAGCATAGCACAAGACCAAGCAGGAATAAGTAAATGACTTTCATTAAATAGTGTTCTAGTATCGTCTAAAATAAGGATTAATTGGGGTTTTCCCAGCCCGAAGATAATTGATGATCTGCAGGCCTTGGTATTGATAATAAAAAAATTCCCATACTTTTGTCAGCACAAAAAGCTTCGCATGGCCAAAAATTTAGTTATTGTGGAATCCCCGGCAAAAGCCCGGACTATTGAGCGTTTTCTAGGGAAGGATTATAAAGTAGCCAGTAGTTTCGGACATATTGCAGACCTCCCCTCCAAAGAATTAGGTGTAGATATTGACAATAACTTTACTCCGAAATACATTGTAGATGCGGAAAAGAAATCGTTAGTCAAAAAGCTGAAAGAGCTGGCAAAAAAGGCCGATACGATCTGGCTGGCCAGTGATGAAGACCGTGAAGGAGAAGCTATTTCCTGGCATCTGGTTGAAGCCCTCAACCTGGATCGCGACAAGACCAAAAGAATTGTATTTAACTCCATAACCAAATCGGCTATCCAAAAGGCTATCGAGAACCCAAGGAGTATTGATTATAACCTGGTTAATGCCCAGCAGGCCCGAAGAGTCCTGGACCGTTTGGTGGGTTATGAACTCTCACCGGTACTATGGAAAAAGATTAAACCTGGCTTATCTGCCGGGCGTGTGCAATCTGTTGCCGTAAGACTTATTGTTGAACGGGAACGGGAGATCCAGGCCTTTACACCCGAATCCTCATTCAGGGTTAGTGCCCAGTTCCTTACCAATGACGGGAAGGGTTTTCAGGCGCGGTTAGGGAAAACTTTCCCTGCCCGTGAAGCCGCGGAAGCATTTTTACAAAAAAATATTGGGGCAAATTTTGATGTAGCCAGCCTGGAGAAGAAGCCAGCCAAAAAATCACCCTCAGCACCCTTTACTACATCCACGCTACAGCAGGAAGCTTCCAGGAAACTCTATTTTTCTGTATCCAGGACCATGCAGGTTGCGCAACGCCTTTATGAGGCAGGTTTGATTACCTATATGAGAACAGACAGTGTTAACCTGTCTAAGGAAGCCCTGAATGCCGCGCGAGGTGCCATTGTTGGTAATTATGGTGAAGCCTATAGTCAGGTGCGTAACTATACCAGGAAAACAAAAGGGGCGCAGGAGGCTCACGAAGCCATCCGTCCTACAGATATGAACTTACAGTCTCCTTCCCTGGAACGGGATCAGGCCCGTTTGTATGAGCTTATCTGGAAACGTACCATAGCGTCTCAGATGAGTGATGCCAAGCTGGAACGTACAACGATTAAAATTGGAGCCGACGCTCACCAGGAACAATTTACGGCTAACGGGGAGGTCATTAAGTTTGATGGGTTCCTTAAAGTATATCTGGAAGGTAAGGATGAAGAGGACCTTTCAGAGGAGCAGGCTGGTTTGTTACCTGCCATGAAAGAAGGGGATCCCCTCAGTAATAAGGAAATAGTAGCTACCGAGCGATTTACGCGAGCTGCATATCGCTACACTGAGGCTACCCTGGTAAAGAAATTGGAAGAATTGGGAATTGGAAGGCCTTCAACTTATGCCCCTACCATTTCCACAATCCAAAACAGGGGTTACGTGGAAAAAGGAAGCGTAGACGGCCATGAAAGGAAATACAATCAGTTAAGCTTACAGAACGGGACTATCAAGGGCATTGTCCTCAAAGAAACCGTAGGTTCTGACAAAGGCAAACTGGTACCTACTGATATTGGAATGATCGTCAATGATTTCCTCGTAGATCATTTCGCCAATATTCTGGATTACAACTTTACCGCCAGGGTAGAAGAAGACTTTGATGAGATCGCCTCGGGAGAGGAAGACTGGCAAAAGGTAATGCGTGAATTTTACAAAGACTTCCATCCCAATGTAATCGAAGTAGAGGCCAATGCCGAAAGGGCCAGCGGGGAGCGGGTTCTTGGAACGGATCCTAAATCTGGAAGACAGTTAGCTGTTCGGCTTGGTAGATTTGGCCCTATGGCTCAAATTGGAACGGTAGACGAGGAAGAGAAACCCGTCTTTGCAAGCCTGTTACCCAGCCAGTCTCTGAATACCATAACCTATGAAGAGGCCATGGAGCTCTTTCAGTTGCCTCGTAAACTGGGCGAATATAAAGGAGAGGAGATAGATGCCAATGTGGGTCGTTATGGTCCCTATATAAGGTATGGTAAAAAGTTTGTGTCCCTGGAAAAAGGAGAAAGTGTTTTTGATGTAGACCTGGAACGGGCTGTTGAACTCATCAAAGCCAAGGAGAAAGCAGAAGCTCCCATTGCTACCTATGAGGGTCATGAAGTAACCAAAGGTAAGGGCCGTTTTGGTCCCTTTATCAAGTGGAATGGTATATTCATTAGTGTAGGGAAGAAATACGACTTCAATGCGCTATCAGATAGCGATATTCAGCAACTGATAGAGGATAAGAAGAAAAAGGAAGCTGAGAAGCTTGTTCAGGAATGGCCCGAAGAAGGAATCCGCATAGAGAAGGCACGCTGGGGCCGACATAACCTGATCAAGGGGCGAACCAAAGTAGAATTGGGTAAAGATGTAGTGGTGACGGAAATTTCACTTGAACAGGCACAGGCACTGTTGGCTCAAAAAGCCCCAAAGAAAAAAACAAGGAAATCCAAAACTTAAGAGTGCACCATGGCATTTGATTTTCTGGTTCCCGTTTCCGATCAGGTATTAGCCCATAATGAGTTACTGCCGCTTCAGGCACTCGGGAGACATATTCATATACACACTGAAAAGGAGGGATTACCCGTACTGGCTAATGCCTCTTTTGCTATTCTGGGGGTTAATGAATCCCGGAACGCCTTTGAAAAAAAGCCAGAGAAGCTGGATATTAATGAAATTCGGAAGCAGTTGTACCGTCTTATGATGGGCAACTGGGATGCTACCATAGTCGACCTCGGCAATATTGAGGAGGGGGAAACGGTTGAGGACACCTATTTTGTGGTCAAGGAAGTAGTTGCCGGACTTTTGGAAGAGAATATTATTCCAATTGTAATTGGGCCAACACAGGATATAACCTATCCCATGTATCGGGCATATGACCGTATCAAGGATATGGTAAACCTCGTATCCATAGACAGTCGCTTTGATTTTGGCGTAGACGAAGAACTTATTTCTTCGCATTCTTATATGAGTAAAATCATAACAGAAAAACCCAATAACCTGTTTAATTTTTCCAATATAGGTTATCAGAGTTATTTCAATGCACAGGAAGAAGTTGACCTGATGGAGCGTCTCTTCTTCGATGCCTATCGGTTAGGAGAAATTACGGCAGATATTACTGAGTCAGAGCCCGTATTGCGCAATGCCCATCTGGTAAGCATGGATTTTAGGGCTGTTAAATCGAGCGAGATTCAGGGTTCCAGGAACTTTTCCCCCAACGGTTTCAGTGGAAGGGAAATCTGTGCCATAGCCCGCTACGCCGGGATAAGCGACAGGGTATCTGCTTTCGGAATATTTGAGGCCGAAAATACTTCTCAGACTTTTCAGCTCATCGCCCAGGTAATCTGGTATTTCATAGAAGGACATAACTTCAGGATTCTGGAATACCCGAGATCGGGGAGTAAAGACTTTACCAAGTTTATCGTACCTACAGACACAGAAGAACTTGTCTTTTACAAAAGTCAGCTTACCCGGAGATGGTGGGTTGAGGTACCTTCTTTAATCACTTCACATACTAAATTAAATGCACCTGCGTTATTACCATGCACCGAAAAGGACTATTTGGCCGCTTGCGATCAGAATATTCCGGAGAGGTGGTTTAAGGCCTATAAGAAAGGGTTTAACTAATTGGAAATAATTTAAGCTGATAAGGCTGGAGCATACAATAATTTGCCCAAAACGCTGTTTAAGGATTAATAATTGGCGTTACTGCTTTAAAGTCTTAATCGAAATTTAACCTAAAGTATGAAGAAGCTATTGTTATCATCATTAGCGTTTGTTTTTTTGCTCACTAGCTGTGGGTCCAAAACAAAAGGAGAACTTGTTGGGGTTCAGGGTAAAACATGGCACCCTGAAAAACCTTACGGAATGGAGCTAATTCCGAGGGGTTCTTTTATAATGGGTAAGGCCGAAGAAGATATGGCCCAGGTCCTGAATGCTCCTACCAAAACAGTTACTGTGCGATCTTTCTATATGGATGATACTGAAATCACCAATAGTGAATACAGACAGTTTGTGGAATGGGTAAAAGATTCCATTGTCAGATTTAAACTTGCCAAACTCGCTGATGAGTTGGGTATGGGACCTGATGATGGAGGGATAGGTGAATATGCCTTCCAGGATGCCGATACTACCAGAATGTCTGTTTATGATCGTTATATGCTGGACAATTATTCCGGAATGGGTCCAACCGGACTTGAAGGCCGTGCCCTGAATAGGGACGAAGACGTGATCTGGGATACATCGGATTATCCGGATGAGTATTACGCGGAAGTTATGGATTCGATTTACCTCCCAGAGGAAGAGTCTTATAATGGTCAGCGTATTATTGATATTACCCAGTTGAAGTACAACTATACCTGGATGGATATTGAAGCTGCTGCCCGATCTAGGGATGGCAGGAGAAAAGATTTTATACGAACGGATGAACTGGAAGTCTATCCGGATACAACCGTTTGGATCCGTGATTTTGAGTACTCTTATAACGAGCCCATGCACAACGATTATTTCTGGCATGACGCTTACAGTGACTACCCGGTTGTAGGAGTTTCCTGGGAACAGGCTCGTGCATTCTGTCACTGGAGAACCAAGTTTAAGAATGACGATCAAAAGAGTCGTGGAAAACAATTTGTAAACCGCTTCCGATTGCCCACTGAGGCAGAATGGGAATATGCTGCCCGTGGTGGTATTGAAGGAGGAACCTATCCATGGGGTGGACCTTATGTGATAAGTGACACCGGTTGCTTTATGGCGAATTTTAAACCCCAGCGTGGGGATTATGCCGCCGATGCAGCACTCTATACTGTGGAAGCAAAATCCTATGAACCTAACGATTTCAACCTGTACAATATGGCCGGGAATGTGGCTGAGTGGACTAATTCCAGCTATTTCCCAGGTTCTTATGAATACGCTTCAACCATGAACCCAAATGCAGATTCTAACGACAATGCGCGTAAAGTGATCCGTGGAGGTTCCTGGAAAGATGTGGCCTACTTCTTACAAGTCTCTACAAGGGATTATGAGTATCAGGATTCGGCAAGAAGCTATATCGGATTCCGAACTGTTCAGGATTATATGGGAGAAGAGGATTCAACACAATAAACAAGATCAAACGATAACCAAATACTTATTTTAACATTAAACTTAAATTAAATTTCAAATTATGGCACAGTCAAAATCAACAAAGAAACTTTTCAACATGGCGTATGGCCTAGGAGCTTCCGTTGTGATAATTGGGGCGCTTTTCAAAATCCTTCACTGGGAATTTGGTCCCCTTACCGGCGGTTTACTTCTGGCAATAGGTCTGATTACAGAAGCCCTTATTTTCGCTATCAGTGCATTCGAGCCTGTAGACGACGAGTACGATTGGTCTTTGGTTTACCCAGAGTTAAACGGAGCACAAGCTTCAGGAAAGAATCAAGTTAAAGAAGCTCAGGAAGCTGAAGGACTTCTTTCCAGAAAGCTGGATAACCTCCTCAAAGAGGCTGGTGTAGACGCTGAACTTATGACAAGTCTTGGTGAAAGCATCCGCAATTTCGAAGATGCTGCTAAAGGAATTGCTCCTACTGCAGACGCTATGCAATCTACCCAGAAATATTCTGAGGAACTGTCTACTGCTGCTGCACAGATGGAATCCCTGAACAGCTTGTACAAGGTTCAATTGGATAGCGCTAGCAGACAAGCTTCTATCAATGAAGAAGTAGTTCAAAACGCTACCACTCTTAAAGACCAAATGGAATCTCTTGCCTCAAACCTTTCTTCACTGAACGGTGTTTACGGAGGTATGCTTACTGCAATGAACAGAAACTAATTAGTTTTTAGTCATACCCAAATCAAAGTATTAATCAAAAACTAATTAGAAAACATGGCAGGAGGAAAATTGTCACCACGTCAGAAGATGATCAATCTTATGTATTTGATCTTCATCGCAATGCTGGCGTTGAATATGAGTAAAGAAGTTCTGTCCGCATTCGGATTAATGAATGAGAAACTAGGAGCTTATAATAATAAGGCCACCGAGAACAACGATTCGTTCTTGGCCAGCCTGGAAACCAAAGCCTCGGAAGATGCTACTAAGTATGAGGGTCTTTACAAAGATGCTCAGAAAATCAAGGAGCTTTCCCAGGAATATTACAATTGGATTGAAAACCTGAAAAAAGAGATGATCGCCGAGATCGACGATCCAACTGACTATCAGGTTATGGATAAGTCTGATTATCTCGACCAGAAATTCTTCCAGGGCGATAACCTTGCCCCTATTGGAAAGGAATTTATGGAGCGTATTAATGGCTACAAAACTCAGGTAGCTTCCATACTCGGAAAAGATTACCCTGAAGTCACGGATGCTCTTAAGACACGCTTTCAGACTGGTGATGAAAAAGGTAAAGTAGAGCGAAGAGATGGTGTTAAAGTTGACTGGATCAATTACCACTACGAAGGATTTCCTTTGATCGCTTCCTTAACTAATCTGACTTCACTTCAGTCCGATATCAGAGCAACTGAAGAGTCTGCATTAAAAGCAATGTTACAGGGTGAGTTAACCTCTCAGGTATCACTTTCTAACTTTTCTACCCTGATCGAATCAGAGAAATCTGCGTTCTACTCAGGAGAGCGATTCAAAGGTAGTATCGTTCTTGGTAAAACCGATAAGTCGGCTAAGCCTGTCCGTGCAGAACTTAAATTAGACGGTCGTAATTTGACTGAAGGCAGGGATTATGAATTGGAAGAAGGTGGTGTTAAGATGTTGATTGCTGCCGGTAGTCCTGGTGATCACGAAATCAGTGGTAACCTGATCTATTTGCAGGATGGTGAAGAGAAAGAAGTGCCTGTAAAGAATTCTTTTTCTACCATTGCTAAGCCAAATGCTGCGCTTATTGCTGCAGATAAGATGAATGTGGTTTATCGTGGAGTTGCCAATCCAATGTCCATTACCATACCCGGTATACCAAATAACAAGGTTAGTGCATCTGCTCCCGGACTTTCTAAGAGAAGCGGAAGCCAGTATGTGATGAACCCTGGAAAAGGTAGAAGTGTAACCATTACTGCTTCTGGTACTTTGCCAGATGGTCAGCGTGTGAGTTCTAAGTCAGAATTCAGGATCAAGGATATCCCAAGACCTGCTGGATCTATACGAGGTGAAACCGGAACGGCTAAAATGCCTAGAAGGAACCTTGAAATAGCTACAGTTGGTGCGCTTCTTGAAGACTTCGACTTTGACCTTAACCTTGCTATCAGTGGGTTTAAATTTAAAGTTCCCGGACAGCCAACGGTTGTTGTAAAAGGCAACAAGCTGAATGCAAGAGCTAAATCGGCCTTGAAGAGGGCTAAAAGAGGTGATGCATTGCAGATATTCGATATCGAAGCTTATATCACAAATAATAAAAGCTACAAGCTTAAGAAAGTATCTCCGGTACTTGTTGAGCTTACCAATTAAAATTATAAATGTATAGATCTATGAATTGGAAGAATGTTATCATCGTTGCTGCAGTTTCCTGCCTGCCTGTATCTATGGCAGCTCAGGCCAACATCCTCAACGCTAAAAAGCCTGAGGAGATAGGAAAGAAAACTGAGGCTCAGATTGCGGCAGACAACGACAAACCCCTGCCTTATGGGTACGTGGACGACAGAGATATCCTCTGGTCTAAAACGATCTGGGAAGTCGTTGATCTTGACGAAAGGGTAAATTTCCCGCTGTACTATCCTTTAGATACTGTTAATATCGGTTCTGACAGGAGGTCGCTTTACGATGTTTTGATGAAAAACATCAAGAACGGGAAGTTAACCGATATCTACGCCGATGCCTACTTTACGGAAAAGCGGACGCTCAAAGATCTGGAAGCAACACTGGTCAAGGTAGATACCACAGACCTGGGTTACGAGCAGATCAATGCCGGGGAGGAACTTTCTCCGGAATTCGTAAACGAAAGGAATATCACGGCGGCGGAAATTGAGGAATACCGTATCAAAGGGATCTGGTATTTTGACAAACGCCAGGGAGAACTTAAGTACCGCTTACTGGGGATTGCCCCGGTTGCACCAGACGTAAACTTTATTGACGATGAGTCTGTTGACCCTGAAAGCAATAAGGTGGAACTGTTCTGGGTATGGTACCCAAGTGCCCGTCAGATCCTGCATGAGGCAAAGGTATTTAACCAGCGAAATTCCGCTCAGCCACTCTCTTTTGATATGCTTCTCAACTCGAGGCGATTCAATGGGATGATCTATCGGGAAGACAATGTACACGGAGATCGTGAGATCACCGAATATGTTGCCGATAATGCCCTGTTCCAATTGCTTGAATCGGATCGTATTAAAGAGCAGATTCGAGACCGTGAACAGGATATGTGGGCCTACTAGTTCCTCTTTCTTAGATTCCAATTCTATACAGATAACAGAGCGCCGCTTAATTGCGGCGCTTTTTTTTATGCCCTATAGCCACTTCAATTTCGCATGCCGAATAACTACCTTTGCCCTATGGTCGATTATCTTGTTGTTGGTCTGGGGCTTGCCGGGACGGCTTTATGCGATTTGCTGGAACAGCATGGGCGTTCCTTCCTTTGTATAAATGACGAGTCGCAACAGGCTTCAATTGTGGCTGGAGGCCTATACAACCCCGTTATACTAAAGCGCTTTACTCCGGCCTGGATGGCGCAGGAACAAATGGAAATTGCCCTGCCTTTTTATACCAGACTGGAAGATAAATTACAAACACCACTGGACTATAAGCTCAGGGTACTGAGACGCTTTACTTCAGTAGAAGAACAGAATAACTGGTTTCAGGCAGCAGACAAACCCCAATTACAGCCCTTTCTTTCGCTTAACATCCTGGAAAATCACAATCCATTGCTGGATGCTCCCTTTGGTTTTGGAGAAGTCCTTCACACGGGTAGAGTGGATACAAAAGTCCTTTTACAAACTTATTCGGCATACCTCAGGCAAAAGGGACAATTACGGGAAGACACCTTTGACCATAGTTTACTTGAGGTAGGGGAAGGACAAATCCGTTATCAGGGAGTTACTGCCAGGAATCTGGTATTTGCCTCGGGGTTCGGACTGAAGGCAAATCCCTATTTTAATTACTTGCCCCTCAATGGAACAAAAGGGGAATTGCTCACCATACGCGCTGCCGATTTAAATGAGGAAAATGTGATCAAGTCTTCGGTTTTTATCATACCCCTGGGGAATCATTTATACCGGGTAGGAGCTACCTATAAATGGAAGGATAAGACCAATACTCCAACTCAAGAATCGCGTACAGAGTTGCTTGGAAAATTGGACACTTTCTTAAAAGCCGACTATGAAGTGGTGGCTCATGTGGCGGGAATACGCCCCACAGTAACCGATCGGAGACCTTTGGTGGGCAGGCATCCGGAACATGCCAATATTTATGTGCTCAATGGATTTGGTTCGAGAGGGGTCCTTATAGCCCCCTACGCTGCCGGTCAGCTATGGGACTATATTGAAAATCGCGGCTCCTTACATCCGGAAATGGATATTAGTCGATTTTCACAAAAGTATAATCCGGTTTAGGTTTTACGGGCAGCGGGATCGTAACTGACAAAAAAATTAATCCAAATGTTCCTGGACAGCCTGATTATTACAGGCATGAAAACCACCATGGTGGCCACAATGGCGATAAAGGTACTTACCAGTGAAGTCCCGATAATTAGAAATGTAATAACAAAAGCCGCTACTGCAAAGGCGATCCCAACCGCATAGCTCACATACATGGCACCATAAAAAAAAGAGGGCTCCATCTTGTATTTAGTGTTGCAGTGCGAGCATCGCTCGTGCATTTTGAACAGGCTCCCCAGGTGATATGGATTAATATCCGTATACATACTCTCCTGGTGGCACTTTGGACACCTTCCTGTTAAAATGCTATAGAGTTTGCTGCCTTTTTTTAACATTTGCAGAAATTTTTGATAAAAATAGGCTTTTGGTCTTTTTTTTCCTGTAACCTCGGTAACAAATTATGTTAAGCGTCCATAACTTATCTATATCCTTTGGAGGCGTACCTCTTTTCGACGGTATGTCCTTTCGCCTCAATGCCGGAGACCGGGTAGGATTGGTGGGCAAAAATGGTGCTGGAAAATCGACCTTGCTGAATATCCTGGCTGGGGAAATGCAGTCAGACCAGGGTCAATTAGCCCTTGAAAAGGGGCTGCGGCTTGGATTCCTCAAACAAGACATCGATTTTTTTCATGGTCGTACGGTGCTGGAAGAAGCTTATGAAGCCTTTTCAGAGTTGATGGTCCTTGAAAAGGAGTTGGAACGGGTCAATACGGAACTTGCTGAGCGAACGGACTATGAAAGTGACGGCTACCACCAGCTTATGGTAGATCTCAATGAGATTACCCACCGCTATGAGCTCCTGGGGGGCTATACCTACAAAGGGGAAACAGAAAAGGTATTACAGGGCCTTGGTTTTCGTCAGGTGGATTTTGATAAATCTACCGATACCTTCTCCGGGGGATGGCGCATGCGAATAGAATTGGCCAAATTATTATTGCAAAAGAATGATATTCTCCTGCTCGATGAGCCTACTAACCACCTGGATATTGAATCTATTATCTGGCTTGAACAGTTCCTGAAGGATTTTAGCGGGGCAGTGGTGCTGGTTTCTCACGACCGGATGTTTTTGGATAACATTACCAACAGGACCCTGGAGATTTCTATGGGCCGCATTTATGATTACAACAAACCCTATAGCGGATATCTCAAGCTTCGGGAAGAAATAATACAGCAGCAGCGAAATGCCAAAAAGAACCAGGATCGCGAAATCCAGCAGGCAGAGCGATTAATTGAGCGGTTTCGGGCTAAGTCTTCCAAGGCTTCTATGGCGCAGTCCATGATCAAGAAACTGGAGAAAATGGAACGCATTGAGGTAGATGAAGCAGATATGGTTTCCATGAATATCCGTTTTCCCCTCTCCGTGGTTCCGGGAAAAGTAGTGGTAGAAATGGAGCAGGTTACGAAAAGCTATGGGGAGAAGCAGGTCCTGACGGGTGTTGATTTGCTCCTGGAACGCGGCAGTAAAACAGCCTTTGTTGGGCAAAACGGGCAGGGAAAAACTACCCTGGCCAGAATACTGGTGGGAGAATTGGAACATGGGGGGACTGTAAAATTGGGTCATAATGTACAGCTGGGCTATTTTGCACAGGATCAGGCAGATAGCCTGGAAGGAAACAAGACTGTACTGGACACTATGATAGATGCTGCAAACGAGCAAACCAGACCTCGCGTCCGGGATATTCTGGGCTCCTTCCTCTTCAGCGGGGATGAGGTAGATAAGTATGTCCGGGTGCTCTCTGGAGGAGAGCGCAACCGGCTTGCTCTGGCCAAGCTTTTACTGCAGCCGTTCAATGTGCTTGTGATGGATGAGCCTACCAATCACCTGGATATGATATCCAAACAGATCCTGAAGGAAGCGCTACAGCAATTTGAAGGGACACTCATATTAGTTTCCCACGACAGGGATTTTCTGCAGGGGCTGACCAATAAGGTGTACGAATTTCGAGCAGGAGGTATCAAGGAATACCTGGGAGACATCCAATTTTACCTGGACCAGAGGCAGCTGGAAAATTTCAGGGAACTGGAAAAGAAAGACAAACCGGGTGTTACCGGGGAGAAATCCAAAGACAAATCTGGATCTTATGAAGATCAGAAGAAAATTAAGTCCCTGAAGAATCGCCTTAGCAGTGTTGAGAAGAAGATATCAGCACTTGAAAAAGAGCTGGTGGAGATTGATCATCAGCTTTTAATGGATTACGATGCTACTATTTCGGAAACGGGATTTTTTGACCGATACCAGGAGCGGAAAAAATCACTTGAGGGGTTAATGGAGCAGTGGGAAGAACTCACTTTAAGCATTGAAAACCTTACTTTTTCAGGCTAATTCGCTGTTCTCCAAAAATTTTCACAACAGATAAGGGGGGTTTCGCAACAAAAACGTACCGTTCATCGATAAAATAGGCATTTTGTCGCAAGTCTGCGTTAAATTTGTAGGACAATTCTTTATTAAATATCAGATTAATACCAGATTATCGCAAATAGGCAGAACATGAAAAAATCCTGGGCTTTTCTTTTACTTCTGATGCTAACGTCACAATTGGTTATTTCACAAGTTTCCAAGCAGGAGCGAATGGCTTTATTGGATCTTTTTGAAAGTACCAATGGTGAGCAGTGGTTGAATCCCTGGAAAGCAGAAACTCCAGTTGCCAAATGGTACGGAGTTACCGTAGAAGACGGTCACGTGGTAGCAATTAATCTGTTCAGGAATAACCTCGATGGTGTTTTGCCAAAGTCGATGGGACAATTAAGCCACCTCAGGAAACTCAACCTTGCCTTTAATAAGCTTACAGGGGTTCTACCTGTTGAAGTTGCTCAATTGAAAGAACTGCAGGTATTGAAGATTGAGATGAACCGCTTAAAAGGAGAAATTCCAGAAGAGCTGGGCAACCTTAAATCACTTCAGGAGCTAACAGCATTCAATAATTTCTTTTCTGGAAGTATTCCCGGAAGTCTGGGAAAATTGAAAAATCTACGAGTTTTAAATCTATCCAGTAATAGCTTGAGAGGAGAGATCCCCGGATCTATTGGTAATCTTACCCGCCTGGAAACTCTTGGCCTTTTTGAAAATGGCCTGGAAGGTAATATTCCTAAGGAAATGGGTAAACTCGCATTGCTAAAAGAACTGGTGCTTGCCAATAACAATTTGGGAGGAGAGATCCCTCAGGAGTTTAGTCAGCTTGCAAGTCTGGAAGTTTTGCAAATACAGCATAATAAATTTGATTCCTACAAGAGTCTGGAAATGATGAATCAGGATCAATTTTTAGTATTCGATTACGACAAGGATGATGCTAAATTGAAATTTAAGGATATCAATTTCTCAAGGACGCGAATGGCTGAGACCAAATTCGAGGATAACGAGGAAGATGATAACGATAATGAGTAGTTGACTTTATAGTTTAGTTAAATTGGCGAAAAGAAGAATGTTTAAGGCATTCTTCTTTTTGTTTTATATATCCTCTAAAAGATTAAACAAAAATTAAGATATATTTAACTATGGTTGCACGTGCAACTATATAGGATTTGTTTAGCTTTGCGCCATGGAAAGTATGGATGTATATATTGATTTTGAAAGGTCCATTGGCCCCTGGATTGGGCGGACCTCCAAAATGGTTGATTACTATATACAGGAAGCTCTGGAAAAACACGGGCTGGATCTGACCAAGGAACAAATGGTAGTATTAAAGAAAGTAAATGATCAGGATGGACTCAACCAGAATGAACTGGCATTTCTTACCTACCGGGATAAATCATCGCTGGCGCGTTTACTGGCCAAGATGGAAAAGAAAGGGTATTTGTACCGCCAGCAGAATAGCGATGACAAGCGTATCAATGAAGTATTTCTAACCCCCATGGGGCGGGACATTTTTCAGGAATGCAAAGTGGTTATTAAGCATATCATAGAAACCATGGAGCGCAACATAGACGAATCGGAGATTCAACAGATGATCCGGGTTTTAAAAAAAGTACAACAAAATTTTGCAGGTGGTTTGCCTGAGAAATAATCAAATAATATGAGAAAGATAATTTTATCCGTACTGGGATTGGTCATAATAATAGCCTCTGTTTTTGTAGCGAGGCAAATTGTGAATAGTAAGACACAGTACAAGCCAGAAGTGCAGAAGGTAGTAAAAACCGTTTTCACTGATGTGGTTGCAAACAGCACAATACCTATAATTGTTCCTGCCAATGGAAACCTTATGGCCAAAACAAGGGTAGAGCTATATGCTGAGGTTCAGGGTGTATTCCGGGGACGGAATAAACTCTTTCGTCCTGGACAGGAATATCGTAAAGGAGAAACCATTATACGCATTGATGCGGCCGAATATTACGCCAGCGTGCAATCCGCTAAGAGCAACTTGCTCAACCTGATCACTTCCGTGATGCCCGACCTCCGTTTGGATTACCCGGAGCTTTACCCAAAATGGCAGGCCTACCTGACAAAATTTGATCTGGACCGTGTTACTCCCCAACTTCCGGATATGACATCAGAAAAAGAAAAGTTCTTTATTACTGGGCGGGGAATTCTAACCAGTTACTACAATGTAAAAAACCTGGAACAGCGCCTGGCCAAGTATACCATTGCTGCACCTTTTTCAGGAGTGCTTACGGAGGCCCTGGTCACCGAGGGTTCCCTGGTAAGGTCAGGACAGAAACTGGGAGAATATATCAGTACAGATGTTTACGAACTGGAAGTAGCTGTAAGTAAAACCTACAGCGATCTCCTACAAGTAGGGGAGGTTGTGGAACTCGTAAACCTGGAGCAAACCAAATACTATGAGGGAAAAGTGACCCGTATTAACGGTCGTATTGATCAGGCTTCCCAAACCATAAAAGCTTATATAGAAGTAAGCAATCCCGATTTGAGAGAGGGGATGTACCTGGAGGCCAATCTCAACGCCAAGAATGAAAAAGAAGCCATTGAAATAGACCGCAAATTACTTTTGGAAGACAACCAGATATTTGTGGTGCGGGATAGCATCCTGGACCTGATAGATGTAAAGCCGGTTTATTTTTCAGATCGTAAGGTAGTTCTCAAGGATGTGCCCGATGGCACCACGATCATTACCCAACCTGTAGTTGGTGCCTATGCGGGGATGCTCGTAAAGGTCTATAAGGGTCAAACCGCTGAAAACATCCAGTAATGAGAAATCTGATTGCGTATTTCATCAAATACCATGTGGCGGTAAACGTCATTATAATTGCGTTTTTTATATTCGGGATTGTAGGCGCTACCTCCTTAAAATCTTCCTTTTTTCCACTTACGGATTCCCGTAATATCAGTGTTAGCATAGCCTATCCAGGAGCTTCTCCCCAGGAGGTTGAAGAAGGAATCGTTCTTAAAATTGAGGATAACCTCAAAGGCCTTGAGGGGGTAGAACGGGTAACCTCCACTTCCCGGGAAAACAGCGGTAGTATCAATGTGGAAATCGAAAAGGGCAGGGACATCGACTTTATGCTGCTGCAGGTTAAGAATGCAGTAGACCGCGTACCTTCCTTTCCTTCTGGAATGGAACCCCTTGTGGTGTCCAAGCAGGAAGCTGTGCGTCAGACTATCAGCTTTGCTATTAGTGGAGATAAAATCCCCCTGGCTACTCTCAAGCAAATTGGTCGCCAGGTAGAAAATGATATCCGTGCTATTGACGGAATTTCCCAGATCAGTGTATCGGGATACCCCCAGGAAGAAATTGAAATAGCGGTAAACGAGAACAATCTGCTGGCCTATGGGCTTTCATTTCAGGAAGTTTCCCAGGCAGTGTCCAATGCCAATATCCTGGTTACCGGCGGTAATATCAAAACCAATGCCGAGGAATACCTCATCAGAGCCAATAACCGATCTTATTACGGTGATGAACTCTCTAACCTGATTATCCGTGCCGATGCTTCAGGGCAATCAATACGTTTGAAAGATGTTGCTATTGTGAGGGATCGTTTTTCGGAAACGCCAAATGCCTCCTTCTTTGACGGAGACCTTTCGGTGACTACTACCATTACCAGTACTAATACGGAGGACCTGATTTCCTCTGCAGAAAAAGTGAGGGCCTATATAGAGGAGTTCAATCAGAAATATACCAATGTAAGGCTTAGTGTGGTTAGCGACTTGTCTACCACCCTTACTCAGCGGACCCAATTGTTAACTGAAAATGCCATCATGGGGATGGCGCTTGTACTTTTATTTCTTTCCCTCTTCCTCAATACCCGTCTGGCTTTCTGGGTTGCTTTTGGATTGCCTGTGGCTTTCCTGGGAATGTTCATTTTTGCAGGATTCTTTGATGTAACCATCAATGTACTGTCCTTATTTGGGATGATCATTGTGATTGGTATCCTGGTAGATGACGGGATTGTGATCGCCGAAAATATTTATCAGCATTACGAAAAAGGGAAAACACCAATACAAGCTGCTATTGATGGTACCATGGAAGTAATTCCTCCCATTGTTTCAGCAATTATTACTACCATATTGGCTTTTTCCATATTCCTGTTCCTGGATGGACGGATTGGGGAGTTCTTTGGTGAGGTTTCCGTGATTGTGATCCTGACCCTTGTGGTTTCCCTGGTGGAAGCGCTTATTATCCTACCGGCTCACTTAGCGCATTCCAAGGCCTTGCAACGAAAACGTAAAGAGACCAAAACGCCAGTAGGACGTTTATTTTCAAAACTCAGGAATATTAACAAATTGGGTGATCGTTTTATGTCCTGGAACCGGGACAGGGTATATACCCCGGCGCTGCGTTTTGCGATGCGCTATAAAATGCTAACCTTCTCCTTTTTTGTATTTGCGCTGATTGTCACTTTTGGGTCAATCGGTGGAGGAATTATCCGTACTTCCTTCTTTCCCAGGATTGCAAGTGATAGGATACAGGTAGAATTACTGATGCCCAACGGGACCAATGAAAAGATTACGGATTCCATCATCAGCTTGATTGAAGAGAAAGCAGATATTGTAAATGAAGAGCTTACAGAACAATATTTGCAGGGAACTGGTAAAGTCCTTTATGAAAATGTCATTAAGCGTCTGGGTCCCGGATCTTCTTCTGCCACACTGACCATTAACCTATTACCCGGAGAGGAACGTCCGGATGCCATACGGTCGGATTTGGTTACCAGTAGACTTCGCGAATTGGTTGGGCCGATAATTGGCGTTGAAAGCCTCATCTACGGCTCTGGTGGAAACTTTGGAGGCGATCCTGTTTCTGTTTCCTTACTGGGTTACAACATTGAAGAACTTAAGGGAGCTAAGGAAGAGCTTAAAAAAGCCATGTTGAACAATCCTGCACTCAAGGATGTGGCCGATAATGACCCAGCCGGGATCAAGGAAATCCGCCTGGAATTAAAAGAAAATGCCTATTTGCTGGGTTTAAACCTGCGTACAGTGATGAACCAGGTGCGAGCCGGTTTCTTTGGCACACAGGCTCAGCGTTTCCAGCGGGGACAGGACGAAATACGGGTCTGGGTCCGCTATGACCGGGAGAACCGCTCTTCTATAACCGACCTGGACGAAATGCGTATTGTAACTCCCGACGGTAGCCGGATACCTTTAAAAGAAATTGCTTCCTATACCATTGAACGCGGCGATGTGGCGGTAAATCACCTGGACGGACAGCGGGAAATTCAGCTATCTGCTGATCTGGAGGATCCCAAGACCACCAGTGCTACGGATGTGATGACTGAGATCCGAACAGTGATAATGCCGGAGATAACCTCACGTTATCCTACAGTTACCCCATCCTATGAAGGACAAAACAGGGAGGCTGGTAAACTTCTGGGTTCGTTGCGATTGGTAGGGCTAACGGTATTGTTCCTGATCTATGTAACCATAGCCTTTACCTTCCGCAGTTTTAGTCAGCCTTTAATGCTGATACTCCTGGTACCTTTTAGTCTTACGGCAGTGGCATGGGGGCATTGGATCCATGATTTTCCTATCAATATCCTCTCTATGTTGGGGATTATTGCCCTGATTGGTATTATGGTAAATGACGGGCTCGTGCTCATAGGTAAATTCAATGGGAATCTCAGGCAGGGAATGACATTTGATGATGCCCTGGTAGAGGCTGGTCGTTCTCGTTTCCGAGCGATATTCCTGACTTCGATTACCACCATTGCCGGATTGGCACCTTTGATGCTAGAGCAAAGCAGGCAGGCACAGTTCCTTATCCCCATGGCTATTTCCATTGCCTACGGAATAGGATTTGCTACCGTTTTAACCCTGATTATGCTGCCTATTTTCCTGTCGTTCAGCAACCGGGTGAAACAAAGCACCAAATGGCTGGCTACAGGTGACAATATCACCAGGGAGGAAGTAGAACGCGCTATTAAGGAACAAAAGGAAGAGGTGTACCTGCAAGGACAGCTGGCTGATAAGCTGATTGAAGAGCAGACCGTACCCAAAGAAACTTCAATGAAAAGAATACCCAAAGAACTAGAAGGTCAAAAACAATGAGATATAGGTTAGTAGTTTTTGCGTTATGGATAGCCGGTTTATCCGGAGCCATAGCCCAGGAAGCACTTTTATCCAAACAAGAAGCCGTTTCCCTTGCCCTGGAGAATAATTTCGGGATACAGGTGGCGCGAAACCAGGTAAAGCTTGCTGAAAACAACAAGAGTATATTGAACAGTGGGTTTTTACCAAATCTTACTGGTACGGCCGGGGCTAATTACAATCGGGATGATTCGGAAATTGAATTTCCCGGTCAGGTACTTGAAGATGGTTCTCCCAGGCCCAACCTGAAGATCGAGCAGGCCGAAGCCCAGCGGTATAACGGAAACCTTTCTGTAAACTATACTTTGTTCGACGGCTTAGGGCGTTTGTATAATTACCGAAGCCTGAAGGAGCAGTATGAACTGAGTGAATTGCAGGCCAGGGAAACTATTGAAAATACTATGCTGCAATTGTTCAGCGTGTATTTTGAGGTAGCGCGATTGACAGAAAATCAAAATGTTTTGCTGCAAGCCCTGGAGATTTCCCGGGACCGGATTACAAGGTCTGAGTATTCTTTTGAGTTTGGACAAAGCACTAAACTGGATATCCTTAATGCTCAGGTAGATGCTACCAATGACAGTATCAGTCTTTTGAATGCCCAGCAGCAGCTGGCGAACACTAAGCGCGATCTTAATGTGGTATTAAACCGCAGTTTGAATGAAGGTTTTGTGGTAGATACCCTAATCCGTTTTATCCCCATGCTGGAGCTGGAAGAATATATTGCCGATGCAAAGGAAAATAATGTTGCCCTCTTGCAAACCGAGAAGAATCTGAGGATTAATGAATACGATATAAAGGTAAGCCAGTCGGGCTATTTACCCAGACTAAACCTGAATGGCTCTTATGGCTGGAACCTGAACCAAAGTGCGGCTTCGGCTTTCTTTCCGGGGGTGAATAATACCACCTATAATTTCGCCCTGGGGGCTTCGCTGACCTGGAACCTGTTTGACGGGGGTGGGACAGTTGTGCGCGTGAAGAATGCCAAAATAGCCTATCAGAACCAGGAACTGCTGAATAAGCAGATTGAACTGGAAGTGAACCGGGATATTGAAAATGCACTGGCCATTTACAATAACCGACTGGAGATCTACCATATTCAGGAGCAGAATGTGCTTACCAACCGGAACAATTTTGAACGTTCGAAGGAACAGTTTCAATTGGGGCGGATTACGGGGATTGAATTCAGGCTGGCGCAAATCAACTTACTGAATGCGCTGACCAATAAAAACCTGGCCAAGTACGATGCTAAACTGGCCGAGTTGCAGCTGCTGCAGCTTACCGGACAACTCCTGAATGTAGAACTCTAAGCCTTTATTTAGGGGATGTACGAACAGTTTTTCCAATGTCCGTATTGCTGGGAAAAAATCTCCATGCTGCTGGACCCCTCCATATCACAGCAAACCTATGTAGAAGACTGCGAGGTGTGTTGCAACCCTATTGAAGTTACGGCATCTTTTGAGGGGCAGGAATTAACTGCTTTTGAGGCGGTGGATATCGAACAGTGAAGTATTCTTCGAAACTTCACTGTTGTAAGTTCCATGTCTACTGATAAACCCTCACATAATCAATCTCCATGATGCTTTCGGTGAAAGTACCCGGGATATTTCCTCCCAGGTTGCCGCCCATGGCGATATTTAGCAATAGATAATGCGGGTTGTCAAAAGGTTTGTCTGAAGTGTTGGACAGTTGAAAAACCACGGCATCGTCTAACAGTATTTTCATGGTACTGCTGTCCCATTCCAGGGCGTAGATATGGTATTCGGTGGAGGCATTGGAAACAGGTATGTCGCCCCCGGCATTTTGGTATTGCCCATTAGAGGTGTTGCCCCAGTGGAAGTATCCGATAGAGGTGTTTTTGTCGTCCCCCCTTTGTTCCATGATATCAATTTCACCGCAGGCTGGCCAGCCCACACTGCCGTACTGGCTGCCAAAAAAATTGCCTACCTCATCGATATTGGCTCCCAGCGTCCAGATAGCGGGCCAGGTACCCGCTTCTGCAGGTAATTTAGCTTTCACCTCTACCCGTCCGTATTGAAAGGCAAACTTTGAATTCAACCGGGCAGAGGTATAGGATTTGGTAGATCCGGTAGTGGATTCTGTATAGTCCTCTTTTATCGCCTTAATCTTTAAGGTGCCGTTACTCACATAGGAGTTTTCAATTCGGGTGGTGTAATGTTGTTGTTCGCCATTAGCCCAGCTATCCCCAATAATCGGGATGGTTTGGTGGTGCCACTTGGCGGGATTCGGACTGCCGTCGTAATCAAATTCGTCGGCGAATACCAGATTGTTAAAGCCTTCTTCAGCTACTATTATTTCGTCCCTAAAGACCTCAAAACTAGTGGACCTGCTAATGGATTCCCCGGACTCGGAATAGGCAAATACTTCAAGGTTGTAGGTGTGTGTGCCTTCCTGAGGCACTGTATAATTAAACAAGCCGGAAGTATTTTGCTGTCCCGGATCGTTATTGAAACGAAAGACGTAACGAATGGCATTATCAGCTCGAGCAACAATCACTACATCTCCGGAACCATCTCCGGTCGGATTTGTATCTGTTGCCCCGTTTATAGTAACAGAAACAGATAGGTTGGAAGGAGCCGTAATCTCAGCTACATCGGAGCCACTACTGCTGCAGGAAATGCCAAAAATCAGGCTGAATACAAACAACAAATAAACAAGGCCCTTAAAGGATAGTGCTGAAGGAGAGGGAATTATGGGTTTCATAGCTTTTAAACAGTATCAATAATACTAAATATTTTCCGGTTCATCCTGCTAATAGCTATTGGATAACTGAAAATCAGGACTTAACGACATTGGCGGGTTAGGGATAAATAAAAAACCCCGTCAATAGCTGACGGGGTTAAATACTCTTTTAATCTTGTATTTAATTGCCTTCACTCAGGGAAAAACTACCATCACCATTTAAGTCAGTTACCTGAATGGTCACAGTCCAGATACCCGAGGCGCCTGACGATGTTACTCCATCTATAGAATCCGTGTCTGTGCTACCATCAATAGAGCGATCAAGTACAATAGTCCCTTCGGAATCCTCAACGATCATTCGGAAGGTGCCTTCAGTAGCTGTTGTAATATCTGCATTATAGTCTGCTGTATTGAGGTTGTTGTTCCAGATGAAAGAACGACTGGCAGAACCGCCATTACCGGTAAAACTGGCGTCTATATCCCCGTTAAAATCCGATCGGTCTCCAACGAGCAAAGTACCATTTACAGTTACTCGTGCAAAAGAGTCATCATCCTTGTTGCAGGCAACAACCGAAAGAACAGTTATTAATAATACGGCTATTTTTAAAATTCCTGAAATTCTCATAAATATGTTTATTGAATTATATGAATGGCTAACGAAGGAAAAAGGAATTCCTTATATTAATTTTTCTTATGGAACAGATAATATACGTTTATAAATAGGCATGATCATCAACTCAGAAGAGCCTGAGTTAGGGAGAATACCCGGCTTCCAAACTTTCAGAAATTTTGTATACTGCAGCTAATGTTTGAACATATTTACTAGTCTAAACCACCATCCAAACAGCATGAAAAAGGTTTTTTATTATTTATTCTTAATTCCTTTCTGCCTTGTGGCCCAGATCAACGAAAGTGATACGCTCAATCTCAAAGCCAACCTGTCGCTGACGGGGTTCTGGCAGGGGGGAAATGTGGAGACCCTGATATTCAGGGCCAAATCTGAAGTGAGTTTTATACCCTGGAAGAAATGGGTTTTTAAAACCCAAAATTCCTATGTGTATCAGGAGTTTGGCAGGGAGAAAGCAGACGAGGATATTTTGAGTCTTAACTTCCTGTATATTAACCCGGAACGGAAGATATATCCCTTACTATTGGCCTTTGTCAGTACCAATTTCCGAAGGGAGATCGATGCCCGCTATATTGCCGGGGTAGGGGTTACCTTCCAGCTGATGAAAAAGAAGAAAAACTTCCTCAAATTTTCCATATCCAGTGAATATGAGGAGACCAACTTTGATAATAACAATTTCAATTTTGCCGAGTATGACGGTAGTGAGTCCATCAATACCTTTCGCGCAACCTTATGGGTAAATGGGAAGTATTACCTGTTTAAAGACAAAGTGATCTTTAGTCATGAAAGTTACTTTCAGCCTTCCCTTGAATATGGAAACAATTATCGCTGGCGTTCAGATCTGGCTTTGGAAATGCCCGTGTGGAAGCATTTGAACTTTAAAATAAACTACCTGAATGCTTTTGAAAGTGTGGTGATAGAAGGCCAGGAACAGGGAGACCGGTTTTTGACGTTTGGGTTTACGCTGAAAAGCTATTGAAAATTTTCCTTGTTGGTTTTTCGTGCACAGGAAACAGGTTTTATTTCTGATAAGTCTCTTGTAACCGCTGGTTCTATTAATTGTTTAAGGGAAAAGTTACCCCTATTGCAACCGCTCCCACATACTGTTCTACGGTAGGCTGGAAGAAATACGTAAATCCAAGATCAAAATTATTCCTTTTCCCAAGTTCTAATCCTACTGAGAAGGGGATATGGTAAATAAACCCGCTCTTCTCAATACTATCAAAAGGGGTGAAGGTTTCAAATTTGCCAATGGAAGTGCCGATTCCGATTTCTGCATAGGGAGCAACCCAGGGTATGGGAGCTCTGACCCTGGTTTTACCGCCTAACAACAATGCTTTTGAGGTTACTGAGTCACCTGTATCATCACCCCCTGATATAGTGTAAATGACCCCCGCATAAGGTCTTAGTTCCACCCAGGAAAGGACTTTAAGGACCAGCTCTCCCTGCAAAAATAGCCCATCATCATAAATATCTAACAGGCCATAGTTAGCTACACTGAGCCCGTATCCTATTTGTGCATTTATAGATTTCTCTTTGATAAACTGGGCTTGAGTAAGTTGAAAAACAAGAAGTAAGGTTAAGAGTAAAAAAGTGTTTTTCATATGTTTAAAGGTTTAGGCAAATGGAATGTTGGGCTTAATTTTAAGAATACAGATCAGTCTAATTCGGCATCTGTAATTAACAGGGTGTATTCAAAGCGGTTGGTGACGGGTTCAGTCAAGGACCACAATCCATCTTCCAGGGGTTCCTGGGAATAGGCAAGGATAAAATTGTCATTCTCCGACCTGTAAAGCTTAATGCTGTTAAAAAGGAAGGATTCTGTAGGCGGTATGGGCTCGGTAACTGAGTTAAGATCGCTTCCGACAGCAATGTCAGTCTGACTGTTGATTTCAATAAATTGGCCACTTTCATTTAGAAGAAAAAGGTCGGTACTGGAATCGTTCTGTACAAAGTAAGTGGTTTCAAAACCGGAATCTACATCATCATCACATTGAAAGGCCACTAAAAATGGAAAGAGGAGGATCAGAAATATTTTTTTCATAGTTGTTTTTTTACAAAGATGGGTAAAACAGTAATTGGTTGCTATTATTGTTGAATTGGTTTTATCCGAAAGCGGTAGCTGTACTCTTTGTCGGGATAATATCGGTATTTTTTATGCGGCTTTGCCCCCCAGCTGTTATCGCCACCCACGCCCATCATCCTATGGTCGATGTGCAATTCTATAAAATCACCTTCTTTTAGCTCATTGTAGCGCCTACCCGTTTTCTTCTCTCCCGGATCCAGATCGGCTGTTGCATAGTGCAGTGCATTAAACTCAAAAGGAGACTCAATGGCATCCACTAGTAATCCCATTCCGGATTCACTTTTCAGGCTTAACCAGCGTGCCCCTGTTTTATGTCCGTTTTCCTGAGGACGTGTATAGGGGTAATACTGTTTAGCTACGGTGGACTGATACAGGCCTAACTGTGCGCTGTTGTTTCTATCCACGTAATTCTCCCAGGGTCCTTTCCCATAGTACTCCAAACGATCCAGGGCTTTCTGAACCTGTATTTTCATACCAATACGTGGAATTTCAGGGAGTTCGCTGTTTTGAGGAGTGAACACATAATCTACTGTGATTTCCCCCAGCGCATTAACCATATAATAAATTTCCAGCTGTGCATTTACAGATTCCAAAGCATATTTGGTTTTGATTATTATCTCGGAAGCCGACAATTCCATGTGGCTGAAATCAATTAGTTTACCCTGCTCAAAGGCCGTTTTCCATGCTTTGCAGCGAACGGGCATGTTGTTGCCAAAGTCATTATCTGTAGGGGCCCGCCAGAAAGTGGGCTCCAGGGGCTGCTTTATCAATTCGTTCTGCTCGATCTTGTAAGAGCTCAGTAAACCGGATTGTTTTGAGAAGCTTACCTCTACGCCTGACCCAGATAGAAGTATTATATTTTCGTTATCGACAATCTTTAATTCTTTTGAAGTCGTATTCTTTTTTAGCTGAAAATCATAGGCTGATAAAAGAAACTGTTCTTCTGCCAGGGTATAGCCCATGGGGACCAACTTGTTATCGCCAACTCGTTTGGCATGGAGGTTAAGCACATACTCCTTATCCTCCCTGATGTTCGATTTATTGATGTTCAGTGGAAATGCTTTTTGTTCCTGTGGTCCAACTTCTTTAGGGGTGAACCACCCCCGTTGTACGGCCACTCCATTTTCCATAAGTTCCCAGGTGATCAGGTAGCCTTCCAGGTCTTTGAAAAAGTGGTCGTTGTGGATAATCACCTGGACGGTGGTAAGATCCACCTGTTTAAAGTGAACGTTCTGGTAGACTTTCTTGACCTCCATAGCACCCGGATGGGTGGTCCAATCCGGATTTACAAGTCCGTTCAGACAGAAATTCCCATCATTGTAAATCCCTTCGGGTTCAAAATGCCCGCCATAGGCCCAGTAGGGTTCTCCCTGCTCATCGTGCTGTATCAATCCCTGGTCCATCCAGTCCCAGATAAAACCGCCCTGGATTTTAGGGTGTGAATAGACCAGATCCCAGTACTCTTTAAAATTACCGTTGCTATTGCCCATAGCATGAGAGTATTCGCACCAGATAAAAGGACGCTGCTCTTCTCCTTCGGAATATAGCTTTTCAACCTGGGGAATGCGCATATACATATTGCCAATGATATCAGTATGCCTTTCTTTGACCTCGGTCATTTTCTCTGCCCTTTCGTAATGTATGGGGCGGGTATCGTCATAATTTTGAGCGCTCTTATAACTTTCCAGGAAGTTGGGTCCTGCACCGGCTTCATTTCCCATGCTCCAAACGATTATTGAGGGATGGTTTTTGTCGCGCTTAATCATATTCATCACCCGTGATACATGGGCCTCTTTCCATTCCGGTACATTGGCCAGCGTATGTTCGGGATTGTAGCCCATACCATGCGATTCCAGGTTGGCCTCATCATAGAGATACAGGCCATATTGATCGCATAGTGAGTACCAAAGGGGATCATTTGGATAATGACTGGTCCTAACGGCATTTATATTGAGGCGCTTCATGGTTTCAATATCCCTGATCATGGTCTCCCTGTCCACCACATGCCCGGTAAAAGCATTGTGCTCGTGCCGGTTTACCCCTTTGATCAGGATGGGTTTCCCATTTACTAGAAGCTGCCCTCCCTTGATTTCACTGGACCTAAATCCTACTTGTATTGATGTGGCTTCAACTACTTCATTCTGTTCGGCAAGAACCAGCAACAGCGTGTATAGATTAGGGGTTTCCGCAGACCACTTCTTGATGTTGGGCAGGAAGGAGGCAAATCTTTGGGTTTTTTCAGTTTTTCCTCTCAAGTCGAGCGATGTAATTCCTTTTGAAATATCCCTGCCTTGAGCATCCAGAAGGATGCATTCAATTTCAACGGAGGTATCATTTTCCCCAATGTTTACTATATCTGCAGCCAGTTCAAAAACCCCATTTTCGTAACTGGCATCCAGTCCTGTTTTGGCAAAAAAGTCGCGAATGTAGGTTTTGGGCCTGGCCAGGAGATAAACGTCCCGTTGTATCCCGGATAAACGCCAAAAATCCTGGTCTTCCAGGTAGCTACCATCGGTAAACTGAAATACCTGAACTGAGATTTTGTTCTTGCCAGGTTTCAGATATGGGGTGATATTAAATTCAGACGGAAGCTTGGAATCCTGGCTGTAGCCTGCCTTGTGGTCGTTGATCCAGATGTCGAATCCTGATTTGACAGCTCCCAGGTAGATGAAGATTTCCCTGTTGGTCCAGTTATCGGGAAGGGTAAAGAAGGTAACATAGGAGCCTACGGGGCTGTACGCATCTTTAATGTATGGAGGGTTTTTCTCGAAGGGGTATTGTATGTTATTGTATTGGGCAAAGCCATAGCCCTGCAATTCCCAGTTTGCAGGTACTGGAATGGTTTTCCATGCGCTTATATCGTAAGTGGTCTTATAGAAGTCCTGCGGTCGCTGAGAAGCCCTGGGAACATAGTTGAATTTCCATTGCCCATTCAGGCTCTTTATATAGCTACTTTCAGATACCTCACCGTTGAGTGCTTTTTCAACGCTTTCAAAAGGGGTGAAGCTGGCACGGGCTTCCTCCTTATTTACAGCAAAAATTCCCGGGTCTTCCCAGTGGTTTTGTCCCTTAGCAGATAGCGATATGGCCAGCAAAGCACACAGCGATATAGTTTTTGATGTGAAATTCCTCATGCTTCTCATCTTAAGATGTTCCCGTGCCTTTAAATCGATCAGATTACAGTGGCTTTTGCAGGGAGTTTTTTAATTCCCGTCAAGTTGATTTTGGTAATCCTCAGCATCGAAGGTGCCTATTGAATTTTGTATCAATCCCTCCTCATTCATGGTCCATTCTTCAAATCCGCTGAAATCAACCTTGTTTCCAGTTCCTCCAGGCCCGGTATTTGTGCCCTTAAAGGTCCAGTAGTACCTGTATATTCCATTATCTGCCGTTAAACTGTCCATGGTCAACACCATATCGGGGAATGCTTCCATAAAGGATTGGGCCGTTTCTTCCAATTGTTTTCTCCCAACTGCTGGTGCGCCAAGATTTATGGTTAATACACCATTTAAAGCATAAAACGAAGCCATTTTTTCTGGTTTTTTACTATTCCAGGCATCCGTATACTTTTGACCAAATTCAACCATTTTATCTTCATCGGATTTACAGCCGGTTATTATCGTTAAGATCAGTAGGATCAAAGCTGATATTGAGCAGAAAGCTTTCATAGTGATTCAAATTAATGCTATTGGAAATGGTCAAACTAATATAGCATTTTTATCCACTATAGTTGATCATGATATGGGTCTCAAGCTCAGGATTTGATAATTTTATTTAGAATTTCTCTAAATAATTTTTATAACTATTTCTGCCTGCTTATTTTTACGCTCCTGATGCAAAGACAAGAGCACACAATAGGAATCCGTATTAACAAGGTCATCCTTGTGGCACTGCTTTTTATGATGGCAGGAACGGCCACAGAGCTTTACTTGCTGGATCATTATGAAGATACGCTGCAGTTGATACCTATACTTTGCATAGCCGCTTCTATTTTGGCACTATTCATCCTTTTTATTAAAAAAACAAAATGGACAAGGAGCCTCTTCAAGCTTGTTTTGGCCCTAACAGCCCTGAGTGGTGTTTACGGTGCCTTTTTGCACCTTCAGGCAAATTATGAGTTTGAGCTGGAGATGAAGCCCGGTGCAAAAGGATGGGATTTATTTTTGGAGAGCTTGTCCGGGGCATTGCCTTCCCTTGCGCCCGGCAGCATGATTGTACTGGCATTAATTGGTTATTCATATTTATTACTATTAAAACAACAACAATGAGAAAATTCACAAAATTGGTATTGGGCGTCGCCCTATTGAGCATAATGGGCATCGCTTGTAAACAGGCTAAAGAGGGGGACAATGCTAAAGAAGCAGCTGTAGAACAAACCGAAACTAAAGCTGAAGAATCTGAAACCATAGTAACGAAAGCTGAAAGGGTATTAAACGCCAACCTGGCTACAGAAGAGGAATTGAACGCAATCGGACTTTCTTCGGAAACAGTTGCTCAGATCCTGGAGAACAGGCCTTTTTTAAGTATGAACGACTTCGATGCACTGCTAGGTGCTGAGGTGGATAAGGAAGAGTTATACAAGAAAGTATTTGTACCCTTTAACCTGAACACCACAGTCGAAGCCTATTTTAAAATGATCCCTGGGGTAGGCGACCGCATGGCCCACGAGTTTGAGGAATACAGGCCCTATACCAGTATTCAGCAGTTCCGTCGTGAAATCGGAAAGTATGTGGATGAGGAGGAAGTAGCCCGCTACGAGAATTATGTCTTTGTACCTGTTGAGTTAAACACGGCTTCCGAGGAAGATATCAAAGCCCTACCCGGTGTAGGCGACCGAATGGCACACGAGTTTGAGGAGTATAGGCCTTATACGAGTATGGCCCAATTCAGAAAAGAGATTGGGAAGTATGTAGATGATAAGGAGCTGGCCAGGTTGGAGCGTTTTGTTTATTTAAAGGAATAATTCGGCTTCATACAATCGCCCCTTGAGTATGGCATAAAAGTAATGGTCATCCTTCTTTAGAGCAGCATGACCATTTTTTATATAGATTCACCTAGTTAAAAACGTCTTTTGGGATGTGCATGGTTACCAACATATGCGGCATATCTACCACTTCTGCAATTTTCAGGTCACCAATTAAAGAGCAAAGCATATAGGCATCCCCTTCGGACATATCATAGGTCTCTGAGATGTGGGTTATCATATAGCGTGTGGCTTTTTTGGCAGCCTCATCGATAGTGGTGCCATAACCGGTGGTAGCATAGTAGTCTTCGGTCTCATACTGGGGTTCGGTTATTTTTTTACCCTTGATAACACTGATACGCACCAGGGCGCGCATATCGCATTCCACTGCCGTACCGACCACCTCCCCAAGTCCCTGAACGGCATGCGAATCCCCGAGGGAGAGCAGGGCGCCTTCCACAAAAACCGGCAGATAAACGGTAGTGCCTTTAACCATGTTAGGATCGTCCATATTGCCCCCATTGGCCCTGGGAGGGAAGGTGACCAGCATCTCTTCGGTAGGAGGAGCAACACCAATAACCCCGAGAAAGGGTTTTAAAGGGATGGTGATATTTTCATTGAAGTTTACCGTGTTGTTTTCTTTGTCCAGCGCATAGGTTTTAAACCCGTGTTCCTCGGTTTCACCAGCCAGAAATCCGAAATCGGGCCCCATACCAGTCCATCCCCAGTCACCTGGTTCCAAATCAAGGATTTCAACCGCCAGTACATCCCCAGCTTCGGCTCCCTCTACATAAATGGGCCCGGTAAGCGTATGTACCTTATCCATATCTACTTTTTCAAAGTCCTCCATGGTGGATTGCAAATTCAACTGCCCGCCTGTAGCTTCCAGGGTAAATACTTCCACGACACTACCGTCAGGAACCTGAAGTTGGTAGGGTATAGTGCTGCTGAACTTGTCGTGGGTCTTGTCTGCGGTTAGGGAATATTCTGCCTTGGGAAGAACTTCCTCAGGCATTGCCGGGGGCTCAGTTGTTGTTTCATTTTTACAGGCAATCAGGGCAGTCAGTGCCAGTAAGAAAAGTGGTGTTTTTTTCATGGTTTATACATTTATGCCAGGGGTCTATAATTACCCTCGGCGTTAATTAGCAATCTTAAAAATTTAAGCAGAACATCCATGCATTCGGTTTTACATTAAAGCTCATGGTGCGGATATTCTTCTGACCTGTTTTGAAAAGAGGTAATTTTTGGATTTTGAATAACCCCATCCTGGATCTCAATAGCCCGGCGTATGGTTTCACTTTGTTCCCATTTTTCCGGTCCCCCCATTATAATGGGCAGGTAGGAGATCAGGCTGTTCGATATTTCCCAGCTGGCGGCATTCCACAGATAGGAAGGGGTGTGGTCTACAGCATAATAAAACACATTAGCCGCTTTAAATAATGGCTTGTCAAAATCAGTGGGTTTAGCAAAAGAAAAGCCCATGCCTTCATCGCAACTTACGTCCACAATCAGGCAGCCGGGCTTCAACCTGTCATTTTCTTCTTCACGAACAAACATAAGGGGATGATCCGTATCCTGAAGGACTCCATTTACAATAATATCCGCATCGGCGAGCTCATCCACAAACGGACGGGGCTGATGTTCAGGGTGAACAGATATCAGATTACCCTGCTCATCTTCATCAAACTGGCAATGTTTGACTCCAGCCATTTGATCGGCTACCAGAAAATAATGGCGCTGGGTAAACACGCTTATATCCTGTATGCCCCTGTTCTGTAAGGCACGTACTGCCCCTCTGCTTACCGAGCCAAAACTTATCACAACGGCTTTGCGACTGGGGCCATAGTTCCCATCGATTCCCAGCAGGTTCATGGCATGGTGTACCCCCGCATATCCGGCAATTTCATTATTCTTTTGAAATATATGCAATTGCCAGTCCCCATGGGCAGACCACCCATGCATGGCTTCCCAGGCAATGAGGGTAAGTCTCTGATCAATGGCAGTTTGGGTAATACCCCTTTGCTGCACACAGTGTGGCCATCCCCAGTGGATGGTACCGGCTTTCATGTTCTCAAAATCTTTTTGTACGGGTTTTGCCAGCAAGGCTATATCACAGGCCTCAAACAGCTCCTCCCTGCCTCGGGTACCACCTGATAGGGTGGCGATTTCGTCATCTTTCATCCCAAACCGTAATCCATAGCCCTCTTCAAAAAACAGATGCTGTCGAACTTCCTCATCTATCCACTCCAATTGATCAGGATGTATTGGCACCCTTTTTTCATTCATTTTTTTAGAGGTTGCAAAAACTCCTACTTTAAGTAAGCTCATAGATCTTGGTTTTTTCCAATGTATTAAATTGATGGAGTAAATGAAAATCCTTCCCGGACTATTCACTTAATTTACCGCATATAATTTTGCAGAAGGTGTCCGGCAGCCTACAATGGCTGGTGCTTTATGTATCAGCTCATCATTTTGAAGAGCTTCTACCATAAACAGGGCAAAATCTATTCGCCGGGTAAGATTACTCTCCAAAACGGGATCTCCCACATGTTCGCTCCATACGGGCAGGCCCTCGCTTTCGCCTTCTTCGAGATCACTGCCACGAACCACGGTCCAGTTGGTATTGCTCGCGAATATTCTGCGGCATGCCTCTTCCTGATCTTCCAATTCGGCGAAGCGAAATAACTTCGCGGTCATTGGTTGCGCCAGGGATTATCGTAATCTGATCTTTAAAAGCGCTAAGTTTTTCCACACTTTGCGAGCGATTAACCCCAACTAATATAACACATAATCCCCTGAATTCCGGAGATAAAAGAGGGACAGGATTTCTATTGTGCTTATTACGGTTAATCCAGTTTACACCTGATAATGTATTGATAGGGCAAGAGGTTTACTTCAACCTCAAAATGGGTGTACCCTGCCTTTTTTAATTCGCTGATTACGGTGTCTATTGGAATTTTGTGATGCCTGGGGCCTACCGGGATATCCGCATCATAAAAGTCAATAATTACCAATTCACCTTTGTTTTTTAGTCCATTTTTGACTTTGGCGAAATAATCAGGACGGTTTTCGATATGGTGATAGGTATTTACCATAAGTACCATATCCACTTCCTTGTCTTCCAGTCCGGGAGAATCATAGGGAATCTTCCTTGTTGTCAGATTTTCCAATTTCTCTGTGTCGATACGTTCTTTTATTATGACCTGAAACTCATCATTGACATCCGCAGCGATAACATGGGCACCTTTTTTGGCCAGTTTTACCGAAAAATATCCAGATCCCGCACCGATATCCATGATCTTCTTACCCGAGATATCACCAAAAAAAGCAAGCACTTTTTCCGGTTTTTGGTAGGCATCCCGTTCCGGTGATTCAAAACGTTTTGCAAGATCCTCTACCGAAGACTGATGCATATATTCATTTGCTGTACCGGGATCGTGGTCCTTTTTGTGTTCCTGTCCCTGGCAGGCCAGCAGGGTGCCCAGAAAAATGATAAGAACTGTTTTTTTCATATTATAAGGGGATATGATGAATTTTTTGCCAATATGCCAATGAATAGTGACCATGCCTGGATTGGTAACAAACTGATATTACTAACTAAAATAACATTTTATCTTTTGTAGTATCGTAATAAGGTTGTTAAATGGATCGGAAAATGACGCTGATGCTAGTGTATACGCCACTAGCTGAATGAATATATTCGGATGAGTAAGTACCTGGTCTAGGATTATAAAAAATCAATTGAAGCTACTTCTAAGTTGTTGTATTAAATGCCAGGCTTTTTTTATTTGCTTTTTGAGGGTAAATACTTTGCAGGAATCGGATTTTCCTGAGACTCCTGGGTAAAATAGATGTTTATGATCATCCATCTATCACTGGTATGCATTAGTTGTATACTGTTAATTCCTCTCATAAAGGGTGCCTCATCCTCAATAGTTCTGAAACTTTCATAGCTCGAGAATACATGAGCAATGGGGCCAAATCTTTCAATAACCTTGTGCAATTCTTTTTCGTAAAACCCATTTTCCAGCATCCATTTGTTTGCGCTTTCGATATAGTTGTCAATGGTAATATATCTTGAACCATATTGGCCATCTTCTCCTTTTCCCGAAACAATTAACCTGGCCTCAGGATGAAAAAGATACCTGAAAAAGTCCCAATCCCTTTCCTGACCCTTTGGACCTGAAATCACACCATACAAAGCCTCAATGGTACTGTCAATGGTTTTTACTTTTGGCAGGTAGTCACTGGATTCCTGTGCAAAACCACCCATATAAAAGAAGATAAGTAGAAGTGGGAGAAGGGCATTTTTCATGGTTAAATTATTTGATGGTTGAAGATAGGGAATTGCGATTGGATTTCTGACTCCTCTTATGAAGCGGCATAAAGGTCTTTTTATGAAAAAAAATATAACTTGTCCCTCAGAATATCAATATTCAATGCAGATGATTAAATCGCTGAAGTATATACTAATCCTTGGGGCATTTTTGGTTTTAGCCTGCGAGGGTAATGGGAGGAAGAATTCGCATATAGGTACCTGGGAAATGGTTTACTACCAGTCGGTTTTCGGGAACGACACTACGGAGATGGTGAGCAACGGAACCCCATTGGGTATAACCCTGTTAACGCCCACTCACTTTTCTTATCAGTGGAAAGATAGCCCTAACAGTGCCGCGGGGACCTACACCTATGATGGTGAAGTTATTCATCAGGAGTTCAAGTATTTGGAAACCCCGATGTTCGTTGGTGCTAAATTATCTTTCAATATGGAAGTCCGGAATGATTCCATTATCTTCTCCGGACCTATAAAAGCGGTTTCTTCAACTGGGGCTGATTTAATGCCTATGGTGCCACAACTATTGGAAATCAGGAAGCGGGTAGAATAGAGAAGGCCTTTAGGGTTTCTTCAAAACTGGATATGAAAGTGAAGTAAGGAATTAATTTTTATGAAATATCTCTTTTTAAGCTTTTATATCTTGGAGGCAATGCAGAAAGAGAATCCAAAGCATAAAAGTCTTGTAGATTCCGCAGTCTATAAAATGATTGCATGCTTGACGGTTATTTTCTTCTATGTAGTAATGATTATACTGTACATATTCAGAAATGAAGAACGGTTTAACTCTCAATTGCTCCCATATAAAGGTCTTCTTGTGCTGTCTTTTTTGCTTGTGGGTTTTGCCATAATTCGCATAACAAAGAAATATTACCTGAGAAAATTCCCGGAGTTTATTAGCCCAGCAGGGTATAGTCAGACATCAAAGAGAAATTTTAAAAGAAACATATTATCACTTTTTGTGATCATAATGTTACCTGTCTTATTGTTGATTTAAAAGCTTTTTTATTCTAATAGCTAAATAAACGGCCTTTTGCCTGGCTGATTTCATATATTTAAATTGATTTCATTGCAGCATATGAAAAGACTCTCCCGATCCCGATAGCCACCAGGACTATCTCAATAATTTTAATTTACATTTCAAATGAATTCATTGTGCAGTATCAGTTCACAGTTCAATATCGACGTCAAAACAATTTCTAACATCCCGAATAACCGTATGCACATAGTATGAAATTCCCAGAAGCACCTCAACGCCACCAATGATATATGGATTTAACAAACCAATAAATTGTGTGCCGACAATTCCGGCTAAGATTCCAGAATTCATTAGAAAAAGGATCATCAATACGCTAGAAGTTTTCATGTTTAAAATTTTTTAGGTTCTGTATACCACAAACTTCAACATCGGCACCTCGATTCTTCTTGATTATTTTTTCAAAAAGGATGATTATTTCTTCAAATGAAAGGAAAATCTGGGTAGTATTATTGCATTTCTGAATGCAAAAAATTAAAAATCAATCAGTTACGAAATTTTGTAGGACTAACCCCAAAAGCTTCCCTGAATACTTTGCTAAACCAGTTGGGATCGTTAAATCCTGTTTCAAAAGCTACCTCCGCAACCGTTTTCTCTGAATTCTTAAGGAGTTCTTTGGCCTTTTCCAATCGTACGTGTCTAATAAAGATTGCAGTGCTCTTATCCGTTATAGCCCTTAATTTTCGGTAAAGTTGGGATTCGCTCATAGCCAGATCTTTCGCTAATAAACCACTGTCATATTTTGAATTGTCCAGGTTATTATGCACCAATCCAATGGCTTTGTTCAAGAACCTTAAGTTTTTATCCGACTTAAGTGCGGTCTTGGAGGGGCTTTGGGTAATTGAGATTTGATATTTTGATTGTAAGAGATTTCTTTTTTCAATTAGCTTTGAAATTCTTATTAGCAGTTCTTCTTCACTGAATGGCTTGGTTAAATACGCATCTGCCCCGCTTTTAAGTCCTTCCAGGCGATCCTCATCTAATGATTTTGCTGTAAGCATAATGATAGGAATATGGTTGGTCGCGATATTCTCCTGCAATTTATTGGTTAGCTCATAGCCATTCATCAGCGGCATCATAACATCGGTAAGTATAATGTCCGGTATTTCCCGATCTGCTATTTCGAACCCCTCTTTTCCATTGTATGCAAACAACAAATTATAGTGGGCATCCAGGCGAGAACCGATATATGTGGCAATATCGGTATTGTCTTCAACTACCAGGATAGTATTGGCACCTGCCTGAGGTGAAGGATTGAATTCTATCTGGGGTTGTTCGGGTAAGGTTTCGAGTGCTTTCTGCAAGGGGAGGTTATCGTGAGACGGTAGACTTGGATTTGAAAGAGGAAGCTTTAATTTGAAGGTGGTGCCGATATTCTCTATGGAATCAACCGTTAATTCACCGTTCATTAAGGCTATCAATTCTTTGGTAAGGGATAAGCCAATGCCGCTTCCTGAATTTTTTAGAGAGGTTTTTGAAGAGCGAAAAAAACGATCAAAAATAAAGGGGAGTTCTTCCTTTGGAATTCCAACACCTTGGTCTTGTATGGTTATGGTCGCCCAATTGTCTTCTTTTGCCACAAGCACTTTTACAGCGCTTCCTTCATCAGAGAATTTAATGGCATTACTGATGAGATTGTAAAGTATTTGACGCATTTTTTCGGGATCCACATCAGTCAAAATAGCGTTTTCCGCTTTGATACACTTCAATTGAATTTTTTTCAGATTGGCCAGGCTGGAAAAGCTTTGGACAATGTAATGGGTATAAACAGCCAAATCAATATTGGAAATGTTCAGCTTCAAATTGTTGGTTTCCAATTTTGCCAAATCAAGCATCTCATTAACCAGCTTTAAAAGGTTTTTGCTGTTATTTTCTATTGAGCTTAGAGCGAGTTGTACTTTTGAATTTTCACCAAATTCAGTGTTCAAGGTGTTGATATAACCGAGTATTACGGTCAATGGTGTTCTGAATTCATGGGTAATATTGGTGATGAACTTTGATTTTACGGCATCCAATTCTTTAAGCCTTTTGGCTTCTTGAAGGGTCATTTTTTGACGAAGGCGAAAAAGATATATCAAATAACCAGTTCCCAATAAAAATAGAGCATACAACAAATAAGCGAGGTTACTATCGTACCATGGCGGAAATACATTTATTTTTAGTTGCAAGGGGTCTTTTTGCCAAAAGCCATCTCGTGAACTGCCTTGTATTTTAAGGGTATGCTCGCCTTTGGGCAACTGAAGAATTTGCAATTCATTCGCATAACCAAGACCATACCAATCTGCATTGCCCAACGAATAATGGTATTGCGTGTTTTTGTTAGGCCGGTAATCGAAGTCGGTGAATTGTATGTAGCTCGGAAAGGAGTCATACCTTAAGGTAATCTCTTTGGCTCTTGTAAAAGCGATATCGAGAACTTTTGGATGTGTAATTGGGTTGATTTCCCTATCCTGAATTTTGATGGAAGTCAGTGAGAGATTACCCTGCCAGTCTAATTGATTTACTTTTTCAGGTTCAAAAGAATTATACCCGTTTATTCCTCCAAAATACAGTACGTTATTTTCGAAATCATTGAAGTGCGCACCCAGGTTAAATTCGGAGCTTTGCAGTCCATCTTTAATCGTGAAATGTGTAAATATTTCGTTTCTTTTATCGAATCGGAATAAACCGTTATTAGTACTCGCCCATAGCATTCCGTCGGCCTCTTCCAGTATACCATAAACATAATTATTGCTAAGCCCGTATTCTTCACCGTAATGGGTAAAAGTATCCTCCTGCGCATTGTATTTATGGATCCCAGATTGAGAAGCAACCCACAGCGTCTTTTCTGAATCCAAAAACACATTGAGAATACTATTGTTTTTCAGGCTGCCATCACTGCCATCGCTAGTATATGTGATAAAAGAAGGGTTTTGATAATTGTCTCCCTTAAATTCTAATCGGTTGAGGCCATATTCTGAGCTAATCCAATAGCTGTTTGCTCCGTCTTGTACAATGTTGTAAACAAAATCTGAACTTAAGGAGCTTTGTCCATTCCCCATTCCATAACGCTCAAAAGATATTTCATTGCGGGTAAGGTTTCCCGTAAACCTATTAAGGCCACCCCCATAGGTACAAACCCACATGCTGCCATTATGGTCTTTGTAAACGCTTCTTGTTTTATCGTTACTAAGCGATTTGGGGTCGTTCTCATCAAAGTAAAATGATTTTATCTTTGGTTGTTTAGGATTAAAATTATCCAGCGATATCACTGAAACCCCCTTTGTGGTAGCTACCCAGAGATTGTTTTCGTTATCCTTGGCCATGCCGCGAATCACATCGTAGGCAAGTTCCTGATTTGTGCTTTCTTTGGAGATTACATAGGTGTCACCGTTACTGTCGATACAATTAATGCCTTTCCGGGTACCCACGAAGAGATAATTACCTTCCTTGTAAATTGAAAAAACATAATTGTTGTTCAACCAGGGTTTGGTTTGTGGATTTACCTTTTTAAAGACATCCAATCCCTTTGAGGCTATATCCAGGTTATTGGTGCCAATAAATGTAAGTTCATTGTCTACCAGAACATCATATACCCTGTTACTGGTAATGGTATTCGAATCTTCCAGGTCACCTTTATAGACTTTTACCGAAGAAAACCTTCCGGTGGAAATATCCAGGTCATTGAGGATAAAAAAGCCGTTGTCCGCACCTACATAGAAGGTGTTGTTGACCACACTTATGGATTCAATAAACAGAACATCGTTTGAAGGGCCATCATCCTCAATGACATCTAAAGCCGTTATTTGGTCTTGCTCTTCCTGGTACAGGTAAAGGCCTCGTGAAGTTCCCAAAAGCCAATCGTTTTTATACCGCACGATTTCTTCAATGCTTCCGGGCAGTGTTACTTGAGCTGTTGTCCACTTATTTAGATTGCCTATATCACCTATCATTAGTTTACCCGATTTTGTGCCCACTAGTAGACTGTTGTCCTCAACAGCTAGTGCCGTAACAATCTTTTTATCGATATTAAAATAGGTCCGTGCATAGTTTTCAGTCTTTATTAGGACAATCAGGCCTGCTTGGTCCGTACTGGTGTATACATTTCCGTTTTTGTCTATAGCAAGGGTAATATAGTTGCCATTTTCAAGTGGCACCTTTGAAAACGTATCCGTTTCAGGCGCGTAATAACAAACCCCATCGCCACCAGTGGCAATCCATATGGTTCCGTCCGTATTTTCCAGGAGCCGGTTGATGTAATTTCCAGAAATAGATAGGGAATCCTTGGGATGGTGTTGATAAACCTTGAAGTTTTTTCCATCGAATCGGTTAAGTCCGTCCTGAGTACCAAGCCATAAAAAGCCATCACGTCCTTTAATGATACACCTAATGGTCTGTTGCGATAGTCCGTCTTCCAGGCCATAATGGTCGAAAGTCAATGATTGGCTAAGCAACCAATTTGAAATCAAAAGAAAAGGTAGTATAAGATTAATGCGCTTCAAAGCAAGAAAAGTAGTTTGGCTAAACCCATGACTGGATATGTGACTGCTATTGTAATCGGAAGATAGCAAATTTGCGATTAATTCAGAAGAGCATTACATCTCAACGCGTTAAAGCAGCCCTTAGCTACGGTACTTATTTATTCATATTACTTCGATGCCCTTAGGCTAATGTCCCTTCTCATTTATGCTTGTGAATCTTAGTTATCATGACCTTGTCTGAAATAGGTCTGGATTGCTTCACAAAGAAAGCATCAACAATTTGTTGTTATGAATAAAGGCCTGGATTCTTTCCTCCCCTCCTTCGTTACTACTTCGGAGCATCGGAAAGGGCCTTGGGGTCGGCTTCACAAAGAAGCTCTTAATTACCAGATTTGCTTTTAAAAAGGACTGGATTGCTTCCTCGTTACACTCGGAAGCGGCCTTGATGGAGCTTCACAAAGAAAGCAATCAACCAAGCTAAGCTAGGCATTGTTTTTTATTTTATTCCCAAGCTAAAGCAAGCTTGGATTGTCTGTAATTACAAAAGACTGGATTCTTTCCTCCCCTCCTTCGTTACTACTTCGGAGCATCGGAAAGGGCCTTGGGGTTGGCTTCACAAAGAAAGCAATCAACCAAGCTAAGCTAGGCATTGTTTTTTATTTTATTCCCAAGCTAAAGCAAGCTTGGATTGTCTGTAATTACAAAAGACTGGATTCTTTCCTCCCCTCCTGCGTTACTACTTCGGAGCATCGGAAAGGGCCTTGGGGTTGGCTTCACAAAGAAAGCAATCAACCTCGCTAAACCGAGGTTGCGTCTTTTCCTTAGCTAAAAAGCTCAAGTAAACTTGGCTTTTTCACAAAGAAAAAGCCACCAACTTTCGTTGATGGCTTTCTTTGTAGCGGGGACTGGACTCGAACCAGCGACCTTCGGGTTATGAGCCCGACGAGCTACCTACTGCTCTACCCCGCGATGTCTCTTTTTAAGGGCTTTGCCCTCCGTAGCGCCGATCTATATCGGTGCGCAGGAGGGCAAATATACAACGGTTTATTGGTTTATTCAAATTCACCCGCTGTAATTAACTGAAGTGTCTGATAAGGCCTAATTCAGAAAATCCCTAACTTCGACAGCTGACAACCCACTATGGAGATTCTTAACGACTTTCTGTCTAACCTAATCCCTCTCACCGAATGGCCGATGTTTATCCTCCTCATTGGTGGCGGGCTTTTCCTGGTGTTCTACTCTCGTTTTTTACCCTATCGCTTCTTTGGCCATGCCATTGCGATTACAGCGGGAAAATACGACGATAAAGACGCCAAAGGTGAGGTAAGTTCTTTCCAGGCACTTTCAGCCGCAGTTGCAGCTACCGTAGGCCTGGGTAATATCTCAGGAGTGGCCATTGCTATCCACGACGGCGGGCCCGGAGTGGTCTTCTGGATCTGGATGACTGCCCTGATCGGGATGTGTATCAAATTCTACTCCTGTAGCCTGGCCATTATGTTCCGGGTCGAGGACCAGGATGGAAAACTGCAGGGAGGTCCAATGTATTACCTTACCAAGGGCATGGGAAGAGCAGGGAAACCCCTTGCGGTATTCTTCAGTATTTGTGGTTTAGTAGGCTTTCTGGGGGTCTTTACGGCCAACCAGTTTACAGAAACCTTTATGAGTGTGGTAGAGCCTACTGAGACCATCCTGGAAACCAGCGAATTCAATTGGAAACTAGGGATTGGTATTGTCCTTGCCATAATTACTTCATTTGTCATATTTGGGGGGTTGACCAAAATTGCCAAGGTCGCTTCTGCCATAGTCCCCTTTATGGTGCTGATCTATTTGGTGGCTGTAGTGGTAGTTATGGCCATGAACTCAGAAAAAGTACTTCCCGCACTGGAAATGATCATTACAGAGGCCTGGAATTTTAAGACGGTGGTTACCGGTGGGTTCTGGGGATTGGTGATCATTGGGATACGGAGGGCTATGTTTTCTAACGAAGCAGGATTGGGAAGTGCTCCCATGTATCACGGTCAATCCAAAAATGACGAACCTATCAAAGAAGGCCTGGTAGCCATGCTGGGGCCTTTTATCGATACCATTCTGGTCTGTACCTTTACCGCTGTGGTCATTATCCTTAGTGGTGCTTACCTGCAGGAGGGCAGTGGTATTGTAATGACCTTAAATGCCTTCCGGATTACTCTGTTTGATTATGGCGATGAGCTACTCATGCTGATCGTAACTGCCTTCGCCTTGTCTACTTTATTTACTTATTCTTACTATGGAGTAAAGAGTTTGTCCTTCCTCACCAATGCCAAAATAGGGAAGTGGTATAATGTGTATTTTGTGGTAATGATCATCTTTGCTGCCGTTGCTTCTCTGGAGCTGGTAAAAAACCTGATCGACCTTTCGTATGCATTAATGGTGATCCCCAATATGATCGCGGTTCTTTACCTGGCACCCAAGGTTAATGCAGCAGCGAAAATCTATTTTGCTAAAATGAAAAAATGATGGAAAAACACAAGGCCGGTTTTGTCAATATCATAGGGAACCCAAATGTAGGGAAGTCCACCCTTATGAATGCCTTTGTAGGGGAGAAGCTTTCCATCATTACCTCCAAGGCACAGACCACGCGCCACCGTATTTTGGGGATTGTAAATGGGGAAAATTTCCAGGTGGTATTGTCCGATACCCCGGGTATCATCAAACCCGCTTACGAATTGCAGTCGGCCATGATGGATTTTGTGAAATCAGCTTTTGAAGATGCCGATGTATTGCTTTACATGGTTGAGATAGGGGAGAAGGCCCTCAAAGACGAGGATTTCTTTAATAAATTACAGCATAGCAAGATTCCCGTCCTCTTGCTGCTGAATAAGATCGATAAGGCAGACCAGCAGCTGCTGGAAGAACAGGTGCAGTACTGGCAGCAACAATTACCAGGGGCAGAAATTCACCTGATCTCAGCGCTGAATAATTTTAATGTCAAGGAAGTCTTTGAACGCATCCTCGAACTGTTGCCGGAAAGCCCGCCCTTTTATCCCAAAGACCAGTTAACGGATAAACCAGAACGCTTTTTTGTGAATGAAACCATTCGCGAAAAGATCCTGCAGCATTACAAAAAGGAGATCCCCTATTCGGTTGAAATAGATACGGAGGAATTCCTGGAGGATGAGGATATCATCCGCATACGGTCCGTAATTATGGTAGAACGGAACTCACAGAAGGGGATTATTATTGGGCACAAGGGGTCTGCCCTTAAAAGGGTGGGGATCGCTGCCCGGAAAGACCTGGAAAAGTTCTTCGACAAACAGGTCCATATTGAACTCTATGTAAAAGTGAGCAAAGACTGGCGCAAAGATCCGAGAAGGTTGAAACGTTTTGGTTACAATGGTTGATCAATCATAATTTTAATTTCCCTATTCGCTAACAGTTACTTCATATCGGAAGGGCATATTTGTTAAAAACCCACGATATGAGACACTTTTACAAATTTTCGATTCTTTTATTAGTATTTACAGTAATTTCCTGTAGCAAGTTTGATGATTTTCTTGGTGATGGAAAGGATGATGATGATGACTATGACGATCCCATTTCCGTAAACTTCCAGTATCGTTCTACCCTTCAGGTAGGAGGAGAAGGGGCATCAGAAATTGCCGCATTTGATCCTGAGACCAACAAACTTTTTGTAGTTAATGTGGAGAGCACTGTTATCTCTGTATTTGACATTTCCAATGTTGATTCACCCGTAGTCCTCTCCCCAATAGATATCAGTGCCTTCGGCGCACCTAACAGTGTTGCCGTCCATGATGAAATGCTTGCAGTGGCGGTAGAGGCGGCCGTAAAACAGGACCCCGGTCAGATACTGATCTTCGATACAGAAACACAAATGCTTTCGGCGTCATATCCGGCAGGAGCTCTTCCGGACATGGTAACCTTTTCGCCAAATGGCAAGTATGTTATAGCGGCTAATGAAGGTGAGCCTGATGATAATTATTTAAACGATCCGGAAGGAAGTATAACCATAGTTAACCTAAAGTCCGGTAACATAAAAACAGCGGATTTTAACTCCTTTAACAGTCAGGAAAGCAGCCTGGAGGACAAAGGATTTCGAGTTTTTGGGCCCAATGCCAACCTGGCTCAGGATGTGGAACCGGAATATATAGTAGTATCAGCCGATTCCAAAACTGCATGGGTGGCGCTTCAGGAAAACAATGGGGTTGCCCGTGTGAATCTAAATTCCGGCAGAGTTACAGATATCTATCCGCTTGGATTCAAGGATTATTCCATGCCAGGAAATAAAATCGATGCCAGCAATAAGGACGGAGACATCATATTGAAAAACTGGCCGGTATTTGGAATCTATCACCCGGATGCAATCGAATACGTCAACATTAATGGTGCCGAGTACATTATTACCGCCAACGAGGGTGATGCCCGTGAGTATGAAGGCACTCCTGGCTTTATAGAAGAGGAAAGGATCAAAGATATAGTATTGGACCCTACTGCCTTCCCTGATGCCGCAATTCTGCAGGAAGAGGCGAACCTGGGCCGACTTAAAATTACCACTACCCTTGGAGACTTGGATAACGATGGAGATTTTGACGAATTATACAGTTTTGGAGCACGCTCATTTACCATCTGGACCACAAACGGACAAATGGTTTATGACAGTGGGGATGATATTGCTTTCCAGACCAGTGCTCTAACACCGGAATCTTTCAATGGTGGTAAAGAACCAACCGGAGAATTTGATGATCGAAGTGATGACAAAGGGGCCGAGCCTGAGGCTGTTGAAGTGCTGAATATTGATGACGAGCGATATATTCTTTTTGTTGGCCTGGAGCGTAACGATCAGGTTATGGTTTATGACATTACTAATCCTTATGCGCCGGTATTTCTGGATATCTTATCCAATGATGGGGATGATGCCCCTGAAGGGGTGTTAGCTATACCAGCAGCTGATTCCCCAACAGGAAAAGACCTTTTGGTTGTAAGTAATGAGGATAGTGGAACCGTGTCCTTCTACGAAAACAAATAGCACTAAGCTTCCTACTTGTTTTTAAATATTTCAATGGCCGTTGCCTTTCCCTGGGCAGCGGTTTTTTTATGTGGGCAATTCAAGCTGTAGTTTATCCCGCATAAAAGAATAAAGCTGGTTCATCTGCGGTTTGCCTTTTCGCCTGCCTGCACGACCAAAGGCATAAAGAACAAACCACACTACTACCATAAAGACCATAGCGCCTATTTGAATACCATAGGGACGGTCTAATGCAGCCGAAGAATAAGCCCAGATTCCAAAAATGATAAAAAAGGTAGCTACCCCAAAGTGCAGGAACATGAAGAACGTCCACAATGTGGGGTTAGGGCCAAATAAACCGTAAAGTTTGGTATTTCCCTCTTCCAGTTCATTGATCTCCAGATGCAGCTGTGGTGACCAAAAATGCGCTTCTTTTTTGTTGAATTTGATAAAGATATGATCGTCCAGACGCTTTACCAAAAAGGGCTTTTCTACTTCCCCCTCAAAGCGTTGCAAGGCCTCTTCCTTAGGGGTGTCCAGTTTGATCTGGAAACGCGGTCGCAGGACAATTTCATTGTTGAAGGGAGAAGTTGTGATGATGATACTTTTTTATTAGATAATTCGTTAGATAATGGAGAAGGATAGTTGCTATACCTTTTGGTTATTAAGATTAAAACTGAATAAAATTTGCTGATTTAATAAAATTTATATCTTTGATTCATCGATAAAGCGTTCAATATTATCGATAAAATACACTTTTCTAAATATGTCAAAATGAAAAACGTAGTCATTTTTGGAGCATCAGGTCACGGTAGCGTTATTATGGATTGCATCGAAAAAGAAGGCAAGTACAAAACTATTGGCTTCCTGGATTCCATAAAACAGAAGGGAATTGAGCATAATGGCCTTGAGATCCTGGGATCAGAATATGACTTACCTTTCATCCTTCATAAATATAAGGTATTTGGGGGAATAGTTGCGATAGGGGATAATTGGAAAAGGTATCAGGTTGTCCAAAAGATAAAAAAAATAACTCCAAGATTCAGATTTATTAGCGTAATACATCCTAACTCTATTATTGGTAACAATGTTCGAATTGGCGAGGGAACTGCAATTATGCCAGGCGTAATAATCAACACTAATTCAAAAGTGGGAAAACATTGTATCCTTAACACTTTTTCTTCCCTGGACCACGATGGCGTTATGCAAGATTTTTCAAGTTTGGCTCCAAGAGTAGGAATAGGGGGTAATTTCTTTTTAGGCAAATATTCTGCAATCTGTTTGGGAGCTAGGATAATAGAGAATATCAAAATAGGACAACACTCTGTGATCGGTGCAGGTTCCTTGGTGCTTCGCAGTGTACCGGAACATACTCTGGCTTATGGAAGTCCTTCCAAAATTATTAGGATACGGGAAATTGGAGAAGTATACCTGGATTCCACTAATCACAGGCTCAATTCATATCTGCACTATAAACATCACAAAACTGTTTTCCGAATACTTTAATCTCAATTCCTTACTACACTATGGGCTATAGAAAGTTATTATTTATTCTTTAGCACTACCTTTGTGCCTTAGTTTAAAAGTATGAGCGCAATCGTTGCCATTGTAGGAAGGCCCAATGTTGGGAAGTCCACTTTCTTTAACCGCCTTATACAGCGGAGGGAAGCCATTGTGGATGCTGTTAGCGGGGTTACCCGCGACAGGCACTATGGGAAATCTGACTGGAATGGCAAGGAGTTTTCCATTATTGACACAGGGGGTTATGTAGTGGGCAGTGATGATATTTTTGAGCAGGAGATAGATAAGCAGGTAGAGCTTGCTATAGATGAGGCCGATGCCATTCTGTTTATGGTTGATGTGGAAACCGGGATCACGGGCATGGATGAGGATGTAGCCAATCTTTTGCGCAAGGTAGAAAAACCGGTATTCCTTGTAATTAACAAGGTAGACAACGCCAAACGTGCCGAAGATGCTGTAGAGTTTTATTCCTTGGGTCTGGGAGAGTATTTTACGGTTTCCAGTATCAATGGAAGCGGAACCGGAGATCTGCTAGATGCGGTGGTTGAAGTGTTGCCGGAAACTGTGGAAGATGAGGACGAATTGCCGCGCTTTGCCGTAGTTGGGAGGCCAAATGCAGGAAAGTCTTCTTTTATAAATGCACTGATAGGTGAAGAGCGCTATATCGTCACAGATATCGCAGGGACCACCCGGGATAGTATTGATACCCGATATAATCGTTTTGGGTTTGAATTTAACCTGGTTGATACGGCGGGAATCCGCCGGAAAGGTAAGGTCAAGGAGAACCTGGAGTTTTACTCTGTAATGCGCTCCATCCGTGCCATAGAACATTGTGATGTCTGTCTGTTGGTCATGGACGCCACCCGCGGATTTGACGGGCAGGTGGAGAATATCTTCTGGCTTGCTGCACGTAACAACAAGGGAATCGTTATCCTGGTAAATAAATGGGACCAGGTAGAAAAAGAAACCCAGTCAGTCAAAGAATACAGCCAAAAAATCCGAAAAGCTATTGAACCCTTTACAGACGTACCCATAGTCTTTATCTCGGCCCTAACCAAACAACGCATTTTCAAGGCAATTGAAACTGCCGTCGAGGTCTATAAGAATCGTTCCAAACGTATCCCCACAAGGAAATTAAACGATGCTATGTTGCCCGTTATAGAGCGGACTCCCCCTCCTGCAATTAAAGGTAAATATGTAAAGGTCAAATACTGCACACAGCTTCCTACGCACTATCCGCAGTTTGCTTTCTTCTGCAATTTACCCCAGTACGTGAAGGATCCCTACAAGCGTTTTCTGGAAAACAAGCTCAGGGAACAATTTGATTTTACGGGAGTTCCGATTACGATCTTTATGCGGAAGAAATAGGCGAAGGCTTATTCCAGAATAATAGTATAAAAACTGGGATTAGGCAGCTGCTCTACGGTAAAGTTGCCGGCGCTTAATCTTGTAATTATTATTCGATCTCCGCAGCAGGGGTCGTTACCTGCTAAACCAAAAGTAACCAGAAGATCAATAAGCCAATCGTTTCCCAGTGCTACGGTGTAGGCATATTCCCCGGGACGCCAGTCAAAATTGTTTAATTCAAGAAGACCCGAAGTAGCTCCCTGTACGTTGGGTAACACCCGGATCTGCAAATTTTCCAACACATCGCCGTCTACAGAAATATTGGTTTCGTCATAGGTGCCGTTTGAAATGACATTCGCGTCATTGTTGATCAATTCAAGGCGTATGGCGTCACCAGGAGCACAAAGCACGAGAGAGCAGTCATCATTTTCGTCCTTGCAAGACAAAAGGATGCTAAATGCAAGGATAACAATCAGGGATTTTCTAAGCATAGGTTTAAGCTTTATCGCTAAGATTGCAGAACTAAGGAAAGGTTGCCTGTTACCAGCCTCCGGAGGCACCACCGCCTCCAAAGCCACCGCCTCCAAAGCCACCACTGAATCCGCCTCCAAAGCTGCCCCCGCTGCCGAAACCTCCACCGGAAGATCCGCGATAACCACCCCGGCCCATATTACTGAGGATAATGACGTCCCAGAGATCCAGACCTCTTTTGCGACCACCCCTGCGTCCTCCACCGCCTCTTCGGTTACGGGCGGAAAGGATGATTATGATTACCACAAATATGATAAAAGGCAAGATAGATCCGAAAGGAAATTCTTTTGATTTGCCAAAAGAACGGCCCTCTTCAAACTGTCCGGTTAGGACTTCAAAAATAGCGTCGGCCCCGGCGTTTAGACCCCCATAGTAATCGCCATCGCGGAATTCAGGGATAATACGCCCCTTTATGATTCGATTGCACATGGCATCTGTCAGGAATTCCTCCACCCCATAGCCGGTTTGTATAGCAATACGCCGGTCACCCTCTGCTAAAAGGATAAGTATTCCGTTATCCTTTTCAGCCTGCCCGAAGCCCCACTTTTGCCCCCATTGGGCTCCCAGGAAATTGATATCTTCCCCTTCTGTAGTATCGATAATGATGGCAACGATCTGGGTGGAGGTACTATCCGCATAGCGGATCAGTTTCTGTTCAAGATTGCTTTTTTGGGTTTCAGAGAGCAGGTTTACATAGTCGTAAACACTGGTCTGAACAGTGGGCTTCTCCGGAATATCGAACTGCCCCAGCAGCACATTCCAGCTAAGGAAAAGAAATAAAATACTAACCCCTCGAAACCTCATTGCTCAATTCGTTTTTATCATCCGGATGCCAGGGGAAATGGGCTTTTAATTCTTTACCCGCCATTAACACTCCTTCTATGATTCCTTCTTTAAAATGTCCTTGCTTAAAATGATCCTGGATTATATCCTTGGTTGTGTTCCAGAAATTATCCGGGACTACATCGTCTATCCCGGAATCCCCGCAGATCACAAATTTATGGTCCTTTACAGCCACATAAAGCAGTACGCCATTTCGTTCTCGGGTGTTGTCCATTTTCAGCAGGTGAAAAACCTCCTTGGCCCTTTCGAAATGATCTTTTTCAGTTGTAGCTTCAAGATGGACCCGGATTTCACCTGAGGTGTCTTTCTCTGCCTCCAGGATAGCATCTACTATTTGCTGCTCGTCCTCCTGAGAGAGGAATGCTTCTACCTCGGATTTATCCATAGATTAATTGAATTCAAAGTCAACATCTGGGGCTTGCTCCGATCCGGCTTCTGCCTGGTAGCGGGCCATTTCCTCAAAACCAAACCATCCGGCTAAGATTTTGTTGGGGAATTTGGTGGTATGAATGTCGTAAATATTCACTGCCTCGTTAAAACGATTTCGCTGTACATTAATACGATTTTCTGTACCTTCCAGCTGGGATTGCAGGTCCATAAAATTCTGGTTGGCTTTCAGCTCCGGATACCTTTCAATAGTAACCAGTAACCTTGACAAGGCGGATGACAGACCGGACTGTGCCTGCTGGAAAGCAGCCATTTTTTCCGGAGTCAAATTGTCCACATCAATAGTAGTAGATGTAGCCTTTGCTCTTGCTTCGATCACTTCTGTAAGCGTAGTCCTTTCAAAATCGGCTGCCCCTTGCACGGTTTTTACCAGGTTGCCTATCAGGTCATTTCTACGTTGGTAAGAACTTTCTACATTGGACCAGGCCGTCTTGGCGTTGGCCTCATATTCTACAGCGGTATTATTGAATCCTACGGCCCAGTTGTACATGACAAAAGCCAGGACAACGAGGATAATTACGGGAATTAACCATTTTTTCATGTGATAATTATTTTATAGTTAGGTAATCTATTAGTCGCAAATAACAGAGATCTGTTACATCAGAGCTGATCTTTGATCTTTTTAAGCTCGGCTTTAACCCGTTCCAGTTTCTGGATGATCTCAAAATTGGTGAGCGTTTTCAAGCGCTCTTCACGAAGATGGGTCTTGGCGCCTTCCAGGGTAAAGCCACGTTCCTTGACCAGGTGGTAGATCAATTGTAGATTTTTGATGTCTTCCGGGGTGAATTTACGATTCCCCTTGGCGTTCTTTTTGGGTTGGATTACGTCAAATTCCTTTTCCCAAAACCGAATAAGAGAGGTGTTAACATCGAATGCCCTGGCTACTTCGCCAATGCCGTAATATCGTTTTTCTGGTAAATCGATATGCATTAATCCAGGGATTGGTTTTCTTGATTGGCGAATTTGAGCATATTCGCAAACTCCTCAGCAGTTAAACTGCCGTAATAGAAATTGATCGGGTTGATTTTCTGACCATCTTTCCATACCTCATAGTGCAGGTGGGGTGCCTCGGAACGTCCGGTGCTACCCACAAAACCAATTAGGTCTCCTCGTTTTACTTTCTGCCCCCGCTTTACATTGTATTTGCTCAGGTGGGCATATAAGGTGAGGTAGCCATATCCGTGATCTATACGGATGTGCTTGCCAAAACCGGAGGCCCTGTTATCTGCCCTTTTTATCACACCGTCTCCGGCGGCGTAAATGGGAGTGCCCCTTGGGGCGGTGAAATCCATTCCCCAGTGCATTTTTCGCGCCTTGGTAAAGGGATCGGAACGCCATCCAAAACCGGAAGCCATTCGGGTTAACTCTTCATTGTTCACTGGTTGTATAGCAGGAATAGCCAGCAACAGCTTTTCCTTCTCTTCCGCCATTTTGGCAATTTCATCCAGGGATTTGGATTGGATCACCATTTGTTTCTGAATAACGTCCAGTCTTTTGGTGGTGGCAATAATCATATCAGAATTGTTGAATCCTTCCAGAGATCTGTAGCGGTTTACTCCTCCAAAACCAGCCCTGCGTTGCTCGTCGGGAATAGGATTGGCCTCAAAGTAGAGCCGGTATATATTGTTGTCCCGATCTTCAATATTGACCAGTACATTTTCCATCTGTTCCAATTTCCTGTTCAGAATTTCATACTGCAATTCAAAATTTTTCACTTCGCGCTGCAGTGAAAGTTCCCTGGGGGTATTCAGGACATTGGTGTTGAGAAGGAAAACATGACCCATGGAACCAAAAATGGCCGCCCCCACAATAAACAGGAAAATGTTCCGGTATTTACGAGACTTTTTGGGTTCTATCTTTCGATAGGACAAGGTATCCGGATCGTAATAATACTTTACCTTAGACATGAAGGGATTTTATCCTATTTTTGTGCATCTATTTTAATGCTAACAGACAAATATAAAAATTGTTTTGTATAACGCCTTAAAATTACTCAAACTCCGGCTATTTCTATGAATTCGAAGAATATCAGGACGGCTTTTCTGGACTTTTTTGAGGGAAAGGAACACAAAATCGTGTCTTCTGCTCCCATGGTGATCAAGGATGACCCCACTTTAATGTTTACCAATGCGGGAATGAACCAGTTTAAAGAATTCTTCCTGGGAAATACGCGGTCTAAAAGCCTGAGGGTTGCAGATACCCAGAAGTGTCTGAGGGTAAGCGGTAAGCATAATGATCTGGAAGAAGTGGGTAAGGATACCTACCACCATACCATGTTTGAGATGCTGGGTAACTGGAGTTTTGGCGATTATTTTAAAAAGGAAGCCATCTCCTGGGCCTGGGAACTGCTCACCGAAGTGTATAATATTGATCCTGATTCCCTGTATGTTACGGTCTTTGAAGGCAGTGATGATGCTGATCAGCTAAAAATGGACCAGGAAGCTTATGATTACTGGAAAGCTATTGTACCTGAAGATCGCATTCTCATGGGAGATAAAAAGGACAATTTCTGGGAAATGGGCGATCAAGGGCCTTGTGGTCCCTGTTCCGAGATCCATGTAGACCTGAGGTCAGCAAAAGAAAAGGTTAAGGTAAATGGGGCTGAACTGGTTAATCAGGACCACCCCCATGTTGTTGAAATATGGAACCTGGTTTTTATACAGTATAACCGCAAATCAAATGGTCAACTGGAACCCTTACCGGAAAGGCATGTGGATACTGGGATGGGTTTCGAGCGTTTGTGTATGGTGCTTCAGGGAGTCAAATCGAACTACGATACAGATATCTTTCAGCCGCTCATTCAGGCATTGGAACGTCTAACAGGAGTGTCTTATGGAAAGGATGAAGCTACTGATATAGCAATACGCGTTATTTCAGACCATATCCGGGCTGTTGCCTTTGCCATTGCAGATGGACAATTGCCAAGTAATACGGGTGCGGGTTATGTAATCCGCAGGATACTGAGACGGGCTATCCGCTACGGATTTACCTTTTTGAATATACAGCAGCCTTTTATTTACAAGCTTACCCCTGTGCTAACGGAATCCATGGGAGAAGCCTTCCCTGAACTTTCGGAACAAGGACAATTGATAGAAAATGTGATCCGTGAAGAAGAACACTCCTTTCTCAAAACTTTGGAGCAGGGATTGCTTTTGTTGGAACAGAGCATCAAGAAAACTTCAGGAAAACAATTGGATGGGAGGAAGGCCTTTGAATTGTACGACACCTATGGCTTCCCGATTGACCTCACAGCCCTGATCCTGGAAGAAAAGGGGTATACCCTGGATGAAAAAGGTTTTGAGGAGGCTATGCAGGAACAAAAAGATCGATCCAAATCGGCTTCAACAGTGACCAAGGAAGACTGGGTAGTGCTGAACCATGGAACAGCACAGGAGTTCGTTGGTTATGATCAGCTCAAAGCGAAAGTAAGCTTGCTAAAATACCGCAAGGTCAGTACAAAAAAAGAGGGTCAGCAGTATCAACTGGTATTTACCCCAACGCCATTTTATCCGGAAGGGGGCGGACAGGTAGGCGACAAAGGATATCTGGAAACACCTGACGGTGACGTAGCCTATATAACGGATACCAAAAGGGAAAACAACGAGATTATACATTTTGCCAAAGACCTGCCAAAGGATATGGACCTGCCGCTTACTGCAGTGGTGGATGAGAGGCAAAGGAGTCGCACTGCCGCTAACCATTCGGCCACCCACTTGTTACATCAGGGACTGCGAAAGGTGCTGGGTGCGCATGTGGAACAGAAGGGATCTGCTGTACATTCGCGTTACCTGCGTTTTGATTTTGCTCATTTTTCCAAAATGACTGAGGAGGAATTGCAGCAAGTGGAACAATTTGTAAATGAACGCATACAGGAAAATTTACCCCTTAAGGAAAAGCGTAGTATACCCATGCAGGAGGCCTTGCAAGAGGGCGCAATGGCTTTATTTGGTGAAAAATATGGCGATGAGGTTCGTACCATTAGATTTGGAGAATCCATTGAATTATGTGGAGGAACCCATGTGCCCCGAACCGGCGATATCTGGCATTTTAAGATTACCTCGGAAAGTGCTATTGCTGCAGGTATTAGGCGTATTGAGGCCATTACCTCAGATGCAGCCAGAACCTATTACGAAGAGCATTTGAATGACCTTAAGAAAATTAAATCGCTTTTCAAAGGAGGTAAGGATACTGTGGAGTCTGTAAAATCTTTGCAGGATGAAAATTCACAACTTAAAAAAGAAATAGAGGCCTTGTTGCGTGAAAAGGCCGGTAGCCTGAAACTGGACCTCATAAAGGAAATCAAAGAAATCAACGGGATTAATTTCCTGGCTAAAAAGGTAGACCTGGATGCCTCTGGCATGAAAGACCTTGCTTTTGAACTTGGAGGTCAGCAGGAAAATCTCTTTTTGCTATTGGCTGCAGATCAGGGAGGAAAAGCCCTGCTAAGCTGCTACATTTCCAAACCCCTGGTGGAAAAGAATAAGCTGAATGCGGGAACAATAGTTCGAGAATTAGGTAAATTCATTAGCGGGGGTGGAGGTGGCCAGGCTTTCTTTGCTACGGCAGGAGGTAAGAATCCGGCTGGCATAGAACAGGCTTTGAAAGCTGCCCGGAATTACCTGGGTTAATGGATTGTTAACCGGAGAATTTTTGGCTGCTTCAAGTTCCGGCCCCAACTTTTAGTATTCCTTAATTTCAGGTTTATCGCATTACACTATGCAATTACAAACTAAAATATCCTTATTCCAGGAATCACCTGCTATTTCTTATGGAAGCAAGACATTGCTTCTGGGGTCTTGTTTTGCTGAACACATAGGGGATAAACTGGAGTACTACCAGTTTCCGAACTGTCTCAACCCTCTGGGGATATTTTTCCATCCAAAGGCTATTGAAATGTTTCTCGAACGCCTGGTGCAGGAACGTCCATTTTCATCAGCCGATGTCTTTATGCGCGAAGATCAATGGCATAGTTTTGAGGCGCATTCCCGAGTGAGTCAAAGCAGTGAGAAAACCTTGCTTAAGGTGCTCAATGACCAACTGCAGAAAACACATGATGCTTTAAGCGAAGCAACCCATATTTTTCTAACCCTGGGTTCTGCCTGGGGATACAGGCTCAAAGAAACTGGCAACTGGGTGGCCAACTGCCACAAAGTACCTCAGAAACAGTTTTCAAAGGAGCTTTGGGAAGTTAAAGATCTGGAAGTTTGCCTGGGCAATATCTTGGATATGGTACAAAGCATCAACCCTGAAGCACAGTTGGTTTTTACCGTTTCCCCTGTCCGCCATTTGAAGGATGGTTTTATCGAAAACCAGCGAAGTAAGGCCCACCTGATTACCGCTGTTCACAAATTAGTTGATGCAGGACGTGCGGGTTATTTTCCCGCCTACGAACTGATGATTGACGAACTTCGCGATTATCGTTTTTATGGAACAGACCTGGTACATCCCAACAAGTTAGCTATAGCTTATATCTGGGAGAAATTCTCACAAGTCTGGATTGCTGAAGAAGCCCATGAGGATATGCAGGAAGTAGAAGCGATTAGGAAGGGTTTATCACACCGGCCCTTTAATAAATCAGGTCAGGCGCATCTTAAGTTTGTCGAAGGCTTAAACAAGCGTATCGTCAAGCTTCAAGAACGCTATCCGTATATGAGCTTTGAAAACTAAACCTAGCCACCTTAATCAGGAAACTGCAGTAACCCCGTCTACCAGCGAGAGACCGTCATCAATAAGGTGACCCAATTTAGGATTGCGTTGTTTAACAGATTCCAGATGTGCTGCAATTTCAAGTGCGAAGGCTTCATCCTGATTTTTCTTAGCCAACTCGTAGAGCTCTATGGAGAGCAACCAATCGTCCGGATAGTTTTCACGCACTTCCTTGAACACCTTGTTCCGGGATATTGTGGTATTAGTCCCTTCACGAAAATCCCGTATCTGCCCATATAGCTGTTCCAACTTGCTTCTTTCGGGCGATTTTTCGACCTTGATGGTAGTAGAGGTTATTTTGTGGGTTATCAGGTCAAAGCTGCTCAAGTCTGCAGGACCATTAAAAGCGGAAACCACTTTTTCACCTACAGCCATATTGTATAATCCGGATGAGGGCTCAAAAATAATTTCTTTTCCGTGGGTAACCTTACAATCATCTAAGGTGATCAATATAATTTCTCCCCTTAGATTTCGGGTCCCGGTGACGATTTTGCCCGATACCCGTATCCCTCCTTCAAACTCTAATACAATACGTTCGCCTTCATAGATCTTGTAGGCCTTTAGATCACGGGGACTCATGTCTTCAATGGCGAGATTAATGCCTTTTAGCTTTCCGACGGGGGTGCCGAAACCGCCAGGGTGGTGCTGGGTACTATGACCAACCAGTTCCTTTTCCCGATAGGAAAGGGCTGTTTCTCCTTGTGTCTGTATATAGACCGGTTTGCCTTCGTGTTCGATAACGCTATCGAACATACCCGATATCTGAATACCCGTACTGAGCTCTATGGTTCCCAGTTCTCTGGAGCCGATTAGTTTCTTCACACCACTCAACCCACCTTTTCTCAAAGCCATAGTATTTGCGAATTCTTCCAAAACCTCGCTGAGGTATGCAAAATCAGGAGTTACAAATAATTGTGGTTGCGGTTTAGTTATATCAAATGAAGTGTGTGCTGCCTCAATGGAATAGGAGATTTTTTTAACTTGGTCTGTCATACACCAGGCGCTTTCACCAATAGAAGACAAGAGGCCGGCCCCATAAATTTTGGGATGCTCCAGCGAGCCAATCAGTCCATATTCAACCGTCCACCAGTGCAGGTTCCGGATGAGTGCCATTTCGCTGGGTTCGCCCATATTCTGCTGCAGTTCTTCAATGTGCTGCTCTGCTTTCGCTATATCCTCCAGAGGAGTCCCTGGTGCCTCCTTGATTATGGAGAGGTAGCGAACGGCTTCATAAAGTTCAAAGTCTTTGGCACTGGATATTGCTTTGCAGCCTATTTCACCAAATCTCCTGAGGTATTCTGCATATTCCGGATTGGCAATAATGGGTGCATGTCCGGCACCCTCATGAATGATGTCTGGAGCCGGGGTATATTCAATATGTTCCAGCTGCCGGATATCTGAGGCAATGACGAGCACATTATAGGCCTGGAATTCCATAAAAGCTGCGGGGGGAATAAAACCATCTACAGCCACTGCCGCCCAGCCTATTTCCTTGAGGATTCGGTTCATCCCGTACATATTGGGGATGTGGTCTATGGAGATGCCGGTCATCTCTAATCCCTGCACATAGGACTCATGTGCCACAGTGCTGAGGTAATCTACGTTCTTACGCATTACATAACGCCAAACCGCCTGGTCAATTGGGGAATACTCTTCATAATCCTGGGGGTTAATGTATTGCCTCAGGTGCTCAGGTAACTTATCCAATATAGGGTTTGATTCGTAGTGCATAGGGGTGACTTTTAAAGATTATAAAGGTACTAAAATCGCCTTAATTGCCACCTAGCACCTGCCGGGCAGATAGGGAGTTAAGCAGACAATTCCGAGGGTTGCATAAAAAAGCCCCGACTATAAATCGGGGCCTGGAATTTAATTTTTTGCCAACGTTCCCGGGGGATACTGTTGCATTATTTCGGAAACAAACTCCCGGATACGGGCTTCTTTTTTTGCCACGTCTTTATAAGAACCCAGGGTTCCGACGCCATTCCCCTGCCAGATCAGTTCTTTTTTGGAAGCATCAATAATATCGATATACAGAGAGCCTTCTGTACGGGTACTTACGGTGTTGCCACCCCAGCCCCAGCCAGGACCCCAGCCCCAACCAGGTCCCCATCCAGGCCCCCAGCCCCAGGCACCCCAACCCCAGGCACCCCAGCCCCAACCAGCATTGTTATAAACATCTACACGTTCCTTTTCAGTGGTAAATATGCTGATCAGAAGGTCGGGTGTTTTTGATTTTACATAGCCCTTGGCGGCCATATCAGCCTCAATTGCCTTGAGGATTCGTTTCTTATCGAGATCGGAGATTTGTGCTCTGTCTATACCTGTTTTGTAAAAGGCGTAAGAATTATACATTTGGAAGTCCGTCTCCCGGTCGTAATCAGCCGCCACACGAACCGAGCTACAGGAAGCAAAAAGTAGCAAGGTCAGTACGGGTAAGGCCAGGAATTTCAATTTTTTCATAACACTATATTTTTTGGGTTGCCAACTGTAAATAAACCACAAATATCATGCCGAACGGACTATTTATTTGCCCTTTCTGCCTTTTTCTGGAAAGCCGTAAGGGCAATGCCTGCAGCCACTCTCACAACAGTAGCCTCGTTTGAGCAGATATTGTTCTGTAAATACCCGGTATCCTTCTTTGGTAAGGTAAAAATCTCCTTCTTCCGGGGGGATGATCTTCTTCACAACAATGATTTTTGCACTTTACCGTGCTTATCAAAAATACGACAACGAGGGAAATAATACGTTCTTTATAATAGGGTTAGTGCCGAATATTAGCAAAAACGCATAGGGGATACATCGAATATTTGCTATTTTCCGACTACTGAAATACCGCAAATGCGAATTTCCCGTTATCTTTAAAAATCAGGCATAAATCTATGATACTAGTCCTTCCCTTTATCTTTATCAGAAATTATGTTGGCTTGTCCATATGGCCCTTTATTGTGCTTAGGGAAGACCGACTGAAAGAAGATCTTGTGCTGGTAAATCATGAAAGGATCCATCTTCGGCAGCAGCTGGAGATGTTTATCATTCCCTTCTATCTTTGGTATTTACTGGAATGGTGTGTGCGTTTCTGTATGTATCGCAATGCCTACCTCGCTTACCAAAACCTGAGCTTTGAACGCGAAGCGTATCTGCACGAGGGTGACCTTAATTATCTCAATTCCCGTAACCCCTACAGCTTTATTAAATATCTTTGGCCCTGAAATGGTGCTGTAGCGTGGATATTCAGAATCAAAGGATAGAACTTCCAATACTTAAAGAACATGAGATAGACCTCTATATAAAGAGGGAGGATCTTATCCATCCCGTGGTATCCGGAAATAAATACCGAAAACTTAAATACAATCTGTTGGCTGCTATTGACCAGGGGTTTGAAGCCTTGTTAACCTTTGGCGGCGCGTATTCCAATCATATAGCGGCAACGGCCTTTGCCGGAGCAGAGAACAAACTTCGCACCATTGGCATTATTCGCGGGGAAGAACTGAGGTCTGTCTGGCAGGCTAATCCCACTTTAAGGGAAGCCCATAGGACCGGAATGGAATTCCAATTTGTGAGCCGGGTTGCTTACAGGCTTAAGACGACTGAATCATTCCTGGATCAATTAAAACAACGCTGGGGGGATTTTTATCTCCTCCCGGAAGGTGGTACCAATGAGCTGGCAGTAAAAGGATGTGAGGAAATATTGCAAACCGGGGATGCCCAATTTGATTTTGTAGCCTGTTGCGTGGGAACCGGGGGAACCCTGGCCGGATTGATCAATTCTGCTCAACCCCATCAGGAGGTCTTAGGATTTCCTGTGTTGCAGGATGAAGGATTGAAAGAGGATATTCCTACTTTTGTAAAACAAGGCCAATGGCGATTAGTATGGGATTACCATTTTGGGGGATATGCAAAAGTATCCCTGGAACTGGTAAGCTTTATAAATGATTTTAGGCGTGAAACGGGAATTTCCCTGGATCCAATCTATACGGGAAAATTACTATATGGGTTAATGGATATGATTGTCAGGGGAGAATTTAAAGCAAACAGCAAAATACTTGCCATTCACAGTGGCGGCCTGCAGGGCATAGCAGGGATGAATAGTGTACTTAAGAAAAAAAAATTACCGTTGATTGAAGTATGAGAAAATTGGTTTGGTTACTGGGGGCAATGCTTGTCTTACAGGCTTGTGGTACCAAAAAAAGGACTGTTGCAAGCAAAAATAAAACGCGAACTTACGAGCGGGGAAATTCAGAAGGATATCCCATGCCATCAGACACAGGAAAGTTTATAGTTTATGATATCAATTCAGTAGAAGAGTATATAGAAACTTTTGCTGAGGTGGCTAAACTGGAAATGAAGGCCTACGGAATCCCGGCAAGCATCACGCTGGCACAGGGTATTCTGGAGAGTGGTATTGGTAAAGGTGAACTAACACAAAAGACCAATAACCATTTTGGTATAAAGTGCCATACAGGATGGGACGGTGAATACGCCTATCACGATGATGATCGCAAAGGTGAGTGTTTTCGAAAGTACAACCACCCCATGTATTCCTTCCGGGACCACAGTATTTTCCTGTCCAGTCGCTCGCGATATGCTTCTTTATTTCGCTTGCGAAGGGACGATTACAAAGGCTGGGCGAGGGGACTTAAGGCAGCCGGGTATGCCACGGACCGGAAATATCCCCAAAAACTAATAGGTTTTATTGAAAACTACCGCTTGTATAGATTTGACAGGGAGGTATTGCGGGAAGGTTATTCAGCAACACCCCCGGCCAGGGATTATGAGTATACCCGCTATATTGTAAAAAAGGGGGATACGCTTTATTCGATTTCCAGACGCTACTACGTATCTGTAGAAGAACTGATGGAGCTCAACAAGATGAACAGCAGTCAACTTTCTATCGGGCAGGAACTTAAAATCAAGACCGAAAAACTCAAATAATATAAATGAGATACCAGAGAAGCAGCGCCTTATTCAAGGAAGCGCAAACCTATATTCCCGGAGGAGTCAATTCCCCCGTTAGGGCTTTTAAAGCAGTTGGAGGGACCCCTATTTTTGTTAAGGAAGCAAAAGGAGCCTATCTTTTTGATGAAGATGGCAACCGGCTTGTGGATTATATCGCTTCCTGGGGCCCTATGATCCTGGGACACGCGTATGAACCCGTAATTGATGCTATTACTGCTCGTGCAAAAAAAGGCACCTCTTTCGGGATGCCAACAGAAATCGAGACCACAATTGCCAGCCTGGCTGTGGAGATGGTTCCCAACATTGATAAGATCCGTTTTGTGAACAGCGGCACGGAAGCCTGTATGTCTGCCGTCAGGCTGGCACGCGGATACAGTGGGAAAGAGAAGATCATCAAGTTTGCCGGCTGTTACCATGGCCACTCAGATGCCTTTCTGATACAGGCAGGAAGTGGGGCCGTTACATTTGGTAGTCCGAGCAGCCCCGGGGTTACGGAGGGAACCGCAAAGGATACCTTGTTAGCCCGCTATAACGACCTTGAAAATGTGGAGGAGTTAATCAAGGCCAATGCTGAGCAAATAGCCGCTGTGATCATTGAACCAGTAGCTGGAAATATGGGATGCATTCCTCCTAAACCCGAATTTATAAAGGGATTACGGGAGCTTTGTACACAGCAGAACATACTGCTGATATTTGATGAAGTGATGACCGGCTTCCGATTAGCGCAAGGTGGCGCACAGGAATATCTCGGCATTGATGCAGACATTCTTTGTTTTGGGAAGGTGATAGGTGGCGGACTTCCGGTTGGCGCCTTTGCTGCCCGGGAGGAGATTATGAAGTTTCTGGCTCCTGAAGGGCCGGTATACCAGGCGGGTACCCTGAGTGGGAATCCACTCGCCATGGGGGCAGGTTTAGCCATGTTGCGAACACTTCATGAGCATCCTGAAATATTTGAAAGTCTTGAGAAAAAAACAGCCTATCTGCACGAAGGTTTAAGCCGGGTTCTGGAAACACATGGTATCATACATCAAATAAACCGGGAAGGGAGTATGATATCGGTTCATTTTACCGAGGAACCCGTAATTGATTTTGACAGTGCCAGAGCCGGTGATAATGAAATCTTCAAACGCTATTTCCACGGCATGCTTGAGCAGGGGATATACCTGCCGCCAAGTGCCTTCGAAAGTTACTTTTTGAATGATGCACTAACCTATGAAGATCTTGATGCTACCATAGAAGCTCTGGATCGTATAGCCCCGGATTTAAAGTAAAAAGGCTGCCTTTTATAGACAGCCCTGGATTAACCAATTACTTTATTTCCCCATTCTGCGGTGTCCTTGTTTTTTGGATCGGCCATGTTTCTTTTTGTGAAGTTGCATGCGTTCCCACTTTTCGTATTGCGACTGGTTAAGTACGGATTTCATTTTGGCCTTGTAGGCTATCATTTTGTCCAGGCGTTCCAATTCCATTTGATACCGTCCTTCTGAGGAATGCTTTTTTCCTTCATTTGCTTCTCGCTCTTTTTTCATTTCAGCACGCTTAGCTTGCCTCAATTCTTCTTGTTCTAGCTTAAGCTTTTGAACTTCCTGCTGTTGGGCTTTGGTCAGGTCCAATGCAAGAGTCAATCTTTTGGTATGCAGGGTTGCCAATTGTTCGGCTGTTAAATCAGCGTGTTTCTGATGGTGCATACGCGGTCTCATTTCCTGTGCTGTTAATAGCATGCCTGTGAGCAGGGTCAGGGTTAAAATCAGTTTTTTCATGTGTTTACTTTTTTTGATTCACTGATAAGACCAGTAAACTGTAAAAAGGTTTAATGATTTACCGGGCAGTGGGCAGATGCAGTCTATTCAAAAAAAAAGAGTGTGATGAATCACACTCTTTAATATCGCATATAATTGTTTGGGGAAAAAAGGGATGGAATTAGTTCAATTCCAATTGCTTTTCATTAGGATTTTCATTTTCTGCCAATGGCCTTTCCATTTGTTGTTCAATTTGATCGGCGTTCTGTTCCGTAGAGTAGTATAAAAGTATTGCTGCGAGCAATCCTAAAAAATACATCAGACTTTTGATTTTGTAGGCCATAATGATTGGGATTTGTTACCTCTAAATTAGCTGTATTTTCTTCTCTAAATTGGTGTTTGTGGTGAAACCCAGCCCGTATTGTTGTGAAATGGTTCTGTATTGTGGTAAAAACGATCCCGAAGGATCGTCTTTTTTACCACTAATTACAGTACATCCTGTAAAGGATTCATTTTATCTGGTTGAGCCCTAGCTTGGGTCAAGTATATTATCAATGCGTTCCATAACATCACGCAGGTGGTACAGGCTCATAGTATCTCCTGTTCTACCAATTGCAGCCCTTACATTACGCTTGAGGTTGTTGAGTTCTGCACGGGCAATTGAACGTATGTCTGATTGACTGGTATTCACTGCTGTAGATTTACGGTATCCGCCAAAATCAGGGAACTTCCGCTGGTTCTCAGCCTTCATAAGGTATTCCAGTCGGTCTATATGGGCCTTCTGCAGATTCCTTCTGTAGGTGTCAATAGCTCTTCCTGTACGAAGTTCAGACCAGATCCCATTGCGCATGTCGCGCATCATTTCCACGAGGGTATAGGCTTCACTACCGTTGAGTTCTTCATTCTCGATCAATCTGGCCATTTTACCCAGGCTCATGACGTTGTTAAGCGCCCTTACCTGCATTGCCCTAACTCTTTCGATAAATCCGGAATACTGAATTTTACCAAATAATTCCTTATCGAGTAACCACTCAGGGGTTGCAAAAAGCTCCTCCTGCAAAAAGTCCATACAAGCCTGTTGGTGTTTTCTGGCCACATGGGTGTAAACCGCACCTTCCTGTTCATACGTTTTATGGTTTTCGTATACCCCGCCTATGTTGTTACCAACATGTCCGGTATATCGATTGAACTGGCTGATTACCTGACCGTACAAGGTTCCAAGGTCGTCGTAGTTCTTGCCTTCTTCAAAAGTCCATTCAGTAAGGCTTGGTACAATTCGCTTCAGATTGGCAATACCATAAAGGCTTGCTTTCACCGCATCATCTCCAAGGTCTTCGGTTTGTGAACTTGGGTCTACCACATCACCTACCTGCTGGTGTCCGAAACGGTAAAGCGGGTCGCCGGCATGCTCCAGGATCCACTGGTCCAATACCGTCTTCTCTTCTTTGGCAGATTTGTCCAGGATAGGACGGTATCCCCAGGAGATGGCATACTTATCGTAAATCCCTATGTTGGGCATGAGGGCCACACCTTCATCACCGGGTTGTGCAACATAGTTGAATCTGGCGTAGTCCATGATAGAGGGGGCAGTACCATATTTTTGGGTAAATTCTTTAGACCTGAGAGAGTCAACAGGGTATGCCACACTGCTACCCATGTTGTGGGGTAATCCCAGCGTATGGCCAACTTCATGTGAGGATACAAAGCGAATCAGCCTTCCCATAACCTCGTCTTTAAATGCCACCCCGCGTGCTTCGGGATTAATAGCAGCAGTTTGAACAAAGAACCAGTTTCTCAATAAGGTCATCACGTTGTGGTACCAGTTAATATCCGATTCCAGGATTTCCCCGCTCCTTGGGTCACTAACGTGAGGGCCGTTGGCATTCGGGATTGGCGAAGCCAGGTAACGCACTACAGAATAACGCACATCCTCAGGAGACCATTCCGGGTCTTCTTCCGGGCTTGGTGGATCCATGGCGATAATCGCATTCTTGAAGCCAGCAGCTTCAAAGGCAACCTGCCAGTCTTCGATCCCCTGCTTTATAAAGGGAACCCATTTTTCTGGCGTGGCACGATCCACGTAATAGATAATCGGTTTTTTGGGTTCCACCAATTCACCCTTTTTGAATTTTTCGATGTCCTCGTCCTTTACTTCCAGTCTCCAGCGATCCAGGAAGCGAACCGTTTTACTTTCCTGAGCTTCCAGGCCGTAATCTGTTTGACCACGAGCAAACCAACCCACGCGCCTGTCAAAATACCTGCGTTTCATAGGCTCTGCAGGAAGGAGAATCATGGAGTTGTTTATTTCTATTGAAATGGAACCCACACTGCCATTGGAAGGTGCGCTGGAAGCATTATAGGTCTTTACATGACGCGCTTCGATGTTCAGGGGATAACTCTTGATGCTTTCAATAAAGCTTCTTTTCTCGTCCTGTCTGGTTACCTTATATCTTTTGCGATAAGAATCAGGCATGCCCAAAGCCTTGACGTCTTTGGTAAAAAGATCATTAACGTCTATTACTGTGGCGGGATTCAACGAGTCCTTTTTAAAGGCTTTAATTTCAAAAGCATACAATACAGGCTCGAAATTTGAATTAACCACTGCCTCACTAACGGGGAGTGAGTCTGCGGCTACTACATTATAACTCACCACACGCAACAGAACCTTTTTTGGTTTTTTCTCCCAGCGCAGTACCTGAGTGTTGATCTTACCCCCGCCAAATCCAATTCCTGAAGCGGTCTTTGAAATTCTGCTTACCATAAGCATTTCCCTTCCGAAAAGAGAATCTGGAATTTCATAATAGTATTTGTCACTTACTTCATGAACATCAAAGAGACCATTGTCTGTTTTGGCGTCTTTAGTGATTACTTTATTGTAGGGTTGAATTTTATCTTTCTTTCCATTGCCGTTGGCTTTGGAAGCTGCCTCTGTTTTAGCTTTCTTTTTCTTCTTAAAAAGTTGAGCCTCCGCTTGAGGGGCGGTTAAAAAGGCAAATAAAAGGAATGTAGTGATTTTGATAAAGTGTCTCTGGGCCATAACCTATTTTTTTGTGGAAACGGTCCCAAATAACTGAAAAATAAATGGATTCTTTTGTTAAGGAAATCATAAGTACATGGATTTTTCAGCTATTTCAAAAGTAATTTCAAATAGTTGAAAATCAGTATATTAAGATAAATAATTTGAGATATTGGGGAGTATTTAAACCTCATAATTAGCTGTTAAATATGTGATATATCTGTAACAAAGATGTTTTTATTCCGTCTTATAATCAAACAACAATTAATAATCGCTGAACCGACAAGGCAAGCAATCAACTTAAAAAATGAACAAGATATTACTAGTTTGTGGATTGGTTATGTTAAGCACAACCACCACGCCGCAAGAAGAGATCGCCACAACAGAATGCACTTATCAAGAAGTGGTTTTGGGTGAAGTAAATGCGGAAGTAAAAGTCATCGAAGATTACACTAGCGAAGCGGCTACTCCCATAACAGCACCCAAGTTGATAGGTAGGAACCTTACCAGTTCTAAAAGAGAATTGGATTTGAATGAAATCGTCTTTATCGAAGAAGAAGAGATCGTTGACCTGGGATTTGATACCCGTGACTATTTGCCAGAAGGCTTTGATGCCAATGAGGTATATGTAGACCTGGACAATGTACCCTTTATAGAGGAAGATGAATTAGACCTGGGATTTGATACTACTGAATACCTGCCTGAAAATTTTAACGCCTACGCGGCACCAGAAGGTATTGAAGGGATCAACTACATGGAGGAGGAAGAGGTAATTGACCTTGGATTTGATACAGCGGCCTATCTGCCCGAAGGCTTTAACCCTTACGAGACTTATGTTTTCGATTTGGACTCCGTGGAGTATATCGAGGAAGATGAAGAGATAGAGTTAGATTTCGATCCGGCCGACTTTTTACCTGAGGGATTCAATCCCTACTCCATATAGCTAGTATACGATAGAATAAATCTCATCTTCTATCAGTATTTTGATTAGTCAGCAATAAGGCCCTGTTTTCAGGGCTTTATTTTTTTGCGTCAATTCTTGAGCTTATCACAGCGGGTATTTAATCATATTAACAAAAATTTAACACAAATTCCTCAAAAATCAACTTGGCAATGCCGGGTGATTTTAAATGCTATCTCAGCAATGTTTTGATGCCGGGAATGAGAAGTTCGCAATGTTTGATCACAAATGTTAAATAGCCCGTTTTTATTGCTATCAAAAGCAATTGTTAAGGAATTCAGAAGGGCAATAATAACACTAAAAAGGGGTTGTATCTTTGTACCAAATTTAAATTAAATAAAATGAGAAGAGAGATTTTAACAGGAATTATGACACTGGTTTCTACAGTGTTGGTGCTTGGAGCTCAGACTGGGAATTCTCCAACAATTATAAAGCAGATCGATTCCGAACCTGTGGTCTTTATTGAAGAAGTAAAGCCGGTTAAACTAGGGTTTGATACATCTTTGTATTTGCCTGAAGGATTCAATGCTTATGCACACCCGCAGAACTTTATGGATATTTCCTATATTGAAGAGGAAGTACCAGTGCAGTTTGACTTTGATGTTAAGCAGTATTTACCAAGGTATTTTGATCCTTATAAAAAGTACTTCGACCTGAATACTATTGAGTATATTGAGGAGGAGGAAGAAATTGATTTCAACTTTGATATTAAGGACTATTTACCAGAAGGGTTTAGCGCGGTATCCGCTTCTTAATCCCAGAACAAGTTTTTTGAATTAGGGACCCGGCTTTTTAAGCCGGGTTTTTTTATGCTAAAAAAGCAATGGTACCACATATTGAAATAAAAGGATCAGCAAGCCTACCGAGATCAGATTGAGTATGATTCCTACCCGGGCCATTTGGTGGACTTTGACATAACCACTGGCAAATACAATAGCGTTGGGCGGAGTAGCCATAGGGAGCATAAATGCGCAGCTACTGGCTATGGTTACGGGTATAAGCAGATGCATCATAGGAATGTCCAGCCCAATAGCTATACCTGCTACAACGGGCGCCAGAACGGCAACCAGAGCCACATTGCTCATCAACTCGGTCATAAAAAGCATCAGCAGTATCAGCAAAGAAGCCGTGAAAAGGATGCTGATTTCACTGGTTGCTATGGCCTGTGACACTACATCTACTACCCCGCTGGCAGACATCCCCTTGGCAAGTGCCAGTCCGCCTCCGAACAGAAGTAATATCCCCCAGGCTAAGCGCTGGGTATCTGCCCATCTAAGGATGAAATCATTTCTTTTGTAATTATAGGGAACTGCAAATAGGGCAACGGCACCCATAACACTTATGACGGTATCTGAAAGCCCCAGTCCGGGGATGAGCTTGTTGATAAGGGTTCTGAAGATCCAAAGGAATACGGTTATTCCAAAAATAACGAGCACCATTTTCTCCCTTCCGGAAGTAGGCCCCAATTTGGCGAGCTCCTGTCCGATTACTTCTCGGGAAGCTGCAAAGGTCAACTGTTTGTTTGGAAACATCCACTTGACGAGTACCACATAGCAAATGGTAACCAGGATTATAGAAAACGGGAGACCAAGGGTCATCCATTTCAGGAAGGACACTTCAATATTATACTCATTTTCCAGTAAACCAATAAGCACAGAATTCGGGGGTGTGCCTATTACCGTTGCTATGCCTCCGGCATTCGCGGAAAAAGCGATTCCCAGCATTACGCTAAGGGCAAAGTTCTGGTCGTTTTTGGTAAACCCATCGGCATCATCAATAAGCAGACTAATAACTGACATGGCTATCGGGAGCATTACTACGGTACTGGCCGTATTACTGATCCACATGCTCAATGAGGCCGTAGCGATCATAAAACCGAGAACTACCTTGTTAGGTGTGGTACCGGTTAGGCGAATAATATTTAAGGCGATACGACGATGCAGGTTTACTTTTTCCAGTGCCAGGGCTAAAACAAAACCTCCAAAAAAGAGGAAAATTATGGGACTCCCATAGTTGGCACCCACATCTACAATGGACATAACATTAAGCAGGGGAAACAGGATTAGGGGAAGTAAAGCGGTAACCGATATGGAAACGGCTTCGGTAATCCACCAAATAATCATCCAGGCGGCAACCGCAATAACGGAATTAGCCAGCTCATATCCTTCCAGCAGCACCGGGAGGTTAATTATCAGCATAAAAAGTAATGGGCCTGCCACCAGCCCCAATTTCCTGCTCAGACCCATAGGTTGAATTTAGGGTCTAAGCTATTGTTTTTCCCTTGCTTTTAAAAATTGAGGTTGTAGTATCCTGTAATTAATTGTGTTTTGGTTATTCCTCTAAGGAAATCAGGTTAAGATCCAGATCGGTGCTTCCATAGAAGGTTTTGATATATTCACCCTCTTCATAACCTGCTACAAAGAATAGTGAATCACCATCCTGTAGAATTTCAGGCAGGTATTGGCCTCCGTATTTCAGTTCCTTGATCAACGAGCCGGTAGAATCATACTTTTTAAGATAATCCTTGGTCGAAATAATGAAATTAGCTCCCAGGTTTACAAGAGCCTGATTATTGGATGTATCTTCAAAATACTGGGTAAACAGGGTGTTCCCGGTAGCATCTGTTACCCATAATTCTCCCATGGCGTACATCACCAGGTTGCCATTGGAAAGCTTTTCGAGGTGGAAACTTCCATTAAGGTCATCACTTGAATTAATCACTCCGGTGATCGCACTTTCTTCAAATACCACGTAGGAGGTCATGGTATAGGAGGTATCATAGTACATCAGAATCGGATAATAAGCAGAGATGTAGGGCGGGGTTGTATTGGCCTGGAAAACTCCTCCAAAGGCTACAAAGCCACCCGCTATGGCGATCATATCCCCAATGGTAGCATTTTCATGTTCTGGCACATCCGTAGCGTTAACCTCAAACGCATCTCCATTGGTATTGCGTATTTCTATGGCAGCACGATGAAAGTCTGCAGGTTTCTCTGTACCATAATAAAGGAAGTTGCCCTCTGCCTCCAGTACTCCATAGCTGTGTTTTTTGGCCGATTGGATTCCATTTAGAAAAGCCCAGGCCATGTCATAAGTTATTTCCTGTGTGCCGTAGAGGCTATTCAGGGTCCTGGGGAAGACAAAGTTCTGTTTTCCACTAGGGAAGAAATTTACGAAGGCCGAATTACAATTATAAGGCTTATCGGCAAGGTACTGCCCTTCGGAACTTAGGTCTTCAGCTAGTTCCCGGTAATAGAATTTGGAGCCGCCTGAGCCAATTTCGTCCTCCAGCAATTCAATATAATACCGATTCCCGGTATTGGGATTTACCCCAAGTTCCAGAGGAAGAGAAGAGAAACCTTCGTCAATATCCGGATAAATGTAAAACCCTTCGTTAGAAACTACTGTTATATCACGGTCATAGGAACTGGTTTTACCCTTTTCGTTGGAAACCGTCAAGGAAATGGCATAGGTGCCTTCTTCGCTATAAGTGATAACCGGGTTTTCCTTGGTACTGGCATCCCCATTGCCAAAATCATACAGGAATTCGGTTGCTCCTTTCGAACAACTGGTAATTTGCAGGATTTCACCTGTCAATATGGTTTCCTGGCTCATCTCGAAGCAGGCCTCAAGAACCGCTTCTTCTGATTCAGGATTATCATCATCCAGGCTATCTTTTGAACAAAAGACTAGAAAAAAAGCAAAAAGTATAAGCAGGTAGTTTTTCTTCATAACAGCGCTTTGGGAATTTCGCCATTATAAAACGTAGGAGATAGGACCTTTATTTCACCAAATTGCCAGGATTCGATGAAACGCAGTATCTATTAACATATTGATAATAAGTAAGTTAATAAAAGCTTAAAACAAAAATGTACTTAAGACTAGTCCTGTAGCACGCAAGTAAGCACTTCTCCTTCCTTAACCACTTTCACCAGACCTAATTTTCCCAATGCCTTAATGCCTTTGTCCCAGGCTTTGTTACTAAGGCCGGCTGCAGCTTTTAAATCAGCTAAAGGCATGTTTTTACTAGGCTTGAGGGCTTCCAGAATACTTTTTTCGTTGTCCTTGAGTTGCAAGGGTTTTTTCTCAGGGCGCATCTGCGGAAAGAATAGTACTTCCTGTATAGATGAATTATTGGTAAGCAGCATTACCAGCCTATCTATTCCGATGCCTATACCTGAGGTTGGAGGCATGCCGTATTCCAGGGCACGAAGGAAATCCTGATCAATAAACATCGCCTCGTCATCTCCTTTCTCGGAGAGCCTTAGCTGTTCTTCAAAGCGTTCCCGCTGATCAATGGGATCATTCAACTCCGAATAGGCATTGGCAATCTCCTTGCCATTGATAATAAGCTCAAAACGTTCCGTAAGTCCGGGATTGTTGCGATGTTCCTTGGTTAGCGGGCTCATTTCCTTGGGGTAATCTATGATAAAAGTGGGCTGTACAAAGTGGGCTTCGCACTTTTCCCCGAAGATTTCGTCAATGAGTTTCCCAATTCCCATGGTCTCATCAACCGCTATATCGAGCTTTTTGGCCACTTCCCGCAGTTCAGCCTCATCCATACCGGCAATGTCATAACCGGTGTATTTTTTTACAGCTTCCAAAATAGGGATCCGTGGATAGGGGGCCTTGAAATCGATTTCCTGCTCTCCCATCATGGTTTTGGTACTCCCATTGGCATCAAGCGCCACTTTTTCCAATAATTCTTCGGTGAGGTCCATCATCCAGTGATAATCCTTGTAGGCCACATAGAGCTCCATAATGGTAAACTCCGGATTGTGGGTCCGGTCCATCCCTTCATTGCGGAAGTCCTTGGAAAACTCATAAACCCCGTCAAATCCGCCAACAATAAGCCTTTTCAGGTACAATTCGTTGGCAATACGAAGGTATAGGGGGATGTCCAGGGCGTTATGGTGGGTAATAAATGGCCTGGCCGCCGCGCCGCCCGGTATAGGTTGTAAAACAGGGGTTTCCACCTCCAGGTATCCTTTGTTGTTCAGGAATTCCCTGATACTATTCGTAATCTTTGTCCTTTTGATAAATGTATCCCTAACCGAAGGATTAACGGCCAGGTCCACGTAACGTTGCCGGTAGCGCAGCTCCGGATCTGAGAACTCGTCATAAACATTGCCCTCGGCGTCTACTTTGGGCAGGGGTAGGGGGCGTAAAGATTTGCTCAAAAGGGTAAAATCCTTAACCATCACTGTTTTTTCACCCACCTTGGTGGTAAACAGCTCTCCCTCAATTCCAATGATATCCCCTATGTCCAGCAGTTTTTTATACACATCATTGTACAGGCTTTTATCCTCTCCCGTACAAATTTCATCCCGGTTAAAGTACACTTGGATACGCCCTTCACTATCCTGGAGTTCGGCAAAAGAGGCCTTTCCCTGTATCCTTCTTGACATCAACCTTCCGGCAATAACCACCTTTTTACCGTCCTCATAGTTTTCCCGTATTCCGGTTGAGTTAGTGTCAACCGGGTAAAGCGCTGCAGGATAGGGGTCTATGCCCATATTCCTGAGTTGCTCTAATTTTTGTCTTCTTACGATTTCCTGCTCAGAAAGTTGCATCTCATAACGATTTGAGCCGCAAAATTACATTATTTAAAGAAAGCGGAAAGCTCCATAGGGTTTAAACCTTGTTTTTGGCGGTAATGTCCCGCCACTTATGATAAAAATCATAGAATATCAGCCCTGAGATACCTTCTTTTGTTGCCTGGACCAGGTATTTAGAAAAGCCTGTGGATTTCTTGACAATTAGCTCAAGGGGAATCCCGTAAAAGATGTCAAAAACTGTTTAATTCATATATAAATACACGCTAAAATGAAAAGTCTAATAACCGGGATCTTCCTGCTAATAGGTGGAAGTTTAAATCTAATGAGCCAGGACCTGTCCCCCTACATTAAGGTCACTGAAACCCAGGAATCCATACCGGCTCTTTCTGAAAAGGTAATTGATGCACTACAGCAAAATAACTTTAAGGTATTGGGCACCTATAAACCAGGTAATAAGAACTCCTTAAAAGTTATTGCGTTTACAAGAAATGATCTTAAAAATACCGCTGTTAAGGTTGCAGACCGGGGTGCCCTTGGGGCAGTAATGAAAGTTGGGCTTGTTGAAAAATCAGGTAAAGTAACCGTTTCCTATACGAATCCCGATTACATACTCAGGGCTTATTTAATGGATGATTTTAATACGTATAAAAAGATATTTGATAAGTTCTCTTACGATCTTAAAAGTGCCCTGACTGCTGTAGGTAAGGAGTTCGTTCCTTTTGGCGGTACGGTTAAGGCAGACAAATTGAAGAAATACCACTACAAGATTATGATGCCTTATTTTACGGACCCTGAGACGCTTGGGGAGTATGCTTCCTTTGAAGAAGGGTTGAGGGTTATCAGGCAAAATCTCAAAGCGAAAAAAGGAAATACGCAAGAGGTTTATCAATTGGTATATCCGGACAAAAAAGTAGCGGTCTTTGGGGTTGGATTAAAAAGCACTGAGGATGGGGAATCCCATTTCCTTCCTAAAATAGGAGAGGAGCATGCTGCGGCCATGCCTTATGAGATAATCCTTCAAAACAAGGAGGCTACCATGCTTCATGGGAAATATCGGATTGCACTTCACTGGCCCGATTTAACCATGGGAACCTTTATGAAAATTATGAGTACCCCCGGCGATATTGAGGATACACTGGAAGAAATATGCCAGCCAACCGACGATAAAGATTCGCGTTAAAATTCAGAACAGCTACTACTCAAGATTATGATTAAAAAAGACCCTTCAGGCAGGGGGGTCTTTTTTTTTTAATCTATTATTTGTTCGTAACGATAGCTTGCATATCCATTTCCAGGGTATTGTCAGGAAATTCAACAATACGCCCTACCTCTTTACCCTCTTTTAGAAAGATAAAGGTGGGGACCAAGTTGATGTTAAGCCCCCATTCTTCACCACCGGGACTCTTTTTATAGAATTCATCTCGTTTGTCCAGGGCTACAATTTTAAGTTGGTCTTCTGGGAATCCTGCTTTTTCCAGGATTTTTATAAACCTGGGGACCTCCCTCTGGCTGTCACTGCACCAGGTGCCCATAAACAAAAGGATATCATATGCTTTTAGTTCATTTTGAAACTTGTCGATGAGCGTATCATCCGTTTGGTATTCGGCATAATAGGAAGTATACCAGTCGCCGTATGTCCCTGTTTGCAATGCCTCTTTTTTTATGGCCCCAAGCAGGATATATTCACCGGTATCTAACTGTATTTCCTTGATAGGGCTTTGCGCATCTGCGCAGGATGAGAGTAAGCATATAAGAGTGGTAAGGAAAAAAAATTTCATATCAAGTCATTTGAGGAGTATAAAATTAAAAGAAATTGTAACATTTTCATCAAATAACCGACACATAAGTACATCAATCAACATACCCCAAATGAGTTTTTTAAGGGTCTTACTGGCCATTATATTTCCGCCCTTGTCCGTAATTGGAAAGGGATGCGGTTCCTTTATAATTGTTTTTCTCCTTACGCTTTGTGGATGGGTACCCGGAGTTATCGCGGCCCTGATCATCCTCAATAATCCCAATTGAGCGTTGTATCTTTGCCGTGATGAACAAGCAGGTAACTTTTCAGGAACTGGGCCTTCGCGATTATAAAGAAACCTGGGACTACCAGGAAAACCTATTCCAGCAGGTTCTGGATATTAAGATCCGGAACAGACGTCAGGGATTAGAAGAACGTACGCCCAACTATTTGCTCTTTGTAGAACACCCGCATGTGTATACCTTGGGTAAGAGTGGGAATATTGAGAACCTGCTCGTCGCTGAAGCCGAGCTGGCCAAAAAAGGGGCCAAGTTCTACAAGATCAACCGGGGAGGAGACATCACCTACCACGGCCCAGGGCAGATTGTGGGCTATCCCATCCTGGACCTGGATAACTTCTTTACCGATATCCATAAATACCTTCGGTTACTTGAGGAAATGATTATCCTTAGCCTGGCCGAATACGGCCTTAAAGGAGAACGCTCTGAGGGAGAAACCGGGGTTTGGCTGGATGTGGGTACGCCTTTTGCCAGAAAGATATGTGCCATGGGCGTTCGTGCCAGCCGTTGGGTAACCATGCATGGCTTTGCTTTTAACATCAATACGGACCTGGGCTATTTTGACCATATGATTCCTTGTGGGATTAAGGATAAGGCGGTTACTTCCCTGAATGTGGAATTGGGAAAAGCTGAGGTAGATGTAGAGGAGGTCAAACAGAAGCTGTTACGCCATTTTGAAGGGTTGTTTGAAGCCCATCTCCAAAAACAGAAAACCGAAGGATAGTCCCTCGGTTTGCAGTTATAGTATTATATGAATTTATTTCGATATGGAGCTGAGTACCATAGTATTGATTAACTTTCCTTTTTTATTATAGCTTTCCGTTTTTACCATGCCAACTCCTTTGGCAAGCCAGCTGCGGCTGGGGAAGTTCTGATTTACCATCATCATTTTGGAGTAGCTGTTGCTGTAGATCACGTAGCACTCGAAAGAGCCTGCGGGTACTGTAATGGTTTCTACCTTCTCCACTTTGCGATCGGTGATATCTACTTCCATGTTCATATTCATACCCCCCATATTGATTTTCATTTTAACGTTGGCATCGGGAAGCTCCATTCCTGTTTCTAAATTGCTGGGCCATTCTACATCAGTGCCCGTAATTTCTACCTCGGCGTCTCCATATTGCTCCAGCATCTGGGGGGAAATAAGCGATTCGTAATCAATACGGACGGTATTCCCTTCACATGTCATCTTGTAAGAATTTTCATATGGATTTTTACCCTTGGCATCGCTGAATCCCATATGGACTTCAGCCTCTATCCCGTCGACGGTTTCCTGAACGTTTCTGAACTCCTGCCATTGTGAGCCTTCCACCTTACCCTTTTTGCCATACATGGTATACTCCATCCGTACCCCATCTTTTAAAGGAAAAAAGTCATTACAGACCTGGGCACTCAAGGAAACGGGTAATAATAGCAGTGCGAAAGTGATTAAGGATAATAAGTTTAGGTGTAATTTTTTCATGGTATCTTATTGTTTAATGAATTCAGCTCTGCGGTTTTGGGCTTTTCCCTTAGGGATGTCGTTATCAGAAAATTTACTCGCCCTATTCCAGTATTTCCCGGACAAGACTATAAGAAACAGCAATTTCATCATCTTTATAACGGGTTTTCATAATACTCTCATTGCTTTCATTTGCTATACTAGCTCGGGCAACGCTATATAAGATGCTCGACCTCATAGGTTTAATATCAGCTTCCTCCAGGTATATACGTTTTCTAACCACCGGAAATCTATCATCAGCATAGTCTTCATCGATAAGGCCTACTACGCTTAAGGTAAGGTCGGCCTCTGACATTCTCAATTCTAAATCCAAATAAGCTCCGGCCTCAAATTCTTTCAATGAAAGGCCATTGAAATCTTTATCAAGATCAATATTTATGACAACCTCGTTTTGAGAAAGGGCTATTGCCTCGGAAATTTTCAGCGTAACTGCATTTGCACGCTCTATATTGAAAACTTCTCCTTTATATCTATCCGCAGTTCCTGTACTGAAATCGCAATATTTGTCCATTCGTATCGTAATTCCGTCGTGAGCAACCCAAAATTCAAGGTCGCCGTGACCATATAAATCAAGACCTTTAACAACTAAGCCAAGATCATTGGATTCTATCACAGATAACCAATCATAGCGAAACGTATAACGTATCCGTTTTCCCTTGATTGGATTATCCTCCTGGGTTTCCCTGGGAAGGGGTTGGATCTCATCCCTTCGGTCAAAGTTGATGCTTATCTTTTCATCCGAATATACGTTCCCGGTATTGTCTGCAAATCTGAAACCTCGTTTCGAATCCCAGTTTTCCGGATTAAATTCAAGGTCGCTAACATACTTCCCGGCCTTGTAGACTTCAGATGCCATATTTAGAAATGATCCTCCAACATTCCTTGCAAAAACCTGTTTATTGGTAGCAATAACCCAGCCACCAGCCGGATTAAACTCAATATCAGTAATAACATTGCCTTTTTGAAGAAAACTAAAAAGGACTTGTTTTAGTTCTTCTGGCACTTTATCATTCGCCTGATAACGTCGATTTGAATTCAAAAGGATGGCTTCTCCCTGGTAACCATATGCAATAACCGGTTTTTGTTCACTGGCTTTTTGCATTATAGAACCAACAGATGATAACTCATTGGAAGAATTCTTCAAGGGAGCAAGGGAAGTGCTTCCAGCAGGCCTTATCCAAAGCTGCTGATTCCCCTGGCCACTGGCACCTACCGAAATATAGAGGGTGTCACCTCCATTGTAGGTCATACGCCCATCGTAATAGCTGTAGTTGCTTCCAAGTTCCTGGTGTTCAAAAGTGTTCTTTCCGGTTTGGCGAATGTTTTTCCACTTAAGGTCACCTTTTTTCAGCCTTGTTTTGGCCGCATCTATCATAATTCCTCTGGAAGAAGCTATTTTCACCTTCATTCCATTGGCTCGGGAGTTATTACCTGCAACACGTGTCCAGGTCCCATCAATTGGAGATGAGGTCTGCTGACCGGAGTCACCCTGTCCCATAGCGTTTTCCGGTTGTCCTAAAAGAGTGGTGAAGGCGATAAAAAACAGCCCGAGGGTAAGTGTGTATGTTCTTTTCATGGGATTATCTGAATATCTGAAATTCCACCCTTCGATTTATGGCATGTGCATCCGGGGTATTATCAAAGTTTAAAAGCTCTGTCTCACCTTTACCCGTTGCCTTTAATTGTTCCCCGTTTACATTGAATGAAGTTTTAAGGGCAACTAAAACCGATCTTGCCCTTTTTTCGGACAAGTCCAAATTAAAAGCCTCTGATCCATCTGCATCGGTATGTCCGATAACTTCAATGGAAATAGATGAATTCTCATTTAATACCTGGGCAACTTTTTTCAACACCCCATAAGATTCCGGTTTAAGCTTTGCGCTACCTTTATCAAAGGTAATTCCGTAAGTAACCAGACGGCCTTCATTCAGCAGTTTACTGCGTATATCTGTGGCCCCTTCTGCAAAACGTACATTACTGATAAAGTAGTTTGTATTTTGTTTCGGGATATTCGAATAAAACCGAAAGCTTTTCGCAAGATCAGAAGCTTCAAATGCTCTGGGTATGTCAAATGCCTTCTCCTCGTCAAGGTAAACACGCAGGCGCCTGCCTTGCTTCCATATTGAAATATGCATGCGCTCTCCCTTTTCCCAGTTTTGGTACTGGTATTTTGAAAAATCTTTTGGTGTTTCCATGTTCAGATTCTTGTCTGCGGCATATTTGTAAAATTCCAATTTGCCCTTATCCCCCACTCCGCCATAAATAAGGAAGGAAGCTCCATTTTTGCCAGGTGTCTGGTCGTTTAAATCGTAATTAGGATTTTCTATGTCCGAAATATTGGCAATAATGATGGGTTTGAACCCTCCCATGGAAGTGTCGTAATTGATTATCAGGTCGTATTCCAGGGTGAAATTATCGGGCAGAACGCCAGTAAAATCAGGCACAAAAGAGCCCTTCCCTAAGCCCAATTGTGCCCACTTTCCTTCCTGATTTGAAAGGGAAACCACCTCTACAGAATTTGAAGTATTCCAACGAGCTGGTAAATCTCCCAAGACGTCCCTTGAGAAATCCTCAAAAGCTTTTATTTTTTCTCCGGGCACAAAATCGAATTTATTGTAAACTTCAAAGACCGCGGAGCCAGTATCAGCGCTTCCGGTGTTTCCTCCCTGTTTACTTTTGTCATCATCTCCTTTTGATGGTTTGGATGTATCCGGTGCGGGTGCAGGTTCCTTCTTCCCCGTTTTGGGATTCAAGATGCTATCCATTCCTTTGGAGGTTTCCTTATACACTTTCTCCTCTGTTTTCTGGAGTACAGCTTCTTCTGCAGCCTTTTCGGTCCGCTTTTTCAATTTTTTTAGGATTTGGGCTTCTGTTGGTGGAATTACCGCAAAAAAGACGAGTAACGGCAGTAGTTTAAGGAATTTTGAAATAAGGTTTTTCATTTTTTTTAAAATAGTTGGTTGCGCTAAAATGTACTAAAAAAACTCTTACAGAGAAAATAACACAAGGAATAATAGTTAGGTGTGATTTTTCAAGATTATCCCTTAATCAATTCATCCGATACAGGATAAGGTCGTTGTCCTGGCCTTTGGTCACAAGTTCCAATCTTCGGTTGTTATCCACATCGTCCAAACGCATGGCATCGGTGCCAAACACCGGAAAACCTGGAATTCCTTTGGTCTGGCTGTCGAACAGGTATACCTTTTCGGCCTGGATGTCGGTGACGCTCACATAGATCTTATCGTATATATAGAAAATTTTGGGAGCTGTATAAACCCCAAGATCCAGGGTGATGGGCCTGCCTTTGATGGTCAATATATTTTCTGCCAGGGTAGCCAGGGTCTTGCTGGTGGCATCTATGCGGTGCAGGGGATCGAGATTAAGCTTGCTGGCAGATAATTTACCCTTGGTATCAATGGAGTACAACCTTCCAGAATCATCGGTAAAGGTAAATTGGTTGAGGTACAGATATACCTTGTTGTCCGAAAATGTAAAGCGTTGTGCAACAGGAACACGGGTTTTGCCCACCCGGTTGCGTATTTCGAGGGAACCATTCTCTAACTGAAAAACCAAATAGTCCCTGCTCCCAATTCGGAAATGCTGCGGTTCCCGGAGAACAGCTGCTTCAGCTTCTGTATAGGTATAGCCGCTTACGGTCTGTCCGCGACGATTATACATATAGATCTTACGTCCCTGGGTCACCACAAACCGGTAATTCCTATTGTTCTCATAATCAAACACAGCCAACGGATTTAGGTTGCCCCCTTTGAATTTCATTGCGAAGGGTGCTACTTCTTTGCCGTTTCTGTCTAAAACCAGAAACTGGTCATTAGTGGTAAAGGCGAGCTGTAGGCGTCCGTTTTTATAAAGGTCTACCTGCTTAACCTCTCCCTGGATTCTGCTATCCAGCTGTTTTTTCCAGAGGACTTTTCCCTCTCCGGAGATCAGGTATAGTTTATTGGTTTCATCCTGCACCACGATCTCTTTTTTCCCATTTCGGTGGTTGATTACAAATTGAGGGGTAGTGGCGGCCTCAGCATCCAGGGACAGCCTGAATATTTCGGTTGTGGTGTTGCTCTCTGCTCTCTTTGTAATCCGGTTGATGGCGATATTGTTAAGCACATAACCCCTACCATTTAGCAGTTGCCCGGAATAGGCATATCCCTCAGGGAACAAGGATAAGTCTTTTTCATTCAATCCGGCAAACAGGGGTTCCTGCAGCAGGCGTAGCATACCTTCTGTATTGGCGGTAAATTGGAGCGTTGCTTCGCGCGACTGATAGTTGATTGTATTTTCATAAAGGCCACTCAGCTCAAAAACAGTGCCCTTGTTATAGTCCTGTAGGAGTCGTTCCAGGGAGGCAGATGACTCAGCAAAAATGAATTGGTTCTCCAGACGAGTTACAAATCGCGATTCGAATTCTGATACTACCTTTTTAATATAGGGGTCAAGAAACTGCCTATCGCTCAGCTCAATAATTTCACTACCCTGAAACTGCCTTGAATTTAATTGAAGTTGTACCAGTCGGCTTTCAACCCCCGATGCATCAAACAGATCAAGAACCACCCATTTTTGTTTGTTGAGGTAAATCACCCCCGCAGAGGCTATTGAACTGTAAATGAGGTCATCCTCGTTTATTAAATCAAGGGAATCTTTTTCAAGCCCGAATGATGGTGAATCCAAATCAATAGAAAAGCTAACCACAGCATCGGTTTGCAGGGGAGCCAGGGAAGTGATCCTGCTATCCAAAGCTGTTTCACTATCAAAGGTAGCGGCCCAGGTCCGGTTAGAATCGGGACTGACGATCACACCGCTTCCGGTAATGCCTCCTTTGCGTAATTCCAGATCCATAACCTGCCATAGAGGGCTAAGGGTGTCGGCAGTAATGGCTTCTTTGGTAAAAGGGAAAAAATGCACATAAGAATCCGGAATGGATTTTCGGAAAAGGGAAGCTGAACTTCGGTTATTGGCAGTGCTAAGCAGTTTGTCCAACTCAGCATCACCAGCTTGTTCTTGCTGAACAAGTTTGCTCAGCAGCTCAGGTTCCCACGACCATAGTTGGACGTTGCCAAGCTGTGTAGAATACCAGGCCAGGCTATCCTGTTTGTGTCTTCGCATAGCCATACCATTAACTATTATGGTTTCACTTTGGTCTGCAACTATGCTATCATTGCTCTTTGTTGCTGGGGCGGCCCAGGTAGCGATCAGCATTTCTTCCTTACTATTGTGTTTGGTAAAGCTAATCAGGGCACTGCTGTCGCTCTCCACACGATTCAGCAAACTCCTTGATGTGTCTTCGGGAGATAACAGGGAATGGGTATTTGAGCCGGACAGGTATTCACAGTTACGCAGGTTGCTTTTAAAATTAGACAGGTTCTGTACCTGTAGCAGTATATGGGCATCTTCCGGGATAAACTGCTGGAGCTTGTTATCGCGCTCAGAATGGGGAGAGCAGGATATAAGGAATAAGGAGAGTAGAATCAGGACAAAGGAGTATCTCATCTTAACTGAAATTCAAAATCGATAACAAAGGTAAAAACTCTTTGGCCTGATGCGGTCCGGTTTTACCCACTTATTTTTTGTGGTTTACAGGTTTAAAATTTCAATTCCAATTGCTCGGGTAAGAGGCGAAAGCTTTTTCGATGATAGTCACAGGGGCCATGTTTTCTGAGTGCTTCCCGGTGTGCTGCGGTAGGGTATCCTTTATTCTTATCCCAGCCATACATGGGGTATTGCTGATGGATTTCTTGCATGTAGGTGTCACGTGCCGTCTTGGCCAGTACAGATGCAGCCGCAATATGCAGGAATTTGCTGTCTCCTTTAACCACACAAGTATGGGGTATCTCCTTGTAATTTGTAAACCTGTTTCCGTCAACCATAATATGTTCAGGAGTAAGGGATAATTGATCCAGCGCCAGGTGCATGGCCATAAAAGATGCATTGAGAATATTGACCTGGTCAATGGTTTCCGGAAAAATATGGGCAACGGCATAAGCGAGGGCTGCTTCCTTTAATATTGGTTGCAGTCTTATGCGTTGCTTTTCCGATAATAATTTCGAATCATTGAGGGTTTTGTGGGTAAAATCGGGCTTAAGAATTATAGCAGCGGCGGTTACCGGACCCGCCAGACAACCTCGGCCTGCTTCATCTGTACCTGCCTCTGCCGGACTATGCAGAAAAGCTTGTAACATTTTATTAATAATTATTAATTATTATGGAGGTATACTGTATTCTACCTAATAATAGAAAAAAAACGCAAAGTATAATTTAATGTATTAACATTTTAAGTAAGATATTCGTAATAATGTTATTTTTTTTAACACAAACCCTTCGGAGCCCCGTAGTTTTCTTGCATAGTTAACAAAATATTAGCACATTTGCCTCTGACTAATTCAAAAAACTAATTAAATGAGATCAAAGCTTACGAGGATGCTCACACCTTTATTGGTGCTTTGCGTTTCCTTTGCGTTCGCGCAAAAGACAGTTTCAGGTAATGTGACTGATTCTTCTGGAATACCGTTGCCTGGTGTAGCTGTAGTGGTTGTTGGAACTTCTACGGGGACACAGACTGATTTTGATGGGAATTACTCCATCACAGTTAATGTAGGTCAGGTGTTGCGATTCAGCTACCTGGGCCAGAAAACAGTTAATCGAACTATTTCGGCTTCCACTTCTACTATGAACATCCAAATGGAGGATGATGCCGAGCAGCTCTCGGAGGTAGTTGTTCAGGGATACCGTACAGCACCCAAAACGAAATCTGCCATTGCGCAGGTTACCATTTCTGCTGATGAATCGATTAAGAACCGTCCAAATGCTAGTGTTGTGCAAACCCTGGCAGGACAAGTTGCCGGTTTGAACATTACCACTACATCCGGTCAGCCGGGGGCCAATTCTCAGGTTCAATTACGTGGGGTAAACTCAATCAATGGTAACACGGAACCGCTTTTCATCATCGATGGTGCTCCGGTAGACGAGGATAACTTTAGGTCATTGAACCCACAAGACATCCAGTCTATTTCTGTACTTAAAGATGCAGGTGCTACCGCAATCTACGGTAACAGGGGAGCAAATGGGGTTATTGTTATCAAAACACGTACCGGTAACTTTGACCAGGCTTTACAAATTAATTACACGGGTATAGCTGGGTTTAGTGCGCTACCGGGGAATGATTATGATTTAATGAATTCCCAAGAACAGCTTTCTATAGAGAAACTACTGAATACCGGTCGTGGGGCAGGGCTTTCAGATGCTGAAATTCTTGCGGCGCCTACCTTTGATTGGGTTGATTTCTTTATCCGTGACGGGTTAACTCAGAACCACACCATGACTTTTTCAAGTGGTAGTGCTAAAGCTACTCAATTTACCTCAATAGGTTTCTTTGATCAGCAGGGTGTTCTTGTAGATTCGGACCTGAAGCGTTTTAACTTTAGAAACAACGTTACAGGTAAAAGCGAAGACGAGAGATTTAATTATGGTACAAATTTAACCATTAACTATTCTGTTTCTAATTCGCCAAACTCCGTAGGTACTGGTGCCATCAACAGGAATTATCTTTTGGGTGCAAATCAGTCGGTAACCTATATCACGCCTGATGATTATCCAGGATCTGAGTTACTAGCTCAAAATTGGACCTTTGCTGACACACCTTTACTCCTTCTGGATTATTTGAACACTTTTGATAATAGAGAAGAAGAAGTTCGAATTGTAGCAAGTGCTAATGCAAGCTATGAAGTTGCTAAGAATTTGAGAGCGAATGTAGTTGGAAGTATGGATTACATTAGTGAATTCGTTACGACTTTAGAAGCTCCAGAAAACTGGAATGACTTTTTCTTTGGGGCGGCTTACAATGGTCGTCAGACCCAACAATCAAACAGGGTCTTTACCTACAATCAGGTTACCTCTTTGACTTATGATAACCAATGGGGCAAGCACTCTTTGAACGTTGGTGCCTATACAGAATATTTTAAGGCTCACCTGAGAAACTTTGGATTCCGACAAAACGGTTTGGATCCCAGAACTTTTGCAGCCGGGGACGATGCCGGATGGATTGTGGATAACTCTGAGAACGACTTTTTTGTTCCTCAGCCCAATGCTACAAAGCGGGACGCAGGATTGTTCTCATATTTTGGTCAGGCAGACTATGATTTCGATGAGAAATACGGTTTAGTAGGTACAGTAAGAAGGGATGCTTCTTATCGTTTTGCCGAATCAAATCGATACGGAACATTTTGGTCTGTTGCCGGCCGTTGGAACATCAGCAACGAGTCCTTCATGGACGGGTCCGTTTTCAATGTTTTGAAACTGAGGGCTTCTATCGGGACTGCTGGTAACCAGCGAATTACTGGAACTTCTGTTTTTAGTGCTCCTGATTTAACCAGGAGTCTATTTGGAACCGGGCCAGGATACCGAGGACAGAATGCCCTGTTTTTGACACAGATTCCAAATACCACTTTGCGCTGGGAGACCGTTAAGCAGACCAATATTGGTGTTGACTTTGAAGTCTTTGATAGCAGGCTAAGAGGTTCGGTTGATGTTTATGAAAAGGAAACAACAGATCTGTTCCAAAGCACACCAGTATCTGCAATTAATGCAGTAACTACTTTGAATGCTAACACAGGTTCACTTTTCAACCGTGGTGTTGACTTTAATTTGAATTACGATGTAATTCGAAATAAGGATATGAAATTTACGCTGAATTTTGTCGGTAACTATAACGAGACGGAATTGCAGGATATACCAAATGATGAAGGTGAGATTATTGGTATTGGTAGAAATGGAGGAATCCTGGATGAATATTTCAGAGTAAGATATGTAGGTGTCAATCCAGCAAATGGTAACCTGCTGTTCCTGGATGCAGATGGCAACGTTACAGAAAATCCCAATCTGGATACAGATGCTGTGTGGACAGGGAAGAACCCATATCCGGACTGGCTAGGTAGTTTTGGATTCAATTTTGATTGGAAAGGTTTTTATGTTCAGACCCAGTTCAACTACGCTTTAGGTATTGATAATTTGGATTTTGATTATTATGGTCGAGTTAATCCAAATACTATCGGTCAGTTTAGAACCTCAAGAGACTTGTTGAATGCTTGGACTCCTAATAATCGAGTAACTAGCGTACCAAGTTTAACTGCTGCCAACTTAAACGCTGCTGGCCAGGCAGGAGTAAGTTCTGATAGATTCTTGCTTAGTGCTGATTATGTAAGGTTAAGGTTCCTGGCTATTGGTTACAATTTTCCTCAGAAATTTCTTGAGGGAACTGGAATCAAGAAACTTGGTATCTTTTTTAACGGAGAGAATGTCTTGACGATTACTAAGTGGAGAGGATTTGATGTAGAGGGGTTAACTTCTCAGCAGAACGAATATCCTACCCCACGAATTCTTTCACTTGGATTTGAAATAGGTATTTAAAATAATAGCAATGAAAATTAGAAAAATATATTACGCTTTATTATCGCTTGTGCTTGCCGTAGGCTGCGAGGATGCGATAGATATTGATCAGCCCGGGAGACTCGATGCTGATGCAGCTTTTGAAACAGTTGAAGACTTAAATTTAGGTCTGAGAGGTGTTTATGACAACATGGATTTGACTCCTGAAATTCTATGGAACGGTATCTTTACGGATGAGCTGGCCATTGGAATCGAAAATGGAGGACAGCGTGTAGCTGAATACGGTTTGGTAATAAATCCAACTAGCGCCATAACTAATGATTTTTGGACTAGAAATTATGATTTGCTCAATGCGGCTAACCGATTAATCGAGGCTTCAGAGTTGATTGAGGCAGAAGATGCAAGTGAGCAAACTACAAAGAACATTATTCTGGGTCAAACCTATTTCCTTAGGGCATGGGGGCACTTTGAACTATTGTCTTACTATTCCACGGATTATGCAGACGACAGCGCTTTGGCAGCAATATTGGTTGATTTTGTTCCTACTATCGATCAGTTGTTACTTAGAAGTACCAACGCTGATTTCTACAATCTGATTAATGCTGATTTAGATCGGGCAGAGTCATTACTTTCTAATGACACTACAGATCCTACTACGATCAATAAAGATGCAATAGATGCCTTTAGGGCTAGAATAGCAGCATACCGTCAGGATTACGCAACGGCTGCTACACTTAGCGCAGAGCTTTTAGCGAAATATCCTATTGCCACCAGGGCTCAATATCAAGGTATTTTTCAAGATGTTGACAATACAGAGGTCATCTTTAAGTTAGAGAGAACCATTGGCGATAACTATGATGCTCAGGGAACTGGAGCCACGGCCGGAGGTCACGCAGGAGGAATTTACAGTTTTGCTAATGCTACTATAACAGGTGGGCCATATTTAGAAGTGGGCAGGTCGTTGTTTAACGCTCTCGATCCTTTTGATGTTAGGTATGACGTGTTAGTAGCCGCAGATAGTGAAATAGATCCTGATTATGAGACAAATCAAAACCCTAATCTCGATATATTGGTGGTTTATAAATATCCAGGGTCTGAAGGCATAGGTAATATGAATGACCTAAAGGTGTTCAGATCTGCTGAGATGTTGTTGATTTTAGCTGAAGCACGAGTAGCTCAAGGAAACTTGAACGGAGCTACTAATTCCGCAGCAGCTTTAATTAAGCAGTTGAGAGATGCAAGATTTGGTTCTCCTACCGACTTGCCAACTTATGCTAATCAAACAGAGGCTTATGGAGCAATCCTGGATGAAAGAAGGTTGGAATTAGCCTTTGAAGGACATCGTTGGAAAGATCTTAAACGTATGGGTATTCGTGGAAATAGACAGGTAGTACGCGATGCAATTGATTGTGCTGTAGTTAATGAATGTAGCCTATCACCAGACGATTTTAGGTTTACTTTTCCTATTCCGCAAATTGAGTTTAACGCAAATCCAGAATTGCGCACACAGCAGAATCCTGGATACTAATAATAAAGAAAGATGAAACAAGTTTTAAAAATATTAACTTTTTCAGTCATTGTCCTCTTCGGGATCAGCTGCGAGGATCTGGGGGATGATAGACAATATGATGTGGGAGATGGTTTTGTGCAGTTAAATGCTGCTACGGGTATAATAACAGAAGATGCCACAGATCCGTTGATCACAACAGTTCAATTGGGAAGTGGAGAGAATAGTAATGGTGTTACCGTGGATTTCACAGTAACATCTCCAGACCCCTCCAGATATACTGTTGAACCAGCATCAGGAACCCTCGAGATTCCAGCGGGAGAATTTACTGCTGATATCGCCCTAAGCATAGTCCCTAATATTATTGTAGATGGGAATATTGATGTGACCATTGAATTAACCGGAGCTTCTGTTCCGATTGGCCTTGTAGGTGAAGGAAACTTCGGGGTTAGCAGGGTTATTACAATTGTTGATGACGACTGTCCTATCGATATTGATGCCTTTGTCGGTACATTCGATGTATCTGAAAACTTTACAGCTGGTGTTAATTCACCTCTTGGTTTATCTGATTTCTTCGGAGAGGTTTATCAGGTAGAGCTTTCATTGGCACCGAATGATCCTTCAGGAACTAAGGTGGTGATCAATAACAGCCCAGGATTTAATGTGTATATTCCTGACGGAACCGTAATGAGTTTCCTGACCTGTGATGGGGAAGTAAATTTTGATGCCGGTTTCCCAACGGTAGCATTGTTTGCAACCTTTGAATACACCGGTTCGTCCTATGATGTGGATAATGGAGTGATTCAATGTACAGGACCTCTGGCGAATTTTGGTGATTATCAATTTACGTTTACAAAGCAGTAAGACTATAAAGTCTAATAAAGATAAAACCCGTGATTTAGTTCACGGGTTTTTCTTTTTGCCCTAATCCAAAAGAAAAGTATGCTGCTAAGGATAGGGGTTAATGGAATAGTAACTTTCTACCCTATGAAGTGGACCCTTTGCTTTCCTAATGTTTTATATCAATAATAGAAATTTATCCTGCGGTAGGTCGATAGTAACCCGACAGCATTAAGCGGTTTTTTCAACTGTAAAATTCATTACATTTTATTGTAATACTCAAGTAATTGGAGTACCTCTTGTTCGGATTTTAGTTTGAGCTTGTTCTTCTTATTATAGCTTTCCAGGGCACTACTCTTTTAAGACACGGCTTAAAGGTTTAAACAGGGAACAAATAGCCGGTAGTATTTAAATAGAAGAAAAACTCCGTAAATACTCCGAGGTTAATGCTTAGTAGTTTAAATGAATAAACAGTTTCTTGAATTAATTTGATACGGGTATGGTATTTTAGAGAAGTGCCAATTAATCTAGGCCAATGGATATAAATACATAGGGAATGGTTCGCCTTGATGTTGAAAGGATTGAACCTCTTTTCCGTTTTATCCGGGTGGCATATTTCAAAACAGTGCTGTTGTAAGGGGAAATTTATTGTACAGGACAAAGAAAAAGGTGTTGATCAAACTCAATCAACACCCTAATTATTCTTGCGAACAGTATAAACTGAACGCGCTATGCTGTCTCAATCAGTTTCTGAAGTAATAAACGTACTTCAGCTTCTGTTTTTAATTTCCATTTATTCTTTTTACACAACGAATTGGCCCTATCCTGATATTCCGATGGAAGGGCTTCGATAATTGATTTTTTACTTAATCTCGTCTTTTTTGCAACCCCATCTTCCTTAAATAGCATATAGTAATTGTAATCTTTTTCAAACCTTGCAGGTTTGTCCTTTGTATAAGAGGAAGAAGCTTGTTGCGCTTCCTTTAGAATAATCTGCCGTCTCTGTAGGAGTGCAAAGTCGCCGTATTGTGCAATAACAATAAAATAACCCTGTCGTTCTCGAGATCCGTCTTCAAATTTCTTGATCGTGATTAATTCATTGTTAATTTTGGCATTAATGTAGTTACGTTTCATTAACACAGTGATGGTATTATCACTGCTTTTCATCTCAAGTTGATCCCTGTAGCCGTTATATCTTAATAAGGCCTTGTAGGATTCCGTTCCTTTAACAAATACACTTCCATAGTTAAATGTTTCATTATCATAAGCCGATCCTATTACACCTTTCGGCATACCTGATTCGTCAAGTTGATTCTGAACATAGGCAGTAGGTAGATTTACGGAGACTTGAGCGTTAACAATAATAGTTTGCAATAAAATTGCTGAAAAGATAGCTTTGGATAGTAATCTCATTTTTTATTTTCCTTGGATTAATTTCATAGTTATAAACAAAAATCATGCAAAAAGCTCGTATTTGCAGGTTTTTAATGTAAATGTTTTGTGAAAGTTTTAGTCTACGCGGAATTGAAAGACTTCAGAGGTAGAACGGTTGCCCTGACTATCTCGGGTTAACACTTTCCAATAGTATACGTTTCCTGCACTCACCGCGACACCCGCCAGATTCATCTCAGTGGACGTGCCCACTGAAGTTATCGGGTCTGTGTTGGTGTCCAGAAATACTTCGTATCCTACTATGTCATCATCTACGTCACTTCCCGTCCAGGAAAGATCTACAGAGGTAATCCCGCTCAAACTGGCACCCCTTTCCGGGCTTACAGCCTCTGCAGGGAAGGGAGCGTAATTCTCGATCCCAGGCCCCTCGTTGTAAAATTTCCAGGTTTCACTAGTGGCTGTTTCATTTGTGCCATTAGCCCTTGATACTACAAACCACTCATAAGGGTTACCTCGTTTCAGAGTAATCCTGACCGAATTCGTATTGGAGACTGTTGTTGCGAAATTATCGGTACTTAAGTCTTTCAAGTTTACCTCGTAAGAATCCGTGTTCTGGGATTCGTTCCATTGAAAAACAACCTGACTTTGGGAATCGTTTACTATATCACCTTCGGTGCACTCACTGTTGTCTTCGGGAAAAATGAGTGTTGCTGCCGAAGGAACAGGTATAGGATCCGGTTCGGGCTCTGAATTCGTGCCTGGTTCGTCCCCGCTTCCGCCGCAGGCCGTTAGAGCTGCAAGCAAGAGTATGTTAATTCTTAATTTCCAATTCATTTACGCAATATTTTGTAGTTCACCAGTGATCGTTCTGTACGAATATTCAATAGGTATACTCCTCTTGCCAAACGGTCTACGTTTAGACTGACTTCACGATTAAGAAGCGTATACTTTTTGCCCATAACCTTAACGCCATTTAGGGTGTATAGCGATACTTCCACCTCTTCTAATTCATTATCACCCATGAAAATATTTAAATTACTGCCTTCCACCGGATTGGGGTATACCAGTAATTTTGAACTCAGGAATATGGTTTCTTCAAAAGTACCCTGGCAAGCTTTATCCGTACTAACCATTAAAGTATTTTCTATTTTGCTTAACGGCAGGGTAATTTCATTGTCTGTTGTCTCGAATACTTCGTTGTTAAGCCTTATGGTATACTTTTTTCCTCCGGCTAGACTCAGGATTACCTGATTATCCAGCGAGCTGATCCTTGAAGAAACGGATAAGTCTTCGGGTTGGGGCACGATAAGCGTGTAACAAACTTCATAATCAGCCTGACCCGCTACAGTAATACAAACCGTGTATTCCCCTGATGAAAGCGGGGAGATTTCCAAAGCATCAGTGAAATTCAGCGTCTCATCTGTGTTGGGCCCACTAACAGTTGCTGTATACTCAAGGCTTTGAACAGCTGTAATGCTAATGCTGCCATTGTTGCTGTTTCTGCAGGATTCCCCGATAGTCTGAATGCTGAAGTTATCAGGAGGAAGGCTAAATACAGGGCATCCGGTTACATCAACAACGGTACCTGCCGGGGTGTCATCACATAGGTCCAGATCATTGGGTACGCCGTCATTGTCGGCATCTTCATCGCAAACATCCCCTATACCGTCCCCGTCTGCATCTGCCTGATCGGCATTGGCCACCAACGGACAGTTGTCATCAACGTCCAGAACGCCATCATTGTCATCATCATCATCGCAGGCGTCACCCAGACCGTCTGCATCCGTATCGAGCTGATTGGCATTGCCAATTAGCGGGCAGTTATCATCAACATCCAGTACCCCATCGTTATCGTCATCATCATCATCCTGGAAACCTTCCACAACAAAATCATCAATGACCACCCCTTCCTGGTTAAGATTTGGATCGGATTGAAAAACGATTCGGAAAAGTACATTGGCTTCATTGGTCAGGTCTGTTTCACCCAGAGCCGCATTAGCAACAAAGTCATAGGCATATTCTGTTAAGGTGGCATTAGTTCCTGTCCATTGCGCTCCAGGGCAGTTCTGACAATCATCGTCATTTCCTGAGTTTTCATTCGTTCTGTCACTATTGTACCAGTTGGGCTGACTGTTTACATTCCCTAGAACATTCCAGCTGGCACCATCATCCGTGGAATATTCCACAAAGACAATATCAAAATTGACCTCAAGGTCGTAAGCCATCGTAAATTTGAGTACTGGGGCCAGGATGGAAGACAGTTCGTAGCAATTGCTCACCAGAAAACTCTTCACCCCATCGGGATGGTTGCCATCAAGATTGGTGCCGTATACCTGGGTTCCGGATGCTGCCTGATTCAGTAAGGTTCCAGTAGGAGTACCCCTTTCCCAGACACTGGATTCCGGATCCACATCGTTATAACTAATTAGCGCGTCACTTCCGTCTTCAAATGTATTCAGGGCATCTCCAACGCCAAAGTCGTTCACAAAGAAGGTTTGACTGACAACATTGTTGTCTGCAAATGCATCATTGGTGACAGTTGTCTCAACTTCGAAGTTTACTGGTCCTACTGTTCCTATAGTTAGAGAAGGAAGGGTGACAGTGGTTGTTTCCCCGGAATTAAGTGTTACCGATTCAGTAAGGTTTACATCGGCACCTCCATTGACCCGGTAGGTAATATCAATACTGTTTATGGGGTTTAATCCCTTGTTTTCCACTACGATGTCCGGAATGATTTCCCCGCAAAGGATTCGTTCGGCTTCGGGAGCAATAGATACCAGGCGGATATCATCGTCCTGAACCTGGATGGGGATAGCCGATTTCCAGGTTCCACGACCATAGGTAGAAGCCACAATCACCTCATCTTCCACACTTATTTCCAAATCACTTACCGCCACACTTGGAAGGTTGGTGAAATACTCTTCCCATACGGTCAGTGATTCATCTGTCTCATTGATCAGGGTATCGTCTATTCGATACACCCCAAGATTGGTTCCCACATATACAGGATTGTCTGTATGCCTGCCCTGGTGTACCAGGGCAAAAAAGGCCTGGTCAGTAGGTAGGTCTCCTGTGATGTCTATTTCCCTTCCGGCAATACCATTATTAACCGGTACTTTGTAGACCTTCCTGTTAACTGATTGTTGGGAAGTCTGAGACCTTCCTACCCTCCTGGAAGTTGCTACGTAAATAGCAGAACCATCATTTGTATTTATGGCAATATCAGATATCAAAGCACCTGCATTAAAAAAGGCGCTAAAGGTTTGGCCACCGTCTTCACTGCGCTGCACAAAAGATCCCTCAGCTGCATAAATAACCTGGGGATTGGTTGGGTCTACTTCGATGTCTTCGATGGCTCCATCGGTACCGGGTATGGTGGCTAGCTTTTCCCAGGCATTCCCGTTGAGGCGGTAGATAGCGTCAAAACCGGCGTAAACCTGACTGTCGCCGCCAACGGCTAGCGGTGTAATCCAGTTTCCACTAATCCTGTTGCCCTCATCGTCCCGGGGTGCGCCTACAGCAGTCACGGATTGTCCGGAATTCGTGGTTATAAACAAGTTCCCACCATTTTGTGAAAACCCGTAGATAATATTGGTATTGTTGGGATCGAATTCATAATCCATACCATCACCTCCCGTAAAAACATTCCATGAATTGTTGTTAAAAACGAAACCGGAATTATCCTGTGTGCCGCCGGAAATTTTATTACTGTTACTACCGGCAATGGCTATCTTATAGAATTGGGTCACGGCCATGTTCGAAGTAACATCAGTAAATGAGGCACCTCCATTTTCAGAAAGATACAGGCCACCATCCGTACCCGCATAGACATTTCCATTTATTATTTTAATGGTATGAATATCTGCATGGGTGTAGGCTGCGTCATTGCGAAACCAGTTATTAAGTTTATTCCAGCTGTTTCCTCCATTGATACTTTTCCATACGTTGAGGCAACCCATATACAATTCATTCGCATTGGTTGGTGAAACTTCGAGGGCAAGGTCGAACCAGGCCTGGCTGGATTCCATGATGTCTGTTGTGTTGGGACTTTCCGCAAAGGTTTCTCCACTATTAATGGATTTATATAATCCCTGATAGGTAAAATCATTTGCCGAAGTGTTGGCAGTCAAAATATAGAGTACCTCAGGATCTGCCGGGGAAACACCCAAAACTACCCGGCCACAGGAAGTAGGCAATAAGGGATCATCCATTTGGCTAAAACTAGCTCCCCCATCTGATGTTTTGAAATAGGAAGTAGCGTTTCCGCCACCACCGATGTGATCATTAGATACTGCATATACGGTATCAGGATCTCCCGGCTTTAGTTTAAAATCGGAAATGAACCCGGTCTGCACACGTACCCAATTGTCTCCCCCATCTATGGTTTTGTACAAACCGAAACTGGATCCTACCCAAAGGGTATTTGAATCTGTGGGATCGATGACTATTTCGTTCATTACCCAGCTAATATTGGTGTTTGAAGGGTTTAAACCTGTTTCATTCCAGGTTTGTCCCCCATCTGTAGATTTGAATACGCCGATACTGTAAGAATCGGCAGCATCATCATCACCTGTGGCTATATAGATAGTGTTTGAATCATTAGGATCAATAGCGATTCCCGAAACACCTATCTGCGGGAAATTGTCAAATAAGTTGGTCCAGCTTGCTCCCGCATTGGTTGATTTCCAAATACCTCCAGCGGGTGCACCTGCATACCAAATAGCTGCATTGTTGGGGTCAATTGCAATGGCATTAACCCTGCCGGTTCCCGGCAGTCGGTTCCCAAGAGTTCCCGGATTGAATGGGCCTATGGGCGACCAGTCGCTTACGGGATTGGGTGGTTTGGCTGAAGATGCTTTGGATTGCCAGGAATCATAAAGTTCTTTAGACGTTGGCAAGTTTCCATTCTGGTCTATAAAATGCATCCAGTAATTTTCCCAGCGTTTGTAGGGTTTATATCCACTTCCCTTACGGTTGCGGTCACGACCGGCCCAGTAGGCTTCCATCTTTTCTTTTACTTCGAAGAGATTGACTGGTTTACCGGGTTCATCCGAATATATGAGCCCTGACGCATCTCCAGGATCTACATTGGGAGACTGCGGATCAACTTGTCCATAGGAAACATAACTGCATAGAAAAAGTAGAAGAAGTACTTTTCTTATCATATCAATTTTTTGGGAGCTCAATATCTTAAAAATATACCGATAATTCAATTTTTTGCGACCAAATACCTTGTTAAAATGCTTCAGAGGATAGGAACTTTCATCTTGATTGATTGTTAAAGCGACTTAAGAAGGCTTTCACATATGGGGTAACTAAAAAAAACTACCTTTGCCTTCGTTACGTTTAGCGATGAAACACTGCCTACTGCTCCTTTTAATGATTTCTGGGCTATTACTATCAGCTCAGGACAAACCGGTACTTAAGTTGAAACCTCAAGACACTACCGGCAGCAAACAAAAACCACTTAAAAAGCCATCCCGGTCGCTTGAAAAAGGGGTAGAAGAAATTACCATAAAGAATTACAAGATCATTTCCCATGAAAGGGATACAACCTATCTGGATACTACGCTAACCATACAGAAGGAGTACCGTTATAATTATCTTCGGAAAGACGATTTTGAACTCATGCCTTTCTCGAATATAGGGCAGCCATACAATCGGCTGGGTGCAAATCTGGACCGTATCCAGCTATATCCCAGGATTGGTGCTAGTGCCCGTCATTTTAATTACGAAGAGATTGAGGATATGAAATACTACAATGTGGCAACTCCCATGACGGACCTCTTCTTTAAAACGACTTTCGAACAGGGGCAGCTACTGGATGCCCTGTTGACGGTTAATACTTCGCAGCGATTTAATTTTTCACTTGCCTTCAAAGGATTTCGTTCCCTGGGTAAATATCAGTTCAGCCAGGCAGAATCTGGAAACTTCCGAACTACGGCTAACTATATCACCAAAAATGGCAGATACCGGTTTCGGGCTCATATTGCAGCACAGGATATTATCGGGGAAGAGAACGGGGGTTTGTCTGAGAAGGAACTACAATTTGAATCAAAGGATCCGGAATTTTCAGATCGCTCCCGGATCGACGTCAATTTTACCAATGCCACAAACAAAGTATTGGGTAAGCGATATTACCTGGACCATCAGTATGCTCTTGTAAAACCATCGCAGGATTCCCTGGGGCGAAAATCTACCTCCTTGACATTTGGTCATACCATTAATTATGAGACCAAATATTATCAATTCGAGCAAGATGCCCAACAGGATTTTTTTGGAGACGTTTTCCTGAGTCCTATAGACGATAAGGCCACTCTCAAAACATTTACCAACCAGGTAGCAGTCAGTTTTAGTAACCGACTATTAGGGACACTAACAGGCTATGCGAATTTGTACAATTACGACTACTATTTCAACAGTATATTAATTACAGAAGACCAGACCATTGCCAATCGACTCAATGGAGAAGAAATTAGTTTAGGGGCTCAATATGAAAAAGCGATTGGTAAATTCCGGTTAAAAGGCAATGGAGCCTATACCCTTGCAGGGTCCCTCACGGATTATTTCCTTACTGCGAATGCCAATTATACCATAAACGAGAAGCACAGTTTTGGAGCCAGTCTTCATGCCTCTTCCCGTCTGCCTGATTACAACTATCTTTTATATCAATCCGATTACGAGAACTACAACTGGCAAAACGATGCAACTTTTGAAAAGCAGCAGTTAACCAGTCTACAGTTTGATCTTACTTCCCAGGTTTGGGGTAATCTGGAGTTGAAGTACAGTGTGTTGAACAATTACAGTTATTTTGCATCAACGGCGAGTGCGGAGGCGATAGAGGCCGGAGCGGAGAATGCCTTTATTAGCCCTTTTCAGGCCGGCAACAGCATAAATGTCCTCAAGGTGAAATACGCCAAGGAATTCCGATACCGCAAATGGGCACTGAACAATACGGTAATGTACCAACAGGTAGACCAGTCAGAGGATGTCCTTAACCTGCCGCAGCTGGTGACCCGCAATACACTTTATTTTTCTGATGATATATTTAAGAAGGCGATGTACTTACAGACTGGGATTACCTTTAAGTACTTCACCAGTTACTATATGGATGCCTATAATCCATTGCTCGCTGAATTTTATGTACAAAACCGGGAGGAACTAGGCGGCTTCCCTATGTTGGATTTCTTTATAAATGCCAAGGTGAGGCAAACGCGAATTTATTTAAAGGCAGAGCACTTCAATTCTTCATTTACAGGCAACTCCTTTTATTCAGCTCCCGATTATCCTTACCGTGATTTTGTAATTCGCTTCGGTTTAGTGTGGAATTTCTTCTCCTGATTTACTATTATTTCTTTACCTAAGTTATTCTCTAGCTGAGGGTTATTAACAACATATTTCAAACTGTAGAAAAAAAATTCAGGAAGTGTTGTGCAACCAAAAAAAGTCCTCTATATTTGCACCCGCTTTACGAGGGATGTAGATAGGAGAAAGGAAGAAGAAGCAGAGCGATATTAACTAAGTTCATTGAAATTTTGGCAGAAGCAAGCGTTTTTATGTTGGCTATTTTCGGATAGTTGATATAGAGAAGTTTAATAAGAATTATTTCCAAAACAATGAGG
>JAJTJC010000016.1 GCA_021295155.1 Flavobacteriaceae bacterium D16 | reverse complement strand
AGAAGTGGTTTCGTTAAAGGTGGTTACCGTTCCATCCTCTGAGGTATAGGTAAAGCTGCCATTTCCGTTATCCACCAATGTGGTGACTGTATTGTTGGTGTCGATAGTAACCGAGGTACCAAAGTCATCTGTGATGGTATAGGTACCATCGGTGTTGTCTACTACCGTAGCGATCTTCGAATCAAAGGTAGTGGCTACTCCATCCTCATTGGTGTAAGTGAAGGTACCGTTACCATTGTCTACCAAAGTAGAGGTAGTCTCCGTAAAGGTGGTTATCGTACCATCCTCTGAGGTA
>JAJTJC010000018.1 GCA_021295155.1 Flavobacteriaceae bacterium D16 | reverse complement strand
CAGCTGAGCTATGAGACTGTATCGCCCCATTACCACCTAACCGTTTGCAAAGCTCAGCTGGCTGAGCCCACGCACACGGCGTGGCAGGTATGAGACTGCTTTGATCTTATTTTTTAAATAATGGCAGAAGAATTTATTTCCAAAACAACAAGGTAAAGGGACAAAACCTTTCAACTATCTCTACTGTATACAGTAACTTCTCTAGAAAGGAGGTGTTCCAGCCGCACCTTCCGGTACGGCTACCTTGTTACGACTTAGCCCTAGTTACCGGTCTTACCCTAGGCCGCTCCTTACGGTGACAGACTTCA
>JAJTJC010000021.1 GCA_021295155.1 Flavobacteriaceae bacterium D16 | reverse complement strand
CCTACAGGTCCGGTAAGATCAGCAGTGGTATAACTAGTTCCATCAGTAAAGTTCAGGGTGAAAGTACCATTACCATTATCTACAGTAGAAGCAATTCCGTTTCCGTCAGCCCCGTCAGCACCATCGGCACCGTTAGCACCGTCAGCACCATCCGCACCAGCAGGTCCGGTAAGATCCGCAGTGGTATAGCTGGTTCCATCAGTAAAGTTCAGGGTAAAAGTACCATTACCATTATCTACAGTAGAAGCAATTCCGTTTCCGTCAGCCCCGTCAACTCCATCAGCTCCGTTAGCACCGTCAGCACCATTCGCGCCAGCAGGTCCT
>JAJTJC010000023.1 GCA_021295155.1 Flavobacteriaceae bacterium D16 | reverse complement strand
GCGATCTTTGAATCAAAGGTAGTGGCTACTCCATCCTCATTGGTGTAAGTGAAGGTACCGTTACCATTGTCTACCAAAGTAGAGGTAGTCTCCGTAAAGGTGGTTATCGTACCATCCTCTGAGGTATAGGTAAAGCTGCCATTTCCGTTGTCCACCAATGTGGTGACTGTATTGTTGGTGTCGATAGTAACTGATGTACCAAAGTCATCTGTGATGGTATAGGTGCCATCGGTGTTGTCTACTACCGTGGCGATCTTTGAATCAAAGGTAGTGGCTACTCCATCCTCATTGGTGTAAGTGAAGGTACCGTTACCATTATCTACCAGAGTAGAAGTAGTCTCCGTAAAGGTGGTTATCGTACCATCC
>JAJTJC010000022.1 GCA_021295155.1 Flavobacteriaceae bacterium D16 | reverse complement strand
GTGGAGACTACGGGGTTGTATTTCGTAGCTTAAGGGCTGGGGAGTGCTAAAGTTCATTGATTAGATTGAAAGGAAATTCTGGAAGTTGAGCATTCGCGATATCTGCCAAGGGCAATTTAGACTTGCCGACTGACAGGGATATGGGGAATTAGCTCAGCTGGCTAGAGCGCCTGCCTTGCACGCAGGAGGTCACCGGTTCGACTCCGGTATTCTCCACAAGGCGTAAAAGTTAGTTACAGATAGTTATTAATTGTCTGTGACGACTCGCCACACGTTCATTGACATATTGGGAAATTATGAGGGTTATATACTGGAATTTATTTTGGTATATAATTTAAAGAGAAGACACGAATTTTTTTTAAAGAAACAAAGAGCAG
>JAJTJC010000009.1 GCA_021295155.1 Flavobacteriaceae bacterium D16 | reverse complement strand
AGGTCCGGTAAGATCAGCAGTGGTATAACTGGTTCCATCAGTAAAGTTCAGGGTGAAAGTACCATTACCATTATCTACAGTAGAAGCAATTCCGTTTCCATCAGCCCCGTCAGCACCGTTAGCCCCGTCAGCACCATTCGCGCCAGCAGGTCCGGTAAGATCAGCAGTGGTATAACTGGTTCCATCAGTAAAATTCAGGGTGAAAGTACCATTACCATTATCTACAGTAGAAGCAATTCCGTTTCCATCCGCACCATCCGCACCGTTAGCACCGTCAGCACCATTCGCGCCAGCAGGTCCTACAGGTCCAGTAAGATCAGCAGTAGTATAACTGGTTCCATCAGTAAAATTCAGGGTGAAAGTACCATTACCATTATCT
>JAJTJC010000024.1 GCA_021295155.1 Flavobacteriaceae bacterium D16 | reverse complement strand
CGACTCGCCACACGTTCATTGACATATTGGGAAATTATGAGGGTTATATACTGGAATTTATTTTGGTATATAATTTAAAGAGAAGACACGAATTTTTTTTAAAGAAACAAAGAGCAGGTATTTTGTAGCGATACAGAGTACCATACGTTAGAATACGAGGCATTGGCGACAAGCTAGTTAAGGGCGTATGGGGGATGCCTAGGCTCTCAGAGGCGATGAAGGACGTGATAAGCTGCGAAAAGCTGCGGGGATTGGCACATACGATATGATCCGCAGATGTCCGAATGGGGCAACCCACTATACTGAAGGTATAGTATCCGAAAGGAAGCAAACCCGGTGAACTGAAACATCTAAGTAGCCGGAGGAGGAGAAAACAATAGTGATTCTGTGAGTAGCGGCGAGCGAAAGCGGAAGAGCCCAAACCATTGTTGTTTCGGCAACAATGGGGTTGTAGGACCACGATATT
>JAJTJC010000026.1 GCA_021295155.1 Flavobacteriaceae bacterium D16 | reverse complement strand
GGCGGAGGTAATTCCTTGGAAGACTGCGGTGGAGATTTGGTCAATGACTTCGAATCGGCCGATGACACCATATTCAGCAACTTCGGTGGTGGTGTTGGTACCATCATCGACAATCCTGACACTTCAGTAAATACAAGTGCCAAGTTAGGGCAGTATGTTAAAGGAGCCGGAGAAGTATTTGCAGGCATCACCATAGCGGTTGATCCCGATATTGATTTCAATGCAGGTGTATTCTCTATCGATGTTAACTCGCAAGCAGTAAGACAGTTGTTATTCAAGTTGGAAGGCCCGGGTATCGAGGTTATACTTCCGACATCTGGAACAGGCTGGGAGACGCTTACCTATGATTTCAGTGCTGTGGCAGGTAATGTTGGCACCGTTACGGATATCACGCTGATCATGGACAATGGTACGGCAGGCGATGGCAGCGGTGACTGGACGATACAGTTCGACAACATCAGACTATGCAGCAACGGAAGTACTGGCGGAGGTAATTCCTTGGAAGACTGCGGTGGAGATTTGGTCAATGACTTCGAATCGGCCGATGACACCATATTCAGCAACTTCGGTGGTGGTGTTGGTACCATCATCGACAATCCTGACACTTCAGTAAATACAAGTGCCAAGTTAGGGCAGTATGTTAAAGGAGCCGGAGAAGTATTTGCAGG
>JAJTJC010000027.1 GCA_021295155.1 Flavobacteriaceae bacterium D16 | reverse complement strand
GGTGCTGACGGGGCTGATGGAAACGGAATTGCTTCTACTGTAGATAATGGTAATGGTACTTTCACCCTGAACTTTACTGATGGAACCAGTTATACCACTGCTGATCTTACCGGACCTGCTGGTGCGGATGGTGCTAACGGTGCGGATGGTGCTGACGGGGCTGACGGAAATGGAATTGCTTCTACTGTAGATAATGGTAATGGTACTTTTACCCTGAACTTTACTGATGGAACCAGCTATACCACTGCTGACCTTACCGGACCTGCTGGTGCGAATGGTGCTGACGGGGCTAACGGTGCGGATGGTGCGGATGGAAACGGAATTGCTTCTACTGTAGATAATGGTAATGGTACTTTCACCCTGAATTTTACTGATGGGACCAGCTATACTACTGCGGATCTTACCGGACCAGTCGGACCTGCTGGCGCGAATGGTGCGGATGGTGCTGACGGGGCTGACGGGGCTGATGGGGCTGACGGAAATGGAATTGCTTCTACTGTAGATAATGGTAATGGTACTTTCACCCTGAATTTTACTGATGGGACCAGCTATACTACTGCGGATCTTACCGGACCAGCCGGACCTGCTGGCGCGAATGGTGCTGACGGGGCTGACGGGGCTGATGGGGCTGACGGAAATGGAATTGCTTCTACTGTAGATAATGGTAATGGTACTTTCACCCTGAACTTTACTGATGGAACCAGCTATACCACTGCTGATCT
>JAJTJC010000025.1 GCA_021295155.1 Flavobacteriaceae bacterium D16 | reverse complement strand
TGAAGTCTGTCACCGTAAGGAGCGGCCTAGGGTAAGACCGGTAACTAGGGCTAAGTCGTAACAAGGTAGCCGTACCGGAAGGTGCGGCTGGAACACCTCCTTTCTAGAGAAGTTACTATATACAGTAGAGATAGTTGAAAGGTTTTGTCCCTTTACCTTGTTGTTTTGGAAATAAATTCTTCTGCCATTATTAAAAAATAAGATCAAAGCAGTCTCATACCTGCCACGCCGTGTGCGTGGGCTCAGCCAGCTGAGCTTTGCAAACGGTTAGGTGGTAATGGGGCGATACAGTCTCATAGCTCAGCTGGTTAGAGCGCTACACTGATAATGTAGAGGTCGGCAGTTCGAGTCTGCCTGAGACTACGATGAAGTAGTAGAAGGCAGAGATGCCTGCTTGCCGCGCCATAGGCGTGGAGACTACGGGGTTGTATTTCGTAGCTTAAGGGCTGGGGAGTGCTAAAGTTCATTGATTAGATTGAAAGGAAATTCTGGAAGTTGAGCATTCGCGATATCTGCCAAGGGCAATTAGACTTGCCGACTGACAGGGATATGGGGAATTAGCTCAGCTGGCTAGAGCGCCTGCCTTGCACGCAGGAGGTCACCGGTTCGACTCCGGTATTCTCCACAAGGCGTAAAGTTAGTTACAGATAGTTATTAATTGTCTGTGGCGACTCGCCACACGTTCATTGACATATTGGGAAATTATGAGGGTTATATACTGGAATTTATTTTGGTATATAATTTAAAGAGAAGACACGAATTTTTTTTAAAGAAACAAAGAGCAG